>CBDBEH010000001.1:0-20283 GCA_965204205.1 uncultured Binatia bacterium (SeqCode) | reverse complement strand
CTCGAATGAAAGGCCGCCTGCGCTCGGTGAGGTGGGCGGTCATTCAGTCGGGGTGAGCGTCCAGCAGGCCGGCGTCGCCGCGCTCCATGAGCTCCCGGGCCGCCTCGGCCCATCCGGCCCTGGGATCGTCGTCAAGCCGTTCCAACAGCAAACCCGCATCCACGATGCGCATCCGCAAAGAGGCATTGAGGCCAGCTGCCTCGATGAGCGCCTTGGGGATACGGACGCCCCGTGAGTTCCCGATTCTGACGAGTCGTGTTCGCATTGTGGCCTCTCGAACTCCGAGTGAGGTGGATATTACAATGGGATTACGACAGAATCGTGGAGGCAAGCGGCGGCGCCTGGATGATTATGGGCAGCTGGACGTCACCGTGGCGCGCTTCGCCCTGAGCAGGTCGATGTCCTCGCAGGAAACGGAGGTTCGCTCCAGCTTCACCTCGTCGTCCCTGCCGACGCCCGAGTTGTCGAGGAGCGGCTGGATGTCGCTCAGGTCCCGGTTGTCGTGGAGATGCAGGGTGGTCAGATAGACCATGTCGATGAGCGGGCTGAGGTCGGTGACCGTGGTCCGCTCGAGGCCGATGATCAGCAGGTTGTCGAGTTCGGTCAGCGCCGACAGGTCGGAGGAGGGTGTTTCGGCCGACATCCAGCGTCTGAAGCGCCCACAGGCCAACGATTGGATCGAGGTCGGCAATGTCGTTGTTGTAGAGTTCCAGCCGCAGCAGTGTTTCGAGTCCCGCAAGCGGCGTGAGGTCGCTGATCCGGTTGTGCGACCCGCCGAGTTGTTCGAGCTGGCTCATGTTCCGGACAGGCGACAGGTCGGAGACCTGGTTTTCGCCAAAGCTGAGCGCGAACATGCTGGTCAGCCCGGCAAGCGGGCTCAGGTCGGTGATCGAATTCTCGCGCACGTCGAGGTACTCGAGACCCGTCAGCGCGGCGAGCGGGCCAAGATCCTCGATCCCGTTCCGGGCAGCCAGCAGCTCTGTGAGGCCGGTCAGGTTCTCGATGCCGGAAAGGTTGCGGACGCCTGTGGCGTTGACCCCAAGGGACTCGATGGAAGCCACGCGTCCACAGGTGAGCGATTCCTCCGGGGCGAGGTCGAGCGCTGCGCGCACCCCGGCTTCCAGCGCCGGATCGGCGAAGATCGGGACCGCGCTCGAGTCCGAGCCGCAGCGTTCCCCGGGGTTCAGGGCCGGTCCGGTCGCGTCCCCGCATGCGCACAGGGCGAGCAGGGTTCCAGCCGCCCAGGCATATCCTCGTTCCGACGCCGGGGCACGCCCGGGTCGTCTCAGCCGGGCGTAGGTCGATTCAGTCACGGGAACACTCTCCACATGAGCCTGAGACCGGGTGCGAGCTTGGGTACGTGCTCTTCGGGGGGTCGCTGCCCTCCCCCTCCGCTGGCGGCGGTCCGCGCCCAGGTAATCGAGATCGCGAGGAAGGCGGCCCCCAGGCTGGCCGTCCTGATCGGGTCGAACCGCGGCACCTCGATCCCCTGCACGTCTGATGCGAGCACGCCGGGCCGGGGCAGTGCGAAGGGCCCGGTCGCCACCGAATCGGACGCCGACACGATCGAGTCGTTGACCACGATCGGGCTCCTGATCGTCACCTGGGCTCCCGTGGTGGCCGTAAGCCGCACCTCTTTGGGACTCTCCCGGGCGATCCAGCTCCCCGGAGCCTCCATGACCGGTCGCCAGCTCTTGCATCCCGAAAGGAGTGCGAGGGCGAAGATGGCCGCAGTCGAGAACAGGCGGTTCGGGCAGTACCCGGTCTTCATGGCTTGCTGCACCTCCCTGAGTGATGGCCTTGCTGAAGCACTCGCCCACTTTTCCGTGGTCCAGAACATATGCGAGCCGGTCGTGTACCTCCAGACTACACCAAGCCAGCCTTTCGTTGCCCCGAGGTGACCATGACCTTTCCGACGCAATCGCGGCCGCGCCGCCCTGCCACAGCCTCGGCCCGCCGGGACTCCCGCTTCGTTTCCGGGCCCGGGACGGCCCTTTTGGCAGCCTCCGGCACCCTGCTCGTGCTCCTGATCGTCGCGTGCGGCGGGGGTGCCGGTGGCGGGCCCGCGAACTCGCCGGACGCGCCGGCGGACGCCGAGGCCGAAACCCGTTCCTATCCCCGTAACCGGATCTCGCGCGAGGAGATCATGGAGCGCGGCGACAACGCGAGCACCGCGATGGAAGTGGTCCGCCGCCTGCGGCCCGGGTGGCTGCTGGCGCGCGGTGCCGACCCGGTGGTGTATGTCGACAACGTCCGTCGGCCGGGTGGGGTGGACGCGCTCTTCAGCGTTCCCGTCGGCCAGATCCGGCTGTTGGAGTTCATCGGTGCGGCCGACGCCACAACGCGCTGGGGGACGGGGCACACGGGCGGGGTGATTCAGGTCGTTACCGGCGGTTGAACTCCGGCAGTCTCAAAGGGGTACCTGTAGCACCACACCGTGCCGCTGCCAACTGCCTGGGGTGATCATGAGCCTTCCGACCTCTTTACAGCCCCGGCCCGCCATCCGTCATCCACGAGAGACGTCCGGCTCTTCCACCCCGAAGACGCCCCCCATGGCGGCCTGCGGGCTCCTGTTGACCGTCCTGGCTACCGCGTGCGGTGGCGGTGCCGGGAGCGCTCCCGAGAACTCGCCGGACGCGCCAGCCGCCGATGAAGCGCAAGTCCGTTCCTATCCCCCCAACCGGATCTCGCGCGCCGAGATCGACGAACGGGGGGCGAACGCACACACCGCGATGCAGTTTCTCCGCCGCGCGCGACCGGCGTGGCTGCGCTCACGGGGCTCCAACTCACTTACCGCTGCCGGTGCAATGTACCCTGTCGTATACATCGACAACATCCGCCGGCCGGGTGGACTGAGCGCGCTCTTCCAGGTGCCGCTCAGCGAGGTTCGGCAGATGGAGTTCATCGGCCCCGCCGACGCCACCACGCGCTGGGGAACGGGCCATCAATCCGGGGTGATCCTGATCGCCACGGGGCGCTGACCGTCATTCTGCCGGCACGCGGCACCAGCAAAGAAACCGGAGGCGAAGCCCGCGGGGGCTCGCCTCCGGTTATTTCTTCATTTCTTCCGGGGGGGGTGTCAAATCCTCCAGATCCTCCTCCCCTTGCGGAAGCTGCCGATCACTTGCGGATCATCCGCCGCCCGTGATTGAGGTGTTGTTCTGGAACTCCGTGGCCGGCAGGTCGAAACACAGCTGGTTGCCGTACACGGCGCCGAAGCCGTCGTCCTGTCCGATCGGCGGATAGGGTCTGACTCCGAGCCGCCTCAAATCCCACAGGTGGTGTCCCTCCAGGAACAGTTCCGCGGCGCGCTCCTCGATGAGTTGGTCCATCATGCCGCTCATGTCCATGGAGCCCATATGAGGCGACAGGCCGACGTTGGCACGCAACGTGTTGAAGATCGCCGACGCCTGGCCGTAGTTGCCCGCTTCAATGGCGGCCTCCGCGATGATCAACTGCGCCTCCTCCCAACTGGCCAACTGCACCGGCGAACTTGCGCTCGGATACTTCTCCGCGAACCAGAGGGCGATCCCCGTGTTGGTGTGGCCCCGCTCCTGGTCGGTCACCGCGACGCGCGGATCCAGTTCCTCCATGCACTCCGACATCATGTCGTCGGGCCAGGGGAAATTGCAGGGGAAGTTCCGGTACGGCTCGGCCACCGTGACCATGTTGTTGTCGACGTTGAACTCCCACTGCTTGTTCTTGGTGACGGACTCCGCGCCGGAATACTTGAGCAGCCACTCGAAGCCCTCCGGAACCGCGCTTGCGGTGCCCGCCGCCGCCGACGTCTGCCCCAGATTGAGCTGGCTCCGGGCCTTGCCCACCCGCACGGCATTGAGCAGGTCGCCCGACGCTCCGGCCGCAGCCGACTGATCGAAACGCTCTATTGCGATGCCGAAGGCGTCGGCGGGAGTGACGACGGGCCCGTTGTCGGTCACCACCAACTCGCACATCGATTCGGCGAACAGCGTGAAGGTGTAGCCCGAGTACATGGCCACCTCGGCGATCATCTCCGACCGGCCGGGAACCTCTTCGTCCGTCCACTCGTCAAGCAGACCGAGCACGTAGTCGGCCAGGTACCGCGTCCTGGAGAGCGGCCGGTAGATGGCCGGGCTGAAGGTGTCCCCGCAGTCGCGCTGCGCGTACTGGGAGCCGTAGCCGCTGGTGTCGTGGATGCGGGCGTCCCAGATGTTGGAGATCGTGTTGTTGGAGGCGTCCCGCCACTCGTTGCCGGTGAGGGCGCTCGCGGTCGCGTGATAGGTATGGGTGCAGCGGAACTCGTTGGCGACGCTGGCGACCAGCAGCTGGGCCGAAGCGGGGTTCTCCACATCGCTCGCCACGACCTGGGAGGGGGCGTCTACGCTCAACAGCCTGTCGAGGGCGTCACACGACGCGAGCAACAGCACGGGCGTGATGGCGAGCACGGAAGCCTTGATCAGTTGCTTAATCATGACAAGCCTCCTTTACATGCCCAGGCGGACGGTGATGTTGATGGAGGTCAGCGGCGGGACCGCGGAGTCCTCCTGCGGCTCGCGGTTGCCCGAGAAGGTGTTGCTCGGGTCCACGACCTCGGGATCATGATGCGGCCACTCCGGCCAGTTGGTCCAGAGCATGGCCAGGTTGCGGGCGGAGAGGCTGAGGCTACCGCGAGTCGACCGAATCGGGCCGAGCCACTCCTCGGGCATCTGGTAGGTGAGCGAGAGCTCGCGGAAGCGCACGAACGATGCCTCGTTGACCCACAGGTCGTATTCGCCGGTCGAGCCGAACTGTGCCTCGGCGACCTTGCGGATGTCGTAGTCGAGCGGATTGTAAGTCAGCTCGCTCTGCTGGATGGCGCCGTACCTCCACCAGCCCTGCAGGTCGTACTTGGTCTGGCCGATCTTGCCCTGGACCAGTGCGTCCACGGTCAGCCGCTCACCGATGGTGAACGACGATCCCACGGAGATCTCCAGGTTCGGGTCCGGATGGCCCTGGTAGATCCACGCTTCCTCATTGCACGGGATGAACGGGGCGCTGTCGTCCTCGTCGACCGAATGGCAGAGCATGGTCTCCTTGTTGATCTTGTATGACAGGGGATCGTTCGGATCCACATTCGGGACGAATTCGGCGAAGGCGACGCTCGGCGCGAAGAGCGAGCCCAGCGGGTAGCCTTCGTGGTGACGCGTGGTCCAGCCCAACTGAAGGAAGCAAGTGTCCCGCAACTCGGGCTTTCCGCTGCACGGCAGACCCAGGCTCACGATCCGGTTGCGGTTGGTGCTGGCGTTGACGAAGAAGTCCCAGTCCAGCGCGTTGGACTCCAGTACGCGCGCGTTCAGGCCGAGTTCGATGCCCCGGTTGCTGATCTCGCCGATGTTGACGAACCGGTCGGCGAGGAACCCGGTCGAGGGCGGGACCTGACGCGCGACGATCGCGTCCTTGGTGCTCTGATCGTAGAAGGTTAAGTCGATGGAGAGACGGTCGTTGAAGAAGCTGGCATCGAAACCGGCCTCGATCTCCACGCCGCGCTCGGGACCCAGCTCCGAATTGCCGGGGGAGTCCGGCCTCAGCGTCGCCAAGCCCGTGGGGGAGGCGCGGGTGGTGAAGCTGCGCAGTGCGGCGAAAGCGTCGGGCTGCTGCCCCGACTCGCCGTAGGCGGCCCGCAGGCGGAAGGAGTTGAGGAAGCCCGAGCCGCCGTCGGATACCACCCAGGAGCCGCTCACCTTCGGGTAGACGATGAGGTCGAAGTCCTCACCGAACGCGCTGTTGTCGTCTGCGCGCACGGCACCGGTAATGAAGAACCGGTCCTGCCACCCGAATTGCTGCTGCAGGTAGACGCCCACGGTGTTGTTTTCGATGAAGTTGTCGAAGCCCTGGCGCTCGGCGGTCGCGCTCACGCTCGACAGTCCCAAGGCCGGGAAGCGGTCGCCGTCCGCGGTCACGTCCTTGATGGTCCTGGTGTATACCTGGAACCCCACCGATGTCGTGGAAAGGATGTCCTCGGTCAGGTCGCGCGTGGCGGAGGCGGCGTAGTCGAAGGTGGTGTAGACGACCGACTCCTGATTCTGGTGGCGGTCACCCGCCGCTGCGCTGGTCGACCAGAACTGCGCCGACTCCGGGGTCAGGAAGGGTCTCAGCCGGTCGTCGACCATGTCGGTGACGTCCAGCCCGAAGGTGAACCTGTGGGTGAGCCAGTCGAAGGGGGTATGCGCCGCCGTGAGGCCCGCCGTCGCGCGGTTCGCCCTGTTGAAGATGTTATTCCTCTCGTACATCGCCTCCGGCGTGTAGCGCCTGTAGCCCCGGCGCGGGGTTCCGAGTGTGGACGGCGTGGCGCGGATCGCCTCCTCGTAGGGCTGGTCGCCTCCCAGGCGGATGCGGGTGAGGGCGACGCCCGCGTTGGCCGAGATGGTGAGATCCTCGTTGGGCTGGGCTTGGACGTTCACCCGGCCGTTGTACTTCTTCGCCCAGCTGTCCTCGGTCACGCCCCGGTCGGACGAAGCGGAACCGGCCACGAAGTATTGGAAGACATCGGTCCCTCCGGAGAGGTCGATGCCGTAGTACTGGGTGTGGCCCGTGTCGAACATGAGGTCCTGCTCGGCTGGGTAGTCCCGGAACATGTTGATGTCTTCAACAGCGCCGGTGATGTTGTTGATGCCCCAGTTGGTGGGCGTGCGCCCGGCGGGATTCCGGAACCACTGCGCGCCCTGCCGGAAGGTGAAGTTCCACTGGGCGTCGCCGACGTCGCCCAGCTTGGTCTTGATGTTGATGACCCCGTTGGCGGCCTCGGTGCCGTAGAGGGTCGCCGCCGCCGGCCCCTTGATGACCTCTATGCTCTCGATCATCGCGGGGTCCAGGTCGTCGATGCGCGAGACGTCGCGGTAGCTGCTCTCCATGCGGTTGTTTACTCGCACCCCGTCGATGTAGACGAGCGGCCCGTCGTTGACCTCGCGCATGGTCGAACTGCCACGGATCTTGATGGTTGAGGCGCCGCCGGCGTCGCCCGAGCCCTGCTGGATCACGACCCCGGCCAGGCGACCGCGCAGCAGGTCGGAAACGTTCTGGAGCGGCTGGACCTCGGCCACAGCGGCATCGAGCACGGCCACCGAGTTGCCGATCTCGCGCACGCGGCTCGCCGCCGCCGTGCCGGTTACGACCAACTCGTCAAGCTGCAGCGCCTGCGAGGCGAGGAAGAAGTTCTGGATGGTCGAGGCATCTTCCGTAACGGTCACCTCGACCGACTCGGTCCGATAGCCGATGGACTGCACGGTGAGCGTGTGGGTGCCGGCCGGCACGTTGATGATGAGGTACTGGCCATCAGCCTGGCTAAGCGAGCCGATGTCGAGCCCCTCGATGAAGACCTGGGCCGCGTTGACCGGACTCCCGGTGGCCTGATCTCGCACGGTGCCCGTAATCGTCTGCGCCTTAAGCAGCGTCGGCGATGCCATCGCGAGAGCGATGAGGGCGAACAAGGTGTTGCGTTTCACGGATTCCCTCCTTTCCAGAGACGCGATGTGAACCTGCGCCGGACCAAACCCGGACTTAACCCAGGCATAACCCGGTCGCGACATGCGATAATAGGTTGGGGACGGCGCGAGTGACAAGGGGAGCGCGGGACCAGTTGCGGCATGCGGCTCGTAGGGGCTCGGAGCCGCCCGCGCGGGCCGCCTTTCTACACTTCTTCCCACGCTCGCAGTATCGCGCCACCGCGCCCCGTCCCGCACGCTTCGACGGGCGTAGTGCGCGGGCACGTTCGGGCTAACCTGACGCCCGGCCGAAACCCGCTTGGAGCTGGTTGACGCTTTGGCGACGTTCCGCGCGCCCGCTACGGATCACCCGCAGAGCTGGCCGCCCGTCGCTTCCGCCGCTCATGTTTGGTCCGTGCATCGACTCGCAGCCTCCAACGCGTTGATTTCGTCTCTCAGGCGCGCGATCTCTCGATTCAGGTCGTCGACAACACGCCGGGCGCTGTTGTAGGCGATTACCTCTCGGAAAGGTTGAATCAATGGGCGCGGACCATCCGGATACAGAAGGGCATAGATGCTGTCCTGCCGCTCGTACCAATCGGTGAGGTCAGCTTCCTTTTCCTCAAGGGTCGTTAACGCAACATCACGCTCTTTGAGAAGGCTGTCGAGATACCCGTAGTGCTCCCCTGGCCCAGGTACGGCACAACCGCCGTCGCAGCCCGGAAGGACAACCACGCCGCTCATGCCGTTACGGCGATCCATCCGATCCATCCACGCGCCATCTTCAAGTTGTCCTTCGGTGAGTTGTGACCACAGGTGATTCCCTCTAAGGCGGGCGAGCGCCCGGGTACTCCAGCACCTGTTATTCGTCGTGTCCGCCTAGGCGAGCTCCAGCCGCCGCCTTCTCCGCTCACGGCCTTCCTCGTAGCGGCGGCGGTCCTCCGGGTCGGCGAGGTCCAGCGGGGGGACGGGGGTGGGACGGTGGTCGTCGTCGATGGCGACGAAGGTGAGGAGGCAGGTGTTGGTGTGCCGCTTCACCCCGGTGAGCGGGTTCTCGGCGTCGACCCGCACGCCGACCTCGATGGACGTGGTGCCCACGTAGTTCACCCGCGCCGAACAGGTGACCAGCTCGCCGGTGCGGATGGGTTCCCTGAAGTCGACGCGGTCGATGGAGACCGTGACGCAGGGCCGCCCCGCGTGGCGGATGGCGGCGACCGCCGCCGCGCGGTCGACCATGGCGAGGACTTCACCGCCGGAGACGTTCCCCAGGTTGTTCACCTGATGCGGCATCATCAGCTCGGTGATGACGGTGACGGAGTCGGCGGGCTTTTTCGGGGTGGGATCGAAGTCGTTCATGGTTGCGGGAGTACACCGGTCGCGGGCCGGGGTTCAGGGCTCACCATCGAGCGCCTGCCCGGGATGGCTGCGGCGGGATCCTCACCGCGACGGCGGTTGCGTTTCTTCGCTTGCGGCGCCAGTCCGGCGTCGGCAAGCTGCCAGATGGCCCCGGCTTCCTGAATTCCTCAACGCGCGCGGAGGTGCCAGCATGAACCGAAGGCACTTTACACGGCTGGGCGCGGTCGCCCTGGGCGGGCTCGTGCTTCCCGGCGGGGTCGGAAGCGTCCTGGGTGATTCGCGCCGTTCTCCACGCGATAACCGACGGTTTCCACCGAAAATGCGACGTTTTCCCCACCAGGAGCTTCAGGTGGATGCGGATCGCCTGATCGAACGCATGCGCGCGCTCGAGGCCTTCGGGCGAAACGACGCCGGCGGGATCGACCGGGTGGCCTTCAGCGACGCGAACATCGAAGCGCTCGACTGGGTGGCGGGTCATCTGGGCGCGGCCGGCTTCCAGGTCGGCATCGACCTTGCCGGCAACCTGATCGCACGCAAGGCGGGCCGGGACGCGTCGCTCCCGCCGCTCATGTTCGGCTCGCACATCGACTCGGTTCCCGGGGGCGGCAATTTCGATGGACAGGTCGGCTCGATGGCGGCCCTGGAGGCCGCGACCCGGCTGGCCGAGGCGGGTCACCGCACCCGCCATCCCCTCGAAGTGGCCATCTTCTCCAACGAGGAGGGGGGCAAGACGGGCAGCCGCATCCTCGCCGGAGAGTTCCTGCCGTTCGAAGTCGACGTCCAGACCGCCTCGGGCTACACCATCGGGGATGGCCTGCGGCGCCTGGGCGGCGACCCGGACCGACTTGCGGACGCTCGCCGCGAGCCGGGCTCCATTGCCGCATTCCTCGAGCTGCACATCGAGCAGGGCGCGGTCATGGAGACCGACGGCATCGACATCGGGGTGGTGGAGGGCATCGTCGGCATCGTGCGCTGGAACGTCGCCGTCGAGGGCATGACCAACCACGCCGGCACCACCCCCATGGACCGCCGCCAGGACGCGATGGTCGGGGCCGCGCGCTTCATCGACATGGTGCACCGCACCGCGCGCGGGATGCCCGGCAGGCAGGTGGCCACGGTGGGACGGCTGGCCGCGGAGCCGGGCGTGCCGAACGTGATCCCCGGGCGTGTGGTTCTCTCGCTCGAGATCCGCGATCTGTCGATGGAGGGCATCGAGCGCGTCTTCGAAGCGGTGCGCGCGCGGAGCGAACGAATCGCGCGCGAAACCGGCGTGACCTTCGCCTTCCAGCGCTTCTACACCAGCCGCGCGGCTCCCACCGACCCGCGCATCCGCGACCTCTTCGCGGCCTCCGCCCGCGATCTCGGCCTGGTGGCGCGCCGCATGCCCTCGGGAGCCGGGCACGACGCCCAGAGCATCGCCCTGCTCGCCCCGGTGGGGATGATCTTCGTGCCCTCCATCGGGGGCATCAGCCACTCCCCGGAGGAGCGCACCGAGGACTCCGACATCGTCAACGGCGCCAACGTGCTGCTCCGGACGCTCCTCGCGCTCGACGAGAGGGGACTCACGGGGGACTGATGTATACTGACATCTACTGGTGACTCATGCCGCGGCAGTAACGGGAACAACATCAAGGGAAGGAGCGGGAGCGACATAGCGGGAGTAGCGGAAGCACATCGGGTGGCGTAGTAGTAAGAGAGAGGTGCGGTGCCGCGGCCTCGGCCCGCGCGGACCCCTCCACGCACTTCAAGAGAAAGGCAAGATGATGCCAGGATGCATTGCCAACCCGAGACGCCTCCGGTCGTCCGTCCCGCTGGTCGCCGCCGCCGTCCTTTTTCTCCCCGGCTCCGTGTCCGCGCAGGAGATCGAGCCCGACGACGCGCGGGTGACGATCATGGGCGTCGTCTACGACGTCGTGACCGGGACCGCCATTCCGACGGCCGCCGTCTCGCTCGAGAACGGCCGCCAGGGAGTGCTCACGGACGACCAGGGCATCTTCCGGCTGGAGGAGGTCGAGGCCGGACCGCAGTTGCTCGTGGTCACACAGTTCGGGTACCAGAAGAGGGCGGTTGCCGCCACCATCACCCCCGAGTCGAGCGGAATGATGCAGGTGGCGCTCACGCCCCGGCCCATCATGCTCGCCGGCGTGACCGCTACGGTCGAGAATGTCACGGAGATGGAAGCCCGCCTGCGCTTCCGCCGGAGGGCCGCCGGGTTCTCCACCCAGGCCTACGACCGGCAGGAGCTGTTTCGCGCGATGAGCGGCACCCCGCTCGACTTCCTGAATCAGCGCTCGATGGTGCGCATCGTGACCTGTCCCCCCGGGGCCCTGAGCAGCCGATGCGTGTATCGGCGGGGATACGCCATCGAACCCTGGGTCTATGTGGACGAGGCGCTCGCGTGGGGAGGGCTCGACGAGCTGGAGACCTATGCCGTCTCGGACATCTATCTGATGGAAGTCTTTTCCTGGGGCTCCGAAATCCGGATCTACACCAATCAGTTCATGGAGCAGATGGCCCGCAAGCCGATCATGCCGATTCCGCTGAACCTCTGGACCCGGCCGGCGCGGTGAAGTGAAATGTCCATCCAGATGTGAGGTGCGTATGTACGGAGCCAGGAATCAGATGCGTGCGGTGGGGATTCCGGCCGCCTTGTTGTCCCTGAGCCTGGCGTTGTCCGCGTGTGCGGATGCGCCGGGGACCGGCAGTTCCGATGCAGTCGTCTTCGAGGGCGCGCGCGTGATCGTCGGCGACGGGGGCGTGATCGAGAATGCGGTCTTCGTCGTGGAGGATGGCCGCTTTGCGGCGGTCGGCGGGGCGGGAGAGGTGGAGGCGCCCGCCGGGGCCGCCCACATGGATCTCGCCGGCAAGACGGTCATGCCGGCGATCGTGAACGCCCACATCCACCTGGCTTCCGACCGCGAGACGCGCACCGACCAGCTGCAGCACTACGCGTACTACGGCCAGTCCATGCTGGTGAGCCTGGGGACGGAGGAGGGGAACGTCGGCTTGCAGATGCGCGGCGAAGTGGTGCCCGACGGCGCCCGCTCGCAGAGCGCGGGGCGGGGCATCACCTCTCCGGAGCCGGGCCGCAGCGAGGTGCCGCACTGGGTGACCACCGAGGAGGAGGCGCGCGCGGCCGTGCGGGAGCTCGCCGCCGACCAGGTGGACATCGTGAAGATCTGGGTGGACGACCGGAGCGGCCAGTACGAACGGCTCTCCGCCGAGCTGTACGAGGCCGTGATCGACGAGGCGCACGCCAACGGCCTGCGCGTGACCGCCCACGTCTTCACGCTCGATGACGCGAAGGGGCTGCTGAGGGCCGGCGTGGACGCGTTCGCGCACGGCATTCGCGACATGGACGTCGACGACGAACTGATCGCGCTCTGGCTGGAGCGTCCGAACGTGGTGCTGGTCCCCAACCTGCCCGCGCCCGGGGTGGCGGAGGACATGGGCTGGCTGGCGGGGTCGGTGCCGGCGGCCCAGGTCGAGCTGATGCAGACCAACTCGTTCGACCGGCCGGAGCTGCAGGAGTTCTTCGGCATCCAGGCGCGCAACCTGAACCGGCTCAGCCAGGAGGGCATCACCATCTCCTTCGGCACCGACGGCAGCTCGCCCTGGGCCGCGCACCAGGAGCTGGCCGACATGGTGCGGAGCGGGATGAGCCCGGCGGACGTGCTCGTGGCGGCCACCAGCACCTCCGCTGAATTCGTCGGCATCGACGACCTGGGGACGGTGGCGGCGGGCAAGAGCGCCGACTTCATCGTGCTCGATGCCAATCCGCTCGACGACATCACCAACACGCGCATGATCGACGCGGTGTACCTGCGCGGCGCGGCGATGGACCGCGACGGGCTGGGCGCGCGCTTCCGGGGGACGGGTCAGTAGCGACCGACTTCGAAGGAGCCTGTTCGCTCCTCACGGGGGCGCTCGCCGGCGGGACCCGGCGCGAGATCCTGCGCGCCTGTTCGCCGGACGGGGGCGCGAAGGGGCTCGAGCGGCTGCGGGGCGGGATGCGCGCCCATGTCTTCCGGGGGCGTTTTGCGCCGCTCGTGCTCGACGGCTTCGTGCGCGACTTCGACGTGCGCACCCGCGAGGAGGGATTCCACGTCCTGCACTCGTGGAACCACCTGGAGCACCACTTCACCCGGGAGAACACCCCGGTGCTCATGCTCGACCGCTTCGCGCAGGAATGGTCGGCGGCGCGGGCCACGCCGCGCGTCCAGGCGCTCCTCCTGGATCACTACTTCTTCTATGTGCTGGCGCTGATGGTCATGCGCGCGTGGGACGAAGGCGATCCCAACCGGAATCTGGACCGCATCACCGGGCTGCTCCGCCACCTGCAGGGCCCTCACGGGAGCGGACACCAGTTCGTGGCGCGTGCGGAGACCCTGCTGCTGATGGCCATCTCCCACTTCCACCCGGACGAGCGCGCCTATCCCCGGCTGCTGGAGAGGATCCGCACCCTGGACCGCGCGCACCGGGTGCACTTCGCGCTGGCCGAGGCGGCGATTCTGGGAAGCCACCTGCGGTGGGGATTCGCGGTGCTCTACCGGCGCGACCTGGGGCGCATGCGCAGCGACAACATGGGCGACTATCCGTGGCTGCTCTTCTCGGTCGCGACGCTCATGGAGGAGTACGTGCGGCTGCGCGAGGAAGACGCGGGAGCGTCCGGAGCCAGTGACGCGGCCGGGACCGAGGAAGGCGATCCGGGAGGGGCGGCTGCGGGCCGCATCTCGGGAGGCGCGGATGCGGACCCCGCCGGTGATCGGCGCACCCGCGTGCTCGAGGGCCTCATCGATGGCCTGACCCCGGACCCCTGGGCCTTCGCGGGCGCGCCCCCAGAGGCCCTGCGGCCCTACGAAGAGGAGCATTCGGGCCTCCGCGAGGCCTTCGCGGAGCACCGGGACGACCTGCTGGAGGAGTTCGCCCGGCTGCGTCCCCGGAAGGGGGCCTACTCGCCGCTCTCGTACCACTGCAACTTCCCCCACAACGCCATCATGGCGAAGGTCTCGATCCAGCTCGCGGACGAGAACGCCCCCAACCTGCCGATGGACGCGATGTTCACGCGCGCGGAGGCCTGGCGGCCGGCGGAACAGGGGGCGCTGGCCTCGGGTGTGCCTGACGCGGTGGCGGATGCCGGGCAAGCTGGCGTGCGCGATGCCGAGGCGGCAGCAATGCCCGGGGACGAGTCGGATGCCGCCCGGGCGGCGGCGTTCATGTCCGCCGACCACCCCGAGGCTCTTGCGCGGTACCTGATGGCGTACTCCGGGGCGAGTCCGGAGCGGCTGGGGCGGCGCGGGGCACGGCTCATCATCTACGACCCCAACGTGGGGCTCAGGTACTACAAGATGGCCCTCCAGGCGCTGCGTTCGGTCAGTTGACGACCTTCCGCCTCGCCCGAACGGGCCCGTCCCTCCTGGCGGCCGCCGCCTTCATGACCGGCTGCGGCCTTCTGCCGCCTATGAGCTCCGGCCCGCCCGGTTCCGGCCCCGACCCTGTCGGCAGCGACGCCACCAGCGAGGATGACGCCAGCGACCAGGTGGGTGTCGGCTACGGCACCCAGGACCGCGATGAACTGACGGGCGCGGTTGCCTCGGTGCGCGCCGAGGACGTCGGCAGGGAAGTGACGAGCATCCTGGAGCTCATCGAAGGCCGGCTGCCCGGGGTGACGGTGCGGCGCCTCGGGAACGGCGACGTCTCGATCCGGGTTCGCGGGGCTCCGTCGTTCATGGGAGGCGGGGAGCCGCTCTTCGTGATCGACGGCCGGACCATCATGGCCCCCGTGGGCTCCGCTCTGATGGCCATCAACCCGAAGGACGTCGTGCGCATCGACGTCCTCAAGGATGCCGGGGCCACGGCGATCTACGGAAGTCGCGGCGGGAACGGGGTGATCCTGATCACGACGAGGCGGGCGCCCGGGTAAGGGCCTCGCGCCTCACCGGGTTCATCAGCCGCCATCCAGCCGCCCCGCGGGTCATCTTCCGACCGGGGCCTCGTGGGCCGCGACGCGGCGTCCCGGAGGGACCCTTTGCTGGTGCGTTTCTTGCCTTCGTGCAATACGTTCTCATGGACGCCGCGACTGCCGGTCTGCGCGTGCCGTCTCCCCTCGTTGGGCTGCACGTGTCAGGTCCCGCCGCGGCCCGTGCGACTCCTCTCTCCCCTGGAGGCACTATGCGAAGAATCCTACGAATCCCGATGGGTCTGCTCGCCGGCGTGGTTGCGGTGGCGCTGCCGCTCGAGGCCCAGGTCACCGGCACCGTCACCTCCGCCGAGTCGGGCGAGCCGCTCGCCACGGTGCAGGTCTCCATCGAAGGAACGGGTATCGGGGGCCTCACGAACGAAGAAGGCCGCTACCTCCTGATCAACGTCCCCGCCGGGCCGCAGATCGTCCTCTTCCAGTACCTCGGCTTCGAGACCGAGCGCCGGGAGATCACGGTCACGGAGGGAGAGGCGGTGGTCCAGGACGTGACGATGACCGGGACCGTGCTCGGCCTGGACGAGCTGGTGGTCGTCGGGTACGGGACCCAGCTGCGCAGGGAGGTGACGGGCGCCGTGAGCTCGGTGCCGGGCGTCGAGATCGCGCAGGCCGCGGTGACGCCCAACCTGCAGACCGTGCTCCAGGGCCGGCTGGCCGGGGTCAACGTGGCCGAGTCGTCCGGGGAGCCGGGATCGGCGCCGCAGGTCCTGGTCCGGGGACGGGGCTCGATTTCGGCGGGCACCGAGCCCCTCTACGTCATCGACGGCGTGCCGTACTCGATGAACCTCGACATCGAGGGCGAGGTGAGCCTGCAGAGGGCGAGCTTCGGCGTCGTGCGGGCCAACCCGCTGGCCAACCTCAACCCCAACGACATCGAAAACATCGAGGTCCTGAAGGATGCCGCGGCCGCGGCCATCTACGGCTCGCGCGGCTCCAACGGCGTCATCCTGATCACGACCAAGCGCGGGGAGCGGGGCGCGCCGCCGCAGGTGAGTTTCCGGGCCTACGGCGGAATGCAGACCGCGTTCAACCGGCCGCGCATGATGAATGCCGCGGAGAACATCCAGTACGTGAAGGATGCCCGCAACAACGCCTACCTCCAGGGCCGGGATCCCATGAACCCGGCGAGCCCCAGCTACAACCCGAGCTACAATCCGGACACCAACGCCGGCCGCTCCGAGAACGGGGCGAGCGGATCGCAGATGATCCCGGAGGCCTACGTGAACTGGGACGGGACCGACAGCGACTGGATCGGCGCCGTCCTGGACGATGCGGTCCTGCAGAACTACGACGCCTCGGTCAGGGGAGGCTCGGAGAACCTCGCGTACTTCGTCTCCGGGTCCTACATGGATCAGTCGGGCGTGATCAAGGGCTCGAGCTTCCAGCGGCTCGCGCTGCGGGCCAATTTGACCCTGGATCCCAGCGACCGGCTCCAGTTGGCCGTGGATATCAACTCGGCGTACGCGGACCACGACCGCAAGGCGGCCCACGCGCCCTATTTCGGCAGGCCGCCCGGCCTCATCTACTCGGCGATGGTGTCCTCTCCTCTCGCTCGCATCTATGACAGCGACGGCAACTACCTGCAGCGGGGCGAGCACAGCATCAACGCGCTGGGCAACGGGATGACCAGCACCAATCACGCCCTGGCCGCCCGTGACTACATCGACGACCAGCTGCAGACGGGGCGCGTGTTCGGAAGCGTGTCCGCGGATCTGGACCTGAGCGACAACCTGCGCTACCGGGCGCTCTTCGGTTACGACTACGACACCAGCAACCGGCACTTCTACCAGGGGACGCGCCTGCAGTACCGGGGAAGGAACGTTCCCGACCCGTACTCCCAGGCCCTGTCGGGCCAGAGCCGCAACTGGCTCCTCGAGAACACCCTGAACTACAACACGTCGACCGGCCCGCACAGCTTCAACGTCCTGGGCGGGTACACCGCCGAGCGGCAGTTCGACGGGGGCCAGAACGTGATCGCCCGCAACTTCCCGGACGACCAGGTCACGACCATCAACGGCGGCGAGATCACGGGAGGAGGCCAGGAGCAGTCGGAGTGGTCCCTGGTCTCGGCGCTCGGCCGGGTCAACTACACGCTGCTCAACCGGTATCTGGCGACCGCAACCTTCCGCGCGGACCGCTCGTCACGCTTCGGATGGGGCAACCAGACCGGCTACTTCCCGTCGCTGTCGCTCGGATGGCAGATGACCGAGGAGCCGTTCATGCGCGGGAGCACGCTCTTCAGCCAGCTCAAGCCGCGCGTCAGCTACGGCGTCACCGGGAACTTCCAGATCCCGAACTACGGCTCCATCGGCCTGGTGGGGCGCCAGCCGTACGTGCTGGGTGACGCGGTGGTCGCCGGCGCCACCCCGCGGACGCTGGGCAACCGGGAACTCACCTGGGAGACCACCCGGCAGCTCAACGTGGGCGTGGACTTCGGGATCATGGCCGACCGCATCTACGGTGCCTTCGACTACTACGTCTCGAACACTGAGGATCTGCTCCTGAACGTGAACGTGCCCTCGTCCACGGGCTTCGCCACCGTCCTGACCAACATCGGCGAGGTGCGCAACAGCGGCTTCGAGGCGCAGATCACCTCTCGCAACCTGGTCGGAGGCTTCCAATGGTCCACCGACGTGAGCGTGGGCATGAACTCCAACGAGGTGGTGAAGCTGGGAGCGGAGGGAGACCCGATCCTGGCCGCGGGCGTCGCTGGCGTGCGCCACATCACCCAGGTCGGGGGCGAGATCGGCGCCTACTACGGGTACGTGCACGACGGCATCTACCAGAGCGAGGCGGACATCGCCTCGAGCCCCACCGACTCGCGCAACGTCACGCCCGGGGACATCAAGTGGAAGGACGTCAACGGCGACGGGCGCATCACCGCCGACGACCGCACCGAGCTGGGCAGCTACAATCCCGACATGACGTGGGGTCTGTTCAACCGCTTCGCCGTGGGAGACCTGGAGTTGAGCGTCTTCTTCCAGGGTGTGGTCGGACGCGAGGTCCTGAACCTCACCCGGCGGCACCTGACGGCGCAGGGCAACTTCAACGGCTACGGCAACCTGGTCGGCAACTACTGGAGGTCGCCGGAGGAACCGGGCAACGGCTGGGACCACAAGCCCGACCGCCAGGACCACGGCGGGAACACGAGGCCGTCCAACTACCAGATGGAGGACGGCTCCTACACGAGCCTCAAGAGCATCACGCTGTCGTACAATGTGCCACCCGATCTGGTGGGCGGGATCTTCGGCCGGGCGCCGGGGAGCGTCCGGGTCTTCGGGTCCGTTAACAACGTGTACATATGGACGGACTACTGGGGGTGGAACCCCGAGGCGAGCGTCCAGTCGACCGGGCTGACCCCGGGCCAGGACTATGGGGCGTACCCGTTGATGCGGGCGTTCCAGTTCGGCGCCGAAATCGGATTCTAGGGGGGTATGACAATGAAGACGACAATACGAGCCATTGTAATCCTGCCGATGGTCTTCCTCCTCTCGTCCTGCAGCGAGGACTTTACGCTGCTGAGCCCGATCTCCGAGCGGAACGTGGAGGACTTCTACCAGACTCCCACCGACTTCGACGTGGCCATCAACGGCGCCTACGCCACGCTAGCGAGCAACGGCGCCTACAACCGCTCCTACGTGCTCCTGCACGAGATGCGCTCGGACAACACCATGAACGGGGGCGGCGCGACCGGCCTCGCGGAGGTGTACCATCGCATCGCGCACTTCTCGGAGCTGTCGACCCAGGAGGAGCTGTCGATTCCCTGGACGACGGCGTATCAGGGCATCGCGCGCACGAACCTGATCCTCGATCGGCTGGACAACCTGGAGGATCAGCAGGTGGCCAGCCGTATCCAGGGTGAGGCGCTCTTCATCCGTTCGCTCTTCTATTACCACCTCGCCGTGCTGTGGGGGAACGTGCCGCTGCAGATCGAGGCGGTGACTTCGCCCAACGTCGAGGTGAACCAGGTGGGCGCGGACGTGGTCTACGCCCAGATCGCGGGAGATCTGGAGACGGCCCAGGGGCTGTTGCCCGCGTCCTACAGCGGGGCCGATGTCGGGCGCGCCACCAGCGGCGCCGCCAACACCCTGCTCGGCCTCGTCTACCTGACGAACGGCCAGTCGGCTCCGGCGGAGGAGGCGCTGCGCCGTGTGGTGAGCTCCGGGCAGTATTCGCTGTTGCCCAGCTACGCCGATCTCTGGGGCGTGGCCAACGAGAACAACGCCGAGTCCGTGTTCGAGCTCCAGTACAAGGCGGGCGGCACCGGGACCGGAAGCCAGTTCACCGACTACTACACGCCGTTCGGGGGATCCGGCGGGGTCGGCGCCGGCAACGCGCCCCAGGTGCTCTCCCCGGGCATCGACCAGATCCACTCGATGCAGTACATGATGGCTGAGGAGGACGCGCGCGGGATGGGCGGAACCTTCGCCGTCTCGGACGAAGGCAACGTCTACGTCAGGAAATGGGAGAGCATCCCCTTCGCGCAGGCCGACGCGGACAACAACTTCCCCGTGTTCCGCTATGCGGATGTCCTGCTGATGCTGGCCGAAGCGCTCGGCGAGGGCGGTGACGCGTACGCGCTCATCAACCAGGTGCGCGCGCGGGCCGGAGTGTCGCCCATCGATGCCGGCACCTCGGGGACGTTCCAGGAGAAGCTGCTGTTCGAGCGGCAGCTCGAGTTCATCACCGAGGGCAAGCGCTGGGCCGATCTTCTCCGCTTCGGGGTCGCGCCGCAGGTCATGTCGAGCTTCGCGCCGCTGATGGCGGCCGGACTCTCGGCGGGGGACATCCGGCTGGTCTATCCGATTCCGCAGCGGGAGATCGACGTGTCACCGGGAGAGATGGTGCAGAATCCGGGCTGAGGCCTGAGGCCCGGACCGGCCCGCGTGTCTTCCCGCGAGTCGGTCCGGGCACCTGACAGAGGCTGGCGCAAATGACCTCTCGTACGGTCGCGCTCATCCTGGCGGGCCTCGCCGCCGGATCGGGGAGCGTCCTGGCGGCGTGCCGGGGCGAGGTCGCCGCCTGCGGTCGCGAAGAAGGGTCCGTTTCTCTGCCCGCCGGGACGGTCGTGATCGATACTCCGCTGCCGGCGCCCGCGTGGGCGCTCGCCCAGCGTGCCCTGCTCGAGATCAACGCGGAGGGCGTCGGCCTCTACGCGGACGCGTTCCTCGACGAGCGCGGCTTTCTGCCGGTAACTCCGAGGTGGGGGGTCGGCGACGGTCCCGACGACCTCATGGAGAACATCCGCAACTGGCCTCTGGCGCATGCCCTTGGCGGTTCCGAGCTCATCATCGAGACCTGGGAAGAGGCGTGGGAAGGGCACCTGCGGCAGGTCGGGCAGGCGCGGGTTCCGGAACTCGAGATGGCCAGGGACGGCATCTACCAGCGCGAGTTCACGACCTCGTATGACTGGGAGCACATCGGCGAGGGGCTGGGTCCGTTCTACTTCCACGGCCTGAGCCGGCCGAACGACCCCGTCTACGAGGAGCGCCTGCGGCGTTTCGCCGGCTT
>OZ241976.1:947500-4774547 GCA_965204205.1 uncultured Binatia bacterium (SeqCode) | reverse complement strand
CGGTGCACGCGGTGGGCCTGCCCGCCATGCACGACCTGTCCGGCTGGCTGACGGCCAACCCTGGCGGCACGGTCAGTGTTCCAGCGGGCGAGCACCGTGACGTGGGCGGGGTGCGCTTCTCGTGCCCGGCGGGCGGGGCCGACTGCGCGGTGACGGTGACCGCCGAGGACGGGACCGTCGCGGCGACCTCGACCGACGGCGTGGCCTCCACGATGCCGGTGCCGTCGCAGGACCGCTGGGAAAACATTTATGAAATAGCGGATACACTGCTCCAGTCCAGCACCCACCTTCGCTATACCTTCAACTGGACCGGACTGGGACAAAGCTCAAGCGATCATGTGGTCGATAGCTATTCGTGCACTGGATCGCGTTGCGTCGAGAGCGGTGGAAGGGTGATTACCGTCGAGGACTTTCGCAATCCGGACCACCAGCGCCAGGTGACCGTACCGGCGGACGACTTGGGATCACAAGGCGGGTTTGACACCTTCACGGCCTCGGTCGACGTGGACCTCTCAATCCTCTTCGCGGAGACCACCCTCACGGAGTACCCTTCCTACGACACTTATGGCGTCTGGGGCCAATACGGTGCCTTACATTTGCAAGTTGTTGACGGACCAATGGCCGGCGAAAGCCAAGGCTTTCCGTTCACAGGCGACCTCAACTATGCAGTCGCGTTCATCCTGGGCAATGCCACGGGTACCAACCCTCAAGGCACGGGGAGTGCAACTTGGCGTGGCGTTGCCGAGGCCGTCTCGACCAGCACGTTCCAGCGGGGGCAAGGAACCGCAACACTCACCATCGCAGACCTGTCGCGACCGCGGGTTGGAGTTGACGTCGATATTCCCGGGTTTGCCATCGGTTCGCCCCGTTGGTCCGACATGCCGCTGACGGACGGTCGGTTTGCGACCGGAACCGCCGGGACCGACCGTCTTGAAGGCGATTTCCACGGGCCCGCTCATTACGAAGCCTACGGCATATTCGATACGGGTGCTTACGTGGGCGGATTCGGAGCGAAACGGACTCAGTGAGACGAGCCGATATTTCCCGCCAGTGCGTACCGTAAGGCGCTTCTGACTTTCACGCGGTCCAATTGGTCCGTGCCGACCCTTTCGGGCGCGTATCGCCATGTGCCGCAGACCCCGGCGGCTTACGTCGCCAGAGCCTCGTGCCGATGGGTGCATGGACTTCCGTCCATGAGTCGTCCGCCTGAGCATTGCCGTTTGGCCCTTGTGCTTCCTAAGTATGATGACCCTGTTCAGGAGGTTGTCCTTCGATTTCGGTTTCTTCTCCGTTGACGTGGCTGTTCGGCGCGCTGAACGCCAAGGGTGGCCTGATCGTCACCCTAGTCCGGCTGCAGTAGCGCCGCCCGCGCCTGCGCGGCAAACATGTTGCGGCTTCCTGGCCTGCTCTGCGGGCGGCCCAATCGCTACCGTCATTGAAGCACGTTCGTGCGCATGGCCCGGAAATGAATTGGTGCCTAAGTGGTACCTGGCCGTTAAACACTTCCCTCACCGACTAGATCAGATTGCTCTTTAACAGCTTGATTTCACATACGAAAATGTGACAGTTCCGGGGCACTTTGAGAATACTAGACATTACCCCGACATGGTGCTGGTCCACGGCGGCGGCCCGGGCGTCGAGCGCATCGCGGCAAGCTGGGCGGAGAAGCGTGGCGTCCACCAGGTCGTGTGCAAGCCCGACTGGGACCGCCACGGACGGGCCGCTCCGTTCCGCCGCAACGACGACCTCCTCAACCTCCTGCCTAAGGGCGTCATCGCGTTCCCCGGCTCCGGCATCACCGACAACCTCGTCGACAAGGCCCGCCAGCTGGGGATACCGGTGCAGAAGATCGAACAGATCGCTGCCTGATCCGTACACACCATGGGGTCGCGTCACTCGTTGGCGCGGCCCCTTACCGGCGGCGCGCTTCAGCCTGCGCGTCGCTTCGCTTCCTCGCTTCACTACGTCGCCATCGCTTCGACGCCACCGTTGCCGCACACGCCTTTCATCTCCACCACAACGCCAACCATGACGACAATCCCCGCGGTGCGCTCGCCCTGGGCTCCGGACCCCTCCCCACGGCCCACGTCGCCGAGTACCCGCTTCGCGCCTACCCTAGGCCACTCGGCGACGTGGGCCTCCCCACCCCTTCGGACCGGTCCGTCCTTCCGCCTGCGCCTCGCTGGTGCGGCTCTGCCCGTCACCGGTCTTCACGTCGCCGTCGCTGAAGGTAGCGCCCTTCATCTCCACCATGACGGTGCTCCAGCTTCACCACCGTGCCTCGACGCGTGACACGGCTCGCCGCCTTCGGCAGCATCGCCCCGCTCATGCCGTCCGACTCGCTGCGTTCGTCCTCGGCATCAACGCTCGTCATCCGCGTCGCCCGTCACCGGCGTCCCCATCACGCCATCCTCCGGTGTCCTCGTCAATGCAGGGGATGCCGACAACGTGCTCCGCATGTCTGCCGTCACCACTTCAGTGCTCCCCGCCGCGTGCTGCCGACCACGCCGATCACCACAGCGCTCGTCAACACTCCCGTGATGTCCACGACGGTGCAGCACCTCGACCACTGCGCCGGTTCACTTCGAACCGGCCAGGTGTCGGCTCGGCTCGTCGCCTCCGGCGACATCGCATCGCTCGTGCCGTCCGACTCGCTGCGCTCGTCGTCGGCGCCGCCGCTCCGCGTTCGCTTCGCGCGGTGCGGGCTTCGCTGTCACCGGCTTCCGCACTCCCCCTTGCACTTGTGTCAGCGCTACTGCGGGCGCTACTGCCATCGCCTCCGTCAGTGTGCTCGACACGACCACCTTCACTACCTCCGCACTCTCCGCCACTCAGTCGCCGTGGAGGCTCCCCGCCGCCGGGTTCTCCGGCGTCCGTTCCCCTTCGCTTGTGCCCCTGGTTTCTTCGTTCCCCACCGCCTGCGCGGGCTCTGGTTCTCACACCCGACGCACCCTTGGTGCGGTCGTGGCAACGGCACGCTTGACTGCGCCACGAACCCCTTTGAACGCCACGCTTACGTTCTGCTATGGTGGAATGGTGTAAGCGTTTTGTAACCGTCTATCTAGCTGAAATACAAAGAGAAAATTCGTTGTAAGCGCAATGTAACACAGAGCCGGCGCTACTGTATTACCCGGAGATTACACCGGCGTCGCTCTTCGTTTGCGGGTAGTCCCCGTTTGACCGCGATGGTCGCCGACGAAAACCGGAAAACCACGCCGCGAACAGTACGCTCGAAACCGTCACAAACTTCGTGATCGTCTTCACCACTCGGGAGAAAATCAATGGCTGGCAGAACATACCCGCACTCGATCCGCTTCTCCAGCGACGAGTGGCGAGCCGTGACCCAGGCCGCCGAGCGCCTCGACATGATGCCCGGCGCGTTCGTGCGCGAGGCCGCAACGCGCGCCGCCACCCAGGGATTCGACTTTGACGAAGGCCGCCTGACGCCTGAACTGATCGAGCTACTCAAGACGACCTTCCGGGGTGTTCACGTGCTTGCTTATCTCAAGCGCCAGGAACTGGTGGAACTCAACAGGCTGGAAGACTTCGAAAGAGCGGTGGAACACGCCGGGAGCATGCAGGATGAGACGCTCGGACTGGACGATGAGGCGGATGAGAGTTGACGCTGGATGCTTGATGGGCGCCCCGACAGTTCTTCCTCACTCTCCGTGTTCGTAGGAACGCCCCGGGAAGCACCGAGTACTTGGCGATCTGCTCATGGCTTTTCGTCCGCTCCTTCTCGCCTGGCGTTCGCCGTTGGCGAGTTGGCGAAACGCTTGGCTTCGAAGAAGCCGACGGTCGCCGGTTGTCCGAGACCTGGAGTGCGCCCGCTCTGCCACCGTAGTGTGACGGAAGCTCCTCGTGGCTCTGGAAGAGCTTCCGAGGATCGGCAATCTGTTGCACCACACGCAGGTTCAGACAATGGCTCGCTACGCCTCGGGGCGCTCTACTCGGTTGCCGACCCTCTGTCACCAATCGGCACTTATGTTCGGCGGAGTCGATACACGATACACGGGTCTCTCTCGGGCGATGCTTGGTTGATCAGATCGCACGAAAGGTGGTAGCGGGTCGTCAAGGGCGAGTTGCGAATAAAACGAAGTGCCCAAGAGCGGTGGTAGCAGAAACGCGGCCCCGTTCGGAGTCGCCATGGGGCGGCCGACCGCTCCTGATCCAGTTCGACCAGTGACTTGACCAAAGAAACCCTTGGACTTTCTCGACCAGATTCGAATCCGCCACGTGAGGGAAGCGCTCTGGCGCCGAAGTGCCGGCGGGGCCTCCGTGATGGTGGGAAGCGGTTTCAGCCGAAACGCGGAGATGAAGGCGCCGGGAGCCGAAACTCCGCCGGATTGGGCGGACGTAGCGAACGCCATGCGCGGCGAACTGGAACCGACCGCGGCGGACACTGGCGGGAACGGCGTAGACGGCTCTGCGCTGGACGCATTGGGCACGGCGCAACGGTACAGCGACGAGTTCGGAAGGGTGGCGCTGCACGGATTCCTGCGCGGCCAGATCCGCGACGAAGACATGGAACCGGGGGACCTGCATCGCCGGCTCCTCAAGTTGCCTTGGGTGGACGTTTTCACGACCAACTGGGATACGCTGCTCGAGCGAACGCGCGAGTTGACGGTGTCGCCGAGGTACGAGGTCGTGCGTGCCGTCGACGAGTTGCCGCTGGCATCGCGTCCCCGTATCGTCAAGCTGCACGGATCGCTGCCGGCCCACTTTCCCCTCATTGCGACAGAGCAAGACTACAACGAATACCCAAAGAGGTTTGCAGCCTTCGTCAACACGGCTCGGCAGGCGTTGACGGAGACCCTGTTCCTGCTGCTCGGTTTTTCTGGAGACGATCCGAACTTCCGTCGCTGGTCGGAGTGGGTCCGGAAGGAACTGGGAACATCAGCCCCGAAAATCTACTTGGCGGGCTGGCTGGACCTCACACCGGACGTTCGGAATGAGCTGGAGGAACGGGGTGTGGTTCCAATTGATCTGGCTGGCCACCCCAACCACGAGGAGTGGCGGCGGCAGCGGATGGAGCACCGGTTTGCGATGGAATGGCTCCTAACGACGTTGGAATCGGGTGAACCGTATCCGCCCGAAGAATGGCCCAAGGCGTTGGCGCAGCCCGGTTCCAGTGTTCCGGCCCACCTTGAGCCGGTGGACAGGACGATCTGGCGGGCACCACGGGTTCCCGCCGGACTGCCGGGCGATGAGGATGGTGAACTCGCCGACGACACAGTTGACGCCCTGGTTGCTACGTGGGCGTACAACAGGAAACTCTATCCAGGTTGGCTCGCACTGCCGGAGCAACTGAGGCGGGATCTGATGGATCCGTGGCTTCACGACATAACCGGCGACCTTCTCGACGCGTCCAAGGAAGACCGGATAGTACAGGGACTGGCTGGTCGCGCGTTGGCCGAGCGGCTTCGGATCGTGCACGAGATCGTCTGGCGCAGAGGAATCCGCCTCGAACCGCTGGGGGCGGAATTGGCGCTTGTGGCCAAGACGTCCGTGGAAGAGGTGGCACGTAGTCGTGAGGGCTCGAAGGAGCCCGTGCTCGATCGCAGCGCAGCACGCGAGGTCGCCATGGCGTTGGTGACTCACGCCCGTTTCGGGTTCGACCCGAACGAGTTTGACGAAGCGCTTGACGTCGCCACCGGGTTCGCGCAGCACGACAGGAACGCCCTCCACCACTTGGAATACGAAAAGTGTCTGTGGGCGCTCTATGAGACCGACGCCGGTTCCTTGGTCGAGGCACTGGATGCCTGGCAGGTCGACGACGGAGATCCCTACTGGGCGGTGAGGAAGGCGTCCTTGATGTTCGAGGTCGGCCACGGGAGCGAGCAGGTGTTGCCGATGTTGCGCTCGGCCATTGCAGCACTTCGGCGATCGAGAGGGTACTCGCTGGACATTTCCGTTCTGTCTCGCGAGTCGTGGGCGGCGTATCTGGCGCGCAAGCTGGAGAAGCAGTCGTGGAGTGGCGCCGACGGCTCAGACCCACACCGCGCACGGGCGCGCGATCTGGCGAGGTTCAACTGCGACCCGCCGAATGAAATTCGGGCGTTGATCAACGCCGTTG
Organism: uncultured Binatia bacterium (SeqCode); assembly: GCA_965204205.1. Taxonomy (GTDB): domain Bacteria; phylum Desulfobacterota; class Binatia; order UBA9968; family JAJDTQ01; genus JAJDTQ01. The sequence continues at coordinate 4,768,471 of OZ241976.1, read as the reverse complement.
AGTGGCGGCCAGAGCCGGAAAAGGGCCCCGGTTTCGAGTTGGGCGAGGGCCCCCGGCCGCGCGGGTTGGTAGAGTTCAGGCAAGAAGGTCCAAGCCCGGACTGGTACAGGGCACGGGCGGCGTATCGGATCGTCAGGCTTGCGGAGGTGGCGGGACTGCCCACGCTATCCGATCGTTGGCCGCCGACCAAGACCATGCTGGGACAGGCGAGTGAGGCGCTGCACCGGGATGGTCAGTACGAGTTTGCCCTGCGGTTGATGTTGCGGATCACGTCGTACGAAGGGGACGAACTACTTCGAAGGCTGTTGTCGCGCCCCAATCTGGCGGCACTCCCCGAAGGTGTCGTGCAGTCGATCGCCGGTTACTGCGAGCAGACGATCGACTACTACACGGGCCGCGGCCTGCACCATGACGGCGAGCGCGGACCGATATCTCCGAGGGAGCGTGTCAGGGTTGCCATGGAGACGCTTGCCCGGCTTTCCCTCAGATTCAAGGCGAACCGAGCGGCCGAGCTCCTCCGGAAGGGGCTCGCGATCTACGGAAATCCCTTGTTCTACACCGACATCCTGTTCAGGGACGTGATTCGTCATTTGCTGAGTTGGTCGTGGGAGGCAGTGCCGAAGCAGGACAGGGCCGATCTGGCTCTCGAACTCTTGTCCGCGCCTATCGCTGGAGTGGACGGCTACGCGCCCAACGCCTACAATTTTCTCGATCCTGGCGAGTTAATCGACCGTAGCGCCGAGGCCATTCCAAGTCGTGACGAACGGAACAGCGACAAGTGGAATGCGACGGTGAAGTTTCTGGTACGGGCGTTGACGTGCGGTGAGGAGGCCTGTTCCCGGGCGATGCTGAGGCTCGTCCAAATTGCGTTGGCGGGACGCCTTACGGCTGAAGAAGAGAGGACCGTGGGCGCCGCCATCTGGGCTACCGACAACAGCGACGGCGGAGGTCTTCCAGGCGAGAAGCAGATCAGGCATTGGGTGTATCTCTGCTTGCCCGAGCCCGAGCCCGGGTTCGCGCAGGCGTGGTTTCGAGAGAAATGGATGTCGGCTGTAGAACTATCCGATGTCAACGACGAGTCGCTGGACAACATGCTCTTCCACGTAGCCGACGCCCTGGAACATTCCCAACGTTACGGCTTCTCATTTGAACTCGGCAAAGGAGATAAGGAGTATTTGACCAGTGTCCTGCGTCGATGGGCAGTTGCGCCTACGCCCCTTCCCTGGATTCTGTCCAACCCGTTCGAACAAGGGCGGAGGGAACTGCTGCGGAACGGCATTCGCGGCGCCGCGACGCTATTGATGCACCTGGAGGTGCCCGAAGATGTCGCGGAGGCCTTGTACAAAAAATATCAGCAGTTCGGCGAGTCGGGCGTCCCTGCCATGCCGCTGCTGGTGGGTCTGATCGGGTCGCTGAAGGAGCGGGAGGCTGAGATTCACACGGCGCTGAGAAAAGGCTTGGCTTCTGACGACCCGCAGTTCGTTTCAAACGCGGCCATTGCCATGCAGTTCTGGCTCCACTTCGCACGACCATCCATGGCCCCCCGACTACCCTCGGACCTGATTCTCGAGATCGGCGTCATCATAGCCACTTGCCGAATCGAGGCGCTTGGCGGTGCATTGTGGGTTGCGGAATGGATGTTTGCGAACGGAGAAGACGGCGACCGGCAGGAACTGCGACAGCTTGCGGTGGAAGGTTTGAGATACCTGATCGACGATCTTGACTACAGCCGCAAGTTCTCGAAGGAGGTGGATGTTCCGTTGCTGCGGTGGCGATGCGTCAGTTTGGCTCGCGCGATGCAGAAGGCGGGTTGCGACGATAAAGCCGTGATGGACTGGCTAGCTGTGGCGCGGGAGGACCCTTTGCCGGAGGTTCGGCACAAGGTGTCGGACATCGTGGTAGACCCGCCCGCGAATGTCGCCGGTCCATGACTGCGCGAATGCCGTTGGCCGCGGGCATGCCGCTGTTGCCGGCCACCGGCGTGGGTCCTCACGCACGGCCATGTCGGGTGGTAGGGACGGCTGACGTTGGGCGCTGAGGAAGCAATGGAGACGCTACGTGGTGGCCTGTGGCACACGACGAGCGAAGAACGATTTCAAGGAATCAGATCGCGGAAGGCCATTCTGTCGAAACGGCTCATCTCAACTTTTAAAGTCTGTGGCCAAGAAGGGACGGTGTATCATTCCCCCTTTGGCAAACTCGAAGAATTCCATTTCATCCTTGTAGCGCTTGTGTGCCGGATCTCTCGTCCGTAGTCGACGACAGAAATAGGCCAAGAAATCTGCCGCCTGTAACGCAATCCGCTCTTTCTTTGGCGCGAAGCAGATTGACACGAAACGCTCTGGGTCTTGCTTCTGGATCCTGTTGAACCGCCGTCGAATGTCGCCCTGATTCTTGTTCCCGCTCTCAACAACGAATGACAGATTAACGTCCGGCAAGGCGAGCACGTCCTTGATGCCTTCATCCTTGACCAGTCGATCCACGATGCCATGTAAACAGAATCCAATTGGCGAGGATTGGTGTTCTACATTGTAGACTGACTTCCTGGCCTCGTACGTTGATTTCAGTACCGAAAACTCAAAACCGGCATAGGCATGCTTGTCCAGAATCCTGTAGAAGTGATTGGCAAACTCGACAGTCTGCTCTCTTGACCAGCCCTTGAATTCCCCTCGCCGCATGTGGAGGTCCACAGTGTGGAGGTAGGGCAGTCCAACTCGGTCAAAGAATTCGCGCGCTTCGACCTCAAAGTGGAGCCAGTCTTGAGCAGGTGAGATGTACCCGGCCAGCGTGGTAATCGGGTCATCATTGTTGCCACTATCATCTAGGTAACAGACTAGCGCCATCTGTCGCACCCTTGGCGGCTCATCCAGCCGTAGCCCGATACTGCCATTTGCACACCGTACCACGAACGTATTTCACAACCTACGCCGCCCCCGCGTAGCGCCACCGTTGGCGCGGGCCCTCCAGGGACCGGACGAAAGTCCCCACGGCCAACACCAGCGTCGCCGCGACATCATCCCGCGCTTCATTGTTCGTGCCGCGCTTCGACAGCCGGACGTTTCTCTGATCGTCGTTCTCGACCACGGTGAACGCCAGGGGACGCGGCCACCAGCACCCGCGACGATTCCGCGCACGACAGCTGCCCGTCCGCAACCACCTTGCGCAGCCCCCGGATGTCCGCCGCCGCTTCGCTCCAGCGCGCCACGCGCGGAACAACCGGCGTCGACGCGCTGACGCTGTCCTGCAACTCGCCAAGCCGGAAGCGGTCGTAGACGATCACTTCAGGCGCTCCCCACGCACGTGCCGCCCGGATCAGTTCGCCGGGCGGTTGCACCCGAAGGCCCTCGGCCACGCGCAACGCGCCCCGCTCTGCCCGTGCCCGATACGTGCCGACCGGCACCCGGTCGCGCTTCTCTTGCTCGGCCAGCGACGGAATGCCGGGAGCCACGGCCAGCGCTTCACGGCGTCCCGTTTGCCAGATGGCGACGACGGCGCTCCAGGCCGGGCCGCCGCCCAAGTCAACGCCCACAATCGGTCGGCCCTCGCGCCCGGCCACGGGACGAGCCGCCACCCGATCCCAATCGTCCACGGTCAACAGCATTGTGGATTCGTCGCCGGTCGGCAGGTTCAGCCGGTAGGACAGGAACCGCGCCTTCAATCTGGAGTCTCGCCGGGCGGCGTCGCGTTCCTCTAGCAGCTTGCGCCGGAAGTCTGCCGACACGGCCACAAGCGGATTGACGCGGCGAATCTCCGGCCACCTAGCGGCCAAAGCCCGCCTGGGAATCTGCGGTTCATACGCCGTATCTCCTCACTGCCCGGACGCTTCTCCGCGTCCGTAGCGTGCTGCAAACGGAGGTAGATGTGGGTTTGTCTTGCTTGTGAGACGGTTGTCTGCACCTTTGCCCGTGGTTCGTTGTGTGGGAGATGACCGGCGCGTGATGGGGATCGCCGAATGAGTGTCAATGCCGGATCGGCGTTACATCTCCATCTCGAACCCGCGTTCGCGGACCTTCTCCGATTCCGCTTCCCGTTCAGGCGCCGCCGGCGCCTCCCTGGCATGGTCCCGGCCGGGATCGGAATCGGGCGGCGCGTGCGCTCCTTCCGCTCCGATTGCCGCGCCCCTGTCCCTGGCGCCTTCCTTCGCCGCGGGCTTGTCCAAGGCCGGTTCAACCGCCTCCAGCGCCGCGATCCGCTCTCCGGTGACAGCCTCCAGCCGCTCGCGGAGCGCCCTGGCGTCGTCGGTGACGATCTCCGCTCCGTGGCGCGCCCGGCTGATCTCGACGTAGAAGGTCTTGCGGGTGGTGAGGTGGGGATGTCCGGCCTCCATTACCGCGATCACGTTGTCCACGGTGCGGCCCTGGAACCCGTGCACGGTCGCGCCCCATGCGTGGTCCAGGTGACGGAGTTGGGGATCGTGCTTCCCCATCTCCAGCCTGCGCCCGTCCTCGAGCCGGAAGGAGACCCGGCCGCCACGGACAGAAGCGATCTCTGCCGCGCCGCTGTTCACGAGCCCCAGGGCGTTGTCGTTGCGGGTCCAGCGGATGCGGTCGCCAGCGCGGAGCTCGATGCTCTCGGCGCGGTAGACCTCGACGGCGCCGCGCCCGGCTCCGACCATGCGCGGCCGCCACGGAACCTCCTCTCCCTTCGGACCCTCCAGGAACACCGTGCCGATGCCGTGGTCCACGCGCGCGATCCGGCGCTCGTCGCCCTTCGCCACCCCGAGACTCCGGTAATCGCGGTGGAACGCCACGACGTCGCCGGGAGCGTAGTTGGCGGCGACCGTCTTCTCCGCGTTGGTGTAGCCGTGTGAAACCAGCCGCTCGCCCTCGAAGGCGGGGCCCCGGAGGACGCCGTCTCGCGCAAGGCGCTCGCGGATGTGTCCGTTGATGGCCCGGCGCAGCTCGTGGCTCGGCGCCATGAGCCCGGTGTTCTCGCGCTCTTGCCCGGAGAGCCTCAGCCATCGCGCGGCGGCCGCGCCGGCGAGGTTCCGGGGATTGACTTCCGCCACCCGGCCGCCGAGCCTTTCGAAGGCGCGGTTGATGTCGCCCCCGAGGCTCGCCTCGACGGCTTCCCGGAGCTCGGGGTCCTTCTGGCGCAGGATCTCGTCCATCACGGCCGTCTTCATGCCCGCCCGCTGCAACTGCGCGAAGGGCTTGCCGGCATCGACGGCGTCGAGCTGCTTCTCGTCGCCCACCAAGACCACGCGGGGAATGCGGAGCGTGTTGGCGATCCGGAGCAGGTCCCTGGCCTGGACGGTGGAGGCGAGAGAGCCTTCGTCGACCACCAGCACGGTCTTGCTGAAGGCGGCCCGGAGTCCGCGCTCGCCCTTCCGGGAAAGCCGGCCGTGGGCAACTCCGTCGTAGCGGGCCAGGAAGCGTTGCAGCGTTTCCGATTCGATGCCGGCCTCGGTCCCCAGCGTGCGCGCGGCCGATGCCGACGGCGCCAGGCCCATGGTGCGGTAGCCGGACTTCTCGGCCAGCGCCCTGGCGCGGCCGAGCATGGTGGTCTTGCCGGTCCCGGCATAGCCCTGGACGCCCACGACCCGGTCGCGCGAGGAAAGGATGGTCTTCACCGCCTCGCACTGGCCGGTATTGAGGCGTCCCCGGTGGAGCAGCGGCCCGGCCATCCAGCTCCGCATGACGGGCTTCGATGCGCCCCGGCCCCGCTCCATCAGCGCGACGGTCTCTTTCTCGTCCGCCAGGGCCCTGTCGGTGGTGAGCGACTCGCCCGGCACGGGCAGATTGGCGGCATGCAGTGCGCCCTCGCGTTCCATCAGCGCGACCGCGCGTTCGGCCTCGCCGATCGCCACCGCTCCCGGCTGCCGGGCGATCGCCGCCGCCAGCAGGTCCGTCCTCGCGAACACCGCCTCGCGCTCGGCCAGGTGCGCCACGGCCCATGCCACGGCGTCGCGAGCGGGGTCCGCCGCCTCCCGCCCGTCCCTTCCCTGGCTGGACAAGGGGAGCTCGTGGCGGCCGGATTCCCGCTCCACATCCCTGCCGGCGATCCTGGACACGCTCTCCGAAACCAGCTCATGCGCGTCGAACCCGAGGTCCGCCGCCTGCCTCTGCCAGACCGTCCCGAGCGCGCTCTTGTCCACGTCGCGCTTCGCGGCCCGCGTCATCAGCGCCGCCCGCTCGGCAAGGCGCTGGTCGGCCGCTGTATCGCCCAAGCCCAGTTCCGCCATCGCCGCCTCGATGGCCGCCCGCCGGGTCGAGAACGCCTCGATCACCCGCCTCGGGACGCCCGCGATCTCGAAACGCCCGTCGGCATGGGTCTTCTCGATCCCGTAGCCGAGTCCCGACAGCTCCCGCGCAAGCTCGCCCCGGTAGATCGCCCCGATCAGCATCTTGGAGGCATAGAGCTTCTCGTTCGACATGGTGCGCCAGCGGCCGTCGGCGCCCTGCACCATGTTCGCCACCACCGCGTGGGTGTGGAGCTGGGGGTCGAGATTGCGGGACGTGTCGTGCCTGAACCCGGCGATCACCGTCTTCTGGCCGCCGACCCGGACCAGGCGTCCGGTCTCCGGGTCCCTGACGCGGGTTTCTGCGGCGTTCCGCTCGAACCAGTCGAGCGCGCGGCGCACGGCCAGCTCGTGGGCGGCGACCACGCGCTCGTCGCCGCCCACGAGCGCCGCCAGCGATACCGACTTCGGAGCGGAGAAGGCCAGGTCGCGGCCGGGCCGGTGGATGCGGTTGCCGTCCCTGTCCAGGCGCCCCAGCCTGCGGCCGCTGCCGTCCGGCACCTCGCCTTCGAGCACTGCCCTGAACGAGTCCGGATCGACCGGGCCGCCCAGGCCGAGGGCTTCGGCGCCCCGGCCGATCCAGGCGCTCGCTTCGAGGTGCGCCGGGTCGTCGCGCGCGTAGTATCCGTCGCGCTCGTAGTAGGAGACGCCCTGCGCCGGCGAGCCGACGGCGCCTATCGAGACGACCATCAGTACAGGCCCTTGCCCGGCCCCGGGTTCCGCCCGCCGGCATAGCCGTTGCGTTCCGGGTGCGGCGCGGCCGCCGCCTGTGCCGGCGTGGCCGCGGGCTCGCTGTTGTCCGGTTCGGGCGTCTCCGGGTTCGAGCCGTGGGGACGCGCCGCATCCACGGCGGTCTTCGTCCGCTTTCCGTCAACGCCGTCATCAGGGGCTGCGTCCGGCGCCGGCCGGGCCTCGCCGTGCGCATGCCCGGCGTCCGCTTCCGGCGGCAGGGAGGCGGCAATACCGCCGTCCCGCTCCGGCGGGGCGGCCTGATTCCCGTCCGGCTGCGGCGGGTCCTTCCGGGGCACGAACCGTTCGGCGGAAGCCGGGCGGTTGACGTACTTGAGCCGGATCGAGGTGACCGGGAAGGGGCCGGGGAACTTCAGGTAGCCGTGGAGGTTGTCGAGCCGCATGATCTCCGAGGGCAGGGCCAGCGGCCGCATCTGGCGGTGTTGGGTGAGCGAGACCCCGTCGCGCATGGTGCTGGCGCCGTAGCTCATGCCGTGCGTGTACTCCTCCACCTCGCCCCGCCCGAGGCTCTCCGCCGACCACTGCGCGGTCTCCTGGTCGGGCGCGGACAGCACCACACGGGTGCCGCAGAGCCCCGAGATGGTCTCCGCGCCGTTCTTCCCGTAGATGTCCCGCAGGGACGAGAACACCTGGATCCCCAGCACGAAGCAGCCGCCGAACTGCCGGGACTCGGCCAAGCCCGGCTGGAGGCTCGGCACCTGGTGGAGGGTCGGCAGCTCGTCCAGGACGATCCATATCCGGCGCCCGCCGTCCTGCTGGAGCGAGAGGAGGGCGTTGACCGCGATCTCGAGCCACGTGGAGATGAGTCCCCTCAGGCTCGCGTGCTGGTCTCCCCTGGAAGTCAGGAACAGGAACCCCTTCTCGTCCTCGCGTCCTACCCAGTCGCGGATCGAGAAAGGCTCGCCCGTGTCCGGCAGGAACTCCAGCGCGCCCAGGTGCGCGGTCAGCATGGCGCGCACCGAAAGAGCGGTCTTGGGGTTCTCCGGGCTCACGATGGACTGGGCCACGGTGCCCTCCATGGCTTCCGCCAGCTCCGACAGCTCGGTCTTGAGCAGGTCCTCGACGAGTCTCCGGTTCTCGGTCACGTTCTGCGTCCAGAGGACTCCCGCGCCGTTGGAGAACAGCTGCCTTGCGGCGGTCACCCAGAACGGGTCCACGGTGTCCCGCTGCTGGGGGATCAGGGCGGCGGCCATCATGTCGAAGTCCCGCGGCGTCCTGGCCTCGAAGAAGGGCGACCAGCGAGGGGCGCGGGCGTCCAGGGGGTTCATGAGCACGTCTTTGGCGGGATCGAAGAAGGACCGGGTATAGGTCCCCATCTTGTCGTAGAGGATGCAGCGTTCTCCCCGCGCCCGGATCTGGGCGACCAAGTCGGATATCAGGACCGTCTTGCCCGAGCCCGTGGTGCCCGAGACGATGGTGTGCTGGGTCTCGGCGCGTCGGGGCCAGGGAATCCCGGCAATGCGGCAGGACGCCCGCCGGGCTGCCGGAAACAGGGCCGTCGCCACACGCACCGACAGAGGCTGCACGCGCCTTCGGAGCTCACGGGCGGTGGCCATCTCCGCGCCGCGCACCCGCCGGGTCCGGGCCAGGCGCCGCCCCAGCATCCACAACCCCAGGGTGCACACGACCATGCCGCCCACTCCCCATTTCGCGGCCGTCCATGCCCAGGAGTGGACCGTTTCGAGCATGCGCCTGCGTATCCGTTCGATTCTCCGGTCCGCGACGATGTCCAGGAGCGGGTTCGGGGTCTTCCGTCCCTCCACCCACTCGTGCATCTGGCCCGAGCGGGGAGAGTATCCAATGGACAGCTTGACCTCCGCGAGGGTCCCCATGCCGACGATGCGCCATTCGTAGGCAGTGGTGGTGAAATAGAGCGCTATGGAAGGGGCAAGGACGACCACGAGGACGAAGCCGATGATCCCCCAGCGGACCAGCTGGCCCCACATGTGGACGTCGTGAAGCAGGGTCTGGCCGCCCCGGAGCGTCGCCTTGCCGAACATCATCGCACCCTCCCGTTCATGGTCCAGGCGCTTCGTCGCGGCCCATGGGACCGCCGTCCGCGCGTTCCTTCTTCCCGCCGGTGTCCGCACCGGGCCGGACGTCCCCGGCCGGCAAGTCCGCCCGGGCTTCGAGCAGGCGCGTCAACGAGTCTATGGCCGCCGCCTGCTGGTCGATCACCGCCCGGCTGTCCCCGGCCTCCCGCACGAGGCGCGCCCTGAGCCGCGCGTTCTCTTCCTCGATGCGCCGCAAGAGCGCATCCAGCTCGCCGATCAACGCCTCCGAGCGCCGCACCCGGCTGGCCTCCGCCGCCTCGTCCGCGGCAAGCTCCGCCTCGATCCCGCCCTGCGGCGCCGGTCTCCCGCCGCCGGGCGAGGTCCACCATACCCCCAACACGATCACCGCTGCCCACGTCAACACGAACGTCCATCTGGCCTGTGAAGGCGTTCTCATGACTTTCCCTCCCTTCCGGGCGGCATCGAGCGCCGCCGCGCCGAAGCCCATGCCTCCAGATCGGCGGCCAGGTACCGCACCCGGCTCCCGAACCGCTGGAACGCCGGGCCGTCGCCGCTCACGCGGCAGCGGTCCAGGGTCCGGGGCGATAGACCCAACCAGGCCGCGGCCTCCCTCGTGCTGAAATACTTGCTGCCGTTCCCGTTCATTCCTCTCCCTCCTTCCTCTTCCAGGTTGATTCCGGGCCCCGCGGCCTCCACGGGATTGCGCCCGTCATCGATCCCGGCGCGGATGGCGGCCGTCTCCTCCGCGCTCGCATGGGCGGCCATCCAGGCCCGAACCCGGTCGACCGTCCTGAGGCAGGGCGAAGCTCCCCTGCGGAGCCTCCCCACCAACGACCGGTTGCCCGCGGCCTGTTCGCCCAGGACCGAAGCCTTGACGCCGGTCACCGCCAGGAACGCCTCGACCTCGCGCCGGAACGCCGGACCCAGGGGCGCATGGGCCATGAAGACCAGGACCCGGTCCGCCGTCCCGAGCCGCACCGACCGCCCCCGAGCTTGCGCCAACACGAAACCGGGGTCGCCCAGGGCCTCGTCTCCGAAGCGCCGTGCGCTCATTCCGTGGCGCTCCCGCCAGGCCGTGACCGCACGGCGTAGAAGGTCGTCCAGAGGGGTGTGGGGGTGGCTGTCAAGCGCTCCCATGCGTCTCAAGATAGGCTAGGATTGCGCGCTTGACAATCGGTTTTAGTCGGGGATAACCTACAGAAAACGGCATCAGCGCGTGGCCGTGCGCTCATCCGCGCTGCAATATGGCAAGTTTTTTTGGTGTTCGCGGCGGCGGCGCCGCGAAAGGGAAAAGGATGAAGCCTGACAACACGGCTCAGAGGGAGGCGATCCGGCGCGACCCGGTCCGGCTGAGGCTCAAGGACCTGCTCCGCCGCAGCGATCTCACCCTGAAGGCCGCATCCCTGGCCATCGGCCGCAACAGGAGCTACCTGCACGAGTACGTGGACCGGGGCATCCCCGCCGTCCTCGGCTATCGCGACAGCGAGACCCTTGGCGAGATGCTCGGCTGCGACCCTTCGGAATTGCGCCACGAGGCGGTGCCGAAACGCAGGCCCATGAAGCGCAGGCCTCCCCGGATGCCGGCCGGGCTCCCCGGAGCGCCGCTCGTGGCGGTCCGGGAGGTTACGGTGGAGGTTTCCGCAGGGGCCGGGACGTTCGCCGAGGAGTTCGTCTCGGAGACCGCGCTGTGGCACTGGCCGGAGAACATGATCCGCCACGAGGCCGGCGCCTCGCCCGAGAACCTCCGCATCCTGAGAGTCCGGGGCAACTCCATGGAGCCGGAGTTGCGCGACGGCGACCGGATCGTGGTCGACGTCTCGCGCCGGCTCCCGGCCACGGGCGAGACCTTCGTGCTCTGGGACGGCATCGGGCTGGTGGTGAAGCACGTCGAGGTCGTGCGCGGCGATGTCGTCGACGAAGACGAGCCGCCCCGTCTCAGGCTGATCTCCGCCAACCCGGACTATGTCCCGTACTCTTGCCTCGTCGAGGACGCGCACATCCTCGGCAAGGTGTTGTGGGCGGTGCGACGGACGTGACCGTTCGGCCTTCGTCGAACAGCCGGTCGAGCAAGACTTTCGGATCGACGGCGTGCCGGCCCTTGTTGCCGCCATGGTGGTATGACGGCCTCGGCATTTACAGTTGGCTGCCACAGGGAGCGGCGAGGCAAATTCAGGAAGGCGGGGCGTGTTGTCGAGTTTCGGTCAAGCGATGCAGTGGACGGTCCCACCATGGCTCGGCAAACTGCCGCACATGCTGCGCCAGCCCGGTCCCGCTGCCGGATACCGCGCGCCGGGATGGCTGCGCTTTTGTCGGAACGCCGCGTCGCGGCCCCAGCACGGCCTCAGGCCGGGGAGCAACTCGACGCTGAACTCCGCGAACCCGCGTAGCGTCCCCAGGCCCTCGGCCCCCGCGCACGCGCCGCTCCCGCGCCACCCGCCGCAAGGTGCAGCCACGTCGACACGAACCGCTCGTAGGGATTTCTGAGGAAGGTTCATGGCTTGCGCCACGGCCGGGATCCGTTTTAACAGTGGCCCCCCGTGCCACGCCGGTCGGAAGCTGTGCCGCTCCCCGCCGTGAGCCGCGGCTCCCCCGCATGCGCGGGGATAGACCCCAGGCACGCGCCGATTCAAAGAAGCGTGGGTTCAGCACAACCGTATTCTCGTTTCTTCCACGCCCCAGAGCTGACCGTCCAGCGACCTGAAAGCCGCTGAAGAAACCAGCCGGTCGCCAAGGCGTGCCAAGGGGCTTTCTTGGTCAAGCGACGTATTTCAACAGTCCTTGGACCGGGCAGTTGGACGATACCAATAAAGACCGGAAATGGCACAAGCACCTCCGAATCGGTTATTGTGGTAAGGAGAACAGGGGGGGTCTTGGACCTATAGGGGACGTACCAGGACTACTCACGTGGTCAACAGACCAAAGAACGCGGCCGGCGACGAGGGAAGGAGGCGGACAGCATAGCCATGACGGTCCCGACGATATTCGATACATGCCGTCCTCGGGAGGACGTTCTCAAGGGAGCCATTACTGAAGCCGACTTCGCGGCCGATCTGGCCCAGGTCATCTTGGGGGAAGGTGGCGCGGAGTACCTGGACCCGGTGAGGTTCTTTGCCCATACGTGGCCTACGCGGGGCCTCAAGAACCTTCTGGCCAATGTTTGCCGGCGCTTGAGCGGTTCGGGTGGCGAGGTCGCCGCGATCTTTCGGCTCGACACCTCATACGGCGGCGGCAAGACCCACGGGCTGATCGCGCTTGCGCACGCAGCCCGTGGCATGGCGAACGTGCCCAACGCCGCGGAGTTCATCGAACCTGACCTGCTCCCGCACGGCCCTGTCCGCGTCGCGGCGTTTGACGGCGAGAACGCGGACCCGGCCAACGGGCGGGCCATGGGCGACGGCGTGCTGGCTTGCACACCGTGGGGCGAGATCGCCTACGCCCTCGCCGGACGGGAAGGATATGAACGGGTCCGCAACAGCGACGAGCACCGGGTCGCACCGGGAGCCGAAACTTTGCGGGAACTGTTCGGGGGCGAGCCTGTCCTGATCCTGCTCGACGAACTTTCGGTATACCTGCGCAAGGTGCGGCAATTCGATGCTACCGACGACCAGTTGACGGCTTTCCTGACATCCCTGTTCAAGGCCGTGGAGGGTGCGCCCAATGCGGCCCTCGTCTACACTCTCGCTATCGGCAAGGACGGCCGCGCCACCGACGCCTACAGCGCGGAGAACCAGTTCATCGCCGACCGCATGGCCGAAGCTGAAAGCGTTTCCGCCCGGAAGGCTACCCTGCTGAATCCCACGGAAGAAGACGAGACCGCGCAGGTGTTGCGCCGCCGCCTTTTCGAATCAATTGACGATTCCCAGGCGTCTTCGGTGGTCGCCGCCTACCGCGACCTCTGGACTGCCGCAGGCGAAGCCCTGTCGGGAGAGGCCAGCCGAGCGGAGACAACGGAGTCTTTTCTCGCTAGCTACCCGCTGCATCCCGAAGTGTTGGCGACCTTGACGGCCAAGACTGCAACCCTGGGCAACTTCCAGCGCGTGCGCGGCATGCTGCGGCTCCTGGCCCGCACCATCGCCCATCTCTGGGATCAACAACCCGCGGACGCCGCCGCGGTCCATCTCCACCACATCGATCCCGGCTACGAGCCGATCCGGCAGGAGATCGTTACCCGTCTCGGCCAGACGGCGTACCTGCCCGCCATTGCCAATGACGTGGCCGGTACCGAGAAGAGGGCGCTTGCCGGGGAGATCGACGCCGAGCATCACCGCGGCCTGCCACCCTACGCCACGTATGTAGCGCGCACGATTTTTATCCACAGCCTGGCCTTCAACGACCCGCTGAAGGGCCTGTCGCCCCATCAACTACGGTACTCGGTGTTGGCGCCGGCAACGGACACGAGCTTTATTGAGGAGGCGCGGCGAAAGTTCGTCGCCGAATCGGCCTATCTCGACGACCGGCCGGGCGCGCCCCTGCGCTTTCTTGCCGAAGCGAACCTCAGCCAGATCATCCGCCGCGAGGAACAACACGTCGATGCCGGCGAAACCCGTGCGCATCTGGACGACTGCATTCGCGGCATCTTCAACGGCGGCGCGGGCGGCGCTTTCGAGGCCATTCCCTTTCCCGGCGGTCCCTTCGACGTGCCGGACGAGGTCGGCGACGGCCGTCCAAGGCTGATCGTGCTCGCCTACGACGGCGTCGCCATCGGCAGCGCCGTGGAGAGCGTTCCCGAACTGATCGCGCGCATCCACGCCCGCAAGGGCTCGGAAGGCTCGGCCCTGCGGGCGCTGCGCAACAATCTGGTGTTCCTGGCCGCAGAAGACGCCCGCAAGGAGGAAATGCGGCGCAAGACGCAACGGCGGCTGGCGTTGCAGGATCTCAAGAAGCCCGAGCGCCTCGTGGATCTCGCCGAACACCAACAAGACAAGATCCGCGAACTCGAAGCGCGCTCCGAGCAGGAGTTGGCGATAGCCGTCCAGCAGTGCTACCGCCACGTGTTCTACCCGTCCCGAAACCGCCTCGGCGGGAGCGATGTCGATCTGGCGCACACCGCCATTGACGTCCAATCGACATCGGACCGGCCCGGTTCCGGGCAACGACAAGTGGTGCGGGCTCTCCGCGACCTGTCGAAGCTACGCATGTCCGAGGACGAGCCGGACTCACCCGCCTACGTGCGCGACCGTACGCCACTCCGCAAGGGTCAGATCACGACCCTGGCCTTGCGCGAGGAGTTCCGCCGGGACCCCGCGCTACCCATGCTGTGCGGCGACGATATCTTCATCCGCGGCATACTGCGCGGCATTGAGCGGGAGGAATACGTCTACCAGCGCGGCGACCTGTTATGCGGTCCGGGTGATCCATTGCCCACCATCGTCATCGACGAGCAGTCTGCGGTCTTCACCATGGCCTACGCCAGGAACAAGGGGGTCTGGCCGAGAAAGCAACCAGAGCTGCCTGGCGGAGGGACGGGGTACGACGAACCTATTGACGAGGGCGGAGGTGAAGGCGTGGAGCCACCGCCTGACGTGGAACCTCCACCCGGCGCGTTGTCGGCCGAAGGCCTGCTGACAGAAGCTTTGGCCAGACTCTGGGAACAGGCTCGTGACCGCAACATCGAGAAGATCGCCGTCCTCTCCATACGCTTGTTCGAGGCCGGCGACGCCTTCCGCCTGCTCGGAGCCGTGGGTGCGGTTTCGGGGGCCGGCAAGCTCGTCACCCTGACCGGCGGTTACGAGACCCGCGACCATGGTTCGTTCGAGCTGGAGTTCCGGGGACCGGTGTCTGACGCCCAGCCGGTTCGGGAGTTCCTTGAACCGCAGCTTCGTGATGCCACGTCGCAGACACTGGAAATTGGCTTCGAGCTGACCTTCACTGAAGGACTTCCCATGCAGGGCGACGCCGCGGAGAAGATGACCGAGCGATTGTCGCGCTTCGCCAGCGGCGCCGCGTTCGTCATGGCTACCGCCAGGGAGGCCGGAGCCTGATGGCGCGTCTCAAACGGGTCGCCCAGATCGACACGCCGGAATCGGCGCCGCGTTACGAGCTTCGCATCGGACGCCACGGCCCCGCCGACACGGAGTACGAAATCTGGCAGATGCCAAGCCCCGCCACCCCACACCTGAGCGCCGCGACTCGCGTCGCGGGTCTAAAGGGCCGTAACCTGCAACTCGTGGAGCACCGGGTTCTGAAGCGGCTGTCACAGATGGGCGTGAAGCCTGTCCTCGGAGACCAACGGAAGCGTGGCTATACCGTCTCGGAAGATCTGGCTCTGACGCTCGGTCTTCTGTTCCGCACCCTCGCCCCCATGCGAAGCCGCGACAACATGCGCGCCGTTGCCGAAGGTATCGAGGCCATGGGGCGTGAGGAGGCAGCCTACTGGCTCGGCATGGCCATGCACCGCAAAAACCCGCGCCGAGTGCTGACGGCGCTGCGCTTCCTGCTGACGGAGCCGAAGGCGACGAGAACCCCTACGCCACAGTGATGGACTCTACCCTTAGCTCCTTCCTGCTGCTCGACGTGCCACAGGCCATAACTGGACTGCATGTTCATCCATAGCTCCGAGTTGGTTCCCAAGGCTATGGAGAGTCCCACCGCCATCTCGGGACTGATCACAGTGTGCTCGTTGACGATCTCGGAAAGCGCCTTACGGGAAATGCCGAGATGCTTGACGGTCTGGGCAATAGAGATGCACAAGGGTGAAATCCACTGCCACAACAGTACCCCGCCGGGATGAGGCGGGTTGTGCATCCTCATGATTGCCTCCTGAACCGGCGGACAGAAAGCCCTCAATCATATGACAGAACATCACACATTTTTCGTAACGGGTTACGATAGCTTCCTGCTGATACAGCCGGCCGGTTCGGTTTCTGAACCCCGTCCCAACGGTTGACCGCCAATGTCAGGTGAAGCAGCGAGTTATGCAACCATCGCGTTGGCAACAAAACTGCTAGCAAGCCCCTTGACTATCCTTCGGTTTTCCAATAATATCTTGGCAACTATTGTGTTGGCAACTATCTTGTTGGAGATTGAATCATGAAGCTCAGGAAAGCCGGCGCTAACTGGGTCGACGGGGATCGGTTCTTCGACCGAGACGCCGAGATCGAAGCACTTGCCGAGCGGGTTCGGGACGGTACCCATACATTGCTAACGGCGCAGCGCCGGATGGGCAAGACGAGCCTGGTTCGGGAGCTGTTGCGCCGCTTGGGCGACCAGGGGAACTTCGAGACGATCTTTGTCGATCTAGACGGTGCTGTGACACCAGCGGACGCTATAGCCGAGATCGGGGTCCAGTCGAAATCTGCACAGAAGATATGGCCGTGGATCAAGTCCGGGTTCGCCAATACACTCCGTGAAGTCGGTGACCGAATTGATACTCTGGAGCTTGTTGACGTGCGGGTGAAGTTGCGCGCCGGGATCGATGCCGGAACTTGGCAGCAGAAAGGCGACGAGGTTTTTGCGGCCTTGGCAAAGAACGACCGACTTGTAGTGCTCGCGATCGACGAGCTGTCGATCCTGGTCAATCACCTGCTCAAGGGGGACAACTACCGCATCACATCAGAGCGAAGGCGGGCCGTGGACGAGTTTCTGAGCTGGCTTCGCAGAAACGGCCAAACCCATCGAGGCCGGATCTGTATGATCCTTTTCGGCAGCGTCGGCCTGGAACCGATCCTTCAACAGGCCGGGCTCAGCGCCAAGGTGAACATCTTTTCTCCCTTCGACCTGAAACCCTGGGACGAGGCGACCGCCGTCGCGTGCCTCGATGCGCTGGCTGCGACCTATGACCTCGAACTCCCTCTCAATGTCCGCCGGGACATGTGCCACCGCCTGCGGTGTTGCGTACCTCACCATGTACAGCAGTTCTTCGACAACCTTCACGAACATATGCGCGGAACAGGTCGGCGGCAGGCTTCGTTGGACGACGTGGAGAATGTGTATGCCGACGATATGCTCGGTGTCCGGGGGCAAATGGACCTGGAGCACTACGAAAGCCGCTTGAAGACGATCCTCGGGAGGGAAGGTTATCGGACCGCCCTTGAAATATTGACCGAGGCTGCGGTCAACGGTGGCGTTTTGGGTGCTGATTCCATAGGTCGGTATCGTGATCGCCCTCCGCGTGTGGTCGAGGCTGCTCCGATCCCGATCGATGAATTGCTCCATGTGCTCGAGCATGATGGGTATCTGGCAAGGCAAGGGGACAGTTACCGGTTCGTTTCCGGTCTGCTGGAAGATTGGTGGCGCACCCGGTACGGTCGGCATGGCACTTCGTCCCCAGCGGACAGCGGCAAGTCCTAGCGGAGACCGAATAATGGCCGCAATTGCTAGGAAATACAACCCGGGGTTCCTCACCGACTACGAGTTGGTAGCGTCTTTCTGCGTGCGGACGCGAGAGTTCACGTCGATCGTCGAGATGCTGCGCGAGTGCACCGGAAGCTCGAACCCACACCAGATTGTGATCGGCCCGCGCGGCAGTGGGAAGACGAGCCTGCTTCTAAGGGTTGCGGCTGAAGTACGCAGGGATGTCGCGTTGTCGGCTCACTTCTTCCCCATCGTCTTCGCGGAGGAGAGCTACGAGGTAGTAACCATCGGGGAGTTCTGGCTGGAATGCCTGTCCCGCTTGGCGGCGCAGGCGCCTCGCCGAGACGGTGGTCTTGATCTGGAACGTACCGTCGAGGACTTGCGAACCAATCGAGACGACCGAACTCTTGCCGGGCGTTGTCTTGCCTGCTTGCTGGATTTCGCGGACCGGGAGGGCAAGCGGCTTGTACTGATGGTTGAGAACCTAAACATGATGTTTAGAGACATGGCGGACCCGGAAGCAGGGTGGCGGCTGCGGCACACTCTCCAGACCGAGCCTCGTATCGTCATGCTTGCAAGCGCTACCAGCCGTTTCGACGAGATCGACAGCCCGGAGCATGCCCTGTATCAGCAGTTTCGGGTGCTCCCGCTACCTCCCCTCGACACGAACGAATGCGCCGTCCTTTGGGAGACGGTGTCCGGTCGATGCCCGGTGCCCGAGACGATCCGATCGTTGGAGATCCTCACGGGCGGCAGCCCCCGACTCCTGACGATCATGGCTCGCTTCGGCGCTGGGCTGTCGTTCCGTGAACTCATGGCCGACCTTCTCAATTTGGTCGATGACCATACGGAGTACTTCAAGAGCCATATCGAATCGCTGCCGCCACAGGAACGGCGTGTCTATCTCGCGCTTGCCGACCTATGGAAACCGGCGACTACGAGGGAAATCGCGGATCGATCCCGGCTGGAGACGAGCAAGTGCAGTGCCCAACTCGCACGCCTCGTCGAACGAGGTGTCGTTCAGGTCAGAGGCGGCACGGCCCGGCGCAAGCAGTATTACCTGACCGAGCGTCTGTACAACATCTACTACCTGATGCGGCGCTCCCGGGGGCCGGGCGGCCTAATCGAAGCCATTGTCCAGTTCATGGAGACATACTACTCGCCGGACGAACTGAAGGACATTGTTGCTCGCCTCATCCGCGAGGCGGGAAGCTTCAACGGGGAGATGCTATCGCTTTGCCGGATCGCCATTCCACGGTTTTTGGAGTCGCCAGCGCTGGGCAAGTACCGCGGTGAGTTGCTGGCACTGGCATCCGAAGATTTCGATGCGGTCTCCGACGGAGCCTTGGTGCCTGGCGATGGGACGAGAACCGCGGCAGCCGAAATGAAGACGGGCGACGATCGGGCGGACCAGCTTCAGGCCAGTAAGGACGGCGCAGCAGAACCGAAAGCGATGGAGTTGTTCGCCAAAGCAGCTAGCCTGAATAATCAGAATCGTGCAGAGGAAGCACTGGCAGCTTTTGACGAGATTTTGCATCGTTTCGGCGATAGTGAGAGGTCGAACCTTTCACGTCTGGTGGCAAAGGCCCTAGTGAGCAAGGGAGCTACACTTGGCAGATTGAATCGTGCAGAGGAAGCACTGGCCAGTTTCGACGATGTAGTACGTCGATTCGGAGCGAGCAGTTCGTCTGACCTCATTGAGCAGGTGGTTCAGGCCCTGGTCAACAAGGGAGTTGCGCTCAGTGAGTTGAACCGACTGGAGGAAGCGCTGGATGCTTTTGACGAGGTATGGCGTCGATTCGGTGATAGCCAAACAACCACCCTTTTCGAGCCGCTTGCGGTGGCTCACTTCTACAGTGGACTCACACTTGCGAGACTGAGTCGACCATTGAAAGCCCTTGCCGCTTTTGACGAAACGGTCTGTCGATTCGGCGAGAGCACCGCACCGGCAGTTCTTGATTTGGTCTCAACGGCGCTGGTCAACAAGGGGGTTGCACTCAACGACTTGAAACGGCCGGAGGATGCCATCGCGGCCTTTGACGAGGTAGTGCGTCGATACGGGGGGCGGGAAGCGCCTGCCCTTGCCGAGTCCGTCGCGGACGCCCTGTTCAGTAAGGCAGCCATATACGATGACCTGAACCAGCCAGAGAAAGCGCTGGTTGTCTACGATGAGGTCTTGCGTCGATTCGGGGATAACGACGGACCAATGGTTCTTGGTCTGGTCGCACGTTCCCGCGTGAATAAGGGGGTTATGCTCGACAAACTGGACCGGCTGGAGGATGCCATCGTGGCCTTTGACGACGTAGTGCATCGATACGGGGAGCAGGACGCGCCAGCCCTTGTGGAGTCCATCGCACAAGCGTTGGTCAAGAAGGGTTATGCGCTGGCTAGGTTGAACCGGTCGGGGGACGCACTGTCTGCCTATGATGAGGCCGTGCAGCGATTTCGTGGAAGCGATACACCGACCCTTTCCGTACAGGTTGCGGAGGCATTGGTCGGGAAAGGAGCCGTACTTGGCGAGTTGGGCCAAGCGGAGAAAGCGTTGGAGGTCTTTGACGAGGTGTTGCGTCAATACGACGGGAACGAGACTCCATCCGCTGACCTAGTGCCGACGGCCCTTCTAAACAAAGGATCTGCACTCATCGGATTGAATCGTCCACACGATGCCCTGCTTGTTTATGAGGAAGTTGTGCGTCGATTCGGGAATAACAATGCACCTGCGATCTTGGAGTTGGTAGCGAAGGCTTTGGTGAACGAGGGGGCTATACTCGGCACACTGAATCGCGCAGAGGATGCGTTGAGTGCGTGTGACGAAGTGGTGCATCGGTTCGGACAGAGCGATGGGCCAACCTTTCTCCATCAGGTGGCGATGGCCTTGGTGAACAAAGGGAGCACGCTCGAAGGGTTGAACCGCCCGGAGGAAGCACTGGCCGTCTACGACGCGATCGTGCATCGTTTCGGGGAAAGTGACGCTCCGGATTTGTATGCGATGGCGGAGTGGGCGCACCTTCAGAAAGCCGGAATTGCGTTGAGACATCAGCGCTACGGTACGGCCATCAAGACAGTTGATCGGGTGCTTGGTGAGCGCCGCACGGAATCGCTGGAGAATCGATTGAGGGGGCACATGATCCGGGCGAGAGCGACTCTCGCAACCGGGGACAAGGCAGGGTCCGAGCAGGACATCAAGGCAATCCTTGCAATTCTCCCGCAGATCGAATCTCTGCCGAAGGCGATTCTCGACGCGTTGATAGCGTCCAGCGTGGAACTCGGGCCGGCGCGGATGTGTGACCTTATCCAGGCGTCGCCGTCAGCGAGTCTTCTGTTGCCGCTGACTACAGCGTTGCAGCAAGAACTTGGGCTTGAACCCCGAGTGGCGCGGGAGGTCGAGGAAATCGCCCAAGACATCCGGCAGGATCTAGCGAAGTTGCGAGAGGACCGGACCCAGACATCGAGTCGGGAGACGCTGGCGAGCACCACGTCGGTGCAGACGGACCGGAAGGATGGCTGATACACGTCTGATTGAGCGATGGTTGCCGATTGCGGAAATCGGCGAGGAGAGCGTCAGAGAACGGCGTTCGATGACGGCCTTGCCGCCGATTTACTATCTCCACGTATGGTGGGCGCGGCGTCCGCTGGTGGCGTCGCGGGCAGCTGTGCTGGCGTCACTCTTACCGGCGGATGTGGATCGGGGACGGTTTCTTCATGTTCTCGGGATACACGGAGACCCGATCGCTGCACGACATGCGATAGACCGCGTACGCAGGACTGGAGTGCGAGTGGCTGATCCCTACGGCTACGACCGCGCGTTCAAGCACGTCTTGACCAGCAGTGACATCGGATGGATTAGGGCGACGATCAGGCGTACCACAGAGGAGTGTACAGTCCTTGATCCGACCGCTGGCGGAGGCAGTATTCCGTTCGAAACGATGCGCATGACCTTGGCGCCACTTGCCAATGACCTTAATCCTGTCGCTACTCTGATCACCAAGGCGACGGTCGAGTGGCCGTCAGCCTACACTCACGAGATTGAGACAGAGTTTTACAGTTTGGCCATCCGGTGGCGCAGGCAGATCGAAGATTGTCTCAGCGTCTTGTTTCCACAAAGGGGCCTCCCGGAACGAATCGATGTAACCTATCTCTGGGCTCGAACCGTCACTTGTCCATACTGCGAGGGTTTGGTTCCTTTGTCGCCCAACTGGCGGCTGGCACCCAACGGAACCGGCGTCCGGTTGAAGCCCGAACTTGGTGCCGGGCCAGGGTCGAGGGGGCGCGTGTGCCGGTTCGAAATTGTGGATAACCTCGCAGAGCAGTCGCTAGGCACAGCGTCACGCGGAGCAGGTGACTGCCCCTACCCAGACTGTCGGCGAATCATCGACGGCGATACCATCAAGGCTCAGGCTCAGGCCGGGAGGATGGGCGAGCAGCTTTACACCGTCGTTTACAAGCAGCGAGTCGAGTACGAGACGAAAACGGGACAAACGCAGGTGAAGTGGGTGCGCGGCTACCGTGCGCCAGAT
This sequence comes from uncultured Binatia bacterium (SeqCode), assembly GCA_965204205.1. GTDB lineage: Bacteria > Desulfobacterota > Binatia > UBA9968 > JAJDTQ01 > JAJDTQ01. The sequence continues at coordinate 4,746,656 of OZ241976.1, read as the reverse complement.
CTCGAAGACGACAATGGTGTGGAGATACGGGCACGGCTGCAAGAAAGGTTCCCGGAATGGGAGGCTCTTGACGTTGTTCCCAGTGAGCGGTTTCCCGAGGTCAGCAACGACGATCGGCCGATACAGTACGGAATGCCGCTCTGGCGTGACCTGTTCTCGCCGCGTCAACTTCTCTGCCACGGCATGAGCGTGGAAATCTTCCGGAAATGCCTCGATGCGGATCGGACTGCAGACCGACTCGATGGAGTTCGGAAGGCGGCCTACGGGTACTTGGCACTGACGCTCGACACTCTACTGAACTACAACAACCGAGCAGGTCGTTGGGACAACACGACCGGTCGAGTGCGCTCGATCTTCGACCGACACGACTTCGCTTTTGTCTGTTCCTATGCGGAAATGGCACCGCTGGCCACGGGGGTGGGATATGACTGGGCGATCGAAAAAACCGTCAAGTGCATCAACGAACTTATCGCCCTAGTTCGCCCGGATGCTCGTACCGTGGATCTGACGCTGTTTGACCGGATCGATCAGGAAGACGCTGCTACCGCCCCAACCCCCGTCACCATTACTTGCCAGCCCGGCGACAGTCTTGACCACATCCGGGACGCATCCATCGATGCCGTTGTGATGGACCCGCCGTACTACGACAACGTGATGTACGCGGAGCTTTCGGACTTCTTCTACGTTTGGTTGAAGCGCACCGCTGGGCACGTCTTTCCGGAGTTGTTCCGCCGCCAGCTTACGGACAAGGAGAATGAGGCGGTAGCCAATCCGGCCAAGTTCCAGGGGGAAAAGGGGGCACGGGCGCGCGCCGGTCAGGACTACCAGGAACGCATGGCGGCCATTTTCGCGGAGTGCCGCCGGGTGCTGAAGTCCGACGGCATCATGACCCTCATGTTCACCCACAAGGCTACAGGTGCCTGGGACGCGCTCACCAAGGGGTTGATCGAGGCGGGCTTCGTCATCACCGCATCCTGGCCCATCAATACCGAGGCGGAAGGCAGCCTGCACATCAAGGACAAGGCCGCAGCCAACAGCACCATCTTCCTGGTGTGCCGTCCGCGAGTCCGTGATCCTTTCATGGGGAGAGACGAGCCGGAGCCTTACTGGGAGGACGTGGAGCCGCGCGTCGCGACTGCAGTGCGGTCGCGGGTTCGGGAGTTCCAGGAAGCCGGAATTGCCGGAGTCGATCTCTACCTTGCTTCGTTCGGGCCGGCGCTGGAGGAGTTCTCCCGTCACTGGCCAATCAAGCGAGGCACGCCTCGCGAGCTTCCCGCGGAGCGCCGCCGACGGCGCCAGCGCGTGCTTTTCGAGGAGGAATGGGACCCCTACGCGGCGACGCCGGAAGATGCCCTCGGGGTCGCCCGGCGGGAGGTCAAGCGCTGGCGTCTCGAGCAGTTGACCCATCTCAAGGCAAATGCCGATCTCGATCCCGCGACCGCGTTCTTCGTTCTTGCCTGGGACGCCTTCAAGGCGCCCGTGTTCTCGTACGACGAGGCGCTCAGGCTGGCGCGGGCCGTGGGTGTCGATCTCGATGCGGACGTGGTCGGCCGCCTCGCGGAGAAGAAGGGAAGCGACATCCGGCTCTGGGACAGCGCACGGCGAGCCGCCAAGGGCGCGCTCGGCCCGCCTGACGGTTCCCGCGGGATGATCGACGCGATCCATCACGCAGCCAATCTGGCGCGTCTTCGATCCCTGGACGCGGCGCGGGAGTTGCTGGCTGCGAACCTGATGGACAAGGACCCGCGCTTCTTCGCTTCCCTGGAGGCTGTGCTGGAGGTGCTGCCCGTCTCTCGCGCCTTCACCGGGATCGATCTTACGGGAGAGGCCGCGGCATCGGGTACGGACTTCGAGATGCTCTACAATCTCTCCCGGCTCGCGTACAGCGACCGCATCGACGAGCCCGAGCAGTTGAAGCTGTGGCAGGACGGCAATAGCTGAATCATGCTTCGGGACCGCAACTGGAAGCTCAAGTACACACCGGACGACGGCGATCTCGTCCGGCTTTTCTACGTCCCGGCTCTGGAAGACGCCGAGCGTTACGACCGCCTGACCGGCTACTTCAATGCCGGGGCCCTCGCGCTGGCGGCGCGCGGCATAGAGGGGCTGGTGCGCAACCGCGGGCGCATGCGCCTCATCGTCGGCTGTACGTTGGCACCGCCCGAAATCGACGCCATCGAGCGGGGCGAGGAGTTGCGGGCGCAGGTTGAGCAGCGTCTGGTGGAGTTGCCCCTGGCGCCCCCGGACGCCGGCGCTTCTGGCGCTCTTGAGTTGCTTGCCTGGATGGTCGCCCGCGGCCATCTCGACGTGAAGGTGGCGGTGCCTTGCGACGCGAGCGGAAAGCCGGTGAGCGACGACGGCATCTTCCACGAGAAGGCTGGCGTCATTGAGGATCGTACGGGCGAGAAGATCGCCTGGAACGGCAGCCTCAACGAGACCGCGGCCGGCTGGCACACCAACTGGGAGAGCATCAACGTCTACACGAGTTGGGGACCGCAACCCGAGCGGGTGGTGGCCGAGGAGACGAACTTCGCGCGCATCTGGGCCAATCGCAGTCCGCATCTGTCGGTGGTGGACGTGCCGGATGCGGTGCGGCGCGACCTGCTGCGCTTCCTGCCTGCGGACGATGCGCTGCCGGAACGATTGAAGGGAGTCGTGGACGAGAAGACGGAGACGCCGCCGTCCGGTCCGGCACCCGAGCTGCCGGTCCCATCGGCCGAATTGCGAACGCGCGTCTGGGCTTTCATCCGGCGGGCGCCGACCCTTCCCGGCGGCGGTGCACGCGTCGGCGAGGCCACCGCGGCGGTCACGCCGTGGCCGCATCAGATACACGCCTTCGAGCGCCTCTACGGAAATTGGCCGCCGAAGCTGCTGATTGCCGACGAGGTGGGGCTTGGCAAGACCATCCAGGCGGGATTGTTGCTGCGGCAGGCGTGGCTTGCGGGCCGCGCGCAACGGATTCTCATCCTGGCACCGAGGGCCGTGCTGGGGCAATGGCAGATCGAGTTGCGTGAGAAATTCAACCTCAATTGGCCCATCTACGACGGACGCAAGCTAATCTGGTATCCGTCGCCGGCACAGCGCGGCCGCGACGAGCGTGACGTTGATCGCGCCGACTGGCACGAGGAGCCGGCGGTAATCGTGTCGAGCCAGCTCATGCGGCGACACGACCGCGCCAACGCGCTGCTGACGGAAGCAGAGCCGTGGGCTCTCGTGGTGCTCGATGAGGCGCACCACGCCCGCCGGCGTGGGGCGGGAAGCCAGAGCGAAGGCGGGCCGAACGCCCTGCTTCGGCTCATGCGCGGGTTGAAGGAGCGCACTCAGGGTCTGGTGCTACTCACCGCGACTCCCATGCAGGTGCATCCGGTGGAAGTCTGGGATCTGCTGGATCTCCTGGGGCTTCCGCCGGAATGGACTGCGGAAGCATTCCTCCGTTTCTTTGATGATCTGGAGCAGCCGAGCCCATCGCCCGACGCCATGGAGCGCATGGCTCGTCTGTTCCAAGCAGTGGAGCGCGGCTACGGCCCGATAGCCACGGAGGACGCGCGAGGTCTGGCCGATCTGTCGAGCCTCAAGGCCAACAAGGTTCTCCGCGCGTTGCGTGACGGTTCCAGCATTCCACGCAGGCAGTTGGAGACGCTGGAGCGCCAGGCGGCCGTAAGGATCGTGCAGGCGCATACCCCGATTCGGCAGTTGGTTTCACGGCATACGCGGGAGCTGTTGCGCCGTTACTTCAAGGCCGGAACCCTGACGACTCCCATCGCCGACCGCCGGGTCGAAGATCACTTCGTGAAGATGAGCGCTGGCGAGCGCGCTCTCTACGACGCGGTGGAAGATTACATCTCGGGAACCTACAATCAGGCGGCGGTGGCCGAGCGAAACGCCGTGGGTTTCGTGATGACCATCTATCGCCGCCGTTTGGCCAGCAGCTTCCGCGCACTTGGCAGCACGCTCCAGCGACATCTAGATGCCGTCATCGTAGGCCGCACGTTGACCTCGCTGGACGAGGACGCGCCGGACGACGAAACGCTCGACGAAGCACCGGACACGGAAGAAATGGTCGCCATGGAGCAGCAGGTGCTGGCCGCAGAAGAAACCGACGATATCCAAGGCCTGTTGGATAGCATCCGCCGTCTTTCCCCGGACAGCAAGCTCACCAGTCTCAGGCAAGCGCTCGACTCGTTGCAAGCCGACGGCTACCGGCAGATCATGGTGTTCACCCAGTACACCGACACCATGGATTTTCTTCGCGAGGAACTCGGAAAGGATCCGAATCTGCGGCTGCTGTGCTTCTCGGGTCGCGGCGGCGAGGTCCCCGGGACCGATGGCGCCTGGCGCCGCATCGGTCGGGACGACGCCAAGCGCCGTTTCCGGGACGGTGAGGCAGACCTGCTGCTCTGCACGGACGCCGCGGCCGAGGGGTTGAACTTCCAGTTCTGCGGCGCGTTGGTGAACTATGACATGCCGTGGAACCCCATGCGTGTGGAGCAGCGCATCGGCCGTATCGACCGGCTCGGGCAACACCATCCGGTGATCCGGATCATCAATCTGCATTACGAAGGCACGGTTGAGACCGACGTCTACCGCGCGCTGCGCAAACGCATTGGGCTGTTCGAAACGGTAGTGGGGCGCCTGCAACCGATTCTGGCGCAGCTCCCGCGCGCAATCGCCGACACGGTGCTCTCCGGACGAGAACGAGGACGCGTGGAGGTCGTGGAAGCCATCGAACAACAGGCGAGCGACGCGGAACGCGGCGGCTTCGACCTGGACGCCGCCCTGACCGAGGACCTCACCATGCCGCAACGATCGCCGTCCCCCGTGCTCATGGAAGACCTGGACCGCGTCATTTCCTGTCCGGCCTTGATGCCTCCGGGCGTCGAGGTCCAGACCATGGGGAGGCGGGAATATAGCCTCCTTGCGCCGGGTATGCCCAAACGCCTGCGGGTTACCACCGACCCCGCATACTACGAGCAGCACACCGAAAGCGTGGAGCTTTGGTCACCGGGCAATCCGTTGTTCAAGGCGCCGGAGTTCGTGGCCGAGGGTGAGGATGATTTGCTGGCGCCAGAGACATTGAGAAGTGTTTTGGATGAGCGCGGATGAGAGGATATGAAGAGTACAGGATTCCATCGAGCAGGTGCAACAAAAGCACGTCAGTGCGGTACGGATCCAGGGAGCGGGTGAAGGCTGTGGTGCATGGCGCGGATTTGGTTGAAGTTGCACTCCCTGTCCACCCTTTCTCCAAAGGAATCTACATATATGGCTGAATATATTGCCCGTTTAGCGACGACCGGCCCAGTCGACCAAGGTGGTACCAGAGTCAACATAACAAGAGCGGCCATTGAATCCATTTCAGATCAAGTGAATGGAGACCGGTGTTTGCCACTCATATCGAACCACGATCCGTTTTGTATGCCCATCGGCAAAATTAAAGAGGCCTGGGTAGAACCTTTTGGAGCCGAATACGCTGTGATGGCGCGCATTCATGTGGAAGAAGATGCGCGGAGCTCAATACATGCGAGGTCCGGCACCGAGCTTGTTTATCTAGACTTCGTAGATGCCCCCAAGCCCTTCGTACGGCAGTTTGAGAACTTAGAACAAGACCTAGTTACGGTGAGCGTCGACTTGGCCAACTTCGACAACACACAAGATCACGCGGCGTTCATGGATGCTGTCAGCCGCATTGATGACAAGATGAGCTGCAGTTACCTCGGCCGACATTCACTTGAGCCTGAGCCTCTCATACGCTTTGTCCTGGAATATCCGAAGTTATGTACAGGCCTTACTGTGGTTGGACTATGGGTACTCAAACGGGTGGAAAAATTCGTTCGTTACACCATTGATGAAACCCTGAGGAAGACTGCTGACGAGATCGCTGACCTTGTCAGTGGCAAAATAAAACAAATCGTGAGTGTGTACAAGGAATGTCAATCAGATGACGACAGGCCAATTTTGACGGAAGTGGTTGTACGAGGCAACCCAGACTTGATACTGCTGACGAGAGTCGGCCGTACCGAAGACTTTCCGAGTATTGACCTGAGCAAATTAACGACAGAGATGGAGAAGTACGGCGATTTACTTCAACGGGCGGAAGAGGTTACCTTTGCTCGGACTGGAGGTGACGATTGGGAGTTACAGTACCTAAAGACGCACACAGGGGAAGTGTTTGGTACGCCGGAATGCTACAACAGGAGCACTGAACAGCTCCGAGGTAGGCGAAAGCGCTCAGAATCCAAAAAGTAATCACGAAGCGGCTTCGTTCAGCTGTACAGGCAGGCGTCCCTGTGGAATTGCCAGCGATCACACCTTTAGATAGGACGAGACAATCTCTTCCTTGATCACCCCGTGATGCCCCTTCCTCCGAGGTGCTAGCATCCTATCCCGAATCCGATCCGCGAACGACTCAACCATAGAGAAACCCCGTCTTTCAAGAATTCGGTCCAACATTGCCGATGTATCGATTCGCACCCCTCCTACCAGGTTATCACCACAAACAACCACCATTGTGCCTCCGTTGATCACACATTTCGCAACTTCATCGAACACGATGGACATGTCCCGAAAGTACCTCACCACCACCGCCGCTAGCCGCCGCCGCCGGTTCTCCAATACAGCAAAGTCGTCAACGAACTCCCGAACGAAACTCCAGTCTTCTTCCTCTAAATCGCTCTCGAGCTTTCCGCGCTCCGTACCAACAAATCGATCCCTCAGTTCCTCGGCCCTATAGGGTAGTAGGCCCTCAAGCACGTACAACTCAAGCTTAGTGTTGCGGAAATAGTCCTGCGCGTTCAGATAGGGAGGCGAAGTAGCTACGCAATCCGCTGAGATGCCCCTGAGCACACCTCCTCGAACCACGTCATCCAGGATGATCTCTGCGTCAATGCCAACACCCTGGCGTCCATGGTGCGCGACAACGAGATCCTCCAGCATTCGCAATACCGCCCTGTAGGGACAGTAGTGTCTTCCCTTCCGTTCTGCCCGGGCAACTGCGGAGATAAACGGTTTTGGACTCCGCTGGTCCGCCCGAGAACAACCCCTCACCGTCATTGCCAAGCATAGCAACAGTGCTGACCATTCCTGCCACGACATGGCCGGTTCGAGCACCGTAGCGGCATGTCTCAACCGCTCAAACTTCGACAGTGTCGCAGGAGTGAACCAGTAACTCTTGTTGTTCCAATCAACTTCCCTACGTCCGTTTCCATCCTTCGCCAACGACACCAGTTCATTTACGCCTTCACGCAAGGCCTCAGCGTCAAAGCCATGTAGTTTTACTCTGGAGAGCAGCACGGCTACAGGATTGACGTCTATCCCGATCAGACGTGTGCCCGGTGCGGCGCACGCAGCAAGTAACGCCCCGGATCCGCAGAACGGATCAAGCACGATCCCGCCCTCGTGCACGAACCGTTTCGCAACATCCTGCGCCAGTCTGTGATTCATCTTGCCTGGATAGCGATCTACTCGCGTCGGTAGACGCCCGTGCACCCTGACCCCCTAACCTACTGTCCAAGACCGGCCGACGCCCTTGGCGCGCGCCGTCGACGCAGCACGTAGCGGCTTCGGAATCAGGACAGCCGGCTCCTCCGGAAGCCTGACCGCCGCGACGAAAAGCCCCAACAGTTGCGGCTTTGTACCAAGCGGACACACTATGGTGGACTCGCTGGCATGCCCCTTCTCTACGATCTCCTTCACCACGGCGGCCGTTACGGCAGGGTCGATGGCGTCAAGGCGTTGACATGCGCCTTCGCCGACCAGCCCGAGCAAGTACGAGTTGAAGTCCTCCGTGCGTCCTTCCCATTCCGGACGGAATGGGGGATGCGGGATAAGCAGCGTAACTCGCGCGGGTTGAGTCTCTTCGTATACCGCTAACGCTTGGTCTCCCTCGTAACCCAGCTGCATCAACAAATGCACCGACCGGCTGCAATCGGCAACACCAGCTTCCCCGACCAGTGTTTGGATCTCCTGAAGTCCGCAACTCAGCGGCAAGCTCTTCACGCTCGAGTAGTCCTCGGGTTCGGTATAGACAAACGACGTCCGGTCCCACAACATCGCGTCAGTCAGCCACCTAAGCAACATCCAAAGATCTGCCCGCGGAACCACGGAAAAATCCAGCACCAGCTCCTGCTGTTCTTCCGCCGTCGCTCTCTGGATTGCGTCGATTTGCTCGCGAAGTCTTCCAATCGCATCGCTTCCGGTGCACTTCACAATCTCCAGGCTGTCGACGCCGGTTTTGGCCACGGCACTCGCTATGAAATCTAACGCGCCCTTGTCTTTCCTATCGCAGTAATCCAGTACGACGACCGCCCCAGGCGTACTTCCATCCATTCGCGACGCAACCGCCGTGCACCTTTCCTCTTCGGACGCACAGAGTACCAACGTGCGTCCCTCAACGACGTCCCCACAGAATTCGCGCTTCACGCGCGCCTCCTCTTTTCGATGATCACTACACCGTCCTCTAGACAAGCCTCTTCTGTTGATCCCCGGCTTCCCGCACCCACCGCGACTTGATAGTCCTGACCGCCTGCAGCCGCCCACCTCGATCAATCAACTGGAGCAACTCCGAGCACGTCGTTTCCGTTCTCCACCGAGCCCTGGGTGAGATACCCAGCACAGGAGCGAACATGCGACAGATCACGTACTCCACCGCCTGCGCCCCGCCAGCATGACGAGGGAGATAACCGGGCAACCCGTCACGAATCTCGAACACCCCTTCCCGCACCCCGGCATCGAGCAATTTGCGCAGTTCCGTCATTCCATCGTCATGCAATCGTTCGGGATCCCTCAACGAGATCCGGGCCGCCTCGGGTTCACTGTTGTGGTGGAGCAGCTTGTGGCGTAGGCACCCACCCAAATCCAACAGAAAGAAGCGCAACGCCTCTCCTTTTCCTTCAACATTCCTGCTCAGCGACGTCAGATTATGCGCGGAAACTAGGTGCACAGCCTGGTTCTGCACTTCCGGGGAGATGATCAAGTTCCCGTTGTCGTCCTCTCGTTCGTTACCAAGGTAGTAGCCCACCGCCAGAATCTCCTGGAAGTACCTGATGACCCCTGAACTCACGAATGCCAATTCGTCGCGCCCGGCGAAACGCTTCTTCCGCCGACCTTGGAGGCAACGGTACACGGCCGCCGTGCTATAGTAAGTAGTCTTCTCCTTCCGCGTCTTTTCCGGCCACTGGTCGAACACCTCTCTGGAGACTTTGCTCAGAGCTGCCACCGCGTCGAGGCGCCGCTCGTCGGGGACCTCTGGCGTGTCGGACGTCGGCAACAGCTCATTCAGCGTTACATGTTCCTTCAACTCCTCACGCACCACGTTCTCCACGAACCGGCCCAACAGGTCCACGTACGCCGATCGTTGGTGCCTATCTGCCAAGTTGTAGACGAGATCAATCGTCGAGTAGTCATGAGTCTCCTGCCACTCCTGCCCTGAGGGAGTCGACGATGGGTAACCAACACTGCGTTTCCTCGCGATCTTGATGCTGAAACTCGGTGCTGCCCCTTTTGCTAGGCCGTTTACGATTTCCTGCTGAAACCCGTACAGATTCTCGTATTCGTCAAGCAAAATGACGAACCCGTGATCGTCAAGCGCATGGATGTTCCTCTTGACGGCTGCGACCGTTTCGCCCAGCAAGTCGGCATCGAACGCGACTGTGGGCACGTCCATCTTCTCCCCATAGATGAACCGCTTCCGAAGGTAGGCTGCGATCGCACGCCGTAGCGCCCCCAATGAACTCAATACGTTGTCCAGGCCGGGATTTGCTGGGGCAACCCCAAACAACGCACCCAGATCCCGGCACAGCGCCTGTCGGTCGTTCTCCGTACACGTCAACAACCCGTTCTCCACGCAATACCGTACCTCGGACAGCATCGACTCCACTATGCATATGAACAACTCCTGCGAGGAGGTTTCCCGCAGCATCGCCTCCGCCTTGCCCTCACGCTCAAGCAGAGCCAAGACGTTTGTTAACGCTCCACGCGTCAGCTTCAGATAGCAGCCGAACATCTTCGGCCCCCGGTGACCACTGTGTTCCGACAGATAGTTCCGCGCCCGCAACGACATGAGCAGCATCGACTTCCCCGTACCTCTCGGTCCCTCCAGTATGCATGGCGACACGTCCTCCAATTTGCTGAGTCGGCTCCGGTCTGGCGGCGCAAACGTACGCGCTAGCAGATCGCGATCGTCTTCGAAGTACTCCGCCCTCGTACGCCGGAAGGGGTTACCCACATCCGCCGCAAACGCCCTGCTAACCGTCCGCGTCGGGTGGTCCGCCCGGTCGATTCGCCGTGCGATCTCGTCCAGCGCGCGATCGTAAGAGTCCCGGTTCTCTTCCTCCATCTCAACGTATTTCTTCACTCCCGCGAGAGGCGGGAGCGGCGTCTTGTCAAGGCGGATGACCATACAGACAGCTCCGCTTTGATTGATCTCGTTCCAGATTGCGGCGTTCATCTCTGCCGTCTGGTTGATCGCATCTGCCGTGTGTTGAGAATGTAGGATCAGAATGAAGTCTGCTTCAGCAATCGCCTCGTTCATGAACTGGACGACATCTTTCCCTACGCTCAGGTCGTCCACGTCCACTGTTATGTGATTCCCGACTGTCCGCAAATCGTCAGCCAGACGTTTCGCAATACGCCAATCTGGACCGGCATGGGAAAGAAAGATCTTGGTGAGCGATGAGGTCATCCTTTGAGACCGAATATTGTGTTAACTCTGTAGGGGCGGAGAGAAGGTTTCGAATCGTCAGGATCCTCTGGGGGGATACACGCTCAGCAGGCGTACGCCTTCGACCGCTTCGCCATCTCTCCGATAGGGGTGGCGATCAAATATGGCACACCTGCCCACCTCGGTCAAACTTTCAAGAGTTCGTCGCGAGGTCTCAGAGAAAGAAGGACTCTCGACGGCTTGGGATAGCCCTCCTCCAGGATGCGTGGCCCACTACCGAGAGTCACAACCCGGATCGGGGCGCCGGGCTCGGTCGTGTAGCCGAGGCTCTCATAGCCCCTGATGCGCTTCTCCGGATGCAGCCGGTGCAGGCGGCTCACTTACTGGGCCAGCGTGCCCTTCCGAAAAATCGGCGATGTCCGAAACCAGGGCGTCCTCGATCAGGTGATCCCGCCATCGGTTTGCAACGCTCTCAAGTTAGGTGAGTGTGCTTCGGCAGTCGTCCTTTCGGACGCCCGAGACACGTCAGGTGATCGATGAGGGCTGTCAGGTTGCGGGTGATATTCATGTCAGGAAGTCCTTGGCGATGCTGGCGGCCACGCGCGCCGCCGAGGCCTTGACCGACTCCCGCGCCAGATGCGCATAGCGCGCCGTGGTCCGGATCTGGCTGTGACCGAGCAGCTTCGCGATCGCGGGCAGGCTCTCGCCGAGAGCGAGAGCGCGGCTGGCGAAGCTGTGGCGGCAGTCGTGAAGGCGGGCCTTCTCGATCCCGGCGCGCTCCCGCACCACCTCCCACGGGTCGTTCAGGTTGGTCATGCGAGCCCCCGGCTTCTGTCCCGGTATCACCCAGGGAGAGCCAGGAACGCGCGGCAATTCTTCGAGCACCTTCGCGGCTACCGGCGACAGCGGCACCGCCCTCGGCCCGGTCTTGCTGTCGGGGAGCTTCAGTTCGCGGGCCTCCAGGTCCACGTCCTTCCATTGCAGGGACAGTATCTCGCTCTTGCGGCAGCCGGTCAGCATCAGCAGGCGGATCGCCGCAACCGCATGGACCGACACCCCGCCCCTGACGGGGGCTTCGGCGAGCGCCTCGCCCAGACGGCGGAACTCGGTGTCGGTCAGGAACCGCTCGCGCTTGAACTCCCGGTGCCGCACGATGCCACGACAAGGGTTCACGCCGTCAGGCACCATCTCCCAGTCCGCGGCCATCCCGTACATGCGCGACATCAGCGCCACCGCCCGGTTGGCCGCATGGGGAACCCCGCTAAGCCGGGCGTGGAACGCCGCAACCCGCTCGCGCTTCACCGCCACAAGCGGCAGCCTGCCGAACTCGGGCAGGATGTGCTTGTCCAGCAGTTGCCGGATGCCTTCGGCCGTGGACTCCTTGCAGTGCGCCGCCACGTGCTGCTCCATGTAGCGCTCCGCCAGGTCGGCCACCGTCGGCCCGCCCGCGAGCTCCGCCGGCAGCGGCTCTGCGACAGGCTCCTCGCCCGCCTTGATCCGGTTGACGATCCGCGCCGCCCGGCCGCGAGCCTCGCCGGCGGAGATCACCCCGTGACGACCCACCGTCACCCGCACGGACTTGCCCTTGTTCCGGGTCTGGACCACGTACACCTTGGCGCCCGAGGCGTAGACCCTGATGCCGAACCCTGGCTGGTCCCGGTCCCAGAACACGGTGTCCTTCCCGGCCTCGAGCGCCTCCACCGTGCGCCGGGAGATCGAGCGCCGGTTCAGCTTGGCCATGCCGCGTCCTCTGTCTGCACCGGCAGGATGTCGGCGCCGATGCTGCCGCCGACCCTGGCCGCCGACGCCCGTTCCGTGTCCCGGGCGAGGTGCGCGTAGCGCGCCGTCGTGTCGATCCTGCTGTGGCCCAAGAGCTTCCCGATCATGCTCAGGCTCTCGCCCAGCGCCAGCGCCCGGCTCGCCCAACTGTGGCGAAGGTCATGGATGCGCACGCCCTCGAGCCCGGCCCGCGCCCGCACGATAAGCCACGGATCGTTGATGTTCACGAGGCGCGTGCCCGGCCTCTGCCCCGGGATCACCCAGGGGTTGCCGGGAACCCGAGGAACATCCTCCAGCACGCTCGCCACGGCGGCCGTCAGCGGTGCCATGCGCGTGCCGGTCTTGCCGTCGCGCAACTGCATCTCGCCCGCCGTCCGGTCGATGTCGTCCCACTTGAGTTCCAGCACCTCGTTCCGCCGGCAGCCGGTCAGCACCAGCAGCCGGATCGCTGCCGCCGCCGGGCCCGACACCTTTCCCTCGGCCTCCAGCTCGTCCACCGCCCGGCCCAGCCGGCTGTACTCCTCGTCGGTCAGGAACCGCTCCAGCGGCCGCGTCCGGTACTTGCGCACCGCCCGGCACGGGTTCGAGCCGTGTTCCCGAAGACCCCACTCCATGGCCAGCGACAGCATCTTGCCCACGATCTTCAGCGCCGCGTTCGCCGCATGGGGTTTGTGGCGCATCGCGTAGTGCAGGTCGGTGACCTGCTGCCGTCCCACCTCGCCGACCGCCATGTCCCCCAGCGCCGGCAGTATGTGGTTCGCCAGCGCCGCCCGGTAGACCTCCGCGCTCGACGGCTTGCAGTGCGACGGCACGTAGTCGCGCATGTAGCGCTCGGCCAGATCGGCCATCGTGGCCTCGGGCTCCGGCAGCGGGGGCATCGGGTCCTCCCCCCGCTTGATGCGGTCGATCGCCTCGGCCGCCAGGTGCCGCGCCTCCTCCGGCGATATCCTGCCGTGCGGTCCCAGTGTCGCTCTCTTCGACCCGCCGGGGCCGCGGGACTGCGCCACGTACTTCTTCCGGCCCGAAGGATAGACCCTGATGCCGAAGCCCGGGAGGTCCCTGTCCCAGAATACGGCGTCCCTGTCCTTGACGGACAGGGTGTCGACGATGCGTTTGGTGATGACTCTTTCCTGGCGTTTCGGCATGGCGTCCCCGACTGTCCACGAAAACCGTAAGCACAAAGCAAGCGTCCGACTTCTAATTCAGGGGTCATTCTAGCGCATGGATGGCGGGGACGGCAAGAGCGCGAGAACCCGAAAACCTCCATAACAGGTTAATAAACATAGATTTATCATACCCCGCCGCATCCTTGTCTGCCCGTGGCGCGAGGGGCATTTTTGTGCAGTATAATATCCCGGGCTTCGGTGTCCGTGTCCATCCCGCAGGCACGAAAACCTTCATCGTCAACTACCGCGTCGGCCACGGCGGGCGAAAGGCCCCCAACAAGCGGGTCTTGATCGGGCGATACGGCAAGATTGCCCCCGACCAGGCACGGCGGGTTGCCCGGGACATCCTGGGCAGGGTTGCCGTCGGCGACGACCCCGCGGAGGAACGTGCCGAGGCTCGTGCCATGGCAACCCTTGGGGACGCCTTCGAAGAATACATGAAGGTCAATCCCAACCGCGCCAAATCGACGAACCAACTCTACAGGTTTGAAGCCCACCACTACCTCGGGGATTGGCTGTCCCGTCCGCTGGACTCTATCACGCGCCGCGACGTCGAGTTCCGCTTCAACAAGCTCACCACCGACCACGGATGGTCGCCGGCCAACCGGGCAGTGTCCCTTCTGAGATCGGTCTATCGGCGGCCCTGTGTCGATTTGGACGGGCTCCGCAACCCGGTGGATTTGTGGCTCGCGGGCGGCGGCAGGTTCCACCGCAAGGCGCGGCGTAAGATTTCCGCGCCGGCGGAAGTGCTGCCCCGCTGGCACGCCGGCATCCAGGCGGTGGTGAACAACGATGCGATCCGCGACGCGCTGTGGTTCGGGCTCTACACCGGCATGCGACGCGAAGAGGTCCTGACCTTGTGCTGGGACCATGTGGAAATGGACACGCTCTCTTTCCTGGTCGAGGAAACCAAGACCGGAGTTCCTCTGGAGCTTCCGATCACGCGGCAACTCGCCGAAATCCTCGAACACCGCCGGGCTGCGAGCGACAACCTGCCGAAGGGACCTCGCGATTGGGTATTCCCCTCGCCGACCAGCGCCACCGGCCATGTTCAGGACGTGCATCACCTCTACCGCCGCATCAGCAAGGCGGGCGGAGCGAAGTTCTGGTTCCACGGCTTCCGCAATTGCTTCATCACCGTCGCCGAGCGCGAGCTGATGCTGCACCCCTCGCTCACCAAGCGGCTGGTGAACCACGCACGGCCCAACGATGTGACCGAGGGATACGCGGCAGACTGGACCATCGGGCAACTTCGTGAACCCGCGCAGAGAATCGCCGACCGAATCGAAGCGCTGCTGAGCGCCTCCCAGAACGGATAGCCCGCAAAGTCTGCCTACGTCGGTTCAAGAAACTATTGCCCGCAGGAGCATAGTTGCCGGTCGCGCTTCGGATCTGCGCACCCCTGACACATGGAAAAGATCACCCTCACCCCGGACGAAGCCGCCATGCTTCACCAGATCGGAACGCATGTCGCCGGGCCGCGTCACACACGGACGCTATCGGCCGACGACAGGACCGTGGAGGTGGTGAGCGCCCTGGCGGAGAAAGGACTGGCGGAATCCACCGGCTGTGTCCAGGGAATCGGCGGGAACAAACTGCTGCGCGTGTGCCTGACCGGGAAGGGTTGGGTGAAGTTCAGAGGACTGCGATGGTAGAACTCGTCGCACGAACCGGGGAGGGGGTCGCTGGTGATTTCTGG
Organism: uncultured Binatia bacterium (SeqCode); assembly: GCA_965204205.1. GTDB lineage: Bacteria > Desulfobacterota > Binatia > UBA9968 > JAJDTQ01 > JAJDTQ01. The sequence continues at coordinate 4,731,358 of OZ241976.1, read as the reverse complement.
AACCTTGGTGGATTTGGTCAAAGGGACGATTCAAGTCGGGGGCGGACCCGCGATTCCCGCGCTACGACGCCTCCGATAAGCTCATCCGCCGTGTGGGCTACAGCGACCGAAGTTCGGAATACGGGTGGAAAATCGACCATATCGTGCCAGTCGCCGAAGGTTGGGGGTGACCAACTCAGCAACCTCCGCTCCCTGCACTGGCGCGCAAATGTTCAGAGGTAGCCGTCACAGGTTCACTTTGCCCCGATCCCCCGGCCTCCTGCCTATTCCGCCATACGCTTGAGCCCACTCAAAGGCTGGACCTTCGCCGCCCGTGAGGCGGGCTCAGCGGCCACAGTGATCTCCTGGCCAGTGAAGGGCTTGCGCGCCTTTGTTGCCGGCTTGCGCACACTCTCTATTTTCAGCAGACCGGGAAGCATGAAGGTTCCCACCGCACGTCTCTTAATGTGGCACTCGATGATCACCTTCTTAGCGATTCTCCTTATACTCAACGTCAGAACTGCGACAGCAGCAGAGACGCCCAGGGGGCCGGAGTGAATAGGCGGGCCTTTCATCTCACCTCTGTGTGACTGTTGCAATTGCCCGGCAATCCTACCGGGCCGCGGCGAGACAGGGGCGCGCCAGCGCCCAGGACGAAGCCAAGGCCCAGTTCGTCTGCGTAGAGAGTTGGGCGACGTTCAACCGGCGGGAGTGAATGAGCCTCCATTGAAAAAGTTCAGCCCACCAAGAACCGAATCTGGACCATCTCCAAGAATAACGTCCTCAGCGTAGACAACGGCGTCAGCTACCTCTACACTGGCTTCGAGTATCAGTTGAGGCTGATCTATGCGGCGCCGGACACGTACGGGGGAGTTGTTGAATGAATGAACTCAGGTGCCCGCATGCAGGAATGGACGATTGAAAAGATCCAAGGCAACGCCGTCACGGCATCTTGGAAGGTGGCGGGAGGGGAGGCCAACATCAAGCTCCTGCTCGGCTATCTGAGCGTCCGCCACATCTCCGAGAGTGATCTTGTCAAGACGGACTTCTCGCCGCTCGATGTGCACACTCATATCGACGGGGAAAGAGGACTCACCCTTCGGTGCGGCCATGACCCGCTCTACGTGGCCTACCGTGTGAAGAAGAGGATCGCAGGGCCGCCAGACGAGGTAGCGTGAGGGGACCTCGACCGCCAATCAATACAACTCCGCTGCCGACGCGCCCATAGCGACGTTCAAGAACAATGCCCCCACCATCGGCTACACGCATCCAGATCGACCTGGGCCCCCTCGTGTGGGGATTGAGCCAGAGTCTGGCATAGACTGAAGGTTGGTCTAAGCGCAGGTTCCTGACGTTCCGAAAGGAAACGAAATGACCGATAAGCTTCGATGACCTTTGTCCATCGTCATCTGCATGGCGGCGGTCATCCCCATGCTCGGCGGGTGCGGCGGAGGCAGCGGCGCTTCCGGTGGAAACGATGTGCAGCGACTCACGGCGGACGAACTTGACCAACAGCCCTCGGACCCGAAGGTCGTTCGGCGATTCAGGCGGTCTCCGTCGACACGTTCCAACCGCGGTTCGGTAGTTGTAAGCATGCCCGACTACAAGCGGCTGGAGGTGGACGTGACAATGGACGTTGCGGGCGGGTCGATCGCCGCTCCGAACTGGACCGGGATACGCCCTGGAGCAAGAGCGTTACGCCACCGGCCGTCCCAGATCGGGATACTATCTCGCCGGGAACGGGTGTTAAGATTCGGTTAAGATGAGGGCAGCGTCCCTGCGTTACGGGTACGCTCTTCCAACTGAGCTACAGGGACGTTGCCCCATAAAACGATTGAAGGGAGCTTTTCCCGTGAACGAGCCAGAGAAAAAGAAAAAGCCTGACCGTAGCTTCGAGCTAGACGCCGCGCCCGAAGAGGTCGTGAAGGCGATGTTCTCTAACGTGAAGCCTCCGGACCCGAGTCTTCGGCGGAAGGGAAAGGAGAAGCAGGACGACCAGGAGACTAGCGAGGGAGGGTAGACATGGAGTGGTTGCTGATAGGCTTCTTGATGTGGTCTTCGCCGACGTCTCAAGGATTCGAGACAGTCCAGTGGGTCGATACTCCCAGGTCGATAGCCGTAGAGTACGCCACCCAGGAAGACTGTGAGAGATCAGCTCGGATGATCTGGAAGAAGATCGAGAAGCTAAACGATATCCGATACAAGGTAGGCAACGAGATTGACAGGCATGTGGGTCAGATCATTTCTGAAAGGTATTCGTACGTCAACCAATTTGAACCTGTCTGCATAAAGAAATTACCTAACTGAGAAAGGGCGAGGATGAAAACTTCAACGGCAGAAGCCAAAAATTACATCTGCCCGGAGTGCGGCGACAGGTTGGCAAGAGACCTCAAAGGCCGAGGGTACGTCCGACACATTTCCAAACCTGGCTGTCCTCTTGAGAGGGGACAAAAGGATAAGTGAGCTTTCTAGGTCCTGGCACGCTAACCGGGTCGTCCCCATCTCGCCGGCGCCTTCTACGGAACGGACGCCGGGGACACCGCATGGGTCCTCGGAACAACGGCTTCTAGGTGGGATCGTTCGGAGCCAAGCAGCCGACTGTGCCCGAGGCGGAAGAGAGCCTGCTTAAGACAATCGGCAGCAACGTGGCCGGACCCCGCTTCATGACTCACGTGGATGCGGATCCTGAAACCCTGGATTTGCCGGACGACCTGTGACCAAGGGATTGTTGGACTCGACGGTGTGCGTTGTTGGTGGCAACGGTAAAAGTCCCATTTGTGGCAATCGAAAATGTCCCACATTGAAGATTGCAAGCGAGAGTTGGCCACTCCAGGCTGTTGGCGAAAGCCAACAGGAATGGAGCGGCGAGACGATGCACGGATGGGAGACGAGGATGCTGTTGAAGCACTATCTGGAACGGGGAGAGTCGAAGATGGAGTTGTCGCGGCGGTTCGGGGTGAATCGACGGACGATCCACAGGTGGGTGGAAGGGGGGCAGTTGGAGCGAGACCTTGTGGGAGGTGGGACGCAGTACAGGCCGCGGCCAGCGGTCGGGCACAAGCTGGATCCTTACAAGGAGATCATCGATGCACGGCTGGAGGAGTTCCCTCGGTTGTCGGCGAAGCGGCTGTGCGACGAGGTTCAGGCGGCGGGTTACACGGGCGGGTACGTCCGTGTGAGGGACTACGTTCGGGCCAAGCGGCCGCGGGAGCCAGTGGAGGCGGTGGTTCGGTTCGAGACGCCGGCGGGGCGGCAGGGGCAGGTGGACTTTGCGACGTTCACGCTGCCGTGGGGACGACGCTACGCCTTGGTGATGGTCCTGAGCCACTCTCGGCTGCTGTGGCTGCGCTTCTACCGCCGGCAGACGATGGCGGTGCTGATCGAGGGGCTGGAGAGCGCCTTCGGGTGGTTCGGTGGGGTGCCGCAGGAGCTGCTGTTCGACCAGATGCGTGCAGTGGTGCTGTCGGACGGCCGCGCGGGCGGGGGCCAGTTGGTGTTGAACGCGGAGTTCTTGCGGTTCGCCGCGCACTGGGGGTTCCGGCCGCGGTCGTGTCGGCCGTACCGTGCCCAGACCAAGGGCAAGGTGGAGCGACCGATCCGCTACATCCGCGACAGCTTCTTCTACGGCCGGGAGTTCGTGAACGACGAGGACCTCAACGAGCAGGCGCTCTTGTGGCTTGAGGGAACGGCGAACCTGCGCCGACACAGCACCACCGGGGAGCGCCCGGTGGAGCGCTTCGAGCGTGACGAGCGCGGGGCGCTGCTGCCGTTGGCGGGCTGCCCGTACCGGCGCCTTGGCGCCCGCCAACTCCCTAAGCCGGCCCGCCGCCTCCTGCCCGTCACCGTGGACGTCGAGCGCCGCCCGCTCAGCGCCTATGCGGAGGCCGTGTCATGAGGGCTGAGGCGGCGGGGAACCGGCGCGACCGGCTCCGGGCGATGCTGGCGGACCTGAAGATGCCGGGCGCCCTCGAGGCCGTGGACGACGTCCTGGCACAGGCCGACAGCGGGGCGGCGACCGCGGGCGAGGCCATCGAGCAGTTGTTGGACGCCCAGATCGGGCTCCGCAACAACCGCCGCCTCCAGACCGCCATGCGCTCGTCGCGGCTGCCCGCCGTGAAGACCTTGGCCCAGTTCGCCTTCGCCTTCCAGCCCAGTATCAAGCGCGAGCAGATCGAGAGCCTCCACGAGCTCGGCTTCCTGGATCGCCGCGAGAACGTCATCTTCCTCGGACCGCCGGGCGTGGGCAAGACTCATCTTGCCATAAGCCTGGCCGTCGCTGCCGCCGAGTCCGGTCGCCGCGTCTATTACGGAACCCTGGCGGGGCTGATCGAGTCTCTCATGGAGGCCAAGGCTGCCGGCGAACTGCCCCGCCGTCTGCGTGTTCTCACCTATCCCGCACTGCTCGTGGTGGACGAGATCGGCTACCTGCCCGTCAGCCAGGACGGCGCCGTGCTCTTCTTCCAGCTCATCAATGCCCGCCACGAGCGCGCCTCCACCGTGCTCACCTCCAACAAGGGCTTCGAAGACTGGGGCAACGTCCTCGGCGACGAGGTCATGGCCGCCGCCCTCATCGACCGCCTCCTGCACCACTGCCACATCGTCAACATCCGCGGCAACAGCTACAGAATGCGCGAGCACCAGAACCTGATGCGGCCAGCGCCCGAGCACGAGGGGGCCGTGACGTGACCGCCCTAACCCGCAGAACTGGAATGCATGAGGGGTTGGACTCCGGTCGCTACGCTCCCTCCGTCCAACCCCTCATGCCCGACTGGAACCAACCGGAGAGCGTACGATCCGCATCCACGCCCTCCTCAAAAGTGGGACATTTTCGGTTGCCAAAAATGAGACATTTTCGCTTGCCATTGACATGCGTGTTGCGACGGCATCCTGGACCATGGTCCGCGTCTGGTTGACGGGCAGGGGTTGGGTGCGATACAGCGAGGCGGAAGGAGTGAGCCACAGCAAGCGACAACAACGCATGGGGGTTCGGCGTCCCTCGCTTTTTCGGGGGTTCCGATTCATTCGACTCCAGTTCGATACTCCGTATCTTCATGCCATTTCCCTTTTCGATGAGGAGAGTCGATGGAAGTCTTGTCCATTATCATTGCGGTAGTCCTCATGGTCCTCTTGTGCGTCGTGGCTCTGCGTATTCTCTTGTAGTCTTCACACATTACGAAAGGGAGTCCGTTGTCACGTCCAGATCATCCGTACCGGGCCGCTCGCAGACACCTTGGTGCGACGGGTGGGTAAGAACGCCTTCGCCGTCATGGTGCCGGATCGACCTTGCCCGTCTTTGGCCGACCGATTCATCATGGGGTAGCCGCCTCGATTACCGCCCGGTACACGCGGGGGCGTGGATTGAAACGCGCACTTCTTCCTCCGCGCAGGTTCAGCGCCATCGTGACGACGGATCACGCGCTTGTGAGCCGGCATGGAGCTCGGCCAGTTAGCGATTTTGGTCGTTTCGAATAGAACGGAGCCTCACCGTATCAGGCCGCAGGTGATAGCCGCTGGACCTTGATTGCATCGGCATGCTTCATCGCTTGCGCCAGATCGTAGGCAGCCTGGAGCCGCAACCACGTATCGGCACCGCCTCCGAACGCCTTGTCGAGCCGGATCGCCATTTCAGGCGAGATGCCCGCATGACAGTTCACGATGTCGGAAAGCTGCTTGCGGCTGACGCCCAAGCGCTTGGCCGCTTCCGTGACGTTCAGCCCCAAGGGCTCCAGGCAATCGTGCCGCACCGAAAGCCCTGGATGCGGCGGGTTTTTCATCGGCATGACTTGTTCCTCCTAGTGGTAGTCGACCAGGTCCACGTCGCCGGCGTGGCCGCCTTCAAAGCGAAAGACTACACGCCAACTGCCGGACACCGCCACCGACCAGAAACCTGCAAGGTCGCCCTTGAGGGGGTGCAGCCGGAAGCCCGGCAGGTCCATGTTGCCGATCTCCGACGCCTCTTCGAGGCGCGCGAGTATACGTCCGATCTTGTCTGCATGGGCCGATTGTAACTTCCGCCGGTCTCCCTTCTCGAACAGGAGCTTGAGACCCTTGTGGCGGAAGCTTCGTATCATATGTCAAGTGTAACCACCCACCTATCATTTCTCAAGAGGCCGACGGGACTTCTTTACTTGGGAAAGGTCATCTCGCCGTATTCCGAGAATCTTTCTCCGCCTTCAGGGTACGCCCTCTATGACCTCGTGGTGTCGACGTGCGCTGAACTTCGGACACCGCTGCCTACGCTTCCCTCCTTGTAGAGGCGCTCCAGATCACGCGGTCCGTATCCAGATCGTCTCCCGCTCTAAACTCGACGAAGCGCCGACCCTAAGCACATAGACCTCCGTGCGAGAACCGAATGCGATTGCGCCAATGACACTCCCCTCTGTAACGGCCCCGTGCCACGCTTGCTCAGTCCGCCAACCCCGTGTCATCCTTTTCGCTCCGACCGGATCTTCGTCGAGAACCTGCCGAACCCGGTGACCGACACCGTGTCCCCGTTCGCAAGGGCGTCCCGGATGACATCGAATACGGCGTTGACCGCGCCTTTCGCCTGAGCCTTCGTCAGCGAGGCGCGGCCGGCAACTTGGGCCGCGATATCGCTTTCCTCGTTGCTTCTTCCCTCCTGAAAGGCGTTCCTTCCCGATGGACGGCAACGGCGCGTCCTCGGGTCTCTCTCCGTATCACTGCAACGGCGCTTCACGCCAGTGCTCCGCCACACCCCACTCCGTCTCTTCCAGAGCCCATGCCCCTTCTGGTCGGTCAGGTCCACGTCCACAGTGGCGGCGCCCGAACAGAACGCCAGAGCCGACGCGCCCGGCCACGCGGCGCTCCCGTCGCGCTGTCCTGCGCGTGCACGCCTGCAACACCTCTCGTCGGATCTTCATCCGCCAACCGTAGCGCCGCGCGTTTCGCGCCGCAGACGATCCGCCATCATGTCCGGACGCCTGAACGCCGACGCGTCCGTGACCGCGGTCGCTTGCGCCAACCAGGTGTCGCGGCGTTTCGGCGACGCCCGTGTCGTCCTTGAAAACATCCTGCGCCTCGACTCCAACGACAGCGTGCCGGGCATGCCGTCACGGGATGGCCGCACCACTCTGTTCACTGACGACTTTTGGAATGTCCAGCACATCTGCACCACCGCAGTCAGCAACGGGCGAGTGAGTGCCGCTACCGCGTACCGCTCCGGCGGGCAATGGTTCGAGGGTGACGGCCACGGCGGTGGTGCTTGCCATCAAAACATCGGCTCGCGCCCCGTGCAGCGCCGCGCCACGGTCGCGGCGACGGACTCGACGCACCGCTGTGAGCATCGCCGTCACTGCGCTCTGCCCGGACATCGACCCGAATGTCGCGGCCGACGCCAACCTCGCACGGCACACTCCGGTTGCCGTCTGCATTCGCTTCGCCGCCCGCTCTGGCCGCCGCGGGAGATGACCCAGTCCGGGCTACTGTAGTCGGATTGTAAGCTGGTGTAGTCGGATTGTATTACAGCCGTCGCACCGCGTAGCACGGAAAAACTGCGGAAAAAACAGGGATGTATGCTCTCGGTACTACGCCGCGATGCTCCAGAGAATCGCTCCGGTTCCCTGGAGAATCGCCGCAGTTCCCTGGAGAATCAGCCCGGTTCCCTGGAGAATCTTCGCCGCCAGACCTGCGCTTGCGACGCCACGACTGCTTTTCTGCATTGACACCCTGAGACCGCCCGTGATCCACGACTTCGGCCCTGTTTGCTCTGACCTTCCTCTCCCGCTCAAGCGCCGCTCGGGCTAACCCGCTGATATCACGTGTCTTTTTGTTTTCCATCGCCGATGTCTCGCCATGCGGTTCCGTCTCTACGGCGGAGCCGTTGTTCTTTCACACCTGCCGCACCGTGGTGCCTGTCGTGCCTTGTCTGCGACCGGGTGCGCAGTTCGAGCCCCTCATGGCCGTTTGCCCCTTGGAAAAGGCGGTATCTTTTTGGTACACGGCCGTGTGAAAAAAAACACACGAGCGATTTCAAGGGGTTGCCGGGCAATCAGTCCGACGCCCGGACCCTCCCTGGCGAAAATCCTGCAGATCGTTTCCTACGGTTGGCCTGAGCCATCATGGGGTGCCGCCGCCTTTCCCAAGATGATCCAGGAGCTCCAGGTCTGCGCAGACGACGCGCAGGCGCATCCACGTACGCGCCCGGCGCGGAACACCGCCGCGAGCGCCCGGACGTGCGCGGGAATACGGAGCATACGGCGTATTACACGCAGGAGATCCGCGAGCACCGAGTTGGTATCACGCGGCAGACGGGCGAGGGGCTGCGCACGGGGATGAGGACGGAAGGCCGGGAGCAGGAGGGAGGCGCTGGCGACGGTGGAATCCCGGCGGATGCTCTGGCCCTGTCCAAGGCGAGGGTTGGTGCGGACCGGAGGGTTGTCCGCGGCGGCCCTGGAGTCGTCCGCGAGGAGGGAAAGTCTCTACAGCTCGATGTCCAAGTCGAGCAACTTTTCTTCCGGATCGAGCGTCGTTTCCTGTACGGGCTCGCGGTCCGGCCCACCCGAACGGTCTTCCTCAGGTTCGGTTTCCCGTTCCATGTCCCAGGATTCGAGACCATCCGCGTCCAGTCCGGCGCTCCGTTCCGGAGATTTCAGGTCGTCTTCCCAGTCGAGTTCATGCCCCGGCTGATGCCCGCCCCCGTGCCCCGCGTCCGGCTGAAGCTCGGGTTCGTACTCGTGTTCCATGCGGTCCACGTGGCCGGCGTCCCGCTCCTCGGGCGGTTCTAGGCCCAGCTCCGCCTCGTGTGCGGCCTCCCTGGCGACTCCATCCAGCGCCGAGATCCGCTCTCCAGTGGCCCTTTCCAGTTGTTCGGAGAGCTTGCGGGCGTCGTCGGTGACCAGCTCGGCATGGTCCCGGGCCCGGCTGATGGCGACATAGAAGGCGCGTTGGTTCGTCAGATTCGGATTGCCGGCGGGCATTGCGGCGACGATATGGTCCACCGTCCTTCCCTGAAAAGAGTGAACCGTGGACGCCCAGGCCCGGTCCATGTGGCGGAGTTGCGGATCATTTTCGTCCAGTCCGGCTTCCTTTCCGTTCTCCAGCCGGAACCGGACTCCCTCCTTTCCGATGGAGTCCACCTCCGCCGCCTCCCCGTTCACGAGCTCCGAGCCCGGATCATTGCGTGTCCACCGCACCCGGTCGCCCGCCCGAAGCTCCATCTCCTCGCTCCTGTAGACCTCCACGCCGCCCTTGGCGGCGGCAATCTGGTACGGCCGCCAGGCCACGGGATCTCCTCCACCGCCGCCCAGCCAGACCGTGTTGTGGTCGTAGTCGACCCGCGCGACCTCGCGCTCGTCTCCCTTTTCCACCCCGAGCGTCTTGTACTGCCGGTTGAAGATCACCGTGTCGCCGGCCGAGTAGTTCGAGGCCCGGGCCATCTCCGCCCGGGTCAGGCCCCGCGAGACCAGCTTCTCGCCCTTGCGGGCGGGGCCGGAAACCGCGCCTTCCGCGATCAGTTCCTCGCGGATCCTCATGTTGATCTCATCCCGCAACGATCGAGTCGGCGCGATCACCCCTGCTTTCGTGCGTTGTTCGGGAGACAGTTTCAGCCAGCGTTCGGCAGCTTCGAGGCCGAGTTGGTCGCCGTCCACCTGCACAACCCGGTCGCCGAGCTTCTCGAACGCGGTCTTCACCTCGCCTGCCAAGCCAGCCCGCACCGCTTCCTTGAGCTCCATGTCCCGCTGGCGGAGAATCTCATCCATCACCGCGGTCTGCATCCCGGCCCGTCTGAGTTGCTCGAAGGGCTTGCCCGCCTCCACCGCTCCGAGCTGCTTCTCGTCTCCCACCAACACGACCCGGGGAACCCTGAGCGTCGTAGCGGCCTTGAGGAGACCCCTCATCTGCTCGCTCGATGCGAGCGAACTCTCGTCCACGACGAGGACCGTCTTCGAGAACGAGGCGCGCAACTGGCGAAGACCCTTCACCGTGCCTCGGCCTCCGATGATGCCGGCATTGCGTGCGAGGAACCGTTGCAGAGTCTCCGACTCGATCCCTGATTCCTGGGAGAGTGTGCGCGCGGCCGAGGCTGAAGGCGCAAGGCCCACCGCCCGGTAGTCCCGGCTCTCCGCCAGCGTCCGCAGACGCTTCAGCATCGTCGTCTTGCCGGTTCCGGCATAACCCTGCACCCCGATGACCCGGGCCTTTGACGCCAGCGCCATCTTGACCGCTTCCTTCTGGCCCTCGTTGAGACGTCCCCCGTGGAGCTTGGTCTCCGCGATCCAGCCCCGCATGATCGCCTTCCCCGAGCCCTGGCCCGCGTGCATCAGCGCGATGGCCTCGGACTCCCGCGCCATTGCCGCATCCGTGGTCCAGTGCCTCCCGTGGTCGAGACCCCTGGCCGCGTGCAGTCCACCCTCGCGTTCGAGGTCCGAGACGGCTCGCTCCGCCGCCTCGACCGTGACCTCGCCCGGCTCCCGGGCCAGCACCGCGGCCAGAAGATCCCCGTGGCCGAACACCGCCTGGCGTTCCGAAAGGTGCTCCACCGCCCAGCTTGCCGCCTCCGCCGCGGGTTGTCCCCGGTCCGTGAAGAGGTCCGGCGCCGGCAGCTTCCGTTCCGTCTTGCGTGCTTGCTGCCGCACCGTCTCTGCGGAAAACCCCATCTCCGCCGCCTGGCGCTCCCAGGACCGGCGCAGCTCGCCTCGTTCCACGTCGCGCTTCGCCGCTCGCGTCATCAGGGTGGCCCGCGCCGCCAGGTGCGGGTTGTCCCCCGTCCCGCCCAGGCCATGCTCTCTCATCGCCGCCTCGATCTCCGACCGCCGCGTGGAGAACTCCTCGATTACCTCCCTTGACACCCCCGCGATCTCGAACCGCCCGTCCGGATGCGCCTTCTCTATCCCGTACCCGAGATCCTGGAGCCCTTGCGCCAGCTCCGCCCGGTAAATCGCGCCGATCGTCATCTTGCCCTTGAAGAGCCCGTCGTCCACCATCGTGCGCCACTTCCCCTCATCGCCTTGCACCATATTGGCGACAACCGCATGAGTGTGGAGTTGGGGGTCGAGGTTGCGGGAGGTGTCGTGGCGGAAGCTTGCGGCCACCATCTTCTGGCCGCCGGCCCGGACCATCGCCCCTGTCTCCCGGTCCTGCATCCGGGTCTCGACGGCGTTCTTCTCGATCCAGGCGAGCGTCCTGCCGACCGCCCTGTCGTGGGCGTCCACGATCCGCTCGTCTCCTCCCACCATGGCCATGAGCGACACCGACTTGGGCGCGGACAGCGTCACGTCCCGACCTGGACGGTGCTGGATGTTGCCTTCGAAATCCTTGCGGCCGAGCTGGCGCCCGCCGGGAACCTTGCCCTCGAGGATGGCCCGGAACGCATCGGAGTCGACCGGGCCGGAGAGCCCCAGCTCCTCCGCGCCCCGGCCCGCCCAGGCGCTCGCTTCCTTGTGGGCGGGGTCGTCCCTGGCGTAGTACCCGTCCCTCTCGAAGTAGCTCGCGCCCTGCGACGGCGAGGCGATCTTGCCGATCGAGGCTACCATGGCGGACGCCTCCCGCCACGCGCATTTTCCGGTGCTCGTCGCGTGTCCATGCCGCCGGCATACGCGCTTCCAGGGCGGGGAACAAGGTACGTGTGACGCGACTATCAGGCGTGGCAGCGAATGGCGGTGATTGTCTTCGGCCGGTGGATGCCCCCTGATCCACAGAACGGGACCGTGTGCACCCGCACCCTTCTTGTGCCTGCTGTCAGGTACTTCTTGACACTTTCGGACGTGGACTATCCCGGAATAGTGGAGCCGAACACACGGGCATCGCAATTTGGTGTCAGGTTTCCCAAGCCCATGTATAGCGTCCCCGACGCCCCTGGAGCACGGCTTGGCAACCGAGGCGCCATCTGACCGGCCCTGCATCGGGATGCGTGGCGTGTGAAAGAATAACGGCTCCGCCGTAGAGACGGAACCGCTTGGCGAGACATGGGCGATTGGGTACAAAACAGATGTGCCGGACATTCCAGAAGTCGTCAGTGAACGGAGTGGTGCGGCCATGCCGCGACAGCATGCCCGGCAAGCTCTTGTCGGAGTCGAGGTGCAGAATGTCCTTGAGGACGACACGGGGGTCGCCGAAACGCCGCGACGCCTGGTTGTTGTTCGGTGTGCCGTCGGCCCACGGCTCAGCGGAATGTCGGCGCGCCCGGGTGTATCCCCCGAGGGAGGCGGACCGCACCGGTGTAGCCGCTGCGTATCCGGCGTGGCGGTCCGTCTCCGGTGGGCACCGCCGTGCTGTGGACGTGGACCTGACCGACCGGAAGGGAGCATGGGCCCTGGAAGAGATGGAGCGGGGCATGGCGGGGCACTGGATTGGATGCAGAGGGGAGCGGTGAACGGGCAAGCTCGCCGTGAGGGGACTGGCGTGAAGCGTCATTGCAGTGATACGGAGTAACGCGAGGATGTGCTGTCGCCGTCCATCGGGAAGGAATGCCGTTGAGGAGGGAGCGAGCAAGACCGCCGTTATGGGTATGCGAGAGCGCGGACGAAGAAGGCTGCGACCACGACGCGACAACCCACAGCGACGGCGACTACGTGGATGGCAACGTGTACACCAACAGTATTGAGGTGGGACAGGCGCCTCGTTGCAGCCTGCCCCGAGGTTTAAGAATCAAGACTACCGGCGGAGAACGGTAGAGGGGCGCGCGGAGATGCCAAGACGGGTTGCGATTATCGGTGCCGGCGTGTCGGGGCTGGGGGTCGCGTGGGCGCTGGCACGGCATCCCGACAGGTTCGATTTTCGCGTTTACGAGGCGGCGGACCGGATAGGCGGCAACGCGGTGACCGCAGACATGCCGCAGGCGGATGGGAGCTCCATCCCGTTCGACATTTCCGTCACCGCGTGCATCCCCTCCGTCTACCACCACATTGTTCTGTTGATGCAACAACACGGGATCGAGCTGGTCGATACCAGGTTCAGCTACAGCGTGCGGTATCGGGGCGGCGTCTACGCGCACGATTTCGACTCCGACATAAGGCGCCAACTGCAGCCGGAAATCGCCAAATTCCAGAAGCTCCTAAGGCGAATGAAACGGTTCGGCCGGCTCAACCGGACGCGGTCCAGGCTGCTCAACGCGCTCAACCCGTACAACTATGTCAGCATGGGCACGGTGCTCAATATCGGCAGGTTCTCGGGCGATTTCCGCTACAAGATCCTGAAGCCCATGTTCGTCAATTTCCTGATGGCGACGAACGTGTTCGACATGCCGGCGTCGCTGTTCGCGCGCTATCTGGAGTTTTTCGACATCGAGACCGCGACCCCCATGCAGACGTGGGGTGGGGGCACGCGGCGCCTGTACGAAGCGTTGTCGGCCGGCTTCCGCGACCGGATCCATCTGGGCCGGCCGGTGCGGAAGGTCCATCGCCGCCCGTCCGAAGTCGTCGTCGAGGACGAGGACGGCAACGCCGAGACCTTCGACGACGTGGTCTTCGCGTGCAACGCGAACCAGACGCTGATGATGCTGGACGAGCCGACCTTCCTGGAAGGCTGGCTGCTGTCCTCGATCCGCTACGAGAGCGAGCTCCACAACCACACGATCGTCCATTCGGACGACTCGGTCCTGCCGAAGAACCACGTCCGTCCACTGGAGACGCGGAGCAACCACATCGAGCAATACGGCGCCCGGCCGGACAACTACGAAATCACCTACATCATGCACAACCAGCAGCCCTGGGCCAAACCGTCCGACAGGCCCTGCCTGGTGACCTACAACCCGGTCAGCGCCATCGACGAGAGCAAGATCGTCCTGAAGCACTGGTTTCAGCACATCGAGCACGATGTGCGCCACATCGCCTTCCTGATCCATCTGTTCCGCTTCGTCCAGGGCAAGCGGCGGAGCTGGCATTGCGGCGCCCACACGCTGATCAACGCCCAGGAGACCTGTTTCGTGACCGGGCTCGTCACCGCCCGGCAACTCGGGGCGGATTATCCGTTCGAGGACGCGGAAGCGCGGAAGTGGTTCAACTTCTACGGACGCATGATGTACGGCTGGCGCCTGCGCAAGGCGTGAGGCGGAGCTTGTCCGGCACGGTCGAGATGCGGACGGTTTTTCAGCAGCCTGCTCGAGTTGCTGAAGGGAATTATATGTGACCTCATGAAGGTGTCGGTGTGTGGGAGCCACGCCTACGTGAGAGAGATTCAATCAGCGCGTGTCGGCAAGGGACAGCCGGCTGCCCTTGAAGCGCTGCAGGAAGGTCGCCACCAGCCGAGTGAACGGATCGATCCGCCCCTGTCGTTCGAGAGCCGCGAACACGTCCTCGCGCGGGATCGGCGAGAGAGTCACACCGTGGGCCGGAAGCTTCTCCGTCAGGTTTCGGAGCAACCGGCCGTCGGTCTGTTCATGACTGAAGGTTTCGACAAGGACGGTGCCGTGCTCGGCATGGACCGCACGCGTCCACTCCATGTCCCGGCGATACTGCCCTCGGTCAACGAATTTCGCGTGTTCCCCCCGGCGTCGATCCCGAAGTGCTCGATGTAGATGCCGTGTTCGGGAAGATGGAAGTCGGGCTTGTACTGGCACTTCTCCGATGTCGCCAGATCGTGCTCATAGGGGGGCTTCGTACTTGTAAGCGATGCCGTTGAGGTAGAGGAAGTTCGCGATCTCGCATTCCTCGAAGCTGCGGACGGTTTCTCCTTTGAGCGAACGGATGTCGAACTTGCGGATGTAGTCGTGGTACTCTCTCCAGTTTCTGAACTCGTGCTCGCTCCTGTACGGCGCGAACCCCTCCTGGAACCATTCATGCAGCGTGGCCAAAAGTTCGCGGTCGGCGAGCAGATCGGCGACGATTCCCTTCAGCAGGTCGAACAGCGCCCGGTCGTTCTCCGCCGTTGCGGCGAGCGCGGGGCGCTTCCTTTCGGCTTCGCCGATGATCGCCATGCCGAGTCCGTGGAAGGTGCGCACCGTCACGCTGCACGCGATTGCGGCGTCGAGACGCTTGGCCATCGGCTCTTCCATCTCCCTGCGGGCGTCTCGGGCGAAGGCGAGCAGCAGAAGCTCGGACGGTGCGCGATATCCCTTTCGGACAAGCCAGCCCGTCTTGGCGACGATGACCGATGTCTTGCCGCTACCGGCCACGGCGACCACGAGGTTCCGTCGCTCGTCGATGACCACCGCCCTGCGCTGCTCTTCCGTGAGCGGGTGGAACTCGACATGGTCGAACAGTTCGCGCGAGTTGGATAGCTCGTTGGCGATGAACGCCTCGTTGGCCTTCGCCCGGGCTCGCCGGGCGCATCCAGAAACGCGCGGATGTCCCGCAGCCGGCGGATCTCGGGAGCATCCGACAGCGCTCTCGGCCACTGCGTTGAGAACTCGTCGGAGACAGTTTTCGCCTCGGCCTCAAGTTCGCGAAGCGCGTCGGCGGTGAGGTACATGGGCGGATCGGCCAATGCCGCCAACCGTTCATGCACGAGGAGGAGCCTCTCAAGTTGCGGCGCAAGCGTACGGCGCCACCACTCACGTCTTGCGGATTCGAGCACATCGACCAGAGCGAATGCGGCCGTTCGGGGCAAGCCCGAGACATGCGAGTTGCACGCGGAATGGCGGATCCGAACGCCGGAATGGAGCCAACCGACCGCTACATCGACCGTTTCCACATCGCCCAACGATATGTCGGTGGAACGTGAACCGAACAGCAGCCGGACCGCTTCGGCGTTCACCGATATCGCCCTGGCACGGCGCGGTTGCAGGATCGCATAACAGGAGCCTGGCCAACCCGTGTTGGTGTCAAACCGTAAATGTCCCATTCGTGTCAACCGAAAATGGCACACGTTGAAGTTGCTGGAGGGGGTACGGCGTTCCACGCTGTTGGCGAAGTCAACAGGAACGGAGCGGAGCACTCGCGCCGGCAATAAAGGTGTGCAGTATTCGGTTGCCACTTTTTTGGGAGACTTACAGTTGCCCGCTACACCGCAAACAAGATAGACGTGGACGTGAAAAGGGAAAAAGAGATGATGCTCGTGGGAGTGCCGTGGTTCAGCCCTGCCGGGACCAAATCTGGCCTGAGGAGAAACACAAGGCGGCACCAAGCGCCAGCAAGGGGATATATATACACACTGCCCACGGTCGCGGTCTCCACTGCGCTCCGGCGGCCAGGGGAAAAGGGTCCGGCGTGATTCGGAACAGGCCGCCGGCGGAGCCCGGCAACGCGGCAGCATGAAGGCGAATGCGGTTCTTGGTACGCGGATTCAGCGGGGTTGTCAACGACGGCGCGGGCGGGCGGGGTCTCTTCGCGGCCGGGCTCGTGTTGCTCGTGGCGGCTTGCTACCTACCCGCCATGCTTTGGGGCGGCTTGGTCTGGGACGACCGCGTCTGGTCTCGGGCGGCGGCGGTTCTTGATTGGTCCGGCCTGTCGACCATCTGGTTCTCGCCGTCTCTTATCGAGGGCGAGTTGCACTATTGGCCACTCGTCTACACGACGTTCTGGCTCGAACACAAAATCTGGGGGTTGGCGCCGGCCGGCTACCACGTGGTCAACGTGATCTTGCACGCGGTCAACACCGTGTTGCTGTGGCGCGTGCTCGGACGGCTGTCGTTGCCCGGCGCCGGGCTGGCCGCGGCGGTGTTCGCGGTGCACCCGCTGCATGTGGAATCGGTCGCCTGGATAATCGAGCGCAAGGACGTGCTGTCCGCGCTGTTCTACCTGTGCGCGGTGCTGGCGTGGTTGAGCTACCTGGAGAGCCGGGAAAGGTGGCGCTACGGCCTCGTTCTGCTGCTGTTCGCGGCTGGGCTCCTGAGCAAGTCCATCGTGGTCACCCTGCCGGCGGCGCTGCTGATCGTTCAGTGGTGGAGAGAGGGGATTACGACCGGGCGGGATGTGCTGCGGGTGGCCCCTTTGTTCCTGCTCGGTTTGCTGATCGTCGTGGTCGACCTCAACTTCTATTGGGCGAGGCGGGAATTGGGCTCCCTGGACTACTCGTTGGTGGAGCGGCTCCTCATCGCGGGGCGGGCGCTGTGGTTTTACGCCGGCAAGCTCGTGTGGCCCACGGACCTCGCGGTCGTTTACCCGCTCTGGGACATCCGCGTCGACGACCTTCGGGCATGGCTTTACCCGGTTTCGGCGTTGGCGCTGGCGGTGGTGCTATGGTTGCTGCGCCGGCGAATCGGGCGCGGGCCGCTTGCCGGCGCGGCGTACTTCGCCGTCACGCTGTCGCCGACGTTGGGGTTCGTGGACTTCAGCTACATGCAGTATTCGTTCGTTGCCGACCGGTTCCAGTACCTGGCCGGGATCGGCCTCATCGCAGTGGCCGCCGGGGGGGCCCGGGTGGGGGTGTCACGGCTTTCGGAGTTTTCGGGACGGACCACCTTCCAGCGCTTGGCGGCGTTGCCGCTGGGAATCATGCTCTTGCTCCTGGGCATGCAGACGTGGCGGCAGTCGCACATCTACGCCGACAAGTTGGTCTTCAACCGCCACATCATCGCCCATAATCCCGGGGCCCGGGGCGCGCACCAGAACCTGGCTGTCGAGTTGGTGAAGCGTGGGCGCGCCGCGGAGGCACTGCCGCACGCGCGCGTCTCGGTGCGGCAGTATCCGGACTGCTCCGACTGCCACGGCGTTCTGGGCGTGACGCTGATCCGCCTCGGACGATTGGACGAGGCGGAACCACATGTGCGCCGGGCGCTGGAGATCCGGCCCTACAACAAGGATGCCTTGCGTGTAGCGAGTGGTCTGTTCTTGCTGCTGCGACGGTACCGGGAAGGCCTCCCCGTCGCTCGAACCTGGATCAGGTTGCAGCCGGACACTGCCGCCCCGCGGACGGCACTCGCGGGTCTCCTCGCCGGCCTCGGCCGCCATGCCGAGGCCGAGAGGCATCTGCGGCGCGCCCACGCCATGGACCCGCAGGACATCGTGGCGATCCAGAACCTGGCGGAATCCATCCGAAAGCAGGCCCGGTACGAGGAGGCCCTCGAGTGGTACCAGACGGGTCTTCGAGTCCAGCCCGACTATGCCCTTGCACACGCGGGCAAGGGCCACGCGCTGTTCCGCCTCGGTCGCTACGAAGCGGCCATGAAGGCCTTCGGCCGGGCGGTGGATCTTTCGCCGAAGCTGCCCAACGCCCCCTCGCTGCTGGTGATGGCCGCGCGTGCCGCGACGAGGCTGGGAAGGAACACGGAGAGTGCCGGGTTCTACGCGCGGGTCGCCGAGGCTTGGCCCGGATACGCGCGCGCCCTGTTCCGGAAGGGAGTCAGGCTGGCGCGGCAGAAGCGCCATGAGAAAGCGAGAGAGACCTTGGAGGCGGTCGTCCGCCTGCTCCCCGACAACGCGCCTGCGTACTCCAATCTCGGTGCGGTGCTCTACCACTTGGGCCGAAACGACGAGGCGTTGGAGGCCTTCGAGCAGGCGCTCGCCATCGACCCCGGCTTCCAGGACGCGCGCAATAACCGCCGGGCGCTGCTGTACGGCGCTCGGGGTTCCGGACCACCGGCCGATTGAGATGTCCCAGAGGCCGGCAAACACGGCGGCAAGTGCAACCGTGGTCCCCGCCTATCCCGGGCCGAGATCGACGCGGCCGTGTCCGCTCGGGGAATCGACGCTGTCGGGCAACACCAACCGCATACGACCGAACCGGTCCATCTCGGCACACGCGGCGATACCCTTGCGGCCGCCCAGTCGTACGAGCGACACGGCGGTCTACCTCTGTACACGACCTTCACCCCGACCCGCCGGACGCAGCAGGAGCATCCCATAGCCGAAACCACGGTGGCGCCCGATCCCTCGCGCCAGCAACGCCGCAAAGCGGTCCGGTTCTTTCAGTTCCAGCACGCCACGAACGGTTACGTCAGGCCCCGTGATCCCGGCCGTTCCGCGCGAGATGCGCACGCGCTCCAAGCGCACGATGCGGGCGGCCCGGCGATCGAGTTCCGCAACCGGGTCCAGCCTCTCGGCGAGCCAGTCAAGGTAGACGCCGGCCCTGGCCCTTGCGTCCACACCCCGGCGCAGGGACTCCAGCAGAAAGGCGTCCAACTCGACGCCCCTGCGAAACAGCCTGTCTCCGTTCCTGATGTCCTCGTTCAGCCTCCTGACGGGCCGCACGCGCACATCGAACCCGAGGCGGCTCCCCGCCGTCCACTCCGCCGGCATGGCCTTCCCCTCCATGCGATCCAGGGCAAGGATGCCCAGATACTCGGGCCGCGCATTGATGCGCGCCCGTGTCTTCAGCGCGTGATCGCCCATGCCGCAGTACCCGTAGAGGGTTCCCATCGGCTTCCCTTGCGGAGCGAACAAGCGAAAGGGCCGCAGCACGCCAGGCCCGAGGGTTTCGTCCACAAGGTGATGGAGCGCCCGCCCCTCGTCGAAACCAACGACGGCGCCCCTGTGGCCCAGCCAGCCCCGGTCGCCCGCCCAGCGAATGAGCCTGTCCACGTTCACCGGTACACCGATCAGGAAGAGTGGGTCATGCACCACGTCCCTCCACGTTTCCATGTCCCGGTACGGATCCCTCGACCACCACCCGACTCCCGGCGTGGAGGCCCTTGCGCCAGTCCCGCAAGTCCGCGACATCAACGATGCGCTGCACCGGGGGTCCTTCCTGCGGCCCTTCCCCGAGGGGCCACAGCGCACGAAGGGGATCCGCGCCCGGGAGCGCGCACAGCGCCCCGTAGGCGGTCTCCGCGTGGACCCACCCATCCACCAAACGGCATGCGGGCAGGCACGGTTTGCGGCCGATGTAGAGCGGCCGCGCGGGCCGGTCCAGCGCTTCGGCCACGGCCTGCAGGGTCGGCGCTGCGTCGGCCGGATCGAACCGCAAGACCACCCTCACATCCTGATCGGCGAGGTAGTGGCGCAGGCGCCGGTGCGGTGCGCCGTAGGTCGCGCCCCTGCGCCCCTGCGGCGTCCCCAGGGTGGTCCAACCCCGCTCGTCGCTGGAAAGCCGCACATTCTGCGTGTCCGCCAGGATACGCGCCTCCCCCTCGCAGCAAGCCGCGAACACCGCGCGGTCCTGCAGCTCCTGATGCGCTTCGCGGTCGGACCAATGCAGGCCCAGCGCGTTCGCCATGAGGCCGGCCATCATCGAGGCGCCGGGAAACCGTAGCGTGGGTCCCACGTGGTCGACGGCTACGGCGCCGAAGGCCATGACCGGAGACGCGAGACGAATCACAAGCCAACGATGATTCACTCGAACGCTCCGGGAAGGGTTCCGGCCCACGTGGCCAGACCGGCCAGACTGTCGCGTTCCGCCCCGGGAAAGTCAACGTCCACGAGCGTCATGACGCGCCGTTCCTCACCCGTGTCGTAGGCGTCGTCGAGCCGCTTCAGATGCCCTGCCATGGCGGCCGCCGCCGCGGCCGGGTCCGGCGCGCAGGGGGACCGGTAGGCTTCGGCCATGGTCCTCGGTTGGCGGTCGCCGGCCTCGAGAAGCATCACGGAGGCCCGGCTGTACGGGGCGGTGGAGCCGAGCTTCGCCCCCGGCGAGACCTCGGCGATCAGATAGATCAGGTTGTGGACAACCGAGCCGGCCAGGCCCGCGTCTCCGCCCAGGTTCTCCATCAAACCGGGCAGGTCGACGACCACGTAGCCGTAGAAGAGGCCCGACGTCAGCTCCGTTTCCTGGATCGTGTCAGCCCCCGGATCGCCCGTCTCGGACAAGTCGTCCACGGCCGTGAGGTAGTCCGCTTCCGCCTCCTCCGCGTGCACGGTGAAGGCGTGCGCCACGTGCACCGGCGCGGTGATGTTGGCGTCGGCGTCGGAAGTGACCATCCGCCCGAACACCGCCGCCGTCAACCCGGCCGGCAACGTGACCGCGCTCCGCATGGCGTTGATGTTCTGCCGGTACGCCTTTCTCCACTCGGAAGCCGCCCGCCTGGCGGCGGCCGCGTCCCTGGCGCCCGCGGCCAGCCGTTCCGCTTCGGCGGAGAGCCAGCGGATTTCCGGCGCTCCGAGCAGCAGCGTTTGTCGGCTGCTTCTCGCCGCTCCCTTCTCGCCGTAGAGCGCCTGCTGGAACTCCCCTTCGACGGCGCTCACCACGTCGGCCGGAAACCGGTCGTTCAGCGGACCCACCACCTTGCGCGTCACGAGCTCGCGCGACCGGTAGGAACGCTCCGCGCCCGCCATCCGTTCGAGTCCGTGCGGGTCCTCGGCGACCCGCCAGTGCCGCTTGAGGCATTGGGACGAAATCCGCGTCCGGAGCACTTCGCCGTAGGGCATGCGCTTGGCCATCCCGGTGTCGTCCCGGTTGAGAAGGGAACCGGTGTACGGGGTGAGTGTATGAATCTGCAGGAAACGCGGCTCGACCGTCATACCGTCCACGCCTCCCTGTCGTCCAGCGCCCGGTAGTAGGCTTCGGCAAGTTCGCGTTCCGTCCGCTTCGCGTCGAGATCAAGCAATACCGACGCGATGTCGCAGAGGTTGAGCTTGTTGTCCCAGCCCCGCTGTTGCGCGATCGCGCGCACGGCGCGTTCCAGCAGGACACGCCTCCGTGTTCCGCGCGCGGCCAGGAGATGCGCCAGGCGTTGCTCGCCGAGCACCGGCCAGCGGTCCGGCCTGATCCTTGCCGGCGCCGCCCCCTGGCACAAGGCCAGGCCCAGTCGGCGCCCGGGCTCGTGCAACGGCCGGCGCCGCGCCGGGCTCTTGTCCGAAGTCAGAAGGGCGAGGATCCGGACCAGCGAGATCCACTCCCGGCGCCGAGCCCCTATGACGTCGGGATACCGCCCGGCCAGTCTCGAGAACGCGGGAGCGCCCGCATCGGCATCCATGCGTCGAAGCTGGATCAGGAGAGGGGCGGCGAGATTCTGGAGCAGCAGGGCGGCGCCCATCAAGGCCGTTTCCACGGCGGGCTCAAGGCCCGAGGGCACGACCCCGCGCTCTGCGCGCGGGCGCATCTGCGGGTCTATCCGCATCGCGCGCCGACGGAACCCCTCGCGGGCGCGGGCTTCTGTTCCGGGCCGCATGATCCCGTTGCAGGCGACTTGTGGCAGCGCCGCCTCCAGTTCGGCCTCCGCCGCCTGCATGAGCGCACGCCGAAAGGCGCGGCCGGCGTCGTCCAGCGCTTCGGGGTTACCCGTGCCCCGGGCTTCGACGCGCGCCCAGAGGTACGGGAAGAACAGCGCGTCGACCCTCTCGGCGAACCCTGTCCTGGCCCGAATCGCGGCGGAGCGGGAAACCCTGTGTCCGGCGTTGCCGTCTCCCCGTCCCGCCGACGGCGTGAGCGCCGTGCGCAAGGCCTCCTCGAACAGGCGGACCTCGCCGATCTGCGAGCTCGAAAGCTCCGCCGTCGAGTCCGACCGGAGCATCCGGGCGGCGCTTGCCGGAATCGGCACCACGCGGCTCTTGAACCCTGCGGTCTTGTAGTTCCCCCGTGAGAGGGCCTGAGAGACAAGCAGCCTGTCACCGGCCTTTTCCTGAGGTCCGATCGTGGCCAGCGCCGGAAGGTGCCATTCCCCTCCGAACATCAGGTCGTGAAGCTTGCGGAAGCTGAAGTCGCCCTCGCCGAGGGTGAGGGCCTTCGCGTCACTCCTGTGCACCGGCGCCCACGGATCGCCGAGGTTGCCGTGGTACCCGTCGGCGGCGGTCCTCGGAGAACTCGAAGTCGCACGGACCCCGGCGAGCCCGGCAGCGGCTTGGACGAGCCGCACGCGGCGGCTCACCTCAATGAACCAGGGATCAAGCTGGGACAGGTCCAGCCGTTGCCCCTCGGGCCAGTCCAGGCACCAGAGAAGCGCCGGCGCGCCCGGACGGCCGACGGCGTTGTCGCCGCCGCCGCCCGAACGCCGCTTAAGCAACAACCGCCCCACGTCATGAATCCACCACGCGCTCGGATCGACCCTGCAGTCCGTTCCCTTGCCGGGCGCCAGCCCCACCGTAGGGCGGCTGGAAGACCCGCCGTTCATGCGGGCGATTCCGTAGTTTTGTTTTCCGCCGTAGCCGACCGATGTCTGCAACGACACGAGGGCGAACAACCAGTCCTCGACATCGCAGTCCCGAAGCACGGTTTGTTTGACGTCATGGTTTCGATTCGTGATGAGCACATCCAGCGCATCGGGGGTGGGAACCGGATGCCACGCCAGGTTGCCCGGGGCGGGCGGCTGCATGAAGGCCGGCTTGCCCAGGTCCTCCACCGCCAGGACCCAGGGCGCATCATCCGGGTGTTCCGGCGTGAGCGCGCGCAGCAACTCGGTCCAGGTTGCCGTCTCTTCGGGAACGCGCGCCTGCCTGCCCGTCCAAAGCGCCAGCGCCCCGAGCTGCACAAGGAACGCGTGCCACGCCGGGCCCTGGTGCGGCCTGAGCGCGGGGAACCCGCTCACCCTCCCTTGAGCCATCGCGGCGAGGACTCCGGGAAGAGGAAGCCTTTCATCGGCCGAGACGGAAAAAACGGGTTCGGTGAGAAGGTTTGTCCTCGAAGCGTTCCGCATGGTCCCAGGTCCTCTACCGGGAAATCGGGCCTGTCGATCGACGACAGCGCCCGTCGTCAAGTCCCGGACTGTCCCTGAAACATTCTGTTGGCCGGGTCATGATCCTCGAAAGGCGCCGGCCCTGTTCCGCCATCCGGTTCTCCCGTTCGTTGGCAGGACGGCGATTATCCCCTCGAACCGGCGCAACTCCTCGCGCTCCGCCACCGGCAGGCCGTCGCTGCGAAGATTCTCTTCCGGATCCGTTTGTCGCGCCAGTGGGGGATCAGCAAAGCTGAGCCCTTAGACTCCCGAATGTAAGTGCAGTGAGGTCCCATGGCAACACCCCGGTGAAGCGTTGCGCTTCGTTCGTAAGTCAAGGGGATCCCGGAACGGAGGAGGACCGGGATCTCCTCTAGAACTGCCGCACCACCCGCAGCTCGCCGCCGGTGCGCTTGTAGTCGTGCAACTGGGAGTTAGATTCGCGGATCTCGTGAATCAACGACACTTCCGGGCTGAAGCCGAAGAAGGTGAGGGCGCGGTTGTGGACCGAGGCCCGGAGATTGTAGGTCTTGTCCTCGCGAGGACTGCCGTCCGAGACCTGCGGGAACCAGTTGCCCTCGTAATCGGTCCACCGGACGCCGGTGCTGCCGCCCACGGTGAACCCCTTCGGCAGGGCCACGGACACACCCGTCTGGAACCAGAAGCTCTTGTTGCGGTATCTCAGACGCCCGGGCCGGTCACGCCCGTACCCGCCGGCGCCGTCCAGCCGTATCGTCGGCGTGAGCACCCAGCCGCCGCTCAGCGAGAAGTTCCGTACGGGTCCGTTCAGGAACTCACGTGTCCGGTACCGGCGGTCGCGCCACGAAGCGTTGCCGTTGACCGTGAGCCTCCGCGTGAACCGGTGCCGGACGGTCAACCGCCCTCCCAAGTCGAAATAGTCGGGGTCGTTGGCGTTCCACTGATGACGCCAGTCGCCCAGCACGCTGAACTCCGTGGTCCGGCTCACGAACACCCGCGGACCCGCGTGCCAGGCCAGCAGCATGCTGTCGAACGCCCCACCCGAGTACTCCCGTCGCGATGCATCCACACCGAGCCGCAGCCGGACCCGGTCACCCAAGGGATGCTGGTACTCCCCGCCGCCCCACAGCGACAGGCCCACTCCCGACGTCGTCAGCGACTCGGCATCGCGGCGGAACGGCAGCCCGAAGATGTAGATGAACCTCTCGTTGGAGGTGCCGCCGATATTGGTGTCTGGCGCCACCGCGAAGCCCATGTGCAGATTCCAGCGCCGTCGCGCTCGAATCCGCGCAAGGAAACGCCGCACGTTGGCCACCACCGGCGCCGGCGGGTTGCCCGCCAGCACACGCTCGAAGTGCTCCCGGGCCAAGCCGTCTTCACCCTTGTAGAAGAAGGCCCGGGCCAACTCCAGGCGAACGCGCACCAGGCCGGGCTCGTCGATGAGAAGAGTACGCAGTACCGCGATGGCCCGCTCCAGAAGAGGTTCCCGGTCCACTTCGGGCAGGGCCGGGCGCCGCGACAACTCGATCGCCGCGAGGCTCAAGAGAAAGTGCACGTTCCTGTTCCCCGGATGCGCCTCCGCCAACGGTTTCAGGGTGGCCAGCGCCTCTTCGAACCGTCCGCGCTGCAACAGTGTGCGCGCCTCCGCGATACCCGAAGCCAACGAGCGAGCCGGCTCCTCGGCGGCGCTCCACGCGGGAGCAACAAGCATGCACGCGGCCAGGACCGCGAACGCACGGAGAGTCGGTCTGATGTTCATAATCTTTCGAGGAACCCCTTGAGAGCAAAAAAAGAGGGCGGCTGTTACGCCGCCCTCTTTGTCTGGAACAAGTTTCGTTGGAAGAACCCGAAGCGCCAGGGAACAGGGAAAGGGAACCTTCTCTATCCCCCGGCACTCAGGTGCGTCGCGACCCAGCTACTTGCTGGCGCCGAACGCGCCGTCGATCTTGGCGATGTTCGGGATCGTCGCGTTGAACTGTCCGGTAACAGCCGTGGGCTCATCGTCGTCTCCCATCCCGTAGAAGGTTGCCGACCAACCGCCCCTGCCGTTTACCGCGCCACCGGTCTTCCACGTTGCGTTGTTATCGTCGTCCACTGTAGTAACGCTAACGGCAGTCAAGGCCCCTCCCCCTGTTTGGTTGGCCACTTTGAGCTCCACGCTCCAGTTCGGACGCGCGGTGTCTCCGGTCATGAAGTCGTCGATGGTACCCCGGATGCTGATCTCATCCTCCCCGGTACCGGCCTCGAAGTTGGCCACGATGGTCGCGCTGGCCGTGAAGTGACCCCCCTCGGCGGTATCCGTGACCGTGCTCTTGACCGCGTACTTGCCTGCGGCCCCGCCGCGATAAGTCGCGCTTTCGGCGGCCGCGAGGGTGGCCTGGGTTTCCGTATTGGCCTCCAGCCCGCTCACTCCCACGAACGTGTTCACGCCGGTCGGCATCCCGTCGTCGTCCTTTTCCAACCACCATCCGAACATGTAGTACCCGTCGTCGTCGGCGACATCGATGGGTGCGTTGGCATTATCAGGCTTGAACGTCCAGCCGGCTGCGGATACGGGGGTGGTTCCGTGAGCAGCAATGGCGGCTTTCGTAGGAGCGTCACACCCGGTAGCGCCGGTACAACTGAAGGTGCCTGCCACGCCACGGACAGTGCCCATGAAAGTGGTTACGGTGTCATCGCCCGTGCCGGTCCTCGTTTGCGCATCGTCGGGTCGCTTGGCAGACCCCCAGCTTATCGTGTTCGCAGGGCTATCTCCGGTTTCGGTCATAGAATAGACCTTGGGCTTACCGGGAGCCGCGGCGGAAGCATAGATGTCGCCAATCGGGGTTGCCGTGGCGTTCTCGATATTCGAGTAGACGACGATGGTCTCCTCGTCCTTCGTCAACGTGGCCCCTCTCAATCCCGAGATAGCATCGGGAGAGCCTGCCTCCATTGCATAGTCGGTGGCCTTCGCCTCGAACACACCGGCCGAAGACGCGCTGACACTCACCGAAGCAACTGCAGTCCGGGTGTCGGGAATCAGGACATCGAACAACTCCTTGGCCGTATCGGATGCCGCCTTGGCGTCCTTTTCTGCCCTCTCCGCGGCGAGTTCGGCCAACTTGTCGTTCAGCTCTTTCGTCTTCGCGGCCAACTCCTCCCGGAGGTCAGTGATCGTCCCTCGGGCCGTTTCAAGCTGCCCCATGAGGGCTGTCTTTTCACCCTCAAGGGTTGAGATCTGGCTGTTCAGCATATTGATCTGACCCTGCAGGTTGCTGATCATCATCTGGTCTTCGTCACGACCATTCATCATGAGGTCGTTCAACTCACCCTGCAGGTTGTCCCGCGCCATTGTCAAGGTCGAGATCTCGCCGTCCTTGTCACTGATCTGCCCCTGCAGCATCGTGACTTGACCTTGGGCAGCCTCGAGATCCATTCGCGCCTGATCACGTTCGCCGGTAACCGTGGCGAGCTGGGCCGTCAGGGTATCCACTTGGCCCTGCAACTCCTCGGCCCTCTCCCTGTACATGTCGCGATCATTCTTTACACCACTGTTCGATGAACAGCCATAAAGCGCTGCCATCACCATGGCGACGGCCAAGGCTATTGCGAAATTTCGCTTCAACATTCCCAGTTCCTCCTTACCGTTTTGAAGAGTCCTCAAGACGTCCTGCCTCGTCTGCGTCCTCAAGTCTTGCTTTTAACATAGTTGAGGTAGCACATGTCAATGGGAAATGTAAAGGCCCAACCTCGGGATTGCACAAAAAATCAAGCAATTGGTGCTCGGAATCCAGCGAACCCGTTCCTCTGCTTTGCTACCTTCGCTTCCCCACGAAATCGTCTCCTAACACAGGTACAGGGGGCATGCAAGTAAAAACCGTTTCCTTTTTCACCGCGAAGCACTAAAGGACCCGAGCGTCTCAACGCGGGTTTCATACCACTAGGGCGCTAGAAGTCGGCTAGGAACTACTTCGCCGACAGCAAGATTGTCCCCCGCGCCGTGCCTCTCAGCCCGACCGCCTGCGTGGTCTTCGATGCGCTTGCCGCAGCCGCAACGCCGACAAGTTCATGGTCCCCGTACCACGCCTCCAACCGTACGTCGGGGCAGGCCTTTGTACCGCCGGCTTTCCGTTCCGGCAGCAGCAAGGGTTTCACAGCCTGCGCTACACCGTGACCAGGCGAGAACCTGCCCGCTTGGACACGGTTGGACGCACCTAGCCTAGTCGCCGCAGCCGCGTGCGTCGACAGCGTCATCGCCGACGCAATGGCCCTCGACCGCTCCTCATCCAACGGCCGAAGGCTGCCGTGCCCAAAGCAACGCGGCTCGCTACAGGCGTGACCCGCCACGCTCGCGTCTGCGGTCCTTGCGGACGCAACGCTGCCACCATCGCTGCACAGTCTCAGCAAGCTGTTCCTCGACTTCGTCAGCGTTGAACGGCTGCTTGACCAAACACGTTTGTGGAGCAGCCGCTTGCGATCCTTCTCTTCTATGCCGGGCGCCTTGATCGGCTCAATATCTGAGGTAGAGTCGAGGACTGGCGCGCCAGCGTTAGGGTCCGGTGGCTTTTTGATCCGGTCGGCCTTCGGCCGCCTCGCCTTGCGGTTTGCCAGTAAGCCCGCCGCGTCGGGCACCACCGCCTCAAGCCATGAGACCGCTGCCAGATGTCGTCGGCTCCATGGATCTGCACCCTCAATCCGTTCACGTCGGCCGCCTTAATGACATGAAGCCCGATCCGGTTTACACTAGGGCGCATGGAGACCACTACCCAACTCTTCCGACCACCTCAGCGGCCACATATACCGAAAGGAGTGGTTGGGCCGGGTCGCCACGCTGGCATCGACGCGTCTGGAGTCGTTCCCCGCTCACGCGGGGATGGACCCTTGTGGTACCCGCGTTGGATTAGTTTCCCCGCGTCCGCGGGGATGGAACCGGGGATGGAACTATTGGCAGCCGTGGCCTGTGCGACAGGAGGCGCTGAAGAATCGCGGCCACGACACAGTGCCGCCACAGTTCCAACGTATGGCAGTTCAAGCTGCTCGCCGGACTTCCCGGCGTACCAGTAGCGGACTCACCCGAGATCATTGCGGAGGTTGCTGCTATAGCCGGATTGGGTTGTGCCCAACTGCGGTCGGCTTGGCCCGGTACTACCGGCCGGAGCGGCAGTTTGCCGGGCGGGTTTCGCACCCGCTGAGGGACGGCGCCTTTTCGCGTCACACCATAAGAGCATCGCAAGCGGTTATTGATCTCAGGCATGCGCTGCAACTGCTGCATATCCTGACGGCCCTTGATCGCTCCGCCGGCCTGAGGGGATGGATATTCCGGGTTTCGACTGCATCCTCTCAAGGGTCGCATGCGGAGACACCATGCGGTGACCGTCTCGGGCAATTGGCGGGTGACGTTTCGGTTCGAAGATGGGCACGCCGTGGATGTCAATTATCTCGACTACCATTAGCAGGCCGTGGAAAAACCCACGGATTTGAGTGTTGGTGACTGATGCAAAGGGAATCGGACCCTCGACGGGCTGGGATAGAGGTCATTCGCACGCCTTTTCATGCCAACGACCGTGGCGCAGACGCACGCCTCCACAGGAAGTGTGGTCACGTGCCCACTCCCAAGGTGCGCAGCCGCACCAGGTTGTAGGCCGCGAAGGTCAGGGTGAACTGGAAGTCCACCTTCGGAAGCCCCCGATGCTTGAGCTTGCGCAACCCGCCGACGGTCTTGGCCCATCCGAAGGCTTCCTCGATCCGCTTGCGCACTCGCTGGCTCTGAGTGTAGCCAGCGTGGCGGGTGGTGCGGCCGTCAATGGCCGAACGCCGATTGGTGTCGTTCTGCGCCACATGAGGACTCGCGTTCGCCCAGCGCAACCCCTCGACAAAGTCACGGGTATCGTACCCCTTGTCCGCACCCACGGTGAGCCGGCCCTTGCCGGGTCGCCCCTCGATCATGGACAGCGCCGACTCCCGCTCAGCCCGGCCGCTGGCCTGGGTGGTACGCGTGTCGACGATCAGTCCATGGCGGTTGTCCATCAAGGCATGCCCCAGGTAGCACAACTTCGCTTCCTGCCCCTTGCCCTTGCGGTACTGCAGGGCCTGCGGGTCGGTGGTGGACTCATGGGTCGCATTGCTGCGCTTCTCGCCCCGGAAGTCCTCCTCGGCATTGCGTCCGCCGCCGCCCCGCGGTCCCTCGCCCCCTTTGGGGCGAAACGACTTCATCGACGCCCAGGCCTCCAGCAGCGTCCCATCGACACTGAAGTGCTCATCCGACAAAAGCCGGGCGTCACGCGCCTGCACCAGGATCTTCGCAAAGAACTCCCGGGCGATGTCCGAGCCGATCAACCGCTCCCGGTTCTTCGTGAACGTCGAGTGGTCCCACATCGCCTCGTCCATCGACAGCCCCACAAACCACCGGAACAAGAGGTTGTAGTCCAGTTGCTCCACCAACAGCCGCTCGCTGCGGATCGAGTAAAGCACCTGCAACAGCAACGCCCGCAGCAACTGTTCCGGCGCGATCGAAGGCCGCCCCGTGTGCGAGTACATCGCCTCCAACTCCCCGGACAGATCTTCCAGCGCCCGGTTCACCATCTCCCGGATCGGTCGCAACGGATGGTCCTTGGGAACACGGGCTTCCGGCGATACATAGCTGAACATGCCTTCTTGACGCGGATCAGTGCCTCTCATCGACTCCTCCGTCCCAGTACGAACATACAAAATATGTACCCGCGTCAGACGGACTTTTTCAACAACCTGTTAGGGGGTGCTCCCGTGGCCATGAACAATCCTGTACATCCCGGCGCCATGGTGCGTGAAGACTGCCTGAAAGCACTGGGTCTGTCCGTGACCGAAGGTGCGAAGCGGCTCGGTGTTGGACGTCAGACTCTTTCCAATTTGGTCAACGAAAAAGCGTCCGTCTCGATTGGAATGGCCTACCGTCTTTCTAAGGCATTTGGCTCAACCCCCGAAACTTTGCTCGCCATACAGTTGGCCTTCGACCTCGCACGGTCGCGGCACCTGGAACAGACGATAAAGGTGGGAAGAATCGCTGCCGCATAGGCCTTCATCGCTGTTCGGCAAATACCCCTTCTCGGTCGGTCTCCTCCAAACTCGGCGGTTTCTCTACTTGCGCTTTCAGCGCATGTTCTTCACGAACCTCCGCACGGGGTCAGAACCCGTATGCTGACGCTCTCCCCACACCCGGCGCAGCAGGAATTCGTTGGTGGTGATGCGGCCCGCGTCGAGCGAGAGCAAGCGCAGCACCTCGTACTCGGTGACGGTAAACTGCACGGTGCGGCCGGCCACGCTGAGTTGCCGCTGATCGTAGTCGACGGCAAGATCCCCGGCACGAAGGTTTCGGGCTCGGCGCGGCTGCGAAGCGCCGCCCCGGCCCTTGCGATCAGTTCGGTTGGCGAGAAGGGCTTGACGATGTAGTCCACGGCGCCGGCGGCGAGCGCCCTGGCCATGGTCTCGTCCCGTCCGTACGTGGAGATGATAGATGACAGGAAGATCGCGAGTTCCGGGACGCTCTCCATGAGTTCGATCCCGTCGGTCCCGGGGAACCGCAGGTCGAGCAGCACAAGCCGGGGCTCTTCGTCCTGACCAAGCCGGGGACCTTCCCGGGGTCGGCGGTCATGACGGTGGAGTGGTCGGCCTCCGCAACAGCGTCGCGGACGTAGCGGAGGGTCTACGGGTCGTCGTCCACCACCAGCACGGGCGCGCCTCCCGGCTTCCCCAGCCCGGCGCGGGGTCCTGGCGGACTTCCACCAACCCCTTGCAGATGGCTAGGCCCAGCCCGGGGCCCGCGGTCCAGGATTCTCGGTCCGCTCCGCTGATGCCGGCGTACGTCTGGAACAGGTGCGGTAGCCGGTCCAGCGCCACCCCCCCCCCATCCCTCGTCCGACACTGAGATGGCCACGTGATTGCCGTCGCGCACCGCGTTCACAACGATGGAAGAGGACTCTGGAGAGTACCTGGCTGCGTTCGAGAACAGGTTGTTAAGCACCTGCGCGATACGCCCCTGGTCCGCCATCACCCGGAGCAGATCCGCCACATGCGTGCACGGTGTTGACATGGTGTTGACATTCTCGCTTTTGCTGTCGCCGCAAAATAACAAGCCCCCAAAAACCTAAATGTTTTCAGGGGCTTAGGTGGTTGCGGGGGGTGGATTTGAACCACCGACCTCAAGGTTATGAGCCTTGCGAGCTACCGGGCTGCTCCACCCCGCAGGATGGTTGTAGCCCGTCGCCATGGCGGTGTCAACCGGAGCCGGGAATCGGCTCCGTTACGGCAGGGAAAACTTCGCGCGAAGCTGTTCGAGCACGACTTCGGGGACAAACGCGGCCACGTCGCCGCCCAGTCCGCACACCTCCTTGACAAGCCTCGAGCTGATGTAGAAGGACGACTCGCTGGTCATCATGAAGAAGGTCTCGATATTCGGCTTGAGGCGGCGGTTCATGGTGGCCATCTGGAACTCGTACTCGAAGTCCGACACCGCCCGCAGCCCCCGGATGACCACCTTGGCCGAGACCGCCTCGGCATAGTCCACCAAGAGACCCTGGAAGCTGTCCACCCGCACGCGCTCCTCGGACCGGAAGACATCCCGCACCATGGCCATGCGCTCTTCCACCGAGAAGAGCGCGCCGCCCTTCTCCTGGTTGTAGGCGATGGCGATGATCACCTGGTCGAAGATGCGAAGGGTCCTCTGTACCAAGTCCACGTGGCCGTTGGTGATGGGGTCGAAAGACCCGGGATAAGCCGCGATGCTGTTTTCCGCCATGAGAAAGTTGCCTCAGTTTTCGAGCTCGAAGAAGGAGAGCACCGTGTCGCCATAGCGCCGGTGATGGCGGCGCAACAATTCGCCATACCTCTCTCCGACTCGTTCCCGCACGCTGTGCTCGGCCACGGCTGCTCCCCCCGCGTGCAGAATCCCGGCCCGGGCGACCAGTGCCATGGTCCTGTTCACCCAGCCGCCGTCGTAGGGAGGATCGAGGAAGATCGCGTCATACGCCGGCCCCTCGCGCGCCAGACGGCTCAAGGCCTTACCCACCGGTACCGTCCATATCCGTGCCCGGTCCGTGAAGCCCAGCGTTTCGAGGTTCCCGCGAATCAGGCCCGCGGCCTCCGTCGACTCGTCCACCAGTAGCGCCGACCCCACTCCCCGGCTCAAGGCCTCCAGCGACAGGCTGCCGCTGCCCGCGAAGAGATCCAACACCTGCTTCCCGGAAAGGTCCCGCGGGAGAATGTTGAACAGCGCCTCCCTGACCCGGTCGGCGGTGGGACGGATGGAGCTCCCCTTGGGCGCCTTGATTCTCCTTCCCCGCGCTGTACCTCCGATGATGCGCATGCCGCCGGTCGTGTTCCACCTGTTCGCACGGCTGGAACTCACGGGACGCAGGACACTAGTGTCCTGTCCCACACATAAGTTGACAAATCTGCTTGTCTTTTTTGCCGTCGGCTGCGTTGCTCTTCCTCGCGTGGTGCCCGCCACTGCTCGTCATCGCGCCTTGCCGACAACAAAAATTCCTGCGCATCTTTGTCAACTTATGTGTGGGACAGGACACTAGCCCGGAAGCAGAACGATCTTGCCGAACTGTTGTCCGGTCTCCAGCCGGGTCTGGGCCGCGGCCGCCTCCGCCAGCGGAAAGGTCGTGTCGATCACCGGCCTGACCCTCGACGCCTCGACGAACCGTAACACCTGCTCGAACTCTTCGCGACTGCCCAGCGTGGAACCGAAGATGCTCAGGTGGTTCCAGAAGATGCGCCGGATGTCGGTCGGCGGCGTCGCGCCGGTGGTGGCGCCGCAGGTGACCAAACGTCCTCCCTTGACCAGGGCCGCCAGGCTCTTGGCCCAGCTTTCTCCGCCCACGCAGTCCACCACCACGTCGACCCCGCGCTTCCCGGTCACGTCGCGGATCTCCCGGGTGAAGTCGCACTCCGTGTAGTTCAAGCCGTGGTCCGCGCCGAGGTCGCGGGCCCGGTCGAGCTTTTCGTCGCTGCTGGAGGTTACGGCTACCCAGGTGTTCATGGCCTTGGCGATCTGCAACGCCGCCATGGCCACGCCGCCGCCGATGCCCAGGATGAGCACCTTCTCTCCGGGCGCGAGCCGGGCGTTGGTCACCAGCATGCGCCACACGGTGATGAAGACCAGCGGAAACGCCGCTGCTTCCTCGAAGCCGTAGCCCTCGGGGATGGGGAAGCAGTTGGCGCCGGGGATCGCCACGCACTCGGCATACGAACCCTTCATGCCCTCGCCGAGCACGCGCAGGCGGATGCACATGTAGTCCCGGCTGGTACGGCAGAACTCGCAGCCGCCGCACCCCACCGGCGGATAAAGGCAGACCGCGTCACCCTTCTTCAAGTGGGTCACCTCGCTCCCCACCTCCTCCACCACGCCGGCGCCGTCGGCGCCGAGGATGTGGGGGAATTCCACCTTCTGGCCGGTCAATCCTTTGCGGTTCCAAAGGTCGATGTGGTTCAGGGAGGCCGCCCGCAGGCGCACGATCACGTCGCGCGGCGAACGCAGTACCGGGTCGTCGGTATCCTCATAGCAAAGCTTGTCGGCTCCGCCGTGCTCGTGAATCTGTACGGCTTTCAAGACTGTGCCCTCGGAGGAGTATTGGCCGGGTCGGAAAGGATAAGGCGGGCGTTCACGCCGAAAAGGAAGTGCCGCACCCGCAGGTGCCCGTGGCGTTGGGGTTGGAGAAGCGAAAGCTGGCGCCCTGGAGCTCGCTCACGTAGTCGATGGTGGTCCCTTCGAGCTGTTGCAGGATGGCATTCTCCACGTAGACCCGCAGGTCGCCCATCTCGATCACCACGTCCTCCGGCCCGGGGCCGTCGTCGAAGTCCAGCTTGTAGGAGTAGCCGGAACATCCACCGGGCATCACGGACACCCGCAGCCCCCGGTCGGCGAGGTTCTCGCGCTGGCGGATCTTCTTGACGTGGGCGATGGCCGCATCGGTCAAGCGCAGTTTTTGCTCGTGGCTCTCCACGCCTTGGAGTCTAGTCAACGGCTCCGGGCAAGTCAAGATTGGCGTTGCCCGAGGCCGGCGACGATCTTCTCCGGCAGGCCGCCGAAGCTGCCGTTGGACATCACCAGGACGATGTCCCGATCGGCCGCGTCCCGGGACACGGCCGCGGCGATGTCGTCGACCCCGGGCAGATAGGAAGCGGCCCGGTCCCCCCGGTGCCCGTTGATCAGGTCCACGAGCTCTCCGGGCGAGAGGCGTTCCTCTTCCGGAATCTTGTCCGCCCGGTAGAGGTCGGGGAGGATGACCCGGTCCGCCCGCGCCAGGGCGCGGGCGAACGGGTCGAGGAAGACGCGTCTCCGGCTGGTCTGGCTGCGGGGCTCGAAGACGGCCCAGAGCCGCCGGCCGGGCCACGCTTCCCGGACTGCCTCGATGGTGTCCGCCACCGCCGTGGGATGATGGGCGAAGTCGTCGATGACCAGGACGCCGGCCGCTTCCCCGGCGATCTCCTGCCTGCGCCGAACTCCCCGGAAGCCGGCCATCGCCGAACGGATTGCCGGCGGACTCAAGCCGACTTCCCTCGCCGTGGCGTAGACCGCCAGGGCGTTCCTGGCGTTGTGGCGGCCGATCAAGGGCAGCTCCACCCGGCCTTCGGCGGCCCCCTTGTAGGAAGGGGTGAAGGCCATCTTGCCTCCCGCGGCGCGGAGGTCGCGGGCCTGCCAGTCGGCCGATCCGCTCAGGCCGTAGGACAGCACGGGACAGGCGGCCGCTTCGAGCAGGTCCAGGGCGTTGGCGGCCTCGTCGCACACCAGCAGGCTGCCGCCGGGTGGAATGATCTCCACCAGCCGCCGGAAGGCGTCCTTCACGTGGTCGAGGTCCCGGTAGATGTCAGCGTGGTCGAACTCCAGGCTGGTGAGGATGACCCGTTCCGGCCGGTAGTGGAGGAACTTCGGCCCCTTGTCGAAGAAGGCGCTGTCGTATTCGTCTCCCTCCATGACCACCCAGGAGCCCCCGCCCGAGCGGAACCCGCTGCCGAAGTTCACCGGGATGCCGCCGATGAAGAAGCCCGGATCCAGGCCGGCCGCCACCAGCACCCACGACATCAGCGAGGTCGTGGTGGTCTTGCCGTGGGTGCCGGCCACCACCACCGAGTGCCTTCCGTCGATGAGGAAGCGGCCCAGCGCCTGCGGCAGCGACACGTAGGGAATGCCGCGCCGCAGCACCGCCTCCGCCTCGGGGTTCCCCCGCGACACGGCGTTGCCGATGACCACCAGGTCCGGCCCGTCGCCCAGATGGGCCTCGTTGAAGCCCGGCAGGATGTCGATGCCGATGCTCTCCAGGAAGGTGCTCATGGGCGGGTAGACGTTCTCGTCCGAGCCGGTGACCCGGTAGCCCTGCTGCTTGAGCAGGCCGGCCAGGGAACCGGTGCCGACGCCACAGACCGCGATGAAATGGACGTGCGCCCCTGGATCCAGGTCCCGGCTCATGAGGCGAGACCCTCCATGACCGCGTCATGCACCAGCGGACGGAACTCCCGGATCGCCGGGTTGTCCCGCGATGGGTGTACCCGGTTGGTGAGAAATACGACGTGGACGTCCTGCTCCAGGTCCCACCAGACCGAGGTGCCGGTGAAGCCCAGGTGGCCGACGGTGCGGGCCGAGAAGTACCGGCCGCTGGAGGACCCCTCCGGGGAGGGAGTGTCCCAGCCCATCACGTGGGTCTGTCCCGGCAGGGCGCGCTCGGCCTCCAGGAACTCGCGCACGACGGCTTGGGGCAGGAATTCCGGCTCCGCGCCGTCGAGACACCGCCCCAGGAAGCGAATGAACCGGTGTATGTCCGAAGCCGGCGCGAACAACCCGGCGTGGCCCGCGACACCGCCCATGGCATGGGCGTTGTCGTCGTGGACCTCGCCGCATAGTATCCTGCCGCGCCACGGACAGTCCTCGGTGGCGGCGATGGTGAAGCCGGCACTCTGCAACGACTCGGGGGACCGGTGGCCCAGATCCCCGAAGAAGGTGGACGACAGCCCCATCGGCTCAAAGATCTCCTGCCGGCAGAACCGCTCCAACGGCCTCCCGCTCAGTCTCTCGACCACCTCGCCCAGCAGGATGAAGCCGAGGTCGCTATACAGGTGCTTCTCGCCGGGCAGGGCCGACAACCGCTCCGCATGGACCTGTGCAAAGAAGCCGTGCTTCCGCATGGTGTCCGCGGCCGCGTGAGAACGGTCCTCCTCTCCCTCGGGGGGAGGGTGGGGGTGAGGGACCTCAAGGGACCGGACGGGAAGGGTTGTCGGGGCGCCCTCACCCGGCCTTCGGCCACCCTCTCCCAGAGGGAGAGGGGTTGGATTGGGGGTTTCCGGGGGGATGACGGATTCATAGTAGGGCTTCCAGGCCGGCAGCCCCGAGGTGTGGTTCAGAAGCTGGCGGAACGTGACCCCGGACCGGGGGCCGCGGCCGAACTCGGGGATGACCGTGCACACCGGGTCGTCCAGCCCCAGGCGCCGGTCCCGCACCAGCAGCATCATGGCCGTGGTGGTGGCGACGGGTTTGGTAAGGGAGCTGAGATCGAACACGGTGTCGGGCATCATCGGGAGGCGTTCGGGCGCCAGCGCCCGATGGCCGTAGGCCCGGTGGAAGAGGATCTCGCTGCTGTCGCCCGCCAGCACCACGGCGCCGGGGAAGGACCCCTCGGCGACGCCCCGGCGGCAGGTCTCGTCGACCCCGCGCCACATCAGCACGCCGCCCGGGTAGCCGGCTCCACCAGCATCAGCACGCCGTTGCGCCCGTCGAGCTCGGCCTCGAGCCCGATGGGAAGCAGGGTGTTCGGAGTGGCATGGCCGCAAGGCAGGCCGGTCACCACCGGATACGGCGCGTCGGCGAAGACCTCGGCCAGGACCTCCGTCACGTCCCGCTCGGCCCCGGACTCGCACTCGTTGAAGGCGCCCGTCACCACGCCGGCGACGTCGTCCAGCTTCCCCGCCATGCGCAGATGGGTCAGCATCCGTTCGATGCGGTAGGGCCGCTCGCCCACGTCCTCCAGGAAAACGATCTTCCCCGCGGTGTCGATCTCGTAAGGGGTCCCGAGTGTGGTCACGAGCACCGACAGGCACCCGCCGGCCAACGCTCCACGGACCGGGGCGTTGCCGCCCCGGAGCACGCCGGAGCCCTTGATCTGCCAGAGCCGGCGCTTTCCGGTGAGGGCGTCCCAGAATCCGCTGCCCACCCCCCCTTCGAGCTGCCCGGCGAACTCCACCGCCACCATCGGGCCGTGGAAGACCACGAGCCCACAGCTCTGGGACATCCAGTTGAGCAGGGCGGTGACATCGCTGAAGCCGACGAAGATCTTGGGATGGGCGCGGATGATCTCGGGGTCGAGAGCGGGCAAAAGCTGTATCGAGCCGAAACCGCCGCGGGCGCAGAAGATGGCGGCGATGTCTTCCCGCTCGAAGAAGCGCGCAAGCGTTTCCGCGCGCTGCCGCTCGCTCCCGGCGAGGTAGCCCTTGCGCGCGAGGATTCCCTCTGCCAGCACCACGCGGAACCCGCTCGCCTCCAGGGCGCGAACGCCCCTGGCCAGGAGATCCTCGTACACGGCTCCGGCCGGGGCGATGACCCCGATGATGTCTCCGGGCCTCAAAGGCGGCGGCTTGAGGAGGTTCATGACGTGTTTACAGGGCGTTGGAAACCATTTTGTCAAGAATTCAATGACACGGCAAACGTCGCGACAGGCTTTCGAGGTCGCCGGTCAAGCCGCGCCGGCAGATTTCCGACAAAAGTTGCCACGCCCCCTTGACAGGGCGAAGACCGTACTTACATTTACGGCCACACCTCATTGTGCACGTCTATCGGTCTATCGGAAATTCGTCACCACGAACCTGGAAAAGGAGGAGAGAACATGAACATCAGGCCCTTGCAGGACCGGGTCATCGTCAAGCGGATCGAGGAAGAGGAGAAGACCGCGGGCGGGATCATCATCCCCGATACCGCCAAGGAGAAGCCCCAGGAGGGCGAAGTCGTCGCGGTGGGCAAGGGAAGAGCCGACGACGACGGCAAGGTCACCCCGCTGGACGTGAAAGTGAAGGACCGGGTGCTGTTCGGCAAGTACGCCGGCACCGAGATCAACCTGGACGGCGAAGAGCACATCATCATGCGCGAGGATGACATCCTCGGCATCGTCCAGAAATAACCCGCAGCAACCCCATTCTCGTCAAGGAGGAACCAATGGCAGCGAAAATCGTCAAGTTCGAACAGGATGCACGGGAGTCCATCGTCCGCGGCGTCAACATTCTGGCCGACGCCGTAACCGTGACTCTCGGACCCAAGGGGCGCAACGTCGTGATCGACAAGTCCTTCGGCGCTCCCAACGTGACCAAGGACGGCGTCACCGTGGCGAAAGAGGTGGAGCTGGAGGACAAGTTCGAGAACATGGGCGCGCAGATGGTCAAGGAGGTCGCCAGCAAGACGTCCGACGTAGCCGGAGACGGCACGACCACGGCAACCGTGCTGGCGCGGCAGATCTTCGCCGAGGGGCTGAAGATGGTCGTGGCCGGACACGACCCCATGTCCCTCAAGCGGGGCATCGAGCGGGCCGTGGAAGCGGTCACCGAGTCCCTCAAGGGCATGTCCAAGGACACCAAGGACCCCAAGGAGATCGCCCAGGTCGGCACCATCGCCGCCAACAACGACGAGACCATCGGCGAGGTCATCGCCGAGGCCATGAACAAGGTCGGCAAGGAAGGTGTCATCACGGTGGAGGAGGCCAAGGGGCTCGAGACCTCCCTGGAGGTGGTCGAGGGCATGCAGTTCGACCGCGGCTACCTGTCCCCCTACTTCGTCACCGATCCGGAACGCATGGAATGCGTCCTGGACGACTGTTACCTGCTGATCCACGAGAAGAAGCTCTCCAACATGAAGGACCTGCTGCCGGTGCTGGAGCAGATCGCCAAGACCGGCAAGCCCTTCGTCATCCTGGCGGAGGACGTTGAGGGCGAGGCGCTGGCCACCCTGGTGGTCAACAAGATCCGCGGCACCCTGCACTGCGTGGCGGTGAAGGCGCCGGGCTTCGGCGACCGCAGGAAGGCCATGCTCGAGGACATCGCCGTCCTGACCGGCGGCAAGCTCATCGCCGAGGAGCTCGGCATCAAGCTCGAGAACGTGTCGCTGCAGGACCTCGGCCAGGCCAAGCGCGTGGTGGTGGACAAGGAAAACTCCACCATCGTGGACGGCGCCGGCTCCAAGGCCGACATCGAAGGCCGCATCAAGCAGATCCGCGCGCAGATCGAGGAGACCACCTCCGACTACGACCGCGAGAAGCTCCAGGAGCGCCTGGCCAAGCTGGTGGGCGGGGTCGCCGTCATCAACGTCGGCGCGGCCACCGAGGTCGAGATGAAGGAGAAGAAGGCCCGGGTGGAGGACGCGCTGCACGCGACGCGGGCGGCGGTGGAGGAAGGCATCGTGCCGGGCGGCGGCGTGGCGCTGTTGCGCTCCGTTCCCGCGCTGGACAAGCTCAAGGTGGAAGACGACGAGCAGGTGGGCGTGAACATCGTCAAGCGGTGCCTGGAAGAGCCGCTTCGCCGGATCGCCACCAACGCCGGCATCGACGGCTCCATCGCGCTGCAGCAGGTCAGGAACAGCAAGGGCAACATCGGCCTCAACGCGGCCACCGAGACCTACGAGGACCTGTTGAAGGCGGGCATCATCGACCCCACCAAGGTGGTGCGGACGGCGCTGCAGAACGCCGCGTCCATCGCCAGCCTGTTGCTCACCACCGAGGCCATGGTGGCCGAGAAGCCCGAGGACAAGCCCGCCATGCCTCCGATGCCTCCGGGCGGCGGCATGGGTGGAATGGGCGGCATGGGTGGAATGGGCGGCATGATGTAACCACGTAACCCTGCCGTTGCGGCAGTTAAGGGCCTGGGGCGTCTCAAAGAAGATGCTCCAGGCTTTTTTATGGGAACGCCGAATCTTCTGCGTGCAACTCGGGCGACCAAGGGGAAATCGCTTTGGACGACGGCTACTTTAGATCAGATCTCGTCCGTACTCTGATCCAACGACGCACTTCCTCCGAAGAAGAAACAGGATACAAGGGCTTGTATGACCATTGAGAAAGACCGAGGGCGTCTATCGCAGGCCACGGCTCTAGACGAATTGCGGCGCGACCATGAATGGACCGATCTGGTCACCGTCTACCTTTCGGACTACGGAGGCGACCACAACTACGGCATCTGTGGTGCCTTGGTTCCCGTGGCTCAAATTGATCGAATCCTTTCAAACCCTTTTTGGAACGTCCACCACGGAGTTGGCATACCCGGAGCCGTGAAGCACCACGACGGCGAAGTGGAATACCTAAGTTACGGAGTAGAGGACGGCGTTGAGCCCCTTGTTATCGCGCGGCACTTTTTCGAAATGCGGGATGACTACACCGAAATCAGCGAGGAATTCCGCCTATTTCACAGGCTGTATCATGACAGAAAAACCGACGAGTACATCAAGATCGATGACGATGGGAATGAAGACCTAGTAGCGGTCGTCGAGCCGAACCGTGTCCGGATAAGGCTGAAAGAGATTCGTCAGTTCTTGGCGGTCAAAGCCATGTACCTGTCGATCCAATTCGACCGTCGGGAACACTCGAAGTACTCGCTGGAAGAACTCGGCCTCACGGAAGGCGGAGATCGGAAGCGCGACGACCTCGTGTGTTGGGCACTGGACCACGGTAGACTTGGTGTAGGCAGTGACAATAGCACCTTGAGCAGGCTTGTGGGGAAACGGCTCATCACTCCACTGCCGAAGTCCAAAAGTGGTTTCTGGGGATTCGCCGAGGAACTCAAGGAGAAGCATCTCGAATTCATCATCGGTGTTGACGAGAACGGTGATGAGATGAGCTTCACATCGAACCCAGATGCTCTCGCAAATTATTTCGGTGCGAATCCGGAGGCGCCTCACTACCTCACCCTGGTGTATTTTCGTAAAGAAGTTCTAGACAAGTACTACCAGCAACCCGGTAAGTACTCCGTGGGGAATTCGCTTCTGTCGTGCGGCTCCCTGTGGTGTATGCCTCTCGACAACGATCACGACACTAAGGTCTGTGCTTGGCTGGGCGACCTTGGGCAAAACCTTCCCTACGCCGAACAGCTACACTGGCGCTCATGCAACATTCCTCCACAAGGCAGCGTCAGTAAGACGTACCATCAGCGTCAGATCCTGAACATGGCCACCGATTCGGATCGCCCCGAGCACTTGTTCAAGAGGAGGTACCACGAGTTACAAAAGGCCTGTGATGAGTGCTTGGGTTGGCCGTTGTTGCTTCCGTTGGACCCTGAGGACAAGCACCACCTCCAAAGCATGAGAGTTCCGGCAACAGACGAGCAGGGAGTCTTCGATAATTTGGTATTGGGCCTTACCAAGATACTCATCGATTCGCTCAACGAAAAACAGCTCAAGAAGTTGCTCTCGGCCGAACAGGCCAGTCTTGAGGGCGGTATCGCACGTCTCGAAGCTGTCCTCCTTTCCCGTAGCTTCACAGGTGCCGCTGATCACGTTTCTTTTCTACGAAGGCTCCAGGATTTGCGGTCTTCTGCTGCCGCACACCGAAAAGGCAGGAAGTATCGAAAAATTGCTAAAGACTTTGGCGTTGAGGGCCAAGGTCTGAGGATCGTATTCGCCGAAATTCTCCACCGGGCTGCAGTCCTTCTTGACTTCTTGATCGGTGTCGTGCGCAGCAATGAATTGAGGACGTCTTGATGACCCGTGTTGCCGGTTGCTGTGCGGTGCAGAACGGTAAGCCCGTGCACCAATGGCACAACAATTGCATTCCACTGATCCCAGGAGACAGACTTTGCGGCAGTTTGGACCGTTCCAGCCTAGCTTCCTCAGTTCGAAGACTACGTTGGACGCCCATCCATAAATGTTGTATCGTGTCAACAAGTCCCGGCCAAGACATCCCAAGAAGGAGATCGAAGGTGCTTTGCGCGAGGCAGAGAGTGCTGGATGGACTGTAGCACCGACGCGGTCCGGTCACCGCTGGGGCATGATGCAATGCGGTGCCCGCGGTCGTCCCGAATGCCGGATGTCCATTTGGTCCACACCCCGCAACGCCGGCAATCACGCCAGGCAATTGCGGCGCTTTATCGCGCGCTGCCCTCATCGCTAGGACTGAGGACGAGGAACGCCCTAACATGCCTACCTTCCATTTCACGCTGATTGTCGACGGTCCCGACCTCCAGGATCGGTCCCTGATCGATGCGTTGTTCGAGGCAGGTTGTGACGACGCGGCGATCGGTTGCAGCGACGGCGTACAGTATGTTGACTTCGATCGCGAAGCAGAGGACTTCAATGACGCAATCCTGTCGGCCGTAGACGATCTGGAGAAACTCGATGGCGTCCAGGTCGTCCGCATTGCCGACGCTGGGCTGGCCTCGCTGGCGGATATCGCCGTCCGTGTCGGCCGCACCCGTGAAAGCGTTCGGCTCCTGGCAAGCGGTGCGCGTGGCCCAGGCGGATTCCCGAAACCGGTCACCGATCCCCGCAGCCGATACCGGTTGTGGCGCTGGACCGAGGTAGCGCATTGGTTCACGGAACGCCTGGGCGAGTGCCCGGAAGTCGCGGAGGACAAGTTGACGACCACCTACAACGCTGCCCTGGAATTCCGCTACCACGGCCGCCCGTTCGCGCCTTCGCATCCGATTACGCTCCGCGAGCTTGTGAGAATACGCGGCCTCCAGGCCACTTCAACGAGACGGACGTCGTCCTGAATCGCCTACTTCTGTGATCTGTGTGGACTCTCCGAGCTAACTTTCGGTAGAGTTGCCGCGCCTTCGTCGGAACGGCTGGCAAGTGGCGACTGACGCAGTTGTTCCTCGATCCGTATTGGCCGAGACATGGGGAGGGTCTTGGCTCGCAAGCAAAACGGCTGAGATACGGGAGGCTGATCCCCCACCTCTACAGTAGGAAAGTAGCGAAACTCTTGTCGCGATCCCCGCACATCGTGTCCGATCCGGACATCCTCGGCGGCACCCCCGTGATACGGGGGACGCGGATGACCGTCTACTCGGTGCTGGGACGTCTGCAGGACGGTGACAGCATCGACGATCTCACGGCGGACAATCCCGATATCCCTCGCGAAGCGCTTGAAGCGGCGGCCATTTTTGCACGGGCGCATCCCTTACGAGGCCGACCGAACGGACGGCCATGGCGCAACGCACCGTGATGAAAGCCGTCACGTCCCATGCGTCTGTTCATTGACGAATGCCTGGTGCTTCAGGTGCCGGAAGGTTTGACCCGCATCACGAAACTGGCATATTGAAGCGGTCAAGGTCGCCATGTTCGAAAACCTCACCGACAAACTGGAGCAGACCTTCAAGCGGCTGCGGGGTCACGGCAGGATCACCGAGTCCAACGTGGCGGAGTCGCTACGCGAGGTGCGGTTGGCGCTGCTGGAGGCGGACGTCAACTTCAAGGTGGTCAAGAGCTTCATCGACTCGGTCCGCGCCAAGTCCATGGGCCAGGACGTGCTCCAGAGCCTGACGCCGGACCAACAGCTCATCAAGATCGTCCGGGAGGAGCTGATCGAGATCCTCGGCGGGGACGCCGCCCGGGTGGACCTCAAGGGGCGGCAACCGGTGGTGCTGATGCTGGTGGGGCTGCAGGGATCGGGCAAGACCACCACCGCGGTCAAGCTGGCGCTGCACCTGAAGCAACAGCAGAAACGGACCCCCTATCTCGTGTCCGCGGACGTGTACCGGCCGGCGGCACGGGAACAGTTGCGCACGTTGTGCGACGAGCACGGGCTGCCGGTGCACGATTCGGGCGACAACGCGTCGCCCGTGGAGATCTGCCGCAACGCCGTCGACAAGGCCAATCAGCGGCTCTGCGACGTGCTGATCGTGGACACCGCCGGACGGCTGCAAATCGACGAAGAGATGATGCAGGAGCTGGTGGCGATGCGCGCGGCGCTGGAGCCGCGGAACATCGTCCTGACCGTCGACGCCATGATCGGGCAGGACGCGGTGAATCAGGCGCAGGGCTTCAACGAGGCGC
The DNA here is from genome assembly GCA_965204205.1 of uncultured Binatia bacterium (SeqCode). Taxonomy (GTDB): domain Bacteria; phylum Desulfobacterota; class Binatia; order UBA9968; family JAJDTQ01; genus JAJDTQ01. The sequence continues at coordinate 4,687,073 of OZ241976.1, read as the reverse complement.
TGGACCTCACCGGGGTGGTGCTGACCAAGATGGACGGCGACGCGCGCGGCGGGGCGGCGCTCTCCGTGCGGGCGGTGGTGGGCAAGCCGGTGCTCTACGTCGGCGTCGGCGAGAAGGCGGACGCCCTGGAGCCCTTCTTCCCGGACCGCATGGCGTCGCGCATTCTCGGCATGGGCGACGTGCTGTCGCTGATCGAGAAGGCGGAGCAGGCGGTCGACAAGAAAGCCGCGCCCAAGCTCGAACAGCGCATGCGCAAGGGCGAGTTTACGCTGGAGGACTTCCAGACGCAGATGCAGGCCATCAAGAAGATGGGGTCCATCGGCGGCCTGCTCGACATGGTGCCCGGAGGACGCAAGCTGGGGCAGCAGGTGGACGTGTCCCACGCCGAGAAGGAAATGAAGCGCGTCGAAGCCATCATCAACTCCATGACGCTCAAGGAGCGGCGCAACCCCGGGCTGCTGAACGGAAGCCGGCGGCGGCGCATCGCCGACGGGAGCGGCACCACCGTGACCGACGTCAACCGTCTCATGAAACAGTTCATGGAAATGAAGAAGATGATGCAGCGCATGAAGAAATCCGGGGGCAAGCGGCGCGGCATGCTCGGCCGTTTGTCAACGCCGTTCCAATGAACTAGAACTGTTAGAAAACAAGAGAAGGAAGACCCCAGATATGAGCGTGAAGATCAGGCTGAGCCGGCACGGCGCCAAGAAGCGGCCGTACTACCGTATCGTGGTGGCGGACGCCCGCAATCCCCGGGACGGACGGTTCATCGAGCAGGTGGGCACCTACGACCCTCGTACCCCCGACGCCGCGCTACAGCTCGACCAGGCCAAGGTGGACGGCTGGATCAAGCAGGGGGCGCAACCGACGCAGACCGTGCGCAATCTCATGAAGCGGGCGGCGAAGGAAGCCGCCGACGCGGCAGCGGTTAGCTAGTCCGGCCCTTTGTGAGCCGCGGTATCGGGGCCACGGGAGACAGGTTTCTTGAAGGAGCTGGTACAGTATCTCGCTCGATCCATCGTGAACCAGCCCGACGCCGTCGAGGTCATGGAAAAGCAGGACGACGACGCATCCGTCGTGGAGCTCAGGGTCGCCCAGGAAGACCTTGGCCGGATCATCGGCAAACAGGGACGCACCGCTAAGTCCCTGCGCACGATCCTGAACGCGGCCGCCGCGAGAGTCGACCGCAAGGTCGTTCTCGAAATCGTCGACGAACAGTAACTCCCAACCCTCTCCATTGTCCGATAACCAGATCGCGCTGGGCGATATCGTGGCCACGCACGGCGTCGCCGGGTGGCTGCGGCTGAAGCTGTTCAACCCCCGGAGCCGCACAATCTATTCGACCGGTGAAGTGGAACTGGCGCGCGGTGACTCCCGTCTCACGCTTCGCGTCGACGAAGCCAAGCCTCACAAGGGGCTCGCGCTCCTGAAGCTCCGGGGCGTGGACGACATGGACGCGGCACAGGACCTGGTGGGTTGCCGGGTTTCCGTGCGCCGGGACGCCATGGCGCCTCTGAGCGGATCCGAGTATTACTACCAGGAGGTGGTGGGGTTCGAGGTCAGGGACGCCAAGGGGGACCGTATCGGCACCATCACCCGCGTTTGGCCTACGCAGGGCGGCGACCTGCTCGTAGTCGCGGCGCCGGACAAAGAACACCTGATCCCCGCGGTCAAGGAGTTTGTCCGGTACATAGACGTGGTGCGCCGAACCGTCACCATCGACGCACCCGAGGGTCTCCTGGACCTGTAGGGGAGGGTTTGCATTTCTCGGTGATCACGCTGTTCCCGGAGATCTTCGAATCCCCGCTGTCCAACAGCATCCTCAAGCGCGCACGGGACAGGAATCTCGTCTCCGTGGACCTCGTGGACCTGCGGCAATACACCCGGGACCGGCACCGTACCGCGGACGACTATCCCTACGGCGGCGGCCAGGGCATGGTGCTGAAACCCGAGCCGCTCATAGAGGCCATCGAGGACTGCCGGCGCAAGCTCCGGAAGCCGCGGGTCGTGCTGCTCTCGCCCCGGGGCCGTGTGCTGAACCAGGAAGTTGCCGCGTCGATGCTGCGCCACGAGGAGATCGTCCTGGTCTGCGGCCGCTACGAGGGCGTCGACGAACGGGTGGTGGGCTATACCGACGACATTCTTTCCATCGGAGACTACACCCTGAGCGGCGGCGAGATACCGGCCCTCGCCGTCATCGACACGGTGGCGCGGCTGGTGCCCGGTGTCCTCGGGAACGAGCGGTCGGCGCGCGAGGACTCGTTCTCCGAGGGCCTTCTGGAATATCCGCAGTACACCCGGCCGGCGGAATACCGGGGTATGAAGGTGCCGCCGGTGCTGCTCTCCGGCGACCACGAGGAGATCCGCCGATGGCGTCGCGACATGAGCGTCGAGATGACGGCGCGCCTGCGCCCGGACCTGCTGGCGAAGGCGCCGGCGGGGGCGGTGAAGCCGCGGGGGAAGGTCTACGTGGCGCTGTTGCACTATCCCGTGTCCGACCGCCGCGGCGACATCGTCACCTCGTCCATCACCAACCTCGACATTCACGATATCGCCCGCACCTGCCGCACCTACGGGGTCGCGGGCTTTTACGTCGTCAACCCGGTGGAGACCCTGCGGAAGCTCGCGGCCAGGATCATCGACCACTGGGAACGGGGCTACGGCGGCTCCTACAACAGCACCCGCAGGGAGGCCCTGTCGCTGGTCCGGCTCCGCGGCACCCTGGACGAGGCGGTGGCGGATGTCGGACGGGAATGCGGCGCGGCCCCGCGCCTGGTGGCGACCTCGGCGCGGTCCGGGCACGGAACCGAGCGGATAACTTTTGGAAAAATGCGGGAGATGCTATTAAGTGACGATGTCCCCTGCATGATCCTCCTGGGCACGGGCTGGGGCCTGGCGGATGCGGTGTTCGCCCGCTCGGACCTGGTGCTGGAACCCATCGCCGGAAAGGACGACTACAACCATCTTTCCGTGCGGGCGGCGTCCGCCATCATGCTGGATCGTATCCTGGGACGCCATACCGGATGAAAGGAAGCGTCAGATGAACGTCATAGACCGTATCGAACAGGAGCAGACCCGGGAAACGCCGGCGCTCAAGCCCGGCCAGCGGGTCCGCGTCCACGTCCGCATCGTCGAAGGCGAGAAGGAACGCATCCAGGTCTTCGAAGGCGTGGTGATCGGCATCTCCGGAAGCGGCAACCGGGAGACGTTCATGGTCCGCAAGACATCCTACGGCGTGGGTGTGGAACGCATCTTTCCGCTCCATTCCCCGCGCATCGAAAAGGTCGAGATCGTCACCCAGGGCCGGGTCCGCCGGGCCAAGCTGTATTACCTGAGAAACCTCTCGGGCAAGCGCGCCCGGCTGGAAGAAGACCGCAGACCGCGGGCCTCGCGCTGACGATCCCCGGTCGGGAACACCGGCGGGCGTAAGACCTGCCCCAGCAAGCCGCGGTGGAACTGTTCGACTCCACGAGCTCTCCGACGGGCGGAAAGAACACGCCGCTGGCGGAGCGGATGCGGCCCGCCAGCCTGGACGAAGTGCTGGGGCAGGAGCACCTGCTCGGTCCCGGCAAGCTCCTGCGGGGCATGGCCGATGCCCGCCGCCTCCAGTCCATCATCCTCTGGGGTCCGCCGGGATGCGGCAAGACCACCCTCGCCCGCCTTCTGGCGGATGCCTGCAACGCGCACTGTATCCAGTTCTCCGCGGTAAGCTCCGGCACCCGCGACCTCAAGAAGATCCTCCCGGACGCCCGGCGCCTGCAGCGGGGCGCGGTTCCGGTGGTCCTCCTGGTGGATGAGATCCACCACTTCAACAAGTCCCAGCAGGACACCTTCCTTCCCCACGTCGAAGCCGGACTGCTCACGCTCATCGGCGCCACCACCGAGAACCCGTCCTTCGAGCTGATCTCCCCGCTGCTCTCCCGATGCCGGGTCTGCGTGATGCACCCGCTGACCGAAGAGACCCTCGAGCGGGTCATCGACCGGGCCCTGGCGGAACGCGGACGCGGACTCTGGGACGCCGGCCTGGGCATCGCGCCGGAGGCCCGGACCATGCTGGTGCAGCGCGCCCAGGGAGACGCACGGGTGGCGCTCAACGGCCTGGAAGGAGCGGTGACGCTGGCGCGCAACGACGCCACCGCCGCGCGCATCGAGACGGTACACGTGGAACAGGCCCTGCAGCTGAGCCCGCTGAACTACGACAAGTCCGGCGAAGAGCACTACAACCTGATCTCCGCCTTCATCAAGAGCCTTCGCGGCAGCGACCCCGACGCCGCGGTCTACTGGATGGTGCGGATGATCGAGGCCGGAGAGGAACCGCTCTTCATCGCCCGACGAATGGTCATCTTCGCGGCCGAGGACGTGGGCAACGCGGACCCGCGGGCGCTGCAGGTGGCGGTGGCGGCCAAGGACGCCGTCCATTTCGTAGGGCTGCCGGAGGGGCGTATCCCCATGAGTCAGGCCGCCGTCTACCTGGCCACCGCGCCCAAGTCCAACGCTGCCTACAAGGCGCTGCTCGGGGCCACCCGGGACGTGCGCGAGAAGGGCGCCCTGCCCACCCCGCTTCACCTTCGAAACGCGCCCACCGGCCTCATGAAGTCGCTGGGCTACGGCGCCGACTACCGCTACCCCCATGACTCGCCCGGTCACGTCACGGAGCAGGAATACCTCCCGCGGGAGCTCAGGGGGCGCCGCTACTACGAGCCGAGCGACGAGGGACACGAGAAGGTCGTGAAGGAGCGGCTCAAGGCCTGGGATGCGTTGAAGAAGCGCAATCAAGCGCGTTAACGGGCCACGGCCGCCTCCAACTCCCGCCTGACGGCCCGGACCTTGTCCAGGAACCGTTTTGTCGCGTGGTCGCCCTGACGCCGGTCGCGGATCACGCGCGGGGTGATCAGGATCACCAGCTCGGTCCGGTCGGACCGTTCGAGGTCCGTGCGGAACAGCGGCCCCAGCACGGGCACGTCCATGAGCACGGGAATGCCGATTCGCGACCGGCGCCGGTTGTCCGTGATGATGCCGCCGATGACCAGGGTCTGGCCGTCATGGAGGACGGCGGCGGTCTCCGCTTCCCGGACATGGAAGGCGTCGAAGGACTGTCTGCCGACCGTCACCCTTTCCCCCACGTCGCTCACCTCGACCCGGACCTTCAGGTTGACGAGCCCTTCGGAGTTGACCCGGGGGACGATGGTGAGGATCCGTCCGACCTCCTTGAACTCGATGGTGGTGGTGGTGGCCTCCGCTTCCCGCGACACCACCGTCCCGGTGGCCACCGGCTGCTCGCTGCCCACGCGAATCCGTGCCGGACGGTTGTCCGCGGCCAGGAGATGGGGCGAGGACAATACCTTCACTCGCGCGTCCTGCATCAGCGCCTTGACGAACACACGAAAGTCGCGCCCCGCGTCCAGGGTCGACGCAAACCCCGCCCCCAGCGTCCGGAGATCCGTGCCCGCGGCAGGTTCCTCCACGCCGTCCCGTTCCGCCGCCAGGCCGAAGCCGCCCTTGCTCAGGGCATGCTCCACGCCGAACTCGAAGCCGTCGGTGAGCGTCACCTCGGCCACCAGCACTTCCATCAGGACCTGGCGCGGCACCAGGTCCAACTCGTCAAGCACCCTCGCCATGCCGGCATACTCCCGAGGGGTCGCCAGGATCACCAGCGAGTTCGTGTCCGGCTCCGCCACCACGCGGACCCCTTCGCCGGAAGGGTCCGGGGGCGCCGGCGACGTGGCCTGACTTGTCGGCCGTCCTTCCGCGACCGTGGCAGCCTCGCCGGACGGTGCGGCGGACGAGGAACGGAAACGCCCATAGACCTGGTTCAGGACTCGTGCCAACCGCGCGGCCTTGCGGTTTTCGACGGCGCGGATGAAGAGCCGCCGTCCAAGGCCCTCGCCCTCCACGTCGATGCGCTCGATCCAATGCTTCACGTAATTCCAGGCCGCGTCGCTGTAGGCGATGATCAGGAGCCGGTCGATGCGCGGCAAGGGCAGGAAACGCGCGGCGAACGTGTCGTCCCGACCCGCCTGGGCGCCGAAGAACCTCATGGCCGCCGACATCTCCCGGGCCAGATCGCGCGCCGCCGCGGCCTTGGGCTTGTACATCTCCACCCGGGTGCCCGCGAAGGCCTCGACGTCGATCAACGCCTTGATCTCCGACAGACGTCGAATATTCGACGGCAAATCGACAACCACCAGATAGTTGCCGCGTGCATGATCGAGGATCGTTCCGCCCCCGCTCATGAATGGCGCCAGCAACCGTTTCATGACGGCCGCGGGGAAATGGCGCACCGGCAGGATCCGCATGGCGAAGCCGGCGCCGGTCGCGCCGCCGGGACCGACAAGTCCGGGCCCCTCCGAGATGGCGGCAATCCGATAGAGAGGCCCCTGCCTGACCGCCACCGCGCCGTGAATCCTGAGGATCTCGTGGAAAATGGGAAGGAGATCCTGCTTTCTCAAGGGCTGTCCGCTAAAGATCGTTACGACGCCCCGGACCTCGGGGTCGATGGTGTAGTTGAGGCGCAGGTGGCGGGCCAATACGTGGATGACATCGACAAGGTCGGCGGCGTCGAAGTTCAACGTCACCATGCCGGCGCCGTCGGGTTCCGCCACGGATGCAGGCCCGTGCGGCTCCGGCGGGGTGCCGGGAGGCGCCGCTTCCAGGCCTCCCGTGGGACCCACCCAGAGAAGAGCTCCCGACACGAGCCACGCGACAACCGCCAACAGCCTGGCATGCATGGTTCTGCACAACGCAAAATCCAGGCCGCCCCGGGTGAGACAAACGTTGGCGTCCTGTTCGAAAGATCGAGATGTCCTTCGACTCAGGACCCCAGACCCAGAAGGTTGAACTTCACGGACAGGAGCGTTCGATTGGGGTCGGTCCGCACGTCCACGAACGCGGCGACGGTCCAGCACCGGCACCGCGAGAGGTACTTGATGCCCACCTCGTTGCGGGTCAACCGTCCGGACGCGCCGTCGTAGTTGCCGTCGTAGAGCAGCAGGAGACGATCCGCCACGCGCAACACGCCGCTGGCCCGCACGGCGTCGAGGGGTCTCTCCGGAAGACACCGAGGGTCCTCGGGACAGTCCGTGAGCAGGTCGAGATCGGCATGGTCCGCCAGCGCGGAAAGCGGGTTCGCGCGGATGTGGCGGTAGCTCAACGAGAAGCCGTTGGGCCTGCGGAAGTCGCTGTCGGGCACCGCGGTATCCGGCGGCGCGGCATCGAACAGCGACAACCCCAGCGCGGCCTCGCGCAGGTTCCAGGGTCCCGGGTCGATTCCCAAACCTACGACCACACCCAGGTTGTCCGCCGGGTTGACGCCCAGGCCGATATCCACGTCGGCGAGGCGGCTCTCTCCCTTGCGCGCCCTGTCGAGGTCCAGGGTCGCCGCGACCCGGGCTCGCGCGAACCGGGTGACCACGGCGGGCTCGCCACCAGCCTTGCGACCGGCGGCGGCGTCACCGGCGGCCGCCGGGCGGTCGCCGCCGCGGCTCGCCCAGAAGCGGTTGGTCACCGAGAACGTGAGCAGGTTGCGTCGATGGATCCGGTCGACGGCATCCCACAGCGGAAGGGTCCGCTGGTCCGTCGAGGGAATGAAGAGATACTGCACGGCCGGCTCCACCGCGTGCCGGAACCGGGACCACGCAACGGCGTCCCACCCGTACACGCGACTCAGCGCAGTGGACAGCGTCGACCGGAACTCCACCAGTTCCCGCGAGCCGGTACGCGCAAACGCCTCCGAGCCATCCTTGTGCGCGGCGTCGGACCTTCCCTCGACAGCATCCAGGCGGTAGAGGGTTTCCCGGAGCGCCACACTGCTGGCGAGTCTGAAGTGGCGCCCGAGAGTGACCGGCCAGGTCAGCTCGGGCCGGATGTCGACCCTCAGGCCGTCCGCCAGCCGCTCCCTCACGTAGCGGGTCGCGGTGGCATCCCAGTCCAGTTCGAGGCCCCCGCCCAGACGCCGGGCGCCGCTGAAGGCGATGTGAGGGATCCGATGGAGCGCCTGCTCTTGGGGCTGGACCAGATCCTGCACGTAGTCCAGCTCGCCCTTCAGCGTAAGGCCCGACCGGTGCCGGTAGAAGCCGAGCCGTGACGGGCTGGAGCGGCTCACCCGGGCCAGCCTCCTCTCATCGGCCCCCGCGTCGGTGAAGTCCAGGAGCTCGCTTGTCACGAAGCTGTCGCTGTAGAGCCCCACGTCGCTGAAGGTCGCCCAACCCGACGGCGCGCGATGCCGATGAGTGAGCCGGATGCTCCAGCGGTCCGCGGGAACCGTGGCCTCCGCGATCCTCGCGTCTTCCCCGGACCGGACCCCGTGCATCCGCTCGTTGAAATAGGCGACATCCAGCCGTCCGTCGGTCCTGGCATCGAGTAGGGTGCGGTACTGCCCGGTGAAGCCGACGCGGGTCCTGGACTCCACCGCGAGGTTGACGGTTACGTCGTTGCTCTTGTCCACGGCCCAGAAGAAGGGCTGACGGTAGCGCAGCCCGGCACGGTCGGACCAGCCGAACGAGGGGAACAGCAGGCCCGTTGCCCGTTCCGCCATCGAGGGAAAGTACGCGTAGGGCAAGTAGAACACCGGGACGTCGTAGACGTAGAAGGTGACGTCTTCGGCCGCCGCCTTGCCGTCCCGGTCCAGCCGGATCTCGCCGGCGCCGATGCGCCAGGGAGGCGCGCCGTCCCCGCAGGCACACGTGGTGAAGAGCCCGTCCGCGACGCTGTAGGATTGCCCGGCGAACTTCTCCACGCGGCGTCCGCTGAGGCTGAGGTTGCCGTCCTCGACGAACACGTCGGCGTCCGCCATCGTTCCGGTCTCGTCCGCCAGGTTCATTTCGAGTCCGGAGGCCTGGAGCCGGTATCGCGGGGCGCGGAGATACACCGAGCCCCGGGCCCGCAACGTCCGCTTCAAGCGGTCGATCTCGACGGACTCCGCCCCGAAGACCGCCTCCCGCCGCCGGATGCGCACCTCGCCCCGGGCCTCGATGGTCTCACCCCCCTGGCGGAACTCGATGGAGTCCCGCGCGGACACCTCGATGCGCTCTCCGTCGTCGCTCCAGGCGGGAGCCGCTGCAACGGCCGACAGGCCGCACCACAATGCCAGGAGCCACGGTGCCGTTTTAGGATTTCGCGGATACATGGTCGCTGCCGGCACATTACAGGCGGTTAGCCGACAGTTCCAGCGCCGTGGCGCGCACCGCTCCCACGAGATAGAGAGAACCCGTCACCAGTATCGGGACGTCTTGCCGGCGCCGGTCCGCCGCCAGCCGGCAGAGGGCCGCGACCGGGTCCTCCACCCGGGTCGCCGGCAGCCCTCGAGGCAGCGCGCGGGACAACGAGTCCGGGGAGGCGCCCCGTTGGGTGGGCGCCCGGGTCAGGATCACTTCCCCGGACACGCCGCACAGCGGCGGGAGCATCGACGACCAGTCCTTGTCGTTCATGCTGCCGAAGAGCAGGCGGACTTTGCCGGCGCCCACGAGACCGCGGACCTCGTTGGCCAGGGTCTCCGCCGCCCCACGGTTGTGTGCTCCGTCCAGTATGATGGTGGGACGCCCCGGCAGGATCTCCAGCCGCCCCGGCCACGCCACCGACTCGAGACCGGTGCGTATCGCCTTCTCGCGGACCGGAAACGCGGCCTGCATGGCCTCCAGGGCCGCCAGCGCGACGCCGGCGTTGTGGCGCTGGTAGTCGCCGGCAAGGGACGTCTTCAAGCCCTCCAGCGCCCAGTCGCGGCCGCGGTAGTCGAACCCGCGGCCGTCCCGGGGGACAACCGAGAAATCGTTTCCCCACTGGCGGATGGGAGCGCCCCGGGAGCGGGCGATCCGGCGTATGACCCGCGCGGCGGCGGCGGGCAGGGAGCCGCAGACCACGGGGACCCCGGGCTTGATGATTCCACCCTTCTCCGCGGCGATGGAGGCGATCCCGCTGCCGAGAAACCGCTCGTGGTCCCTGGCGATGGTGGTGATCGCGCACACGTCCGGGTGCACCACGTTGGTGGCATCGAGCCGTCCGCCCAGCCCCACCTCGACCACCGCCACCCGCACCCCCTTCCGGGCGAAGTGCAGAAAGGCCATCACCGTGGCGAACTCGAAGAACGTCAGGCCGAGCGAGGCCCGCCGGGTTCGTTCGGCCACCTCCCGGACCAGCGCCACCACCGCGGCCCGGCCGATGGGCCGTCCGCCCACGCGGATTCTCTCGGTGAACTCGGCCAGGTGCGGCGAGGTGTAGAGTCCGACCCGATAACGCTGCGCGGACAACACCGAATGCAAAATGGCGGCCGTGGACCCCTTGCCGTTGGTCCCGGCGACGTGGCAGACCCGGAAACGGTCTTGCGGATTGCCGAACAACGACAACGCCCGCGCAACCCGATCCAGGCGCAGGTCGAATTCAGCGTCGCGGGTCTCGGCGCCGCGAAGGTTGTAGATGAAGTCGAGACTCTTCCGATAGGAGCTCATTCCGCCTTGGCCGCGGCGATGAAATCCTTCAACCGCTGGTGATCCTTGCGGCCCGGCACCGCCTCCACGCCGGTGCAGACGTCCACGCCGAAGGGCTTCGCCACGCGTACCGCCTCGCTGACGTTGTCGATATCGAGACCGCCCGCGAGGATCACCGGGCGCGCCATCGGCTCCCGCAGCCAGCTCCAGGTGAAGGCGGACCCGGAGCCTCCGAACAACTCCCGGCTCCAGGAGTCCAGGAGATAGTAGTCCACGGGATACCCCTCGATCTCGCCGAGGGTTTCCCGGTCCCGGACGCGGAACGCCTTGATCACCTTGAGCGGCCAGCGGCGGCAAAACCCGCGATCCTCGTCGCCGTGGAACTGGAGGGCGGTGAGGCCGGGGCCCTCCCCGGATCGGCACGTGCGCAGCACGGAGGTCACGTGTTCCCGTGTCTCGTTGACGAACAGGCCCACCGTGCAGATCTCCGGCGGCACCTCCGGGAGTATCTCGGCCGCCCTCCCGGGCGGGATGTACCGCGGGCTCGGTGGATAGAAGTTGAAGCCCAAGGCATCAGCGCCGTACTCCACCGCCTTCAACGCATCCGCCACGCTGGTAACGCCGCAGATCTTAACCTTGACCATGGGCGGCGGCATCCGCGCCGAGAAGCTCGGCAAGCTTGGCGCCCGGGTCCCTGGAACGCATGAGGGTCTCACCGACCAGGAACACCCGCGCCCCGGCGGCCTCGAGTCGCTCGACGTGCTCGACCTCCTTGATGCCGCTCTCGCACACGGCCAGGACATCGGCCGGGATTCGCGGCAGGAGCGCCTCGGCGACTCCGAGGTCCACCTCGAAGGTGTGCAGGTTCCGATTGTTGATTCCGATCATGGACGCGCCGAGACCCAGGGCCGTCTCCAGCTCGCCTTCCGAGTGTACCTCCACCAACACGTCGAGGGAAAGGGAGCGGGCTTCGGCGTGGAGTGCTTCCATCTCGTGCGCGGGCAGGATCGCGGCGATCAACAGGACGGCATCGGCGCCGAAGCTGCGGGCCTCCACGAGGTGGTAGGCATCCAGCACGAAGTCCTTTCGGAGAAGCGGAGTCGACACCGCCGCCGCGATGTCGGAGAGATAGCGGAGGGAACCGTTGAAGAAGCGCTCTTCGGTGACCACCGAAAGGGCCGTGGCGCCGTTGGCCTGGTAACGCGAGGCGATGGCGACGGGTTCGAAGTCCTCGCGGATCACACCCTGGGATGGCGACGCCCGCTTCACCTCGGCGATGACGTGGCGGCCCGGCCGGGAGAGCGCCGCCGCGAAACCCCTCCGCTCCCGGTGGTAGAGCGGGCTGTCCTTCAACGACCACGTCGGCCGCTCCCTGCGGCGGGATTCGGTCTCACCGCGCACGTGCGCGACGATCCGTTCCAGGATATCGTTTCTCTCCGGCGCCGTTCCCTCTTGGCTCATTTCGCTTCGTTGGTCACCTGCGCCAGGTGTTGGAGCTTCTCCAGGGCGGCGCCGGAATCGATTCGCTCCCGGGCGAGGCTGATGCCGTCGGCGATGCTCTCGACCCGCTCGCTGACGCAGAGCGCCGCGCCGCTGTTCAACACGACCACGTCGCGGGCGGCGCCCGGCTCTCCCTTCAGCACGGAGGTCACGATGGCGGCGCATTCCGCCGGGTCGGTGGCCGTGAGCCGCTCCGCGGGGCACTTCTCGAAACCGAGCTCCTCCGGGTCCAGCTTGTAGCGGGCGACGGCTCCGTCCTTCCACTCGGCCACCGAGGTAGGGCCGGCGAGAGAGATTTCATCCAGGCCTTCGTCGCCGTGAACCACCATGGCGCGCTCGCTGCCGAGGTTTCCGAGCACCTGCGCGACGGTTTCGATGAGGGTGCCGTCGTAGATGCCGATGAGTTGATGGCTGGCTCGCGCCGGATTGGTCAAGGGACCGAGCAGGTTGAAAATGGTGCGGATGCCGACCTCCCGGCGGGGAGCGGCGGCGTACTTCATGGCGCCGTGCAACGCCGGCGCGAACAGGAAGCCGATGCCCACCTCGAGCAGGCATCGCTCGACGGTTTCCTTGGGCACGTCGATCTTCACTCCGAGGGCGCCCAGGACGTCCGCGCTACCCGAGCCGCTGGAGACCGCCCGATTGCCGTGCTTGGCCACGGTGACGCCCGCGGCCGCCACTACGAAGGCCACCGTGGTGGAAATGTTGAACGTGTTCTTTCCGTCGCCTCCGGTGCCGCAGGTATCCAGGACACAGCCTCCGCCGGCGTCGACGTGCGACGCCTTTTCCCTCATGACCCGCGCCGCGCCGGTCACCTCCTCCACGGTCTCGCCCTGGATCCGCAACGCGGTCAGGAACGCCCCCACCTGGATCGGAGTGGCTTCGCCGGTCATCACCTGGTTCATGACCTCCACCATCTCCTGTTCCGTGAGGTTGGCGCCGGCCACCAGTTGGGCTATGGCTTGCTGGATGTTCATCGGTTCCTCATGATCATCGCGTTCTCGTATTTCGCCGCCTTGAGCTTTTGAACCTCGGCCATGGCCTCCCGGCGACTCCCATACGCTCCCACCCTCACCCTGTAGAAGGTCTTTTCGTTGAGCCTGCCGGAGGTCACGTAGGCTCGATAGCCCCGTTTCTTGAGCTCCGTCACCATCTTGTCCGCGGCGGCGCGGTTTCGGAAAGCGGTGACCTGGACGGTCCACGGGGTCTTCGCGGCACCGGGGCTGGCGGGCGGTTCCTCTGTGCGGGGCGGGGCGGGATCGGGCTTGCTCAGGAGACCGTAGAAGGTCATCTCCTGGTCGGCCTTGGGAGCGTCGGACTTCACCGGAACCTTGACCGCGGGTTCTTCCCGGCGGAGGATTTTCCGCTCCTCGATGCTTTGTCCGATCAGAATTCCGAGAAGGAAGATGAAGGCCGACGCGATGACGTAAAGGGAAGCGACGATGAACAACTGGCGGCGGTTTAAAGAAACACTACCGCCATCCGTCGCCTTTCGGTGGTTGGCCATGAACCGGAATGTTACTGATTCCCGGTGGTCGAGGTTGTTTCGCTTGCGGTATCGTCTGTCCCGGCTGCAGCCTCCGCGGTCCCGTCTCCTGCCGGAATCAACTCGATGACGGAAAGCGGCGCCGAATCACCCCGCCGGCGTCCGACCTTGACGATCCGGGTGTAGCCGCCGTTGCGATCCTGGAAACGCGCCCCGAGTTCACTGAACAACCGCGCTACCACGGCCTTGTCCTGAACGAAGGCCAGCGCGCGTCTGCGAGCGTGCAGGCTGCCATCCTTGCCGAGCGTGATCAGCCAGTCCGCCCAACGGCGCAGTTCCTTGGCCTTGGCATCGGTGGTGGTAATGCGGTCGTGGCGCAGGAGCGACGTGGCCATGTTGCGCAACATGGCGAGCCGGTGGCTCGGACTCCGGTTCAGCTTTCTGCCTTTCTTGAGGTGCCGCATGGCCTACGCTGTCTCCTTCTGGTCCGTCTGTTTCCGGCTCTCGAGCTCCTCGCGGCTGGGGAAATGATCCAGCTTCATGCCCAGCTCCAGCCCCAGCTCGCCGAGCAGCTCCTTGATCTCGTTCAGGGATTTGCGCCCGAAGTTCTTGGTCTTGAGCATCTCCTGCTCGGACTTCTGCACCAGCTCGCCGATGTACTTCAGGTTTGCGTTCTGCAGGCAGTTCTGTGCCCTCACGGAGAACTCCAGATCCTCGACCGCGCGGAAGAGATTCTCGTTCAGCAAGGCGGCTTCGCCGTCGGATTCGCTCTCGGCCGGTTTCGGGCCCTCCCGGAAGTTGATGAAAATGGAAACCTGATCCTGCAGGATCCGCGCGGCATACGCCAACGCATCCTCGGGCGTCTCGCTGCCGTCGGTCCAGACTTCGAGGACCAGACGGTCGTAGTCCGTCCGCTGGCCGACCCGGGCGTTCGTCACGGTGAAGTTGACCTTGCGAATGGGCGAGAAGACCGCATCCATGAAGATCGTGTCAACCGGCTGTTCCTCCTCGCGGTTGCGTTCCGCGGACACGTATCCCTGCCCCATCCGCGCCACCATGGTGGCGTTGAGCCGTCCTTCCTTGGAGAGCGAGGCGATGTGGTGCTCCGGGTTGAGAATCTCGACCTGCGGCCCCGCGACGATGTCCTTGGCCAGCACTTCCCTCGGACCGGTGGCTTCGATCCGGATGACCTCCCGTTCCGAATCATGGAGCTTGAGCCGCACCTCCTTGAGATTCAGAATGATGTCGGTGACGTCCTCCGTCGCTCCCTGAATGGTGGAAAATTCGTGCAGCGCGTCGTCGATCTGGACGGACGTGATGGCCGCGCCCCTGAGCGAGGAGAGGAGGATGCGCCGCAGGCTGTTGCCGATGGTCTGGCCGAATCCTCTCTCGAAGGGTTCTCCGACGAACTTGCCATAGGTGGCGTTGAGACTCTTCTCGTCCACCTCTATGGTCTCGGGCTTGATCAGTTCGCTCCAATGCTTGTGCATAGGATCTCCAACACGGTTTCAGGCCACCGGTTACTTGGAATACAGCTCGACGATGAGCTTCTCGTTGATGGGCGTCGTGATGTCGCTTCGGCTCGGCAGGACCTTGACGGTGCCGGAGCACTTCTCGTGGTCGACCTCCATCCAGTCGGGCACGCCGCGCCTCTGGGCTCCGTCCATCGCGGAGAGGACCCGTTCCGACTTCCGGCTCTTTTCCGCCACCGAGACGACGTCCCCCACCCCCACGCGATACGAAGGGATGGTCACCCGACGTCCGTTCACCTGGACATGGCCGTGACGCACCAGCAGGCGGGCGTCACCCCGCGAGCAGGCGAATCCGAGGCGATAGACGACGTTGTCGAGCCTTCTCTCGAGTATCACCAGGAGGTTCTCGCCGGTGATCCCGCGGGCCTTTTCCGCCGCCTCGAAGCTGCCCCTGAACTGCTTCTCGAGCAGTCCGTACATGCGTTTGACCTTCTGCTTCTCCCTGAGCTGGAGGCTGTATTCGGAGAACTTGAGGCGCCTCTGGCCGTGTTGCCCCGGCGGATAGTTGCGCCGCTCGATGGCGCACTTGTCCGTGTAACACCGCTCTCCCTTGAGGAACAGCTTCAGGTTCTCCCGCCGGCAGAGCCGGCACACCGGACCATGATACCTAGCCACTGACTATCTCCTCTCAGACACGCCTTCGCTTGGGAGGCCTGCAGCCGTTGTGTGGGATCGGCGTCACGTCCTTGATCAGGCTGATGTTCAACCCCGCCGATTGAAGGGACCTCAACGCCGACTCCCTGGCCGAGCCCGGTCCCCGCACGTAGACCTGGATCGAATGCATACCGTGATCCATGGCCTTCCGCGCCACGTTGTCCGCCGCCTGCTGCGCCGCGAAGGGCGTGCCCTTGCGGGACCCCTTGAAGCCGATGGCGCCGGCGCTCGACCACGCCACCACGTTGCCCTGGGTGTCGGATATCGTGATGATCGTGTTGTTGAACGTAGAGTGGATATGCGCCACCCCTTCGGCGATGTTCTTTCGCCCGCGCCGTTTCCTGGGCGCCCTCGCGTCACGCGCTTTCTTCGCGGCCTGAGCCATGGATGCTCCTGTTCTGGTTTGTGCCTAACCCTTCGAAGGCGGCCTCTTCTTGCCGGCTATGGTCCTCCGGGGTCCCATCCGGGTGCGACCGTTGGTGTGGGTCCGCTGTCCCCTGACGGGCAGTCCCCGCCGGTGTCTGAGACCTCGATAGGAGCCGATGTCCATATGCCGCTTGATGTCCATGGTGACGTCGCGCCGCAGATCACCCTCCACCTTCACTTCCTGGTCGATGATCCGCCGTATCACCACGACCTGGTCGTCGGACAGGTCGTCGGACTTCAGCTCGAACGGAATGGCGGCTTCCTTCAGAATGTTCCGGGACGTGGTCGCGCCGATGCCGTAGATGTAGGTCAGGGCGATTTCCATGCTCTTGTTCTTGGGTAGATCTACCCCGGCAATACGTGCCATGAATCCCTCCCTCCGATTCGGCCTGTCACCCCTGCCTCTGGGCGTGCTTACGGGTAACGCAGATGACCCGGACGACTCCGTTTCTGCGAACGATCTTGCACTTGTTACAGATCTTCTTGACCGATGCTCGTACTTTCACTTCCGACCTCGTTCCGGAACGTCGTGAAGCCGGCACTAAAGCCGGCTCAATACATACGGCCCGTCTGCGGTGATGGCGATGGAGTGTTCGAAGTGGGCCGCGAGACTTCGGTCCCGCGTAACCGCCGTCCAACCATCGTCCAGGATCCTGATTTCCTTCTTGCCGGCGTTGATCATGGGCTCCACCGCAAGAACCATGCCGGCCCGCAACTGGCGTCCCTTGCCGGCATCGCCATAGTTGGGCACCGGGGGCTCCTCGTGGAGCTTCTTGCCGATACCGTGGCCCACGAACTCCCGCACCACCGAATAGCCGGACCGTTCCGCGATGCCCTGAATCGTGCTGCCCAAATCGCCCAGCCGGTTACCCTCCCGCAGGGTTTCGATGCCCTCGTTCAAGGCCGTCTCCGTCACCTGCATGAGACGCTCGGCCTCGGGGCTCACCTGGCCGACACCCACCGTCACCGCCGAATCGCCGTAGAAGCCTTCGTAGACGACCCCGAAGTCCATGCCCAGGATGTCTCCTTCCTTGAGCACCCGGTCCGAGGGGACTCCGTGCACGATCTCCTCGTTGACCGAGGTACACAGGCTGTGCTGGAAGACCCTGCCGGCCACGGCGTAGCCCTTGAAGGCCGGCTTCGCGCCCTTCTCGTAGGTCAAGCGCTCCGCCACCTCGTCCAGCTCCCGGGTCGTCATCCCCGGTTTGACCGTCTCTTTCAGCGTTTGCAGCACCTCCGCGACGATGACGCTGGCACGACGCATCGTGTCGATCTCGGCCCGGGACTTGAGATAAATCATATGCCGATCACTCCGCCCGCGATTGGTTCCCGGTCCCGGTCATGCGATGCCCGGCGCCCGTCCCGCTTCCATTCAGCCCCTCCGGCCGCGGATGCGCCCGCGCCTCATGAAGCCCTCGTAGTTCCTGGAGATCATGTGGGTCTCCATCTGTGAAACCGTGTCGAGCGCCACCCCCACCACGATCAGCAGCGCGGTTCCGCCGAAAAAGAACGGAACGTTGAACTGCGAGATCAGAATCGTCGGCAACAAAGCCACCAGGGACAGGTAGACGGCGCCGCCGAGGGTGATCCGCGACAGCACCCGGTCAATGAACTCCGCGGTCCTTTTTCCCGGGCGAATACCCGGCACGTATCCGCCGTACTTGCGCATGTTCTCGGCCACGTCCACCGGATTGAAAACGATCGCGGTATAGAAGAAGCAGAAGAACATGATCAGGCCGATGTACAGCAGGTCATGGAGCCACTGCCCCGGCGCCATGGAGCCCGCCAGCGCCTGCGCCCAGGGATTCTGGACGAACTGCGCCACGGTGGCCGGGAAGATCAGCACCGACGACGCGAATATCACCGGGATCACCCCGGAGGTGTTGATCTTGAGCGGCAGATGCGACGTCTGTCCGCCGTACATCCTGCGTCCGACCACGCGTTTTGCGTATTGAACCGGTATTCGCCGCTGTCCCCGTTCCATGAAGATGATGACACCCACCACCAGCACCACGAACAGGACCAGCAGCACCACGAAGAAGATGCTGAGCTCGCCTTCGCGGACGAACTGGAACGTCGAGGTCACCGCCGACGGCAGGGCGGCGACGATGCCGGCGAATATGATCAGGGAAATGCCGTTGCCGATTCCGCGCTCCGTGACCTGCTCGCCCAGCCACATGATGAACGCCGTTCCCGAGGTCAAGGTCAGCACCGTCATCAGCCGGAAGTTCCAGCCGGGCTCCAGCACGATGGCCTCGCCGTTGGGGCCCCGGGTGCCTTCGAGCCCGAAGCTGATCATCAGGCCCTGGATGACGGAAAGCACGATGGTGCCGTAGCGCGTGTACTGCGTGATCTTCTTGCGGCCGACGTCGCCTTCCTTCGAGAGCCGTTCCAGGTACGGAAAGACCACCGTCAGGAGCTGCAGGATGATCGAGGCGCTGATGTAGGGCATGATGCCCAGCGAGAACACCGAGAACTGCTCCAGCGCGCCGCCCGAAAACAGATTGAAGAGCCCGAAGATGGTGCCCTCGACCTGGGCGAAGAACGCCGCCAGCCCTTCACGGTCGATGCCCGGCGTCGGTATGGCGACCCCGACGCGATAGACGGCCAGCATCGCCAAGGTGAACAGGATGCGTCGCCTCAGCTCGGGAATGCGGCCAGCGCTCTGAAAACCCTCAAGCATGTCAAAGGACTTCGGCCCGGCCTCCCGCCGCTTCGATCTTCTGCCGCGCGCTGCGGGAGAAGCCGTGAGCCTTCACCGTGAGGGCCTTGTCCAGCTCCCCGCGGCCCAGTATCTTCACCGGTCCGTTACCGGCCAACCCCGCCTCCCGCAACAACTCGGGCGAGATCTCCTGGCCCGACTCGAACCGCTCGAGGCTGTCCAGGTTCACCGGAGTGTACGTCTTCCGGAACGGATTGTGGAAACCCCGCTTGGGCACCCGGCGGGTCAGCGGCATCTGGCCGCCCTCGAATCCCGGCCTCACGCCGCCTCCGGCACGAGCCCCCTGACCCTTGTGTCCACGGCCGCAGGTCTTGCCGGTTCCGGAAGCCATGCCCCGGCCCACGCGCTTCTTCGAATGCTTGTCCCCTTTGGCGGGACGCAGTTCACCCAGATCCATTAAATCTTCCTTACCTGATCTCCGCCAGCGGCTTGCCCCTCAGGTCCGACACCTCCTCCGGGGACTTGAGGCTCTTGAGGGCCTCGAAGGTGGCCTTGACGAGATTGTGCGGATTGTTGGAACCGATGCACTTGCTCAACACGTTGGGAATCCCCGCCGCTTCCACCACGGCCCGAACCCCGGCGCCGGCGATCACCCCGGTTCCCGGAGCCGCGGGCTTGAGCAGCACATGCCCCGCGCCGAAGCGGCCCGTCACCTCGTAGGGGATGCTGTCGTCCACCAGCGGCACCCGAAGCAGGGTCTTCTTGGCGTGCTCGACGCCCTTGCGGATGGCCTCGGGCACTTCGTTGGCCTTGCCCAACCCGTATCCGACCACGGAGATCTCGTCACCCACTACCACCAGCGCATTGAAGCTGAAGCGCCGTCCGCCCTTGACGACCTTGGCCACGCGGCTGATGTGAATGACCTTCTCCTTGAGCTCCAAGCCCTGCGGATCGACTTTTTCCAAAACAACCCCCGAATCAGAAGACGAGGCCGGCCTCCCGTGCAGCCTCCGCCAGTGCCTTTACCCGCCCGTGAAACAGAAAGCCGTTTCTGTCGAACACGACCCGAGAGATTTGTTTCTCCCCGCACAGCTTCGCGATCCGGAGACCCACCTCCCTGGCCGCCTCCACCCCCTTGCCCTCCTCGGACCCCGCGGCCTCCCTTGCCAGCGTCGACGCGCTCAGCAGCGTCACCCCGCGCTCGTCGGAGATGACCTGTGCGTAGATGTGCTTCGAGCTACGATACACGCAGAGCCGGGGACAGGCGTCGCTCCCGGTGATCCGCTTGCGCACGCTTCGCTGCCGCCGTTTGCGGCTCAGGACCTTCTTGCTCGTCAACATGGGTTCACCCGATCCGGCTCGCTCAGCCCGCGCCGCCGCCCATGGCCTTGCCCGCCTTGCGCTGGACCATCTCGCCCTGGTAGCGGATCCCCTTGCCCTTGTAAGGTTCCGGCGGACGGAAGCCGCGCACCTCGGCCGCCGCCTGACCCAGCACCTGCCTGTCATGGGACTCGAGGGTGATCACCGTCTGCCGTTCCACCGAGGCCGACACGCCCGCCGGCAGCGGGAACACGATCGGATGGGAGAACCCCAACGTCAGGTGCAGCGACTGGTCCTTGAGCTCCGCCCTGTAACCCACGCCGTTGATCTCCAGCACCTTCTTGAAGCCCTCGCTGACGCCCTCGACCATGTTCGCCAGAAGCTTGCGGGTGAGTCCGTGCAGCGACTTCAGCGCCTTGGTGTCGTCCGTCCGGCGGACCTGAAGCGTGCCGCCGTCCACGTCCACCTCGATGCCCTCCGGGATATTGTGGGACAACGTCCCCTTGGGGCCCTGGACCCGCATCTCCGCGCCCTCCACGGCGATCTTGACGCTCCCGGGCACGACTATCGGCATTTTCCCTACGCGTGACACGTGACGCTACCCCTTGTTTGCCAACCCAACCGTCGGTTAGCGACTGTTCTCCAACCCAACCATGGGTCAGGGACTGTTTGCCAACCCGTTCGGGTTGGCAAACTAACTGACCGAGCAGAGCAGCTCGCCGCCGACCTTGGCCTTGACCGCCTCCCGATCCCCGACGATGCCCTTGGGAGTGGAAAGGATGTGGGTCCCCAAACCCCTGCGAACCGGGTGGATATCCCTGTAGCCGAGATAGACGCGGCGCCCCGGGCGGCTCACCCGCTTCAATTCGCTCAGCACCGGTTGACGGTTCCGGTCGTACTTCAGATAGATCCGCAGGGTATCCTGTACCTGGCCTTCGACCGGCACGCGCCGGATCTGCCGCACGTACCCCTCCTCGACCAGCACCTTCACGATGTCTTCCTTGATCCGGGACCAGGGCACATCCGTGGTTTCATGCTTCGCCATCCCGGCGTTTCGTATCCGGGTCAGCAAGTCTGCGATCGGGTCGGTCATGCTCATGCGAAACCCGCCTCCTACCAGCTCGCCTTGATGACTCCGGGAATCTCTCCCCGGCGCGCGTAGAGCCGAAGGCAGATCCTGCACATGCGGAATCGCCGATAGAAAGCCCTGGCCCTGCCGCAAAGCGGACAGCGGTTGTATTGTCGCACCTTGAACTTCGGCGTCTGCTCTGCCTTGATGCGTAGACACTTCTTAGCCACTTGTCGTACCCCCGTCGGCGACGAACGGCATTCCGAGTTGCTTGAGCAAGGCGATGCCTTCCTCGTCGGTCTGGGCCGTAGTCACGATGGACACCGTCAGCCCGTGAAGCCGTTCCACCGACTCCGCTCTGACTTCGGGAAAGATGATCTGCTCGCGGATCCCCAGCGAATAGTTGCCGCAGCCGTCAAAGGACCGGTCCGAGATGCCCTTGAAGTCCCGCACCTGGGGAAGGGCCACCTGTATCAGCCGATCCAGGAACTCGTACATCCGCTCCCGTCGCAGGGTCACCATGCAGCCGATGGGATTGCCACGGCGGAGCTTGAAGTTGGAGATGTCCTTCCGCGCCCGGGTAACCACGGGACGCTGGCCGCTGATGGCGCCCAGCTCCGCCACCGCGGCGTCCAGAAGCTTGGCGTTCTGCACCGCCTCGCCGATACAGACGTTGATGGAGACGTTCTTCAACCGCGGCACCTGGAGCTTGTTGCGGTAGCCGAACCGCTCCATCATCGCGGGCACGATCGCTTCGTGATATTTCTGCTCAAGCCTGACCATCGTTGAATTCCGCTTGGCGCGCCGGCTCAACCCACGCTCTGGCCGCAACGCCGGCAGACGCGCACCTTTTGTCCGTCCTCGAGAATCTTGTGTCCGATCCGGACCGGAGCATTGCAGGCATCGCACATGATCATGACGTTGGAGACGTGAATCGAGGCCTCCTTCTCGATGATCCCCCCGGGTTGCTGTGCGCTACGAGGCTTGGAATGGCGCTTGACGAGATTCACCCGCTCGATGAACACGCGGCTCTTCTTGGGCGCCACCTTGATGATCTTGCCGGTCTTGCCGCGTTCCTTCCCGGCCACCACCATCACGGTGTCATCTTTGCGGACAAACACTACAACACCTCCGGTGCCAGCGATACGATCTTCATGAACCGTTTCGCCCTCAGCTCACGAGCCACCGGGCCGAAGATCCGGGTGCCCACGGGCTCCTTCTGGTTATCGATCAACACCGCCGAGTTGTTGTCGAAACGAATGTACGAGCCGTCCACCCGGCTCAGCTCCTTGGCGGTGCGCACGACCACGGCTCTCACCACGTCGCCCTTGGGCACCTTGGAGTTGGGCATCGCTTCCTTCACGGACACGACGATGACGTCGCCCACGCTGGCGTACTTGCGCCTCGTCCCTCCGAGCACCTTGATGCACCGGACCCTCCTGGCCCCCGAATTGTCCGCCACGTCCAGCACCGTCCCCACTTGTATCATCGCGCTAGACCCCTGTGCTCTGCGAGGCGGCCTTCTCGCCCGCCGCGGGGCGGTTGAGGATGCGGCTCACGCGCCACCGCTTGTGCCGGCTGAGCGGCCTGCATTCGACGATGACGACGCGGTCGCCCACCTGGCACTGGTTGCGTTCGTCGTGGGCCTTCACCTTGGTCCGCCGCCTGAGGTACTTCTTGTAACGCGCGTGAAGGATGATTCGTTCCAGCTCGACCACGACGGTCTTGGCCATCCGGTTGGTCCGGACCACCCCCTCACGCTGCTTCGTGACACCCCGCTCACTCATGGTCGCCTTCTTGCTTTTGTTCCGCGGCGCGGCGTTGCTCTCCGAGGATCGTCTCCACCCGGGCCAGGTCCCGCCGCGATTGCCGCAACTTCATGGGGCTTTCCAACTGCCCCGTGGCGCGGCGCAGGGTCAGGTGGAAGAGCTGCTCCTTGAACTCCGTGCGCTTTTGCCGCAGCTCGTCCAGGCTCAGGTCCCGTAGTTCCTTCGCGCGCATCGACTACTCCCGCCTACCGCTCGACGAACACCGTGGCCAGACCCAGCTTGCGCGAGGCCAGCCGGAACGCTTCCTTGGCGGCGTCTCGCTGAACCCCTTCCATCTCGAACAACAGCTTGCCGGGCTTGACCACCGCCACCCAGGCGTGCAGCGGTCCCTTGCCCTTGCCCATCCGAACTTCCGCGGGTTTCTTGGTGATGGGCTTGTCCGGAAAGACCCGGATCCAGACTTTACCGTGCCGCTTCAGGTAACGGGTCAGCGCGATCCGGGCGGCTTCGATCTGGCGCGCCGTGATGTAGCCCCGGTCCACGGACTTCAACCCGTAGTCGCCGAAAGAAAGACTGGAGCCGCGGTCGGCAAACCCGCCCCTGCGGCCCTTCTGCACCTTGCGGTACTTGATTTTTCTTGGCTCGAGCATGGTTCGTTCCGCCTACAGCCCCAGGGAGGCTTTCTGCTGCTCTTCCTGCTTCGTCAGAATCTCACCCCGGAAAATCCACGCCTTGACGCCGATGACGCCGTATGTCGTCTTGGCCTCCGCGAGACCGTAGCTGACATCCGCCCGCAAGGTGTGCAACGGCACGCGTCCCTCCCGGTACCACTCGGTGCGGGCGATCTCCTGGCCTCCAAGCCGGCCGCCGCACTGGATCCGGATACCCTGGGCGCCCATGCGCAGCGCGCGGGAAACGCTCTCCTTCATGGCGCGGCGGAAGGCCACCCGCCTTTCCAGTTGGAGGGCCACGTTCTCCGCCACCAACTGGGCGTCCAGGTCGGGCCTTCTCACCTCGTGGATATTGATGAAGACTTCCCGCACGGACAGCTTCGCCAGCTCCTCCTTGAGCTTCTCGATCTCCGCGCCCTTCTTGCCGATGACGATGCCCGGACGCGCGGTATGGATGTTGATCTTGGCCTTGTTGGTCGCGCGCTCGATCTCGATCTTGGAGATGCCCGCGTGATGAAGCCGCCCCTTGAGGAAGCGCTTGATGGTGAGGTCCTCGTGCAGCAACTCGGGGTAGTCGTTGCCGGCGTACCATTTCGAGTCCCACGACTCGATCACGCGCATGCGGAATACCTTGGGGTGTGTCTTCTGTCCCATCTTATTGTCCTGTCCGGTTCGTTCGCACTAGACCCGTTCGTCGACGACCACGGTGAGATGACTGAGGCGTTTACGGATCCGGTTGGCGCGACCCATCCCGCGCGGCATGAACCGTTTCCACATCCCCGCCTGGCCGACCTCGGCGGTCTTGACATACAGGAGGTCCACGTCCACGCTCTGCGTGTTCTCCGCGTTGGCCACCGCCGACCGCAAGGTCTTGGCGACAATGCCGGCGCAGCCCTTGGGCACGAACTTGAGGATGGTCAGCGCGTCCTCCACCGACCGGCCTCGCACTTGGTCCACCACGAGCCTCATCTTGCGCGGCGAGACTCGGGCGAACTTCGTAACCGCGCGCGCCTCCATACCCTATCTCCTCACGCCCCTGGCGTCGCCCCTGCGGTCTCCGGCGTGGCCGTGGAACGTGCGCGTGGGAGAAAACTCTCCAAGCTTGTGGCCCACCATGTTCTCGGTGACAAACACCGGCAGGAACTTGCGCCCGTTGTGCACCGCGATGGTATGACCGATCATGTCGGGAGTGATGGTCGAACGCCGCGACCACGTCTTGACCACCCTCCGTGCCTGGGACCGGTTCATTTCCTCGATCTTGCGCATCAGGTGGTCGTCCACGAAAGGACCCTTCTTGATCGAACGAGCCATGCCTACTGTCCCTTTCTGCGCTTCACGATGTACTTGTCGGAAGGCTTGACCCCGCGGGTCCGGTATCCCTTCGTCGGCTTGCCCCACGGCGTCTGCGGGTGATTGCCCTTGGACTGGCCCTCGCCGCCGCCGTGCGGATGGTCAACGGGGTTCTTGGCGATGCCCCGGGTCACCGGCCGCCGGCCCATCCAACGGGAGCGCCCCGCCTTGCCGTAGGTGACGTTCTCGTAGTCGCTGTTGCCCACTTCCCCGACGGTCGCCCGGCACTCGGAACGGACGTTTCGCAGCTCGCCGGACGGCAGCTTGAGCAGCGTGTAGTAGCCCTCCTTGGCCATCACCTGCGCGGATGCTCCCGCGCTGCGGACGATCTGCCCGCCCTTGCCGGCCTTCAACTCCACGTTGTGGACCAGCGTTCCCGTCGGGATGAATCTCAACGGTAGGGAATTCCCCGGCTGGATGTCGATGTCCTGATCGCCGGCAATGATCCGGCTGCCGACCCTGAGCTTGTCCGGCGCCAGGATGTACCGCCGCTCGCCGTCGAGGTAGCAGATGAGCGCCACCCGCGCCGACCGGTTCGGGTCGTACTCGATGGTCTCGACCCGGCCCTCGACCCCCTTCTTGTCCCGCTTGAAGTCGATGAAGCGGTACCGCCGCTTGTGCCCGCCTCCACGGTGGTCCTTGGTGATCCGGCCGGTGTTGTTGCGCCCGCCGTGGCCCTTGAGCGGCCGCAGCAGCGCCCTGTGCGGCGAGTCCTGGGTAATCTCCTCGAACCCGAACCCGGTGGAAAAACGGCGCCCGGGAGATGTCGGGCGGCGGTTCTTGATCGACATGGCCTACAACCCTTTTTAACCCACGCCGAAGAAATCGATTCGATCGCCTTCCTTCAGCGTGACGAACGCCTTCTTCCAAAGCGGCAACCGTCCGGTGTTCCTGCCGACGCGGCGCATCTTGCCCAGGTAGCGCGCGGTCCTGACGTCCAGCACCGTGACCTTGAACAGCGCCTCCACCTGCTTCCGGATCTCTATCTTGTTGGCATCCGGACGGACCTTGAAGATCACCTGGTTCGACGACTCGGCCAGCATCGAACCCTTCTCCGAGATCAATGGACCGAGAACGGCATCTCGAACGCCCCTCATTGCGAGAACCTCTCCTCGATTTTCTGCAGCGCCTCCCGAGTCAGCACGAGGTACTCGAAACGGAGCAGGTCGTACACGTTCAGTCCGGCCACCCGCAGCACCTTGACCTTCGGAAGATTGCGCGCCGACAACTCGATCCTCTCATCGCCCTCCGCGATCACGAAGAGGGAGCTCCCCACCCCCAGCGCAGCCATGGCCTCGGCCATGAGGCGGGTCTTTATCTCGGACACGTCCTCCGGCTCCACCACCACGAGCTTCTCTTCCTGTCGCTTCAGGCTGAGAGCGGACAGCACCGCCTGCCGGCGGGCCTTCTTGGGTATCCGGTACGAGTAGTCCCGGGGCAGCGGACCGAAGACAGTGCCGCCGCCGACCCAGATGGGCGACCGCACGCTGCCGGCGCGGGCCCTGCCGGACCCCTTCTGGCGCCACGGCTTCCTGCCGCTACCGCGGACCCGGCCGCGGGTCTTGGTGGACGCGGTGCCGGCGCGCCGGTTGTTCAACTGCATGACCACCGCCTGGTGCAACAGGTGGGGGCGGATGTCCACGCCGAATATACTCTCCGGGAGCACCGGCTCGATCCTGCGAAGTTCCATTCCCTACCCCTTGACGGCACGCCGGACGAGGACGAGGCCGCCGTTGGCACCCGGGACAGCGCCCTTCACGAGAAGAAGGTTTTCCTCCGGACGAACTTCCACCACCCGGAGGTTCTGGATCGACACTCTCTCGTTGCCCCAGTGGCCGGCCATGCGCTTGCCCTTAAACACCTTGCCGGGATAGGAGCGGTTGCCGATGGAGCCGCCGTGCCGGAAATACTCGTGGGTGCCGTGGGTGCGGGAGAAGCCGCCGAAATCCCAACGCTTCATGACACCGGCGAAGCCGCGGCCCTTGGAGGTGCCGGTGACATCCACCAGATCTCCCGGCTCGACCAGATCCGTCACCGTGAGCTCCTGGCCCACCTCGTAACCCGAGACGTCATCCACCCTGAACTCCCGGAGCACCCGGAACGATCCCTTCTCGGCCTTGGCCATGTGACCCCGCAGGGGACGGTTGACGCGCTGGTTCTTCTGCTGCCCGAACCCGAGCTGCAGAGCGTTGTAGCCGTCCCTGGTCACGTCCTTCTTCTGCACCACCACGCACGGGCCCGTCTCCACCACCGTCACGGGTATCACGTTGCCCGTGTCGTCGAAGAGCTGGCTCATGCCGATTTTCTTTCCGATGAGACCCGTCATCTTGCAGCCTACTGAAGCTTGATCTCCACGTCGACGCCAGCCGCCAGATCCAGCTTGCCCAATGCATCGATGGTCTGCTGGGTCGGCTCGAGGATGTCCAGCAGCCGCTTGTGGGTGCGAACCTCGAACTGTTCCCGCGATTTCTTGTCCACGTGCGGAGAGCGGTTGACCGTGAATCTCTCGATCCGCGTGGGGAGAGGGATGGGGCCGGCGACTCGCCCACCGGTTCTCTTCACGGTCTCGACGATCTCGCCCACCGACTGGTCCAGGACCCGGTAGTCGTAGGCCTTGAGCCGAATGCGGATTTTCTCGTTCACACCCTCACCCCTGTCGAATCACGCTATGTCGTTAGACCCGCGCCTCGCCGCCCAGCATGTCTTCCTTCACCGTGTCCGGAACTTGCTCGTAGCGCGAGAACTGCATCGTGTACGTCGCCCGGCCCTGGGTCCTCGATCTCAGATCCGTGGCATAACCGAACATCCGCGACAGCGGAACGCGGGACTCCACCACTTGGGCGCCGGCCTTGGAGGTCATCCCCAGAACCTTGCCCCGACGCGAGCTGATGTCGCCGATGACATCGCCCATGAACTCCTCCGGCACCACCACCTCCACGTCCATCACCGGCTCCAGCAACACGGGGGAAGCCTTGCGCAACGCATCCTTGAACGCCATCGAGGCGGCAATGGTGAAGGCCATTTCCGAGGAGTCCACCTCGTGGTAGCTGCCGTCGAGGAGCGTCACCCGGACGTCTACCACGGGGTAGCCCACCAGGCCGCCGTTGGTCATGGCCTGGACGATGCCGCTCTCGACCGCGGGCACGTATTCCTGCGGTATCACGCCTCCCTTGATGGCGCTGACGAACTCGAAGCCTCTTCCCGTAGGCTGCGGCTCCAGGCGCAGGTAGACATGGCCGAACTGCCCGCGGCCGCCGGACTGGCGGACGAACCGGCCTTCCTGCTCTACCGTCCGGCGTACGGTCTCCTTGTACGCTACCTGCGGCTTGCCCACGTTGGCGTCCACCTTGAACTCCCGCAGCAGGCGGTCGACGATGACCTCGAGATGGAGCTCCCCCATTCCCGAGATCAGTGTCTGGCCAGTCTCCTGGTCGACGGTCACCCGGAAGGACGGGTCCTCCTTGGCCAGCTTCTGCAGGGAGGACGCAAGCTTCTCCTGATCGTCGCGGGACTTGGGCTCGATGGCGATGGCGATGACCGGCTCGGGGAAGTCGATGGACTCCAGCAGAATCGGGTTGTTCTCGTCACAGAGCGTGTCGCCCGTCTTGGCGCTGCGCAAACCCACCGCCGCGGCGATGTCCCCGGCGCAGACCTCGCTGATCTCCTCCCGCTTGTTGGCATGCATCTTGAGGATGCGCCCCAGCCGCTCCCGTCGACCGGTGGAAGCGTTGTAGACGAAGGCGCCGGAAGTCCGGGTTCCGGAATAGACCCGGAAAAACGTCAGCGACCCCACGAACGGATCGGCCATGATCTTGAACGCGAGGGCCGAGAACGGCGCCTCGTCGGAAGTCACACGCACGGCGTCGTCACCGCTGTCCGGATCGGTCCCGCGAATCGGCGGTACATCCAGCGGCGAGGGGAGATAGTCGACGACCGCGTCCAGAAGCGTTTGCACGCCCTTGTTGCGGAACGCCGCGCCGCACAGCACCGGGACGAGCTGGAGCTTCAGCCCGGCGGCCCGAATGGCCTGCACCAGCCGCTCGCTGGAGATCTCGTCACCCTGGAGGTACGCCGTCATGACGGCGTCGTCGCAGTCGGCCAGCGTCTCCAGCATCGCCTCGCGATATTCGTCCGCCTGAGCCTGCAAGTCCGCGGGTATCGAGTCGACCCGGAAGCTCGCGCCGAGGTTCTCGTTGTCCCACAGGATGGCCTTCATGCGCACGAGGTCGATGACGCCCTGGAAATTGTCTTCGGATCCCACCGGGAGCTGGATCACGAGCGGGCGCGCTCCCAGCCGATCCTCGATCATCTTCACCACCCGGAAGAAATCCGCGCCCACCCGGTCCATCTTGTTGATGTAGGCGATCCGGGGCACGCCGTACTTGTCCGCCTGACGCCACACGGTCTCGGTCTGCGGTTCCACGCCGCCCACCGAGCAGAACACCGCGATGGCGCCGTCGAGCACGCGCAGCGACCGCTCCACCTCGATGGTGAAGTCCACGTGGCCCGGAGTGTCGATGATGTTGATCCGGTGGTCTTGCCAATGGCAGGTCGTGGCCGCGGAGGTGATGGTAATCCCCCGCTCCTGCTCCTGGACCATCCAGTCCATGGTCGCGGTACCGTCGTGCACCTCGCCCAGCTTGTAGTTGATGCCGGTGTAGAACAGCACGCGCTCCGTCGTGGTGGTCTTGCCGGCATCGATATGGGCCATGATGCCGATGTTGCGGATCCGGTCGAGTGAAATCTGTCTGCTCATCTCGTATCTTTACGACGGCAAAAAAAGGAGGCGGTTTTCCCGCCTCCTTGATCGGACATTGATTGACTTGGTTTTCTACCAGCGGTAATGGGCGAAGGCGCGGTTCGCCTCGGCCATCCTGTGAGTGTCGTCTTTCTTCTTGACCGCGTTGCCCCGCTGGTTGGCGGCATCCATCAACTCTCCGGCAAGCTTTTCGTCCATGGCCTTTTCGCTTCTGGCCCTGGCCGCGCTGATCAGCCAGCGGAGGCTGAGCGAAAGCCGCCGGTCGGGACGGACTTCCACCGGCACTTGATAAGTGGCGCCTCCGACCCGCCGGGAACGGACCTCCACCATGGGCTTGGCGTTGTCGACGGCCCGCTTGAACACGCCCAGCGGCTCGGTCTTGGCCTTGTCCGCGATGATGTCCAGTGACCGGTAGAGTATCCCCTCGGCGATGCTCTTCTTGCCACGGCTCATCATGTTGTTGATGAACTTCGTGACCAGCTTGTCACCGTACTTGGGATCCGGGAGCAACTCCCTCCGCTTGATTTCACCCTTGCGCGGCATGTCCCTACTTCGGCCTCTTGGCTCCGTACTTCGAACGCCCCTGGCGGCGCTCCTGAACGCCGATGGAGTCCAGCGCTCCGCGGATGATGTGATAACGCACACCCGGCAGGTCCTTGACCCTGCCGCCGCGGATCAGCACGACGGAGTGCTCCTGCAGATTGTGCCCCATTCCGGGAATGTAGGAGGTCACCTCCGTGCCGTTGGTCAACCGCACCCGGGCCACCTTGCGCAACGCCGAGTTGGGCTTTTTCGGAGTGGAGGTATAGACCCGCGTGCACACGCCGCGCTTTTGCGGACAGCCCTGGAGGGCCGGCGCGGTGTTCTTCTGCCGCTGTATCTCGCGTCCCTTGCGGACCAGTTGATTGATCGTGGGCATTGGCTGCTATCCTGTCAATAAACCGCCGATTTTATCGAAACTTCCGTTTGCTGTCAACCTCAGGCGACTTCCACCTCGGAGACGTCGATCTCGCCCAATTGCTCGTCGCATTCGACGTCCAGAACGTTGTACTCGGCCAAGCCGGTCCCCGCCGGGATCAGCTTGCCCATGATCACGTTTTCCTTCAGTCCGCTGAGGGGATCGAGCCGGCCGTTGATGGCCGCCTCGGTAAGAACCTTGGTGGTCTCCTGGAACGACGCGGCCGAAATGAAGCTTCCGGTGGACAGCGACGCCTTGGTGATTCCCAGCAGCAGCGGCTCCGCCACCGCCGGCTGTCCTCCCTCGGCCAGAACCCGCTGATTCTCCTCCTCGAAGCGCCACTTCTCCACCTGGTCGCCCATCAGAAAGTCGGTATCGCCGCTCTCCTTGATGCGCACGCGCCTGAGCATCTGCTTGACGATGACCTCGATGTGCTTGTCGTTGATGCGCACCCCCTGGAGCCTGTAGATCTCCTGAATCTCGTCCACGAGGTACTTGGCGAGGGCCTTTTCGCCCAGAATGCCGAGAATGTCGTGGGGATTGGACGAACCCTGCATCAACGACTCGCCGGCGCGGACCCGGTCGCCCTCGTGCACGCTGATGTGCTTGCCCTTGGCGATCAGGTACTCCCGCGGCTCTCCCACGTCCGGCGTCACCACCACCTTGCGCTTGCCCTTGGTGTCACGCCCGAACGAGACCACGCCGTCGATCTCGCTGATGACCGCGAACTCCTTGGGCTTCCTGGCCTCGAACAGCTCGGCCACGCGGGGCAGCCCGCCCGTGATGTCCTTGGTCTTGGTGGTTTCCCGAGGAATCTTCGCCAGCACGTCGCCCGCCGATACTTCCTGGTGCTCGGTCACGTTGATGTGGGCGCCCACCGGCAGCATGTAGCGCGCCTCGTTGTTGCTGGGAAGCCGGAGGGTCTTGCCGCCGTCGTCCTTGATGGAGAGCCGCGGCCGCTTGTCGATGTCCTTGAAGTCGATGATGACCTTGGTGGACAGGCCGGTGCGCTCGTCCACCTTCTCTTCCATGGTGGTGCTCTCGACGATGTCGCCGAACTTCACGCTGCCGGCGATCTCGGTGATGATGGGGATCGTGTACGGGTCCCACTCGGCCAGCAGCTCCCCGGCCTTCACCTCGGAGCCGTCCTCCTTCTTGAGCTTGGCGCCGTACACCAGCGGATACCGCTCACGCTCTCTTTCCCGCGAACGGTTGGAACCCTCGGGGTAGTCCACGACCGCCAGTTCGCCGTTGCGGTTCATGACCACCAGCTCGCCTTCGCGGTTGATGACGGTGCTGACGTTGATGAGCTTCACGTACCCGTCGGTGCGCGGCTCCAGCGTGGTCTGCTCGGCGCGCCGGCTGGCGGTGCCGCCGATGTGGAACGTCCGCATGGTGAGCTGCGTCCCGGGTTCGCCGATGGACTGCGCGGCGATGACTCCGATGGCCTCTCCCGCGTTCACCATCTCGCCTCGGGCCAGGTCGCGGCCGTAGCACATCACACATACGCCCTTCTTCGACTGGCAGGTGAGCACCGAGCGAATCCAGATGCGCTCCAGGCCCGCGTCCTCGATCCGCTGCACCAACCCCTCGTCGATCTCCCGGTTGGCCCTGACGATCACCTCGCCACTGAACGGGTCCTTGATATCCTCCAGCGCCACCCGGCCCAGCACACGGTCGCCCAGGGGCTCGATGATCTCGCCGCCCTCCATGAGGGGCGCCATCTCGATGCCGTCCAGCGTGCCGCAGTCGTCCTGGGTGATGATGGCGTCCTGGGCCACGTCCACGAGACGCCGGGTCAGGTAGCCCGAGTTGGCGGTCTTGAGGGCGGTGTCCGCGAGCCCCTTGCGCGCGCCGTGGGTGGAGATGAAGTACTGCAGGACCGTCAGCCCCTCCCGGAAGTTGGCCGTGATGGGCGTCTCGATGATCTCCCCCGAGGGCTTGGCCATGAGCCCGCGCATGCCGGCGAGCTGCCGTATCTGCTGCGCGCTGCCACGGGCGCCCGAGTCGGCCATCATGAAGATCGGATTGAAATTGGGCACCCGCATGGTGTAGCCCTGCTCATCCGTGACGGTCTCCGTGCCCAGATCCCGCAGCATCTCGTCCGAGATCCGGTCGGTGACCTCCGCCCAGATGTCCACGACCTTGTTGTAGCGCTCGCCGTCGGTGATGAGCCCGTTGTTGTACTGCTCGTCAATCTCCTGAACGCTCCCGTACGCCTGCTTCAGCAACCGCTCCTTGCTGGCCGGTATCACCATGTCCTTGAGGGCGATGGAAGCTCCCGCCTTGGTGGCATAGCTGTAACCGGTGTCCTTCAGCTTGTCCGCGAAGATGACGGTGGCCTTGTTGCCGGCCAGCCGGTAGCTGAGATCGATGAGATTCCCCAGCTCCTTCTTCTTCATCACGTGGTTGACTTCACGGAACGGGATCTGGTGCGGCACGATCTCGTAGAGCAGCACCCTCCCCGCCGTGGAGTCGTACATCTCCCCGTCGACCCGCACCCGGATGCGCGCCTGCAGGGCGATTTCCCCCTGGTCGTAGGCGATGCGCACTTCGGCCGGGCTGGCCAGCACCTTCCCCGCGCCCTTGACGTTGGGACGTTCGCGGGTGAGGTAGTAGAGCCCCAGGACGATGTCCTGCGACGGCACGATGATCGGCTTGCCGTTGGCCGGCGAGAGGATGTTGTTGGTGGACATCATGAGCGCCCGTGCCTCCACCTGCGCCTCCACCGACAACGGCACGTGCACCGCCATCTGATCGCCGTCGAAATCGGCGTTGTAGGCGGCGCATACCAGCGGATGCAACTGCACCGCCTTGCCCTCGATCAGCACCGGCTCGAACGCCTGGATCCCCAATCGGTGCAACGTCGGCGCCCGGTTGAGCAGCACCGGGTGCTCCTTGATGACGTCGTCGAGGATGTCCCAGACCTCCGGGCGCTCCTTCTCCACCGCCTTCTTGGCGCTCTTGATGGTGGTGACGTAACCGCGTTCCTCCAGCTTGTTGTAGATGAAGGGCTTGAAGAGCTCCAGGGCCATCTTCTTCGGCAAGCCGCACTGATGCAGCCGCAGCTCCGGACCCACGACGATGACCGACCGGCCCGAGTAATCCACCCGCTTGCCCAGCAGATTCTGGCGGAACCGGCCGGTCTTCCCCTTGAGCATGTCGCTGAGCGACTTGAGCGGCCGCCGGTTGGGCCCGGTGATGGCCCGGCCTCTCCGCCCGTTATCGAACAGAGCGTCCGCCGCCTCCTGCAGCATGCGCTTTTCGTTGCGGATGATGATATCGGGCGCGTTCAGCTCCATGAGGCGCTTGAGCCGGTTGTTGCGGTTGATCACCCTGCGGTAGAGATCGTTCAGATCGGAGGTGGCGAAGCGGCCGCCGTCCAACGGAACGAGGGGACGCAGGTCCGGCGGTATGATCGGAATCACCTCCAGGATCATCCACTCGGGCCGGTTCTTGGAGCTGCGGAACGCGCTGAGGACCTTGAGCCGCTTGGCGATCTTCTTGCGCTTGACCTCCGAATTGGCGTCCTTGAGCTCGGCCTTGAGCTCCCCGGACAGCCCCTCGACGTCGATATGGCCCAAGAGCTCGCGGATGGCTTCGGCCCCCATCTGAGCCGTGAAGTCGGAGCCGTACTCCTCGAGGGCCTTGCGGTAGCGGGCCTCCGTGAGCAGCTCCTTGTACTGGAGCTTGGTCGAGCCCGGGTCCAGCACGACGTACGATTCGAAGTAGAGGACCTTCTCCAGGTCCTTGAGCGACAGGTCCAGCAAGGCGCCGATGCGGCTCGGGAGGCTCTTCAGAAACCAGATGTGGGCCACCGGCGTGGCCAGCTCGATGTGTCCCATCCGTTCCCGGCGGACCTTCGACTGGATCACCTCCACGCCGCACTTCTCGCACACCACGCCGCGATGGCGCATTCTCTTGTACTTGCCGCAGTTGCACTCGTAGTCCTTCGTGGGGCCGAAGATCTTGGCGCAGAACAGGCCGTCGCGCTCCGGCTTGAAGGTCCTGTAGTTGATGGTCTCCGACTTCCGCACCTCGCCGTGGGACCACGACCGGATCTTGTCCGGCGAGGCCAGGGCGATCTTGATGCCCTGAAAGCTGAGCGGATTCTTGGGCTTCTCGAACAGACTGTATACTTCTTCCATGGTGCCTCCTATTCCACCAACTCCAGGTCAAGGCACAGGCTCTGCAGCTCCTTGACCATGACGTTGAAGGATTCCGGCAATCCCGGCTCGAGAAAGTGATCCCCTTTGAAAATGCCTTCGTACATGCGGGTCCGGCCGGTCACGTCGTCCGACTTCACCGTCAACATTTCCTGCAGCGTATAAGCGGCGCCGTAGGCTTCCAGCGCCCACACCTCCATCTCCCCCAACCGTTGGCCGCCGAACTGCGCCTTGCCGCCGAGCGGCTGTTGGGTCACCAGCGAATAGGGGCCGGTGGACCGCGCATGGATCTTGTCGTCCACCAGGTGGTGCAACTTCATCATGTACATGACGCCGACGGTCACCTTCTCATCGAAGGGCTCGCCGTTGCGGCCGTCGTACAAGGTAACCTGCCCGGTGACCGGCAGATCCGCCTTCTTCAGCAGGTTGAAGATCTCTTCTTCCCGGGCGCCGTCGAACACCGGCGAGGCCAGGTGAATTCCCTGGCGGTACTTTTCCGCCAGACGGCGCACATCGTCCGTGGGCAGACGGTCGAGTCCGACCTTGCCCGACTCGCTGTCGCCCAGGTAGTCCTTCAGGCGCGCCGTCACCTCCGCGGAGCTCTGGTCGAGAAGCACCTGGATCTGCTGGCCCAGACTGCGCGCGGCCCAGCCGAGATGGGCTTCCAGGATTTGCCCGACGTTCATCCGCGACGGCACCCCGAGGGGATTCAGCACCATGTCCACGGGGGTCCCGTCTTCCAGGTACGGCATGTCCTCTTCCGGCAGAATGCAGGAGATGACGCCCTTGTTGCCGTGGCGCCCGGCCATCTTGTCGCCCACTTGCAGCTTGCGCTTGATGGCCACCAGCACCTTCACCATCTTGATCATGCCGGGAGGCAGCTCGTCGCCGCTGGTCAGCCGGCTGATCTTGTCCTGGAAGCGTACCTTCAAGGACTCGACCTGCGCCATGGTGCTGGCGACCACGCGCACCACCTCGCCCTCCAGCTCGGGATCGTCCAGCTTGACATCGGCGAGGAACGAGAGGGGGATTCCGTCCAGAAGCTCCTCGGTCAACTCGTCACCCTTGGCGATCAGGACCTTGCGGTTCTCGTCCGTGAGCCGCGTCGCCGCGCGGCGACCCATCAGCAATTCCTTCAGCCGCTTGACGGCACCGTCCTGAACGATGCGGATCTGGTCGTGCTGGTCCTTGTTGAGCCGCGCCACTTCCTGGCTCTCGATGAGCTTGGTGCGCTCGTCCTTGTTCATACCCTTGCGCGAGAAGATCCGTACGCTGATGACGGTTCCTTCGACGCCGGGCGGCACCTTGAGGGACGAATCCCGCACCTCTCCCGCCTTCTCGCCGAAGATCGCCCGCAGCAGCTTCTCTTCCGGAGACAACTGCGTCTCGCCCTTGGGGGTGATCTTCCCCACCAGCACGTCGCCGGGCTTCACTTCGGCGCCGATGCGGATCACGCCGCTCTCGTCGAGGTCCTTGAGCGCCTCGTCGCCGGCGTTGGGGATATCCCGAGTGATCTCCTCGGGGCCCAGCTTGGTGTCACGGGACACGCACTCGAACTCCTCGATGTGGACCGAGGTATAGATGTCCTCCTTGACCACCCGTTCGCTGATGAGAATCGAGTCCTCGAAGTTGTAGCCGCCCCAGGGCATGAGCGCGACCAGCAGGTTGCGTCCCAGCGCCAACTCGCCGATCTCGGTGGAAGGGCCGTCGGCCACGACGTCGCCGTCGCTCACGTGATCGCCGACACGCGCAATGGGTCGCTGGTTGATGCAGGTGTTCTGGTTCGAACGCTGGTACTTGATCAGGCTGTAGATGTCCACGCCGGTGTCCGCGTACGCACCGGAATGATTGTCCGCCTTGATGACGATGCGGGTGGAATCGACGCTCTCCACCGTGCCGCTTCGGGCCGCCACCACCGTGGCGCCCGAGTCCCGGGCCACCACCCGCTCCATGCCCGTGCCCACCAGGGGAGCCTCCGTGCGCAGCAATGGCACCGCCTGACGCTGCATGTTGGAGCCCATCAAGGCGCGGTTGGCGTCGTCGTTCTCCAGGAAGGGAATGAGCGAAGCCGCGACGCTCACCAACTGGTTCGGCGAGACGTCCATGAAGTTCACGTCATCCGGGTGGGCCATCACGAATTCGCCGGCCTTGCGGGCGGAAACCAGGTCCTGCGTGAATCCCCCCTCGGCATCGAGCGCCGCGTTGGCCTGGGCGATGACGTGATCTTCCTCCTCCAGCGCGGAGAGGTAACGGATACGGTCCGTGACCCGTCCTTCCCGGACCTCCCGGTAGGGCGTCTCGATGAAACCGAACTCGTTGACCCGCGCGTAGGTGGACAGCGAGGCAATGAGGCCGATATTCGGACCCTCGGGAGTCTCGATGGGGCACACCCGGCCGTAGTGCGTCGGATGGACGTCCCGAACTTCGAACCCGGCGCGTTCCCGAGTCAGGCCGCCGGGCCCGAGGGCGGACAGCCGCCGCTTGTGGGTGATCTCCGACAGCGGGTTGGTCTGGTCCAGGAACTGGGACAACTGACTCGAACCGAAGAACTCCTTCAACGCCGCCGACACCGGCTTGTGGTTGATCAGTTCCTGCGGCATCAGCGTGTCGATGTCCTGCAGGCTCATCTTCTCCTTGATGGCCCTCTCCATGCGCACGAGACCGACACGGAAATGGTTTTCAACGAGCTCGCCCACCGGCCTCACGCGGCGATTGCCGAGGTGGTCGATATCGTCCACGGAGCCGTTGCCGTTCCTCAGCACGATCAGGTAGCGCACGACCTCGAGGATGTCTTCCTTGCGGAGAGCCCCGTGCTCCAGGGGCACGTCCAGCTTGAGCCGGTGATTGAGCTTCAGCCGCCCCACCCGCGACAGGTCGTAGCGGTCGGGGCTGAAGAAGAGATTGTTGAAGAACGTGGTGGCGGTCTCCATGGTCGGGGGATCTCCCGGCCGCAGCCGCCGGTAGATCTCCAACAGCGCCTCGTCACAGGACTGCATCTTGTCCTGCATCAGCGTGTTGCGCAGGAAGGGTCCGGTCTCCGCGTCGTCGAGGAAGAACAGCTCGAACCGATCCACCCGGCTGTCGCGGATGTGGTCCAGCTTTTCCTCGGTAATGTCCTCATTGCACTCGACGATGACCTGGCTCGACTCCGGGTCCACGATGTCGTGCGCCGCCACCCGGCCGAGAATGTCCTCCCAGGCGATGGGTATCTGCTTGATCCCCGCGTTGTCCATCTGCCGCATGACCGCGCGCGTGAACCGGCGGCCTTCCCGGACGATGAGGTTGTTGGACTCCGGATCCCTGACGTCGCAGGTCGCCTTCAGCCCCATGAGCTGGCGGGGCTTGACGTCGAGCATGGGGCGTTCGCCGCCGCACACGACCGTATCGGTCTTGTAGAAATAGTTCAGCAGCTCCCCGGGTTCCATTCCCAAGGCGCGCAGCAGGACGGTGACGTGGAACTTCCGCCGGCGGTCGATGCGGACGAACAGGATGTCCCTGGGATCGAACTCGAAATCGAGCCAGGAGCCCCGGTAAGGGATCACCCGGGCCGAGTACAGGAACTTTCCGCTGGCGTGGGTCTTTCCCTTGTCGTGCTCGAAGAACACGCCCGGCGAGCGATGGAGCTGACTGACGATGACCCGTTCGGTGCCGTTGATCATGAAGGTGCCGTTGCGGGTCATCAAGGGCACCTCGCCGAAATAGACTTCCTGTTCCTTGACGTTGCGGATGCTGCGGGAGTTGGTCTGGGCGTCGACGTCCCAGAGCACAAGCTGCACCGTCACCTTGAGCGGCGCGGCGAAGTTCATGCCGCGCTCGTGGCACTCGTCGACGTCGTACTTTGGCTCCCCCAGGGTGTAGCTGACGTACTCCAGCGAGGCCGTGTCGTTGAAGTCCTTGATGGGGAACACCGACTTGAACACGGCCTGCAGCCCGATGTCCTGCCGCTGGTCTTCGGGAACGTCCTGCTGCAGGAAGAGGTCGTAGGAGTTTTTCTGTATCTCGATCAGATAGGGCAGATCGATGATCTTCTTGATGCGCCCGAAATCCCGGCGCAGTCTCACATTGTTGGCCACCTGGACCGGCATGAGCTCCCCCTTCACTCAACCCTGACCAATGATCCTTCGTCTTCGCTCGCCTTGCTCGCTACGCCTGTCCCGGCCAGCCGAAGGGCTCAGGTACAGGGGTAGCGGAGCGAAGTCGAAGGGCGACCACTCCCCTACTTGACCTCGACGCTCCCGCCGACCTCTTCGATCTTGTTCTTGATCTCCTCGGCCTCGTCCTTCGACACGCCTTCCTTGACGTTCTTGGGCGCCCCGTCGACGAGATCCTTGGCCTCCTTCAGTCCCAGACCGGTAATCTCCCGAACGACCTTGATGACCTGGATCTTCTTCTCGCCGGCACTGGTCAACACGGCGTCGAACTCGGTCTTTTCTTCCGCCGCCGGCGCGGCCGCCGGCGCCGCCGCTACCGCCACGGGCGCCGCGGCGCTCACCCCGAGTTCTTCTTCCAGCTCCTTCACCAGACTCGCCGCCTCCAGCAGCGACATGTTCTTGATGTAGTCCTTGACTTGCTCGCGATTCACTTCCATTGGTGGATTCCCCCTTCGAATATCGTGATCCATGACCCCGCCCCACCATCTCCGGATTTCCGTTTTTCGCCGGAACGACGGGGAGATGGAGCTGACAATTGAGTATGCTGCTCCTACTCCTTGCTTTCCCTAAGCGTATCGAGCAAGCGCACCAGCTGACTTCCCGGCTCCTGGATGGTCTGGAGCAGGCGGCTGGCCGGGGCCTGCATCAGTGAAAGCACCTGGGCCTGCAACTCCGGCAGGCTCGGCAGACTGGCCAGGCCCTTGACCTGAACCGGTTCGAGCAAAGCGCCGTCCAGGACCGCGCCCTTGATGGTCAGCTGCTCGTTGTGCTCCGCGAACTTGACCAGGGCCTTCGAAAGGCCCACGGGATCGTCGTAGGCGAACACCCATCCGTTGGGCCCGATCAGGAGGTCCTCGAGGGGCTGATACGACGTGTCCCGTATCGCCAGCCTGACCAGGTTGTTCTTGGCGATCCGGTACTCGCCGGCCGCGTCGCGAACGTCACAGCGGAGCTGCGTCATCTTGCTGACGGACAACCCCCGATAGTCGGTCACCACCGCCATGGTGGCGGTCCTGAACTTGCCCTGGAACTCATCGACGACTGCCGTTTTTCCCTGACGGTCCACGCTGCTCTCCAATCAACGCCGCGGATGGATCAAACCGCCATCGTGCGGACTTCGGCGGGATCGATCTTGACCCCCGGCCCCATGGTCGCGGCCACGGCCACGCTCTTGATGTAGGTACCCTTGGCGGCGGCGGGTTTGGCCCGGATCAGTGCGCCCACCACCGCTTTCGCGTTGTCCACAAGCGCGTCCGGGTCGAAGGAGACCTTGCCGATGGGCAGATGAACGATACCCGCCTTGTCCACCCGGTACTCCAGACGACCCGCCTTGATCTCCTTGACCGCCTTGCCGATTTCCGCGGCGACCGTGCCCGACCGGGGATTCGGCATCAGGCCGCGGGGCCCGAGAATCTTGCCGATGCGCCCCACCGCGCCCATCATGTCGGGTGTGGCCACCACCTTGTCGAAATCGAGCCAGCCCTCGGTGATCTTCTTGATCAACTCGTCGTTGCCGACGAATTCCGCCCCGGCTTCTTCCGCTTCCTTTTCCTTCTCACCCTTGGCGAAAGCCAGGACCCGGACGGGTTTGCCGAGCCCGTGCGGCAACCCTACCGCGCCGCGAATGTTCTGGTCCGCGCGGCGCGGATCCACGCCGAGCCGGACGGACAACTCCACCGTCTCGTCGAACTTCGCGGTGGCCGTCTCCTTGACCATCCGTATCCCCTCTTCCAGCGGATACTTCCGGGTCCGCTCCAGCTTGTCCGCCACGCCCTGGTACTTTTTCCCTTTCGCTTTCATTGCAGCTCCCGGATCGGATCAGACGACCTTGAGTCCGAGACTCCGGGCCGTGCCTTCAACGGTCCTGACCGCGGCCTCGATGCTGGCGCTGGTCAGATCGGCCATCTTGAGCTGGGCAATCTCCTGAACCTGGGCTTTCGTCACCTCTCCCACGGTTGCCTTGCCGGGCTCCTGGGCCCCCTTGTCCAGGCCGGCCGCCTTCTTCAACAACACCGCGGCGGGCGGGGTCTTGGTTATGAAGCTGAAGGTGCGGTCGGCGTAGACGGTGATGATGACCGGGATGATCATGCCAGGCTGAGCCTGGGTGGCCGCGTTGAACGCCTTGCAGAACTCCATGATGTTGAC
The DNA here is from genome assembly GCA_965204205.1 of uncultured Binatia bacterium (SeqCode). Lineage (GTDB taxonomy): Bacteria > Desulfobacterota > Binatia > UBA9968 > JAJDTQ01 > JAJDTQ01. Next base: position 4,646,037 of record OZ241976.1, on the reverse strand, counting down.
GCCCCGTTGCCCCAGCGCCGGGCCCACGGGAGGGCTCGGATTCGCCTGCCCCGCGGGTATCTGCAGCTTGATCTCGCCGATCACCTTCTTGGCCATCCTGAACTCCTTAGGACACTAGTGTGGTGTCTGGCTAATTCGCAACATAATCTGCGGGTCTTTTTCGCCGTCGGCCGCGTTGCTCTTCCTCGCGTGGTACCCGCCACTGCTCGTCATCGCGCCTTGCCGACAACGAAAAATCCTCCGCATATTATGCTGCGAATTAACCAGACACCACACTAGCTCCGCTCCACCTGAATAAAGTCCAGCTCGACCGGAGTCGCCCGGCCGAAGATGCTGATCAGCACCCGCAACTTGCCCTTGTCGGGCTTCACTTCCTCGACCACGCCGTTGAACTCGGAAAACGGACCGTCGATCACCTTGACGCTCTCGCCCACCGAGAAGACCACCCGCGGCCGTGGCCGCACCGCGCCTTCTTCCATCTGCTGGGTGATCGCCCGCACCTCCTCCTCGCTGACCCACGGCGGCTGCGTGCTGCCTCCGACGAAGCCGGTCACCTTGGGAGTGGACTTGACGACGTGCCAGGTCTCATCGTTCATCTCCATCTGCACCAGGATGTAGCCGGGAAAGAACTTTCTGGACGACGTCCGCTTCTTTCCCTTCACCAGCTCCACGACCTTCTCGGCGGGCACGAGGATCTCGCCGAACCAGTCGCCGTCGCCCTTCAACGCCTTGACCCGTTCCTCCAGAGCGGCCTTGGCCTTGTGCTCGAAACCCGCGAACGTGTGGACGACATACCAGTGCTTTTCCATGGGACACCCGGTTGCACTAACGCATCAGCCACTGTCTCGCGTAGGAGAGCAGGATATCGACCAAACCCAGATAAATGGCGAAAAAGATCACCACGAGCACAACGACGCCCGTCGCCGCGTAGGTCTCCCGTCTCGTGGGCCAGTGAACCCTCTTCAGCTCCTGCCACGCCTCCCGAACGAAGTCGGTAAGCCGCCCCACGGACGCGAACGAATCAGTCAATTTTTCCATCGCCGGAGATGAAGTGGCGGGTCAGGCAGGACTCGAACCTGCAACAGCCGGATTTGGAGTCCGGTGCTCTACCAATTGGAGCTACTGACCCGGCTCCGCTGACTCAGACCCGGATTTCCTTGTGCGCCGTATGGGAACGACAGTGAGCGCAGAACTTCTTGAACTCCAGCTTGTCCGCGGTTCTCTTCTTGTTCTTGGTCGTCGTGTAGTTCTTGCGTTTGCAAACGTCGCAGGCGAGTCCCACCAAGTCACGCATCTCTCACCTCCGCCTACTGTACGATCTCGGTCACGACCCCCGCGCCCACCGTGCGGCCGCCTTCCCGAATGGCGAAGCGCAGGCCATCGTCCATGGCAATGGGGGTGATGAGGTCGACATCGATGTGAACATTGTCGCCCGGCATGATCATTTCCGTACCCTCGGGCAGGGTGGCGACACCGGTGACGTCCGTGGTGCGGAAATAGAACTGCGGCCGGTAACCGTTGAAGAACGGCGTGTGCCGTCCGCCTTCTTCCTTGGTCAGGATGTACGCCTCGGCCTTGAACTTCGTGTGAGGCGTAACCGTCTTGGGCTTGGCGAGAACCTGGCCCCGCTCCACCTCGTCGCGCTTGACGCCCCTCAGGAGAACGCCGATGTTGTCGCCGGCCTGGCCTTCGTCCAGGAGCTTGCGGAACATCTCGACGCCGGTGGCCACCGTCGTCTGGGTCTCCTTCAAGCCGACGATCTCGACCTGGTCCCCCACGTGTAGAATGCCTCGCTCCACGCGGCCCGTGACCACGGTCCCGCGGCCGCTGATGGTGAACACGTCCTCCACCGGCATGATGAACGGCTTGTCGACATCCCTGACCGGATCGGGGACATAGCCGTCCACGGCATCCATCAGCTTGACCACCGACTCGGTACCCAGTTCGCTCACCTCGCCATCGAGGGCCTTCAACGCGCTGCCCGTGACGACGGGAATGTCGTCGCCCGGAAACTGGTACTTGGAAAGCAGCTCTCTCACCTCGAGCTCCACCAACTCCAGCAATTCGGGATCGTCCACCATGTCCGCCTTGTTGAGATAGACCACGATGGACGGGACGCCCACTTGGCGCGCCAGGAGGATATGTTCGCGGGTCTGCGGCATCGGCCCATCGGCAGCGGACACCACCAGGATCGCGCCGTCCATCTGGGCGGCGCCGGTGATCATGTTCTTCACGTAGTCCGCGTGTCCGGGGCAATCCACGTGGGCGTAGTGCCGCTTGTCGGTCTGGTACTCGACGTGCGCGATGTTGATGGTGACCCCGCGCTCGCGCTCTTCCGGCGCCTTGTCGATCTGGTCGAAGGGCACGAAATCCGCCGCCCCCTTCTCCGCCAGCACCTTCGTGATGGCCGCGGTCAATGTGGTCTTGCCGTGGTCGACGTGGCCGATGGTGCCGATGTTGAGATGCGGCTTGGTACGCTCGAACTTTGCCTTGCTCATCTTTTCTTCCTCTCCTCCTGTAGATATCGCTTTGATTCAGTCCTTCACAAACAGGCAAAGCCCAGGAGCGGGCTTGAACCGCCGACCTCGTCCTTACCAAGGACGTGCTCTACCGACTGAGCTACCTGGGCATGGGGCCACGTGACGGAAGGCCAACGCCGCCGGCTGTTGGTGCCTGGCGCGCCGCTCCCCACGGACAATGCTGTGGAGCGGGAAACGGGATTCGAACCCGCGACCCCGAGCTTGGAAGGCTCGTGCTCTAGCCAACTGAGCTATTCCCGCACAAAAACGACTCCTCTGCTCCAGAGTCCTGCAACTGATGGTGGAGAGGGGAGGATTCGAACCTCCGAAGCCGATCGGCGGCAGATTTACAGTCTGCTCCCTTTGTCCACTCGGGAACCTCTCCCCGATTCGCCCTTACGAGTTCTTGCGCGGATCGGACCGGCTTCGACGGGCCTCGTTCAACGAGTCCGCTCACGTGGAGCTGGCGATAGGATTTGAACCTACAACCTGCTGATTACAAATCAGCTGCTCTACCGTTGAGCTACGCCAGCGTATCAACGCCTCGCGCTCAAGAACAAAAAAGCCACACGAACCCTCTCCCTCTTTCTGAAAACAGGGCACATGGTGGCTACAAGATTACCGAGATTTTAAGCATTTGTCAGAGAAGATGTCAACGGGGCCTTCGCGTATCCGTCGAAATTCGCTGCCTCGTCACCTCATAGGCGAAAATGCCCCAGGCCACGCCCACGTTCAACGAACCGATGCTGCCGCTCATGGGGATCGAGACCAGGAAATCGCAGCTTCGCCGGATCAACGGCCGGATACCCCGCCCCTCGCCGCCCAGGACTACCGCCAGCTTCTCCGGATAGACGAATTCGCAAGCCGGGCTCTCCGCCCGGACGTCGAGCCCGACCAGCCAGTAGCCACGTTCCCGCAAAGCCAGAAGCCCCCGCAGGAGGTTGGGAATACGGTAGAGCTCGACGTGGTGGACGGCGCCGGCGGAGGCCTTGATCACCGCGCCGGTAACGCCCGCGGCGCGGTCCCTGGGAATCACCACGCGGGCGACTCCCATGGCCTCGCACGTGCGCAGGATGCCGCCGAGGTTCCGGGGGTCCAGGACGCCGTCCAGGAAAAGCACGCAATCGGTGCCCGCCGGCGACGGCGCGGCCAACAGGTTGTCGAAAGCCGCGTAGCCGAAAGGCGCCACCCGCGCGGCGACTCCCTGGTGGTTTGCCCCGTGGGTCAAGGCGTCCAAGGCGCGCGCGTCGATCGGCGAAACCCGGCAACTCTCCCGCCGGGCGGCGTGCTCGACCCTGCGCACGGAGGAGCCGCGGTCCCCGGGCACCAACAGCACCTCGATGACGTCGCCAGGGGTCGCCCGAAGCTTCTCCAGCACGGGGTGGATCCCGTATACCAACACGGAATCGGGCTCGCGCCCGCCTTGCCGGCGTTCTGTCCGGTCAATCCCCATACCCGTTCCTCGGTCTATTCCACCGTCCCTTGCATCGCCGGCGGCGGTTTGAGGAATTCACCAAAGAAAGTTACCATGACCGGTGTGCATCGGACCTTGAGCGTCTATGTTGCCGGTCAGATCGTCCCACCCTTCCTGGTCGGGCTCTTCGCGTTCACCCTGGTATTCCTCGCCGGCCACATCGTCCGCCTCGTCGAACTCATCGTCAGCCGTGGCGCCTCCGCGGGCCAGATCACCAAGCTCGTCGCCCTCATCTTGCCGACGCTCCTGGAAACGACGCTCCCCATGGCCTTCCTGCTGGGGATCCTTTACGGCTGCGGCCGCCTGACACGAGACAACGAGACGCTGGCCTTGAAGGCGTGCGGCGTCGGCCCGTTCCACTTCTTGATCCCCGTGGGCCTGGTGGCCGTGGCGGCATCCGTCCTCACCCTCGGTTTGGCGGTCATGGTGAGGCCCGCCGCCAACCTCGCCGTCAAGCAGGAGCTCTACTCGATCGCACAAAGCCGTGCGGGCTCGCTGCTCAAGGAGAAGGTTTTCAACAACTTCTTCCCCAAGGTGCTGGTCTACGTCGACAGGATCGTCCCTCCGGGCAACACCTTTCAGGGGGTATTGATCGTCGACCAGAGGGACCGGGACGCCGAAAATATTATCATCGGAAGGGTCGCGCTGCTACATTCCGGGCCGGACTCCATCGGCTTGAGGCTTTACGACGGCACGATCCATGAGCGAAGGAAGAAGCGGGCGGGATTCAGCCAGACGTCTTTCAACGTCTACAACCTGCACTTGGAGGTGGACCCGCTCCTGGCACCCTTGACCCCGGGCAGGCGGAGCCCCGAGGAGTTGTCGCTGTCACGGCTGCGGGAAACCATCCAGTCGAAGACGGCGCGGGGGGCGGGGGCCATTCCGGAGGTCATGGAGTGGCATCGGCGACTGGCGTTCCCGTTCGCGCCGCTCGTGTTCGCCCTCCTGGGCATCGCCATCGTCCTCACACCCAACCGGCGACCGGCGGGACGTTCCCACGGGGTTGCCTCCTGCCTGGCGTGGTTGTTCGCGTACTATGCCCTGCTCTCGGTAGGCACTGCGATGGCAGAAACCGGGAAGATCCCGCCCGGCCTGGGGCCGTGGCTGCCGAACCTTGTCGTGGGCCTCATCTCGATCTATCTCTTCGCGAGGGCGCTGAAGGAATCCCCGTCGCCTTTCCGACGCCGGGCGGGGAGCCTGTTGCGGCCCCTGGGCCGGAGACTCGCGACAGCGCGCGAGGTCCCTCGCAAATGATCCCCTCCGACGGACACCTTTCGAGCCCGCCCCTGGGAAGCATCCTCGACCGGTACCTGATAGCGCTGTTCTCGCGCGTCTTCTTCGCCACGCTGGCCGCGGTCATCCTGTTGCACCTGGTGGGAGACGTCTTCAATCGGGTCGACAACCTGATGGGCAGCAAGGTCACGCTGTCGACCTCCATTCAATATTTCATCCATCGGCTGCCCCTCGTGGTCTCCCGGAGCATCGGCTTCGCGGCTCTCTTCGCCGCGTTCCTGACCCTCGGCTCGCTGTCACGGCGGCACGAGCTGGTTGCCATCCGCGCCTGCGGCGTCAGCCTGCATCGGGTCACGGTGCCGCTGCTGCTGGCGGCTCTCGGAATCAGTGTCGTGACGTTCCTCTGGAACGAGACCGCGGTGCCCTTCGCCACCAGGACGGCCAAGCAGATCTACGACGTGAAGGTGCGCGGGGAACAGCTCCAATCCGTATTCGGCAACCAGGAGATATGGATGCGAAGCAACGGCGACTTCATCCGGGCCGACGACTTCGACACCGACCGCCGGCGGCTCCACGGGCTGGTGATCTACCGCATCACCCCGGAGTTCAAGCTGGAAGGGCTCATCGAGGCAGCCGCCGCGAGTTGGGACGGAAGCGGATGGGTCCCCGAGGGAGGCACGGAGTGGCGTTTCCTGGAGGACGGCGGCGTCAGCCGGCGGCCGGTGAGGGCGGCCCTTCCCCTCAAGGAAGGACCCGACGACTTCCTGATTTTCGCCCGTTCGCCGGACGAATTCAGCTACTTCGAGCTGAGGGCCCGGATCGACGACCTGAGAAACAAGGGAGTCGACACGGTCCGGGATACCGTCAACCTCCACGCCAAGGTGGCGATCCCGCTGGTGATCCCGTTGACCATTCTTCTGGCAGTAGCGTTGGCGACGAAACCCGCGAAAAAAGACAATCTCGTGGTGAACTTCGGACTGGCCGTCGCGTTCGGATTCGCCTATTGGGTCCTGTTGGGCTTCTGCGTATCGCTGGGCAAGGCCGGGGCGATGCAGCCGTGGCTCGCTGCCTGGTCGCCCAATCTGCTGGTGGGGTTGTTGAGCCTGTTTCTCTACACAGGCTCCGAGTGATCAGCGCTTGGAGAACTGCGGACGTTTCCGGGCCTTGTGGCGTCCGTACTTCTTCCGCTCCACCGCCCGCGGGTCCCGGGTGACGTAACCGGCCTTCTTCAACGGCGCGCGGAAACCGTCGTCCACCTGCATCAGGGCGCGGGTGACGCCATGGCGGATGGCGCCGGCCTGACCCGAGCTTCCGCCGCCCTTGACGTTTACGACGAGATCGAAATCCCCTAACGTCCGGGTCACGTGGAAAGGCTGGCGAACGATCATCCTGGCGGTTTCGCGGCCGAAGTAGTCTTCCAGCACGCGATTGTTGATCCGGATGTCTCCCTTGCCGCGCTTCAGGTAAACCCGTGCCACCGAGGTCTTCCGTCTGCCGGTCGCGTATACGAACTCGTCTGCCATCTTTCGTGAACCTGTTCCCGGCCGCCTACGCGATGTCGAGGGGCTCGGGCAACTGAGCCTGATGCGGGTGCTCCGGACCGCCGTACACTTTCAACTTGGTGAGCTGACCTCGTCCGAGCCGGTTCTTCGGGAGCATGCCCTTGACCGCCAACCGCACCACCGACTCCGGCTTCTTGGCCCGCATCTCCGGCAGAGTCGTGGTCCGCAACCCCCCGGGATACCCGGTGTGGCGGTAGTAACGCTTGTCGGTCTCCTTCGCCCCGGTCAACCTGACGCGCTCGGCATTCACGACGATAACAAAGTCGCCGGCGTCCAGGTGAGGGCTGAAGGACGGTTTGTGCTTCCCGCGCAGCACCCGGGCGATCTCGCTCGCCATCCGTCCAAGCACCTTGTCCTGGGCGTCGACGATGTACCAGCGACGCTGAGCCAGGGACTCCGCCTTTGTCATTTGTACCGTGCGCATATCGCAAGCTATGGCGGGGCCGACGAGACTCGAACTCGCGACCTCCGGCGTGACAGGCCGGCGTTCTAACCAGCTGAACTACGACCCCGTTTTTAAGGGAACGTATAACGGTAATCCGGAGACAATGCAACCCGGTGCGGGGAATGGGCGGTACAGGACTTGAACCTGTGACCCCCGGCTTGTAAGGCCGATGCTCTCCCAACTGAGCTAACCGCCCGAAGGCCCCGGACTGGACATCCGTCCCGGCGTGCAGGGAGTCCGCCACGGTACGCATGCGGGGGCAGAACATCCGGGCCGGTCCGGATTCATGCTCCGGTCACTGAGGAAGACTGGGCCTGGTCTCGGTGTCCTTTTTCTCGAACCCCGCGGGCGCATCGGCCGGGACGTCGTCGAGGTCGTGGGCAGCGAACAGCGCATCCGGATCACCGACCACGAGTGCCCGTTTGAGGACGTCATCCATGTGCGAAACCAGAATCAGCTCCACGCCCTTCAGGATGGTGGCCGGGATCTCGTTGATGTCCTTCTTGTTCTCTTCCGGGATGATGACCGCCTTGATGCCGCCCCGATGGGCCGCGAGCACCTTTTCCTTCAACCCGCCGATGGGCAGCACGTTGCCCCGGAGCGTGATCTCGCCGGTCATCGCCACGTCATGATAGACCGGGATGCGCGTCAACGCCGACACCAAAGAAGTCGCCATGGTGATGCCCGCCGAGGGCCCGTCCTTGGGAATGGCTCCCTCCGGGACGTGGATATGGATGTCGTTCTTCTGGTAGAAGTCCTTGTCCAACCCCAGGTCCTGGGCTCGCGAGCGAACGTAGCTCATGGCCGCCTGGGCCGACTCCTGCATGACATCGCCGAGCTTGCCGGTGATGGTCAACTGGCCCTTCCCGGGCATGATGGATACTTCGGTGGAGAGCAGCTCGCCGCCGAGCTCGGTCCATGCCAGACCGGTGCTGGTGCCGATACGGTGCTCCTCGTCGGCGATGCCGTAGCGGAACTTGTGAGGCCCCAAGTACTTCTGGAGGTTCCGGGCGCCAACGGTGGTCTTCGACGAGCGGTCGTTTTTCACCACGTCTACGGCGACCTTCCGGCAAATGGAGGCGATCTCGCGCTCCAGGTTCCGGACCCCCGCCTCCTTGGTGTAGTGCCGCACCAGACCCAGAATGGCGCTGTCCGACATGAGGATGTTCTCTTCGTTCAGCCCGTTGGCCTCGCGCTGCTTCACCACCAGGTATTTCTTCGCGATGTTGAGCTTCTCCAGTTCCGTGTAACCCGCGATCCGGATGATTTCCATCCGGTCCTGCAACGGCCGCGGAATGCCGTCCAGCGTGTTGGCGGTGGTGATGAACATGACCTTGGATAGATCGTAGTCCAGGTCCAGATAGTGATCGTTGAAAGCCTGGTTCTGCTCGGGATCCAACACCTCCAGCAGCGCCGACGACGGATCGCCACGGAAGTCCATGGACATCTTGTCCACCTCGTCCATCAGAAACACCGGGTTGCTCGACTCGGCCTTCTTCAGGGACTGGATAATCTTCCCCGGCAACGCGCCGATATAAGTACGACGATGCCCGCGAATCTCGGCTTCGTCACGCACGCCGCCGAGCGACACGCGAACGAACTTGCGTCCCGTGGCACGCGCGATGGAACGCCCGAGGGAGGTCTTGCCCACGCCCGGAGGTCCCACCAGACACAGAATCGGCCCCTTGATCTTGCCGACCAGCGTCTGAACCGCGAGGTACTCGAGGATCCTCTCCTTGACCTTGTCGAGCCCGTAGTGGTCGTCCTCCAGCACCTTCTCGGCTTCGGCGATATCGAGCTTGTCGTCGGTGTGTTCGTACCACGGCAGGCTGAGTATCCAGTCGATGTAGTTCCGGACCACCGTCGCCTCGGCGGACATGGGCGACATCATCTTGAGCTTCTTCAGCTCCTTCTCGACCTTTTCCTTGGCTTCCGCGGACAGCTTCTTCTGCTTGATCTTCTCCTCGATCTCCTGCATTTCGTTCTTGAACTCGTCTTTCTCGCCGAGCTCCTTCTGGATCGCCCGCATCTGCTCGTTCAGATAGTACTCCTTCTGGGAGCGCTCCATCTGCTTCTTGACGCGCGACCGGATCCGCCGCTCTACCTCGAGGATCTCGATCTCCGCCCGCAAGTGGCCCAGCACCTTCTCGAGCCGTTCGGTGGCGTTGATGGTCTCCAGCAGGACCTGCCGTTCCTCCAGCTTGATTCCGAGATGCCCGGTGATGGTATCGGCCAGCTTGCCCGGCTCCTCGATGGAGGAGACCGACATGACCATCTCGGGGGGGATCTTCTTCTTGACCTTGACGTAGTTCTCGAAAGCGCTGTGGACCTCGCGCACCACCGCGCCCACTTCCGTGCCCTGCTCCACCACGTCGTCCAGCTCTTCCACCTCCACCAGAAAGAACTCCGGATGTGTCAGATACCGCGAGATCCTGCCACGCCGCTTGCCCTCGACCAGGACCTTGACGGTCCCGTCCGGCAGCTTCAGCATCTGGACCACGTTTCCAAGCGTGCCGATGGGGTAGATGTCGTCCTCGCTGGGCTCATTGGTCCTCGCGTCCTTCTGGGAAGCGAGAAAAATCGACGTCTGATTGCGGGACGCCTCTTCGAGGGCCCGGATCGATTTCTGCCGCCCCACGAAAAGGGGGACGACCATGTGCGGGAAGACGATGATGTCCCGAAGGGGGAGCAATGGTGCCTGCAGTGTGCTGTCCGCTCCCTGCTCGTCGTCGTCCTTCTTGTCGCTGCGAAATAGCATGAGTAGCCCCCTTACGCGCTCTCCGCCGCCTTCGAGTACACTACCATGGGAGGTTCGTTGCGGGCCATCACTTCCTCGGTGATGACCACCTCTTTGATGTTGGGTTGGGAAGGCATCTCGTACATCACGTCGAGCATGGTGTTTTCCATGATCGCCCTCAAGCCGCGCGCCCCCGACTTCCGCTTCATGGCTTCCCGTGCAATAGCCCAAAGCGCCTCGTCTGTAAAGTTGAGGTGCACCCCCTCCATCTCGAAGAGTTTGCAGTACTGCTTCGTGAGGGCGTTCTTGGGTTCCTTGAGGATCTGCACCAGCGCTTCTTCGTTGAGCTCGTCGAGGGTGGCGATGACCGGCAACCGGCCCACGAACTCGGGAATCAGCCCGAACTTCAGCAGGTCCTCGGGCTGCACGTCGTGCACCACCTTGACGTCGGGACGGACCTCGACGTCCATCCCATTGCTGCCGAATCCGAGGCGCCTGCGCCCGGTCCGCTTGCGGATGATGTCCTCGATGCCCACGAACGCGCCGCCGCAGATGAACAGGATATTGGTCGTGTCGACCTGGAGGAACTCTTGCTGCGGGTGCTTCCTCCCACCCTTGGGGGGCACGCTCGCCATCGTGCCCTCGATGATCTTGAGCAACGCCTGCTGCACCCCTTCCCCGGACACGTCCCTGGTGATGGACGGGTTTTCGGACTTCCGCGATATCTTGTCGATCTCGTCGATGTAGACGATACCCCGCTGGGCCTTCTCGACGTCGTATTCCGCCGACTGCAGCAGGTTGAGGATGATGTTCTCGACGTCCTCGCCCACGTAGCCGGCCTCGGTAAGGCTGGTGGCATCCGCTATGGTGAAAGGAACCTGCAGGAGCCTGGCCAGCGTCTGCGCCAACAGGGTCTTGCCCGAACCGGTGGGGCCCAGCAGGAGGATGTTGCTCTTCTGCAGCTCGACGTCGCCGGTGAGCATCTGGTTGTCGATTCTCTTGTAGTGGTTGTGCACCGCCACCGCGAGAATCTTCTTGGCCGGATCCTGTCCCACCACGTACTGGTCGAGGACTCGCTTGATCTCCACCGGTTTCGGGACCCCGGACGACGACGCGATGGAGTCCTCGTGCTCACACTCTTCGGCGATGATGTCGTTGCACAGGTCGATGCACTCGTCGCAGATATAGACGGTGGGGCCTGCGATCAGCTTGCGCACCTCATCCTGACTCTTCCCGCAGAATGAACAGACGAGACTGCCGGATCGATCATCCCCGTGCTTTGGCATTGAAATCCCCCCTCACACCTTTGCGGTTACGTCAAGCCGGCTGGTGATCACTTCATCCACCAATCCATATTCCAAAGCCTGCTGGCCCGTCATGAACAGGTCCCTGTCGGTATCCCGCTCGATTCTCTTCAGGGATTGCCCCGTGTGCTTCACGAGAATCGCGCCGAGCTCCTCCCGCATCCTGAGAATCTCCTTGGCCTGGATGTCCACGTCGGCCGCGGTCCCCTGAAAGCCCCCCAGCGGCTGATGAATCATGATGCGCGAGTGCGGCAGCGCGTAGCGTTTGCCCTTCTCGCCGGCGGCGAGCAGGACGGCGCCCATGCTGGCCGCCTGGCCCAGGCACACGGTGGAGACCTGCGGACGGATGTACTGGATGGTGTCGTAGATGGCCAGGCCCGCGGTAACCGAGCCGCCCGGAGAGTTTATATAGAAGTAAATGTCGCGTTCCGGATCCTCCGACTCCAGGAACAGCAACTGCGCGGTGATGAGATTCGCCACCTCGTCTACGACGGCACTCCCCAGAAATACGATTCGATCCTTCAGAAGGCGGGAATAAATGTCGTAGGCGCGCTCCCCGCGACCGGTCTGCTCTACGACGAAAGGAATGAAGTTCATGTTGCTCAACCCGGGTGGCGACACCACCAGAAAAGTCTAACCTCTTTTGTAGCCGTCAGCAACCGTTTTCCGGAGGATCGACCACCGTGACATCGGCCTGCTCCAGCAGGAAATCCAGCGTCTTTTCCGACACGAGCTGCGAGCGCATGGTCTCTCTTGCCCAGTCCTGACCATACTGCTCGCGCACCGATGCCGCCTGTCCACCGCTGGCCCGGGCCATGGCGTCGATGCGGGCGTCGACCTCCTCGTCGGAGGCCGTGATTCCCTCGGCGGCGGCGATCTTCTCCACCAGCAGCATCGTCCTGACGCGCCATTCCGCCCGCGGAGTCAACTCTTCCCTGAGCTCCTCCGTGGTCTGCTCGGGGGCCTCGTTTCCCGACATCTGCCGATCGCTCCTGGCGCGCCGCATGAGGTACGACAGCTCGCGATCGACCATGGACGGAGCCACCTCAAAGGTGTGCTCCTCCAGGAGCCGCTTCATGATCCGGTCTTTCAACGGGCCGTTCTGAAACGTCTCGATTTCGCTACGGAGCTCGGTACGGAGCTTCTCGCGCAGCCCCTCCAGCGAATCGCACTCGCCGTAGTCGCGGGCGAAGTCGTCATCCAGCGCGGGCAGGATCTTGTGCCGGATGTCCTGAACGGTCACCCGGAAGTCCGCCGTCTTCCCCGCCACGCGCTCATCGTTGACGTCCGACGGGAAGTTCACCGAGATGCTCCCCGCCACGCCCCGCTTCATGCCCACCAGCCCGCGCTCGAACTCCGGCAGGGCCTGTCCCGCGCCTATGTCCACGGCATAGCTCTCCGCCGTGCTCCCCGGGAAGGGCGTGCCGTCAATGGAGCCCGCAAAATCGATCAGCACGTAGTCTCCGTCCTCCACCTCCTCACGCTCCTCCACCGCCTCCAATTGGGCATTCCGGTCCTGAAGCGCCTCCAACGCGCGCTCCACGTCCTCGTCGCCCACGTCGACGCGCACGCGTTCCACGGGAACCGCGCGGTAGTTCCCGAGCTCGATGTCCGGCTTCACGTCGATGACGGCGATGAACGCGAACGGCTGGGTCTCGTTCAGATCACCGGTCTCGAGCCGCGGCTCGGACACCGGCTCCAGTCCCTGGTCTTCCACCGCGGCGGCAAGGGACTCCTCCACCAGGTCGGACAGGACCCGGGCCTGGATCTCCGTGCCGTAGAGGCCCCGCAGCACGCTCTGCGGCACCTTGCCGGCGCGAAACCCGCGCACCTTGGCCTGACGCCCGAATTGCCGGTAGGTGCGCGCGAAGGCCTTGTCCACCCGCTCGGCCGGAACCTCTACCCGAAGCCTTCTCTGGGTGGGCGCCATTACGTCGACTTCACACTTCATGCCTGATCTGCCCCCGAATGCCGGTGTTGGTGCGAGAGGGGGGACTCGAACCCCCACGGTTGCCCGCTAGATCCTAAGTCTAGTGCGTCTACCAGTTCCGCCACTCTCGCGTGCCGGTCCAGTGTCCTGTAGTGTGCTGTAGCAACCCCGCGAACCGCAAGTCAAATAATGGCCCGCAAGGCCAGGAGGGAGGGAAGGAGTGGGCCGCCAGGGATTCGAACCCCGGACCTACTGATTAAGAGTCAGCTGCTCTACCGGACTGAGCTAGCGGCCCACATGATGTCTTGATTTGGGGTGAGTGAAGGGACTTGAACCCTCAACCCCTGGAGCCACAGTCCAGTGCTCTAACCAATTGAGCTACACTCACCAGAACGCTATCTGTTTCCGACGCCGATTGATGGCGCGCCAGAAGGGATTCGAACCCCTGACCCACGGCTTAGAAGGCCGTTGCTCTATCCACCTGAGCTACTGGCGCGTCGAACCGCTCCTTCTTGGCCCGCTGTCCCGGCAGGTCGCCGATTCCCGCTTGCCGCGGTTCGGCCAGCTTGCCGGCGTGGTCGGGGCGAGCCGATTTGAACGGCCGACCCCCTGCTCCCAAGGCAGGTGCGCTACCTGGCTGCGCTACGCCCCGTCACGGTGTCTGCATTGTACCTGATGCTGCGCCGATATCAAGACTGGGAGCAGGCCACTAGCCACTAGTGTGGTGTCTGGTTAATTCGCAGCATAATATGCGGAGGATTTTTCGTCGTCGGCAAGGCGCGATGACGAGCAGTGGCGGGTACCACGCGAGGAAGAGCAACGCGGCCGACGGCGAAAAAGACCCGCAGATTATGCTGCGAATTAACCAGACACCACACTAGACGGACGGGCGACAGGACCGAAGGACCTCTTGCTGGACTCCCAGGATCCGTTCTATCCCCGTCCGGGCCAGCCGGATCAATTGATCGAGTGTCTCCGGGCTGAAGGGCCGCTTCTCGGCGGTGCCCTGAACTTCCACGAAGTTCCCCGAGCCGGTCATCACGAAGTTCATGTCCACCTCTGCGCGGTTGTCCTCCCCGGCATCCAGGTCCAGCAACGCTTGCCCATCCACCACGCCCGCGCTCACCGCGGCGACACTATCCTTGAGCAAACCCTCGGGCACGGTCTTGTCGTCCACCCAACGCTCCAGCGCGCAGGCCAAGGCCACGTAGGCCCCGGTGATGGAGGCGGTGCGGGTTCCACCGTCCGCCTGGATGACGTCGCAGTCCAGCCACACCGTGCGCTCGCCCAGGCGGTCGAGGTCCGCCACCGAGCGCATACTGCGCCCGATCAACCGCTGGATTTCATGGGTCCGGCCGCCCACCTTGCCCCGAGCGGCCTCCCTGGGTATGCGCGTCGGCGACGACGACGGCAGCATGCCGTATTCCGCCGTGATCCAGCCCTTTCCGGACTTGCGCAGGAACGGCGGCACCCGGTCCTCGAGCTTGGCGGTACAGATGACCCGGGTGTCGCCCATTTCGATCAACGCCGAGCCGTCGGCATGCTTGATGAATCCCGGTGTGATGTCCATGGGACGGAGCTCCCGTCCGCCGCGTCCGTCGGTTCGCATCTGTACGTCAGCCTCCCTGCAATCAGCCCGCACGTGTCGAAACCGTCCCTACAGGTGAAAGACGACCGTCTTGAGCTCGGTCATCTCCTCGATGGCGTAGCGCGGCCCTTCCTTGCCGAAACCGGAATCCTTGAGGCCCCCGTAGGGCATCACGTCGGCGCGCCACTGCGGCCCCCAGTTCACGTGCAGGTTGCCGGACTCCACCTCACGGGCGAAGCGCATGGCCCAGCCGATGTTCTCGGTGAAGATGCCTGCGGAAAGGCCGTATACGGTATCGTTGGCCAGCGCGATGGCCTCGTCGATGGACTCGAACGGGGTCACCCCCACGGCCGGCCCGAAGAGCTCGTCGCGCGCGATGCGCATGTCGCGGGAGACGTCGGCCACCACGGTCGGGGCGTAGACGGCGCCGTCGCGGGAACCGCCGGCCACCAACCGGGCGCCCTCACCCACGGCCTCGTTCACCCACTGCTCGACCCGGACGGCCTCGCTCTCCTTGATCATCGGTCCTACCTGTGTGGCCGCGTCGAGCTGGCTGCCGGTGGCCAGGGCTTCCACCTTGGGGGCCAGCACGCCGAGGAAGTCCGAGTACACCCGGCGGTCCGCCAGCACGCGCTGGGTGGAGATGCACACCTGCCCTGAATTCGCGTAGCCGGTGGCGGCGACGGCCGCGGCCACCTTGTCCAGGTCCGCGTCCGGCATGACGATCACCGGGCAGTTGGAACCCAGCTCCATAGTGACCTTCTTGATACCCGCCATCCGGCAGATGTTCTCTCCGACCTCGCGGCTGCCCGTAAAGGTGATCTTGCGGACCCTCGCGTCGGATACCAGCGGATCGCCGATCTCGCCGCCCGAGCCGGTGAGGCACTGGACCCCCTCGGGAGGGACCCCGGCCTCGAGCAGGATCTCCGTGAGCTTCAGGCCCGACAGCGGCGTGTCCGAAGCGGGCTTGATGATCACCGAGTTGCCGCCGGCGATGGCGGGACCCACCTTGTGGCACAGCAGGTTGAGCGGAAAATTGAACGGCCCGATGGCGACCACGACGCCGCAGGGCACGCGCAGAGTGAAGCCCAGCTTGCCCGCTCCCGCCGGGTCCGCGTCCAATGGCACGGTTTCACCGTGGACCCGTTTGGCCTCTTCGGCCGAAGCGGTCAGGGTCTCCACCGCCCGGCGCACTTCGCCCTTCCCTTCGGCCAGGACCTTGCCCTCTTCGCTCGAGATCAGCGTGCCCAGCTCGTCCACCCGCTCGGCCATGAGGGCGGCCGCCCGGGTCAGCACGCGCCACCTCTCGTGGGCGGTCATGCGCCCCATGACGGCGGCGCCGCGTTCGGCGAACGCAAGCGCACGGTCCACGTCGTCGGCGCCCGCTTTCGGCACGCTGTCGATGACGGAGTCGTCGTACGGGTTGCCGACGTCCTGCATCCTCGGCCTATCGACCCACTCTCCGGCGAGAAACATCTTCATACGACTCCGCTCCTTCGAATTGCTGCCGCTATCCCATGTTGGGCAGCGGGCCGAACACGGGCTGGTTTGGAAACCCGCCCCTAAACCAGGTCCCGAATCGGTTCCAGCACCGTTTCCGAGATGCCCTGCATCATGGCGGAGAGACGCGGCTGCTTCAACGCGGCGATTGCGGCCAGGGCAGCGCGCCGACGGGCGTGCATCTCCTTCACCGCGAAGGACAGCGACCCGAGCCGGTCGAACAGTCCCGCGACCCGTTCCACGTCCGCGGACGACGTCGCCGCCCGCTCCTTGTCCAGCACCTCCAGCAGCCACCCGGCGTCGTCCGGCGCGGCGTTCTCCAGCGCGTGAACCGCCAGGACGCTCCGCTTCCCCTCGGCGATGTCGCTGCCGCGCTGGTCGCGGCCCTTGTCGCCGTAAAGATCCAGCACATCGTCCTGGATCTGAAATAGGATGCCGAGCTGACGCGCCCCTTCGGTCAGCCCCTCGACCACCGCCGGCTCCCGCCCGAGCATCTCCGCGCTGCCCGCCATCCCCAGTACGAAGAACCGCGCGGTCTTGGCTTCGATCATGTCGAGGTATCGGGCCATGGAGGGACGCGGGCTGGCGCGCAGCGCGAACTCCTGCTCCTGGCCGTCGATGACCTTCAGGGTCTCGACCAGCATCCGCCGCGCCAGCGCCTCCCGACGCTCGGCGTCCACCGGCGCCCGCTGCGCCAGCAACAGCGTGAAGTAGAACATGGCGTCGCCGAGGTTGATGGCGCGGGCCACGCCGAACCGGTGCCAGACCGTCTCCCGTCCCCGGCGGGTCTCGTCGCCGTCCTGCACGTCGTCGTGGACCAGCGTGGCGTTGTGCAGCATCTCGCAGGCCGCGCCCATGGCCACCGCCCTGGCGGGATCTTCGCCGAGGCAATCCGCCACCAGCAACGGCAGCAGCGCGCGCAGCCGCTTGCCGCCGGTCTGGAAATGGTAGCGGCACATCTCGGCCAGGCCCGACCGCGCCAGCTCCGCCTCACGGACCACGTCGTCGAGAAGGTAGAGGACCTCGGGCAGATGGCGTTTGCGGATGTCTTCGAGCTGTGCCAGGAACGCCTGCTTCGCCGCCGCTGCCGACAAGTCCCCGGCGCCCGGACGTCCGCGGGAGTCCTTCCCACTTTCGGCGGCGGTTGACATGCTCCTTGCCTGCCTTTGCAATGGACGGCGCCGAGAGAAACGGGAGGCTCAGCGCAACTTCATGCCGAACGCCACCGGACCCTTGTCGCCCGCGCGGGTCTGAAACTGCACGGTGTCGCCCTCACCGAAGTCCTCGAACTGAACCCGGGGGGCGCCGCTGCGGCGATGGAAGAAGACATCGTCGCCGCCGTCGTCGGGCTCGATGAATCCGAATCCCTTGTCCCTCAGGATCTTCTTGATGGTTCCCGTCACTTGCGTTCACTCCGGTTCCCGGACCTGTTGTCCGATCCATTGGCACACGGCCAACCCTATCCGGCCCGTTCATAATGCGGCCGGCACCGGGAGTCAAGAAGTCCGTGGGCCGGTGTTGCCTCCGCGCTTTGTTTTCATCGCCAATGTGGTATGGGTCATTGAAGATGCTCAACTCGCTGCGGGTCATGGATCTGGGCCGGCTCGACTACGAGGCCGCCCTGGACGTTCAGATGCGGCTCCTCGAAGCGAAAACCCGCGAGCCCGTGGTGGATTGCCTGATTCTCGTGGAGCATCCACACGTGATCACCACCGGTCGAAGGGAAGCGGGCTCCCACATCCTCGACCCCGGCGACCTCCCGGTCTACGCCACCGGCCGTGGCGGCGACGTAACCTACCACGGCCCCGGCCAACTGGTGGCCTATCCCATCGTCGACCTCAAGTCCAAGCTGCGCCGCGCGGTGCACCGCTACCTGAACGGACTCGAGCAGGCGATCATCGACGTCCTGAGCTCCTTCGGTCTGGAGGGCGCCCGGCGGCCGCCGCATACCGGCGTGTGGATCGACGACCGGAAGATCTGCGCCATCGGCGTCGGCGTCAAACGCGGCGTGACCTACCATGGCGCCGCCCTCAACGTGTCGCCCGACCTGAGCTACTTCGGCCGGATCGTGCCCTGCGGCCTCGACTGGGCGCAGGTCACGTCAATGGAACGGGAGACGGGCAAATCGGTCGACATGGAGGAGGTCAAGTCCCTCCTGGTGCAGAGCTTTCATCGTGGGTTCGGATACGACGGGCTCGTCCGAGGCGAGGAAGCGGCCGAGCCCGCCACGGACACACGCCCGCGGCAGTCAGAGGCTACTTCTGGAAATAGTCGGCGTTGATCTGAGTGTACTCTTCCCACTTTTCGGGAACCGCCGCCTCCTCGAAAATGGCCTCGACGGGGCAGACCGGCTCGCAGGCGCCGCAGTCGATACACTCCTCCGGATCGATATAAAGCATGTTCTCCTTCTCGAATGTCTCGGGGTCGTTCTTGGTCGGGTGGATGCAATCGACAGGGCAAACATCGACGCAAGCGGTGTCCTTGACGTCGACACAGGGCTCTGCAATCACGTATGTCATTCACTTCCTCCTGGAGATGCTGGTGTGCTGGCCCGTACCTCACCGCCAACCCCAGCGGCGCGCTAAGCGCCCGTCATTACAGCGATGGCGGCGAATTCACCTGTGCCCGACCATGAATAGGGCACAATTTTTTCGCTAACAAATAGGCCGGTTCAAGTCAAGACGGGGCCTGGCCGGCGTCCCCTTCCGCGGCCGCCTTGGCGTTGCCCCGGGGACGCTTTCGCGGCGGCGCGTGAGTCGCGGTGCCGTAGAACAACTCGGCGCATTCCATGAGGGTCTCGGAGAGGGTCGGATGCGGGTGTACGGACTCGGCCAGATCCCGGGCGGTGGCGCCCATCTCGATGGCCAGGACACCCTCGCCGATCAGCTCCCCGGCGCCGGCGCCGGCGATGCCCACGCCGAGGATACGCTCCGTCTCGGGCTCGAGGACGAGCTTCGTCATCCCTTCGGGGCGGTCGACGGTGAGCGCCCTGCCGGAGGCGCCCCACGGGAACTTCACGATCTCCACCGGCACCTGCCGTTCCTTGGCCTCCCGCTCGGTAAGCCCGCACCACGCCACTTCCGGCTCGGTAAAGACCACCGCCGGTATCACCACGTCGGCGTCCGTGCTGGACTCGCCGGCGATGACCTCCACCGCGACGCGCGCCTCCATCGTGGCCCGGTGCGCCAGCAAGGCGCCGCCGTTGGCATCGCCGATGGCGTAGATGGCGGGGTCGCCGGTCTGCTGCCGGTCGTTGCACTCGATGAAGCCGTTGGCGCCGATGGTGACGCCGGTGTTCTCGAGCCCCAGGTCCTCGTAACTGGGCGTGCGGCCCACGCTTACCAGCACGCGATCGTAGGACTCCTCGCGCGTGGTCCCGTTGACCTCCATGGCCACCTTGATCTTCCTGCCGCTGGTGGCCATGCGCAGCACCTTGGTCTTGAGGCGGATCTCCTTGAACAGCGACTCGGCCGCCTTGGCCACGGGCCGCACGAGGTCGGCGTCCACCCCCGACAACAGGTGGTTCAGCGCCTCCACCAGGACGATCTCGCTCCCCAGCCGGGCGTAGACCGTCCCCAGCTCCATGCCGATGTAGCCGCCCCCCACCACCAGCAGCCGCCCGGGGACATCCTCGAGCTCCAGCGCCTCGGTGGAGGTCATGATGCGCCGGTTTCCCAGGTCGAAGGCCGCCGGCATCGCCGGCCTGGACCCCACCGCGATGATGGCCTTGTCGTAGTTGACGAACTGTTGTCCCTCGACGGTCTCCACCCGCAGGGTCCGGGAGTCTTCGAAGTGCCCGCGGCCGTGGAGCCGCCGCACGCCCCTCCGCGAGCACAGCCCGTCCAGGCCCTTGGCCAATTTCTCGATGACGGCGCCCTTCCACTCCCGCAGCTTCTCGAGCTTGACCTTGGGCTTGCCGAAAACGACGCCGCGCGCTTCCGACAGTGCCGCCTCGTCGATGACGTGGGTAGCGTGGAGGAGAGCCTTGGACGGGATGCAGCCGCGGTTGAGACAGACCCCGCCGAGGCGCTCGTCCCGCTCCACCAGGAGCACGCGCTTCCCCATGTCGGCGGCGTAGAACGCCG
This sequence comes from uncultured Binatia bacterium (SeqCode), assembly GCA_965204205.1. Lineage (GTDB taxonomy): Bacteria > Desulfobacterota > Binatia > UBA9968 > JAJDTQ01 > JAJDTQ01. The sequence continues at coordinate 4,625,660 of OZ241976.1, read as the reverse complement.
CGGCATAGCCGCCGGGGCCCGCGCCGACGACGACGATTTCCGTTTTGATGGGTTCCACGGTGCTCCCAACCGTTCAACCGGCCCGTCGCGCCGGCGGGTTCATGAAACAGGCCATTTGATCTCCGCTTCGGGATAGTCCTCCAGACAGCGCACGATCTCCCGCAGGAAACGCGCCCCGTCGGCGCCGTCGATCACCCGGTGATCGTAGGATAGCGCCAGCGGCAGCACCATCCGGGGCATGACCTTCCTCTCCCGCACCACCGGCTGGTGGACGCCCCGTCCCATGCCCAGGACCGCCACCTGGGGGCTGTTCACGATGGGCGTGAAGTAGGAGCCGCCGATGCTGCCGAGGTTCGAGATCGTGAACGTCGCCCCCTGCATCTCGTCCGCGGACAGCTTTCGTTGCCGGGTCCTCTCCGCCAGCCCCTCCAGCTCGACGGAGAGTGCAAGCAGGTCCTTCTTGTCCGCGTCACGGATGACCGGCGCGATCAGTCCCGCCTCGGTGTCCACGGCCACGCCGATGTGCACGTAGTCACGGGTGACGATTTCCAGGGCCTGGTAGTCGATGCTGGTCTTGAACGCCGGATACTTGGCCAGGGCCGACACCGCCGCCTTGATGGCGAAAGAGGTCAGCGTCAGCCGCGCCCCGGCCTTCTCGTAGGCCTTGGCGTAACGTTTGCGGAGATCCATGAGGCCGGTGATGTCCGCGTCGTCGAACTGCGTCACGTGGGGCACGGTGGTCCAGGACTCGGTCATCCGCTGGGCGATGGTGCGCCGGAGCGGCGACATCCTCGCGCGCTTGCTGGGGCCCCACTTGGTGAGGTCCAGGGTCTGGAACACGTCGACCGCCGGCTCCGCCGCCGGAGCGGCGGGCGCGAGCGCCAGTCGCTGGAGCCCCTGGATATAGCCGCGGACGTCCGCCATGACGATGCGGCCGCCGCGCTGGCTGCCCTTCACACGGGTGAGATCGATACCCAGCTCCCGGGCGATCTTCCGCACCGTGGGCGAGGCCGGCGGCGGCGCGCCGCTGCTGCTGGCATGGACGTGGCCCTCCCGCGGAATCTCGGCCGGCGCGGGCGGCGCAGCCTCGGCAGAAGGCGCATTCGCGGGCGCCGGTTCCACGGCGGGCGCCTGAACCGGAGCGGTGGCCGCCCTCGCGGCCCGGTCCTCGTCGATGGTCACCAGCACCTGGCCCACCGAGACCACCTGACCCACCTCGACGTGAACCCGCTCCACCCTGCCGGTTCCGGTGGAAGGAATGGGGGCGACGGCCTTCTCGTTCTCCAGCTCCAGAAGGGTCTGGTCCACCTGGACCTGTTCTCCTTCCGCCACCAGGATGTTGACGACGGTACCGGAGTCCGCCCCTTCGGCGAGTTTGGGAAGCGTTACGTCCATGTTGGGCTAGTGTCCCGCGTCAAAAGATGGGCGTATGAAGGTGCGAGGGCATTTTGGCCGTCAGATGGCCATTTCAGGATGGGATTTGCCGGGACCGAACCGGAGCTCGCGCATGGCCCGTTCCAATACCGTTTTCCTGATCCGGCCCTTCCCGCACAGGGAATGGAGAGTCGCCACCACCACCGACTCCGCGTCCACCTCGAAGTAACGGCGCAGCCGGGGCCTGGTGTCGCTGCGGCCGAAGCCGTCCGTCCCGAGCGTCAACAGCCCGCCCGGCACCCACGGCGCGATCTGGTCCGGCACGATCTTCATGTAATCGGAAACCGCCACGAAAACCCCCTCCTCCGGCCCCAACAACGACTCCACGTAGGACTTGCGCGGCTTCTCCCCGGGATGCAGGAGGTTCCAGCGTCGGACCTGCTGGGCCTCGCGGCGCAGCAGGTTGTAGCTCGTGGCGCTCCAGACGTCGGCGTCGACGCCGTAGCGGCTGGCGAGGATCTCCTGGGCCCGAAGCGCCTCGAACAGGAGCGGCCCGCTGCCCAACAGGTGCGCACGGTGCTTGTGCCCCGCGTCGGCGGCCTTGAACTTGTAGAGTCCCTTGAGGATGCCCTGCTCGACCCCCGGCGGCATGGCCGGCATCTCATGATTCTCGTTGTACAGCGTCAGGTAGTAGAAGACGTCCTCACGGCGCTTGTACATGCGCCTGAGCCCTTCCCGGACGATGACGGCGATCTCGTAGGCGAAAGCCGCGTCGTAGGTGAGCAGGGGCGGAACCGTGCTCGCCAGCAGGTGGCTGTGACCGTCGGCGTGCTGAAGCCCTTCGCCGTTCAGGGTGGTGCGCCCGGCGGTGGCGCCGAGCAGGAAACCCCGGGCCTTGCTGTCCGCCGCCGCCCACATGAGATCGCCGATGCGCTGGAAGCCGAACATCGAGTAGAACGTGTAGAAGGGGATCATCGGCCGGCCGTAGTTGGCATCGGACGTCCCCGCGGCAATGAAGGAGGACATGGCTCCGGCCTCGCTGATTCCCTCTTCGAGGAGCTGCCCGTCCCTCGACTCCTGGTAGAACAGCAGCGTCTCCCGGTCGACCGGCTCGTAGAGCTGGCCCTTGGGCGAGTAGATGCCCACCTGGCGGAACAGCGTGTCCATGCCGAAGGTGCGGGCCTCGTCCGGGATGATCGGCACGATGTCCCGGCCGATGTTCGGATCCCGCAACAGCTTGCTCAGCAGCCGCGCGAACGCCATGGTGGTGGAGACGCGGGTTTCCGAAGAGCCCTTGTGGAACTCCTCGTAGGTGGCTTCCCCGGGCAGCGTCAGCGCCGCCGTCCTGCGCTCCCGCCGGGGCAGGAAGCCGCCGAGGCTCTTGCGCCGTTCCAGCAGGTAGCGGGCCTCCTCGCTCTCCAGGGGGGGCCGGTAGAACGGCGTCTCCACCACCTCCTCGTCCGACAGCGGAACGCCGAACCGCGAGCGGAAGTCGCGAAGCTCCTTCTCGTTGAGGGCCTTCTGCTGGTGCGTGATGTTGCGCCCCTCGCCCGCCTCGCCGAGCCCGTAACCCTTCACCGTCTTGGCCAGGATCACCGTGGGCGTCCCCTGGTGACGGATTGCCTCGCTGTAGGCGGCGTACACCTTCTGGGGATCGTGACCGCCCCGGGCCAGCTTGCGGATATCGTCGTCGCTCAGGTGGTTCACCATCTCGAGCAACTCGGGATGGGTGCCGAAGAAGTGTTTCCGGGTGTAGCTTCCCGGGGCCACCGAATACTTCTGGTAGTCCCCGTCCACGGCCTTCTCCATTCGCTCCACCAGAAGGCCGCGGGTATCGGCCTCCAGCAGCGGGTCCCAGTCCGACCCCCAGATCACCTTGATGACGTTCCAGCCGGCGCCACGGAACAACGACTCCAACTCCTGGATGATCTTGCCGTTGCCCCGCACCGGCCCGTCCAGCCGCTGCAGATTGCAGTTGACCACCCACACGAGATTGTCGAGGTTCTCCCGCGAGGCCAGGGAAAGCGCCCCGGTGGATTCCGGCTCGTCGGTCTCCCCGTCGCCCAGGAAGCACCACACCCGCGGCTCCCGGGACAGCAGACCCCGGGCCGTCAGGTAACGGGCGAAGCGCGCCTGGTAAATGGACATGATGGGCGCCAGCCCCATGGACACCGAGGGGAACTGCCAGAAGTCGGGCATCAGATGAGGGTGGGGATACGAAGGCAATCCACCCCCCTTGGCCAGTTCCTGGCGGAAGAGGTGGAGCTTTCGCGCGCTCATGCGATGCTCCACGTAGGCGCGGGCATAATTGCCCGGCGACGCGTGCCCCTGGAAATAGACCAGGTCGCCCGGTGTTTCGCCGTCCCCGCCCCGGAAGAAGTGATTGAAGCCCACCTCGTACAGGTTCGCCGCCGAGGCATACGTGGAGATGTGGCCGCCGATGCCCGCGTGCAGCCGGTTGGCTTTCACCACCATGGCCATGGCGTTCCAGCGGACGTAGCTCTTTACCTGGCGCTCGATGCGGCGGTCGCCGGGATAGCGGGGCTCGTCCGCCCGTGGGATGGTATTGACGTAGGGGGTGCCGAGGCCCGAATCGCCGCGCGGCCTTTCCCGGATGCGCGCCACCAGTTGGGCCAGGAGGAAGTCCACCTGCTCGGGACCTTTCTTCCGGACCACGTCGCCGAGAAGGCTCTCCAGGGAGTCGAGCCACCTGTCGTTCTGCGCCGCGTCGCTGCCGGACCCCTCCGTACCCACAACCGGCTCGGACCCGGTGCGGAACTCGCCCTCCGTCACGGAATAGGCAGGGGGTGTCGATTCCTTGGCGCTCATGACCTTCTTGAAATATTACAAAAATGTTTGCGTAAGCAACACGTGCCGGGCAACATATTCAGCGCCGCACGCGCGTGTCAAGCCCTTTTCGGATGGTCCTGCTTCACGTTCCGAAACCGCTCGCCGGAGACCCGCCCGACACCGGTTCCTATGCAGTGCCTCGACCTCACACTACCGAGCCCCGAAGCCAATTTGGCCTGCGACGAGGCCCTGCTGGACCGCTGCGAGGAACAGCAGGACCACGAGATCCTCCGGTTCTGGGAGTCCCCCGAACCCTTCGTTGTGCTCGGCCTCGCCAGCCAGCGGGCCCGCGAGGTCGACGCGGCCGCATGCGCCGCCCGTGGGATTCCCATCCTGCGGCGATGCAGCGGCGGCGGCACGGTGGTCCAGGGGCCCGGCTGCCTGAGTTACTCCCTGGTCCTGCGCATCGACGGCAACCCCCCGCTGGAGCGCATCGACTCTACCAACGCCTTCATCATGGAGCGGCACCGGCGGGTGCTGGCGGAGGCCACCGCCCTTCCGATCCGGCGCGAGGGCGCCACCGACCTGGCCGTGGACCGGCGGAAGTTCTCGGGCAACGCCCAGCGTCGGCGGCGCCGGTCCGTGTTGTTCCACGGCACCTTCCTGCTGGATTTCCCGATCCCGCTCATGGAAGAGATTATCCCCTATCCGCCCAAGGCGCCGCAATATCGCCGCCGGCGCCGCCACGGCACCTTCCTCACCAACCTGCGGCAGCCGGCCGCGCGTATCAAGGCCCTCCTGATGAGTTCCTGGAACGCCGCGGCGGGCGGCGTCGAGGTTCCGCACGCCGCCATCGCCTCGCTCGTGGAACGGAAGTATTCGGCGCGGAGCTGGAACGAGAGGTGGTAGGGGCGACCGGCGGTCGCCCTCGCGTGTCTAAAACCCGCCCGCGCCCGCATCGCGGACGTCGTTACGGCATCGGTCACACGGTGGTCAGCCAGTGGCAGTAACGCTCGGCGCGGCCCCGAATGACGTCGAAGAAGGCCTGCTGCAGGTCGAGGGTCACCGGTCCCGGCTTGCCTTCACCGATGGCCCGATCATCGACTTCCCGGATGGGGGTCACCTCGGCGGCGGTGCCGGTGAGAAAGGCCTCGTCGGCAATGTAGAGGGCGTCCCGGGCGAAACGTTCCTCGTTCACCCGGTACCCCTTCTCCCGGGCCAGCTCGATGACGCTGGCGCGGTTGATGCCGGGGAGAATGGAGGTCGCGGGCGCGGTCCTCAACTCGCCGTCCTTCACGATGAACAGGTTTTCGCCGCTGGCCTCCGAGACGCAGCCCTCGGGGTCCAGCATGATGGCTTCGTCGTACCCGGCCAGCTTCACCTCGTGCTTGGCCAGCACCGAGTTTACGTAGTTCCCGGAGATCTTGCTGTTGGTCATCATCACGTTCACGTGATGCCTGGTGTAAGACGACACCTTGGCGCGGATGCCCCGCTTGAGCCCCTCGTCGCCCAGGTAGGCCCCCCAGGCCCATGCCGCCACGATCACCCGCACGGGATTGTTGAGGGCGTACAGTCCCATCTCCCCGTCGCCCAGGAACGCCAGGGGCCGGATGTAGCACTCCTTCAGGCGATTGACCCGGATCACCTCCAGCACGGCCTCGGTCATTTCCTCGGCGCTGTAAGGCATGGGGCAACCGAGGATGTGTCCCGAGTTCCGCAAACGCTGGATGTGCTCGGGAAGCCGGAACACCGCCGACCGCTCTCCGTCCAGCGAATAGCAGCGAATGCCCTCGAAGTACGCGGTGCCGTAGTGGAGCGCGTGACTCATGACGTGGAACCGGGCGTCATCCCAGTCCACCATCTCGCCATCCACCCAGATCTTTTCGCTCCTCACAGACATCGACACTCTCCGGCTCGCGTCCTTCGACTTCGTGTCGCTGACGCTCCGCTTCGCCTGTCCCGAGTTCGTCGAAGGACTCAGGCGGGCGAAGCGGAGTCCAAGGACTCCAATGGTTCAGCGCTTTCGCAAGACGACAAAAGGCCACCACGCCAACGCCATGGTGGCCGCTACAGGCTTACATTTCTTCAGATTCCGTGTGGAATGTCAATCTTTGGCGCGGAGGGCGCGAAGCTCCGCGGCGCACGGGAAGGCGATGAGGTTGGCGGGCCGCACCGTGACCTTCACGCGGGTGTCGGCGGCGAGGGGGCGCGTGGACGGCAGGCTGCTGCGGATCTGGGTCCCTGACGGCAGCACGAGATGGTAGAGGCTTTCGGCCCCGCGAAACTGCCGCCGCGTCACCAGCCCCTCGCCGTCGGCGCGCGCTTCGATCTCCACCTCGTCGGGCCGGACCAGGACCTCGACCCTCGCGCCGGCCGGCAATCCGGCGTCGCCGGAAAACTTCCCCACCTCGGTCTCGATGCCGTCCCGCACCACGCCCGGAACGAAGTCGGACTGGCCGACGAACTCGGCGACGAACCGCGTCTCGGGCTGCCGGTACAGCACTTCGGGCTCCGAAAGTTGCTCCAGCACGCCATGGTTGAGAACTCCTACCCGATCGGCTACCGCCAGCGCCTCCTCCTGATCGTGGGTCACCATGACGGCGCTGGTTTCCGACGCGCGCAGGATCCGCAGCAACTCCTCCCGCATCTCCGCCCTCATGTCGAAATCGAGGTTGCTGAAGGGCTCGTCGAGCAGCAGCACGAGAGGGTTCGGCGCCAGCGCCCGCGCCAGTGCGACGCGCTGCTGCTGCCCCCCGGAGAGTTCGTGGGGATAACGCCGGGCCAGGTCCTCCATCCCCACCACGCCGAGCACCCGCCGGGCCGCCTCGGTCCGGGACTTCCGTGTCCCGTTCCGAAGCCCGAACATGACGTTGTCCCGAAGCGTCAGGTGCGGGAACAGCGCGTAGTCCTGGAAGACCATGCCGATGCGCCGGTCCTCGGGCTCGATCCACATGCCGTCGCCGGACAACGGCGCTCCATTGAGCAGGATCCTGCCGCCGTCGGGCCGGTCGAAGCCCGCGACTAGGCGCAGCGTCGTGGTCTTGCCGGAACCGCTGGGGCCCAGTAGCGCCAGAATCTCGCGCTGCTTCAGCGTGAAGCTCAGTCCGGAAACCGCCGCGGACTCACCGGGAGCGTGGGTCTTCGTGACGTCCTCGAGGGTGATGAGACCGGCACCGGCCATGGGCGTCACGCTTCCCGCACCGCGGCCGGGCGGTCCCCCTCGCCGGTCTCCTGGCACCAGCGCTCCAGGTCCCGCAGCGAACGCTCGGCCATGAGCTCCTTCTTGCGCCTGCCCTTGGTCTTGACCGGAAGACTCGGGAACAGCCCGAAGTTGACGTTCATGGGCTGGAAGGTTTCTCGCCCGGTGTCGGTAATGTAACGGAGCAACGAACCGAAAGCGGTGGTGCCGGGCGGAGTCACCGGGTCCGCCCCAAGCACGAGACGGGCCGCGTTGACCCCGGCCAGAAGCCCGGACGCGGCCGATTCGATATACCCCTCGACCCCGGTGATCTGCCCGGCGAAGAAGAGCCGCGGCGCACCGCGCCACTGCAGCGTGGGCAGGAGGTGGCGGGGCGCGTTGATGAAAGTGTTGCGGTGCAGGCTGCCGTAACGCACGAACACCGCATTGGCCAGCCCCGGAATCAGCGAGAAGACCCGTTTCTGTTCCGGGTACGTCATCTTGGTCTGGAAGCCCACGAGGTTGTACAGCGTTCCCTCGCGGTCTTCCTGTCGCAACTGCACCACGGCGTAAGGCCTTTGGCCGGAAGCCGGATCCACGAGCCCGGTGGGCCTCATGGGGCCGAACGCCAGGGTCTCCCGGCCACGCCGGGCCATTTCCTCGATGGGGAGGCAGCCTTCGAAGAACCGCTCGAAGCTGCGCACCGGCACCTTCTCCGCTTTCACCACCGCGTCCACCAGCCGGTAGTAGTCCGCCTGGTTCAGGGGCAGGTTCAGGTAGTCGCCGGGCCTCTCGTCGTAACGCGACGCCCGGAATGCCACCCCCGCGTCCACGGACTCCGCGGTGACCACCGGCGAGATGGCGTCGTAGTAGTAGAGATGCTCCGTTCCCAGGAGGTCTCCGATGCACTCCGAAAGGGGCTGCGCGGTGAGCGGCCCGGTGGCCAGGATAGTCAGGCCGGGCGGAATCGCCTCGAGTTCCCGCCGGATCAGCCGCAGGCCGGGCAGCGCCGCCACCTGCTCGGAGACGTCCCGGGCGAAACGTGTCCGGTCCACCGCCAGGGCCGAGCCCGCCGGCACCTGGTGGGCCTCGCCCAGGGCAATGATCAGGGAACCCATGCGCCGCATCTCTTCCTTCAGCAGCCCCGCCCCCGTGGTCAACGACTGGGAACGGAAAGAGTTGCTGCACACGAGCTCGGCCAGATCACCGGTGGCGTGAGCCGCGGTCCCCGTGACCGGCCTCATCTCGTACAGGTCCACCGGCACTCCCCGCCTGGCGAGCTGCCACGCGGCCTCGCAGCCCGCGAGACCGCCGCCCACGACATTGACACGTTCAATGGCCTCGTTCATCGGCACTTCTTCGCCGCTCTCCGAAAATCGCCTTCAGCGGCTTGCGGCTACAGCAGAGTTTAGCGCATATCTGTTTCCGGGCAACTGCTTCAGCAATCCCTGCAATTCCATCTCCAGCAGCACTTCGCAAACCTGCTGCGGCGAAAGGCCCGTACGGTGGATGACGTCATCCACTTGCAGCGGGCCGGCCTCCAGATCCCGCAGGATCGCTCCCGCCGTCCCCGCGAGGGGGAGCCTGTCCCCGGGTGCGCCGCTCGGGCCTGCCGCCGCGTCCGGCGAAGGACCGGGCAGGAGCGTCGGCGCCGCCGCCAGTTGCGGCGCGATCTCCTCGATGATGTCGGCCACATGCTCCACGAGCTTCGCGCCCTCGCGGATCAGCCGGTGGGGGCCCCGGCTGCGGCTGGAGCCTGCAGGGCCGGGGACCGCGAACACCTCCCGGCCCTGCTCGAGCGCCCACCGGGCGGTGATCAGCGACCCGCTCCGCTCGGTGGCTTCCACCACCACCACGCCAAGCGAGAGGCCGCTGATGATGCGGTTGCGGGCGGGAAAATGGTGCGGCAGCGGAGCCGTTCCCATGGGATGCTCGGAGAGCACCGCACCGCTTGCCTCGATCCGGTCGCGGAGGTCCCGGTGCTCCGGCGGATAGGTGACGTCCACCCCGGAACCGAGCACCGCCACGGTCCCGCCGCCCCGGTGCAAGGCGGCTTCGTGGGCTTCGCCGTCGACACCCCGCGCCATGCCGCTGACGACGGTGATGCCGGCGGCGGCCAGCCCCCGGCACAGCACCCGGGTCATCTCCCGCCCGTACTCGCTCGGCGCGCGGGTGCCGACCACGCCCACCGCCGGGGCGGTGGCAACCTCCGTCGATCCCCTGGCGTAGAGCACCGGCGGCGGGTCGGGCAGCGTGCGCAGACGCTCGGGATAGCCCGGGTCGCAGTAGCGCACCAGCCGGGCGCCGGCATCCCGGACCCGACCCAGTTCCTCGGCCAGCCGCTCCCAGGCGGAAAAGCCGAGCAGCCCGTCGACCGCCGTCCGGCTCAGGCCGGGAACGCCGCACAACGTCCCGCGGGAGCTGTAGAATGAGTCGGTGGGGTCGGCGAAGAAGTCCACGATGCGCCGGAAGCCGACGCACCCGAGTCCCCGCACCTGTCCGAAGGCCAGCCAGGCAAGGCCTCGCCGGGTGTCACCCCGCATCCGGTCGCTTCCCCTTGCCGGCCCGCGGCCGCAGGGTCAGGCGCAACGGCGTGTTCTCGAGCCCGAGCTCCGCCCGCAACGCCTTGACGAGATAGCGCCGGTAGCCCGCGCCGATGCCTTCCGGGTAATTGACGAAGAGCGTAAAGGTGGGCGGCTGCACGTCGGTCTGGGTGGCGTAGTAGAACTTCACGGCGCGCCCGCGGAACTGGGGCGGGGAGTGCCGCTCGGTGAGCCGGCGCAGAGCCCGGTTGAGCGTCGGGGTCTTTGTCCATCTGCGCTGGGCGCCGCCCAACCGCACCACCGTGTCCATCAAGCTAGTCATGCCCGACCCTTCCAATGCCGATAAAGAAACTATCGGCACGTGATCGGCAAACGGTAGCCGGCGGTGCAAAAAATCCTGGTACACCCGCAGACTCAGGTGATCCGCATCCAGCAGGTCCCACTTGTTGATGCCCAGGACTATGGCCTTGCCCCGTTGGAGGCCATAGGCCATGACCTGGGCGTCCTGGTCCGTTACCCCTTCAGAACCGTCCAGCAGGTGAACGACCACGTCGCCGGCGTCCACCGTACGCAACGCGCGGCTCACGCTGTACCGCTCCACCGTGTCCACCACCCGGGACTTGCGCCGGATCCCCGCCGTGTCGGTCAGGCGGCAGGGAGTGTCGCGCCAGGTGAAATCGGCCTGAAGCGCGTCGCGAGTGGTGCCGGGCCGCGAGTCCACCAGCGAGCGGTCGTAGCCCAGGAGCTTGTTGACCAGCGTCGACTTGCCCACGTTGGGCCGGCCCACCACGGCCAGGGCCAGGGGCTCGGCGGAGTCACCGACCCCTTCCCGGTCTCCGGGCAGGGCGTCCACCACCTCCTGCATCAGGTCCGCGACCCCCAGCCCGTGCTCCGCGGAAAGCGGGAACAGCCGCTCCACGCCGAGCCGGAAAAAGTCGTAGAGGTCGCTCTCGCGAGGCCCGGTGTCCAGCTTGTTGACCGCGTAGAAGACCGGTTTGGGGGCCTGCCGCAGCAACTCCGCGGCGGCCGTGTCCAGAGGCGTGGGCCCGGTGCGTCCGTCCAGGAGAAAGACGATGACGTCGGCCTCGTCCACCGCCGTCAGGGTCTGCCGCAGAATCCGCCCCTTGAGCCCGTCGCGCTCCTCCGGCTCCAGCCCGCCGGTATCCACCAGCATGAAGCGGCGGCGGCGCCACGACACCTGGTTGTAGTTCCGGTCGCGGGTCACCCCGGGCTGGTTGTCCACGATGGCGCGCCGCGCCCGGCTCAGGCGGTTGAACAGAGTCGACTTGCCCACGTTGGGCCGGCCCACGATGGCCACCAGCGGCATGTGTTCGGAAGTGCTCATGATCTGGCGAACTCCGATCCTTGCCACCATCGAGATGGCACCCATGGACTCTGTGACGCACCCGTCCGGGTGACAGTCGATCAACCCTCCATTCGTCCTGAGCGTAGCGACGCGAAGCAGCGCGGAGTCGAAGGGTAGCCCGGCTCCAACGACGTCCACTACAGCCCGAACGCCGCCAGGCTCCGGGGGTCCCGACTCCACCCGGGGGTGGCCTTGACCGCCAGCTCCAGGTAGACACGGCATCCCAGCAACCGCTCGATGTCTTCGCGCGCTGAGCTGCCGATCTCCTTCAACACCGCACCGCGTTTGCCGATGAGGATCGGCTTGTGGGATTCCCGCTCCGTGTGGATCGTCGCCGCGATGACCACCAGGCCGCCGCCATCTTTCTCCTCGAAGCCCTGGACCGAGACCGCGGTGCCGTAGGGGATCTCCTGGCGGGTGCGTAGAAAGACCTTCTCGCGGACGATTTCCGCGGCGATGAACCGCTCCGTCTGGTCGGTCAGGTCATCGTCGGGAAAGTAGCGGGGACCGGCCGGGAGACGCTTGAGGATTCCCTCCACCAGGAGCGCGACGTTTTCCCCGGTCCGGGCGCTGATGGGAAGGATCTCCCGTTCCGGCAGCAACTCCGCCAGGCGCGCCATCACCGGCAGCAACCGCCCCTTGGAAACCGCGTCGATCTTGTTGAGCGCAATCACGGTCTCGTGACCGCTGCCGGCGAGAATCCCGGCGATGTCCTCGTCGTCGCCCCTCAGGCCGGCACGGCCGTCCACCACCCACACCACCGCCTCCACGTCGCCCAGGGAACGCTTGGCCACGTCCACCATGCGCCGGTTGAGCAACGACCGGGCGCGGTGGATCCCCGGCGTGTCCAGCAGCAGGATCTGACCCTCCGGCACCGTCTTGATGCCCATGATGCGGTTCCGGGTGGTCTGGGGCCGCGGCGAGACGATGGCGATCTTCTCCCCCAGAAGCTGGTTCAGCAGCGTGGACTTGCCCACGTTGGGCCGTCCCAGGATCGCCACGAAACCCGAGCGGAAATCCGCCTGGACCGGAGTGGCGTCCTCTTCCCGGCGCGTGGACTCGGTGGTGTCCATCGGTCCATTATGGCACGGGCGGACGGCAGCGCAAGGTGAACGCGGCCGGAACGGATCACCCCGCCCGGCGCACGTGGATGAAGGTGCGGAGCGCCAGGTCCAGGAGGAAAACGCCCAGGCCGGCGGCGGCCAGCGCCCACCAGATCCCCCGGGCGGAGCCCGCGGCGAACGCGGCCGGAACGGATCACCCCGCCCGGCGCACGTGGATGAAGGTGCGGAGCGCCAGGTCCAGGAGGAAAACGCCCAGGCCGGCGGCGGCCAGCGCCCACCAGATCCCCCGGGCGGAGCCCGCGGCATCGGGATCGGCGGTGAAGAGCCGCTCGATGTCGCCGGCGAGCGTCTCCTCCCGCAACACCTGGCCGCCGGTCTGTTCGGCGAGCCGTTGCAGCAGCCCGGTGTTGGCGTCCATCTCGCGGTACTCCCTGGAAAACGGCACGATGAAGGGAACGGTGAGGGCCACGGGAGGCGCACCGGCCGGGCCCGACGGTTGCTTGACGGTGAGCAGGTTGATGCCGCGGCGCGGCGTCGGGAAGCTCGTGCGGTAGCGGCCGGGTGCCACCTGCCGGAAGTTTTCCTGTTCCAGGGTCTCGTCGGCCCGGGTCAGCAATCCTTCCAGCTTCAGGTGGTTCACCGGCCGCCCGGACGCCGAGAAAAGGTCCACCACCGCGTTCATGACCTCGCCTTCCCGCACGAAGTCGGTCCTGAGCCGGTGGTCCGAGACACTCCTGACGGCCAGGCGCGCCATCTGCGCGGCCCACCTGGAAAACGCCGGCCACCGCACCCAGTGCCGTCCCCAACGGCCGGAGACATCCGAGGTGAACGCGTACACCCGGCCGAGGCCGTAGCGCCACGATACCAGCAACGGGTCCTCGCCGGCGCGCAGGTGGACCTCCGCCCCGGGCTTGACGTGGGTCAGGACGTAGCCCAGGATCGGTGGCAGCGGCGCGCCCGCGAGGCCGCGCATGGGACCCGCCGGCCCGGCGACGGTGGGGGTCAGGGTCTTTTCCACCAGCAGGTCCCGGGAGATCAACAGCGTTTCGGTGGTGAAGATCTGCGGTATGGTGCGCGGGTCCACCGTGGCGTAGCTCCTGCCGCTGCCGCTCCGGGCAAGCTGGGTCATGAGACGGCGGTCGGCGTCGCCGCCGATGGACACCGTGGACACGGTGATGCGCTCCTGGGCCATGCGCGTCACCTGGTCCAGCAGGTCTTCCTTCTCGGTGAGACCGTCGGACAGCACCAGCACGTGCTTGATGGCGGCCTCCTTGGCCACCAGCGCCCGGCGCCCTTCCACCATGGCCTTGCGGAGGTCGGTGCCGCCGTCGGAGGTGAGGCTGGCGATGTCCTCGGCGATGTCCTCGCCACCGCCCGCCGCCCGGAACGGCACCACCCACTCCCAGTTGGAGTCGAACGCCAGGATGCCCACCTCGTCGGCGGGGTTGAGCAACTCGGCGGATGCCATGGTGGCCGCCTTGGCCAGGTCGAGCTTGGTGGTGCCGTAGGGGCCGCTGCCCATGCTGCCCGACTTGTCCACCACGAAGAGCAGCGTCACGTGCGGCAGCTCCATGCGCGCCGGCGGGCGCATCTCCACCGGCAACGTCCGTTCCAGCGGCGTCCGGTAGTAGCCCCCCGCGCCGTAGCTGCGGGTCCCCCCGAGCACGACGAGGCCGCCGCCGAGGTCGCGCACGAACCGCTCGACGCGTTCCATCTTCACCTGCGCGAGCTGGTAGGCGGGGACGTTGTCCAGGATCAACAGGTCGAAACCCGACAGCTCGGGCAGCGTGAGGTTGGCCCAGGCCGGGGTCTTCTCCACCACCTCGTATCCCTGCACGCGCAGGGCCTCGGCCATGAAACGCCGTGGCGCGTCCGCGCCGTGGAGGTAGAGCACCCGGGAGGGCCCCCTGACGCTGACGATGCCCTGCAGCAGGTTGTTCTCCGCCAGCACGTCCGCGGCCGCCTCCACCATCAGCTCGTAGGTATGCGTGCCGCGCCGCTCCACGCTGTCGGTGAAGCTGAGCCAGTTGGCTCCGGGCGTGAGCTCCCGGCGGAGGGAGCGGACGACGCGCCCGTCCCGCAGCAGCGTCACCGCCGCCGACGATGCCCGCGCGCTGGTGAGGGCGGCCTTGATCTCGAAGGTCTCGCCGCTGTCCACCACCGAGGGAACCGCGAGATCCGACAGGTAGACCTCGTTGCGGCCCTCCGCAAGGCTCACGGGATACGGCCACACCGCCACTCCATGGGATCGCAGCATCGGCAGCACCCGCTCCACCGAGCCGCGGTTCTCGTTGGCGTCGGAGATGAGCAGGATGCGGTTCTCGCGTCCCTCGCTGAACTCGCCCAGGGCGCCCTGAAGCGCCGCTCCGAGATCGGTGGCGTCGCGCTCCGGCGGAGGCGTCAGCTCGCTCACCGGAAGCTCATCGGTGGGCAGGAATTCCCACTGCGGGCGCCGCGCGAAGGAGAACAGACCCAACCGCACCTTCGGGCCCACCAGCGCCTGGGCCTGCTCGAGTACGTCCGAGGCCCGGTCCCGGGCTTCCTCGCCGACGCTATGGGACAGGTCGACGGCCATCAACACGTCGAGCTCCGGGTCCTCGGCGAGAATCCGCGGGTTGGCCAGGGCCACCACCAGCACCGCCAGCGCCGGCACCCGCAGCCACAGGGGAGAGAGCGACCGGCGGGTGAGGCAGACCACGGCGCTCTCCGCCAACAACAACGCCAGCGCCAGGACCAGCAGCGCCGGCCAAAGGTCGAGCCGCGCGCCCGGGGCGGTCTCCGCCGCCGGCGGCGCGGAGTCGGTCGCAGTCGCCTGGTACGAAGGACGGATGCGGGACTCCTCTTCGCTGAAGAGGTTCACCGCGAACTCGCCTTCTCCACGATTCCCCTGGAATCGGTAGAAGCCCACCTCCGCGGTGTCGTTGTAGGTACCGGTGCGTTCCCGGACACGGACCGGGATGCTTTCCCCGGAGGGGCCAACGAACACCAGCCGCTCCTCGTCCACGCCCACGTCCGCCACGAAGGGCAGGCCCGCCGCCACCTGGCTGGCGGGAAACTCCCGGGCCGTGGGCCGGAACCACGAGAAGGCGTTGCGCATCAGCAACGGGAACGACACCCGGAACGGCAGGTCGGATTGGGTTAGATCGAAGGCGAACACCAGGGCCTTCAGATCGCCGGATTCCACCGCGTGGATGAGCGGCCCGCTCTCGGACTCGGCGAGGGAAACGCCGCCGCCGTCTCCGACCAGTTCCAGCGCGTCCCGGACGTAGAGTCCGTCGAGGCTCACCCCGCTGGCCAGCGGGTGGTCCGAACCGGTGGAAACCAGCGCCGGCCGCCGGGTCTGCCCGGCCACGCGCAGGGGCAGACCCTCGGCCACGGTACGGATGAGGACGAAGTTGCCGCGGTCGAGGGGCGGCGCCGCCACCCGATCGAGCATGACCACGTCGTAGGCCGCCACCTGCTCGGTCACGCGGTCCACCGGGATGCGGTCGATCCGGGCCAGGGTGACCTGGGGAAAGTACCGCAGCAGGCGCTCCAGGAACGGATTGCCCGGGCCCACGTACAGGACCCGCGTGGGGCGCTCGTCGGGAAAAGCCAGGAAGGCGCGGTTGTCGGTCTCCAGGTCATCGTCGACGGCCAGCAAAGCGGTGGCGCGCCCGCGCAAGGGGCCGGGGACTCCGTAGATCAGCACCTCCCGGGCGAACGGCTCGAGGGACAGGAGCGTGCGACTCACCACCCGGCCCGACACGGTGACGATCAGGGGCGCGTGCACGGTCCGTTCGGTGAAATTCTGCACCACCACCATGGCCTCGTACTCGTCGGCCGTCCCGGCCACCCTGCGAAACTGGAACCCCAGGATGCCGACGTTGTCCGCCCCGCCCCGGACTTGGACGAGCTCCAGGTAGGACGTCCCCAACGGCAGCTCCTGGATATCCTTGAAAGCGCCGTCGGTGATCACCACCACCCGATGCGGGCCCTGGCGCTTGAGAAACGTATGCCCCAGCAGCACGGCTTCCTTCACCGGCGCCTCGGCGTCGGTGGCCGCCATCCCCTCTGCCGCCTGCCGGAGCGTGGCGCGGTCCCGGGTGAAGGGCTGCACCACCTCGGGTGCGGCGCCGGCGGCGATGATCATCATCCGGTCGCTGGCGCCCAGCCCGTCGATTCGCCTCAGAAGCTCGGCGCGCGCCGCGCTCCAGCGGGAGCCCGACTCCCCCGCCGCTTTCATGCTGGCGCTCACGTCCATCACCACCACCAGGTCGCGGCCGCCGCCGCCCACGCCGAGAAGCGCCGGCCCCGCCAGCGCGGTGATCACCGCGGCCGCCGCCAGAAGCTGCAGGATCAGTGGCAGGTTCCGTCGCCAGAGCCAGCCCAGGCGCCGGCCGATGGGCCTCTCCCGCAGGACCTTTTCCAGCAGGAAGAGCGCGGTGACGGGAACCCGGGGACCCCGGGGCCTGAGGCTGTTGAGCAGCAGGATGAGCGGGACGGCTCCCAGCAGGAAGAGGAAGGCCGCGGGAAAAAGCCACAGCATTGGAGTCTATCCCGAGCCTTGCCAGCCCAGGCCCGAGGGAGACGAGGGCGCGGGCTTCGAAGCCGTCCGTGCCGGCTCGGAACTGTCGGCCGACAAGGGCTGCTGGGTGAGGTAACGCAGCACGAAGTCGTCGAAGGGGACGTCGCTGGTGGTGCGCCGGTAGTCCATCTCCCGGCCCTCGCAGAACCGCTCGGTGGCGGCGAAAAAGTCCTCCACCTCCCGGTGGAACCGATCCGCCAGGTCCCGGTCCAGAAATACGCGGCGCTCGCGGCCGGTCTCGACGTCGATCAACGACACGTCACCGCCCGGGTCCAGCCGCGTCTCCCCCTCCTTGAGCACGTGGACCAGCAGCACGTCGTGCCGCTTCCGCGCCAGCTCTTCCAGGGCGGCGCGGCATCCGGCCGCGTCCAGCAGGTCGCTGAACAGCACCACCAGTCCCGGCCGGGGATACAGCCGCGTAAAGGTCTTCACCGAGGCCTCCAGGTCGGTGCGGCCGGCGCACGACAGCTCCGCGAGGAAATTGAACAAGGAGAGTATCTGACGCCGCGCCCGCGCCGGCGGCAACTGCGCCGTCAGGTCCTCGGCCAGCGCCGCCGCCCCCACCCGGTCGTGGGTCTTGAGGCCGATGTATCCAAGGGCCGCGGCGACGTTCTTGGCGAAGTCGAGCTTGGCGGGCGAGCCTTCCCCCATGGACAGGCTGGCGTCCAGCAGAAGATAGACCGTGATCTCCTCCTCGGCGGTGAACACCTTGAGCAACAGCCTCTCCAGGCGGCCGTAGACGTTCCAGTCCACGTAGCGGAGGTCGTCCCCACGGCTGTACTTGCGGTAGTCCGAGAACTCCAGGCTGAAGCCCTTGTGGACGGTTGGATGCTCCCCCCGCGCCATCCCCCAGCTCAAGCGCTTGGCCACCAGCCGCAGCTTGTCCAGCCGTGCCAGGAAGTCCGGCTCCAGGAAGCGGTGCGCCTCGGCCTCCGCCATCAGGGCTGCACCTCCGGCACCTGCTCCACCACCTCCTCCAGGATCCTTTCCGGGGCGATGCCGGAGGCCTCGGCGGCGAGATTGAGAAGCAGCCGGTGACGCAGGCTCGGCATGAGGTCCCGGCGGATGTCCTCGAACGACACGTTGGGCCGGCCGGAGAGCAGCGCCCGGGCCTTGGCCGCCAGGATCAGCGCCTGCAGGCCCCGGGGGCTGGCGCCGTACTGCACGTACTTGCGCGCCGACTCGGTGCCGTGCTCGGTCTCCGAATGGGTGGCCATCACCAGCCGCACCGCGTAGTCCCGCACCGGACCGGCCAGCGGCACCGCCCGCACCGCCTCGCGCATCTCCAGCACCGACTCCGCCGCCAACACCTTGGCCAGGGCGCCGGAAGGCGCGGCGGTGGTCAACTCGGCGATCCGTCCCATCTCGTCGTAGGAAGGGTAGCGGACGATGAGCTTGAAGAAGAAGCGGTCCACCTGCGCCTCCGGAAGCGGATAGGTGCCTTCCATCTCGATGGGGTTCTGGGTGGCCAGGACCATGAACGGGCTGGGGATCGGATGCGCGGCGCCGCCGGCGGTGACGCTCTGGTCCTGCATCGCCTCCAGCAGCGCCGACTGGGTCTTGGGCGTGGCGCGGTTGATCTCGTCCGCCAGCACGATGTTGGCGAACACCGGACCCGCCTCGAACTCGAACACCTTCCGCCCGGAGGCGTCCTCGTTGACCACGTTGGTGCCGGTGATGTCCGCGGGCATGAGGTCGGGGGTGAACTGGATGCGCGAGAAGCTCAGGTCCATCAGCTCTCCCAGCGAGCGCACCATCAACGTCTTGCCCAGGCCCGGCACCCCCTCCAGCAGACAATGGCCCCCGCATACCAGCGCGATGAAGATGCCCTCGATGAGCTCCTCGTGGCCCACCACCGCCTTGCGCATCTCGTTCCCGACTTCCTCGAACGCGCGTTGCGCGCTCATCATGCGGTGCCGAACGCCGTCGGTCGATGCTTCCGATGTCACTGCCATTTCACTCCCATTTCACTCCCGAGAGTCTCCCTGAGCCGGCAACGCGGCGCGGACTCACGACTTGGGTCCCCGCGTCACGCCCAGGGACAGAAAATAGTTCTTGATGGTTTCCTTGAACTCGGCCGGGATCTCCTCGGAGGAAAGCTCCGCCTCCACCTGCCTCCGGTACCGCACCACCACCTCCTCTTCGGGCACGGTGCTGTCGCCCGCTTCCGCCTCGCCCCTGAAACCGAACCCCCGGCTCCTGCCCGGGCCCAGCAGCCCTTGCAAGTGCGTGCGCACGCGCGCCTGGAAGCCGGGGTCGAAGGGCTCCTGCCCTCCCTTGCCGGGCTCGTTCCCCGGTTGCTGTCCCGCCGCCGGCGGGTCTTCCGCGGGCCCCTCGGGGCGCCCGGGCCGGGTCGCCTCGGCCGTGGACTCGCCGGTCTCGTCCCCGAGCAGCAACTCGGTGAGGAACTGCTGGGTGGCTTCCAGCGAGCGGCGGTCCTGCTCCTGCCTGGCGTCCCGCTCCAGGCGGTCGAGGAACTCCTGCACTTCCTGCGCGTTCATGTCCTGAGAGTCGCCGGGCCGCTGGTCGAGCGAAGACAGCCCCAGGGACTCCAGCATCTCGGCCCGGCTCTTCCCCTGGAAGGAATCGCCGGTCTCGCCCGCCTCCGACCGCCGCAGGTGTTCCCGCAACCGCTCCAGCGCCTTGTCGGACAGCGCCGGCCACTCGACGCCCGACCCCGCGTCCCAGGACCGGGTCATGTCTTCCAGCACGTCCACCATGGCCGCCACCGAGGCCTCCAGGCGCGACTTCTCGGGGCCGGCCTCGCCGCCCAGTTGCCGCTCGGCCATCTCTTGCAGGGCCTCGGCCATGCGCCGGCTCTCGGTGAGATCCTCCTCGTGCGCGCGCCGTTCCAGCTCCCGCGCATGCTCCTGGATCGCCTGGGCCATGAGCGATGGCGCCGACGCCGCCTGGGGAGCGCCGCCCGGCGGCAGCCACAACCCGGCCGCCGCCAGCAGCACCAGGACCGGCCCGGCCAGGGCCTGCCAGGTGAACCGGCGCCGGCAAAGCGGCGGCAACGCCACCGCCGCGACCTTCTCCGCCGCCTCCTCCACCACCAGGGACTCCTCCGGGCCGACCCGTTCCTCCGGCCGGCCCGGCGAACGGGACAGGATCTCCCACGCCGTCAGCACCCGCTCCTTCAGCTCCAATCCGTCGTCCACCTGCTTGAGCGAGCGGACGAACGCCTGCTCCCGCCACGGACGCAGCAGGAACACCGCCGCGGCCACCGCGGCGAACAGCAGCGGCGCAAACCACAGGAGCCCGGCGTCCACCGCCGCCAGGGCCCGCGCCAGCACCACGCAAGCGGCCGCCGCCGCGGTGTAGAACAGGCTTTCCAGCAGCAGACGCTCGCGCCGCTTGCGTCGCTCCCAGCGGCGCAGGCCGGCCAGCTTCTCACTCAGAACCGCTCCCGGATCGGTCACGAATAGCCTTTCTGGACGCGCTTCAGGCCCCGGGTCAGGAACGCCAGCCCCAGGGCGAACACCAGGCTCTGGAAGGCCCAGTGCACGACCGCCGGGGGCCACGCCGGACCCCACGGCATGGTCATTTCCAGGGTGCCGAGATGATAGAGCAGAAACGCCACCGGATTCAACGTCTGCGCCCACGCCCCGAACGCGCCGGAGATCAGGAAGAAACAGACGAAGATCCAGCGGATGAAGACCCGGCGGCTGTCGGCCTTGCGTTCCCAGAAGGCCAGGCCCACGAGGCCCCAGATGCCGTAGCCCACGGCGTACAGGAAGAGCATGGGCAGGGTCGACGCCATATCGCCCAGGGGTGCGCGGGCGATGGCCCCGGACCACGCCAGCAACGGGGCCGCAAGGCCCAGCAGGATCAGCCCGTGCACCGCCAGCACGGAGAGGAGCCCGAAGGCCACGGCAAAGACGCCGAGACGCTCCTCTTCCAGCCAGTGCCGCAACGGCGAGAACCGCCAGGCCAGGAACTCCAGCCCGGCGAACCGCAACGTCAGGTAGACGATCAGCAGCAAGGCGGCCACCACCGAGAACTTGAAGAGGAACGCGGGGCCGATCCAGAACCGCGTCTCGGCCGCCGGCAGCACCAGCGCCAGCACCTGGAGGGCGCCCAGGATGGCCACGTACAGCAGATAGGTCATGCAGGCTTGGCCCTCGTTCCAGTAGACCGCCGCGGCCTCCCGAAACACCGGATTCGCCCACGGCCTCACAGGTCTTCCTCCTCCCCGCCCAACGGGATCGCGACCCGAAACAGCTTGAAGTGATGGGCCGTCACACGGGGGTCTTCCACCCGCAACTCCGCCTGCCCGTCCCGTATCCAGCCGATGACGAAAGCCGTCTTGGGGTCCGGGTCGCCGTCCGGAAACACCGAGCGCCGAAGCAGGACCTCGCGCACCGTCTCCTCGAACCGGACGTCCTCGGGCTGGAGGTCGTCTCCGGCGGCCTCTTCACCGGCGCGAACCTCCGGCAGCTCGCGCCGCAGGCGGCCGCCCGGCGGAATGTCCCCCAGCCGGTAACCGCGTCCGCCGATCACAAGCCAGCATTCCGTGAGGCTGCCGGAACCGCGGTTGGCGATGGCGACGCGGTAGGTCCGGCGCGAGTGTTCCCACTCGACGGCGACCGGCGAAGGACGGACCGCGCGCAGCCGGAACAGCGCCGCATTCCATTCCGCCAGGGGCACGTGAACGCGGTCCCGCGGTCGCCCCTCCCGCAGCACCAGCGACGCCTCCGCTTCACCGCCGGGCGCAGGCACCAGGTCGAGCTGGGTGAGGTCGCGGCCGAGGCTGAAGGAGAAATCCTTGTGGCGGGTCGCGAACAGGCCCACGTTGGAGTGCACCGGCGCCACGTCCGACCACAGCGTTCCGTCCACCACCGTGGAAGAGATCAGGATGCCGTCCGGTACGTGGCCGCCGCGGTCGAAGTACCAGTAACCGCCCAGCGCCCAGGCCAGCACCAGCCCCGCCGGCGCGAGGATCAGCCCGTACCGGCGGACGCCGCCTGCCTTCCAGTATCGGAACCACAGCAGCAGCGAGCCGCCGTAGAGCGCCAGCGCCAAGAGCAGGGAAAGCATCGGCGAACGCAGGCTGGAGAAGCCGAAGTCCTGGAGCAACCCGACGAAGAGGTCGAGGCTCCAGGCGGTCCACGGCTCGGTGTTCCGGGCCGGAGGGGCTCCCAGGGCCTCCGCGAAAAGTGCCGCAAGACCCGTCCAGTCCGATACCGGCGGCCGGCCCACGTCCAGCGCCAGGTAGACCACCCTGCCCTCGCCGTGGGACTTCTCCACGAGGATGGGCCTGTCACCTTCCGCCAGCAGGACGCGGCCCTCCGCCGTCGGCTTGGCGTTCTGAACCAGGACGTCCTCGAGGACCCCGCCGAACCGAGCCGACAGTTCCGGCAGGGCGTCCAGCCGTTGCAGCCCGGCCACGGCGACGGGCAGCAACGCGGCGGTGGCCGAATCCTGATAGAGGGCGAAGTGGGCGCCTCCCAGCACGACCAGGATCCCGCCGCCGGAAAGCCAGTGCGTCAACGCGCGTAGCTGGCCCCTGGACAGCCCGCGCAGCGACTGCTCGTACAGCATGAGGCTCCAGACGCCGCCGAAGGCTCTGGGGTCCTCCGGCAGATCGCTCAGAGCCACGGACACCACCGGCACCGGGGTCTGGTAGGAAAGCGGGACGGCGGGAGCGACGTTGCTCCGGGTGAGCAGGAGGATCAACGGCTGACCGGTGAAGCGGCCGCGGAGGCTGACGGCGGTTTCATGCGTTCGGCCGCCGCCTCTGAAACGCAGGACCAGCGGCTGCGCCACCGAGTCCGGGTCGACGGTGACGTACACCACCTTGCGCGCGTGGGTGGAGAGAAAAACGTCGCGGCGCTGGATGAAGGAGTAGGGCTCCATGCCCCGGGTGGGGCCGCCACGGGCCTCCACCACCTCCAGGACGCCCCGGACGGCCACCCCGGAGTTGACCAGCTCGATGCGCACCGGCAAGGGCTCGCCGAGACGAAAGATGCCTCCGAAACCCGGCTGCGCCCTCATGGAAACCTGGGCCGACGCCTGAGCGGAAACGAAGAGCGCCAAGGCCGCCAGCACCGTGGCCCACCCTGTCGGTCCCGAGCCCTTCGTCAAGCTCAGGGCAGGCCGTAGCGAAGCCCCGGCGGCGCGAAATCGAAGGAGGCTATTCGATGAAGGAGACGTCCAGTACCTCGAAGTTCCGCACGCCCGCGGGCGTACGCACCTCCACCAGGTCACCCACCCGGCGGCCGATCAAGGACCGCGCCACCGGGGACCCCAGGGAGATCCTCCCTTCCCTGGGCTCTGCCTCGTGCTCGCCGACGATCTTGTAGATGACGTTTTCGTCGGTGTCGTCGTCCACCAGCTCGACGGTGGCGCCGAACACGATCTTGTCACCCGAGAGCTTGGACACGTCGATGACCTGAGCCCGCGCGATCTTGTCCTCGATCTCGCGAATCTGGACATCGAGCAGGGACTGGCGATCCTTGGCCGCGTGAAACTCCGCGTTCTCCGACAGGTCGCCGTGGGCCCGCGCTTCCTCGATGTCTCGCACATTCCTGGGACGCTCAACGGATTTGAGGCGCTGGAGATCCTCCACCAATTGCTGATGCCCCTGCGCCGTCATGGGCACGGGGCCGTCATTGTCTGCCATCAAACTGCACCTCTGAAAAAATATGGGGCGAGCCGAGATGCCTCCGCCCGCCCGTAAGCTTCAACCCGGTGGGGAGTTTAGCACCGGTCAGCGAGAAATCAAAGAAGAGTGGTGGGGTCGGGAGACCGGGTAGGCGCCGCGAGGCCGGAGGGCGGACCCAACGTCCTCGCGGCGCCTACCCGGTCTCCCGACGAGGGTGGAGCTAGCGTCGTCACGGGGCTTGGCGGGAGCATCGCGGCCAGAGAGGCCGCGTGGCGACGGTCACCACACCCGATGAACGCCGTAACGGTCGAATGCTGTATCGATCGATACGATCACCCTGTCGTGCCCCAAGGCCTGTGCGATGAGCATGCGGTCGAACGGATCGCGATGAGGACCGGGCAGCCGGCCGGCGCGTTCTGCGTCGGCGACGCTGATCGCCAGTTCTTCAAAACCCTGACCGGCGATGCTGCCGACGAAGTCCATGGCGGCTCTTTCTGCTTCCGGCAGCCTGCCGAGCCGGTATTTGGTTGCGACTTCCCAGGCCGACGCTGCACTCACGGCGATATCGTTCGCCTCTTCCATGATCGCACGGTACGCGGCGCGGGACAGACGCCCGCTGTCAGCGATCCACCAGAGAAACGCATGGGTGTCCAACAAGACCCGCACCCCTATCTACCTTCCCATTTCTCCAACTCCTCGTCCGGCAACGGTTCGAAGAAGCTGTCTGGAATGGTAATCTTGCCCTTTAGGACATCGGGCTTGCGGCGGCCTCGGGGCTGACAGGCGACGAGCCTCGCGACGGGTTCACCGCGACGTGCGATCACAACCTCTTCCCCGGCCTCCACTTGGACCAGCAATCGCGAGAGTTCCGTCTTCGCTCGATGGACATTGACTACGAACATGGCGTCTTCCCCTGATTGAGAGTTAACTCTAGCTAATAACATAGCTAGATGTTGCACGACAAGGAACTCCCCTTACCCCAAAAGGCGGTTTCGGGCTAAGGGTCGCGCCTAGCGAGCAACTGTCAGGAGTCGCGCGGCGGGTTCGGCCAGGAGCGCTTGCCCGGGCCGAAGACGTGGCAGGCGGTGCCGTGGCCGCCGAGGGAGAAGTCCAGCTCCGGCTCTACCTCGGTGCAGATCTGCTCGCGGTACGGGCAGCGCGGGTGGAAGTTGCAGCCGGTCGGGGGGTTGACGGGGCTGGGGACGTCCCCTTCGAGCACCATGCGGTCCTTTTTGGGATTGGGGTCGGGCATGGGCACGGCGGACAGCAGGGCGCGGGTGTAGGGGTGCCGGGCGTCGGTGTAGATGGCCTCGCTGGGCGCGATCTCGACGACCTTGCCGAGATACATGATCGCCACCCGGTGGCTGACGTGCTCCACCACCCTCAAGTCGTGGGAGATGAAGAAGAACGTCAGGCTCATGCTCTCCTGCAACTCCTGCAGGAGATTGATGATCTGGGCCTGGATCGACACGTCCAGCGACGACACCGGCTCGTCCGCGACGATGAACTTGGGCGACACCGCGAGGGCCCGGGCGATGCCGATGCGCTGGCGCTGGCCGCCGCTGAACTCGTGCGGGTAACGATCGTAGTGGTCCTCTCGAAGGCCGACCTTGTCAAGCAGCGCCATGACCTGCTCCTTGCGGTCGCCGCCGGACGCCATGCGATGGATTTTGAGGCCCTCGCCGATGATCTCGCCTACTCTCATGCGGGGATTCAGCGACGCGTAGGGGTCCTGAAAGATGATCTGCATGCGCCTGCGCAGGTCGCGCATCTCGGCGCTGGAGATCCTCATGATGTCCTTGTCCTCGAACAGGATCTCGCCCTCGGTGGGCTCGATCAGGCGGAGAATCGTGCGGCCCAGCGTCGACTTGCCGCAGCCGGATTCGCCCACCACGCCGAGGGTCTCCCCGTCCTCCACCGTCAGGCTCACGCCGTCCACCGCCTTGACGTCACCCTTGCGCCGGGCGAGCAGTCCTTCCTCCACCGGGAAGTACTTCTTCAGGTTCCTGACTTCGAGCAAGCTCATGGCATCAACCGTCCCGAGGCTCTACGCTGGTGTTGCGTCTCACAAACAGGTTTACAAAGATGCGCAGGAATTTTTGTTGTCGGCAAGGCGCGATGACGAGCAGTGGCGGGCACCACGCGAGGAAGAGCAACGCAGCCGACGACAAAAAGGACCAGCAGATTTGTGAACCTGTTTGTGAGACACAACACTAGTTGGTCCGGTAGCACGCCACCCACTGGTTGCGCGCCTTTTCCTCCAGGGTGGGCTCATGGCCCTCGCAGATCCCCGTGGCCTTGAAGCAGCGGTCCCGGAAACGGCACCCGCTGGGAAGATCCAGCGGACTCGGCACCACGCCCGGGATGGCGTCGAGACGCCGTTTGCTGGTGCCGCTGGGCAGCGAATTGAGAAGGCCGATGGTGTACGGGTGCAGGGGCTTGCTGAAGATCACCTCGGGCTTGGCGCGCTCGACCATCCGGCCGGCGTACATGATGGCCACCTCGTCCGCCTGCTCCGCCACCACCCCGAGGTCATGGGTGATGAGCAGCAACGCCATGCCGAGCTGATCCTGGAGCTCGCCCATCAACTCCAGGATCTGGGCCTGAATGGTCACGTCCAGGGCCGTGGTCGGCTCGTCGGCGATGAGCAGGCTCGGGTTGCACGACAGCGCCATGGCGATCATGACACGCTGCCGCATGCCGCCGCTCATCTGGTGCGGGTAGTCGTTGACGCGGACGTTGGGATCGGCGATCTTCACCAGCCGGAGCATCTCGACGGCCTTGTCCTTGGCCTCCCGGCGCGAGACCTTCTGGTGAAGACGGATGGCCTCCATGATCTGGTCGCCGACGGTGAACACCGGGTTCAACGAGGTCATCGGCTCCTGGAACACCATGGAGATCTCGTTGCCGCGTATCCGCCGCATCTCCTCGTCGGCCAGCTTCAGGAGATCCTGTCCGCGATACAGGACTTCGCCCTCCGCCACCCTGCCGGGAGGAGTCGGGATCAGCCGCATGATGGAGAGGGCCGTCACGCTCTTGCCGCAGCCCGACTCGCCCACGAGCCCCAGGGTCTTGCCCGCTTCGATGGTGAGGTTCAGTCCGTCCACCGCCGGAAACTCGCCGTCGGAGGTCACGAACGAAGTGTGGAGATTCTTGATTTCGAGCAGTGTCGCCATGCCCCGCGGCCGCTCCCTGCCAAATACGCCTACCGGACCCGCACGCGCGCACTGTACCAAAAAAAGGCAGGGGTGCAAACGACCTATGCGCGAACCGCCAGCCACGTAGAACCGTACTTCCTTGATAGGCCCGCCGAATCCTGTTAGACGCGGACGTTGGTGTCGGTTTCACGACCGGACACCGGGTTCCACGCTCCCGCCAGCCATGGAAGCGCCTGACCACACCGGGAATACGGACGCGCTCATCGAGCAGTTGGCCCAGGCCGTGCACGTCCGGCGCATGACGGTGCCGGCGATCCTGTTTCTGGAAGCCCACAAACCGCTTGTGTCGCTGTTCCATACGGCGGCGGTGATGAGCCTGCCGATGATGCTGCCGCTGTTCGGAGCCAAGGCGCGAGAGCTGCCGGCGTTCCTGCGGTCGCGGGACAACGTCGAGCGGTTGATCCGGCGCATCGAGGAGTTGGAGGAAGGCGGAGACGGATGATGGGCGGGTTCGAGAACGCCACTCCGGGTGTGCTGGTGATCATGGTGCTCATGATCGGGCCGGTGCTCTACTACATCCGTGCGGCCCGGCGGCAACGGGACCTCTACGTCCGGCGCCTGGCCGGAGTGGACGCCATCGACGAGGCCGCCGGCCGGTCGGCGGAGCTGGGGCGACCGCTCTCGTTCTGCACCGGCATCACCAACGTCAGCCCGGTGCTGTACGCCTGCCTCGGCGTGCTCTACTACGTGGCGCGCAAGGCGGCGCGGTACAAGTCGCGCCTCCTGCTGCCGCAAAACAACCCCGAGGTGATGGCCATCGCCGAGGACGTGCTGCGGGACGCCTACCGCGCCGAGGGCCGGTCGGCCCGATTCGACCCCCGCGACATCCGCTTCCTTTCCGAGGAGCAGTTCGCCTTCGCCGCCGGCTACATCGGCCTGGTGCAGCGGGAACGCGTGGCCGGGGCTTTCCTCTTCGGCCATTTCGCCGCCGAGTCGCTGATTCTGGCGGAGGCCGGACAGCAGGTGGGCGCCATGCAGGTGGGCGCCTCGGTGAGTCCGGAGCAGGTGGCGTTCTTCATCGCTGCCTGCGACTACACCCTCATCGGCGAGGAGCTGTTCGCGGCCTCGGCCTACCTGACCCGTGAGCCGATCCAGCTCGGCAGCCTCTACGGGCAGGATCGCGCCAAGCTCGTCCTGCTGCTCATGATCGCGACCGGGGTGGGCATCGCCACGGTGAATTCGCTCTGGCCGGAGCTCAACCTCACCAACATCGATGCGCTGCTGCAGCTTGGATGGAGCCTGGGGCTGTGAACGTCCGGACGCGGCTCATCAAGCTCGTCACCTTCCTCGGCGGGATCTACTTCTTCCTAGAGTTCGTGCTCCCGGGCACCGTGTTCGGGGTGAAGATCGACACCTACCACGACCAGATCTCCAACGGGTTCATCACGGTCGGAGCCATGGCCGCGGGCCTGGGACTCATCAACCTTTTGATGCAGCACGGTTCGAGGATCGTCTTCCGGCGCAGGGAATGGGTCTACAGCGCCACGCTTCTGACCGGCCTGGCGGTCATGATCGTGGTCACCTACAGCGACTGGTCCGGCACCCGCCGGGTGGCCGAGGAGGTGGCGGAGATCACCCGGCTGGCGGACTTCGCGGAGCGCATCCGGTCCGACCACGAAGGGCAGGTGGAAGGCGTCCTGCCCGCCACCGAACGCAACCGCAGGTTGCGGGAGGCCGCGGAGCGGCTGCTGGCGCGGGTCGAAGACGAGAGCAAGGGCTTCGACCTCGACCGTTTCGGCGCCGGGAGCATCGACCACGTCCTGGCCAGAGGATACCTGGCGGAGGCCGGCGCCGGCGCCGTCGCCGTGCGGGCCGCTCTCGGGAAGGCGGCCGCGACGGACGCCGACCTGACCGCCAACACTGCCGCGGCGAGAGCGCTGAGGGGTCTCGCCGACTCGTGGCGCAACCTCCGCAACCTCGAATACGAGCACTCCACACCGAAACACGTCTACCGGCTGCTCTTCGAAGGACTGTTCGTATCGCTGGGCTCGGCCATGTTCTCGCTCCTCGGGTTCTACATCGCGGCCGCGGCCTACCGCGCCTTCAGGGTGCGCTCGGCCGAGTCGTCGCTGATGATGATCGCGGCCGTCCTGGTGATGCTCGGGCAGATCCCCTTCGGGGTGTGGATCTGGTCGGGCTTGCCGGACGTCAGGCTGTGGCTCCTGGAGGTCCCCAACTCCGCGGCGTTCCGCGCCATTACCTTCGGGGCCGGCGTGGCGGGCCTGGTGATGGCGTTCCGCATGTGGTTCTCCATCGAGTCGGAAACCTTCGACGGGGAGGGGAAGTAGCGTGAACCTCGCTCGGCTGGATCGTCGCTGGATCTACCTGCTGGTCTTCCTGGCCCTGAGCGTGCCCATCGTGACCCAGTACACGGTCAAGCCGGCCCGCATGAACGACGCGGAGCGGTTCTTCGAAGTTGTGGAGGCCATCGAGGCCGGACCCGCGCGGTACGCCTTCGTGGCCATGGATTTCGGCCCCAGCACAAAGGGGGAGAACCAGCCCCAGGCGCGGGCGGTGGTGGAGCACTTGATGCGCAGGCGCATCCCGGTGATCCTGTTCTCGCTCTACTACCTGGCCGAGCCGTTCCTCAAGTCGGTTCCCGAGGAAGTCGCGCGGCAGCTAGAGCGGGAACACCCCGGCGAGACCTGGGAATACGGCCGCGACTGGATCAATCTCGGCTACCGGCCGGGGGCCGGCGTCCTCATCCAGGCCATCCCCAAGTCGGAGAACCTCGCCGAGCTGTTCGAGAAGGACGCCCGCGGCAACCGCATCTCCGAGCTGCCGGCCTTCAGCGGGCTGCGCACGCTTCGGCAGATCGCCTTCCTCGCCGAGTTCACCGGCCTGGTGGGGGTCTTCGACAACTACGTCCAGTACTTCACCAGCAAGGACTACACGCCGGCATTCGGCCACGGCTGCACCTCCATCACTATCCCGGAGGCGTTCATCTACCTCGATTCCGGACAGATCCAGGGTCTGCTCGGCGGGCTCGCGGGGGCCGCATGGTACTCCGAGTTGCTGCGGCAACGCTACCCGGAACGGCCGGTGGACGAATCGCTGATGCTCAACACCGGCCTGGGAGTGGCCCAGCTCGTGGTCATCGCCTTCATCGTGCTCGGCAACCTGGCGGGGCTGCTGGGTTCGAGCTCACGTCCTTCGACCGGGCGTCCTTCGACTTCGCTTCGCTACGCTCAGGACGAACGGGAGGGAAGATCCGCACGGGAGGAAGGATCCGGACGGGAACCGGGGTCGGGACCGGACAAGGGACCCGGGCGAGACACCGAGCCATGACGACACTGGAGGCCTGGCACGCCGCCACGGTGTTCGTGGGCGGCATCGGGACGCTGGCGATCTTCAGCTTCCTGATCAAGGAGAACCCGTTCTTCCGGCTCTTCGAGCACCTCTTCATCGGCATCGCCGCGGGCTTCGGCCTGGTCCTGGGCATCAAGAACTTCCTGTGGCCGAAGGTGCTGGTGCCGATGCTCGGCCTGGACATCGTCACCTATCCCGACGGCAGCCTCTCCCACGAGTACGACCCGCGCCTCCTGCTCTACCTGCTGCCCATGCTCTTCGGCCTCCTCTACTACTTCATCTACTCGCAACGGTACGGGTGGCTGGCCAAGCTGGTGATCGGCTTCTCCCTGGGCATGAGCGGCGGCCTTGCCTTCAAGGGCTTCTTCAACCAGATCATGCCCCAGGTGGTGAGCAGCTTCAGGCCCCTGGCGGTGTTCGAGGACGGCGCCCTGGCCCTCGGGAGCAGTCTGGAAAACGCGTTCTTCATCTTCACGCTGCTGGCGGTCATGTACTACTTCTTCTTCTCGTTCCGCCGCGGGAACCGGGCGGCCGCCGGCATCTCCCTCTCCGGCCGCTGGCTCCTGATGGTGTGCTTCGGCGCCTTCTTCGGCTCCACGGTGATGGCCCGCACCGCGCTGCTGGTGGAGCGGGTGCAGTTCCTGCTCATCGACTGGTACGGCGGTCTGGCGAATCTAGTGTAGTGTCCGGTACAAGACGTGGGGAAGATGCGCAGGATTTTTTGTCGTCGGCAAGGCGCGATGACGAGCAGTGGCGGGCACCACGCGAGGAAGAGCAACGCGGCCGACGGCAAAAAGGACCAATATATTATACAAGGACCTCAACTGATTCCCACCATTTCCTCGGGTAGCGGACAAGCGTCGCCATGTCAAGCCCCGCCACGACAGTCCTGCAATAAACCCATATAAGTCAATGGGTTGTAGCCGTTTCCGAACGACCCATCCTCCTGCGTCCCTCGGTCAAGCGGCGCCAGCGGATGACCGCCTGCACTCTGCGGTGCGACTTCAGTGGGTTGCGTTTCGATTACGGTCCTGATAGCATTTTCTCCGGTTTCGAGACCGGAGGAGATCGCCCCATGCCCACGCACCAACCCGTCAAGCTCACCAAGCGCGCCGTCGATGCGCTCGCCGTGGAATCGGGCGACACCGTGGTCTGGGACCGGGACCTGCCGGGCTTCGGCATCCGGGTCTATGCCTCGGGCCGGAAGGTCTGGTGCGTGCAGACGCGCGGTGCGGCCGGGGGGCCGAAGCGCTTCGCGTTGGGCCGCTACGGGAGTCTGACGCCGGACGACGCGCGCCGCAAGGCGGCGCTGGCCATCGACCGGATCAAGCAGGGGCTTGAGCCCGTGCCTCCGCCGGTGGCGTCCGAGCCCACGGTGGCGGATCTTGCGGAGCGCTACATGGAGGCGCACGTCCGGGTGAACTGCCGGCCCGCGACGGTGGAGGCGTTCGGGCGCATCCTGCGCCTGTACATCGTGCCGGAGATGGGGCATCTGCCGCTCCCGGAGGTGGACCGTCCGCAGGTCTCGGAGTTCCACCACAAGTTCAGGGCGAAGCCCTACCAGGCGAACGCGGCGGTGGGGGTGCTGGCGAACATGTTCCGTCTGGCGGAAGCCTGGGGGATGACGCCGCCGCGGCGCAATCCGTGCCGGTCGGTGCGCCGCTACAGGGAGGCGCGCCGCGAGCGGTTTCTCACGCCCGTGGAGTACCGGGAGTTGGGCCGGGTGCTGGACGAAGCGGAAGCCGGCGGCTCGGTGTTCCCCTCGGCCATACCCGCGATCCGCCTCCTGCTGCTCACGGGCTGCCGCCGGAACGAGATCCTGACGCTCAGGTGGGACGACGTGGACCGCACGGCGGGGGAGCTTCGGCTGAGGGACGGCAAGACGGGATGGCGGAGCGTGCCGCTCACGCCTGCGGTGGAGGCGGTGCTTGAGGGGATGCCGAGGGCGGTGGACAACCCGTGGGTGATCGCGGGGCGGAAACCGGGAAAGCGTCTCACGGACCTCGATGCGATATGGATGAAGGTCCGCAAGCGGGCGAAGCTCGACGACGTGCGGCTCCACGACTGCCGTCACTCGTACGCGTCGCGGGCGCTGGCGCTGGGCGAGGGGCTGACGATGATAGGGGCGCTGCTCGGTCATGCGAAGGTCGGGACGACGGCGCGCTATGCGCACCTGGCGCGGGACACGGAGAAGGTCTCGGCCGCACGGGTCGGGGGCAGCATCGGGGCGGACATCCTGCCGCCGGGCGCGGTCTGAGGAGGGAGGCACGGGTCCATGGCGAAGCTCACCACGGCTACGATCTCGAAGCGCACGGTGGAAGCGCTGGCGGTGGAGAAGGACACGGTCTACTGGGACTCCGAGCTTTCGGGGTTCGGGGTCCGCGCCTATCCGTCGGGGAGCAAGTACTACGTGGTGCAGACCCGCGCGAACGGCAAGGCGGCGAAGCGGGTGACGGTGGGCCGGCACGGGATCGTGACGGCGGAGGAGGCGCGCAGGCGGGCGGCGCTGATCATCGCCCGCATCAAGGCGGGGGAGGAGCCGCTGGCGGAGCCGGCTGCGGCCCTGGCCGAGGGACCCACGGTGGGGGAGATTGCGCGCCGGTGGCTTGAGGAGCACGTGGCGGTGCGGTGCAAGCCCAGGACGGTGGAGATGTACACGCTGATGGTCCGCAAGCACCTGCTGCCGGCGCTCGGCAGGGTTCCGGCTCTGGCGGTGGATCACAAGCGGGTGGCGGAGCTGCACCACTCGATGCGCGGGACGCCGTCGATGGCGAACCGGACGGTGGAGGCGCTGTCGCGCATCTGGAACTCGGCGGAGGACCGGGGGGAGTTGCCGGAGGCGAGCAACCCGTGCCGGCTGCTGGTGAAGAACCGCGAGCGGGGGCGCGAGCGTTTTCTGAGCGAGGAGGAGTTCCGGCGCCTGGGGCGGGCGCTGGCGGAGGCAGAGGCCGGGAAGGGATTGTCGGTCCACGCGGTGGCGGCGATCCGG
Source organism: uncultured Binatia bacterium (SeqCode) (assembly GCA_965204205.1). Taxonomy (GTDB): domain Bacteria; phylum Desulfobacterota; class Binatia; order UBA9968; family JAJDTQ01; genus JAJDTQ01. The sequence goes on along the minus strand of OZ241976.1, from coordinate 4,592,655 downwards.
CTGCTGCTGCTCACGGGGTTGCGGCGGAACGAGGTGCTGACGCTCCGCTGGCGGGACGTGGACCTCGATGCGCGCGAGCTCAAGCTCGAGGACTCCAAGACAGGCGCGCGGGTGGCGCCGCTTTCGCCGGAAGCGGCCCGGGTACTCGCCTGCATCCCGCGGGTGGAGGGGAACCCGCACGTGATTCCGGGGAAGAAGCCGGGCACGCACCTGCGGAACCTGAACGACCCCTGGGACCGGATACGCAGGAGCGCTAAGCTGGAGGACGTGCGGCTTCATGACTGCCGCCACTCGTTCGCGTCGAGGGCGCTGGCGCTCGGCGAGGGGCTGACCATGATCGGGAAGCTCCTGGGTCACACGAAGGTGGAGACCACGGCGCGGTACGCGCACCTTGCCTGGGAGTCAGTGCGCGAGTCCGCCGTCCGCATATCCGACAGCATCGCCGCCGACATCCTCAAGGGATACCAGGTGGACGGCGGGGACGAGGCCCCGGCCGGGACGACGACCTGATCCCTTCCCGTGCCGGAGGCCGTCGACAACTCGACCTGTTCCAGGACAGTCCCCGCACGATCGCGCTGAACATGTTGCGTGAAGCCATCCTGGCGCGCAATACCCCGAAGCCGGCATCGCCCTTGAACCGCTCCTGAGCCTCGCCCTCGGCCATGAGAGGGCAAGCGACGCCGGGACACTCATTGCGGTCCTGGAGGCGCCCGCGCCCGAGGGACCCGACGAGGGAATCGAATGGTTCCACACCCTGGAGCGGGAATGGCGCCCGGCCGCGATACGCTTGTTCGGGACCGGCGACGGCCGGGATTTCCTGGCGCCGGTGTGGCGCTGCATCGGCGGAGCGCTCGGCCCGCGGCCCTTCGATCCCCTCCATCCCGAACGCCACGCGAGCTGGGCCTACCGGCAAGGGCAGGACTGGGAGAACCTGAAACGCTCGGTGCTGGGCGTCCCGGAGCACGAAACGACGCCGATGCTGCTCACGCGGCTGGCGGAAGCGGGATACCGGTTGGGCGACCGTACGCGGGCCATCGGGCACTGGTTCGAACTCTGCTGGCGGGCTCCCGCGGTTCTCCGCGGGCTGGCGGACGATCCCGGCTTCCCTGACGCGGACGTTGCCGCGGCATGGGGCGCCGCGCAGGATCAGGACGTGGAGCCGGAGCTGTCGCCCCAATGGCTCCCCGCCTGGATGCTGCTCCAGGAGCCCTCGCTGGCGGCCGGACTCGCGCCCTGCGGCGAAAACCACGGACCGCGCCACGCCTTCGACGTGGTCCGCGACCTCTTGACCAACAGCGCAAACGACGCGCGCCGCATCGAGCTGCGCCGTGAGCTCAAAACGCTTCATCCGGCCCTGTTGACCGATCGGAGCCAGATGTGCTTTATGGGTCGTCCGCGTCTGGTGTACCTGTCGAGGCGTCCGCCGCGGCCGTGGGTGGTTCCGACTCAGATCCAGCCCGAGGCCTTGTAAAGGGCGCCGGTGAAGCGCGGGGTTTCGACGAAGGTCTTGATGAGGACAGGGGTAACGCTCGATCCAGTCTTTGGGCGGTTGCCGAAACGATTCGCATGTCTTCGGCGTCGCGACTGCTCGATAAGGATCGCCTCGATCCAGGGACGGGGTGAAGTGGCGCATGTAGTGCGAGTGGAGATGGGCCATGCTAGGAGATGACAGGATCGACGCACGGACCGCACAACCGATTGTGCGCGATGGTGCCAAGCAGCTCGCCGATTATCGACGCTGGTATCCAGACACCCGTGCAGAACCTGCGAACGACACGTTCGAGATCGGCCTGGTGCTTGCAGGGGCCGTGTCGGCAGGTGCATATACGGCGGGCGTAATGGACTTCCTGTTCGAAGCGCTCGATGAGTGGTATCGGTCCCGCAAGGAAGACAAGAACCTGCCACAGCACAACGTCGTACTGCGCGTGATGAGCGGAGCTTCCGCCGGCGGCATCAACGGGGCCATCGCCGCAGCGGCATGCAGATACAGCTTCCCACCGGCCACCCTCGCTAACCTGCGCGATCGCGGATCAAAAAATCCGTTTTTCAATACTTGGGTCAAGGGCATCGACATCGGTCGCCTGCTCGATCCTTGCGACCTCAAACAGGGGAAAGCGGTCCGCTCGTTGCTGAATTCAGAGAGCCTAGACGCGTTGGCAATGGGCATCGTTGGGCTGAACGGGGCCGGCGCGGAAGACCGCGGCCAGCGCAAGTGGCTCGCCGATCCGTTCAAGCTACTGCTGAGCGTGACGAATCTTCGGGGTGTGCCGTATGAAGTGCGGTTCTCGGGGAACACGGGTTTCGGCCACCAGATGGTGATGCATCGCGACTACATGGGTTTTTCGGTGCCGGTTGTCGACGATCCAAAAGAAGCTCCTGCACCCGATCTTGTACCGCTCTCGCGCTCTAACAGTTCGGAAGACCCGGGATGGAAGTTGTTGGCGGCAACCGCCCTCGCGTCGGGCGCCTTCCCGTTCGCGCTTGCATCGCGCTTCCTGTCGCGACCGGGATCGGACTATGAGTATCGGTACATCTTCCCTTACGCGGCAAAGAGACTCGTCTATTCCCCGCCTGGAATCAAAAGCGAGGAATCGTATGACTTTGCGGCGGTCGACGGCGGCACGATGAACAACGAGCCTTTCGAGCTGGCTCACCGCGAGCTGGCCGGGTTCAACGGACGGAATCGGCGTGCGGGAAAGGTCGCTCACCGCGCGCTCATCATGGTCGATCCGTTCACTGATCCACAGCAGGGACGGGCGGTCCCGGATGGTACTCTCCTGGGTACGTTTTCGGCGCTGTTCTCTGCGTTCAAGGCGCAGTCGCGGTTCAATCAGATCGATCTGGCGCTCGCCGAAGCGGATGACGTGTACAGCCGGTTCATGATCGCGCCGAGCCGGAATGGCATCAAGGGAAGCAGGGCCATCGCTTCAGGGGGACTGTCCGGGTTTCTCGGCTTCTTCTGTGAAGAGTACCGTTTGCACGATTACATGCTCGGCCGCGAGAACTGTCAACGGTTCCTGCGCGACTGGTTCGTCCTCCCGTCGGCGCACATGCGGAGCGGCCAGTGCCTCCATGAGAGCAATGCACTGTTCTGGAACTGGCCGCAGGCTGCCCTCGAGAACGAGGGCTTCAAGAGTCAGAGTCGCCGCCGACAGGGACACCGACAGATCATTCCCCTAGTCGGTAGCGCAACGGAACCACAGGATCTGGCGGATTGGCCTGTTGACAGGTTCGCAGGGTACAAGGACGTGAGGCAAAAGATAGAAGATCGGATGGACGCAGCGTATGGACCGCTTGCGACCGAAATCGTGGAGGCGTTCTGCAAGGAGGCGAAATGCTCGTGGCTGTGCCGTGTAATCTCGCGGGGGGGTACAAAGCTTCTGTGGTCAACCCAGCTAAGGAGAAAGATCCTCGGCAAGTTCGAACAGTGGATCGATGAAGCCCGGAATGACGTCAACAACCGGGCGCGTCACTTCTCGAATGCCGACGAGGAAGGCTAACCAGTTGTGACCGGTGGTCGTGGCTGGCGGCCGATCAGGCGCTCGCCGCGACACCTTCTATTCTGTCTGATAGGCGGGACTTGAGGTGCTCGCACGGCGACAAGCTCGTTTCCGTGCTCGATGGGTGATCCGTCGGCAGTGTTGATTTCGATGCTCTCTATCGGCGCGTCCGCGAGGGAGAAAAACGATAGCACGACCGTCAGATTGGCGGACGTTCCGGGGTCGAGTGGAAGAGAGCAGGCGATCGAAGGAGAATTTAAGGCAGGTCGGGCCGTTGGCTACCGGCTCCTAGGTTAGTCTGACGACCACGGGGAGAAGGCGCATCCATCTCGATCATTCCGTTTCGCGGAGCCGGTAACGCTCGCGCATCCATGCAGCCCACGCCCCGTTTCCCTCTGCTCCCCCGGCGTCGATGACGGCGGAGGCTGGCAGCAACGGCGCCATGTCGGGATTCGGCAGGATTCCCTTCCAAACTTCCCAATGGCCGGGCACGTCGGGATTTCCGTCGTATGCGCACAGCATGAACCAGGCATCCTCGACCATGCCCTCCTGCTCCAGAGCCCGCGTGATGGCGAGGTTTCGCATCGGTTGCTGGGCATTGCCGGCGAACGGACATGGTCCGTCCGCGTCAGCGCCGGGCAATGCATCGCGGACACTGGCATGACTCTCGGTGAAAATCTCCCAGTACCGCCGGTCTCGCTGCTTTCCCTTGGGACGACGCAGGTAGCAGGCGTTCGGATCACCGAAGCAGACTTGAGCTGACCCGCATACGTCCTGTCGCCGGTTCCAGCGACTATCCCGACCGTTGCAGCTCGTGAAGCCGTCCTCGCTCAGCTTCACCTCGACGAGAATGGCGCCGCGCCGGCCATCCTCCAGCCGACTCCACAAGACGACGTCAACGGCCGTGGCGGGCTCGTCCTCGCCTGGACGATCTCCTTCCAACTCCCCGAGCAGGGCTCCGGGAGGTACCCACTCGAAACGCACCTCTTCTACCAGCAGCCTCGTTCCGACAGTTCGGCTGACACGCTCCGACAAGGCATTCCGGCTGCCTTCCCTGAACGGCAGGAACAGGTTCAACGCGAAAACTTGGGAGCTGAGAAGATGCGCGGCATACTTGTGGAGCTTGACTTCGTCGGCGACCTGCACTTCCCGTGCGAGATCGCGGTAGTCGGGATGAATTCCCTCCGTCCAGTGGGACCACACGGGTGGCCAGCGGCACGCGCCCGCGCTCCAATCCTCCATATGCGCTCGCAGTTCGCGACCGAACTCAGTCGGCTCATATGCGTTCATCTGAATAACCCCAAATGGTCCGCTTGACGCGTGCCCTAGGTCGCAATCGGCACGCTATCGCCGGTCTCTTCATTTAACCCCAGGGTCACTCCCGATTAGATCCTCATTGGACCCTATGGGTCAAATCATTGCTGCCCTCAAAACTATTCCGTCTCCGCGCAACCCGGGGCGGTTCAAGCCCAGGTAGGGGAACTGGATGGGGAATTATGGCCAATAGTCTACGACACTGTGCTGCCGGCGGCACGATAAAGTGAGTCAAAGCGAGCGAAGCTCGTGGACCCTCGGGTTGCTCGAATGCCCGGAACCGCTACATCAGAGGGTGTAGAAGCTCATCATGTGGATGTGATTTGATCGGCCTCCCTTAAGTATCCTCCTCCCTGGTCAAACATCAACCGCTAGAGAGGGGCAGGTCTCCGGTGTTCTCGACCGAACTGCCAGATTGGTCGTTGGCCTTCGCGTTCAGAGGCTGGCGATCATCAAAAGACGCAACAACAATCATCCTCCAGGAATCTCTCTTCCTCTGACTAGAACTTCCTGACCGGTCTCCAGCCTGTACGATTCCGGAAAGAAATAAAGTAGCCATAGTTTAACAATCCGCCAAATCTGGCTGTATTCGTTCATGCCTCCAGTGCGATCACTGAGATGACCGGATAGGAACTCTTGAGCCTTCGTGTCCGTCAAGCCGGTTGAAGCTAAGCTGTCTATTTCGGTGAGCAACGGCATCTGCCGTAGTATTCCTGCCACATATGCTGTGAACAAGTTTTCTGTAAGTCCCTGAGGTGGCAACAGTGCCGCAAGGTCATCCTGAGCCGCCCTGAATGCGCTGCTAACCATAGTGTCGGCACCACGACCTCGGTAGACTTCCCAGAGCCGCTCGGGGACCGGACATTGCGGCACCCAGAGCGCAGCTTCTTCCTCTCCCGTCTCGTCTTCGACTTCGGGAGGATGGTGCACTAGGCGAGTTTGTTTGAGCTGTTCCGCCTGCACACGAATTTGCTCACGCAGTTGCTCGGTGGCCTCGACGGCTGAATCCAAAAGCGCGGACTCCCAGTCTGGCAGTCCGGGGAATTCGACGGGTAGCACGACGAGCAACTCCACGTTTGACGGTGTGTGCCAGCCGAGGCCGCGCGAGGTGAGATTGGCAGAGCCTACGAGAGTTTTCTCACCATTCGAGTAGTATTTTGCATGCAGGTGCGGATGGACCAAGAGTCGGCCACCTCTTACCTGCGTCACCTCGTCGAAGATCTCGAGATCGCAGACACCCGCAACAATGTCTTCCGGAAGCCAACGCGTGATGCAGGTGCATTCCGAGACTGTGTCGGGAAGTGCTTTGAGGATGCGACGAATGGTCCGTGACTTGATGTACGGCGCTGCGATGACGACTCGGTTGGCCGCGTTCTGCATCAACTCAAGAACCGCGTCGCCTGGAAGGGTAACCGCCACGTCATTCCTCTTCTTGTTCAACCAGGAAGAACCGCGCCATCTTTCCCCATTCTTGCCGCATCTCGAACAGCCGGTTTTGCTGTCGCACCTCTTCCATTTCGTAGCGGGCCCAGGCTGCGAACAGCAGTTCCAAGGTGTCGGCGGCCTTATGGATCCGCTCCATCAGGTCGGCGTCTGACTCGTCACCGATGTCGCGGTTAAGCGCCTCCACCAGTTGCTCATAGAATGGGTGATTGGTGTTGAAGACGATAGCGGTCAACCCGCCCTGTTTGTGCTCAACATTGAAGAAAGCGTAGCCTTCCATCGCCTTGGTGAGGAATACGACCTTGCGCTTACGCTTAAGCGTCGCGTTTGCGATTTCCTCGGCGACGTTCTCGGGGTAGTGCTTGTCCTCGCTCAGGTCTCGCTTAAGGACCTTGCGGTCCTTTTCAGTGAACTCCTTACTGTCGGCATCTGTCGGATGCCCTTGTTCCGCGCGCTGTTTGAACTTCGACGTCGCGAGATCCTCGACGGTGGGCTCGTCGTACCTCTCCGGTTTCTTCCGGCGTCCCACGGTTTGCTTCTTAAGTCGTTTGCGCACTTCCGTGATTTGCTGGCGGATGTGATCGACGATGGGCAACAGAAGTGCGCGAGGGTCGCCGTCGCTCTGGATACGATCGAGAAACTCGGACATTGACTCGCCAGGATTCGCTTCGCTACGCCACTCGAACTGAGCCATATGGGCGAAAATCGTCGCGTTCTGCTTGGTGTTGGTAACGCCGAACACCTCGTCGAGCGTCGAGGGAAACTCGACCTCTACTCCCCACCAACGCTCGGTTGGGTCGTAGCTGTTGGTCCAGGACGGATCGAGGTCCAGTTCGCGACCTTCGCGGACGATCGACAGTCCAATGTTCTTGGCCGCATGCTTGCCATAGGGTCTAGCGCCACGATCGCTCCTGTCCTCAGGTACGGTCTCTTGGCGCGCCCAGCTCATCCGCACTACGATATCGTGCATCGAACCGCCGTAGTCGATTGAAAACACTTCGTCGTCACTGCCCCAGAGCTGGAACATCGGCTCTGTGTGGAACGGCGTCGGGGTTGAGGAATTGGGCATCAGGTAGAGTGGATCGTTGACGCGAACGAGCGCGTTAAAAGTCGGTTCGAGTTCTCCTTCCATCAAGGCAAGCAAGCGAATGGACAAGCGGCCGTCGTCGATGAACTTGCGGTACATGCGTCCGACCAGCGATTCCGTGTTCCGCAGGGTTGCCAACGCCCCCCGCCAAGTCAGGCGGTGATCGTCAAAATTGGTCCACAGAACGAGTGTGCCGGTGGTCCCAATGATCTCGGATCGTGCGTGCCACTCGTCGGACAACGGCTTGTGTTCGGGTGCTGGAACCGCGTACATCTTGCGACCCTCGATCTCATCGACGTCGAGATAGGTGTACATGGCGTTGTCGGGTCCATTCTGCCATGTCCAGACTTCGACGCGCCGGCATTGAGAAATCGACGAGTTCGGCAGCCCCATGCCGAAGCGCCCGATGCCCTTGCGATCCACTAGGTGCGTCCCGTTGCCGAATTGTAGTGCGAGGCGAAGGGTTTCGGGTGTCATCCCGTCGCCATTGTCGAGAATCCCGATCGCCTGAATCCTGCGTCTGAAACGCTCGTTAACGTGCTGGTGCGCCTCGATGCAGATTAGCTCGACATTGGTCGCATTCGCTTGAACGGAGTTGTCGATCAACTCCGCCAGCGCGTAGGCTGTATTCTTGTACCCGCTGTCGCGCATGGCCTTTACGGCCAATTCCGGGGGAATGATCTCCCCGTCGAGTCTGTTTGTCTCAGCAGGTTCTGCTTGGCTCATTCCACACGTCCTCCCAGTTCTTGAAAGCGTCAGCAATGCTGCCGAAGCCGGGCAAATGTGGGTCGACAACTGTTACAATCTCCGCCCTGTCGTTTCCACCCGCGCGAGTGCCTCGCGTCGCCCTACCAACCATCTGGCTGTACAGAACGAGCGACCGTGTTGGGCGCGCGATGACCGCTGCGCTTGTTGCGGGGGCGTCGAATCCGGTGGTCAATACACCGTAGTTGACGATCACCATCGCGGAATTAGAATTGTTCTTGAAACGTCTGACAATTCTTTCCCGTTCTGAATTGTTGCTTTCCCCTGTAACGACAAAGGCTTCATTGCCGCGCAAGGACAGTATCGCGGTAAGCACCCGTGCGCTTTGTACCGACGGGGCAAATACGATGATACGGCGGTGCCGCGTCAGAAGGTCTTCGACAGCCAACAGTATTTTCAGGTTACGCTGCGTATCCATACCCAAACGATCGAGAATCTGTTCCGGCACTTCGATCGCAGAGGACAACTCGCTTACGTCAGCATCGCTCAGGTTGGTCCCCGCGTCAGAATTCAGGGTACAGAATACCGGACGTGCAAGGTATTTCTGGTCGATCAGGAAGGCGACAGGATCCTCGTAACCCTCGACTTCGAGTGTGTAACCTTGCGACCCTCGAAATAGTCCGACAGCTTGCGGTCCTCGGCGATGTCCGACCAGCTTCGCCCCGGCGTCGCGGTGAGCCCTAACAGGGCGTTGCGCGGACGCTTGCTGTACAGCGCCGTTAGGATACCCGCATAAGTTGGCGCGATCGCCTGATGTGCCTCGTCGATGATCGTCAGCGACACGCGATCAGCTAGCCGTAACAGTGTGGCCGGTTCTCGGTTGTCGAAGGCTGACATTTTACCGAGACCGGCGACTATGACGCCGTCACGGATATCGAGAACATCCGGCTTCCGGTGGCTCCAGAAGCGGACAAGGCTCGTTTCACGGTTGCCGAGATAGTGCCATGCTTTCTCGAATTCGTCGGCCGCCTGATCGAGCAGCTCGGCGTTCTGCGCGAGCCAGCACACCACGGTGGGTCCATGGCGGAGATGGGTCGCAACGATGTGCATGGCCGTCCGGGTCTTTCCCGCACCGGTGGGCATGTGGAGGACGACTTTGTGCGGCGTATCGGCGAGTGCATCCATCACGCGCTCAGCAGCGGCGCGCTGATGATCAAACAGCGCGTAACCGGCGGGGGCCTTCATGGTCTCAGGAGAAGTGTCGGCTGGCGCGCGCGGATCGCGAACCACGCCAAAAAAAGAATAAAGTACTTCCAGCGCTGCGTTGTCTGCTGCCTTCGAACAAAGATTGTCGTACAGCGTGCGTCCGTCCTTCGCACCCAGACGTTGCCCAAGCTCGCGTGCCTTGGGCAAGGGCAGCATGCGAATGATGCGTTCGCGCATCTTCGCATCGTGCAGCGCTCTCGACGGCTCGATCAGTCGGGCGGCAAGCTCTCCGAGCCCGTCACCCGAGGCAAGGTCAGGAGAGAACCCTCGTACCGTGTCCACGATCGACGGACCGATCAGATCACGCAATGCCGACTCTTTGGAGTTGCGAAGCAGCGTTTGCAAGGCGAGGCCTGGCGCGGCGATCGGCGTGTCGGTCGATTTCTGCATTGCTCACTTATGGCAGGCCAGACAGACCTTCGATTTGCCGTACAGATCATCAATGTCCAGAGGTTCGCTGTCCGGCCTTAAAGGGTTGATCTGAACCTTCCTACGTATTCGGGCGAGTCGTTGTTCATGATCCTGTATGATCTGCTGGACACGGTCCGGCTGTTCCAGTTCGTCCAGCGACTCTCCCTGGCTCCACGTAAAGGGCGAACCGTGTTCGATCGCGGTCTTCTCGTAAGCCTTTGCCTCCTCGAATGCCGCCGGGTGCTGCTCCTTGAGCCGTACCCATTCGATCTTCTGTTGGAAGAAACAAAAGGTGCAGCCGCTACGGGTGCGCCAGGCGTAGTACTTAGGCAGGCCAAGGCCCGCCCCTTCGAGGATTTCTAGTACGCCGGCCTTGTCGATCCCGGCTTGCTTGAACGGAAGCCTGACGATAAGGTTGTCGTGTTTGGACGAATAACCTTCCCGATATTCCTCGTCGCTACGGATCGCAACATAAGTGTAGACTGTGGTCCCCTCGGCGAGCATCGGCCGAAGCCAATGCTCGAATGGTCGAAGTTTGAGCTGTCGCGTACACCAGCGCGTTTGCGGTGACGGAAGAAAGTCGTTGTACTGTTTGAGCCAGAAGTCGAAGTCGCGGTCGGGGTTTAGCCGCCGAATCGGCTGTCCGAGAAAACCTTCCAGCCTCCCAAGATATTCGTAGACCTCGGGCAGTTCTTTGCCCGTGTCCGTGAAAAAGTACTCGATGTTCAGCGCGGAGTGATGCTGTCGCATGTAGACCGCGAGCGCGGCGCTGTCGCGCCCACCAGACAGGCCCAGCACGTGTTTCACAGAATCGGTTGTCAAGAAGCGGCTCTTCCCTTCTCGTTCTTCTGCGCAGGCACGGGCTTTCGCATGTATCGCATGCTGAGTTCGGCCAACGCCGCCAAAATGATACTGCGGCGGCTGGTGTCGGCTTCGTCCAGCGCCGCAACAACACGCTCAACGAGATCCTTGACGGCAGCGCGGTCAGAGTCCGCAATGTCGAACTCCTCCAACAGAGGGGCTGGGCGACCATCCAAACCGATGACAACAGCCATCGCATGCCGTTTGTCGGGACGGCCTTTGACACGCGCGTAGGTCTCGGCGCGAAGGAATCTCTGCGCCATGTCGGCAAGCTCGATTGCGGCATGGTCTAGTTCGGGATCGACCCAGTCGCGTGGCGGTTTGTTCGCGGCCAAGCTGGCGATCCCCTCGAAGCGCTCGTCCGAGCCGTCGAACTGCGACAGCCGTCCGATGAAGGCGTCAAGGCGGAAGTCGCCGGCAAGCTGCCTGACATTCTCAGCCCGCTCGCGCAATTCCGCAATGGCCTGCGGCAAGAGGTTCGGCACCTGCAACTCCGCTAGCATGATGTCACGCAAGCGGTGCAACATCGAGGGATACGCCTGCACCAACTCCTCCAGCCCTTCGCGAACACTCCCAATGACGCGGCGTAAGTCGTCTTCGCTGGCAAGCGAAACGTCTTCGCCCAGCGTTCCAGGAATGTCGTCGAACAGGAATTGGTTGGGATCATGCGCCCGTTTGAACAGGTCACGGATATTCATGGCGTTCGAGGACAGCCGCATTGTCCTTTCTGTCCATTTTGGAAGTTGGTCGTAGATCGCAACGAGGCCGCGCCCGACGTCGATGGGTTCCAAGTGCACAAGCTCGTTTGTCTTGTCTAGATCGCGCACCACCTGTGCCATATCGGACAGAAGGCGCCGCGCGATATCGGTGAGGTCCATCCAACGCAACTGAATAAAGGCCGCGTCTTTGGCGAGGTGGTCTACGTCCACATCGTCGAATCTCGCCCGGAATATGCCGTCCCGGTAGACCGCAAGCTTGTCGCGCTGCGACAGGACGAACGCGACGGCGAGGATCGGCATGAGCCCGTTCTTCACGCCGAAAGGCGGCTTCCTCCACTCGTCAAACAGTTCGGAGACAGCAACGGTGCGATTGGCGTGCTCCTTTACGTAGTTCATCGCCCTTTTCCACATCGGGGCCAAACGGTAGGGGTCCTCGCCATTTGTTATCGGTGAGACGAAACGCCAGCTCTTTCCACGCTGTGCATACAGTCCGGTCGCTTCCAATATGGACGCGAATAAACCGCCCTCGGCTGGGAATTTTTCGATGCCGAGACGCGGCTCGCCCTCGTTCAAGACCATGCGTCGCAGAAGGTTGTTCTGCGCCGCGATGGCGCTGCTAGAGGGTTTTTTTCGGTTCAGAAGCTCGTTGTGCAAGTGCGGCGATTCCTCGAAGCGGCGATCCGCTAGCTCGGAGGCGATGCTGTTCAGGTCGGCCTGCCGCAGGCGCTTCGGCTGATGGTACTTGCGGAACCACAACGCGTTGTCGAACGCCTTGCGTAACTCTGCCTCCAGGAGGGCCTGCAGGGCCGCGAGCCGTGCGAAGACTTCGCGTCGGGCGACGGAATCACCAGCCAGTTCTGGGTGATCGTTGCTCACGCTGTCGAGAGCGACTAGTTCACGTGCCAGCGGTACGATAGCCCAAGATCGTTTTGAAATTCCGACGACGGTGTCCCATGCACCACTGTGTCGCGCCGCCTTGCGGCACAGATCTTCAGCGTAGTTCTCGCTCTCTCCTTCGGTCGGGATGGCAAGGAGGAACTGACCGATTGCGCCGTTCTCTGGTTTCAGTCCGGCGACGAATTCGACGAGACGGCTGACGGGAACGATGTCCACATCAAACCACCGTAGTGTCCCGGTATCGTGATAGTGGCGCTTCGCGAGAATCGGCTGAAGCCCGGCTAGCGACCTGAGCTGCTTGAAGTCGACGGTGTCAATCTCCTCAAGCGCAGCGAGGACGGCTCGATCAATGTCGAAATCGCTGCCCGCGAATATGGCGTGGGCATCTAGAAATTTCTTGAAGATGGTGAACGACCATGTGTCAAGTTGCTTCAGCGCCTTCTCAAGCGCCGTATACGAGGATTCGGGGAAACAGGCACGCAGTAACTCGGAATTCGCAACGAGGCCCGAGCGTTCCTTGAACAGGTCGATGACTGCGATCGTCTTTAGCAATCGGATATGAAGAGCATCCCCGCCGATAGCTTCGCATCGTTCCAGCGCTTCGGCTGCCAAGGCCCATCGGTGCCCGTCGGGAGAAGCGAGGATGGACGGCTCTAGGTTGACGCGCAGGTAATCCCAAAGCCGATCCGGGCCGTACAGTCCTCTGGCGAAGGTATAGTTAAGGAAGTCCTGGAAACCGTGCGGTTCCGATGAATTGAGGAAGCCAAATATGCTGCGCTGGTTCTGCCCGAAACGCCGCCGGGATATCGGTCCCAACAGACACGCCACGATTGGATGCAACGGCCAGCACGCTTCCAGCGTGACAGCTAGCCTCTCCGCGTCGCCGGTACGATGCCGGTGCACAAACCCTGCGACGGCAGAGGCCAGCGTGCCTGGCTTCTTCGGGCGGTGATCGCTCTCGATCGCGCGGGAAATCAGGTCGATCTGTTCTTCTCTCCCGGTATTGACGATGAGATCGACGAAACGGCCCTGAATCTTGGCCCATTCGTCACGCATTTCGTGCGACAGGCGGTGGGAATACTCCTCGAACGCCTGATGTAGCACACCAACGAGAAGAAACCGCCCATTGCTTCGCGACGCCGCTTCGGCAAGTTGCTGGAGGATGTAGATGTCGGAACCGTCTTGGGCAGCGGCTTCAAGAAACTTGCCCATCTCGTCGATGAAAAGGACGAGCCCGCCGTGCGTTCCGGGCATTTCGGCGGCCGCGTCGGTCAGTGCCGCGATCAAGTTGGTTTCGGTCCAGCCGCCGCGCGGCCGACGGGATACAAGCCCCATCCGTTTCACGGCTTCGCCGATAACGGCGACGGGATCGTCGCGTCGCGCGACGACGGGAAGGATGCGCCATCCCTCCGTGCCAGTCGGCAATGCGCCCCTAATCGTTTTCGTGACTTTCTGACCGAAGACTCTTGCTGCTTCCTTCTGCAATCCTGCGTCGCCGTTCAGCAAGGCGCTAAGGGCAATTACTAGGCTCGACTTGCCGCTGCCATAGGGGCCGGTCCATGTGTATGCGCCCTGTCCCGTTTCAGAAACATGTCGGGCCATTGTCAACAGAATGTCGGCGGAGGACTGCGGACAGACGAAACCTTCAAGGCCCGCGGCGGCGCCGATGTCGGAGTCAATTCGGATCGACCTCAGGAAACGCCGGGCGATGCACACACGATCACTCAAAGCCATCAGGCGCCCCCTTTCCGACAAGCGCGTCGTAATCGCTTCGAATCCAGGACAAGGCTGACTCATCGTCGATCTCGACGTTGCGCTCGACCTGTTTCAGGCCCGCGGTCTCGGACCACCGCAAGGCGCCGTCCGTTACGTCGTCGAGGGCGGCGAGACGGTCGGCGACATCGTTCTCGTCGAAAAGGAATACACGCCCTGGCGCACCGGGAGCATGAGCGATGGCCTCGAAGGACAGCGTGGCGGCATTGGAATAGCCCGACCAGAAGTCAATAAGCGCATACGTGAAGACACCATCGCCCAAGGTCGTCTTCGGTCCGCGGACGAAGCGGAATCCGTCCTTCTTGCCAACAGCCTTGATGAGACCCAATTCGGTCAGCGGCGACTCTAGCGCGTCATCGTGGCCCGTGTTGCCTGACGGTGGCCGCGCGACGTAGGTGCGAATAAAACAGGCGACGTCGTTTTTGATCGTCGTGTTGGCGACGCTCAACCAATTGCGGTCCTTTACAAGACGATCAAGTCTCTTGATCAATGAATCCCGTTCGAAAGTCAGGGCGGGGTAGTGATTAAACGCCCAAAACCACGTCGTCTTTTCTTCACGGGCTGCTAGTTGCCAGTGGATTAGCCACAGCGTCGCGGGGTGCTCCATGTACGGGTCGAGCCCCGTCGGGCCGAACAACAGGCGACCGAGCTCCGTCGTCCGAACCGAATTGATTGTAGGCTCCTCGACCACACCCGTGGTCTTCGCCCAATGGCGCATAGAGGCGACCATATTCTTGCCGACGCCGAATCGCGCTATGGCTTCGTCGTCCCAACAGGCGGCACGGTTTTCAGGTTGCTCCTCGGTTTCCGCGACTCGGTCGAAGGCCTTCTTCAGCCATCCGTAGCGGAGCGGGAAGGTTTCGTGACCAGAAAACTGCGGGCTGTAGGTGTCCTGGAAAAGTGGTCCACGCACCGGTCGTCCCTCGGTTACTGGAGGTTCTGTCCAGTAACTCGACCTTAGCGCACAGTATATGGTACGGTCAACGAAAGCTAGGGACTTGTCCCGAAAGAAGCGCACCACCGTCTGAGTCCCGGCCCTGCACAAGAAGCTCGCATAAGCTACTGAAGTATAATGAGAATTGGCGAAACAATCTATCTCGACCATCAGGCCACAACGCCCCTGGATCCGCGTGTGTTGGATGAGATGGCCCCCTACTATGGCGACTTGTTTGGTAATCCGCACTCGTCGGATCACAGCCTCGGCTGGGAATCTGCGCGTGCCATCGAGAAAGCCGCCGCACGAATCGCGCGGTTGATCGGCTCGGACCCCGACGAAATCACCTTCACCTCCGGCGCGACCGAATCCAACAATATGGCGTTGCTGGGGCTTGGACGCAAGGCCGCCGAGGGTAAGCGCCGACGGATCCTTGTCAGCGCCATCGAGCACAAATGTGTGCTCGCATCAGCTCGCGTGCTTGAAGAGCAGGGCGGATTCACTGTCGAGCAGATACCGGTGGACCAACAAGGCCGCGTCGAACTTTCTGCACTCGACGACATGATGGGCGAAGATGTTCTCGCCGTATCAGTCATGGCTGTAAACAACGAGGTCGGGACGATCCAAGATATCCGGAAGATATCCGATTACGCGCGCAGCCAAGGAGCCGTTTTTCATTGCGACGCAGTGCAAGCGCCACTCGCCACGGCGATGGGCTCGCTTGCAACGCATACGGACATTCTGAGCCTGTCCGGCCACAAGATGTACGGTCCGAAAGGAGTCGGGGTCATCTTCATCGCGCGCGCATTGCAGGACCAGATCGAACCGTTAATTTACGGCGGCGGTCAGCAGAATGGGCTTCGCTCGGGCACTTTGCCTGTGCCGCTCTGTGTCGGTATGGGTGCGGCTGCCGAATTGCTGACTGGCGAACACGTTAACGAAAAACGCGAGGAGTTGCGCCGCCGCCGTGACGTCTTCGTACATCGCTTGAGAAGATTGGGCTGGCCGATTTCTTTAAATGGTCCCGAAGGAGAGGCGCGGCACCCCGGCAATGCAAACATCTGTTTCCTTGGGTTCCCCGCGCACGAGATACTGGGGGCGCTTCAGCCCCGTCTTGCGGCCTCGACGGGCTCTGCCTGTGCGTCAGGTATCCCGGAGCCTTCGCATGTCTTGCGCGCAACTGGTCTCGACAGTGATGACGCGGAAGCAGCCGTACGTTTCAGCCTCGGCTTCGGCACAACTGACGACGATGTTGAACAGGCTGTCGGTCTCATCGACGAAGTGCTGGCAGGTTTGTCGGAGGCCGAGTTGCGGTGCTCGACCTGATCTCGCCTTCCGAGGGTTCAGCGTTGATCGGCGCACACCGGCGACCAATCTGGATAGACCTTGAAAAGGTCACCGCCATCTATGTGTCTCACTATTAAGCCTGTAAATTGCTAATAGTTGGTTGGCCTCATTCGCTTGCTCGGTCCGCCTCAAGAATGTTAGGGAGTTATCGACGATGCGTATTCGGCAGCTTCGTTGGAAAATAGAGAAACTAGTAAGCAAACGCGGGACAATAAATCTAAACCCCATCTGGCAGCGGGGACCTGCTTGGAAGCCGCCAAGGCAAGTTTTGCTGATTGACTCTATCCTGCGCCGTATGGATATCCCTAAGATTTACCTCCGAGTCCTCGCCGCCGACGGAACACATACCCACGATGCGGTCGATGGGCAACAACGTCTACGTGCGATCTGGGAGTTCCGAGCCGGGCAACTAGCCCTAAATTATCCGGAGACACTGCCCCCCGTTGATGGCCACCCGATTGCCGGCCTCCACTACTCCGACCTTAACGCCAGTATAAAACACCGATTCAATAATTTCATCGTAAGCATTGCGGAGATAAAGTCCGCCAACCTTGACGAGATCAGAAATCTTTTCTCGCGCCTTCAGATGGGGGTATCGTTGAACCCAGCAGAGTTGCGGAATGCCCTCGGCGGACCGATGCGACACGTCATTGATGTGATCGCAAGGTCGCACCAGTTCTTTCTCAATAGCCGCATTCCCGATTCCCGCTACAAACGTCAAGATTATGCAACCCACGCTTTCGCCATGGCGGCGTATCGTTGCAATCGAGATATCAAAGCGCCAGATCTGAAGGCAATGATTGTGGATTTTGGCCGGGACCGTGAATCTGAAGTACTGGAACTTTCCGCCACGGTCGGCGACGCGCTGAATGTCCTTGCCTTGGTGAACGAGCGCCTACGGCATCGTATCACTCAAAAGTGGATATTTGTCGATCTCTGTTGGCTTGTGATGCAAAGGCACGCAGAAGATGCTCAGGTGGATCCGGCTAAGCTGGCAGACGCTTATGCGGCATTTGATAATCGGCGGAAGAAATTCAACGGGAACCCAGAAACACTTATACGCGGGTCGCGCCGCCACCATGCTCTCGACCGACATCTGTATAACTATATTAACGCATTCCGCTTGCAAGCCGGAAAAGCAGCCAATCTTGTCGTCCGCAACGCTGCGTTGCAGGCTTACTGCCGTGACATCGACGGGAGGTCATAATGGCTTTCGATCTCAGTCGAATTCCCGATTATCTCAAGCAGGCGTATCAGGGCAAACGGTGTGCCGTCCTGGTGGGAGCTGGTGCGTCCGTGGGAGCAGGGCTACCCAATTGGGGCGACTTTCTAGGTCGTATGATCGATGATGCCCGCGATCACCGAGTGATTAGTGGCGACAAGGAAGACGAATATAGGCGCCTTGTCAAGGATCCTGCGAAGTACCTTATGGTTGCGGCCGGTTTGAAGGACGACTTGGGCGCTTATTTTGAGGAGTTCGTTGACCGAACTTTTATGGCGCCCAAGCCGCAACCCACGGATTTGCACCGAGCGATGACGGGAGCCGACCAGTTGCAATTCGTTTTGACGACAAACTACGACATACTCATCGAAACGGCTTATCGTGAGGTAGGGGTGAATGACGTGCCCGTCTGCACCTTCACCGACGCGGGGGAGGTACAACGAAGGCTTTCCAAGCGCGAGTTTTTCATTCTCAAAGCACACGGTGACGCATCAAAGCTAGGCAATGGGATCGTTCTGACCGAACTCGACTATCGGAACATCATCTATCAGCAGAGAGCGTATCAAAGTCTTCTGTCAGCGATGTTTACAATGTTTACGATTGTTTTTGTTGGCGTATCTATGAACGACCCTGAGATTAACCTTCTATTGAGCTACATCGTTGATGCCTTCTCGCCAACCTCGGGGCCAAGCCATTTCGCATTGATGGCCGAGGAAGATGTCACCAATGTTGAGAGGAGTCGGTGGCGACGGGACAAAAAGGTGCAACTGATCGCGGTCAGCAAGGCTGACGACTACCGGGAGGTCACTGAGTTCATGCAGGCACTCCACCATTTGGCCTGAGGTATATACTGCGCTGGAGGAGATCCGGCGTCTTCATTTGTCAACACTTTCCAGAATCTCACCGAAAGCGCGGCATGAGTGAAGCTCTACGTCCGGAAGCGCCGGAGCTCCTCCCGCTACGTCGCGCCCGGTTGGCCGCCGATTAACCAGTTCAACTAGGACTCCTAGCGCCGCGGCAATCTCTGCGGCCATGTCGGTCCGCATGCGACGGATTCGCGCTCCGACCTTACCTGCGGAATACATAACCTATTGATATATCGGGCATAAGCTTTATTGAATTGCAGACTATCCAAGGGGGTTGTCGAAGCCGGACGCGCCTACCGGTCGGTAGTCATCCCGTTGCCTCGCTACACGCGTCCATCATCAACGACAGAACGCGCTTTGAAACACCGCAATCTATGCTGCACTCCTCGACGGCCTCTTGGGGTAACCCCCGCTCCTGTTCCTCCGGCCAGACACTCGCCAGATTGACCAAGAACCCGCATGGCACGTCGAACTCCATGTCGTCGCCACGCGGCAGGAACAGTACGTCCCCTGCCTCCACGGTCGCGTCTAGCTGCAATTCTGCATGAGTCAGGGCCTGGATCAAATGTAAGGTCAAGCAGGTGAACGACATGACTCGATAGCTCTGCGACGAGACGACTCCTTTGCCGTCCGTATTGTTCTCGAGCCAGCAGTCCCAATCGTCCGGCGTGGGCGGCTCTTCGCGACCATGGAACATGTAGTCTCTGAACCCCACGGCCAGAAGACCCGCCTTCCCGAGGTTCAGTACCTCAGTCCCATTCTTGAGCCGCCTCAGTATTGCCTCCTCTGTGCTCACCAGTGACATACTCGTATGGTATGCCTGGTCTACTAATCGTTGGTGCATCGACGGTATACGCTCGACAAGCGTATCCCTACTCCCGGGGTTCCCGGAAATGAGCAAGTGACCAGCTTCCGAGGTCTTTCGCGCAGTCTCGTAGGCGTTCCACACGAAATGAAATCTGGCCAATGCCAGCATGTAGTCGTCCAACACTTTACTTTGGCGCTCGTCGTAATCTGCGGCCGGCTCGCAATAAGACCCTGACTGATAGAGATCCGCCGCGAACGCGTCCGTCTCCACATGAGCTACGCAGGCCGCGGGGTACAACAGGTTCGCCACCGCGTCAGGCCAGTCCCCTTCCTGTCGAAAGGCCTGTTCAGAGGCAAACAAGCTAAGCAGGAACCGCATTCGCGTGCACAACGTTCCAATCGATACCAGTTGACTTGCTTCCATCTTCATCCCTCATAGATCCTATTTGCTCCGGCACCAACAGACAAGCCTAGTGTTGGGTCGTCGAACTCCGACAGCGGTCGGCGACGGTGCGGGAAGACGTTTCGGGGTGCTCCCGCTCTGTGTACAGGCATGCGGTCTCTACGCCGTCACAGGTCGGGGAGGACGGCGACAACTTCCGTCAAGTGTCCCAAGACGTTCGGTTGGACTTGAGACGGATCGATGTAGACCGCTCCTAAGTAAAATCACGATTGACGATGTCCGGTGCATCGTCGCGGTCGATACGACGGTGATTTACTAGTTGAGTCTGAATAGTCATGGGAGAAACCTTGAAGTGCTCTGCGACTTCGTTTTGCTTTTCTTCGGAATAGTCACCGCTCATCATGTCGTCCACGGACGCAAAGGGACTCAAGAGTTCCGCAGCGAATGCGCGCTGCATTTTCTGACGATAGCTAGAAGCGCGTGTCGCAGGGAGGAGCCGTTCGACGGACTTACTAAACCATGTACACATCATGCGATCGCCAATCAGCCGGGCGAGGTCAAAGCGTCGACCCGTATTCCATCTTGACCGAAGCGCTACTTTGGAATGACCGCTTTCCGCGTCCAATGCGAAGGAAATAGGCATTGTCCCGGAATCTAGTGTTTCCAGTGAGACTGCATTCCCAACGATTCCTGCAAAACCGGCCAAAGTCTTGTCGTCAATTGGCTGCACGTCGAGTCTTTCTTGACCGCGAATCTTTTTTGCGCATCGCTCTCCCAGACTCCAAGCCTCGACCTGCCAAGGTGGTGAAAGGTCTCTCGTATCGTTCAACCCTATCGCGTCTTTCGGATCGGCGTCGAAGCCGCTTGTCTGCGCGATCTGAGTAAAGTCTGCCGCCCGAAACATGTTTCGCGAATTTCCACCGCCCACTACTACATCGGCGGCGATTTCACCTAATGCTTCCTCCCCGAGTTCGGCGGCGTCAGCAAGGTACCGGTGCACCTCATTCTCGTCCGCTTCATCCGGTTCTAGTCCTAGTTGCGCTTCCAGTCGTCGAAAACGCGCGAGTTCAGGATCTGCTCTTTCGCTTTTCAATTCGTTCCAAAGATGATGGAGATTGCTCTCTCGGAGCGTCGCGCTTTCAAGCCTGTCCAGTATATCTTCCACGAAATCGTCGATTGCAGCTTCCAATTCGGCCGCTGGAACCCTCTGGCGCCCCGGCCCTCCGGAGTAACGGAACAAGACCTTTTCGGTACTACGGGAAGGCTCGGAGACCAAGAAAGATTGCGGTCCGTCCGAGAAGATCGTGATGTTGGGCCACACGTAGCCCTCGCCGATGGTCGCCATACAATGTGCGAAGTCCCAACGCAACATGGCATCTTGATCGGAGGGACGGCCGATTTCCCACCGAAGCCGCCACCAGTTCCACGCGAGCCATTCAGCGATAGGATAGCCGGAAATATGTGGACCGTGGCGCAGATCTTTTTTTCCGACATCCTCACCAGAAGTCAGCAGGTGGTCATTGGCCGTTACCGCAAACAAACCGAACGTCGCTCGTTCTTCCGGCGATCCGGACTCGAGAACTTCGGAAGATAGCGACATTGTCATTTGGCCGTTCATCTTAGGTGCCACTCCTCGGCGACAATTTTCTTCATGACGCGTTCGTTGTAGCCAAGCTCGTATCCGTGGTAGTTCCGGGTATTTTTTGACAGCTTCGCCTCGTATACGTGGCCATATGCATCCACTGCCCAGACGTACTTGGGGAGCCCATCCACACAATACGTGCTGACCATGCCTCTCCGGATGCCTTCCCGAAAGAGCGCTGTGGCCTCCGCAAGCTTAATGATTCGGCTACCGTCGCAAAGCGATTTGTTCGGCCGCGGACTTGCTGGCGGGTGAAACCGGTAATCGGCAGGCTTGCTTTTGTGTTGACCGTCACCGGTATAGACGGCCGTGGCAGCAACCCGGTCCAGAAACTGCGGTTCGGTTCCATCCCTCGGAGCGATTCGGCGCTTGGGATTATTGCTTTGACGCTTTGGCATCGTGCCAACTCTTTCTTGTGACTCACCGCGTCCACGGATACGGAGCAACGAGGCTCTTCCTATCAACTTTCCGAATCGCTCACAAGCTTGTGACCACCCTTCGCAAGAACTTGCCAACCCTCGTGGCGGATCGCGGAGGTGATTTCCATCAATTTGGAGCAGGTTCATTCCACGATGTGCCGCAACCTTTCGGCCTGGAAGGTAGACTACCTCGATTCCGGTTCGAGAGCACTTCCATGCGGAGGTGAATCTCTTCCCTCGGCCCACACACTCCGGCTCGCGACCGACCCGATTCCTTCGGTAGGCGCTCACCGGCACCTACGCAACCATAGCTGAGCCGTGTGCAACCTTCGGTGCTACCAGCAAACCCTTCGCCGCGCGCGCCAGGTTTCCGCTCAGAGGGACTCCGGAGCAGGACAGACATCGCCGACTGCCTCAGCTTTGTCCGCCTCGGCGCTTTCACACCGCGCTGATAATACACTTCTGGCTCATCCGTGAGATTATCCCGGCAATGGAGGCTAGCGTCGCCCCCGAATGCACGACCTGGATTGTGGAGTTAAACCCAGGCCCTCGTAAATTCATCCGCCTTCTCCCCATGCTGGTACGCTACTCAATTCTGTCTTTCCTTGCCCGACGTCAAACCGCTGTAGCAACTTTCGCGCGGACTGCCGCTCTACCCTAGTATACCATCATCGAACTCACCACCGACGAAAAACTACGGAACCTGCGACAGCGAGGCGGAGGTTCCAACGTGTCCCGCGTCCGTGAAGCCTTCGCGTGACGAAGTCAACGTAATCGCCGACGAGCCCGTCCTCGCATCCATTGCTGCCGGCGATTGACTCGTCGGCAGAATTGGACGGCCATGGCCTAAATAAGCGTGACCGTTCAGTTTTCCAGTCACACACCTACCTGGCGCTTCGGCCTCCTCCGACACGCTGTCCGCCGCCGGGAGGTCGCGGCTAGCCGAGGCAGGGGAATCCACGGGACCCGGGCGAGCGCCCGCGCCGTTCCCGCCAGCAGAGAGGAGGCCATGAACGTGACGAGAACCTTCAGAGCTCAGCACGGTAGCCCGGCCCCCGACCGGGACGTGCGCCGGACCACTTGGCGCGCCTGCGCGTTCGTGCTCGGCGGGTTCGCCCTCGCCGCCGTCTACACCCCCATAGCGCTCGTTCTCGACGCAGGCGCAGAGCAGATCGGCCCGCTCTGGATGGCGGCGATTGCGTGGAGCGTCGTCGCAAGCCTCGCGAGCGCCCTGTGGCGAGGGTTCCGTCACTGCGACTGGTCCGCCTTCTCCAATTACGAGTTACCGGCAAACGGTGGGGAGGTAGACGACTGGGCGTTGCGCACAGGCCCCTATTCCTGGCTTCGCGAAATGAAGGATGAGCTGCTCCACGACCACGATCACCCTTGCTGATTCGTTCACGGCGACTGTCCCGTCAGTGGGGCTTAGGCACTTCGGCCTCCGCCGACGCGCCCGCGAGGTCGCGACCGGCTTGAGCCGGGCGAATCCCAGGAGCCCGGAGGCAGCGCTCCCCCATGCCACCGCCAAGGAGGTCGCCGCCATGCCCGACGCTAATACCACCGAGGATCATCGCCGGCCCTGACCAACGGCCGGTTCGACAACTTCTGCCTCGTGAGTTGCTTCGTCGACGGCGGACCAACCGTGCCCATCGCCACCGTCAATCCTTCCACACAAGATGGCGGCGAACCGGAATATCTCATCAGCCCGCTCTTCATCTGCCCGACCGCAGCGATGACCCTGACCGACCATGAGGGTAAGAAGACATGAACGGGCACCTATCGCTCCGCCGACCTCCACATCCTACCCGAATGCCGCGACATGATCCGCCGCGGGGCTCTCGTGGCCATCAATTTCTCAGGCGGCAAGGACAGCTGCCCATGATCGAGCACATCGAGAACACGCTTCCCGTCGGCGTTCCGCTTCCGGAGCCGGCCGGGCATGCCCGCCGATCCCGCCGCCGGAACGCTCGACCGATCCGAGCGGCTCTCAACCGAAGGGCCCACCGGGCCATGAATCACCCGCTGGCAACCAGCGCCCCGTCCCTCGGCACGAACACCGCCCGGAGGTGGAGCCTGGCCCGGCGGCCGGGCGGCCGGACAAGGCTCGTGAGAGCCGCGCCCGCGCCCATCAACCCCCACGCAAGGAGGAACCACATGAACCATACCGCTCCCACCCACGAGCCGGCGATCCGCCAGGTCCCGCTCGACCAGCTGTCCATCGCGCCCGAGAACGTGCGCAAGACGCCGCCCGACGCGGCCGCCGAGGCCGAGTTGAAGGCTTCCATCGCGGCCCACGGCCTTCTCGGGAACCTCGTCGTCCGAAGCGAAGGCCCCAACGGCGGCTACGCCGTGGTCGCGGGCGGCCGCCGCCTCGCGGCCCTGAAGGCGCTCGCCGCTGACGGCGTGATCGACGCCGCCCATCCCGTGCCCTGCCTGGTCGTGGACGGCGATGCCGCGCCCGCGGAGCTGTCGCTCGCCGAGAACGTCGTCCGCGTCGCCATGCATCCCTCGGACCAGGTGGTTGCCTTCACGAAGCTGGCCGAATCCGGCGTCACCGCGGCCGTCATCGCCGCACGGTTCGGCACCTCCGAGCGCCTGGTCGAACAGCGCCTGCGGCTCGGCAACGCCGCGCCCGATCTCCTCGACGCCTACCGGGCCGGCGAGATCGACCTGGAGACCCTGAAGGCGTTCACCGTCACCACCGATCACGCCCGTCAGATGGCGGTCTGGGAGCAGGTGGCCCACCACGGCTACCGCCAGTCCCCCTGGGAGGTGAAACGCCTGCTGACCGAGGAGCGTATCCAGGCGAACTCCGGCGTGGCCCGCTTCGTCGGCATCGAAGACTACGAGGCCGCGGGCGGGGTGGTACTGCGGGACCTGTTCGCCGCGGAGGACGAGAGCGGGACCTGGTTCGAGGACCCCGTGCTCCTGCAGAAACTCGCCGTGGCGAAGCTGGGCGAGACCGTGAAGGACCTCCAGACCCGCTGGCGCTGGGCAACGGCCGTGCCGGGGGTCGACTGGATGGAGATCGCGCGCTACGGGCGCATCTCTCCGCAGTCCGCGGAGCCGACCGAGGAGGAGACGGCCGAGATCGAGCGCCTGAGCACCCGCGAGGACGAGCTCACCAACCTCGACGAAGACGAGTGGACCGAGGAGCTCGCAGAGGAGGCCGAAGGCATCGAGACCCGGACCTGCGAGATTCACGCGGCGATCGAGGCCCGAGCGACCTTCCGGGCGGAGGACTACGCGATCGCCGGCGCCATCGCCACCATCGACCGGAACGGGGAGCTCCAGGTCATCGGGGGCCTGGTCCGTCCCGAGGACATGCCGAAACCGGCCGATTCCAGCGACGGCAGCGATGCCGGTGACGGCGACGGCAACGACATCGCCCCGCCGTTCCAGAGCCCCGCGATCTCCCAGCCCATCGCCTCGCCTCCCGATCCGGAGGCCCAGGCGCGCAAGGAGGCCGGCGTCGGGATCGGGCTTTCGGACGACCTCCGCTCGATCCGCACGGCACTGGTCAAGGCGCACCTGGGCAAAGACTTCGAGGCCGCCTTCGATCTCATGCTGTTCCAGCTCGGCCGCGCCCTGTTCACCCATCGGGACCGTGTCCATGCGCTCGACATCGCGGTCCGGGAGACCCCCGACCGGCCGACCATGCGCATGAACGACAAGGACTTCGGTTCCTGGAGTCCGGGCGAGGCCATGCTCCCCGACCGTTCCGACCTGCCGCTGGACTGGCTGACCATCAAGGACGACGGCGAGTCCTTCGCGGCGCTCCGGGCGTTGCCGGAGGCGGACAAGCAACGGCTCTTCGCGGCCTCAGTGGCGCGCACGGTGCAGGGCCAGTTGGCCTTCGAGCCCCAGGCGCGTCCCGAGCTGGAAGCCACGGTCGCCCGGCTCGACATCGACTTCGCGGCCCAGGTGCGTCCGACCGCAGACATGCTGTGGTCGCGCATGGCCAAGGCCCGCATCCTGGACATCGCCAGGGAGACCCTGGGACCGGCATGGGCCTCGGCGCGGGCCAAGAGCAAGAAGCCCGATCTCGCCAAGGCGATGGAAGAGGCCTTCGCGGCCGGCAGCCCTCCGCTGGGCGTCACCGCCGACGCTCACGCGGCCGCGCTCGCCTGGACGCCTCCCGGCTTCGCGGCGTTCGATGCCGGCCGCGCCGGCGTCGAGAACGGCGGTGCGGAGACAGCGGCGGCCGACGAGGAGCCGGGCTCCGCGGCCGGTCCGGAACCGTCGCCGGAACCCCAGGACGGCGCCGTGTCCGCAGGCGACGGGACCGGCCCCGCGGCCGGCGACAGCGGCCAGATCGTCGAAGCCGACGGCTCGGACGCCGAGGCTCCGGGCGTCCCCGCACCCCTGGAGAGCGTCGACGCCGTCGAGACGCCGGACGCGGGCCCCACCGCCAACGGCAGCCCGGAGGCGATCAACAGCCCTGCCGGCATGGTCAACGGCCACGACGACGGGGTCGGTCTCCCCGAGTTCCTGCGCAACGCCTGATACCGCCCTCCGGCCCTGGAACACCCCGCCCCGCACACCGCAGGGCGGGGCTTTTTGTTTCTCTCATCCCAATGGAGGTTCCGCATGACACAAGCCGCCATTCCCCCCAGAGCGACCATCCGCGCCCGGGTCCACGACAGCGCGCTCAGGCGCGTCACGAGGTTCTTTGCATCCACTCTCTACGACATCTTCACCGAGACTCTGCAGAACGCCCGCCGGGCCGGCGCCACCCGCGTCCGCGTCACCGTCGGCGCACCCGTTAGCCGGCCCGCCGCCGACGCCCCCGAGCCGTCCGAAACACCTCTGACCGTGACCGTTGCCGACGACGGCGCCGGCATCGAGGACCCCGCCGTCCTGCTGAGCTTCGGCGAGAACGGCTGGAGCGACGACCTGGTGGCGCGCGAGGACGCCGCGGGCATGGGGATCCTCAGCCTCGCTCACCGCGGCTGCCGGATCGCCTCCCGGCCACGCACGCCGGACGGCCATGTCGGACATGCCTGGTCCGTGGATCTTGAGCCCGAACACTTCATGGGCCGGAGCGACGCCCACGTCCGCTACGACGACAGCGCCCCCTATCCATCCGGCACCGCCGTGCAGTTCGAGGCCACCGAGTCCGCCGACATGATCCGCGCCGCGGTCGCCAGTGCAGCGCGCCATTACCCGCTGCCCGTCACGTTCGAAGGCGAGACGCTCGAACGCCGGGCCTTCCTCGACGGCGCCATACGCGCCGAGAGCTGGAACGGACTGACCTTCGGCGTCTACCGGGACCGCGGCCGCGGCTACCTCGAGCCCGACCTCAACTTCTTCGGCCTGACCGTGCCCGTCCAGCTGCCGATGGTCGAGACCGTTCACCGCGGCATCTGGTCCGTCCGCGCGGACGTCGTGGACTGCCCCGGCCTCGAACTGCTGCTGCCGGCGCGCCGGGAGGCCGTCGAGAACGCGTTTCTGGCCGAGGTGCGCGAGGCGGCGCGCCTGGCGATCTACCGCGCCATGGCCGCCGACTCCGATCCGCGGCCCGCCTTTGCCGACTGGAGCCGGGCCCGCGACGCTGGCATCGACCTCGCACCGCCGCCAGAGGTCCTCCGTCCCTGGCGGCCGGCCATCGCCGATATCGATGACTGGCGGGACCCGCCGAAGCCCGCGCCGGCCGGTCCCGACGCGCTGGTCATAGCCTGCGAGCCCGAGCCCCCAGAGGCGCAGGCGCTGTGGCGCGCGGTAGAGCGCGCCGGCATGGCAAAGAAGCTCTTCGAGGCCGACAAGCGCCTCAACGGCTACGAGTGGTACGACCGGCTCGACCGCGTCACGGGCATCGACACCGAAGTCACCGACGGCGATGGCAGGACGTGGCCGCTTCACGAGTTCCCCGTGCCCGAACGCACCGGCGCAGCCGCCGCCCCGTTGGCGCCGCGTCCCGCCGCCATCCGCATGACGCTTGCAATCGAAACCGCCCGCGGTCAGAGCCGGACGCTCGATTTCCCCGCCGATCTCGCCTTCGCGGGCGAAGCCTGGGAGTGGATCTGCAACGCGCTGCCGCTGGTCACCGCGGACAGCGCCCTGGAACCGCACCGGCTCGCGGAGCTGCTGCACGCCGCCTTCTTCTCGTTCTCCGACGATGTCGACGCCGACAGCCGCGAGACCCAGGCCGCGCGGTTCGACGAGGAGGCGCTCCACATCGCAACAAGGCTCCTGTGCAGCGAGGATTCGGCGCTGGAACTCTCCATCGCCGAGACCGTCCAGCGGGAGCTCTTCTGGCTCGTTCCACGCAACCGCAAGGTGGAGATCTACATCACCCGCCCGGACGTCCGGGTCGTCCTGGGCGATCCCGCCGACACCGCAACCTGAACCGGACGGCCGCCGCAACGCGTTTGCGGCGGCCGGCATCGCCCGGCGCCTCCCGGAGCCGAGGCCGGCCGTTCCGGGCGCGGGGCGGCCGGGACGGGGGAGCGCCCGGAGCCCCGTCAACGATCACACACCGCCGTCAGATTCCCAACTCCGCCGGGACGGAAACCCGGCTCGTCACGGTCGCCGGTCTTGAGGACGCCGGGATCGTCCTTGCATCGGCGGACCTCGGCCCGGGCGCCCCGGAACCGGGGTTTGCCGATGCTCCGATGCCTGAACCGCCCATTGACCACGACCCCACTGCGACACCTGCGCCGCGATGCGATTCCCCGGCACTCATTTTGCACTACCCGATCCCCGATGGGGCCAGAGGCCGGATCGGACGACTCCGGCCGGGAAAGAGGACGCCATGGAAATACGGAACCCGATCGAGACACTGATCGGCGCGAACGGGACAGCCAAGGTCGCCGGCCTTTCCCTGCTCGATCTCGACTCGATGACGATCCGGGAACTGCGGCAGCACGGGCTCACCGCGGCCCAGGCCGGGAGGGTCAAGGCCGCGTTCGAGCTGAGCCGGCAACTGCTCGAAGCCGAAGCCTGCCTGAACGAGAACGCTCCGTTGGTCAGCAGTCCCGAGGAAGCCTACCGCTACATGCGGCCGCGCTACATCAACGAATACCGCGAACACTTCGACGTCTTGTTGATGAACACCCGGAACCGGCTGATCCGCCGCCATCGGGTTTCCACGGGCAGCCTCACGGCGTCCGTGGTCCATCCCCGGGAGGTCTTCAACCCGGTCATTCGCGAGTCCGCGGCCGGGGTCCTCTTCGTCCACAACCATCCGAGCGGCGATCCTTCCCCCAGCCGCGAGGACGTTGAGATCACCCACCGGCTCCGGCAGGTGGGCGAGGTCCTGGGAGTCCGGGTCCACGACCACATCGTCTGCGGGCACGACCGTTTCTTCAGCTTCAGCCGAGAGGGCTTGCTATGACCAATCAGCATCCCGCCGGTCCGCCGCCGGCCATGCACCCGATGGACCCGCGCCGCGGCCGGGACCTCTCGCCCATGTTCTCGGCGTTCCTTTGCTGGCTCCTGGGCCTCGAACCCATGACCAGCCCGGCCATCACGGGCATCGCCGTTTCCGGCAATGCCGTGCTGGCCGCGACCGACCAAAATCCGCTGTTCGACCAGCATCTCGGATCGCTCGACGACTTCGAGACGAACATCCGCGGCTGGGGCGAAGCCTGCGGCGCCGATGCCGGCGTCGTGGAAAGCCTCGTCGCCCGCGTGAGGAGGACAGACCGATGAGCTTCCCCGACCTTCCCGAAGGCTACGACCGCCACAAGGACGCACTCGCCATCGTCGATCCCGGCGCGTCGAACCCCGCCGGCGTGGCCCTCGCCATCCACCAGGCATGCACGCAGGTGATCCGCGAGGGCGGCAATCAGCGGGAGGACGCCGCCGTCCGCCTCATGACCACCCAGCTGGCCTTCCTCGTGCAGGGGAATTCCGACCTTGACTTGGACGAGTACCGCCGCCTGATGGACGCCTGCCGCGCCCGCGCGTCCGAACGGCAAAACGCCCCGAAACCCGCCCCCGCCCCCGCCTGATTCTCCACACATCCATTCTCTCCCCGAGAGGAGGCCGGGCAGTCGGGCCGGGCCGGGCCGCGGGAGCGGCGCGGGAGAATCCGTCCCGCGCCGCGCCCCGGCACTCTCACGCATTCCAGGAGGGAGAGACCCATGCTCGACGCCCCTACGGCGCCGGACCCGTCCGCGCGCCTTCCCGTTCCCCACGCCCTTCCTTCCGTACCCGCCGCTCCGGGCTCCGAGCCTTCCGCCCATGACGCGCTCTACACCGCCGCCACAACCCTGTTGCCGGTCCTGGAGGCCGGCCGGCCGCTCGACTCCGCCACCCTGCGGGAGGCTATGACACGCGCCTTCGGCGCCACGGACGCCCGGGGCGCCTGGGTCTGGAAGGACGCCTACGAGGCCGCCGAGGCCGCGGTCGTGCTGTTCATCCGCCGCCACGGCCGCGCCATGCGCCGCCACGCCGGAGGTGGTCCGGACGGACCCTTCGCCATGCTCAGGATGCTGGAGGCCGTGGCCGCGCTGGAGCCGTCCCACACGAAGCGCTCGGAAGAGCAGGTGCGCCTCCAGCAGTTCTCTACGCCCCTGCCGCTCGCCTACGCTGCGTTGCAGGCCGCTGCCATCCGGCCGGGCGACATCGTGCTGGAGCCGTCCGCGGGCACGGGCATGCTCGCGGTGATGGCGGAGTGCGCCCTCGGGAGCCGGGCCGCGGGGAACCTCCATCTGAACGAGATCGCGGACGTCCGCCGCGCCCTCCTGTGCCGCCTGTTCCCCGAGACCCTGGTCACCGGCGTGAACGCCGAGAACGCAGCCGACCGCTTGCCGGGCGCCCGGCCCACCGTTGTCATCATGAACCCGCCGTTCTCGGCCACGCCGGGAGTCGATCGCATCCGCCACGACGCCGACCTCCGGCACCTGCGCTCGGCCTTCTCCATGCTGCCGCCGGGCGGCCGGCTCGCCGCCGTCACCTCCGCCAACTGCGTTCCCGGCGATTCCGACTGGAACAGCGCCTTCGGCCGCCTCGACCCCCCCGCCCGCGTCGTGTTCACCATGGCCGTGGACGGCCGCGTCTACGCGCGCCGGGGCACCGGCTTCGACACGAGGCTCACCGTGCTCGACCGCGCGGGCCGGCCCGGCATCGAAGTCGATCCCGGCGCCCGCGCCGCAACCGCCGCCGACCTGCTCGACGCCGTCATCGCCCATGTTCCGCCCCGCATGCCCGTGGAAGTCCCTACCGCCGACCCCAGGCCCGGCCGGGATCTCTTCGGCAACGCGGCCTCGCCGCGCTCGCCCAAGCGAGAGACTGCCTCGAAGCCTGGGGCGCCCGCATCCGAACCGGCCCGTGACTGGGGAGCGGTGTCCGAGCTGACCGTCGAGACCGGCCCTGTGGATTCCGCCGCGGACACCAGCGATGGTCCCGTCTCCGGACCCTACGAGCCCTGGCGGTCCGGCGCCGTCCGGGTCCCGGGCGCGGTCGCACATCCCACACCCTTGGTGCAGTCCGCTGCAATGGCCGCCGTCCCGCATCCGGCAGCGTCCTACCGCCCCATGCTGCCGGAACGCGTCGTCACGGACGGCCTCCTGTCCGACGCCCAACTCGAAAGCGTCGTGCTGGCGGGCCAGGCCCATGAAGGCCACCTCGCGGCGAACTGCCGGATCGGTTCCGGCTGGGAGACCGTACAGCGCTGCGGCGAGGGCGATCGCGACGACGTCGACTTCACCGACGACTTCACGGACGAAGGCGAAATCCTGTCGGCACCGGTCCGCTTCCGCCGGGGCTGGATGCTGGGCGACGGCACGGGCTGCGGCAAGGGACGCCAGGTCGCGGCCGTCATTCTCGACAACTGGCTGCGCGGACGGAAGCGCGCGCTCTGGCTCAGCCAGTCCGACAAGCTCCTGGAAGACGCACGCCGGGACTGGACCGCGCTGGGCGGGCGCGAGAACGACGTGGTCCCGCTCGGCGACTTCCGCCAGGGCGCCGAGATCCCGCACTCCACCGGCATCCTCTTCGCCACCTACGCCACGCTACGCTCGCCATCCCGCCAGGACCGCGCCTCGAGGCTCGACCAGATCGTGAACTGGCTCGCCGGAAGCCTCGACGAGGACCGCCGTCACGCCTTCGACGGGGCCGTCGTCTTCGACGAGGCCCATGCCATGGCCAACGCCGCGGGGGCCAAGGGCGAGCGCGGCGACGTGAAACCGTCGGCACAGGGCCGCGCCGGCCTCAGGTTGCAGAACGCGCTCCCCGACGCGCGCATCGCCTACGTGTCCGCCACCGGCGCCACCACCGTACAGGGACTGGCCTATGCCGGCCGTCTGGGTCTATGGGGCGCAACCGAAACGCCGTTCGAGAACCGGACCGACTTCGTCTCGGCCATGGAAGCGGGCGGGGTAGCCGCCATGGAAGTGGTCGCCAGGGATCTCAAGGCCCTGGGCCTCTACCAGGCCCGCGCCCTGGCCTACGACGGCGTCGAGGTGGACATCCTGGTACACGAGCTCTCGGACGAACAGCGGCGCATCTACGACTCCTACGCCTCGGCGTTCAAGGTCATCCACGCCAACATCGAGGCCGCCCTGGAGGCCACGGGCATCGTGCAGGACGGTTCCACCCTCAACAGGAACGCCAAGTCGGCCGCGCTGAGCGCCTTCGAGAGCACGAAGCAACGCTTCTTCGGACATCTGTTGACGGCCATGAAGTGCCCGTCGCTGATCCACGCCATCGAGGCCGACCTCTCGGCCGGCCGCTCGGCCGTGGTCCAGCTCGTGTCCACCGGCGAGGCCTTGATGGAGCGGCGCATCGCCGAGATACCGGCCTCGGAGTGGGACGATCTGGGCATCGACCTGACGCCCCGCGAGTACGTCCTCGACTTCCTGGCCCACGCCTTTCCCGTGCAGCTACAGGAGCCCTACACCGACGATGACGGGAACCTCATGAGCCGCCCGGCCACGGACGCCGAGGGCCGGCCGGTCCTGTGCCAGGAGGCGCTCGCGCAGCGCGATGCCCTGATCGAGAAGCTGGCGTCCCTGCCGCCGGTGCCCTCGGCCCTGGACCAGGTGGTCCAGCACTTCGGCCACGAGGCCGTGGCGGAAGTCACGGGCCGCTCCCGCAGGGTGCTCAGGATCACGGACGGAGGAGGCGAGCGTCTGGCGCTCCGCGGCCGGCCGGTCTCCGCCAACCTGGCCGAGACCGCCGCCTTCATGGAAGGGACCAAGCGCATCCTGGTGTTCTCCATGGCCGGAGGAACCGGGCGGAGCTACCATGCCGACCTCTCGTGCCCCAACACCGAGCGCCGGGTCCACTACCTCCTGGAGCCGGGCTGGCGCGCCGACCAGGCGATCCAGGGGCTGGGCCGCACCCACCGCACGCACCAGGCCTCGGCGCCACTCTTCCGGCCGGTCACCACGGACGTGAAGGGCGAGCGGCGGTTCATCGCCACCATCGCGCGGCGGCTCGACAGCCTGGGCGCCATCACCCGCGGCCAGCGAGATTCCCAGACCGCCATGGGCGGGAGCGACGCGACGCTCTTCCGTGAGAGCGACAACCTCGAGAGCGTCTACGCCAGGGCGGCCCTGAGGCGGTTCTACCTCGCACTCTGGCGCGGCGACATCGCCGACTGGCCAATGGCGCGGTTCGAGGACGCCACCGGACTGAAGCTCACCTGGGACGGCACGCTCAAGGAGGACCTGCCGCCCATGCCGCGATTCCTCAACCGCCTCCTGGCCCTGCCCATCGCCGAGCAGAACCAGCTCTTCGCGGAACTGGAGGACCGCATCGCCGCGGGCATCGAGCAGGCCATGGAGGCGGGAACCTACGAGGTCGGCGTCGAGACCGTGCGGGCGGATTCCCTGGCCGCTGCCGGCCGGGAGACGCTGTACGAGCATCCGGGCGCCGGAGCCGCCACCGAGCTGGTCGAGATCGTGCGCCGCGACAGGTTCGAGCCGACGTCGGCCGGCGAAGCGCTCCGGATCGGCGGGGAAACGGACGGAGATCCGCACCTGGTGGTCAACGACAGGTCGGACCGCGCCGCGGTCGTGCTTCCAGCGCCGTCGGGCCTGTTCGACGACGGCGGCGTGCAGGAGCGCGTCCGGCTGCTCCGCCCCGCGGGGCGGGATACCATGGCCAGGGCGGAACTCGACGCCTCGAACTGGCGGGAGGCCTCCGAAGCGGAATGGCGCTCTCTCTGGGACCGCGAGGTCGCGGGCCTGCCGTCGCACAAGGAATCGCGGTTCTGGCTCGCCGCCGGGCTGTTGCTGCCGGTCTGGGACCGCCTGCCCGCGGAGGCCATGCGGGTGCGGCGTCTTCGGACCGACGACGGGGAGGCGCTGATCGGGCGCGTGCTCGACGTGGGGCAGGTCCGCGCCGTGCGTTCGGCCTTCGGCCTAGCGGGCGGTCCCGTCATGACCGGCGCCGAAGCTTTCGATGAGGTCATGGCACGCGGCGCGGCGCTCGCCCTCGCCAACGGCTGGCGCCTTGCGCGCCGCCGCATCATGGGCGCCGACCGGGTCGAGATCGAGGGACCCACGGATTCCGACACCGAGGTCCTGAAGCGCATGGGCTGCACGGTCGAGATCATCTCGTGGCGCACCCGCATCTTCGCCCCGGGTCCGGACATCCTCGAACGCGTCATCCAACGCTGGCCGCCCGCTGCCTGAGCCCTTGCGTCATCCGTATGGCCGTCCCGCCGTCCACGCCCGCTCCGAGCCCGCTGGGGGTACATACCGCCGGCCGGCCGGCGGCGGGTTTCACTCACTGAAAGGAGCATTGCATGACTGCACAGAACCTGCCGGACGACGCGAACTACGCCTTCTGTCCAAGCTACCACCTGGGCGACGAGCCCCAGCAGATCCGCATCGTCTTCGAGGGCATGGGCGGCTACGTGCCCACGGCCCTTGTCGCCCTGACGGTCGCCGATGCCGAGCGGCTGTGCGACCGCCTGAACGCCAGGCTCGGACATTCAAGAGACGACTGGATCGCCCTCGCCGCCCGCTCCATGCGCACTTGGGCCCCGGAGAGCGACGACAAATCCCTGCACTGAACCGGACGCGGGCCGGAGGCTCAACCCTGACGGCAGGACGTGCTACACAGGACCTCGGCGGCAGGATCGACTGCCCCGAACGCATCCCGTTCCTGCCGCCGTCCCGTGCCCCGGGCCGGGATACCACATGCATGAAGGCGGCGCCATGAATCGAAGCCGGGTTGTTTTCCGTTGCGGTCTGTCCGCCGTTTGCCTCGGCCTGGGCGTTGCATCGCATGGTTCGGGCGCTGCCGAGTCGTGGCGCGGCCTGGTCGTCGCCTGCGAGGACCGCTGTGCTCCGTACGAGCCTCGGGACTACCCCTACCCGCAGGCCGTGGAGCTGCAGATCATCGCCGGAATGGGAGGCAGGATCTACGGCCCGTACACCGGCCGCTACTTCTCCAGCCGCCGGAAGACGGAGATCGAGCACATCGTCGCGAAGTCCGAAGCGCACGACAGCGGACTCTGTGGAGCCGATTCCGCCACGAAGAGAGCTTTTGCCCGCGACCCCCTGAACCTCACTCTCGCGGCGCCCCAAGTGAACGGGTGCGGACCCAGGGGAAAATGCGCTCATGACGCCGCCAAGTGGCTGCCCCCGATGAACCGCTGCTGGTTCGCCGGCCGGGTCCTGGACGTCCGGCGCAAGTACCGGCTCACCATCGACCGCTCGGAAGCGGCCGCCCTGGACCGGGTGCTCTCCGGCTGCAACTCCACGCGAATGGTCTTCGCGAGCCGACCGTCCACACCAAACCCTCCATCCCGGGTTCGCCGCCCGCCTTCACGAGATGCCCTTCGACGCTGGGACGACAACCGCAACGGCCGGATCACCTGCAAGGAAGCGCGCCGCCACGGGATCGCCCCGGTCCGCCGCGGCCACCCGGCATACCCCTTCATGCATGACCGGGACGGCGACGGGACCGTCTGCGAGTAGGCCCCGACACCGCCCGCCTTGCTGCGCAGCCGGCCGGCTTCCACGGCAGCGCCGGCGCCCGGAATCCCCGCCGCGCCATCGATCCCCGGTTCTCCACGCCGCACCCGGCCCCAATCCCGGCACCGTCCCGAGTCCGCCCGGACATCCCGCCGGCCAGCGTTCGAGGACAGCGGGGGAGGGGCGGGAGACGCGTGCGCAGAGAGAGACGCGGCTCGAACCACCAACCGGGGAGGACCCTGACATGGCCACATTGGCATATGCCGGCATCGGCGCCCGCAACACGCCGCCCTCCATTCTGAACGCCATGACCGTGATGGCCGGCTGGCTCGCGCGGCAGGGCTGGCATCTGAACAGCGGCGGCGCGGCCGGGGCCGACAGTGCGTTTGCCGTGGGCGCTCCGGCCGGCCAGCGGACGCTCCATCTGCCCTGGCCCGGCTACAACGGGTGCGCGGGGCCGGACTGCCGGGTGCTGTCGCCGGCCGAGCTCCAATCCTGCCTTGCCATCGCCGCCCGCCTGCATCCCGCCTGGGACCGCTGCTCGCCGGCCGTCCGCAAGCTCCACGCCAGGAACGCGGCGATCCTGGGCGTCGGTCTCGGCCGTCCCGTAGATGCCGTGGTGGCCTGGACCCCGGGCGGAACGGTCACGGGCGGAACCGGAATGGCCATCCGCATTGCCACCGAGGCCGATATCCCCGTGCTCAACCTGGGCTCGATGACTCCGCGTGCCGTCTGCGAGCGCCTGCTGGCCATCCGCCAAACCCGATCCTCTCCCTAGAGCCGGAGAAAGGCGTCCACCGGGCGAAGGCCCGGTAGGGGAGAGGGGGGTGGTCTCCCTCACGCAGTCCGGGCAAGGCAGGCAGCCAAGGAGGATACGGCCATGTCCGGAATCGATTTCGACATCGAAGAAACCCTGAGCGGCAGCGACCTGCTGGCCGAGATCGGGCTCGACCCCGGCGCCATACAGGACGTCATCGACGACGACCGCGCCAGGCGCTGTCCCGACCCCCGGGACGCCGGCGGCGGAGATCCTCTCACCGTCACCGCCGTGCTGGCCGTTGGAACGGAGTGAGAGGGGGGCCTGGGAGAGGTGAACGGAAGGGGGCCGGGGAGGGAGGAACCCGGTCCCTCGACGTTCGTCAACCATCGTCATTAACCAGGAAGGAGAACGATCATGGCATTCGGACTCAATCGCGTGGAACTGATCGGCCGCCTCGGCGCCGACGTCACCGTCAACCACCTGACCAGCGGCGGGCGCGTCGCCAACATGAGCATCGCGACCGACGAGTCGTACATCAGCAAGCAGACCGGCGAGCGGGTCGACAAGACCGAGTGGCACCGCGTGGTGACCTTCCAGGAGGGTCTCGTCAACATGCTCGAGAAGCACGCCCGCAAGGGCCGGCTGGTCTACATCGACGGCAAGCTCCAGACCCGGCAGTGGTCGAAGCCCGACGAGGACAGCCCCCGCTACTCCACCGAGATCCTGCTGGTCCCGGGCGGCGGGGTGAAGTTCCTCGACAAGCCCAACGGCAACGGCGCCTCCGCCGCGGCCGACGCCGCCATGCAGGACGCCGGGCCCCCGTCCCAGCCCGCGGACGTCGACGACGTCGACCTCGACGACGACAACATCCCGTTCTAGGCTCCTCCGCCTCGTTTCCTCCCAACCCAGGGCCGGCGCCTCGTGCGTCGGCCCTATTCTTTTGCTGCCGGTTCCGAGGAAGCGTCCTCCGGGCCTCGCGCCTTCGCTTCGCTCGGCCCGCTCGCCCTCCGGCGCCGGGCGTCCCGTCCCGCGAGAAGGAGAACCGCCATGCACTACGGTCCGTCCCCAGCCTCCGCGGTCGCCGCCGCGCTTGCAGCGCGCGCCGAAGAGGTCTGCCAGCGCTACCTCCCCCACGGCCGCCGCCAGGGCCGCTACTGGGTGGCGGGCGACATAGACGGCGCCCGCGGCCGGTCCCTCTTCGTCCGCCTCCACGGCCCGGGCGCGCCCGGGAAGTGGACCGACGCGGCCGTGGGCACTCACGGCGACCTGCTCGACATCATCCGCCACCGCACGGGCGCGCCGACGCTCCGCGCGGCGCTTGCCGAAGCCCGCGCCTTCCTCGCCCTGCCGGCTTCGCCGGCCGCGGGCGATGCAGGCGACTACGACGCCGCGGAAGCGGCGCGCCGCCTGTGGCGGGGATGCCGCGCCATAGACGGCACCCACGCGGAGAAGTACCTGCTCGCCCGGGGTCTCGCGCGCTGCCGGTTCCCGGCGCTGCGCTTCCACCCCGAGCTTCGCTACCGCGAAGGCTCCTCCGTCATCCGCCTGCCGGCGCTGGTCGCCGCCGTGACCGGCGACGACGGCGCCGTCTTCGGCGTGCACCGCACCTGGCTCGACCCTCGCCGTCCGGCCAAGGCCGGCGTCGCCTCGCCCCGGAAGGCCCTCGGCGACATCCGCGGCCGTGCCGTGCGCTTCGGCATGCCCGCCGGCGATGTCGCTACGCTCCTCGTCGGCGAGGGCATCGAGACCGTGCTGTCGCTTGTCACCGCCGTGCCCGGCATCTCCGCGGCCGCTGCGCTTTCCGCCGGCAGTCTCGGCTCCTTCTCCCTCCCGCCCGCCTGCCGCCGCCTCGTCATCGCCCGCGACAACGACTTCGAGGGCGCATGGGCCGCCGAACGCCTCGCCCGGCGCTGCGCGCGGGCGGGCGTCGAGGCCGCGGTCATCGTTCCGGAAGGCGGCGACTTCAACGACGACCTCGCTTCGCTCGGCGCCGCCGTCCTCGCCGCGAGGTTCGCTCCGCTCTTCCGCTCCGCGGCAACAGGAAAGGAGCGCGCCCGAGGAGGGCAAAGCCCCGTGGAAGGAGAGAGAGAATGGACACCCCAGGCAACCTCGACCCACAACCCCGCCTCCGCCACCCATCCGAACGCGCGCGGAGCGAGTCCATGACCGGCCGCGTCGCCTTCGCCCGGCTCACTCCCGACGAGTCCCGCATCTACGCCTACGGCGACCATGTCGGCAACGTCTACCGCCACCGCGACATCCTCGCCCCCGATCGCGGGTACTACGTCGTGCACCTCTACGAAGATCCGCGTGGCCCTCGGCGCGTCCACGACCGCCGCCTCATCCGCGACCTCGCCCAGCGCCTCTTCGAGTCGCACCCGTTCTGGCCGTGATGGACAGCGCAGATGCCTCTCCCGCAGTCGGCGCGCCCTGCGTCCGCGGAGGGAAGTCTGAGCTTCAAGGGGACGGTGCTGTTCCGTACAAGTCCTCCCCGACCGGATCTCCCACCTTGTCACTCGTGCTCTCTGCCCCAACCCCTGAAGGGGTTCTCCTCTCCGTTCCCGCCGGCGACACTTCCGCTGCAACTCCCGGATTATTGGGGCCAGCTTCGGCCTCCACCTTCGTTCCGGCCTCTCCTGATTCCTCCCTTCGCTGCGCCCCCTCCCCTCCGGGGACCGGCCCGCTGAAGGCTCCGACGCGGACTACGTCCGCCCACCGGGCTCCGGCCCCGCCCAGGCACTGCCATCCATCCCGCAGATAGGGCCTCCGCCCTCTCGCCTTGCGTCGGGTTCCGGCGCAGACGCCTACACCCTCCGAGGGGCTTCATCCCTCCCTCCGTCTTCTCCCATCGTAGCACGGCCTCAACCCCCTCCTGCGTCGGGGGTCCTACGCTTCGCTCCGGCGCAACCCCGCCCCAAGGCCACCCCACCCCGCGTGACTGGCCGTGCTCCAACGGGACAAGACGGAGGGAGTTCCTCCACTGGCGGGCGATAAGAGAAAGGAGAAGGCGATGGAAGTCACGACGGGAAAGGTGGTCAATCTCAGGCGCCGGGCGAAGCTCGGCGACGCAGTGCTGGTAGACCGTCACAGCGAATGGGGCAACCCGTTCCGGATCGGAAAGGACGGCACCCGTAACGAAGTCGTCGCCAGGTACCGCGCGGATCTCTGGCGGCGGATACAGGCCGAGGAGGTCCGGCTCGACCAACTCGCCGAGCTGGCGGGCAAGACCCTCGCGTGCTGGTGCGATCCGCTGCCGTGCCACGCGCATGTGCTGGCAAGGGCGGCGACATGGGCCGACGACGTGATAAACGGCCGGACGACGGCAAGGAGGTAGTCATGAACGGCATCATCGACAACATTGCGGACCAGGGTCAGTCCATCATGGACCTCGCCTGCGAACAAGCGCAACTCTTCGGCGCCACTCCAGAGCCCGACGAGTTCGATTCCAGGGACATCTGGGACGAGGAAGACGCTCTCGACGCGGTCCACGCTGCGTTCGAGATCCTCGCGGGCGGCATCGGCCCCGACGGCACTCAGCTCTCGGACGAACGCGAAAGCCTGCTCTGGGGCTTCGTCAACATGCTCGACGCTTTTATCTGTCAGTCTGCGCAGAGTTGCGCTTGAATGGACGGAAGCACTATAAACAAAGGCGTTGAGCTATTTACCTCAAGAGGCTGGTTGGTCATTCGCACCCCTGTCTGCGTCCCGAGTTCTTCTCTGGTGTTGAACATGGGGTTGAACTTTTCCGCGCGCCGTGCCACCATGGCTCCATGGATACCGCCACTGCAAAACGCACCGCCAGGGTCAAGACCACCTTGACCAAACGCGCCGTCGAGGCCCTCGAACCAGCCGCCCGCCCCTTCATCGCTTGGGACGACCGGCTGACGGGCTTCGGAGTCAGGATCCAGCCCTCGGGCGCCAAGACCTTCGTCGTCAACTACCGCGCGGGAGAGGGCGGACGCAAGGCCCCCAACAAGCGCGTCACCCTCGGACGCTTCGGACGCATCACCCCGGATCAGGCAAGGCGCATGGCCCAGGAGACCCTGGGCAAGGCCGCCGGGGGCGGAGACCCGGCGGAAGAGCGCGCCGAGGCCCGCGGCATGCCCACCTTGGCCCAGGCCTTCGAGGACTACATGGAGGCCAACCCCAGGCGCAAGCCAAGGACCGTCCAGATCTACCGCCAGAACCTGCGCGTGTGTTTCGGCGACTGGCTGACCCGGTCCCTCGACGCCATCGACCGCCGCGATGTCGAGGCCCGTTTCCATACCGTCACCGAACGGAACAGTTGGGCCACCGCCAACCAGGCCGTCTCCATGCTGCGCTCCATCTACCGCCGTTCCAGCATCGACCACGAGGGACTGCGCAATCCGGTGGAGCTCTGGATCGCCGGCGGCGGGCGTCTCAACCGGAAGCGCCGCCGGCGCATCTCCGCGCCTTCGGAAGTGCTGCCGCGCTGGCGCGCGGGAGTGGAAGCGGTGGGGCTCTCCACCGACCACCGGGACATCTTCACCATCGGCGCCTACACCGGCATGCGGCTGGGCGAGGTGGTCGCGCTCCGCTGGGAGCGCATCGACCTGGAACGTGGCATCCTGCGGGTGGAGGAGACCAAGACCGGGGAGCCGCTGGAGCTTCCGCTCACGCGGCAACTGGCTGCCGTGTTCGAGCGCCGCCGGGAGGAGAGCAGTGAGACGGGGGAGGAGGGATGGGTGTTCCCGTCCCGCACGAGCGCGGACGGACACCTGAAGGGCATCGGCCACCATCACGTCGATATCAGCAAGGCGGCGGGGACACGGTTCTGGTTTCACGGGCTGCGCAACGCCTTCATCACCGTGGCCGAGCGCGACCTCATGCTGCCGCGTCCGTTGACCAAGCGGCTGGTCAACCACGCCCGCGACGACGACATCACCGAGGGGTACGCCGCCGACTGGACCGTTGAGCAGCTCCGCGAGCCCGCTCAAAGTGTGGCCGACCGCATCGAAGCGCTGATGCACGCAGCCGTTCCCATGGGGGATGCGGGTCCGAGGGCGGAAGCGCGGCGCGGTCCGGACTGACGGCGGCGGCACTCGCCGCCTTCCCTGTTGCCCGAAATCGCGGCTCCCCTGACAACTCGTCCTGATCTCGAACCCGATCCCGTGCTCAGGCGCAATCAACAGCCCCATCTACATCGTGCCGTTCCCGTGGAGGTCCAGCACTGGAAACCCAGGCCGGCATGGCGGGAGAGCAGAAAGAAATCGTCAGGGGCCGTCTCCAGGCACTCGCTCATCATTCCAACCGGCATTTGGAAAGATAGGCTATTCGGCTGACACCGGCCGCTCCGGGTCTGGGGCAATCGGCGTCGCGGAAGGCGTGACATCAAGCCCAGGGGCACCAGAATCT
Source organism: uncultured Binatia bacterium (SeqCode) (assembly GCA_965204205.1). Taxonomy (GTDB): domain Bacteria; phylum Desulfobacterota; class Binatia; order UBA9968; family JAJDTQ01; genus JAJDTQ01. The sequence continues at coordinate 4,551,026 of OZ241976.1, read as the reverse complement.
GTCGAGGTCAGCAATCTCACGTCAAGCCCAGTCGCAACAAAAACGCGCCATCGAGCCACCCGCTGCGCCGATGGAAGCGTCCGGGTCGAGCCGCGTACGCCTCGTATCGAATCGGTTCCCGTCTACATCAGTTCCGGCAACGCTCCGGTTCCGTGGTGAACGTCCTGCAGAAGCCGGCGTGACGTTTAAGGTGCTCTTCGAGATTGGCCTTGCGCAGACGCCACTCGAAAATTTTAAGAGCTCTAAGTTTTTTGGGAAGACGCGCAAACATCCTCTTGTTAACCTCAATGTGTTCGAACAAGTTCACACAGCCGTAGCCGAACTCGCTTCTGCACATGAGTATTTTTCCCAGAAGAAATTTGTCCTGGAGTTCGTCGGTGAAGAAGTGGATCAGATCCTTCGCGGCCTTGCCTGACTTTATGGGCTTTTCCGCCGTCACCCTGAGGAGGTCCGTTTCCCCAAAACCAAACACATAGCATCTGATGGACATGTAGGCCCGCTCCAACGGCACCTCCCAGCCCAGTTTTCTCTCCCCGGATCTTTTCAAGACCTTCCGAAGGCGTTTCAACTTGTTATTCGAGTAACTACGACACAAGCCTGGGCTAATCCTCTCGACCCACTTCCACTCTCTCAACACTTCCTCTGATGCCGAAAACAGAGGGAGGCTCCAGCGCGCCGTGCTGGCCCGCTCGGCGGCCTCGGCAAGATCGCGCTTGCGCGCCGCTGCTGGAAGTTCGGCATCGGCAGCGCGGTCAAACCAATTGTTGCCGCCAAGGGCTCGGCGGGCACCGGGGGCCACCCTTTTGCCGCGGCGACCGCCGTGTCCCAGAACCATTCGCCGAACCCGAGATCATCCGCCTTTGCTTCGTACAGGCGGGCCAGGTTGAGGCGTGCTGCGTCGAAACCACGCCGCGCGACCGCGCGGGAGAGCCGCACGGCCGCGGACCGCTCGTCACCGGCCATCAGATACAAGACACCGAGGGTGTTCTCCGCCAGCACCAGACCCTTCTTGCCCGCTGCATCCAGCCATTGGATGGCTTGCGCCCCGTCTCGTTCCACGCCCCGGCCCAGGGCGTATGCGATCCCGAGGTTGTTCTGCGCCACAACGGACCCTCGATCCGCCGCGGCACGGTAGAGTTCCACTGCACGGGCTGGGTCCGGCACAACGCCGAGACCGAGATCGTACATCACGGCGAGATTGCTCATTGCATTGGGATCGCCGTCCCGAGCGAGCGCCTCCCAATCGGCGACCGCATCGTCGTAGGCGAGCCAGCCCCCTCCGGACTCGAAGTGTTCCAGCTCTTTCTTGACGCCGGGGGGCCGTCCCGCTACCCGCGTCACGGCGAGATGGAATGCTTCGTAGCCGCCGATATCCTCGGCACGAACGAGTGCCCGCATGGCCACGAGCTCCGTCAAGAAGTCGACCTCGCCGGCATTGCGGTCAGCCGCGACCGCGACGGACGATCCCACGAGAAGCAGTACAAAGACGCACGCATGCAGGCGCATCGGTCAACCCTCCTTCGCGGCAAGACGGTACTACGGCGGTCTGATCCGCGTCAACGAGGCGCCAGCGCGGCTGGCGTGAAGCGATAGAGGTCCCCTTCCCGTCGAATCACGTTGCATGCGCGTGGTTGATGTCATGGAGGGAACTGGCGAAGAAAAACCCAGGACCGTCGCTCCAGTGGCGCCGGGAGTTCCTGGCTAAGCAAGCCCGGGTCGATCAGTTCCGAACGTTGGAACACTCACGGCCCATGAGTTGTTTCCTCGATTAGCGAGTCCCTTGCCGTGCTAGGCGAGCCAGGTATGGGCCGCTAACCCATTGAACTATAGTAGAAAAACTGACTACAAACGAGCCGCTGGCGGGCTTGAAGATCCGGTGGGGACTCGTCGATTCAACACTATTTCAATTATGAACATCCTCTGCCGATACTGCGGAACCCCATAGTCAGCCGCATCTAGAATAGTCGTTTCTCAAACAGCGTATCCACTCCCAGCGCCACCAAAGCCATCATCGAACAGCGGGGTAGGCATCTTCCGATCTACCGCTCTTTCTTGACAGCGCACCGACCAAACAGCCGCACAGCAGCGTACCAACACAGTCGCCGCGGGAACCACATGCGGTCCTCCTTGAGGATCGCCAGCATTATGCGGTCAGCTAGCCTACGATCCGCACGATCGATTTTGTGCTGCCGTATTGCCTGATAGAGGATGTCGTGAATCAGGGTTGCTCGCAGGGTGCGGTGAGTATCCAGAACCGGACCGGATGCACCATCCCAAGCATACCCTACCTGAGCCGAGATGGTGCCCGACTTGATAGTGTAGAAGGGGTCGCTGGCGTTCCACTTGCGCGCCTCTTTCGCTAGGCATGGCGGAAGAACGTAGACCCCGTATGCTTCAAGCCGAAATTTGTACTTTCCGCCGACTCGGCTATACTCGATTATTTTCATGATGCTTCCGCTCCTTTGGGAGCAGCCGGATTCTCCGCCCAACCCCCCGTGAAATCAAGTCGATATGTGAAGGGATCCCTGGACGCTCCGTTCCCATCCTACCCCGATGCTGTTACTCCGTCAGGACACGTCTTGACTCAACTTTCGCTAAGCTCCCAAATTTTTTTCACGATTGTTGGGTCGAGCGGGGGCCCCTTCCCTCCATCCTTTCCCATCTCCTTTGAGAGTGACTTCGTGCCATAATATGCGTGGATTTTCACGCCGTCGGCGGCGAACACCGGTGCCCCTGGCGACCCGACAAAAAAGGCGAGAACGAGGCAACCCCGCACCGGCGTCCCCTTGGGAAGCCATTGACGTACCGCGTGGGTATTCGCCGCTATGCGGGATAGCGCTTTGTTAAATTCTGCTTTCGGCACCCACTTGTACTTCGTTTCGATCACCCAGACCGCGCTCGGTGTTGCGACGATGTGATCGATGTCGCCGACTTTCGCGATTTCTTTGACCGAGTGCGCGACGGCGCAGTTTTCGGCGGTGATTGCGCGTTCGATGGCCCGTCCCACGAGAGTCTCCGCAGCCACGCCTTTCTCCAAGTTTTCAAGGTTCCATCCCGCGACCATGGCAATCAGGATCCCAACCACCGTGGTTCCCCAAATTACGATTGTCCAAACGGGTCCGATCCAATGTGGAAGCGCCCATAAGAACAGCGGCCCGCAAATAAGGCCGGCGACCGTCCCCACCCCCGCCACGATCCACATGGCCTGTTCGACAAACAAACTCCGAATGAACCAGCCTGGTGCTCTCCGTATCATCGCATCGTTCCTCAGTCTTGCCGCACAGCCGTTCCCGAAACTCCTGACGAAATCACCGCACCTCGCACCTCGCCGTTTGACGGGCGCAGTTTCCATTCGATTGCCGTCGCAATACGCTCGCTGGCCTGGCTCAGGGTCGCATCGTCGAGATAGCGGTTGGTGGTACTGGCGCGCCGGTGTCCGAGCAGGCGCCCGGCCACATGCAGGCTCTCGCCCTTCATGACCGCGTGCGAGGCGTGTGCATGCCGGAGATCGTGGAGTCGCGCATCCGCCACGATCCCGGCCATGTCCCGGGCCTTGATCCAGAACCAGTAAAGCGACCCGTTGGTCAACGATCCGTCTCCGGTCTCGCCGGGAAACACCCACTCCCCGGAAGCTCTGTCGGCTAGTCCCTTGAGCAGTTTCCGCGCCGCTTCGCCCAGCAGAACGTATCTTGGCCCGGTCTTGGCGTCAATCAGGGCGAGCCGGTCCGGCCTGACCTCGCACCATCGCAGGCCGCGGATCTCGCCCGGCCTGCATCCGGTCAGGAGAATGAGCCGCACCGCCGCGACCCGTAGTGGCCATTTGCCTTCGAGGCGGTGCAGGACCATGCCGAGTTTCGCAAGATCGTCCGCTCCGAGCAGCCGACCGCGCGGCGGTAGCCGGTAGCGGACGATGCCCTTGCAGGGGTTCCCGGCGGCTTCGGGCCGATGACCCCACCCGACGGCGCAGTCGAACAGGTTGCGCAGTATCTCATGACGGCGGTTCGCGCCGCCCGGCCTTCTGCGTCCGTACTCGTGGAAGAAGCGCGCGACATCGGCGCGCGCGACTGAGCCGACACGGAGATCGCCGAGCGCGGCGGCGCAGGCCTGCTCGGCCTTCAGCGCGCCGGGCTTGCCCCGCGTGACCCCCCGCGGCGGCTTGCCGTCGCGCCGGAAGCGGAACCCTCAGGAGCGCGCGCCGTTCGGCTGGACGCGCAGCATGAACCCTTGCAGGGCGATATCGTGGATCGCGCACGCGCGCTCACGAGGTTGGGTTACAAGCGCGAGCACGTCGGTCAGGCGCGCGCGTTCTGTCATGGTCCGCCTCCCCGCCGTCGAGCATCGCGGCAAGGCCGTGCGAGACCCGGTTCGCGGCGTCCAACACCGAACCCTCCGCAAGGTGCGCGTAGCCGAAGGTGGTGGTGATGTCGGCATCGCCGGGCAGCCCGGCGACGACGCGAAGGCCCTCGCCGCCGTTGACCGCGACCGCCGCATGCGAGTGGCGCAGGTCGTGTATTCGCAGCGTCCCCAACCGCGCCGCTTCGCGGACCACTCTCCATGCCATGTCCACCTTGAGCGGGTTCCCGCGGCCCGATGCGAACACCCACGGACAGTCATGGCGACGGGGGCAGCGCAGCAGGCACGGCGCGCGCCGGAGACGCAAGACAGATCGTCCGGGGGCCGGTCTTGCTGTCCGGCAGCGCCGCGTGGTCGCCGTGGACGTGTTCCCACTTGAGCCGCAACGCCTCGGACTTGCGCGCTCCCGTGTAGAGCAGGAAGCGCAACGCGGCCACGACGACCGGGTGAGCACCTTCCGCATCATCGAGCGCCCGGCCCAGCGCGGCGTCGGTCAGGTAGCGTGCCTCGAAGCCCGCCTTGCGCCGCCGAAGGCCGCGGCACGGGTTGGAGTCTTCGGCCCGGAGCCCCAGCGTCTCGGCGTGCTTCATCAGCGACGACATCGCTGCCAGCGCCCAGTTCGCCGACGCGGGACGCGTCGCCGGCCTCGGCCTCCGCGATCACTGCCCGCGCCGCATGCCGTGCGTCTTCCACTGTCAGCGCGTCGAACGGCCCGAGCGTCCGCCTGACCACCGAACCGTTGCACCGCCGGTGCACGATCCACGACTTGTGCCCGCTCGGCAGGAGGTCCAGCACCGGAAACCCAGGCCGGCATGGCGGGCAGAAAGAAATCGTCAGGGGCCGTCTCCAGGCACTCGCGGCATCATTCCAACCGGCATTTGGAAAGACAGGTTATTCGGCTGACACCGGCCGCTCCGGGTCTGGGGCAATCTCCAACAGTTGGCGTCGCGGAAGGCGTGGCATCGGGCCCAGGAGCGCCAGAATCTGTCAAGGTCAGCAATCTCACGTCAAGCCCGGTCGCAACAAAACGCGCCATCAAGCCACCCGTTGCGTCGATGGAAGCGTCCGGGCCGGGCTGCGTGCGCCTCGTGTCGAATCGGTTCCCGCCTACATCAGCTCCCGCAATACTCAGGCTCCTTAAAGAACGTCCTGCAGAGGCCAACGTGACGTTCAAGGTGCTCATTGTCGACAGCGCGGCGCAGACGCCGCTCGAGAATTTTAAGGGCTCTAAGTCTTTTGGGAAGACGCGCGAATTCCTTCTTGTTCAACTCAATGTGCTCGAACAAGTTCAGACAGCCGTAGCCGAAGTCTTTCCTGCACATGAGTATTTTTCCCAGGAGAAATTTATCCTGGAGTTCGTCGGTGAAGAAGTGGATCAGGTCCTTCGCGGCCTTGCTTGTCCCTATGGGGTCTTCCGCCGACACCCTGAGGAGGTGGGCATCGTCTAAACCAGCGTCATAGCATTTGATGGACATGTAGGCCCGCTCCAACGGCACCTCCCAGCCCAAGCGTCTCTCCCCGGATCTTTTCAAGACCTTCCGAAGGCGTTTCAACTTGTTGTGCAAGTAACTATCACACAAGGCTGGGCTAATCCTCTCGACCCACTTGTTCTCCCTCAGCTCTTGCTCTGACGGCGAAAACAGGCGGCTCCAGCGCGCCGTGCTGGCCCGCTCGGCGGCCTCGGGTGAATCATAACGGACGGCGGGGTTACGGTCATCCGCTACCGCCACGACCGGTCCCGCCAGAAGCAGCACCAAGACCCACGCGTGCAGGCGCATCGGCCATCCCTCCTTCGCGGCTAGACCCTATTACGGCGATCTAATCGTGTCAACGAGGAGGACTGGACACTCAACGAATTCCAGCGGGCTTGTCAGTCATCGGAATGATTCCCCGGTGAAACATGACCCTCATGACGACTGCCTTGATCCGCCATTTGAGCTCAGCGGTTTCCGCGTAACTGGCGTCGCTCAACGATCTGTTGGCCGGGAAGAAGGATAGACTGTGGTGGGACTCCGCCGCGCGACCTTGCCCGGCCTCGCTTGTGAGGACTGTGCAGGGCTAGACCCGGCTCCCCGCTCTCTCGATCACAGTCTGGAGCGCCGCAGACTGCTGTTCCATGCCCCTGATGATTGCTTCCAGGGACCGCATGGCTTCGCGGTGTCGGGCATCCTCGCGCCTCTCTCTGGTCTCCGGCTTGCCGCATCTGGCGGAGGCCCTGCCATACGAGGAATACGCCGGCGATTACGACCATGAGTTGGCCGACGCCGATGGCCAGTTGTCCGATTGCCATCCATTCCGTCATGTTCGGGGCCGCCGATCAGATTGACTGTGCCCATCAGAAGGACGAACCGTGCTCCGTCAGGGTAGGCTCAGGCTCCTACTCGCAACCTGAACGCATTCTCGACAGTTGCCTCCACATCAGTTCCCGCAATGCTCCGGCTCCTTAAGGAACGTCCTGCAGAGGCCGACGTGACGTTCAAGGTGCTCATTGCCGACAGCGCGGTGCAGACGCCTCTCGATAACTTTGAGGGCTCTGACTTTTTCGGGATCCCGATACCCCGCCGCGACCTTCTTGGTCAGCTCAATATGCTCGAACAAGTTCACACAGCCGTGACCGAAATCTCTTCTGCACATGAGGATTTTTCCCAGAAGAAACTTGTCCTGGAGTTCGTCGACGAAGTAGTCGATCAAGTCCCTCGCAGCTCTGTTTGTCTCGATGGGGTTTTCCGCCGTCACTCGGAGGAGGTCGATATCCCCTATACCAAGCTTATAGCATTTGATGTACATGTAGGCCCGCTCTAATGGCACCTCCCAGCCCAGGCGTCTCTCCCCGGACCTTTTCAAGATCTTCCGAAGGCGTTTCAACTTGTTTTGCGAGTAACCATCACACAAGCCTGGGCTAATCCTCTCGACCCACTTCCACTCTCTCAACACTTCCTCTGACGCCGAAAACAGAGGGAGGCTCCAGCGTGCCGTGCTGGCGCGCTCGGCGGCCTCGGCAACATCGCGCTTGCGCGCTCCTGCTGGAAAGTCAGCATCGGTAGCGCGGTCAAACCAGTTGTACGCCGCCAGGGGCTCGGTTGGCACCGGGGGCCACCCTTTGGCCGCGGCGACCGCCGTGTCCCAGAACCATTCCTCGAACCTGCGATCATCCGCTTTCGCTTCGCATTGGATGGCTTGCGCCCTGTCCCGTCCCACGTCCCGGCCCAGGGCGTATGCGATCCCGAGGTTGTTCTGCGCCACAACGGACCCTCGATCCGCCGCGGCGCGGTAGAGTTCCACTGCACGGGCCGGGTCCGGCGCTACGCCGAGACCGCGATCGTACATCACGGCGAGATTGCTCATTGCATTGGGGTCGCCGTCCCGTGCGAGCGCTTCCCAATCGGCGACCGCATCGTCGTAGGCGAGCCGGCCCCCTCCGGACTCGAAGTGTTCCGACTCTTCCTTGATGTCGTGGGGCCGTCCCGCTGCCCGCGTCACGGCGGGATGGAATGCTTCGTAGCCGCCGATCTCGCCAGCACGAACGAGTGCCCGCATGGCCACGAGCTCCGTCAAGTCGACCTCGGCGGCCTTACGGTCAGCCGCGACCGCGACGGACGATTCCACGAGAAGCAGCACCAAGACGCACGCGTTCAGGCGCATCGGCCAACTTTCCTTCGCGACGAGACGGTACTACGGCGGTCTGATCGCGTCAACGAGGTGTCAACGCTGCGGGCGTACGGCGATAGAGGTCCCTTTCCCGTCGAACCGCTTTACATGCGTGCGGGTTTGATGCCATGAGGGAGCTGGCGAAGAAAGAGCCAGGGCGGTTGCTCCAGCGGTGCCGGAAGTTCCGGGCCGAGCAAGCCCCGGGGCGATCAGTTCGGAACGTCGAAACATTCACGGCCCATGGGTTGAGCGCGCCCAACGTATGTTCCAGCGCCGGCTGCGCGTGGGTCCAGCCTCACCGGCGTCCATGTCTCTGCCCGTAACCCTTCCAAGGAGGCCACACCGTGATGACACGTTCGATGCACGTGTTGCTCCCTGCATCCCGTCAACCGCACGCCTCGACCCGCCGCCGACGAACCCCCGTCCAGCAATGGTTGCGCGCGCATGACCGTGTACGGGATGTCCTCGACCGCGGCGGCTTTCGGGTGGTGGACAACGCGACCTAGGAAATCCCCGGCGTCAACGGGCGGCCCGTTCTCCACGGTTCGTTGAAGGGCTTCGACCGTGACGCCAATGCAACCTGCCCTAGCCGCCATGTCGCGAGCAAGGTCAGGCAGTTCGCGCGTACCCTGGCCCGCGCGCTCCAGGTGGTTGCTGTCTCCTGCTTTCTTGGCGGCTGCGCGTTGGTGGACGATTTGATCTTCCCCGACTTCGGAGTCTTGCGGGGACTCGGAAAGGACATCGGAAGCATTGTAGAAGCCGGTACGGCTGCGGTGCGCCCTCTCGAGCAATTAGGGAAAGGCATGGACCAAGTCGGTGAGATGGCAACCGAACTCGACCGGACGCTGCCGTTCGGGCGAGAGAGCGGGACGAGCGCCGGGAACCAGGAAACCGGTGCCCGGGCGGGGGCGTCCTCTACCGAGTCGGACGAGCAGGCGGATGAGTGCGCCGGGCCTTCATCGGCCTACGGCCGTCCGGGGCAGCACATGACCTCGAAACGGTGTCCCGGCCGGTACCAGTCGAACGGCGGCTCATACCAGAACCTGGGTCGATGACGATGGCCGTGGACGTAGCCATGGGAATGACCGTGGACGTGCCGATGGCGGTGTCGGTGGCCGCGCCTGGGATGGCCGTGGCGGCGCGGGTTGGCCGGAACATGAATGTGGGGCTCGTGTTGGTGAGCCAGCGCCATGCCGGCGACCACCCCAATCGTGACTCCGATCGCCAGCGCTTCGTCTTGGCCGGCCCGAGCGGGCGTGGCCGCCAACATTCCGACAAGAAGCGGAGCCAGAAAGAGTAACCGCATCCGGAACCTCCCTCCCGTTGTGAATTCCCCGAAAGCATATATGCTTCGAAGCCCACGGTCTACTTAGTCTCGCTGTTGAAGAGCTGACCGATCGGGGCCGTGTCCTTCGGGGAAGGGTTGATCGGTGCGCCGGTCCCGCGCTCCGCTGGCGTCGGCCGGGCCATGCACACGCGTGCGGAGAGCGTTGCGCATGAGAGAGCATCGGCAACGGTGATGGGGTTACTTCTCGGGATGGCGGTGGCCTCGGCGATGATCAACCTCTTACCGCCACTGGGGACGGAACCTCTGTGTCATGGTGCTGAGACCACTTTAGGACTTCTGCATCTCGGCGAACTTCTGGAGTGTCTTACCCCCGAAGGATGCGCCTAGGAACAGGAGCACCATGTCATAGTTGCTGGTAGTCGTGTCTCCCCAGGCGTAAGCATCGGCCAAGGCGAGCAGGGCGGCTACGCCGAAACCAACGATGCTCATCATGCGCATTGTCGAAGGGTGCCCTTGATCATCGTCAAGAAGGCGTACCCTTTTCGCGATAGACGGAGGCGTAGGTGGGGGTGGCGGAGTGCCGTTTGACATCATATGTCTCCTTTCCGGTTGGAGGTCGATGAGAGGGCGGCCGGAAGTCAGCCGGCCGCCCGCCTAGATGTGCTTAGAGAACTAGTCGCCGTCCCTACTCCACAGACCGCTTCTCGACGTTGACTCCGGTCACGGAGAGCGCCAAGTCCGCATCACGCCGGATCGAAGCTGATCCGAGGCCTAGTGCCCGTAGCGGGGACAATCCTCTCCAGGGTGCGGGTGGACGGATGGATGCAGCCGCTCTCAAGGCGGGCCACAACCGATCGCGTCGTCTCCATGCGTTCGGCCAATTCGGCCTGAGTCAGCGCGGCGTCGCCTGCGGGCCTCGATCACCACGCGCGCCAACGCGAACTCCTGCTCAAGACGATCACAGCCCTCCCGGTACTGCGGATACTTGCTCCATTCGAGTTCGAAGTTGATCCAGATTAGAAGGCATCGTATATTCTCTCCCACTGACGGGGGACATGATGCGCCAAAAGTGACGGTAGTACAACATACATACAGGGAGGTAGACTCATGAAGGTTATCGGCTTGACAGCAATGCTCTTTGTCGTGCTCACATCCGCTGCCTTGGCGCAGCCAGCAACAGTCTCCTTTTCTCCCGAAACTGTGAAGAGACTGCAGGATATGGGTCTCTCGGATAAGGGAATAAAGGAGGTAGAGGCTTGGACGAAAAAGCGCCTGAAAGAGGGCCTCTTTGTTACACTCGATATTGGAACGGCCTCGGACTTGAAGAAACTGCGGGAGGATCTCAAGGAGCTGGGGGAGGAGGTCGCTTACCTGAGAGGGAGAATCGAAGAACTCTCCAAGAAATGAACCAGCATCGCTTTGGCGGGAAGCGTGAGGTGGTCCTGTCAGTGTTACCACCGATCGACTCGCCGTCAAGGATCGCAACGCGCACAACGCCGCCCCCTCATCGCCACATGCCTGCAAGCACCATATCGCAGGCCGGTGCGAAGCCAAGTTACGCGACTACCAATCGCCGCACTGGCCCCCGTCACAGCCTAGGAGCGCGCCGGGCGGTAGAGCCGTCGCCGCCACCGATTGCGGCAGAAGCTCCACCGCCACGACCGCCAGCGCGTCAAGACCCTTGCATGTCCCCGTGCCCGGACCCTCATCGCAGGTGCGCCGCTCCCGCGATGCCTTCCGCCTCCGCTTGTACACAACTACTCCGTTCGGAAGCGTATCCAGACCGGACGATGATCCGAGTACATCTTCTTGAGGCATTCGTGATCGAGCCTGTCGGCTCCCGCTTGGAAACCGACGCCACCCGGATGATCGAAATGGATGATTCCGAAGTCGCGACCGTACACGCCCTCATGCAGCTTGGCCGGGAATCTATCTCCGGCTTCGCTTGCGAACATGATCATGTCGTAGGCGAACTTGTTGTCCGCCACGGTTGTGGAGAGTAACTGCGGATCGTCATTGGGAACGCCTTTGCCCTCGATCGCTTCATCCTTAACCTCTGGCAGCTTGGAGAATTCGGGATCGAAGAAGGTCACGTTCGGCACTCGGAACTGCTCGGGGTCGTAAAGAAGCGCTTTCACTGCCTTGGGGCCGTTGCCCGTGTCCTTGCCGTGACGATTGAAATCACCGAGGACGATGACGTCGGGGTCGCCGTTGGTCCTGTCCGCCGGCCAGTCAAAGAAGATCTCACGCACTTTCTCGTAGCCAGCGCGTCGCTTGTCGCGCTTTTCATAGGCGAGATGGACGGAGATCACCGTGAAGTCGAAGTGACCGGCCTTCCAGTAGGTCTGCACGAAGTCACGAGGTGCGTAGCGGTCCCCCGCGTAGCGACCGTTGATCTCGATCGTGATCGATTCGCTGCTACTGTCGTTCACCGTCTTGGGATGAACGCAGGGCCTCCTGTAGAGGAAGCCCATCGCCTCAGGAATGAGCCCCACTCCAACGCCCTCGCTCAATAGGAACTCATACGTAATCCCATGCTCGTCGTTCAGCACCTTCACCAAGTCGGCCACTGCCGCCAAGCCGGGCTTACCCGCGTAGACTTCCTGCAGCGCGACGAGGTCGAAGTTTCCGACCGCAAGTACGCTTGCGGCATTGCGGATCCTCTGTGGGATCGTTCCTCCGGGAACCTTCTCCGGATCCTCCTTGAGGCTCGTGTATCGTTTCTCGATACCGCCCAACTTGTAGACGTTGAACGATGCGATGTGGACATGTCGGGCTTGCTTACATGCGTCGTCGCCGTACACCACCTTAGCGGAGGCAGCCACCATGAGACCGAGCGCAAGGGTAGCAACAATAGACATCGAGATCGCATGAAGCCTCATGAAATTCCCTTCGTTTCAACGATCTTGACTATCGGTGTCCAGTCGAAAATTGGACCCCGGCGCGAGACCAGAGCCCGCACCAGCGGGAGCACATTCCGTGTACGTGGACCGACTCAACCGCCGTTGCCAAGGCCGAGGTGGTCGGCGATCAAGGACACGATCTGTCGGTGGAACGCGACGCGGTCCGAATTTTCCGGGTCGTCGCAGACTGAGTCGTCCCCTTCCTCTCGTAGGATGGTGGCACCTCTCGGTTTGCAGGGGAGGAGCGCACTGAAGTGCCAAGCGGGCGCGACGACTTCCGGTTGCATGGGCCAACAACTTCGAAATGCTGCTGCCCGAAAGATTGAAATTGATCGCCAGATACCGCGTCCCGCGACAATGCCGGCACCCTCAAGCACCGGAACTCCTTCAAAACCGGGGTCTCGCCGACGTTCAACACATTGTCGCCGGTATCCGCGGGATACCGATTGCACCCCTGCACCGCCGTGTTGCGATGCGGCATGTCGAGTACGACCTCTGTGAATCCTGGGCGCGGCGGCTCTGACCTCTCCGGAAAAACCCACTCCCAGGAAGTCTTGTCGGCGAGGCCGTCAAGCTGCTTCCGCCTCGTCTCGCCGAGTAGAAGATGGCCAAAGTGACTCGGTCCGGCTTTGACCTTGCAACAGCGCAGGCGGCGTGTCTTGCCAAGCTGTCGAGTCGGCGCAGGACCGTGCCGAACTTTGCCAGTCGTTCCATGCCGCTGTGCCCGCGTTCGCGGCCCTTCGGGAGCATCCACTACTCCACAATAGTCGACATCCCGGACGTGTCAAGAAGCACCTGACAGCAAGCACAAGAGGCGTGTGGGAGCACACGGTCCCGCTCCGTAAATCCGGTGGGACATCCACCGGCCAAAAACAATCACCGCCATTCGCAGCCACGCCTGATAGTCGCGTCACACGTACCTTGTTCCCGGCATTGGAAGCGCGTATGCCGGCGGCATGGACACCCGACGAGCACTGAGAAACACACTTAGCGGGAGGCGTCCGCCGTGGTAGCGTCGATCGGCAAGATCGCCTCGCCGTCGCAGGGGGCCAGCTACTTCGAGAGGGACGGGTACTACAGCAAGGACGATCCCGCCCACAAGGAAGCGAGCGCCTGGGCGGGCCGGGGCGCGGAGGAGCTCGGGCTCTCGGGCCCGGTCGACTCGGATGCGTTCCGGGCCATCCTCGAGGGCAAGGTCCCCGGCGGACGCCAGCTCGGCCGCAAGGACCTCGACGGCAACATCCAGCACCGTCCGGGCCGGGACGTGACGCTGTCCGCGCCCAAGTCGGTGTCGCTCATGGCGCTGGTGGGTGGAGACGAGCGGATCGTGGAAGCCCACGACAGGGCGGTCGGCAGGACGCTTTCCTGGATCGAGAAGAACGCTATCGAAACCCGGATGCAGGACAAGGCAACGGGCGCGATGGTCCAGGCCGGCGGCCAGAAGATGGTTGCCGCAACCTTCCGCCACGACACCTCCCGCAACCTCGACCCCCAACTCCACACTCATGCGGTCATCGCCAACATGGTGCAAGGCGAGGATCAGAAATGGCGCACGATGGTGGACGACGGGCTCTTCAAGGGCAAGATGACGATCGGGGCGATCTACCGGGCGGAACTGGCGCAAGGGCTTCAGGATCTCGGGTACGGGATAGAGAAGACGCACCCGGACGGGCGATTCGAGATTGAGGGGGTATCGCGGGAGGTGATCGAGGAGTTCTCGACGCGGCGGTCGGAGATCGAGGCGGCGATGAGAGAGCATGGCCTGGGCGGGACGGGGGACAACCCGCACCTAGCGGCGCGGGCCACGCTGATGACGCGGGCGGCGAAGCGCAACGTGGAACGGGATGAACTGCACCGGTCCTGGGAGCGCCAGGCGGCGGAGATGGGGTTCTCGGCAGAAACGGTGCGGCAGCAAGCGCGCGAGACGGAGCGAAAACTACTGGTGCCGGACCTGTTCACGGACCGGGGACAACCTGCCGCGGAGGCCGCAACCTGGGCCGTGGAGCACCTCTCCGAACGCCAGGCGGTGTTCGGCCACGGGGATCTTCTGGCCGCGACGCTGTCCCGGGAGCCGGGCGCGGTCACGGTAGAGGCGGCGGAACGGGCCGTCTCGGAGCTCGAGACGGAGGGCGGACTGCACGCTGCCAGGGGTCTCGACCACGGCAGGCACTGGACCACGGACGCGGCGATAGGACGGGAGTCCGAGGCCATCGCGCTGATGCACGCGGGCCAGGGCGCGGGCAAGGCGATCATGCGGAACTGGATTGCGGAGACGAAGCTCCACGGGGGACGTCTAAACGAGGGACAGAAGGAAGCGGTCAAGATGGTTCTCTCGTCGAAGGACCGGGTGGTGGGAGTGCAGGGCTATGCGGGAACGGGCAAGACGACGATGCTGAAGCGTCTGCGGACTCTGGCGGAGAGCCGGGACTACCAAGCGGTGGGCCTTGCGCCTTCGGCGTCGGCCGCGCGCACCCTTGAGCGGGAGTCCGGGATCGAGTCGGAGACTCTGCAACGGTTCCTCGCCCGCCATGCGGGAGTCATAGAAGGCCGGGGCACGGTGAAGGGTTTTCGCCAGTTGCGCGCCTCATTCTCGAAGACGGTCCTTGTGGTGGACGAGAGTTCGCTCGCATCGAGCGAGCAGATGAGGGATCTTCTCAAGGCCGCAACCTCGCTCCGGGTGCCGCGGGTGGTGCTGGTCGGGGACGAGAAGCAGCTCGGGGCGGTAGAGGCGGGCAAGCCATTCGAGCAACTCAGACGCGCCGGGATGCAGACCGCGGTGATGGACGAGATCCTCCGCCAGCGGGACATGGAGCTCAAGGAAGCGGTGCGGGCGGGCTTGGCCGGTGAAGTCAGGACCGCGTTCGAGAAGCTCGGGGACCGGGTTGTGCAGATGGATAGGGGACAACTCGGCCTCGAAGCCGCCGAACGGTGGCTGAAACTGTCTCCCGAGCAACGCGCTGGGGCCGGAGTGATCGCGCCTACGAGGGCGCTGCGGGACGAGATCAACACGAGGATCCGCGAGAATCTGATCGCGGAAGGCGCGGTTTCGGGTCCCGCCCGCAAGGGCAAGAAGCTCGTGCCGAGGGGCCTGACCCGGGCGGAGATGGCCCGGGCCTCGAACTACTCGGCCGGAGACACGGTGATCTTCAACCGCCCGTACAAGACTCTCGGGGTTGAGAAGGGAGACGAGCGCGAGGTCGCACGGGTGGACTACGACCGCAACACGGTCTGGCTGGACGGCGGTGGTGGTGATCCCGTGGCCTGGCGGCCGTACCGGATTGCCGCCGCCAAGGGCGGCGTGGAGGTCTACAGGAGCGAGGAGATGGAGCTTCGGGCGGGCGACCGGGTGCGGTGGACGCGCAACGATCCAGGCTCGGAACTCGTGAACGGCGAGGCAGCGGTGGTGGAATCCATCGAAAAGAAGGGAGTCCGGTTCCGTCTGGAGAACGGAAAGGAAGCCGGGCTGGACGAAGACGATCCGCAACTCCGGCACATGGACCGGGCCTGGGCGGCCACGGTTCACTCTTTTCAAGGGAAGACGGTGGACCATATCGTCGCCGCAATGCCCGCCGGCAATCCGAATCTGACGAACCAACGCGCCTTCTATGTCGCCATCAGCCGGGCCCGCGACCATGCCGAGCTGGTCACAGACGATGCCCGGAAGCTCTCCGACCAACTGGAGAGAGCGACCGGAGAGCGTATCTCGGCGCTCGATGGAGTCGCCAGAGAGGCCGCGCACGAGGCGGAGTTGGGCCTTGAACCGCCCGAGGAGCGGGACGCCGGCCACATGGACCGCATCGATCGCGAGTACGAACCCGAGCTTCAGCCGGACGCGGGACACGGGGGCGGGCATCAACCGGGGCATGAACTCGACTGGGAGGACGATCTGAAATCGCCGGAACGGAGCGCCGGACTGGACGCGGACGGTCTCGAACCCTGGGACACGGATCGGGAAACCGAACCCGAGGAGGACCGCTCGCGCGGGCCGGAACCCGAGCCCGTACAGGAAACGACGCTCGATCCGGAAGAAAAGCAGCTCGACATGGACATCGAACTGTAGAGACTTTCCCTCCTTTCGGTCGACCCCGAGACCGTTGCCGGCGAGAGAACCCCGTCGCCGGATCAATCCGGGTCCCCCGGCATCGCCACCGGAGCGGGCCGGGGGACTCCACCGCCCCCCTCCCGCTCCCGGGCCGCCCGGCTCGCCGCCGTTCATGCCCGTGCGCAGCCTGTCGTTCATTTGCCCGTTTAGGTTCCCCAGGGAACCGCGGTCCCGGCAGCGGGTTCTCCAGGGCATCCGTCCGTATGCTCCGTACTCCCGCGCACGAGGGCGCTCACGCGGCGGGGTTCATGGCCTTGGGCATGCAAGCCTGCGATCGCGCCTCGTCTGTACAGCCTTGTCGCGCCGGGGCTGTCATGGAACAGTCGCTCCCGGTCAGCCGGTGGGCGCGACCGCCCGGACTGGCCGTAGGAGACAAGCTGGGTGATCCCCGTCAGGCGAATGGCCTGCGTCGGAGTTTACGTCGCACCTTCGTGCCGCCAAGTCCTTGAAATCGCAGGGATGTGTTCGGACCGGTACACGACCGGTACACGACCGCCATACAATGAGCATACGCCTTTTCCATGGTGCGAGGGGGGTCGAGGGGCTCGGACTGCGCACCTGGGCGCAGACATGGCACGTCAGGCAGTCAACTGCGGCAGGTGTGGAAGAATAACGGCTCCGCCGTAGAGACGGAACCGCATGGCGAGACATCCGCGATTGGGGACAAAAGACGCGTGATATCAACGGGTTAGCCAGAGCGGCGCTTGAGCGGGAGGAACAGGCCAGAGAATACCGGGTCCGAATCCGGGACATGGGGCAGTTTCCGGCTTACATGCACAAGGAAGCGGCCGTGGCGACGCGAGCGCGGGTCTGTCTGCAAAGATTCTCCAAAGAACCGGGCGATTCCCTGGAGAACCGGGGCGGTTCCTCAGAGAACTTTCCCGTGTTACGCGCTGCGACGCTATCATACAATGCACTTACATAGGCTTACAAACCACTTACAGAAGCCCGCACCGGGTCATCGCCGCCGCAGGCCGCCCGGACGGCAAAACGAACTCAGACGGCAACCGGGATGCGCCGCACGACGTCGGCGCCGACCTCGACATTCGGCTCGATGCCCGCGGATCGCGGTGACGGCGATGCTCACGGTCGGCGCGTCGAGTCCGTCGCCGCAACGCTGCACGGGGCGCGAGCCGATGTCGATGGCAAGCATCGCCGCTGCCGTTACCGTCGAACCAGTGTTGGCCGGCGCGGCATGTGGCAGCGACATTCACTCGACCGATGCTGTCGGCGGCGGTGCAGATGTGCCGGACATTCCAGAAGTCGTCAGTGAACGCAGTGGTGCGGCCATGCCGCGACAGCATGCCCGGCACGCTGTCGTTGGCGTCGAGGCGCAGGATGTCTTCGAGGACGACACAGGTGTCGCCGAAACGCCGCGACACCTGGTTGGCGGAAGCGACGGCGGTCACGAGCACGTCGGCATTCAGACGTTCGGCATGATGGCTAGAGGTATTGCAGACGCTGCACGCGCGGGACGACCCAGCGGAGCTTCACGCGGGCGGGCGTGTCGCCTTGGCGTTCTGTTCCCCCGGGCGCCGCCGCTGTGGACGTCGACCTGATCGACCGGAAAGGAGCATGGGCTCTGGAAGACATGGAGCGGGGCATGGCGGAGCACTGGATGGGATGCAGAGGAGAGCCGTGAACCGGGCGAACTCGCCGGGAGGAGACCGGAGTGAAGCGCCGTTGCAGGATACGGAGAAACGCGAGGACGTGCTGTCGCCGTCCATCAAGAAGGAATGCCGTTCAGGACCGTGCCATGATCCACGCCGCGCATCTGGCCATGAATGGCGAGAACCAGCACGTCGCCGGACGCCGATGTAGCGTTCACCACTAACCGCTACGTCCATCCCGACAACGCGACCTTGGGCCACGCGGCCGAGCGAATCGCCCTACCCATTCACCGGAAGCTCTGCCATACTTCACGAGCGAAAACCGCTCAAGTGCAGCTTGGGTTTCCCGGTTGCATCAATCATCTCCAATAGGCGAGGATTTCATGTCTGTTCCAGTAGCGATACTGATCTCCGCTTTGGTTTCTGGCTTGCTTGCTACTTGGGTTTCCTTCTATCTGAATCGCCGATACTCAGAAGTTGGGGTAAAGCGCGATGTTCTCCGTCGTTTCGTCGGTAGCCGTTACCGCTTGACCGAAAAGTACATGAGCGGAGAAGAGTACGTGGGCGGAGAAGGCGAGCCCTTCATCGCGTTGAACGAAGTGTTTGTGGTGTATGCGGAGCACCCGCAGGTCATTTCGACGCTCAGGAAGATGCACGAGGAGCTTGGCATACCGGATCGATTGCGCGACAACATAGTGAGCCTCGTTAAGGCAATGGCGGAGGCCGCCAAGGTGCCGATTCGCGAGTTGAACGATGATTTCATCACCCGGCCATTCACTCCACCTGGTTCTCCCCAGGTTTAGGTGGCTAGAGTCTACGTGCAATTCGTGACGGAGCCTGCGAGGCGCGAGCAGGTACTATCCGAGGATCATACCCAGCAAACCTCGACAGAGTCCGGGGCTAGGTGCGGCGGTTGTGGCTTGAGGACGTGCCGGAGTGCGACTTTGATTGCGGCCTGTTTCGGCCAAGATGCCGGACGCCCATGAGCGACGACAGCCCTGACATTTCGGCTCTCGAAAGCCGCGTCGAGTCCATCAGTGCGGCCTACAAACGGCTCGGCCACCGGCTCGGCTGGCGGTTTCTGGCAGGACCTCGGCGCACGTTCACCTCCCGGGCTCCGTTCGCCTTGATCACGCTGAATCCCGGCGGGGCGCACGAAAACCACGCCCACCCGCGTACGAGTTCCGAGAAAGGCAGCGCGTACTGGATCGAGTCCTGGAAGGGGTGTCAGCCTGGAACGGCGCCGCTCCAGCTTCAGTTCCAGGAACTCTTTGCCAGGATCGTCACCATTGTCGACGCGAAGGAATCCCCGCAGGCCTTCGTCGAGGACCGCGTGCTGGCCGCGCACTTCGTGCCGTTCCGGTCGCGCAGTCTTGACACGCTGCATCGTCGCAGCGAATCCATCGCGTTCGCCCGCCAGTTGTGGGCCGAACTCCTCGCCGAGTGGACCCCGCGGACGATCCTGACCATCGACTGCGTCACATTCGAGAACCTGCGCGGGATCATCTCGAACCGTCCAGCGGAGGTCGTTGCCCGCCAGCGATTCCCGACTGGCTGGGGACGCTCCACCGCCGAAGCCTTCCGTTTCCGAATGTCAGAGCGCGCAGAATCCGTCACGCTGGCGCGGTTGCCTCACCTGTCCAGATTTCGCTTGATGTCGAGAGAAGCCTGCCGCCAGCCGGTCCAGGACTTCCTCGACTACGTATGTGCACCCGATCACCAAGCCGCGGCGCCGCAACGCTCCCACGCTCGCCGTCAAGGCCCACGTCTCCCACGTCTGCGAAGCGCACCGCGGGCTCCACGTGAGCCGGATGCGAGCCCGCCTCGTCGAATCGATTCGGTTTCACACAGTCGACTTGGCACGTCGCCGCAACTCGCCGGCATCGAGGGCGCGGACCTGTACCCGGAATGGGAAGCGCACATCGAGGATCAGCGAGCACGCGCCGCTTTTCGCCTCTTGGTGGAGTCCGCGCCCTCGTTGTCGCACTTGGTCTTGAGCTTCAGGAAGAAGGGAGCGCTCAAGACGTGCCGTCTTCATGACCGGTCAGGACGGCGCCCCAAGCTGCCGTATTCGTTCATCGTTAGCAGGAATTGGATCAAGTTCTACTTTCGTTTTCGTGAGGCGCGCGCCGGCAAGGATGCGCTGAAGCGGGATTTCAGCAGCTTTGAAGACGGCAACAGCAAGGGCGAATGGACCGTCAGGCTGCGGACCGAGGAAGACGTGCGGCTCTTGTTCACGCACCTGAGAGGGAGCAGAGAAACAACCGCTTCAAGGCAGCGGCGAAGCTGAAATGGACACTTCGTTCGTTCCTGCCGTTCCTGCGTGTCCATGAAGCCCGGATACGCGCTTTATCGACCGGGTCCTGGAATGGCCGTTTCACAGGCGTGTCGGCGCGTGTCGGCGATTGTCTTTATCACTGGAGCGACGGCTCCCGTCGTGGGCTCGATTGTTCTTGTCCCGCGCCGGTGAGGTTGCTATGATCGGACCATGGCCGAGGCCATCGCATTCGATACTCATCGTTTCGTCAAGCGCCTAACCGAGAGCGGCTTCACGGAGAAGCAGGCCGAGACGCTGGCCGAAGAGCATGTCGCCCTCCTCAACGCCAACCTCGCCACCAAAGCCGATGTCGAAGCGTTGCGGCAGGAAACCAAAACCGGCATTGAAGCGCTGCGGCAGGAGACCAAGGCCGATATCGCCAGGGTTGAGGCCAGCATTGAAACCCTGCGGCAGGAGACCAGGGCCGGTATCGAGGCGGTGAAGGCCGACCTTGTGAAATGGCTGTTCGGCGCGCTGATCGCCCAGGGCGGCCTGATCGTCGCTCTCGTCAAACTTCTATAGCCCAGCGCATCTCCCTGGCGGACGAGGATTCGGACTGCGCACCTGCGCTGCTGCTTCGTCTGGGTGGACGGCCTCACCGGTCGCGCCAGCGGAGATCGCAAGCCTCATCGCGAGTTGGCAGGTCTGGCTTCCACACTTCTGGTCACAGTACCAGATGCGCCGTCTTGGCCCTATCAGGCGCGGCGCCGATACCCGTCATGTGGGGACGGGGATTGCGTTCGCTCCTCAACGTTAGGCCGAGTTGCGGTAGTGTCTCAATTTGAAGGGAGGTGGTCTTGGCACAACTCCAAGGGGAATTATATACAATCGTAACCAGGGGGCGGGTTAGAAGTTGTGGGAAGAACGCAACTTAGCGGCACCCCATGTGAGATTGGCCAGTTCTCCGTAAGTCACTTCGGGACCTTGGCGAAGGTGCCCTTTCCTTCCTCGAATTTGGAGCCGAAATCTCTCTTCGCCATCGTAGCTTTCAGGAATGTACGTCACGCGTAGATGCTCAGTTTCCCCAAAGGGAAACTCGATATAGCGGTGGCCCGATGTGTCGGTGTCTTCTGTCCATGCCATGAACTCTAGCCTTTCCCTTCCTGGAGGTACTTCCAGTCCTTCTCTTTCTTTGGCGGGGCGCTCAGGAGAGCCCGCAGGATGTTCTCGGGCGTGTCGGGGATCGGCTCCGGCATGGGCTTGGGCGGCCGGCCGGTCTTCTTGCTCTCGGGCTTCTCTGTCTTTGCCATGGATTCGGTCTTCCTACCCTACCGCTTAACACACTCCTGTTGCATCTCACAACTTTGTGAATCCTGCTTGACACGTCCCTTGGCGCTGTCGTAGCGTCCCGCCTGAACACACTCATCGGAGAGGCCCATGTGTCGGGTCTCCCGTCGAATACAAGAACCCGCACTGGCTCCGGGTCGCTCCCGACGCCTGGGTGAATACACGGGACCATCCCCACTCTCCGGTGAGGTGTGTTCAAAGGCCCGGCAATCCCGCCGGGCCACGGCAGCAACGGCGGCGTCACACTCTCGCTCGCGCAACGGCATCTGCACCGGGACAACCCTCACGGGAGGTACGTCATGCGTGCGCTCATTTTCGTTGTCCTGTTGGTCATGGGCCTGTCGGGCTGTATGCCGGCATCTACGGGGCAGACTGTTCTCGTAGGTCCGACAGGGGAGGTTGTCCGGAGCGGCATAGAGGTTCTTGAGCTACTGGAAGCCGGCAAGGATGACGAACTTGATGCCCTTCTGGCTGAAATGAAAAAGAAGGAGGGGAACACTCAACTCTTCGTCCACACTCCCGATGACGGAAGCCCGCCCTACGTCACAGCCAAACCCCCGTCGACTGGCACGAATGTTCTGTTGGAGCCTGGGGGTACCAAGTGACCCGCGCTCTCGGGGCGCTCGTCGCGGTGCTCCTTCTCGTCAGTTGCCTCCCGAAGCAGGAGGAACTGCAAGCGCCTGTAATCCAACGCTACCGGCACCTGGATCGGGGCGAGGATCTTCGCCAGGTTGGGATCTCGTTTGTGTCCCCAAACGCCTCCTGGACGAAGGTTGTCCATGGCAACACCGACATCCACTATGGGCGTATCCCTCCATCCCCGGCCACGGCCTCGCGCATACGAAACAACCTTGCCCTGCTAGATGGGGCAACAGCTCGATTCAGATTCCCGCCAACTGTTCAGATTCGGGATCACGGCCCCGTGTTCGAGGATCTGGTGTTGCAGGCCGTCCAGATTCTCAACTCCGCCCTGCCCAACGACTTCCAGATCCGGTTCGATCCAGACCCCTACTATTCGTCCCGGAACGCACCATCGCTTGGAACTATCCGTATCGAGATGGCCCCCAACGCCGCTTGGGTGCGCCCATGGATCGCCCCCCATGACCCTGATTGGGAGGGAATGGCGGTTTCGGATTCCGGGTGGTCACAGATTTTCCTCGACACCGAAGCACTCCAGGGGGCCACCGACGAGGCCCGTCTGAGGCTCGTGGTCCATGAAATGCTCCACTCCATGGGGATGGATGGTCACTACATTCAAGAGAGCGACGACATCAGCCTGATGACCCCGCTCTTTGACCCACACCCGGAGAATGCGGACAACATCCTCTTCGCCGTCGACTTCGAGAATCTACGCGCCATGTACGACCCTGAGTCATTGGGTGACTGGAACAGAGAGCGATATCAGGTTCAGGGTTGCATGGATTTCGTCTGCTTCGGTGTGTCTGGGGTCATGGGTGACGCCATCCCATGGGCCAACGGCTGGACACCCTCCACGGATTTGGCCGACAACCCGACCCTCTTCGGCACGGCCACGTGGCGCGGCCGTCTCCTGGGGCTCACGCCAACAGATAGGGTGGTGGCCGGCGCCGCGGCGCTCACCGTCAGCCTCGATCACATGGGTGGAATTCTCGGCTTAACTCGCTTGGAGTCATGGTCAGCGGGACGGACGCCCGGGCGTGTGGGCTCAGGCATCCAGTGGGGCGACGGTGATCTCCACTATGGCATCCATGTGCAGGGGAACGAGTTCACTCAGACCGGACACGGAGATGACGGGCTGGTGACCGGAATCTTCGCGGGGCATTCTCATCAGGCCATGGCCGGGGTGCTGGAGCGAGATGACTTGGCCGCCGGTTTCGGAGGGAAGCGGTAGGTGTGTTAGAGTAGGCCCTGATGCACGAAGGCCCCCGCGGGAACGGGGGCCGGTAGTGCCGTCAAATCCCGATGGAGGGTTTGGCGGGGGAAGCGAGGCGGGTGGCTCTTCCACGAGAAACCACCCTCCTTGTAGCGCATTCGGTGTGCCCTCGCAAGCTCTCCACGAGAAAGGAGGGCTTGCCATGCCCAAGTCCAAGATCGTTTGTCGGCCCGAGCGCAAGGGCCAGCAGTCTCGATCGAAGCAGGTCAAGGTCAAGGCCCATGTGCGGGCGAAGCCCAAGCCGATCGATAAGAAGTGTTAGGCCGGCAGGCCCGTCGCACAACGCAGCCCCAGGGGGCTGCGCTCTATTCTCTCTGTGCGGCGGGCCTGCCTCTACGTGAAAGGAGAAACCATGAAGATAGTTGCCTGGAGTATGATCGCCATGTCCTTGGTCGGGTGCGCCAGTGCGCCCGATGACATCAAGAGTTCCTACGTCTCGCCGATGATCTACCAAAATCACTCCTGCGATCAGCTCCGTCAGGAGATGCAACGTGTCAGTCACAAGGTCCAGGAAGTGACCGGCGCTCAGCAGAAGAAGGCCAGCAGCGATGCCGCGGCCATGACCGTAGGGATGGTTCTCTTCTGGCCAGCCCTTTTTGCCCTAGGCGCAGGAGAAGACAGAGCGGGGGAACTTGCACGTCTCAAGGGCGAATCGGAAGCACTGGAGAAAGCAGCTATCGAGGCCAAGTGCACCGGACTCCAGAGGGATATCAGGAAGGCGAAAGAGAGGAAGTGAGTTGCCCGGTGTGGGAGCGGCCCGCCAGCCGCTCCCGATTATTTCCCCACAACCGGAAAGGAGCGAACCATGAAAAGCGATCTGTATCTGAAAGCGGTGCTGACGGTGATTGCCGTCGCCCTCGTCGTGCTGACGCTTCAGGCGGTTCAGCCAGCGTTCTCTGACAACCACGAAAAGCAGCAGAAGATGTTCGGGCCGTCCCTCACGGATATCGCCAAGCTTCTCTGTGGCAAGACGCAGGAGACCGCCTGTTTCGTCAAGATCGTCAAGTAGCAGAATAGTAGGGGCCAGCAGACCACCATCTGCTGGCCCCATCAACACACGAAAGGAGACGTTGTGGACAAGAGTTGGAATGAGCCGTTTTCGGCTGATGCGGTTGAGCAGTTTATGGGTGCGGCCGGTGGGGTAGTGATAGAAGCTCTTGGACCCCTTGGGCTACCCGGTGAGCTGCGGCTGACCAATCAGGAGGAAGTTCTCCAGCGACTAGATCAAGTGATGGAGTACCGGCGGGCTTCTCACCCTCACCTTGAAGATGACCTACGCCGACTTCATAAGGTCTTTCGGAAGGGTCTTGAGACAGCGTTCGAGAAGATTCAGAAGGGCGAGTTGATTCAGAAGACATCAGAGTAATCCTCCCCCATGGTGTCCTCTCGGCGGATGTTGTGTCGCCCGGAGAACTCGTTGATGTAGCGGTCCAGGTGCGCGGCGCTCATCCGGTGGTAGACCCCGTGGTAGCCCCGCTTGAGCATCGACCAGAACGACTCGATGCCGTTGGTGTGGGCCATGCCATCAACGTACTCGCCGACCGAGTGGTTGACGGCCGTGTGCTTCGGGAGTCCGTGGTAGGAGACATGATCGTCGGTGAAGATCTCGGTCCCTTCCTCGACATTGCCCTTGACGAATCCATGCAGGGTGGAGCGATCCGTTCCCGGCACGACCTTGGCCGTGACCTGATTGGTGTCCCGGTCCTTCATGCCGATCACGATAGTCTTGCCCACGGAGCCAGATGCCGCCTTCGATTTCTTCTTGGAGTGCTTGTTCTTCTCCTTGCCGCCCATGAAGGTCTCGTCCACTTCGACCGGGCCGGAGAACGGACCCTGCCCGTTCGCCCACGTCTCCCGGATCCGGTGGGCCAGGTGCCAGGCTGTCTTCTGCGTGATCTTGAGAGCCCGGTAGTATTCCATGCTGGCCACGCCCTTGAGGTTCGTGGTCATCAGATAGATGGCCCACACCCAAACCATCGCGCCGAGGTTGGAGTTCTGCATGACGGTGCCGGTCTTCACGGAGAAGAACTTCCGGCACTGGCGGCAGCGATAGGGCATGGAGGGATGCCGGGTTCCCTCCTGGACATTCCGGGAGTTACAGCGCGGGCAGCGTGGCCCGTCGGGCCAGCGGACCTCGGCTATCCACTTCTCCGCGGTCTCGTCATCGGGGAACATCCTGGACAATTCGGGCAGCGAAACGCCTATGCGGTAGGCTTTTCCGGGTGCTTTCTGTGACATGGCAGACCCTCACTTTCGGAACTATTGTAACCATTTTTGGGTCTGTCAAGAAATTGGTTACGACCGTATATAAGTCCCACTCCAAGCCGTAGGTTGACGACGACAACTCGCACCGGTAGGTTTATTCTCGGGACAATCTTTGAGATGATCGTGTCTTATAAGTAGTGCATGGACGGTGACATGAGCGCACCGGTCTGTGCGGTCTGGCAGGCGCGGTATGTCGGGTTTACCTCACCCCTAAACTCGTCAGTTCTTGACAGAAGTGGATCAGGAATGAGCTTCTGGAAAAGGAAGAAGAACCAAGCACCGGAGGTTGAAGCTGTATTCCATAAAATGAGGGCGGCTACATTCCCTGGTGGTGACGAACAAATCGCGTTGGAGACGGCCGAAGTTGCTTCTATCCTTGATGGCAGCGTGTCGCGTGAGTCAGCAAGGGACATCTTGGTTCACGCTAAAGTCAGGGCCTTGATCGCGACGCAGTCAACGCGAGACAGCGAGGAAGCAGTTCAACGATGCATCGATAGCGTCCATGCACACTCTCAAGGAAGACTGAATCGAGCCATGGCCGAGAAAGTCGCTGTCTTTGCGTTCCAGCGGCTCATCGAACAACAACACAAGAAACCCTCGGAGGTTAGAGCGGTGACCTGGATGGAAATGACCAAGGAAGAGGCCTTGGAAGTTTCAAGATTAACGGCCTATACGTTGGCGAGGCACCAAGGCCGAGCTGATACGCATCCGCGACAACTGTATGACGTAGACCCGGTAATGTACATCACTGCCGCCATGGAGCACTTCCTAACCGGCGGCAAGGGTACGCTACCGACCAAGATTGAGACAGCGCAGGATGCGGTTGAGCTAGCTTTGAACGTCACACGCATTCTGATACTGGCCTACTACGTCGAGAAACACGGGGCTGCCTATACACCTGATCCGCAGGAGACAGACCGTCTAGCGAAGAAAGAACTGGAGCGCACGCTGGATCTCGTCAGAAACAAAGAAGCCGTGAATAGATACTCTGGCTATGACCCCTCAGAAGCGAGGGCAGCATACGAAATGCAAGTGCCATTCAACGTCGCTCTCGCGCTTGGAGAGGTCGGGCTCTTAAAGGATCCTCCAGGTCCTACGGACGCCCGGCGCAAGATCTTGAAAGACGTTTTAAGTCGACTGCGAGACGGTTAACAGTATCGCAGTCCAGAGCAGGAGAGGCGAACAGTTCTGTCGCAGCCGTTTGCCGCGTCGCCACCCCCGGTACATGACTCACAGACATTAGGCACTGAGAGGAAGATTCTGGAAAGGGGGCGGTTACAGTTTCCGCAACCCAATATCTCGCACGAATTGCCGTCCCTCCTCCGTAATGTAGATGCGGTCGACAAGGCGGTGCATGAAAGACGGCCACTCAATTTTGCATCCCTCGTAGGAAGCCCTGCGGCACGAAACCAAGGCAGCCATCGAGGCGGTGAAGGCCGAGCTTGTGAAATGGCTCTTCGGCGCGCTGATCGCCCAAGGCGGCCTGATCGTCGCCCTCGTCAAACTTCTCTAACCCCGCCCGTCTTCCACAAAGGCATTGAGGCTCGCGATTCCACGCCGTGAAGCGACACGGTTGCGCCGGGTTATGAGTCCCGGCATCGGTGTTGAAATAGTGTTGAATCGACGAGTTGACGCTTAATCTCCAAACCTGTCACCTGTCTGTTTACGGTCAGTATTTCATTCAATAAATCAATGGCTTATGGACTTCCGCTCGGCTCGCATGGGCCTGCGTCGGCCCGGTAGGGAACCCTCTATCGAGGAAATCGACGCTCAGACACAGCGCCTCGACCGCTCAGCCGACCGCCTCATGCCCGGCCTCCGCGACCTCCAGCACGAGCAGGACGGCTCCGAGATCAAGTCCCGCGAGCTCGAACTCATCACCGACCGGGCACAGAACCTCGCAGCTCGACGCGACGCCTTCGAGTGCATGCGCGACGTTGCGGCCGAGGACTACCTGGCAGCCACCGGCCAGACATGGCGGCCCCGGAGCGGATCGCACACCAGCCAGACCGGCAAGCTCACCTCCGCGGCCATCGACGCCCGTGACTTCATGCGCGCCCGCAAGGACCGCAAGACCCAGGCGCACCTGCCCGAGGGAACCCTGGTGGCGGTCACCGGCGGCAAGGACGTGAGCGAGCCGACCGCGGTCTTCCAGCGCCTCGACAAGGTCCGCGAGAAGTACACCGACATGGTGCTGGTGCACGGCGGCGGCCCCGGCGTCGAGCGCATCGCGGCGAGCTGGGCCGAGCAGCGCGGCGTCCACCAGGTCGTGTGCAAGCCCGACTGGGACCGCCACGGACGGGCCGCTCCGTTCCGCCGCAACGACGACCTCCTCAACCTCCTGCCCAAGGGCGTCATCGCGTTCCCCGGCAGCGGCATCACCGACAACCTCGTCGACAAGGCGAAGCAGCTCGGCATCCCGGTCCAGAAGGTGGCGGCATAGGCCGTACACCGAGGGGTCGCGTCGTTTCGACGGCGCGGCCCCCCTTTTTTGGAGAACCGTATACAATCGCAACCAAAGACCTGTTCCCGTTCGGGGAATGTTGTCTGCCGCCGGCCGGGATACCGGACACGGAGGCAGTCACCGGCCACTACCTGGACGTGACGGCATGCATGCTCGAAAGGAAGGACGGAGGGCAACTCATGGAACACGCTGTGGAACTGAATCTTGGTCCTGACGACAGGAATCGACTGCTTCGTCTACTGGAGGACTGGGGTTGTACAGAACAGGACTTCGTGACCGCGGCCGTGGTGTCGCGGTTGGATCTGTGGGATCTTGAGAGGTTCATGTCGCGGCATCCGATCTTTGGCAAGGGGGCGCCTGTGGGGCGCAAGCTGGACCCCGAAGAAGTCGAGAGGATCAAGGAAAAGATTCGGTCGGCCATGCATCGATCTTCGCTGCCCGGCTAGTTCTCAGCGTCCTCCTTGAGTTGAAACGTCCCGCCGCACACACGGCTCGCCGCCTTCGGCGACATCGCCGCACTCTCGCCGTCCGCCTCGCTACGCTCGTCGTCGGCGCGGCTCTCCCCATCCGCGTCGCCGGTGCGGGCTTCGCCCCACACCGGCTCCCGCACCCCGCCGTCCTCCGGCGTCCGCACCACTGCGGACGCCGCTGCCTGCGCTTCCGGCAACGTGCTTCGCACGTGTGCCGTCAGCGCCAGGCAACCTTCGCGCACCGCTCGCTGACGCTCCCGGCGCGCTTCCCACGCCTCAACCCCGCATCGTACACCTGCCGCGCTTCAATGCCGTTCACCTCATTGCGCTCGCCCTCGGCACAGACCCCCCCGCCACGGCCCGTGTCGCCGAGGACCCGCTTCGCGCCTCCCCTACGCCACTCGGCGACGCGGGCCTTCCCCCCTCCGTCGGACCGGTCCGTCCTTCCTGCTTCGCGCCGCCGGTGCACGCTTCCCCCGTCACCGGCTTCCGCTCCCCGCCGTCCTCGGTGTCCGCACCACTGCGGACGCCCCGGCCGGTGCTTCCGGCAACGTGCTGCGCACGTGTGCCGTCAGCGCCGTCCGCAGTGACCACTACTCAATCGCCATTGCCGGTGACGGATTCTGTCGAGCCCGCTGCGCGGTCTCGCCCCTCCGGCCCGGCATCCCTCGCGCCGCCGCTCGCTGACGCTCCCGGCGCGCTTCGCACCCATCAACCCCGCATCGTCCACTTGCCGCACTTCAATGCTGTCCACCTCCTTGCGCTCGCCCTCGGCACGGACCCCCCGCCGCGGCCCATGTCGCCGAGGACCCGCTTCGCGCCTCCCCTGCGCCACTCGGCGACGCGGGCCTTCCCCCCTCCGTCGGTCCGGTCCGCTCTTCCTGCTTCGCACCGCCAGCACGGGCGCTGCCGACACCCGCTTCCGCATCATGTCCTGCTCAGGTGTCCGCGCCTCCGGCAGCGTGCTCCGCACGCATGCCGTCAGTCCCTTCAGCGCGGCTCCCCGCACTCGCTTCCGCACCACGTCCTGCACTCGTGTCCGCACTACTGCGGGCGCTACTGCCATCGCCTCCGTCAGTGTGCTCGACACGACCGCCTTCACTACCTCCCGCACTCTCCGCCACTCAGTCGCCGTGGCGGCTCCCGTCCGCCGGGTTCCCCGGCACCCATCCCCCTTCGCTTGTACCCCTGGTTTCTTCGTTCCGGACCGCATTCGCGGGCTCTGGTTCTCACACCCCACGCAGCGGGCTGCGGGTGTGCGCCTCGCGCACCTATGGCCGACGCCTTTCTGCGCAACCGACGCCTTTCGACGCCTCGTCCTTGTTGGATCGAGCGTATGTCGAACCGATACACGCCATCCTTCCTGCCCCTGGCCATGCACGGCTGCGCTTGTCCTGCACCGGTACACGGACGGTACACGCTCATCCTTGCGGAAAACACGGACCGATACACGACCGACATGCGCTCCCCATGGCCACCTCGACGCCCGCGGCAGCGTTTGTCCCCGGCCCATGCACGCCCGAAATGCAGGAGGCTTCGCCGAAATCCCGGCCCTGGGATTTCCCGATCAGGCGTGGGATTGAGCCCCTCCACAACACTCGCAGCGACTACATCCGCGCTTTCCACAACCCGAAATCGCCACGCTTCCGCTGATCTGGTAGTAACGACCGCAAGGGGCGATGAGTCTCATGCCCGCAGGTCAACCGCTCCCGGGTCCGATGACGGGTCCGATTCCGGAGACGGGAAGGAGACGAAGCGTGACGAAAACCGACCGAACCGAACCCGAATCCGGCGACGCACCCACGGCAAACCAGGGCGCCGCTCGCCGCACCAGAGGCATCCGCTTCTCCGATTCCGAGTGGCAAGAGGTCAAGGCGGCTGCCGAACTGCACGACGTCCCGGCCACCGAGTTCGTCCGCACGAACATTCTCGACGCTGCCCGCGGCAACGCCGGGGTGGCCCCAGCCTCGCTCGCGCCGCTGATTGAGCGGACTTCCCGCTACACATTTGTGCTCGCAACCCACAAACTCGACGAACTGAGCCGCGAAGGGCGCGGCGAAGAGATGGAAAAACTCGCCAGGGAGGCCCAGGCAATCCAGGACCGGTTGCAGGGCGGCGACTCCGGTTGAACGCTGCCGCGCCTCGACGGCATCGCCCATCACATGTCAGGCGCCTGCAACTTCCGAATCACCTTGGATGCGAACACCATACGAGACCCCTGGCAGTGGGCTCGCCTCAGAAAAGCACACATGGCACACCAAAAGCACCGCGAGAAACTCGTTAACCCGGATGGCGCCATCGGAAACGCCGTGGCCCTGTTGCAGGTGGCTAATCACCTGGATGCCGACCTGGACATCAAGCGAACAGAGCCCCTGCTGTTCCACGGACTGATTCTCACCATCCCCACACTCCTGGGGCTCGCAACCGAGCTCGCGCTCAAAGGTCTGCTCATGCGCGAAGTGGGCGCCGCCCCGCAGTCCCACGACCTGATCGAGCTGTTCGATCAATTATCGGAAGGGACAAGGCGACGCCTGGAGGGGAAGATGCCCGGCGTGCCGCCAGTCCACCCCCAGCTACCTGCGGTATTCCCCGGCATTCGAGAGGTGCTTCAAGAACACCGCACCCTCTTCGTGGAATGGCGATACCTGCACGAAAGCTCACGAGCAACCGCCGAAACTTCAAGATTGAAGGAAGCGCTGTCAGCAATCATCGACACGTTCGAAGAGCCCACACCTCCCCCCGGACCCAGTCCACGCGGCAGCTAACGCGCCGCGCCATGTCGAACGCATCCGCCTCCTCTTGCCGGTGCTCAACGAACACGTCCACCACAAGACACGACGAGTTGCTGCCTGCCGGCAGCCCCGGTTCCCGGCTGCATGTCCTGAATTCCGCCTCTCCACCCGCCAGCGGCCCGCGACGCCGAAGGGCCGAGGCCGGCCCGTGAGGGGCGAGGCCTGCGGCGCGGGAGCGAGTCCCGGCCGGGCGCCTGCCAAACTCTCGACGGGAGGAACCCATGCGCATCTACGCAAGAGACCGCGCCTGCGGATTTCGCTACAGCCGAGCCGCCTGGGGCGCGTTCAGCAACTTCTCGCCCCTGGCCGTACCCATCGCCGCCGGCCCCTGGACATTCGGTACGTCCGAGGCGGTCTACCAAGCCTGCAAGTTCGCCGCCCACCCCGACATTCAGCAGCGCATCGCGGAAGCGCCGACGCCGGCGCAGGCCGCGGCCATCGGCCGCACCCCGGGGCTCGGCATCGACCCCGGCTGGAACGCGCGGCGCGTCGACGTCATGCGCTGGGTGCTGCGCCTGAAGCGCGAGGCCAACACGGCCGAGATCGACGCGCTGCTCGCCGCGACCCGAGACCGCCCCATCGTCGAGGTCTCCACCCGCGACCCCTGGTGGGGTGCCCGTCCCGTCGCCGGCCGCTACGAGGGCGAAAATGTCCTCGGACGCCTCTGGATGGAGCTTCGGAAGCATCTCCGCGACGGCGACCCCGCGGCCCGCTCCGGCGCCTGGCTCGACCGCATCCGCGTCGGCCGCCTGGCCGAACGCCCCGGCGGCGCCCAAGCCTCCCGAGATACCGCCTGACCGCGGCGGCGCCATCACTGCGACACCTCCACGGCAACTTGCGCTCCGACCCATGGAGTCGGAGCCGGGCGGCCGGCGGGGCGCGGCCGGACAGTCTTCGAGAGCGTCCGCGCCGCGCCTATTCCCTGCCGACGGAGGTGTTGCCCATGACCGTTCCCGATAAGATTTCCGCGGACTACACGCTGCGCCCGAGCGATCTCGCCAAGGTTCTCGCCCTCCTGGTCGAGGCCCGCCAGCCGACCATTGTCTGGGGACCGCCCGGGGCCGCCAAAAGCCAGATCGCCCAGCAGATCGCCGCGGCCACGAACCGCCAGTACATCGACGTGCGGGCGCTGCTGCTCGACCCCGTGGACCTGCACGGCATCCCCTGGCGCGACAGCGCCAACCGCACGCGCTGGGCGCCGCCGGTCTTCCTGCCGCCGTCCAACGATCCCGGGCGCTG
Organism: uncultured Binatia bacterium (SeqCode); assembly: GCA_965204205.1. Lineage (GTDB taxonomy): Bacteria > Desulfobacterota > Binatia > UBA9968 > JAJDTQ01 > JAJDTQ01. The sequence goes on along the minus strand of OZ241976.1, from coordinate 4,518,376 downwards.
GCTCATCAACCTCGAAGAACTGTCGTCCGCGCCCCCGATGGTCCAGGCGGCGCTCTACCAGTTGGTGCTCGACCGCAAGGTCGCCGAATACGAGCTACCCGAGGGCGCGTCGCTCATCGCCTGCGGCAACCGGGAAACGGACCGCGGCATCGTGCACCGCATGCCGACCCCTCTGGCCTCGCGCTTCGTCCACCTCGATATCCGCGTCGACGCGGAGGACTGGCTCCACTGGGGAGCGGCCAACGGCATCGCGCCCGAGGTGCTGTTCTTCATCACCTACGAGCCCGAACTCCTGCACCGCTTCGACCCTCGGTCCAACGAGCGCGCCTTCCCGTGCCCGCGGACCTGGGAGTTCGCAAGCAACATCGTCAAGTACCGGAACGGCCTCGAACCCGAGGTCGAACGCACGCTGTTCCGGGGCGCCGTGGGCGAGACCGCGGCGGTGGAGTTCTCCGCGTTCCTGAACGTCTGGCGCGAGCTGCCCCATCCGAGGGCGGTCCTCGCCGACCCCGAGAATGCGGACATCCCGGAGAACGCGAGCGCCCAGATGGCGCTCTGCGGCTCGCTCTACCGGCTCGCGAGCGACGTCACCGTGGACCCCATCGTCACCTTCGCGCAGCGGCTCCGGCGGGAAGTCGGCGAATCGCTGGTTGGCGCCTGCGTGCGCCGTGAGCCGGCGCTCCAGCACTCGCCCGCCTTCATCCGCTGGGCCGCAGCCAGGACCCAGTAAAGGAGGAACCCATGGACCTGAACCGCGACGCCATGCTGGTCGGCCTGCACATCAGCGCCTGGTCCGGCCGGCTCTACGACCGTGAGGCGAGCGACCACGTCGCCGTCCACCACGACGCCAGCACGAGCGCCGGGCGCTACAACAAGCGCCTGCTGCCCAAGTCCGCCCTGGCCGCCATCAACGCCGTCATGAGCGAAGCGAGGACCCGGCACTACGCCAACACCCTCCCCTGGGACGACAAGGGCTCGCGGCTCCTCACCGTAGCCAACTACGAGCAGTACACGGAACTCATGGACGGGCTCCGGGAGCGCCTGGTGCGCCAGCGCACCCGCTTCATCGAGGACTACGACCACTACGTGGAGCAGGCCCGGATCGACCTCGGCAAACTCTTCCGCACCGAGGACTATCCCTCGAAGGACGAGCTTCGGGACAGGTTCTCCATCCGCTACCGCATCACCGCGGTGCCGGACGCCGACCACTTCATCGCCAGCCTCGCCTCGGAGGACACCGAGCAGGTGAAGCGCGACATCGAGCGCCACATAGAAGAGCAGCTCCACTCGGCCGTGGGCGATCTCTACCGGCGCCTGGCCGAAGCGGTCGAGCGGGTCTCGGAGCGTCTGGACGAGGACGGGGACGGCAAGCCGCTGGTGTTCCGGGACACCATGATCTCCAACATCCGGGACCTCGTCGACGTGGTTCCCCGGCTCAACATCTTCGGCGACCAGAGGCTTGCCCACCTCTGCGAGCAGGTGAAGGACAGGATCGCGGGGGTGGAGCCGGACTCGCTACGCCCGTCCAAGACCTTCGACCCCGCGGCCCGCGACCGGGTGAAGCGCGACGCCGACTCGCTGATGGAGCAGTTCGCCGGCTACTTCTCTCCGCCCGCACCCGCCCGGGAGGTCGCGTGACCTCCCGGGGCGTGCTCGGGGAATCCGCGCTCCGGGTGAGCGACTGCGTGACCGAGCTGCTGCGGAAGCAGCCGTTCTTCGGGAGCCTCGTGCTGAGGCTCCCGCTCCGCGCAGATCCCACGCGCAAGACGCTGGCGAGCGACGGCCAGGAGATCCGCTATTCCCCCGGCTGGGTGGCGGAGACCGACGCGCACCTGATCGAGACCGCGATGGCGCGGGTGGTGATGGCGTGCGCCCTGAAACACCACACCCGCCGGGACGGGCGGGACCCGGAACGCTGGCAGACGGCCTCGCAGCTCGTCACCCACGCCTTGCTGCGCGACGCCGGCTTCACGCTCCCGCCCGACGCCGAGGCCTGGGAGGACCTGAGCGTGGAGCAGGCATACGACCGCCTGCCGGAATCCGGGGACGGCGGTTCCGGCGACGACGGCAATACATCCCAGGATGCCGGCGGCGCGGGCGACGGCGCGGCCGGAGAGCCTGCTCCCGGCGGCGACGGCGATGAATCCGGCGACCCCTCCGGAGACGGTCAGGACAAGGACGACGGGGACGATGGTGACGATGCGGACAGCCAGGACGGGGACGGCGCATCCGATGCGCCGCCGAGCCACGATCCTTCCGGCACCGGCGAGGTCATGGACGCCGGCGCCCGCGCAAGCGACGGCTCCGATCCCGGCGAGGCGCCCGTGGACATCATCGCCGAGGAGCAGGCATGGGACGAGGCCATGCACCAGGCCCTCAGCATCGCTAGGGCCGAGGGCAAGGCCCCGGGTGGCGTCGCGGAGACGGTCCGCAACGCCCACACGGCCACCCTCGACTGGCGGACGCTGCTGCGCCGCTACATGACCGACGCAGCCAAGCGCGACTATAGCTGGCGCGTTCCCAACCGGCGCTTCATCGACTCGGGCCTCTACCTGCCCTCGATCCACTCCGAAGGCATCGACACGGTCGCCGTCATCATCGACACCTCGGGTTCCGTCCCGGCCCAGACCCTGGCCGACGTCTGGACGGAACTGCGCGAGGTCGTTGACGAGATCCGCCCCGAGAGGATCATCGTGCTCCAGGTCGACGCCGCACTGCGGGACGCGGCCGAGTATGCCCCCGACGACCTTCCCGAGGAGATCGCGCTAAAGGGCCGGGGCGGCACCGACTTCCGCCCGGGCTTCGAGTGGCTCGACGAGGAGGGGATACAGCCAACGGTATGCCTCTACTTCACGGACATGGAGTGCTCCAGCTACCCCGAGACCGAGCCTGCTTTCCCCACCATATGGGTCAATTGGGGCCCGGCTCCATCGGGGTGGAACCGCGAGCCCTGGGGCGAGCGCATCGACATCGGCGCCTGACGTCCGGCGGATGCCCCGGCGTCCGCCAAATCACAGGGTTTTCCACAGACCCTGTGGCCAACCTGAAAGGGAGCTGGACGCGACATGATTCAACTTCCGCGCAATCCCGACGGCTCGATCGACGTGCGGAGCCAGGAGTTCCACCGGTTGCGGGCCGACGTCTTCATGTCCAGGCCCGCCCGGGACATGTGGATGATCGCGACGCTGCTGGCCGGGTTCGACCCGGACGAGTTGTGGCAGGAAATCCGGCGGCAGCGGGCGGGAAGGAGGCCTGCGGGAAGAATCAACGAGCCGAGCGTGCTCAATGCGATGGATGCCCTGATGCGACGACACCGCCCGGAGCTTGCGAACGGGCAGAGAGGCGGCCATGAAGATCCGGCTTAGGCGCGGCAAGGTCTGCGATCGGGTCCCGACTTACGGGGTGTACGTGGGCGACAGCCGGATAGGGACCGTCATGCGGAGCGCCTTGCCCATGCGCCGCAGGCCATGGAACTTCTTCCCGTACGCGGAGCACGGCGAGCTGCGGGAGTACAGGCTGCGCGATCTCCGCAAGGCGATCCAGCGCCGGGTGGACCGCGGGACCTTCGGAAGGTTTGGAAAGTAACGGTGCGCGAGGTCCGGACGGGCAAGCGCACGGGGTTCGTCTTCGCAGCGATCCGCGCCCGCCTCCTCCCGTCCGCGCCATCGAACGCCGTCACAACCCCAGGTCCATCCCGGGACCTCGACTCCGTTCCTGTGCGGGCGGCTCCGGGGCCTTCTCCTGCGATGCATGGCCGTCAATCTCTTTCGCGGCGGGCGCCCGGGTCCCTGATCCGGCAATCTCCCCTCCGGCCTCGCGGCATCGACGCCCCTGTTCCGTGCGGCCTCCGTTGTCTCGCCGACGCCCTCCAGCGCCGCGAGGCGCTCCCCGGTCACGGCCTGGAGCTGGGCGCGAAGTTCGTTGGCGTCGTCGGTGACGAGCTCGGCGCGGTCGCGCGCCCGGCTGATCTCGACGTAGAACGACTTCTGCGTGGTCAGATGCGGGTGCCGAGCCTCCATCGCCGCGATCACGTTGTCCACCGTCCGGCCCTGGAACGCGTGCACGGTCGAGGCCCAGGCATGGTCGAAATGGCGAAGCTGCGGATCGTTCCGCCCGAGTTCGAGATTCCGCCCCTCCTCGAGTCGCAGCTTCACCCGCCCGTTCCCCACTTCGGCAACCTCCGCGGTGCGGCTGTTGACGAGCCCGAGATCCGCGTCGTTGCGGGTCCAGCGGACGCGGTCGCTGGCGCGCAACTCGATCTCCTCCATGCGGTAGACCTCGGTTCCGCCCCTGCGGCCGCCCACCTCCAGCAGGAACCAGTAGAGGGCGCAGACCGCCGTGTCCGCGCCCCCGCCCCGCTTGGCGCGGCGGAGCAACGCCCAGGCGCCGAGCCCGGCCACAAGCCCTATCACGAAGGCATTCGCCGCAAGCCCCAGGACCGCCGGTCCCAGGAGCACCGCCGCCTCGTCCAGCGTCCAGAAGAGCCAGCGCTCGGGATCGTCCAGACGCGTGGAAATCGTGTGTCTGGCCACGTCGCTCATCCCGAGCCCTCATATGATGGCCGTGCCCACGAGCCCCGTCACGACGCCCGTGCCGGCCCCGGCCGCAATGCCCACGCCGACCGCGCCCGCGATTTGCCCCGCGTTGAAACGCAGCACGGAGCCCACCAGCGCGGCTCCCACCGCAAGAGCCGCCGCAAGCTGCCCTCCCGTTCCCGAGACGATGTTGGTCACAGTGCCCAGCGGACCCGCGAAGGTCGTGTCGCTGGTGGCCCAAGCCGGGTCCGCGCTCCACAGCGTCCAGGCGAACGCCAGGAGCGTCCATCCGGTCAGTTCGGGCGTCCTCATGGCCTTCCCTCCCGTCCGGCCGTGCCGTCGTCCGAGGTCGACAGTCGCCGACGCGCGGCGGCCCAGTCGTCCAGGTCCGCGGCCAGGTACCGCACCCGGCTCCCGAACCGGTGGAACGCCGGCCCTTCGCCGCTCACGCGGTAGCGGTCCAGCGTCCGCGGCGAGAGGCCCAGCCAAGCCGCCGCCTCCCTCGTGCTGAGGTATTTTCTGCCGCTTCCGTTCATTCCTCTCCCTCCTTCATCTTCCAAGTTGATTCCCGCCCCGGCCGGCAGCAGCGGAGCCGCGGATGAACCGGGCCTGGCGGCCTCGGCAAGATCGTGCATGTAATCGAACCGGGCGCGGATGACGCCCATTTCTTCCACGCTCGCATGGGCGGCCATCCACGCCCGTACCCGATCGACCGTCCTGAGGTTCGGCGAAGCTCCCTTGCGCAGCCTCCCCACCAGCGACCGGTTGCCCACCGCCTCCGCGCCCAGCACCGAAGCCTTGGCGCCGGTCACCTCCAGGAACGCCTCGACCTCGTCCCGGAACGCCGGACCCAGCGGAGCCAGGCCCATGAAGGCCAGGATTCGGTCGGCTGTCCCGAGCCGCACCGTGCGGCCGCGCGCGTGCGAGAACACGAAACCGGGGTCCCCCAGGGCTTCGACGCCGAAGCGCCGGGCGCTCACTCCGCGGCGCTCCCGCCAGGCCGCAACGGCGCGGCGCAGAAGGTCGTCCAGAGCGGCTTCGGGGTGGATGTCAAGCGCTGCCATGCGGCTCAACATAGGGGAGGGTTTTAGTAGTGATTAACCTACAGAAAACGCCACTGGCGCGTACCCGTGCGTTCATCTGCGCTGCAATATGGTAAGTTTTTTTCGATGTTCCCGGCGGCGGCGCCACGAAAGGGGAAAGGATGAAGCCCGACAACAAGGCTCAAAGGGAGGCGGTCCGGCGCGACCCGATCCGGCTGAGGCTCAGGGACCTGCTCCGCCGGAACGATCTCACCCTGAAGGACGCCTCCCTGGCCATCGGCCGCAACAAGACCTACCTCCACCAGTACGTGGACAAGGGCGTCCCCGCCGTCCTCGGCTACCGCGACACCGAGACCCTTGGCCGGATGCTCGGCTGCGACCCCTCGGAGCTGCGCCACGAGGCGGCGCCGAAGCGCAGGCCCATGAAGCGCAGGGCTCCACGGATGCCGGCCAGGCTCCCCGGAGCCCCGCTCGTGGCGGTCCGGGAGGTCACGGTGGAGGTCTCGGCGGGGGCCGGGACTTCGGCCCAGGAGTTCGTCTCCGAGACCGCGCTGTGGCACTGGCCGGAGAACATGATCCGCCACGAGGCCGGCGCCGACCCCGAGAGCCTGCGCATCCTGCGGGTCCGGGGGAACTCCATGGAGCCGGAGCTGAGCGACGGCGACCGGATCGTCGTCGACGTCTCGCGCCGGCTCCCGGCCACGGGCGAGACCTTCGTGCTCTGGGACGGCATCGGGCTGGTGGTCAAGCGCGTAGAGGTCGCGCGCGGCGATGCCGTCGATGACGACGAACCGCCCCGCCTGAGGCTCATCTCCGCCAACCCCGACTACGCTCCGTACTCTTGCCTCGCCCGGGACGCGCACATCCTCGGCAAGGTGCTGTGGGCGGTGCGGCGGACGTGAGAACCAAGACCGCGGCACGCGGTTGGTAAAGGACAACCGGGGGATGAGCGAAGGAGGGACCGACGCGGGCGAAACTCGGGGACGGGAGCCGCCACGGCGATTGAGTGGCGGTCAGTGCGGGAGGTCGTGAAGGCGGTCGTGTCGAGCACACTGAAGGAGTCGCGAGCAGTGGCGCTGACACAAGTGCAGCGCATTGTGCGGACGCCGGCGCCGGGCGAAGCCCGCACCCGGAGGCGCAAACGCGGAGCGGTGCTGCCGGAGGCGCGCGCACCGAGGCTCGCGGCGCGAGCGTGTCAGGCGCCGGCCGGAGTCCTCACCAGCGAACCGCGCCCCGCAGCATCACGCCGTGCTCGTCGGGCTTGCCGCCGCTCTCGTTCCGCGTGCCTTCCAGACCCAGGCTGAAGCCGGACGCCACCTGCCAGCGCGCTCCCGCGCGCCACGCGCGCGAGCCTTCGTTGGCGAGCCCCAGGCCCGCATAGGGCGTCACCACTCCCAGGCCCGCCGGTCCGCCGAGCCCGTAGCCCACCTCGGTGTCCAGGCGGCTCGACGGCGCCGCGTCGTTCTTCGCGGCCAGCCCGGACGCGTCCGGCATCGTCCACAGCCGCTCCGACCCGCCCGGGTCCGCCCCGTAGGACGGCGTCACCGACACCGAGAAGCCGCGCCCCGCCGCGCCCGGCACCAGCTTGAGCGATCCCGACACGCCCCATTCCCGGTAGCCCTCCTCGGCATGCCCCGCAAGACCGTGCACGCGTAGCGCCATGTCCAGGCCACGAGCCAAGTCCGCGTAGCCCACCCCGGCGCTCAACTCCATGCCCGTCCCGCTCTCCGCCTCGCCCCCGTCATGGCGGAACCCGAGCTCCACCGACGGCGTCAGCAGTCCGCCGCCCGAGAACCTGAACGTCCGCGAGCCGTCCAGCACCGCCCGTAGCCGCGTCGCGTCGGCCCGCGCCGCCGCCAGGTTCCCCACACCGGGCGCCGACACCGCGTCCGACTCCGTCCGAACCCAGAAGGCATCCGCCTTGAGCGCCAGCGCGAAGCCGCTTGCATCCTGGGCTGTCAGGATCTCGCTCCGCACCCCTGCCGCCGCCAGCGTCATGGACAGGTCCGTGCCGTAGCGCTCCGGCGTGCCGCCGTCGCGTTCCAGCGTCAGCCGTCCCGACCCCGTCCCCACGAGGCTCCACGCCGACACCCGGTCCGTGAACTCGTACCGGGCATAGGGAAGCACCGTGGTCACCGAACTCCCCATGGCGTAGCTCCGCCCCGAACCGTCCGCCTTGCCCTCGCCCAGGCTGTGCGTCATCGCCAACCCGGTCAAGAAACGGCCGCTCCCGTAGTCCATCCCCATCACGCCGGTTGCCGTCTCGCCGCTCAGAGAAAGCCCCGGTCCCGCGCCCGTGAACCGCGACACCGTCGCTCCCTGGCCCCAGCCCGTGAACCGGGACCCGGCGGCGCCCCCGCCAAGCACCATCCGGAACGACGTCCCCATCAAGAGCTCGCGTCCGCTCATCGAGCGGGCGGGCGCCGAGCCTGTCTCCTCCGCGCCGAACGCCCGCGCAAGCCCCGTCACGGCGTGCGCAAGCGCGGCGCCGTCGCCCGAGAGCCTCTGCCCCGCGAGCGTCAGGTGCGAGCCCGCGTCGCGCGGCGTCTCAAGGCGCGCCGTCACCGCCGCCACGGCGTCCGATGCCGCCGCGCGGCCGAACCGCCCGAGCCACGCCTTCGGCAGCGGGTCCTGGTTGACGATGACCCCCTTTGCCTTGCTGTGCACGTTCCTGAGATACGCTCCCTGCGGGTTCGAGAGCAGAAGCCGCATCGTCTCCTTGCCCTCGTCGATCGCATCGTCGAGCAGCGGCACAGAGACCGTCTTCGCCGTCTCGCCCGCCGCGAAGACGAGCGTGCCGGAGACCGCCGTGTAGTCCGCCCCCGCCGCCGCCGTGCCGTCCTCGGTCGCGTAGTCCACCGACACCCCATGCCCCGCCGCGCGGTTCAGCGTCACCGCGAAGTCCAGCGATGCGTCCTTGCCTTCCTTTGCTTTGGCGCCCGCGACCCGGATGCGCACCGGGCCGCCCACCGTCGTCGTCGACGTGTTCGACAACGCCCGCCCGTCGGCCGTGCATATCGCCCCGGCCTCGGCACAGCCGCGCCCGCCCGCCAGCGTGATCGTCACGTCCTTCCAGGCGTTGGCCTGCTTCGGCGTCACGGTCACGGTGTACCGCGTGCCGGACCCGCTGACGCTGGCCGTCCCCGGCGCCACCTTGAAGGAGGCCGCCACCGGCAGGTTGCCGGCGCCCGGCGCCTCGCTCAGCGTGAGGTCGAAGGTGAACGCCGTGCCGTCATGCTCCGAAGGAACATTCTGGAACGCGGCCGTCAGCGGCGCCGTGCGCTGCTGCTGTTGTTGCTGCGCTTGCTGTTGCTGCTGGGCCGCCTGCCGCGTCACCGTCACCTCGTAGGTCTTCTCCACGCCCGTCCCCGCCGTCGTCTTCACCACGAGAACGTTGGCGCCGACCGTGAGCGCGACCGCAGGACCGGACTCGCCGCTCCTCACACGGGTCAGCTCCGTTCCGCTGCCCGCCCTGAGCGTCAGGTCCTCGTCCGCCGTCACCGGCGCCAGCCGCGCATGCGTCGTCCCGTGTGGAACCGTCACCGCGTATTCCGTCGTCTCCGCCGCGAACGCGCCGAGGTCCAGCTTCGCCCACGGCCCGCCGGCGCCCGGGGCGCCCTCGACCGACAGCCCGTCCAGATGCGCCTCGTCGTTCACGATCTCGACCAGCGCCCGTTCGTAACCCGGCGCGATAGTTGCGCCCTGCGGGTTCGACAGCTCCAGCCAGAAGGTCTCCCCGCTGTCCTCCACGTTGTCGTCGCGGATCCGGACCTGCACCGTCTTGCGGGTCTCACCCGCAGCGAAGGTCACCGTGCCGTTTACCGCCCTGTAGTCCGATCCCGCCGTCGCCGTGCCATTGGCCGTCCTGTAGCTCACCGACACCGGACTCGTTGGCGCGCGGCTGAGCCAGACCGTGATGAATGCATTGCTTGTCCCGCCGGTGCCGGACTCACGCCCGGCGCCGGGCCACGCGCCCACCTGCACCGCGCCGCCGTCGTCGCTCACCGTGACGAACACGCCCCCGGACGCGTCCGGACTCGCGTAGTGGAAGTCCGTGCTCGAGACCAGGGCCAGGATCATCAGGTGCTCGTGGTCGCCGTCGCTGTCCTGCACCCCGGTGACGGTCACCGTCTGGGCTTGACTCCAGTTGGTCGACGTGAAGGTCAGCGTCGCCGGGCTCACCGTGGCGGCGTTCGCGTCGCCGTGCTCCCCCTGCAGGCCCGTTTTCACCAAGTTGACGGTCACGTTTTCCGTGGGCACCCTGGACAGCTTGACCCCGAAGGTCGCGGAGCCGCCCTCCTGGACGATCAGATCGTTCCGTCCCGTTTCGGAGCTGGGCAAGAAGCTGGTGCTCTCGAACTCCACGCCGCTCCACGGACTGGCGGTCAGGCGAATCTGGACCTGCTGGCCGGCGGTCCAGGTGAGACCTGTATTGGTCCACTCCGTTGCTTGATTAGTGAGGTAGTTCCCCTTCGCGAAAGGAAACGACTTCCCGTCGACATGCAGCGTCAGCCTTTGCCACTGCCTGGTGCTCTCTCTTATCGCTGTCCCATATTCCAGACTCAGTTCCACGTTTGCGTCATTAGTATCAATGTAGAGCCGTTCGAGCGTATTCGCAGTTCCCTCATGCGTAAAGCTGTTGGTCGTCAGCGCAGCACTGCAGTTGGGCACAGGAGCGTACGTGTCATCGCAACCGAAGAAACGCCCGGTTCCGCCCACCGTGAGCGTGGCGGTCAGGAGGGTCTGCTCGCCGAACGACCCGAGCGTCGACGGCCCGACGGGGTGCGTCCGCGTCGGTTCGGCCGTTGTCTCCGGCTCGGGCTTCGTGCCCAATGTCGTGACCCGTTCCACGGCCGACCACGCGCTGGCGACGCCGCCGATCGTGGCGCGCAGCCGCACGTCGTACGAGGTGCCGGGCTTCAGGCCCTTGTACTCGGGGCCGTTACTAGTGTCCTTCAGAACCACGCCCCTTATAGTCGTGTTTACCACCGTGAGGTCGATCACGAACGAGCCCAGCCCGAGTCGCTGCTGGTGATACACCCAGCCCAGCGCCGGGTCGGCGCCGGTGAAGGACGCCCGGTCGGGGGCGCTCGTTTCCTTGTACTGCAGCTCGAAGGTGTCGCCGGACTCACCGATCCACCATACGTCCAGACCGTCGGGGACCGGAAAAATCGTCGGTGTCTGCGGGGTCGGGGTCTGCGCCTCGGCGGGCGCGGGGGCGAACAGCGAGAGCGCGCCGAGCAGCAGCGCCAGAACGGGGAGAAGGAGGGAGAGGCGGCGGGCGCGGGCGCGCCCGGTGCGGGCGTCAGGCCGTCGCGGGGAGCCTAGTCGAGGGAGCCGGTTGCCGGAAGACGCTGTTCGGGCCGCTGGGCCGCTGGGCCGCTGGGCCGCTGGGCCGCTGGGCCGCTGGGCCGCTGGGCCGCTGGGAGTGTATGCGGCAGAAACGCCGGTGTCAAGTGGAGACGCCGGCCGTGCGAGATGAACCGAACCCGGGGGCGGAACCGCCTCGGCGCCGGCGGACGGAGCGTAGAGCCTTAACGAAACTTTCAGCATGGAGAACCTCCCGGACGGTCCGTACCGGACGCGCCAATTGACGCTTGTCTCTGAAATCCCGGTGCAGACATCGCTGCGCAGACCGTCGCTAACGTAGCCTCCCTTACACCATCAGTGTGTAACGAACGTGTGAATTGAGAGGCCAAGTGTACTCTTATCGCATGCGTCGAATTCCGTGTCGTAAGCGGTTCGAGGACCCCACCTTCCCCGGAGGCGGGAAATGAGTCTTGATAGGGCTTTTTGGCGGGAGGGAGACGATAACGGACTCTTGGGGGGCTGGAAGCGGGCTGTGGGAGAGGTGGAGGATGTCGGCGATGGAGAAGATGAGGCCGGGAGGGGGGAGGCGGCGGTCGACCCTTACGCCTACCTCAAGGCGACCATCGAGGCCATCGCCTCGGGCCATCCCGCCTCACGCATCGACGAACTCCTGCCTGGTACTTCACACCCGCTTCCCGCTGATCCCGGGGCGCCTGCCCCTTGCCCTCATCCCTTCATCGCCGCCACCGCCTTCTTGTCAAGGTGGGGTCCCCGAACCGTCTATGGACGTCTATGGATGCTTACGGCCCTTCGGCCCTGAGTAAGTGCTTACTGAATGAACGACGTTCAGTGTATTTATATTGCTGAATGCCCGGACCGCGCGGGAGGCGCCGGTGCACGGGTTTACGTTCGGCGCCAGGCGTGTGAGAAGGGCGGCGTGAAGGAGAACGGGTCAACACCGGCACGACAGAGCCGGCGGCTGGAAACCAGCCCGCCATTGGGGTCCCGCGACGTGAATCGGGAGCGATGGCGCACCAGTAGACTCGCCAACACGGGAACTGCCGGTTTCCCCGAATCGCAGCGGCCCGGGGTGGGCGTCACGACGGGCGCTCACACAAAGGAGGAAGGCGGACATGAGAACGAGTTACGCGGCAGCCATGGCGGCGTTGCTGTGCGCGGGTCTGGCGCACGCCGGCGAGGGCGGCAAGTTCACCATGCTCTTGACCGCGACCCACGACTACGCGGTCGTTGAGCACGCCGAAGGGACCGTGTTCGGCGGCGGCCTGGAGGGAGTCGCTACGGTCGTTGCAAGCACCGGCGGGCCTTTCGTCAAGAACTCCCACGTCTACGTGGCCTGCGTGGTCTACGGCAAGAGAGGGCCCGCAGGCTTCCAACTCGACACGTCATGCACGGCCACCGACGCCCGGGACAAGGCCCACCGCTTCTACACGTCCGGAGCCCGGAAGGCCGGCACGGCGAGCCAGGGCGGTGGCGGCGGCGGGGAGTTCAGGATCGTGGGCGGGACAGGCAGATTCGCCGGAGTGGAGGCAAGCTGTCCCTACGACGCCGCCTATCTGGCGGGCAACCGGAACGTCACGGCCATGGAGTGCGAGTGGAGCAGATCGGGCAAGGGGAAGTGAGGCGGCGGGGGCGCGTCTTGCGAGCCCATGCGGCGGAACGGCATGGCCTGGATGGCGCATCGACGCTGTTCCCGGCGATCAGGCATGTTCTCGCGGCCGGGCCCTCCCCTCCTCGGGCTGGGTCCATGTCGGTACCACCCAGGGCCGCGGCCGCTACGATACCCTCAAGCTGTACGGCAAACCGAAGAAGGACATCTGGCTCCGCCCCCTCACAAGGCACTGGCGCCGTACCCTGAACCGGTGATATCCTTCCTCATCACCCCGTGTCCGGTGAGCTTCGCTCGCCGTCTCCACGGGTCGACGGAACATTTACGACTTTAGACTTTAGGACTTTAGACTTTAGGACTTTAGTACTCTTGCCAAGACGGGATCTTGATCGAATGAGGTTGCAGACCGATTACGGAATAAATGAGGAATTCATTAACATATTGATAAATAAGATAAAAAATCGAGTTCAATGCAGAAAGGACCAGCAGATTCCCTACGTCTTGTACCGGACACTACACTAGTTTCATGAAGACCGATCCCGCAATGCTTCGGACCGTTCTGGTCACCGACTGCGGCTCCACCACCACCAAGGCGCTGTTGTTCGAGAAGACCGCCGAGGGCTGGCGCCAGACGTACCGCGGCGAGGCACCCACCACCGTGGAGCAGCCGGTGGCGGACGTGACCGTGGGGGCCCTGAACGCCTTCGCCGAAGTGGAGGAGGTTAGCGGGCACCCGGTCCTGGCGGCGGATGCGGCATCGGAGGGCACCGCTCCGTTCGTCGAGTCCGGCGAGGATGCCGCGCGCGGCATCGACCTCTATCTCTCCACCAGCTCCGCCGGCGGCGGTCTGCAGATGACGGTGGCCGGGGTGGTGCGGCAGATGAGCGCGGAATCCGCGGAGCGGGCCGCCCTGAGCGCCGGCGCCATCGTGATGGACGCCATCTCCGCGGACGACGGCCGCGAGGACCACGAACGCATCCAGCGGCTGCGCCACCTGCGACCCGACATCGTCCTCCTGACCGGCGGCGTCGACGGCGGCTCCCAGGAACACGTCGTGGAGATGGCCGAGACCCTGGTGGCGGCGGCGCCCCGCCCCCGGTTCGGCGATTCCCTGCGCCTGCCGGTGATCTACGCGGGCAACAGCGACGCCACCGAAGACGTCCGCCGCATACTCGAAAAGACCGCCCAGGTGGCGGTGGTGGACAACGTCCGTCCGACGCTGGAGGCGGAGAATCTCCCGCCGGCCCGGGAAGCCATCCACGAGTTTTTCCTCGCCCACGTCATGAGCCACTCGCCGGGCTACGACAAGCTGTTGCGGTGGACCCCGGTCCCGGTGATGCCGACGCCGGCGGCCGTGGGCGACATGGTGCGCGGCTACGCCGAGGCCACCGGCCGGGCCGTGTTGTGCGTGGACATCGGCGGCGCCACCACCGACGTCTTCAGCGTCTTCGAGAACCGTCAGGGCGAGCCCGTGTTCAACCGGACCGTGAGCGCCAACCTGGGCATGAGCTATTCCGTGGCCAACGTCCTCATCGAGGCGGGCGTGGAGTCCATCCGGCGCTGGCTGCCCTACGCGATGGAACCGCCGGCGCTCCGCGACCGGCTGCGCAACAAGATGATCCGGCCGACCTCGATCCCCCAGACGCTGGAGGACCTGTGGCTGGAGCAGGCGGTCGGCCGGGAGGCGTTGCGTCTGGCGCTGTACCACCACCGCTCCCTGGCGGTTGGGCTCAGCGGCGTGCAACAGCAGCGCGGCATCGCCGACATCTTCTCCCAGACCGCGAGCCGCACGGACCTGGTGGACATGATGCGCCTCGACCTGGTCATCGGCTCCGGCGGTGTCCTGAGCCATGCCCCGGACCGCATGAGCGCCGCGCTGATGATCCTGGAAGGGTTCGAGTTGGAAGGCTTCACCCAGATCGCCGTGGACTCCATCTTCATGATGCCCCACCTGGGAGTCTTCGCCTCGGTCCATCCCGACGCCGCGCGGGAGATCTTCCTGCGCGACTGTCTCGTGAACGTGGCTCATGCCGTGGTTCCGGTGTTTCCCCGAAAGCGCCCGCCCGAGTCGGTGTTGGCGCACGTATCGGTTGACGGCAAGCCGGCGGGAACCATCAGGGCCGGGAGAGTGGGTCACATCGAGCTGGAGCCCGGCGTCGCAACGCGCCTCACCGTCGAACCCGCGGGCAGGAACATCGACGTGGGCTCCGGCGCCGGCGCGACCCTGGAACGGGAGCTCACCGCGGGGCTTTGCGGCGTAATCCTCGACGGCCGCAACCGCCCGCTCGAGACCCCGGCCTCCACGGACGAACAGATCGTGGAACGCGACGCCATCATGGTGGAACTGGGACTCACGGGATCATGACCCTGGCGCTGACACCCGCGCTTCAGGTGCTGGCCGGCACGGTGGTGCGCAAGAGGCGCGAGCTTCCGGTCCCGGGCCGGATACTGTGCGAGCGCGGCGATGCCGTGGCCCCGGACGCGGTGGTGGCGCGGGCCGAGCTTCCGGGCGACCTGCAGATCCTGCGGATCCCGGAGACCCTGGGCATCGAGCCCTACGAGGCAGTCAAGGGCCTCAAGGTGGACGAAGGCGACGTCGTCGCCGCCGGTGACGCGGTGTGCGAGCATGTCGGCATCTTCGGGCTGTTCCGGTCGCGCTACCGGGCGCCCGTGGCCGGCGCCGTCGAGTTCGTGTCCCGCCGTACCGGGCACGTGGGAGTGCGGCTGGAGCCCCACGCCATCGAGCTGCGGGCATACGTGCAGGGTAAGGTGGTGGACGTCGACCCCGGCAAGGCCGTCACCATCGAGAGCCATGGAGCGTTCATCCAGGGGATCTTCGGCGTCGGCGGCGAGCGCTACGGCGCCATCCGCATGATCGACGGGGGATCCAAGACCATCCTGGGACCGGCCAGGATTCCCTCCGATGCGTCGGGCCAGGTGCTGGTGGGCGGCACCCGCCCCACCCTCGAGGCCCTGCTCCAGGCCGCGGACGCCGGCGCCGCCGGACTGGTGGTGGGGTCCATCGACGACCACGCGCTGACCGGCTACCTCGGGTACGATCTCGGAATGGCCGTCACCGGCCACGAGGAAGTGCCCATGACCGTCATCGTCACCGAGGGGTTCGGCTGGCTGCCCCTGGCCGAACGCACCCACTCCCTGCTCCGGAGCCTCGAAGGACGCGCCGCCTCCATCAACGGCGCCACCCAGGTGCGCGCGGGCGCCGTACGCCCGGAAATCATCGTCGCCCGCGAGGAGGCCGGCTCCGCGGACCGGGAGCCGTCGGCCGGGCTGCGGGTCGGCGCGTCCGTCCGCATCATTCGCGACCCTCACTTCGGCGCTACCGCCCAGGTCGTGGCGCTGCCCGCGGAGCCCCGGCCCATCGCCACCGGCGCCCGCGCCCGGGTCCTGGAAGCCCGGCTCCCCAACGGCGACCTCGCCATCGTGCCCCGCGCCAACGTCGAGCTGCTGTAGCCCCGCCGCATTGTTGCAATGGGGTCCCACGGCAATCATACTTGTAAGACTGATTAGTTTGCGCCGGGCCGAGGGAGGGTTCCATGCGATCGAGTCGGTTTTGCGGGTTGGTGCTGTCGGGCCTGGTCCTGGCCGTCGCGTCGGGTATCGCGGCTTCGAGCGACGAGGGCCGCACGAGCCACGGCATCGCCATGCACGGCGATCTCAAGTACGCGCCCGACTTCAAACACTTCGACTACGTGAATCCGAATGCGCCCAAGGGCGGCACAGTGCGGCTTGCCGCCATCGGGACCTACGACAGCTTCAATCCCTTCATCGTCAAGGGCAGCCCGGCGGCCGGCATCGGCAGCATCTACGAGACCCTGATGGCCGGGTCCGCGGACGAGCCCTTTAGCGAGTACGGGCTGCTGGCGGAGAGCATCACCGTGCCCGAGGACCGCTCGTGGGTGCAGTTCAGGCTGCGGGCGGAGGCGCGCTGGCACGACGGCAAACCGGTGAGCGCCGACGATGTCATCTGGACCTTCGAGACCCTGATCACCAAGGCAGTCCCGTTCTACCGCGGGTACTACGGCGACGTGAAGAAAGTGGAAAAGCTCGACGAGCGCACCGTGCGTTTCACCTTCGGCGGCGGCACCAACCGCGAGTTGCCGCTGATCCTCGGGCAACTGGTGGTGCTGCCGAAGCACTACTGGGAAGCACGGGACTTCACCAAGACGACGCTGGAGCCGCCCCTGGGCAGCGGCGCGTACAGGATCGGCGCCTTCGAGCCCGGCCGTTTCGTGGAATACGAGCGGGTGGACGTTTACTGGGGGAAGGAGCTCCCGGTGAACGTCGGACGGGACAACTTCGACCGCATGCGCTACGACTACTACCGCGACGGCACGGTGTCAGTGGAGGCGTTCAAGGCCGGCGAGTACGAGTTCCGCTACGAGAACAGCTCCAAGAACTGGGCCACGGCCTACGATTTTCCGGCTCTGAAACAGGGTCTTGTCAAGAAGGAGGAAATCCCCCACGACCGCTCCACCGGCATGCAGGCGTTCGCGTTGAACACCCGCCGGCCGCTGTTCCAGGACCGGAGAGTCAGGCAGGCGCTGGCCTACGCGTTCGACTTCGAGTGGTCCAACCGCACCCTGTTCTACGGACAGTACCAGCGCAACCGCAGCTACTTCGACAACTCCGAACTGGCGGCGACCGGCCTGCCCGGCCCGGCCGAGCTGGCGATCCTCGCCCCCTACCGCAGCCAGGTGCCCGAGGAGGTCTTCACCAAGGTTTACGATCCCCCGGCCACCGACGGCTCGGGCCGTATACGGGCCAATCTCCGCGAGGCGTCCAAGCTGTTGCGGGCCGCCGGCTGGAGCATCGACAAGACCAGCCGAAAGCTCACCCACAAGGCCAGCGGGCGCACCATGGAGTTCGAGATCCTGCTGGTGAGCCCGCTGTTCGAGCGCATCGTGCTGCCCTTCAAGAAAAACCTGGCGCGGCTCGGCATCTCGGCCGCCGTGCGGACCGTGGACACCGCGCAGTACCGCCGCCGGCTGGACGACTTCGACTTCGACGTGGTCATCGGGAGCTGGGGCCAGTCCCTTTCTCCGGGAAACGAGCAGCGCAATTTCTGGGGCTCGGACTTCGCCGACCGGCCCGGAAGCCGCAACCTCATGGGCATCAAGGACCCGGTGGTGGACAAGCTGATCGAGGGCGTGGTCCATGCCCCCGACCGCAAGAGCCTGGTGGATCACGTGCGCGCCCTGGACCGCGTGCTCCAATGGGGCCACTGGGTGATCCCCCAGTGGCACATCCCCTACGACCGCCTGGTGTACTGGGACCGCTTCGGCCGTCCCGAGGTCACCCCCACTCAGGGTGTGCAGTTCGACGCCTGGTGGGCGGACGCCGGGAAAGCGGAGGAGCTGGAGGCAAAGCGCAAGGGCGGCTGATGACCGAAGACGCCCTTCGACTTCGCTCCGCTACGCTCAGGGCGAACGGAGCGTAGGCCCTGACGATCCATGTTCGCCTACATCATACGCCGCCTCCTGCTGATCGTTCCGACGCTGTTCGGCATCATGGTGCTGAACTTCGTGATCATCCACTCGGCCCCGGGGGGGCCGGTGGAGCAGCTCCTGGCCAAGCTCCAGAATACCGACGTGTCCGCCACCGAACGATTCAGCGGCGGCGGCGACCAGCGCGAGGTGGACGCTTCGGCGCAGCGGTCGCGGGACGCCGGCAGCGACGCCGTCGGCAGGTACCGCGGCGCCCGCGGCATCGATCCCGAGTTCATCAAGGAGATCGAGCGCCAGTTCGGATTCGACAAGCCCGCCCACGAGCGCTTCTTCCTCATGATGGGGAACTTCCTGCGCTTCGACTTCGGCGACAGTTTTTTCCGCGACCGCTCGGTGGTGCAACTGGTGGTGGACAAGCTGCCGGTGTCCATCTCCCTGGGACTCTGGACCACCCTGCTGGTGTACCTGGTCTCCATCCCCCTGGGCGTAGCCAAGGCGGTGCGCGACGGCACGCGCTTCGACGTGTGGAGCTCCGGGGCGGTGATCGTCGGCAACGCGGTGCCGGGGTTCCTGTTCGCCATCCTGCTGATCGTGCTGTTCGCCGGCGGCCGCTATTTCGACTGGTTCCCCTTGCGCGGCCTGGTATCGGACAACTGGAGCGACCTCGGCTTCTGGCAACGCATCACCGACTACCTCTGGCACATCACCCTGCCGGTGCTGTCCATGGTCATCGGCGGCTTCGCCGGCCTCACCATGCTCACCAAGAACTCGTTCCTGGACCAGATCAACCAGCAGTACGTCATGACCGCCCGGGCCAAGGGGCTGAACGAGCGCCGGGTGCTCTACCGCCACGTGTTCCGCAACGCCATGCTGATCGTCATCGCCGGCTTTCCCGGCGCCTTCGTCGGCATCCTGTTCACCGGCGCGCTGCTCACCGAAGTGATCTTCTCGCTGGACGGCGTCGGCCTGCTGGGATTCGAGGCGGCCATCAACCGCGACTATCCGGTGATGTTCGGCACCCTCTACTTCTTCACCCTGCTGGGCCTGGTGATGAAGCTGGTGGAGGACCTCACCTACGTGGTGGTGGATCCGCGCATCGACTTCGAGAGCCGGGAGACCTGACCGCGGTGGGAGAGTGAGGTCGATTGTAGCGGCTCCTTCGAAATGGCGTCCCGAGCGTAGCGCCGCGCCAGCGGTGCGAAGTCGAAGGACGCCAATCAACAACAATCCGCGGCTCGTATGACACCGCTCAATCGAAGACGCCTGGACAACTTCCGCGCCAACCGGCGCGGCTACTGGTCGCTGCTGATCTTCAGCGTACTCCTGTTCGTGAGCCTCTTCGCCGAGTTCATCGCCAACGACCGGCCGTTGCTGGTGCGCTACGACGGGGCGTTCTACGTGCCGGTGCTGGTGGACTATCCGGAGACGGAGTTCGGCGGCTTCCTGGAATCCGACGCGGACTACAGCGACCCCGAGGTCGCGGCGCTCATCGAGGAACGCGGCTGGATCCTCTGGCCCCCCGTACGCTACAGCTACGACACCATCGCCTTCGACCTGCCGACCCCGGCGCCGTCGCCGCCGAGCCTCCGGAACTGGCTCGGCACCGACGACCAGGCGCGCGACGTCACCGCCCGGCTGATCTACGGGTTCCGAATCTCGGTGCTGTTCGGCCTGATCCTCACCCTGGTGAGCTCGGTGGTCGGCGTCGCCGCGGGAGCGGTCCAGGGTTACTTCGGAGGCTGGCTCGACCTGCTCTTCCAGCGCTTCATCGAGATGTGGTCGGGACTGCCGACCCTCTACCTGCTGATCATCCTGGCCAGCGTGGTGACCCCGAGCTTCTGGTGGCTTCTGGCCTTCATGTTGCTGTTCAGCTGGATGGCGCTGGTGGGCGTGGTGCGGGCGGAGTTCCTGCGCGCGCGAAACCTCGACTACGTGCGCGCGGCCCGGGCGCTGGGGGTGGGCAACCCGCGCATCATCGCCCGCCACGTGCTGCCCAACGCCATGGTGGCGGCGCTGACCTTCCTGCCCTTCATCACCAGCGGCGCGGTGGTGACCCTCACCGCCCTGGATTTCCTGGGCTTCGGGCTGCCGCCGGGATCCGCTTCCCTGGGCGAGCTGCTGAAACAGGGAAAGGACAACTTGCAGGCGCCCTGGCTCGGTTTCTCCGCCTTCCTGATCATCGCGGTGATGCTGAGCCTGCTGGTATTCATCGGCGAAGCGGTGCGCGACGCCTTCGACCCGCGCAAGACCTTCGCGCCCGAGCCCGCCGCCCACGGCGAGGCCTCCGCCGAGGCGGCGGCGGAGCCGGGACGCGCAGAACCGGCGGCCGCGCCCGGCTCGGGCACGGCGCTGGTGGCCGTCCAGGACCTGGCGGTGCGCTTCGGCTCCGGGGCCGGCGCCGTGGAAGCCGTGGACGGCGTCTCCCTCACCATCCACCGGGGCGAGACCGTGGCCCTCGTGGGCGAGAGCGGCTCGGGCAAATCGGCCACCGCGCTGTCGATCCTGCAACTCCTTCCCTACCCCGCGGCCAGCCATCCCCGCGGCAGCATCCGTTTCCAGGGGACCGAGCTGCTGGGCGCCGACCCCCGGACCCTGCAGAGCATCCGCGGCGACCGCATCGCCATGATCTTCCAGGAGCCCATGACGTCGCTGAACCCGCTCCACACCATCGAGCGCCAGATCGGCGAGACGCTGAAGCTGCACAAGGGCCTGGACGGGCCGGCCGCCGCGGCGCGCGCGGTGGAGCTGTTGCGGCTGGTGGGCATCGAGGACCCCGAACGCCGGCTCGGCTCGTACCCTCACGAGCTGTCGGGTGGACAGCGGCAGCGGGTGATGATCGCCATGGCCCTGGCCAACGAGCCGGACCTGCTCATCGCCGACGAACCCACCACCGCCCTGGACGTGACCATCCAGGCGCAACTGCTGGCGCTGCTCGTGAGCCTGCAACGACGGCTGGGCATGGCGATCCTGTTCATCACCCACGACATGGGCATCGTGCGCAGGCTGGCCGACCGCCTGTGCATCATGCAGCAGGGCAAGATCGTCGAGGCCGGTGACACCGCCGAGGTGCTGGAGCGGCCCCGCCACCCGTACACCCGGCACCTGCTGGCGGCCACGCCGAAGGGAGGGCCCGCCGTCGACGACACTCATGAAGAACCCCTGGTGGCGTGCCGGGACCTCAAGGTGTGGTATCCGGTCAAGGCAGGAATCCTGCGGCGCACCGTCGACCACGTGCGCGCGGTGGATGGCATATCGGTAGAGCTGCGGGAGGGGCGCACGGTGGGAGTGGTGGGCGAGAGCGGCTCCGGCAAGACCACCCTGGGGCTGGCGCTGCTGCGGCTCGTGGGCAGCAGGGGCTCGGTGCGCTACGACGGCCGCGACATCCAGGGCCGGCGCTCCCGGGCCCTACGCCCGTTGCGGCGGGACATGCAGGTGGTGTTCCAGGATCCCTACGGCTCGCTGAACCCGCGCCTTTCCGTGGCCCAGATCATCGAGGAGGGCCTGGTGGTCCACGGACTCGGCCGCACCCCGGAGGAACGCGACACGCTCATCGTGGAGGCCCTGAAGGAGGTGGAGCTCGAACCCGAGGCGCGCCACCGCTATCCCCACGAGTTCTCCGGCGGCCAGCGCCAACGCATCGCCATCGCCCGGGCGATGGTGCTGAAACCGCGGTTCGTGGTGCTGGACGAGCCCACCTCCGCCCTCGACGTGTCGGTACAGGCGCAGATCGTCACGCTGCTCCGGCGGCTCCAGCAACAGCACGGCTGCGCCTACCTGTTCATCAGCCACGACCTCAAGGTCGTGCGCGCCATGAGCCACCACGTCCTGGTGGTCCACCGCGGGGTGGTGGTGGAGGAGGGGCCTGCCGCGGCCATCTTCGAGACCCCCCGTCACGAATACACCAGGGAACTCGTCTCGGCGGCTTTCGACATCTAGGAAAAATGGCGCCCTTCGACTTCGCGCGGCCATGCCGCGCTACGCTCAGGGCGAACGGTCAGGTAAACAGCCTGCCGAAAACCCGTTCGCCCCGAGCGTAGCGAAGCGAAGTCGAAGGGCGCCGACACGACTGTGCGGGTCTAACCGGTAGGGAACGGCAACGGCACCCTGACGGCGCCCTCGGGCAGTTGCTGGACGAAGTGGGATTCGGGCAGGGTGACGTTGAGCTCGGGGCTGTCGTAGCGGATTTCGTAGGAGCGCTTGAGAGGCGGGGTTTCCAGCCTGATTTTCAACGGGAAGCGTCCGACCGCGGTGTCGGAGAAATCGTCGAAGGTCGCGATGTACCAGACCTGCCCCGACGGCCCGAGGCGCTGCCAGCGGATCGGCGCGGACCCGCCGGCGTCGAAGGTGAGAATGTCGGTGCTGCCGTCGGCACGGACACGCCGCAACTCCCGAGATCCGATGTCCCAGACGGCCTTGGGATCCACCGGCGGAAGGCCCAGCATCAGCGCCACCATCTCGTCCAGTTCCAGGAGAATCTGCGTCGCGGCGAACAGGTTCCGCCGGGAGGTCCTGGCGCGATAGAACTGCGCCTCGGCGGGGAGGAACCCGGTCACCGTACCGTCGTCCACCGTGAGGACCAGCGCCGCGCCCACCACGGAAAACGCTTCGAGCCTCAGGCGGTGAGGCCTGCGCACCAGCACCGCGGCGTTGAACCCGCCTCTCCTGTTGCCGGTCTGATAGCGGATCCTGGCCAGGCTCCGAAGCGACTGAAAGGAGTCGCTCCGTTCGGAGAGCAGCACGGGTAGACGCGGATTCGGCGCCGGCTCGGGCGCGGGGACGGTGACGGGTTTCTGAACCGAGCACCCCGCCAACAGAACCGCCGCGCCTAGCCCGACAACGACCGCACTGATTCGTTTCCGCCGCAACTCCTTCAGATCCCTCGTTCGAGCTCCGCGATCTTCGATCGGATCCGCCCCACCTGCTCGTGTTCGCTGGCGGCCTTCAGCGCGTCGCGATAGCTCCGCAACGCCTTCGCCTGCTGGCCGTCCTTGAGGTAGGCGTCGCCCAGATGCTCGATGATCACCGGATCGTCCACAACCAGGTGGACCGCCTTCTCCAACTGCTCGATGGCACGCCGGTAGTCGCCCTTCTGGTAGTACACCCAGCCGAGGCTGTCGATGTAGAAACCGTCGTTGGGGGCAATCTCCAGCGCACGGATGATGAGCCCTTCCGCCCGGTCGAGCTCCACGCCCATGTCGGCGTAGGTGTAGCCCAGATAGTTCAGCGCGGCCGCGTAGTCCGGGTTCAGCTCGATGGCCTTCTGCATGTATTCGATGGTCTTGTCCTTGTCCTTGCTCTCGTCGTAAAGCGCCCCCAAGGCGAAGTGCACGCGGTCGCTCCCCGGATCCAGCTCCACCACCCTGTGCATGGCCTCGATGGCGTTCGTATAGTCCTTGGCCTTACGGTAGATCTCGGCCAGGAAACGAAACAGCTCCTTGCGCCGCCGGTCGTCCTTTTCGAGGGCCGCGCGGACGGCCGCCACCGCCTCGGTATACTTCTCCTGCTTCTCGTAGAGCGAGGCGAGTTGCACCCGGGAATCGACGAAGTAATCGCTCTCCCCGGGAATGCGCTGGAACTGCGTCACCGCCCCCTCGGAATCCTCGAGCCGGCTGTAGGTGAGGCCCAGGAAGAACCGCACCCGCTGGTCGTCGGGCCGTTCCGCCAGCGCCAGGTTGAACTCCGTCACCGCGGCTTCCAGGTTGCCGAGCTCGTAGTAGACCAGCGCCACCTTCATCCGGGCTACGCCGGGCGCGGCCTCCCGGCCGCGCAGGCGATCGAACTCGGCGCGGGCGCCCGCCAGATCCCGTCCGCCCGAGCGTAGGGCCTCAACGCGCTTCCCGGCCCAGCCGTTGCCCGGGTCCGCCTCGAGAACCCTTTCGTAGGTCTCCAACGCGGCGCCGCGGCGGCCGCGAAACTCGCGAACCAACGCCAGCTCGGTCAGCACCGGCGTGGACGATGGATGCAGCTTCAGGGCGGCCTCGTAGCTCTTCTCCGCGTCGGCCAGCTCCCGGGACTCGGCCAGCGTGCGGCCAAGGTAGTAGTGGCCCAGGGGTGATACGGGATTGCGTTCCGCATACCGCGCCAGGTGCTCGCGCGCGAGCCCGTATTGCTTCTGTGCGAGGTAGATCGCGCCCAGGTAAAGCAGCGTCTGGGCGTCCTCGGGATGGCGCTCCAAGAGTGTCCGGTGCTCCCGGATGGCCTCGGACACCTTGCCCGCGGCGCCGTAGAGACCGGCCAGCAGGCGGCGGCTTTCGCGGTCGCCGTCGTCCAGCTCCACCGCCGCCTCCGCCTCGCCCAAGGCGTTGTCGATCTCGCCGAGACCGAGATATGATCTTGCCAGACGCGCGCGCAGGAAAACGCTGGCAGGATCGTGCTCGGCGGCCGCCTTGTAGTGCTCGTGGGCCGCGCGGGAGTCGCCGGAAAGGAGGTCCAGGCGAGCCCGCAGGTAGTGGTACATTGCCCGGGCGTCGGCCGGGACCGCGACGTTCTCCGGTTGCGCATGGGGACCGGACGGCGACTCGGGAACAGAGTCCACCGGGCCGCAACCCGTGAGAAACAGTACGAAAACGATTCCCCAGCCAACACGCCACATGGTATTTTCCAGAGCAGGGATGCCGCAGTCTAGCTATCACAGGCGCTCGGGCCGGTCAACGACGGACACCCCCGCGGATCTTGGCGCGGCGCTGGAAGAAGTACGCCGCGACAACGTCTCGGGCTCCCACGCCATCACGCGGCGCGCCGCGGCGCTGGTGGAAGACTGGCTTGCCGACCCTTCGCCGCCTCCGCGCGGTCGCGGACCGGCCGGCCGCGAACGGAACGACCTCGAAGAGCGGCTGCGAACGCTCGGATCGGCGCTCACCGGGGCGCACCCGGCGATGGCGCCGCTCTACCATTTCTTCGATTCGTTGCTGCGCTGCCTGGACGAAGCTGCCGCCGGGGACGATGCGCGCGCCCGGCTCCTGCGGGCGGCGGCTGCTTTCGTCCATGGGATGGACGAGCACAACCGGGCCATCGCCGGCCACTTCAGCGACCTCATCGGCGAGGACGGTGTGATCTTCACCCATTCCTCGGGCTCCACCGTGCGCGCGGCGCTGTTGCGCTGCCGGCAGGCGGGGCGCCGCATCACGGTGCATTGCACCGAGTCGCGCCCGGTCGGTGAAGGGAGTGCCCTGGCGCGGGAGCTGGCCGCCGCCGGCATCGAGACCTCGCTGTCCACCGACAGCCTTGCGTTTTCGCTCCTGCGGCAGGCACGGGAGCCGGTGCTGGTGGTGGGAGCGGACGCCGTCACCGCCGAGGGCGTGATCAACAAGGCCGGCACCCTGGGGCTGGCGAGCGCGGCCCGGAGCTGGGGCATTCCGTCCTACGTGCTCGCGGGGAGCGAGAAGTTCCTGGCGGCCGCATCTCCCGAGGCCCTTCGGCAGGAGCGGCCCGCCGGGGAAATCCTGTCCCGGGCGCCGGCGGGGCTGCGCATCGTCAACCGCTATTTCGATCTGACGCCGCTCGACTGCATCACCGGCATCGTCACCGAACGGGGAGTGCTGACGGCACGCGAAGCGACCCAGGAGCTCGCCGGAATGGAGCCCCGGTCCCCCTTCAAGGCCGCCGCGCGCCGGGTTTGAATACCCGCCCCGCGTATGCGAATGAATCCAAGTGTCCTGTCCAGTACTTCACCCGATGACCACCGGATCCGAAGGAGCCCCAAGGTGACCGATTCACTGGCGGCGTTGCGGGAAGAGATCCGCGCGTTGACCGCGCAGGTGGAGGACCACGGCTATCGCTACCATGTCCTCGACCGCCCCGAGATCACCGATTCCGAGTACGACGAGCTGTTCCGGCGCCTTTCGCGGCTGGAGCAGGAGCATCCGGAGCTCGCGCTGCCCAATTCGCCCACCGCCAAGGTGGGCGGTCCGCCGGTGGAAAGGTTCGGCACCGTGCGCCACACCCGGCCCATGCTGTCGCTGGACAACGTCACGAACCCGGAGGAGCTGGCGGACTTCGAGCAGCGGATTCAACGCTTCCTGAAGACCGACGATCCCCTGGAATACGTGGTGGAACCCAAGATCGACGGGATCGGCGTGGAGTTGGTGTACCGCGACGGCGAGCTCGTGGTGGGGTCCACCCGAGGCGACGGCACCAACGGCGAAGACATCACCCAGAACATCCGCACCATCCGCTCGGTATCGCTGTCGTTGCGCCGGGCGGGAAGCGCCGTGCCGGGGCGGCTGGAAGTGCGCGGCGAGGTCTTCTATCCCACGGAGGGCTTTCAACGGCTCAACCGCCAGCGGGAAGAAGCCGGCGAGTACGTGTTCGCCAATCCCCGCAACGCCGCCGCCGGCGCCCTCAAGCAACTGGACTCGAAGATCACCGCCGGCCGGCCCCTGGACCTCTTCTGCCACGGCATGGGGACGGTGGAGCCGGATTTCGCCAGCCACGCGGAGTTCCTGGAGGCCTTGCGGGACTGGGGGCTCAAGCCGGTGCCGGAGACCCGCGTGTGCGGCAGCGTCGAAGAGATCGTCGCCTACCAGGAAGAAATGGAGGGCCGGCGCGACCAACTGCCCTACGAGATCGACGGCGTGGTGGTGAAGGTCAACAGCCTGGAGCTTCAGCACCGGCTGGGCCAGATCGCGCGCTCGCCGCGCTGGGCCATAGCCTACAAGTTCAAACCGCGCCAGTCCACCACCCGGATCGTCGACATCCAACCCCAGGTGGGCCGCACCGGGACCCTCACGCCGGTAGCGAGCCTCGAGCCGGTGCAACTGGCCGGGGTGACGGTCCGGAACGCTTCGCTCCACAACATGGACGAGATCGAGCGCAAGGACATCCGCGTCGGCGACACCATCGTCATCGAGCGCGCCGGCGACGTGATCCCCTACGTGGTGCGGGTGCTGGCCGAGCAGCGGGACGGCAGCGAGCGGCGCTTCGAGATGCCTTCCCGTTGCCCCATGTGCAGCTCCCAGGTCTTCCGGGAGGAGGGCGAGGCCGCCTACCGCTGCGTGGGTTTGGCCTGCCCGGCCAAGCTCAAGGAGAGCCTCAAGTTCTTCGGCTCCCGCAACGCACTGGACATCGAGGGACTGGGCGAGAAGCTCATCGACCAGTTGGTGGAGAAGAAGCTGGTGGCGGACAGCGCCGACCTCTACGGCCTGGAGGAGGAAACGCTGGCCTCCCTGGAACGCATGGGCGCCAAGTCGGCGCAGAACCTGGTCCGGGAACTGGCCCGCAGCAAGGAGACGACCATGGCGCGGTTCATCACCGCCCTGGGGATCCGGCACGTGGGAGAAGCCACCGCCAAGGTGCTGGCCGACCACTTCGGCAGCCTCGACGCGGTCATGGCGGCTGACGAGGAGGCCCTGACCGAGGTGCGGGACGTCGGCCCGGAGGTGGCAAAGAGCATCGCCGGCTTCTTCGCCGACGAGGCCAACCGGCGCGTGATCGAGAAGCTGCTTACGGCGGGCTTCCGTCTCAAGGCGGAGGCTCGCGCGGAGGGTGCCCTTACGGGCCTCAGCTTCGTGCTCACCGGCAGCCTGGACACCATGTCGCGCAGCGAGGCGCAGAAATCCATCACCGCCCTGGGCGGACGGGTGGCCGGCAGCGTCAGCGGCAAGACCGACTACGTGGTGGTGGGCGCCGACCCCGGCTCCAAGGCCGACAAGGCGCGGGAGCTGGGCCTCCGCATCCTCGACGAGGATGAGCTGCGGGCGCTGTTGGGCGGCGAATCTTCCCCCGCTCGCCCCGGGACAGCGGCGGAGTGAAGGGCAGGCGTCGGAGCCGACGATGCTGTACGTGGTGGCCACGCCCATCGGCAATCTGGAGGACATCACGTTGCGCGCGTTGCGCGTGCTGCGGGAGGTGGACCTCATCGCCGCGGAAGATACCCGCCATACCCGCAAGCTGCTGGACCGCTACGACATCCATACTCCCCTGACGAGCTACCACGAGCGCAACGAGCGAACCAAGGCTCCGGTGCTGGTGCGTCGGCTGGAGGCCGGCGAGGACATCGCGCTGGTGTCGGACGCGGGCACGCCGACCCTATCGGACCCGGGTTACCACCTGATTCGGGCGGCGGCCGAGAACCGATTGCGGGTGACGCCGGTTCCGGGGGTGTCGGCGGCGGCCGCCGCCTTGAGCGTAAGCGGCCTCGCCACGGACCGGTTCGTGTTCCAGGGCTTTCTGCCGGCTAGAAGGAACCGGCGGCGGGAGGCGCTGCGCCGGCTCCGGGACGACGACCGAACGCTCGTGTTCTACGAGGCGCCGCACCGGGTTCGGGAATCGCTGGCGGACATGAACGAGATGCTGGGAGACCGCGCTGCGTTTATCGGGCGGGAACTGACCAAGATGCACGAGGAACTCCTGCGCGGGACGCTTTCCCAACTGGCGACCGAACTGGATGAGCTACGTGGGGAGTTCGTGGTCGTGGTCGCGGGACGGGACGGCACTTCGCCGCTGAACGAACAGATGCTGCGCACGGAGATCGTCCGGCTCCTCGAGACGGGGTACAAGGCCAACGACGTGGCCAAGCTCGTGGCGGAGGGTTATCCCGTGGCGAAGCGTGACGCTTACAAGCTGGTGCTGGAGGTCGCCAGAAAGTATTGAACCGGCGGGATGGCGATGATTTCCCTTGTCACGCCCGGCTTCCCCGCATCTCCCCTCGGAACTCGGAGAACTCTCGCGCAAGATCGTGCACTTTCTTGCCTAGGACGTCGAATCTGAGCTCCAGTCGATCCATTCTGCCCTCCGGCCGATCCATCCGGTCCTCCAGCCGAGCTACCCTTCCATCCAACTGGTCGATCCGGCCGTCCAACCGATCCATCCTGGCATCCAACCGATCCATCCGGTCGTCCAGCCGGTCGATCCTCCGGTCCAGCCGGTTCTTCATCCGGACCATCACACGCCAGTTGAAGACCGCGAGGGCTATGCCGACACCGATTATGGCGATCATCTCACCGGTCACGTCTCGTCCTCATCCCTTGTCCGTTGCCGTCCCATGCTAATACCTTCGGCCCTTGGGGTCAATTCTTTAATCATTATTCCTGTAATGGCCGCGTCGGACTGCCCGGCCGCATCAGCGCCGGTCTACTTGCCCCAGTCCCGTGAATATCGGAAGTCGCGGTCGATGGTGCGGTGGGAGACCTTGGCGATGACGGGGAGGCGGCGCTTGAACTGCGAGGTCATGATCCGGTGGGCGATGTCGTCGACGAAACCGGCCGAGAATCCCGCCTCGATGAGCTCTGCCCGGCCGTAGCGCTGGTCCACCATGAGGTAAAGCATCTCGTCCACCTCGCAGTAGCTGAAGCCCAACTCGGCCTCGTCCGTCTGGCCCTCCCATAGGTCCGCCGAGGGCTTCTTCTCGATGATCACGCCGGGAACGCCGACCGCCTCGCCCAGCGCCCACACCTGGGTCTTGTAAAGATCGCCCAGGGGGTTCAGGGCGGACGCCATGTCGCCGTGCAGGGTGCCGTAGCCCAGCAACAGCTCAGTCTTGTTGCTGGTTCCCGCCACCAGGGCGTCCCAACGCGCGGAATGGTCGTAGAGGATGGTCATGCGCTCGCGGGCCATCTTGTTGCCCCGGCGTCTGGGGTCGGCGTCCGGGAACGCCTCGAAGTAGGCGTCGATCTGCGCGGTGATCTCGACCGTGGCGGAGCGTATCCCGCTCTTCTCCACCACCAGCTCGGCATGATCGAGGCTTTCGGCGCTGGAGGTCCGGTAAGGCATCATGATGCCCAGCACCTGGTGCGGGCCCAGGGCCTCGGCCGCCAGCATCGCGCTCAGGCTCGAGTCCACCCCGCCGGAAAGGCCCACCACCACGCGCTCGAGGCCGACCTTGCGCACCTCGTTCCGGATGAATGCCACCAGGATCCGGCGCATCAGGGAGACGTTGGTGGGGATCATGGGCTGCTCTACTCGCGACGGATGCGCTCCAGCTCGCGGATGGTGAGGTCCACGTCCTCGTCGCGCATGAGCGGCGCCCGGGTGCGCTTGCGTCGCGCTACCTCGTGGGACACCTCTCCGGCCACGAAAGCCTCGTCGTAGTAGTCCGCCTTGCACACCGTGCGGCCGAAGGGGTCGAGGATGCCGGAGCCGCCCCAGAAACCCACACCGTCCTCGAAACCCACTCGGTTGGAATGGACCACGAACATGCCGAAGGTCTCGGCATAGCTCCGGGTGATGAGCTCCCAGTAACGCGCGTTGTCGTCCTGGTCCGCGCCATCGGTGACGCCCCGCAACGGGCTGGAGGACGGGCAGAGGATGGTCAGGGCGCCGTCCAGCGCCGCGAGGTAGACCGTGGACGGATGCCAAAGGTCCTCGCAGATGAGCAGAACGAGCCGGCCGTGCCGGGTGTCGAAGGCCCGCAGCCGGTCGCCCCGTGCGAAGTAACGTTGCTCGTCGAACATGCCGTAGGTGGGTAGGTAGACCTTCCTGTGGATGTGACGGACCTCCCCATCTTCCAAGTACACCGCGGCGTTGTAGAACCGGTGATCCTCACTCTCCAGGACCAGCCCCGCCACCAGGGACACCTCCCGGCTCAGCGCCTTGAGGCGCTCCATCTCCCGGCTGGTCAGCCGCGCTGCCACGTCGGGCACCATGTCACGCAGGAAGTAGCCCGTGAGGCTCAGTTCGGGAAACACCAAGAGGTCCACATCCCGGCCGGCCGCCTCGCGCACGCCGGCCTCGTAGAGGTCCATGTTCGCGGCGACGTCGCCCAGTTTCGGGTTGATCTGCGCCATGCCGACTCGGAACGACATGAAGGGGGGGCTAACACATTTCCGCGAGGGGAGAAAGCGGCGCCGGGGCCGGCTTCCGGGGCTTGTGGAATTCGGTAGGGCTATTGGTTACATCAGGGTTCATGGAAGGGCTCAGGGAGACCGTGGCGAAGAAGGTGGTGGAGGCATTCGGCGCGGACGCCCGGCTTACAGGGTTGGCCGCGCTGGCGGGCGACGCGTCGTCCCGGCGGTATTTCCGGGCCGCAATCCAGGCCCCGGGAGGGCCCGGCACCGCCATCGTGATGAGTTGGAGCGACTCGGGCCTGCCGATCTCGTCGGAGGAGTTGGCGGTGTTCGAAGAGCCGCCGCGGGAGTTGCCTTTTCTGAACGTGCACCGGTTTCTGCAGGCGGCCGGAGTGAGGGTGCCGGCGGTTCACGGCCACTGGGTGGAGGAAGGGCTGCTGCTCCTGGAGGACTTGGGCGACGTCTGCCTCTGGGACCGCGTACAGGGCGCGCCGGAAGCAGAAGTTGTCCGGTGGTACCGAAAAGCCATCGACGAGCTGCTGGTGTTGCAGATCGGCGGCACCCGGGCGCGGAACGACCGGTGCATGGCTTTCGGACAGGCCTTCGACCGGGGGCTGTATCTTTGGGAATTCGCTCACTTCATCGAATATGGCCTGGAGGGTGGAGACAAGGGAAGCCTGCCGGCGCGGGAAAGGCGGGTGCTGGACACGGCCTTCGAGCGCGTCGCCGTGCATCTCGACAGCCGCCCGCGAGTGCTCAATCATCGAGACTACCATAGCTGGAACCTGATGGTGCCCGACGATGATGCCCTGGCGGTCATCGACTTCCAGGACGCGCTGCTGGCGCCGCCCCAGTACGACCTGGCGTCGCTCTTGAACGACCGGGAGACGGACCGGGTTGTCACGCCGCCGGTGGAAGACCAACTCGTCGACTACTATCTCGAAGGTATGCGAGACTGGGGAGAGACCCACCCCAACCGGGACGAGTTCCGGGAGGACTACCTGCTGTCGGCCCTGCAGCGGGACTTCAAGGTCGTCGGGCGTTTCCGGTACCTGGACGTGGTCAAGGGCAAGCCCGCGTACAACAGATACATCGCTCCCACGTTGAGACGGATCGGGCGGAACCTCCGGCGGACCCCGGGGCTGGGCCACCTGACCCCCTTGCTGGCGGAGCGCTTCGAGGAGATCGCGTGAAGGCGATGCTCTTCGCCGCGGGCCTGGGCACCCGGCTCCGACCCCTCACCGACACCCTGCCCAAGTGCCTTGTCCCGGTCAACGGCCGGCCGATGATCGACTACCCGCTGCTGTTGTTGCGGCACTACGGAATACGCGAGATCGTGGTCAACGTCCACCACCATGCTGAACGGGTGGAGGAACACCTGGGCAACGGCTCCCGCTTCGGCGTCGACATCGCGTATTCCCGGGAGCCCGTGTTGCTGGATACGGGCGGCGGACTGCTGGGAGCGAAGAGGTTCCTCGACCAGGACACCTTCGTGATCATGAACAGCGACGTGCTGATCGATCTGCGGCTGGACGAAGTGCTGCGGTTTCACCGCGTTCGTGAACCCGCGGCAACGCTCGTCCTGAGACATGACCCGGCGGCGGCCAAGTACGGCGCCATCTGGACCGATTCCGAGGGAACAATCCGGAAACTGCTACAATATGAAGCTCCCGGCGCCACACGGTCCCCACTGCAACAGTACATGTTCACCGGGGTTCACGTGGTTGAGCCCCGGATCTTTCAATACATGGAAGGCCGGGAACCCTTCAGCATAACCCGCACCACCTACCCGCGAATGCTCGCCGGCTCCGAGCGCCTTTGCGGTTTTCCTTTCGACGGGAACTGGCAGGATATGGGGACCCCGGAGCGGCTGGGGGCAACGGAAACGAAGTTGCGCGACGGTAGCCTCAGGCCCCATTTTCTCTAGCTGTCTTGCGGCCCGTTGGCCGCCGACCCGTAATCGACGTTGCACTTCGTCGTCGCGCCATGAAGGTCCTCAATGCCAGCGTCCTCGCGCTAGAACAACAAGGCGAGGCGCTCCGTGAACACGGGGCCGCACTTCGTGACCAGGGCGCGGCACTCCGTGAACAGGGCGCGGCCCTTCGTGTAGTCGTTGAACGGACAGGCTCCGGCCACCAGGACTAGTTGTCCTTCCCCGGGTCCCGCCGCGAATCCAGATACTCGCTGAGGCGCTGATTCTCCTCGGCGTCATAGAGTTCACGGTCGACGCGGTGCAGCAAGAGTTCACCCGACTGAACGATCCGCCGTTTCTCCACGATACCCTTGCGGGCCAAGGTTATGCTTCGCCGGAGGGCGCGGCGCACCACGCCTCGGCTGTCCCAGAACTCCTCCGGGATTTCCTGGTAGCTGTCTTTCGTCGCCTGGACCAGTAACGTCAGACCTCCCTTGAAGCTCTCCAGGCCAGCCTCGTCGTCGCCTTGCTGCATCTGCGTCAGACCCAAGACAATCCAGCCGATCTCGTCCTCGCGATTCAGTGCCAGTGCGCGTTTCAACACTTCGAAAGCCGAGCCGTACCTGCCGGCATAGTAGTAGGCTCTCCCTAACTGCGTAAGGCTGTCCTTGTACTTTGGGTTCCTGCGGACCACATACTCGAGGTGCACGATGGCCTTCTTGAAGTTCCCACCCCGCTGTGTCTTCCCCAACTCGAGCAACGCATCGTTGTAGTTGCCACCGACGCCGATACCCGGGGGCCTCCAACAGCCCGACAGGGACGTCACCAGAATACTCGAGACCACAACCGCACCGAGCAGTCCCCAAGTCACGTGCCCGAATCGCGCCATTTGTTCCCCCATGAACCTTTGTTTGCAGCAACCCGTAACCCCGCGCGGGTCTCAAACCGGTCACGCTTCCAAACCAACACGACCAACCCGCAAGACCACCGTTCCGCGCCGTTGCGAGTATCTATTCCACTTATCGCTGTTCGTCAAGCGAATCGAGTCTCTCTTTCGTTCAAACAAAAAAACAGGGCCGCCCCGTACGGAGCGGCCCTGTTTGCTATTGGGTTCGGTATAAGCTGCTAGAACCGGTACTCAAGGACGATGGTGAAGGTGTTGAAAGAGTCCTCACCCTCTTCAGTTACGACGTCCTTAAAGTTCTGGCCGGGGCAGGCGCCCTCACAACCGAATGTATCCCACACACCGTGGATCTGCATCCAACCGCCGGGAACGTTGTAGACGACCGCCACACCGGTGTTGGTCACTTCGGAGTTGTCCCCCGCATGGTCGATATCGGCCAAGTTGTAGATCGGAGATATGGAGACACCGCCTTCACTCTTGCTTCCACCCATCATCCCGCTCTTGGGTCCCCACAGCCATACTTGTGCCCCAAGGCGAATGTCCGTGGCTTCGACATCAACGCCGTCTCCCGGATCCCTCTCAAAGGTAGCGTAGTTGGCGGCCAGCGACAGCCACTTCAACGGAGACCACCCCACACCGTGGGAAACATACGTGGTGTCGGCGTTCATTTCGCCGGCGCCGCGGATATCGATCAAGGCCGGCCTGTTCCCAAGCCCGGGGGTACGGGCTCTCACGCGGGTGCCCGTATCGCTATGGGCCTGGTAACCGATGGTGTACTTGAGGCTCGATATGGAGAGGCCGCCCATTCCCTTCGCTTTTGCGAGGGGCTGGAGACCCAGCGCGAAACCTACGCTATTGCCGTCTTGTCCCGGGTTGTCTTCGTCCTGATTGTCCTGGCCCCACGCCAGTTGCAGGTGACTGATCTTGGAAATACCCATGCCCGGCAACTTCTTCCAGGACAGCACGAAACTTCCGTCTTGCTGTCCACCGATGCCCAAGCCATCCAGAAGCGGGCTGTCTTCCGTACGGAAAGCCCCTGCCTGAGAATTACCCGAAAAACTCGGACTGTAGCCGAAACCGAAGCTCGGGAGCCAAGGGTTCAACTTGTCGAAGTTGACGTATCCGTCACCACCGAAGGCGGTACCGTCGCTACCGTCGTTGAGGAGCCATGTGACCGCGTAGAACCCCTGCTGCGACGTGACGTTGATCGTTGGCCGAAAACGCCGCGCGCGAAACTCCAGGTTCTGGTAGCCCCTCTCTGGATTCTCGTTGCTCAACCACACGGTGTAGTAGGCCTGCAACCTCTGCGTGAACTTGATGCTCCAATTGTTGTCCGCGGCCGCGATGGTGAGACCCTTGCCCGCGGAATACTTGAACGACGGCCCCTTCATCTCGGCGGCCAGTGCATTCTCTTGATTCTGCTTCAGTTGCGCCAACTCCCGCTCCAGGGCCTGAATCCTCGTGTCCACATCAGACGCCTGCACCGGCGATGCCGCAAGCACCATGCCTGCCATTAACACCAAGGCACTTGCGAAACCGAGCGCCTTTTTCAACACCTTATTCATGACCCCCTCCTTGGTAATCAGAGTTATCTACTACAGCCAGTGAATCTGCTCTTCGCTTTCTACTTTTTTGGCCGCATCCATGCAATTGTCCTTAGGTCGGGTTTTCTGACGGTTTCTAGACGCCGACTACCAAAACCTGGGACCCAAGTCGTAATTTTTGGCATGTACGAGTTGTTTTCCGGGACACTGCCGTCCGCTCGTGAACGACATGGACGAGGGAAGCGGCACAAAGCGATCGGCCGTTCATTTCCGAGCAGCATAACACAGTTTCCGAAGACATACCAACCACAGACTAAAGACCGTAGACACACAAGACAAGACGCACGGCCGGCCTACACCGAGCGCCGGGCACCTGACGAACCTCTTAAGGGCTCCGTAACTCTGATTACCAAGGAGGGGGTCATGAATAAGGTGTTGAAAAAGGCGCTCGGTTTCGCAAGTGCCTTGGTGTTAATGGCAGGCATGGTGCTTGCGGCATCGCCGGTGCAGGCGTCTGATGTGGACACGAGAATTCAGGCCCTGGAGCGGGAGTTGGCGCAACTGAAGCAGAATCAAGAGAATGCACTGGCCGCCGAGATGAAGGGGCCGTCGTTCAAGTACGCCGCGGGCAAAGGCCTCACGATCGCGGCCGCGGACAACAACTGGAGCATCAGGTTCACACAGAGGCTACAGGTCTACCACACCGTGTGGCTGAGCAACGAGGCTCCAGAGGACGGCTACCAGAACCTGGAACTTCGCGTGCGTCGTTTTCGGCCGACGATCAACGTCACGTCCCAGCAGGGGTTTTACGCGGTCACTTGGCTCCTCAACAATGGTAGCGATGGCACCGCCTTCGGTGGCGACGGGTACGTCAACTTCGACAAGTTGAACCCTTGGCTCCCGAGCTTCGGTTTCGGCTACAGTCCGAATTTTTCGGGTAATACGCAGGCAGGCGCTTTCCGCACGGAAGACGGCCCGCTTCTGAGTGGCTTGGGCATCGGCGGAGGGCAAGACGGAAGTTTCGTGCTGTCCTGGACGAAGTTGCCGGGTATGGGCATTTCCAAGATCAGTCACCTGCAGTTGGCGTGGGGCCAGGACAATATGGCTGAAGCAGCTCCGGGAGACGAGGGCAACAGCGTAGGTTTCGCGCTGGGTCTGCAGCCTCTCGCAAAAGCCAAGGGAATGGGCGGCCTCTCCATATCGAGCCTTTCGTACAGCTTGGGTTACCAAAGCCATACCGGCGCTACCGGGTCTGTGGAAGAGGCTGTTGCCAAGGATGGCGTAGTTAGCGCCAAGGTTGGCGCGTCTGGTGGATTGGAACACGCCCGTGTGAGAGCCCGTACCGATGCGCTCGGCAACAGGGCGACCTTGATCGACATCAAGCCGGCGGCAGACACCGAATATGAGACCACGTATGTGTCTCACGGCTTGGGGTGGTCGCCGTTGAAGTGGCTGTCGCTCTCCGCCAATTACGCTACCTATGAGAGGGATCCGGGCGGTGGTGTTGACGTCGAAGCTTCGGACATTCGGCTTGCGGCACAGATATGGCTGTGGGGGCCCAAGAGCGGCATGATGGGTGGAAGCCCGAGTGAAGGTGGTGTCTCCGTATCTCCGCTCTACAACGTGGCCGATATCGACTATGATGGCGGAAACTCCGAGGTCACCAACACCGGTGTGGCGGTCGTCTACAACGTTCCCGGCGGTTGGATGCAGATCCACGGTGTGTTTGATACATTCGGTTGTGAGGGCGCTTGTCCCGGCGCCAAGTTTGCCGCCGTGGCCGAAGAGGGCGAGGACTCTTTCAACGCCTTCACGATCATCCTCGAGTACAAGTTCTAGCGTCATCCAGACCGCCAAGGGAAAGGGTTTCCCCGCTTCGGGGAGACCCTTTCCTCGTTTACCCAGACGCGAATGGCGCAGACGGTTTTTCGGCAATGGGCTTCCTCCACCGACTTGACTGGAGCGCCGGACTTCCCGCAACCAAAGGCTCCACAGGCATCCTCTCCAAGGACCACTCGGACGGGCGCAGCCTTTCGTAGGGCATGCTGATCCTGCCGGGGCATCTTCCATAGCCCAAGGTCGCGACCACTCTCCCCATACTCCACAGATTAGGAAACCTCGCTTAGTCTCGTTTGATTTTTGACCACTTGACTAAGTTTTTCTCTTACGAAAGAACAGCGACAACCAACATGGCAAGGGATGGATAGTTCATGAGTCTCGCGGTGACGAAGAGATCCGACATTCACAAGATTGTCCTGTCGTCGGCAATATCGCCAAACACTCGGCTGGCCTACGACAAGGGCTGGTCCTGCTTTACGGCTTATTGCGCCCGCGAACGGATCGCCGACCCGCTATCCGCCTCTCCGGAAATCGTCGCTCGCTTTCTCCTGGACTGCGCCACGCAGCCGCGTTCACGACGCGGCACTCCGTTGTCCATGGGCACCGTCTTCCTCTACAGCAGTGCGATCGCCAAACGATTCACCGAGGCCGACAAGGCTTCGCCGACCCGTCACCCCACCGTCCGGGCAACTCTCCAGGGCTTGAGCCGCCTCGCCGGCACCGCGCCGCGACGCGTCAAGGCGTTGCGCGAGGGGCACGTCAGGGCCATGATCGACCGATGTCCCGGCTCGGTTATCGGGACGCGCGACGCCGCTGTTCTCGCAATCGGTTTCGCCGCCGCCCTACGTCGGTCCGAACTCTGCGCCCTACACATCGACGATGTGACCATCCTTCCGCCCGTCCGGGACCATCCCCGGCGGATGTTGCTTACCATCCGCCGATCCAAGACCGACCAGAACGCAAAGGGCCAAACGATCGCCGTCCCCGAAGGCAGGACCGTCAGGCCCATCGACCGCGTGCAAGCGTGGCTCTCGGTATCGGGCATCACACACGGGCCGCTGTTCCGGACCATGAAAAGGGGCGGCGCGGTCCAGGCGAGGCCGCTGCATCATTCGGACATCGCACGCCTGGTCAAGCGTTACGCCGCGCTGATTGGCCTGGACCCGAAGGAGGTAGCCGGGCATTCGTTGCGGGCCGGTTTCGTGACCAGCGCCGCGGCGCACCATGCCCGGCTCGATAAGATCATGGCCGTTACCCGCCATACCAACCCCGCTACGGTCATGGGATACATCCGCGACACCGATGCGTTCCGCGATCACGCCGGCAACGCATTCCTCTAGCATTCTCCCAGGAGGAGGAAGCTGGCCATTAGGCGTTGACATCGAGCCCGTCGGGAAGAATAGTGTCTTTTGAATGGCCGAGCCCATAAAGATCGTCCTGGCCGATGACCACACCCTTTTTCGAGAGGGTTTGAAACGGATCCTGGCGTTGGAACCGGATTTTCTGGTGACGGCCGAGGCATCCCGGGCGGAGGAGGTGGAACCGGCCGTCGCGAAAGGTCGCGGCGACGTGTTGGTGCTGGACCTCAGGATGCACAGTGGGGAAGCAGTGCAGGCAGTGCAGACGCTCCTGCAACTGAAGGAGAGCCACCCGGAAACCAGGACCCTGATCCTTACGGCCCACGAGGACGCGGACAGCATCGTCAATACGGCCAAGGCCGGCGCCCGTGGCTACCTCTTGAAGAACGCGGTTCCGGAGGCACTTTTCCAGGCGGTGCGGACGATTCACGGCGGCGGAGTATGGATCGACCGGAAGCTTCCCCGGGCCGCCGATTTCGCCGCCATTGCCGCGCAGTCTCCTGTCGAGCCGATGGGGGAGGATGGGGACGGGCTGAAGAGCCTGACCCGGCGGGAGCTGGAGGTGCTGACGCTGCTGGCCGAGGGATTCAGCAACGACGAGATCGCCGCCCGCACCTTTATCAGCGAGCGCACGGTCAAGGCCCATGTGACCAGCATCTTCGCCAAGCTCAAGGTGGACAATCGCGTCAAGGCCGCATTGGCCATTCTCAGGAGAGGCGCGCCTGTCCCGCCTCCCGCGCCTTCCCCCTCTCCTCGTCCACGCGCCGGATCAGCGCGAGGCCGATGACGAAGAACACCAGCACCACCGCCATGCCGGCGCGCTGGGAGGCGAAGAGGCGCGTCAGCTCCCCCAGCAGGAAAGGCCCCACAAAGGCCGTGGCCTTGCCCGAGAAGGCGAACAGACCGTAGAACTCGTTCCTCTTGTCCTCGGGCACGAACCGGCCCATGAGCGAGCGGCTGGCTGCCTGGTTGGGGCCGCCGCACAGCCCTATCAGCAGACCGGCGGCCCAGAAGAGGGCGCGGCGGCCGGTGAGCAGCGCCGTCAGGGCCGCCGCGATGAAGCCCAGCAGGCTGATCTGGATGGTGCGCTTGCCTCCCAGCCAGTCGTCCACGAACCCCAGGGCGAACGCCCCAAGCCCGGCGGCTACGTTGAGGACCAGCCCGAAGAACAGGAGCTCCTCGAAGGTGAATCCGAAGGTGCCGGCCGCGTAGATCCCGCCGAAGGCGAACACCGTGTTGAGGCCGTCGGCGTAGAAGAGCCGGGCGAGAAGCAGGCGGAAGATGTCGGGGTAGCGCCGGATCTCGCGGAACGTGCTCGCCAGGCGCCGGAAGGGGTCGGAAAGCAGCGCCCCGGAGGAGTCCGGGCGGGCGGGCCTTTCCGGCACCCAAAGGAAGAGCGGTAAACTGAACACGGCGAACCAGCCCGCCACCAGCAGGTTGGTGGCGCGGATGTGCTCGTAGCCCTCCTTCTCGAAGCCGAACCACGGCACCTCCGCGTCCACGAAGCCCACCAGCGCAAGCCCCAGGGCGCTCAGGCCGCCGACGTAGCCCAGGGCCCAGCCGTAACCCGAGATCCGCCCGATGCGGTCAGGGGGCGCTACGTCCGGCAGGTAGGCGTTGTAGAACACCCCGCCCATCTCGAACGCGATGTTCGCCAGCGTGAACCACAGCAGCGCCTTGACCACCTCTCCGGGCATAACGGTGTAGAGGAACGTCGAGCCGACCACGGCCACCACGGTGAAGAACCCGAGAAACCGCTTGCGATAGCCGCCCCGGTCGGCCAGGGCGCCGAGGAACGGCGACAGCACCGCCACCGCGATGGCGGTGATGCTGACGCTCCGCGACCACAGCCACGTACCCGTCACCTCGTCCGGGGCGATGACCTTGGTGAAGAAAGCCGCGTAGATGAACGTCACCACCAGGGTGGTGAAAGCCGAATTGGCGAAGTCGTAGAGGCACCAGGCGAAGATGGTGCGGCGGTTGGTCGGCATGCGGGCTCCGTTCGCAGATGCTACACGCGATCCGGCCCGGATGCCAGTGCGGCCGCCGCACGGTTGTTCGGACCCCGCCGTGTTGCAATGGCCCGCCGAATCCGATGAAATGAAGTTACAGGATGTTGATGTTGTCTTATCGGGAGGAAACCATGAACTTCGCAAAACGAATCGGCCGCGCCATCGTCCCCTTGCTCTTGACGGCGGCCTTGTTGGGGACGGCGGGAACCGCTTCCGCCCTCGACCCGGTGTTCTCAACGTACCTCGGCGGCGCCATCCGGGGCTACGATCCCGTGGCCTACCACACGGAGAAGAAACCGGTGGAGGGAAAGCGGGCCCATCGGCTGGAATGGAAGGGGGCAACCTGGTACTTCGCCAGCGCCGAAAACAGGGAGATGTTCGAGGGCAACCCGGAGAAATACGCGCCCAAGTACGGCGGTTATTGCGCGTGGGCCGTGAGCCAGGGCTACACCGCCTCCATCGACCCCGACGCCTGGAGCCTCGTCGACGGCGCTCTCTACCTCAACTACAGCCTGGGCGTCCGCGACCAGTGGTCCCAGGACATCCCCGGCAACATCGCCAAGGGCGACACCAACTGGCCCAAGCTGCTGGCCGGGAAATAGAGGCGGGTCCGCGGGTCGAATGACCCGGACCGCCGTCAAAGAACCGCCCGGACCGCTTCACGGCCAAAGCCGATCCGTCCGCAACGCTTCGAGAAACCGTCGCACCGGCCAAACGTCAATACCGTCTTCGGTGCGGAAAGCGCGTCCCCCATCGTGGACCAGAACGCGCCGAACCAGGCGCGGCAGGTCGCCGATGGCTCGTAACCCCTTGAGCAGGGCGGTGTGGTACCGTTTCGCCGCCTTGGCCTCGATGGCGAGGTATTCGGAATCCCGGCGGAGCAGGAAGTCGACCTCGGTGTTCGATTCCGAGGGAGCCCAGTAGTGGATGCTGTCGAAAACCGCCTGTTCTTCGGCGTGAGCGCGCAGCAGGCCGAGAATCCAGCCCTCGAACAGGGACCCCCGTTCCTCCGCCGACACGGGTCCGAACTGGCGTTTCACCGCGCGCACCAGGCCGGGATCCACCCAGTATAGCTTGGGCCGCCGCCGTTCGCGGACCCGCAGCCTGGCCTCGAAGGCGGCCAAACGCCACGTGAGGAGCGTATCTTCGAGGACATCCAGGTAGCCGGTGACGGTGGTGCGCGCCACGCCGGCGTCCCGGGCGATGCCGGCGACGTTCAGGACCTGCCCGTGAAGCAACGCGGCGATGGGAAGGAAGCGAACGAAACCGGGCAGATTGCGCACCACGGCTTCCGCGCGGATCTCTTCCCGCAGGTATAGTTGCGTATAGCTCTCGAGCACTTCACGACGGCCGTCCGCGGTCCAGACCAGAGGGATGCTGCCGTACATGAGCACGTCGTCCAGGTTGAAATCAGCGCCGAGCTCCGACGGAACCAGCGGATACATGGCCTTGCGGACGGCCCGTCCCGCCAAGAGGTTGGTTCCCGCGGTCTTGAGTTTTCGCGCGCTGGAGCCGAGCAGGGCAAAGCGAAATCCGCGCTCTTCGATCAACCGGTGGACTTCGTTCAGCAGAGCGGGAATGCGCTGCACCTCATCGATGACAACCCAATCGTCCGGTGTGGCGCCGGAGACCAATTGCCGGAACAGCGAAGGATCGGCGAGGAGGTCATGAAACAGCGCTTCATCCAGCAAGTCGAGGCGCAGTGCGTCCGGCAGGGTCCTGCGCGCCCATGAACTCTTGCCGACGCCCCGCACACCGAACAGAAAGAAACTGCGATCCGGCAGCCGTGTAATTCGGCTGTAGAGCATGTCGTCAAAAATAGGCGAAAAGTGACGGAATAGCAACCATTTCACATGCGGCTTTCGGGCCGCGCGCTAACACCCACGATCCTATTTCCGGCATTGAATTCAGCATTGAATTCAGATACGCAAGTCCCTGTATCCGGAACGCATCTTCATCGGCAACGGCTGCTAGCCGGCAAAAGGAACGGACCCGCCATGAAGTACTCCAAGCACGACGCGAAGGACTATGCCCGGGAGAACATGAAGGGCATCTGGGCCGCGGCCATGAACCCCTTCAACGACGATTTCTCGTTCAACGAGCAGGGGTTGCGGCGGAACATCCGGCACTGGGTCGACGACCTGGCGATCCAGGGGCTCTTCATCGCCGGCAAGCAGGGCGAGTTCTTCTCCATGTCGCTCGAGGAGCGCAAGCGCAACTTCGAGATCGCCGTGGAGGAGACCGCGGGCAAGGCCGGCACCATCATGTCCTGCTCCGACCAGAACTTCGACACGGTGGTGGAGCTGGCGCGCCACGCCGAGGACGTGGGCGCCGACTACATCGTGGTGCACGCGCCCATGCTGCATTTCGTCACTGACCGGGACGACGTTGTCTACAACTACTACAAGGCGGTGTGCGACCGGGTGGACATTGGGATCGCCATGTGGAGCCACCCCGATTCCGGCTACCTCATGAGCCCGGAGCTGTGCGAGCGGGTGGCCG
The DNA here is from genome assembly GCA_965204205.1 of uncultured Binatia bacterium (SeqCode). GTDB lineage: Bacteria > Desulfobacterota > Binatia > UBA9968 > JAJDTQ01 > JAJDTQ01. The sequence continues at coordinate 4,475,603 of OZ241976.1, read as the reverse complement.
AGCTGCCCAACATCGTGGGCATCAAGTACTCGGTACCCCGGCCCATGTACGCGGAGTTGACGAAGCTCGCCGGAGACCGCCTGATCGTCAGCACCGCCTCCGAGGAGGAATGGCTCGACAACATCGTCGAGCTGGGCTGGCAACTCTACCTGTGCTCGTCCCCGCCGTACCTGCTTCAGACCAGGAACGACCGCCGCATGCACGAGTACACCCAACTCGCCTTCGACGGCCAGGCCGAAAAGGCCCGCCAGGTCCGCGACAGCCTGAATCCCGTCCGGGAGGCGCTGTCGTCGACCCGCCCCGGCGGCAAGCCCCACGCCCACCAGAAGTACTGGCAGGAGCTACTGGGCCAGGTCGGCGGCCCTACCCGCCCGCCGTTCGAGCAGCTCACCAGGGAGGAGAAGGAACGGACCCGGGAGGCATTCGAGGGCTGCGGGTTACGGGTATGAGAGTCTGGCGGCACCATGGCCGGACGGGCTCGCCCGGTCAAGCCGTCGTGACGAGTGTTCCCCCCCACGGCCCAGGGCGTTGTCCCGAACATCTGCCTGGGCTCGCTTCCCGGCCCAGGGAAGAACCGCCACGCGCATCGCTTAAGGGGTTGCCACCCCTGCCCACTTGGTAGATAATTGCCCGCACTGACATGAAGCCGGCGGCTTCTTGACCCGGGCCGAGGTCTTCGGGGTTGCGTGCATGGGATCGCGCGACCGGGTTTCCCGCCGCACGGGATGAGCATCGAAACGGGCGAATGGTGAAACAAGGCCGTACCATGGGTCGCCTTCTGGGCTGCGCACGCACAGGCTGGGCGGGGGCGCGTGGACGGAGAGGGAAAAAGGAGGCATGACATGAGGTTGCGAATAGCGGGCTTGCTGGCGACGGCATTTCTCGTGCTCGGCTTGGCCGCCTCGGCCCAGGCGAAGTGCGGCAAGGTGACGATATCGGAGATGAACTGGGACTCGGCGGCGGTGGCGGCGCACGTCGAGGCCATCATCCTCAAGAAGGGCTACGGATGTGACGCCGAGCTGGTGCCCGGCGACACCGTGCCGACCGTAACCTCCATGACGGAAAAGGGCGAGCCCGACGTCGCCCCCGAGATCTGGATCAACTCCGTCAAGGAGGTGGTGGGCAAGGCGGAGAAGGAGGGACGCCTCAAGATCGCCGGCGAGATCCTCTCGGACGGCGGCGAGGAGGCCTGGTGGGTCCCCGAGTACGTGGTGAAGGCGAATCCAGAGCTCACCACGTTGCAGGCGGTCATGAAGCGCCCGGACCTGTTCCAGGACAAGGAAGAGCCGGGCAAGGGGCGCTTCTACGGTTGCCCCTCGGGCTGGGCCTGCCAGATCATCAACGCCAACCTGTTCAAGGCGTATGGGCTGAAGGAGGCCGGTTTCACGCTGTTCGATCCGGGGTCCGGGCCGGGTCTGGCCGGCGCCATCGCCAAGGCCTACGAGCGCAAGCAGCCTATCTTCACCTACTACTGGGCGCCGACGTCGGTCCTCGGCAAATACCCGATGGTGAAGCTCGGCGGGATGAAGCACGACCCCGCGACCTATGCGTGCGTCACCAACAAGGACTGCGCCGATCCGAAGCCGAACATGTACCCGAAATCCAGGGTGCTGACCGCGGTGGTCGGCGACTTCCCGAAAAGGGAGCCCGAGGCCTTTGCGTTCGTGTCGAAGGTGTCGTGGCCCAACACGCTGGTGAACAAGCTGCTGGCGTGGAAGGACGACCAGAAGGCGGATGCCAAGGAGACCGCGGAGCACTTTCTGAAGAACAACGCGGATGTGTGGACGAAGTGGGTGTCGGCGGACGTGGCGGCGAAGGTCAAGGCGGGCATGTAGCAGCCCGGCACTGAAACCGTCGGGGGTTGCGGTATCCGGGCGTCGCCGGGCCGCGACCCCCGACTCTCAACTCCGGGAACGAAGAGCGGAGGTCAGCCATGTACGGCCATCGCGCGCGCATAGGGTACACCTCGCCGCCCATCGTCACCGAAGTCTTTCCCTACGAATTCTACAAGATGGCGCCGCCCGGCGTCACTCTGGCGCTGACCACCCTGATGGTGGCCCGGCACTCGGCCGAGTCCGGAGAGGCCCAGGAGAGCTGGAACCATGCCGTGCGCGCGACCCGGGAGATGGCCCGCGCCGGGGTGGATATCATCGTCTTCGGCGGCGGCCCGGTGGTCTATTCCGGGGGCTCGCAACGGGCCCACGACACCATGAGCGCCCTGCAGCAGGAGTTCGGCATCCCGGTCACCAACAGCACCACCGCGTACCACCAGGCCGATGCCGCGCTGGGCGCGCGGGTGGTGGGCTCGGTCACCTACGCGTCCGCTCCCGGTAGCACCGAACACCTGCCCAACGAGCGTTTCACCGACCCGGACAAGACCGCACTGGTGGGCCAGAAGTTCGCCGGCGTGCCGTTCATCGAGGTGGGCGCCATTCCCTCGGAGGTGCCGTTGCAACTCGCGCGGGAGCTCAAGCAGGAACACCCGGACATCGACACCATCCACCTGGGCTCGCCCCACTGGGCCACCGGCGCCGTCATCGAGACCATCGAGCAGGAGCTGGGCGTCAACGTCGTCCAGGGAAGCCAGGCGATCCTGTGGTGGGCGCTCCGCACCCTGGGCATGGACGACCGGATCGAGGGATACGGGAGGCTTCTGCGAGAGTGCTAGGGCGAAAGCCCTCACGCACCCTGGGGATGGAAGTGATTGGTCGGGGCGACTGGATTTGAACCAGCGACTTCACGGACCCGAACCGTGCGCTCTACCAGGCTGAGCCACGCCCCGACACTCGGTCCGACTGAACCTCGGCTTGTCCGAGACAACCTACCACACGGATCATACCACGTAAATCAGGGAGAGGGTTCCGGAGACCGCCGGCGCATCCGCACGGCGAAGAAGCCGTCGGTGTCGTGCCGGTGGGGAAGCGCGAGCAGATAGCGTCCGGCGGTCATGGAGCGGGTGGTTTCGGGAAGGTGCGCGGCGGCGTCCTCCACCACGAAGTCTCCGTGCCGGTCCAGAAAGCCCTCCACCACCTGTTCGTTCTCAGCGCGGGAAAGAGTACAGGTGGCGTACACGAGAATCCCGCCCGGACGCACCCGCGAGGCGGCCCGGTCCAGGATACGCGCCTGCAGCGCGGCCAGGCGTGGCAGGTCCTTGAGGGTCCGCCGCCAGCGGATTTCCGGATGCGCGCGCAGGGTGCCGAGGCCCGAGCACGGCGCGTCCACCAGCACCCTGTCGAAGGTATCCGATTCCACCGCGAGACCTCGAGTCGCGTCGCGGACCTCGGCGCGGACACCGCGCAGCCCCAGGCGGCGGACATTCTCGGCCAGCTTGGCGAGACCGCGTTCCGACACGTCGCACGCAACGACCTCGCCGCGGTCGTCCATGAGCTCCGCCATGTGCGTGGTCTTGCCGCCGGGAGCGGCGCACACGTCGAGCACTCGCATTCCGGGCTCGGGACCGGCCAGCAGGCTCACCGCCTGGGAGGCTTCTCCCTGCACCTGGCACAACCCCTCGCGAAACTCCGGAAGGGCGGCCGGCGACGCCGACCCGCGTAGCCGCACCGCCAGCGGTGACCATGTCCCCGGCTCGGCTTCGACACCGCGGGAACGCAGTCGCTCCACCAGCGCGTCCCGTGAGATCCGCAGGCGATTGGCGCGCAACACCAGCGGCGCCTCATGGTTGTCGGCTTCCATGAGCCGCCGACCCTCCTCGTCGCCGAACTGCTCCCGCCACATGTCCACCAGCCACAACGGGTGGGAAACCAGCGCCGCCAGGTCCGTCGTGCTCCCGGAAGCCGCGGGCGGCGACCACGCATCGCGCTCCCGGCGCGCGATCCGCCGCAGGACGGCGTTCACCATCCCCGCCTTCCCCGGACCGGCGCGCCGCTTGGCGAGCGACACCAGTTCGTTGACGGTGGCGTACGAGGGCACCCGGTCCAGGAACAGCAACTCGTAGGCGCCCAGCCGAAGAAGGTTTCGCAACCTGGGGTCCAGGTCATCGAGCGGGTCCCGCAGCAGCGTTCCGAGCACCCAGTCGATGCGCCCGCGCCAGCGCAGGGCGCCATAGACCATCCGGGTCAGCAAGGCGCCGTCGGCTTGCGGCAGGGCCGCCTCCTCCAGGCGCGCGTTGAGCAGCACGTCGGCGTAAGCCTGGTGCCGGTCGACGCGGTCGAGGATGGCGAGGGCGATCTCGCGTGGGTTTGACACTAGGCCGGAGGTCTCTCGAACCGGGTCCCCGCTTGAACCCCGGCGCCTCGGAGAAAGGCTGCCGCCGGCATGCGCTTGCGGCCTTCCATCTGCAACTCGGTGAGGAGCAGCTCACCGGCCCCGGTGGCCACCGATATTCCGTCCGTTCCCGCGCGCACCACCGTTCCGGGAGCTTCGGTCCCCTGCGCGGCATCGGCTGCCCACGGACTCGCCCCGTGCACCTTGACGCGCTTGCCGTACCAATAGGTGAAGGCCGAGGGCCAGGGGGTGAAGGCGCGGACCCGGCGCTCGATCTCCCGGGCCGGCCGTTCCCAGTCGATGAGCCCGTCCTCCTTCTTGAGCATGGGAGCGAAGGTAACGCCCGTCGGGTCCTGCGCGCGCGGGGTGAGCGAGCCCTGCCGGACCCTGTCCACGGTAGCCGCCAGGAGGCGTGCGCCGACGGGGACCAGCCGTGCCTCCAGCGAGGCGGCGGTCTCGTCCGGTTCCATCGCCACCTCCTCCGCCAGCAGGACCGGACCCGCGTCCATTTCGGCTACGAGCTGCATGGTGGTGACGCCGGTGGCCGCCTCCCCTTCGAGGATCGCCCACTGCATGGGAGCCGCGCCGCGGTACCTGGGAAGCAGGGAATAGTGGACGTTGACGCAGCCCAGCGGGGGCAGATCGAGGATCGCCTGGGGCAGGATGCGGCCGTACGCCACCACCACCGCCAGATCCGGGCGCCAGGCGCGCAGTTGCTCCAGCAGGCCGGGCTCCTTCATCTTGCGCGGCGTCAGCACCGGAATGCCGACCGCCTCGGCCGTCCGCCGCACCGGTGAAGGCACGGTGGCCTGGCCACGCCCGGCCGGGCGGTCGGGTTGCGTCACCACCGCCACCACCTCGTCGGGGCCGCCCAGCAAGGTTTCCAGGGTCGTTGCCGCCGAGGCCGGCGTCCCCATGAAGACGATTCGCATGTTGTTTGGCTCGACCCTCACCCCAACCCTCTCCCAGAGGGAGAGAGAGTCAACCGGCCACCAACGTGCAAAACCCCTCTCCCTCTGGGAGAGGGTGGCCGAAGGCCGGGTGAGGGCCCGCGCGCGTCAGATGACGACGCCGCGGTTCTCTTGCGGCTCTTTGCCCGTGCGTATGGATTTCTTGAGCCTGCGCACGTAGATGTCGCGCTTGAGCCGGCTGATGCGGTCGATGAAGAGCTTGCCGTCGAGATGGTCGATCTCGTGCTGCAGCGCCACGGAAAGGAGTCCGTCGGCTTCGATATCCACCTCCTCGCCGTTCTCGTCGTACCCGGACACCGCCACCCGCTCGGCGCGCCTCACCTCCGCGGTGAAGTCGACCACGCTCAGGCATCCTTCCTCGAACACCGCCTCTCCATCGGCCTCGCGGATTACCGGGTTGACCAGCTTGATGACGTTGACGCCCCGGTTCTCGTGATCGAGGTCCAGCACGATGATGCGCCTGGAAACGCCCACCTGGGGCGCGGCCAGTCCGATGCCCGGCGCCGCGTACATGGTCTCGAGCATATCTTCGATAAGCTCGGCGGTCTCGCCGGTGATGGCTTCCACCGGCCGCGCCGGGGTCCGCAGGACCGGGTCCGGAAACTTCAAAATGTCGAGGATCATGCCTTCCTTCGCCCCGCCACTCCTGGATTCCCGCCTGCGGGGGAATGACGTGTTCGGGTCTTTCCCGTCTTTGGAGCCTGAACTCGCGGTCTGAACACCAACCGTGGACGAAAATTCATAACATGTTGTACGGATCCACATCAACGTGGATCCTGAAGGCCCTGCCCCTGGGCACGAGCGCCGCGGCCCGCCGGGCCATGGCCAGCAGCGCCGGCCGGCTCCGCCCCTTGAGCAGGATCTGCCACCGGTAGCGGCCGCGCAACCTCGCGATGGGCGCCGGCGCCGGACCCAGGATCTCCAGCGGCGGCCGCGGTTTGTCGCGCCGCAGCGCCTGCGCCAGCTCCCGGGCGCCGCGCGCTACCCTGGCCTCGTCAACGCCGTCGAGACGCAGATGCACGAGGTGCTGGAAGGGAGGGTATCCCAGTTCCCGCCGGAACCCGGTCTCGGTAGCGAAGAACGCCGGATAGTCATGGGCGCCGGCGGGTCCGAAGCAGTAGTGGCCCGGCACCAGCGTCTGCACGATGACGCGGCCCGGCTGGCGCGCGCGCCCGGCGCGGCCGGCCACCTGGCTGATGATCTGAAAGGTCCTTTCCGCCGCCCGGAAGTCGGGGATGTTCAGCGACGAGTCCGCCAGCACCACCCCCACCAGGGTGACCCCTCCCACGTCGTGCCCCTTGGCGACCATCTGGGTGCCCACCAGGACATCGAGATCACCCTTCTCCCACGAACGGAAGATCCGTTCCTGAGCGCCCCGCCCGCTGGTGGTGTCCCGGTCCATGCGCCCGATGCGGGCCTTGGGCAGGAGCCGCCGCAGTTCCTGTTCCACCCTCTCGGTGCCGAAGCCGACCTCGCTCAGGGACAGGTTGCCGCATTCCGGGCAGGCGTCCGCCTTGCGCTGGCGGAAGCCGCAGTGATGGCAGAAGGTGCTGTTGCTCCCGAGATGGTAGGTGAGGCTGATGCTGCAGTGCGGGCAGCGGAACACGAAACCGCAGGACCAGCACTGGAGGAACGACGCGAACCCGCGCCGGTTGAGAAAGATCAGGCTTTGCCGGCCGCGCTCGTGGTTCTCCCGCAACGCGCGCAGCAGCGGGGCGGAGAAGAGCCCGTCGGCGGTGGTTTGGCCGGGTCGGGTCTTGAGGTCGACGATCTCCACGCGGGGCATGGGCCGCGCCTCTACCCGTTGGGTGAGCGCCAGCATCCGGTACCGGCCGCTGAGGGCGTTGTGATAGCTCTCCACCGACGGCGTGGCCGACCCCAGGATCACCGGGCAGCCGGCGATGCGGCCGCGGACCACCGCCAGGTCGCGCCCGTGGTAGCGGACGCCTTCCTCCTGCTTGTAGCTGGTGTCGTGCTCTTCGTCGACCACGATCAGCCCCAGCTCCCGGACCGGCGCGAAGACCGCCGAGCGGGCACCCGCCACCACCTTCACCGCGCCGTGGGCGATACGCCACCAGTGGCGCCACCGCTCCGCCGCCGTGAGCCCGCTGTGAAGCACCGCCACGTCGCCCGGAAAGCGCGCTTCGAGGCGGTCCAGCAGTTGCGGGGTCAAGGCGATCTCCGGGACCAGGATCAGGCTCTGCCGGCCCTGCCGGCGCACCTGCTCCATGGCCCGGAGGTAGACCTCGGTCTTGCCGCTGCCGGTGACGCCGTGCAGCAGCATGGTCTCGAAGCCGCCCTCCGTCAGGCGCGGCTCGATGGACCCGAGCACCGCCTGCTGCTCTTCGGTGAGCACCGGAGCACGACCCGACGCGGGCGCGGCGGCGGTCTTTTGCGGACGCGGCTGGCGTTTGCGCCGGGCCTCGCGCACGTGTCCCCGCAGGCGGTCCTCCACGACCACGGCTCCGGCGGCGGCCAGCCGATCGACCACCGCCTTGACGCCTCGGCGCGGGAAACGGCGGCTCAAAGCCGCCGGGGTCATCGGACCGTGACTCCTGACCGCATCCAAAACTTCCCGCTCCAGGGCACCCTCCAGGGCGTCCGGTTCCCGGGCAAAGGCCACCACCAGCCGGCTCTCGGCGCGCAGCAACGGCGGCAACGCCGCCGCCAGCACCTCGCCCAGGGAGGCGATGTAGTAGTCCGCCGCCCAGCGGCACAACTCGAGGAAAGCGGAGTCCAGGAGCCCCTCGTCATCGAGCGCCTCGGCCACCGCCTTCACCCCCTTCACCGGCGATTCCCGCTGGAACCCCACCACGACGCCCGTTACCCGCCGCCGCCCCAGCGGCACCAGGACGCGCATGCCCACCTCGAGGCGACCGGCGAGACCTTCGGGCACGGCATAGGTCAATGGCTCCTCGAGCGGCGCCGGCACCGCCACCAGGGCGTATCTCCCCGTCGCTGTCATCTCTCGGAATTATTGATGAGATGCCGCCGGAATGCCACGCATTTGACGCCCTTGGGGACGGGAATGACGGGAGAGACACGGGATGAAGGAGGTAAAGCGCTGGCCCCTGATTTGCGTCCGCACGGCCCATGACCCGCCTCTTTTCTTTCCGGCGCGCCCGAAGCTGGTTCGCGGTCGACACCGGTTCCAGCTCCATCAAGATCGCCGAAGTCGCGGACACCCGTGACGGCCCCCGGGTTCTGCGCGCCGGAGTGGTGCCGGTGCCTGTTGGAGCGGTGGAGAATGGGTTCGTGCACCGCATCGACGCCCTCGGGGCCGCGATCCGCGACTTCACCGGCGTGAGGCGCGGAAGGCCGCCCCGGGCCGTGGTGTCCATCCCGGGGAGGGGCGTCATCACCAAACGCCTCCGACTCCGCAACCCCAACATCGAAAGGCTGGACGAGGTCATCGAGTTCGAAGCCATGGACGCCCTTCCCGAGGATTTCGACAACGTCAACCTCGACTACCATGTGCTCGGACCCTCGGACGACGGGACCGGACTGGAGGTCCTGCTCATCGCCGCCAGGAAGGCCCTGGTCGAGAACTACGTCGATCTCGCGGAGGCGGCGGGCCTGGTCCCGGCCGTCGTGGAGGTGGACCATTTCGCCCTCCGCGCGGGCGCTCGACGGCATCCGCACGAAGCCGACGACGTTCTGGTTCACGTGGGGGCGTGTTCCACGACGATCCACGTCCCCGCGGATGACCTGCTCGGCTACACGACCGACCTGCCCCTGGGAGGCGAGCACTTCACCGAACGTCTGGCGGAAGCGCTGCGCGTCTCCCGGGACGAGGCCGAAGCCGTCAAGTGCGGCGCCCCGCCCCCGGACCCGCACGGACTCCCCGACAACCTGTGCGACGAGTTTGCCGCCAGGGCCGCGCGCAGCCTCAGCCTGTTCGGAGTGCTGCGCGAAGGGGCCGCGCCGCGCCGGGTTTCCCTGAGTGGCGGCAGCGCCCTGCTGCCCGGTCTCGGTCCCAGCCTCGCCCGCGCCCTCGAGGCCGAGGTCCGGATCGCCGGACCCTTTTTCGAGGGTGCCCCCGGGGTCGGGCACGCCGGACCGGTCTTTGCCGTGGTCGCCGGCCTCATCACCAGGAACCCGTCCGAGTAGGAGCACGCCGGGGATGACCAGGATCGAGGAAGTCCTTTTCGCAAGAGAGACCGGAACGTTGCGATGACGATTCGCATCAACCTTCTGCCCAGGCGGGAGATACTGGAGCAGGGGCGCAAACGTCGCGCCCTCATGGCCGGGGCCGCCACACTGTGCCTCGCCGTCGGCACGCTGGCCGCGGTCAACCTCTCGCAGCACCGCCGGGGGACCGCGCTGGAGTCCGACCTCGCGGAGCGGCGGCGCGTCACCGGCGAGCTCCGGCTCAGGGCCGGGACCGTGAAGGAGCTGGAAGAAACGATCCGGCGACAGCGCGAACGGAACCATGCGGTCGACACATGGCTCCGGCGCGGAGCGCGGCACGCGCGGGTGCTGCGCGGCCTCTCCGACACGGCGCCGAAGCGCTTGTGGTTGACGCGTTACACCGAGTCGGGGGGCGTGACGACCCTGGAGGGCGGCGCCACTGGCAATGAGCCCATTGCACGGTTTCTTCGTCGCCTGTCCCCGGTGGTGAACGACCCACGACTCGTCGAGGCAGGCGCCGCGGACGGAGAGGAGGGCGTCCGGCGCTTCGTCATCAAAGGGGGAAACGGGCCGCGGCCGAATCCCGTCGCGCCGGAGGAACCGCCAGGGAAGGCCGGCTAGCGGGATCATGCGTTACTACCTGGACATCGTCCTCGAACGCCCGCGCGGCCAGGGTGTGCTGTTCCTCACCGCGCTGGTGCTGGCCGTGGCGGCACTGGACTACGGGCTCGTGTACCGCCGCCAGGCCGCGGCCATCCACCGCACCGCCGCGGACCTGGAACTCGTCCGCACCCAGGAGACCCGACTGCGGGCGGAGCTGAGCCGCGCGCCGCGGCTCCGAAAGGAGGCCGCGGCGCTGCGGCGCGAACTGCAAGCGCGGCTTCCGCGGCAGGCCGACTCGCCAACACCGTTGGAGAACATCTCCGCCCGGGCTGCCATGGTCGGACTCGAGGTAACCCGTTTCCAGCCGGGCGACGCCCGCGAAGGGGGGCACTTCACCGAGACCCCGATGGAAGTGGAGCTCAAGGGGACCTTCCGCGACCTGCTGCGACTATTCGAGCTGTCGGCAGAGTCGCGCGATCTCCTGAGCGCCACGGGGCTGAAGATCGATGCCCTCCCGCCGGAAGACGGGCCCACCCTGCTCCGCATTGAGTTGGATATGGCGATGCCCCGGGTGCCTCCGGGGAAACCGGACCCCTCCGAAAACGCCGCGGTTCCGGGGCCGGATGTCCATGGCCCGACCCAGGGCCTGGCGGAGGCCCTGGTCCGAATCGACACCCGGCCCTTGTCCCGGGACCCGTTCCAACCGTACCGGCCCCCCGTCCCGCCGGAGCCGACCCCGGTACCCGAGCCGGACCCGACCCCGAATCCGCCACCCGAGCCCGTTCCCGCGCCACCCTTTCATGCCGTGGGTATCGTGTGGGGGAATCACACGGCGGCAGCCCTGGTGAAGGATTCCGAGGGAGACGGCCACGTCGTCCAACCCGGCGCCCGGCTCGGGGACCAACGCTACCAGGTCAAGACCATCACCCCGTGCGCGGTGGTCGTGGAAACGACCCGCAAAGATGCGGTTTTGCGTGAAACCAGCTTGACGTTGCCCCGCTGCGGCACCTCGGGGGACACACGGTGAGGAACCTCAGTCCAGTTGCCTCCAGGCTATCAGGCGGACCCTTTCCCCGGGGGTGGCGGCGTCGGGATCGTGCTCCAGCAGCGTTTCGAGAACGGTCCTCGCATGAGCGCGCGGGCACGGGTCGCCGGCGGGATAGCACGCGAAGGAACGAAGCCGGAGTCTGGGCGGTGTGGCGGTCACGGGAGTGGCCGATACCGTGTAGCTGCCGCCGTGGAACCCCCGGCTGCTGAAGAGCGTGGTGGGCGCCGAAATGGCGGAAAAGTCGCGGTGGCCGTCCTCGTCCGAAACCTCGTGCCGCCCGTGCACGAGTCCGGCTTCCGCGATGTGGAACACCGCCGTGCTCTTGTAGTAGGCGTCGGCGATCCGTAGATCGGTGAGCGCCGCGGTCATGCTCGTGGCGCTCACCATGGCCAGGACGGCGATCAGCATGAGGGCCGACGGCAGGACGATGCCCTGCTGGCTTCGGAGAAAGACCCCGGCAGCGCGCCGCCGGCCGTGAATCCTGACGCTCCACTTCATTACCAAACAATCGGCGGGAGCGGCGGTTCCTTTAGCTCGCCGCGTCTCGCGGCCCGTGTCGTCGCCCCGAGGCGGGCCCAGTGGCGCCGCGGGATCAGAACTTCTCGACCCAGGGCCTCAGCTCGATTTGCGAAGCCCAGGCGCTGCGGTGCTGGCGGTGAAGCTGCAGATAGGTCTCCGCGATGCTGTCCGGGCTCAGCCAGGTATCCGCTTCGCGCCCGGGGTCGCGCTTGGGCGAGGCGATGCCGCCGTCGATGACGATCTGGGCCACGTGGATGTTCCGCGGCTGAAGCTCCCGCGCCATGCTCTGGGTCAGGCCGCTGAGGCCGAACTTGCCCATGGCGAAGCAGGCGGAATTGGCGTAGCCCTTGACGCTCGCCGAGGCTCCCGTGAAGAGGATGGTCCCCCCGCCGGTCCGGAGCATGCTGGCCGCGGCCGCCTGTCCCACCAGGAAACCGCCGTAGCAGGTAACCAGGATGGAGTCACGGACCGCTCCGACGTCGAGCTCCGCCAGCGGCCCGCGCACGCGCGCGCTGGCGTTGTAGACCACGACGTCGGGATCTCCGAGGTCCTCCGCGACCCGGGCGAACAGGTCGTTCACTTCCTCCGGGACGACGGCGTCGCACCGGTAGGTGCGGCAGCCGGTGCTGTCCGCCAAGGCCTGGAGCTTGTCCGGGTTGCGGGCCGCGATGGCGGCCTTCATGCCCTCCCGTGTGAACAGCCGAACGAGCGAAGCGCTCAGGCCCGGCCCGCCTCCCACCACCACTGCTACTTCCTGGTCCGCCATGATCTCCCTCCCTCCTTCGTGATCCGCGAGCGTGCTCGCTCTCAGTCGTACAACAACGCCTTGTCGCGTCCGCCGTCATAGAGTTCGGTCCCGCCGCAGGCAATCTCCATCACCTCGTCGAGCGACGCCCCGCCGTCAATCGCTTGCCTGACCGCGGGGCGACCGGTCAAGAGGTCGATGGCCGGAACGTCGGCGCGGAACTCGTAGGGCTCCGTTCTCCACGCGAACGCTTCGGACCAAAGCTTTCGCACCGCCACCAGCACGGCGAGCCCGGTCCGGTAGGGCGCGAAGGCGCGCCGGTCGCCGACGTGCAACTGCAGCGCGCCGCAGCGTTCTCCCTGGAACTTGTGGAACGCGGGCTCGATGACGCAGGGTCGGAACCGGACTCCGGGCAAGTCATGGCGCCGCAGCTCCCCGGCGAGCGCCTCCGCGTCGATGAACGGGGCGCCGAACAGCTCGAAGGGGCGCGTGGTGCCGCGGCCTTCGGACAGGTTGGTTCCCTCGAGCAGGCACATGCCCGGGTACACCAGCGCCGTCTCCGGAGCCGGCATGTTGGGTGACGGCATCACCCACGGCAGCCCGCACTCGTCGTAATAGGCGCTCCGGGACCAGCCCTCGCACGCCACCACGTCCAGCTCGCAGCCGATGCCGAACGTGTCGTTGTAGAGCCGGGCCAGCTCGCCCAGGGTCATTCCGTGCCGCTGTGGCACCGGGTAGAGGCCGCAGAAGTTCTCAAGCCCCTGGTCCAGGCCGCCGCCCTCCACGGCCGTGCCGCCGATGGGATTGGGCCGGTCGAGGATCATGATCTTGACCCCACACGCCCTCCCGGCGCGCATGCAAAGGGCCATGGTGGCAGCATAGGTGTAGTACCTCGCGCCCACGTCCTGGGTGTCGAACAGGAGTATCTCGATGTCCGCGAGCTGCTCGGGCGCGGGCGCAAGAGACTCGAGAGTGGCGCCGTAGAGGCTCACCGCCGGCAGCCCCGTGCCCGGGTCCGTGTCGTCCGCCACTCCCACCATGTCCTGGGCCGACCCGCGCAGCCCGTGCTCGGGCCCGAACAAGCGGCGCAGATCCACGCCCGGGTGCCTGTGCAGCAGGTCGGCGCCGTGCGCCAGCCGGCGGTCCACCGTGGTGGGGTTGGCCACGAGCCCGACACGCGATCCCCCGAGCCACCGGCGCGGATCGTCAAGGAGCCTTTCGAGTCCGGTGCGCACGGCGTCATTCTACCGAAGCCGGGCCCTCGCTCAACCCCCGCCTGCCCTGCCGTAGATGAGCAACAACGTCCCGACGAAGGTGAACGCGACGCCCAGGCACACCCGCATGTTCACGGTCTCGACGTCGCGCAGAAAGATCGCCGTCAGGACCACCGTCAGCACCGGGTTGGTGCTGATCAGCGGCTCCACGATGACAATGTCGCCGACGGAGAGGGCGTAGAAGTTCGCCAGCATCCCGGTGGTGTTGCCGATCCCCGCGGCCACGAACCACCAGAACACCGGCCGGGACATGGTCAACACCTTGCGCGGACCGCCCTGGCCGTAGACCAACAGGACGGCCAGCACCAGTCCCGTGGTGGCGTTCACGCACGACGCCATGAGCGGCAGGTTGTCGATGAAGAAGCCGAGCTTCCGGACACTGGCCGAAAACGAGAACGACAACGCCGCCAGGATGGGAAAGATGAAATCCAGGCGGCGCCATTCGGCCTTCTGCTCGTGGGTGCGGGAGATGACGATGACCCCGGATATGATGCAGACGGTGCCGAAGAAAGCGTACAGCGTCCAATGCTCCCCGACGATGAGCACGGCCAGGATGGAGGCGAACATGGGTGTGGTGCTCACCACCGGGATGGAGCGCGCCACTCCCAGCCGGCCGATGGAGACATAGACCAGCCAGCGGCCCAGGCCGGACGCGAACAGGCCGCCCACCGCGAAGTACCAGATGGCATGGGTCCAGAAAGCGGCCAGCGGGAGGGTGGCCGCCGCCATGGCCCACAGGGTCAGCGCCGAGATGACGATGGAGACGGCGAACCCCGCCAGCGGGGTGGACTCGGCCAGCCCCCGGCGGATCAGGATGTGGGAGACCGCGAAGCTGAACGCCGCGATCACGGAGTAGAATATGCTCATGCGGGATGGAGGCGCGGGCCGGACGCGGGTCTCTCACGCCCCCCCGGCCTCCCGGACAGTCCGTTTTCGGCCGGGTGGAGGTCGGACCGGCGGACGGGCTGACGGAACACCTACCGTCCCGCCTCGTACCAGCGCGCGACGCGGATCTTGATGGCGCCGACGGGACAGTCCCATTCGCAGATGAAGCAGCCCTGGCAATCTTCTTCATACATTGCGAAGGGATAACCGTCCTTGCCGATCCGGATGACGTCCGTCGGGCAGGCGTCATCGCAGGCCGTGCAGGAGATGCAGACTTCCTTGTAGATCTCGACCTTGGGCAGATGCAGATCCTGAGCCATGGCAGCTACTCTCCCGCCTCCACCGCTTGGCCGGCGACCTTGAAGAACGGATGCATCGCCTTCCCGGAGCGTGGCCGATAATGCACGTAGAACTCGTCGTGGGGGATCGGCTCGTCCCAGATCTTCAGGGCGCCGTTCTCGATGATGGACTTGCTCAACACCAGCCACTTCTCGTTGTCGGTCTCGGGATGATCGCGGTTGATCACCGAGCCGCGGCTTTCCTGCCGGTGCAGCAGGTAGTCGAGCACGGCGGTCAGCGCCTCGATGGAGTTCCGCAGCCCCAGGACCTTCACCAGGTCGTGGGGGTCCCTGGCCATGACGTTGTCATAGGTGTCCAGGATGTCCATGAGCCCGCGCCGCACCCGGGTGATCTTCTCGTCGCTAAGGATGACTCCCAACTCGTGCAGCAGGTCCGCGGCCCTGCCGTGGACCTCGTTGAAATCGGTCCCTTCCGGCTTGAGGTACTGCGTGGTGTTCCTGGACAGCGACTCCACCTGCTGCCCGACGGCGGCCTTGAGCTCCGCGTTCCGGGCGTGGTCGGCGGCGTGCAGCCCGGCCCACCAGCCCAGCACCATGCACCAGGAGAGGTTGAGGTTGGGCGAGATGTTCATGCCGTCGCTGCTGGCGCCGGCGGCGAAGAGGCCGGGCAGCGAGGTTCTGCACTGGTCGTCCACCACCGCGCCGCCGCCGTGGCTGGAGCCGTAGGTGGCCGCCAGCACCGGCAGGTAGGGAACCCTTTCCTTGCTGATGTTGTATCCCCCCGCCTCGAGGGTGTTCATGATGATGGGGATGACCTCGTACAGCATCCGGATGTTCTCGGGCGGGAGCTTGGTGCAGTCGAGGTACACCGGACCGTTGCCCTCCAGCATCTCCAGCGCCACCGCCTGTCCCAGCGACAGCCGGCGGGTGAACTCGGCCTCGGATTCCGAGAACCGCTTCATGACGTCCTCGCCCAGGCGGTTGAAGTAGCTGGTGCCCATGGTGGTGAAGTGCTCGATGCCGGGGGCGCACATGAACTCCATGGTCTGCAGGTACTTGCTGCCGCACGCCATGTTGCCCATCACCGCGCCGGCCCGGAGCTGCATGGCGACGCCGTCGCTGGTGATGTTGAGGGGCATGCCCGCGAACCACTGCCCCGGCCTTTTGTAGCCGAAGTTGAATCCGCCCGCGCACATCACCACGGACTTGGCCTCGCACACGTGGACCTCTCGCTCCCGGCCGGAGACCCCCAGCGCACCCACCACCTGGCCGCCGGTGGGGTGCCGGCCGTCCGAGGTCAGCAGGTCGGTGACCGAGACCCGGTTGAGCACCCGGACGCCGGCGCGCAGCGCCACGCCCCGCACCACCTTCATCATCGCCGTGCCGCCGCCCACCAGGCCCGCCGCGAGCCCGCCGCTGGCGGCGGCTCCGGAGCCGCCCTTGCCGCGCCAGAGCTCGCCGCGCTCCTTGACGAACCTCACGCCCCAGCCGTCGAGGATCTTGAGCACGTCGTGGGTGGCGTAAATCGCCTCGATGGCCTTGGTCTGGTTGGTGAGCACGCCGCGGCCGCCGAGGTGCAACATGAGGTCGTCCCCCGGCATGTAGGTGATGTAAGCGCCCGAGGCCAGCGCCGCGCAGCCGCTGCGGCCGAACACGGACTTGTCCACCAGCAGCACGTCCGCGCCCTCCTCGCGCGCACGGATCGCCGCCATGGCCCCGGCCGCGCCGCCGCCGATGACCAGCACGTCGGCTTTGTGATGGATGGTCTTGTAACTCATGGTGATTCCGCGCCGCGGGCCACTAATGTCCTTCGACTTCGCGACGCTACGCGTCGCTACGCTCAGGACGAACGGAGAAAGGCTATCACAACCGTTCGTCCTGCGCCCTTCGACAGTGCTCAGGACAGGCTTCGCGTAGCGAAGTCGAAGGACGACTCACTCTCTCCCGACAGGCTCCTAGTACGTAGACCAAGTGTGTGCCCCTGTCAAAGACCGCCCCGTGGCTCTTGTGCAAGGGGGGCAAGGGGGGTTAAGGGTTCATTTTTCCCTTGTGGGCTCCGTGCCCCATGTGCTTGCCGCCGTGGGACACGCCGGACTTGGACGCTTCGTGTCCGGCCATGCCGCCGAAATGGAGCTTCTTGATCACGCGGTCCCGGTTCGGCTTGGTGAAGTCGAGCTTCAGCGTCCACTCGCCGGTCATCTCCAGTTGGAGGCGGGCGCGATACATTCCGGGCATTCCGTGCGGTTCGGCGGGCACCGGCCGGAAGTTGTGGGCGCCCGGCATGGACGGCATGTCGGCGCCGACCTTGAATTCGGCATCGGCGATCGGGGTGCCGCTCTTTTTTGCCTTGACGGTGATCATGCAGTCGTAGACCAGTTTCTGTCCCGCCGGTTTGCATTCCACCTCGGCGATTTTTCGTTCGGCTCCGAAAACGGGCATCGCCGACAGCCCCAGGCCGGCGGCGACCAGCACCATGGACAGAAGCGTCTTCATCACGATTGCCGCCTTTCTCTCAGCTTTCCGAAACACCTTTGGACAGTGCGTTCGCGGTTACGCCCAGGTAGTTGGACACGAGCCGGTCGTCCGACATCAATTCCGCAGCGGCACCTTGGAGGGTGATTCGTCCGCTTTCGAGAACATAGCCCCGATCGGCAAGCGTCAGGGTCTGCCGCACGTTCTGCTCGACGAGGAGCACCGTGAGGCCCTGATCGCGCAAGCGACCGATCAGCTCGAAGACCTCCTCGGTCAGTTTCGGCGACAGGCCCAGGGAAGGTTCGTCCAGCAGTAGCAGCCGGGGCTCGGACTCGAGCCCGCGAGCGAGCGCCAGCATCTGTGCTTCGCCGCCGCTCAAACTGGCGGCCGGCCGGTCCAGCTTGTCCGCCAAGGCGGGGAACAGGCGCCTCAGGCCCGAACGGTCGCGGTTTCGAAGGATGAACCGGCCTCGCTGGTGAGCGCCGACCCGGAGGTTTTCTTCCACGCTCAAGGTACCGAAGATCAACCGTCCCTCCGGCACCTGCACGACGCCGCGACCGACTACCGCATGCGCGGGCAGGCCGCCGATGGGCTCTCCGTGGAAAAGGATCTCGCCTCGGTCCGGCGGACGGATGCCGGCGATGGCGTTGAGAATCGAGGTCTTGCCGGCGCCGTTGGGACCGATGATGGAGACGATCTCTCCGGTGCTGACTTCCAGAGACACACCCTGGACGGCACGAACCCCACCGTACGAGATGTGCAGTCCGCGTACGTCAAGCATCGAGTTCCCCACCCCTGCCCAAATAGGCCTGCCGGACCCGGGCATCGGCAAGCGCCTCGTCCGGAACTCCTTCGGCGATCTTGCGACCGCGATCGAGCACGCAAAGACGGGTGCACACACCCGCGACCAGCGCCATCTTGTGCTCGATCACGACACAGGTGCGGCCTGGGGCGACAACCTCTCGGATGAGTCGGGCCATGTCGGCGGTCTCGACCGAGGTCATGCCGCCCGCGGGCTCGTCGAGCAGCACCAGCCGTGCATCCACCGCCAGCGCGCGGGCGACCTCGAGGCGCCGCCGGGCCGGCAGCGGGAGGTTCCTGGCCAGTACCTCGCGGTCCTTCAGCAGCCCCACCTGCTCCAGCACCTCGAGCGCTCTTCTCGCATCGCCGAATTCGAGCGTCGGCCGGCTGCGCAGGAGACCGAGGAGCCCCCCGGAAATCCGGCCGTGCTGCGCGGCCCATACGTTGTGGAAGACGGTCATGGTGGGAAACAGCCGGATGTTCTGGAAGGTGCGTGCGATCCCGAGGCGCGCGATGCGGTGGCCTTTCCATCCGGTGATATCCGTGCCCTCGAAGGAGATGCGTCCGGCGCTCGGTGCGTAGACGCCCGTGACCGTGTTCAGAAGCGTGGTCTTGCCCGAGCCGTTGGGTCCGATGACGCCCAGAACCTCCCCCGCCGCCACCTCGAGGTTGATCCCGTCGAGCGCGGCCAAGGCGCCGAAACGCATTTCAACGCCGTTGAGCGCCAGCATGGTTCCGTCCCCGGAACAGCGCCTTCAACCGGTGCACGCGTTCCTCGTCGAGGATGCCTCGCGGCATAAAGATCAGCAATACCGCCACCACGCCCCCGAACACGATCATCCGGTAACCCTGTATGAACCGTACGGCTTCCAGGAGTCCGACATCGATGGCCACGCCGATGAGCGGCCCGAACGCCGTACCGAGGCCGCCGATCAGACCGTACGCGAGAGCATGCACGCCGAGCATCACGTTGAAGAACTGCGGTTCCACGTAGGTGGTGAAGTGGGCATAGAGGGAGCCGCCGATGCCGGCGGTGACACCGGCCACGCCCGCGGCCAGAATGCGGTAGCGCACGGTGTCCACGCCTTGCATCTCGGCCAGCAGGTCATCCGAACCGAGCATCCTGAAAACGGAACCCAGACGGGAGCGCTCCATCAGCAGCAGGACGATCAGCACCAGCGCCAACAGGCCATAGATAAGGAGCATGAACTGGGCCAGGCTGAGGTCGCGCTCGAACATCCAGCGGATGCCGTGGAATCCCTCCGCGCCGGCCGGGCCCACCATCTCTCCTTCGACCTCTACCTGGAAGTGGACGACCAACAGAATCAGGCGCACCATCTCGGCGAACGCCAGGGTGGAGATGGAGAAGTAAAGACCGCTGAGCCGCAGGGTCAAGGCTCCCACCACCATCGCCACCAGTCCGGCCACACACGCGCCAATGAGGATCCCCGCCCAGATCGGCAGCAGCAACATGGCGGTCACCGCGCCGGCGGCGTAGGCACCCAGGCCAAAGTAGGCCTGCTGGCCGAAGGAGATCTCGCCGGTCAGGAGCAGCAGGTAGGCCGAAAGCGCGATGAACGCCACCATGCCGATGTTCGACAGGACCGTGATGACGTAGTCGTCCATGGCTCAAACCCGCCGGAAGGCCAGCTCCTCGCGACCCAGAATGCGTTGACCCATGAGGCCGCCCGGCCGCGACACCAGCATGGCGAACAGCAGCAGGAACGCGCTCAGGTCCCTGTACTCGGTCCCCAGGTACCAAAGCGCATGCGCTTCCACGACACCGAGCAGCAGGCCGCCCACGATCGCACCCGGGAGAGAACCCATGCCGCCCAGCATCATCGCGATGAGGCCCTTGAACGTCGCCCAAAGGCCGAAGAACGGCGTGATCTGCTCGTCCGTGGCCAGGATGACGTAGCCCGCAATCCCGCCCACCACGGAAACCAGCGCGAAGGCGCAGAGGATGACCCAGGCCGTGTTGATGCCCATGTAGGCGGCGGCCAGCGGGTTTTCCGAAATCGCCCGCAAGGCCAGACCGAAACGGGTGCGGTGCAGCAACAGGTGCAGGGCGGCTACCAGGACCGCCGCCACCACCAGCATCGCGGTCTGTTCCGCCCGGAACAGAAAGGGGCCCAGCTCGTAGGACCCGGCCAGGAGCAGACCGGGGAAAGCATAGGTGCGCTCGGGCAGCAGATGAAGCGAGGCCTCTTCAAGCTGCATCCAGATCACGAAGCTCGACACCATGGAGGCGAGCACGGCATCGCGGCGGACGGCGCGAAAGCACAGGCGTTCGACATAGGTGCCGGCGAGGACAGTGCAGGCGACCGTGGTCAAGGCGACGACCAGCACATGGACCTGGTAGTGCACGTGAAGCCAGGTGCCGGCGTAGGCCCCCAGCATGATGCTGGCGCCGAAGGCGAGGTTGATCCGGCGCATGACGCCGAAGACGATCGTGAACCCGATCGCCAGCAGCGCGTAGGACGAGCCGAACATCACCCCGTCGACCGTGTTCTGGATGAAATCGATCAACCCGCGACCTCCGGGTTGGGTCACTCCTTTCGCGACCCGAGGTAGGCCCGGTGGATGACCTCGTCCTGCTCCAGCTCGCCCGGTGAACCGGAAAAAGTGATCTTGCCCCCTTCGATGAGGTAGAACTTGTGGGCCACGTCCAGCGCCATGCGGGCATTCTGCTCGACCAGGAGGATGGTGACGCCTTCCGCGTTCAGTTCGCGGATTATGTCGAAGATCTCCTTGACGATCAGCGGCGCCAGCCCCACGGACGGCTCGTCCATGAGCAGGATCCTCGGACGGGTCATCAGTCCTCTGGCGATGGCCAGCATCTGCTGCTCGCCTCCCGACAACGTTCCGGCAAGCTGATCCCTGCGCTCCTCCAGGCGGGGAAAGCGCCGGTACATGTTCGCGACGTCGGCCGCGATCTCCGCCGCGGAGGCGCGCCTGGAGTAGGCGCCGGCGTAGAGGTTCTCCTCGACGTCCATGCCCGGAAACACGAGCCGGTTCTCGGGAACCAGGGCGATGCCTCGTGACACCACCTTGGCGGCCGGCATCCGGGTGACGTCCTCGCCGTTCAGGACCACGGAGCCCGACCTGGCGGTGAGGATACCCGCAATGGTGAACATCGTCGTGGTCTTGCCGGCGCCGTTGGGGCCGAGCAGGCACGTGATCTCGCCCTCGGCCGCGTCAAGGCTGACGCCCCGCAGCGCTTCGATGTTGCCGTAGGCGGTAACGATGTCCCGGACGCTCAGCATGGGCTCAGGCGCTCCCTTCGCCGGAACCCGCGGTTCCGAGGTAGGCCTCCTGCACGGCCTTGTCGCGCTGCACCTCCCCGGGGGTGCCGAATGCGATCTTGCGTCCGAAGTTGAGGACGGCGATCTGCTCGGTCACGCCCATGACCAGCTCCATCACGTGCTCGACGAGCAGAATCGTCACGCCCGAGTCGCGCACGCGGCGAATGCGCTGACTCAGATCGTCGATCTCCTGCTGGTTCATGCCCGCCGCGGGCTCGTCCAGCAACAGCAGCTCGGGCCGGGCCGCCGCGGCGCGGGCGAACTCCAGGCGGCGTTGCTCGCCGAACGCGAGATTGGACGCCAGCTCATCGTCCTTGTGTCCCAGGTCGGCGAGATCGAGCAGGCCCGCGATCTCCCGCCGGGTTCGGCGGGTCGCGCCGAACCAGCGCGGCAGAAAACCCTGCGCGGCGACGTCCTGGAGCGAGTTCTGCGCCACCCACAGGTTCTGCCACACGGTAAGGTTCGGAAACAGGCGGATGTTCTGGAACGTGCGCGCGATTCCGGCTCGCAGGCGCTGGTGCGGCGGCTTGCCGTTCATCAGGTTCCCGCGAAATCGAACGGCGCCCGCGGTTTCCGCGAACACACCGCAGATCAGGTTGATGGTGGTGCTCTTGCCCGACCCGTTGGGGCCGATCAGGCCGAAGATCTCGCCCTCGTTGACGGTGAGGTCCAGTCCGTCGACGGCCTTGACTCCCCCGAAATGCTTGGACAGGCCGCTAAGCTCAAGCACGGGACTTCTCCCCGCCGCCAAGGCCGATGGTGCGTCTCAGGACATGCGCGGTGCGGGCATCGAACAAACCCGAGGGTTTCAGGTTCATGGCGACGACGATCAGCAATCCGAACACGATGCTGCGCCAATCCCCCATGAACCGGAGCCCTTCCACCAGCACCCCCTGAATGAAGACGACCGCCACCAGGGTCCCGAACACGCTGGAGAGGCCCCCCAGGATCGGATACGAGATCGCGAAGGTGGCCAGCAGCACCGTGAAGGTCAGATGGTCCACGTAGGTGGCCGTGTGCGCGTACAGGCCTCCGCCGATGCCGGCGATAAAGCCACCCACGGTCATCGCCGTCACCTTGACCGCGGTGAGGCTGACACCCACGCTCTGCGCCGCCAGCTCGTCCTCGCCCACCGCGCGCAACACCGCGCCGGCACGGGAACGGTCCATCCACCACAGCGCCGCCATCACCAGGATGACGAACACCCAGACGAAGAAGGTGATCTCCCACGCCGACCAGCCGTTGGCCACGAAGTAACGGATCTCGCGGAAGCCGTTGGTGCTGTCCGGTCCCACGTGGATGCCGTCGCGGGGCACGCGCCAGCTCAGGTTGAAGAAGAACAGGCGGACGAATTCTCCGAACGCGATGGTGGCCACCACCAGCATCAACCCCTTCACCCTCAGGGCCGGAAAGCCCACGAGGAACGCGAAGAACGCCGCGAGTACGGCCGCCACGAATAGCGCCGGGACGATGTGCAGTTCGAAAATGACGGTGAGGATGCCGGCGCAGTAGGCGCCGATGGCGAAGAACCCGGCCTGGCCGAGCGAGAGCTGGCCGGTGAGCATCAGGACGTACGCGGACAGCCCGAGGAGCGTGTGAATCCCGATGAGCTGGGCGAGGCCGAGGTAATAGGACATCGGCGGCTAGTCCCTCTCGGCGCCCGATCCGAAGATCCCTTGGGGTCTGAAGACCAGGAAGACGAACAGCAGCAACAGGACGTACATGTCGCGTTCGTTGACGCCGCGGAAGTAAAGGAACACGTTCTCGAACCCGCCCACGAGCAGGCCTGCGGCGATGGCTCCGGGAATCGATCCCAACCCGCCGATGACCGTAACGATCAGGCCCTTGACCGTGAGCGGTATGGTGATCAGCGGGGACAGCACCCCGACCGCGGATGCCGTCATCGCCCCCGCGATGCCGCCGAGCAGCCCCGCGAGAACGAAGGTGGTGGCATTGGTCCGGTGCACGTCGATGCCGCAGAGCTGGGCCGCGACGTCCTGTTGAGACACCGCTCGCGTGGCCAGTCCCAGCCGCGTCCGGTAGAGCACGTAGAGCAGCGCCACCGTGCCGGCGACGCACATCGCCAGCACAAACAGCAGGTCGCCGCGTACTCCGTAGGGGCCGAGATCGAACATCACGTCGTCGAACAGGGCCGGAAACGTGAGCGGCGAGCCGTCGGTGGCGTGAACGACGATCTCGTCGATGAAGAACAGCCCCCCGATGGAGGCCATCAGGGCGGCCAGGTGGTTGTTGATCGGTATGAAACGGAAGCAGGTCGCGTACGCGATGAAGCCGAGAAGCCCGGAGGCGAGCGCCGAGATCAGGAAGACCACGGGGGCCGGGGCGTCGACGAAGGCGAACGCGGCCAGACCGGCGTAGGCCCCGGCCAGGGACGCCGCGGCGTAGGTCATGTTCAGCTTGCCCATGGCGCCGAAGATCAGCGTGAAGCCGATCCCGATCAGCGCATAGGTCGCACCGAAGAACAGGCCGTCGCCAATGGTCTGGGTGATCTCGACGAACTCGAACCAGAAGTCGCTCATGGCCTGATGTCGCTCGTCACCGCGGCCGGCGCACGGCCCTGGAACCGGGCGTGGCCGGGCCGGTGGACCCGGTCACGTTATCCCAACTCGCCGTGGAAAAGCCAGTCCGGCAGCGGGGTGAAGGAGTCCCCGCCCGACCCCCTTTCACCCGCTGCCGGTGGATTCATGCATCCGATGCCCGCCGGAGACCGTCAGCGGGGATCGTGGACGACTTTCCACGCATTGGATTGGCCCTGCACGAAAACGTAGGGTTTGACTGACTCGCCTTCGTCCTGCACCCGCCCGATCTCGCCCATGAGCCCATCGACTTTGGCCAGGGCCTCGAGGCCGTCGCGCACCTTGCGCCGGTCGGCCTTGAGCGTGTCCGGCTTGGCCATGACGCCGGTCGCTTCCACGACCTGCTTGATGATGTGGGCGTTCTCCCAGGCGGCCGCGCTGTGCAGGTCAGCCGCCCCGCCGTTGGCTTCGGCCGCTGCCGCGACCTTGGCGGCGGCCTCCGTGATCGGAGCGAAGCCGGTGGGGATGTACATGCCTTCCGCGGCGGCGCCACAGCCCTTGAGGGTCTCCGCGCTGGACGAGCTGGTGAGTCCCACGAGCACCTTCGGCTTGATCCGCTGGCGTCTCATCTCCTTCAGCATGCCGCAGGTAGTGAAGGGGTGCGAGGAGACGATCATCATGTCCGCGCCTGACCTTTTGAAGGCCCGGGCCTGGACCGAGAAGCTCGTATCGGCAAGCAGCCAGTTGGAAGACTTCGATACCTCGAGCACCTCCTTCATGCCCGCTCCGACCTTGCCGGTTACCTCCTTGATGCCGCCGCCGACCCATTCGAAACCGTGCTTCTTGGCCATGGGGACGATGACGGCGGCGAAAGTGATCCGGGAGTGGGCCTGATCGGTCTCGGTCCCGCCGTAGATCGTCTTAACGTCCGGATGCTGGCTACGGAGCCACTTGAACATCTCGTCGTACATGGTGATCTCGTTGGGCACGTTGCGGAACGTCCACTGGGACTTCTTCGCGAGGCCGGGACGGATTGCCGTGTCGGTGAGGATCGGAAACTGAAGGCCCGTGTCGGACGCGTCGTCCACCTTCTTCTGGAAGATGCCGTACATGGCCGCCGCAGCGCCGGAACATGTCGGGCCGATGCCGATCAACGCCTCGGTCTGCGATTCGACTTTGCGGACGATGGAGATGGCCTGGTCGGCGTTGCAGGCGGAGTCATAGTAGGTGAACTCCATCTTCGCCATGGTGCCGTCGCCCAGCTTCACCCCACCCGAATCGTTGATGGCTCTCACCGCGGCCTTGAGCACCGCCTCAGAGTTGACGCCGAACGAGCGCAACGGCCCGGACTTCGCGCCCCAGCCCGCGATCTTGACGGTCCGATCCGCCGCGGCCGCCGGTTGCCCCAGCGCGATGATCGAAGCGGCTGCGACCAGGGCGGTTAGAGTTGTTGCGAGTTTTGACGTAGACATCTTGAAACCTCCTCTAAATGATTTTCCGGTTACAGACATCCAGGGCAACCGTGTTGCCCGAGGCCATCAACTTCTCCCATGAGTGCTATTCCGCCGGACCATTCAACGACTCGGCCGCAAGATTTTACGCGTGCCCGTTCGTTGTATTTGTCGATCCAATCTGATGTAAGAAGCTAATGTAACCGACAGTATTTGTCAAACAAATTTACATTTTCAACGGAAAGGAGATGGGCGTTGGTCAAGGCAAAAGTGATCTACGAACCGCTGATGACGGGGGGCCTTGCGAAGCAGATCGCCGAGCAGATCAGGGAATCCATCACCGACGGAAGACTCAAGGCCGACGACCGGCTGCCGACCGAGGAAGAGCTCGCCCGCCAGTTCGGGGTATCGCGGCCGACGATTCGCGAGGCGTTGAAGCGGCTGGCAGCACAGAGCTTGATCCGGTCGAGGCGCGGCCCCACAGGCGGTTCCTTCATCAACCGGCCGAGCCGTGAAGAGGTCAGTTCCAACCTGACTACCGCCACCGCGCTACTGGTGAGCCTGGGTGAGTTCAAGATCCCGGAAATCCTGGAAGCACGCCAGGAGCTGGAGTTGTTGTGCGTGCGCCAAGCCGTAACCCGGTCCGAGCAGCCGGAACTCGATACGATGGCGCGAGAGGTGGAAGTGCAGCAACAGGAATCGATCTCCGACGAGGACTTCTGCGCATCGGATGTTCGCTTTCATCGAGCCCTGGCCGACGCAACCCACAACTCCGTCTTGAAGTTCGTCATGTTCACCGTGATCGAGGCCCTTCAGCCGATCGAGAACATGGTGGTCTACCGGGTGCGCGAGCGCAAGGTCATCGCCCGGCAGCACGAGGAAATCCTGGCCGCGCTACGCGTCAAGGATGAGGAGGCGGCGGCGGAGACAGTACGGGAGCAAACGGCATACCTGAGAGAACGTTTCGACGCTGCCCAGGAAATGAGACAGTCCCACGCCAAATTCAAACCCGCTGAACCAGCCTGAGCACACCGGGCACATCCTGTTCCCTCGGCTGGGCGGAAGGCGATGCCGAACCCGCCCCCGGCTCAGCCGCGCCGGTCGAAGGGCTCGAACTCCAGCCCGGTGGCGCCCACGTAACGGGAGTTGGGACGGAACAGGCGGTTGTTGTCGATCTGCTCGATGATGTGCGCCGACCACCCCACCACCCGGCTCATGGCGAAGACCGGCGTGTTCAGCGCTATCGGGATCTTCATCATGTGGTAGATGGGCGCGGCGTAGAAGTCCACGTTGGGACACAGGTTCTTCTCCCGCCGCATGACCTCCTCGACGGTGATGCAGATCTCGCTCAGCCGGGTGTCGTCAAGCTGCTTGCCCAAAAGCGCACCCCACTTCTTCGCCACCTCCACCCGCGAGTCCGCGGTCTTGTAGATGCGGTGCCCGAACCCCATCACCCGCTTCCTTTCCCGCAGGCTCTCCTCCACCCACGCCTCCGCACGCTCCGGCTCGCCGATCTCCAGGATCACGTCCATGGCCTTCTCGTTGGCGCCGCCGTGCAGCGGCCCCTTCAGCGCCGCGATCGCCCCCACCACCGCGCCGTACAGGTCCGCCAGCGTCGAGGCGATCACCCGCGCCGTGAACGTCGACGCGTTGAACTCGTGCTCCATGTACAGGATCAGCGTCACCTCCAGCACCCGCGCCTCGAACTCCTCCGGCCGCTCCCCCCGCAGCATGTACAGAAAGTTCGCCGCGTGGTTGAGCCCGGGGTCCGGCGCCACCACCTCCAGCCCCTGCGAGAGCCGGTGCAGCGCCGCCACCGCCGTGGCCAGACGCGCCAAAAGCCGGGTGGCCTTCCTCAGGTTGGCGTCGCGGGAGTCGTCTCCGGCATCGGGGTCGTAGAGCGCCAGCGTCGATACCGCCGTGCGCAGAGCGTCCATGGGGACCGCGTCCGAAGGGAGCAGCTCGAGGCTTTCCACCACCCCCGGCGGCAGCGCCCGTTGAGCGCGCAACTCCGCGTCGAACGCTTTCAGCTCCGCGGCGGTGGGAAGCCTGCCGAACAGCACCAGGTAGGCGACCTCTTCAAAGGCCGCCTGCTCGGCCAGGTCGTGCACGTCGTAGCCGCGGTACACCAGCTCGCCCTCCGGGCGCACCGAACAGATGGCCGTCTCGCCGGCCACCACGCCTTCCAGACCCGGCATTACCTCTGACATCGCGAGCCTCCCCTGCGGTGCCGCGCCTGCACCCCTAATTGTCAGACAATATAATTGTCGGACGATTACGTCAATCAGGAAAGGCGTTCTGCTAATACTTGAGCCGCGACAGCGGGCTCTCCTGCGAGGCGCGGATGGCCTGCTGCAGCGTCGTGATGCCGCGCGCCTCGAGCTGGGGCAGGAGCTTGAGAAGAAGCTCGGCCGTCATCGCGGCGTCGCCGAGAGCAGTGTGGCGACCAGCCCGCTGAATGCCGTAGCGACTCAGGAGGGTATCCAGCGAGTGGGACGTCTGGGCGGGGTGCAGGATGGCCGAGAGGATGAGGGTGCAAAGCACGGGTTGGCGCAGCGCGATACCGGTCTCCTCCTCCTTTCGCTTGAGGAACTCCATGTCGAAGGAGGCGTTGTGAGCCACCAGCACCGCCCCTTCCGTGAACCGGGCGAACGCCGGCAACACCTCGGCGATGCCCGGCCGCCGCGCCAAGTCATCGTTGGTCAGTCCGTGGATTTTCGTGGACGCGGCGCTCACTGGAATGCCCGGGTTCACCAGAACCTCGAAAACCTCTTGGGCCACGATCTCGCCCTGGGCGACCGCCACCGCGCCGATGGCAATGATCTCGTCTCCCCGCGAGGGACTAAGCCCCGTGGTCTCGGTATCGAAAACCACGAAGCGGAGTTCCCTCAAGAGAGCGAGTTCCGGGTCGGAGTGGAAGTCTACAAGCACGGCGGGGAAGAACTCGGTGGAAGACAGCGGTCGCGCGGTTTCTTCCAGGGTCAGAACGAAGCCGCTTTGGGGCGCGCCGTCGCCTGCCACGGGAACGATGCGACCCCACAGCGGGTCCCTGTCTACCCGTTCCGCGCTGAACTGAACCGACGGCTGGCGGACCCCGGCGGCGAGCTGATCGGTGATGGTCTCCCGAGCGAAATCGACTAGTTCCCGCGCCACAATACCGTAGACCAGCCCTCCAACCCGGGGCTCGTGCGACGGCTCCAGGAGGCTCCGGGCCGTGCGGTTGTAGCGTACCACCACCCCCTCCGCGTCGCAGACGATGACGCCTTGGCCGAGGGAATCCAGGATGGTCGCGAGCTGCCTCCGGTGGGCATCTACGGAAGCCGTCGCTTCCGCGATGCGCCCCTCGATCTTCCCCTCCGAGTGCTGGTACCGTTCCATGAGCCGGTTCAGGCCACTCGCTAGCCGGTCCGCACCCTCGGCGCCTGTCACGCCCACGCGTGCTCCCGGCGCGCCCACCGCCAAGGCCTCCAGGTCTTCCTCCAGACGGTGGAACGGCACGACGTAAGCCTGAAAGAAGTACCGCAGCACCAGCAGAAAGGCGCCCAGCGTGGAGATCGCCAGGATCCCGCTGAAGACCAGCAGACGCGTCTGGACGCCCGCCGGGATGTCGCGCAAGAGTTCTACGTGATCGTACCAGAACAACACGGCCTGGAAGGCCGACAGCAACAGCAGGCCGCACCCGAGAGCCAGCGCCCACCACCAGTACCGGCGGTACGGGCTTGCGCCGTGCTTCCCCCAACCGGTGGGAATCATTCGATCGCGACGCCTCCGTAGTGACCGCGCACCTGTTCCTCCACCCTGACGATGGTCTTCAACGCTTCCACGAGAAAAGTCCTTTCGAGGCGGTTCATCTCTCGCGGATCGACCAGGTTGGGCTCGGCGACGTCCTTCTGGCGCGATTGCCATCGCAGCCGCTTCAGCGTCACGAACTCAAAGGCGTCGGCCGCCGATTCCGCTAGGTCGTCAGACAGGTGCCCGTGGTCGCGTGCGAGTTCGAGCCGCTTCAGGGTGTTGGTCTCCGACGATCCGATGTCCAGCGCGATGACCCGCAGCACCCGGACCAGGGGGCTCAGCCCCTGCCTCTTGACGTCTACCGGCGGGGGCGGTAGCCCCACCAGAGAGCGCAGCCTCCAGCGCAACGAATTCACCGGCGAGCCGCCGAACACGGACCCTTCGCCGCCCATGAACCGCAGCAGCCCCCGGTTGTCGTGGATGCAGCTCAACAGATCCTTCCACATCCGATCCGCCAACGCGCCATCGCCGTGCAGGCAACGGAAATCGAAGTAGATGGAACACTTTACCAGGTCCTGCGGATCGGCTCGTTGCACCAGCCGGCGGAACAGCGCGTGCCACTCCGAGAGCGACCGGCACAGCTCCGGGTTGCTCGCCATGGTGTTCCCCTTGCACAAGGGAAAGCCGCACGTCGCCAAGTGGGCGTTGACGCGCCTGGCCAGGGCCAGGAACCATTGCCGGACCGGCTTGAGCTCTGCGCCGTCGACGTCGTCGAACACCAAGCCGTTATCCTGGTCGGTGCTCAGGGTCTGCTCCCGGCGGCCCTCGCTCCCCATGGCGATCCAGGCGAAAGCCGTGGGGGGAGCCTCCGTCATCTCCGCCAGGCTGATGTCGATGACCCGTCGGGTCACCCGGTCGTTGATTTCGGTGGCCAGTTCGGTCAGGGAACGGGCCGTGCCCGCGTCTTCGAATAGCTCTTCGAGAAAGTCCAGCGCCTCGCGCCGGTAGGCCGACAACACCGCCACCGTGGGCGCGCTGTCGATGCGTTGCAGCAGTGCGAGTGGCTGATGCTTTTGGAACGCGAGCCAATCGCTCTCCGAAACAACGCCGGTGAACCTTCCGGCATCGGTGACCACCAGGTGGCCGATGCCGTTGCGGATCATGGTCATCAGGCCGTCAAACACATACGACTCGGCGCCGGCGGTCACGAGGTTCGCGCTCATCACGCGGCGCACGGCCTCGCCGGGGTCCACTCCGGCGGCGATGACGCGGCGGACGACGTCGGACTTGGTGACGATCCCCACGGGCTCCCCTCCTTCGAGCACGACCAGGGAACCGACGGCTTCCTCCGCCATCCGTTGGGCCGCCTCCCGGATGGTCCGGTCGGGACCGATACCGATCCCGGAGCGCGCCAACAGTTCGCCGACCCGCGTATCGAAAGGCGAGTATTTCCGCGATGCGTCCACCACCGTGGGTGACCCCGACCATGAATTGTACGCGGGGCGCCCGCGACTTGGCAACAAACCCCCGCAACAAACGACGGCGGCATTTTTGCTTGCGCATCCACCGGCATCCGGTTTATGGAAATTTGTATGACTTTATGCTCGGGGAGACGAAAATGAGCGCGAACTCATACGCCGACGTATACGAACGCGCGCTGAACGACCCGGAGGGATTCTGGGCGGAGGCCGCCGAGGACATCCACTGGGACAGGCGCTGGGACCGGGTGCTGGACGACTCGCGGCCGCCCTTCTACCGGTGGTTTGCCGGCGGCTCTTTGAACACCTGCTACAACGCGCTGGACGTACACGTGGAACAGGGGAACGGCGACCGCCCGGCGTTGATCTACGACAGCCCGGTGACCGACAGCACAAGGGTGTTCACGTACCGGGAGCTCCGCGATGCGGTGGCGACCTTCGCCGGCGCGTTGCGGAACCACGGTGTGGGCGCGGGCGACCGCGTGATCGTCTACATGCCCATGGTGCCCGAGGCCGTGGTGGCGATTCTGGCATGCGCGCGCCTCGGCGCGGTCCACTCCGTTGTGTTCGGCGGTTTCGCCGCCAACGAGTTGGCCACCCGTATCGACGACGCCCGGCCCACGGTCATCGTGAGCGCGAGCTGCGGCATCGAGGTCAACCGCATCGTCGAGTACAAGCCGTTGCTGGACGAGGCCATCCGGCTGGCGCGGCACAAGCCCGCCGCCTGCCTGGTGCTGCAACGCCCTCAGGCGCAGGCGGCCATGACGGCGGGCCTGGACGTGGACTGGAACGAGGCGGTGGCGGCCGCCGAGCCGGCTCCGTGCGTGTCCGTTGCCGCCACCGACCCGCTTTACATCCTCTATACGTCAGGCACCACCGGGCAGCCCAAGGGCATCGTCCGGGACAACGGCGGCCATGCCGTGGCGCTCAAGTGGAGCATGAAGAACGTCTACGACGTGGACGAGGGCGAGGTCTACTGGGCCGCTTCCGACGTCGGTTGGGTGGTGGGCCATTCCTACATAGTGTACGCGCCGCTGCTGAAAGGCTGCACCACCGTCCTCTACGAGGGCAAGCCCGTGGGAACGCCGGACCCGGGAGCCTTCTGGCGGGTCATCAGCCAGCACGGCGTGAGCGTCCTTTTCACCGCGCCCACCGCTTTTCGCGCCATCAAGAAGGAAGACCCCGAAGGCGCGTACGTCAGGAAGTACGACCTCAGCCGTTTCCGGACCCTGTTCCTGGCCGGCGAGCGCTGCGACCCGGACACGCTGGTGTGGGCCCAGGAGATGCTGGGCGTCCCGGTCATCGATCACTGGTGGCAGACGGAGACCGGTTGGGCCATCGCGGCCAACTGCATGGGCATCGAACCGCTCCCGGTGAAACCCGGCTCGCCCACCCGCGCCGTGCCCGGCTATGACGTCCGCGTCCTCGACGACGAGGGCCGGGATCTGCCCGCGGGCGAGATGGGCAGCATCACGGTGAAGCTGCCGATGCCGCCGGGCTGCCTGCCGACGCTGTGGAACAACGAGGAGGGTTACCGCCGGGCCTACCTCGAGCAGCATCCCGGCCACTACGTCACCTCGGACGGGGGTTATTGCGACGAGGACGGCTACCTGTGGATCATGGGACGCATCGACGACGTCATCAACGTCGCCGGACACCGACTCTCCACCGGCGCCATGGAGGAGGTGCTCGCCGCCCATCCCGCGGTGGCCGAGTGCGCGGTGCTGGGCGTCGCCGACGCCCTGAAGGGACAGTTGCCGCTGGGACTCATCGTGGTCAAGGCAGGCGTGGAAACCACAGAGAAGGAACTGGTGCCGGAGCTGGTAAGCCTCGTGCGCGAGAAGATCGGCCCGGTGGCCGACTTCAAGCAGGCGCTGATGGTGAAGCGCCTTCCCAAGACGCGGTCCGGCAAGATCCTGAGGGGCACGGTCCGCAGCATGGCCGACGGGACCCCTTACAAGGCGCCCGCCACCATCGACGATCCGGCGATACTGGACGAAATCGGCGAGGACCTGAAACGCCTGGGATACCCCAGAGCATAGCCGACCCAAGTGCCGTCCCGCACAAGGGGTTACAGTAGATTTCTTGATTTTCTGCTTGACAAATCGCTGCGTTTGCGTATATCCGGTTTGATATAATTCCCCGCAACGGGATTATGCACGTTTTCGGCGCTGGCGTTGAGGGGGAACTCCGCTTGCCCGACGAGCAGACCATATCCACACCCGGTCTCGCCCGAGACCCGTACCATCCGCAACACATCGTTGGTGTTCGGCGCATCGCTGATCCTTTTCGCTGAAGGAGGTGCACATGTCCGCCAAGGTGATTTGGTTGTTCGCGTTCGTGATACTCTACTGGGCCTATTGCATCTATTGGGGTATCCGCGGCGCGAGAATGGCCCGGACCGCAGCCGACTACTTCATTTCCGGTCGGGTGCTGCCGCTCTGGGTCTTCGTGCTAGCCGCTACGGCCACATCGTTCTCGGGCTGGACGTTCATCGGCCATCCCGGGCTGGTGTTCCGTGACGGGTTCCAGTACGCCTACGCCTCCTTCTACACCATCACGATCCCGTTCACGGGTGTGATGTTCCTGAAGCGGCAGTGGATGCTGGGCAAGCGTTACGGCTACGTCACCCCGGGCGAGATGTTCTCGGACTACTTCAGGGGCGACTTCATTCGCATCCTGACGGTGGTGGTGGCGCTGTTCTTCTCGATCCCGTACCTGGGCCTGCAACTGCGGGCGTCCGGCTTCCTCTTCCACGTGCTCACCGACGAGGCACTGGGCATCGAAGTCGGCATGTGGCTGCTCTCCGCGGTCGTGTTCATCTACGTCGCATCGGGAGGACTGCGAGCGGTGGCCTACGTGGACACCCTGCAGTGTATCCTGCTGGCTCTCGGGATCACGATCATCGGCATCATCGGGCTTTCCTACATCGGCGGCTTCGGGGCCCTCACCGGGAAGATCGGCGAGCTGGTCCAGTACCAGGTGGCCAACAAGATCAAGATCACGCCGGACGGATACAGCCACTACGTCGCGATACCAGGGGTCATACAATTCGTCGGTTCAGGACCCTCGGCCATAGGAGGGGCCTGGACCGGCATCATGATCCTCACGTACATGTTCGCCCTCATGGGCATCCAGTCGGCTCCGGCCTTCTCCATGTGGTCATTCTCGAACCGCAACCCGGCACCGTTCGCGCCCCAGCAGGTCTGGGCCTCGTCGCTCGCCATCGGCTTCATCCTGTTCTTCTTCACCGCCTTCCAGGCCATGGCCGGGCACTTCCTGGGCGGCAACGAGTTCATGCTCAAGGAAGGAGTCGGAGAGAACGTGATGGGCATCACGGCGGCGTACAGCGCCAAGTCAGGGTTGATGGCGCAGGGACTGCTGGTCCCCTCCATGATCGATCTCATGGGTGAGGTCGCCCCCTGGCTCGTGGGTCTGCTGGCCGTGTGCGCGCTGGCCGCCATGCAGTCCACAGGCGCGGCCTACATGTCCACCGCCGGCTCGATGCTGACACGGGACCTCTACAAGAGGTATCTCAACCCCGGAGCCGACCATGCCACACAGGTGTGGGTGGGACGTGTCGGCGTCCTCATCATCGTGGTGGCCGCTCTGGTCGTGGCGACGGTTTCCAGCGACGCCCTGGTGCTGCTGGGCGGTCTGGCCGTAGCCTACGGCTTCCAGATGTGGCCCGCCCTGATCGCGGTGTGCTGGTGGCCCTGGCTCACGCGCGCAGGGGTCAGTTGGGGCCTCCTGGCCGGGATCATCGCGGTGACCTTCACCGAATCCCTCGGTCAAACCATCGCTCCGGGACTGCCATGGGGCCGCTGGCCGTGGACCATCCACTCCGCCGGCTGGGGCATCATCTTCAACCTCGGCCTGGCGGTCATCATCTCGGCGGCCACGCAGAACGCCGAGGAGTTGAAGCACCGCATGAACTACCACAACTTCCTGGCCGAGCACGCGAGCCTCTCGGAAGAGAAGCGCGGCCTGGTGCCCATGGCCTGGATCGCGACGCTGCTGTGGTTCTTCTTCGGCATCGGCCCGGGCGCCGTCATCGGCAACACCCTGTTCGGCGACCCGAACAACCCGGCAACGTGGTGGGTGTTCGGCATGCCCTCCATCTGGGTGTGGCAGATCATCTGGTGGGCGCTGGGCGTCGGCATGATGTGGCTCCTGGCCTACAAGATGGAGATGTCCATCGTGCCGCACAAGGAAGTGGAGGCGCTCACCGAGGACATCGGCGACAGGCAGGCCGCCAGCGCCTGATCCGCGTCCAGACGTCAAGGACCTCCTCCGGCCCGGGCCGGAGGAGGTCCTTTTCATCCGCGCGGGCTGA
Source organism: uncultured Binatia bacterium (SeqCode) (assembly GCA_965204205.1). Lineage (GTDB taxonomy): Bacteria > Desulfobacterota > Binatia > UBA9968 > JAJDTQ01 > JAJDTQ01. Next base: position 4,440,792 of record OZ241976.1, on the reverse strand, counting down.
CGCTGCCGGCGGCGCGCTCACCTGACCCATGTCCGCTTCGACCGTCTCGCTGGTGTGGTTCTGGATCACGACGTGGCTGCTGGCGATCTTGCTCTATTTCCCGGTGCACCGGTTGATCTGGGTCATGCGCTTGCGCAGGCTGGAAGCCCGGACCGGCAACAAGGCCACCGACGAGGAGGTCGCGGCCCTGCGTCTCAGGACACGGCTCGTCGCCGGGTTCATCGTCCTCTCGTTCGCATACCTCTTCAACCATGTCGTCTCCCGCTAGTGGGAGGTCCGGTTCATTTCAGACGTCCGCCGGGTCCCGGCCCGCGGGCCGGGAGTCTTCCGTGATTCAGACCGGCTCCAACGCCTACCGGACGATGGTGTGGCTGGCCGTGGCCACCGGGATCTTCGTCGTCGGATCGGTGCTCTACGAGTACGTATTCACGAACTACGACAAGGGCGAGCTGCACTATCGGAGGGGCAACCTGCGCCTGGAGGACGGGCTGTACCGGGACGCCTTGACGGAGTTCGAAGACCAGCTCCGGCTCCACCCGCGGGACGCCGCCGGCCATCTCGGCAAGGGGCTCGCCCTGATGGGACTGGCGCGGAACGACGAGGCCCTCGCCGCCATCGACCACGCCATCACCCTCAAGCCGGACTTCGGCGCGGCCTTCGCCAATCGCGGCATACTCCACGACCGATTGGGCCGGGCCGAACGGGCGCTGGCCGACTACCGCCGGGCCCTCGATCTCGACGACGCCCTCGCCGACGGCCCCGGCTGGATCACGAGGTTCTTCCGCAAGCAGCCCCAGGCGCCGCCCACCATCCGCGACCGCGCCACGTACCTGGCGGAGCAGCTCAAGAAGCCCGCGAACGAGCGGCTTCTCAGCGTCCCCGAGCTGGACAGCGCGCAGCGCTCCTACAAGTTCCACGGGAAAGACTGAAGCCGCCGCCGGGCGCCGGCCACCCGCGAACCGTCAGAAGATCTCCAGCAGGTCGTGGGTGAGGACCCACATGCAGTAGAAGAGCGCGATACAGCCGAACAGGGTGTGGATCCACTCCCGCTCGCCGTCCTTGGTGCGGAAGGTGATGCCGTGCCACGCGATCAGCGCGGTGACCACGACGAAGACCACGTCGAACCACTTGTCATCGGCGTCGGGCATGATAAAGAGTCCCTACGTTCCCATGCTGCCCACGTTGAAGATACTCTATTCGCTGGAAGAACCGGAAGACAACGTCGTCGCCCAAGCCGCCAACCGCCTGGGCGTCGGCGAGTTCCAGATCTTCCAACTCGCCCACGCGGACTGGTTCGGCGCCGAGGCGGACACCAAGCAACTGGAGCCCGTCTTCTTCCGCTATCTCATGGAAGACCAGACCGACCCCTGGGTGCGGCACTACGCCCGCCGCATCGTCGACCTCGACGACCGCGGCGTCCTGGATACCGGCGACGCCCATTACCACCGGTACGACGCCCGCAGCATGCGCCCGCTGTCGCGGGCCTCGGGCCTGCTGAGGTTCTCCGCCGTCGTCCTCTTCATCATCGTCTTCTTCGGCGTAGCCATCACGGCGCTGCACGGCATCATCCCCGAACCCCTGGGCTGCATGTTCCCGCCGTGCTCGTGGATCGGGTAGCGACCCTTTTGCCGGCGCCTACCTGAATTTCCGATCTCGCGAATCGAGGGTAAACGAGAGTCCAACCGTGCGTGATCGGGACCGTTCTATGCTGCCGGAAACGGCAGGATTCCCCGGTACTTCTCGATCATCCGTTCGCGCAGCTCCCGCGGGCTGCGGCTGACCTTGGGAAAATCGTCCCGCCGGTGGAACGGGCGCACCGCGTAGAACACCGCCAGCGAGTTGGTGTGATCGCCGGAATCGCGCTTCTCCGGCGGCATCAGCGGATCCAGCGGAGTGCTCCAGCAATTGTCCAGGATCTCGATGTCCCTGGACGGCTCGGCGCGGGTGGTCATGGCCCACATCACCTCGGCGAAGTTCGTGGGATCGACGTCCTCGTCGACGATGACGATCCAGCGGCCGTTGCGGGTAGCCGCGGCCACGGCGCGGGCCGCCTGCTGGGCATGGCCCGGGTAGCGCTGCCGGATCGCCACCACGCGGATGTAGCCCATGTGCCGCCCCACCCCCACCACGTCCTGGATGCCGGCACGGGCCAGGTCGGCGACGCCGCCGCGGCCGGTGCCCATCTCGAGGCCGCCCCGGCGGGCGCCCGGCCACATCGGCGCGTCGCCGTGGATGATGGGATCGTTCCTGTAGTACACCGCCTTGACCCGGATCACCGGCTGGGGCTCGCCCGTCCCGATGGTCCCCCCCGAATAGTATCCCGGCCATTCGCCGAAAGGCCCTTCGTCGCGTGACTCCCGGTCCGGCGGCGGCACCTCCCCCTCCACCGCGATCTCCGCGTGCGCCGGTATCGGCAAGCCCGTAACCGGTCCCTCGATCACCTCGACCGGGCGTTTCCGGAGCCCGCCGGCGAGGTCCAGCTCGCTCCGGCCCCACGGAATCCGGTTGTTGGAGGCGATGAAGACGAGCGGGTCGCCGCCGAAGGTGGCCACCACCGGGCAGCTCCGGCCCTGCTCCCAGTGGCGCTGGCAGATCTGCCGCCCGTGCTGCCCCGGGCTCATCCACAGGCCCAGGAGACCGCGGTCGTGCACCTGCATGCGGTAGGTTCCCGCGTTCAGGAAACCGCTTTCCGGATCGCGGTTGATGACGCAGTCACCGGTGCCGATGTAGCGGCCTCCGTCCATGGCGTGGTACCGGGGCGCCGGGAAACGGAACAGGTCGACGTCGTCCCCGGTCATGACGTTCTGCATCACCGGTCCGTCCGCCACCTCCGCCGGAGGGATCGGCTCCACCTCCCGCATCTTCCGGGACGCCATCTCGCTGAGCTTCGTCCGGGGCTCGTCGACGGGCAGCCCCAGGGCCAACGCGGCGCGCCTGTAGGACGCGGTGAGCAGCCCCACCACGCGAAAACCCGCCGGATAGCCCCTGATGTTGTCGAACAGCAGCATGGGCGGGTCCGGGATCAGCTCCCCGGTCACCTCCCTCAGCGCGCCGATCTCCTCGTCCCAGTCCGCGTTGTCGATCTGGCGCCAGTCGTCGATCTGCTTGCACGCCTCCACGAACTCCTGGAGGCCGTCAAACGCTTGTCCGTGCACGAATGGATTCGGCTTGGCCTTCGAAAAGTCGTAGTGGTCTCTCATTGGTTCACCCGTGGTCTTGTACGGTGCGCTCCACGCGATCCGCTTGCCCGCCGTGGGCGTTCCCCCGGCACGCGGTGAATGGTAGTTACGTTGTGGGGGAAACACAATCCCTTGATCGGAGTGCGGGAGGTCATGTAGGTTGACGTAAGTCCGGGCCGCGTTCGCGCTCGGGGACCAGCCAGGAAAGGAGACAGGCACATGCTCAAGATCGAAGGGGTCACTCATTGGTCGATTCCCGTGAACGACCTGGGCGAGGCGGAGAAGTTCTACGGCGATCTGCTCGGGCTCAAGAACCTCGGCCGGCTCTCCAACAACGTCATGGCGTGCTTCAACGTGGGCGATCACAACATCCTGCTGTGCGAGCGCCGCGAGCTGCCGGACAAGCCCGAGGACGACCGCGTCCACCACTCCTTCACCGTCAGCCCGGAAACCCTGAACGAGGCGTGCAAGGTGTTCAGGGAGAAGAAAGTGGACGTCGTGGAACTCTACTACCGCAAGGGCGGGTATTTTCCGGGGCGGGAACTCTACTTCTCGGATCCCAGCGGCAACCGGCTGGAACTGCGCGACCCGACGTGGAAGGACGGCATGCCCGAGCCCACGTTCGACGAGGTAGCCGACTCGTAGTACTAACCCGCGGGCGTGCCGGACCGGCGGCGACCGCCCCGTCATTCCCGCGAAAGCATGTGCCCGTTCGCGATGGGAAGCGGGAATCCAGGAGAGCGATTGATGGCGCAGGTTGAGATTGACACGAGCTCCGACGATACCGTTGCCCCCGACCTGGAGGTCAAGGAATACACCTACGATGACTGGATGGCCGCCACCGGAGTGCCGGTCCACCGGGGCTACTTCATCAAGGACCTGCGCAAGGTGGAGCTGGGCTGGTGGGAGGAGCGAGGGTGCGAGAGCGCGTTCATCCAACTCGTGGGGCAGGAAGGAGTCACCTCCGCCATGGTCCAGGAGATCCCGGCCGGACAGACGCTGCCGCCGCTGAAGTTCGCCCTCGACGAGCTGGTCTACGTGCTCCAGGGCCACGGCGTAACCACGGTGTGGCTGGGTGACAACGGCGCCAAGACCAGCTTCGAATGGCAGCCCCGGAGCCTGTTCCAGATCCCGCACAACTACCACCACACCATGAGCAACATGCGCGGCGACCAGCCCGTGCGGCTCCTGCGCTACAGCTACCTGCCGCTGGCGATGTCGCTCAACACGGACCCTTCGTTCTTCTTCAACAACCACTACGAAGGCGAAGACCACCTGTCCAAGGGCGGCGAGCTCTACTCCGAAGCCAAGCTCGTGCGCGACGGCGACCCCACCAGGACCTGGGGCGGCCGCAGCGGCATCTTCTGGTACGGCAACTTCTTCCCCGACATGGGCTCCTGGAACAAGCTCAACCGCAGCAGCCGCCGGGGCGCGGGGGGTCACAGCGTGCTGATGACGTTTCCCAACTCGGAGATGTCGTGCCACATGTCGGTGTTCCCGTCCCGGACCTACAAGAAGGCCCACCGTCACGGCCCGGGCCGGGTCATCGTCATTCCCGCGGGCGAGGGCTACTCGATCCTGTGGGAGGAAGGGAAGGAGAAGGTGGTGGCGCCGTGGCACGAGGCCAGCATGTTCGTGCCCCCCGGCAAGTGGTTCCACCAGCACTTCAATGCCGGCGGCACGCCGGCGCGCTACCTGGCGCTGCACCCGCCCCGCCAGTTCCGGGGCCACGCCGAGAAGGTCGAGGACCGGGCCAGGGACCAGATCGAGTACGCCGACGAGGATTCTTCGATCCGCGAGCGATTCGAGGGAGAACTGGCCAAACGGGATCTCACCAGCCTGATGCCCGACGAGGTCTACCGCGACCGCGACTTCCAGTGGACCTACCGGGACGCGGAGCAGCAAGCGGCGCCGTAGCCGGGCTTCACGCGGGCAGCCGACAAGGGACCGGCGGAGATGCAGATCATCGACTCTCAGGTACACATCTGGGCGCCGGAGACGCCCGACAAGCCCTGGGACCGGATCGATGCCGCCAAACCCCACCGCCCCGAGCCGCTGGGGCATGACGAGCTGCTGCGGGAGATGGACGGAGCCGGCGTAGCCCGCGCCGTGCTGGTGCCTCCCACCTGGGAAGCGGACCGGAACGACACGTCGCTGGAGGCGGCCCGGCTCCACCCCGACCGGTTCGCGGTCATGGGCCGGTTGACCCTCGACGCTCCCGAAAGCCGCGAGCGGATGGCGACGTGGAAGGACCAGCCGGGCATGCTGGGGATCCGCCTCACTTTCCATCGCGGACGCTACCGCACCTGGCTCGACGACGACACCATCGACTGGTTCTGGGCGGCGGCGGAACGGTACGACGTCCCCGTGATGGCGCTGGCGCCCCACGCACTCCCCCGCCTCGCCCAGGTGGCCGCGCGCCACCCCGGACTGCGTCTCGCCATCGACCACATGGGGCTCAACTCGAGCCTCATCGGCAAGCCCCTGGAACCCATCGTCGACGGCGTGATCAAGCTTGCGAGCCTGCCGAACGTGGTGGTGAAGGCCTCGGCCCTGCCCTGCTACTTCACCGAGAGATACCCCTATCCGTCCCTCCATCCACAGGTCCGCCGGGTGGTGGACGCCTTCGGACCCGAACGAGTGTTCTGGGGCACGGACCTCTCCCACCTGCCCTGCCCTTACCGGCAGGCGCTGACGCTGTTCACCGAGGAGCTGGACAACCTGACGGACGCCGAAAAGGAGTGGATCCTGGGGCGGGCCATCGCCGAGTGGCTCGATTGGCCGCTTCCTGAATCCGCATAGGGAGTCCCTCCCGTGTCGAGAGCCTACCGGCACGTTTCCGCGGACAGTCACTTCGAAGCGCCGCCCGACCTGTGGCGCCATCGTATTCCCGCCAAGTACCGGGACCGGGCATCGAGAAGAATACGCCTTCCCAACGGCCATGACGCGCTGCTGCGCGAGGGCCGGCCGCTGGTGTACGGCGGCACCAGCTTCTACGGCGGACGGCCGCCGGAGGAGTTCAACCCGGCCGTCATCGACTTCGACAGCACGCCGGGATGCGGCACCGCGGAGCAGCGGCTGCGCGAGCAGGACCAGGACGGCATCGACGCCGAGGTGCTCTTCGCCCTGGAGATCCGCAACACCGCCATCCAGGACCGGGAGGCGTTCACCGGCATCATCCACCACTTCAACGAGTTCATGGCGGAGGAGTACTGCGCGGTGGACCCGGAGCGGCTGATCGGCGTGGGCATCCTCCCCAACCGCGGCGTCGAGGACGACATCGCGGAGATGGAGCACTGCAAGCGCCTCGGGCTCAAGGTCGCGTGGCTCGCCACCTATCCCAGCGGCAAGGGCTATCCCACGGCGGAGGACGACCGCTTCTGGGCCGCGGCCCTGGATCTCGACATGCCGCTGACGGTGCACACCTCGTTTCCGACGCGGGTCGGCGCTCGCGAAACCCCGCTGTTCCAGTATCCCCAGGAGCCGCCGGGAGAGCGCAGGCCGCCCACGGACTTCGTCCAGCGGCTCGCACGGCAGGGGCCCTACCACTCGGGATCGGTGGAGGCCAGCCAGATGATCGTGGCCGGCATCTTCGACCGCTTCCCCAGGCTGCGGATCTACTGGGCGGAGAACAACGTCGGCTGGCTGCCCTATTTCTACGAGCAGATGGACCACGAGTACTCCATCAACCGCTTCTGGGCCGAACGGCAGATGGGGCTGCCCCGCCTCAAGCGGCTGCCCAGCGAGTATCTCCGCGAACACGCCTACTGGGGCTTCTTCGAGGACCACGTCGGAGTCCGCCTGCGCCACGACGTGGGGGTCGACCGCATGATGTGGGGCAGCGACTTCCCCCACATCGTGACGCGCTGGCCCCACTCGCTGGAGCTGCTGGACTCGCAGATGGCGGGCGTGCCCGCGGACGAACGCCACCGGATGGTGGCCGCCAACGCCGTCGAGTTCTTTCGTCTCTAACCGGTCTACCGACAATAAGGGGGGAAACATGCTACCCGACATGCCACAAGATCAACGGCTCGAGTTGCTGCGCAAGATGCTCATGATCCGGCGCGCGGAAGAACACGTCGTCCGGTTCAACGAGGAGCACGAGGGCCTCATCCGCGGCCACTTCCACATCTACATCGGCCAGGAGGCCACCGGCGTGGGCGTGTGCGCGGCCCTGGCGCCGGAAGATTACCTCTTCAGCACCCATCGGAACCACGGCCACGTCATCGCCAAGGGCGGCGATCCCGGCAAGGTGCTGGCGGAGGTCATCGGACGCGAGACCGGCTACTGCCTGGGACGGGGCGGGACCTTCCACGTGGCGGCCCCGGACCTGAACATCCTCCACACCTCCGCCATCGTCGGCGGCAGCACGGCCCTGGCCTCGGGAGCGGCGCTGGCGGCGCAGGTGCTCGAGTCCGAGGCGGTCACCGTGGTCTTCTTCGGCGACGGCGCCATGGACGAGGGCGTGTTCTACGAGAGCCTGAACATGGCCAAGCTGTGGGACCTGCCGCTGATCTTCCTGATGGAGAACAACCACCGCCGCGCCGGCAGGGTCAACGACGGACACAGCGCCGACGACCTGACCAACATCCCGCGTGCCCTGAACGTCGAGACCACCTCCGTGGACGGAGGCGACGTGGGCCAGGTGCACGGCACGGTCAAGGAGCTGGTCCGGCGCACCCGCGCCGGGGAAGGCCCGTTCTTCGTGGAGGCCAGCACCCACCCGTGGCCGGGCAACGACGGCGCCCACCCGGAGCTGGCGGCCGGGCTCACCGATATCAACTGGGCCTGGGACCCGAGCCCGGTGCCCGAGAGCGTGCGCTCCTGGTACGCCGACGGCGACGGCATTCTCGCCTACGCGCGGGAGCTGGCCGCGAGCGAGAGCTGTGACCGGGACACCGTCGTAAAGATCGACGAGGAGGTCCGGCGCGAGGCCGACGCCGCGGCGCAGTTCGCGCTGACGAGCCCGCTGCCCGCACCCGAGGAGGCAGTCAAGTACGCGTACGCGGGAAGGGGTGAATAGCCATGACGCGTGAGATGACCCTGGGAGAAGCGCTGGTCGAGGCTCTGGCCGAGGCCATGGAGCAGGACCGCCGGGTCGTGCTCATCGGCGGCGGCCTGGTGAGCTCCGGTCCGGCGGCGGCGCGGTTCCGCTCGGTGCGCGAGCGCCACGGCGCCCGCATCAAGTCGCCGCCCATCGCCGAGCTTGGCTACTGCGGCATCGCCGCCGGCGCGGCCATGGCCGGGCTGCGGCCGCTGGTGGACGTCGGCACCGCGACCTTTTCCTACGAAGCGATCCCGCAGATCAACAACGAGGCCGCGGTGGCGTACTCGAACTCCGGCGGCCAGACCAACGTCCCGGTCACCTACTTCATGCGCTACGGCATCCGGGGAGGAGGCGGCGTGCAGCACTCCGGCAGCCCGCAGCCCTGGTACTGGAACACGCCGGGCCTGCAGGTGGCCATGCCCGCCACGCCCGCGGACGCCAAGGGCCTGCTCCGTACCGCGCTACTCAAGAGTCAGGACCCCACCATATTCTTCGCCCACGAGCGGCTGCTGAAAGAGCGCGGGCCGGTGCCCGACGAAGAGTACGAAACCGAGTTCGGAAAGGCGGCGGTGGCGCGGGAAGGAAGCGACGTGACCATCGTGGCCGCGGGCGTGCAGGTGCCCCGGGCGCTGGCGGCGGCGGAGGCCCTTTCCCGGGACGGCATCTCCGCCGAGGTCGTCGACCCCAGGACGCTGGAGCCACTCGACACCGACGCCCTGTTGGCGTCGGTAAAGAAGACCGGCCGGCTGGTCGTCACCGACGAAAGCCACGACAACTGCGGCGTGGCCTCGAATATGGCAGCACTGATGGCGGACCTTGCCTTCGACAGCCTGAAGGCGCCCATCAAGCGGGTCGCCATCCCGCACGTCCCGGTGCCCTTCGCGGTGCCGCTGGAGGACTACGTCACGCCGACGGCCGAGCGCATCGAGGCGGCTGCCCGGTCGGTTCTGGGTTGAGGAAACTCTGATCCATCGCTGCCGAGCGAGATGGCGCCCTTCGACTTCGCTTCGCTACGCTCAGGGCGAACGGGGTTTCCATAAGAATTCCCTAGAATCAACCGTTCGCCCTGAGCCCTTCGACAAGCTCAGGACAGGCGTAGCGTAGCGAAGTCGAAGGGCGCCGACACGATTGATCAGCGTCTCCTCAAGGTTCAGCCTCGCGATACTCCCGCGCGAACGCGCATAGCCGCTCCACGCAGAGCTCGAACAGTTCGCCGCCCTTCTCGGCGCTGGCGAGATTGGGATCGCCCATCACACCCGACGGCGAGAGGTCCTCACGCGGCGTCTGAACGTAGCCCCCCACCCTGCGCACGAAGTCGGGCATCTGCGGACCGAGGTGGGTCTCGAGGCTGCCCTGGGCAGCCAACTCCCCTCTCAGGTGCATATTGATGGAGGTCTCCACCGCGCCGGCATGGCCCACGCGCCCGCCGGGCATGTTCTCGTCCGGGAACAGCCGGTCCATGTCGTCGACCACCAGTCCGAACCAGTTGAGCACCACCACGCGGATCCCTTCCTCGTCCTGGAGCGCCGACACCGCCGACCGCGACAGCGAAACCTGGCCGCCATGGCCGTTCAGCAGAGCGATGCGGGTGAAGCCGTGGCGGTGCACCGACCGGACGATCTCGCGGATCAGCGCCGTCCAGGTGGCGGCGGTGAGACTGATGCTGCCGGGAAAGTTCTTGTTGCTGGGGGTGAAGCCGAACGGCACCGTCGGCCCCACCAGGATCTCCGGGGCTCGCAAGGCCGCCGCCCGGGCCATCTCCTGGGCGAAGAACGCATCCGTGTCCAGCGGCAGGTGATGCCCGTGCTGCTCGATCACCCCGATGGGGATGATCACCACCGACCCCTTCTCCGCGCACTCCTTGATACGCGGCCAGCTCAGCTCTTGCCATATCGGCATCGTGATCCTCCCGATGGGTCCGGCCGTTGTCGACTAGGCGGGCTTGAAACCCGCCTGCCAGTTGTTGGCACCCATGCGCGGCTGTGCACCGTAGACGCTCTCCGGCCCGAAGACAAGCCCTGGATCGCCTGGGACAACAAACTTACGGGCTTCGGCGGCCGGGTCCATCCAAGGGGCGCCAAAGCCCTCCTCGCAAACTACCGCGCCCGCAACGGCGGACGCAAGACGCGGACTCCTGCTCGCTCAGATTGTTGACGTCGATACTATGAGATCGCTGCCTTGGAGAGAAAGAACTCGACGCCCACGGTTCCTGCCCGGGAGAACGTCATAAGCACGAATTATCACACAGAGAAGAACTATCAAATTTACTTCTTGACGATTTCCCCTATACTCAATGTCAGAACAACCGTCGAGAGAGGAGGAGCGCAACCATGCCCCCGAAACAGTGTGCTGTCATCACCGCCAACGCTGGCGCCGGCGCACCGGCATCCGACAACCGCACCTCCCTCAACCACCGGAGAGCTCCGGCCGACCCCGTTTCAGGACCAACGGACTGACGGAGAAGCCGGCCCGGCAGAAAACTCGAACGCGTTTCGACATGCAAAGGAGGAGATCATGAGCGACAACAAGTGCCCGGTGATGCACGGAGTTCGCACGGCCGCCGCTCGCGGCGGCACGTCGAACCGGGACTGGTGGCCGAACCAGTTGAGGCTGGAGATCCTCCACCAGCAATCCTCGCTGTCCAATCCGATGGGCGAGGCGTTCGACTACGCCAGGGAGTTCGGGAGCCTCGACCTCGAAGCGGTGAAGAAAGATCTGTTCGACCTGATGACCGCCTCGCAGGACTGGTGGCCGGCCGACTACGGCCACTACGGGCCGCTGTTCATCCGGATGGCGTGGCACAGCGCAGGCACCTACCGGACCGACGACGGCCGCGGCGGGGCTCGGACCGGCACGCAGCGGTTCGCGCCGCTGAACAGTTGGCCGGACAACGGCAACCTCGACAAGGCGCGCATGCTGCTGTGGCCGGTCAAGCGGAAGTACGGCAGGAAGATCTCGTGGGCGGACCTGATGATCCTGGCCGGCAACTGCGCGCTGGAATCCATGGGATTCAAGACGTTCGGCTTCGCCGGCGGACGCGAGGACGTGTGGGAACCCGAACAGGACATCTACTGGGGGTCGGAAGGCGAGTGGCTGGGCGACAAGCGCTATGCTGGCGACCGGGAGCTGGAGACTCCTCTCGGGGCTGTCCAGATGGGGCTGATCTACGTGAACCCGGAAGGCCCCAACGGCCGGCCCGACCCGGTCGCCTCGGGCCGGGACATCCGCGAGACTTTCGGCCGGATGGCGATGAACGACGAGGAGACGGTGGCGCTCGTGGCCGGCGGCCACACGTTCGGCAAGGCCCACGGTGCCGGCGACCCGGCCCATGTCGGTCCGGAGCCCGAGGGCGCTCCCATCGAGGAGCAGGGGCTGGGCTGGAAGAGCGGCTTCGGCAGCGGCAAGGGCGGCGATGCGATAACCAGCGGCATCGAGGGCGCATGGACGCCGACGCCGGTGACGTGGGACAACAGCTACTTCGACACCCTGTTCGGCTACGAGTGGGAGCTGACCAAGAGCCCTGCCGGGGCGTGGCAGTGGGTTCCCAGGGACGGGACCGGCGCGGACACCGTGCCGGACGCTCACGATCCGTCGAAGCGGCACGCGCCCATGATGACCACGGCGGACATGGCGCTCAGGATGGATCCCGTCTACGAGCCGATCTCGCGGCGTTTTCACGAGAACCCGGACCAGTTCGCCGACGCGTTCGCCCGGGCGTGGTTCAAGTTGACGCACCGCGACATGGGGCCGCGCTCGCGCTACCTGGGCCCGGAGGTTCCGGCGGAGGAGTTGATCTGGCAGGACCCGGTCCCCGCCGTTACCCATCCGGTGATCGATGAGGGGGACATCGCCGCCCTGAAGGCCAGGATCCTGGCGTCAGGGCTCTCGGTTTCCCAACTGGTTTCGACCGCCTGGGCCTCCGCGTCGACTTTCCGGGGCTCGGATATGCGCGGCGGGGCCAACGGCGCGCGCATCCGTCTGGCGCCGCAGAAGGACTGGGAGGTCAACCAGCCCGCCCAGTTGGCAGCCGTGCTGGAAACCCTTGAGGGTATCCAGCAGGAGTTCAACGCCGCGCAAGCCAACGGCAAGAGTGTCTCGTTGGCGGACGTGATCGTCCTCGGCGGCTGCGCGGCCGTGGAGAAAGCGGCGAAGGACGCCGGACGCGACGTGACGGTTCCGTTCACGCCGGGCCGCGCGGATGCGTCGCAGGAGCAGACCGACGTCGACTCCTTCGCCGTGCTGGAGCCGGCGGCGGACGGGTTCCGGAACTACCAGAACGGCGGGTACTCCGCGCCGGCGGAAGAGCTGCTGGTCGACCGGGCTCAGTTGATGGGGCTGACGGCGCCCGAGATGACGGTTCTTGTGGGCGGCATGCGCGTCCTGGACGCCAACTACCGCCAATCCCGGCACGGAGTCTTCACCGCTCGGCCGGAGGCGCTCACCAACGACTTCTTCGTGAACCTGCTCGACATGGGCACGGCGTGGCAGGCGGCCTCCGAATCCGGCGACGTGTTCGAGGGGCGCGAGCGCGCAACGGGCGAACTCAAGTGGACCGCCACCCGTGTCGATCTCATCTTCGGGTCGAACTCCCAGCTCCGGGCGCTTTCGGAAGTCTACGGATCCGAGGACTCCCGGGACCGGTTCGTCCATGACTTCGTGGCTGCCTGGGACAAGGTGATGAACCTCGACCGTTTCGATCTCGCCTGACATCACAAAAAACCCGCCCCTTACGACCTGCTCGCCCGGTGGCGGGATGTCCCGCTCCTTCCGGTGTTCGTGTCTTCGGAGCGGCCCGCCACCCACTCCGTCATCAACCGCTTGATCTGGGTCTGGTAGGGCACGTCGTGCAGGCGGGCCTTGGCCTTGAATGCTTCCAGCAGATCTTCCGGGACTTTGAGACTGATGAGACGGCTGCCCCTCCGCCGCGCGGGGGAGTAGAGCCTGCGGAACTCGTCGAGAAACCGCAGGATGTCCTGCGGCTTCATCTGCTTGCACTGCTCAAGATACTCATCCGAGAAGTACTGTACGGGTCTCATCAGCCGATACGCCTCAGAGCCTTCACGTCCTCCAGATCCTGCGGACGGCCGCTCTTCTCCTTCATGCGAATGAGGTCGGCCACCGCCACCACCGGCAGCCGGAGCCGCCCCAACGGCACCATGTCCACCTGCATCGAGTCCATGTCCTCGGTGAGAATGATGTCCACGATCTCCGTGGGATCGGCAGGGTTGACGAAGCTCCAGGCGATGAGGTTCCGGTTGAGGATGTATTCTTCGCGGAAGTCGAACACCTCTTCCGCCTTTAGCGGCAGTCGGGACTCCAGGCCGATTCCGTGGAGCGCCGCTTCCGCGGCGGTGAAGTTCCCGCGGGACAACCCCAACACCAGGTCCAGGTCCACGGTGCCGCGTACCGCTCCGTGCAGGGCGACGGCATGTCCGCCGGCGATGGCAAAGCGCACCCTCGCCTGCCTGAGCGAGCGGACCACTCGGTCGAGCAGCATCGTGTGGTATATACCGGATCTATACCCGTCAGTCCAGCACGAACACGCACTTGCCGGTGGTGGCGCTGTCGAAGATGCGGAAGGCTTCGACGGCGTCGTCGAGGGCGAAGCGGTGCGTGACGAGGTCGTCCAAGGGCACCTTCTCCTCCACCATGAAGCGGCAGATCTCGATCAACTCGGACTTGTTGAAGGTCCAGGAGCCGATGATGGTGGCGACCTTGAAGATGACGTCGTCCCGGAAGTTGATGGTCGACGGGGGCCCCATGCCGACGTAGCAGCAGCGCCCGAAGGTGCGCATGGCCTTGAGGATCTGGCCGCGGCATTCCGGGTTGCCCGAGGTTTCCAGCGCCGCCGTCGATCCCAGCCCGCCGGTCAGCTCCTTGATGGCCTCCACCGGGTCGGTGTCGGCGGCGTTGATGACATGGTCGGCGCCGTAGCGGCGCGCGAGATCCAGCCGCTCGGGCACCACGTCGACGGCGATGACGTTGGCACCCATGTACTTGGCGCACATGGTGCCGCTCAGGCCCACCGGCCCCTGGCCGAAGATGGCGACCACGTCGCCGCCGGCCACGTTGATCTTCTTGAGGCCGTTCCAGGCCGTGCCGGTGCCGCAGGAGATGGCGGCTCCGCCCTCGAACGAAAGCTCCTCGGGCAGATGCACCAGCAGGCGCGACGGCACCAGGATGTAGTCCGCGTTGGCGCCGTGGGCGTCGACGCCGCCGAAGGTCACGTGGCCGTGGGGGCAGGCCTGCTCGAAGCCCTTGGCGCAGATCTCGCAGATGCCGCAGCCCTCGTAGTGGTGCACTACCACCCGGTCGCCCACCTTGAGACCCGCGGGGGCGCCGGCGCCCAGCTCCGCGATGACGCCGCACGGCTCGTGGCCGGTGATGGCGTTGATGGCCACGTCCCCGCGGTAGCGGTGCAGGTCGGTGCCGCACATCCCCGAGGCGCGGATCTTCACCACCGCCTGGCCGGGCTCGGCGTGGGGGTCGGGGAACTCGCGGATTTCGCATTCCCGGTTTCCGTTGAACATTACGCCGCGCATAAGTCGCCTCCTGTGCTTCTTTGAAGGACTTCGACTAACGCCCGTATCACGGCGCCGGGCAGCAAGGCAACCGCCGTCATCCCAGCCCCGATCCGTGCCTGTTTCCCCACGGCGGTTTGTGTTATTGGCATGGGTGCCGGATGCGGGGAACGACGGACGCTAACACAGGAGGTGGTCGATGGAGTTCGTGAATCTCACGGAAAAGGCCGGTAACGAGCAGCGGTTCAACCGGCTGTACGGAACGGCCAAGTTCTGCACCTGGATGCTTCACCTCAAGCCCGGCGATCACACCGACATGCATTATCACTCGGAGCCGGAAAGCTTCCTGGTGGTGGAAGGCAAGGCCAGCGTGAAGGACATCCACGGCGGCGAGCGCATCATCGAGCAGGGTCAGGCGGTCTTCTTCGACCCCAAGGACTACTACCAGATCACCAACGTGGGCACCGGACGCCTGCTGCTGTACGGCAACCGCCCCGAACCGTTCGGCGGCGCCCACGTCACCGCGGAAGAGTATGGCGGAATGCGCTGAACACTCGCGGACCGAGTACCTGGTGGGCTCGGTGTGGCCTACCAACCGCACCGGGGTGCTGGGGGACAAGGAACTCGACCCGAAGCTCCCGTCGAGCATCCGGTTCGTGCACCTGACCATGGGTTTCACCCAGGGGGACCAGGCCGAGTTCCGGGCGTCCATGCCCCGCTACGAGGCCAAGGTGGCCGAACTGGCGGCGAAGAAGCCGGACCTGATCCGGCCCATCGGCGCGCCGCCGTTCATGCTGCTCGGTTACCAAGGCGAGACCGCCACCATCCGTTCCTGGGAAGACCGCTACGGCGTCCCGATGATGACCTCGGGACAAAACCACGTGCGCGCGTTCCGGACCCTGGGAGTGCGGAGGATCGTAGGCGCGAGCTACTTCCCGGAGGAGCTGAACGGGCTTTTCCGTACCTACCTGACCGACGCCGGGTTCGAGATGCTGGGCATGGAAGGCATCGACGTCCCCTTCGCCGACGTACCCAAGGTGCCCTCCTCCGAGATCCGCCGCCAGCTTACGGACAACTTCGCCCGGCATCCCGGCGGTGAATGCCTCTACATGCTGGGTTCGGCGTGGAAGACCCTGGACATCATCGATCCGATGGAGGCCGACCTGGGCGTGCCGGTGGTGCACGCGCTGCCCGCGCGCTGCTGGGAGACCCAGATGCGCCTGGGCGTGCGCCAGCCGATACCGGGTTACGGGCGGCTGCTGGCCGACATGCCCGAACCGGCGTGACGCCGGTCTCCAACCGTTCGTCTTGAGCGAAGCGAAGTCGAAAGACGCCCCCTTGCCCGGCCGCGATTTTTCAGAGTTTCCCTGATCTGATACACACTGAGGGAACCTTGCCGGGAGCTCCCGCGGGCAACGGGCATTCACTCACATTTCAGGGAGGAAACGAAATGTCTCTACGCCTCATCGTCACCATCAACGCCGTCGAGGGCAAGGGCGCCGAACTGGCCGAAGGGTACCGGGGCCGCTGCGAGGAAGTCATGAAGGAACCGGGATGCGAGCAGTTCGAAGTGTTCCGCAGCGTCGTCAACCCGGACAAGCTGGTGCTGGTCGAGCGCTGGGTCGACCAGGCCGCCCTGGACGTCCACGCGCAGGTGAACACCACCCGTCCGCCGCTCCTGCCCGAGCTCCGCTCCGGCGCCACCGAGCGCGAGGACTACGACTACAACCGCACCCGCTGAGAACAGAACGGCAAGAAAGGCCCGTCCCATGCCCGCAGCACTCGAAGGCATCAAGATCCTCGACATCACCAACTACATCGCCGGCCCCTACGCGTCGCTCTTGCTGGCGGACCTGGGGGCGGACGTGACCAAGATCGAGACCCCCGGCAAGGGGGATCCGTTCCGCACCTGGGACAAGGAACCCAAGGACTACAGCCCGAGCTTCTGCGCCCTCAACCGCAACAAGAAGAGCCTGACCCTGGACATGAAAGCGCCGGAGGGCCGCGAGGTGTTCCTCAAGCTCGCGCGGGACGCGGACGTCATCGTCGAGAACCTCCGGCCCGGCGTGGTGGACCGGCTCGGCATCGGCTACGACGTGGTGCGGGGGATGAACCCGCGCATCATCTACTGTTCCATCTCCGCCTTCGGACAGGACGGCCCGTACCGGGAACGGCCCGGCTACGACACCATCGGCCAGTCCCTGAGCGGACTCCTGAGCGTCCTCACCGATGTCGAACAGCCCCACGGCCCGGGAGCGGCCTTCTCCGATCACCTCGGCGGCGTCTTCGGCTGCTACGGGGTGCTGGCGGCGCTGGCGGCCCGGGAACGCACCGGCGTCGGCCAGAAGGTGGAGACCTCGCTGCTGGAGTCCACCATCTGCTTCCTGGGCTTGAGCATGACCCAGTACCTCTTCAGCGGCGAGGTGCCGAGCATGCGCAGCCGCATCAAGACCGCCGGCGTCTACGCCCTGGTGGCGGGCGACGGCAAGCCCTTCGTCATCCACCTGTCCCATCCGCCGAAATTCTGGATCGGCGTCACCGAGGTCATGGGCCGGCCGGACTTCCAGACCGACGAGCGCACCAAGGACCGGCCGGCGCGGGCGAATAACTACGACTTCATCTCCGAGACCTTCGGCGCGGTGGTGCAGTCGGCGCCACGCGAGCACTGGCTCAAGGAGTTGCGCGGCCGGGACGTGCCGTGCGCGCCCATCAACAACTTCGCCGAGGTCTTCGAGGACCCGCAGGTCAAGCACCTGGACCGGCTGATGGACGTGGACCACCCCGAGTTCGGCCCGTTCAAGCTGGTGCGCAACGGCCTCAACCTGCTGGATACGCCCATCACCCTCCGGCTCCGGCCGCCCACGCTCGGCGAGCACAACGAGGAAACCCTCACGGAGCTGGGCTACAGCGCCGACGAGATCCGCTCCTTCCGGGAAAGAAACATCGTATGACCGGGGCGGCGCCCCCGGAGCCGCAGGCGACTTTCATGAACCTGGGGGCCCGGACACTGGCCGATCTGCGCCGGCGCGCGGCGGATCTGCGCCAACGCACGCCCGCCATCCTCACCGCGCTGGTGGTGGGCATCCCGGCGGGGTACTTCTGCGATTGGCTGAACCTGCCCATTCCCTGGATGATCGGCCCCATGGTGGTGGTCGCCGCTCTCAACCTGCTGGGCGTGGCCATGGACTCGCCGCCGTACGCTCGGCAGATGGGGCAGGTCCTGCTCGGCTCGGCGCTGTCCCTCTACTTCACCCCGCCGGTGGTGACGGCGCTGGCCGCCAACTGGCCGGCCATCGCGCTGGCGACCCTGGCGACCTTCATCATCGCAGCGCTGGCGGCCGCCATCCTGAGCCGGGTTTCCGGGGTCGAGCCCCGCTCGACCTTCTTCGCTTCCATCCCGGGCGGGGCCATGGCCATGGCCAACCTGGCCCACCGGTACGGCGCTCAGATCGCGCCGGTGGCGGTGGCCCACAGCCTGCGAGTCTCCATCCTCGTGCTGGTCATCCCCTTCGTCCTGACCTATGGCGGCATCCCCCTGGAGACCGGCGACTACCGGCCTGCCGTGCCCCTCGACGTGGGAGTGCTGGTGCCCTGGCTGCTGGCGGGTTTCGTGCTGGGCGAGATCTCCGAACGCCTTCACATGCACAACGGCTACCTGCTCATGCCGATCTTCTTCGGCGCGGCCTTCACCGTCGGCGAGGTGCAGCTCTCGGCGGTGCCGGAGTGGATGACGAACTTCGCCCAGCTCATGTTCGGCCTCGTGCTCGGGGCCCGCTACGAACAGGCCTTCTTCGCCCGCTACAAGCTGTTCATCCCGTTCGCGCTGCTGAGCTCCTTTTTCGCGCTGGCGGCCTCGATGGTGGTGGGGCTGGCGCTGGCCTGGGCGTTCGAGCTGCCCATCGCCACCATGATCATCTCCACCTCCCCCGGAGGCATGGCGGAGATGTCCATCACCGCCCAGGCCCTGGGCATCGGCGTCCCCGCGGTCATCGCCTTCCATCTGGCTCGCGTGGTAGTGGTAAACATGGGCACCCAGCACATCTACGTCGGCGCCACCCGGTGGCTGGGGCGCAACCGCCCGTGAAGGACGGCCACCAGGTCCTTGCGCCGCGTGACGACTCGGTGTAGGGGCGGGTTTCAAACCCGCCCGCGCCCGCATCGCGTGATCGTTCGATGCCAACTCCCAGTGCAGGAGGCACCATGGAAGAAACAATCCGGTTCTACAGCGGCCCCGGCTACGGCCTGGCCGGGGTGATCACCATCCCCGACGGCCCCCGCGAGCCGCAAGGCCATCCGGGCATTATCCTGTGCCAAGGCTACGCCGGCCTCAAGGAAGCACTCATGCCCGCGGTGGCAGCCCGGCTGTCCGAAGAGGGGTACGTGACGCTGCGCTTCGACTACCGGGGGTTCGGCGAGAGCGAAGGGCCGCGGCACCGCCTCATTCCGCTGGAGCAGATCGAGGACATCCGCAACGGCCTCACCTGCCTGGGCGTGCGCGAGGAGGTGGACCCCGAGCGCCTCGCCATTTGGGGCACGAGCTTCGGCGGCGCCCATGCGACCTACGCGGCCGCCGTCGATGACCGCGTGCGCTGCATCGTCAGCGTCGTCGGCGTCGGCGACGGCGAGCGCTGGCTCCGTTGCCTGCGCCGGGAATGGGAGTGGCAGGAGTTCCTGCAAGAGCTCGATGAGGACCGCGACGAGCGGGTGCTGAGCGGCCAGTCCCGGCGCGTCCACCCCTACCACATCATGGAGACGACGCCGGAAGGCTGGGAGTTCTGGAAGGAAACCGTGGCCGCCAATCCGGAACGGGGCGAGGTCGAGATGCCCCTGGAGTGCGCCGACGCCATCCTCGAGTACAAGCCCGAAAACGTGGCCCACGAGATGGAATGTCCCGCGCTGTACGTGTCCGCCGAGCTGGACACCCTGACGCCTCTTGACGAGCAGGCCAGTCTCTACGAGGAGTCACCCGAGCCCAAGAGCTACGTCGTGATTCCGGGCGTCAACCATCATGACATCTACAAGGAACCGCACCTGAGCCAACTGCTGGACCTGTCGGTGGACTGGTTCAAGGAGTATCTGTAGGGGAGCGGCTGCAACATTGACATGGCCGCCCCGTTATTGTACAATCGGTCTTGTACTTGGTTCTTCAACGGGAGCCGCTGCCATGAGTGCTGTTCCATCAGATTTCTATATCCTTGTCGCCATCATTGGCACGGGCATCTCCCTCGCCGGGTTGATTCTGCCGGACCTGCGCTCAATGAAGCGGGACATCGGCGAACTTCGGGACAGCATAGGGGAGCTCCGGGAGCGCATGGCTCGGCTCGAAGGACTCTTCGAAGGCTTCGCCCGCCGGGAAAACAACCGCGACACGCCGCCCTAGTCCGAATCGGGGGTCGCGCGCAGCACCTCCAACACTCGCTCCGGCCGTAGCGGCAGATCCTTCACTCTCACACCCCCCAACGCATTGGCCACGGCATTCCCGATGGCGGGTTCCACCGGGCCGAGGGCGGCCTCGCCCATGCCCTTGGCGCCGAAAGGGCCGTCGGGGTGGGGATGCTCGACCAGGAGCGAGGTGAAGGTCTCGGGGTGGTCCTGCATGGACGGGGGGACGTAGCTCAGGAAGGTGCAGTTGATGGGCTGGCCGTTGTCGAAGACCATCTCCTCGAACAGCGACGAGCCCAGCGACATGAGCATCGAGCCCTCGTTCTGCAGGTGGCACTGGCGCGGGTTGATGGCCTTGCCGGCGTCCACCGCGGTGGCCAGCCGCACCACCCGCACCTTGCCGGTCTCGGTGTCGACCTCCACCTCGGCGGCGCACGCGGACAGGAAGAAGAAGGCCGACGCCTTGCCCTTGCCGGTGGCGGGATCGACGCCGCCGCGGCTCTGAAAACCGTGGCTGCCGAAGAGGCTTCCCACCGCGCCGCCGAACCGGGCGCGGAAGAGGTCGCTGATCGCGAGCCGCCGCTCGGGAACTCCGGCCACCTGCACGTGCCCGTCCCGCAGCTCCAGGTCGCCGGCGTCGGCCTCGAGCTCGCCGGCGCCGATCTCCAGGAGCTGATCGGCCACCTGGCGGGCGGCCCGGATGGCGGCGTTGCCCATGCTGAAGACCGTGCGGCTGGAGCTGGTGGACTGGTCGAAGGGTGTGACATCGGTGTCCGGCAAGGTGACGGCGACCCGCTCCCGCGGCAGCCCCAGCACCTCGCCCACCATCTGCGCCAAGGTCGTCTGCACGCCCTGGCCGATGTCCACGCTTCCGGACAAGAGCGTCGCCGAGCCGTCGGCGTTGAGCCGGACGCTGGCGGAGGAGTGCGACGGCGTCATGGTGGTCTTGATCATGACCGCCACACCCTTGCCGCGCACCACCGGTCCAGGCGGCCGAGGCGCCTGCTCCGCCCCGTCCCGCCAATCGACCGCCTCGGCTGCGGCCCGGAGGCAGTCCTCCAGCCCCACCGCCTCCAGGGTGTCGCCGGTAACGAAGACGTCGCCCTCGTGCACCAGGTTCCGGAGGCGCATCTCCACCGGGTCCAGCCCGAGCCGTCGCGCCATGTCGTCCATCTGCGCCTCGTAGGCCCAGCACACCTGGGGCACGCCGAAGCCCCGGTAGGGTCCGGTGGGCGGGGTGTTGGTGTAGACGCAGTAGGAGGTGAGGCGCTGGTGCGGAATGCGGTAGGGTCCGCCCGACACCTCGCCTCCGTTGCGCGAGGTGGAGGGCCCCGTGAGGGCATAGGCGCCGGTGTCGTAGACCGCCTCTACCTGCCGGGCCAGAATCGTGCCGTCGCGCTTCACGCCGGTCTTGATGCGCACCACCGACGCGTGGCAGTGGCCGGTGAGGAAGACTTCCTCCCGCGTGAGCCGCCACTGGACCGGCCGGCCGGCCTTGCGCGCCAGCGCCGCCGCCAGGGGCTCCAGCCGCAGGTGCACCTTGCCGCCGTAACCGCCGCCGACAAAGGGCACCACCACCCGCACCATGGACTGCGGAAGCTCGAACAGCTCGGCGAGCTGGACCCGGATGGACGACGGGTTCTGGGTGGCGGAATAGACCGTGAGCTTGCCCGCCGCATCCCAGAATGCCGTCACCACGTGGGGTTCCAGGTGGCCGTGCTGAATCTTGGGGGTGGTGTAGGTATCCTCGAAGACCACGTCCGAGGCGGCGAACCCCTCTTCGGTGTCGCCGCGGCCGACACGGTAGGACGTCAGCACGTTGGCCCGGTCCTCGTAGTGGTAGTGGCCCTTGTCCAGCCGGCTCTCGGACTGGACCCGGGTTTCGTGGAGAATCGGCGCGCCGGGGGCCATGGCTTCCATCGGATCGAAGACCGGCGCCAGGGGCTCGTACTCCACGCGGATGAGGTCGAGAGCTTCCTCGGCGATGTCCGGCTCTTCGGCGGCCACCGCGGCCACCACCTCGCCCGCGTAGCGAATCCGATCGACGGCCACGATGGGCTGATCCTTGACCACGGGACCGAAATGGGAGCGTTCCGGCGGGAGGTCCGCGCCGGTGAGCAGCGCCGCCACGCCTGGGAGAGCCGCCGCGGCGCTCGCGTCCGCGGAAACGAGCCGTGCGTGAGGATGGGGGCTCCTGAGCACCTTGACGAAGGTGAGCCCCGGAAATTCCAGGTCGCCCGTGTACTGGGCGGCGCCGGTGACCTTTGCCGGTCCGTCCACCCGCGCTGTGTTCTCGCCGATGGCGCTCATGTCCCGTAGTGGCGTGTCCGAGAAAGTGTGTCGTCCTGAGCGTAGCGAGGTCTGCCGAGCGAAGTCGAAGGACGCATTCTTTCTCCCCGGAAATTCTCGGACAGACTCTTATGACTCCGCCGCGGCCCAGAGAACGCGTATGGCCGGCAGCCCGAGGAAGTCGCTGCCGCGCTTCTGCCGTCCGATGCGTTCCCAGGTGTCGCCGCGGTCGGGAGTCCGGTAGATGTCCCCCTCGCCCGGCGGCCCGGCGGTGTGGCCCCGGGCCACGTCGCCGAAGGCCGCAATGACGGCGTCATCGTCATAAGGGTCGCGGGCCAGTTGCCAGCACATGCCCGGGTGGGTAACCGGGAGGCCGGCGCCTACCTGCCGCCAGGTGCGGCCGCAGTCCTCGCTGCGATAGATGCGGCCGTCGGCGCCGGTGGGCCGGTCCCAGTACTGTGGCGAGCCGTGTCCGCCGGCCAGAAACAGCGCCGGCGGGTCCCCCGGCAGCATCACCACGTCGTGGAAGTAGTCGCTGTCCATTCCCTTTTCCGCCCGTTGCCAGCCGGCTTCGGGGGGATCGCCGCGGAAGAAGCCCCTGGAGGTGGCGGCGAAGAAGACGGCAGGGTCGGCGGGGGAGCGGACGAGCATGTGCACATCCGGGTACTCGATGCCCTCGCTGACGTCCTCCCAGGTCTCGCCGCGGTCGAAGCTGCGCACGATGCCGCCGTGCTCAAGCGCCAGGTAGATCGTGTCGGTGTTGTCCGGATCGATGTAGATGTGGCGCACGTGCCCGTGGTGCGGCGGGTAGGGGAACCACCAGTGGTGCTGTACCTCGGCAGGCAACGCGCGCAAGCCTTCCAGCTCCTCCCAGGAATCGCCGCCGTCCTCGCTGCGAAACAGCATCACCGGTTCGGTACCGGCGTAGACCACCCGGTCGTCGGCGGGGTCCACCGTGACCCAGCGGATGTCGCCCTCGAGCACCCGCCCCCAGTGGCGCCCTTGGTCGCGGGTACGATAGAGGCCGTCCTGGGTCACGCCGGCGTAGACCACCTCGGGGTTGCCGCGGCATCCCCACACCGAGTCCACCACCTGGTCCGGGAAGAAGCTCTGGTACTCGCGGGACCCGCGCATGGAGGTCCAGATGTCCCCCACCCCGCGGAGGATCACCATGCCGGCCTGGGTGCCGGCGTAGAGTCTGCGAGCCTCGGCCACGAGTGTCCCCTCCGAAACGCCGCGGGCGTCAGGCCTGCTGCAACCGCTCCAGGAAGGTCGCCGTATCCATCACCACTCCGAAGTGCTTGTCGAAGTTCTGCAGGGTCGCCTCCTGCTCTTCGTCCGAGAAACAGGCATTGGAGTCCGACAGGAAGAGCACCTTGAAGTCGCGCATGGCGCCGTCCCGGGCGGTGCTGTCGCAACACACGTTGGTGGCCACGCCGGTGATGGCGATGGTGTCCCGTCCCAGGCGCCGCAGCACGTTCTCCAGGTTGGTGCCGTAGAAGCCGCTGTAGCGGAACTTCTTGATGACGATCTCGTCCGGCTCGGGCTTCACGCTGTCGCAGAACTGGGCGCCGGGAGCCCCTTCGAGGTTGGTCCAGGGATCCTCGGTGTCGTGGGTCATGGGCTTGAGGTCCGCGAACACGCCCACGTCCGCCAGGTCCTTGCGCTTGGTGGTGTAGAGGTAGATGACCGGCACCTCCGACGAGCGGCACTCCTTCAGGAGATGCTGGATCTTGGGGATGATGTCCTCGGACGAGGGCAGGTAGCGGGTGCCCCTCGGGTCCACCCACATGTTCTGCATGTCGACGACGATCAGCGCCGTGTTGTCCTTGCCGATACGCCAGTGGTCTGCGGGACGGGTCTCCTCCATGTTCCACCTCCTGTGGGATACGAAGCCGGGCGGGCACCGGAACTTCCGTCTATCACAGACGAAACCGCGGTCACAAGCCAATCTCCGCGACCGGTCGTGAGCCGTGCCTTCCACCGGCCATGCGCCTGCGCCGGTTGACAAACCCCTGCCCTTCCATGAGAAAGAGGCGTCAATCTCGGGCGCAACAGGAACAGGAGGACGGCATGGCACGGTTCGTAATCGCAGTATTGGCGCTGGTCTTCGCCGCGCAGGGCGTTCACGCGCAGACCGTGAGCATCGGCACCAACCCCCAGGGTTCGCTGGCGTACGCCACCGGAGCCGGCGTGGCGAAGACGGCCATCGAGGCCGGCGGCGTCAACATGCGCGTGGTGCCCCAGGGCGGCCCGGTGGTGACCCTGCCGCTGGCCAACAACGGAGAGTTGGATTTCACCATCTCCAACGTCGCCGCCAGCTCATTCGCCGTACTGGGCAAGGAGATGTTCAAGGGCCGGAAACAGGACAAGATCCGGCTCGTCGCCGTGCTGTTTCCGCTGTATGGCGGGTTCTACGTGCGCGACGACTCCGACATCAAGACCCTGAGCGATCTCAAGGGCAAGCGGCTTCCCAGCAGGTACACCAAGCAGAAGATCGTCGGCCTCAACTCGCTGTCGGTTCTCGCCACCGTGGGGCTGAGCTACAAGGACGTCGTGGGAGTACCGGTGCCCAACGGGGTGCGGGGCGTGCGCGACTTCATGGAAGGGAAGACCGACGCGGCCTACTTCTCCCTGACCTCGGGCATCACCCGGCAGGCCCACGCCGCGGTGGGCGGCATCCGCGTGCTGTCCATGGAGAACACGCCGGAGGCGCTGGCGGCGATGCGGAGCGTGGTTCCGGCGGCGAGCATCGCCACCCTGCAACCGGCCAAGCTCTACCCCGGCATCATGAAACCCACCCACGTGTTCCAGGCGTCCTTCGTCGTCAACGCGAGCACGCAGACCCCGGACGACGTCGTATACAAGGTGGTGAAGGCGCTGCACGCCAACAAGCAGAAGCTGATCGGCTCCCATGGCATGTTCAAGCAGTTCGATCCCGGCAAGATGCACGTCGACCTGGGCGTCCCCTACCATCCGGGCGCCGCGCGGTTCTACAAGGAAATGGGGATGTAACGGGGTCGAATCGACGCATTAGATCCTCATCATGGCCGGCGGTGACGTAGACGCCGTGCGGGCGCCGGTGGCGTCCTGGACGGTGCGGATTGCCGGGCGCCTGCTGGCAGCGCTGCTGACGGCCGCCGCCCTGGCGGAGGCCGCCGATCTCTACCGGGCGGTGGGCATCGTGGTGTTCGCCGAGCAGCGCCTGCTGGCGTTGCTCGGCCTTGCCCTCGGCACCCTCTACCTCCTCAAGGGGGCCGGGCCGGGCGGACCGCGCCTTCGCGTGCCCTGGTACGACGCGCTGGCCGCCACGGTCGGCCTGCTCGTGTGCTTCTACCTGAGCTGGCACTACGAACGGATCTTCGAGGAACTCTACTCGCGCCCGCGCGATGCCTTGATAGGCGGCGCCATTATCCTGGCGCTGGTGGCCGAAGGGGTGCGGCGTTCCGCGGGACCCGTGCTGTTCATCTTCCTGTCGTCGTTCTTTGTCCTGGGCCTCGTGAGCCACTTCATCCCCGGTCAGTTCCAGGGACGCGACGTGGACTTCGACCGGCTGGTGATCTACCTGAGCCTCGACTCCAACTCGCTGGTGGGGATCCCGCTCACCGTGGCCACCACCATCGTCATCGCCTTCATCTACTTCGGCAACCTGCTCGACCTCTCCGGCGGCTCGCGGTTCTTCACCGACATTTCCACCGCGCTCATGGGCCGTTACCGCGGCGGCTCCGCCAAGATCGCGGTCACCGCCTCGTCGCTGTTCGGCTCCATCTCGGGCAGCGCCACCTCCAACGTGGTCTCCACCGGCGTCATCACCATCCCGCTGATGAAGAAGGGCGGCTATCCCGCGCATACCGCGGGCGCCATCGAGGCGGTCGCCTCCACCGGCGGCCAACTGATGCCGCCCATGATGGGCGCCGCCGCCTTCGTCATGGCCGAGTTCCTGCAGATCTCCTACCAGGAGGTGGTCCTGGCGGCGCTGATCCCGGCCATCCTCTACTACGTGGCGCTGTTCATCCAGGCCGACCTCTTTGCCGCCAGAGAGGGGATCGCGCGCGTCGACGAAGACACCATCCCGCCCCGCTGGCCGGTTTTCCGGGCCGGCTGGCCCTACGTGGTTCCGTTCGCCGTGGTGATCTGGTGCCTCTTCTACCTGAACCTGAGGCCCGAGACCTCGGCCCTGTGGGCGGCGGGGAGCCTGGTCCCCGTGGGCCTGTTCATCGGTTACCAGGGCGAACGGATGCGCTGGTGGGTCATCTTCACCGTGCTGGCCAAGACCGGCGCCCTGTGCGTGCAGGTGCTGATGATCAGTTGCATGGCCGGCGTCATCATCGGCGTCCTCAACATCACCGGCCTTGGCTTCGCGCTGACCCAAGCCATCATCCACCTGGCCGGAGGGCAGACCGCCCTGATCCTGCTCTTTGCCGCGTTGATCTCCATCGTCCTCGGCATGGGCATGCCGACCCTCGGGGTCTACCTGCTGCTGGCGACCCTGGTGACCCCTTCCATGACCGAGGTCGGCATCCCGCCCATGGCCGCGCACCTGTTCGCGCTCTATTTCGGCATGCTGTCCCTGATCACCCCGCCGGTGGCGGTGGCGGCCTTCACCGCCGCCACCGTGGCCGAGTCCGATTTCCTGCGCACGGGATTCGCCGCGGTGCACTTCGGCTGGACCGCGTACGTCGTCCCGTTCCTGTTCGTGCTGGCGCCGGAGCTGCTCATGGAGGGCTCGGCTTTGGAGATCACACACACCGCGGCCACGGCCGTCATCGGCGTCTGGCTCGTCTCCGCCGGTTTCATGGGCTTCTTCGCCCGGCCGTTGGGGACGGCCGACCGGGTCCTGTTCATGGCCGCCGGGTTTCTGCTGTTCTTTCCGGCCGGCGGGGTGAGCTACGGCATCTGGACGGACGTGGCCGGCGCCTGCCTCGCGGGCGTGCTGGCCGCTACCGGAGGGTTTCGGAGTCAGAGAGGTTGACTACAGCGCCTCGGCGCCAAACCGCTCGGTGGCTTCCAGCGTCTCCCGGACATCGTCCCAGGTAGTGTTGTGGTTGATGATGCAGAGCCTGAGCGAGAATTTGTTTGCCAGCGTCGTCGATGAAATGAGCGCGCGGTCTTCCCAGAAGACCCGGGCGAGCACGTTCCGGTTGATCTTCTCCAGGGTCTGCTCGTCCAGGTGCCGGTCGCCGGGGTTCACCCGGTAGCACACCACCCCCAGGGACGCCGGGTTCATCGTCTCGAGCACGGAACTCTCCCGGACATAATCGTCGGCCCGTGCCGCCAGCTCCATCCCCTGCGATATCGCCCGCCGGAACGCGGCCATGCCGAAGGTCTGCACCGACATCCAGATCTTCAACGCCCGCGCCGACCGGCTCAACTGCAGCCCGCGGTCCGAGAAGTTCGGGTGGTTGGCGCCCCAGATGGTGTCCTGGAGGACATCGTGGTGCACCTCGAACGCCGTTTCGAGCGTGGACGCGTCCTTCACCAGCAAACCGCCCACCTCGTAAGGCTGGAAGAACCATTTGTGGGCATCCAGGTTCACCGAATCGGCGCGCTCGATGCCGCGCAGCAGTTCCTTGCCCAACTCCGTCAGCACCGCGAAACCGCCGTAGGCGCCGTCGACGTGCAGCCAGATGCCCTCTGCCTCACAGAAATCGGCGATTTCCTCGAGCGGATCGATGGCTCCGGTGCTGCTGGCTCCGGCATTGGCGCACACCGTGACCGGATTCAGGCCGGCGGCACGGTCAT
Source organism: uncultured Binatia bacterium (SeqCode) (assembly GCA_965204205.1). Taxonomy (GTDB): domain Bacteria; phylum Desulfobacterota; class Binatia; order UBA9968; family JAJDTQ01; genus JAJDTQ01. Next base: position 4,412,632 of record OZ241976.1, on the reverse strand, counting down.
CGGCCACGGCGCGAGCCAGCGCATCCACGTCGAGGCGGAAGCGTTCGTCCGTGGGCAGCAGCCGCGTGTGTTCACGCCTGACTCCGGTGATTCTGGCGGCGCGGACCTGGGCGCTGTGGCTCTGGTCGCTCATGTACACCGTGGCGCCGTCCGGGTTGCCAGCGGCTTCGCGTGCCGCGACGAAAGCGTCCACGCTGGCCGCCGAGCCCCCGCTGGTCAGGAGCCCGCCGGCGCCTTCCGGGTAACCGATCCAGCGCTTCAACCAGTCGATGACCACCAGCTCGACCTCGCTCGGGCCGCTCGCCACCAGCCAGGTGCATTGGTTGAAGTTGTACCCGGCGGCCATGAAGTCGGCCAGCACACCCGGCCAAGTAGGCGCCGACGGGATGAACGCGAAGCAACGCGGGTGGTCCAGACGCGTGGCGAACGGCAGCACCTCGCGCGCCACCCGCTCGATGACTTCCGCGGCGCGGCGGCCGTGCTCCGGCGGGTCCTCCTTGAGCTTGGCGTCGAGCGCCTGCTGAAAGTCCCCGTCCCAGGCGTTGTCGTCGGGCAGGTTCGTGCTTCGCTCCACCAAGAGCTCCGCCACCTTGCGCGCGAGATCGAGCATGACCTCGGGCGCCATCTGGAGGCCGCCGCCCTGAACGGGTACGCTGGCTGCCGAACGGTTATCGTCCCCGGTCTTGCCTGAATGTTTCATTTCGCCCGCTTAGCATAGTTATCCAAAAGACAAAACGGCAGAGAAAGGCCCGGCCGGCTGACCGTTGGGCCGAGTCCTTGAACCTCTGCCGATCCGCGGGATAGACTGGCCGCCGACCCGTGCTTGGGAGGATCTGTCATGACCGAAGTCATCATGATCGGGACGGGAGTCCCGGAGCCCAACCCGAACCGGCAGGGATCCTGCGTCGCCATCATCATCGACGGGAAGCCCATCCTGCTGGACTGCGGCCGCGGCGCGCTCACGCAACTCGTGCGCGCGGGCATCGACCCGGCGCAAGTGGAGCAGGTGTTCCTCAGCCACCTGCACTACGACCACATCATCGGACTCCCGGACCTCCTGCTCGGGAGCTGGATGGTGGGGCGCAGCACGGGCGTCGAAGTGTTCGGCCCGGCGGGGACCACGGCGTTCGTGGAAGGGCTGCTGGAGGCCTTCAAGATCGACATCCAGGGCCGCAAGGCCACCGGGACCAACTCGAGGTTCGAGGTGTCCACCCGCGAGATCGACGAAGGACAGGTGTGGGAGACGCCGGAATGGAAGCTCGACGCGGTGCGCGTGGTGCACATACCCGGCAGCCTGGGCTTCCGCGTGGACACCCGGGACCGCTCCATCGTGTTCTCCGGCGACACCCGGCCGTGCCCGGCCCTGGTGGAGCTGGCGAGGGACTGCGACCTGCTCATCCACGAAGTGCTCTTCTCGCCGGAAATGGAGCAGAACGGGGCGCCGGCGGGCCGTCATCCGGAATTCATCCATCCCGAGTGGGCCAACCGCGTGCGCCACACCAAGCCGGACCAGGTGGGGAAGATCGCCGCCCAAGCCAACGCCGGGAAGCTCGTGCTCACCCACCTCTGGTCCGAAAAGGAGGAGGACCGGCTCAAGGCGGAGGTGGCGGCCCACTATTCGGGCGAGATCGTCGTGGCCCAGGACCTGATGCGAGTCTGACCGGCTCGCCGCCCGCCGACCGAAGGAGAAGAACATGCTGGAAGCCAAGGACGTGCAAGGGGTGCTGGCGATCATGCCGACGCCGGCCAGGGACGGCGCCGACAGTCTCGACGCCGTCGATACCGTCGATCTCGACGAGACCGCCCGGCTGGCGGAGAGCCTGGTGGCCGACGGCGTCGCCGGCATCATGGTGCTGGGGACCATGGGGGAATGCGCCACGGTGTCCCGTAGCGACTACGAGGCCTACGTGACCTGCCTGCTGGAAACCGTGCGCGGGCGCGTGCCCACCTTCGTCGGCACCACCGCCCTCGGGGGCCACGAGATTGCCCAGCGCATCCGCTTCGTCAAGGAACGGGGCGCCACCGGCACGCTCCTGGGCATCCCCATGTGGCAGCCGGCGACCCTGGACATGGCGGTGCGATTCTATGCCAAGGTGGCCGAGGCGTTCCCGGACTTCCCCATCATGGTGTACGCCAATGCCCGCGCCTTCCGGTTCGCCTTCGACACGGACTTTTGGCGGCGGGTGGTGAACGTGGCGCCGACGGTGATGTCGGCCAAGTTTTCCAACAGGGGCATCCTCCGGGAGGTGGTTGCCGCCACCGAGGGGCGGGTGAACTTCGTTCCGCCCATCGGACTCGCGTACGAGTTCGCGCAAATCTCGCCGAAGACCGCCAACACCTGCTGGACTCCGTCCGTGGGGCCGCAGCCGGCGCTGGCGCTGATGAATGCCCTGGCGGCGGGCGAGGCGGACCAGGCCAAGGCCGTGGCCGACGACATCGCCTGGGCCGCCGAGCCCCATCACGCCATCACCGGTTCCCAGGAAGTCTTCGCCTCCTACAACATCCAGATGGAGAAGATCCTCATGGGCGCCTCCGGCTACTGCAAGCCCGGCCCCATCCGGCCGCCCTACGACGTAATGCCGGAGGACTTCGAGGAGGCGTGCCGGGAATCCGGCCGGCGCTTCGCGGAGTTGAGGGCCAAGTACACCTAGTGTAGTGCCCCGGGGTTGACCCGCCTCGGGCGCCGCCAGGCAGGCAAGATGACGCTCATCCTCACCAACGAGGAGATCGAGAGCTGCTTCACCCTGGAGGAGTGCTTCAAGGTGATGGAGCCGGCGTTCATCGACCTCGGCAACGGCGCGGCGGCCAACCTGCCGCGCCAGGACCTGCTGGTACCCGGGCCCCTGGAGGGCAGCTACCACGGCCTCAAGTCCGCCGGCGGCTCCATCCCGCGCTTCGGCGTGACCGCCGCCCGCCTCACCTCCGACATCATCACCTGGCCGGAAGTGGACGGCGAGCGGCGGCGCGTCAAGGTGCCGCTGGCCATGGGCAACAAGTACGTGGGCCTGGTGTTCCTTTTCAGCACCGCCACCGGCGAATTGCTGGCGATCTTCCCCGACGGCCTGGTCCAGGCCATCCGCGTGGGCGTCACCAACGCCCTGTCGGCCAAGTACATGGCGCGCCTGGAGTCGTCGGTGCTCGCTCTCTACGGCTCGGGATGGCAGGCCCGCTCCGGCCTGCTGGCCATGTGCTCGGCCATGCCCATCCGGGAAGCACGGGTCTACAGCCCCACCGCGGAGCATCGGCGGGCCTTCGCCAGTGAAATGAACGAGCAGGTGGATGCCGAAGTGCGGGCGGTGGACATCCCCGAGGCCGCCGCCCGGGAAGCGGACATCGTGCTGCTGGCCACCAACGCCCTGGAACCCTTCTTCCCCGTCGGCTGGATCCGCGACGGCATGCACATCGCCACCGTGCGCTCCAGCGAGATGACCGTGGATGCGCTGCTTCGCTGCGACCGGGTGGTGGTGTCCAGCCGTGAGGCGGCGCGGCTGGTCACGCTCCCCGGGGAGGAAGAGAGGATTCCGGAGTCGGGCCAAGGCGACTACTGCCGGGAAGAGTTGCAACGGACCGCGGCCGACTGGAGCCGCAAGCCGGAACTGAGTGAGGTCATGGCCCGGAAAGCGGCTGCGCGGGAAGGCCCGGCCGAGGTGACCTGCATGCTCAACTACGTGGGGTTGGGGCTCCAGTTCGCCGCCGCGGGGGCACGGATTTACGAATTGGCGAAGGAACGCGGTCTGGGCAGAGAGCTGCCGACCGAGTGGTTCTCGCAGGACCTGCCCTCGTAGTCGACCTAGGGAAAGAAAACCAGCTTCGTCAACAACGCGACAATTGCTGGCCCAAGAACGAGGACCGCAAGATTCAGTACCGCAACTTTCTTGTCCAGACGCGCGATGTCCTCCTTGGTGCTCCTTTCCAGACGGGCGAACTCTTCCCTGGTGCCCTTTTCCAAACGGGCGATGTCTTCCTTTGTGGAGAGCTCCAGGCGGGCGATGTTTTCCTTGCTGCTCCTTTCCAAACGAGCAATATCTTCCTTGGTGGAGTGCTCCAGGCGGGCGACGTCTTCCTTGGTGGCCAAGAGCTCGAAATGCGGAATCACCTCTGCGGCTGCCCTGGCCTTTTCCTTGGTGACCCCAGCTTCGATCAGCGCATCGTAGACTTCCGAAACAATCAGGCTCATGATCCCCCCAAGAAAACCACCCCATTATAGGATGATCGATCTATAATTCAAGACCTGTTTCACAACATCGACTTCAAGGACAATAGTCGGCGTCTTGCGGCCAGACTTTAGTGTAGAAGCCGTTTTCCGCGGAAACCGGAAGAGCCACGTCGCGACGGCTACGGGATCAGCAGGATCTTGCCGGTGGTCTTGCGGGATGCCAGCAGGCGATGGGCCTCGCCGGCCTGCGACAATGGAAGCGTGCCGCCAATACGGACCGAGAGCTCGGCGGCCTCGATCCATCGCAATACGTCCCTGCCCCGGGCGACGATTTCGGCGCGGTCGGTGGTGTGGTGAGTGAGGCTCGGGCGGCTGAGGGACAGCGATCCCTTGGCATTGAGAACCGCGGTATCGAAGGGCGGCACGGCGCCGCTGGACTGGCCGTAGAGGACCATGCGGCCGCGCGGCGCCAGCGCGTCGAGGCTCTGCTCGAAGGTGCTCTTTCCGACCGAATCATAGACGGCGTTGACGCCGTGGCCACCCGTGAGGCGGCGGACCTCGGCGGTGAAGTCCGCCTTCGTGTAGTTGATGACCGCCTCGGCGCCCGCCTCCCCGGCGATGCGTGCCTTCTCGGAAGTCGATACCGTTCCGAACACCCGCGCGCCGCACATCCTGGCCATCTGCACCAGCAGCAGTCCGGTGCCTCCGGCGGCTGCGTGCACGAGCACCGCATCTCCCGGCGCAAGCGGGCAGGTATCGCGGGTCAGATAGTGAGCGGTCATGCCCTGCAGCATGGCCGCGGCCGCGGTCTGGAGGTCGACGGACTCGGGGACCGGCACCAGGTGCCGCTCCGGGACAGCGGCGAACTCGGCGTAGGACCCATGCCCGTTGGAGATGCCGTAGGCGACCCGATCGCCGACCCGGACCTCGGAGACGCCGCTGCCCACCGCAACCACGGTGCCGGCCCCTTCGGCACCGGGGACATAGGGGAGCGTCCGCCCGTGATGTCCGCCCCAATGGAAACCCGAGCGGTAGTAGATGTCCAGGTAGTTGACGCCACAGGCCGCGACCTCCACCAACGCCTCGTCGCGGGCCGGCTCGGGCGGCGCCACCTCCTCGTAGCGCAGCACCTCCGGGCCGCCCAACTCGTGCACGCGGACCGCTTTCATATCCGAAAATGACAAGGCAACGGACCCACGGAGGAAGAACCGGTCCAGGCATCGGGCCACGCTGCCTCTGGTCGGACCCCTGCCGGCAGCTTCGCCCTGATGCAGGTCGGCTTGGCCGGCATCAATCCAGCAGCGCCACCACCCGGGCCGGGGCGGACTCGGTCTTCCACTTGGCCGGGAGCGCGATGATCTTCGCCGTGGCGCCGATCTGGTCCAGGTTGATGAGGTTCTCGATCTGGCAGGTGACCCTGGGCAGGATGGTGCGGTGGACGGTCATGCCGCTGCCGAGAATCTCGTCGGCGTGCTGGTAGTCCGAGCCCTTCTCTTCCTGGGCGAAGTCGTAGCCGATGACCGCGGGCTGCTTGTCCACCACCCACTGGGCCGCCTCCCGGGACAGGAACGGCGAGTCGTTCCACCAGGAGGGATCAGTGGTCTGGTGTCCCTTGGGCCAGTCGGTGCGCAGCAGCAGGATGCCGCCGGGCTCGATCTCGACCCCCTGCTCGGCGAGCGCCGCCTCGGCCCTTTCCATGTCTTCGCGGGTGATGCGCGCTCCGGGCTGGCACCGGAACGACAGGTCCAGCACCACCGCCGTTCCCATCAACGGCTCCAGCGGAAGCTGCTCTACCGACGGCTTGTCGCGGAAGAAGTGGTGCGGCGAATCGATATGGGTGCCCGCGTGAACGGTCATCTCCACCAGGTTGGAGACGAAACCCTTCTCCTCCCAGTTGATGATGGGCTTGATCTTGAAGTAGGACTCGTCGGGAGCGAACGGCGCCGAGTCGCACTCCTCCACGGTCATGCTGAGATCGACGATACGCATGGGAAAGGGCTCCTTTCCGCGAGACAACCGGCTCGTAGCGGCTAGTGGCCTGTATTTGCATGTTACAGGCCACTCGTGTCCTTATATCATTGTACGGAAACGGAAAGTCAACGTGCGGGGAGCCGCGGCGCAGCACTCCATGCGGCGTCCCGCAACCGGCGCCACACAGGAGGATACAACATGATCTACGAGGTCAGGTTCCAGACCGTCGATCCCGAGAAGCGAAACGAATACGTCAAGGCCTACAAGGAGGCCATCCAGTCGAGCAAGGAAGCCGGCTGTCACGGCGGGCTGATCATGTGCAGCGACGACGACCCCTCGCGGGTCATGGTCCTGCTCCACTGGCCGACCCGCGAGCACCACGAAAACTGGCGCGGCACGCCGACCCACGTCAAGTTCCGCCAGACCATCGATCCCTGGCAGACCGAGCCCAGCATCGGCGACTACTACGTCGCCGAGACCATCTGACCGATCTCCGCCGAGGTTCACCATGGACGTCGATCCGATCCGCTACGAGATGTTTCTCCATCGCCTGTGGGCGGTGGGCGAGGAGGGGCGCTCGACCCTGCAGCGCGTCACCGCCTCGCCCATCGTGGCCCAGGGCGGCGAGGTCATGAGCTCGTTCTACGATGCCGAGGGCAAGATGGTGCTGGCCTGCTCCGGCCACCTGCGGTTCGCCGCCGCCACCTCGGACGCCATCAAGTACCTCATCGAATGGTACGGCGAGTCGCCGGGCTTCCACGACGGCGACCAGCTCTTCTTCAACGATCCCTACGTGGCCGGCTCCCACACCTACGACATGATGGTGATCAAGCCGATCTTTCTGGACGGACGCCTCATCGCCTGGATCGCCACCAGCACCCACACTGCCGACACCGGCGGCGTGCTGCGGGGGGCGGCCCTGGAGATCTTTCACGAGGGCATCCGCATCCTGGGCGTCAAGGTGGTGGAGCGGGGCGAGTTCCGCGAGGACGTGTTCCGCACCCTCACCGAGCAGTGCCGCGACCCCCAGTACGTGGGCCTGGACATCAAGGCGATGATCGCCGGCAACAACGTGTGCGCCTCGCGCTACCTGAGCCTGGTGGACAAGTTCGGCCTGGAGTTCATCGAGGCGGCGGGCGAGAAGACGCTGGCGGACGCCGAGGAGATGGCCCGCGCCAAGCTGCGTTCGCTGCCCGACGGCAAGTGGCGCTCGCGGGTCTACTACTCCGCGCGCGAGGCCGACCAGTCCGACGCCGACGTCATCGCCGTGATCTGCGCCGTCACCAAGAAGGGAGACACCCTGGACATCGACCTCGACGGCACCAGCCCCCAGACCTCGGGGGACACCAATTCGACCCTGCCCAGCACGGTGGCGCACCTGAACATCGCGCTCACCAACCAGCTCTTCTGGGACATCCCCTGGAACGACGGCAAGTTGGCGCCGATCCGCATGAGCGTGCCCGAGGGGTCGGTGCTGAACTGCACCTTCCCCGCGGCCTGCGGCCTCGCGCCCATGATCGGCGGGATGTTCGTGGCCGCGGTCAGCGAGTGCCTCGCCAAGATGCTCTACGCCGCCGGACGCAAGGACGACGTCAACGCCGGCTGGTTCGGCGCCTGGTACTCGGGCGGACCGGGCTTCATGTACGGCGGCCACAACCGGGAGGGCCTGGCCAACGCCCAGGGACTCTACGACGTGCACGGCGGCGGCCTCGGCGCGGCGCCGAACCGGGACGGCGTCAACACCGGCGGCCACATGAACATCCCCACCGGGGGCATCTCCGACATCGAGCGCATCGAGATGCAGTACCCGTTCATTTACCTGGCGCGCAGGCACGTGAAGGACGGCGCGGGTTTCGGCAAGCATCGCGGCGGATTCGGCAGCGAGCGCCTGCTGTTCGTGTACGGCTCCACCGACGTGACCGCCAACTACCGCCCCTACGGCGCGGTGCCCAACGGCTTCGGCCTGTTCGGCGGCTATCCCGCGGGCTTCGGCGGCAACCGCGCGCTGTACCGTACCGACGCGCTGTTGGAGCACCTGCGCGACGGCGCCTATCCCACCGGCGCCGACGAGTTGGGGAGCCTCGACTGGTGCCGGCTCGATCTCCCGGACGGTTTCCGGCCACGGGTGCCGATCCCCGAGATGACCTTCGTCACTGACGTCACCCAGAGCGGCGGCGGTTTCGGCGACCCGCTGGAACGGAACCCCGCGCACGTGGAGCGGGACGTCCGCACCGGCCGGACCAGTCCCGGAGTCGCCGACCGGATCTTCGGGGTCCGGCTCGACGGCAATGGCGGAGTGGACGGCGCGGCCACCGCCGAACGACGAAAGGAGCTCAGGGCGGAGCGGCTGGCGGGCCACCCGCGCCCGGACCCCGCGGTTGACGGCGACGGCGGCGGGCCGGCCGGGAACGGGGGCGCCGAGGAAAGAGATGCCGAGGTCGTGCTTCACCTGCACGAATATCTCGATCTCGTCCGGACCGGTGGCGGCCTGACGGTGCGGTGCCGCAAGTGCGCCCACTCATTGTGCGCCGGCGGGGAGAACTACAAGACCGGCGCCGTCGAGATCGCCATGGACCTCGAAGAACTGGCCGGCGGGCGCGTGCCCTCCGGCGAGCCCTACCGCGGGGTGCTGTTGGGATACGTGTGCCCAGGGTGTGCCACGCTGCTCCAGGTGGACGTTTTCTGCCCCAGCCGAGACGACCAGAGACCTCTATGGGACATCCAGCTCGACTGCTCCGCGCTGGCGTAGTGTGGTGTCCGGTTAATTCGCAACATAATCTGCGGGTCTTTTTCGCCGTCGGCCGCGTTGCTCTTCCTCGCGTGGTACCCGCCACTGCTCGTCATCGCGCCTTGCCGACAACGAAAAATCCTCCGCAGATTATGCTGCGAACGAACCAGGCACCACACTAGCAAATTGCAAACGACCGCGGTCCTGTGATAACCCCGGCGAGTGTGCGGGACAGGCAGGCGAGAAAACATCTGTCGCGTGCCGGTGCGATAACTCGGGTTTGGCAAGCTTACCACGGAGGTGCCCCATGCGGAGAAGAACGAGTCTGCGGAAGTCCTTTGCGCTGTCCGTCGCGGCCGTTGCGGCGGTCTTGCTGTTCCTCGTAGCGGCCTCCAGCGCCGGCGCTCAGAAGCTGCCGAGCAAGATCACATGGATCGTTCCCTTCGGGCTTGGCGGCGGCACCGGGACATCGGCGCTGCTGCTGGCGCCGAAGCTTCAAGCGAAGCTCGCGGGGAACGGCGTCAAGGAAGTCAAGGTGGTGAGCCTGCCGGGTGCGGGCGGCACCGTGGGGACGAAGAAGCTGTTCACCTCGCCGGCGGACGGGAGTGTCATCGGCAGCATGCTGCCCGCCGGCGGATTGGCGCAATCCGCCACCCGCGACGTAGGCTTCGACCTTTCCAAGTTCACTTACCTGGCAAAGATCACCACCGCTCCCCGTTTCCTGTTCGTAAAGGGGGACTCCCCCATCAAATCGCTCGACGCGCTGATCGCGGAAGGCAAGAAGCGCCCGCTGAAAGTGTCGTCGGTCGGTCCGGCCTCGGCGGGTTCGTTCGTGCTGGCGAACATCATCGACAAGACCGGCATCCAGGTGAAGGACGTCACCGGGTACAAGAGCGGGCGTTCGCTGGTGGTGGCGGTGGCGCGCGGTGACGTGGACACCACCATCAAAACCACGGGCGGCGTGATCACGTTCATCAAGTCCGGCGAGGTGCGCGGGCTGGTGCAGCTCTCCTCGGAGAAGGACAAGGATCGGTTCTTCCCTGACGTACCTTCGGCCGAATCCCTCGGACGCAAGGACCTCATGGCCGGGGGCATCCTGTACATCATCGTGGCGGCGCCGCCCAAGGTGCCGCAGGCGGTGGCGGACGTGCTGAGCAACGCGGTCCATCAGGTCATCAGCGAGTCCAAGGCGGAGCTCGAGAGCAAGGCCCAGGTCATCCACTCGCCCGCCACCGGGAAAGAGACGGCCATGCTCGTGAACAACCTCATCAAGGACTACGCGAACCTGATCGCCCTCTACAAGGCACAGCAGAAGAAGTAGGCTCGCAACAGGCTCAAGGAACAGGCCCACGGCCTCCTGCCGCACCGTCCGGCCCCGATGATCGGCGGGGTGTCCTTCCCGCGCTTCCGGGCCGGGCCTGGTGTGGTGGGCTCCATGAGCGCCGCGGCTGACGTGCCCAAAGAGATGCTCCGTGATTGACGCCATCGGTGTAGCGCTCCTCAACGTTTTCGGGTTCCCGAACGTCCTGGTGGTGCTCATCGGCGTCACGGTGAGCATGCTCTTCGGCGCCCTGCCCGGCCTGGGCGGCATCGTCATCCTGACGCTGGCGCTGCCCATCATCATGGCGATGGAGACACAGCTCGCCATGATGGTCTTCGCCGCTTCCATCGGCGGCATCACCTTCGGCGGCTCCATCTCCGCCATCCTGCTCAACGTGCCCGGCACCGTCGCCAACATCGCCACCGTCTTCGACGGCCACCCGCTGGCCCGGCAGGGACGGGCAGGATACGCCCTGGCCATCTCCGCGACGGCGTCCGCCCTGGGGTCGGTGTTCGGCTACGTGATCTTCCTGGTGCTGCTGCCGGTGGTCCGCTCCATCGTCTTTTCCTTCGGCCCGCCGGAGTTCTTTCTCATGGCCCTGCTGGGCATCAGCATGATCGCCTCGCTGACCCAGAGAGAGCCCATCAAGGGGCTCATCTCCGCGGGGTTGGGATTCCTGGTGGCCTTCATCGGATACTCTCCCATTACCGGGGACGTGCGGTACGCCTTCGACCTGGACTATCTCTGGGACGGGGTCCACACGGGGGTCATCGCCATCGGCATCTTCGCCGTTTCCGAGATGTTCTTCCTGGCCGTGAAGGGAGAGGAGCTGGTGCAGGATACCGACGTGGTGCGGCCCACGCTCCGGGACGTGCTGGACGGCATCCGCTTCGTCTTCGCCAACTTCTTCCTGCTGGTCCGGAGCGCGGTCATCGGCTGCGTGGTGGGCATCATCCCGGGCGTCGGCGCCAACGTCGCGGCCTTCCTGGCCTATGCCCAGGCCCAGGCCACCTCCCGGAACCGCGCCAACTTCGGCCGCGGCGCTCCGGAGGGCGTGCTCGCGCCGGAGGCTTCCAACGACGCCAAGGACGGCGGCGCGCTGCTGCCCACCGTGGCTTTCGGAATCCCCGGGAGCGCGCCCCACGCCATCCTGCTGGTGGGCCTGCTGCTGCTCGGATTGAACCCGGGCAAGGAGCTGCTCACCACGCACCAGGCCATCGTCTTCACCCTGGTGCTGGCCCTGATCGCCGCCAACGTATGGACCTCCATCCTGGGGCTTGTCTTCGCCAATCAACTGGTCAAGATCACCCGGATCCGGGTCCAGCTCATCATCCCCATCGTGCTGGTCATCAGCTTCGTCGGCGCCTTCGTGCTGCGGAACAACCTGCTGGACGCGTTCGCCGTGCTGGTGTTCGGGTTCATCGGCTACGGCATGAAGAAGTACAGCTACTCCTTCATCACCTTCATCCTCGCCTACGTGCTGGGAGAGATCGCCGAGGTGTCGCTGTTCCAGACGCTGCTGATCTCGGACACCGGGTTCCTGATCTTCGTCACCCGTCCCATCTCGCTGGTGCTGAGCCTGCTCATCCTCGCGGCGCTGGGGCTGCCGCTGGTGGCGCCGCTCAAGCGGGCGTGGACTCGGCGTCGACTGCCGGAAGCCCCGTAGCCGACCATGACCTTCTACGCCGACCTGCACGTCCATTCCCGGTTCTCCCGCGCCACCAGCCGGAACTGCGACCTGCAGCACCTCGCCATCTGGGCGCGCAAGAAGGGCATCGGCGTGGTCGGCACCGGCGACTTCACCCATCCGGCGTGGCGCGCCGAGCTCAAGGAGCAACTGGTGCCCGCGGAACCCGGCCTGTTCCGCCTCCGTCCCGATCTCGAGCGCGCCGTCGAAGGGCAACTGCCGGACGCCTGCACTGGCGCCTCCACCGCGGTGCGGTTCATGCTGTCGGTGGAGATCTCGACCATCTACAAGAAGGGCGACAAGACCCGGAAGATCCATCACCTGGTCTACGCCCCGGACTTCGACGCCGTGGACCGGCTGGTGGCGGCCCTCGCCCGGATCGGCAACCTGCACTCGGACGGACGGCCGATCCTGGGGCTCGACTCGCGCCACCTGCTGGAGATGACGCTGGAGTCGGGGCCGGGCTCGTACCTCGTGCCCGCCCACGTGTGGACGCCGTGGTTCGCGGCGCTGGGCTCCAAGTCCGGCTTCGACGCGGTCGACGACTGCTACGGCGACCTGGCGCCGCACATCTTCGCGGTGGAGACGGGACTGTCGTCGGACCCGCCGATGAACTGGCGGGTGTCGTCCCTGGACCGCTTCCGGCTGATGTCCAACTCCGACGCCCACTCGCCGGAGAAGCTCGGCCGGGAGGTATGCGTGTTCCATACCGAGATGGACTATTTCGCGCTCCGCCGGGCCCTGGAGACCGGCGCGGGATACGGAGGGACCCTGGAGTTCTTTCCCGAGGAAGGCAAGTACCACCTCGACGGCCACCGCAACTGCAACGTCCGCCTGGAACCGGACGAAACCCGCCGGAACGGCGGCCGTTGCCCGGCGTGCGGCAAGCCCCTGACAGTGGGGGTGATGCACCGGGTGGAGGATCTGGCCGACCGGGCAGCCGAGGCGGCTCGGCCCGTCACCGCCGGCGAGACCCAGGGGTTGATCCCGCTGCCCGAGATCCTGGGCGAGATCCACCGCGTGGGCCCCAAGAGCAAGCGGGTGGCGCGGGACTATGAAGGGCTGCTGGCGCGCCTCGGACCGGAGCTTCCGCTGCTGAACTCCCTGCCGCTGGAAGACATCGGGACGGCGGCTCCTTCGCTGGTGGCGGAGGCGGTGGCGCGCCTGCGCCGCCGGGAGGTGCTGCGCGAAGCCGGCTACGACGGCGTGTACGGCACCATCCGCCTGTTCCGGGACGCCGAGCTGGAGCGCCGGAGCCGCGGCGCTTCGCTCTTCGGGGAGGAACCGCAAGCCCTCGACCCGGCGTCCGCGAAACAGCCGGCCCCCTCCCAAGAACCTGCCTTTCCGGAGGGCGGAGGCGAACCGGCTCCGGCTCGGGCGCAATGGGATGACCCTACACCGGGACAGCTGTCGCTCCTGGTGGACCTCCCGTCCGGCGGCCGCGACCTCCTCGCCAGCCTGGACGACGACCAACGCCAGGCAGCCGAGGTCACCGGCGGTCCGTTGCTGATCGTCGCCGGCCCCGGCTCGGGAAAGACCCGGACCCTGACCCGCAGGCTCGCCCACCTCGTCGCCGACCACGGCGTCGAGCCATCCGCATGTCTGGCGGTAACCTTCACTCGCCGGGCGGCGGACGAGATGCGCGGCCGTCTTCGGGCGCTGCTGCCGGACTCATGGGCGGAGATTGCCCTGCACACGTTCCATTCCCTCGGCCTCGCCATCCTCCGGGAGCACTGGAATGCCGCGGGGCTGCAGCGGGGTTTCCAGGTTGCCGCGGAAGCCGAGCGGCTACAGTTGCTGCAGGACGCGCTGGAGATCTCCGCGCGCCAGGCCCGTGCCCGCCTGTCGGCCATCTCCCACGCAAAGCACACGGGCGCGGCGACGGTGGACGCAAGACTTGCACAGGCATGGGAGGCCTACCGGTGCGAGATGGAAACCCGCAACTGGTGCGATTTCGACGACCTCATCATCCGCGCCGCCGACGCCCTGGAGGGCGACCCAGCCGTACGCGACCAGGTGCGGCAACGGTATCCGTGGGTCTGCATCGACGAGTACCAGGACGTGGACGAGCAGCAGGTCCGGCTCGTCCGGCAGATGGTGGCGCCGGACGGCAACCTCTGCGCCATCGGTGACCCCGACCAGGCGATCTACGGCTTCCGGGGCGCCGAACGGCGGTTCTTCTCGGAGTTCACCGAGCACTTCCCCGGGGCGCGCGTGGTGCGGCTGAACCGCAACTACCGCTCCACCGGCAACATCGTAACCCTCTCCTCGCAGGTCATGGCCGCATCGGCCGCGGCCGGTCCGTCCATCCCGGTGCTGGACGATGCCTCCAACCGGGTCGTCCTCCACGAAGCTCCTAGCGAGAAAGCCGAGGCGGAGTTCGTCGTCCAGTCGCTGGAGCAAACCCTCGGCGGCCACAGCTTCTTCTCCATCGACAGCGGCCGCGCCGCCGACCTCCAGGATCACGACCTCTCGTTCTCGGACTTCGCCGTGCTCTACCGCACCGAGGCGCAGGCCGGGGCGCTGGCCGAGGCGCTCCAACGCTCCGGCATGCCCTTCCAGCAGCGCTCCCACCAAGCGCTTCTGGATCATCCCGGCGTCGACGCCCTGGTGGAGGCGCTTCGCGGCTCCACGGATGCCGGCTCGGTGCGCCAACGCCTCGAAGCCGTATATTCGAACGGTGAGCCGGCGGTGGAGAAGCGAGAGGCCTGCGAGCTGCTGAAGCCCCTGGCCGACGCCTGCGGCCACGACCTCGATCGTTTCCTGTCGGAGCTGCCCCTGGCCGCCCAAGTGGACACCTGGGACCCTCGCGCCGACCGAATCTCGTTGCTGACCCTTCACGCCGCCAAGGGGCTCGAGTTCCCGGTCGTCTTCATCGTCGGCTGCGAGGACGGCCTGCTGCCCCTGACCTGGGGCAAGACCGGACCGGACGAATCGGACGAAGAGCGGCGCCTGTTCTACGTCGGCGTCACCCGCGCCATGACCAGGCTCTACCTCTGCCGCGCCCGCAAGCGGCTCTGGCGGGGAAAGGTCCGTGAGATGCCCCCTTCTCCCTACCTCGCCGACATCGAGCAACGGCTACTCGAGCAAAGCCGCGGCCCGACCGGCGGGGGGCGGACTCGGAAGCAGGACAACCAACTGGACCTGTTCTCGTAGTTTCCGCCCGATAGGTGCACTTTCCGTGGCCGTGATCCGCGGAGCAACTCTTGACTCTGGCCGAAGTTCTGGAAAACTAGTGGGTGTGTCCGTGTGCGCCCCGGTGCTGGACCTGGGGAGCCTAGCCCGTGGCAGTTGCCGCGACGGATATCGCACTCGGCGCCAAGCGCCGGCTCAAGTCCAACAATGCATAAGGAGACGCCATGTATGCACTCAGAATGGCACTTGTGGGGCTGATTGCCTTGACCATGGCCCTAGCCGGCTGCAGCGCCAATCCGGGGGACAAGGAAGCCGTCGGAACGTTGCTGGGCGCCATCGGCGGCGGCATCGCCGGCTCGCAAGTCGGCAAGGGCCGCGGAAAGCTCGTGGCCACGGGCATCGGCACGCTCCTGGGCGCGGCCCTCGGCAACGAGATCGGCAAGTCGCTCGATCGCGCCGACCGGCTGGCCATGCAGCAGACCACGCAACAGTCGCTGGAAAAGGCGAAATCCGGCACCACCAGCACCTGGAAAAACCCGGATTCCGGCAACCAGGGTACCATCACCCCGAAGAAAACCTATCGGAAGCAGGACGGAACCTACTGTCGCGAGTTCCAGCAGACCGTCACCATCGGCGGCCGCACCGAAGAGGCCTACGGCACCGCCTGCCGCCAACCCGACGGCACCTGGAAACTCGTCTCGACATAGAAGTTCGTGCGGCGAAAGCGGTATCGGGACGCGCTTCTAGTCCAAGAGGGCGACCAGTTCGATCGTCCTTTGGACACTAATCGAGGCTGTGCGGGAGGCATCATGGCGACTCACGTTGGGCCTTCACATAACTTTCGAGCACGCGATTGATCCGCGTTTGATAGCCCCTGCCTCCCGCCTTGAAATAGTCCAACACCGAGCGCTTGACGCGCATGGTGATCTGCTCGGTAGGGTCCGGCTCGACCAACTGCGCATCCCGCCAAAACGTCTCGTCCAGTTCCGGGACGTCGCTGAAGTCGATGTCTTCATCCTTCGCGGCCGCAATCTGCGATGAAGTGCGAGGCTTACGATATCTTTTCATGGTAGGCCTGCATTTCTTTTCGCGACGCCGGACGGGCCGATATCAAGCGTATACTCCTTCCCCGCTTCGTGTGGGCCGCAACCACCAGCGCCCCGTTCTCCAACTCTCCGATACTGAGGTACCGAGCCTCGCCATAGTCCTTGCGCCGGTCACGACGGGTCAGTACGGGCCTGTATATGTATAATTTATAATTACAAGATTAGGACAAAAGTCCACATCCGGTCAACGGGTGGCCATCGGAACGATCGAACGAATCACCCTGCCGGCGTTACAGCCCCATCGCCTTCCACACCACCCCCTCGTGCAGGGGGGCGCCCATGACGACGATGAAGACGACGTAGACGAACGTCCAGGTGACGGCGGTGATGGAGAGGGTCATGAGCCAGCTCTCGGAGGAGCGGAGGCGCAGGAACAGGACGAGGAACACGGGGATGGCCACGAGGTAGCCGACGAAGTAGATCAGCGCCACGAGCAGCAGCAGCCAGGAGGCGAAGTTGAGCTCCCGGCGGTAGATGGTGGTGGAGGAGCCGCCCTCGGAAGAACCACTCTTTTCGGAGGGGTCGGCGGAGCGGCCGGCGTCGATGCCGAAGAGGTCGTATTCCTGAAAGAAGCTGAGGCGGCGTGCCACCGCGGGAATCATGTCGATCAATAGCTGGAGCAGGGTGAGCAGCAGCGTGGGGACGGCGATGATGATCGGCACCAGGCGGGCCCGCGGCCGGTAGTCCAGGGACAGCACAAGGAAGAAGAGCACGAGGACAAAGACTCCGAGGGTGAAAAGGGTCCGGTCGTTCAGCTTCACGGGTGCACCTTGGGTCGACCGGGCGGCCGGTCAGGGCTTGTTCACGCGTCTCTCTGTTCCAGCCGCAACGACAGGTCGCTCCGCCGGATACGAACTTGCCGCAACTCGCGGTTGTTCGAAAGCTGCTTCATCAGGACCGAAACCGGACGGGTGGCATCGAGGAACTCCCTGGGGGCGCCCGCGGCCAGCATTTCCTTGACCGAATCCGGGCCGGCGACCACCCGGATCACCAGTTCCTCGTCCGAGACCCCCGGGCCGCCGAACTTCTGCCGCACCTCGTCCAGCGAGGGCTCGGGCCAGGTCCAGCTTTCCCATTCCCGGGCTCGGGGCCGGCTCAGGATCCTGTCCTTGACCTCGGGGTCCATGAGCCTCGCGCCTTCCTCGCCCCAATAGCCCAGCGCATACTGGATGCTCTGGTCCGTGACTTCCTTGTAGCGTTCCCCGGCCATGACGTTCACCGCAGCCTGGGTGCCCACGAACTGGGCCAGCGGCGTCACCATGATGGGGTAGCCGTACTCCTCGCGCACCCGTCCCGCCTCCTCCAGGGTCTCCTCCAGCCTGTCACCCATGCCCACGGTTTCGAGTTGATAGCGCAGGTTGGAGATCATCCCGCCGGGCACCTGGTGCTGGTATTGGGCGTAATCGTACTCCCTGGGGGCGCCGATGGGGAAGTTCTCCTGTTGGGCGACGCGGGTGAAGTACTCCTCCACCGGCTTGACCGCCTCCAGGTCCACCATCGGCGTGAAGCCCAGGGCCTCGGCGTTGGCCGCCACGTTGAAGATCGAGGGTTGCGACGAGCCGTTAGCCAGGGGCGGAATGGCGGTGTGGAGCGTCTTCACACCCAGCTTGAGGGCTTCGACATAGTTGAAGGGCGCGAGGCTGTTGTTGCAGTGGGCGTGGAACTCCAGCGGGATGTCGCCGACGTTGGCCATGACGAGCTTGAGCATCTCCCGGGTGCGATCGGGCGTCAGGAGCCCGCCCACGTCCTTGAAGCAGATCCGGTAGGGGCGCAGCGCCGCCAACTCGCGGGTCTTCCGCTCATAGTACTCGTTGGTGTGCTTGGGGGACACGGAGTAGATGATGTTGCCCACCACGTCCATGCCCCTGTTTCCCAGGAACTCGAACTCGTTGGCGAGCACGTTGTAGTCGTTCCACGGGTTGGACGAGCGCGTGAGGGTGATACCGTGGGCGATGACGCATTCCAGCAAGAGACGGCGAATGCACGGGGGAATGGGCTCGAAGCCGGAGCCGATGCCGCCGTGATAGCGCAGCCGGGTCCTGGAAAACTCCTTCACCCCCAGCCGCACCCAGTCCCAGGGATTCTCCTTCAACTCCCGCACCTGCTTGATGATGCTGGCGAAGCCGAAGAACTCCATGGACTCGAAGCCGCAGCGGTCCATCTGCCGGGCGGCGCCGAGCATGTGGCCGATGCGCATGCGCAGCGCCCAAAGGCTCAAATGCCCGTCCCTCAGGGTGGTGTCAATGAAGCGAATCTCGCTCATGTCCGTCCGTTCATGGTGTCCAGTCGCGATCCGTGCGGCATGGTGGCTCGTCACGGGCGCAACGGCCGCAGCCACGAAGCCAGGGAATCGACGCTCTCCAGGGTCCACAGCTTGTCGAGGAACTCCTGGAGGCTTC
Organism: uncultured Binatia bacterium (SeqCode); assembly: GCA_965204205.1. GTDB lineage: Bacteria > Desulfobacterota > Binatia > UBA9968 > JAJDTQ01 > JAJDTQ01. The sequence goes on along the minus strand of OZ241976.1, from coordinate 4,394,129 downwards.
TCCGCGCCCCGATCCGCGCGTGCTCGGCGCACTTGCGGAACTTCTCCTCCAGCGCCGCCCGGTCCGGGCGCCCGCCGGAACCGTCCGGCGCGGCTTCATAGTACCGAAGCCCGTCCTCTAAAACCAGTTCCACCCGGGTCACGATGCCCTTGCCGCCCGGCGCGTTCAACCCGGGGTCCCGCACCAACTCCACCCGTGGCATCAACGCACGGATCCGCAGGTCTCGTACCCGGGCGTCGGTGTAGTGCGCCAGTGAGAGCCGGCGGTCGAGCAGCACGGCCGCGACCGTGTAGGGGAGGCTGAACTTGGCCTCCAGCCCGCGCTCCGGCCGGTCGTAGACCAGCGGCCGCGCGGCGTCGGGATGCACGCGGACGTACAGCCGATGGACGGCATCCGGGTCTACGCGGTGCCGCTCGAGCAGCCCCAGCAGCGCATTCAGCATCGGATGCATGACGCCCGCACAGGGGTAGGGTTTGATAGCGATGCCGGGTTCCCGCAGGAACCAGGGGCTTCCGAAGCGCAGCAGCGCACGGTCGTAGCGGTTCGCGCAGGCGGCGCTGAAAAAACCCATGGGATCCTCGAAGACGTGTTCGGAAGCGGTGAACCCCCTGGCCGCGAGGGTGGCCGCCAATACGCCGTTCTCCGCTGCCCGTCCCGCGTTCAACGCCTTGGCCATGGTGCCCCGATTGGCGCGCAGCCCGGCGCTCAGCCCGCCGGCGATCCCCAACGCCCGGGCGGCGCGCGTCCGGTCGAGGCCCAGCAGACAGGCGCACGCGGCCGTGGCCCCGAACACCCCCAGGGTACCGGTGGGGTGGAAGCCATTCATGTAGTGTTCGGGCTCCACGGCGTCGCCCAGCCGGCAGGCCACCTCCACGCCCGCCACGTAGGCGGCGAGGAGATCGGCGCCGCCGGCACGGGTCTTCTCCGCCAGTGCCAGCGCGGCCGCCAGCACCGGCGCGGTGGGGTGGGTCTGCTGACCCAACGGCCGGCTCGACACCGAGGCAAGCTGGGCGTCGTCGTAATCCAGCACATGCCCCTGGACCCCGTTGGCCAGCGCCGCCATCTGGCACGGCACCTTGAGCGCAGTCCCGATGACGCGGGCCTCGCCACGCCCGCCAAGAGCGCCGACATGTGCGCGGATCTTGCGACTGGCCTCTTCCGCCCCGCCGCCCAACATGACGGCGAACCCGTCCAGCAGATGCTCCTTGGCAATCTCCCTGACGCGACGGGGAACACCCCTGCTACCGACCCGTTGGAGGAACCCGCCGATTCGGGTCGACAGCGGCTCAGCCGGCGCGGCCTCGTTGCAGGCCACTCGTTCCACTGTCCGCGCTGTCCGCTGTTTCGACGAAAGTGCCGACATCGACCTCACTCATACTGATCCTTCTGAAGATAGCCCGTCGCGGCGGCTCTCCCCAACAACGGTCCGGCCCGCGAGTCGCCGTCGTCTTGATACCACTTTCCCAAGTCGTACAGGGCTGGCGGATAGTTTTGCTTCGCAGCCCGCTCCATCCACAGGTCGGCCTTCCGCCAGTCCTTCTGAATGACATCTCCCTTTGCATAGAGCCACGCCAAGTCAACCTGCGCCAGAACGTGTCCCTGTTCGGCAGCGTCTCTCAGCAAATGAGTCTTGTCGGCGTGCCCGCCCGCCAAGTCTCCCTCGAAATAGTGCTCCCACAGCCTGTATGCGGCGGCCGGGTCTTTCTTTCCCGCGCTCTCTCTCAGGTCTTCTATGGCCATCTCATAACAACGATCGAAGGAGGCGGATCTGGGGCAAATCACCCCCAATTTGCCGTCCGCGAGATCCCAGAGACGCTGGACCGTGACCGCGATGGACAGGTTGCCGGCGCCTTGTACCTGGACACCTACGACCTTCCCCCTCGAATCCAGGACGGGGCCGCCGCTGGCCCCTCCCAGCTCCTCCATGTTGACCGCCTTGTAGATTCGAGACGCGACCCGATGATCCACGGTGATCCCGTTGCCGATTTGCTTCAGAACTCGCAATCCCTTGCCGGCCGCTTCCGGATAGCCAAACCCCGTCAAGCCCCTGCTCCCGGACGGCACCATTTCGTCTGCCAGCCTGAGAAAAACGTTGTCTTTGCCAATCTCGAAGATGGCGAGATCATGAACAGCCGACATTGCCGCCACTCTCTTGATTCGGAGAGGTGGCGACACGTAGCCGCGATGCCAGTACTTCAAGATGAGGTCGGCAATGGGGGTTCCCCTCTTGCGGTGCGAGGCCAGCACATGGAGAGCGGTTGCCATGTATCTTGGTCCGATGGTGAAGGCGGTTCCGACCTTCCACTTCGCCTCTCCCGGTTTCTCCACCGGGGTCCAATTCCATACTTTCCATACCCCGCCTCTGACATGGTCCAGGTCCACGGCCGCAAGAGGTGAAACCGAGCCGAGAACGGATAGCGCGATGGCGAAAAGAGCTGCAAGCGCCATGGCGGACCATCGGCCATTCGCGGCTAAAGCCATGAGAACCTCCTTCCTCACCCCTGTTCGGCCGTGTCTGGGCAGCACATCAACGATAGCCCACGCCCAAGCATCCGCGGAAGCATACTGGGGACAACCCGTAACGTACAACTCGAATCGCCTTGAAGACGCGCTGACACCGGTAGCCATCCACCCCTTGACGCGTTTCCGTCGCGTTGCGTGCCCTGATCTGATAACATGGCGCGTCGTTGCCGGACTGAGAGGGGCCTGTATGGCCGAGGAAAGGAGATGCCGATGGCCGATCAAGTGACCCTGGAGGTTTTTTCGGATTTCGTCTGACCGTGGTGCTATCTCAGTACCGGGCGTATTGAGAAACTGCTGCAGAACTACGATCTCAACGTCGTCTACACCCAATTCCCGTTGCATCCCGAGACCCCGCCGGAGGGCAAGCCACGGAACATGAGCGGCCCGAGCCGGGTCGATACCATGCTGGCCCGGGAGGGCCTGCCGTTCGCCGAGAGGAAGTTCAGCTACAACAGCCGGTCGGCCCAGGAGCTGGCGAAGTGGGCCAAGGACCAGGGGCGGGAAGACGCCTTCAACGATGCGGTGTTCCGGGCGTACTTCGTGGACGCGGCGAACATCGCCGAGCCGGAACGGTTGCTCCAACTGGTGGAAGAGGCGGGGCTGCCGGTGGAGAAGGCGCGTCGGGTGCTGTCCGACCGTACCTTCCGGCAGGCCGTCAACGACGACTGGCAACGCTGCCACTCCCTCGGCGTGACGGCTGTCCCCACGTATCTGTCGGAGGGTCTGGCGATCGTCGGCGCCGAGCCCTACGAAAGTCTGGAACGGCTCGTGACCGAGGCGGGCGCCGTCCGGCTGACGGATGCCCCGGACACTTGACCGAGGTGACGCCCAGACTACGAGGCTTGGCGCTTGAGGGCCGGATCTTGGACCTTGGGATTTGGCAGGCAGGCCACCGGTTTCATTAAACAAAATTTGCCACGACAGCTTATGCCACGAGGTATCCCGGAAGTCGACTTCGGCCCTTTCGTGAACGGCGACGCGGCGGCGAGGCGACGCGTGGCCGCCGAGATTCGCGCGGCCTGCAGCGAGTTCGGTTTTCTCAACGCCGCCAACCTGCCGTTGCCGGAAGGTCTGGTCCAAAGGGTTTCCGCCAAGGCCAAGGAGTTCTTTGCCTTGCCCCGGGAAGTCAAGGAAGCCATAGGACGATCCGACCTCGACGTCATCTCCGGCTACGTAGGCGTCGCCGTGGAGCACCTCGATACGCAACGACCCGGGGACCTCAAGGAATCGTTCAGCCTGAACCAGGCCAGCCTGAAGCTATTGGACCAGTGGCACATTCCAGTGGCCGGGTTTCGCGAGACGGTCCTCGATCTCCACGAAGCCGGCGCCCGAGCGTGCGCGACGCTGGTGCGGGCCATGGCGCTGTCCCTGGACGCGCCCGAGGACTTCTTCGTCGACAAGCATGCGCCCCATGCCAGCACCGCGCGCTTCTTCCACTACCCGCCGGTGGAGCGGCAGCCCAGCGCCGGCCAGTTGCGCGCCGGGACCCATTCCGACTACGGCACGGTCACGCTCGTCTTTCAGGACGTGGTGGAGGGATTGGAAGCGCTGGTGGACGGTGAATGGTTGACCGTCCCGGTGGTTCCCGGCACCGTCACGGTCAACGTGGCGGACCTGCTGTCGCGCTGGACCAACGGCATCTACCGTTCGCCCCAGCATCGCGTGGCGCTGCCCGGTGCGGGGGTAAAGCGGTCCCGGTACTCCACCGTCTTCTTCTACAATCCCAACAGCCAGGTCACGGTCCGATGCATGGATTCCTGTTGCAGCGACGACCGGCCGCGGCAGTTTCCACCGATCGTGGCCGGAGAGTTTCTCAGGCAGCGGCGCGCCGCCCAGTATGATTGAGCCGGAAAGCCGGCGGCAATACCCGTAACGCGCCTTGCCGACGACGAAAATACCTTCGCGGATCCATCAAGCAATTTGTGACGCAGGACACTAGCGTGACGCCAGGTTGCGCTCGAGGAAATCGAGCAGGACAGGCGCCACCGTTACGTTGGGCTCCTGGTCGACGCGCCGGCGGTCGGGTTCGTTGGGCAGGTAGGTGAACCACGAGTGGCCGGCACCCGGGATGAACAGCGTCTCGACCTCGGCGCCGGCGGCGCGGAGCGCCGCGATGAAGCGCTCGGACTGGTTGTGGTGCACGATGGGGTCCTGCTCGCCGTGGATGATGAGGTAGGGGACCCCGGGCGGCACGCCCTCGGCCTCGACTCCCTGAAACGGCGAGAACCGGCGGTAGTCCTCCGGCGCCTCCGCCGGCGTCCTGCCCATTAGCCTACCCACCGGATCGTCCTTCCGCCCCCGGGTCACTTCCCACCAGTCGAGCAGGTCGTAGATGCCGTAGACCCCCACCACCGCGCACAGGTGCGGCCGCAGCCAATCCTCCAGGGCAAGCAGGGCCGCCATGTGTCCGCCCGCCGAATCGCCCACGAGCCCAAGCCGTTTGGGGTCGACCCGAAGCTCGGGCGCCTTGTCCAACAGCCAACGCAGTGCCCGCCGGATATCCTCGTGCACCCCCGGCCATGACGGCGAGACGTCCCTCGACAACCGGTAGTCCACCGCCACCAGGGCGTAGCCGCGCGCCGCCAGCCACGGCCCCCACTCCTGATACTGCCGGTGGCTCCCGTGCGCCCACCCGCCCCCGTGCAGGCAGTACAGCGCCGGATGCGGCCCGGGCCCGGCCGGCAGGTACACGTCGTTGCAGAGCTTGCCGTCGGGACCGCCCCCGTACGGGACATCCAGCCGTATCTCCACCCGCGTGCTCATCCCGATAGCTCCAAGAGAGATGCTCTGGCCCCCTTTCCGTCGTCGCCATTCTTGCACCAACCTCCAGTGAGAGCAATCAGGATCTGCGGAGCTCGCACCCCGGCTTCCGCAAACCCGCTTCTTTCGGCTATATTGAAGGCACTCCTTACGCCTGACAGACGCAACCCGGCATCGCGCAGAGCTTATGAAGACACATTCCGCAGTACTCATCCCCGGAGACGGCATCGGCCCGGAAATCACCGCGGCCGTGCGCCGTATCCTCGAAGCCGCCGGCGCGCCCATCGAATGGGTGGAACGCAAGGCCGGCGTCGCCGCCCTGGAAAGCGGACCCGACGTGCTGCCCGAATCCACCACCGAAGCCATCGAGCACCACGGGGTCGCCCTCAAGGGGCCGTGCACCACTCCGGTGGGCGAAGGCTTTACCTCGGTCAACGTCCAGCTGCGCCAGCGGCTCAACCTGTACGCCGCCGTGCGCCCGGTGCGGTCCCTGGCCGGGGCGCCCACCCGCTTCGAGGACGTGGACCTGATCATCGTCCGGGAGAACACCGAGGGACTCTACAGCGGCGTGGAGAACCAGGTCACCGACGACGTGGTGATGAGCATGAAGGTGGCGACCAAGAGCGCCAGCCTGCGCATCGCCCACTGGGCCTTCCGGTTCGCCACCCGGCGCCAGCGCCGCAAGATCACCGTCTTCCACAAGGCCAACATCATGAAGGTGACGGACGGACTGTTCCTGCAGTGCGCCCGCCGCATCCACCAGCACGAGTATCCGAACATCGAGTACGAGGAGAACATCATCGACGCCGGCTGCATGAAGCTGGTGCAGGATCCCGGCCGCTTCGACGTGCTGCTGCTGGAGAACCTCTACGGCGACGTCATCAGCGACCTGTGCGCGGGGCTCGTGGGCGGGCTCGGGGTGGTGCCGGGCGCCAACTTCGGCGAAGACCGGGCCGTTTTCGAAGCGGTGCACGGCTCCGCGCCAGACATCGCCGGCACCGGCGCGGCCAACCCCCTGGCGATGCTGATGTCCGCGGTGATGATGCTGAACCACCTGGCGGATACGCGCGAGGACGAGAGCTGCCGCCAGGCGGCGGAACGCGTCAAGGCCGCCTACGACCGGGCCCTCGACGAGGACTGCAAGACCCGGGACCTGGGCGGCAGCCTCGGGACCGAAGCCTTCGCGGACGCCGTCATCGAGCGGCTCGCAGGCTGAGCTGCCTTTCCCGCCGACATCCCGCGGATTTCCCCGTCCTTTCTCCCTGAATCCCGGATCAAGTCCGGGATGACGGTTTGTCTTGACATCGTTTCCCGGCTGGCGATAATGGTCTAGGGGTCAAACCTTGAACTATGCTCTTCCGGGGGTAACATGGCACGGCCTTTACGGATCGAGTACCCGAACGCCCACTACCACGTCACCTGCCGCGGCAATGACCGGCGGAACGTCTTCAGAGACGACGACGACCGGCGTGCCTTCCTCGACCGGTTGCGAAGATCGCTGGAGATCTATGAGGTCAGGCTTCATTGCTACGTCCTGATGAACAACCACTTCCATCTCGTTGCGGAGACTCCCAAGGCGAATCTCTCCGAGTTCATGCGCCACTTCAACGTCGCCTACACCTCGTACTTCAACCGGCGGCGCCGGCGGACGGGCCATCTCTACCAGGGACGGTTCAAGGCCATCCTGTTGCAGCCGGACGCGTGGCTGCTGGCGGTAAGCCGGCATGTTCACATCAATCCGGTGCGAACGCCGCGCCTCCGTCGAGGCATCGTGCCGGAACAGGTCCGGCAACTGTGGCAATACCCCTGGAGCAGCCTCGGGGGGTATGTTTCGGCACGGCGCCGGGAATCGTGGATCCACTATGACGCGGTGCTGTCGCGGGCGGGCAACTCCCGGCGGCGGTACGGCCGGTTCGTACAGGACGCACTGGAGCAGGCCGTGCCGAGCCCCTGGAAGGAGCTGCGCGGGCAGGTCATCCTGGGCGACGACCGCTTCTGGACCAGGTCCCGGCAGCAGTGGGCGGCCATGACCGGAAGCTCCGGGCAAGCGGCATTGCCCGAGCCCATGCCACGGATGGACCCCGCCAGGATCACGGCCGAGGTAGCAGGGTACTTCAACCTGCCGCCCGCACGGCTCCAACGGAAACGGGGCCGCTGCCGCGACGCGCGCGGCATCCTGATGGAGCTGCTGTACCGCCACGGCCGCCTGACCCAGCAGGCCATCGGCGCACACCTCGGCGGACTGGACTACACCGCCGTGAGTCACGAGCGGCGCAGAGTCCGGGAGCGAATGGCCGAGAACGAGGTGATGGCCAACTGGTGGCGGGAACTCGATGCCGGGCTCGAATCCACCCGGATGAATCTCAACGAAGGGCCGGCATGACTTCCCGGGCGAAGAGGTCCAGGGACGCCATCGAAGCCTCGCGGGAGATGCCCGGGACCGAGAAGCGGCAGACGAGGTGATCGAGCCCGATCTCCTGCCGGAAGCGCGAGATCTCCCGGATGCAGGTATCCGGGTCGCCCAGGATGATGCGGTCCTCCGCGAGGCCCTCGATGGTGAGCGCTCCCGGCGGGCGCTTGACGACGGGGTGGGGCCAGCGGAAGTACATGTTCTCGAAGGCCTGGATGAAGGACTCGCCGGCGGCCTTCAGCGCCTGCTCCGTGGTTTCGGCGACGAAGACGTAACGGAATGCCGCAATGGTGCCCGGCTCCTTGCCCAGCTCGGCGCGCCGCTGACGGTACGAGGCCACACACGACGACAACTCGGACAGCGCCGCCGACGGCCCCCCCAGCCAGGCGTCGCCCAGGCGAGCCGCCCGCTCGATGGCCGGGGCGGTCCAGGCGCCGAACCAGATCGGGGGCGCCGGTTGCTGCACGGGCCTCGGCCCCACGGTGGCGTCTTCCACGCGATAGTACCGCCCCTGGTGTGTGACGTTGGCCTCGGTCCACAGCCGCCGGAGAAGGGCGGCCCCCTCATCGAGCCGGCTACCGCGCTGTTTCACCGAAAGGCCGAAGGCGGCGAACTCCTCGGGCGCGTATCCGGCCCCTACTCCCAGGATCAGACGCCCGCCCGAGATCATGTCCACCATGGCGCCCTCCTCGGCGACGCACATGGGATGGTAGAGGGGCAGCAGCAGGACCCCGGTTCCGAGCGACACCCGGCTGGTGCGGGCGGCGATGGCTGCCAGCCCCAGCAGCGGCGCCGGATAGAGCACGGGATTGTTGTGGTGCTCGCCGAGCCAGACCGAATCGAACCCCGCCGCTTCCGCCCGCTCGCACTCGCGGATGGTCTCCTCGAAGCTGCCGGTGCCCTGCAAGGGGCTCAGTCCCAGTTTCATGCCCTCTCCCGTGTCGTCCGCCGGCGTCGGTGCGCCGGAACACTGGTCTTTCCGCGGTTTCCGGATGCGCCTTCGCGGATTCAGCCGGGCCGGCGGGCCGCCGCGGCAAACGCCGCTTCCGCCTCGGCCACGAAGGCTTGGACCCGGCTCGGATCCTTGCGGCCGTTTTCATCCTCTACGCCGGTATGGACATCGACCCCCGCGGGCCGTACCGTTTCCACGGCCCGGCCGACGTTCTCCGGCGTCAGCCCTCCGGCCAGTATGACAGGTCGGGGGCTGAGTTCCACCAGCCGGCGGCTGACGGCCCAGTCGTGGGTTTTGCCGGTGGCTCCGGACGCTCCGGTGGCCGGGTCGAAGGTGTCCGTGATGAAGCCGTCCACGTGCGGCGCGAAGGCCGTCGCCCGGGCCTCGAGATCCGCCAGGTTGTCCTCCCGCACGATCAGGCTCTTGACCACTTGCAGACCCGGACGCAGCGCCCTGAGCCCGGCCACCTGGCCCTCGCCGACAGGGCCGTGCAGTTGCACACCGGCACAGCCGAGCCTGTCGCACAGGGCGGCGATGGCGCGCGGATCGTCGAGGTAGGTGATCAACCACGCGCACGGCCCCAGGCCCAGCGTGCGGATGATGACCGCGGCTTCGTCGGCCGGGAGATCCTCGCGGTGGACCTCCAACCCCAGAGGAAAGCCCATACGCCGGACGCCGCTGTCCGCCAGCATCTGCGCTTCCGCCCGGTCACGGACGCCGGCGATCTGAATGATTGTATCCACCGCCAAGTGTCCGTCCGTAGGGGCGACCGGCCGGTCGCCCTTGCACGGTTCCGCTGCACCGCGGGCTCCTAGCCGTCCACCGCGTCCACATAGCGCCGCAGCACGTACAGACCGTCCGGAGTGAACGGCTCGGTGGCCGCCGCCTGGAACACCTCGTCGACCGCCATGAAGGCGCCGCTCTCCACCTCCTCTTCCTGCAGCGTCACCACCCCTTCGTACACGCACCGATATGCCGCGCCCCACACCCGGCTGTTGGCGTCCGAGTGGTAGAACTCGAACAGGCTCTGGAGCGGCGCGTCGCGGATGCCCATCTCCTCCTCGAGTTCCCGCCGGGCGCCTTCCAGGTAGCTCTCGCCGGCCAGCACGACCCCGCCTGCCGCCGGATCGTAGTATCCCGGGAACACGTCCTTGATGCGGGTGCGCTTCTGCACGTAGATCTCGCCCCGGGAGTTGAACACGAGGATATAGGTGCTGCGATGGGGCAGCCGCCGCGCGCGCATCTCGCGGCGCGGCGCGGAGCCCACCACGTTGTTGTCCTCATCCACGATGGCCACGATTTCATCGCCCGGATCCATGAAGTATGCGGGTTAACGGGCAGTCCCGTGCATGTCAACCGGCGCTCTCCTCGCAGGCCGGGTTGGCCGAAGGCGTACCCGACGGCCTCCAAGCCACCGTGTCGGATTACGCTTCGCTAATCCGACCTACGGCACCACACGGGGTCGGAGACTTCAACGGCCGTGCCTTCAAAAGGCCGTCAGCACGACGCCCCCTGCGCATATCAGGAGCGCCCCGACGACCGCCTTCGACGTGACCCGTTCCTGGTCCTTCAGCAGGAGGTGGGTGAAGGTGACCGAGAAGAGCGGCGTGGTGGCGATGAGCGGGTCCACCAGCACCACGTCGCCCATGCTGAGGGAGAGCATGTAAGAGGTGATGCCGCAGCTCGTGACGACACCGGAAAGGCCGAACCACAGCACGGTGCCGCGGTTGACCATGACGTCCCGGTAACCCCGCCATACCACCAGGTAGAGCAGCAGCCCGCCGACGCTGCCGATCAAGGTCAGGCAGATGGCCAGCGGCACCGACGTCAGCATGGAATAGCCGAACTTGCGGATGGGACTGGCGACGCCGCCCAGAATGGAGGCGCCGAGGGGAAACAGCAGGTCGCGCTTGCGGAAATCCGTCAGCGCCCGCTCGTCCCGCATTCCCAGGACCGTGGCCCCCAGGATGATCATGAGGGTGCCGCTCACGAGCGCCAGGGTCCACTGCTCCCCCAGCCACGCCACCGCCAGGAGGCCGGCGAAAAGCGGCGAGGTGTTCCGCAGGGGCGAGGCCCGCGCCACGCCGACGCGGGAGATGGCGGCATAGAACAGGAACTGGGTGGCCAGGGGCGCCACCGCTCCGGCCAGAATGAACCATCCCGCCGCGGCCGGCGACAACTGCGCCCAGTCCGCCCGCGGCCCCATGACCGACAGCAGCACCGCGCCCATGGTGAGGAGGTTGAAGGTGATGGCGGTGGCGGGTCCGCCGGTACGAAGGCCCCAGCGCACCAGGATATGGGCCGAACCGAAGAAGAACGCGGCGCCCAAGGCGAAGAGTATTGCCATGTGAAAGCGGAACCGGCGGATCGCGAAGCCATCGCGCTAGTGTCCTGTCCCACACATAAGTTGACAAAGATGCGCAGGATTTTTTGTCGTCGGCAAGGCGCGATGACGAGCAGTGGCGGGCACCACGCGAGGAAGAGCAACGCAGCCGACGGCAAAAAAGACAAGTAGATTTGTCAACCTATGTGTGGGACAGGACACTAGTGGCCCGAAACATGCGAACCGCCGTCGTTTCGCACGTCACAGGCCACTGGACGGCACACTATACAACACCCGCATGAGATAGGCTAACCTGTACCGGACCGGAAAGGAGTTCCCGGCCCCGGCGGCGCGGGTCCGGCACGGTCCGCGACAAAGGAGAACGATGACATGACCTACGACGACCGCAGCGTGAAACCCATGAGCTCGAGCCTGTTGCGGGCTCAGATCGGCACCAAGCTCCTGGCCGGCCTTTACGACACGGTCCCGACCATGATGACCAGCGCCATCCGGCTGTACGTGGACCTGCCCGGTTCCGCGGCCACCGCCGGTCCTCCCTTCGCCTTCAACATCGCCATCAGCCCCGCCTGGTGCAGCGGCATCCAGGGCGCGCGCCTGGTGGGCCGGCGGAAGATCGACATCGCCTGGCTCAACCCCTCGTGCATCGCCTCCATGGCGTATCATGGCCGCGGCCCTTTCCGGAAAGCCCTGCCGTTGCGGGCGCTGGCGGTCTTTCCCTCCAACGACCGCCTGGTGGTGGCGCTGGGGCGCAAGCACGGCATCCGCTCCATGGAAGAGTTGAAACGGAAGAAGCCCGCCCTCACGGTCTCGGTGGCCACCAACGACTGCGTGAACTTCGCCATCAACGCGGCGTTGCGCGCCCACGGCATGAGCCTCAAGACCTTCGAGGAGTGGGGCGGCGTGGTGGAGCCGGTGGTGCGGCCGAGCAACCCGCGGCGCCTGGAGGGCATCAAGACCGGCGACGTCGACGCGGTCATCGACGAGGGACTGCCGTCCTGGGCCGGAGCGGCGGTGGAGCAGGAGATGGCCTTCCTGCACTTCTCGCCCAAGGCCATGTCCTCCCTCGGCCGCTACGGCTTCAGCCGCGCGCCCCTGGACGGCCCGCTGTTCGACGGAAAGCTGCCCGAACCCGTCACTGCCGTGGACTACAGCGGCTGGCCCATCGTCACCCACGCCGACATGCCGGACGAGCTGGCCTACCAGGTGGTCGGCGTCATCGAGCAGATGCGGGAGAATATCGAATACGACACGCCGGGGATCCCGCCCATGACCCAGTTCTGCACGGACACCCCGGACGGACCGCTGGACCTGCCGCTACACCCCGGCGCCGAGCGGTACTACAGGGAAAAGGGTTACCTCTGAGCAGCGGCGCCACGAGCAGGGTGGGCGGCGTTCCGGAAATCAGTTGACGGCGGGCGAACGTGATCCGCGCTTCCGGTCAACCGCCTATTTCTCGCGCGACGCACGACGCTACGATCGGGCTGCAACCGTCTCCTGATTTCCGGGACGCCGCCCACCCTGCTCGCCTGCTCCCCGCTACGCCGAGCAGATCACGTTGACCAGGGCCTGCCGCTCCTCCACCTGCACCGCTTTCAGCGCCCGCTCCAACGCCGGCATCAGGTCGGCCGGGTCCTCCACCCGCTGGCCGTAGCCGTCGGCCACCTCCACCGCCTTCTCGTACTTGTCGATGCTGTCGAGCATGGTGATGGGCTGGTGGTTGCTCTGGGCGGCATAGCCCTCCGGGTTGAGCCCGACGGTGGCCCGGCGCACGGCCTGCCACCGCTGGTTGTTGAAAATCACCGTGAGGATGGGGAGCTTCTGCTCCGCCCCCACGTAGTGGCTGGCGATGGGATTGCCGAACATGTAGGAGCCGTCGCCGTGGGTGCCGATGACCAGCCGGTCCCGTGCCGCCAGCTTGGCGCCCAGCGCCACGCCTAGGCCGTGGCCCAGGCCCGACGCCGCCCCGGCGTTCAGCAGCGTGCCGGGCTGGGTGATGTCGATGTGCGACGAGGCGAGCTGCGATTCCTTCACGATGATGGTGTCGTCGGTCTTGAGCTGGTTGATGCAGTGCGTGATCCACGCCGGGTGCAACGGCTTGTTGTCCTTCACCTCTTCGAGCCGCTTGGCCCAACCGTCCCGCTGCTTGCGCCACATCTCGGCCAAGGCTTTCCGGCGCTTGTCGATGCCCGCCCGCGCCCGCCCCTCATGGGCGGACATGGCTTCGTTCAAGGCCGCGAGGCCCACGTCCGTGCCGCACGCCAGTGCGATGTCGCACGGATGGCCGCGCAAGGGCACGTAGCTGTGCAGCGGGTCCGCGCCCATGTGGATCACCTTGGCGTCCTCGCGCACCTTGTCCGTGGCCGGCAGCCACGGCACCGCCACGTCGATGGCCAGGATGACGTCCGCCTGCCCCAGCAGCGGATTGAGGTCGTAGCCGAGATTCATCGGGTGGTCGGTGGGCAGCGACATGTATCGGTTGCGGTACTGCACCACCGGGATCGCGTAGCGCTCGGCCAGATCGCCCAGGGGTCCCCACACCCGCGGGTTCCGCCCCGCCCAGTTCGTGATGATCAGCGGGTTCTCGGCGCCGGCCAGCAACGCCGCCGCCTCGTCCGTGGCCGCCGCGTTGGGATAGGGCGGCGCCGGCGCGTGCTGGCGCCCGGGCGACTCGTAGGTGAACTCGTCCATCTGCTCGGCCAGCACCTCCCGGGGGAGGCTCAGGTAGACCGGCCCGGTGGGCTCGCTCTTGGCCACCGACAGCGCCCGGTCCACGATGGTCTCGGTCTGCTTGCCGTTACGCAGCTCGTAGTCCCACTTGGCCGCCTCGCGCACCATGGAGGCCTGGTCGAACATCTCCTGGGTCCAGTGGATGTCCAGGCTCCGGTGGCCGGCGAGGCCTTCCTCGTTGGTGGGCGTGCGGCCCGCCGTGAACAACATGGGGATGTTGCCGCGCGCCGCGTTCAGGAGGCCGTTCATGCCGTTGGCGGTGCCCACGTTGACGTGCACCATCACCGCCTGGGGCTTGCCGGTCACGAGGTAGTAGCCGATGGCCATGTGCATGGCGGTGTTTTCGTGCGGGCAGGTGACCGGCTCGGGAATGCGGGTTTCCAGGCTCTGCGCCTTGGCCATGGCCTCCACGATAGGCGCGAAGTCCGTGCCGGCGTTGGCGAAGAAGTAATCCACGCCCCGGTCCGCCAGGAGCGCCAGGTAGGCATCCGCCACGGTCGCGTTCAACAGGGTTGTCTTGGCCATCTCGTTCCTTCCTCATCCATGGGTTGGAAATGTCTTCCGGATCCGCGCACCGCCCGAGGCTATTCGTATATGATTGCAGGGACAGCGGCAAGGCGATGGGTGAGGAGGTACCGGGACTTTGACGTCTCTGCCCGCGACCTTGGAGGGCGCGATTTATTGTGGTAACAAAAATTGAATCGTGATAGAGTTCGACCCTGCGAAACACCGAGATGTACTCAATGCCAGGGGACTCGATATGGCTCGGGCAGATGAGGTGTTCGCGGGCGTGACCTTGACCGTCGAGGACGACCGACAAGACTACGGCGAGGCTCGCTTCATCACCATCGGGTTCCTCGACAGTAGAATGGTGGTGCTGGTATGGACGCCCCGCGACGACGCCTATCGAATCATCCGTATGAGGAAAGCCAATGAGCGGGAACAGGCAATCTACGGTCCCAGGTTTTGATCGGGATGACGCACCGGACCTTTCCAGGGACAGATGGCCCGAGAAGTTTGCCAAGGCCACCGTACGTCGTGGTCGTCCACCCCTGGCCGAGCCGAAAGTCTCCACCACGATACGGCTGTCCCGCGATGTGATCGATCACTTCAAGGGTGCCGGGCGCGGGTGGCAAACCCGTATCGACGAAGCCCTGCGCGAGTGGATCCGGCAACAGGGCTAGCCCGTCCGTGATATCTCAGGGATCGGGGGAACGGTGGCGAAGGCAAGGAAGCGCGTGCTGCCCAAGCTATTCGTGGACAAGTCCACGATACACGGCAAGGGGCTCTTCGCCGGCGAAAGGATCCGGAAGGGCCGGCGCATCATCGAGTACACCGGCGAGAAAATTCCCTCCGGCGAAGGCACCACCCGGTCCAGGGATGACGAGGAGCTGACCTACATCTTCACCCTCAACGACAAGTACGACATCGACGGTTCGGTGAATGGCAACGAGGCGCGGTTCGCCAACCACTCCTGTGACGGCAATGCCTGGGTGGACATCATCCGCAACCGCATCTGGTTCATCGCCGAGCGCGGCATCGCCGAAGGCGAGGAGATCACCTTCGACTACCGGCTCCAGGGCGAAGAGCTGTACGAGTGCGTGTGCGGCTCCGGGAACTGCCGCGGATACATGAACGACGCCGACGACGAGTTGGTGAAGAACGCCAGGCGAAGGAAGCGCCCGGCCTGATCGCTGGCGTTCCCTTGCGCAGGGGCCGTCTGCAGCGCTCTACAATGCCTGTTTCCCATCCATTCACCGAGCGGGACGTGAAGCAGTTGCGGGACCACGGCGTCTCGCCGGAGGAAGCCGCGGGGCACCTCGCGACCATCGCGGAGGGCGTGCCTTATGCAGCCCTGGACCGTCCCTGCATCCCGGGCGACGGCATCACGGTCCTGGACGAGGCCGAGCTCGAGAGGCTGTCCCGGCGCGGCGAGGAGGCCGCGCGGGCCGGGCGGTGTGTGAAGTTCGTGCCCGCTTCGGGAGCGGCGAGCCGGATGTTCCAGGCGCTGCTGGAGGCCCGGAGCCGGCCCGGGGACGCGGCGGCGACCGTTGACGTCCTTCGGGACCTGCCGGAATACCCGGCGGTGCGCGAGTTCATGGCGCGCCTCGAGCGCTTCGCGTTCTACCCTGAACTGGAGGCCGCCCTGGAACAGCGGGGCGAGACGCTTCAGCCGCTACGCGAAGCGGGACGCTTCCGCGAGATCCTCGACCGCCTCCTCGATCCCGGCGGACTGGGCTACGCCGCGCGGCCCAAGGCTCTGGTCCCGTTCCATCGCTACGCGGACGACTGCCGCACGCCCGTGGCCGAGCACCTGCTGGAGGCGCGCAGGTACGTCCGGGACCGGACCGGGATGGTGCGCGTTCACTTCACGGTCTCCCCCGAGCACTGGGGCGAGGTCGAGGAGCACGTCGCGGCCCTGTGCCGCCGCTACCAGGACCCCGACACCTCCTTCGACGTGACCCTTTCGGTCCAGCGGCCCGAAACCGACACGCTGGCCGCGACTCTCGACAACCAGCCGCTGCGCGAACCGGACGGGGGCCTGTCCCTTCGGCCGGGCGGCCACGGCGCCCTCCTGGCGAACCTCAACGACCTCGCGGCGGACCTCGTGTTCATTCAGAACATCGACAACGTCGCCGTCTATGCCGGCACCGCGGTGCGCTACCGGAAGGCGCTGGCGGGCTTGCTGGTGGAGCTGCAGGCCCGGGTGTTCCACTACCTCGACGCGCTCCGCGCCGACCCGGCGGCGGCTCTGGTGGTCGAGGCCGCGCGGTTCGCCCGCGACGCGCTGTCCGTGGCGCTTCCGGACCGCCTGCCGGGCGCACCCGCGGCCGACCGCGCGCGCTTCCTCCGCGAGACCCTCGACCGACCGCTCCGCGTGTGCGGCATGGTGCGGTCCGCCGGCGAGCCGGGCGGCGGGCCGTTCTGGGTCCGGAGCGCCGACGGCAGTCGCTCGCTCCAGATCGTCGAATCATCGCAGGTGGACATGGAGGAGCCGCGCCAGAGGGAGGCCTTCGCCGCGTCGACCCATTTCAATCCGGTGGACTTGGTGTGTGGCGTGCGCCGGCCCTCCGGAGCGAACTTCGATCTCATGCGATTCAGCGACCCGCGGAGCGCGTTCGTCTCCGTCAAGTCCAGCGGCGGACGCCCGCTCAAGGCCCTGGAGCACCCGGGCCTGTGGAACGGCGGGATGGCGCGCTGGAACACGGTGTTCGTCGAGATTCCCGCCGCGACCTTCGCGCCGGTGAAGACCGTGCTCGACCTGTTGCGGCCGGAACACCAACCGCATCGAAGCGGCGCCGCACGCACATTGAAATAGGCGCTGGGCAAGTCTATATTCGTATGTTTCGGGAACGTGGGGCTTGGCCCATACCGGTTAGGCCCAAACCCTTGGAG
The DNA here is from genome assembly GCA_965204205.1 of uncultured Binatia bacterium (SeqCode). GTDB lineage: Bacteria > Desulfobacterota > Binatia > UBA9968 > JAJDTQ01 > JAJDTQ01. The sequence continues at coordinate 4,377,017 of OZ241976.1, read as the reverse complement.
CCACCGGATCTTCGCGGGACGGCACCGCGAGGAAGGATCTCTATGGCACTGTTCGGCACGCGGTTCTGGCGGCGTCAAGCCGATGGGGAAAAGAGGAACGACATGTCCACGGCCACGCAAGAGACCGTTCTCGCAGCACTGAGGACCGTGCAGGACCCCGAGCTGCACAAGGATATCGTCACCCTGGGCATGGTGAAGGACCTGGCGGTGGATGGCGCCAAGGTGTCGCTGACGGTGGAGCTGACGACGCCGGCGTGTCCGCTCAAGGACCAGATCCAGGCCGACGTGGAGCGGGCGCTGGCGCCCCTCGGGGTTTCGGAGGTGGCCCTGGAGTTCGGCGCCCAGGTGCGCGGCAGCAAGTCCGGCGCCGGCACCACCGACCTCCTGCCCAACGTCAAGAACATCGTGCTGGTGGCGTCCGGCAAGGGCGGCGTGGGCAAGTCCACGGTGGCGGCCAACCTCGCGGTGGCGTTCAAGATGCACGGCGCCTCGGTGGGGCTCCTGGACGCGGACATCTACGGGCCGTCGGTGCCCATCCTCATGGGGGTCACCGAGGAGCCGGGCAAGGTGCCCGTGGACGACGGCTACAAGCTGGCGCCGCCGGTAGCCCACGGCGTTCCGGTGATGTCCATCGGGTTCTTCCTGGAGCGGGACCAGGCGGTGATCTGGCGCGGCCCGATGCTCGGCAAGGCGTTGCAGCAGCTCATGTCCGACGTCCAGTGGGGCGAGCTCGACTACCTGGTGGTGGACATGCCGCCGGGAACCGGCGACGTGCAGATCACCTTCTCCCAGCAGCTCAAGTGCAGCGGCGCGGTGCTGGTGGCGACGCCCCAGGACGTGGCCCTGGCGGACGTGGTGCGGGCCAAGTCCATGTTCGACAAGGTCCACATCCCCATCGTCGGGATGGTGGAGAACATGAGCTACTTCGTGTGCGACGGCTGCGGCAAGCAGCACGAGATCTTCTCCCGGGGCGGCGCGCAACGGGCCGCGGACAGCTTCGGGGTGCCGTTTCTCGGCGAGATCCCGATGGTCTCCGCGATTCGCGAGTGGGGCGACAAGGGGACGCCGATCCTGGCGCAGGAACCCGATTCGGCTACCGGCAAGGCCTTCCTGGAGGCGGCCGCGCGGCTGGCCGGCCAGCTTTCCATCGCATCGGACGCGGCGGAGGGAGCGCCCGGCTTGAAGATCGTGACGACTTGAACGGACGCCCGTGGCCGTTCCCGTAGAGATCAATCACGTCAAGGCCCAGGGCATCGTGCGCATCACCTGGGACGACGGGCACACGGGCGAGTACTCCAAGGAGTACCTGAGGGGCTACTGTCCCTGCGCCCTGTGCCAAGGGCACGACGCCGCCGTCGAGAAGCGCTTCGTGGAGGTGCCGGACGTGGAGCTGGAAGCCATCGAGCCGGTGGGCAACTACGCCATCAGTTTCCGCTGGAGCGACGGCCACGTCACCGGCATCTATACTTTCGACTACCTGCGCTCGCTGTGCCCGAGCCGCGAGCGCGGAAAGGACTGACCAGGAGGAGCCATGGTTACCAAGGAACAGGTCTACGAGGCCCTGCAGGATTGTTACGACCCCGAGATCCCGGTGAACATCGTGGACCTCGGCCTGGTGTACGACGTCGAGGTCGAGGACGACGCCGTGGCGGTCAAGATGACCCTGACCACGCCGGGATGCGGCATGGGCGGCATGATCGCCTCCAACGCCGAGTCGCTGATCAAGGAGATCCCCGGCGTCAAGGGAGCCAACGTGGATCTGGTGTGGGATCCGCCCTGGGACCCGAGCCGGATCAGCGAGGAAGCGCGCCAGAAGCTCGGCATCGGTTAGGAACCTCTGTCCGTGCTATTGCCCGGAACGGCGTCCTTCGACTCCGCTCCGCTACGCTCGGGACGAACGTTCTTGGCTTACTTCCCGTTCGTCCCGAGCGTAGCGGAGCGCTAGCGAAGCGAAGTCGAAGGACCCCTCATGGACCAGGGCTGGATACACGTCCGCGGCGCCAAGCAGAACAACCTCAAGGACCTCGACCTCCGGATTCCCCTCAATGCGTTGACGGTGGTCACCGGCGTCAGCGGCTCGGGCAAGTCCACCGTCGCCTTCGACATCCTCTACGCCGAGGGCCAGCGCCGCTACGTCGAGAGCTTCTCGGCCTACGCCCGGCAGTTTCTCGACCGCATGGAGAAGCCGGACGTCGAGGCCATCGAGAACATCCCCCCCACCATCGCCATCGACCAGACCCGCCCGGTCAAGACTTCCCGGTCGACGGTCGGCACCATGACCGAGCTGTACGACCACCTGAAGCTTCTGTTCGCCAAGATCGGCATCCTCCACTGCGCGGGCTGCAACAAGGTCATCACCAAGGACAGCGCCCCGTCCATCGTGAAACAGCTCGGGGAACGGGAAGAGGGGGTGCGGTGGGTGCTGACCTTCCCGGTGTCCGTGCCGCCGTCGCTGCCGTGGGAGGACGTCAAGGGCGGGCTGCTGCAGGCGGGGTTCCACCGGCTCCTGCGCGACCGGGCGCTGGTGGACCTGGAGTCGCTGGACGAATCGCCGGGAGACGTCGTCGACATTGTGGCCGACCGTTTCGCGTACCGCCGGTCGACGCGGAAGCGGGCCACGGACTCGCTGGAGCAGGCCTTCCAGTTCGGCAAGGGGCGGCTCGACCTGCACGACGTGGAGGACGGCTGGCGCCGGGAAGGCTTCAGCAACCACCTGCACTGTTCCGCCTGCGACCTGTCCTACGCCGAGCCCCAACCCAACCTGTTCTCTTTCAACAGCCCGCTGGGGGCGTGCGAGACCTGCCACGGGTTCGGCCGTTCCATCGACATCGACCTCGACCTGGTGATTCCGGACCCCTCCAAGTCCATCGCCGAGGGCGCCATCAAGCCCTGGACCACCCGGGCGGCGCGCTGGGAGCTGCGGGAGCTCAAGAAGTTCTGTGAGCGCCGGGGCATCTCGCTCGAGCGCCCGTTCGCCGAGCTGGACGAAGAGCACAAGCGGCTGATCATCGACGGCGAGGGAAGCTGGCACGACGGCAAGTACTACGGCATCCGCGGCTGGTTCGAGTGGCTGGAGCGAAAGAGCTACAAGATGCACGTGCGAGTGTTCCTGGCACGCTACCGCTGCTACGTGACCTGCACCGACTGCCACGGAACCCGCCTCAAGCCCGAGGGGCTGAACTTCCGCATCGCCGGCCGGAACATCGCCGACGTCAACCGCATGAGCGTCGCCGAGGCCCATGCCTACTTCAGGGACCTGGAGCTGGAAGGCGGCCGCGACCAGGTCGCGGAGCTGGTGCTGCACGAGATTCGCCGCCGCCTCGACTATCTCATGGGCGTGGGCCTGGACTACCTGACCCTCGACCGCCAGTCCCGCACCCTGTCCGGCGGCGAGCTCGAACGGGTGGACCTCACCACCGCCATCGGCTCGTCCCTGGTGAACACGCTGTATGTGCTGGACGAACCCTCCATCGGCCTGCATCCGCGGGACAGCCACCGGCTGGTGGAGATCCTGCACCGGCTGCGCGCCAACAACAACACCGTGGTGGTGGTGGAGCACGACCCGGAGATCATCAAGGAGAGCGACCACGTCATCGACCTGGGTCCGCGGGCGGGCGAGCACGGCGGCGAGGTGGTCTTCGCCGGCTCCTACGACGAACTGCTGGCAAGCGAAACCTCGCTCACCGCCGACTACCTGACCCAGCGCAAGGCCATCCCGCTGCCGGTCCGTTACCGTCCCCGGATACCGGGACGGACCCTGGACATACGCGGCGCCCGCGCCAACAACCTCAAGGGCATCGACGTGAGCATTCCCCTTGGCCGGCTGGTGTGCGTCACCGGCGTGTCCGGCTCGGGCAAGTCGAGCCTGGTGGACGAGGTCATCGCCCGTAACATCCGGCGCCTCAAGGCTTCGCCGCTGGCCACCCTGACGGACTGCGACGAGATCCGCGGCGTCGACCGGGTCCCCGAGGTGATCCTGGTGGACCAGTCGCCCCTGGGCACCACGCCGCGCTCCAACCCGGTGACCTACATGAAGGCGTTCGACCCGGTACGGCGCCTGTTCGCGGGCGTGGACCTGGCGCGGTTCCGCGGCTACACGGCCTCCACCTTCTCCTTCAACGTGGAAGGCGGGCGCTGCGAGTCGTGCCGCGGCGAGGGGTTCGAGAAGATCGAGATGCAGTTCCTTTCGGACGTCTACGCCACTTGCTCGGAATGCGGCGGTGCCCGTTACCGCCAGGAGGTCCTGGAGGTCACCTACCGCAACAAGAACATCCACGACGTGCTCGGCCTCACCATCGCCGAGGCCATGAAGTTCTTCGGCGACCAGCCGGAGATCGTGCGTGGGCTGCGGCCGCTGGCGCGGGTGGGGCTCGACTACCTGCGGCTGGGCCAGCCCGTCACCACGCTGTCCGGCGGCGAGTCGCAGCGCCTCAAGCTGGCCTCGCACATCGTCCGGGCCACCAGGACCGGCACGCTCTTCATCTTCGACGAACCCACCACCGGGCTCCACTTCCACGACATCCGCCGGCTGCTCTCCGCGTTGCAGGAGTTGATCGACCAGGGCCACTCGGTGATGGTCATCGAGCACAACCCCGAGGTCATCAAGTGCGCCGACCACGTCATCGACCTGGGACCCGAGGGCGGCGACGGCGGCGGCGAGGTGGTGGCCACGGGCACGCCCGCGGAAGTGGCGGCGGTGGAACGTTCTCATACCGGACGTTACCTGAAGGACCACTTGCGCCCGTCGACCTCCCGGTTCAACCCGACCCTCGCCAAGCCGCGCCCGCACCCCCGCGCAGCGGCCCGCTCCAACGGATCGGGGTCGAGCGGCAATGGGGCCAACGGAACGGCGACCAACGGAGCGGCGGCCATCCAGGTCATCGGCGCCCGCGAACACAACCTCAAGGGCATCGACGTGGACATCCCGCGGGACCGGCTGGTGGTGGTGACCGGCCTCAGCGGCTCCGGCAAGTCCTCCCTGGCCTTCGACATCATCTACGCCGACGGCCAGCGCCGCTACATCGACAGCCTCTCCGCCTACGCGCGCCAGTTCATGAAGATCATGGCCCGGCCCAACGTCGACGTGCTGGCGGGCATTCCGCCCACCGTGGCCATCGAGCAGCGCCTGAGCCAGGGCGGGCGGAACTCCACCGTGGCCACCGTCACCGAGCTCTACCACTACCTGCGCCTGCTCTACTCCAAGGTGGGACGGCAGCACTGCCCGCGGTGCGGCGGCGCCATCACCTCGCTTACCCGCAGCCGCATCCTCGACCGGGTGGGGCGGAAGTACCGCGGCAAGGACATCACCGTGCTGAGCCCGGTGGTGCGCGGGCGCAAGGGCTACCACAAGGACGTGATGATGGCGGCCCGGCGGCTGGGCTACGCCCGCGCCCGCATCGACGGCGCCGTGACCGCCCTGAGCGCGTCGCTGCTTCAGAAGGGGCTGGGACGTTTCCACGAGCACGACATCGACATCGTGGTGGGCACGGCCCGGGCCGGACGCGTGAGCATGGAATCGGTGCTGGGACAAGGGCTGCGGCTGGGCAACGGCGTCATCCACGTGCTTTCGGACGGCGCCGAGGACATCTACAACGAGCGCCTCTTCTGCCGCGCCTGCGGCGTCGGCTACGAGCCCCTGGATCCCCGGCTGTTCTCCTTCAACAGCCGCCAGGGGGCCTGCCCGGACTGCCGCGGGGTCGGCTCTTCCGAGGAGTTCGACGCCGGCCTGGTGCTCCCCGACCCGGGCCTCAGCCTCGCCGACGTGGTGGACCGGCTGTGCGCGGATGCGCCCGAAGGACGCGCCGGCCTCAAACGGCGGCTCAACCAGCTCCAGGGAGAGCTCGAGCAGAAGCTCGGCGTTTCCGGCGACACGCCCATCGGCTCCCTTTCACCGAGGCAGCGCGAGGCCGTGCTCAACGGACGCACGCGGCCGTCGGTGCCCGGCCTGCTCACGGTGCTCGCCGGGCTCCAGGTCAAGAGCGACGGCGCGCTGGCCGGCTATCTGGCCTCGTTCATGAGCGAGCGAACCTGCGGCACCTGCCAGGGGGCGCGCCTCAACGCCCGGGCGCGCAACGTCCGCGTCGCCGGCAAGGCCATCTGGCAGGTCACGGCGCTGTCGGTCAAGGAGGCGCTGGGCCGCTTCGCCTCGCTGGAAGAGCGGTTCGTGAAGGACAGCGCGGACAAGGAGCGGCTGGTCCTGGAGAAGACCCAGAAGGAGATCCATCACAAGCTGCGGTTCCTGGACGAGGTGGGGCTGGGCTACCTCACGCTGGACCGGCGCGCCAACTCGCTGTCCGGGGGCGAGGCCCAGCGGGTGCGCCTGGCGGCGCAACTGGGCTCCAACCTGCGGGGTGTCTGCTACATCCTGGACGAGCCCACCATCGGCCTGCACACCCGCGACAACCACCGGCTGCTGGCCACCCTGCGGCGGCTGGTGGAGGCGGGCAACACCGTGCTGGTGGTGGAGCACGACGAGGCCACCATCCGGGCGGCGGACGTGCTCGTGGACCTCGGCCCCGGCGCCGGGGTGCGTGGCGGCCGGGTGGTGGCCATGGGCACGCCGGACGAGGTGTGCGCCAACCCGGACTCGGTCACCGGCACGTTCCTGGGCACCTCCCGGCGGCGGCTCTGGCCCGAGCGCCCGCTCAAGGGCAACGGGTGGCTCACGGTGAGCGGCGCCAGGGAGAACAACCTCAAGAACCTCAAGGTCCGGCTGCCCCTGGGGATGTGGACGTGCGTCACCGGCGTGTCCGGCTCGGGCAAGAGCACGCTGGTGAAGGAGGTGCTGTTCAAGGGCCTCAAGGCGCGGCTGGGACAGAACGCGGGGCGGCCGGGACACCACGAGGGCCTTGGCGGATGGGAAGCCATCGAGCGCGCCGTGGAAGTGGACCAGACCCCCATCGGCAAGACCCCGCGCTCGGTTCCGGCCTCCTACGTCGGCTTCCTGGACGAGATCCGCCGCATCTACGCACTCCATCCCGAGGCGCGCATGCGCGGATACACCCCGAGCCGGTTCTCCTTCAACGTGAGCGGCGGGCGCTGCGACGAGTGCGCCGGCCAGGGCAGGATCCGCAAGGAGATGAGCTTTCTTCCCGACGTGTTCGTGGACTGCGACGTGTGCGGCGGCCAGCGCTTCAACGAGGAGACCCTGGCGGTACGGTTCAACGGCAAGAACATCTCCGAGGTGCTGCGGATGACCGTGGAGGAGGCGGTGGAGTTCTTCCGCGCCTTCCCCAAGGCCTACCGCCCGCTCAAGCTCCTGGACGACATCGGCATGGGCTACATTACCCTGGGACAGGCCAGCAACACCCTGTCCGGCGGCGAGGCCCAGCGCATCAAGCTCGCCTACGAGCTCGGCAAGGAATCCCGCGGCAAGACCCTCTACATCCTCGACGAGCCCACCACCGGCCTTCACTTCGCCGACGTCGAGAAGCTCATCGACATCCTCCACCGGCTGGTGGACACCGGCAACACCGTGATCACCATCGAGCACAACCTCGAGATCATCAAGGACGCCGACTACCTCGTCGACCTCGGCCCCGAGGGCGGCGACAAGGGCGGCCGCGTGGTCGCCCACGGGCCGCCGTCCCGGGTGGCCCAGGACGGCAAGCGGTCGTACACGGCCCGGGCGCTCAGGGAGTATCTGGAGGCAAACGGGGCGGGATAGGATCGGGCGGCCGGCACAAGGACGTTCGATTCGCGCGCGCCAACAGGGTCTAGGGTTTTCTCACGGCCAAGTCTGAACCGTGGACCTTCCCCCACCCCGTCCTCGCCAAGCCGATCCTCATATCCCGCTTTCCGTAGCTGCGTGAGGACTTGCATTCGCCCGCCAAAACGGAAAGAAAGGGAGTGACTTCACTGCTGGAACTCAGGAGGAACCACATGATCATCGAGATGAGAACCTACACGCTCAAGCCCGGCAAGACGCCGGACTTCGAGAAGGCTTTTGAGGAAGGGCTGGAGCACCGCGCCAAGATCTCCCCGCTGGGGGCGTTCTTTCACTCGGAGGTGGGGCCGCTGAACCAGGTCATCCACATCTGGCCCTACGACAGCTTCGAGGAGAAGGACCGCATCGGCGCCGAGGCCCGGGCCACCGGCCACTGGCCGCCCAAGGTGCGCGAGTTCATGGTGACCCAGGAGAGCAAGGTTTTCCAGGCGGCGCCGTTCTCTCCCCCGCTGGAACCCCGTGAGCTGGGCAACATCTACGAGATCCGCACCTACACGGTCCATCCGGGTTCCATCCCGGCACTGATCGAGCGCTGGCAGGAGTGCATCGAGGACCGGGTCAAGATTTCGCCTCTGGCAGCCGCCTGGTACACAACCTACGGCGCGCTCAACCAGTGGGTTCACATCTGGGCGTACAAGGACATGGGCGAGCGGTCCAAGCTCCGCGCCGAGGCCATGAAGCTCCCCAACTGGCCGCCGGCAACCCGCGAGATGCTGCTCCACCAGGAGAACTCGATCGTCGTGCCGGCGTCGTTCTCGCCGTTGCACTAGGTCCAGGAACCAGGCGCACGCCCGCGCCTGAATCGTGAACTACGTGCGGCTCGGCTGACCGTGAAGAACGTAATGCTCCACCGGTCAGTTCGAGCCGCGCTTGCTTGAGGGCCACCATCGATGATCACGACGAAAGCCATTTTCGGGGTGTTGGGCTGGATCGGTCTTGTTGCCGTAAGCTCAACCTCGGCGCTGGCGCAGCATACCCACGAGGCATCGCCATACGCGCATACCCAGAGCAGTGAGTTTTCGACTCTCACGCCGCAGGAAGTGCGCGAACTGCGTAATGGAGAGGGTATGGGACTCGCCCGGGCGGCCGAGCTGAACCGGTTTCCCGGCCCTAAGCACTTGCTCGAAATGAAATCAGCACTCGGCCTCAGCCAGGCACAGGTCGCCCGCATCGAGGCGATCAGGAAGAATATGAAGACGCGGGCCGTGGCCAAGGGTGAGGAGATACTCCAGGCGGAGCAGCACCTCGCCCACCTGTTCGCCTCGGGACGCCCGTCCGTGGCGGCGTTGAACCGGATTACCGGGCACTTGGGTATCATGCGCGGGCAACTTCAGGCGATTCACCTGGTTGCGCACATCGAGAGTGCTCGTGAACTGACCACCGAGCAGATCCTGAGTTACGACCGGCTACGAGGCTACCGTCACTAAGGGCGCAAAGGAATCTGATATTTCTGCCGCCCTTACCCCGCCTCCCCCTCCATCAGACAGCTCTGGATGAACCGGTCGATGTCGCCGTCGAGGACGGCGTCGGCGTTGCCGATCTCGACGTTGGTGCGATGGTCCTTGACCATGCGGTAGGGGTGAAGGACGTAGGAGCGGATCTGGCTGCCCCAGGCGATGTCCTTCTTGGCCTTGGCGTAGCTGTCCATCATCTCCCGCTGCTTCTCCAACTCCAGCTCGTAGAGCCGGGAGCGCAGGATGCGCATGGCCATGGCCTTGTTCTTGTGCTGCGAGCGCTCGTTCTGGCAGGCCACGACGATGTTGGTGGGGAGGTGGGTGATGCGCACCGCGGAATCGGTCTTGTTGACGTGCTGGCCGCCGGCGCCGCTGGCGCGGTAGGTGTCGATGCGCAGGTCCGATTCGATGATCTCCACGTCGATGTTGTCGTCGATCTCGGGATAGACGAAGACCGAGGCGAAGGAGGTGTGGCGCCGGGAGTTGGCGTCGAACGGAGAAATGCGCACCAGCCGATGGATGCCGGCCTCGCACTTCAGGTAGCCGTAGGCGTAGTCGCCGGCGATGGTGAAGGTGACCCGCTTGAGGCCCGCCTCCTCGCCCGGCTGATACTCCATGATCTCGGTTTTGTATCCGCGCCGGTCGCCCCAGCGCAGGTACATGCGCAGCAGCATCTCGGCCCAGTCCTGGGACTCGGTGCCGCCGGCGCCGGGATGGAGCGTGACGATGGCGTCGCGACGGTCGTCGGTGCCGCCCAGGAGCCGCCGGAGCTCCATGTCCGCCAGGCTGTCGGAGACTTCCCGGATGCGGGTTTCGGTCTCCTCCAGGGCCTCCTCGTCGTTCTCTTCCTCGGCAAGGTCGAGGAAGAAGCGGGCCTCCTCGATGCTGGAATGGCACTTGCCGTAGTCGTCCACGGCCTCCCGGAGCAGGGCCTGCTCCTTGAGGATCTCCTGGGCCTTGTCGTTGTCGTTCCAGAAGTCGGGCTTGGCGGTGAGGGTTACCAGCTCGTCGATGCGCTTCTGCTTGCCTTCGACGTCAAAGACGCCTCCGTAGCTGGTCGAGCTTGTCCTCGAGCCGTGTCAGTTGTTCGCGTGCTTCGTCAAACATGGTCGGGCTCCCGCAACCAATTTCATCGAACTCGTGTCGGCGATGCTCCTCAATATAGCGCATGTCGAAGAACGACAGAAACGTCGCCCTGAATTCCCGCTTTCCAGGCTGTTTCAAAACTGCGCTTGGACAGTCTGTGTCGCGGGAATCACGAGCACGAGCTACGGCGCGGGCCTCAATTCTTGCCGCACCCGCCGTTCGAGGGTGCGCATCTCGCGCGCGTCCTCGGGGGAGCGCTCGTGGTCGTAGCCCAAGTTGTGCAGGATGCCGTGGATGAGCAGCATTTCAAGCTCGTCGTCGAGGGAACGGCGTCGTTGGATGGCCTGCCGGGCCGCCTTTTCCACGGAGATGATCACGTCGCCGATGAGCCGTGGGCCGGACGGCAACGGTTCGTCCACCGGGAACGACAGCACGTCGGTGGGCTCGTCGAGCGAGCGGTAGCGCTCGTTCAGAAGGCGGATCTCCTCGTCGCCTACCAGCGCCACGCTGAGCTCGCAGTCCTCCAGGCCCAGCAGTCGCAGAATGCGGCACGCCTTGGCCTTGAAGCCGCGTATCGGCACACCTCCGGCCACGCCCCGGCGCACCACGTCGACGGTGACGGTCCCGTCACTCATCCGGTTCTTCGGCTTGCCGGGTGTCGCGCTCGTAGGCGGTGATGATGTCCTGCACCAGGCGGTGCCGGGCCACGTCCTTCTCGGTGAAGGTGATGAAGCGGATGCCGTCCACCCCCTGCAGGATGCGCCAGGCCTCCTTCAACCCGGACAGCCTGCCGGCGGGCAGGTCGATCTGGGTGACGTCCCCGGTGATCACCGCCTTGGAGCCGTAGCCCAGCCGGGTGAGGAACATCTTCATCTGCTCGGGGGTGGTGTTCTGTCCCTCGTCCAGGATCACGAAGGAGTCGTTCAGGGTCCGACCGCGCATGAAAGCCAACGGTGCCACCTCGATGCTGCCCCGCTCCAGCAGGCGCCGGGCCTTGTCGAAGTCCACCATGTCGTGCATGGCGTCGTAGAGGGGCCGCAGGTAGGGGTTCACTTTCTCGGCCAGGTCACCGGGCAGGAACCCGAGCTTCTCCCCCGCCTCCACCGCCGGGCGGGTCAGGATGATCCGGGCGTAGTTGTTCTTCATCAGCTCGGACACGGCCATGGCCATGGCCAGGTAGGTCTTGCCGGTGCCCGCCGGACCGATGCCGAAGACGATGTCGTGGCGCCGGATGGCGTCGATGTAGCTCTTCTGGGCGACGCTCTTGGGGGTGATGGTGCGCTTGTGGGACGAAATGTAGATGGTGTCGAGGAAGATGTCCTGCAGGCTCGCCTTGCTGTTGCTGCTGAGGATGCGGATGGCGTAGTCGACATCGCTGCCGTAGACGGGATAGCCCCGCTCCAGGAGACCGTAGAGCTGGCGCATGACCTCGCGGGCAAGCTCCGCCTCGGGACGGTCACCCTGGATCTCCATCTCGGTGCCGTGCACCCGGAACTTCACCCCCAACGCCCGCTGCGTGATCTTCAGGTGCTCGTCCTGGTTGCCCAGCAGCTCCCGGAACAGCCGCGGGTCGTTGAAGGCCAGGTGAGGCACCTGCAGCATGCTCTCGATGGTCGCTTGACTCAATCCGTCTCTCTCATGATGTGCGCATCAAGAAATTCGGGACACGATCTCCCGGGCCAGCCCCAGCGCCTCGTCGGTCTTCTGAGGCTGCTTGCCGCCCGCCTGGGCGAAGTCCGCGCGGCCGCCGCCGCCGCCGCCAACGGCCGGCGCTACTTGCTTGATGATATCTCCGGCGTGGTACCGCCCGTCCAGGTCGCTGCCGGCGCCGGCGGCCAGCATCACGTTCTTTTCGCCGGGGCAGGCGAGGAAGATGAAGGCGCCCGGCATCTGCTGCCGAAGCTGGTCGACGGTCTCCCGGAGCTGCCTGCCGTCCAGCCCCTCGACCTTCTCGATGATATAGCTCGCTCCGGCGGCGTTCTTCCGAGCCTTGCCCAGCAGTTCCGGCACCCGGTTCTGGCCGAGCTGGCTCTTGAGCTCGCCCACCTGGCGTTCCAGCTCCTTCTGCCGCTCCAGGAGCCGCCGCACCTTTTCCACGGCGTCCTCGTGGGTGCTCCGGAGCAGCCCGGCGATCTCGGCCAAGACGGCATCGTAGGCGCGCATCACGTCGAAGGCGGTGGCGCCGGTAACCGCCTCGATGCGCCGCACCCCCGCGGACACCCCGCCCTCGGCGCTCAGCCGGAACAGGCCTATGTCGCCGGCCTGGTGTATGTGGGTGCCGCCGCAGAGCTCGGTGGAGAAGTCGCCGATACGCACCACCCGGACGCGGTCGCCGTACTTGTCCCCGAAAAACGCCATGGCGCCGGCGCGGATGGCGTCGTCGTAGTCCATCTCCTCGGTGGAGACGCCGCCGTTCTCGCGGATGCGCTGGTTCACGTCGCGCTCAATCCGTTCCAGGGTCTCGGGGTCCACCGGGCCGTCGTGGGTGAAGTCGAATCGCAGCCGGTCGGGCGCCACCAACGAGCCGGCCTGACGCACGTTCGCGCCGAGCCGCTCACGCAGCACCGCGTGCAGGATGTGGGTGGCCGAGTGGTTGAGCATGGCGCGCTCCCGCCGCTCGCTGTCCACCGCCAGCTCCACGGTGTCGCCGGCCGCGACACGGCCGCTGACCACCTTACCCAAGTGGACGGACACTTCGGGCGTCGGGTGCTGCGTGTCCAGCACTTCCACGATGTCGCCGCGGGTTGTACGGATGATGCCCCGGTCGCCCACTTGCCCACCGGACTCGGCGTAGAACGGCGTCTCCGCCACGATCAGTTCCACCGCGTCTCCTTCAACAGCCTCCTCCACCGGCGTTTCGCCGTGATATAGCGCCGTGACACGAGATTCGTGGGACAGCCGGTCGTAGCCCAGGAAACGGCTCGGCGAACGACCCAATGTGACAGTGCCCCCTAGACTTCCAACGAGCCCTCCCGAGAAAGTGGCGCCAACCGATATTGCTGCTGCCCGCCCCCGTTCCCGCTGCTCCTCCATACGCTGCTCGAAGCCCTCGTGATCGACGGTGATGCCTTCATTCCGGAGGATGTCTTCGGTCAGGTCCACCGGAAAGCCGAACGTGTCGTACAAGCGGAAAGCCACGTCACCGGAGAGGGACCGCAAGCCGCTCTTCCGCAACTCCGCCAGCGACTCCTCCAGCAGCACCAGCCCCTTGTCCAGGGTGTCCGCGAAGCGCGCCTCCTCGGCCTGGATGGTCTCCCCGACCCGCTCCGCTTCGGCCCGCACCTCGGGGTAGGCGTCACCCAGTACACCGGCCGCGGGCTCCACCAGCCGGAACAGGAACGGCTCCTCGAAGCCCAGGAGGCGGCCATGCCGGGCCGCGCGCCGGAGCAGCCGCCGCAGCACGTAGCCGCGGCCGTCGTTGCTGGGCAGCACGCCGTCGGCGACGAGACAGCTCACCGCCCGGGCGTGGTCGGCGATGACACGGAACGAGACGTCCGCGTCGTCGTCTTTGCCGTAGGCCTTGCCGGCCAGCTCCTCGGTGGCGGCGATGATTTTGCGGAAGAGATCCACGTCGTAGTTGGAGAAGACCCCCTGGAGCACCGCGGTGATGCGCTCCAGCCCCATGCCGGTGTCCACGTGCTTGGCCGGAAGCTCGTCGAGCTTTCCGTTGGCGTCGCGGTTGTACTGGATGAAGACCAGGTTCCAGAGCTCGATGTAGCGGGCGCAGTCGGCGTTGACGGCACAAACGTGCCCGGCCTCGCCCTTGTGGTCGCAGGCTTCGGGGCCCCGGTCCAGGTGGATCTCGCTACACGGACCGCACGGGCCGGTATCGCCCATCTCCCAGAAGTTGTCCTTCTCGTCGAAGCGCTGGACCCGCTCCGCCGGCAGGCCGGTAATGCGTTGCCACAACGCCTCCGCCTGGTCGTCCGTCCGGAACACCGTCGCGTAGAGCTTGTCCTTGGGAAGCCCCCATACCCCGGTCAGCAGTTCCCAGGCCCAGGCGATGGCCTCCTCCTTGTAGTAGTCGCCAAAGGACCAGTTTCCGAGCATCTCGAAGAACGTATGGTGGTAGGTGTCCCGACCCACCGACTCGAGGTCGTTGTGCTTGCCGCTGATGCGCAGGCACTTCTGCGCGCTGGCGGCGCGCTTGAACGAAGCCTGCTCCAACCCCAGGAAGATGTTCTTGAACTGCACCATGCCGGCGTTGGTGAACAGCAGGGTGGGATCCTGCGTCGGCACCAGCGACGAGCTCTGCACTACCGTGTGGGTCTTGTCCTTGAAGAAATCGAGGAAGCTGTCGCGTATCGCCTTGCCGGACGTCATGACGCCCCTTGATAGCATTCCCGCCAACGCGAAGGCAATGTCGATCTAGCGGCCTGCAACGTGCAAATCGAGGCCACTATCCGCCATCCGGACCGTTGGCGGGTTCGGGTTGGGCGCTCTTGAGGCCCGCTTTGGCCCGTATCAGCTCCATCAACTGGCCGGCGATGTCCGAGTGCTCACGCAGGAACTGCTTGACGTTTTCCCGACCCTGGCCGATGCGGTCGCCTTCGAACGAATACCAGGCGCCACTCTTGGCGAGGACGCCCAGGTCGGTGCCGATGTCCACCAACTCCCCCTCCCGGGAGATCCCTGTGCCGTATAGGATATCGAACTCGGCTTCCCGGAAGGGCGGCGCCATCTTGTTCTTCACCACCTTCACGCGGGTGCGGCCGCCGATGACCGAGTCGGCGTCCTTGAGCGCCCCGGTGCGGCGGATCTCCATGCGCAGTGACGCGTAGAACTTCAGCGCGTTGCCGCCGGTGGTGGTCTCGGGGTTGCCGAACATGACGCCGATCTTCATGCGGATCTGGTTGATGAAGATCACCACCGAATGGGAGCGGGATATGGTCCCCGTGAGCTTGCGCAGGGCCTGGGACATCAGGCGGGCCTGGAGGCCCATGTGGGAATCGCCCATCTCGCCCTCGATCTCGGCCCGCGGCACCAGCGCCGCCACCGAGTCGATGACCAGCACGTCGATGGCGCCGCTCCGGACCAGCGTCTCGGCAATCTCCAACGCCTGCTCGCCGTGGTCGGGCTGCGAGATCAACAACTCGTCGGTCCGCACCCCGAGCTTCTGAGCGTAGCTCAGGTCCAGCGCGTGCTCGGCGTCCACGAACGCCACCATTCCTCCCTGCCGTTGCGCCTCCGCAAGGATGTGGAGCGCCAGGGTGGTCTTGCCGGAGGACTCGGGGCCGTAGATCTCCACCACACGGCCGCGCGGCACCCCGCCCACCCCGAGGGCGATGTCCAGGCCGATGGAGCCGGTGGATATGGTGGGGATGTCCCGGAGCTGCCCGGCCTCGCCGAGCTTCATGATGGCCCCCTTGCCGAACTGTCTCTCGATCTGGCTCACCGCCAGGTCGATGGCCTTCTCCTTGTTCGCGTCCATGGAATCTCCTTGGCAGATCGCTATCGATTCGCACGTTACCGGCTACCGGTGTATCTCGGCCACCGTCCGCGGGGTGGCGGCGGCGTCCAGCGGAAAAACCTCCAGCGGGTCGTAAACGGCCCCCTCCGGGCGGAGCGTGCTCCGGAAGAGGGTCACCGCATCGATCCGGAACTCGCCGAACGAATGCTCACGCCAGCGCGCCAGCTCCGCCCGAAGACCATCGCTTCGCGACTTCGTCCGGTGCCATCGTCCGATGGTCACGTGTGGCCGGAACGGCGCCGACGAACGCTCGAAACCCAACGGCTCGAGCGCCCGCTCTACCCGCCCCGCCAGCCGGGCCAGCTCGGGCGACGCCAGCCCGACCCACAACACCCGCGGCCGGCGCGAGTCCGGAAAGACCCCGACGCCGCTGGCGGCGATGCCGAATCCGGTGTCGTCCGTCAAAGCATCGCGCAACGCCGCGCGTATGGAGAAGACCCGGGCCTCTTCGACGTCACCCAGGAACTTCAGGGTCAGATGGAGGTTCTCCGCCGGTATCCAGCGGACCGTTCCGCCTGCGAACTCGTCACGGACCGCACACAGCCGCGCGGCCACGGCCGCGTCTAAAGGGACGCCGACGAACGCTCGCAAGGTCGGCACGGTCTTACGAATAGTCTCCTTCGGCAGCCGGGAAGACTTCTTTAGCGGCCGGGGTCACGAAGGCGCCGGCGTTGTCAACGCGGCGGTCGTGCGGCCGGCATCCAACCGGTCGAGGAACAACGTCTTGGTGGTCTCGAAGATCCTCATCAGCAAGGGATCGAGCTGCCGCTCCACCGGTACGTTGGCCCGCAACGGGTCCACGTAGCGGTTGTCCTGCCACATCTCGAAGTGAAGGTGCGGACCCGTGCAGAGGCCCGAGCAGCCCACGTAGCCGATGGTCTGACCCTTCTTCACGGACACGCCGCGGCGGATCCCGGGCCCGTACCGCCTCAGGTGCGCGTAGCGGGTCTTCATGGCGCCGCCGTGGCTGATCTCCACCAACCGGCCGTAGCCCCCCTTCCACCCCGCACGGGTGACGCGCCCGTCACCCACGGACCGGATCGGCGTGCCGGTGCGGGCGGCGAAGTCAACGCCGTAATGCGGCCGCCGCACCTTCAGGACGGGGTGGAAGCGGCTGTGCGAAAAGCGCGAGCTGATCCGCCGGAACTCGACGGGATAGCGCAGGAACGACCGGGACACCGAACGGCCGCGGGTATTGTAGTAGCTGCCGTTGCCGTCCTCGCCCTCGAAATACACCGCGGTGTGTTTTCGCCCACGGTTCACGAACTCCACGGCCAGGACGCGGATCTGGTCGGATGCCCTGCTGCCGGGGCGGAACTTCCGCCGGTAGAGCACGCGGTAGGTGTCGCCGGCGCGCAGATCCTTCTGGAAATTGATGTCCCACGCGAGAACGTCCACCATGCTCGAGATGACGGCGACGTCCACGCCGGCGCTGCGGGCGTTGTCGTAGAGCGAGCCGCCGTTGATGACCCCGCTCACGGTACGCACTTCCTGCTGGTACGGAACTTCGTCCTTGTAGAACCCGATGGCATGCTCGCTTCGATACCAGGTAAGCCGCAAGTCGGAACGGAGCACGATCTCCAGGGCCTGCAGGTTGCCGGCGCCGTTGGAATGAGCCGCGCCATTGCCGTTGGCGGACGCCTTGCCGTTGCCGTTGGCGGGCGCCTTGAAATAAAGGTTGATGTTGCTGCCGGTTCGGAGCCTGCGCACGTACTTGTACCGCTGGAGCGCGGTCAGCCACCGTCGCCGCTCGGCGTTGTCCAGCTCGTACTTCCTGAGCACGCCCCACAGATGCTCGCCGGACTTCAGCCTGTGGGTCACCCGGTCGGCGTCATCGAGCGACGGCACCGGCCGGTCCCCGTTCTTCGTTCCGTTCAGCGGCGGGGTGTATTCCAGCAGTCCGTTCCGCTGCTTGATCCGTGCCAGCGCATACTCCGACAGGAAGTTCCCACGCCGCACGCCCGGAGAGGCTCCGTTGGACCGGGGAGCCACCGCGTAACGGCTCGCCCGCCCCTGCCCGGGCAGGCCGTCTCTCCGGAAACGCACCTTGTCGCCGACCCGCTCCCAGGTGAGCTTCCGTCCTTTTCTCACCTCCAGTTCGACGGCCTTGAGGTTGTTCCGGCGGTGCCGCGCGGGCGTCCGTTCAAAATAGAGGTGGATACGCTGGCCCGGTTTGAGCCTGGTGAGGGGATACTGCTTGTCGATGGCGCCGAACCACGCTTCGCCTTCCTTCCCGGTGACGCCCAGAGGCCGCAGGATACGCGCCAGGATCTGGCCCCGGCCGACCGTGCGGATAACCTTCTCGAGGGGTTCGAAGGACCGCGCGGGCGGCAACGCCCTGGCCGCGGGAGCCGGCGCGGGGCCGGGCGGCGGCTTTGCCGCCGTGGGCGGGGGCGCGGCTTTGCCCACTACGTCCACCCGGTGATTCTTGCCCCGGTACCGGATTCTTCCGTCCGTCCATTGCCACGTAAACAGATCCCCGCGCCTGGACTCGATCTGCAAGGCACGCAGGGTGCGCCGGCCGGTCCGTTGGGAAGTTCGCGGGACGAAATAGAGGACGATCTTCCGGCCCGGATACAACCTCCTCAGCGGGTACCGCTTGCGGACGGCGTCGATCCAGGGCTGCGCCGCTTTTCCGGAAACCCCCTTGGAGCGAAGCACGCGAGCGAGGTTCTCCCCTTTGCGGAGCACGTGGGTTACCCGCTCCACCGCCGGCGCAACCGCCGCCACCGGCTTGGCCGCGGCCTGGGTGGACACCTTGGCCACGGGCTTGGCCGGGGTCTTCGCAACCGCCGGTCGAGCCGGCACCGGCGTGGGCGCCGCGGCCGTCGCCACCGGCCGCAGCCGCTTGTCCCTGTGGTAAACGATCCGGCCGTTGCGCAACTGCCAGGTCAACGGCTTCGAGCCGGCACGCTGAATTCGGAGAGCCGTCAACCGGCCGAGGCCGGGTGAGGCCCACGGCGCGATGAAGTGGAAGCTGACGGTGTCCCCCGCCCTCATGACATTGGCCACGCCGACCTGCTTCGCGACCGCCCGGAGCCAGCGGGTCCTGTTCGCCGGATCGACCCCCAGATCCATCAGCAGCTTGGGCAGAGTGTCGCCTTTGGCGACGCGCTTGGCAACGCGCTGCTCCCGGACGTCGGCCCGGGCCGACACCCCCGGCTCGACCGCGAGCGCCGGCGCCGCGGCCCATGGCAGCCCCAAAGCCAATGCAAGCCACAGGAACACCGAAGCACCGCGGTACCCGACACGGGAGTTGCCCGATGTTGGATGACGCACTACGGCACACATGGAAAAGGCCCAATCACTTTAGGCAATACTAATACATAACGGCCGCATAAAGAAACCGAAAGAACCGCCGTCGCGACACTCTCGTATCGTCCCGTTTCCGCTCCTACTCCTGCTGCCGGTTCGCCCTCCGGTAGCCCAGCGCGTCCTGGGCGATGATCAGCTTGTGGATGTTCGAGGAGCCCTCGACGATCTGATAGGATTTCGCGTCCCTAAGGTAGCGTTCCACCGGGAACTCCGTGGAGTATCCGTAGGCTCCCAGGATCTTGAAGGCGCCGTCGGCGGCGTGCGCCGCGGCCTCGGCGGCGGCATATTTCGCCATCGAGACCTCCAGGTTGTTGGACCGGCCGCGGTCGGCCAGGGAGGCCGCGCGGTACACCAGCAAGCGCGCCGCCTCTTCTTCGACGATGATCTGCGCCAGGCTGTCCTGGATCATCTGGAAACGCCCGATTTCCCGGCCGAACTGTTGCCGCTGGTTGGCATAGGCCACGGCCGCTTCGCGGGCCGCCCGGGCCACGCCGAGGGCGCCGGCCGCGCAGCTCAGGCGGGTCTGGTTGAGCTGCCACATGCAAATGGAGAATCCCTGGCCCTCGGCTCCGACACGGTGGTCGGCGGGCACCGCCACGCCGTCGAACTCCAGCGTGCCGGTGGGGGAAGCCAGCGCCCCCATCTTGTCCAGGGTGCCGCGGCGGATGCCCGCCTGATCCAGCTCCACCATGAAGGCGGACAGGCCGCCATGGCCGGCGTCCCGGTCCGTCACCGCGTAGACCAGCGCCAAGTCGGCGATGGGGGCGTTGGAAATCCAGGTCTTGGTGCCCTTGAGGACGTAGCCCCCTTCGGTCCGCTCGGCCCGGGTGGACATCGAAACCACGTCGGAGCCGGCGTCGGGCTCGGTGATGGCGAAGCAGCCGATGCGCGACGCGTCCACCAGCCCGGGGATCCAACGGCGTTGCTGCTCCTCGGTGCCGAACCGCGCCAACGTCACCGCCGGCGCGAGCTGGGTGTTGACATGCACCCGGACCGAGCTGTGCACCCGCGCGATCTCTTCCGTGAGCAGCACCATGGCCAGATAGCCCAGGCCGGTGCCGCCGTAGGCTTCGGGGACGACGCAGCCGAAGAAGCCCAACCGCCCCATTTTCTCGAAGGTTTCGCGGCGAAAGTGATGATCGCGGTCGTCGGCCGCCGCCGTCGGCGCAATCTCCTTCTCCGCGAAGTCGCGGCCCAGTTCCCTGACCGCGAGCAACTCATCCGAGAGATCGAAATCCATGGGCCCTCCGGTTGAAAGCCGGCAATACTACCTACCTTCTCTCTACTAACCAAGGACCTCACGCGCAATGATGAGTTTCTGGATCTCCGAGGTCCCTTCGTAGATGCGCAGCGCCCGTACGTCACGGTAGAGCCGCTCGGTGAGGCTGCCCGACACCAGCCCGCGGCCGCCGAGTATCTGCACGGCCTGATCCACGATGTGCTGCGCCGCCTCGGTGGCGAACAGCTTGGCCATGGAGGACCGGTGCGCAAGACCGGCCTCGCCCCGATCATGAGCTTCGGCGGCCCGGTACACCAGCAGGCGCGCCGCCTCGAGCTCCGTCGCCATGTCCGCGATCTTGAACCGGATGGCCTGGAAGCGGTCCAGGGTACGCCCGAACTGGCGCCTCTGTCGCGCGTGGCGGATCGCCTCCGCCAGGGCGCGGCCCGCCATGCCCACCGCCGCCGCGCCGACGCTGCAGCGGAGCGCTTCCAGGGTCGCCAGCGCCACGCCCAGTCCACGCCCGGCACCGCCCAAGAGGCCGCTTTCGGAAACGCGGCAGCCTTCGAACGCCACGGTGCCGATGGGGTGGGGCGAGATCAGCTCCAGGCGCTCCACGACCGCCACCCCCGGGGCCGACGCTTCGACCACGAAGGCGCCGATGCCTTTCCCCTTTCGCGCCGGATGGGTGCTGCCGAACACCACGTAGAGATCGGCCAGGCCGGCGTTGGAGATGAGGGTCTTGACCCCGTCGAGCACGTAGGCGCCGCCGCGCTTGCGTGCCCGCAGCCTGACCGCGGCCGGGTCCGATCCGGCATCCGGCTCGGTCAGGGCGAACGCTCCCATGGCCCGGCCGGCGGCCAGCACCGGGAGATACGCGCGCTGCTGGCTCGGGGTTCCGGCCAACACCAGCGGATGAGCGGCAAGCGCCTGCACCGCGAACAGGGTGTCCGCCAGCGGCGACACACCCGCCAGCGTCTCACGGATGACGCAGAGGTCCCGCACCTGCACGCGGGCACGCGCGCCGCCGAACCCGCGCGGCGCCGCATAGCGGAAAACCCCGTGTCCGGCGAGCGTACGAAACGCCGCCCGCGCGGCCTCGTCGCCCGCGGCCGCGTCGATCCCGCCCAAGTCGGACTCCACCCAGGCGGACAACGCCCGCCGCAGCCTGAGCTGCGGCGCGGGAAGGCCGAAGTCGCTGTCCCCTGCTCCCGTCACCGAACGCACCCCGCCATGAAACGCCACTAACCCCGGTTGAACCGCGGCTTTTCCTTTTCCATGAAGGCGCGGAAGCCTTCCTGGAAATCCGCGGTCTGCATGCAGTGGGCCTGGGTCACGGCCTCCATCTCCAGGGCCGCGTCGAGATCCAGTCCCGATTCCAGGTCCAGCAGCTTCTTCGTGACCCCGATGGCGAACCGCGGCCCGTCCCGCAGCCGGCCGGCAAGCTTCAGCGCCTCGGGGATCAGCTCGTCGTGCGGCACCACCTTGTTGGCAAGGCCGATCCGGTGGGCTTCGGCGCCGTCGATGACGTCTCCCAGGGACAGCAGCTCCATGGCGCGCCCCATGCCGACGATGCGCGGCAGCAGATGGATGGCTCCCATGTCCGATCCCGCCAGGCCCACCTTGACGAAGAGGAACGCCATTCTCGCCCGGTCCGACAGGATCCGGAAATCGCTTGCCAGCGCCAGAACCGCTCCCGCTCCCGCCGCCACGCCGTTGACCGCGGCGACGATGGGCTTCTCCAGCGCACGCATGTTGCGCACCACGTCGCAGGTGAGCCGCGTGAAGCGATAGAGTCCGGCGCCGTCCATCTTGAGCAGCTCGCCGATGATGTCGTCGACGCTGCCGCCGGAGCAGAATGCCTTGCCCGCGCCGGTGATCACCAGCACGTGGACCCGGCGGTCCGACGCCACCGAGGCGGTCAATTCCGCCAACTCCTCGTAGGTGCGGAAGGTCAGGGCGTTGAGCTGCCTTGGATTGTCGAGGCGGATGGTGCCGATGCCATCGTCCACGGTGTAGTCGAAGCTCTCGTATGCCATTCTATCGTCCTGTCTTCGGCGCCTGGACGCGGGCGGATTCGGACCCGGCCCGGCGCGGCTCTGTCACAATTTGCCGGTCGAAACGATGCCGCACGCGTCAACTCATGAACGCGCCGCCGTCAATGTTGATGCTTTGGCCGGTGACGGAATCGCCCGCGGGCCCAGCCAGCAGCACCGCCAGCTCCGCCACCTCATCCGGCGCCACCAGCCGCCGTTGCGGCGAGGTGCGGGCAAACCGTTCCAGCGCCTCCGGCGCCGTGCCGCCGACCCTGGCGGCCATGCGCCGGGCGTTCTCGCGCGTGAGCTCGGTGTCCGTGTACCCGGGGCAGATGGCGTTGACCGTCACGCCCTTGCGCGCGGTTTCCAGGGCCAGCACCCGGGTAAGCCCGAGCACGGCGTGTTTCGAGGCGGTGTAGGCGGCGGTGTGGGAATACCCGGTCTTGGCCGTGGTAGACGCGATATTGATGACGCGGCCCCATCCCGCGCCGATCATCGGTCCCAGAAACCGCTTGCAACAGTAGCACGTGCCCATGAAATTCACCCGCAGCACCTCCTCCAGGAGCTCATCCTCCATCTCCAGGAAACCCGCGGCGGGAGCGATGCCCGCGCTATTGACCAGGATCTGCACGACACCCAACCGGCCGGCGGACGTCCCCAGCGCGTCCACGGCCGCGCGCGAGCCCACGTCGCACGCCACCGGCAAGGCGTCGCCTCCGTGCCCGCGCACCTCCTCCGCGACGCGCGCGAGGCGATCCTTCCTTCGCCCCGCCAGGATCACGCGGCAACCTTCCCGGGCCAGCGCCAGGGCCACCGCCCGGCCGATGCCGCTCCCCGCGCCCGTGACCAGCGAGATCTTGTCCGTCAGCGAATCCAATGAGGCTCCGGGTCGTCCTGGTGTGGTGTCTGGTTAATGCGCAGCATAATCTGCGGGTCGTTCTCGCTCCGTTCGTCCTGAGCGGAGCGACGCGTAGCGTCGCGAAGTCGAAGGGCGGCTGCGTTGCTCTTGCTCGCGTGGTACCCGCCACATGGGCGACCGCCGGTCGCCCCTACAAGTCATCGCGCCTTGCCGACAACGAAAAATCCTCCGCGTACTATGCTGCGCATTAACCAGACACCGCACTAGCGCATGAATCTACCAGACATGCCACGGGGAGCAACGCGACCGCCCGCGATGAGTCGAGAGTCGCCGTGGCATGTCTCTTGCACTCTATTCCGTCCAGGCGGATGCATTCAAGCGCGCCACCGGGACGATCTCCAAGGGTTCGTTTTCCCTTGTTGAACGGGTGGGCGCTGATATAGAAAAGCTGTCTGCAAACCGAGAGTCGGAGCGTATGCGCCGGGAGAGGCGTGACAAGGAGGTCGTTATGCGATGCCGCAAGAATCGCGCCGCGGTAGTGGGAGTCGTGGCATTCATGCTGCTCTGGATGGTCCAGCCCGCCGCCGGCCAACAGTCGGACCCGGACGTCCTGACGCTACAGCAAGCCGAACGCATGGCCCTGGAGAACCATCCGGGAATCCGCGCCGCCAATGAACGGGTCAAGGTGCAGGAGGCGATGGTGGCGAGAGCCAAGGCCGGCTGGTATCCCACGGCCGGGGTCCGCGGTTCGTATGAGAACAAGCCCGTCACCGAGAACCCCAACGCGGACAAGAACCTCTTCAATACCAGCGGCCAGGTGCAGTGGCTCGTGAGCGACTTCGGCCGCCGCGAGGGCAACATCCGCCGGGAAGAGGGCACGCTGGAAGCCCGGCGTTTCCTGGAGAAGACGTCGGTGGAGGAAGTGGTGCTCGCGGTGCGGCGGGCCTTCTTCAACTACCTGCGGGCCGAGGCGCTGGTGCGGGTGGAACAGGATACGGTCAAGGACCGCGAAACCCTGGTGCGCCAGGCCCAGGGGTTCTTCGACGTGGGCACGCGCCCCAAGATCGACGTCGCCCGCGCCGAAGCGAGCCTGTTCGCCGCCAAGGCCGGGCTCATCGCGGCCCAGAACGGCGTCAAGATCGCGTGGGCGCGGCTCAAGAGCGCCATGGGCGTGAGCCGCTTCCAGGAGCGTCCGGTGGCCCCCGACGTCAACGTCCGGCCGTCCGCCCTGTCACTGGATGCCGCGGTCAAGGCCGCGGTCGAATCGCGCACCGAGATCAAGGAGTTCCAGTCCCGCCTCAAGGCCCAGCAGGAAGCCATCAACGTGGTCAAGCTCGGCCGCATGCCGAGGCTCCGCTTCAACGGACAATACGGCCGGCGCCTCCACAACGACCAGGACATCATCAGCTCGACGTTGACCCTGGAAGTCCCGCTGTTCACGGGCTTTACCCTCAAGCCCGAGATCGAGAGAGCCGTCCGCGACTACGCGGTCACCAAAGCGCAACTGGACGAGCAGCAGCAACGCATTGCGTTGGAGGTGGAAGAGGCTTTTCTGAACCTCGTGGAAGCGGGGGAACGGATCAGGGCCAACGAGGCGCAAAAGACATCGGCCAAGGAAAACCTCGACCTGGCCAACGGCCGTTACCAGGTGGGAGTCGGCTCGATCATCGAGATTACCGAGGCCCAGGTCATCAACACCAGGGCTCAGACGGACCACATACGGTCCATCTACGACCACAAGGTGGCCGAGGCGCACCTGGCCCGGGCGATGGGCCGGGGGTCCGAGTTCAGCCCGTGACCGGCAGGGCCGCTACCACCGCCTGTCCCGGGCCTGATGTCTGCGAATATACTGGCAGGACACGACCCTAGGGCGACGCCGGCGGAGGCGGAAGCTCTCGGGAGGTGTCGATTCCTTCGTTCCCGAGCTGCCGGTCGATTCCCTCCAGCAGGCCGGAACGGGTTTCGTCTCCGGCGGCGGCCTCCTTGGCGGCGGGCTTGGGCTTCTTGACCGTGAAGAGCGCGGGATCGGCGGCCGGCGCCTTCGGCGGGCTGACAGAGACCGCCTCGCCGCCGAGCCGTGTATCGATATCGCCGAGGACCTTGGCGGGATCATCCGGCGTGGGGCTCGTTTCCTTCTGCTCCGGCGGAAGGTCGCTCACAGGAGGTTTGGGGGCGTCAACCTCCACAGGCTTTCCGGTCCCCAACGTCTGGTCAACGCCCTCCACCACAGCCTTGGCGGTCGCCGTCTCGGCCGCACCCGGCTTTGCGGATTCCACGGCCTCCTTTTCGAACCACGAAGCCGGATTGAGGAAGCCGATCCAACTCTTCTTCGGCTCCGCGGGCACGGCTTCCGCGGCCCGCGCCTTCGCTTCACCGGCTGGCGCCCGCGGCGCGGATGCCACCTCCCGGTCTTCCGGCTCCTCTTGCCGGTCGCGCCAGGAGAACGGGTTCAGGTAGCTGTACCAGGCCTTCCGCGACGGGTCTTCGTAGTCGTAGCCCGGCTTGGTGATGAGCCGGGGCGTTTCCGTCGCGGTGCTCTCCGGGGTCTGCGGCTCGGGTGCGGCCGGCGGCTCCTGCCCCACCGCCGGAATCGCCGCCAGCGCGGCCCGCGCCTTCGGCGCCGCCGCCGTGTCGCCGTAGTCGCGCAGAACGGTCTCGAAGCGCTCGCGCGCCGCCGGAAAGCGTTCCTCCCTCAGGTAGTAGTTGCCGACATAGAGCTCCCGCTCCGCCAGGTGAACGCGTGTTTCGGCCAGTTGCTTGCGCGCGTCCGCGGCATTCTCGGAATCGGGATGGTCCTTGACCACCGATTCGAAGTATCCCCTTGCCTGCCTCACCTTCTCGAGGTCCCGGTCCACGCCGGTGAACTGGGCCAGGTTGACGCGTCCGAGCTGGTACTTGACGTAGGGGATGTGGCGGCCCGTGGGCTGGAAGGTCAGGTAGTTCTTGTAGGTCTCGTCGGCCTGGACGTACTCCTCGTTCAGGTAGTACGCCTCGGCGATCTTCAACTCGGCGGCCTCGGCTTCCTCGCTGAACGGATACTCGTCCCGCAGCTTCTGGAAGAACGAGATCGAGCGCGCGTAGCGCCCCCGCTCGAAATAGTCGGTGCCGTCCCTGTAAAGCGCCGCGGCCGTGGGCGTCGACTTCGAGCGTGGGTCGGACTCGAACAGTTCCGTCACCGCGCCGGTGAGATCGCCCAGCTTGGGGAACCTCGGTTGTTCGCCCGTGGGGCCGGTACAGCCGCTCAGGAGCAGCGCGGCCACCACCCCGACAAGCACGCGTCTCGGTTGATTCCGTTCATGCATTTCAACTGCCTCGGCGAAATGATGCAGAACATCTATCACGGTCCCGGCGCGGCCTTCAAGGATGCTCCGAACATGATTGAAGCAACGTTCCGGCACTCCATCCCAGGTGGACGGGTTGACGTGACCGGCCCGAATCCCGAATCATGAATGACGAACTTCAGGCCGCGAAAAGGAGCCGTCATGTCGAACTACCGAACCGTCGCCATCGAGAAGGAAGGTGCGGTGACCACCGTCGTGCTGAACCGACCGGAGAAACGCAACGCCATGAACCCGTTGATGCACCGGGAGATGACCGAGGTGCTGACCGAGGTCGAGCGGGACCGGGAGGCGCGAGTGCTGGTGGTGACCGGCGCGCCGCCGGCCTTCTGCTCGGGCATGGACCTCAAGGAGTACTTCCACGACGTCGACGACGCGGACGCCGAGCGGCACATCAACCGGCGCATCGCCAACGAGTGGTGCGACCGCATGCTGCGGATGTTCCCCAAGCCCACCATCGCCATGGTCAACGGCCACTGCTTCGGCGGCGGGTTCACCATCGTCGCTTCCTGCGATTTCGCCCTGGCC
Source organism: uncultured Binatia bacterium (SeqCode) (assembly GCA_965204205.1). GTDB lineage: Bacteria > Desulfobacterota > Binatia > UBA9968 > JAJDTQ01 > JAJDTQ01. The sequence continues at coordinate 4,349,986 of OZ241976.1, read as the reverse complement.
TCCGACGACGCGGTCTTCGGTCTCAGCGAGGTCAACTGGGGCAACCTGCCCGCCGGGCTGGTGTCCAAGGTCGTCGCCACCCTGATGCCCTACCGCGACGCCCTCTACTTCGCCATGACCGGCAAGACCTTCGACGGCCGTCGCGCCGCCGAGGTGCGGCTGGTCAACGAGTCGGTGCCGGCCGCACGGCTCCGGGAAGAGGTCATGGCGCTGGCGGAGCACCTGGCGTCCCTGGACGAGGCGGCGGTGCGCGCCACCAAGGAGGCGTTCAAGCAGGTCGTGGACATGTCCTACGACCAGGCCTACTGGTTCCTCATGAGCAAGAGCAACGAGCTCCGCTGGCGCCACCAGCAGACCGGCCGCGGCGGCGACGGGATCGAGAAGTTCCTGGCCAAGGAATACCGGCCCGGGGTGAGTTCGTTTACGAAGACCGGGGAGTAGGGGCGTGCGCCGGCGGGTACGGACTGCGCGGACCGCCGCAGCGGGCTCCCGCAGAGGGCGACCAGCGGGTCGCCCCTACCCGGAACCGTTGCGGTGGGCTGCCAGGCACCGCACGAAACCGCCGCCGCGGGCTCCCGGGCACCGCACGGAACCGCTGCGGTGGGCTCCCGTAGGGGCGACCGGCGGTCGCCCCTACCCGGACAGGCTGCCGGCCGCATTCTGTCGCCGCTGCCGCGATGCCTCGAAATCCACTCCGGACCCGTCCGCGGTCAGCACCGCGCCGTAGATCTCGACGGCGGCCTTGGCCGAGATGAACCCGTTGCGCAGGTCCTCGTCCACCCGTTCGAGGTCGCGCTCCTCGGGCGGGCCGTAGCCGCCTCCTCCGCCGCCGTGGTGGACCGAGACCGTACCCGGCGGAATGTCGAAAATGATCTCCATGGCGTGGGCGTTTCGGCGGCCCCCGTCCGGGAACTGGAACTCCACGCTGTTCAGCGTGCCCGCTCCGCCGCCCAGCACTCCCGGCGACGGCTCCATGGTGCCGTCGCCGTGGGTGGAGCCGCCGGTCTCCTCGCCGTAGTAGCGCACCTGGGTGCGGGTCCCCAGCCCTCCGCGCCAGCGGCCCGGGCCGGCCGAGTCGGTGACGTACTCGTGCTCGACGAGGTGCACCGGGTTCTGCACCTCGAAGGTCTCGTAGTCCTGCGCCAGCACGTTGCCGCCGCCCATGAGCCCGGGCTGGTTGTAGCCGTCCACCCCGTGAGTGGCGCCGCCGCCCTCGTAGGTGAGAAAGAAGATGTCGTGGAACCCGCGTCCGTTGCGCGGGTCCTTGCCGGTCATGCGGTAGGACAGGCGCCGGCCCCACGGCGCGGTGATCCGCTCCGGGAGGGCTTCGCGCAGCGCCAGCATGATGGCCTCGCCGGTGTGCTGGCACAGCTTGTTGCCCATGAACGTGGCCGCCGGATAGCGCGCGTTCAGGATCGATCCCTCGGGCGCGTGAATGTCCACCGCCCGCACCAGCCCGTGGTTGTGCAACACCTCGGGGCTCAGCAGGTAGAGCAGCGTGGTCAAGGTAGCCGCCGTGGTGGACGTCAGGGAAGCATTGGTGAAGGTCGGGGTCTGGGGGTCCGTGCCCGAGTAGTCGAAGGCGATGCGGTCCCCCCGGATGGCGACCTTTACGGCGATCCTGGAGGTCGAAGGATTGCCCGGCTCGTCCTGGTAGATGGTGCTCTCGCCGAAGTACTCGCCATCGGGCAAGGCCGCGATCTCCGCCCGTACACGCCGCTCGGTCATGTCGTAGAGGCGCTCGACATTGGCGGCGAAGGCCTCGGTCCCCTCCGCCCGCATCAACGTGAGCAGGCGCCGCTCTCCAACGGCGCAGCTTCCCAGTTGCGCCTGTGCGTCCGCCTCGACGATCTCCCGGAGCCGGACGTTGGCGAAGATCAGCTCCCACACGTCGCGCCGGAGCCGGCCCTTTTCCCACAACTTGACCGGGGGGATACGCAACGCCTCCTGGTGCACCTCCACCGCCTCGGGATTGCAGGTCCCCTTGACCGCCCCGCCGATGTCCGCCCAGTGGCCCCGGCAGGCGGTCCACGCCACCAACTCGCCGCCCGCGAAGAGGGGCTTGTAGAACCCCACGTCGGCGTGCTGCAGGTTGGCGCACCAGACGTCGTTGTGGATGAAGACGTCGCCGTCGTGGATGTCGCCGCCGAAGAACTCCCTGAGGTAGCCGCAGCCCGGATAGAGCGAGAAGGCCATTAAGGGCAGGTGCTCGTCCTGCTCCAGCATCCGCCCCCGGGCGTCCAGGAATCCCAGCGCGAAGTCGCCGTTGTTGATGAGCGGCGAGCGGCTGCTGCGGTACAGCGCCTGGGCCATCTCGTGGGTGAGCGACTTGACCCGCCGCTGGAACACCACCGTGCGGGCCGATTGGTTGAGTTCGAGGGTCATGGCGAATGGCTTCCTCTACCGGCCGGTCTAACCGCAATATCCCCGAATTCGTCATTCCCGCGCAAGCGGGAATCCAGGCTACAGGCCCTCGTTCCGAGTCAGGACGAAACTTCCTGCACCGTCCAGGTCCAGATCGAACGCCGAGGGCACCACAAGGGTGGTCTGCGGCAACTCGACGACGGCCGGCCCGTGCAGGCGGCAGCTACCGTCCAGGGTCTCCCCGCGATACACCGGGAACTCCCGGAAAGACATCTCCCCGGGGCTGTAGGCCCGCCGTACACCGTCGGGCGCGGGCGTCGCCGTCCCGGTGGTCCGCACCCGCGGAAGCTCCGGCCGGGCCCTGCGGGCGACGCACCGGACGCGCAGGTTGACCACCTCCAGCACTTCCTTGGGAAGGGCGTAGCCGAAGAGCCGCTCGTGGAGGTCATCGAAACGAGCGTGCATCTCTTCGACCGACAGCCGTTCCGCCAGGTTTCCGTCCAGCGGCAGCTTCAGTTCGTGGACCTGCCGCAGGTAGCGGAGATCCGCGGAGTAGCGCACCTCCACCTCCTCCGGGCGGGCGCCTTCCGACACCAGCGTGCGGCGGCCCTCGTCCGCCATGCCGGCGAACAGCGCGCGCCAGCGTTCCGAGTCCAGTTGCTCGCCCGAGGCGCAGTAGCTGCGCACGAGGTCGTGCTTGAGGTCGGCGAAGAGCATGCCCACCGCGCAGAAGACGCCCGACTGTCGCGGCACCACCACCTCCCGTATCCCCAGCTCCATAGCCACCGCAGCCGCGTGCACCGGCCCGGCACCCCCGCCCACCACCATGGGCATGGCCTCGGGATCCAGCCCGTGGTCCACGATCATGTCGCGGACCCCCGCGGCCATGCCGGCGTTGACCACCTCGAAGGCGGCCACCGCCGCCTCCTCGAGGGATATTCCGAGGGGCTCCGCCAAGTGCTTCCGGACCGCCCGCTCCGCCGGCTCGCGAAAGATCCGCATCCGCCCGCCGAGAAAGTAGTCGGGATCGAGATAGCCCAGCAACAGGTCCGCGTCGGTGCAGGTGGACAGCGTCCCGCCCTTGCCGTAGCACGCCGGTCCGGGCTCGGCCCCCGCGCTTTGGGGCCCCACCTGAAGCCCTCCGCCAGCATCGACCCACGCGATGCTGCCCCCGCCCGCGCCGATGGTGCGGATATCGATCATCGGCAGCGCCGTGGCGTAGCGTCCGACCCGTCCCCCGGTCACCTCCCGGGGCTCGCCCCCCGACGCCAGGGAGATATCCAGGCTGGTGCCGCCCATGTCAATGACCGTACAGTCCGAGGTTCCGGCCGCGCCGGCATAGACCCGCGCCGCCACCGGCGCCGCCGCCGGACCGGAAAGGAGCGCGGCCGCCGCCCGCGGGATGATCTCCGGGGGCGCCATCAACCCGGCCGCGGAGTTCATTATCAGCAGTTGGCCGCCGAAACCCGCGCCGGCGAGGCGGGCCGCCAGCGACATCAGGTAGGACTTCAGCAACGGCCCCACGTAGCTGTTCAGCACCGCGGTGCTCACCCGGCTGTAGTAGCCCATCTGGGGCAGCAACTCCGAGGAGACGGTGAGGTAAACGTCCGGCAACGCCGAGCGCAGCCGCGCCGCCACCTCTCGCTCGTGGGCGTCATTGGCGTAGGCGTGCATAAGGCACACCGCCACTGCCTCGACCTGGTGCGCCTTCAGCGCCTGTACGGCCGTCTCCACCGAATCGGTGTCCAGTTCCCCGAGAACGTCGCCGCTCCAATCCACGCGCTCGTCGAGAGACAGTCTTAGATAGCGCGGGACCAGCGGCGGCGGAGCCTCGTACTTGTTGTCGAGCGGCTCCTCCTTGATGCCCCGCCGCATCTCGAGAGCGTCACGGGTGCCCCTGGTGGTGAGCAGAGCGGTACGGCAGCCGGTGCCGGTGAGCACCGCATTGGTAGCCACGGTGGTGCCGTGGACCACGAGGTCCACCTGCTCCAGAAAATCCCTTGTGTCGGTGCGGCGCTGCTCCGCGAGGTCCGCGATGCCCCGCATGATCGAGGCAGCGAGATCGGCCGGCTCGGCCGGCACCTTGTGGATCGCCAACTCGCCGGCCGCGTCGCAGAGGGCGAAGTCGACAAAGGTGCCGCCGACGTCGATCCCGAGCCGATACTCAATCCGCGAGGCGCTCATATTGGCTCAGTCTAGCGGGACCCGCGCGCAATCGGCTGGACCGACGAACAAGGTTGTTCGGTTTCTACACCACAGTATGGGTGTAGGACGGCATCTACAGCCCCTCACCCGAAATCCCGCGCGAACGCCTGCCGCTGCTCGGTGCTGCCGAGCATGATCAGCTCGGTGCCTCTCTGCAAGGAGGTCGAGCCTGGCGGGTTGGTGACGACGACGCCGTTTTGCTGGACGCCGACGATAGTGAGGCCGGTGCGCTCGGAGACGGCGCAGCCGCCGAGGTCGCGGCCGACGAGGGAGGACGGCGCGGGCACGACGAAGAGCTCCACGCCCTCGCCGATGACTAGCAGTTCCTGGGCGTGGAGTTGGGCGAAGATGTCCTCGACGCCCAGGGAGGTGTAGCTGAGGGCGAAGTCGGCGCCGGCGCGGTAGATGGCCTCGAGGTTCCGCGGGTGAGTGAGGCGGCTCAGGATGAGGACCTCTGGGTTGAGGCGGCGGCAGAACACCGCCAGGTAGATGTTCATGGCGTCGTCGCTGCCGGAAAGCACCACCGCGGGGGCGCTGTTGAGGCCCGCCTCCATGAGCAGGTCCCGGTCCGCCGCCTCACCCTGGAAGAGCCGGGTGGGAATCTCGCCGATGCGCGGCCGCAGCGCCTCGTTGCGCTCGATGAGGTGCACCGCCACGTCCTTGCGGCGCAGCGCCCGGGCGGTGGCGCGTCCTACCTTGCCGCCGCCGATGACCAGCACCGGGTTGTAGTTGATGTCGTAGATCACCAGCAGCAGGTTGAGCTCCAGGACTTGCTGCTCCGTGCCCGCCACCACCAGCAAGCTGGCGTTGGAGAGGTAGGTGTCGGGCCGCGCCGGCAGGAGCTTGCCGCGCTCCCACACGCTGATGATCTCGACCCCGGTGGCCTCGCGGATCTGGGTCTCGCGGATGGTGCGGCCGGCGAACGGGGTGTTGTGCACGGCGAACTCGGCGATCCGCAAGTTGCGGATGCCGCCGATGATGTGCACCTCGGCGTGGCCGGCGTTGATGCGGTTGGCGAGACGTTCCGCCAGTTGCCGGTGCAGCGGCAGGACGTGGTTGCAGCCGCTGAGCTCCAGCACGTCGATGGAGTCCTCGGCGGTGGCGGTGGCGACGATGGGAGCGCTCGGGGCCACGTCCCGGGCCGTGATGGTGATGTTGGTGTTCACCTCGTCCGTCAGGTTGGCGACGATCAGCCGTGCGTGCGCGGCCCGAATGTTCGCATAGGTTTCCCGGCTGTCCACGTCGCCGGTGAGGACCGACAGCCCCTCGCGCTGCTTGCGGGCGGCCTCCGCGGGGTCGCGCTCGATGAGGCAGTAGGGAATGTCGTACAGCGCCAGCCGTTCCACCAGACCGGTCGCGAGCGCGTCGTAGCCGCAGATGACCACGTGGCCGGCCAGGTCGTCCGCCACCTTGCGGGGGGCGCGGCCCCGTATCTGCGCTTCCAGCCACGGCGCGTAGAACGAGCGGATCAGGGTGAACGGCAGCAGGATGAGCAGCAGGATGATGCCCGACACGAGCACCAGGATGCTGAAGATCCGTCCGACGTCGCTGTCGAAGACGATGTCGCCGAACCCCAGCGTGCTCATGACCGTCAGGGTCCAGTAGAAGCCCGTGACCCAGGAGTGGTCCTTGCCCTCCACGCCGACCATGATGACGTGGAAGACGACGGTGTAGAGGACGATGATCCCCAGCAGGACGCCGAGAAACTTGAGCAACAGGCCCAGGTTGCGCCGGGTTTCCGGGACCTCCATGAAGGAGACGAGCAGGCTGACAAGGACTTTCACGTCAAGACCGTATGATCGCCAACGGCTTCCGGCTCCCCTTGCGACACCGACGAGGACGGCCGCGATTCAGCGTTCGGCCAGCCAGCGTCCGATACCCACGAGCTCCCAGTCCTTGCGGAAATAGCCGAGCAACTGGACCCCCAGCGGCATTTCGTCGAGCGCCAGCAGCGGCAGGTTCAGGGTGGGAACCCCCACCACCGACGACAGCTCGCCGTAGATGGAGTTGCCCACCGGCATGCCCACGGGCGCGGCATCGACGGAGTTCAGGGTGACGAACGCGTCGGCGCTCCCCGCCATGGCCTCCCACTGCTGGCGGAAGGCGTGGCACCAGTCCAGCGCCCCGGCGTAGTCCGCCGGCGTGAGGCCCCGGCCCACCTCGACCCGCTCCAGCACCCGCTCGCTCAGGAGCTCGGGGCAGCGGTCGGCGTAGACCGCCAGGGGGTAACGGCCTTCATAGGTCAGCATCAGCAGGATGACCTCGGGCAGCTCCCTGAGCTTGTGCTCCAGCGCCTCCACGTCCGGGTCGTCGGCCCGGCCCGCCACCTCCACGCCCGCGGACCGCAAGGTCTCGACGTACCCCTCGAAGACCGCCCGGGTGTCGTCCGGGGTGACGTCCCAGCCGGCCGTTTCAAGCCTCACCACACGCCGGGGCCTGGCCGCGGGCGGTAGCGTGGGCTCGCCGCCGAGGCTCGGATGGCCGGGGTCCCCGCCCGCCGTGTGCGAGATGTAGTAGGCCGTGCCCCAGGTGTCCTCCAGGGTGCCGGCGAGGATGCCCAGGTGCGCCAGGCTCGGCGCCGACGGAAAGCCCCCCAGGGAATTGATGGCGCCATAGGAGGCCTTGATGGCGTAGGCGCCGCAGTAGGCGGCGGGCCGGAGCACCGAGCCGCGCACCTGCGTCCCGGTGGCCACCGGCACCATGCGCGCCGCCACCGCGGCGGCGCTGCCGCTGGACGAGCCGCCCGGGGTTCGCGACACGTCCCACGGGTTTCGGGTGGGCCCGGGGGCGGCAAAGGCGAACTCGGTGGTGACCGTCTTGCCCAGGATCAGCGCGCCGCCCTTGCGCAGGCAGTGCACCGCGGCGCCGTCCCAGCCGGTGTGGAAATCCTTGAGCACGGGGCTGCCCACCTCCATGGGCATGTCCTCGGTCTCGTGCACGTCCTTGATGGCCATGGGCATGCCGTCCACAACCGAAAGGGGTTTGCCGTCCTTGTAGCGCGCGCTCGCCGCGTCCGCCGCCTTGCGGGCGCCTTCCACGTTCATCCGCACGAACGCGCGGACCTCCGGCTCCAGGGCCTCGATGGTCTCCAGGCACCGCTCCAGGTAGGCCCGCGGCGTGTCGCTGCCGTCGAGGAACGAGGGGACCGCGGATGCGTAGCACAGGAGTTCCGCTTTCGCGGGGTCGTAGGGAACCTTTCGTCCGGCCATGGGCTCCTTTCGCGGCGCGGGGCGTGTGGCCCGCGGACACAGCCGGCGCCCTTCCCGGAGGGGGCATCGGCCGTGTGGTATTATAGACGACAAAATGCCAAGTAAAAATGACTTTGTTTGCTGGGAAAATGATGACACTTCGCATCCGTCATGCCGGCGGAAGCCGGAATCCAGGGATGGGGCAGGGGCGGGATTGCGAACCCCCCGCCCCTCCGCCGCTGGATTCCGGCTTCCGCCGGCATGACGGATGCGGGCATTGGCGGGCTATTTTCATGGTGCTGATCATGGTGCTGCTGCTCCCGGCCGCACTGGCCGGCCCGGCGCACGCGGCCGACCGCCTGCTGGTGTTCGCGGCCGCGAGCCTCCAGGGCACCGTCGACACCATCGCACGGCGGTTCGAGACCGCGGGCGGGTCGCGGGTGGCGATCTCGTTCGCCGCCAGCTCCACGCTGGCGCGCCAGATCGAGCGCGGCGCGGCGGCGGACGTGTACGTGTCGGCCAGTCCCAGGTGGACGGACCGGCTGGAGGCCGGCCGGTGGCTGCGGCCTGGCACCCTTGGCAACCTGCTCGGCAACCGGCTGGTGCTCGTGGCCCCCGCCGGACGGGCCGCCGCCGTGGCCATCCACCACGGCTTCCCCTTGGGGCGGCTTCTCGGCGGCGGCAGGCTGGTAATGGGAGATCCGAGCCACGTCCCGGCCGGGCAGTACGCCAAGGCGGCGCTCCGGACCCTCGGCGCCTGGCGCGAGGTGGCGGGGCGGGTGGCCGGCACCCCGACCGTGCGCCACGCGCTGGCGCTGGTGGCGCGGGGCGAGGCGCCCTACGGCATCGTCTATGCCACCGACGCCAGGGCGGACCCCAACGTCGCGGTGGTGGGCGTGTTCCCCGAGGAATATCACCCACCCATCCGCTACACGGTGGCCGTCCCCGCCGCCAGCACCCATCCGCAGGCCGAAGCCCTCCTGAACTTCCTGTGGTCGCCGACGGCGCGCGCGGTGTTCGAAGGCCGCGGGTTCACGGTCAGGGGGACCGCACACTGATGTCCGGCTGGTCCCTGAGTCCGGCGGAGATCGAGGCCCTGCGCCTGAGCGTCCGCATCGCCGCCTGGAGCACGGCCGCGAGCCTCCCGCTGGCGGCGCTGGCCGCCTACGTGCTGGCCCGCTACCGCTTCTGGGGCAAGGAACTCCTGAACGGCGTGCTGCACATGCCGCTGGTGCTGCCGCCGGTGGTCACCGGTTACCTGCTGCTGCTGCTGCTCGGACGCCGGGGGCCGGTGGGCGCCTGGCTGGAGCACACCTTCGGCCTGGTGTTCGCGTTCCGCTGGACCGGCGCGGTGGTGGCGGCCGCGGTGGTGGCGTTTCCGCTGATGGTGCGTCCCATCCGCCTTTCCCTGGAAGCCATCGACCTGCGCCTGGAGTCCGCCGCCAACACACTCGGCGCCAACCGCCTGTGGACGTGGCTCACGGTGACGCTGCCGCTGAGCCTCCCGGGCATGGTGGTGGGAGCCATCCTGGGGTTCACCCGAAGCCTTGGGGAATTCGGCGCCACCATCACCTTCGTCTCCAACATCCCCGGAGAAACCCAGACCCTGTCGCTGGCGGTTCACTCCGCGCTCCAGGTTCCCGGGGGCGAGCCGGGGGCCATGCGCCTCACCGTCATCATCGTGCTGGTGACCATCGTGGCGCTGGTGGCGTCGGAGATGCTGAGCCGCTACGTGGCGCGGCGAACACAGGGTTCCGTTACCTGAGCCATGCTGGAAGTCGACGTCAGACGGCGCCTCGGGGACTTGCGCATCGAAGCCCGGTTCAGTTCCGACCGGGGGGTGACGGCCCTCTTCGGCCGTTCCGGCGCCGGCAAGACCTCTGTCGTGAACATGGTGAGCGGGCTGCTCCGTCCGGACGAAGGGCATATCGAAGTGGACGGACACGTCCTGTTCGACAGCGCCGCGGGCATCGACCTGCCGGCCTGGAAGCGGCGGGTCGGGTACGTGTTCCAGGAAGGGCGGCTGTTCCCGCACCTGACGGTCCGCTCGAATCTGCTCTACGGCTGGCGTTTCGTCCCGGCGGTGGAGCGCTACCTCACGCTGGACCAGGTGGTCACGTTGCTGGACCTCGGAGCGCTGCTGCGGCGGCGGCCGCGTTCCCTGTCGGGCGGCGAGAAGCAGCGCGTGGCCGTGGGCCGGGCGCTCCTGAGCAACCCCCGGGCGCTGCTGATGGACGAGCCGCTGGCGTCCCTCGACGTGCTGATGAAGAGGGAGATCCTGCCCTACATCGAGCGGCTGGACGAGATGGGCATCCCTGTCCTCTACGTGAGCCATTCCCTCGACGAGGTATCGCATCTGGCCCGGCATCTGGTGTTGCTTTCCGAGGGCCGGGTCACCCGGTCGGGCGCCGCCGATGAGATCCTCAGCCAATTGGAGCTGTGGTCGCCGGAGGACGAGACGGAGAAAGGCACCATGCTGGCGACGCGGATCTCCCGCCACGATGCCGAAGCCGGGCTCACCCACCTCGAATTCCGCGGCGGGGAGTTGCGGGTTCCGATCGTGGACATCCCCGCCGGAGTGGCGGTGCGGGTGTGGATCCGCGCCCGGGACGTCAGCGTCGCCACGGAGGCGCCGCGGGGGCTGAGCCTGCGCAACGTTCTCAAGGGCACCCTGGTGGAGATCGGCCCGGGCGACGGCGATCTCGGGCGTCTGGCCGAGCTCAGGCTGCGCATCGGCGAGGCGTCCGTGACCGCCCTGGTCACACGGCAAGCTGTCCGCGAGCTCGGACTGGCGCCGGGCCGCGAAGTGTACGCCCTGATCAAGAGCGCCAACCTGGACCGGCGGCAACTGAGCCTGGTGGCGGCCATGGCCGCGCCGGGAGAGCCGGCGAAGCCGTAGGGTGGATCCGGCGCACGCATGGAACAGGCCGCCGACACACGATCCCGAAGCACCTTCTCGTCCTTGCGCAACCGGGACTTCCGCTACCTGTGGGCGGGCACCTGCTTCCTGAGCGGGGGGCATTGGCTCCAGCAACTCACCGTGGGGTGGGCCTGCTACGAGATGACGCGCTCGTCGATCCTGCTGGGCGCCATCAACGGCCTGCGCTTCGTGCCCTTCCTCATCTTCAGTCCGCTGGCCGGAGTGGCCGCGGACCGCTCGGACCGGCGCAGGCTGATGATCACCACCCAGTGGTGCGTGCTGGCTACGGCCCTGGGCATGGCCGTGGTGGCGCACATGGGGTGGCTGGAGGTGTGGCACCTTTTCGCCTTCACGCTGGCCACCGGCACGGTGTGGTCCTTCAGCGAGCCGGTGCGGCAGGCGCTGATCCCGGACATCGTGCCGCGGGCGGAGCTCATGAACGCCGTGGCGCTGAATTCCGCGGCCTTCAACTTCACCAAGATCATCGGCCCCAGCGTCGGCGGGGGCCTCATCGCCCTGTTCGCGCTGTACGGGAACTTCTCCGTCCAGCTCGCGGGGAACTTCTACGTCCAGAGTGCCACCTACCTCTTCGTCATGTGGATGATCTACCGGATGCGGATTCCCGAGCGGGTCCGGGAGGCCGCCCGCACTTCCGTGCTCAGCAACCTGCGCGAGGGTATCCGCTACGTCTGGTCGGACCCCGTGGTGTTCGCGGTGATGGCCACCGCCATGGTCCCGCGCCTGTTCGCCATGCCGTACCAGGCGCTGTTGCCGATCTTCCAGAAAGACGTGCTGCAGGTGGGGCCGGACGGCCTCGGCCTCATGATGGCGGCGCCGGGGTTGGGGGCCATGGTGGCGATGCTGGGGGTCGCCCGTTTCGCCGGCCGGGTGAACCGGCCCGGCCTCCTCATGCTGACGGCGCTGGTGTTGCAGGGAGCCTTCCTGATCCTGTTCGCGCTGATGCGCACGCTGACGCTTTCACTGCTGGCGCTGGGCATCGTGGGCAGCTTCCAGGTCATGTTCATGTCGGTGTCGAACATGGTGCTGCACATGACCGTGCCGGACAGGCTGCGCGGCCGGGTCATGAGCATTTACATGCTCGATCGCGGCATCACGCCGGCGGGCGCGATGCTGGCCGGGATCAGCGCCCACTTCATCGGCGCGCCTCATACCGTAGTGGCCATGGGCGTCATCGTGCTGGTCATGGCCGCGGTGGTGGTCGCGTTCATGCCGGGCCTGCGCAAGGTGCGGGCGTGAGCGGCGATAGCGGGGGTCGCGTCCGGTAACGCGTTCCTTCTTGACAACGCGCGGCTTCCGCTGTTTCCATTGGAGAGAGTCGGATTATGGCGTCCTTCGACTTCGCTTCGCAAAGCCTGTCCTGAGCTTGTCGAAGGGCACAGGACGAACGGTTGTGAAATCCATTGTCCGTTCGTCCTGAGCGTTAGCGAAGCGAAGTCGAAGGACGCCATTTCGATGGAACCAAACGCACGGTGGAGGCATCGTGGGCAACGGCAGACAACGGAACGGGGCGTGGGTCGACGTCGACCGCGGCATCATCAGCCGGGAGATCTTCGTCAACGAGGACATCTACCGCTCCGAGCTGGAGCAGATCTTTGCGCGCACCTGGCTCTTGGTCGGACACGAGAGCCAGATCCCCGAGCCCGGCGACTTCTTCCTCTCCCGCATGGGCGAAGAGTCGGTGATCGTCACCCGGGATCCGCAACGCCAAATCCACGTCCTGCTCAACACCTGCCGCCACCGCGGGATGAAGGTGTGCCGCTACGACCAGGGCAACACGTCGGTGTTCACCTGCCCGTATCACGGCTGGAGCTACTCCACGGACGGCGGCCTGGTGCGGACGCCGGGCGACCTCTTCGGCGTTCCCCAGTTCCGTGCCGGCTACCGCGAACAACTCGACAAGACCGAGTGGGGGCTGATCCACGTGGCGCGGATGGAGGTGTACAAGGGGACCATCTGGGCCACCTGGGACGAATCGGCGCCGTCCTTCAACGACTACCTCGGCGGCATGCGCTTCTACCTGGACGCCTTGCTGGATGCCCGGGACGGCAGAGAGGGCGGCTCGGAAGTGCTGGGCGGCATGGTCAAGTGGCGCATGCCGTGCAACTGGAAGTTCGCCGCCGAGAACTTCGCGTGGGACACCTACCACAGCCCCACCACCCACAAGTCGGCGGAACTGGCCGGGATGGGACCTGGCGGCGAGGGGCAGGAGCGCCACGGGTCGGCCCACAAGAACCAGGCCAGGCGGTTCACCAGCGGGCTGATGGCGTTCCCGTCGCTCGGGCACGCCACCATCACCGGGCCGCCGGAGGTGGGTGCCGAGCCATGGTTCCCCGAATTTCCCAACGACCCGGCGGTGGCGGAGTACTTTGAGGAGGTGGAGGCCAAACGGCGGGAGCGGCTCAAGGGCAAGGTCACGGTGACCCCGGGCAACGGCAACGTGTTTCCCAACACCGCGTTCCACCCGTGGTTTCCCCGCACCATCGTGGTGTGGCATCCGGTCGGGCCGAGCCAGACCGAGGCCTGGCGCTGGTACCTGGTGGACGCGGACGCGCCCTGGGAGGTCAAGGACCTGCTGCGCCACTACTACATGCGGTTCTCGGGACCGGCGGGCATGGTGGAGTCCGACGACATGGACAACTGGGTCTATGCCACCCAGGCCAGCCGAGGCACCATCGCCCGGCGCTATCCCTACCACTACGGCATGGGCCTGGGATTCGCCGAGCCCGTGGAAAACCTGCCCGACGCGGTCACCGTCAAGGCATCGTTCTCCGAGGAAGGCGCCCGCGCCTTCTACCGGCGCTGGGCGGAGCTCATGGATGACAAGCCGTAGGACAACGCCGGCGGAGCCCGCCGCGGAACGGGAGGACCGCGGATTTCCGCCCGCCGACGGCGCCGGCAAGGGGCTGCCGTACCTGCTGCTGGCTCAGGAGGTGCACGAGTTCCTGTGCATGGAGGCGGACCTCCTGGACGAACGCCGCTACGATGAGTGGCTGGACCTCCTCACCGACGACATCGCCTACTGGGTCCCCATGCGCAGGAACGTCCAGTACGGCCATTGGGACACCGAGAACACGCGCCAGGGCCGGGACATGAACTGGTTCGACGAGGGCAAGTCCACTCTCCGCCTGCGCATCAAGCAGATCACCTCCGGCGTCCACTGGGTGGAGGAGCCGTCGCCGCGGGTCTCCCGCATCATCTCCAACGTCCACGCCATCCAGGCGACCCCGAGCCTGGAAGAGCCGGAGGAAGTCGGCGTCAGGTACCGTATCCTGATCTACCGCAACAAGCTCGAGGACAGCACCGACATCTTCGCCGGCAAGCGCGACGACGTGCTGCGCAAGGTGGACGGCCGCTGGAAGATATCCAGGCGCACCATGATGCTGGACCAGAGCGTGTTGCTGTCCGCCACCATGCCGTTCGTGCTATGAGGTTCGGGTCGGGAATTGCCCGGCGTCCCGGATCCGTCAGATGTCGATGAACAGGTCGCGCAGGTCGGGTCTGCGCGAGATCAGGCCCTGGGCCGTGGAGTAGTCGAGGAACTTCTCCAGGCCCTTGCGGTTGGCCTCGATGCCGTGGGGCCAGGGGTCGCGTCCGAGGACCCCGGCAGTGCCGTCCACGTATTCGGAAAACCACGGCAGGACCCGCGCCGAGCTCACCATTTCCAGCCGTTTGAAGAAGGACTCCTTCTCCTTCCTGAGAACGCGCTCCACCTTGCGGGCGATGCCGAGCCCTTTCGCCAGGTGCTGCTCCTTGAGGGCCATCAGGTGCATGATCGGAATGACCCCGCGTTTCCGGAAGTATGCCTTCTCGTGCTCGACCGGATCGGGGAAGAGGCACCGCACCGCGCCTTCCGGCACCGGCGGTTTAGTCAGGTGCGCATAGATCACGGCGTCGAGCTTCTTCTCCAGCAGCCAGTCGAAGAGCCTCGCCTCCTTGCCCACGTACGTCACCCGGTCGGCGATGGCCGGCGGCAAGTCGACGCGTTCCACGCGGCCGGTGAACCAGCGGATGTCCTCCGGGTTGACGCCGTATTCTTCCTGGAGGATGCCGCGGACCCACACCGCCGCGGTCATGTGAAAGTCCGGCACCCCCACCCGCTTGCCCTTGAGCTGCTCCCCGCTCACCAGCCGGCTGCCCTTCCGCACGAACAGCGCCGAGTGGCGAAAACGCCGGGAGGTAAAGATGGGGAACGCCTTGTACTCACGCCACCCCTGCTCCCGCATCATCGTGTAGCTCGACAGCGACAGCTCGGTCACGTCGTACCTCGGCGACTTCAGCACCTGCCGGAACAGCTTGTTGGGTGGATCCACGTAGTGCCAGCGCAGGTCCAGCCCATAGGCCTGGTGACGCCCGCTCATCAGGGCGCCGAAGAACGGGTAGTAGTTGCTGGCGACGTCGAGGGTGAGCTCACGGGGTCGGGTGAAGGATCGTTTATCGGCCACGTTTTTCTCCTTCCGGCGCCCCAGCCATTGCGCTTCAGGCCTCCTGGACTGAAGCCGCGAAACGGTTCAGTTGGACCTCGTCGCCGATGTCGAACCGCATCGCGTCCTCGCCCACGAGCAGCGGGCCGTCGTAGGCGGCGCGGGTTGCCGGGAGCAAGTCGTCCGCGGTCGCCTCGCCGAACAGCAGCAGATGCGTGTAGACGGCGAGCCTGGGCCTGGTCCGCGCGAACACCACGCCGGCATCCTCGGGTATGGTGTGGTTCCGGCGGATCCTCTCCAGGTTGGCACGCTCGACGCCCCGGCCCATGCCGTGGGTGACCTCGTGCACCAGGAGATCGACGTTTTGGGAGTGGGCGATGAGGTTCTCGTTGAAGGTGGTGTCGCCGGACAGGACCGCCGAGCGGCCCTTGTAGTCGATGCGGTAGCCGAAGGCGTCGAGTTGCTCGCCGCCGTGGTCGACCTCGAAGGCGGTGACCCGGACGCCGCCGGACTCGAACACGACGCCCTCCTCGATCTCGGTGGATTCCAGCTTCACACCCTCGGCGTTGTAGCTGTGGCTGCGGACCCGGATGTCGGTGGCGAAGGCGAGGGGCAGGTGCTCGGCCATCTGGTTGGTGCCGTCGGGCCCCCAAAGCTTCAACGGTACGGTACGCCTGCCCCACGGCCTGCCGATCCAGCCGGTGAGCCAGAGATCGGCGAAGCCTACCACGTGGTCCGAGTGGTGGTGGGTGAGGAACATGCCGGTGACGTCGCCGAAGGGAATCCCGAGCTGGTACAGCCGCTGCAACGCGCCGCGTCCCGCGTCGAACAGGAGCTTCTCCCCGCCTACCTCCACCAGGGTGCTCGGCCCGAACCGGTCGAGCACCGGCGGCGGCGCGCCGGTGCCAAGAAGGGTTACGCGAAAGAGGTCGGTGGACGGTTCTGCCATCCCCTGTCCCTATTGATCGGCGCGGACCCGGCTCAGAGGGCCTGACCAGCCGAGGATACGCTCGTCGGCGGTTATGAGGCGGTGACCTTCCAGCGCCGTCGCCACGATCAAACGATCCGCGGGGTCGGCGTGGAAATCGGCAAGACTGACGGCGCGGATGGCGATCGCTCCATCAATCGCGACCTCCGCCACGCCTTGCTCCAACTGCTCACGGCGCCACAGACCCACATCCTCCGGGAATCGGATACGTCCCTTGTGCTGGAGCATCGCTATCTCCCAGAACGAAATGGCCGAGACGGCCACCTCCTCCGACTCCCATGCGCGGTCGATCTCGACTCGGGCGTTGGCGCCCAATCTCACGTCACCCAGCCTCATCCAAAGGATGACGTGCGTGTCCAAGAGAATCACGAGTCGCCACTCCAGGTCTTGCCGGCCTCGGCTTCCCACTCCGCATCCACGGGCTCGATGATGTCGCCTATGATCTCGATTCTTCCCTCGTCGATGCCGAAGAGACTCCTCGGTCTCTCCCGGTACGGCACCAGCCGCGAAACCGGACGGCCGTTCTTGGTGATGATGATGTGGTGACCCCCTTCTGCAACCTCATCCATTAGCTTTAGGCACTTCGCCTTGAATTCGGACGCCTTGATCGTGCGGGCAGCCTCGGCCATTTGTCGTCAAGCCTCCCTTGAAGTGTTGTCCAGGTTTAGACGTGCCACCATGGTCATCACCATGGTTATCATCAATCTTCCCTATTCGCAATGCCAACCGCGCCTACCGGCCGTCCTTGATGCGACTCCACAGGGCGGTGACGAAACGTTGCACGTTGGCCGGATAGGGGTGGGTCACATAGAGCTTCTCCCTTACGGACGCGGGCGGGTAGATGCCGGGATCGGCCGGCAATTCCGGGTTCAGAAGGGCGGTTGCAGCGGCGTTGCCGTTGGCATAGAACACGTGGTTGGAAGCCTTGGCGATCACCTTCGGGCGCATGAGGTAGTCCATGAAGCGATGGGCGTTGTCGGGATGGGGCGCGTCGGCCGGGATCGCCATCATGTCGAACCACATCTGCGCGCCCTCGTCCGGTATCACATAGGCGATCCGCGTGTCCTTTCCGGCCTCACCCGCGCGTTCCCGCGCCTGCAGCATGTCGCCGGACCAACCCATGGCCAAACAGATGCTTCCATCCGCCAGGCTGTCCAACTGCACGGTGTTGTGAAAGCCGCGGATGTAAGGCCGGATCGTCCTCAGCACGGGCTCGGCTCTCGCGATGACGGCCACGTCGTGGCTTGCGGGGTCCAGTCCGAGATGGTTCAGGACGGCCGGGATCACCTCTCCCGGTTCGTCCAGGAGATAGACGCCGCAATCGGCGAACTTCGTCACCACCTCCGGGTCGAACAGCATGCGCCAGGAGCCCGTGGGCGCACGCGGGTCTCGGGCCGCGACCTTGGCCTCGTTGAAACCGATGCCCGTGGTGCCCCACAGGTAGGTCACCGCGTGGCGGTTTCCCGGATCCCATTGCCGGACCCTCGCCGCGATGGCTTCGTCCATGTGACGGAGGTTGGAGAGCCGGCTCTTCTCCAGCGGCCGGAACAGGCCCGCCTTGATCTGTCGCGCGAGGAAGGTGCCGCTGGGCACCACCACATCGTAGCCGCTGTTTCCGGCCAGCAGTCTGGCTTCGAGGGTGCGATTGGAGTCGAATACGTCGTACACGACCTCGATGCCGGTCTCGACCTTGAACTCGACGAGGATCTCCTTGTCGATATAGTCGGTCCAGTTGTAGACGTGGACCCTTTTGTCCTCGGCCAGGGTGCCGGTCACGGCCAGAAGCACCGCCGTGGCCGTCAGCGTGATCCGATTCATCATCTCGGCCTCCGTGACAGCGTCCTGTCTGGTTGATCCGCACCCATATCACGGGAGTTCGGTTTTGCCACCGGCGCCGCCCGCGAACCGCCGTATGGCGGCAAACGGCGCTTTCGTGATAGCCTGAATGCAACACGCCACCACCGGTGTATCACCGGTGCACACGTCCTTTGAGTACCCGATGGCCGAGTCACTCGCCATAGAGACGCCGTCCGGCAAGGCCGCGGCGGACGAGAACTTCCCCGTCGGTTCCTGGCTCCTGCCGGCGCGCCTGCGGCCGCATATTGCGACCTTCTACGCCTATGCCCGGGCCATCGACGACATCGCCGACAACCCCGAACTGGAGCCCGCCGACAAGATCGCCCGCCTGGACGGATTCGCCGGCGCCGTGAGCGGCGGCGATGCCGCCGACCCCGCCTTCCGCAAGGCCCACGAGATCCGCCGCAGCCTGACGGAGACCGGGGTGACGCACCGCCACTGCGTGGACCTTACCCGGGCGTTCAAGCAGGACGCGGTCAAGCTGCGCTACGACGACTGGGACGACCTGATGGGCTATTGCAACCTGTCAGCGGCGCCGGTGGGCCGCTACCTCGTCGACCTGCACGGCGAGTCCGCGACAGCCTACCCGGCGTCCGACGCCCTTTGCAACGCGCTGCAGGTGCTCAACCACCTGCAGGACTGCGGCGACGACTACCGGGCGCTGGACCGCGTCTACCTGCCGCAGGACTGGATGGCCGCCGCCGGCGCCGGTGTGGAAGCCCTCGGCGACGATCGCTCCACGACCGCGCTGCGACAGGTGCTGGACCGGTGCCTGGACGCCACCGATGGCCTGCTGCGGCAAGCCGACGATCTTCCCGGAGCGCTGGGCAACTTCCGGTTCGCCATGGAGGCCGCCGTCATCGTCGCCATCACCCGCAAGCTCAGCGCGGAATTGCGCCGGCGCGATCCCCTGGCCGAACGTGTCGTGCTGAGCAAGGCGCAGTTCGCCGCTTGCGCGGTGCGCGGCGTCGGCCGCGTCCTGTTCCGGCGGCGCCATCGAGGTTTGTCCGATGGGAGCGGATAGCGCCGGGCCGGCGCCGCCGGGCGCCGCCGTCGAGCCGTGGGCCCATGTCCGGCAGGTGGTGGCGCGCTCGGGCACATCGTTCCTCTGGGGCATGAAGGTGCTGCCGGCGGAACGGAGGCGCGCCATGTACGCCATCTACGCTTTCTGCCGCGAGGTGGACGACGTCGCCGACGAACCCGGTGAGACCGCCGAGAAGAAGCAGGGACTGGCTGCCTGGCGCGAAGAGGTCGCGCGCCTCTACGCGGGCGAGCCGCAATGGCTCACCACCCGCGCGCTACTGCAGCCGGTAGAACGCTTCGAGCTGCCGCGGGAGGAGTTCCTCGCCGTCATCGACGGGGTGGAGATCGACGCCGCTCCCACGGTGAGGATGCAGACGCTTGGCGACCTGCTGAGCTACTGCCGCAAGGTGGCCGGCGCGGTGGGCATGCTGTCCATCCACGCCTTCGGCGTGCCTCGGGACCCCGGCTATGAGATCGCCGAGACCCTCGGAAACGCCGTGCAGCTCACCAACATCCTGCGCGACGTCAAGGAAGACGCCGCCATCGAACGCCTCTACGTCCCCCTGGAGATGGTGCGGCGACACGGCGTGACGGAGAGCTCCTTGAGCGCGGTCTTCGTCAACCCGGGCTTTGCCGATGCGTGCGCGGAGCTGGCGGAGCTGGCGCGGGACTACTACGCCAGCACCGACCGGCTGCTGGCCCGGCTCGGACGGCGCCAGATGCGCCCCATCGTGCTCATGATGGCGGTCTATCGAGAAACGCTCCGGCGCCTGGAGGCACGGGGCTGGACGCGCATCGACAGCCCCGTCCGGCTGACCCGGGCGCGCAAACTGTGGGTCGCCCTGCGTCACGGGCTTTTCTAACCGGCCTTCCCCCGTGTCCCGGACTCACGTCATCGGCGCCGGCCTGGCCGGCCTTTCTACCGCCGTCTACCTGGTACGAGCAGGACGCGCGGTCACCCTCTACGAAGCGAGCGGCCAGGCGGGCGGCCGCTGCCGGTCCTATTTCGACGCCAGGCTCGATTGCGCCATCGACAACGGCAACCATCTATTGCTCACCGGCAACCGCTCCACCATGCGCTATCTGGCGGACATCGGCGCCGAAGGCGAGCTGGTCGGACCCGCTTCCGCGTCCTTTCCGTTCCTCGACCTGCGCACCGGTCAACGGTGGCAGGTGCGACCCAACGCCGGCAGGCTGCCCTGGTGGATCCTCGACGCTCGCCGGCGCGTGCCCGACACAAGAGTGTGGGACTACCTGTCCGGTATCCGCTTCGCGGTGGCGGGCGGAGACCGCACCGTGACCGATTGCGTCGGAGACAGCGGCGCGTTGTTCGAGAAGTTCTGGGAGCCCCTGGCGGTGGCGGCGCTGAACAGCCCGGTGCGGGCAGGAGCCGCGCGCCTGTTGTGGCCGGTGCTACGCGAGACCTTCGCCAGGGGCGAGGCGGCGTGCCGGCCGCGAATCGCCAGAACCGGCCTCTCCGGAACCTTTGTCGATCCCGCGCTGGAGTATCTCCGAAGACACCGCGCCGACGTCCGGTTCGGGACCCGCTTGCGCGAGATTACGTACACGGACCGCATCGCAAGCCATCTGGACTTCGGTGGAGAAACCACGGCTTTGGAGGACGGCGACAGCGTGGTGCTGGCGTTGCCGCCGGCGGTCGCGACGACGCTGGTGCCGGATCTGACCGTCCCCGAGGAGAGTCACGCCATCGTCAATGCTCACTTCCGTCTGTCCGAGCCCGGGGGCCTGCCGGATACGATGCCGTTTCTCGGGCTGATCGGCGGCACCGCACAGTGGCTGTTCGTTCGAGGCGAGGTGGCCGCCATCACCATCAGCGCGGCCGACGACATGGTCGACGAGGAAGCGGACTCGGTCGCCCGGAAAACCTGGCGCGATGTCGCCGGCGCGCTTGGCCACGACTCGGCGCCGCTACCGCCGTACCGCGTCGTCAAGGAGAAACGCGCCACGTTCGCGCAGACGCCGGCGCAGGTAAAGCTCCGTCCCGGGACGCGAAGCGGTTTCGCCAACGTGTACCTGGCCGGGGACTGGATCGACACCGGGCTGCCCGCCACCATCGAAAGCGCCGTGCGGTCGGGCCACATGGCCGCGCGGGCCATCGTCGGGTGACCCGTGTAGTGTCCGTTGGCCTCCTGCCACGAGTTACGGAGGATTTTCGTCGTCGGCAAGGTGTCCTTCGACTGCGCTTTGTGAAGCCTGTCCTGAGCTTGTCGAAGGGCTCAGGACGAACGGAGCGAAGAAAGGGCAGCCAACTGTGGCGGGAACTTGCCGTACACAGGGCGGGGCGGATCATTGACCCCCCGGTGCGACTGCTGCATAGTGAAACTTGCCGAAAGGCCCGTAACGGCGGGATCGGAGGGAAACCAGTGGCGAAGCAACCCTTACGAGTCATCCTGGCGCAACCGAGAGGATTCTGCGCCGGCGTGGTCCGAGCCGTGGACATCGTCGAGCGCGCGCTCGACATCTACGGGGCCCCCGTCTACGTGCGGCACGAGATCGTCCACAACAAGCACGTGGTTGACGGCCTGCGCGAAAAGGGCGCCCGTTTCGTAGAGAGAATCTCCGACATCCCGACGGGAGCGGTCACCGTGTTCAGCGCCCACGGCGTTTCCCGGAAGGTCGAGGACGCCGCCGACGGACGTGGCCTCCAGGTCATCGACGCCACCTGTCCGCTGGTGAGCAAGGTCCACGTCGAGGCCCAACGCTATGCGCGGCAGGACTACGAGGTCGTCCTCATCGGACACGCGGGACACCCGGAAGTCGAGGGCACCATGGGGCAGGTGCCGGGAACGGTGCACCTGGTTTCCAACGTGGCGGACGTGGCCGCATTGGAGCCCGCCGACCCGTCGATGCTCGCTTACGTGACCCAGACGACCCTCAGCGTCGACGACACCCGCGAGATCATCGCGGCGCTGAAGGCCCGCTTCCCCGGGATCCACGGCCCCGACGTGAAGGACATCTGCTATGCGACGCAGAACCGGCAGACCGCCGTGCGGCTGCTCGCGGCCGAGTCCGACGTCATCCTGGTCATCGGCGCCGACTACAGCTCCAACTCGAACCGGCTGCGTGAGATCGGCGACGAGGCCGGCACCCGCAGCTACCTCATCCCCGATTCCGCGGGTCTGGACCCGGTCTGGCTGGAAGGGGCGGGGACGGTGGGAATCACCGCCGGCGCCTCCGCACCGGAAGAGCTCGTCCAGGGCCTGGTGGACCGCCTCTGCGACATGTTCGACGTCACCCTGACGGACCTCGACGGCATCGAGGAAAACGTCACCTTCAAGCTGCCGAAGGAGTTGTCAGGGGCGGAAGAACAGGCCTTGCGCTAACAGGCTGTTGAAAAACACGGGTTGGCGCCGTTCGCCCTGAGCGTAGCGTAGCGAAGTCGAAGGGCACCAGCACAAATCTCCTCAGAAGTTGTAGGTCGCACTCACCTCGACGAAGCTGTCGCGCCGGGTTCGGTAGTGGGTGCGGTCCGCCTCGTCGACCGCCAGGATCACCAACGCCTCCGCGTGCAGCGACCACTGGTCCGTAAGCCGGCGATTGAACTCGACGACCAGCGACCGTGTCGAGTGCTCCAGGTCCGCGAGCATGCTGACGACGAAGTCGGTGCTCTGGACGTCGTTCAACGCCACGCGTGCGCCCACGAAGGCGTCGTTGTCGAAGACGTTGGTGGCGTTCCGGCCCCGCCCGTCGTGGTTCCATTCGGCGAGCAGACCGAGGTCGGCGTCCGAACCGAATATGCCGTTGAACGTATACTCGCCGCCGATCACCAGAGCCGCGTAGTCCTGTTCCAGGTCCTGTCCCAGGCCGGCCGGGCTGCTGGCGCCGGCGCGGTGAATGGCCTCGATCTTCAGCAGCCAAGACTCGATGGTTAGCTGGGCGTCCAATCCGAACTGGCGGATCTGCTCGTAGTGCGGCGCCAGCGACAGCTCGAGTCTCTCATTCACCATCGGCCGCAGGCTCGCCTCCCGGCTGGTGCCGTCGAACACGCTCAGGCCCAGGTCCAGGGGTCCGAGGCTGTGGCTGTATCGAGCGGCCATGTCCACGTGCCACTCCTCCGCCGCGCTCTCGTAGGAAACCTGTTCATCGTCCACCACGACACCGGGCCGCAGCCGCCCGGACGGTCCCGGGAAGGTGCGTTCCCGGTGGTAGGTCAACGCGAAGAGCTCCAGAACGCCCCACTCCGCGGACCACGTGAGATGGGCCATGGGCTGCCCGAGCTTGGCCTCTTCGTTGGGGTGCTCGATGAGGTCGGTCTGGTTGATGATATCGACCAGGTGCCGTGACTCGGCCACGCCCCAGAACACCCGGTCAACGCCGAGACGCAGCTCCCACTCGCCGTCGCCGATCTCGCCCAGCAGCAGCAGGTAGGCCTCGCGGACATCGAAATGGGTGCGGCGGGAGTCGCCGGCGTCGTAGCGGAAGAACGGCGCTACCGTGAGGCTCCTGCCCTCGGCGTCCTCCACGTAGAGATTGGGCTCGACGACGAAGCCGCCGGCGTGGGACTCCTGGCCGGTGTGGGCGCCGTCCTGGTAGTACCATCGGCCTTCAAGAGCCAGGCGACCGGAGATCTCGTGGTGGGCGATCTCCGCCGCGACGGCGACCCCGGCGACCAGGAGCACCAATGCGGTCCAGACAGTGGCCGAAGCAACCAGCGCGCCGGACCGCCGGCGGGCGGGTTTGAAACCCGCCCCTACACCATCCCAACGAAGCTTGTAGGGGCGGGTTTCAAACCCGCCCGCGGCGGAACCATGCGAGGAAGGACCCTCTGCCGGGGACCGCACGCCCATCAACGTACCCGCTTCAGGCCGGTCCGGGTGAAGTCCCTCTCATTGAGCTTGGTGCGGTACTTGTAATCCGTCGAGCTCAGCACCGTGCTCTTGCCCGTCAGGTGATTGACCATGGTCATCTCGCCGGCCTGCCAGTAGCGATCGAGATGCTTCTCGTACTTGGCCAGCGTAAGGGTCTTGAGATGGGCGTTCTTGCGGTCGTAGTACTCCACCTTCCGGACCCGGAGCTCGTCCTTGTCCTGCCACACCACCTGGCGCCGGTAGGCCGATCTCCTGGCGAGCGGGAAGCGTTCGACCACCGTGCACGTGGAGTCGCCGCAAGGCTCGTCGCGCACGTACTTGTACTTGAACCTTTCCACCTCCTGACCGCCCATGTCCTCGTACGAGAACTCGCTGCCCATGAAGGAGCCGGAACGGTTCGACGAGCTGATGCGCTTCACCCGCTTGAGCGCAGGCAGATAGAGCCATTGGTCGTCCGCTTTTTCCTTGTGGGCATGAATGAGGAAAGCCGTCCCCTTGACGTCCCGCGGCTCATCGAACACGAACAGGCTCTTGTCGCCGTCTCCGGGGGCCTCCAGGACCTTGATACGGACCTGGCGCTTGCTTTCCTGCCCCTGCTTGTTGCGCAGCACCATGGTCTGGCTTGCCGTGAAGTTGCCGAAACCCTTCGCCCGCTCACGGGCTTCGCGCGCGATCCTCAGTCCCTTTTCTTCCGGTGTCTCGGAGCGCGCCGGCGACGCGCCCAAGGAGGCGGACAGCGCAAGCAGAGCGAAAGCCGGCACCCATCGAACAGCCACAACCTGGATCATGGTTTCCTCCGGTCAAGGGCCATCAATAGAGTCGGTAAAAGCAGAAAATCCCCCGCCAGCGCAAACAGAATCGTGGTGGTCACCATGAGTCCGAGCGCCCAACTGACCTCGAAACCCGACGACGCGAAGACCAGGAATCCGGCGGACAGCACCGCGGTGGTGACCCAAAGAGCGTGGCCGACGTTACGGAAGACGGAGCGCACCGCCTCGGTGGCCGGAAGGCCCTCCCGGCGGAACTTCAGGTACTTGCTGAGGAAGTGGATCGTGTCGTCCACCACGATCCCGAAGGAGATGGCGACCATCACCGAGGCCGCGAGCCCCACCTGGCCGACGAGCCAGCCCCACAGGCCGAAGGACATGATGGCGGGAAGGAAGTTCGGCACGAGGCTGATGAGGCCCAGGCGCACGCTCCTGAAGACCCCGATGAGAATCAACGAGATCAGCGCCATGGCCACCACGGTGGCCCGCAGCATGCTCTCGATGTTGCGCCGGGACAGGTGGGCGAAGACCACGGTCAGACCGGTCGCCTCGGTGGCGAGCCCCGGCGCGTTGGCCCGCAGCCAGGCCTTGCCGCGCGCATCGATCTCGCGGTGCTCCTGGGACGACGAGCTGGTGACCACGACGGTCATGCGCGTGGCCGACTTGCCCACGTCGATGCGGTCGTTCAAGTCGCTTCCGAACGGCAGCGAGAGCTCGTAGAGCAGCAGGTACTGCGCCGCGAGCTTGGGATCGTCCGGCAACCGGTAGAACGCCGGGTCGTCGTTGTGCATGTTCTTGTTCAGGCGCTTCATGATGTCCGGAAACGCCTGCACGTGACTCACCTCGGGTTGGCTTCGTAACCACTCGGCGAAGGCATCCACCGTGCGCAGGTAGTCCGGGTCGGTGATGCCGCCTTCCCGGTCCGCCTTGAGTGAATACTCCAGCGTGTTCAGGCTGGTGAGATTTGTCACCACGAAGTCCGTGTGGCGCCGGAACTCGTAGCGGTCGTCGAAATACTTCGTCCAGTTGTCGGTGAGCTCGATGCGGGGGACGCCCGTGGCCAGGGCCAGTGCCGCAAGCGCTACGCACCCTAGCAGCACCCTGCGCCGCGCGACCACGAAGGCGCCGAGGCGGTCGAAGAAGGGGAGCCCCTCGGCACGGGCGCGAGGCGCGCGCAGCGGCAGGATGGAAAGCACCGCGGGAAGGAGCGTCATGGAGTAAACGAAGGCGCAGGACACGCCGAACGCCACGTAGTTTCCCAGAACGTGGAACGGCGGCGAGTCCGAGAAATTCAGGCTGAGGAAACCGATGGAAGTGGTAGCCGCGGTCAAAAACACCGGATAGGTGTTGGAGCGTAGCGACTCGGCAACCGCCTCGTTCCTCTCCAGGCCGCGACTCATGGCCAAAAGGGTCGTAGCGACGATGTGGACGGAACTCGCCACGGCTATGGCCATGACGATGATCGGCACACCGGAATTGGCGGGGCTGAACACCGCGCCCATCCAGCCCGCGAGCCCCATGGTCGTGTTGACGGCGAACACGAGAACCAGAACGATGGAGACGGTGCCCCACACCGAGCGCAGCAGAAAGGCCGCGACGGCGATGATGATCAGGAACACGGCGGGCACCAGGGTTTCCAGGTCGTCCTGCGTCGCGTCGTTGAAGGCGCGGTTCATGACGATAATGCCGGTCAGGTAGTAGTCGATGTCCGGATGGCTCGCCCGGGCCTGGTCCAGGAGAGTCCTGAGATGATCGGTAATCTCGATCACCGCGGGGTCGGACTCCTCGGGAAGGAAGAAGTTGATGACCAGCCCGGCCACCCGTCCGTCGCGGGATACCAGACGCCCGGCAACCTCGGGGGAGCTCAGGGCGATCTTCTCGACGCGCGCCACGTCCGCGTCGCTCAGGGCCTGCGCGTCATCCACCAGCGGCTCGACGATCAAGTCGTCTTCGCGTCCCTCGCTGTGGTTGTAGTTGGTAAGCGAGTCGACCCGGCTGGAATGAGGCGCTTCCCACCCGGCGGCCGTGAGCTCCTCGATGGCCCCCAAGGTCTCGCGGGTGAACACCGTGCCTTTTCGCGGCGCCACTGCGATCAGCGCCGAGTTGGATGCCGTGTAGGTGTTCTCCAGGGCGTCGAAAGCAGCGAGTTGGGGGTTGTCCTCGCCGAACAGGACACGATGATCGTTCTTGATGACGACGAACGGCGCACCCGCCGACATCACCAGCATCACCACCGTTGCGAGCACGGCCACCAGCCACCGGCGGCGCAGGACGGCGGCGATGTACCGTTCCAGCGACAAGCGGTTCATGGACCGGGACGCTCCGGGATGGAGACTGCGGGCACGGCCACCTTCACCATTCGCTCTGCTTCGATGAGTGGACGTGATCGGGCATCTTGTAGCTCAAGCCGCCCTCGTCGTACACGGAGATCTGGAGGAGTTGGGTGAAGTTCCCCGATCGGATGAACTGGTCGCTCTTCACCATCCGCTGAAGACGCTGCTTGAGCCGGAACATCAACAGTGTCCCGAAGGTGGCGGTTCTCGGGTACTGGTAGTGGTCGGCGAGCTCGTTGCCGATGAGGGCGCGCGAAAGGCGTCGGGCCAAGGCCGTTACCCTTTGCTGTTCCTCCGGGTCCTTGATATCGGCGACGGCCGGAATGGAATCGATCAACATGTTCGCCACCGCAGCCGCATCCGAGTCCGGTTCGGGCTCGCACATCCTGCCCATGTCGTAAATTCTCTCCGCCGAGGGGCCGTCGGTGTAGAGAATGGCTTCGGGTATCCCCATGAGATGGCCGGAATAGCGCCAGACCGCCAGAACGCTGTCGTATTCTTCCTTGGTGAACTTCGCGCCGAGCAGCAGCGAGTATTCCAGCAGCAGCCTGGAGAAAACGGAAATGGCGAAGCCCAGGTGCGCGGCGCTCACCGGTGTGCCCCAGGCTTCCAGGTCCCAATCGTCGGAATGCGCCAGCAGGTTCCGGATGCGGGCGTGGACGAAGCGGACTCGCGTGGACAGCTTCCAGCCGTCGCCGTCCCGGGCGAGACCGCCCGGGAAAAAGATGTCCAGGAGCTGGCGGTTGTTCTGCTGGAGGCGTCTCTTGGTCGAACCGACCCGCCCGGTGATGTAGAAGGACTTGGAGATCAGCGTCGAGAAGCCTTCCACCAGCACGCCCGTAACGAAGGCCACCAGCATGAGGTCGACGTTGGCATGGAACGCGCGAACCCCTGGCCGGAAAGCCTCGTGGTCGAGCCAGGGAGGGTCCTCGAGATTTGCAAAGAAGTCGCGCAGGGACTTCGGGGCCGTGCGCAGGACCTCGTCGTGGCGCTCGATGCCGGCCCCGATGAACCGGTGCAGGTGTGCCGGGTTCATCGAGGAAAGCTCCTCCATCACCGGGTCGAGGGCCAGGTCGCCGATGGTGGTGTGACGGATATAGTTGTCCGCCAGCGCTTCGTCGACGAGACGCGCTTTCGCGTAGCCTTCGGTATAGGCGCTTGGCGACGGTAGCATCCTTCAACTCCCGACGGTTCAGGCTACCTCCGCGTGACCGGCGACGTGGGCAAGCAGTTCCTTGGCTTGTTGATGGATCCCGTCCGCGGTCAAGCCGTACTTCTCGCGGAGCAGATCCTGGGGTCCCTGCTCGATGTACCAGTCTGGCAACCCGAGGCACTTCGTCGGCAAGTTGATAATACCCTTTTCAGACAGCAGTTCAAGAACGGCGGAGCCGAAGCCGCCCATGGCCGAGGACTCTTCCGCCGTGAGCAGACATTTTACCTCTCGAGCCACGCTCCCTATCAGGTCGCCGTCCAGGGGCTTGACGAAGCGGGCGTTGATCACCGCCGCGGAGATCCCCTCCTGCTGGAGCCGTTCCGCCGCCGCCATCGCCTGGTGCACGGTGACGCCGATGGCCACCAAGGCGATGTCCGTGCCTTCCCGCAAGAGCTCGCCCTTGCCCAGGGGCAGCGCCTGCGGCATCGGGTCCATGTCCACCCCGAGGCTGGAGCCCCGTGGATAGCGAACCGCCGCCGGCCTGTCGTAGCTGACGCACGATTTGACCATGTGCTGCAGCTCGTTCTCGTCCTTGGGAGCCATGACCACCATGTTGGGGACATGCCGCAGGTAGGCAAAGTCGAATGCGCCGTGGTGCGTGGTGCCGTCCTCGGCGACCAGGCCGCCCCGGTCGATACACAGCGTGACCGGAAGATTCTGGGTTGCCACGTCGTGGACCACCTGGTCGTAGGCCCGCTGCAGGAAGGTCGAATAGATGGGGATCACCGGCCTCATTCCCTGGGCGGCCAGGCCGGCGGCGAATGTCACCGCGTGCTGCTCGGCGATGCCGACGTCGTAGAGTCGCTCGGGAAAGACCTTTTCGAACGCGCTCAGTCCCGTCCCCTCGGACATGGCGGCGGTGATGGCGACGACGCGCGGGTCTTCCTTGGCCATCTGGATAAGCGTGTTGACGGCGATGTTGCTGTACGAGGGCGTAGCGGATTTCTTCCTCGGCCTCCCGGTTTCGCGGTCGAACGGCGAGCTGGCATGGAACCACACGGGGTTGTCCATCGCCGGCCCGTAGCCCAGGCCCTTCTTGGTGACCACGTGCAGCAGCGTCGGACCGTCGAGCTTGAGGACGTTCTCCAGGGTCGGCAACAGGTGCTCGAACTTGTGCCCGTCGATGGGTCCGAAGTACCGGAACCCCAGCTCCTCGAACAACAGCCCGGGCAGCAGCAGCCCCTTCACCAGCTCCTGGGCGCGGCCGGCCAATCTCTGCACCTGATCGCCGATGTGCGGCATCCTGCCCAATACCCGTTTCGTCTCTTCCGTGATCCGGTCGAAGAACTCGCCGGTGATGGTGCGGTTCAGGTACGCCGAGATCGCCCCCACGTTCTTGGAGATGGACATCTGGTTGTCGTTGAGGATCACCAACAAGTCTTTTTTCGATCCTCCCGCCTGCTGAAGGCCTTCCATGGTCAGGCCCGAGGTAAGGGCGCCGTCGCCGACCACGCAGACGACCCTGTGCCTCTGCTTCCGTTGCTCGCGGGCCTCCACGAACCCCACCGCGGCCGACACGCCGGTGCCGGCATGGCCGGCGTTGAACGTGTCGTACTCGCTCTCCTCCCGTTTGCAGAACCCGCTCAACCCCTCGAATTGCCGGATCGTATGAAACTGTTTCTGCCGCCCGGTCAACAGCTTGTGGGCGTACGCCTGGTTGCTGGTGTCCCAGACGATGAGGTCCCTGGGCGTGTCCAGCAGGTAGTGAAGCGCGACGGTGAGCTCGATGACGCCCAGGTTGGAGGCGAGGTGCCCGCCCACGTTGGAGATGACCGAAATGATCTCCTCGCGGATCTCCTCGCAGAGCTCCGGAAACTGCTCGGGGGAGAATCTCTTCAGGTCGGCAGGACTATCGATCATTTTCAGGATAGGCATGATCTTTTCCTCCCGTGGAGAAGGGGTCGCGAACTTCAGGCACAAAGTCCCTTAAAATTTCGATTGTTGCAAAGCAAAAGGCCTCTGTCAAAGAGCTTTGGCAACGATAGTTCGTGTTTTGGCAACAATCGGTTTCGTGGATCTCGCTGACACCGTCGGAGGACTCCCCCGGGCCAACACCAGGGCGACGCCATGGTCTTGACCCACGGTGCCACAGGGCGCTATATAGAAATCTCCTGTTTCTCGGGCTCGGCACGACGCCGGCCCGTTTTTGTTCCACAACAACCGCGTTTGCGATAACCGATTCAAGGAGTGGTTCCATGGGAGAAGATATCAGCGAAGCCGTAGCAGAGAAGACCAAGTTCACCTACGACCACTGGATGGAGTCGTTGGGGCTGCCGATCCACACCGGGTACTTCATCGGCGACCTGCGCACCTGCGACCTCGAGTGGTGGGAGGACCGCAAGTGCAAGGCGGCCTTCATGCAGCTCATGGGGCAGGAGGGGGTCACCGGCGCCTGGATCCAGGAGGTCGCGCCGGGCGAGTCGACCCCGCCCGTGAGGTTCGCCCTCGACGAGGTCGTCTACGTGGTGGAAGGCCGCGGCAATACCAACGTGTGGCGTGACGACAACGGCACCAAGAAGACCTTCGAGTGGCAGAACAACAGCATGTTCATCGTGCCCCGCAACTACTACTACACGATCAACAACATGCAGGGTGACAAGGTGGTCCGGCTGCTGCACTACAACTACCTGCCGCTGGCCATGTCCTCGGTCGGGGATCCGGACTTCTTCTTCGACAACCCGTTTTCCGGCCAGGACGTCATCGCTTCGGAGGAAGGCGAGTTCTACTCCGAGGCCAAGATGGTCACCGATTCCGGCAAGTGGAACGTCTGGAACCGGCGCGTCTACTGGTACGGCAACTTCTTCCCGGACATGCGCGCCTGGGACAAGCTGGACGAGAACAAGAAACGCGGCGCCGGCGGCCACAGCGTGTTCATCGAGTTCCCCAACTCGGAGCTTTCCTGCCACATGTCGGTGTTCGCCGCGCGCACCTACAAGAAGGCGCACCGCCACGGGCCCGGCCGGGTCATCGTCATTCCGGCGGGCGAAGGCTATTCGATCCTTTGGGAAGAGGGCAAGGAGAAGATCGTCGTGCCGTGGCACGAGGCCAGCGTCTTCGTGCCGCCCAACAAGTGGTTCCACCAGCACTTCAACGCCGGCGCCACGCATGCGCGCTACCTGGCGTTCCATCCGCCCATGCAGTTCCACGGCTACGCGGAGAAGGTGGAGGACCGGGCCAAGGACCAGATCGAGTATCCGGACGAGGATCCCTTCATCCGGGCCAAGTTCGAGGAAGAGCTGGACAAGCGCGGCACCACGAGCCTGATGCACGAGGAGGCCTACACCAACTACGACTACGAGTGGTCCAAGGGGATGGGAAAACAGTAAGCCATGCACGACGACGCGGACAACCCCGAACACTTTCACCCCGGACCCGATGCCATCGTGGAGGACATCGAAGGGGTCGAGATGTTCTCGCTCACCAGCGTGGGCATCGACATCGGCTCCTCCACCTCCCATCTGGTCTTTTCCCATCTGACGCTCCGGCGCGAAGGCGCCGGACTGTCGGCCCGTTTCAGGGTCACCGACCGGGAGGTGCTGTACCGCTCGCCGATCATGCTGACGCCGTACAGCTCCGGGACCCTCATCGACACGGCCAAGGTCGAGGACTTCATCCACGAGTCCTACCGCGTGGCCGGCTACACCCACGACGACATCGATACCGGCGCCGTGGTGATCACCGGCGAAGCGCTCAACAAGGAGAACTCCCGCCCCATCCTCGAGTATTTCGCCAAGGACTCCGGCAAGTTCATCTGCGCCTCGGCCGGCCCCAACCACGAGGCGTTGCTGGCGGCCTACGGCTGCGGCGCCGTGGACCTTTCCAAGTCGGCCGGCGCCACCGTGCTCAACATCGACATGGGCGGCGGCACCACCAAGCTGTCGGTGATCCGGGACGGCACCGTGACCCAGACCGCGGCCATCAGCGTGGGCGCGCGCCTCATCGCCTTCGACGAGGACGACGTCGTGACCCGCGTCGAGCTTCCCGCCAAGTTCATCACCAAGGAGCTGGGTACTCCGGTGGAGGTAGGGCAGACCGTCACGGAAGACGTCAAGCGAGCGTTCGCGGCCTACATGGGCACCTACCTCTTCAACGTGATCCAGGGGAAGCCGCTTTCCGACCTGGAAGACCATCTGCTGGTAACCGATCTGCTACCCGACTACGACGGCCTGGAAAGCATCGACCACATCGTCTTCTCCGGCGGCGTCTCCGAGCACGTCTACGACCACGAGGTGCCGTCCTACGGCGACGTCGGCCCCTATCTCGGCAAGGAGATCCGCGAGCGCATCGACGAGCTCAACCGCGCGGACCTGGTGAAGGAGCCCACGGAGGGCATCCGCGCCACCGTCATCGGCGCCGGCGAGTACACCATCCAGGCCAGCGGCAACACCAGCTACATCTCCAGCGAGGCGCCGCTTCCGGTCTACGGCCTGCAGGTGGTCAAGGCGCTCATCGACGAGGATTCGGATGTGCAGAGCACCGTCCGCACGGCCCTGGCCAAGTTCGACCTGCAGAAGTTCAAGCCGGGCCTCGCCCTGGCCCTGGGCCTGGAGGGCGTGCCCAACTACAGGTTCATCCGGCGGGTGGCCGAAGGCATCGCGGCGGTGGTGAACGACGCGGAAGATCCGGCCGACCCGGACCTCAACGTCTTCCTGATCCTGGACATGGACGTGGCCAAGTCCCTCGGCGGCATCCTCAAGGAAGAGTTGAAGGTCGCGCCGGACGTCATCGCCGTGGACGGCATCGACGTGGGCGACCTGGACTTCATCGACGTCGGCAACGCCATGGGGGTCACCGAGGTCATCCCGGTCACCATCCGCTCGTTCATGTTTCCGGAGAGCCGGCTGGTCTGACCCGCGACACCAACGACCGTGAACATCCCGGCCCGGCAGCAAGCGCGCTGCCGGGCCGTTTTGGTTCCAGTGCCAGCGGCGACGAAGTCCGGGCGCAACGAAAACCCTTCACCTCGTTGAGCCAGTGGGGCCGGTACCGGTGCGAGCAGTCGCACGTGCCCATCGGTCCGCACAGGGCCTTGAAGGAGTCGCCCTCCGCACCCACCTCCGTGGAGGTCCATTCCCAGATGTCGCCGTCCTTGGTCAGCTTGCCGCCGTTGCACGCCGCCAGCCATTCGGCGACCGTCGGCAGCCGCTTGCCGCCCGCCCAACGGCAATAGGCCACGGCATCGTGCCAGGTCACCAGCACCACCGCCTCATTCGCCATCCCCTCGCCGTAGGTGCCCTCCACCCAGTGCTCGGGCGCCGACCGATCGGTGGCGCGGATGAAGTCGCGATACTCTCGATTCGTAACCTCCCCCGGGTCCAGTACCTGCGACAGGCTTTCGCCGGCCCCCGTCGCCAGGAACAACAGCAGTGCGAGGCCCAAGTGGAGCGACCGTGTCATACGGCGTGGTTCCATATCGAAGTCCATACCCGTACCTCCTGCCTTGCGTATCGCCGGTGCGCCCTGTTCTGTCGCCACGGCCTCCCGCCACGTCATCCCGGGCTTGACCCGGGATCCAGGAGCGGCGGGGTCGGGCCCACATCGGTACACATCGACCCGAGCGTGTGTTATGCAAGATGGATCATTTTCGGGCTTATCGCACTCCAATTTCAACAACCTTCAGAGGTGAGCCAATGGCGGAAACGCACAGCGTGGGGGTTCCCACACCCCGCATCGACGGCGAGTACAAGGTTAGCGGCAAGGCCAAGTACGCGGTGGACGTGACGTTCCCCGACATGCTCTGGGGCAAGATCCTGCGCAGCCCCATCTCCTACGGCCGCATCAAGAACATCGACACCAGCAAGGCCATGCAGGTGCCGGGCGTGGTCGGCATCCTCACCGGCGACGACGTCGCCGGACTGCGCATCGGCCGGCGCGTGGTGGACATGCCCATCGTGGCCGACGGCGTCGTGCGCTTCATCGGCGAGAAGGTGGCCGCGGTGTCCGCGGAAACCGAGGACGCGGCCGAGGAAGCCGCCGCGCTCATCGAAGTGGAGTACGAGGAAATGGATCCCGTGCTCGATCCCGTCGAGGCCATGGAGTCCGCGGCGCCGCTGCTGCACCCGGAGGTGCACACCTACAAGGGCCTGCCGCAGAAGCTCGACGGCCCCACCAACCGGGTGATCTACGTCAATTGGGAAAAGGGCGACATCGGGAAGGGGTTCGAAGAGGCGGACGTCATCGTCGAGAACACCTTCACGACGCCGAAGGTTCACCAGGCCTACATCGAGCCGCATTCCTGCGTGGCCAGGACCGACCCGGAGACGGGCGCGGCCGAGATCTGGGCGTGCAGCAAGGTGCCCTACGGCATCCGCGGGCAGGTAGCCGCCGCGGTGCAGGTGGACCCCGAGTCCATCGTGGTGCATCCGTGCTACATCGGCGGCGACTTCGGCGGCAAGGGCGACTTCATGGACATCGCCCTGTGCTACTCGCTGTCGAAGAAGAGCGGCGGACGGCCCGTGAAGATCGTCATGGACTACGACGAGGAGTTCATCGCCGGCAACCCGCGCCACGCCTCCATCATCAAGGTCCGGACCGGCGCCAAAAAGGACGGCACCATCACCGCCCATCACATGGACTTCATTTTCGATACCGGCGCCTACTGCGCGTTCAAGCCCAACGGCATCCTCGGCGGACCGCAGAAGTCTCCCGGCCCCTACAACATGCCCAACACCTTCGTGGAAGAGCACATGGTCTACACCAACCAGGTGCCGTGCGGGCACATGCGCTCGCCGGGGGACCCGCAGGGATTCTTCGCCAACGAGAGCCAGCTCGACCTGCTGGCCGAGGCGCTGGGCATGAACCCGGCCGACCTGCGCAAGAAGAACCTGCTGGAGGGCGTCCACGACTCGCCCGTGGGCGAGAAGGTTGACTACGTCGGCTCCAACGCGGTGTTCGACAAGGCACTGGACGAGGTCAAGTACTACGAGCCCCGGCCCAAGAACGTCGGCAAGGGCATCGGCCTGGTGCAGTGGTCGGTGAACGGCGGCAAGGGCCTGGTGCGGTTCCGGCTGGACGACACCGGGACCCTGACGGTCTCGTCCGCCATGCTGGACCAGGGCGTCGGCACCTTCACGCTGCTGGAGCAGATGGCGGAGCAGGAACTCAAGATCCCGGCCGAGAACATCCGGTTCGAGCACTTCGATACGAGCGCCGGCATCCAGGACTCCGGCCTTGGCGGCAGCCGCGGCACCCGGGTCTACGGCAACGCGGGCTACGACGGCATCATGAAGACGCGGGAAGAGCTGCTGGACGCCGGCGCCAACGCGCTGGACGCCCCCAGGGAGGACCTCGACCTTTCCGACGGACAGGTGGTGCACAAGAGCGCCGACCGGGGCATGAGTTACGCCGACGTGGTCAAGGCCAGGGGCTCGGCCATCGAGACCGAGGGGCTCTACGACGACACCTCCAAGGTGGCGGACGCCGCCATGTGCGCGCAGATCGCCGAGGTGGAGGTGGACCCCGAGACCGGCAACATCGAGCTCAAGCGGCTGGTCACGAGCCACAGCACCGGCACCATCCTGAACCCGCTCATGCACCAGGGCCAGATCGAGGGCGCCAGCATGACCGGCATCGGCTACGGCCTGATGGAGCACCTCATGGTGGACGACGGCAAGGTCACCACCGCCAACTTCGGCGACTACAAGATCCCCACCATGCGCGACGTGCCGGAGCTGACCACCCTGCTGTCCGAACACAAGCGCGGCCCCGGCCCCTACAACAGCATGGCCATCGGCGAAACCGCCAACATCCCCACGGCGGGCGCCATCGCCAACGCCGTGGCCGACGCCTGCGGCGTCCGCATCATGTCACTGCCGATCACGTCCGAGAAAGTGTTCGAGGCGCTGAACCGGAAGGGGTAGTCGTCAGACTGGACATGACGAAGGGGCGGAACGGATTCTCGCGGCAATGAACCACGAGGATACGTTCCGCCCCTTTTGCTACCGACATTCGCTCAGTTAGCCGACCCTGCACGCCGCCTACTTCTACCTCGACCCGCCTCCGGAATGGGGACGGGAAGGGCAATCCTTGTCCGTCTCCCCGAAAACCGAAACGAAGAAGTTGAACGAAACGGTTGTCATATTTGAGAATCCGCTATTCCAGCCGATTGTTTGAATATGGCAACTACCCGCCGAGGGCCGCACACGGGTTCAGCCTGTCCGAGCAGGTTATCCATGTGGCCGGAGGGCATTATGCTTGACGTAACGCATAACAACCGTTAGGATCTCAAATGATCGTCAGCTATGGCGACAAGCGCACCAAGGCGTTTGCAGAGGGTAACCGGGTCAGGGCTTTCTCGGGTTTTGAACGCGCCTCACGGTTGAAACTTGACAGACTGGAAGCGGCCTATTCGCTGAAGGATCTCGCCGCATTGCCGGGCAACCATTTCGAAGCCCTCAAAGGCGACCGCAAAGGACAGTATAGCATTCGTATCAATGACCAATGGCGGATTTGCTTCGAGTGGCCGCAGGGTTCCCCTGGGCCGGCAGGCGTACAGATCGTTGACTATCACTAGGAGAGACGGCATGGCCATCCCTGCGATTCATCCGGGTGAGCATCTGGGTGAAGAGTTGAAGGAGGTCGGTATGAGCGCGGCTGCGCTTGCGCGACAGCTCGCGGTGCCTACCAACCGAATTACCGGGATCCTCAATGGGCGGCGGGCAGTCACGGGTGACACGGCCCTTCGGCTAGGGCGTTTCTTCGGCACCAGCGCGGAGTTCTGGTTGAACTTGCAGAAGCTGTACGAACTTCGTTTGGCGGAGGAGAAATTGGGCACCATCGACGATGCTGGCGGACCGCAAGATTCGGAGTTGGTCGAACCTCCAACTTTGTTTCGCGCAGTCAAGGACGAACCGGCCGCACGCAACCACTTCGATGGAGTACTCTGGTTCCGCGCACACGCGTATTTTCATACTATCGAAGGCTGGGCCGCAGATTCTTTGGAGGGTAGAGGTACGTTTGGATTACCGGGTGGACAAGTCAATCAGGACATTACTGATGATGTCCCAATCCAACCCGCCTTTATTTTGTGTTTCAGTGCCGAAAAGAACGCCGCCAAGAAGTTCGGGGGCCATTGTCTTGAGGTACAAAATCCTATGGAACTCAAGAAGCGTGTCGAGGCTGCTTTGCCGGATGGTGGCGTGACCTCGGTAAGCTGGAGGAAGGTGGAGTACGGAAAGACGCTGGACGTCAAAGTCGATCCGGGCGCCGGTGGGTGGGCACGTAAGTACTGGTGTAAGCCGGAAAAGTTTGTTGGGGACGAAGAGTGGCGACTACTGGTTCAATTCTGGCACAGCCTCCGTATCTTGAACAAGACGTTGAAGCTTCACGTTGGACGTCAGGCAGGACATTTGTTCCGACTTGTTTCAATCGATTAGGGGGACTCAATAAACTGCCGCCGAGCAAGATGGCGCCCTTCGACTTCGCTTCGCTCAGCGCGAACGGAGTTTTGATCAACTTCCTCGACTTAACCGTTCGCCCTGAGCGAAGCGAAGTCGAAGGGCGCCATCACAATTGATCATACTTCCCTCGGGTTTGTGGTTAACAGGGAGTCCACACACTAGTGCAGCGACCGCGGCTCTCCGAGGACGAACTCGGCGATCTGGGCGTCGAAGCGGTCGCCGGCGGCGGTGACCATCTGGTAGGTGCCGTGCATGGTGCCGTAGGGGGTGGTCAGCGGGCAGCCGGAGGTGTACTGGAAGGTTTCTCCCTCCTGCAGGACCGGGCTCTCGCCTACCACGCCCGGGCCCTTGACCTCCTCCACGTGGCCGGTGGCGTCGGTGATGATCCAGTGGCGGCTCAGGAGTTGCACGGTTTCCGAGCCGTCGTTGCTGATATCTACGGTGTAGAGATAGAACCAGCGGTTGTGCTCGGGGAATGACCGGGCCGGGTCGTACTCGGTGGCGACTTCGATCCGGACCCCTCGCGTTACCGCCTTCGAGCTACCCATGACAACCTCCCTTTCTTGTCACTTCGATTCCCCGCACACGGACAGGATCGCAAGCGCGTACACCTTGGTGGCGGCAACGAGATCGTCGATCTTCATGGCGCGGTTTTGCGCCTGGCTGATGTTTTCTTTCTGACGTGGCGGCCCGTAGCACACGGCCGGGATGCCCAACTCGTTGAAGATGTTCATGTCCCGCCACATGCTGATCTCGGCCGAGGGCGGCGGCGGGGGCTCGGCGCCCATGACGTCGCGGTGCGCCTGGTCGATGGAATCGATGAGCATGTCGGCGTTCCGCGCCACGTGCCCCCGGGAGTATTGGTAGATCGACACCTCGGAGTCGAAGTCCAGGGTCGCCATCACCGCCTCGACCTCGCGCTTGATGGCCTGGGGGTCGGTCTTGGGCACGATGCGCACGTCATAGTAGATGTCGCAATAGCCGGGGCCGCCCCGGACCGCGGACACCTGGGCCTTGGGGATCATGGTGCCGCCGGGAAACTCGAAGAGCGCCTTGTGCTCGTAGTCGATGGCCCATTGTTCCAGCGCGACCACCGCGTGGGCCATCTTGATGAAGGGGTTGGGATGGGCCCGCAGGGACTCGCCCCGTACCAGCCGCGGGGTGTAAAGCTCGCGGCCCTTGCAGCGGATCTTGAGCCACACCGCGCCGCATTCCCCCATGATGATGCCGAATCCGGAGGTCTCCCCGACCAGGGCGTAGTCGGCGGTGACGCCGCGGTTGACCAGCCACCAGGCGCCGAAGCCCTCACCCGGGAAATTGACGCCCTGGGTGTCGTCCACCGACGGCTCGCCGGTCTCGGTGGCCACGCCGGTGACGTAGAGGTCGCCGCCGAGCGTCACCCCGGCCTTGTTGAGCGCCCTGGCGGCGATCATGAAGGCGCAGAGCTGGGCCTTGTCGTTGATGAGCCCCTTGCCGAACATCAGGTCGCCGTCCACCCACGCCCCTTCCATCCGCACGTCCGCCTCGGAGGCGTCCGCATGCAGCTCGGGGCCGGTGTCCATGTGCGCGTTCAGGATGAGGCTGGAACCGCCGCCCGCGCCCCGGATCAAACCCACCGCGTTCACGCTCTCGTCGGTGATCCATTGGAGCCATGCCTCGATGCCGTTGCGTTCGAGCCACCCCACCGTGGCCTCGCCGAGGGCCCTTTCCTTGGCATGGGGGCTGGGGATGTTGCCCAGCTCCAGGCACAACTGGACCAGGTCCTCGCGATCCTGGTCGATGATCTCCTTGACTCGTTCCGCCGTATCGCTCATGGCCCTATTCATACTCGACGGCCGCTTGCGCCGCAAGGAAACGGCGCGAAACGGCGCACGTGTCCTGCTTCGGGCGGAGTCGGGTTACGCCTTCGGCTAACCCGACCTACACTATTGCGGTGTGCGGAGGACGGTCGCGGCAGCCCGGCAGATTTGCTACAGGTCGGGACCAGCGGGAGGGAGTTCCATGGCCAAGCAAAGACCGAATTCACGGATGAAGCGGGTCAAGGCGATGCTGGAGATCGCGGCCGGCGCATACGGCGAACGCCGGCTCGACCTGGGAGTGGCCCTGGACATCTCCATCCGTTCCAGCGACGAGGAGGACAATATCTTCCCGCCGCTCCGGTTGGGCGTCCACGGCGAGCTGATGGGCGGCATGAAGGCGCCCATCGAGGTGGGGAAGCGCCGGGTGGACGTCTCCCATGTAAACCCGTCGGTCATCGCCACCATGTGCTACCGGGGCAAAGGGTACTACAAGGAGGCGCTGCCCCTGCGCGCACTGGCCTGTTTCCCCTCCTGGGACCGCATCGCGTTCGTCGTGTCGGCAGAGCTGGGAGTCCGCTCGGTACGGGACATCGTCCGGAAAAGGATCCCGCTCAGGGTCTCCACCCGGACCGCGGGCATCGACAACTCCACCCACTACGCCATCACCGCCATCATGTCGCTCTACGGCCTCACTTTTCGCAAGATCGTCCGCTGGGGAGGCAAGGTGGACGAGTGCGCCCATCCGTCCTCGCCCAAGCGTATTGAATCCATCAAGGCAAGACGGGTCGACGCCGTGTTCGACGAGGGGTTGTCCACGAAATGGCTGGAAGCCGCGATCGAAAACGGCTACGAGGTGCTCCACCTCGACGAGGACGTGATACGGGGAATGGAGGCCTTGGGTTTCAAGCGCGCGGTGATACCCCGGCGAAGGTTTCCGGGCCTCAAAGAGGACGTCCGCACGGTAGACTTCAGCGGCTGGCCCGTCATCACCCACAAGTGGCTGAGCAGGGACATGGCCTACTCCCTTTGCGAGTCCATCTACCGCCGCCGCCGCGACATCCCCGTGGACGCCGCCCGGTTGAACATCAAAGAGGTCTGCCGCGACACCGACGCCGGGCCGCTGGGCATTCCGCTGCATCCGGGGGCAAAGAAGTTCTACCGGGAGATGGGTTTGCTATAGCGGAGGGATGCGGGCCCGGGCGGGTTTGAAAACCCGCACCTACATGTCCGGTGCCACGGTGAGCGTCATCCGGTGGCCGTGCACTACCCTGACGTCCGCGCCGCCCGGTATCGGGTTGGCGCCCGGGGCGATGCGTGCGCGCCACAACTCGCCGCGCACGTAGACGTACCCGGTGGGGTCGAGGGAGTCCCGCGCGACGCCGCGCACGCCCACGAGCTGGGCGGCGCCGGAGGCTTCGATCTGGTAGGCCCGGCGCAGGAACGGGTAGCAGACCACGTCCTTCAACACGACCACGCCGAGAATCGTCAGGGCCAACCACATCGGCAGGCCGAGCCACGCGTGGAGGACCGTCACCAGCGCGCCGACCAGGATCCACCCGGGTATCTGGAAGAGGTAGTAGCGGGTGAGTGTCCGCACGAAACCTCGGTGCCCTGTCTCGTGGAGAAGTTCTTGAGACGGGAGACAGGCTACATGGCGCCGGCGAAGAGCCTCAGCGTCTCGCCACGGTCGGCGTCGCCGACGTTGTAGGGAATGATCGCCACCTGGTTGATGGCGCTCTGTTTCAGTTCCGCGACCTTGGCGTTGCACTCCTCCGGGGTGCCGGCCACGGCGAACTTGTCCACGAGCCAGTCCGGGATTACCCGCGCCTGGGCGGCCCGCTGATCCATGTGCTGGTAGTAATTGTAGGCTTGGTGGATATCGTCCAGGACCTTTTGCTCGCGCTCGTCCAGGGTGAAGGG
This sequence comes from uncultured Binatia bacterium (SeqCode), assembly GCA_965204205.1. Classification (GTDB taxonomy): domain Bacteria; phylum Desulfobacterota; class Binatia; order UBA9968; family JAJDTQ01; genus JAJDTQ01. The sequence goes on along the minus strand of OZ241976.1, from coordinate 4,308,740 downwards.
CAGCGGGTGGGCGATGACCCGGGCCACGTGGGCCTTGACCGCGTCCTTGGCGCCGGGCTTTTCGGAGACGGCGCAGGGCACCCACAGCACCAGGTCGATGTCGGAGAGCTTGCGGCCCGCCGACTTCGCCCCGGCCGCGATCCGCTCCACCGCCCTTTCGATGGCGCCGGAATCCACACCCACCAGGATGATCACGCCGTCAGCCAGGCGGCCGGAAAGCTCCAGCATCCGGGGGCCGCTGGCCGCTACGTAGAACGGGATCTTCCGGTTTTGCGAGAAGTTGATGTGGATCTTGTTGCCGCTCTCCAACTCGGCCTCGCCGCCCTCGATGACTGCCCGCATCTGCGCCACCGCCTCCTCGAAATCCGCCAGCCGCGCCTGCTTGCGGCCCATGGTCTCCAGCGAGCTGTCGCCTAGGCCGATGCCCACGGCGAAGCGTCCCGGCGCCATCTCATCGAGGGTCGCGTAGGCGCTGGCCAGCACCGAGGGGTGCCGGGTCACGGGGTTGGTGACGCCGGTGCCGATGATCACCTTGGAGGTATTCAGCGCTACCGCGGCCATGTTGACGAACGCCTCCCGCCAGATGAGATGCGAGTCGCCGACCCAGATGTGGCTGTAGCCCAGCTCCTCGGCCTGCTTGCTGAGATGGATGATGCGCGAGATGGGTTCGGTGGGAAACATTCCCACGCCGTATTGCATTGAGCTCACGAAAAAACCTCCTTCGATGCGGGTGCGCAATGACCTTTGGCGCACCCGGGCTTGGTGCGGAACCGCACGCGGGCGGGTTTGAAACCCGCCCCTACAGGAGTTGTGCCGATCCACATCGGCGCCGGATTCCCGCTTGCCCGACGCAACGGGTGAAGTCGAAGGGCGCTCACGACGTGATCGTGACCCCACGCTCCGGCGGCGGCGTCTGCTGGCTGCGGCCCGCCACGGTCAGCTCGCCGTCGATCATCACCACCGAGATGCCCGGCAGGTCGCCCTTGGCGAACGAATCAAGCGCGTCCGTGGACACCGAGCCGGTGATGCGGTCCATGATGACCAGGTCCGCGGGCCTGCCCTCGGCGATGATGCCGAGGTCCAGTCCGTGGGCGCGGCCGGTGTTGCCGGTGGCCATGGCCACGGCGTGCTCCGGCGCGATGCCGCCCAGCGACGCCAGGAAGCAAATCTCGCGCAGGATGCCGCGGGGCACGACTCCGGTGCCGCCCGGCGTGTCGGTGCCCACCAGCACCCTCGCCTCGGCGCCGTGCTGCCGCACCGCGTCGGTCAGCACCATTCCCATGCGCAGGTTGCCGGAGGTGCAGATCTCGACGTAGTAGTCGGTCTCGGCGACGATGCGGCGCAGGTCCTCCTCGGGCATGGGGATGGGGCCGCCGGTGCTGTGGCCGATGACGTCCGGGTCGATGGCCTTGACGATGTCCACGCCCGCCACCTGGCTCACGCCGGAGCGCGAGACCCCGCCGGAGTGGATCTTGACCTTGATGTCCCGCGCCCGGGCCCACTTCACGTAGCGTTCGGCCTCGCCCGTGGGCAGCAGGCTGTAGTCGTAGAAGATGAACTTGACCAGCCAGATGCCCGCCTCGGCGATGGTGTCGAAGTCTTTCTCCTCGAGGCCCGGCACCAGCAGCAGCGTGCCGCCGTGCACCCGCGCGCCGGTGGGGCGGAAGTTGTCCCAGCAGCGCTTGGCGACGATGGCCAGGGACACCGCGCACAAGGGGTCCGGAGGTAGCGGCAGGCCCGGCACGTGCAACTCGCCGGCGGAGATGATGGAGGTGACGCCGCCATGCATGTAGTGGGTGATCCAGCCCATGGAATTCTGCGCGGGAGTGAAGTTGCCGAAAGTGGGATGGGAATGCGAGTCGATGAGGCCGGGGACCACGGTGGTGCCGTTGGCATCGATGGTGCGGTCGGCGCCGCTGTTCAACCCGTTCCCCACCTCGCGGATCACACCGTCGGCCACGAGGATCGAGTCGGCGTCCCGGAGGGGGTCCTCCAGCATGCCGGTGACCAGGGTCCCGATGTTCTTGATCAGAGTTGAAGGCATTTCTTCCGGCCCCTTTCGGCAAGATTCCAGATTCAGGACCGTAGCACAGAACCCCGTGAAATTCAGGCGCGCCGCCACTCCCCCACCCCTGGATTCCGGCTTCCGCCGGAATGACGGAAGGGTACCGAATGACGGAGAGGAGTGCGGGAATGGCGGATTGGGACGGAAGGCAAACCGCCCGCGCTCAGTGGGACAGGATCTGGCTCAGGAACAGCTTGGTGCGGTCGTTCTGCGGGTTGTTGAAGAACGGCTCGGGGGCGTTCTCCTCGATGATCTCGCCGCCGTCCATGAAGATAACCCGGTCGGCGGCGCGGCGGGCGAAGCCCATCTCGTGGGTCACCACCAGCATGGTCATGCCGGTTGCGGCGAGCTCGAGCATGGTGTCGAGCACTTCCTTGATCATCTCGGGGTCGAGGGCGGAGGTGGGCTCGTCGAACAGCATGATCTTGGGCTGCATGCACAGCGAACGTGCGATGGCCACGCGCTGCTGCTGGCCGCCGGAGAGCTGCCCCGGATACTTGTCGGCCTGCTCGGGGATCTGCACGCGCTCCAGGTACCGTTGGGCGATGGCCTCGGCCTCGGCCTTGGGCAGCTTGCGCACCCACATGGGCCCGAGGGTGCAGTTCTCCAGCACGGTGAGGTGGGGAAACAGGTTGAAGTGCTGGAACACCATGCCCACCTCGGAGCGGATCTGCTCGATGTTCTTGACGTCGCGGGTGAGCTCGATGCCGTCCACCTGGATGGTCCCCTGCTGATGGACCTCGAGCCGGTTGATGCACCGGATCAGGGTGGACTTGCCCGAGCCGGACGGCCCGCAGATGACGATGCGCTCGCCCGCGGTCACCCGCAGGTTGATGTTCTTCAGCACGTGGAAGGTGCCGAACCACTTGTGCATGCCCTGGATCTCCACCATCACCCTGGAGGAATCGATGGTGGACCGGATGCGCTCGGTGCTTTCTTCGGTCTTGGCCATGGGAAGAATGCTAACGGTTGTCGACGCTCAGCCGTCCTTCGAGCCACAGAGAGTACCGCGACATGGCGAAGCAGCTCATGAAGAAGAAGAGCGCGATGAAAAGATACGTCTCGTTGGACAGCCCGTTCCACTTGGCGTCGGCGAGCACCGCCCGGGCCACGCCCAGCGGGTCCAACAGGCCGATGATTACTACCAGCGTGCTGTCCTTGTAAAGGCCGATGAAGACGTTGACCATGCCGGGTATGGCGATCTTGAGGGCCTGGGGCAGCGTGATCAGCCACGTGGTCTTCCAGTAGGACATCCCGAGGGAGTCCGCGGCCTCGTACTGTCCCCGGGAAAGCGCCTGCAGCCCGCCGCGAACGGCTTCGGCGAGGTAGGCCGCGGCGAACAACGTGACCATGATGAGCACCCGGATGAGCAGATCGAAGTTGGTCCCCGGCGGCAGGAAGTAGTTGAGCATGGTGGAGGCGATGAACAGCAGCGTGATCAGCGGCACCCCGCGCACGACTTCGATGAAGGTGACGCACAGGACACGGATCGCCAAGAGCCGCGACTGCCTGCCGAGGGCCAGCAGGATGCCCAGCGGAAGGGACGCCACGATGCCGGTGACGCCCAGGATCATGGTGAGCAGGAACCCGCCGTAGGCGTCGGTCTCCACCACCGGCAGGCCCAGGCCGCCGTAGATCAACCAGGCGCCCACCGCGGGATAGGCCAGCGAGAACCACAGCAGTTGGCTGCGGTAGGGCGTGCGGTCGAACAGCACCGGCGCCAGCGCCGGGAAGAGCAGGACGAAAGTCAGCACCGGCCGCCAACGTTGGTCGGCGGGATAAAAACCGTAGACGAACTGGTCCAGCCGGGTGGCGATGACCGCCCAGCAGGCGCCGTCACCCTGCTTGCGGCAGTCCACCCGGGAGCCGGCCTCCCACACCGCTTCCAGCACGAACCAATCGATGGCGGCGGTGACGAACTCGTAGATCAGCCAGACGGAAACGAAAGTCAGCGCGGTGTTGAACACCGACGAGAACAGGTTGGCGCGCAACCAGCCGAGGACGCCCGCGGACCCCGGCGGCGGCGGCAGGTCCGGATGCTGCCCGGGCGGATAGCTGGGTGGTGCGGTTGCGGGAAGTGACATCAGCGCTCCACCAACCGGACCCGCCGGTTGTACCAGTTCATGAACACGGAAATGCTCAAGGAAATGGCCAGGTAGATCAGCATGACCAGCATCATGCACTCGATCTCCCGCCCCGTCTGGTTCAGCGTGATCCCTCCCAGGGTCCCCACCAGGTCCACGTAGCCGATGGCAATGGCCAGGGACGAGTTCTTGGTGAGGTCAAGGTACTGGGAGGTGAGCGGCGGGACGATCACCCGAAGCGACTGGGGCAGGATCACCAGGCGCAGGACGCGTCTGCGGGGAAGCCCCAGCGCTTGCGACGCTTCGATCTGGCCCTTGTCCACGGCGAGGATGCCGGCGCGGACGTTCTCGGCAATGAACCCGGAAGTGTAGAACGCCAGCGCCCAGGTCAGCGCCACCAGTTCGGGGGTGAGATACAGGCCGCCCCGGAAGTTGAAGCCCCGGAGCTCCGGGACGTCGAAGGACAACGAAGCGCCCACCGCCGCATAGGTGAGCCCCGGCAGTCCCACGATCAGGGCGGCGGAAATCCAGCCGCCGGGAAGCTGGCGGCCGGTGGCCTCGCGCACCCGGCGTACGTGACGGTGGACCAGGACCGCCGCCACGACGGCCGCCGCCAGGGCCAGCGTGACCCACTCGAACCCCGATTCGAACAGGGGCTTGGGAACGTAGAAGCCCCGGTTGGTAAGGAACGTGGTGCCGCCGACGGTCATGGCCTGCCGCGGATGCGGCAGCGTGTTGATGAATATCCCGTGCCACAGCAGGATGAGCAGCAGCACGGGGGTGTTGCGGGTGAACTCGACGTAGCAGTACGCCAGGCGCGACACCAGCCAGTTGTCCGACAGCCGGAAAATCCCGACCAGGAAACCGAGCACGGTGGCCAGGATGATCCCGAGGAAGGCCACCAGTCCCGTGTTGATCAGCCCCACCACCGCCGCGCGCAGGTGAGTGTCGCGGTTGGTGTACTCGATGAGCGTCTGGTTGATGTCGTAGTTGGCGGGGAGCCAGAGGAATTCGAACCCGAAGGTCTTGTCGAGGATGGCGAAGTTGGCGACGACGTTGGCGATCATCCAGGCCACGGTCGCGAACACGCCGAGCAGCACCAGGATCTGGATGGCGACGCCGCGTACGGCCTCGTCGTACCACAGGCTGCCCAGGCTGAACGCCGGACCTGGGGGCGGACCGGGTCTGTCGGTAGGTTGCACCACGCCCGGTAGTCTATACGACATGGGCCGTATGGATTGCCAGTGTCACGCGCGATGGCGGCGCGACACCGGATCCATACGGCTCATGCTTGGTGTGGAACCTGTCCGGTCTACCGGAACGGTGGCGCGTAGATCAGTCCGCCGTCGGTCCACTGGGCGTTGAGTCCCCGGTCGAGGCCGATGGCGGTCTTCTTGCCGAGGTGCTTCTCGAAGACCTCGCCGTAGTTGCCCACCTGCGCGATGATGTTCACCGCCCAGTCCTTGGACAGACCCAGCCGCTCGCGGCCCTGAAGCTCCTCGACGCCGAGCAGGCGGTTGACCTCCTTGTTCTTGTTCTCCTTGGACGCCATTTCCTTGACGTTCTTGGAGGTCACGCCCATCTCCTCGGCCGCGATCATGGCGTTGAGGGACCAGCGCACGATGTCCCCCCACTGGTCGTCGCCGTGGCGCACCAGCGGTCCCAGCGGCTCCTTGGAGATGATCTCCGGCAGCACCACGTGGTCGTCCGGATTGTCGGTGGCAGCGCGGGTGGCCGCCAGGCCTGAACGGTCGGTGGTGTACACGTCGCAACGGCCGGCCAGGTAGTTGGTGCGTGCCTCGGTGTTGGTCTCGATGGGCACCGGCTCATACTTCATGTTGTTGGCGCGGAAGAAATCCGCGAGGTTCAGCTCCGTGGTGGTGCCGGTCTGAATACACACCGACGCGCCGCCGAGCTCGCTGGCGGACTTGACGCCGAGCTTCTTCGGGGCCATGAAGCCCTGCCCGTCGTAGTAGTTGATGCCCACGAACGTGAGCTGCAGGTCCACGTCGCGGCTGAACGTCCAGGTGGTGTTGCGCGACAACATGTCGATCTCGGCGGAACGCAGCGCGGTGAAGCGCGTCTTGCCGGTGAGGTTCTTGTACTTGAGCTTGTTGGCGTCGCCGAACACCGCGGCCGCCACCGCGCGGCACACGTCCACGTCGAAGCCCTTCCACACGCCCTTGTCGTCCGGGGCGGCAAAACCCACCAGGCCGGTGTTGATGCCGCAGATCAGATGTCCGCGCTTGCGGACGTCGTCCAGAGTCCCCGCCGACGCCAGCGACGCTGCCATCAGCACCACGGCCGCCAATCCGACCGAAAACGCACGTAGCGAACTCCTCATCAGTACCTCCCTCAGGGATTTTTCGCCCAAACTAACGCTGTAGCCGAAACCGGACAAACGGTCCAAATCGTAAAGTATCGATTTAACACCCGCGAAACAAACCGTACCGGATTGGATATCCCGCAAAGAGGCGGCGGAAGCAAGGGGGGGCGGGTTGTTCTTAGCCGCCCAGGTAAGCCTGCTTGACTCCGGGATCGTCCAGGAGATCCGCGGACTTCCCTTCCAGCACCAGGCTGCCGTTCTCCAGCACGTAGCCCCTGCCGGCGAACTGGAGCGCCAGTTGCGCGTTCTGCTCCACCAGCAGGATGGTGGTGCCTTCCTGGTTGATCTCGCGGAGGGCATCGAACACGGTCTTCATCATGAGCGGGGCCAGCCCCATGGAGGGCTCGTCCAGCAGCATGAGCTTGCGGCCGCTCATGAAGGCGCGGCCCACGGCCAGCATCTGCTGCTCGCCGCCGCTCAGGGTGCCGGCCTTCTGGTGTTCGCGCTCGGCCAGCCGCGGGAAGATGCTCAGGACACGGTCGATGTCGCGCTTGATGCCGTCGTCCTTCCGGGCGAAACAGGACAGCCTCAGGTTCTCCATCACCGTGAGGTTGTCGAACAGCCGCCGTCCCTCGGGCACGTGGGAGATGGCGAGCCGGCTCACCACCCGGTCGGCGGAGTACTGCAGCAGATCCTTGTCCATGTACGTCATGCGCGTTCCCGCCTCCACCGGCACCATGCGCGAGATGGCCAGCAGCGTGGTGCTCTTGCCGGCGCCGTTGGCGCCGATGATGCAGACGATCTCGCCCTCTTCGATCTCGAAGCTGATCCCCTGGAGCGCACGGATCTGGTCGTAGGAGACGCGCAGGTTTTCGACGGACAACAACATCGTCGCTACGTTTCGGTGGCGCCCAGGTAGGCCTCGATGACCCTGGGGTTGTTCTGGATCTCCTCCGGCGTGCCTTCGGCGATCACCTCTCCGAAATCCAGGGTCTGGATCCGTTCGCACAGCTCCATGACGAACCGCATGCGGTGCTCGATGAGAAAGATCGCCAGGTTCAGCTCCCGGTGCACGCGGCGGATGATTTCCATGATCTGCACCAGCTCGTCCGGGTTCATGCCCGCGGTGGGCTCGTCCAGCAGCAGCAGCCTGGGCTCGGTGGCCAGGGCCCGGGCCATCTCGACCCTGCGCTGGGCGCCGTAGGGCAGGTTGGGCACTGCCTGGTCCGCCAGGTGACGGATGTCCAGCATCTCCAGGAGGGCTAGGGCCCTCTCCTCGATCTCAAGCTCTTTCCGGTGCCGTCGGGGGGTGCCGAGGCAGGCGTCGAGGAGACCGTAACCGATCCTGGAGTAGCGCGCCATCTTGACGTGCTCCAGGACGTTCATGTGCCGCCACAGCAGCAGGTTCTGGAAGGTCCTGCCGATGCCCTTGGAGGCGATGCGGTGGGGCGGAAGGCCGCTGATCCTCTCGCCGTCGAGGTAGATGTGTCCGTGGGTGGGGTTGTAGATGCCGGTGATCAGGTTGAAGATCGTGGTCTTGCCCGCGCCGTTGGGCCCGATCAGCCCGCGGATCTGGCCCGGCTCGATGGACAGCTCGTAGTCGTGGACGGCCCGCAGGCCGCCGAACTGATGGGTTATATTGTCAACCTTGAGGAAGGGCATCGCTCTCCCTTTCCGTGTCCGTCTTGGGTTTGAGGATGGTTCTCGGGTCGAACTCCTTGAACGCCACCAGGCCCGTGGGCCGGTAGATCATCACCAGGATCAGCAGCAACGGGATGATGATCCACTTGAATATCTCGAGCGGCCGCAGGGCCTCGCCGAGAAGGCTGATGCCGACGGCGCCGATGATGGAGCCGTAGACCGAGTTCAACCCGCCGAAGTAGACCATCGCCAGCACCTCGGCGAGTTTCTGGATGCCGAAGGTTCCCGGGTTGACGTAGCGCAGCACGTGGGCGAAGAGGCCGCCGGCCACCCCGGCCCAGAAGGCCGCGAACAGGAAGCCCACCATCTTGGTGTAACGGGTGTCGACGGTCATGGCGGTGGCGGCCATCTCGTTGTCCCGCACCGCGTTGAGTGCCTTGCCGAGGGTCGAGCGAACGAAGTTGTTGATGACCCAGATGCACGCCACGGTCCACAGGAACACCGTAGGCAGGCCGGCCCAGTCCGGCTGACCCCCCAACCCGCGCGCGCCGCCCACGATCTCCAGGTTCTCGATCAGGCTCTTGATGATGAACATGAACGCCAGCGAGATGATGGCGAGGTAGTCGCCGCGGGTGCGGAACGAGGGAATCGCCACCACCAGCGCACTCACCGCCGCCACCAGGCCGCCGATGATGAGGATGACCGGAAACAGGAACGGCCCCAGGACGGGCGGCAGCAGCGCCTCGCCGAATACGCGGTGTTTCGTGAACAGGTCGACGCTGAGGACCGAGGCGGCGTAGGCTCCCACCGCCATGAACCCGGGATGGGAGCACGAGAACTCGCCCATGTAGCCGTTGATCACGTTGAGGCTCAGGGTGACCATCACCGCGATCAGGGTGAAGCGGAGCACCAGGTCCCGGTAGTCGCTGAGGCCGGACCACAACTCCAGGGCGGCGTAGAAAAGCCCCAGGTGGACCACCGCGGAGACCCACAGCGGCAAACGCAACAAGACGCCCGCCGCCTGGTTGGCGATGCCGGCGACGAGCCGGGAAATGACCACGATGGGCAAGCCGTAGACCAGCAACAGGTACACCACGGCGCCGGGAAAAAGGTGCGGCTGCTTGAGGGCGAGGACCACGCCGAAGAGGACCGGTATCTTGGGCAGCCCCAGCGCCAGCGCCAGGGGCGTGCCCCACTGGATCTCGATCACCACCGCGATGAACGCGGCGGCGAGCCACCCCAGGAGAGGAACTTGCGAGAACCCGCGCAGCGTCCGGCGCACATCCATGACCGAGCCCGTGTTCAGAGCCTCAGGCGCGCGCTGTAGGGCTCGCCGAAAAAGCCGTGCGGCCGGACGATGAGGATCAGCAGCACGATGGAGTAGGCGATCAGGTCGCGCAGCGTCGAGGGAAAGATCATCGCCACGAAGATCTCGATGAAACCCAGCAGGAAGCCCGCCAGCGTCGCCCCCATCACCGAGCCCCGGCCGCCGAGGATGGCCGCCACGAACGCCTTCCAGCCGAACACGATGCCCATGTACGGGTCCAGAACCGGATAGGCGAGGGCATAGAGGATGCCGGCGGCGGCCGCCAGCGCCGAGCCCAGCGCGAAGGTCAGCGCGGCGATGCCGTTGACGGAGACGCCCATCAGCGGAACCGCGACGTAGTCGAACGCCATGGCGCGCATGGCCAGGCCCCACTTGGTCTTGTGCACGAACAGGTGCATGCCCGTGGCAAGGAGCAAGGCCACGACCACGATGATGATCTTCGTGTTGGTGATGAAAACACCGCCCAGCTCATAGACCGTGGTATCGATCAGGGACGGGAAACGTATCCGCTGGGCGCCGAGCAAGGCCAGGTTGCCGGTCTCCAGGATGATCCCGATCATCAGCCCGGTGATGGCGGCGGACGCGCGCGGCGCGGCCCGCAGGGGCCGGTAGCCGATGCGCTCGACCAGCATGCCGACGAACGAGGTCAACACCATGGCCAGCAGGATGGTCACGATGAGTATCGCCCAGGGAGGCAACGGCAGGGCGCCCTCGGCGGCGGCCGCGAGCAGCACCGCGGCCACCCCCACGCCGATGTACGCGCCCACCATGAAGATGTCGCCGTGGGCGAAGTTGAACAGCATCAGGATGCTGTAGACCATGGAGTAGCCCAGCGCGATGAGAGCGTAGAAGCTCCCCCATTGCAGGGCGTTGACCAGGTTCTGGAGAAAAAGCGACATGCCTTTCGAGTCGGATGATCGAGCAAGGCGGACCGGAACTGCTCGTCCCGGCCCGCCTTCGTCAGAATTGGAATCCGGCCGTTGTATCGACCCGCCGCGCGATGCGGGCGCGGGCGGGTTTGAAACCCGCCCCTGCACCCTCGCATTCCCGCGGCCTGGGCACCGAGGCCAAGCCTACGGACATACGGACTTGTAGAACTCGAACTCGCCCTTGTCGCTGATGCGGACGACGACCGCGCACTTGACCGGATCGCCCTCGGCGGTGAACGCCATGTCCCCGGTGATTCCCGCGAACTTCTTGATCCCGGCCAGGGCGTTCTTGACGTTCTCGCGGTCCTTCTTGAGATCGCCGGAGAGGCCGCCGGTGGCCTTGATGGCGTGCTCGACGATGCGCAGCGAATCCCAGGTCAGCGCGCCCACGTCATCCGGCACGTAGCCGTACTTCTTGTTGTAGCGGTCGATGAACGCCTTGGTGGCCCCGGTGGCGCCCTTGGCCGCGTAGTGGGTGCTGAAGAACGACCCGTTGCAGTCCTTGCCGCACAGCTTCACGGTTTCCGCCGAACCCCAACTGTCGCTGCCCACGATAGGGCCCTTCACGCCGAGCTGGCGCGCCTGCTGCACGATCAACGCCACCTCGTTGTAGTACTGCGGCGTGAACAGCACCTGGGCGCCGGAGTTGCGGATCTTGGTGAGCTGGGAGCTGAAGTCGGCGTCCTTGGTGGTGAAGCTCTCGAAGGCTACCACCGATCCCGCGCCGTGGAGCTTCTCCCAAGCCCCCTTGAAGAACTCGGCCAGGCCCTTGGGATAGTCGCTGGCGACGTCGTAGAGGACCGCCGCCTTGGTGAACTTGAACTCGTTGGTGATGAAGTTCGCCAGCACGGGCCCCTGGAACGGATCCAGGAACGGCGCGCGGAAGACGTAGGGGCGGTCCTTGGTGGTGTTGGGGTTGGTGGACCACGGGCTGATCATGGGGGTTGCGCGGTCCTGGGCCACGCCGCCCGCGGGAACCGCCTGCTTGGAGGACTGCGGGCCGACGATGGCCAGCACCTCGTCCTCGGTGATCAGCTTGGTGGCGGCCTTCACCGCGGACTCGGCCTTGGACTCGTTGTCCTCGATGACGATCTCCACCGGATGTTTCTTTCCTCCGACCTCGAGGCCGCCGGCGGCCTTGACGTCCTCGAGCCACATCTCGGCCGCGAACTTCGAACCCTCGCCGACCTTGGGGATGTCGCCGGTCAGCGGTACGTTGAGGCCGATCTTGATGGTCTGCGCCGAAACGCCGGTTGCCAGCGCGAACATCGCCGCAACGACCACCGCAACGGGTATGAGAGCCTTGAGTTTCATGACTGCCTCCTTCCGCTGGTTGGGATTCGAAAATCCTACCATTGTTGAACTACAGGCACAATAACTCGATTGCCAATAACTAAGTTCACCACTTTAAATACTCTCTTATTTGAGCAGCTATACGACACACCGGCGATGCCGTCAAGATATTTTCACCGGGTGCGGCCTCGGCAAAGCGTTTTCTCGGACCTACTCCTAGCGCCGTTCTTCCGGGATCAGGCCCCGGGGCGCGAAGCGCAGCACCAGCAGCAGCACCAGTCCCATGACCACCAGGCGCATGTGGGCGGCGGCCTCGATGAGATGCGCCCGGACGGGGCTGTCCGCGGAAAGGGGCGAGGTGATGACATCCATCAGCCACAGGCCCATGGGCTCGGCCTCGACCCAGAAGTACCACACCACGAAGCCGCCGAGGACGGCGCCCCAGTTGTTGCCGGAGCCGCCGACGATCACCATCACCCAAATGAGGAAGGTGAAGCGCAGCGGATGGTAGGTGGTGGGCGTGAACTGCCCGTCCAGGGTCGCCAGCATGGCGCCGGCGATGCCGATCACCGCCGACCCCAGCACGAAGACCTGGAGGTGGCGCGCGGTGACGTCCTTGCCCATGGCCTCGGCGGCGGTCTCGTTGTCCCGGATGGCGCGCATCATCCGTCCCCAGGGCGCCCGCAGCGCCGCTTCGGAAAGCCACATCAGCACCACCAGCACGAGCATGAAGAGCCCCGCGTAGCAGAGCTTGACGACGATGGACGACAGGTCCACCTGCGACACCCCGAGGCTTGCGGCCCACTCCCGGAACCACGCGGCGCTCTGCAGGTCCACCTCGTAGGGGACCGGACGGGGCAGGCCGGCGACGTTCTTGACTCCCCGGGACAGCCACTCCTCGTACTTGAGGAAGGCGACGATGATCTCGGAGATGCCCAGGGTGGCGATGGCGAGATAGTCGGCGCGCAGGCCGAGGCTGATCTTGCCGGCGGCCCACGCCGCGCCTGCCGCCAGCGCGCCGCCCGCGAACCAGGAAAGCACGATGGGGAGGCCGAAGCCGCCCAGGTAGCCGGTGACGGAGGGGTCCACCGCCTCGATGGCGCGCACCGCGGGCTCGAAGAACGCCCGCGCCGCGAAGTAGCCGGCCACCACCACCAGCGCCACCGCCGGCTTGCGGTAGACCGGGCGCCGGATCCTTCGGCGGACGACCACGGCGGCCACGATGGTCAGCGATGCGATCGCCAGGGCCAGCACCACGCCGGCGCCGCCCGCCCGCCACGCCGCCGTCACCGGCGGCATGGAGACCAGCACCCCGGCCACCCCCCCCAGGGCGGCGAAGCCCATGACGCCGGCGTTGAACAGCCCCGCGTAGCCCCATTGGATATTCACGCCCAGGGTCATGATGGCGGAGATCAGGCAAAGGTTCAGGATGGCGAGCGCCAGCGACCAGCTCTGGGCCACGCCCACGAGGCAGACGAGCGCCGCCATGGCGGCGAACAGGGCCGTCTTGCCGGGACGCCGCAGCGTCCGGCCGAGGCGGACGGACAGGCGCTCGGGACCTTCGCTCATGACGATTTCCCGCTGAACACCCCGGTGGGCTTCACCAGCAGCACCACCACCAGGATGAAGAACGAAACCGCGAACTTGTAGTCGGTGGAGAGGAACTGCATCAGCCCGTCCGGGCGCCAGCCCTCCGGCCCGAGATAGGCCAGGAACTTCCGGTAGGGATACGTCAGAAAGACCTCGGAGAAAGCCACCACGAAGCCGCCGACGATGGCGCCCAACGGATTGCCCAGGCCGCCGACGATGGCGGCGGCAAAGATGGGCAGCAGCAACGACAGGAAGGTAAACGGCTTGTAGCTCTTGTCGAGGCCGTAGAGCGTCCCCGCCACCGCCGCCAGGGCGCCGACGATGAGCCAGGTGACCGCAACCACCTTCTCCGGGCTCACCCCGGACAACAGCGCCAAGTCCTCGTTGTCCGAATAGGCGCGCATGGACTTGCCGGTGCGGGTTTTCTCCAGGAACCAGAAGAGCGCGACGACCAGTACCACCGCCACCGCCACGCTGAGGGTCTGGGTGGTCTTGATCGCGAGGCCCTCCGACAGCCCGGTGAACGCCTTGAACTCCCGCACGGTGAGGAGGAAGCGGGTGCCGTCGGTGAAGACCCGGTCGGCGGGGCCGATGACGAAGCGTATGACGCCGTTGATGACGAACATGACCCCCACCGACACCACCAGGAAGATCACCGGTTGCGCCTTGGTGCGCCGGTAGAAACGGAAGACCCAGCGGTCCGTCAACAGGCAGAGGCCGGCGGTCACCGCCATCCCCACCGGCAGCGCCAGCAGCGCCGTCGGCAACGGCCCGAGGCCGACCCCCCAGGACTGCAGCAGCCAGGTGAACAGGATGGTGACCATGGCGCCGAACGACATGGTCTCGCCCTGGGCGAAGTTGGAGAAGCGCAGCACGCCGTACACCAGCGTGACGCCCAGCGCGCCCAGGGCGAGCTGGCAGCCGTAGGCGGTGGCCGGGACCACCAGGAAATTGGTGACGAGCACCACCGCGTTGACGACGTCTTCCAACCGTCACCCCCCGAGAAACGACTTCCGGACCTCCGGGTTGCCGAGCAGCGCCGCGCCGGTGCCGGTGAAACGGTTGCGGCCCTGGACCAGCACATAGCCCTTGTCCGCCAGCTCCAGGGCCTGGCGCGCGTTCTGCTCGACGATGAGGATGGCGACGCCGCCGCGGGCGATGTCGAGGATGCGCTCGAACAGCTCATGGGTGACGATGGGCGACACCCCGGCGCTGGGCTCGTCGAGCATGAGCACACGGGGCCGGTTCATCAGCGCACGGCCGATGGCCACCTGCTGGCGCTGTCCCCCGGAGAGCTCGCCGGCGGGCTGGCGGCGCCTTTCCTTGAGCGCCGGAAACAGCCCGTAGACCTCGTCCAGCGTGTCCGAGATGTCGTCGTCCCGGACGAACGCGCCCATCTCCAGGTTCTCCTGGACGGTCATGGAGCGGAACACGTTGTCGGTCTGCGGCACGAACCCCATGCCCTTGCGCGCCCGGGCCTGGGGCGCCAGCGCGGTGATGTCCTCGCCGTCCAGGCGCACCACGCCCGTGCGCAGCCTCAGCATCCCGAACAGCGCCCGCATGGCGGTCGACTTGCCGGCGCCGTTGGGGCCCACCACCACGGTGATCTGGCGGCGTTCCGCGGCGAGCGCGCAGCCTTGCAGGATATCGGGACCGCCATACCCCCCGGTGAGGTCCTCGCCCACCAGAAAGCTCACGGGGTCCGCTCCTCCCGCGTCACCAGGCCCCTGCCCAGGTAGGCCTCGATGACCCGCTCGTCGGACCGCACCTCGGGCGGAGACCCCTGCGTCAGCACCTTTCCCTCGGCCATCACGATGACCGGATCGCACAGCAGCGAGATCAGCTCCATGTCGTGCTCGATGATGCAGAAAGTGTAGCCGTGGTGGAGGTTGAGGCGCAGGATGGCGCCGGCGATGTCCTTCAACAGGGTACGGTTGACCCCCGCGCCCACCTCGTCGAGCAGCACCACCCGGGGCTCCGCCATCATGGTGCGGCCCAGCTCCAGCAGCTTCTTCTGCCCGCCCGACAGGTTCCCGGCCAGCTCCCCCGCCACCCGCTCCAGCTTGAGGAACTCGATGACCTCGTCGGCGCGGGCGCCGGTGGCGTGCTCCTGGGCGCGGATCTTGCCGGGCCGGAACCACACGTCCAGCAGGTGCTCGCCGGACTGGCCGGCCGGCACGGTCATGAGGTTTTCCCGGACCGTCAGCGTGGAGAACTCGTGGGCGATCTGGAAGGTGCGCAGCACGCCCTTGGCGAAGAGCTCGTGGGGCGTGAGCCCGGTGACGTCCTCGCCGTCGAGGCAGACCGTTCCGGAGGTGGGCTTGTGGACCCCGGCGATGACGTTGAAGAGGGTGGTCTTGCCGGCGCCGTTGGGGCCGATGAGCCCCGTGATGCTACCGCGCTCGATGGTGAGGGACGCGCCGTCGACGGCCCGGATGCCGCCGAAGTGCATGTGCAGGTCTTGTACGGCGATCATCCTTCGACTCCGCTTCGCCTGTCCCGAGCCCTTCGACAAGCTCAGGACAGGCTTGTCGAAGGGCTCAGGACCGACGGACTTCGGACGCTCGGCCGTTCGTCCTGAGCGTAGTGAGTCCTGAGCTCGTCGAAGGGCGAGCGAAGTCGAAGGACCCCCTACCGTCAGGGTGCACCCGGGCGGGAAAGGAGGTGTCCTTCCCCCGCCCGGGGCTCGGAGACTAGCGGTACTTGACCGTCTCGAACTTGCCGCCCTTGACGGTGATCTGGCGGTAGTTGCCGGCGCTCTCGCCCGGCCCGATCAGCTCCACCGCCGAGGCGCCGACGTAGTCCACGTCGCCGCCGCCCGCGAGGATCTTCAGCCCCTTGGCCAGCTCGCCCGGGTAGATCTTCTCGCCCGGCGCGTTGGCCACCATCATGACCTTGTCCTTGAGCTTGCCGCTCTCGGCCGACTTCGCCGCCTGCATGGCCAGCAGGATCAGCGCGGCCGCGTCGTACGCTTCGCCCGCGAAGGGCCCGTCCGCCTTGACCTTCCCGGCCTCGGCGATCTTCGCGAACCTGGCCGCTCCCGGACTGTCGGTGCCGGGAAGGGCGCCGATGGCGCCTTCGAGGCCCTTGCCGATGGCCTGCACCAGCTTGTCGCCGATCATGCCGTCGGGCAGATAGAACTTGTCGAAGGCGCCGGTGTCGAGGGCGCCCTGAATAATCCCCTTGCCGCCTTGGTCGAGGTAGCCGGCCACGATCAGGATGTCGCCGCCCGCGGCGGCCAGCGCGGCCACTTCGGCGCTGTAGTCGCCCTTGCCGTCCTCATGGGGCGCGGAGATCGTGATCTTGCCGCCGCGCTTCTTCACGTTGGCGGCGATGCTGTCCGACAGACCCTTGCCGTAGTCGTTGTTGGTGTAGGTCAGCGCGGCCTCCTTGATCCCCATCTCCTTCAGGATGTCGGCGACGATCTCGCCCTGGCGGGCGTCCGACGGCGCGGTGCGGAAGAACAGGCCGTTGTCCTCGATGGTGGACAGGGCCGGAGAAGTGGCCGACGGCGAGATCATCACCACGCCGTTGGGCTTGGCCACGTTCTTGAGCATGGCGATGGTAACCCCCGAACAGTCGCCGCCGACGATGGCGTTCACCTTGTCCGAGGTCACGATCCGCTCGGTGGCGGCGGACGCCGCGGCGGCATCCGTGCAGGTCGAGTCGGCGCGCACCGAAACCACCTTGGCGCCGCCGAGCAGCGCGCCGCTGTCGCTGACTTCCTTCATCGCCAACTCGGCGCCGCCCGCTATGGCGGGAATCAGCGATTCGATGGGTCCGGTGAACCCGAGCACCACTCCCAACTTGACGTCGGCCGCCAGCGCCGCGGCGGCGTGAATCGAAACAAGGAAGAACACAAACACGGCAATCAGCTTTCTCATGGCTCCCTCCTATTGAAATCGTTTCTCGATACCTGCCTCGAAGGAGGCATTCCATCCGCAACAATCCAACGTCCCCGGCTCAACGGCAGCGTCCCGAATCACCGCGGGCGCGGCCGGGAGAATCCGACCTGATCCTACGATGATGCCCGCTATTATATCAACGGGTCCGGAACGGAACCCTTCCTTATTCTCCCGTTCTCGCGAGCTGCTTCACGCCGTTCAGGGCGGCGATCTTGTAGGCCTCCCCCATGGTGGGGAAGTTGAAGACGTTGTCGATGAAATAGTCGATGGTGCCGTTGTAGCTCAGCACCGCCTGGCCGATGTGGATCAGCTCGCAGGCCTGGTCGCCGATGATGTGCACGCCCAGGAGATGCCCGCCGTTGGGCTCGAACAGCAGGGTGAGCATGCCGTGCGAGTCGCCGATGATGCCGGCCTTGGTGACCTCTTCGTAGGTGGCCACGCCCTTGGCGTAGGGGATGCCCTTGGCGTCCAGCTCCTGCTGCGTGTAGCCCACCATGGCGATCTCGGGGATCGTGTAGACGCACATGGGGAACAGCGTCCGGCGCCCGCCCGCCCGGCGTCCCAGGGCGTAGTTGGCGGCCATGCGGCCCTGCTCGCTGCTGGTGGAGGCCAGCGCCGGGAAGCCGACCACGTCGCCGGCGGCGTAGATGCTCGGCACCGATGTCTGGAACAGCTCGTTGACCTTGATCAGCCCATGCTCGGTGGTCTCCACCCCCACGTCCTCGAGCCCCAGCACCTTGACCGCCACCTCGCGCCCGCTGGCCACGATCACCGCGTCCGCCTCCAGCGCCCGCCCGTCGGTGAGAGTGACCCGCGCCTTCTCCTCCCATCCGGACATGCGCTCGATCTTGTCGTACCAGTTGCCCCAGACGAACTCCACGCCGTAGTCCTCCATGCGCCGGATCAGCAGGTCGACGATGGGACGCTCGGCGAACGTCAGGAAGGTGTGGTCCCGCTGGATCAGCGACACCTTGCAGCCCAGGACCGCGAACGCCGAGCCGTACTCCGCGCCGATGACCCCGGCGCCGACGACGATTACCGATTGCGGCAGGGTCTGGCGCTTGAACTCGAGGGTGAAGACGGAGTCGGAGTCGAATATGACCTCGTTGTCGATGGGTATGTCGGGCACGAAGCGGGGCCTCGACCCGGCGGCGATGATGATCTTCTCCGCCTTCAGGTTGATGGACTCCATGGGGTTCTTGAGCACCCATGCGTGCACCGAGTTGGGACCGTCCACGGTCGCGTGATAGCCGCGGAAGACGTCGATACGGTTCAGGTCGCGGTAGACCTGAAGCTGGTCTTCCATGGTCGCCACCCGCCGCTCCACCACCTTGCGCACCCGGATGAACAGGTCCGAGAGCGTGATGTCCTTTTTCTCGGTGAACTCGGTGCCGTAGAAGGGGCGCTGGCGCACCCCGCGCAGGTAGATGATGGCCTCGCGCAGGGTCTTGCTGGGGATGGTGCCGGAGAGAAGGGTTATGCCGCCGAGGGTCTCCTGGCGCTCCAGAATGGCAACCCGGGCGCCCAGCTCGCACGCCTGGATGGCGGCCGTGTAACCCGCGGGACCGCTGCCGATGACGATGACGTCGTAGTCGAAAGCCTGCATGAGTCGTGTTTTCGGTGCAGCCTGTTCCGCTCCCGGATCCCGACATTGTCATATCCGGGTCTGACCGGATCGCCATCGAGTCGCCTGAAGCCTCTCAATAGCAGATAGCACGCGGGGATGTCACGGGCGGGCCGCGACTGTTTCCCGATTCGCCAAGACGCCACGTCACGCGGCGGTCAGGTTCCGGTAGACCAGCATCAGCCCGGCGAAGATCAGCAGCACCAGGATGGCGCGGTTGAAGGTCTGCTGGCGGATGCGGTCCTGCGCCTTGAGGCCCAGGTAGAAGCTCGCGAGGATGACCGCGGTCACGAACACCGAGAGCTTCACCGCCTCGACAGTGAACAGGCCCCAGGTGGAGACGGCCACCACCTGCCAGAACTTGGCCATGATGAAAGCCGTGGAAATGGCCTTCACGAAGTCCGCCTTGTCGAGCCGCAGGCCGTGGAGGTAGACCGCCATGACCGGCCCCATGGTGTTGGTCAGGCCGAGCAGGAACCCGCCGGTAAAGCCCATGACCGGCGACATCAGCCGCTCCGCCCGCGGCGGCGTGACGAGCGTGAACGAGAACAGCCCGGCCAACGCGAAAACGACGACGACCGTTCCCAGGATAAGGTTCAGCACCCACAGGGGGAGCTGGGTCAGCTCCCAGGTGCCCAGGAACACGCCCGCGAGCGCGAACAGGAACATGGACGAGAAACGTCGCAGGGTGGCGGTGGGAACGCCGTGGCGGAACACCTGGCCCAGGTCCATCACCACGCCGGGGAGCAGGAGCACGACGATGGTTGTGCGGATGTCGAGCAGCAGCGTCAGTATGGGCGTGGCGAGGAGGGTGAACCCCATGCCGGTGGCGCCCTTGACGAAGCCCGCGAAGAAGATGGCCGCGGCCACCAGGAGCAGGGTGCCGTCAAACGCCACGGATCAGGTTCCGGGACCGGGGCATACCCCGAACCGCACGAGAATACGGGTTCGCTGCCGACGGTGGCTGAGGGGGCCTCTCCGTTGCGGTGGACTCGCACAGGGGCGACCGCCGGTCGCCCCTACACTCCTCGGACCGGCTCCTAGGGCTTCCATCGTTTCTGCACGTCCTGCAGGCGCTCGCCGCGCTCGACGGGCACGGCGCGCTCGTCCAGCTTGGCGCCGATGCTGTAATGCTCGCCCTTCACCGCCAGCGCCGCCTCGTCGTCGAGCTCCGGCGGCCACAGGCCCAGGGAGTAGCCGTGCCACGGGTTGCCGTACTTGAGCTCCGGCATCCCCAGCTCGTCCCACAGCTTGCGCGCCCGCTCCATGTACTCCCGGGTGGGCAGCGACACCGGCGGGAACTCGGCCTTCTTGGTCGCATCGATGAGGAGGGAGGAGTCCTCGCTGTCGTAGTCGCCGGCGTGGCCGTGCATGCGCACGAGGTTGATGGGCGAGTGCACGGTCTGGCGGCCCTCGATGATGCGCACGTCCTTGTGCGGCTGCGAGCGGTGGCAGATGGCCCAGTTGACGGCTGCGAAGTTCTCGGGGTCGATATCGTCGTCTACCGCAATGACTACCTTGCCCAGGTCGTAGCGGAAGCCCAGCACCGCCATCATGGCCTGCCAAGGCTCGAGCTTGTGGGTCTTGCGCATCTGCACCACCACGAACTGGCGCAGATTCACCAGCGGCTCGTGCATGCCCACCCGCACCACGCTCTTGAGGCTGCAGTGGTTGCGCAGGTGGTCGAGGACCAGGGACTCCCAGCCCCGGTGCTTGATCTTGCTGCTCTCGCTGGGCGTCACCTGGCTCAGGACGCCCACGTAGTGGGGGTTCCGCCGGTGCGTGATGCAGGTCACCTCGAACACCGGGCTCAGGCTGCGGGGGTCCATGTAGCCGTGGGACTCGCCGAAGGGGCCTTCGGGTTCCAGCACGTCGGTGCGGATGTAGCCCTCGATGACGATCTCCGCGTTGGCCGGCACCTCCAGGTCCACGGTCTCACACTTGACCAGCGGCATGGGCCGGCCCAGGATGGCACCGGCTACCCCCAATTCGTCCACGCCGTAGGCGATCTTCTGCACCGCCACGTAGGAGAGGCACGGCACCGCGCCGATGACCCCGGCCGCGGGCAGCGGCTTTCCCAAGGCGCTGGCCTTGTTCCAGTGGATGGCCAGGTCCTGCTGGGCGCTGATCAGGTAGACGCCGGTCTTGGTAGGGGACTTGATCTGGCCGCGGTAGTTGCCGACGTTGCGGATGCCGGTATCCGGGTCCTTGGTAATCCAGTGGCACGCCGTAAAGTACGGCCCGTTATCGAACCCCGGCGTGGAGATGGGCACCGGGAACTCGTCGAGCCCGCCGTGCTCCAGGAGGCCGTCGCCGACGTGGATCTCCTCCTTCACCGGGCCGGTGTCCACAAGCTCCGGCGCCAGCGGCGCGGCCACCGCCGCCGACCACTTCTCGAAGCTCTTGCCCGGCTCGCAGCCCATGCCCAGGGCGTAGATGGCCTCGTTGGACGCCAGCGCCCCCACCACCACCGGGGTTTCGTAGCGCCGCCCCTTGGCGTCCACCACGTTGTCGAACAGGAACGCCTTGCGCTCGTGGTCCGGCAACCCCAGGAACTGCCAGCGCACCAGCGGATGCAGCTCCGTGTCCTTGTCCACCGGCGCGGCCACCCGCATCAGCAGGCCCTGCCGGTCCAGCAGGGCAAGATATTCCCGTAGGTCGTGGTACATGTTCAGATTCCTCGAACCAACCCCTCCACCCTAGTGGGCAAGAGGGGTTGTCGGGCTCGGGTTGTGGTTTCCGTGCGTCGGCGTAGGCTCTGTTCAGAGTTTCAGTTTGCAGGTGATCTTTGTGAACGTCTTCGAGGAACGCTTCTTCTTTCTCTTTCGGTGCTCGAGCACGATCCCGAAACTGGCGCTCGACTTCGGAGGAAAGGACGCCAGATGGTCGGCGATCACCCGGAGAACCAACGAAATAACTTGAGGGTTTTCGTATACGAGAGCGGCGGATGCGAAGAGTGTCGGCCCGATCCACGTTTCCGTTCCCAGCGAGGCTGTCTTCCTTTTTCCGAGCGATTGGCCTTCTCTTTTCGCGATCGAAAAAGGGACATCGTTCTCCTTGAACAGTCTCACCAAAGTGCGTGTCGGCTCCGATATCGCGATTCGTTCCGTGCCCGTAAGCGTGTCGAAGCCTTCAGGCAGGATGCCGATGGCATAGTCGTCTAGTTTGGGACACCTCAACTCTTCCAGCCTAGTCGAAACATCAATGTAATCGGCAGTCTCTACGAAAGGGTCTCCAAGTTGCTCCAGGTGGAAGAGAATAGCGTCAACCGGGTCGGGCGCTTCAATTGGATGTGCTCTGCCCTCGTAGTCGTCCACCAATTCCGCAAGGGTAGCAAGTCGGTCGAATGCCTCGCTGCCAGGGGTGGCGTCCATCAGCTTCTCTATTTCGGCGACGGCTTTCGCGTGATCGGCGTCGGTCTTGAGCGGTGGGATGTTCATAACCTACCTCATTTCATATCGTCGACGGATCGGAAAGTGCGTCATACTCCGGGTGACTGCCGACGAAACGAATCAGTACCACGCGGGCGGGATAACTCACCCGGACGATCAGCCGGTACTTGTTGCCGGCAATGTTGAACACGACCCTGTTGTTGGCGAGAAAGCTGGCCGAACGAAACTGTGCCTTGATGTCCGCTGGCGTTGCCCAATCCGACTTCTCCGCCATCTTGAACCACACGCGGAGAGGAACCTCGGAATCACGATGGTCGGGCTGCTCCCAAAACTCCCTTAACGCCCTTCGACTGACGATCCTCACCCTTGAATATAAGCAGGGTCCAAGTGTGCGATCAATGGGCGCACCGCACGTCTCGCCAGATCACGGTAAGTCCGGCAACGGAGATGTGGGACTGGAATAATTTCGCGAGTCCCGTGTATCCCGGTGACAGGCGGGAGACTCTGCCAGCCATCAACGCCCTTTGTACGTGGGCTTGCGCTTCTCGCTGAAGGCCCGGGGCCCCTCGGCGGCGTCCTCGGTCCCGCCCACCATGGCGCGGAAACCGGCCTCGAAGCGGATGGCGTCGGCCAAGGGCAGGTCGAGGCCCCGGAGCACCACCTCCTTTACCGCCTGCAGGGCCAGCGGCGGGCCGTCGGCGATAGACCGGGCCAGCTTCTCCGCCGCCGGCAACAGCTCGTCCTGCGGCACCACCCGGTTCACCAGTCCGCAGCGGAACGCCTCGGCCGCGGAGATGGGTTCACCAGTGTAGAGCATCTCCAGGGCCATGCCCAACGGCACGATGCGGGGCAGTCGCACGGTGCCCGAACTGCCAGGGAAGAAGCCGCGCTTGATCTCCGGCAGACCGAAGGTGGCTTCGTCGCTGCATATGCGGATGTCGCAGGACAGGGCGATCTCGAAGCCCCCGGCCAGACAGTAGCCGTGCACCGCCGCGATCATCGGCTTCCACACGGGCTCCCGGCGACCGGGGTCCCGGGCCAGGGCCGAGGTCCAGAACTTCCGCGCCCGCGGGTCGCCGGCCACCGCCCGTTCCTTCAGGTCCATGCCGGTGGAGAAGGCCCTGTCGCCCGCGCCGCTCACCACCGCCACCCGAAGCGCCGGATCCGCCGCGAAAGCGTCCCACACCCGCCCCAGCTCAACCCACATCTCCTCGTTCATGGCGTTGAGCCGCTCGGGCCGGTTGAACGTGATGAAGGCGATTCCGTCCCTGTTTTCGAGCTCGATGTGAAACATTGTGCCTGTCGCTGCCAGCGAAGCCAACCGGCCTCGAAACAGCTCCCATTACCGCAGCGTTGAAATTTGCCGGGCCGCACTACCTGTCAATTCGTTCCTGATGTATTGGTACACTTGCTGCGTTCGTTTGTAGTCACCATGCGACTTGACGACGTGCTTGCAGTTGATGACTTTTGTCCTGTTGTCGATGTCGTCCACGTTTTCAGGGCCGCTGTATCCTAACGCCTTATCCCACTCAAGAACCCTATATCCCGCAGACAACGTACCATCGTTCTTGGAGTGAAAAACATATGTGTTGTCGGGATACAAGGTGGCATCAAAGTACCTCTCGCCGCTCTCCACCGATTCGTTGTCAACAGCGGCCGCCATCATAAACTGCCAAAACCTGCTGCACTTACGGGCCGCCATGCCCTTGAGCTCTTCACATGCGATAAGAGAAATCCTACACCCCATACTGTGGGACATCACCGCTAGTTCCGAACAACCGGACATTGTGCTTTGAAGCAAATCGACGAATCTCGCGGCCACGGCAGAGGCCCGCTCCTTTGCGGCCGAGTACTCGTAGAACTTGTCACCCCCCGGCCACGTGTAACCGACGACAGCGTCGAAATAGTTCGTGTATCGTCGCTCGTTGGAAGCGATCGTTTGGTAGGCACGTAGGACATCCTCAGGCTCATTGTTGTAACCATGACAGAGAATCAGCACTTTCTTGTCTTTAACGAATGACTTGTAATCCGACTCGGCCTTCTTTGTCGATTGTCCCGTCTTCAGATTGACATCTCGAAACTTGTCTAACTTTCGAGATATCACGTCACTGTTCCAAAATCGTTTCCTCGAGCTAACCAAATACATGCCTTCCCCCTTTCGAGAGCGGATACGCAGCATCACATCACTGCCGTGTATCGACACCGAAAGGGAGTTTCGTGACAACCGATAAATAACGTTGGTCCTTGCGGGGAAGGCATCTGCCGCGCCAGTCTCAAGCCTGGGGACGGATGACGCGCCGGAACTGACGAGGCCACATATGCCGTAGCTAGCCGATGAACTTCGCCAGGGTCTCGCCCCAGATGGCCTTGGTCACGTCCAGGCTGATGTTGCCCTTGGCGATGTCCTGGATGCGGGCCTCGTCGATGGGGAAGCTGAACTGCTCGTTGCGCATGCGCAGCCGCTGGATGCCGCGCTCCACCATCAATCCCCGGGCGCCATCCACCGCTTCCTGCTGGGTGAAGGCATCGGCGATCTGGTAGATGTTGGCCGGCCCGTGGCCGCGCTCGTCGTCCAGCACCACGGTGAAAGCCCTGGCCAGCCGGTCGTTGAGCTCGCTGCCGCTCAACTGGGAGGCGGCGTAGAACAGGCCGCAACTCCCGCCCTCAAGCAGGCCCTGGGAGTTGATGAGACGCGCCCAGGACTCCTGCCGGGCTTCCTGTTCCTTGAACACTTCCGCCAGCCGCACCCACTCCTTCATGTCGGGAAGCGACGGATCGGGGGTCCAGCGGTTGTAGCGGCGCACCACCTCCTTGATGTCCACGGGCTCGCCGGTGAGCCACTCGACGATGTCGACGCACAGGTTGCCGTGGTTGAGCTCCTGCTTGGTGCGCCAGAGGTTCTCCTCCAGCCAGTTCCGGTCCACCTCGCCGCCCCACTTGTCCACCCAGTACTGGTCCGACGCCGTCAGGTCGCCTCCGACCTTCTCGACGATCTCCTTGAGGCCCGTGAAGGTGCTCTCGATCTCCCGGCCCGCCTGCTTGGTGAGCCACAGGACTTCCTTTTCGGTGTCCCGCCGTTCCCAGTTGAAGTAGGTTTCGGCGATCTCCGCCTCGCCGGCGGCAAAGATCGCCGCCACCCGCGCCAACTCCCGCGTCGCCCCTTCCGTGAAGCCGTTCCCCGCGTCGCTCATCATCGTTCTCCTGTTGCGTGGTTTTCTCGTTCTTGTATCGCCCGCCAGATGTTCTCCGGCTTGAGCGGCAGACTCATGATCTTGACCCCCAGCGGCGCCAGCGCGTCCTCGATGGCGCTGGCCAGCACCACCGGCGGACCGATGGCGCCGATCTCCCCCACCCCCTTGAACCCGCCGGGGGTGAAGGGCATGGGCGTCACCATGTGATGGATCTCCAGGTCCGGCATCTCCATCGCCGAGGGGATCAGGTAGTCGGCGAAGGTGCCGGACAGGAGCTGCCCCTGCTCGTCATACACCAGCTCTTCGAGAAACGCGCCCCCGACGCCGTGGGAGATGGCGCCGGTGATCTGGGTGTCGACGATCATGGGGTTCACCATGTTGCCGGAGTCGTCCACGGTCAGGTACTTGAGGATCGTGGTTTCGCCCGTGCCCGCGTCCACCTCCACGCAGGCCACGTGCACCGCATAGGGGAACGTCGAGAAGTTGGAGGTCCGACCCTTGGCGTCGGGCTCGAAGCTGGTGTTGGGGTTGATGAAGTAGTGGGTGTCGTGGAGGCCCGGGTCCATGTTTCCGGGGAGCTGGTTGATGGAGTAGTAGGCCATGTTGGCCACTTCCTTGACCGTGAGCGCCACCCCCGGCCGCTGCCGGTCCAGGATCATGCCGCCGGCGCATTCGAGGGCTTCGGGATGGCACCGGAGCGTATGGGCGGCGATGGCCAGCATCTTCCTGCGCACCGCCTCGCACGCCTTCATGGCGGCGGAGATCGTTACCGTCGAGAACCGGCTGGCGTAGGACCCGCTGGAAGACGACACCAGGGCGCTGTCGCCCTCGAACACCTGCACGTCCTCGAAGCGCACGCCCAGCCCGTCCGCCACCACCTGCGAGAGCGTGGTCTTGTGGCTCGCGCTCATGTTCATGTCGCCCGAGAACACCCAGGCCTTGCCCACGGGATCCAGCCGCACCGTCACGGTCTCGTAGCCGGCGTTGTAGGCGTTGGGACGGAGCGAGCTCAGGGGCTCCAGCATGAAAGCCAGGCCCACGCCCCGGTAGCGTCCCTCCCGGCGCAAGCGGTCGCGGTCCGCCAGCAGGCCGGCGTAGTCCGCCTCCGCCAGCGCCTTGCGCAGGCACGCCGGGTAGTCGCCGCTGTCGTAGGTGGAGCCGGTGACGCAGGTGTAGGGAAACTCGTGGGGCTGGATCAGGTTGCGGCGCCGGATCTCGTCCCTGCCCAGGCTCAACTCCCCCGCGGCCCGGTCCATCACCCGCTCCATGATGAAGTTGGACTCGGCCTTGCCGTTGGCCCGGTGGGGGCCGGCGGCGGTCTTGTTGGTGACCACGCCGAAGGAGGCGGTGGCGTAGTTTTCGACCCGGTAGGGTCCGGGAATGAAGTTGGCGGTGACGAACGCCAGGGAGGTGCCGCCGCTGGGGTAGGCGGCGCCCAGGTCCACGATCACCTTGGTCCTGAGGGCGGTGATGCGGCCGGCGCGGTCGAAGCCCGCCTCCACGTAGTCCACCTGGGCGCGGGAGTGGTGCGAGGCCACCATGTGTTCGCTGCGGCTCTCCCACCAGCCCACCGGCCGGTTGAGTTGCAGCGACAGGAGCGGCATCAGCACTTCTTCGGGATAGAACGCCCACTTGATGCCGAATCCGCCGCCCATGGTGGGCGAGATCACCCGGATCTTGAGGTCGGCCCGGCCGAGGGTCTCCAGCACCAGGTTGGGAAGCGCGTGCGGCACCTGGGTGGAGCTCCACAGCGTCAGCAGGTTGTCCCGCTCGTCGACGCTGGCGATGACTCCCCGGGTCTCCATCGGCGTGCCGGTGTAGCGGTGCTGCACGATGCGCTCGCGCACCACCACCGGAGCTTCTTCCAGGAGCTTGTCCACCGGGCCTTCGACGAAGCGGAACTCGTACTGGATGTTGTCGGGCCACTCCTCGTAGAGCCTGGCGGCTCCCCGCTCCAGCGCCGCCTCCACGTCCACCATTGGCGGCAGCGGTTCGTACTCGACGCGCACCGCCTCGGCCGCGTCCGCCGCCGCGTAGCGGTCTTCCGACACCACCACCGCCACGGCCTCGCCCACGTGGCGTACCCGGTCCACCGCCAGGCAATAGTGGTCGGCGAACCGCACCCGCGGGTAGTCGCTGGTGTAGGGCCGGGTCCGGGTGAAGGGGAACGGCGCCATGGGCCGGGACAGTCGCCGGACGTCTTCGCCGCTCATGGCCGCCACCACGCCGGGCTGTGCCAGGGCCTCCGACAGGTCCACCCGCTTCACGCGCGCGTGGGCGTAGGGGCTCCGGTGGATGGCGGCGTGGAGCATTCCGGGGACGTGGACGTCGCTCAGGTAGGTGTTGCGCCCCTGGATGGAGTCGAAGGACTCCTTGCGCTTGATGCTTCTGCCGACGTAGGCCGCCATCAGCGCATCCTCTCCGCCGCCCTTTTCACCGCCTTGATGATGTTGAGATAACCGGTGCAACGGCACAGGTTGCCGGAATAGGTCCGGCGGATCTCCTCGTCGGACGGGCACGGATGCTCGTCGAGGAACGCCACGGTGGTCATCAACATGCCCGGGGTGCAGAAGCCGCACTCCAGCCCGTCGCACTCCCAGAACGCTTCCTGGACGGCGTGCAGGGCGCCGTCCCGGGCAAGCCCTTCCACCGTGCGGATCTCCGCCCCGTGGGCGCGAGGCGCCAGCACCTGGCACGACTTCACGGTCAGGCCGTCCATGAGCACGGTGCAGGCGCCGCAGTTGCCGGTGTCGCAGCCGATGTGGGTGCCCTTGAGGCCGGCCTTGTCCCGGATGAGGTCCACCAGCAGGAGACGCGGCTCGACGTCGAACGCGTAGTCCTTGCCGTTGATGGTGGTGTTGACGGTGACGCGTTTCATGGCGAGCCCCGTAAACTCATCCGCGCTCTTTCGCGGGCCCTGGCCAGCGCCCTGCTGACCACCACCGGGGTCATGGCGCTCCGGTAATCGGCCGACGCATGAACGTCGCTCACCGGGTCGGCGTCGTTGCGCGCCAATGCGCTGGCTTCCGCGAGATCGGCGTCGGTGAGCCTCGTGCCCTGGAGCGACCGGCCCGCGGCCTCGGAGACGAAGGCCGTGGGACCTACCGCGCATAGGGCGATGCGGGCCTCGCCGCAAATGCCGCCCGGCGAGAGGCTCACCAGCGCCGCCGCCCCTACCACCGCGTAGTCCCCGGCCCGGCGCGTGAGTTTGACGTAGGCGTGGCCGCGGATGCCGGACGGCGCCGGCACGTCCACGGACGTGACCATCTCGTCCTCGGCCAAGGCAGTGTCGAACGGACCGGAAAAGAACTCGTCGGCCGCGATGGTGCGGGTGCCGGCGGCGGACTGCGCCGTCAGGGTCGCCCGCAGAGCCAGCACCGCCGGGGCGAGGTCGCCGGACGGGTCCGCCTGGCTCAAGGCGCCGCCGAGGGTGCCCAGGTTCCGGATGTGGATGTCGCCGATGCTGGCGGCGGCCTCGGCCAGAAGCGGCTGGCGTTCCGCAAACGTGCGTTCGAGGGTCCGCTCCGTGACCAGCGCGCCGATCCGCAGGGCACCGGCGTCTGCCGTGACCGGGGCTCCCGGGCGCTCGGCAACGGCGGCTTTCCCGACATCCTTCAGCTCTTCTAGCCCGCCGATGTCGATGATGACCGCCGGGCGGATCAGCCTCAGCTTGAGCATGGGCAGGAGGGACTGCCCTCCCGCCATCAGGCGCGCCTCGTCGCCGTGCTCGCGGAGCAGCGCGAGCGCTTCGGGGAGCGAGTCCGGCGCCCGGTACTCGAAGGGCGGAGGAATCATTCGAGGGAGGGAGTGCTATCCGCGGGAGCGCGCCAGCTTCCACTCCTCGCCGCGGACCGACTCGTGGAACAGCTCGTCCACATCGGGGGCGTTCCGGATCATGCCCTGCTCGCGGGAGTAGCGCGCCAGCGTGCCGAAGTTGTTGCGATTGGTGTCATTGAGCCCGTAGACCCACGGGTCCTCGCCCAAGTGCTCGAGCTGCTCTTCCCAGGAGTCCCGGAAGAACGCCAGCGGCACGATCCGGGGATTGTTCATCCGGTTGTAGGTCCACAGCTTGGCCTTCTCGAAGGCCACCATCATGTTCATGGGAACCCAGGGGTGCTTCTCCACGATCTCCCGCTTGATGACGGTGGTGTGCATGATGGGGAAGATCCCGGTGCGCTTGAAGTAGTCCATCTCCACCTGCTTGGGATCGTCGAAGAGGCGCTTGACCCGGGTGTCGCCTTCCAGGATGGGTGCGAGGATGTCGGGGTGGATGACCGCGTCCAGCTCGCCCTCGGCGAGCATCTCCTCGACCCGCTTGCCCTTGGGCAGGCGCTCCATCCGCAGCCCCTCCGGCGGATCGAAGGGCACGTCCTCCTCCCTCTCGGCGCGCCATTCCAGGTCCGTGAACGAGACGCCGTACTCGTCCTGCAGGGTGCCGCGGATCCACAAGAGCGCCGTGGCCTGCCAGTTCTTGAGCCCCACGGTCTTGCCGATGAGGTCCTTGGGTTCCTGGATGCCCTTGTCCGCGTTGACGAAGATGAAGCCGTGGCGGAACCGGCGGTGCAGGAACACCGGGATGGCGGTGAGGTCGTCCGCCTCGCCGCGGTCCTTGGCCAGCAGGTAAGACGAGCCCGAATGCTCGCCTACGTCGAACTCGCGGAACCGGGCGATGCGCCAGTGCCGGGTGGACGAGTCCATGTCCGTGAGCACGGTCAGGTCGATGCCGTCCGGCTGGATCACCCCTTCCTTGAGGGCGCGGATGCTCTCGTAGTCGCCGCACGCCAGCGTCAGATGAAGTTTCTCGGCCATTCTTATTCCTCCAGGTACTTGGTCATGCGGGCTTGCGCCCGTCGAAGGGCGCCGGTTCAGTCAATGGCGAGCCGTTTCGCCCGCCGCACGAAATAGTCCCACATGCTGCCCAGCCGGTGCGGCGTGTAGATCTGGTCGTACTTCTCGCGCGCCTCGTCGTCGCTGCTCCAGGTGGGATCTCCGGCGGCGGCCGCCAGGAGCTGGATTCGGCACGCCTTTTCCAGAAAGATCGCGTACAGGGTGGCGGTCTCCACCGATTCGCCCACCACCGTGGACCCGTGGTTCTTCATCAACACGGCCCGGGCCTTGCCCAACTCCTGAGCCACCTTCACCCCCAACTCGGGAGTCCGGATCAGCACCGTGGTGTAGTCGAAGAGCGGCAGCCCGTCGTGGAAGATGGAGCCCTCGTGGCTCACGGGACGCAGCGGCTGCCGCAGGGAACCGAAGGCCGTGGCGTGGGGCGGATGGCTGTGGATGACGCAGTTCACGTCCGGGCGGGCCTTGTAGATCTCGGTGTGGATGAACACCTCGGAGTGGCGCTCGTAGTCGCCCTCGATCTTGTTGCCGTCCAGGTCCACCTTGATGATGTGGTACGGACGGATCTCCTCGAAGCCATAGCTGTGGGGCTTCATCAGGATGGCGTTCTCGCCGGGTATCCGGGCCGACACGTGCCCCAGGATGTTGTCCCAGTGGCCGTCGATGGCCAGGATGTTGCACGAGATGGCCACCTTGTCTCTCAGCGCTACCAAGTCGTCCATGAAACCCCCTTGAAAACAGCGTCCTTCGACTTCGCTTCGCCACGCCTGTCCCGAGCCTGTCGAAGGGCTCAGGACAGGCGTGGCGAAGCGAAGTCGAAGGACGCCATATCTTATCCTCTAAGCCTGAAGCGCTGTATCTTGCCGGTGACGGTCTTGGGCAGGTCGTCCACGAACTCCACCCAGCGCGGGTACTTGTAGGGCTCAAGGCTGCCCTTGACGAAGTCCTGCAGCTCCTGGCCCAGACCGTCGGAACCGTGGTGCTCGCTCTTGAGGATGACCCAGGCCTTGGGCTTGATGAGGCCGTCGCCGTCGGCCTCGCCGGTCACCGCGGCCTCCAGAACGGCGGGGTGCTCCATCAGCGCGTTCTCCACCTCGATGGGCGAGACCCACATGCCGCCCACCTTGAGCATGTCGTCGGAACGGCCACAGTACCAGAAATAGCCGTCGTCGTCCCGGTAGTAGGTGTCGCCGGTCTTGAGCCACTCGCCGAGCATGGTGCGCTGGGTCTGCTCGTGCTTGTTCCAGTAGTAGGGCGCGGTGGCGTCGCCGCTGACGTACAGGTTTCCCACCTCGCCGTCCGCCACCTCCCGCCCCTCGTCGTCCACCACCTTGGCGACGAACGCCGGGGTCACCTCGCCGCTGCTGCCGGCCCTGGCCCGCCCCGGGCGGTTGGCCAGGAAGTCATGGGTGGCCTCGGTCGAGCCCACGACGTCCAGCAGCTCCACGCCCACCTTGTCCCGCCACTGGTGGAACAGCGCGGGCGGCAGCGGCTCCCCGGACGACAGGCAGATCCTCAGCGAGCTGAGGTCGTACTCCTTTTCCACCCGCAGCATGCGTGAGTAGAGCGTCGGCACCGAGTAGAAGAAGGTGGGGCGGTAGCGCTCGATGGTCTGGAGGATCCGTTCCGGGTCCGGTTTCTCCGGCCACAGCACGCCCGTAGCACCGAACCGGAAGGGAAAGTACAGAGAATTCCCCAGCCCGTAGGAGAAGAACAGCTTGGAAGCGGAGAAGCACACGTCGTCCTCGGTCATGCCGAGCACGGGCTTCACGAACAGATCGGTGATGGTGATCATGTCGTGGTGGAGGTGGACCGCGCCCTTGGGGTTGCCGGTGCTGCCCGAGGTGTAGTTCCACATGACAACGTCATCGCGTCCCGTGGGCTCGGCTTGGAGCTCGGCCGAACGCCCCTCCAGGAGGGCGTCCCAAGCCACCGCGTCGCCTCCCGCCGCCCCCACGACGATCACGTGCTTCAGGTAGCGCGGAGGTTCCGGGATCGCCTCGATCTCCGGCAGCGCGGACTCGTGCACCACCACGATACGGGCCCGGCTGTCGTTGAGGAGGTACTCGTAGTCCCCGGCCTTCATCCAGGGATTGACCGGGATGGGTACGGCGCCGATCTTGATGGCGCCGAAGAAGCTGAAGGCGAACTGCGGGCAGTCGGGAAGCACCAGCAGCACCCGCTGCTCGGTGTCCAGGCCCAGTTCCCGGAACGCGTTGCCCGCCCGATTGACCGCCTCCTGCACCTGCCGGTAGGTGTACCGCTCGTCCGCGTACAGGATCGCGGTGCGCTCGCCGCGGCCGGCGGCGACGTTGTCGTCGACGAACGTGGTGGCCGCGTTGTAGGGGTCCGGCAGTTCGAGTCGCGGAGCCGTCATGCTCGTCTCGATTCGGAGCCCGTACCGGCAGTGCGCGGTACGGGAGCGGGCGGGTGTTAAACCCGCCCCTACACTCGCTTTCCCGCGGCGCAGGCTCCCGCCGGTGGGGGTTCGGGCTATTCGCCTCCCACCATCTCGGAAGTTTGCTCCGTGGCCATGACCACGGACTTGACCTCGCTGTAGTGCTCCACCGCCTCGTTGCCGTGCTCTTTGCCGACGCCGCTCTGCTTGACGCCGCCGAAGGGGAGCTCGTCGTAGATGATCTGCGCGGAGTTGACCCAGGTGTAGCCGGCGTCGAGCTTCTCGGCCGCGTACATGGCCTTGTCGATGTCCTGGGTCCACACCGAGGAGCCCAGGCCGAAGATGGAGTCGTTGGCCAGCGCCAGACCCTCCTCGAGGTTCTTGATACGCACCACCGGCAGGGCCGGGCCGAACACCTCGTCCTTCAGCAGCTTGGACTTGGGGTCGACATCCACCACGATGGAGGGGTTCAGGAAGTTGCCCTTGTCGAACTCGTCGCCCGTGGGGCGGTCGCCTCCCACCAGCACCTTGGCGCCCTTCTGCACCGCGTCCTCCACCTGCTCTTCCACCTCCTCGCGCTGCCCCTTGGTGTGCAGCGGGCCGAGCATGGTGCCCTTGGTGAGGCCGTTGCCCACCCGCAGCTTGCGCACCTTCTCCACCAGCTTGCCGACGAACTCGTCGTAGATCTCGTCGTACAGGTAGAGGCGCTTCACCGCCAGGCAGGCCTGGCCGCAGTTGAAGAACCGGCCCACCGAGGCCGCGCTCACCGCCCGGTCGATGTTGGCGTCGGCGCACACGATCATGGGGTCGCTGCCGCCCAGCTCCAGGGTGACCCGCTTGACCTCCTGGGAGGCCACTTCCATGATCCGCTTGCCGGTATCGGTGGCGCCGGTGAAGCCCACCTTGCGGATCACCGGGTTGCGCAGGATCTCCTCGCCCACGGCGCCGCCCGGGCCGGTCACCATGTTGATGGTGCCCTTGGGCAGCCCGGCCTTCTGCACCAGCTCGACGCAGCGGGTGGCGGTCAGCGGCGTGGTGCTGGCGGGCTTGATGACCATGGCGTTGCCGGCGAGCAGGGCCGGACCCACCTTGTTGCCCATGAGCGAGACCGGGAAGTTCCACGGCACGATGGAGCCCACCACGCCCATGGGCTTGTGCATGATCAGGCCGTAGCGGCCGTCGGCGAGCTTCACGTAACCGCCGCGCAGGGTCTTGGCCATGCCCGCGTAGTGCTCCAGGGTGTGCGCGAAGCGGCGGATCTCCAGCACCGACTCCCGGTGCGCCTTGCCCTGCTCCTTGGTGAGCAGCTCGGTCAGCTCTTTCTCGTTCTCCAGCACGAGACGCGCGGCCTCGGAGAGGCACTCGCCGCGCTTGGAGGGGGCGAACTTGCCCCATTCCACCGCTGCGTCTTCCGCGGCCGCCACGGCCCGCTGCACGTCCTCCGCGGTGCCCTTGGGGACCGTATCCACCAACTCGCCGGTGGCGGGATTATAGATGGAAGTGGTCTCGCCGCTTGCCGTATCCGTGTACTCGCCTGCAATGAACATCTGCATGGGACGAACTCTCCTCGTGTGTGAATAAATTTGCAGCCCGCGGGACTTGGCCGGGATTTTGCGTCGTAACCGGTGAAGGGGCGGTTTCGGCGAATCTGCGTCAGTCGAAGGCTGAAGCAGAATGAACCACGTAAGAACAGGGCTGTCAAGGAACCTGGTTGACCGGATCGGGTGCATTCTGTATCTTTAAGTCCAATAGGAGCATTTCAAATGAATGTCGATATTTCGGCAATCGCCATCATTGTGTCAGTGATCGTGTCGGCGGTGGGCGTGGGGGCGGCGTTGGGCAGGATGATACAGGGCCTCCGTCGGGACCTGTTCAGGGAAATGGACCTCCGTTTCGCACACGTGGATCAGCGTTTCTCCGAGGTGGACCGGCGTTTCATTGAGGTGCGCCAGAGTATTTCGGAAGTGCGCGAAGAAGTGCGCGAAGTGCGACAAGACGTGGGCAGTCTCCGGAAGGAGATGGGCGAAATGCGGGAAGAGATCGGCGTCTTGCGCGAGCGCACCGCCACACGGGCCACGACCGGCTGAGGTCGAAGCCCCCACGAGGTCGGCGAACGCGGCCGCGGGATGCGCGGCAGATCCCCGTCGTACCCGTCGGAACCCCGTCAGTACCTTGTCCGGGTTTCTTTCCCGCTCATCTCCACGTAGACCTTCTCCGACGTCACCGGCCTGCCGTCGAGGCAGTCCTTGAGCCAGTCCACGACGATAGTGCGGGCCGCCGGGTTGCGGAGCGAGTGGCGCTCGCCCTCGTAGACGTAGAGCACCTTGGGGCACGTCGCCTCGTCCACCACCTCGCAGGCGAACTCGATGGGGCACAGCTCGTCGTCCTCGCCCGCCACCACCATGTACGGACATTGGATCCTGGCCGCGACCCCCTGGAGGGTCAGGGTCTTGCAGAACTCGTCGAACTCCGCCTCGTCGTCGTAGCCGGACATGTACATGTAGTTGAGCTTGAAGGTCGGCGCGGCGGTGTTGAAGATAGTGTACTGGCCGGGCTCCATGCACACGCCCACCACCGCGCAGGCCTTGAAGCCGGGCTCCGCCGCCGCCATGCGCGTGCCCCAGTAGGAGCCCATGCTGGATCCGTAGATAGCCATCCGGTCGCCGTCGATCTCGGGACGGGTCCGGAGGTACGCGTAGGCGGCCCTGGCACCGTCCTCGCAGTTGGATGCGGTCACGGCGATGCCGCGCTCCCGGGTTTCCCCCTGTCCGGGGCCGTCGATGGAGAGGATCGCCAATCCCCGCTGGAGCAGCGGATCGCCCGTGAGGGGGTTGTCTTCCTTCACCCCGTCCATGCCCGGTTGATAGAGGATGCACGGGAACCGCTCCCCCGGCGCCGGCTTGTGCGGCAGGTGCAGCAGCGCCGCCATCTCCCCGCCCGGCACCGGCAGGTCCACCCGCTCGATGGGGTGATCGGCGAAGCCGATGTAGCGGTCGTAGCAGTCCCGCTTGCTCTCCGCCCAGGCCATCCGCCGCGGGTTGCCGTCCTCGAAGATGCCCCACTGCGCCGCGGTGTAGTAGGTGGCGGCCACGTAGTAGTGTTCGCGCGCCTCCACCGTGTGCCCCAGCGCCTCGGCCGCCCGCCCCTTCCGTTCGCGCCCTTCGGCGGCGCGGGAGAACTCCCGCGGGAAGTCGGTGAACTTCTGCACCCGCTGCCCGATGCCGCGCAGCTCGCCGGCAATGCCCGGACCGCAGTTCCGCAGCATCTTTTGCGAGCGTCCCTGGTCGAAGTCGAGGCCGCTCACCTTGATCACCTGGTCGAGTATCCAGCGCTGCTCCTGCCAGCGTTTCATCTTTCTTTCCGTGCTCGCGCGCATGTCGTGTTCCTCCTCGCTGATTCGGATCCGACCGACCCGCGGCGTCTCCGCCGAATCGTCCTTGACCCTTTCGCACAGGTCTATATACAATCGCCTCCGCCGTATTCAATGACGGAGTACGAAGGCCTGCCGGGAGCCTCTGTCGACCGACGGCGCGACGCGGGCGCGGGCGAATTTAGAACCCGCCCCTACACCGGACGGGGAACGGAGGAGCGGCCGCCTGTCGGGGGGCAGCCAACAGCATATGGGTGGCGGTACGATGCCGAAGCCGGAGACGGACGCGAAACTCGACGAGCGCATCGCGGTGCTCGAGGGCACCCCGTTGCGGTGGTGGGCCGGCGAGGCGGAAGTGGTGCGCACCTACTTCTCGAATCCCCGGACCCGGGAGGACGACCTGCACTGGCTAAAGCTGCAGGCGGCGCGGGAGCTCGGCACCGTGGAACGGCTGCTCGAAGCGTTGCCCGACGACCTCGCGCGTATCGAGGCGGCGGTGGACCGCGGTTCCTTCGAGGCGTCGACCCGTTCGGTCTACGAGGAGGCGCGACACTACCGGCTGCTGGCGGACATCATGGAGGAGATCGCCGGGGGACGGCCGGACCCGCGGGAGTTGCTGGCCCTCTCGGGCTGTCAACGGGAACGCAAGGGGCATCCGGACCTGCCGGCCATGACCGCCGAGATCGAGGTCACCCGCCGGCTCCTGGAAACCCATGGCGAGCTTGCGGAGGTCGCGCTGGGCTTTTCCGAGGGCGCCGGGGCGGCGATCTTCTACGTGGGCAACCGGATTCTCGAACTTCCCTACACTTCCTATTCGGGCGGCGTCGTGGAAAAGGCCATCGCCGAGGCCATGGGGGTCATCTTCCACGACGAGATGCGCCACGGACCGGTCCACATCCCGCGCATCGCCGAGGCCATCCGCACCGACGAGGACCTGGAGCGAGCACGGCACATCATCACCGAGAAAGCCATCGCCCATCTGAGGCTCCGCAACGAAACCTTCGGCAATCCCCTGACCGAAGCGCGCATGGCCGAGATCGATGCCGACATCGGCGTCGAGCCTTTGCCGGTGGACTACAGGAACATCACGCCGGTTTCTCCGTACTCGGCGTGAAGCGACCCGGGGCTTCCCATGAGGATTCGCCCGCAAACCGTCTTCAGTCTCCTGGTCCTGCTGTTCTTCGCCATCGTGATCTGGGCGGCAAGGGACTGGCCCGTGAAGGCGCAGCTCTACCCCTGGGTGATCGGCATTCCGATGCTCGTGCTGGCCGCCTTCCATCTCGTAACGGACTTGAGGGAGGGCGCCGGGAAGAGCGCCTCCCGGGCCAGCTCGGCCGACCCCCCGGACAGCACGCCGGCGGACATTCAGTTCACGACGGAGGTCGATCCCGTCACCGCGAGACGGCGGACGGTGAATATCTTCTCGTGGATCTTCGGGTTCCTGCTGGCGTGCTGGCTCGCCGGGCTCTCCGTGACCATCCCGCCGTTCGTGTTCCTTTACCTCAAGGTCAAGTCGGGCGAGGGATGGACCCTCTCCCTGGTGCTGACCGGCGCCGTGTGGCTGTTGTATTGGGGTCTCTTCGACCGCCTGCTTCGGCTCCCTTTTCCCGAGGGACAGCTCTATCGCTGGCTGGGGCTATGATCGAGTCCGCCGTAAGCGGCCTGCTCCAGGTGCTGTCCTGGCCCGCGTTCGGTTTCCTGCTGCTCGGGGGAGCCATCGGCTTCGTCGTCGGCATCCTGCCGGGACTCGGGGGACTGACCACCCTGGCCCTGATGCTCCCCTTCGCCTACACGATCCAGGAGCCCATCGCGGCTTTCTGCTTCCTTCTCGGGATGCATGCCATTACCGGGACCACCGGAGACATCACCTCCATCCTCTTCGGCATTCCGGGCGAGGGGACCTCCGCGGCCACCATCATGGACGGCTACCCCATGACCAAGAAGGGACAGGCGGGGAGGGCCCTGGGAGCCGCCCTGACCAGCTCCCTCGTGGCCGGGCTCGAGGGCGCCGTCATCCTGGCCATCTCGATCCCCATCATGCGCCCCCTCGTGCTGTTTTTCGGCGCGCCCGAGCTTTTCATGCTCACCATCCTGGGAATCACCTTTCTCGCCACCCTCAGCAGCGCCTCGCTGAGCAAGGGGGTCCTGGCCGGAGGCATCGGGCTGGCGATTTCCGCGGTCGGCATCGAAGATCATACGGGGACCCTTCGGTACACCATGGGGACCATCTATCTCTGGGAAGGGCTGAGCCTGGCGCCGGTCGTGGTGGGGCTCTTCGCCATCCCGGAGATCGTGGACCTGGCGGTGAGGGGTTCGAGCATCGCCGAGTCCAAGGTGGCGAGGATCAGCGGGGTGATGGAGGGGGTGAAGGATACTTTCCGGCATTTCTGGCTCACCATGCGCTGCGGCATGATCGGCGTCATGGTCGGGGCGGTGCCCGGAGTGGGGGGCGGCGTCTCCCAGTGGATGGCTTACGCCCACGCCGTGCAGAGCTCGAAGGACAAGCGGCGTTTCGGAACGGGGGCGGTGGAGGGCGTGCTGGGACCCGGCGCGGCGAACAACTCCAAGGAGGGAGGCAACCTCATCCCCACCGTCGCCTTCGGGGTTCCGGGGACCACTGGCATGGCGATCCTCCTGGGGGCTTTCCTGATCGTCGGCCTTACGCCGGGTCCGGACATGCTGACCAAGCACCTCGACGTCACCCTGGCGATGGTGTGGATACTGGTCATCTCCAACGTTCTTGCCGCGGGTGTCGCCTTCCTGTTCCTCAGCCAGTTGGTCAAGCTCACCTTCGTGCGCGGGAACCTGCTCATTCCGTTCCTCGTGGTGTTCGTGTTCCTCGGCGCGTTCTCGGCGAACAACCACTTCGCGGACATCGTGGTGGCCTGTGTCTTCGGCGTGCTGGGCTATTTCATGGTCCTTTTCGGATGGCCGAGGGCCCCGTTCGTGCTCGGCCTCGTCCTGGGACGCCTCGCCGAGAGGTACCTCGGGATCTCCCTCGGCGCCTACGGCACGGCCTGGCTGCTCCACCCGCCGGTCCTGGTCATGATCGTGATTTTGTTGGGAAGTGTTTCCTATAGTGTGTACAAGAGGATGAACACCAGCGGCCGGACGGGCCTCGCGGAACA
The DNA here is from genome assembly GCA_965204205.1 of uncultured Binatia bacterium (SeqCode). Taxonomy (GTDB): domain Bacteria; phylum Desulfobacterota; class Binatia; order UBA9968; family JAJDTQ01; genus JAJDTQ01. Next base: position 4,269,632 of record OZ241976.1, on the reverse strand, counting down.
GGACGAACTCTAGCGGGATTTCCGGTCACGAAGATCTTCTTATGGTTCCAATCGAGGGTAGAGTCTAACCACCGTGAAGGGAGGCAATACCATGAAGTGGACGAGTAAGACCTTGATGCTGGCGGCCGCGGTCTGGATACTCCAGGGCCCCATGCCGGGATCCGCCGAGGCCCAGACCAAGCCGTATTACGAGGGTCAGACCATCCTGGTCATCGTCGGGTCCGGGCCCGGCGCCGGAAACGATATCAGGACGCGGCTGTTCGCCCGCCACGCGGCCAGGCATATACCCGGGAATCCGCAACTGGTGGTGCAGAACCGGAGCGGCGGGGGCGGCCTGCGGGCGCGCAACTACCTGTACAACATCGCCAAGCCGGACGGGCTCACCATCGCGGAGATCATCAGGGGCACCGGTCTCCAGCATGCCATCGGCGAAAAGGCAGCCCGCTTCGAGGCGGACAAGTTCAACTGGATCGGGAACCTGACCACGGCCACCGCGACCTGCGTGGGTCGCATCGACCGGGTCGGCGCGAATCTCGAAGACGCCATCAAGCGTTCCAAAAAGACCCAGTTGCGCGAGGGCGAAACGAGCGGCAACAGCACCGGCGCCGCCATCGGCAAGATGCTGAAGCGGTTCACGGGCATCAACACCAGGCTGGTGGTGGGCTATCAGGGCGGCGCGCCCATCGATCTCGCCATGGAGAAGGGCGAAGTGGACATGCGCTGCGGCTTCGTGTGGAGCTCGGCCAAGACCAGGAAGAAGCACTGGTTCGCGCGCCTGGGAAGCAAGAAGCCGTTCACCTCCCTGCTACTCCAGGTCGCCACCAAGCGCCACCCCGAGCTGTCCGACGTGCCGACGCTGATCGAGCTTGCGCCGGACCAGGAATCGAAGGACGTCGCGGAGATGCTGACGCTGACGTACCGCAATGCCTACCCGATGCTCGCGCCCCCGGGAACGCCCGCGCATATCGTGAAGATCCTGCGGGATGCCTTCTGGGCCACGGTGCACGACCCGGGGTACCTCGCGGACGCGAAGAAGATCGGCTATCTGGACGACGAGCCTCTCAAGGGAGAGGACGTTCAGAAACTGATCAAGAAGATCGTGTCCTCACCGGAAAGTTCCAGAAAGCTCATGGCCAAGATCGTCTCCGGAACATAGCTCGACATGCGGCCGTCACGGGGATTCGGGACCGGGTTCCGCCTCCGTGACGAAGCCGCCCGGCAGGTGTTTCGCAAGACCGGGGCAGAGTCTTTGCTTCGCTGACGCCGGATACGGATCCGGAGGAGAGAAGTCCGTGGATGAATCCTCAAGTGCGACGACACAGGGCCTGTCCCGTCAGATCGCCGAATTCACCGTGTCGCTGAGCCTGGACCGGCTGCCCGCCAACGTGGTGTCCAACGCCAAGCTCGCCGTCCTCGACTGTCTCGGCGTATCGGTCCTGGCCGCGGGCGAAGAGATCGGCGACAAGCTGCTGCGGTACGCCCGCTCCAACCTCGGATCGGGACCGTGCACGGTTTGGGGTTCCGACCTGGCGTTGAATCCCAGAGACGCGGCGCTGGTGAACGGGACCCTGGCGCACGGCCTGGACTTCGACGACAGGGGCCATGCCTCCACCTACACGCTGGCGGCCGCATTGGCGGCAAGCGAAGGCTGCGGCGCGACCGGCGCCAGGACGCTGGAGGCGTTCATCGCGGGCCGGGAAGCCATGATGACCCTGGAGCCCCTCTTCGCCAGACGGAGCAGCGGTATCGGGCCCGGGGCCAGGGGGTGGCACAGCAACGGCATCCTCGGCCCCATCGCGGCCGCCTGTGCCACCAGCAAGGTCCTCGATCTCGACGTCTCTCGGACGCTTACCGCCATCGGACTCGCCACCGGCTCATGCGGGGCATTGACCCGGGACGGCGGAACCATGGCGAAACCGTTTCGCGTCGGCCATGCCGCATCGGCCGGTCTCACCTGCGCGTACCTGGCGCGGGAGGGGTTCACCAGCGACGCCACGGCCCTCGAGGCCCGCTATGGACTGCTGGATGCGGTCGGTCCGCTTCAGGAGGACATTCTGGAAGCGTTGGGAAGGGGGCTGGGGACCGACTACCGCCTCGACAGGGAAGTCAAGCTGAAGCGGTTCGGGTCGTGCACCGCCACCCATGACGGCGTCGAGGCGATGCTGAGGATGGTCCAGGAAAAGGGGCCGCTGGCGGCGTCCGATATCGATTTCATCGAGTGCGACGTGCACCCGTACCCGCTGGTGAGAATGCAACCGGAAAAGGGGTTCGAAGGGCGGTTCAGCATGGCGTACTGCCTCTCGGTCGCTCTCCTGGAGGGGCGACTGGACCCCGGGAACTTCACCGACGAGCGCGCCCGGGACCCGGAGTTGAGGAACCTGCTCGGTCGCGTCCGCCACGTTCCGGGATCGGAGTCGCTGGTGGTGCATCTGAAGGACGGAACGACGGTCGCCGAGCCGGTGCGCACGCCGGCGGACCTGAAGGGACGGGAGGCGGTGCTGAACAAGTTCAACGACTGCGTCGGCGGGATTCTGTCCGAGGCGCAAGGCGCGGCCGTGCCGGACCTGGTGGACCGCCTGGAGCAAAGCCCCTCCATCGAGCCGTTGATGGAGGCGCTCCGCGCGTAGCCCGCCGGCGGGGCGGCGGCCCGGGAATCACGCCAGTCCGTAGAACTCGGCGGCGTTGTCCCAGGTAAGCTTTCGCTCCAGCGCGTCGGACATGCCTTCACACTGGCGCTTGACGGCCTCCCTTGACGTGGGCCAGGTCGCGCCGCCGTGCGGGTAGTCACTCGCCCACATGACGTTGTCGAGGATGTCGAAGGCTTCGGCCCCGAGAATGCCCGCACGATCCTCCTGGAACGTAATGTAAACCTGGCGCCGTATCATCTCGCTGGGGAGTGCCGCGTCTCTCGTTGCCACCGACGCCTCGGACTGGGCCCTGCGCAAGGCCGCATCCATGCAGTTCAGGAACGGGACCACCCAGGAGAGGTCGTACTCCGCGAAAACGACACGAAGCCGTGGATGATTCTGAAGCGCCCCTCCGAACGTCAGCTCCGTCAGCAGGCCCAGAGGCTCGAGGATGCCGCGTCTCAGCGAGTTGTGGCCCTGTTGGACCGGCGAGATGTTCTTGAGCCGCGCCCGCATCCTGTCCACGCCTTGCAGGATGTTGACATGAATGTGGATGGGGAAATCCATGTCTTCCGCCTTGGCCCACAACGGTTCGAATCCCGGATCCGCGTAGCTCATGCCTTCGGGCAAGCCGGAAGGAATGAGCACGCCCTTGTGACCGAGCTTGGCGCAGCGCTCCATCTCCTTCAACGACCACTCCACGTCGAGCGCCGATAGAATGCCCACCGCCAGAAGACGATCCGGCGCGAAGTTGGCGTACTCGATGATCCAGTCGTTGTACGCCTTGAGGCCGGCTTTCTGCAGCTCCGTTTCCTCGCCTTTCAAGGAGAAGAAATTGCGCGCCATGCTCGGGTAAAGCACCTCCGTCCTGACCCCGTCGAGGTCCATGTCATGCAAACGCGCCGCGGGGTCCCAGGGGCCGCGCCAGTTCTCCCATGTGAAATTCTCGATGACATCGATGATCTTGCCGCCCTTGGCCTGCACCCCGGCGGTAAAGGTCATGCCCACCGGATCCGGTTCGTGGCCGTCGAACACCATGTAAAGGCCCTTCTTGCCCGGCGGATCCTGGACGAAATGAGGCCCGTGCTCACGGAGTCTCTTCGGTATTCGCTCCCAAGCCTCCGGCGGTTCGTTGACGTGCGAATCGGCGGAAAAAAATCTTGCCTCATCCTGCGCCATGCATTGCCTCCCGTGTTCTCAAAACACCGAAGGGAGAGTATCTATAAGTAGTTCCGACTGTCAATCCGGGGATTTCCAGACGATGACGCGGTGGTCTCCTACATTCCGTTCTTACTGCTCCTGCATCGCGGTGGCTCTGTTGTGCCTGCTGGCGAGCACGGCGCAAGCCGCCTCCCTGGACGACGAGTACGTGACCTGGAAGCGCCACTGGGCCGTCACCGACACGAAGTTCGAGATCTCCGCCAAGCGCTTCCGCCTCAACAAGAACCTCCGGCACCCGCGTCCGGTCATCCTCATCCACGGCCTGCTGGTGGACAGCCGCTTCCTCGACTTCGGCCGCGCCAGCCTCGCCGGATACCTGGCGGAGGCGGGCTTCGACGTCTGGAACCTGTCGCTGCGCGGCACCGGCCGGAGCCTCAACCCCCTGGGTTGGGGAAAGAAGCCCTGGACCCTCGACGACATCCTGAAGGACGACTTTCCGGCGGTTCTCGAATACGTCAGGAAGACCACCGGCGAGGCCGAGGTCTTCGTGGTGGGCTACGAGCTGGGCGGGACCCTCGCCTTCGCCCATGCAGGCACGGTCCCGGAGCACGGCGTGGCGGGAATCGTCGGCATCGCCGCGCCCATGTCCTTCGACAGCCGCGAGCAGGACGGGCTGGACATCCTGCTCAGGCTGGACCGCCAGCCGACGCTGCGCAATGCGCTGCTCTCCTGGAACTCGTCCGCGGTGAACCGGTTCCTGTTCATGGTCCCCGGGTTCAAGGAGGTGTTCTACAACCCCAAGAACATGGACCCGCGGGTCGCGCAGCAACTGCTGGAAACCCTCTTGATTCCGGTCAACCCCGGCGTCCTGGAACAGCTGATCACGACCGTGGACAAGGACGAGTTCGTATCCGCGGACGGCGCCACGAGCTACCGCGAGGCGCTCTCCAACATCCGCGTCCCGGTGCTCCTGGTAGGGGGCGCGGCCGACCCCATCGCACCCCCGGAAGCCCTGAAGACGGTCTACTCGGAGCTCGCCTCGGACGACCGCGACCTGATGATCTTCTGGTCGGACCCGGAGGAGGACACCCCCTACGGCCATTTCGATCTGATTCTCGGAAGGAACGCCCGCAAGGAGGTCTTTCCGCTGATCCGGCGATGGCTCGAGCTGCAAGACAGCCCTGGGTCCTAAAGATTCGCCGCCCGGCGCCGACTACTCGTTCATGACCGGAACGACGGCGACGACGGCACTGGAACCGGCGCGCGGCCTGCTTCTCTTCCTTCTCGGATCCTGTTTCGGCAGTTTCCTGAACGTTTGCATCACCCGGCTCCCCGCCGGCGAGTCGGTCCTCGCGCCCGTGTCGCATTGCCGCACATGCAAAGGGCGGCTTCCGCTCCGGGCCATGGTCCCCCTGGCGAGCTACATCCTGCTGCGGGCGCGCTGCATCCACTGCGCCGCCCCTATCTCCCCACGATATTTCCTGGTGGAGTTGTGCGCCGGCGCCCTGACGCTGGCGACCTATGGCCGATTCGGCCCCGGTCCCCCCTTCATCGCCCGGCTCTCCTTCGCCGGCGCGCTGCTGGCGGCGGCTGTCATCGACTTCGAGACGGGAATCATCCCCGACGCCATCAGCGTCTACGGCACTGCCTGGGGGTTCGTCCTGTCGTGGTGCGCCCCGGCCTTCTCGATTGAACCCTGGCCGTCGCCGCTAAGCTCCTTTCTGGGGGCGCTGTTCGGCGCCGGCGTGCTGCTGTCGGCCGCGCGCGGCTACCACGCCGTGACCGGAAGGGAGGGCCTGGGGGGCGGCGACGTCAAGTTGTTGGCGATGATCGGCTCGTTCGTCGGCTGGGAAAGGGTGCCCGACATCCTGTTGCTGAGCGCACTCACCGGAACCTTGTGGGGCATCGCGCTCATTGCCCTCCGAAGGGACGTGTCGCTGACCACGCCCTTGCCGTTCGCTCCGTTCCTGTGCCTGGGCACCCTGCTCCATATGTCCTGAAGACGGAAATACCTATGCCGGAAGCGTCCAAGCCAACCGCCGGATTCTCGCTGCTGGGTCAGCTCATGACCCTCGCCCTGGCCGGAATCATGCTGGCCGTCGCCGTGCCGGGCTACCTGAAGGTGATGCCCCGGCATCGCCTCAACGGCGCGGCGCGACAGCTCACCGGGGATCTCATGTGGGCGCGCATGCAGGCCATCCAACGAAACAACCGGCACCGGATACTGTTCCTCGACGACCACCGGTACCGGATCCTCGACGACGCCGACAACGACGGCGCCGCCGATCCCGGTGAATGGACGCTGACCAGGGACCTGCGTGACGACTACCCGGACGTGGTGATGAGCTCCACCAACAATCCGGTCTTCAGCCCCAGGGGCACCGCCAGCAGCCTGGCCACCATTACCCTGACCAACGCCGCCGGCGCGAAACGCGTCAGCATCAGCATTGCCGGCCGTGTGCGGATCCGGTGAAGGGAGGGACCATGGAACGAAAGCGCCCGTCGTGCAAGGGATTTTCCATGATCGAGCTGCTCGTGGCCATGGCGATCCTGTCCACCGCTCTGCCGGGCATCGGCCGGCTCGCCGTCGGCGTCATCGAGGGAAACCTCCGGAGCCGGGACCACGGCATCGCCACCTTGCTGGCGCAGGACCGGATCGAGGCTCTCAAGGGGCTCGGCGCGGGAGGCGCGGCGCCGGCCACGGAGGACTACGGGACCGTGCCCGGGTTTCCCCGCTTCAAGAGGGTCACCGAGGTCCGGCCGGGCTTGCCCGAAGCTGGATTGAGCACCGTCACGGTGACGGTGTACTGGGACCGGGACGAGCGTTCGGCGGTGCTCCGGACCCTGCTGGGCCGCTAATGCCGCGTTGGTCCGGAAGGCGGCCGCGGCCCGGGCGAGGCCCCCGGGGGTTCACCCTCATCGAGTTGCTGGTGGTGCTGGCGATCCAGGGGATACTGCTCGCGGCCTTGACCACGAGCTTTACCGGCCAGCTCACCGCCTACGACCTGCAGGAACAGATCAGCGCGATGCAACAGAATGCCCGGGCGGCCATGACCATGGTGATCCGGGAGGCTCGGGCCGCGGGGTATGACCCGGCGCGGGCCGGGTTCTCCGGGCTGGCCCACGACCCCGTCCGCCTGGTCATCGCCGCCGACCACAACGGCGACGGCGACCTGGGCGACGCCAACGAACGGATCGTCTACTCGCACGACCCGGACCGCCTCCAGCTCAAGCGTGACACTGGCGGCGGCAGACAGCCCCTGGCGGAGGACATCCAGGGCTTCACCGTGGAGTACCTTGATGCCGGGGGCGACGCGACGACCGTGGCAGCCCGGATACGACAGCTACGGATCGGCGTAACCGCCCGCACGAGCAGGCGGGACCCGCGCTACCCGCGGAACGGCGGTTACCGCACTCACACGCTGCGGTCCGTAGTGACACCCCCCAACCTGGGATCGTGACGCCGGCATCCGGACCTGCTTCCGCCACTCCCGGGTTCCGCCGGTCAGAAAATCGCCGGAATCGGAGCCTTCCGGCGTACCGGATAAACGGGGAACGTGTGCCGATACCAGAGATGGTGACCGCCCGCGCCGGTCAATGTCGTTCCGGATTCTTGCCGGGGGGCGGGGCCAGGACGTATTCGCAGCCCTGCTTCTGGGGCAGCTCGCGGAGCTGGGCGATGACCTCTTCGGCTTCCTGGCGGGAGTAGTAGAGCCCCACGGTGCTGACCTCGCCGCCGGGCCTGTGCTCCTGGAGGTAGAACTTGTCCACGGAAGCGTCTCAATACTTCGGGGTCTTGTAGCCCACGCGTTTGCGTTCCTTCATGAAGGTCTTGAAGGTGGTGCGGTGGCTGCGCACGTTGTACGGGCACACGTCAACGCAGAGGTGGCAATACTCGTCACGCAGCCGGGAGTACGGGTAGCACTTCTCCAGGTCGATCAGCCAGCGCTTGATGCCGTCGGTGACCACGTAGTCCTCGGGAATCGCGTCGCCCGGACAGTTCTGCATGCACACGTTGCAGTTCATGCAGAAATCCTGGACGCCGAACTCGCGCGGCCGGTCCTCGTCCAGGGGCAGGTCGGTGGTGACCATCCCGGGCCGGAAGTCCGCTCCGTACTTCTCGTTGATGAGGCTGCCGTGCCGGCCCAGCTCGCCGAACCCGACCTGGTAGAAGACCGGGATGGCCTGCACTTCCCGGACCCCGTTGTGATGGGCCCAGGCAGGATAGCCCAGGTCCCGGATGTAGGCCGCCAGCTCGGTGGACAGGTCGGAGCACGCGGCGTACACCCTCATGGCCTCTTCCTCCACCGCGTCGGCGCCTTCCAGCACCTTGTGGTAGTCCTCCACGATACAGGCCGCGATCACATACTCGTGGGGAACCTCCTCGCCGAGATCGATCATGGACGGCGTAAGCCGGCAGATACCCACCAGGTCCGCTCCCAGCTCGCGCGCCTTGGCCTTGATCCGCGCGGTCATGGCCGCCCGGTCCGTCACCTCCACCCGTTGCGGGTTCACCGGGCCGTCCCGGCACTTGGCGTTCTCCACCCACCGGTTGGTGTAGGCGACCACCTTCTCGGTGCGGCTGGCGTAGTGAGGCACCGCCTCCAGCCCCATGGAATGCACCATGGAGGCCAGCACCGGATCGGCCATCCCCTGCATTCGTCTCGGCGTCGTTCCGCGCATCGAAGAGCCCCCTTGAGAAAGCGCGCCTTTGCGGGCAGCCACGTCTCACGCGTCCCCGACCTCTCCGCCTGTACCAGAACCGCCGCCGGCATGGCAATACCGCGCACGCCCGCGGCCGTGGCCGGTTGGGAGCCGTCTCTTTCTCGTGTAATAATGTCCGCAAGGCCGCCATGTTGCGTTTCGTGACCATCGAGGGGGGCGACGGCTCGGGAAAGACCCGACAGATCGGGCTCCTGGACGAACACCTGGACTCCCGTGGCGTGTCCCGGCTCTTGACCCGGGAGCCCGGAGACACCCCGTTGGGGAAGGAACTTCGGGCGGTCCTTCTCGAGGGCCGCCCGGAGTCCCTGGCCGACGAGACCGAGCTGTTCCTGATCCTGGCGGACCGGGCGCAGCACGTCCGCGAGGTGATCCGGCCGGCACTGGACCAGGGCAAGCTGGTGGTGTCGGACCGCTTCGCCGATTCGACGTTGGCGTACCAGGGTTACGGCCGCGGCATGGACCTGGAGATGTTGCGCCGGTTGAACCGCGTGGCCACGGGCGGCACCATGCCCGAGCTGACCATCATCCTGGACTGCCCGGTGGAGGTTGCGCTGGCCCGGGCGGCGGAGCGGAAGGACCGGCGAAGCGCGCGCGAAAACCGTTTCGAAGCCGAGGGCATCGCCTTTCAGCGCCGGGTGCGCGAGGGGTTCCTGGAGCTGGCCGAGGCCGAGCCTTCGCGTTGCGTGGTGGTCCCGACCGACGGCTCGGTGACGGCGGCCCAGGAGAAGATGAGACGGATCATCGACGAGCGGCTCGACGCGAACGGCGCCCTATAGGACGCGCGGGGATGCTGCGGTTCGCGGATATCATCGGCCACCAGGGCCAGATCGAGCTGTTACGGCGGGCCGTGGACCGCGACCGGCTTCATCACGCCTATCTCTTCGTCGGCCCCGAGGGCGCCGGCAAGAGGACCGTGGCCACGGCCCTGGCGGCGGCGGTCCAGTGCCGTGAAGGTGCCGCGGACGCCTGCGGGGAGTGTCCGAGCTGCCGGTGCATCGACGACCGCAACCACCCGGACGTGCACTGGCTGGAGCAACACAAGGGAAAGCGCGACATCACCATCGAGCAGGTGCGGGAGCTGCAGCGGCGGTTGGCCCTGCACCGTTTCAACGGAAGGAAGAAGGTCGCCATCGTCGACCCGTTGACGCTCATGAACCTGCACGCCCAGAACGCGCTGCTCAAGACCCTGGAGGAACCGTCGGACCATTCGCTGTTGATCCTGGTCACCGAGAGCACGGGCGGCGTACTTCCGACGGTTTTGTCCCGCTGCCTGCAGCTCCGGTTCTCGCCGCTGACGGTAGAACAGGCGGCCGCCGTCCTGGCCCGGCGCAGGGATATACCCGAAGACCGGGCGCTGTTGCTGGCCGCGGTGAGCTACGGCAGCCTGGGCAAGGCCCTGGCCGCGGACGAGACCGAGAGCCTGGACGAGCGGCAGGAGTGCTTCCGGCGACTGTCGGCGCTTACCTCCGGGGACATGCGCGGGATCACGGCGCTGGCCGAGGAGATGGGCAGCGACCGGGAGCAGGCGCTGAAGTTCCTGGACTGGGTGAAGGGGTGGCTGCGAGACGTCATGGTGCTGCAGGTCACGGGCTCCGCCGACACCGTGTACAACCGGGACCTGCTCGAGCCGCTCCGGCGCGCCGCCGCGGCCGGCGGGGTGCGGCAATCGACGGACGCGCTGGCCGAGATCGACGGCGTGACCAGGGCCATCCACCGGAACTACAACCGGCGCATGGTCCTGGAGGGCTTCATTCCCATGTTATTGAATTAGGGGGACCGGAAGGGACTCGCAGACCGCCATGGACCGCATATACTTCACCACGCCGATCTACTACGTGAACGCCCAGCCGCACCTCGGGCACACCTACACGACCATCATCGCGGACACGCTGAAGCGCTATCACCGCTCCCGGGGCCGGGACACGTACTTCCTCACCGGCACGGACGAGCACGGCGACAAGATCGCCCGGGCGGCGGCCGCGGACAACACCGACCCCAAGGCCTACACCGACCGGATCAGCGGAATGTTCCGGTCCACATGGGACGCCTGCGGCATCGCCTACGACCACTTCATCCGCACCACCGACGACTACCACAAGGCCACGGTGAGCAGGATCCTGCAGCACATCTACGACGCCGGCGACATCTATTTCGGCGAGTACGGGGGGTACTACTGCTACGGCTGCGAGCGCTTCTTCACCGAGAAGGAGCTGCAGGACGGCAAGTGCCCGGACCACCAGACCGAGGCCGCCTACATCGAGGAGAAGAACTACTTCTTCCGCATGGGAAAGTACCAGGACCGGCTCCTCGAGCACCTGAACGAGAAGCCCGGGTTCGTCACGCCCCAGCGGTATCGCACCGAGGTGCTGGCGCTCCTGCGCGAGCCCCTGGAAGACCTGTGCATCTCGCGGCCACGGAGCCGGCTGCAATGGGGGATCCCGCTGCCCTTCGACGGCGACTACGTCACTTACGTGTGGTTCGACGCGCTGATCAACTACGTGAGCGCGCTGGAGCACAAGGGCGATGGTTTCTTCGACACCTACTGGCCCTGCTGCAACCACATCATCGCCAAGGACATCCTCAAGCCCCACGCCATCTTCTGGCCCACCATGCTCATGGCCGCGGGCTTGCCGCTCTACGACCGGCTCAACGTCCACGGCTACTGGATCATGGACAAGGGCAAGATGTCCAAGAGCCTGGGCAACGTCATCCGCCCCCTCGACATGAAGGAACGGTACGGCATGGACGCGTTCCGCTACTACCTGCTGCGGGAGATGGTGTTCGGCCAGGACGCGGCCTTCTCCATGGAAGCGTTCGTGAACCGGATCAACGCCGACCTGGCCAACAACTTCGGCAACCTCGTGAGCCGGGTGCTCGCCATGCAGAAACGGTATTTCGGCGGCGCCGTCCAGCCCATGGGGAACGGCGACCGGTTCGAGGACCGGGAGCTCAGGGAAGCGTTCCGGCAGGCGGCGGCCAACGCCGACCGGCACATGGAGGAGATGGCCTTCCACCGCGCCCTGGAGTCGATCTTCGAGGCCGTGGACAAGACCAACCAGTACATCGTGCAGACCGCGCCGTTCACCCTTGTCAAGGAACCGGACCAGAAGGCACGGGTCGGCGAGATCCTCCACCACGTGCTGGAGAGCGTGCGCCTCACCGGCGACCTGCTGGCGCCCTTCCTCCCGGAGACCGGCGCCGCGGTGCGAAGACTCCTGGGACTCCCCGCCGCCGACGCGCTCCGGGCGGAATGGGGCGGCTCCTTCCCGGAAGGGCACCAGGTGCAACCGCCGGAGATCCTGTTCCCCAGGATCGAGGAGACGGAAGACGACGGCGACGATGCCTGAGAACCCCTCCCGGGAAATCGAGAGAGCCGTTCGCCCTGAGCCCTTCGACAAAGCTCAGGACAGGCGTAGCGCCGCGCCAGCGGCGCGAAGTCGAAGGGCGCTCATCGACACCCACTGCCATATCCAGACCGAGGAGTTCGACGATGACCGCGACGAGGTGTTGGCGCGCGCCCGGGAGGCCGGCGTCGAAACCCTGATCGTCGTCGGCGGAGCCGGAGACCTCTCCACCAACGACCAGGCGGTGCGTCTAGCCGAAGCCCACCCCGGCCTCTACGCCACCGTCGGCATGCACCCCCACGACGCCAAGGACGTGGGCGCGGAGGACATGGACCGGCTTCGCAACCTCGCCGCCCATCCCAAGGTGGTCGCCATCGGCGAGACCGGCCTGGACTTCCACTACGAGCACTCGCCCCGGCAGGTCCAAAGGGAGATGTTCGAGCGTTTTGTCGGCCTGGCCTTGGAAACACGCCTGCCCGTGGTCGTGCACAACCGCGAGTCGGACCGTGACGCAGCGGAGACGATTCGCAACGGCGGCAGCCGGCTGGAGGGAGTGATCCACTGCTTCACCAGCGACGCGGCGGCCGCGCGGACGTTCCTCGACCTGGGCTTCTACCTGTCGTTCTCGGGCATCGTCACCTTCAAGAACGCCGAGGGACTCCGCGACATCGCCGGCTGGGTACCGCTGGACCGGCTGCTCATCGAAACCGACGCGCCGTTCCTGGCGCCGGTGCCCAAGCGCGGGCGGCGCAACGAACCCGCGTACGTGGCGTTCGTGGCCGAGACCCTGGCCCGGGTCCGGGGGGTCGAGCTCGAGGAGATCGCCGAGGCCGCCAGCCGCAACGCCCGGACGCTGTTCAGGCTGCCGGCCGAGGAGGCGGTGCCATGAACGTGCGCAGAGGGGCAACGAGATGTGGGGGCAGGTTTCAAACCCGCCTCCGTCCGCTTTGCACGATCGATCGCAGTTTGCTGGAACCATGATCGACGGCACCACCAAGCTTCTGGGAGTGCTGGGCTGGCCGGTAGAGCATTCCATGTCGCCGGTGATGCACAACGCCGCCATCCAGACGGCCGGCCTGAACGCCTGCTACGTGCCGTTGCCGTGCCCGCCCGAGGCCCTGGGCGACGTCATCGCCGGCCTGCGCGGCATCGGGTTCCTGGGCGCCAACGTCACCATCCCGCACAAGCAGACGGTGATCGAGCACCTGGACGGATTGAGCGAGGAATCCCGTTTCACCGGCAGCGTGAACACCCTCTACTGGGAGGGGGACCGGCTCATGGGCACCAGCACCGACGCTCCGGGCGCCGTGCTGAACCTGCGGCAGGCCGGCATCAAGCTGGACGGCAAGAAGGTCGTGATCCTGGGAACCGGCGGCGCCGCCAGGGCGCTGGCTTTCGTGTTGGCACGGGGCAGCTTCGCGGGTGCGGACGGCAACCAGGAGATGATCAACCTGCTGGAGCTCACCATACTCGGCCGAAACCTCGACAAAGCCACCGGGCTGGCCCGGGACATCGTGGCGGGAAATGCACCTAGCACGTCAGTCCGCCCGGGCCTGCTCGCGGAGTTCGCCGCCCTCGGAAGCGGGGCCGACCTAGTCATCAACTGCACGTCGGTGGGCATGGCCCCCGACATCGGAGGATGTCCCATCGACCCCGCGCTCCTCCAACCGCACCACGCGGTCTACGACATCGTCTACCAGCCCCGGGAGACGGTGCTGCTCCGGGAGGCCAAGCGCAAGCGGTGCAGGACCGTGGAGGGTGTCGGCATGCTGGTGCACCAAGGCGCTGCCTCCTTCCGCACCTGGTTCGGCCGTGATCCGGATGCGGCCGTCATGTTCAGCGCCCTCGGGTCGTACGGGTATGGCTGACGGTCGGATCGTCGCAACTCCGCCACCCGCCTCTCCAAGAAAGCGCCACCGCCACCATTTGCGCCTGGCCATAAGCTGGGTTCCACAAGAACCCTCTTATCCATAGGCATCACCTTATAGTTCGTGTGGGCCATCCCTGGCGGCCCGATTGGGTAACTTCACGGCCAAATCGAACAGCGCGGACACGCCGTCACAGCTCCGTGTCCTCATGCCAATTAGATTGAAGAGTCTGATATCTGGTGCGATTGTTGGATTGACAAGTCCCCCGCATCTCATCTTTTGGTCGAAGGGTGAAGGTCATGCCAACGCGTCTGTCGCAAGCCGAACTTCGTTCTATGCTAGAGAACCCTGAGTTTCCTGATGAAAAGATCGCCGAATACCTTCGCCCCAGGAACATCGGGAGTGGGTTCAATCCAACCTTTGAGCCCGATCCGAACTTGGTAGAAACTGATCGATTCGAGAGCGCTCTAACAATAGGCAACTGGTGGTGCAGGCAACGCCGACGGCGGAGATTTAACCGCCGGTTGGAGGCTGGCGTGGAACTGCCTGTCATCGTGAGCGAAGGCGACAGCTGGTTCCAGTTCCCCTTCATCATCAAGGACGTCATCGACCATCTCCACGATGACTATCTTGTCTGGAGCAGTGGTGCGGCCGGTGATACAGCGGACAACATGATCTTCCAGAATCCAGAATACATGACCGCACTGAACGAGCAGGGTGAGCGAGTTAGGGCGTTTCTTTTTTCGGCCGCCGGAAACGATGTCATCGGCGCGGATGAAAATGGCATTCCCGTTCTCTCCAACCTGCTCTACAAGCGAACGACGTCGCGCAGAACGGCGCACGAATTGATCAACAAAACGGCCCTCGGCAGCGTCATCCGTAAGCTTCAGGATGCGTACTTGACGGTTGTCGCGAACATTCGGTCGGATGAGCGTTTCGAAGACTTGCCGATCCTCATCCATGGCTACGACTACGCGTTGCCTTTCCCCCACAGCAAAAACGATCCCCGTGACCCTTATTGGGCCGCCGATGATGAGTGGCTTGGCGCTCCAATGAAAGAGAAGGGGATTGTAGACAGTGCCGTTAGGGCCGAGATTATCGAAAGGATAATCCAGGCGCTCTATGGAATGTTGTCCGATGTCGAGGCAACTGATCCGAATGTTCATGTCGTCGATTTGCGCGGTACGTTGACCCGTGTCCGCGACTGGGCAGACGAGATTCACGGCACGTCCATAGGCTTTCGACGCATCGCAGCAAAATTTCGCAAAGTGCTGAACGATGTTGTGACGCCGAAACCCGCCGCGGAGGTGAGCGCTGGCGATTTCTTTTTGCCCGCCGAGACACCCCCGCTCCATATAGAAACTCGTGCATATAAAGCACTTAACCGGCACCAACTGGGTTTCGGCGACACTGGGAGGTTTGCAAAAGGCTTCCGCCGGACGGCGACAAAGATCAGCCGCGGCTCTTCGCCTGAGGTAGCGATTGAGGAAGACGACTCTCTTCCTTATCGCTTCCTACCTACCGGAACCGAGCGGGGGCGCGCAGTCTGCAAGATTGAGGCTTCTGGCAAGAACTATCGCGGCAAGAAGGGCCGTTGGTCCGGCACCGGGTTCCTGGTCGCTCCGAACATTCTTCTTACGAACCACCACGTGATCAACAGTCCCGAGGTGGCCTCTGAGTCAAAGGCAGTGTTCGACTTTCAGGAAATTGAGCCGGGCACGTTGGCCGCGAAGACGACCTTTACATTCAACCCGGATCGTTTGTTCATTGCGAGTCCGTTTGAGGAATTGGATTATTGTTTCGTCTGGGTCGACGGCAGACCGCAGGACCGGTTCGGGGTGATTGAGTTCTGGCGCGGGTCTTTCATGGCAGCACCGGGGACCCCCGCCAATATCATTCATCACCCGAACGGCGATCCGAAGCGGATATCACTGGAGAAGAACGAGATCATCGACATCGGACTTGAAGAGGTCCTGGTTCACTACGCCAGTGATACCGAGCCGGGAAGCTCCGGGTCACCGGTCATGACCGACGAATGGCGTCTGTTTGCACTCCACCACGCATCGTCGCGCACGCTGAGTGAGCAACTCAGGCAAACCGTGAAAGGCGCCGGCTATGACAGCGCTGTTCTGAACGAGGGCATCAAGACAGCAGCCATCGCGATTGATGTAGACAACAAGGCGAACGACGGGCCACACAGGGCCATGGCCCGACAGGTCCAGGCGCATTTCAAAGGTACAGACTCACGGACAGGCTACTTCGGCACACTCGGACGCTTGGTGCGCGGTGCCGGGGGAATGGAGGTCGTCGTCGACAGTTATCGCGGCGCACCTAGCGACATGGACATCGCCTTCTGGAATATCGAGTGGTTCAGCCGGAGTTACCGGCAGAAGGTCAACGACGTCGCACGCGTCGTAGCCGATTTGAATCTCGACATCTGGGCCTTCGAAGAAACTTCCGCTGAGGCTACTACCGCCCTCGTGGAAACAATGCGCCACGAGTTCGATCTGGATTTCGAATGTGCGGCATCGGAACCCAACGCCTCGCCCAGTAAGCAGACGACAACTGTCATGTGGAACCGGCGCACGGTCTCGGGCCAACGGCTGGGCTGGCCGCCTGACGTCGATGAACTCCTACGATTGCGTAGCAATGACCCGGACGCTGGACGTTTTGAGGCGGTAGATGGCAAGATCTTCAACCGATATCCGGGTCTCTTCCGCTTTGAAGCACTGTCCGTCGATCCGGGACAACCCGTCTTCGACTTCAACCTTGTTCCGGTTCATCTGAAGGCAAAAGACGAAGGAGCCAAGCGGCGTCGCATGGCAAGCAACATACTAGCTACCGCCGTCAAGATGGCGAACCAAGGAACCGTCGCCGAAAATGATTGGATCATCGGCGGAGACTTCAACGCTGAACTGGCGACCGGGGAGTTCGCCGGGCTTGAGGATGCTGGATTTACCCCTATGAGCGCGCAAGACGAGCGGGGCGGAGCAGTTACCTACCTCGGGCGACGCCACCGCTCGCTGATCGACTCCATATTCCTTTCTCAGGGCCTCTGCCGTGGAACCGGACCCGAAGATTTTATGATTGTCGCGCCCGACCGTGCCGATCCCGGGTTCATCGATCGTGTTTCCGACCATCGTCCCGTGATGGTGCGCCTCAGCATCGGTGGAGCACCTGCCGACCGTGATAGTGAAGGCCTATCAATCAGCCGCACTGGCGACGAGCAGTTGCTGGAACGCTTTCTGCGAGAACTTCGCGGCAATCCGCCTGCGGTGTTGGAAGAACTCGCCGCGCTTCTGCGCGATCACCGACGATGATCACGGCAAGCTTTGCCGACACTGCTTAAGGTGGCACTCAATATGGTCTTGTCACTTGCCGTCTGGGGCCTAACGGCGACACAAGCTCTGATGCCTTATTGGGCTTAGACATCGAAAGTCACCACAACCTGAAGCCGACACCCAAACTAACCCTTGCCACTGGTCCGCAAAAAAAGGGGGGGGGGGGGGAGGACACGAGTCCTCCCCCCCCCTTTTTGTTGCCGAGCCCGGACGGAGCTCCGCCGTTCCTAGTAGTCTTCCGGCATCGGCGGGGCAGCGGGCTGCTTCTTCTCCGGCTTGTCGGTGATCATGGCCTCGGTGGTGATCAGCAGGCCGGCCACGGACGCGGCGTTCTGCAGCGCCGAGCGCACCACCTTGGTGGGATCCAGGATCCCGGCCTTGATGAGGTCCTCGAACTCGCCCTTGGCGGCGTTGTATCCGTAGGCCCCCTTGCCCTTCTTGATGGCGTCGACCACTACGGAGGCGTCGGCGCCGGCGTTGCTGGCGATCCAGCGGGCGGGCTCTTCCGCGGCGCGCTGGACGATGCGGACGCCGAAGGACTCGTTCTCGTTCACCTCGAGGTCCTTCAGCGCGACGGCCGCGCGAATCAGCGCGACGCCGCCGCCGGCCACGATGCCTTCCTCGACGGCGGCGCGGGTGGAGTGCAGTGCATCCTCGACACGGGCTTTCTTCTCCTTCATCTCGATCTCGGTGGCGGCTCCCACCTGGACCACCGCCACGCCGCCGGCCAGCTTCGCCAGCCGCTCCTGCAGCTTCTCGCGGTCGTAGTCGGAGGTGGTCTCCTCGATCTGGGCGCGGATCTGCTTGATGCGGCCCTCGATGTCGGACTTGCCGCCGGCGCCTTCCACCACGGTGGTGTTTTCCTTGTCGACGATGATCTTCTTGCAGGTGCCGAGATCGTTCAGGGTCACGTTCTCGAGCTTGATGCCGAGCTCCTCGGCGATCATCCGACCGTTGGTGAGGATCGCGATGTCCTCCAGCATGGCCTTGCGGCGGTCGCCGAAGCCCGGCGCCTTGACCGCGATGCACTTGAAGGTGCCGCGGATCTTGTTGACCACCAGGGTCGCCAGGGCCTCGCCCTCCACGTCCTCGGCGATGATCAGCAGCGGCTTGCCGCTCTTGGCGATGTTCTCCAGCACCGGCAGCAGGTCCTTCATGCTGGAGATCTTCTTCTCGTGGATCAGGATGTAGGGCTCGTCGAGAATCCCTTCCATGCGCTCGGGATCGGTGACGAAGTAGGGGGAGAGGTAGCCGCGGTCGAAGCGCATGCCTTCCACCAGCTCCAGGGTGGTCTCCAGACCCTTGGCCTCCTCGACGGTGATGACGCCTTCCTTGCCCACCTTGTCCATGGCGTCCGCCAGGATGTCGCCGATGGTCCTGTCGTTGTTGGCGGAAATGCTGCCGACCTGGGCGATCTCGGAGCGGTCGCGGGTCGACTTGGACAGCTTCTGGAGCTCGGACACGACCTTTTCCACCGCCTTGTCGATGCCCCGCTTCACCGCCATCGGGTCATGACCGGCGGCGACGATCTTTAGCCCTTCGCTGAAGATCGCCCGGGAAAGGACCGTGGCCGTGGTGGTGCCGTCGCCGGCCACGTCGGACGTCTTGCTGGCGACTTCCTTGACCATCTGCGCGCCCATGTTCTCGAACTTGTCCTCCAACTCGATCTCCTTGGCGACGGTCACGCCGTCCTTGGTCACGTTGGGGGCGCCCCAGGATTTTTCCAGCACCACGTTGCGGCCCTTGGGGCCCAGGGTGCAGGTAACGGTGTCCGCGAGGATCTTGACCCCTTTCAGGACCTTGTTCCTCGCCTCCTCACTGAATCTTACGTCCTTTGCAGCCATTTTCGCCGTACCTCCTTATTCGACGATCCCCAGGATGTCGTCTTCCCTCATGATGAGGTGCTCTTCTCCGTCCAGCTCGATCTCGGTGCCGGAATACTTCCCGAACAGGACCTTGTCTCCCGCCTTGACGTCGAGAGCCACCACCTTGCCGTCCTCGCGCCTGCCCGAGCCCACGGCCACCACCATGCCCTCCTGGGGCTTCTCCTTGGCCGTGTCCGGGATGATGATGCCTCCGGCCGTCGTCTCCTCCTCGTCGAGCCTCTTGACGATGATCCTGTCGTGCAAAGGCTTCACTTTTGCCGCCATAAAAACCTCCCTTTAAGAGTGAAATGATGAGATTTGAGCGCGAATTTAAGCACGATTTTTCGGCAGTCAAGGGGGTGGCTGGACCCTTTTGCCGGTTTCGTATAGATTTCCGCGCGGGTCCGTTGGGTTCCTTTTCCATACGCCATCTACTCCCACCGGCTCCAAATCTCTCACGGAGGTATTTCAAGTGCTGAAGATCTGGGGAAGGAAGACTTCGTCCAACGTGCAGAAGGTGCTGTGGTGCTGCGGCGAGCTGGAAATCCCGTTCGAGCGCATCGATCTTGCCGGAGAGTTCGGCGGGAACCGGGAAGAGCCCTACCTGAGCCTGAACCCCAACGGCGTGGTCCCCACCATCGAAGACGGCGACTTCGTGCTGTGGGAATCCAACAGCATCGTCCGCTACCTCGTCAACAAGTACCAGGGCGGCAGGCTTCTCCCCGGCACCCCCGAGGGTCGCGGCAACGCCAACCGCTGGATGGACTGGCAGTTGACCACCCTGAACGCCTTCATGGTGCCGATCTTCTTCGGCGTCGTCCGCACCCCCGAAGCCGAGCGCGACCCCGCTGCCATCGAGAAGGCGGTGGCGGCCGCCGTGCCCAAGTGGGAAATCGTCGAGCGCTACCTCGAAAGCCAGAGCTACCTGGCCGGCGATTCCTTCAGCATCGGCGACATCCCGGTCGGCATCTGGGCCTACCGCTGGTTCAACATGCCCATCGACCGGCCGTCGATGCCCAATGTGGAGGCGTGGTACCAGCGGCTCACCGAGCGGCCGCCGTACCAGGAGCACATCATGATCCCGCTCTCGTGAGCGGGATCGGAGCCCGATACCGCATACCAGCTCAGAAGCCTGCTCCGCGCGAGGGAAGCCGTCGTGGGGGCGTGTTTCATGCTCCCCCGTGCTCGCATACGGAAACGAATCGGAAATGACGCGGAAACGAGAGCAACGGGTAAGATTTATTTGACAATAAAAACAGAGGTTTATATGATTTAGAACTGAAATGACTCGGAAATGATCCGTAAATGGCGTCCGTAACCGTCAACCGCTACACAATACCACAGGGGTGGATACGCTACGACTCCGCGGCCGTTTTCGAACTGTTGGTTCAGGCAAAGACCGCTGGCGGCGTCCTGAATCGAATGCCGTATCTGCCCCAATGGATCGAGCAGGTCCACGAAGAACAACTGCGGCTGGAAGCCGCCGGCACCTCGCGCATCGAGGGCGCCGAGTTCACCCAGCGTGAACAGGAAGAAGCCCTCGCTCCCGACTTCCCCGAACATGCCGACTTGACTCATTCCCAGCGGCAACTGCGGTCCGCCGATGCCACCTACCGCTGGTTGCGCTCACTGCCGGCCGATCAATGGGTCACAAGGGAACTCATCCTGAACATTCACCGGCGCATCGTCACCGGCTGTGATGACGACCATTGCGAACCCGGGGCGTTGCGGCCCGACGGATGGAACGTTACCTTCGGCACGCCGCTGTGTCGCGGCGTCGAGGGCGGGACCCAGTGCCGAGTCGTTTTCGACTCCTTCTGCTCAGCCATCGCCCATGAGTACCGGCAGCACGACCGGATCATCCAGGCACTCGCCGCCCACTACCACATGGGCTCGATGCACCCCTTCGGCGACGGCAATGGCCGCACCGCCCGGGCGCTGGAAGCATTCATGCTGCGGCAGGCCGGGGTCAACGAAATGGTGATGGTGAGCCTGTCCAATTACTACTACGAGCACAAGGAGGAGTACCTGAGAGCACTGTTCGCCTCCCGGCAAGCGGGCCATGACCTGACCCTCTTTCTCCAGTTTGCCCTGGGAGCCGTCGCTGAGCGATGCAACGCGGTTGCCGCGGCAATCACTGCCCACCACCAGCGGACCCTGTTCCGGGAATTCGCCCGGTCGTTGTTCGGGCAACTGCGTAGTCCCCGTCGCCGGGTGCTGGCTGACCGCCAACTGAAAATTCTGGAGATTTTATTGGATGGGGGTTCCGTCAGTTTATTCGACCTCGTGGACCGAATCCTAGTCGACTACGACAACCTCAAGTTTCCCGTTCGCGCTCTGGCGCGCGATTTGGTCGAGTTGAACGATCTCTCCGCCATTGCGCTTGACGACGAACGGGTCGCCGTCAACCTGGACTGGCCGCAACAGTTCTCGGCTTCGGAATTGCTGGCGCGGTATGAAGGTATGCCGTCCGCCGCATCGGCGAGAAATCCCGCCATGGCGAAGTTGTCCCAGCTATTAGGCCGTCGTGGCGTGCGTACCGCTACCAAGTGA
This sequence comes from uncultured Binatia bacterium (SeqCode), assembly GCA_965204205.1. Lineage (GTDB taxonomy): Bacteria > Desulfobacterota > Binatia > UBA9968 > JAJDTQ01 > JAJDTQ01. The sequence continues at coordinate 4,248,148 of OZ241976.1, read as the reverse complement.
GTTGTTCCGTAACCCCAGCACGGGAGTTGCACAGGGAATCAAATGGGAACCAACAATGGAAGTGGTTTGCTGTGGTCGGGACATTTATCGCGAGATTCCTCCTTTTGAGTCAATCCGGCGTCAGCTTCTGGCGGGGAATCTGTCTGGAGGGGATGTCCGCGTAGAGCGTCCATTCGCACAAAACGATCGGCTGTTTCACGGAATCGCATTCGAAGGGAACAATCCGGGTGCGCAAGTCCAAATCAGGTTTTTTTGAACCTTGGCGTTTCGAGTTCGGTTTCCTTATCTCGCCATCCACGTCGATCGTTGGGGCTACAATCACGATTTGGAGTCCGGGAAGGAGGGGAGGTGGCAAGCCAATTAATAGGTGCAAGACAATCGATGTCGGCTTATCGCTGACCGAAGTTCTCCCCGCTCAGAAACGCCCTGCGGTGCTCTAGCGCAGGCAACCGGAGTCGCACATCTTGTAGATAGTCCAGGTCGATGTCTGCGAGTACGAGGCCCGGCTCGGTGCCAGCCCCGGCGATCACCTTGCCCCACGGATCGACGATCATGGAGTGTCCGTACGCGTCCATGCTGGCAGGATGCTGGCCGGTCTGGTCGGCGGCGATGATGTAGACCTGGTTCTCGATGGCGCGGGCGCGCAGCAGGGTTTCCCAGTGCGCCCGGCCGGTAGGGACCGTGAACACGGACGGAACGAAGATGACCTGTGCGCCGGCAGCGGTGAGGTGGCGGTAGAGCTCGGGAAACCGCAGGTCGTAGCACACCGACAACCCCATCGGGCATAGGGGGGTTTCCGCTACCACGAAAGCCTCGCCGGGGCGGCGGTACTCGGACTCACGGATGGGATCCTCGCCTTCGATGTCGACATCGAACAGGTGAATCTTGCGGTACTTGGCGATGATACCCGTGCCCGGGCCGATGAGCACGCTGGTGTTGTAGGCGCGTCCATCCGAACCGGCCGCCTCCAGAATTGACCCGGCCAGCAGGTACAACTCATGCTCGGCCGCCAGAGCACTCATCCTATCCGTCGAAGGCCCGGGCACCGGCTCGGCGTTGACTGCGGTGTCCCTGCCGCGCCCGCGCCAGTTGAATACCTCCGGCAGCACCACAAGTCGTGCTCCTTCCGCGTGCGCCCGACGAATCCACGCTTCGGCTTCCCGAAGATTGACTTCCTTGTCGGAGGTGGCCAGCATCTGGACGGCCGCAGCAAGAAATCTCACGGTTCTATCCCCTCGCTCCCGGTTCAAGACAGCCCGGTTCGTTTCTGCTACCCGCTACCCAAAAAGTCAACTTTCTGAAGCGATATGACAATCCGGACCAAAAAGTGCATATCTATGTGGGTATTGGGAAGGCGAAGCGGGAAGAAGGCGACTGGCCGAAGCAACCGGACAAGAGGGATGGACAGAGCCATGGGACGATATCCCGCACTGATCGACGGCAGGAAGGGTGCCTACGGTGTCACGTTTCCCGACCTCCCTGGCATCGTCGCCATGGGCAAGACCGTCGACGAGGCAATGGTCAACGCCGAGGAAGCGCTTCGCGACTACGCAATCGAAGCGGAAAAGGACGGTGAGGCCATTACGCCGCCGAGTGACCCGGCGGCTGACGGTAACGTCAAAAGGATTGTGTCAGGGAGAAGAGGGTAGGGACTCCCTGGGACCTGTTTTCGTGAGTGAAGACGGCGAACAGGATACGGTCCATGGAGGTACGATCCTGGAAGACTCCCATGGGTCGGGTGCGTCTTCGGACTTCACGGAACCTGCGTTCGATGGCATTGGTGGTGCGCACCGCCTTTCGTTGTTCCAGGGTGGGGTAGCGGAAACAGGTGAGCAGATCGCCGAGGTCGGTGCGCAGGGAGGCGACGACCTTGGGATAAGCGTCGAGCCAGCGTCGAGCGAAGCGGCTCGCCTGGGACCGGGCGGTGCGCAGGTTCGAGGCGTTCATGATGGCGTGCAGGGCTCTTTTGACCGTGGGCTGGTCGGCCTTTCTGACCCGGTCGAGGAGGTTGCGGATCTTGTGAGCCCAGCAGCGCTGAACCGCGACGTTGGGGTAAACCGTAGGGAGGGCCGCAAGCAGGCCCGGACCTCCGTCCGTGCAGATCATCTCAAGGGTCTTGCCTTGGAGGCCGCGGCGATAGAGGTCTGTGAGGAACAGTTCCCACTGGGCGGCGCTCTCGGCGGTGGCCAGGCGGTAGTCCAAGACCTCCTTTTTGCCGTCCGGATGAAGCCCCAGCGCCACCAGCACCGGGCGGCGGAGCGCGCCCAGGCCGGTCTTGCGCGCCAGCACCACCCCGTCGAGCATCAGCACCGGGTAGTGGTCCTTGAGGGGCCAGCGGTGGAAGGCGGCCACCGCCTCATCCAGAATCTTGGCCACTTGGCTGACCGTGCCCGGACTGATCCGTCGGCCTAGCACCGGCTGTAGCGCCACCGCCACCTTGCGAGTGGACAGGCCCAACACAAAGCAGGCCAGGATCATGTGGTCGATGTGAGACGCCCGCTGAGCATAGGCCCGCACCACCCCCAGAGCGCTGAACCGCCGGGTCCGCGGCACCCGCAGCTCGATCTCCCCCAACTCCGTCATCAGCCACCGCCCGTAGCTGCCGTTGCGCCGATCCCCTCCCCCTCGCTCCGCCATCTCCTCCAGATGTCGGTCCACTCGTGCCGCCATGCCCCGCTCCAGCACTCCCTTGAGCGCCTCAGCCCCGGCCCGACGGTAATCCTCGCCCCATTCCAACTCCTGCACTCGCATCTGCTTCAGCATCCGAAACGCTTGAGGTATACTCTCGATCGTTGCCCTCTGTGGCATCGGGGGTGCTCCTTCCTGTGGATCTTGGTTAACCCACTCGAGTACCCCCTCTCCTCCGCCTGACACAAACTCTCATACATCACCCGGCTGACTTTCGGGTACCCATGTACCGCAAAGGGATGGTAACATAGGGAGATGGCCAGGAAGGCTTCAGCCAAGGACAACCTTCAGGAGAACCTGTTCCGGGAGCTTCGGAGCTTTGCGGAACAATGCGGGATCGAGGTGCGGTGCGAGAAGCTGTCGCGCGACTTCGGCTACCGCGTCCGGAGCGGCGGTTGCACGGTCAACGGAAACAAGTGGGTGATCGTGGACCGGACGTTGCCGGCCCGTGAACGGCTCGACGTGCTGGCGGACGAGATCAGGGAGTCTGTCGGCGGGCAAGTGGAGATACCTGCCAACCTGCAGCCGTTCCTGTAGGTCGAAGCCCCTCTGTGGGAGCTCCGCCGCCACCCCTGGATTCCGGCTTTCGCCGGAATGACGGAGGGGGCGCAGGGATGATAAAGGCGGTGCCGGAATGACGGTGCTGCCGGCCCGGCCTACTGCATGAAGAAACCCAGCGACCCGGTGCTGTAGTCGAGCAGCGGGCCCCAGTAGACCCCCAACACCACGGTCAGCACCATCAGGACGCCCAGCAGCGGTACGGCGCTGGAGGTGGCCGCCACCGGTCCGTCCTCGGGGGTGGGGTCGTCCAGGAACATGGTGCGGACGATGCGCACGTAGTAGTAGAGGGAGATCACCGTGTTGAGGAGCGCCGCCACCGCCAGGATATAGAACTGGCCCTCGATGATGGCGGCGAAGAGCAGCAGCTTGCCGATGAAACCCGCCAGGGGCGGCAGCCCCGTCAGCGAGAACAGGAATACCGCCATGCACACCGCCGGGAACGCCGCGCCGCGCTGCGCCAGGCCGCGGTAGGCTTCCATGTCCTCGCGGCCGGTGGCGTTGGCCACCACCATGACCACCAGGAAGGCTCCCAGGTTCATGATCAGGTAGACCGCCGCGTAGAAGAGCATGGCGGTGAGGCCGTCGTTGTTCAGGACCACGAGCCCCATCATGATGTAGCCGGCGTGGGCGATGCCGGAATAGGCCAGCAGGCGCTTGACGTTGTTCTGGTTGAGGGCGGAAAGATTGCCCCAGGTCATGGTGATGATGCTGACGGCCACCAGCAGGTCGGTCCACTGGACCGCGGAAAACGCCTGGAACGTCCAGCTCCCCTCCTGCCCCAGCGTGGAGACCGCGGGGTAGAAGAAGCGGATCAGGATGGCCAACCCGGCGGCGTTGGAGGCCACCGACAGGAACCCGGTGAAGGGCGTGGGGGCGCCCTGGTAGACGTCGGGAGACCACATGTGGAACGGCGCGAACGCCATCTTGTAGCCGAAGCCGGCGAGGATGAAGACGAAGGCGATGAACAGCCCGGTCTGGTTGCCGTCGCCCTGCGCCATGGCGGCGTTGATGGCCGCGTAGTCCAGGCTCCCGGCCATGCCGAACACCCAGCTCATGCCGTAGATCATGGTGCCGGAGGCGACCCCGCCGTAGATCAGGTACTTGAGCGCGGCCTCCGCCGAGCGCCGGTTGTGCGGCAGCATGCCGGTGAGGATGTAGGACGTCAGGCTCACCAACTCCAGGCCCAGGTAGGCCATCAGCAGGTTGTTGCCCGAAGCCATGAAGAACATGCCGAAACCGCAGGTCAGCAGCACGATGTAGTACTCGCCCAGGTGCACCTGCTTGACCTCGCCGGATCCCATGGACATCCAGATGGCGGCGATCAGCGCCACCAGGGTCAGCACCTTGAAGAACAGGGCGAAGTTGTCCAGCGCCACCATGCGGTGGAACAGCAGCGTCGGCTCCGTGCCGTAGAGCTCCCCGGTGGCGCCGAGGGCGATAAGGCATCCGACGAGGCCCACGTAGGCCATGACCCGCTTGTTGGCCACCACCAGGTCCAGGATCGTCAGCAGGATGATCGCTCCCGCGAGGACGATCTCCGGATAGAACAGCTTGAGGCTTGCGAGGTTACCGAGGTCCATTGTGCGCTACGACAGGTGCGAGATCACCATCTGGTTGATGTTGTTGAGCGAGGCCTGGAGCAGGTCGAGCACCACCCGCGGGTAGACGCCGACGATGACCACGATCGCTCCCAGCGGGAACAGCGTGAAGATCTCGCGGCCGTTGATCTCGGGCAGATCCCGGTACTTCTCGTTGGGCGGTCCGAGATAGACCCGCTGCATCATCCACAGCATGTAGCCGGCGGTGATGACGATGCCCAGGGCCGCGACGATGGTCAGGGCATGGTATTTGGGCCAGGCCCCCAGCAGCACCAGCACCTCGGAAACGAAGCCCGAAAGCCCCGGGAGCCCCATGGAGGCGAAGAACGCCAGCGCGGTGAAGCCTGCGTACACCGGCATGATGCCGGCAAGGCCGCCGAAGCCGTTGATCTCGCGGTGATGGGCACGGTCGTAGATGACGCCCACGAGCAGGAAGAGCATGGCGGTGATGGTGCCGTGGTTGAACATCTGCAGCACCGCGCCGTTGATGCCCTGCGAGTTGAAGGCCGCCATCCCCAGCATCACGTAGCCCATGTGGCTGACGCTGGAGTAGGCCACGAGCTTCTTCATGTCGGTCTGCGCCATGGCGCAGAGGCCGCCGTAGATGATGTTCCACGCCCCCAGCGCCGCCAGGAACCAGAACGCCAGGTCGGCGGTGGCCTCCGGCAGCATGGGGTAGTTGATGCGCAGGATGCCGTAGGTGCCCATCTTGAGGAGGATCCCCGCCAGGATCACCGAGATGGCGGTGGGCGCCTCCACGTGGGCGTCGGGAAGCCAGGTGTGGAACGGGAACGCCGGGATCTTGATGGCGAAGCCGATGAACAGCGCCATCCACACCACGTGCTGGAAACCCCAGCCCCACACGTTGAACGGCCACATGGCCAGCGGCTCGGTGCCGTAGAGATTGCTCCGGTCCATCAGCTTGGTCATGTCGAAGGTGTTGGGCTCGGAGTAGAAGTACAGCGCCAGGATCGCCACCAGCATGAGCACGCTGCCCAGCAGCGTGTAGAGGAAGAACTTGATGGCGGCATATTCCTTGCGCGGGCCGCCCCAGATGCCGATGAGGAAGTACATGGGAAGCAGCATGACTTCCCAGAACACGTAGAAGAGCACGAAATCCAAGGCCACGAACACCCCGGTCATGCCGGTGTCCAGCAGCAGGAAAAGCGCGAAATAACCCTTGACCCCCTTGTCGATACCCCAGGACGCGAAGATGCACAGGAACGACAACAGCGCGGTCAGGAGCAACATGGAAACGCTGAGGCCGTCGACGCCGACGTAGTACTCGATGTTGAACGCGGGGATCCAGGGAGCCCGCTCGACGAACTGCATGGCGGTCGTGGTGGTGTCGAAGTTGGCGTAGAGCCAGATCCCCAGAAGGAGCGGCGGCACCGTGGCCGCGGCCGACACCCAGCGAATCAGGTCATGGCGGTCGCTCGGCAGGCACAGCACGACCAACATCCCGGCCAACGGGATGAAGACCATGTAGCTCAGCACATGTTCGGTCATTTTCGCATCTCTCCTATCCGAATCTCTCCGATCTGAATCAGCTCCAGTAGCGCAGCTTGACGATCAGGGCGACGACCACGGCTCCCACCACCACGTAGAGGTAGCTGTTGATGTTGCCGGTCTGGACCCGCCGGAAGTTGTTGCCTATCGCGAAGGTCACGTTGGCGACGGCGTTGACCAGCATGTCGACCACGTAGTTGTCGAACAGCCCGTTGAACCAGGAAATGATGGTGGTGAGCTTGGCCGATCCATCCACGATGGTGTCGATGATGTAGCGGTCGAACGCCGCTCCGATCCGTGCGAACAACAGCGTGCCGCCGACGAAGACGAACTGGTAGACCTCGTCCACGTAGTACTTGTTGTAGAGCAGGCGGTACGAGAATCCCTTGGCCTCGGGCGACTCGTCGCGCGACGGCGTCCGCAGGTAGTAGAGGAAATACGCCAGCGCCACGCCGACGGCGGCTGCGATGATGGACACGCTCATGACCCCGACCTCTTCCGCCACGGAGTGGTGCTCGCCATGGGGGAGGTGGATCACCGGATCGAGCCAGCCGTCCAGCAGGTTCACGCCCATGAACGGGGGCAGCCCGAGATAGCCCACGACGACCGAGCCGGCCGCGAGGATCCACAGCGGCCAGGTCATGATCTTCGGCGACTCGTGCAGGTGCTCCCGGACGTGGTGGTCGGCGCGGCAGTCGCCGAAGAACACCATGAAGAACTGGCGGAACATGTAGAAGGCCGTCAGGCCCGCCACGAACACCCCCACGCCCCACAGCAACTCGTTGTGACTCGCCCAGGCCTGCCACAGGATCGCGTCCTTGGAGAAGAAGCCGGCCAGGAACGGGGTCCCGGCGATGGCCAGGACGGCGATGGTGAAGGTCCAGAAGGTCGCCGGCATCACCTTCCTCAGGCCGCCCATCTGGCGCATGTCCTGCTCGCCCTGCATGGCGTGGATGATGCTCCCGGAGCCCAGGAAGAGGCAGGCCTTGAAGAACGCGTGGGTGAGCAGGTGGAACATGCCGGCGGTGTAGGCGCCCACGCCCATGGCCAGGAACATGTAACCGAGCTGGCTGACCGTGGAGTAGGCCAGCACCCGCTTGATGTCGGTCTGGGTGATAGCGATGGTGGCGGCGAAGAAGGCGGTGGCGGCGCCCACCACGGCGATGATCTGCAGCGTCGCCGGGGCCGCCGAGAAGAGCTCGTTCAGCCGCGCGATCATGTAGACCCCGGCCGTCACCATGGTGGCGGCGTGGATCAGCGCGCTCACCGGGGTCGGGCCCTGCATGGCGTCGGGAAGCCAGACGTAGAGCGGAATCTGCGCCGACTTGCCGGTGGCGCCGATGAACAGCAGCAGCGTCACCAGCGTCGCCACGCCGATTCCCCATAGCTCCATGTCGGCCAGGAGCCCGGCGTTGTGCCCGATGTCGCGGAACGCCAGGCTCCCGTGGCCCTGTCCCGAGAGGGTCCAGTACAGCAGGAAGATGCCCAGCACGAACCCGAAGTCGCCGATGCGGTTGACGATGAACGCCTTGTTTCCGGCGCGCGTGTTGGTGTGGTCGGTGTACCAGAAGCCGATGAGCGCCCACGAGCACAGGCCCACGCCCTCCCAGCCCACGAACATCAGCAGCAGGTTGTCGCCGGTCACCAGCAGCAGCATGGAGAAGGTGAACAGGTTCAGGTAGGCGAAGTAGCGCCACATGGAGCGGTCGTCGTGCATGTAGCCGATGGAGTAGAAATGGATCAGCCCGCCGATGCCGCTCACCACCAGGATCATGATCGCCGACAGCGGGTCCACCCAGAACGCCACGTCGACGCTGAAGGAGCCCATGGGGATCCAGGTGTAGAAGTGGTCGATGAGGAACCGCTCCTTGGCCGGCAGCGCCAGCAGCCGGCCGAACGCCCACAGCGAGAACAGGAAGGACAAAGTTACCGGCGCGCAGGCGATGAAGGCCACCGTGCGCTTGCCCGCGCGCTCCTGGATGCGGGCGCCCAGCAGCCCGTTCAGCGCGGCGCCCAGCAGCGGAAACAGCACGATCCAACGGAGAAAATCGGTCTGAACGGGGTTATCCATACGAAGCTACTCGCGAAGGTGAAGACTAATCCTTGAGCGTCTCGGTGGCCTCGACGTCGATGGTGGCAAAGAGCTGGTAGATGGCGAGGACGATGGCCAGGCCGATGGCGGCTTCGGAGGCCGCCAGCATGATGATGAACACCGTGTAGATCTGCCCGTCGACGTTCCCGGTGCTGAAGTGCGAGAACGCGACGTAGTTCAGTCCGGCCGAGTTCAGGATGAGCTCCACGCCGAGGAGAATGCTGATGGCGTTGCGCCGGGTGAGGACGATGTAGATTCCCAACGCGAACAGGATGCCCGCCACCACCAGGTAGTGCTCCAGTCCGACCTTCGTCAAGTTGGCAAGGTATACGGCCATTTCGTGAAACTCTATTCCTTGATTTCCTTGCGCGACAGCGTGATGGCGCCGATGAGCGCCACCAGCAGCACCACCGCGGCGATCTGGAACGGCAGCAGGTACTCGCGGAGGAAGAAATTGCCGATCACCGCCGTGGTGGGCTCGAAGGCCACTTCCTTCACCTTCACCCAGTCGGTCTCGCCGATGGCGTAGACCAGGATGCCGAGGAAAACCGCCACGGCGACGAGCCCGGGGATCCGGCCCACCGTGCGGTTGGTGATGTCGATGTCGCTGATCCGGTGGGTCAGCATGACCGCGAACAGGATCAGCACGAGAATGCCGCCGACGTAGATCAACACCTGCACCGCCGCCACGAAGTCGGCGCCGAGGAACACGTAGAGTCCCGCCACTCCGCCGAAGGTGCCCAGCAGCGAGAACGCCGAGTGCACGATGTTGCGCGAGAACGCCACGATGCAGGCGGAACCCACCACGACGAAGGAAACCAGATAGAAGATAAGGACGTCTATGGAAATCTCCATGATCAAAACCACCCTCTAGATGGGAGGACGAGCGGCCCGCATCACACGAATCGGGCCATCAGAGAGTTGCGCCGCGGCGGGGGGCCAGGAGCCTGTCCGACGAGATAGTCTCGCGAATCCTGACGTGGCCGGCGGGGCCGTCAGTTTTCCGGCTCGGCTATCTCGTCCATGTAGGTCTTTCCGATATCCACCTTCTGAATCATCCGGGGTTCCGTCTCGCCACCCTTCTTCGGCTTGTAGAGAGGCACTTTCTCGGTGATGAAATGCCGCACCAGGCCGGCGGGGTTGTTGCAGGCGCCCTCGAACTCCTGCGTGTGACGGATGGATCCCGTGGGGCAGGCCTCCATGCAGAGGCCGCAATACATGCACTTGCAAATGTCGATGTCGAACAGGGTGAAGTCGCGCTGCTTCGTCTCCGCGTTCATCTCGATGCCGATGGCGATGCAGTTGATCGGGCACACCCGCTCGCACGCCAGGCAGCCCGTGCAGATGTCCATGTCGACCTCGAGGATGCCGCGGTAGCGCAGCGGCAGGGTCTCCTGCACCTGCTTCGCGATGCGGTCGGGATACTGGATCGTCGACGGCTTGCGGACGAAGTGGGAGAAGGTGATGGTCATCCCCTCGAAGATGCTCCTCACCGTGTCCCTGACGTTCTGGAAGTATTCGATGACTCCGTTCATGGCGTTTCCCCGGGCCGCGGTCGGTGCATCCCTAGACGTACGGCTTGAGATAGAGGGTGGGGCGCGAGTGCATGATCTGGTAGACCACCCGCCACATGAAATAAAGCACGACGAGACAGGCCACGGCCAGCGTGGCGAACGTCAGTGCGCGATTGCCTTCGGGCCAGATCACCAGCAGCACGATGGTGCCGAACAGGCAGATGAACGAGATCGGCACCATGTACTTCCAGCACATGGCCATGAGCTGGTCCACCCGCACCCGCGGCAGCGTGCCCCTCACCCACATGGCGACGAAGGCCCAGAAGTAGGCCTTGACGAAGAAGACCGCGAACTCCAGGACGCCCTTGAGCAGCGGGTGCTCGGCCATGGTGACCCCGAAGATGGTCGCCGGTATCTGCCAGCCGCCGAGGAACAGCGTCGCCGCGATGGCGCCGATGACGTACAGGTTGCCCCATTCCGCGAAGAAGAAGAACAGGAAGCGCATGCCGCTGTACTCGGTGACGTAGCCCGCCACCAACTCGGACTCGGCTTCGGGGATGTCGAACGGCGTGCGGTTGCCCTCGGCCAGGGCGGCGACAAAGAACATGAAGAAGGCGACAAAGGTGAAGGGGTTGTAGAAGATGAACCAGTCCCACGGCGCCCATCCCTGGGCCTGGATGATCCCCTGCATGCTGAGGGTCCCGGACAGGAAGATCACCGTCAGCACCGCGACCCCGGCGGGTATCTCGTAGCTGACGATCTGGGCGGCCGAGCGCATGCCCCCCAGGAGCGACCACTTGTTGTTGGACGCCCAGCCCGCCATCAGGATGCCCACCACCACCAGGGAGGTGATGGCCAGCAGGTAGAGGATGCCGATGTTGAGGTCGGCGGGGATCAGCCAACTGCCGAAGGGAATGACCACGAAGGCGCCGAGAAACCCCGAGAAGACGATGTAGGGGGCCAGCAGGAAGAGTTTCCGGTCGGCCGAGGCCGGTATGATGTCCTCTTTCTGGATGTTCTTGACCCCGTCCGCCAGCCACTGGAAGATTCCCTGCGGGCCGACGCGGTTGGGGCCGACCCGGGACTGCATGCGCGCCCACACGCGCCGCTCCAGCCAGCTCGTCACGCCCGCCAGCGGCGCCACGAAGAACGACAGCACCGCGAAGGCCACCGCCACCGCGGCAAGCGCGTAGCCCAGCGCCGCCGGGACGGCGCCCGGCAACAACGTCGCGATCAGGTCTTGTACGGTAAAGTCCATCGTCACTGCCTAGCGGTCGATCTCCGGGGCGTCCACGTCGAGGCTCGCGATCAACGCGATCAGGTCCGCGACCATGATTCCCGGACTGATCTTGTCGATGATGCTCATGGCGGTGAAGGAGCCGGTGCGGATCCTCACCCGGTAAGGATACTCGCTGCCGTCGCTGACGACGTAATAGCCCATGTCCCCGCGCGGCGCCTCGATGCGCACGTAGGTCTCGCCGGCGGGCGGCTTGAACTTGCGCGCCACCTTGGCGACCGCCGGCCCGTCGGGCATCTTGTCGAGGCACTGGCGGAGGATCTTGCAACTCTCCATCAGCTCCCGGATCCGGACATAATAGCGGTCGTAGGAATCGCCCAGGGTGCCGCGCTCGCCGCTCCCCACCGGCACCTCGAAGTCGAGCTCGGGGTAGACCGAGTAGGGGATGTCGCGGCGGATGTCCCACTGGACGCCCGACGCCCGCAGGTTGGGGCCCACCAGGTTGTACTGGAGCGCGTCCTCCTTCGAGATCACGGCGACGTTGGCCAGCCGCTCGATGAAGATCTTGTTGTACGAAAGCAGGCGGTTGTACTCGTCGACGATGGGCTCGAAGTGGTCGAGGAACTCCGTGATGCGGGCGCAGGTCTCGGGCTTGATGTCGTAGCCGACGCCGCCGATGCGCAGGTAGTTGTAGGTCAGGCGGGCGCCGCAGATCTCCTCCATCAGGTCGTTGATGCTCTCACGCTCCCGGAGCGCGTGCAGAAAGGGCGTGATGGCGCCGATGTCCTGCCCGAAGGTGCCCACCGCGATGAGGTGGCTGGCGACGCGGTTGAGCTCGCAGGCGATCACCCGGCAGTACTCGCCGCGGGGCGGCACCTCGACGTTGCCCAGCCGCTCGGCGGCCATGCAGAAGCCCTGGTTGGCGAACATGGCGGCAAGGTAGTCGGCGCGGTCGGTGTAGGGAACGTAGCCGTGCCACGTGCACTTCTCGCCGATCTTCTCGATGGAGCGGTGCAGGTAGCCGACGTCGGGAATGGCCTCGTTGATGACCTCGCCGTCCGTTTTGACCACGAACCGCAGCACCCCGTGGGTGCTCGGATGCTGCGGCCCCACGTTCAGGGTCATGTCTTCGGTGTGCAGGCCGGTTCGTTCGGCGACCTCAGCCATGATGTCCTTCCTTCGTCAACGACACGGACACGGGCGGGTTTGAAACCCGCCGCTGCAATCGACCGCGGCACTCCGCCGCGACCCGTCTAGCGCATGTTCTCCGGGACCAGCGGCTCGCGCTCGGTGCTGATGCCGTCGTACTCTTCCTGCTCCACGAAGTCCTTGCGCAGGGGATAACCCACCCAGTCCTCGGGCAGCAGGATCCGCCGGAGGTCCGAATGCCCCTCGAAGACGACTCCGAAGAGATCGAACACTTCGCGCTCGAACCAGTTGGCGACCTTCCAGACGTCCTCCACCGTGGCGATCCGCGCCGCGTCCCGGTCCACGTCGGCCTTGACCACGATCTGCTGCGGCGGCTCGTACGAGTACAGGTGGTAGACGACCTGTATGACGTTCTCCGTGGGCAGATCCACCGCGGTCAGGTCCGAGAGCACGCTGAACTTGAGCGCGTCGTCGTCCCGCAGCGCCAGGCACACCTCCTTGAGGTTGGCCGCCTTGACCTTGAAGAACGGGTCCAGGCACTCCTCGTCGAGGTCCGACACGCCGCCGGGGCAAAGCTCGCTCACGCGCTCGAATATCTCTTTTGCCGTCATGTTTCCCATACCTGCCTGGTGGCTGTCCGTCGCGAGCCGCCTAGCTCTTCACCCACTCCAGGTCGCCCTTGCGCCAGTCGTAGATGAGACCCAGGAACACGATGATGGTGAAGACGGCGATGGCGCCGAACGCAAAGAGTCCCGCGTCGTTCTGAAGCCAGTCGCGGAAGACCACCGCCACCGGGAAGATGAAGGCGATCTCCACCTCGAAGATGATGAAGATGAGGGCGATGAAGTAGAACCGGACGTTGAAGTTGACCCACGCGCTTCCCGACGCGGGCTCGCCGCACTCGTAGGTGGAGAGCTTGCGGAGCTGGGGATTGGAAGGCCGCAGCAAGCGGCCGATCAACAGGTTCACCCAGACGAAGGCCGCGCCCAACAACGTGAAAACCAGCACGCTGGCGAAGTCAAAAAGCATGGTTCCTCGGGTAAGATAAAGAAATCAATAACCTTTTGCAGACGGTCCCTATATACACAAAAATGCCGTGCCCGGTCAACAAACCGGCCCCCTGCCCGTGGCCGGCGTCCTTACACTGCCCAACCATTCCTGTTACCTTATCCGGTGGCCCGCGTCGACCGCGGGACCGCACGACACGGGAGAGATCAACCGCCATGTCCAAAGTAAGCATCACCGTCGCCTGTTGGGACTATGACCGCACACGCCCCCTGCAGGAGGGCCGGGTGCCGGTGGAAGGGGTCGACCTGACCTACCTGCCGTTCCGCGTGGAGGAAACCTTCTGGCGCATGCTGCGCTACCAGGACTTCGACGCCGCCGAGATGTCCATGGGTTCCTACCTGATGTCCAAGGACAAGGGCACGCCGCGGTTCGTGGCGATCCCCGTGTTTCCCTCCCGCGCGTTCCGGCACTCAGGCATCTATATCCACACCGGCTCGGGCATCAAGGAAGCCGGCGACCTGACCGGCAAGCGCGTCGGCGTTCCCGAGTACCAGATGACCGCGGCCATATGGCAGCGCGGCATCCTGCAGCACGAGTACGGTGTGGACCTTGAGAAGGTGAGCTGGTTCACGGGCGGCGAAGAGACCCCCGGCCGGGAGGAGAAGCTCCGTCCGGACCTGCCCGAAACCCTCTCCATCACCCCCATCGGCCCGGAGCAGACGCTCTCTTCCATGCTGGAGAACGGCGACATCGACGCGCTCATTTCCGCCCACATGCCGTCGCCGTTCGTGCGCCGCTCGCCCAAGGTGGCGCGGCTGTTCCCGGACTTCCGCCCGGTGGAGGAGGAATATTTCCGCAAGACCGGCATCTTCCCCATCATGCACACCCTGGTGTTCCGGGAGGACGTCTACGAACAGCACCCGTGGGTGGCCCAGAACCTCTACAAGGCATTCTGCGAATCCAAGCGCCTCTGCGCCGAGGCCATGTACGAATACTCCGCGCTCAAGTACATGCTGGCTTGGTCCATCGAGCAGATGGAAAAGGAGAAAGAGGTCCTGGGACCGGATGCCTGGGCCTACGGGCTGGAGGCCAACCGCCATGTCCTGGAAACGCTGGTGGGCTACGCCCATGAGCAGGGGCTCATCAAGCAGCGGCTCGAGGTGGACAGCCTCTTCGCCCCCAGCACGCTGAACGAGTTCAAGGTGTAGGGGCGGGTTTTCGAACCCGCCCGTGGTGATTGCAAGCAGCCTGTCCACCGAGCCGAGGCCGCACCGCTAGGACGCCATGTCCGACCCCGACAAACCCGAGACCGAACCACCCGCCACCGAAACGGCGCAACCCGCCGGCGACCCCGGCACCGCCGTTCAGGAGGTGAAGTGGTGGATAGACACCGGAACCAAGCAGCGCTCGGAAACCGGCGAGCGAGTCCCCATCGGCGTGATCGAGCACTGGGCCTTCGAGCTGCTGAAGGACTACCGGCAGGAGCGGGCGCTCCAGAACATCGTCGATATCAACGGCCAGGCCCTGCGCGAGCTCGCCAACAACGACGACCGCTGGGTGTACCTCTCGCTGGGCGTGGGCGAGTTCCCCCAGAAACGCCTCAACTATATCAAGGACTCGCTGAGGATACCGCGCTACGCCCGGGGTCTGGCCATCGACGCGGGCTACTCCGTCCGGGTCCTCATCACCGGCAACCCTCCGGGTGACAAGGTCCTGGACATCAACTTCACGGAGGCGCCGTCCATGGACTACTGGAACTGCGGCGAGCTCATCGAGGAGCAGATGTTCCGCTCCGTCGACGACGCCCTCAAGCGCCTCCGCAACTCGATTCACCGCTACCTGCGCAAGAGTCCCGCTGAGCCATCGCCATGACAGGCTCAGATGGCGTCGTCAACCTCTTGCACGAAAACCGTATAGGTACCGCGGCCGCCGACATCGCTGACCTCGACGTAGTATGTCCCATTGGTGTCCAAAACGACCTCCATCCGGGAGTTGACGCGCTCCCCGCCGTTGTCATCGCTGGCCAGATGATCGCCCGAACCGTTACGCAGCACCGCATGCGGGTTACCCAAGGTGCCGCCGTAGTCATCCCGCACGTTGCCCTTGACGTCGATGCGGTAGGTCGTCCCCGCCACCAGTTCCACCGCGAACCAGTCGCGGTCGCCCTCGAACTCAAGTTTGCCCGTCGCGCTTCCGCCCACGGTCACGGCTCCGGTGGTGTCCGTAGCGGCGGTGTAGTCATCTGCATCGACCGAGAGCCGGTACGTGCCTGTCCTCCTGCCCAGGCCGCCGGCCGAAATGTAGTAGGTGCCCGACGTGCTGGGTTTGTAGGCGGTTTCACTGTTCCATATTACTCCGCTGTCGTCGTCGGTCGTTCCCTCGATCAGCTTGCCGTCCCCATCGTAGATGCCGTACAGGTAGGTGTCGTTGACCGTGCCCTGGTTCGTTGAACGCCCTTCGAGCTTGACGCCGTAGGTCGTCCCCGCCGTCAGTTCCACCGCGAACCAGTCGCGGTCGCCCGGGTATTGGATATTGCCCGTCACGCTCCCGTCCACTGCCACGGTCCCGGTTGTGTCCGTATGGCCGCTGTAGTCATCCTCGGCGGGTACAAAGACACTCACCGAAAGGCGGTACGTGCCCTTCCAATCTTTGTCGCCGCCGGCCGAAATGTAGAAGGTACCCGACTTGTTGGGTTCGTAGGTGACTTCGCTGTTGCGGCTGAAGTAGCCGTCGTCATCGTTCCACGTCATGTCGATCTTCTCGCCGTCGCCATCGTAGATGCCGTACAGGTAGGGGTCCCTCAGCGTACCGTTGTCGTTTTGCGACCCTTCGAGCTTGATGCGGTAGATCGTCCCCGCCACCAGTTCCACCGCGAACCAGTCGCGGTCGCCTCCGTGCTCAACCTCCCCCGTCACGTCTCCATCCACCGTCACGGTTCCGGTGGTGCCGGTGCTCGAGAGGTAGTCGTCCTCCCTCTTGGTGACCGACAGCTTGTAGGTTCCCGTCGCCGAGTGGAGTTCGTCGCCGCCGGCCGCGATGTAATAGGTGCCTGACGTGCCGGCATAGTAGACGACTCGACTGTTGGAGCCTTCGCCGCCGTCGTCGTTGCTCGTGCTTTCAATCCGGTTGCCGTCTCCATCGTAGATACCGTGCAGATAGGGGTCTCTCATCGTGCCCTGATTCGTTCCCGACCCTTCGAGATCGATGATGTAGGTCGCCCCCGCCTCCAGTTCGACCGCGAACCAGTCACGGTCGCCGTTTTCGCCCCCGTGCTCAACTTCGCCCGTCACGCTTCCGCCCACCGTCACGACTCCGGTGGTGTCGGTACTGGCGAGGTAGTCATCTTCAAAGCCCTGCACCGAGAGCCGGTACGTGCCGTCCCAGGCATTGTTGTGGCCGCCGGCCGCGATGTAGAAGGTACCCGAGGTCGTCGCCGTGTAGACGACTTTACTGTTTCTCGTGCGGTCGGCGTCATCGTTGGTCGTGTCCTCGATCCGGTTGCCCTCCGCATCGTAGATGCCGTACAGGGAGGGGTCTACCAGCGTGCCCTGCTTCGTTGAACGCCCTTCGAGCCTGATGACGTAGGTCGTCCCCGCCACCAGTTCCACCGCGAACCAGTCGCGGTCGCCTCCGGCTTCAACATCGCCCGTCGCGCTTCCGCCCACCGTCACGGTCCCGGTGGTGCCGGTACTCGCGCCGTAGTCGTCCGTGAACTCGGCGACCGACAGCGTATAGGTGCCCGTGCGCGAGCCGTCGGCGCCAGCCGCGATGTAGAAGGTGCCCGACGTCGTGGGCGTGTAGGCGACTAGACTGTCCGGGCGATCGCCGTCATCGTTGGTCGTGCCCTCGATCCGGTTGCCGTCCCCGTCGTAGATGCCGCGCAGGTAGGGGTCCCACAGCGTACCGTTCTCCGTTGCCCCTCCTCTGAGTTCGACGCGGTAGGATTTGCCCGCAACCAGGTCCACCGCGAACCAGTCGCGGTCCCCGTCGTATTCGACATTCCCCGTCGCGCTTCCCCCCACCGTCACGGTCCCGGTGGTATCGGTGGTCGCGGCGTAGTCGTCAGCCTGTTGCTGCTCGGCTATGGGCGGATCGGGTTCGAGGCTCCTCCCCTCCCGAGATTGCGCTCGTACATCCACATTCGTTGTTTCCAACGCCCGCCCTTGCGTTTGTTCCAGTGCTTGCCGCAACGCATCTTCCTCGGCCTGTGCTGCCGCGGCCTGTGCTTCCAACTCCGTCACCCTTTCGGCATCCGGGGCCTCCACGCCGTAACGGAGCTTGAAGTCGTTGGCGCCGGACGCCCGCGCCTCCACTCGCACGTAGTACGTGCCCGCCAACAGTGTCTCCTCCAACCACTCGTTGGCCGTGCCGGTTGTCCTGCTGTTGGCAAGCTCGTTGCCTTCGGCGTCCTCGAGCACCAGGTCCGCATCGGCATCCAGCCGCCGCAGGCCCAATCCTACCGACTTCGCCTCGGTTAGCGTGAAGCTCCAGGACAGGACCTCGCCCGCCGCGCCACTGAAACTGGCGTCCGGAAACCGTGGCCTTCCCAAGTCCGTGATGTCGCCCAAGTCCGTGACGGTTTCCGTCGGGTCGGTGGTGGTTTCCGTCGGGTCGGTGGTGGTTTCCGTTACCCGTACGGTATAGGTGCCGGTCCTGCTCCCGTACCCGCGCGCCGCGATGTAATGGGTGCCGGTCGTCGTGGCGGTGTACGTGAGCTGGGCGTTGCGCCCGTCGCCGCCGTCGTTGGTCTGCGTACCGGATATGCGGCCGCCGTTGCCGTCGAGGTAGAGACCCCGCAACACGGGGTTTGACAGCGTGCCGCCGCCGGTGTCCGAGCCTTCAAGATCGATGACGTAGGTGCGTCCCGCGACCAACTCGACGGCGAACCAGTCGAAGTCGTTGGCGCTCTCGATATTGCCGGTGGTGCTGCCGCCTACCTCGACGGCCCCGGTGGTTTGTGTGTCGGCGGAATAATCGTCGGGCATGTTTCAATCCTCCGTATTCTCAAGCCCCCACCATTTCCTCAATTCATCCAAATGTTGCCTCTTTCCACGCCTCTCGTCACATATTTGTAACAAGAAAATCTCTCTTACGACAACTTTTTCTATTAGTCAATACCATAAATGTTATATGAAAATTTGTTACGGGTGACGCCACCAGCAACACACAGGTGCTGACCCGCCGGTACGTTCGCCGTCCATCGACTCCACGAGGAACCGAGGCCGGCCAGGAACGGACTTGCCGATTCGCGATTTCGCCCTTGGGCCGCGGGCAAAGGCACAAGGAGGATAAGAAGCGTCAGCCTCCGGCGGCGCCGCGCGGGATGGTGCCGGGGCGCATGGGGAAGGGGACCGTGCTGGTAATCTCCAGGCCGTAGCCGGAAAGGCCCACGAGATTCCTGTTGTTGTTGGTGACGAGGCGGAGCTTGCGGATGCCCAGGTCGCGGAGGATCTGGGCGCCGATGCCGAAGTCGCGGAAGCTTCTTTCCTCCCTGGCTTCAGCGGTGCGCAGGCCCTTGCCCTCGGGCTGGAGGTAGAGCAGCACGCCTGCTTCTTCCCTGGCGATGAGTTCCATGGACTGCTTGATGACCGAGCCGGTGTCGAAGAACTCGAAGCCGAAGACGTCGCCGGGAAGGAACTTGGTGCACACCCGCACCAGGGTCTCGCGGTCCTCGGAGATATCTCCCTTGATGAGCGCCAGGTGCTCGCTGGAGTCTACGTGGGTATTGTAGATGATCGCCTTGAACTCCCCGCCGTAGCGGGTGGGCAAGCGGGTTTCGGCGACCCTGTGGATCAGCGAGTCGTTCTCGAGCCGGTACTGGATCAGGTCGGCGATGGTGCAGATCTTGAGGTCGTACTTCTCGCCGAACTCCTCGAGGTCCGCCAGCCGCGCCATGGTGCCGTCGTCCTTCATGATCTCGCAGATCACGCCGGCCGGCTTGAGCCCGGCCAGCCGGCAGAGGTCCACGGAGCCCTCGGTCTGGCCGGTGCGCACCAGCACGCCGCCGTTCCTGGCGCGTAGCGGAAAGATGTGACCGGGCGTGCACAGGTCCCCGGGGCCGGCATTGTCGGCGATGGCCGCAAGGATGGTTTCGGAGCGGTCGGACGCCGAGATGCCGGTAGTTACGTTCTTGACTCCGTCGATGGAGACCGTGAAGGCGGTGCCGAAAGGGGCGGTGTTGTCCCGCACCATCATGGTGAGGCCGAGCTGGGCGACCTTCTCCTCGGTGAGCGTCAGGCAGATCAGGCCCCGTCCCCAGGTGGCCATGAAGTTGATGGCGTCGGGGGTGGCCAACTCCGCGGCCATGGTGAGGTCGCCCTCGTTCTCGCGGTTCTGGTCATCCATCAGGATGACCATCTTGCCTTGACGGATGTCTTCGAGGGCTTCTTCGATGGTGGCTACGGGCATGGGTTCCTAACTTAACACGGCTTCGGCCATCTCGGCGACCACCGACCGGGCGGCCTCGACCGGGTCGTCGGCGCCGGTGATGGGCCGGCCTACCACGATGTAGTCGATGCCGGCGCGGACCGCGTCGCCGGGGGTCATGACGCGCTTCTGATCACCGGTCTGCTGGCCCGCGGGCCGGATGCCCGGCGTGACGAGCATGAAGGACCCGCCGCACGCGCGCCGGATGTCCGTAGCCTCCTGCGCGGAGCAGACGACGCCCGCGAGACCGGCCTCCTGCGCCATCCCGGCCAACCGCAGGACCTGGGCACGCACGCCGCCCTGAATCCCCTGAGCCTCGAGGTCCGAGTCGTCGAGACTCGTAAGGACCGTGACGCCCAGCACCGACGGCCGCCGCAGGCCTTCCTTTTCGCACACTTCCTCCACCGCCGCCGCGGTCTGCCGCATCATATCCCCGCCGCCGGAGGCGTGGATGTTGAACAGCTTGACTCCGAGCCGGGCGGCTTCCACCCCCGCGGCCGCCACGGTGTTGGGAATGTCGTGGAACTTGAGGTCCAGGAAGACCTCGCCGCCGAGGTCATGGATGGTGCGGACGATGTCCGGGCCGGCGCTCGTGAAGAGCTGCTTGCCGACCTTGAGCATCCCGACTTCGGGCGCCAGCACGGTCGCGAGGGTTCTCGCCCGCGCCGGGTCGGCCAGGTCCAGCGCGACGATCAGGCGCTGCTTGACGGAGGATGCCGCCGCCGTCATGTCCGTCCGTTTCCCAGGGCCGCGCCGATGCGCTCCACGGCCTCGTCCACCGGCGCCTCGGCGGTGGTCCCGTCGCCGCGCCAGCGCAGCTCCACGTTGCCCTTGGCGAGCCCCTTGGCGCCGATGGTGACTCGCAACGGGATGCCGACCAAGTCCGCGTCCTTGAACTTGACCCCGGGCCGCTCGTCGCGGTCGTCCAGCAGGACCTCGTGCCCGGCTGCCGTCAGGCCCTCGTAGATCCGGTCCGTGACCTCTCGAATGGGCTCCTCCTTGTAGTTGAGGGGGAGCAGCTCGACGGCGAAGGGGGCGATGGACATCGGCCAGATGATGCCGTCGGCGTCGTTGTTCTGCTCGATGGCGGCGGCCATCAGCCGGGTGACGCCGATGCCGTAGCAGCCCATCTCCATGACCCGCTCGTGTCCCTCCGAGTCGAGGATCGTCGCGCCCATGGCCTCGCTGTACTTGCGCCCGAGGTAGAACACGTGCCCCACCTCGATGCCGCGATACTCCTCGATGACGCCCTCCTCGCAGCGCGCACACGGGTCCCCGGCCTTCACCAGGCGCAGGTCCTCGAAGCGCGCGGGCGTGAAGTCCCTCGACTGGCTCACGTGGATGGTGTGGGCGTCGGCCTGGTTGGCGCCGGTGACGGCTTCGGTCATGCCCTGGACGGCGCGGTCCGCCCACACCTCCAGGGGCAGGTTCATGGGGCCCAGGAAGCCCGGCGGCGCGCCGACGGCCTCCATGACCTCCTCCTCGTCCGCCATCTCCACCGCGATGGTGTCCAGGAGATTGCCCAGCTTGGTCTCGTTGACCTCGTGGTCGCCGCGCACCAGCACGGCCACGAGCCCCCCGGCGGGCTTGCGGTAGATCATGGTCTTGATGAACCGCTGCGGGGGAATCTCCAGGAATTTCGAGACCTCCGGGACCGTCTTGAGCCCGGGCGTGGCCACGGTCTCGGGCGCGGCATCGGATGCGTCGCCGTCCCGGGGCGCGGGCAGACGCGATTCCGCCTTCTGCACGTTGGCCGCGTAGTCGCAAAAGTTGCACGCCGCCAGCGCGTCCTCTCCCGACTCCGCCAGCACCTGGAACTCGTGCGACAGGCTGCCGCCGATGGCGCCGGAGTCGGCCTCCACCGCGCGGAACTGCAGCCCGCAGCGGCTGAAGATGCGGCGGTAGGTGTCGTACATGTTGCGGTACTCGCGCTCGGCGTCCTCCCGGTCCAGGTGGAAACTGTAGGCGTCCTTCATGATGAACTCGCGCCCGCGCATCAGGCCGAAGCGCGGGCGCACCTCGTCACGGAACTTGGTCTGGATCTGGTAGAGGTTCATGGGGAGCTCGCGGTAGGAACGGACGTCACGCCGCACGATATCGGTGATCACCTCCTCGTGGGTCGGGGCGAGACAGAAGTCCCGCTCGTGACGGTCCTTGAAGCGCAGCAGCTCCTTGCCGTAGACCTCCCAGCGGCCGCTGTCCTGCCACAGCTCGGCCGGCGAGGTGACCGGCATCAGCAGTTCCTGGGCGCCGGCGCGGTTCATCTCCTCGCGCACGATGGCCTCGATCTTGCGCACGGTCCGGAGCGCCAGCGGCAGCAGATCGTACACCCCGCGGCTCACCTGCCGGATCATTCCGGCGCGCACCAGCAGCCGGTGGCTGGTCACCTCGGCGTCCGACGGCTCTTCCTTGATGGTGGGTATGAACGACGTTCGCCAGCGCATGCGATCACTTATAGGAAGCGCCTTGGAACCTGTCAAATTCCAGCTTCTTCCGGCGCGGCGACCCCATCGGGCGTCGCCGCGCCGACGCGAAACAATCGCCGCGCGATCGCCTTGGCGTCGTCCAGCATGGCGTAGAGGCACGGCGTGAGGATCAGCGTAAGCACGGTAGCGAAGGCGAGCCCCCAGACCACGGAGATGGCCATGGGCGAGAGGAACCTGGCCTGGCCAGTGGCGAAGAAGGCCAGCGGAACCAGGCCGCCGATGGTGGTGACGGTGGTCAACATGACCGGCCTCAGGCGCACGACGCCGGACTGGATGATGGAGTCGTACGCCGAGACGCCCCTTCTCCGGGCGCGGTTGATGAAGTCCACCAGGATCAGCGAATCGTTGACCACGACCCCCGCCAGCGCGACGAAGCCCAGCAGGGACAGGAAGCTCAGATTCTCGCCCATCACCAGGTGGCCGATGACGACGCCGCCGAAGGCGAAGGGAATCGCGGCCATGACGATGAACGGCTGAATGAACGATTTGAACAGGGAGCCCAGCACGAAATAAATGACGAACAGCGTGATCAGGGAGATTTGCGGCAGGGCAGCCAGCGACTCCTCCATCTCCTGCCGTTCACCCTTCACCACCACCCGCTGCCCGGGGTAACGCCGGCCGACGTCGGCGAACTGGCGCTTCAAGGCGTCGGTGGCCTCCACCACGGTGGTTTTCTCCGCCTCCACCTCGGCGAAGACGCTCAATGTCCGCTTGCGGTCGTCCCGGTTGATCTGGCTCGGGCTGATGCCGGTGCCGATGTCGGCGACCTCGCGCAGGAATACCCGCTCGCCGGAGGGCAGCGTGAGCTTCATCCGCGACACCGTGTCGACGTGGCTGCGCCGGTCCCGGGGGAACCTCACGACGATGGGCACATCCTCGTCTCCGCGCTGGATGCTCGAGGCCTCCGCCCCCTGGAACCCTTGCTGCACCTGGCGCGCGATGCTCCTCACGTCGAGGCCCAGCGTACGGCCTTCCGGCTTGAGGCTGATACGGAGCTCCTCCTTGCCGGCGACGAGGTCATCGCGGATGTCCCGTACCCCGGGCAGGGTGGCCAGAAAGCCCTTGACCTCTCCGGTCAGACGCCTGAGGCTTTCGAGGTCCTCGCCGATGATCCGGGCCTCGATGTCAGGGCCTCCGGGCCCGGCCTGGAGACCGAGGAACTGGAGCTTGGTGATACCCGGTATCCGCTCCATCTTCTCCCGGAGGTCGCCGATGACCTCGGCCGTGCTTCGGTCGCGGTCGTCGTTGAGCTCCAGCGTGAGCTGTCCCACGTTGCTTCCCCTCACCACCCGGTTCACGTCGAGGAAGGCCACGCCGACGGTCGTGGACAGGGATTTGACCTCGCCGGGAGGCAAACCCGCCACGATCCCTTCGGCCTGAACGGCCACCGCCTCGGTGTCTTCCAGCTTGGCGTTGGGCGACGTCTCGAAGTTCACGAAGAACTGGCTCGACTCGAACTCGCGAAACAGCACGAAGGGCACCCGGTACTGGGCCGCGGCGGCCAGCAGAACGCTGCCCGCCACCACCAGGGTCACCGCCACGTAACGCCAGCGGACCGCGACTCCCAGCAGCTTCTCATAGGCATGGCGCAGGCTCGCGAACTCCGTGCGCTGGCCGCTCACGTGCAGACGGCGGAGGCCGGCCAGCCGCTCGCGACGGCGCAGCCGGGTAAGCCACAGACGCTCGCCGCGGCGGACCTTGTTGGCATAGGCGGGCGTAATGACGTCCGAGAGATGCGACGGCAGGATGAACAAGACCTCCAGCAGCGAGAGCAGCAGCGCGAAGGTCACCACCCAGGGGAGGGGTTCCATGAAGAAGCCCATGGTTCCCGGGATCAGCAGGA
The DNA here is from genome assembly GCA_965204205.1 of uncultured Binatia bacterium (SeqCode). Lineage (GTDB taxonomy): Bacteria > Desulfobacterota > Binatia > UBA9968 > JAJDTQ01 > JAJDTQ01. The sequence continues at coordinate 4,224,037 of OZ241976.1, read as the reverse complement.
ACGGGACGAAGGCGGCGACGGTGGTCAGCACCGTGGTGACCACCGGCCAGGCCACCTCGTGGGTGCCCTGGAGGGCCGCCTCCTTGGGAGGCAGGCCCTGCTCGACGTAGCGGTAGACGTTTTCGGTGACGATGACGGCGTCGTCCACCAGGAGGCCGAGCACCAGGATCAGGCCGAAGGCCGAGATCATGTTGAGGCTGAGGCCGTAAACCGACATCAGGACCAGGCAGCCCAGCACCGCGAACGGAATGCCGAGGGAGGTCATCAGGGCGATCCGGCCGCGGACGAAGACACAGAGTACCGCGAGCACGATGCTCAGTCCGATGGCGCCGCTTTCGCCCAGCGTGCCCAGCCGGTTTCGGATGAACACCGAGAAGTCATTGAAGATCCCGAGGGAAACGGTCCCCGGCAAGGTCTTGCGGATCTCCGCCACGGAGTCTCGCACGCGTTCCGCGACGCTGATGGTATCTCCGCTCAGCTCCTTGACGACCACGAGGTTGAGCGAGGGCTTGCCGTCGAAGCGTGCGAGCATGGTCGCGTCCTCGAAGGACTCGCGCACGTCGGCGACGTCCGCCACCGTAAGGGCATGTCCGGTGTCGGTGGAACGAAGGATCATGCGCTCCACGTCGCCCACGCCCCCGGCCACGCCCAGGGTCCGCACCAGGATTTCACCGCGGGCGGTCTTCAGTGCGCCGCCGGGCACGTTGCGGTTCTGGTTGCCGACGGCCGCGCGGATTTCGTCCAGGCTCAGCCGGTACTGGTCCAGCCGTTCCGGGTCGATCTCGATAAGGATTCGGCTCTCGCGGATGCCGAAGATGGACACGGTGGCAACGCCGTCGACGCGCCTCAGCTCATCCCGAACGTCCTTGGCGACCTCCCGCAGCTCCTGCTCGGGTATATCGCCGCTCAACGCCACCGTGATCACCGGGATGGTGGACAGGACCTCGCTCACCCGGGGCTCTTCGGCCCCCTCCGGCAATCCGACGACCCGGTCCAGGGCGGCGCGCACGTCGCCCAGCGCGCGGCTCATCTCGGTGTCCGACTGCATCCGGAGACGGATCTCGGAGTGCCCCTCGCGAGAGGTGGACAGCATCTCGTTCAGGCCGTCCACGTTGCGGACCCGGTCCTCGATCCGCGCGGTGATGAGCTCCTCCACCTCCTCGGGTGACGCCCCCGGGTAGGTCGTGTCTATCCGCACCACCCGGCGGGAGAAGTCGGGGAAGAGCTCCCGCTTGAGCCGCACATAGGAAACCAGCCCCGATATGATGATCAGGAGCACCAGCAGGTTGACGATGACGGGGTTCCCGATGGAGAACTCGATCAGCTTCTTCATGAGGACAGATCCCGGCGCGTGACCACGCGGATGCGGGCACCGTCCACCAGCAGGCGCTGTCCGGCGGTCACGAGGAGCTCACCGGGCTCGAGGCCCGCCGTGATCATGTAATGCGACCCGAACCGCGCGACGGCGACCGCGCGCCGCGCGGCCCGGTTCGAATCGGCGTCCGCCACGAACACGACCGGCTCGCCGTCCTCGAAGATGACGCTTTCCCGCGGGATCAGGATGGCCTCCGGATAGTCCCGGACCGGGATGACGGCCCGCGCGAACATTCCGGGAAGAAGCTTTCGGCCCGCGGTGTTGGAAAGGAAGATCTCCACCGGAAACGACCGCGTCTCCCGGTCCGCCCGCGGGCCGATGTTGGCCACCCGTCCGGTAAATTCTTCCTCCAGTCCGCGCACCCGGACCTGGGCCACGATCCGGGCTTCGAGCCGGTGGATTTCCGCGGCGGGAATGCGCACGTCGAGCTTGACGGTCTCGATGTCGGCCAGTCGAAAAAGCACCTGGCCCGGCGCCACACGCTCCCCCAGCGTTACGTTCTTGCTCGCGATGACGCCGGCAAACGGCGCGCGGATCTCGGTATCCCCAAGGGTTTCCCGCGCCTGCTCGAGCTGGACGTCGGCCAGGGCCAGATCCGCCTCGGCGATGGCGTGCAGGGCCTCGGTCTCCCGCTCTCCGCTCCTGGCCGACTCGAGCTCCTCCTCGATCCGCCGCCATGCCAGCTCCTGCCGCTCCGCCTCCTGGCTGGAAACCAACTGCTTCTCCAGAAGCTTGGTGAGGCGTTGGTGCTCCGCCCGCGCCAGCCGCAACTGCTCGCGGTTCAGCCGCACCAGCTTACGCTGCCGCTCGATATCCACCGCGGCCTTGCGGACCCGCGCCTTCGCGCTGGCCACCTGCGCCTCCGCCTTGCGGACGGCGATCTCGAAGTCCTTGGAATCCACCCGCGCCAGCGGCTCGCCGGCTCGCACCACGCTGCCGAGGTCGATGTTCGGCGCTATCCCGACGATACGGCCGCTGACCTCCGCGCTGACCGAACCCTCGCGCACGGCGGAGATGGTCCCCAATGCCTCGATCCGGTGCACGAAATCGGCGGCCACCACGGCCGCGGCCTCCACCGGCACGGGTGCCGCGGTCGGTTCGACCCGGGGCTTTTCCTCCACGTCGCTGATGACGTACACGCCCACCGCGGTGACGGCGCTCACAAGGAGAATCAGTACGATCGAGAGGGCGATGCGGACCTTCATTCCAGACTCCTCATGACCGCCCGTGTAAGGGATTCCGTCATCTCCTCGAGGTCGAAGGCCTGGTCGTCGTACAGCCAGTGCAGCGCCAACCCGTCGACGGACGCGAGGATGTGCTCGGCCGCAAGCCTGGGATGATCGCAGCGGAAGAAGCCGCCGGCCACGCCTGCCTCGACGACCATCGTCAGGTCATCGATGGAGGACTGGTACGCGTCCCGCAACTGCATGCGCAGAAGGCTCTGCTGCTCCGCCCGCCCGGCCTCGGCCCAGACATCGCAGAAGACGTAGAAGAAGGGCTCCCACTGGCGGAAGCTCACGAGAGCGGCGCCCAGGAAACGCCGGATGATCTCCGGAGGCTCCTCGATGCCATGCAGCTCCTGCGCGTAGTAGTCCTTGAGCTTGGCCAGCATGTAGCCGTGGAGCGCCTGCAGGAGCTGATGCTTGCTGTCGAAGTACTCGTAGATGGTCCCCTTGCCGATCCTGGCGGCGACCGCGACCTCCTCCATCCTGGAGCGATGGAATCCCTTCTGCGCGAAGACCGTCATGGCCGCTTCGAGGATCTCGGCGCGCTTGCGCTCCTTGTCGACAACGATGGGCATGGTTCCCGAAACTTGTCGCTTACAAATAAGAATCTATGCTTGACCGGTCGGCCGGTCAATTAAAACTCTACACCCGTACATCTTGCGGGTCAACGAGTCAAGCGCCGATATACCGCTTCACTGATCGTCGGCGACGTGTTCCGTATCCGGCTCCCTCCGATCCCCTTCGGGAATGATCAGGAGCCTGCGGTAGGCACCGTGTCCCAGGCTCTTGGTGGTGAGCCAGGGGTCGTCCTTGAGGGCGAGGTGGACGATGCGCCGGTCGCGGGCGCTGAGGGCGTCGATCCCCTGGGTCTTCCGGCTGCGCTTGGCCTTCTCGCCCATGCGCAGCGCCATGTCCTCCAGGGATCTCACGCGCCTCCCGCGGTAGTCTTCCGCATCGACGATGGGTTGGGGAGCGCCCGAGCCGACCTTTTCCGCCACGATACGGCTCACGATGTGCTGAAGCGACTCCAAGGTCTGACCCCGCCGGCCGATGAGGAGCGCGCTGCTGTCGCCCTGAACGTCCAGGACGAACTCCGAAGCGCTGGTGCCCGGCTTGACCACCACCTCCGCCTCCACGCCCATGAGCCGGAGGATCTCCGTGAGCACCTCGACGCCGACCTTCCGGACCTCCGCGGACCGCTCGTCGTCCTCCGCGGGTTCCTCGGGCGCCGCGGGTTCCTCCACCGCATCGCCGTCCCCGGGTCGATCGTCGGCGGGAGCCGCTACCGCCGGCGCGGTTTCCGCCGGCTCCTCCACGGGCGCCGCGGCCGGGCCCGTGTCCCCGGCGTCCTCGTCGGGCACGGCCGCCACCGCCTCCCGGATGGTGGCCCGGACACGGGCGTTCTGGCGGCCGAACCCGAGCAGGCCCATCTTCTCTTCCGCCAGTATGTCCAGCGAGACCTTGTCCCGCTCCACGCCCAACAGGTTCAGCGCCTTGGCGATGGCTTCGTCAAGAGTCTCTCCTTCGGTCTCCACTTGCTTCATCACAAACCTCTCCTCCACGAGATGCGGCGGTCCCGGCACGGCGGCCGCCGGCCCTCAACGATCCTTTCGGTTGATCATGTATTGCTGGACGATGCTCAGAAGATTGTTCACGAACCAGTAGATCGTGAGTCCCGAGGGAAAGCTCACGAAGATCACGGTAAAGATCAGCGGCATGAGCATCATCATGCGCCGCTGGTTGGCATCGCCGATGGCCGGGGACATCCACTGCTGGATGAACATGCTCGCGCCCATGAGCAGCACCAGCACCGGAACGCCCACGTCAAAGCCGAAGGCCGAGAAGGGAAGCGATTCCCAGTCCGGGCGGGACAGGTCCTTGATCCACAGAAAGCTCGCGTGACGCAGCTCGATGGGGGTCAGCAGCGCGTTGTAGAAACCGATGAAGAAGGGGAACTGCAGGAGCATGGGCAGACAGCTCCCAAACGGATTCACCTTGTTCCGCTTGTAGAGGTCCATCATCTCCTTGTTCAGCCGCTGCTTGTCTTCCCCGAACTTGTCCTTGAGCCGCTGCATCTGCGGCTGCAGCTTCTGCATGCGCTTCATGGAGACGAAGCTCTTGTGCGTCAGCGGCCACAGCAGGAGCTTGATGATGATCGTCAGCAGGATGATGTCCAGACCGTAGTTCCCGGTGTAGGTCTGGAAGAAGTGGAGCGCCTGCAGCATCGGCATCGAGATGAAGGCGAAGTAGCCGAAGTCGATGGATTCCTCGAGGCCGCGGTCGAAGGACTCGAGCAGGCTGAGCACCTTGGGCCCCATGAAGAGCCGGTAGCGCGCGCTGCGTTCCGTGCTCGACAGCACCCGGCCGCGGGTTTCCAGCACGTAGCCGTGGTCCCGGCCGGTGCCGGGCACCACCGCCGCGTCCGCCTCGAGTCCGTCGGCGGGGATGAGCGCGGAAACGAAGTAGGTGTAGCCGAAGCCGGCCCACGAAAGCGGCGCGTTGAGATTGATGCGGGCCTCGATGTCGCCCGGCCACTCGCGGGTGATCTCACCCTCCCTGAGCGCGATGAGCCCCTCGAAGATGGCATCGCCCTTGACACCCTTGGGCTCGCCGGCCGTGGTGAGCAGCACAACGGCACCCTGCGCCGACCCGCCGATCGACACGCCCAGCTCCACCAAGTAGCTGGACCCGCTGAAGGTGAACTCCTTGACCACCGGGCGGCCCGAGGGCGTCGAGCCGACGAAGGCAATCCTCCCGTCACCGCCCGCGTCGAGGTTGAGGTCCGCGCCCTGGATCTCGTAGACGATCCCCTGATCGGTGCCGGAGGCCGTGTCGTCGAGGCGCAGTCCCAGGGGATATTCCATTCCCGGTCCCGGGGAGGCCATTTCGATCAACGGGCTGTCGGCGGCCACGCTCGCCCGGTACCGCTTCAGGCGGAAGCTCTTGAGCCGGGCGCCCTGGTTGGTGAAGCGCGCGATGTAGTCGGGGGTCTCCACCGTCACGTCCCGCACCGGCACCACCACGGCCTTCTGGACGGCCTCAGGTGCGGGAGCCGGGGAGGGCGCCGCGGGTTTGGCCGCCGCCACCGGCGGGGCGGCGGGCGCCTGTTCGGGCCTGGCGGCGGTCTCTTTCGGCGGCGGCGCGGGCGGATAGAAGCGCCGCATGTACTCCTGGTAGAGGATGATGATGAGGATCGAGATGACGACCGCTATGAAAGCTCGCTTTTCCATGGATACCTACGGAACCGGGTCGTAGCCTCCGTCGGTGAGGGGGTTGCAGCGCAAGAGCCTCCAGGCGCCGAGGCCGATCCCCTTCACGACGCCGTGGCGGTGAACCGCCTGCAACGCGTAGGCGGAACAGGTCGGATAGTACCGGCAGGTGCGCGGCAGCAGCGGCGAAACGAACCGCTGGTAGGACCTGATGCAGATTCGCACGGCGGTGCGCGCAATCGTGGTCATGGCTTCGCTCTCGGGCCGATCACCTTGCGGAGCTCCCCGGTCATGGCGGAATGACTTAGATCGCCCGCTCCCCTGCGGGCGATGATCACCGTATCCTGGTCGGGGCGGAAATTGTCGCGCCCGCGCCGAAAGAACTCGCGCAGCCTGCGCTTCACCCGGTTGCGCACCACCGCGTTCCCGACCTTGGAGCTGACCGTGACCCCCAGCCGTTTGCCCCGGTTATCGTTGTCTCTGCGGATGATGATGAAGTGCGGGGTGTAGAACTTCCTGCCCCTTCGGGACAGCAGCAGGAACTCGGAACGTCTCGTCAGGCGGGCTTCCCTGGGGAAACTCTCGCGCACACCGGACAACGGCCCGTTCCTAGGTGCGAGGACCCTTCGGTGGGATGACGACGGTCAACCGTTTCCTTCCCTTCGCCCTCCGGCGCTTCAGCACATTGCGACCGCCGGGGGTCTCCATTCGAGCGAAGAAACCGTGGGTTCTCTTTCGCCTCAGATTGCTCGGTTGATACGTCCGTTTCATTTCCGCACCTTCATTCTTCAGTCACATCTTTCAAGCATACGCGGGGTGGCTTGTCAATTTGCGGCGGGCGGGCTTTCCATCGCCGGGCGACGCCGACGACGAGGCGCCGACCCTCAGTCCGCCTCGGCTCTCTGGGTTCGGCCCATGAGGTCGCGGACGGCCTGAATCGGGGCTTTGTCCTCGTAGAGGACGCGGTGCATCTGCTCCACGATGGGCATCTCGACGCCGACCCGTTGGGCCAGGAGGTGGACGGTGCGGGTATTGCGGATGCCCTCTGCGACCATCCGGGTTCCCGCGACGATGTCCGCGAGCCGGCGTCCCTGGCCGAGCTCGAAGCCGACCTTGCGGTTGCGGCTCAGTTGGCCGGTGCAGGTGAGGACGAGATCGCCGAGGCCCGGGAGGCCGGCAAGTGTGACCGGATCGGCGCCCATCTTCACCGCCAGCCGCGTCATTTCGGCCAGCCCCCGGGTGATAAGCGCGGCCCGGGCATTGTGCCCGAGTTCCAGCCCGTCGCTCACGCCCGCGGCGATGGCGATGACGTTCTTGATCACGCCGCCCATCTGGACGCCCGCCACGTCGGTTGACGAGTAGACCCGCAACTCGGGGGAGCCGAGCCTTTCCTGCACTTCGCGCGCCACGCCGGCATCGGCGCTCGCCACCGTGATGGCGGCCGGCCGCCCCTGCGCCACCTCCAGGGCGAAAGTGGGCCCGGACAGGAACGCGTGCCGCCGCGGGTGACCCAGGACCTCCGCCAGGACGTCGCCCATGGTCATGAGCGTCGACTCTTCGATTCCCTTGGAGCCGCAGACGACGATGGTCTCGGGGGTCACGAACGGCGCCGCCCGGGTCATGACTTCGCGAAGGAAGTGGGACGGGGTCACGCAGATGAGCAGGTCCCGGCCGGCGGCCGCGGTTTCCAGGGAAGGGGTGACCCGGAGCCGGTCAGGGAGCTTGACGGAGGGCAGGTAGACGGCGTTCTCGCCGGTTTCCCGAATCCGCGCGAGGGTTTCCTCGGAGTGGCACCACAGGGCCACGTCCTCGTGCTTCCTGCACAGCAGCACCGCCAGGGCCGTGCCCCAGCCGCCGGCGCCTATGATGCCGATGGACATTGCGAGAGTCCGCGACGGCGCCCCGCACCGCCTGGATTCCCGCTTTCGCGGGAATGACGGATTAGAAACCTAACCACCATTTCGCACCAATACCGTATCCGAGGACTCTGTTGCGACGGGTCTAGCTGTCGTCTTCGACCAGGCGCGTGAGCGAGACGACCCGCTCGCCGTTGTCGAGGTCGATGAGGCGGACGCCCTGGGTGTTGCGGCCGATGACGCGGATGTCGCCGATGCGGAGCCGGATGATCTTGCCGCCGTCGGTGATCAGCATCAGTTGGTCTTCGTCCACCACCTGCTGCACGCCCACCACGCGGCCGGTCCGCTCGGTGGTCTTCATGGTGATGAGGCCCCGGCCGCCGCGGCCTTGCGTCCGGTACTCATCGATGCCCGTGCGCTTGCCCATGCCCTTGTCGGCCACGGTTAGGATCGACGCGCCGGGATGCAGCACCTCCATGCTCACCACCGCGTCACCCTCCTCCAGGCGGATGCCAATGACCCCCATGGTGTCCCGCCCCATGGGGCGGACCTGCTCCTCCTTGAAGCGGATGGACTGCCCGTCCATGGTGGACAGCAGGATGTCCTGATCGCCGTCGGTGAGGCTCACCTCGATGAGCGAGTCGCTCTCGTCCAGCGCGATGGCGCGGATGCCGGTGGCCCGGGGGCTCGAATACGCCATCAGATCCGTCTTCTTGACCAGCCCGTTGCGGGTGGCGAATATGACGTAGCGGCCCTCCTCGAACTCCCGCACCGGCAGGAACGCCGAGACCTTCTCGCCATCCTGAAGCTGCAGCAGGTTCACCACCGGCCGGCCCTTGGCGGAGCGGCTGGCCTGCGGCAGCTCGTGGACCTTGATGCGGTACACCTTGCCGATGGTGGTGAAGAACAGGATGTGGGAGTGGGTGGAGGCCACGAACAGGGACTCGACGAAGTCCTCGTCCCGGGTGGTGGCGCCCACCTTGCCCTTGCCGCCCCGGTTCTGAGCGCGGTACAGGGTGATCGGGTTGCGCTTGATGTAGCCCTCGTGGGACACGGTGACCACCATGTCCTCCTCCACGATCAGGTCCTCGATGGATATCTCCTCCGCCCGGTCGACGATGGCGGTACGGCGCCCGTCGCCGTAGGCCTCCTTGATCTCCCGCAACTCGTCGACCACGATGGCGTACACCTTCTGCTCGTCGGCCAGAATCCCCCGCAGCTCGGCGATGGTGGCCTCGGTGGCGCGGTGCTCGTCGATGATCTTGCCGCGCTCGAGCCCGGTCAGCCGCTGCAGGCGCATGTCGAGGATGGCCTGGGCCTGGGCTTCCGAAAGCCTCAAGCCGGGGTCGGGTTCCGGGGTCGGCGCGAACGCCCCGGCCATGAGCCCTTCCTTCGCGGAGCGGGGGTCGGGAGACTCCCGGATAAGCCGGATCACCTCGTCCAGGTAATCCAGGGCGATCTTCAGCCCTTCGAGGATGTGCAGCCGCTCCTCGGCTTTCCTCAGCTCGTAGGCGGTGCGCCGGGTTACGGTTTCCCGGCGGTGCTCGAGGAACGCCTCCAGGATCTCCTTCAGGTTCAGCAGCTTGGGCCGGCCGTCGATGATGGCCAGCATGTTGACGCCGAAGGATTCCTGCAGGCTCGTGTGCTTGTACAGGGCGTTGATGACGATTTGCGGCACGGCGTCGCGCTTGGGCTCCACCACGATGCGCATGCCGTCGCGGTCCGACTCGTCGCGCAGGTCGGCGATGCCCTCGATCTTCTTGTCGTTGACCAGGCCGGCGATCTGCTCCAGGAGCCGGGTCTTGTTCACCATGTACGGGATCTCGGAGACGATGATCTGCTCCTTGCCCGTACGCTTGACGGTCTCGGTGGAAACCCGCGCGCGCATCTGCACGCTTCCCCGCCCGGTCTTGTACCCCTGGCTGATGCCCTCGCGGCCGTGGATGAACCCTCCGGTGGGGAAGTCGGGACCGGGGATGTAGTCCATCAGCTCGTCGATGCTCAGCCCGGGCCGCTCCACCAGCGCGATGAGGCCGTCGATGACCTCGCCCAGGTTGTGCGGCGGGATGTTGGTGGCCATGCCCACGGCGATGCCCGAGGCGCCGTTGATGAGCAGGTTGGGCAACCGGGACGGCAACACGGACGGCTCCTCCATGGAGTCGTCGTAGTTGGGCAGGAAGTCGACCGTCTCCTTGTCGATGTCCGAAAGCAGCTCCTGCGCGATGCGCGCCATGCGGATTTCCGTGTAGCGCATGGCGGCGGGGGGATCGCCGTCGATGGAGCCGAAGTTTCCCTGCCCGTCTACCAGGCAGTAGCGCATGGAGAAGTCCTGGGCGAGACGGACGATGGCGTCGTAGGCGGCGGCGTCGCCGTGGGGGTGGTACTTGCCGATGACGTCGCCCACGACCCTGGCGGATTTGCGGTAGGCGTTGTTCCAGTGGTTGCCCATGTCGTGCATGGCGAAGAGCACGCGCCTATGCACCGGCTTCAGCCCGTCGCGCACGTCCGGCAGCGCCCGTCCCACGATGACGCTCATGGCGTAGTCCACGTAGGACTGACGCATCTCGTCCTCGATGTAGACGGGTACCTTCTGTTGTCTTGTTCCGGCTTCCATAGGAGGGGTTTTCGTGACGCCAGCAGACGGCGTCCTTCGACTTCGCTACGCTGACGCTCCGCTACGCTCAGGACGAGCGGTTAAGAAAGCATCGACTTCGTTCGTCCTGAGCGTAGCGAAGCGGAGTCGAAGGATGTCAATGGATCCGATTCCCAGGCAGTCAGGAGACTAAATGTCGAGGTTGCGCACCGTCAGGGCGCGTTCCTCGATGAACTTCCGGCGGGGCTCCACCTGGTCTCCCATGAGCGTGGAGAAGACGCCGTCGGCCTCGACGCCGTCCTCGATGCGGACCTGCAGCAGCACCCGGGACTCGGGATCCATGGTAGTCTCCCAGAGCTGATCCGGGTTCATCTCGCCCAAGCCCTTGTAACGCTGGATGTACTGCCCCTTCTTGCCCCGGTCCATGATGAAATCCAGCAGGGCCTTGTGGGAACCGAGCTCGCTGGCGCGGGTGCCGTCCGCCGCGGCCTTGGCTCGCTCGCCCTCCTCCAGGATGAAGGGCGAATGCCCGACGGCCACCAACTCGCCGTGCAGACGCTTGAGCTCCCGGTACTCGGGGCTGGTCAGGAACTCCCGGTCGATGACGGTACGGATGCCGCTGCCGTTAGAGCGGGTCGAGCACACGAGCTTGCTGCAGTTGTGCTCCGGGTCCGCCTCCACCACGCTGGACATGGGCCCGATCTCCGGCGCCAGCAGGTTGACATACGAGGCGAGCTCGACCGCCAGGGTCTCCAACTCCTTCTCGTCTCTGAGCCGATCCGTGTTGAAGCCGGGCTGCAGCAGAAGCGCCTCGACCAGGGCGCGCTCCTTGTGCTTCCGGGCCATGAGCTGCAGCAGCTTGTCCATCCGCACGACCTTCTTGACGAAGGCCTGGAGCGCGGCTCCCTTGACCTCGCGGCCGTTGGCGCCGTTGCCGTTGGATTCCGCGGACCGCAGGCTCAGGTTCTCGGTGCCCTTCTCGATGAGGTAGTCCTCGAGGCTGTTCTCGTCCTTCAGGTAGCGCTCCTGCTTGCCGCGCTTGACCTTGTAGAGGGGCGGCTGCGCGATGTACAGGTAGCCCTTCTCCACCAGGTCCGCCATCTGCCGGTAGAAGAAAGTCAGCAACAGGGTGCGGATGTGGGAGCCGTCCACGTCCGCGTCGGTCATGATGATGACCCTGTGGTAGCGGAGCTTCTCCGGATTGTAGTCGTCCTTGACGCCCGCCCCCAGGGCCGTCAGCAGCAGGCGGATCTCCTGGGACGAGAGCATCTTGTCCTCGCGTGCCTTCTCCACGTTGAGGATCTTGCCCTTGAGCGGCAGGATGGCCTGGTTGCGCCGGTCACGCCCCTGCTTGGCCGAGCCGCCGGCGGAATCGCCCTCCACCAGGAAGATCTCGCTCAAAGCGGGGTCGCGCTCCTGGCAGTCCGCCAGCTTGCCGGGCAACGACGCCGAGTCCAGCGCGCCCTTGCGCCGCGCCAGCTCCTTGGCCTTGCGGGTGGCCTCGCGCACCCTGGCGGCCTCGATGCCCTTGCCGGCGATCTTCTTGGCGTCTCCCGGGTGCTCGGCGAAATAGGTCGCCAGCCGCTCGTTGATCAAGGCCTCCACGATCCCCTTGACCTCGCTGTTCCCCAGCCGGGTCTTGGTCTGGCCTTCGAACTGGGGCTCCGGCACCTTGACGCTGATGACCCCGGTCAGGCCCTCGCGGACGTCGTCCCCCTGGAGGTTGTCCTCGCCCTTCTTGAGCAGGTTGGAGCCGGTGGCGTAGTTGTTGATGGTACGCGTCAACGCCGCCTTGAAACCGCTCAGGTGGGTTCCGCCCTCGGTGGTGTTGATGTTGTTGGCGAAGGAATAGACGGTCTCGGTGTAGCTGTCGTTCCACTGCAGCGCGATCTCGACGTCGGTGCCGTCCTTCTCGCCCTGCAGGTAGATGACCTTCCGATGAATCGCCGTCTTGACCCGGTTCAGGTGCTCGACGAACGATACGATGCCGCCCTCGTAGAAGAACTCGTGCTTCTTGTCGTGGCGCTCGTCCTCGATGATGATGCGCAGACCGCGGTTCAGGAACGCCAGCTCCCGGAGCCGCTGGGACAGAACGTCGAAGCTCAGGTCCACGGTTTCGAACACCGTCGGGTCCGGCTTGAAGGTGATGCGCGTTCCCCGTTCCTTGGACGTGCCGGTTTCCTTGAGCGGCGCCAGCGGCTCGCCCCTCTCGTAGGCCTGCTCGTACACCTTGCCGTCGCGCTTGATCTCCACCTCTAGATGCTCGGCCAGGGCATTGACCACCGACAGGCCGACTCCATGCAAGCCGCCGGAAACCTTGTAGGCGCCCTTGTCGAACTTGCCGCCGGCGTGCAGCTTGGTCAGCACGACCTCCGCCGCCGGCAGCTTCTCCGTGGCATGCATGTCAACCGGAATGCCGCGGCCGTTGTCGACCACGGTGACGCTGTTGTCGATGTGGATGGTGATCTCGACGCGATCGCACTGGCCGGCCAGCGACTCGTCGATGGAGTTGTCGACGATCTCGTAGACGAGATGATGGAGACCCCGCTCGGCGGTGTCTCCGATGTACATGCCGGGGCGCTTCCGGACAGCTTCCAGCCCTTCGAGAACCTTGATCTTGTCGGCTTTGTAGTCGGACCCGGAAGAAGCAGCCATTATTTCAAAGTGGTTGCGGCACCCTTCGATGTCTGTGAATCATGGAGCGCGTTCGGTAGAACACCGTGCATGTCGAATAATAGCATTTACCGGCCTTCAATGCCAACCGGGCGGAGGCCGGACGGGTGCCCGCGGGATCGTTGGAGGGCCGCGCAAGGTGGCTGTCGGTAGCTGTCGATTCGTTCGACACGAGGCGGTGCGCCGGCTTCCGGGTCAGGCCCCCGGGAGGCCGGAGGGCGGACCCAACGTCCTCCCGGGGGCCTGACCCGGAAGCCGGGAGGGTGCGGTGGAAACCAGAGGGAGAGGGGTTGGTTTGGATTGCTCGGACAGGCTGCTAGTGGCCTGTGAATTCCTGCCATAAGTCGTGCAGGAATTTTTGTCGTCGACAAGGCGCGATGACTTGTAGGGGCGACCGGCGGTCGCCCCTTGTGCGGGCACCAGGCGAGGAAGAGCAACGCAGCCGCTCTTCGACTTCGTGACGCTACGCGTCGCTACGCTCAGGACGAGCGGAGCGAAACGGACCAGCGACTTGTGGCAGGAACTCACGGGACACGCCACTAGTGCTAGGGCTCGCTCCGGCGGGCTTCCGATACGAATATCGCGATGTTGGCCGTTCCCAACGCCAGGACGCACGCCAACGCCTGCCACGCGATGGCGTAGGACCCGGTCGAGTCCACGATGTAGCCGAACGTCGGCGTGCCCGCCACGGTTCCCAGGGCATTGACGCTGATCATCAGGCCCAGGGCCATTCCGGCTTTCGACTGTCCCGCGATCTCGCTGACGAGGGAATAGGAGACACCCTGGTAGCCGATCATGGTGAATCCCGCGAGGAAGGTGAGAGGTACCAGTATGAATGGCGAGACCCCCTCGTCCAGAACGCTCAACGCCACGGCCAGGAACACCGAGATGACGCCGATGAGCACCAGCACCGCCTTCCGCCGGCCGCCGTAGAGGCGGTCGCTGACCGTGCCCCAGCCGACACGGCCGAGCACCGCCCCGCTCTGGGTGATGGACAGCCACTGGCTGGCGTGGACCGTCGAGAACGCCAGCTTCTCCTTGAGGAACAGCGGCAGGTAGGTAAGCAGCGACATCTGGCCGATGAGCAGCAGGGCCGTCCCGCAGCTCAGGGCCAGCAGGCTCCGGATGCGCAGCCTGGGGCGTCCGGCGGCGCCGGAACGGGCTCCGTCGGCACCGTCGGTCTCGGCCGGCTCGCGCCACAGGAACCAGAACGCCGCGCCGAACAGCACGTTGATCACTCCCATGCCCGCCAGCGCCGCGCGCCACCCGAAGACCGCCGCCAGGGGCGCACCCACGAGCGCGGTCAGAACCCCGCCCGCGGGGACCCCGGTCTGCTTGATCCCCATGGCGGTGGCACGGTGCCGCCGGAACCACATCAACACCCCCTTGGTGGAAGCGGGGTTGAGGAAGCTGTATCCCAGGCCGGTGAGGAGAAAGCAGGCAAAGGCCCAGCCGAAGGACCCCGCGGAGGAAGCGAAGATGACCGCCGTCCCGGCGAAGACGTGACCGATGAAAGAGGCCCGCCTTACCCCGAGCCGGTCGCTCAGCCATCCGGCGGTGAAAGAGAAGCCGGCCATGCCGATGTAGAAGGCGGTGAAGAACAGCCCCACCTGCGCCCGGGTGAGGCCCAGTTCCTGCTGATAGAACGGCGCGAAGGTGTTGATGCCGTATTGCGCCGAGGCCCCGATGATATGGGTGACGGTGGTCAGGGCGAGGATCGCCAGGGGGAAGGAAGCCATGATGCCAAGGACGCTAGAAACCCTCACCCAACCCTCTCCCAGAGGGTGAGGGCCTGGGCGCCGCTGTTCCACCGGCGCCTCCCGGTGGAGCGGGCCGGCCTACTTGTCCGTTGCTCCCAACTCGGCCGCGACTCTCAGCGCCAGCAGGTAGCTCTGGGGACCGAACCCGGCGATCTGCCCCACGACGACCTCCGAGATCAGGGAGGTCCTCCGGAACTCTTCGCGCTTGTGGATGTTGGAGAGGTGGACCTCGATGGCCGGGAGCCCGCTGGCGGCCAGGGCGTCCCGCACCGCGACACTCGTGTGGGTGTAGGCGCCGGCGTTGATGATGACGGCGTGGAAGCCTTGCGCCCCGGCCTGCTGGATCCAGGTGACCAGCTCTCCCTCGTGATTGGATTGACGCGCCTCCACGGCGACCCCCAACTCCGCGGCGAGGGCCTTCAAGCGGCCGTCGATGTCCGCCAGCGTTTCGTGTCCGTAGATCTCGGGCTCCCGGGAGCCGAGCAGGTTCAGGTTCGGTCCGTGGAGGACCAGGATGTTGGTATCAGGCATGGTCGTCCTTCCACTCCGTTTCGCTACGCCTTTCCTGAACTCGTCGTCATGCCTGTCCTGAGCCCTTCGTCAAGCTCAGGACAGGCATGACGAAGGGCTTAGGACAGGCTTGCCGAAAAGCTCGGGACCGACGGCGATAGCGCTTTCCAAGCGGCTGCTCAAGCGGACGTCAGCTCGCTGACGATCTCGGCGGCCGAGAACCATTGGAAGCGGGTGCTGCCGATTCCTTCGCACAGCACGAACTTGATCTTGCCGGCATGCGATTTCTTGTCCAGGGCCATACCGGCCACCAGGTCCTCCAAGGCGATGTCGTCCGGTATCCGCCACGGCAGGCCCGCCCGCCGCACCAGCGCCTCGATGCGATCCAGCTCGGCGGCGCTCAGCAGCCCCTGGGCGGCCGACAGCGCGGCCGCCTGGATCATGCCGATGGCCACGGCCTCGCCGTGGAGGAACCGTTCGTAGCCGGTGAAGGCCTCCAGCGCATGGCCGATGGTGTGGCCGAAGTTGAGGATGGCGCGGCGGTCGTCCTCGCGCTCGTCCTGCTCCACCACCGCCGCCTTGATGCGGCAGGAAACCGCCACCGCTTCCTCGATGGCCTCCGGCTCCATGCGCATCAGCGCCGCCATCTCCTCTTCCAGAAAGCCGAAGTACCCGGCGTCCTGGATGACCGCGTGCTTGATCACCTCGGCCATGCCGGCGGCGAACTCGCGCTCCGGCAGCGTCCGCAGGGTCTTCATGTCGATGACCACCAGCCGGGGCTGATGGAATGCGCCGATGAGGTTCTTGCCCTCGTCGTGGTTGACCGCGGTCTTGCCGCCGACGCTGGCGTCCACCTGCGCCAGCAGGGTGGTGGGGACCTGCACGTAGCCGATGCCGCGCAGGAACGTGGCCGCCGCGAACCCCGTGATGTCGCCGATCACCCCTCCGCCCAGGGCGATCAACGTGGCGCTCCGGTCGAACCGTCGCTCCACCAGCGCGTCGTAGATCAGGCCCAGGGACGCCGTGTTCTTGTGGGCCTCGCCCTCGGGGATCAAGACCAGCGCGGTCTCGTAGCCCGCCTCCTGGAGGGACTGCCGGATCTCCTCCGCGTAAAGGCCGGCCACCGGCGGGTTCGACACGATGCCCACGCGGCCGCCGATCCCCTGAGCCTTCATCATCTCGCCCAGGCGGGAGAGGAGCCCCTCGCCCAGCTCGATGGGATACGAGCGCTGTCCCAGGCTGACGGTTACGGTCTGCATAGCTGCTCTCGGATACGCCCCACCACGTCGTCCACGGTCAGCTCATCGGTGTCAACGGTGGCGTGGGCTTGGGCGTAGATGCCCTCCCGCTGGGCCGAAAGCTCCTCGATCCGCTTGAGCCTGTCGGGTCCGCGCAGCAAAGGGCGGTCGTCGGTCTCGCCCACGCGGCCGAGAACGGTCCGCGGCGAAACCTTGAGCCAGATCAGCAGGCTGCGCTCCTTGAGCAGCCTCAGGTTGTCGCCGTCCACCACCGCTCCCCCGCCCAACGCGATCACCTGCCCGGACCCTTCCAACACCCGCGCCAACACCGCCTTCTCGCGTTCCCTGAAATACGGTTCTCCTCGGCTGGTGAAGATATCCCGAACCGCGCATCCCTCGCCGGCCTCGATGACGGCGTCCAGATCCACGAAGGACCAGTCCAGCGAGCGCGCCAGCCCCTGGCCCACCACGGTCTTGCCGGCGGCCATGAAACCCGTGAGCGCGATGTTTCCGTGGTCCACGGGGTCTCAGAGGCTCTTGATCTGGTCCAGGTAGCCGTCGTAGTTGCGGGTGATTTCCGCCAGCGAGTCGCCGCCGAACTTGTCCAGGAACGCCCGCGCCAGCTCGAAGGACACGATGGCCTCGCCGATGACGGCCGCGGCCGGCGCGGAGCAGACGTCCGAGCGCTCCACCGAGGCGTCCTCGGGCTGCTTGGTGTCGAGGTTCACCGACTGCAGCGGGCTCATGAGGGTGGAGATGGGCTTCATCGCCACCCGCACGACCAGCGGCGCGCCCGTGGTCATGCCGCCTTCCAGCCCGCCCGAGTTGTTGCTGCCGCGATAGAAGTCCGTGGGCTGCATGCGCGGCCGGGTGTCGGAGATCATGTGCGTCGGGTCGAAGAATATCTCGTCGTGCACCTCGGCCCCGCGCCGCATGGCAATGTCGAAGCCCCGGCCGATCTCCACGCCCTTCATCGCCTGGATGCTCATGAGGCCCTGGGCCAGCAGACCGTCGAGCTTCCGGTCGTAGTGGACATGGCTTCCCAAACCCGGCGGGACGCCGGTGGCCACCACCTCGAAGACGCCGCCCAAGGTGTTGCCTTCCTTCTTGCACTCGTCGATGAGGGCGATGGCCTTCTTCTCGGCTTCGGGATCCGCCATGCGCACCGGAGAATTCTCGGCCAGCTCGAAGATCTCGTCGTAGCTCTTCCCGTCCACGTCCGCCTCGATGCCGCCGAGGGATCGCAGGTAGCCCCGCACCTGGACCGAGAACGGCTCGATGAGCTGCTTGCAGAAGGAGCCTACCGCCACCCGCGACACGGTCTCACGGGCGCTGGCGCGCTCGAGGATGTTGCGGATATCCGAGTGGCCGTACTTGAGCACGCCGGTAAGGTCCGCGTGGCCCGGACGCGGCTTCTTGACCGCGATCGCCTGGCCGTCGTCCTCGGCGTACGGGGACATCTTCTTGGTCCAGTTCTTCCAGTCGCGGTTGTCGATGCCGAAGGTGACCGGCGAGCCCAGGGTCTTCCCCCACCGCAACCCGGACCGCACCTGGACCTCGTCCTTCTCGATGAGCATGCGGCCGCCCCGGCCGTAGCCCTGCTGGCGTCGCCAGAGATCGTGATTGACCTTCTCGATATCGATGTCGAAGCCCGCCGGCACCCCCTCGATGATGGTGGTAAGGCACGGGCCGTGGGACTCGCCCGCGGTGAAATAGCGCAACATGTTTCAAATCTTAGCCCAAAAGTGCGGCTCCGGCCAGCGCGCCCTCGGATGAGGAGTCCGCAGCCGGCGGCTGGTTCGATGCGGCAAGGAACGGAAGGGAGAGGGCTTGGGGGTCCTGTCAGCGTGAAGCGGCGGTTTCGAGCCTCAGGAGTGCGCGTTTCAGGGCGGCCTCGGCCGCCACCAGCGCCTCCTCGTCGGCGTTGTCGCGGTCCTCGAGGGTGCGTTCGGCGCGTTCGCGGGCGTTTTCGGCGCGCGCGGTGTCGATCTCGTCGGGGAACTCGGCGGCATCGGCCAGCACGGTGACGACGTTGTCCAGCACCTCCGCGTAGCCGCCGGTGAGGGTGATGATCGAGTCGGCGCCCGACTTCCTGTAGCTGAGCCGGCCGATGTCCAGCGTGGTCATCAGCGCGGCGTGGTCGGGCAGGATGCCGAGCTGGCCCAGGGGACCGGGCGCGGTCAGCTCGTCGACCTGCTCGTCGAGGACCAGGCGGACCGGAGTGACGACCCTCAGTGCGATGCTGTCGGCCATGACCTACTCAGCTTGGAACCCTACTCGGCTGCGAGCCGGCGTCCCTTCTCCATGGCGCTCTCCATGGTGCCGACCATGTAGAAGGCCTGTTCCGGGAGGTCGTCGTGGCGGCCCTCGCAGATCGCCCTGAAGCCCTCGATGGTATCCTTGAGCTCGACGTACACGCCCGGGGTGCCGGTGAAGACCTCGGCGACGTGGAAGGGCTGGGAGAGGAAACGCTGCACCTTTCGGGCGCGCGACACCGTCAGCTTGTCTTCCTCGGAAAGCTCGTCCATCCCCAGGATGGCGATGATGTCCTGGAGGTCCTTGTAGCGCTGGAGGATCGCCTGGACCTGCCGCGCCACCTGGTAGTGCTCGTCGCCCACCACCCGCGGGTCGAGGATCCGGGAGGTGGAGTCGAGGGGATCCACCGCCGGGTAGATGCCCAGCTCCGCGATCTGCCGCGACAGCACCGTGGTGGCGTCCAAGTGGGAGAAGGTGGTGGCCGGCGCCGGGTCCGTCAGGTCGTCGGCCGGCACGTAGATGGCCTGGACGGAGGTGATGGAGCCCTTGCGCGTGGAGGTGATGCGTTCCTGGAGCTCGCCCAGGTCGGTGGACAGCGTGGGCTGGTAACCCACCGCCGACGGCATGCGGCCCAGCAGCGTCGAGACCTCGGAGTTGGCCTGGGTAAAACGGAAGATGTTGTCGATGAAGAGGAGGATGTCGCGGCCTTCCTCATCCCGGAAGTACTCGGCCATGGTAAGGGCCGACAACGCCACCCGCGCGCGCGCGCCCGGCGGCTCGTTCATCTGCCCGTACACCAGCGTGGTCTTGTCGAGGACGCCGGACTCCTTCATCTCCAGGTAAAGGTCGTTTCCTTCACGGGTGCGCTCGCCGACGCCGCCGAACACCGAGTAGCCGCCGTGCTTCATGGCGAGGTTGTTGATGAGCTCCATCAGGATGACGGTCTTGCCCACGCCGGCGCCGCCGAAGAGGCCGACCTTTCCGCCGCGGGCGTAGGGCGCCAGCAGGTCCACCACCTTGATGCCGGTCTCGAAGGCCTGGACCTCGGTCTCCTGGTCGACGAAGGGAGGCGCCTCGCGGTGGATCGGGAAGTGCTGCTCGGCTTCCACCGGCGGACCCTCGTCCACGGGCTCGCCCACCACGTTCAGGATGCGCCCCAGGGTCTTGTCGCCCACGGGCACGCTGATGCCGGCGCCGGTATCCATGGCGTCCATGCCGCGGACCAGGCCCTCGGTGGAGTCCATGGCGATACAGCGGACGGTGTTCTCTCCCAGGTGTTGCGCGACCTCCACCACCAGGTTCCACTCGCGGTCGTCGATGGCCTGGTTGGTGACCTTGATGGCGTTGTAGATCGGCGGCAGGTGTCCGTCGGCGAACTCCACGTCGATCACGGCGCCCAGGACCTGAGTAATCTTACCCATCTGCATAGCGTGTTCGTCCTTCCAAAAAATTCGTCAACCCAGCGCCTCCGCCGTGGAGACCACTTCCAGCAGCTCCTTGGTGATGGCCGCCTGCCGCGCGCGGTTCATCTGGAGCGTCAGGGCGTCGATCAGATCGGAGGCATTGTTGGTGGCGGATTCCATGGCGGTCATCCGGGCTCCGTGCTCGCCGGCGACGGCCTCGAGCAATGCCTGGTAGACCTGCACCTCCACGTTCTTGGGCAGCAGGCTGGAAAGCAGGTCGCCGATGCTGGGCTCGAGCAGATACTCCGTCAACTGCTGTTCCTCGTCCACGCGCGCGGGCGCCACCGGAATGATCCGCGCAACCGCGGGAACCTGGGACAGGGCCGAGCGGAACTGGCTGTACACGATGTAGGCGGCGTCGGATTCGCCGTTCAGGAAGCGTCCGATGAGGCGGCCGGCCGCGGCCGCGGCCAGCTCGTCCGGCGCCGCGTGCCAAGTCACCGGACCGTCGTCCATGGCCGCGACCTCGCGGCGGCGGAAATACTCCGAGCCCTTGCGGCCGACGAACCGGAACGTGACGTCCTTCTCCCGCTGGTCGCCGCGAAAGGAATCGGCCAGACGGATCACGTTGCTGTTGTAGGCGCCGCAAAGGCCTCGGTCCGCGGTGACCAGGAGGACGTCGAGGCGCTTCTCCTCCCGCTCGATCAGCAGGGGATGGCTTTCCTCCGACACCCGCGCGGACAGGTTCGACAGCATCTCCCGCATCTTCTCGGCGTACGGCCGCGCCTCCACCGCGGCGTCGTGGGCCCGGCGCAGCTTGGCCGCCGCCACCGCCTTCATCGCCTTGGTGATCTGCTGCGTGTTGCGGACCGAGCTGATCCGCTTTCTTATGTCCTTGAGAGAGGGCACTACGCTTCGAACTGCTGGCCGAATTGCTGCAATACCGTCTCCACCCGCGGCTTGATCTCGTCGTCGATCCGCCCCTTCTCGACGATAGCGGGAAACAGGTCCGGGTGCTTCGCCTCCACGAACTCGAACAATTCGGCCTGGTATCGGAGCAGCTTGTCGGGTTCGATCTCGTCGACGAAACCGTTGGTACCGGCGTAGATGATGAACACCTGCTTCTCGACCGGCATGGGCTGGTACTGGCCCTGCTTGAGGATCTCGACCAGCCGGCTGCCGCGGGCGATCTGCCGCTGGGTGGCGACGTCGAGGTCCGATCCGAACTGCGCGAAGGCCGCCATCTCGCGGTATTGCGCGAGGTCCAGCCGCAGTCCGCCAGCCACCTGCTTCATGGCCCGGATCTGCGCGTTGCCGCCCACACGGGATACCGACAGACCCACGTTGATGGCCGGCCGGACGCCCGAGTAGAAGAGGTCGGACTCGAGATAGATCTGGCCGTCGGTGATGGAGATGACGTTGGTCGGGATGTAGGCGGAAACGTCGCCCGCCTGGGTCTCGATGATCGGCAACGCCGTCAACGAGCCGCCGCCCTGCTCGTCGCTCATCTTGGCCGCCCGCTCCAGCAGCCGGGAATGCAGGTAGAAGACGTCGCCCGGAAAAGCCTCGCGGCCCGGCGGGCGGCGCAGTAGCAGGGAGAGCTGCCGGTAGGCCACCGCGTGCTTCGAGAGGTCGTCGTAGATGGCCAGGGCGTGGCCGCCGTTGTCGCGGATGTGCTCGCCCATGGTGCAGCCGCTGTAGGGCGCGATGTACTGGAGCGGCGCCGACTCCGAGGCGGTGGCCGCCACCACGATGGTGTAGTCCATGGCGCCGTACTGCCTGAGCTGGTCGACGACCTGGGCGACGGTGGAACGCTTCTGGCCGATGGCGACATAGATGCAGGTGACGTCGCCGCCCTTCTGGTTGATGATGGTGTCGATGCAGACCGCGGTCTTGCCGGTCTGGCGGTCGCCGATGATCAGCTCCCGCTGGCCGCGGCCGATGGGGATCATGGAGTCGATGGCCTTGAGACCGGTCTGGAGCGGCTGCATCACCGGCTGGCGCTGGACGATGCCCGGCGCCTTCAGCTCGATCCGACGCCGCTCCGTGGTCTCGATGGGGCCACGGCCGTCGATGGGCTCGCCGAGGGGGCTCACGACCCGGCCTCTCAAGGCGTCGCCCACCGGAACCTCGACGATCCGGCCGGTGCGGTTGACGCGGTCGCCTTCCTTGATGAGGTGCGACTCGCCGAAGAGCGCCGCGCCGACGTTGTCCTCCTCGAGGTTGAGCGCCATGCCGAAGACGTCGTTGGGGAACTCCAGGAGCTCACCGGCGGCGGCGTTGTCCAGGCCGTAGATCCGGGCGATGCCGTCGCCGGTGGACAGGACGGTGCCGATCTCCTCGACCGTGACGCCCTTGTCGTAGTCTTCGATCTGCTTCTTGATGATGCTGGTTATTTCGGCGGTGCCGATCTCCATGGCTCGCTCCTTGCATGGTGTGCCGGATTCGCACGCGGGCGGGTTCGAGACCCGCCCCTACATGTACTGTCTTCGCACCCGCTCGCTCGGTTCGCTCGCCAGGCTACGTTACGGTGGATCCCGTAGGGGCGACCGGCCGGTCGCCCTACCGTCGCCACGACTCGATTACCTGGACAGGCTGCTAGTACGTCCGCTCGATGCTCTTTCTGAGAGTCTGAAGCTGCGTGCGCACGCTGCCGTCGTAGACCTTGCCGCCGACCTCGACGATGATGCCGCCGACGATGCCGGGGTCGACATCCTCCGTGAGGACCGCGGTCTTGCCGGTCATCTCGCCTACCACCGCTGCAAGGCTGTTCCGCTGCTCCTCGCCCAGGGGTTGCGGCACCGTGACCTTGACGTTCACCCGCCCCGCCGACTCGTCGAGCAGGCGATGGTAGTAATCGGCAATGGAGGACAACCCGTCCAGGCGGTCCCGGGTGACCAGCAGCGAAAGGAAGTTAGTGGTCAGGGCCGAGAGCCCGAGATGACCCGCCACCTCCACCGCGATGTCCTTGCGGCGGTCCTGGTCGAAAGCCGGATTTCCCAGAACCTTCTTCAGGTCGGGATCCTCGTACGCCTCGAGAAAGCCGTCCACCTCGGCGCCGATGGCCTCTTCGCGGCCGGCGGCGAGCTCGAAAACGGCTCTTGCGTAACGGCGGCTGAGCTTTCCTTCGATCATCGGTTACAAACCAACCTGGTCGTCTTGGCCTTGCCGGCCGGGGACTGCCCCTGTGGGGCAGGAACCCGTCCGGCGTCAGAGCTGCTGAATCTGCCGCGAAAAGCTGTCGACCATCCGCTCCTGGTCGGCGGCCGCCATGTGCTGCTGGATCACCCGCTCGGCGGCGGCCTCGGCCAGGAGCGCCATTTCCACCCGGATCTGTTGGCGCGCCATCTTGATCTCCTGCTCCGCCAGAAAATCCGCGTCGGCCTTGAGCTTGGTCGCCGACTCCTCCGCCTCGGCCACGATCCGGGAACGCTCCCGCTCGCCCTCGGCTCTCAGCCCTTCCCGGATGCGCTCGCACTCCCGGTCGAGAACCTCCAGCAATTCCCGGTACTTGCGAACGTAGCCCTCGGCATCCGCCTTGGCCTCCTGGGCGCTGCCGACGGCTGCGATGAGTCCCTGCCGGCGCTGCTCGAGGTGCTTCTTGATCAGCGGCAGGCCGTAGCGTTTGACCAGGTAGGCGAAGATGAGGAAGTTGATGAGCGGAAACGCCAGCTCCGTAATGGAGGGGGTGTGGGCTCCGCCGGTGGCGGCCCAGGCCGTGGACACGAAGATGTCGGTCAAGAGAGTCATGTCAGGTTCCGGCCCAGGACCTTCTCCGCCATCTGCTGCGCCAACGCGTCGGCGTTGGTCGAGGCGACCTGGCGCGCCGCCTCCAACTCCTGCTGGACCTCTTCCCGTATCTCCTGGATCTTCTGCGTCGCGGCCTCACGCCCCTGGGCGAGGATTGCGTTGCGAGCCTTGAGCGCCTCGTCCCGGATCTCGCCCTTGATGGCTTCCCCTTCGGCGCGCGCCCTGGCGATGGCGGCGTCGTACCGCTCCTGCAACTCTCTTCCTTCCTCGGTCATGGAGCGTGCCTCGGCGTGGGCCCCCTCGGTGCGGCGCTCCCGTTCCGCCATCAACCGTCCCACCGGCCCGAACAGAACCCGGCGCAGGATGCTCCAGAGAATCAGGAACAGGACAATTTGGACCACCAGGGAAAAATCTATGCTGATCATGCTTCGGGTTCGGTGCTGATGACGCCGGACTCGGACAGGGAGCCGGGTCATGGGAGATACGGAGATGGCTGAACCGAGATATCGTCCGGTAGCCTCTATAAACCTTCCTTCCCCGCGTTTGCCCGGTGACGCCTACCGCGTAGACGGAACGACGCTCCCCGGAAAGGGAAACCCTCGATAGTCTGCCCGGTTATTCCACGAAAACGCGGCCCTGTGGCGCCGCGCCGGATGAGTCTGCTTGCAGTCTGAGGAAAGGCAAACCTCTATCAACTGCCAACCACGGACGGTCTATAGCATTCGCACCTATGCTTGTCAAAGAGAGGGGTGAACAAGCGCGGAGACCGTCAAAGAAGCGTCACGCGTCTATGCATTCCCCATCATCATGTCGGTGATGCGCTGCAGATCGTCTTGCGAATAATACTCGATTTCCAGCTTCCCCTTGTCGTCACTGGCCCGGTGCATGAGCCTCACCCGGGTGCCGAGACGGCGCTGCAATGTTTCCACCAGGTTCGACAGGTCGGGATCCAGCCGGTCTGGCGACTTGATGCGTCGCGGCTTGTTCAGCCGCCTGACCAGGGCCTCGGTATCCCGCGTCGAGAGGTCCCTGCCGATGACCTCGCGCGCCGCGGCGGGCAGCATCGACCGGTCGCTGAGCCCGAGGAGCGCCCGGGCCTGGCCGGCGGCCAGCTTGCCCCCGGCCACGTGTTCCTTGATCTCGTCGGGCAGGGACAGGAGTCTCAAGGAGTTGGCCACCGCGGACCGGCTCCGGCCGACCTTCTCGGCCACCTGTTCCTGAGTCAGGTGGAACTGCTCCTGGAGCTCCGCAAAGGCCGCCGCCTCTTCGATGGGGTTCAGGTCCTCGCGTTGGAGGTTTTCGACCAAGGCCAGCAGCAACGAGTTCGGCTCTGGCGTTTCATGAATGATAATCGGTACTTCCGTAAGCCCAAGTCTGCGCGCGGCGCGCAGCCGGCGCTCCCCGGCGATCAATTCGTAGCCGGTGGCCGTGGTCCGGACAACCAGCGGCTGCAGCATACCGCTGGCCTCGATGGAGTTTGCCAGCTCGTCTATCTTCTCGTCGTTGAAAACCCGCCTCGGCTGGTTCGGGTTCGGTACGATCAACGAAGGGTGGACCGCGGCGGGGGTGGTCTCCTCTTGAAAATCGTCCGGCACGGGCTCGCTCCCCGGGAGCAGAGCATCGAGACCCCGGCCCAGTCTATTTTTCTGCATGGCTTGACTCCTTTCGGCCCATCAATTCGGCCGCGAGACTGAGGTAGCTCTGCGCTCCGGTCGAGCGGGCGTCGTAGAGCAGAACCGGCCTTCCGTGGCTCGGGCTTTCGCTCAGGCGGACGTTTCGCGGGATGACGGTCTCGAAGACGGCGTCGGGAAAATGGCCGCGAACGTCTTCGGCAACCTGGGCAGAGAGATTGCTGCGGCCGTCGTACATGCAAAGGACGACCCCTTCGAGCCGGAGGTGTTGATTGTACGAGGCCTGGACACGTTTCATGGTGTCCAGCACGGCCGTGAGCCCTTCAAGGGCGTAGTACTCGCACTGAAGCGGCACCAGCAGCGAATCGGCGGCCGCCAACGCGTTGAGGGTGAGCAGGCCAAGGGAGGGGGGGCAGTCCAGCAGGATGTAGTCGAAGCGGTACCGGACGGTTTCCAGCGCTTGCCGCAGGCGCCCGATGCGGTTCTCCATGTCGATCATGTGTATTTCCGCGCTGACGAGGTCGCGGTTGGCGGGCAAGAGGAACAGCGAGGGCATTTCCGTGGCGCAGAGCGCCTCGGTGACGAAACAATTCTCGAGCATCACGTCATAGATGCTCTTGTTCAAGGACCTCGGGTCGACCCCGAAGCCGGTGGTGGAGTTTCCCTGCGGGTCCATGTCCACGATCAGCGTCCTCTTCCGGGCGTCCGCCAGCGACGCGCCGAGGTTCACCGCCGTGGTGGTCTTCCCGACCCCTCCCTTCTGATTGGCTATGGCGAGTATTTGGCCCAAAACTCTTTTAATTTCGATATGTTATAAAAAGGCAGCCGTTACTGATTCTTAGCACGCCCGAACCCCGAAGGGAAGGCCGATGTTTCACGTGAAACACTGAACGGGTCGCCGTGACGTGCGCCGCAGAACCCGGTGAGAGACCGTCAGTTCTTCCGGAACGTAAGCACGGTCCTTCGCTCACCGCCGAATGGAAGCTCGAACTCGCGGTTTTCCCCCTCGGCGATTCCATAACCGGAGACCAGGGGTCGCAGTTCGTCCAACAGTGTCGTCCCCTTGGGTCCGTGCATGAGCACGGCAATCCCGCGATGCCCCAGGAGGCCCGCACTGGCTTTCAGAAAACCCGGAATATCGGAGAATCCGCGGGTGGCCGTCTCCCTCATGGGCGGCAGCGGTTCGGCGGACAGATCCTCCAGACGGCTCTCAAGGACACGGACGTCCGCAAGCCGCAGCTCCCGAACGACCTGCCTCAAGAAGTTTGCGCGCTTACGGCGCGGCTCCACGAGATGGACAGGCTTGTCGGGGAGCGCGAGCTTGACAGGAATGCCCGGGAAACCCGCGCCGCTGCCGGCGTCCAGAAAGTCGCCTTCACGGCTCAAGAGCGGAACGATGGACAGCGAATCGATGAAGTGACGACGGACGACCAGTTCAGGTTCGCGGATGGCGGTAAGGTTAAGCTGCCGGTTCCAGAACGCGAGAAGGTCGAGATATTCGCCGAAGGCGCCGGCCTGGTGTGACGAGAGGTCCACGCCGAAAGCCTTGGCGCCGGCGACGAGAAGCTGCTCGTTGCTAGTGCCCTGTCCCACGTAATCGTTTACCGATCTGCGGGTCTTTCTCGTCGTCGGCTGCGTTGCTCTTCCTCGCGTGGTGCCCGCCACAGGGGCGACCGCCGGTCGCCCCTACAAGTCATCGTGCCTTGCCGACAGCAAGAAATCCTGCGCACCTCGGTAAACGACTACGTGGGACAGGACACTAGTGTCGTCTTCGTGTAGGACCTTCCGGGAGACCATGAGCGCCTGCGCGAAGCCAGCGGCCCCGTCCGCTCAACTTGCCTTCATCTTGTACAGATAAAGGGAGAGCACGGAGATGGCGGCCGGCGTCACACCCGAGATCCTGTACGCCTGCCCCAGCGAACGCGGCCGCACGTGGGTCAACTTTTCCTTTATTTCACGCGAGAGTCCGTTGATCTTGCCATAGTCCAGGTCGTCGGGAAGTGACACGTTCTCCATCTTCTGGAAACGCTTGAGGCCCTGGGCTTGCCGCTCCACGTACCCGCTGTACTTGATCGACACCTCCGCCTGCAGGGCTACGTCGGCAGGCACATCCGCCAACTCGGGACAGAAAGTCGCCAGATCCCCGAATGCGATCTCAGGCCGGCGCAGTAGTTGGGCCAAAGAGGCGATGTTCCGGATCGGCGCCGTGTTCATGGCGTCGAGCCGGGCCTGGACCGACCGCGACGGATTGACGCGCGTGGCCTCGAGTTTATCGGCGAGCTCGTTGATGCGATCCTGTTTGACCGAGGTCTTGGCATGCGCCGCCGGGGTGGCGAGGCCGATCCGGTAGCCCAACTCGGTGAGGCGGAGGTCGGCGTTGTCCTCCCGCAGCAGCAGGCGGTATTCGGCACGGGAGGTAAACATCCGGTAGGGCTCGCCGTCCGTTCCCTTGGTTACCAAATCGTCAATCAATACGCCTATGTACGCCTGGTCCCGCGACAGCACGAGCGGTTCTTCCCCGCGGATGCTCTGGACGGCGTTGATGGCGGCGATGAGACCCTGGCTTGCGGCCTCTTCATATCCCGTCGTTCCATTGATCTGGCCGGCCAGGTACAGACCGTCGATGGCCTTGGTCTCCAGCGTGGGCTTCAACTGCGTGGGCTCCACGTAGTCATACTCGATGGCGTAGCCGGGCCTCATGATCTCGGCTTCTTCCAGGCCTTCGATGCTGTGGACCAGTTCCACCTGCACATCCAGCGGAAGACTCGTGGAAATCCCGTTGGGATAGACTTCAACCGTGTCGTAACCTTCGGGTTCGAGAAAGATCTGGTGCCTCTGCTTGTCCGCGAAGCGCACCACCTTGTCCTCGATGGAGGGACAATAACGCGGACCGCGGCTCTTGATGACTCCGGAGTACATCGGCGAACGGTGTATCGCCGCCTGGATGATCTCGTGGGTCCTGGCGTTGGTATAGGTGATGTGACAGGGGATCTGCCGCTGCTGGATCCGGTCCGTCCCGAAGGAGAACGGGATCGGGTTCTCGTCGCCGTGCTGGACCGAAAGTCGAGAATAATCAATGGTATGGGCGTTCAAGCGCGGACAGGTGCCGGTCTTGAGGCGACCCAGCCGAAGGCCCAGCGCGCTGAGCGATCCGCTCAGGCCCTGGGCCGCGAAATCGCCGGCACGGCCGGCGGAGAAATTACGGTCGCCCACGTGGATCACGCCCTGGAGAAACGTCCCGGTCGTCAGAATGGTCCTTTTCGCCTCGAATACTTCACCGATCTGCGTTTCCACACCTGCCACACGGCCGTCACCGCACACGAGAGCTTCGACGCTACCTTGCTTGAGGGTGAGGTTCCCGCAGGTCTCCACCACCCTTTTCATCCGCTGGCGGTAAAGCGCCTTGTCGGCCTGCGCCCGGGACGCCCGGACGGCCGGGCCCTTCTTCGTATTCAACATGCGGAACTGAATACCGGTTTCGTCGATGGCCCGGGCCATCTCGCCGCCAAGGGCGTCGATCTCCTTTACGAGATGCCCTTTCCCGATCCCGCCGACCGCGGGATTGCACGACATCTGACCGATGTGGTCCAGGTTCAAGGTCAGCATCAACGTGTCGAAACCCATGCGGGCGGCCGCCAACGAGGCCTCAATGCCCGCATGTCCCGCCCCTACAACGATGACATCGTAGACCTTCCCGGTTCGCTTGTCCGACTGTTTCACGTGAAACATCCTTCTCCGACTTGCCGATCAATACGAGTGCACTGCCCCACGTAATGCTCTACCAACCTGCTGGTCTTTCTTGTCGCCGGCTGGGTTGCTCTTCCTCGCGTGGTGCCTGCCACGTGGGGCGACCGCCGGTCGCCCCTACAAGTCATCCTGCGCACCTTTGGTAGAGCATTACGTGGGACAGTACCTGGATTGTGCCAAATTTTCCGGCGAACCTCCATGCGCGGAGTCGAAAATACGGTCTTCAGTCTCCTTACTTGCCGATGCAAAACTGGGAGAAAATTCGATCCAGGATGTCGTCGTTCGTGACCGTGCCGATGATTTCCTCCAGGCTGTCACGCGCCTCCTGCAAGTCCACCGCTACGATGTCCGGCGGCAGCCCCTGGTCGATCGCTTGGCGAGCCTCCACCAGGTTTGCCCGGGCCCGATCGAGAGAAGCCTTGTGGCGGACGTTGGTAACGACGATCTCCGGCTCGGTCGCCGAATCCAGAAAACAGTCCCGCAGCGCGGCCTTCAACTCCTCCAACCCCTGGGTCGTCAACGCCGACACTTCGACTTGTCGGAGATCGGGCAGGTGCCCGGATGCTTCGGCGCGGCTGATCCTCTGTTGCAGGTCCGACTTGTTGATGACGATGAGACCCTTTCTTCCCCGCACCCTCGCAATCACCTCCATGTCCTCGTCCGTGAGGGGAGACGACCCGTCCAGGACCAGCATGCAGCCCTGGCTCTCGTCGAGTCTCTTGAGCGTCACGTCGATGCCGATCTGTTCCACGCCCTCGGTCCGGTCCCGGATCCCCGCGGTGTCCCACAACACGACGGGCAGCCCGTCGAGATTCACCGTCTCTTCGATGAAGTCGCGCGTGGTCCCCGGCGTGGCCGTGACGATCGCGCGGTCGACCCCCAGGAGCGCGTTCATCAGGCTCGATTTGCCGACATTCGGCCGCCCGATGATGCATACCCGGACGCCCTCGCGGATCAGGCGGCCCCATTCGTAGCTGTCCAGGAGAGCGGAGATCCGGTCGATGACGCCAGCCACTCCCTGGCTCAACTCCTCACGCTGGAGCAGCTCGATCTCTTCCTCCGGAAAGTCGATGGCGGCCTCCACTTGCACCAAGGCATCCACCAGGTGTTCCCGCAACGCCTGGACCTCTTGCGACAGACCTCCCTCCATTTGGCTCAACGCCACACCGGCAGCCTTGTCCGTGCGTGACCGGATCAGATCCAACACCGCCTCGGCTTGGGCCAAATCCAAACGTCCGTTCAAGAAAGCTCTCTTGGTAAACTCACCGGGCTCCGCGTGCCGCGCACCCCGCGCAAGCGCGAGACCGAGCACCTGGCGGACCACGAAGGGACCTCCGTGGCAGTGGACCTCAACGGTATCCTCGCCCGTATAGCTCCTGGGCCCTTGCAGAAAGGCAAACATGACCTCGTCCACCATCGCGTCCCGATCGGGGTCCCGGACCCTTCCGTGGTAAAGCCGGTGCGATTCCCAGGTGATGTCCCCGGGCGCAAGGATCTCCGCGCCGATACGCCTGGCGTCCGGGCCGCTCAAACGGACCATGGCGACTCCCCCTTCCCCGGGGGGCGTCGCCACCGCTGCTATCGTATCTTCCCGGTACATGACATCAGTCCTTCGGGCACTCACCGCCTCGGCGGTCCGTGCCGGACCATTATATCCTATCCGTCCTGGCGTCGCGTCCCTTCCCAGCCCTTGCCGGTGCTGCCCCGACGTATTCGCCTCCTGTGGAAAACTATGCTAAGTACCAGCCCTGTAACGTTATGGAACAGACGACAGACGACCTCAGAATCGAAACGTTGCGCCCCTTGGTGCCGCCGATGATCCTGGTAGACGAGGAGTTGCCGATAACCGCGCAGGCCACCGCCACGGTCACCAAGGCCCGCGAGGAGATCGACGCGATCCTGACTGGCCGGGACCCGCGGCTGCTTGTCATCTCCGGTCCCTGCTCCATCCACGACTCGGAGGCGGCGATCGAGTACGCCGGCCGCCTGAAGGAGCAGGCCGATCACCTGGCCGCCGACCTGCTGGTCATCATGCGTGTCTACTTCGAGAAACCGCGCACCACGGTGGGTTGGAAGGGCCTCATCAACGACCCCGACCTCGACGGGAACTTCAACATCAACAAGGGACTGCGGCTTGCCCGGGGCCTGCTGCTGAATCTGGCCAACATGGGCATGCCCGCGGCATCCGAGTTCCTGGACACCATCACGCCGCAGTTCACCGCCGACCTGGTCTCATGGGGCGCCATCGGTGCGCGCACGGCCGAGAGCCAGGTGCACCGGGAGCTGGCGTCGGGATTGTCCATGCCCGTGGGATTCAAGAACGGCACCGGCGGTTCCATCCAGATCGCCATTGACGGGGTACGCGCCGCCCGGCACCCCCATCACTTCCTCGGGGTCACCAACCAGGGCATCGCCGCGATCATCTCGACCTCGGGCAACGAGAGCTGCCACGTCATCCTGCGGGGTTCCAACAACGGAGCCAACTTCGACCACACCGTGGTGGAGGACACCGCCGCAAAGCTGCGTGAGGCCAAACTGCCGCACCGCGTGCTCATCGATTGCAGTCACGGCAACAGCCAGAAAGACTACGAGCGGCAGCCCGAAGTCTGCGCCGACGTGTGCGCTCAGGTCGCCGCCGGCTCCGACGACATCTGCGGGGTCATGATGGAGAGCCACCTGGTGGCCGGCCGCCAGGACATCAAGCCCGACATTCCTCTCACCTACGGCCAGAGCGTCACCGACGCCTGCATCGACTGGGAAACCACCGTTCCCATGCTTGAAGCCCTGGCCCGGGCCTCGGCGCAGCGGCGCGCCTGAACGGTCCACCCTGGCCGGACACTACGCGTTCTCCACGACTTCAAGGGCGTCGTCGAGGCCCAGCGATTCGAGCACGGGACCGAAGTACCCCGCGAAGGTGCCCGCCACGGAACCGTCGACGATCAGACGCTGGCCGTCACCGCAATGGATTACGAGGGCATCCGCCAGAGGTCGTGACAACCGGCTGAAACGAACCTCGTCTTTCAGGCAGGTCCGCGACTCGCCGTCGTCGAGTGTGAGATCCTCTTTCGGTACCTCCCCTACAACGACGCGGTCCGCAAACAGGAGCACCCAGCGCGCCCGCAAGTTGCCGGACGACGCCTCGAACACCGCGACGGCCCGGGTCCGAACGTCCGAAGTGACGACACGGCCTGCCGGCGCAGGGAGTTCCCGGTCACCGATCTGCCGCAGGATAGCGGGCGCCGAACCCGGCGGGATGGTCGACAGCCTCCCATGCTCCAGGCGATCACGCAGCCGCGACTCCACCGCCTTCAGATATCGCGACCAAAGCGCAGTGACCTGCTTGCGCTCCGGGAGCAACACCGAAGCATTGAGCAGCACCATATGGTCGTGTTCGACCGGCCAGTCCGCCGCTGCCTTCGTCGCCAGGAGATCGACGAAGGACATGATCAGCGGTTCGGCCAGGAGGTCTCCGACCAGATCGCGCGGGGGCTCGATCAAGTGTTGCTCACGCTCCCCAACGCGGCCGGATTCGGGGCCGCCTTCGTCGAAGGCGATCGGCATCACCTTCTCCAACAGCACGCGTTCCACGCCGGCATCACCGATACGTTTGCGCGCCGCCACGGCGAATGCGCTGCCTTCGATCACCTGCCGCGTTTCCCCGACGTCGAGTCGGCACCAGTCGCGGGCAAGCAATGCGAGCTGAATGAGTCCCTCCTCGATGCGTATCTCCTCGCGGCTGCCGGCATCGATCAGATCGACCTGCAGACCCATCGCCAGCTCCTTCTGCATTTCCTCTATCGCCTGGCTGGCCTGCGGCTCATTCAATCCACGCATGTCCCGCAGGACCGCGCCGAGACACTCGGCAATCGCCTGGCGTTGCGCGGGGCGCAGGGAGGCGAAGTCGACAGGCGGCGTCAGGGTGGAGTCCGGTTCACCGTCGTCGGCAAGTGCGCGCAGCAGCGTCAACTTGGCAAATTCGTCCGGAATCCGCGCGCGCAGGATGCGGTCCAGCAGCAGCTTGCGGTTGTGGTCGATACCCGGAACCAGCTTGTGAATGCGAAGCGCCTCGACGAGCCCCAGCCAGTCGGCGCTCCGATACGTGTGGCGCGGATCGTATGTGCGCGCCGCCTGCAGGTAGACCAGCGCGACGGAACCTTCCAGCAGTTCCTTCAGCCAAGCCTCGGCGTACCTCTTGAGGACGTGTTTGCCGACCCGCGCAAACGCCTCCCCGGCGAGAGTCGACGCTACCAGCGTGACCGGGTTCGCACCGAGGGCAACGCGAGCGGCCAGCGTCGCGCCGCGCACATAGTGCTGCCAGGGAGTGTACATCCGGTAGAGGTTGCGCGCCTTCTGCACTTGTTCGAGCCGCGTCACGACTTCCCTTACGGTCCACCCCGCGACGTTGATGACCAGCACCTGCTGCGCTGCCTGAAGGAGGTCACCGATCGCAGACCGCGCGGCCAACGCGATGTCACCGACGCGCGCATCGAGTTCCGCCTTCTCGGCATCCTTCCCGCAAAGCCGGGCGACCTCCTTCACAACGTCCCGGATTTCCTCGAAAATGGCCCGGCCGTCGAGGCCGCCGACCTCCCCGTGCTCTTGCTTCACGTAGCGCCGGTCGCGAATGCCGTCCCAGACGCGGCCGCAACGGGCCTGGATCATTCTCCCGAGTTGAGCGTCCCGTTCCGGCGGCGCCGTGTCCGTTTCGGAGCCTGGCGACCGGTGGAGCCCGCTCCAGGCCTGCTCCAGCGGCGACAGGCCCTCCGCGAGCCAGCGCTTCTCCACCTCTCTGAGATCGCGCTCACGCAGTTCGTCGATGTGCCGCTCCACGTCCGCGACGAGCCTTCGGTCAACGGCAGCGGATCGCGCGAGGCCCGCCGCGAAACCCAGCGCAGCGGCGCCCAGCAGGGTGACCGCGATCCCGACTTCTACGGAGAGCAGGAAAAGGAGAGAGACCCCGGCGGCCGTGACACCGCATCCCGCGAATAACCATCCGACGGACGCGCTCATTCGGATCAACCGCACGTCACCATCCTTCGGGAGTGCGTCCCGCCGGCAGGACTCATTTCCGTGCCTCGCAATTGATTCCCGCTCACGCGGGCAGACTGGGCGACCGCCGGTCGCCCCTACATGTCATCGCGCCTTGCCGACAACAAGAAATCCTGCGCATCTTGGTAAAGAATTACGTAGGACAGGACACCAGGCTACATTACGGTGGACTCCCGTAGGGGCGACCGGCCGGTCGCCCCCAACCATCGCCACAATTCGATTACCCGGACAGGCTCCTAGAGTTCCACGGCCCGTCCCTGCTCGGACGACTCCGCAATGGCGTCGACGAGCTCGTGCAGATCCACGGCCGTGTTGAAATCCGGCTCGCAGCCCGTGGCGTTGCGGATCGCGTCGGCGAACCTCACGTACATTTCGCCGACGTTCCAGGGCTCCTTCTCCGGCGTCTCCGCCGGCGCCTTCACGTACTCGGCCGGCACCGGCAGGTCCTGGAGATCCGAATCTCCCGCCCTGACTCCCCGTAGACGGACCACCTCGAGCTGCGGGGTGTTGTCGGACGTCGCCACCAGGGTACCCTCGCGGCCATAGATCTCCATGCCGTACCCGTACGCCTTCAAGGGTATGGCCGACACGTAGACCGAGGCCACCGCGCCGCTGGCCAGCCGCCCGCTCACCAGCACATTGTCCGGAGAGGTGACGTCCACGTAGCGTTGCGTATCGGTCTCGAGCCACTGCCGTGACCGGGAGCTCACCACCGCGGACACGGAGCTGAAATCACCCACGATGAACCGTAGCGCGTCGATGGTGTGGCCGTGGGCGATGGTCAGGGTGTTGGCGCCCAGGGACGCGTCCTTTTGCCAGCTCCGGTCCGAGGGCCAGTTCAGTATGCCGCCCCGCGCGACGCTCACGTGGCAGGCCATGACCTCGCCCACGTAGCCGTCCGCCACCAGGTCCCTGGCGTAGACGATGGCCGGGTTGGCCCGGGCCTGCAGACCCACCATGTGCCTGAGGTCACGGGCCTCGGCCAGGTCGCGCATCTCCACGGCCTCGGCCCGGGTCTTCCCCAACGGCCACTCGGTGAATACATGCTTGCCGGCGTTGAGGGCGTCCATGGTCACCTGGTAGTGGGAGGGAACCCGGAGCACCACCGCCACCGCTTCGATGTCGGGACAGGCGAGCATCTCGTGGTAGTCGGCGAACGCCATCTTCGCGCCGAACTTCGCGGCCGATTCCTCGGCGCTCTCCTTGCGGGTGGTGCAGACAGCCGTCAACTCCACGTCCCGGCTGGCGGCGATGGCGCGCATGTGGGCCCTCGAACCCCATCCACGGGTGGGATTCGCGCCGATTACACCCAGTTTGATCTTTTCAGCCATGTTCTTCCTTTTCTGTGTGATTATAATCGGTTAACGTGCTGATACCATAATCCAAGATCCGACCCCTACTCTTCAAGCAGCGGCCTGAGCCCCTCCCAGTCGGTCACCGGCGCCGCACACGTGAAATTGCGGCAGACGTAGACCGTAGGCTTGCCGTCGACCTGCGATTTGCCCTCCAGTAGCGGGGATATCTCCTCCAGCCTGGCATCCGGGCTGACCCACTGAAGCGTCTTGTTGGGCAGGTAGCTGTCCTGCACCTGCCGCACGATGCCGCGCGCATCCGGGTCGTCCTTTGCCGCCACCATGACGATTTCCGCCGGCTTCGACAGGTGGAAGTCCAGCGCCCCGAGCATGGTGGCCAGGCCGAACGGCTCCCTGGCCATGTTGTCGTAGTGGAGACGCAGGACCTTCTCCGCGCGCTCCGCCAAGTCCTGCTCTCCCGTGTAGTGATGGAGCCGTGCCAGCACCAGCGCCGCCACCGAGTTGCCCGACGGGATCGAGCTGTCGAATCCCGGCTTGGTGCGGCTGATGAGTTGTTCGTGGGACTTGCCGGTGTAGAAGAAGCCGCCGTTCCGTTCGTCCCAGAACTCCTCCACCATGGTCCGCGCCAAGTCTTTGGCCCGCTCCAGCAGGCCGGGTTCGTGGGTCGCCTCGAACAGGTCCAGCAGGCCGGCGGTGAGGAAGGCGTAGTCGTCCAGGTAACCCAGCAGCTTGGCCTGCCCGTCCTTGTAGGTATGCAGCAGCAGGCCGTTGTCGAACATCCTGGTGAAGATGAAATCCACGGTGCGGGCGCCGGCCTCCCGGATGCGCGCCTCGCCGGTGATGGCGTAGGCCGCGGCCACCCCCGACAGCATCAGGCCGTTCCAGGAGACGATGATCTTCTCGTCGCGAAAGGGCTTGACCCGCTTCTCGCGCTCCTCGAAGAGACGCGCCCGGGCGCCGGCCAACACGCTCTCGATTTCCTGCTCGTCCTTCTTGAAGTACTTGGCCGCCTGCTCGACGGTCAGGATCGGGTGCGGGATGTTCTTGCCCTCGAAGTTGCCGAGGTCCGAGACGTCGTAGACCCGGCAGAAGATCTCGCCATGCTCCTTGCCGAGGAGCTCCAGCACTTCCTCGCGGGTCCACACGAAAAACTTGCCTTCCTCGCCCTCGCTGTCGGCGTCCTGGGCGGAGTAGAAGCCGCCCTCGGGCTGGCACATCTCCCGCAGCACGTACTCCAGGGTCTCCTCCACGATGCGCTTGAAGAATCCGTCCTTGGTGATCCGGTAGGCATCAGCGTAGACTTGGGCGAGTTGCCCGTTGTCGTAGAGCATCTTCTCGAAGTGGGGCACGAGCCACTTGTCGTCCACGGAGTAGCGGTGGAAGCCGCCGCCGAGCTGGTCGTACATGCCCCCCTCGGCCATCTTCCGCAGCGTCTCGGTGATCATCTCCAGGTAGCGCCGGTTCCCCGACAGCCGGTAGGCGCGCAGGAACATGTTGAACACCCCAGCGTTGGGAAACTTGGGCGCCCGCCCGAAGCCGCCGTGGGTGGCGTCGTAGGCCGGTGCCAAGCCCTCCGCGCCGCGGCTGACCACCTCAACGCTCAGGTCGCCGCCGGCCGGGTTGAGCACGCTCATGCGGTCCAGCGCCGCGACGATCTGGTCGACGTTCTTCGCGACATCCTCCGGCTTGTTGCGGTAGGCCTCCACCACCGCCTTGAGCACCCGCGGAAACCCCGGCATGCCGTGCCGGTCCTCGGGCGGGTAGTAGGTGCCGCCGAAGAAAGGCTTCCCCTCCGGGGTCAGGAACACGGTCATGGGCCAGCCGCCCCGCCTGGTAAGCATCTGGACGGCGTTCATGTAGATCTCGTCCAGGTCCGGCCGCTCCTCCCGGTCCACCTTGATGCTGACGAAGTCATCGTTCATCTGCGCCGCGATGGCCTCGTTCTCGAAGGACTCGTGCTCCATCACGTGGCACCAGTGGCAGGCCGAGTAGCCGATGCTCAAAAGGATCGGCTTGTCTTCCGCCCGGGCCTTGGCGAAGGCCTCTTCCCCCCACGGGTACCAGTCCACCGGGTTGCCGGCGTGCTGCAACAGATACGGGCTCGTCTCATTGGCCAGGCGGTTCATCGACATGTTCTCCTATCGGTCTCGCATTCCGCGGGGATCCGTTTCACCCATCACCAATACTTCCGCACCACCGCCACCACGACGCCGCGGATCTCCACTTCCTCCTCCCCGGCCACGATGGGGGCGAGCCGGTCGTCGGCGGATCGCAGCATCACCTGACCCTCCCGGCGGTGGTACTGCCTGACGCAGGGCTCGCCCCGGACCAGGGCCACCACCGCGTCACCGTCCCGCGCCTCGGACGTCGACTGCACAAGGATGAGATCGCCGTCGCGGAGCTGCTCCGGGACCATGGAATCGCCCCGTACCCGCAAGGCGAACGTGCCGGGACTTCGCACCAGCTCTCCGGGCGCGCCGCGGGCGTCGTCCGGCTCCACCGGTTCGAGGACCCGTCCCTGCCGCCTGGTGACCGTCATCCGATCGTCCGGGCGTCTTCCAGCCTATCAGCCTCCGGAATCCATGGCACCCTTGGCGACGTCGACCATGTCCCGGGCCTTGAGGGCGTTGGCGTCGCCGGCGCCGTAGAATTTCCCGAGGTAGGCCGCCACCTTGCGCAACACCTCGTGGTGTGCCTCGGCGCACGCACCGCGCGCGTCGGACGAAAGCTCGTTGAACTCCCGCTCGATGTTGCCGAGCCAACCCGGCAGGTACTCTGTCTCGATGTCCTTGCCGGTATAGAGGTATCCTTCCAGCGAACCCACCCTGGCCGCGAGGCCGTAGACTCGCTCGATATCGGATGCATCCATGAGCGTATCCTCCTTGCCCCTGGAGATTAGCCGGTGGGGAACATGGTTTGAAGCAAACACCGGGGCGGTCGATTCCGGTTCCATAGGTTCCCGGCCTAGGGACTTTCCGAAGCCCTCGCGCGACTGTTCTTCTGATACTTCCTCACCGCCGCGTTGTGCTCCCGGAGGCTCCCGGAGAAGTGGTGGCTGCCGTCGTTCCTGGACACGAAGTACAGATAGTTGACGTCCGCCGGGAACAGCGCCGCCTTCATCGCCGCCAGTCCGGGATTGGCGATGGGGCCCGGGGGCAGGCCGTCGATCCTGTAGGTATTGTAGGGGCCGGGCGTCCGGAGATCCTCGCGGGTCAGGTCGCCGTTGAAGTCCTCCAGACCGTAGATGACCGTCGGATCGCTCTGAAGCCGCATGTCCCGCTTCAGACGGTTGTGGAAGACGGCGGAAACCATCGGCATCTCGTCCACCGGGCCGCCTTCCTTCTCGATGATCGACGCCAGCGTCACCAGCTCATGCCGCGTCATGCCTAGCTGGTTGGCGCGCGCTTCCATGTCGGGAGTGAACGTGTCCTTGAACTGGGCGAACATCGTCTTGACGATCTCCTCTTCGGTGGCCCGCGCCCGGAAATGATAGGTGCTGGGAAAGAGATAGCCTTCCACGCTCTCGGCTCCAAGGGCGCCGAGGACAGCGGGGTCGCCCACCGCCTCGGCGAACCTCTCCGGCGTTGCAAGCCCCTCCTCCTCGAGCAGCCGGCCGATCTGCCGGACCGTGAAGCCTTCGGGGACCGTGACCTTGTAGACCACGGTCCTGCTGCGGACGAGGCCGTCGAGCACCGACCGGGGCGACACCGCTCCCTCGAAACGGTAGAGGCCGCGATGAACCCTGGTGTCGAGTCCGTTGAGCCGGGCCCACCACACGAACAGACGGGGTTGGGAGACGACGCCCTTGTCGGCGAGCTCCCGGGCCACGGCCGAAAACGTGTCGCCGCGCCGGATCTCGATCTCCGCTACGGACGAATGGCCGTGATAGGGGGTCAAAAGAAACGCGGCCGTGTAACCGAGGACGAAGAGGGCGAGCAAGAGGAGACCGCCGGCAACCAGGAGGCCTCGACGGCTGGTAAGCGGGGACTCCGGCACGGTCAGTTGTCGGTTACGTTCACCTTCATCCATCCTTCGATCTGCTTCAGGAAACCGGCGAATGGATCATCCTTTTTCAACGAGGCCGCGAAGTAGGCCTTGTGCATGTAGTCGAGCGCTCCGGACAAATACTCGAACTTCTCCGAGAGCTCCTGGAAGAGCAGAAACCCGGTCCGGTAGAGCGACAGGTCCACTTCGGAGACCTTCTGGTAAGAACGGCTGCCCTCCTGCAGGTAGTAGTCCAGGTAGCCGCCTCGCTCCACGTAGGAACGGAAGATCCCGCTCATGAAGAGCGTGTAGTCTCCGAGGTACTTCCGCATCCGCCGCTCCTGCATGAGCGGGTTCTCGCGCGAAACCGTCTCGTCGTCCGCCACCAGCATCTCCACCACGCTGTCGAGCCTCTGGTTCCTCCGCGAGCGCACGCGGAACAGCCGGTCGCTGCGGGCGAACTCCGTCAGCACATCCGCCACATAGCCCGTCACCTCTGCATCACGAATCCCCAACTCGCCGAAGCATCGTTGCGTCATGTTGAGGAAAAACCCCTGCAATCGGTCTCTCGAAAGGATCTTCGTCATGGCGTCACCCGTGGCAGGGTATGGCAGCAGGAAACGGTGGGGATGTCAAATAAATTCCGCGCGACGGTGGATTGCTGCCGTGGCGGAAAGGCCGCTTCGCCGAAGCGTCGCCGCGATGGGTCCGCCGCGGGCTCCATTGCGCCCAGCCTTGACGCCGCGTAGGGTGGAAGTACGCTTGTTGGGGCTTGTTTCCAAGGCACTTCCGTGAAGATCTACAAGGTACTCACCATCGCGGGGTCGGATTCCGGGGCCGGGGCCGGCCTTCAGGCGGACCTCAAGACCTTTGCCGCGCTGGGGGTCTACGGCACCTCCGTAGTTACCGCCATCACCGCCCAGAACACCACCGGGGTCACGCGCGTCCTTGAGACCCCGGCGCCGGTGGTGGCCGCTCAGATCGACGCGGTCATGGACGACATCGGCGCCGACGCGGTCAAGACCGGCATGCTCGCCAACGCCAGTATCATCCGCACCGTCGCCGACAAGGTCCGGCAGCACGGCATCCGGCGCCTGGTGGTGGACCCGGTGATGGTGGCCAAGGGCGGCCACCTGCTCCTGCGCCCGGACGCCGTCCGGACCCTGCGGACCCGGCTGTTGCCGCTGGCCGCGGTGGTCACGCCGAACCTCCCCGAGGCGCAGGCCCTGACGGGCGTTGAGGGGAGCGGCGTACGGGCGATCAGGGAAATGGCGCGACGCATCGTCGGGATGGGGGCGAGAAGCGTCGTGGTGAAGGGGGGTCATCGGAAGGGTGCCGCCACCGACATCCTCTACGACGGCGCTGCCTTCCACGAATATCCGGCTCCACGGATACGGACCCGTAACACCCACGGCACCGGCTGCACGTACTCGGCGGCCCTGGCTTGCGGCCTGGCCCGGGAATACCCGTTGGAAACCGCGGTCGCCGAGGCCAAGGAGTTCATCACCGAGGCCATCCGCCAAGCGTACCCCATCGGGGCAGGGCACGGCCCGGTGAATCATTTCCACGGACACAGGAGCGCGAACGGTCTCGAATGATCGTCGGGCTCATGCGCGAGTCGAACCGGCCAATCAACCCGGGGCAGGCCGAGACCGCCCCATCTCCGCTCCCACGGCGCTCAGGATACCCAATCCGGTGAGCGCCAACGTAATCCCCGAAAACACCGTACGAACGGTATTCCAGCGCTGCCACGGTTCGGAATAGGCCTGCCACACCGCTGCCGCGCGCGCCGTATCCAGTGGGGTCTCCACCAGCGCCAGTGTTTCATTGAGCGCGACGTTGACGGTGACCGTAGGGACCATGGCACCCAAGACGTAGAGTGTGCCGCCCGCCCCGAAGAAGAGAGCGGCCCGTGCTTCCCCGCATTTCCAGGCCGCCAACGCCGTGAGCATCAGGACGAGAGACGTCCCCCAGAACACGGGAGCGAATACAAGGTTGCGCACGCTCGCGTTCATGGCCTGCATGGCGGCGATTGCGACATTGGGATCCGCCGCATCCAGGCCCCACATCGTCGAACAGACCCAGGCATAGAAGAACCCGAAGATGGCTCCGGAAAACAGCAGGGCCAGCACCGCCATCGGCTTCAGAAGGAATGTCACCATGTCCAGTCTCTCCCTCGGTCCTGTGAATCCCGCCGCTGGCAGATTGCATGCCTAGTGTCCTGTCCCACGTAATTCTTTACCAATCTGCTTGTCTTTCTTGTCGTCGGCTGCGTTGCTCTTCCTCGCGTGGTGCCTGCCACTGCTCGTCATCGCGCCTTGCCGACAACAAGAAATCCTGCGCATCTTGGTAAAGAATTACGTGGGACAGGACACTAGGCTGCCAGCCTCGCAACACACCTGCGAGCCGCCTCGGCGATCGCAGCCGGATCCACGGTCGTCAGCATGCTGTCACGCACAACCGGTCGTCCTTCCACCAGCAGGTCGCGAACGGTGAACGGGCCGCAGAGCATGAGAGCGGCCACCGGGTCCCAGGCGCCGGCGGCGCCCAGGCCGGAAACGTCCCAGATCGCCAGGTCGGCCCGACTTCCTGGCTCGATGGTTCCGAGCTCGCCGGCGCGCCCGAGAACCGCCGCTCCGCCCAGGGTCGCCATCTCAAGGGCTTCGCGGGCGCTCATGGCGGCGGCGCCGTAACGGACTCGCTGCAGCATCATGGCCTGCCGGGCTTCGGGCAGGAGGCTCCCGGAATCGTTGCTGGCCGATCCGTCGACGCCCAGGCCGACGGCGACCCCGGCGTCGCGCATGGCGCGGACCGGGGCGATGCCCGACCCCAAGCGACAGTTGGACGACGGGCAGTGCGCGACGCCGGTCCCGGTCCGGGCAAAGAGGGCGATCTCGCTCGGGTCTAGCTGAACGCAGTGGGCGTGCCACACGTGCTCTCCGACCCAGCCCAGCGATTGGGCATACTCGCCGGGGCGGCAACCGATGTTGTCGAGCGACCAGGCGACGTCCTCGGCGTTCTCCGCCAGGTGCGTGTGCAGCCGGACGCCCTTGTCGGCCGCCAGCGTGGCTGCGTCGCGCATCAGTTCCCGGGAGACGGAGAAGGGCGAGCATGGGGCGATGCCGACGCGGACCATGGCGCCCTCGGACGGATCGTGAAAGGCGTCGATCACGCGGATACAGTCATCGAGGATGTCGGCCTCGCGCTCGGTCACGCTGTCCGGCGGCAGGCCGCCAGAGCTTTCGCCGATGCTCATGGCGCCGCGGGTAGGGTGGAAGCGC
The DNA here is from genome assembly GCA_965204205.1 of uncultured Binatia bacterium (SeqCode). Classification (GTDB taxonomy): domain Bacteria; phylum Desulfobacterota; class Binatia; order UBA9968; family JAJDTQ01; genus JAJDTQ01. The sequence continues at coordinate 4,181,183 of OZ241976.1, read as the reverse complement.
AATCCGACGGAGCCCGCAGCCTCGATGGTGTCCTCCAGCCGGACGCCATCGGGATAGAGATAGAGGTGGTCCGAACTCATGCCGCAGCCGGACAGGGCCAGTTCCGCCAGCCCGAGCTGCGCCGATACGAACATGTCATCGGGCCGCATGCGCGCCCACACCGGATAGAGCGACCTGAGCCAGCCGAACAGCGACGCATCCTGACAGGCGGGCACGGCGCGGGTCAAGGTCTGGAAAAGGTGATGATGGGTATTGACGAGCGCCGGCGTCACCACGCAGCCGTGGGCATCGATCACCTCCCACCCGGCAGGGTCCGCCGGACCGCCGGCGCCCACGCTCTCGATGCGGCCGTCCACCGCAAGGATGTCCGCCCCCGCGAGTTCGCTTCGGTCGGCGTCCATCGTGACGACGACTGCGGCGTTACGGATCCAGCGTCCATGGTCCGTCAAAAGTTTTCTCCTGTCATGCCCTCCCTGTGAACTTGGCCGATGACTTGGGTCTAATCGAGTGGCAGCATCCTGAGGGTGAAAGTGATCCAGCTAAATATATATCTTCATAAAATAATCTGTTGTTACATATTATCGATTGCACTTCGCCTCTCATTGTGATATCTAATAATAGATTGTTTCTGGGTTAATGATATGGTATCGGTGATCATAATGATTTACACAATTGAACATATCGCCTCTATACTCAAAAGTGCCCGCAAAGCCCGTGGCCTGAGCCAGCGCGCACTCAGCGCCAAGGTCAGCGTGCCACAAAGCCACCTCTCGAAGGTAGAAAACGGCGCGGTCGATCTAAGGGTTTCCAGCCTCGTGGAACTCGCCCGTACCCTTGATCTGGAGCTAATGCTCGTTCCGCGCGAATCTGCCTCCGCCGTCAACGCAATTGTCAAGGCCAGTGCCCGTGACGTGCCTGCCACAACCAAATCCGATCGCCAGACGCACAGGGACCTTAAGCGCCTTCATGACGGTGTTGCCCGTGCCATGCAGATCCACCCGGGTGTGACCGAGTTGGCCCAACTCCAGCGCCAAGTCCGCGAACTTCAACATTTTCGGCAACTCCTGATTCCCCAGGAACACCTTCAAGCCATCCGCAACGCAGCAGCAGCCATAAAGGCCTTCCAGGAGAGCACTGCCAGTCTCAACCTGCTTCGAGAGTCACTAGCGCAGCTTGGCAATCTACGCAACGCACTTGCCCACGCCCTGCCCACAAGTCGGGAAACCGGAACTCTGCGACCGGCTTATGCCCTGGACGAGGAAAACGATGGTTGACGTTGCCGTCCTCAACGTCCTCCTCCACGGTGCTCCGATTGGTACACTGACGCGCGTGGCCGGTGACCGCACATTGTTCTCATTCAACGAGGACTACATCGACAACGAAGACCGGCCCGTCCTCGGCCTCGGCTTCAAGGACCGTCTCGGGGAGCTGATTACCGACTTCAGGCCCACGCAGACCAAGTTGTTGCCTTTTTTCTCCAACATGCTGCCCGAAGGACATATGCGAAACTATCTGGCCGAGCGCGCCAGCGTGAATCCCGCACGTGAATTTTTCCTGCTGTGGGTACTAGGTAGCGACCTTCCGGGAGCTGTCACCATCACGCCCGCGGGTGGAGAGGCTTGGCCGTCTGACGCCGCTGATGATGGGCATGGTCATGACCGATATGACCATGCCCTACGGTTTTCGCTCGCCGGCGTGCAACTAAAGTTCTCGGCTATTGAAGCTGCAAGAGGCGGGTTGACCATTCCAGCCAAGGGAGTAGGTGGATCCTGGATCGTCAAGTTGCCCTCCCGGGCGTTCGAGGGCGTGCCCGAGAATGAATATGCGATGATGACGCTCGCCCAAAGGATCGGGATGGACGTGCCGGCGCTTCGCCTCATCGACATAGGTGCTATCGGGAACATCCCGGAAGGGATCGGCGCGTTGAAAGGACAGGCGCTCGCCGTCCAACGCTTTGACCGGCTCTCGGACGGCACTCCCGTCCACATCGAGGATTTCGCCCAGATCTTCGGTGTCTATCCCGACAACAAATACAAAAGAGGCAATGCGCGCAGTATCGCCAACGTCATCGCCAACGAAGGCAGCGAGGCCGACATCGCCGAATTCATTCGCCGGCTCACCTTCAACACCCTGATCGGCAATGCCGACATGCACCTCAAGAACTGGTCAATGATCTATCCCGACCGCCATCGTGCGGCGCTTGCACCTGCGTATGATCTGGTCTCGACGATTCCTTACATCCCGGACCCGAAGGCCGCGCTCGACGTCAGCCGCACCAAGCGCTTTGATGAGTTCTCCGAAGACGAACTTTCCCATCTTGCCGCCAAGGCGCACCTGCCGTCAAAGCTGGTATTGGACACGGCCCGCGAAACCGTAGCGCTCTTTCATCAGCACTGGGATGCCGCGAAGGCCGACCTGCCACTTGCCAAAGAAGTCATCGAAGCCGTCCAAAGGCACCTGAAGACAATACCGATTGCTTGACATCAACCGGGCGGGAGCAGCCGATGGCCACGCAGGCAAGGTGCCCCAGCCAGACCGCCAGCAGGCACAGCGCGACGGAAAAAACAACGTTTCCGAGGGCTTGGGGCCATTGGCCGTCGCGCAGCAAGTCCAGCGTCTGCAGGCTGAAGGCCGAGAAGGTCGTGTAGCCTCCACACACGCCCACCATGAGGAAGGCGCGCGTTTCCGAACCCGGAAGCCCAAAGCGGTCCGGAAAGGCATCCATCGACGCCAAAACCCCGATGAGGAACGATCCGGTGACATTCACGGCGATCGTGCCCCATGGGAACGTCCCCCCGAACGCCCCGGAAAGCAGGCTGTTGCACCAGTGGCGCCCGGCGCCGCCGATGGCGCTCCCGAGCGCAATCCAGAAATAGATCATGTCGAACCGCGTTCGCGGGCGATCATGCCCGTGCGTCTAGTGGCTCTGACCGGCCTTAGGCACCACCAAGGTATTGTTGGCGTCGAACACCAGGTCGACTTCGACATCGTCCGACACCGCGAAGTCCGGCGCACCCTTCACCTGGAGCAATCGTTCGCCAACCTGGACGTCGACGCGGCAGGCGTCGCCCAGGAAGGCGACGTTGCGTGGCCGGGCGCGACTCGAAACCGGCGAGATCGACGGTCCGTAGCGCCTGGTCCACGTGCTCCTCGATCTCGCTCCGGGAGTAGCGGCGGTCTTTCGCAACGGTCAGCGGGAAGGCCACGTTCTCGGCCACGGTCATGTGCGGCCAGATGGCGTAGGACTGGAACACCATCCCCACCTCGCGGCGGTTCATGGGCACGTTGACCCCGGCGGCGAAATCGAACAGCACGTCGCCCTCCACCGCCACCCGGCCCTCGTCGGGAGTCTCCAGCCCGGCCAGGCAGCGCAGCGTGGTGGTCTTGCCGCACCCGGACGGTCCCAGCAGGGTGAAGAACGTGCCGTTCTCCAGCGAGAACGCGGCGTTGCGGATGCCGCCGGCGATGGCGTCCGTGGTGTTGGCGAAAATCTTGGTCAGCCGCTCGATCTCAAGCATGGCAGGTTCTCTGTCTAGTGGCCCGTGCCGTCACCGCTCGGGCCTGCGAGCACGACCAGGGCGTCGAGTGCGACACCGCCCCGGCGGCGCAGCACATACGGGTTGACGTCGATGGACTCGAGCCGGTCACCCAGGTCGCAGGCGAGCCGCGACACTCCCATCAAAGCCTTCACCAGCGCCCTCCGGTCCAGGGCCGGCGCGCCGCGGTAGCCATCTATCAGCCGGGCGGCCCGAGTCCGCGCGATCAGGGCCTCGGCGCCGGCCTCGTCGAGGGTCGGTGCGGCAAATGCGAGATCGCGGTAGAGTTCCAACGCCACTCCACCGGACCCGAACATTACAACGGTCCCCATCTCGGGATCTCGGGAGGCGCCGATGACGAGCTCCAGCTCCCCGGTCACCTGCTCGGCCACCAGCACGCCGTCGATGGCGACGCCCCGGGCCTTGCGCGCCACGTTTCGCAGGATGGCGCCGTAGCCTTGGCGCACGGCGCCGGCGTTACCGTTGTTCAGCAGGACGCCGCCGGCGTCCGACTTGTGGGTCAGCTCGGCGCCCACCGCCTTCAGCACCACCGGGAATCCGACGGCGCGGGCAATCCGCACCGCCTCGGCCGCGCTGCCGGCCAGCCGCTCCCTGGGCGTCCGCAGCCCGTAGGCCCGAAGCAGCGCCTTGGAATCGATCTCCGACAGCGGCGACGGCCCCGGGCCGTCGCCGGTCCTCGCCAGCAGCCTCCGGACCGCCGGCGGCGCCGCGCGCCGGCCGGCCCGCTTCGAGTCCACCTTCCTCGACAACCGCTCCGCGTAGGCGATCACTGAGCGCACCGTGCGCAGCGACTTGTCCGCTTCCTGCAGGAAGGCGACGTTCCGAAGGCCGTCGCGCAGGTCGCGGGCATAGTCGTTCAGGCCGTGCGAGATCATGGTGACGAAGGCGACGGGTTTCCTCGCCCGGGCCGCCAGCTCGTTGACCGCCCGCATGTTGGTTTCCTTGTTCCCGCCTTCCGGCGCCCTCAGAAGCTCCTCCTGCAACAGCAGCGTGTCGACCCCGGGATCGTCCAGCATGGCCTCGACGCACTGCACGTAGGTCTCGTGGCTGCTCAGGGCGGCAAAGCCGGAATCCAGCGGATTGCCGATGACGGTTCCCACGCCGAGCAGCTTCTCCAGGCGCTTGCGGGTCTTGCGGGCAAGGGGCGGAAAGGACAGGCCGTTGGCTTCCGCCTGGTCCAGCAGCACCCCGCGCAGGCCGCCGGAGAAGGTCATGGCGCCCAATCCTTCGCCCTTGGGCAGCCGGGCGTGCAGCAGGTACTCCGCCATCTCCACCACGTCGTCCAGGGTGTTGACGCGAACCGCGCCGTAGTCGCCGGCAATGGCGTCGAAGGCGGCAATGGATCCCGCCAGCCCTCCGGTGTGGGCCAGCGCGGCCGCCCGGCCGTTGTCCGAGGTGCCGAGCTTGACCACGATCACCGGCTTGCCCGCCTTTTTCGCGGTGGTGCAGGCGGCCAGGAACCGGTCCGGCTCGCGCACCGCTTCCAGGTAGGACACGATCACCCGGGTCTGCGGGTCGGCCGCGAAATACTCGATGTAGTCCGCGGTCTTGAGCCCGGCCTCGTTCCCGCTGGAGACGATGTAGCCCACGTCCATGCCGCGCTCTTCGAGGGTGCGCTTGAGCGCCATCACCAGCCCGCCGGACTGCCCGACGACGGCGACGGGGCCGGGCTCGGTGCGCTGCGGCCGGTTGTCGCTCATGGTGACGAACCTGGCGCCGCCATTGAAGTTGCCGATACAGTTGGGGCCGGAGACGGCGATTCCCAGTTCCGCGATGGCGGCGGCAAGGGACTCGCCTCGGGCGATGGCCGCGGGGTCGGGCGACTCGCCGAAACCCGCGGAGACCACGGTGGCGCTGCGCGCCCCCGCGGCCGCGCCTTCGCGCAGGGTCGCCTCCACGTAGGGCGCGGGCACGAACACGACCAGGTGATCGGGCGGCTCGGGCAACTCCGCGTAGCTCCGGTAGCACCGGGTCCCCCACACCTCCTCGCGTCTCGGGTTGAGCGGATAGACCGGGCCGCCGTAACCGTAGCGGGCGAGGTTGCGCGCGCAGCGCTGGGGCCAGTTCCCCGGCCTCTCGGTGGCGCCGACGATGACGGCGTTGCGCGGATTCAGGAGCGCCTCCACGTCGGGCCGCGGGTTCGACGTGGCCTCTGTTCGGATCTTCGGTGCGTTCATGGGCGTGCGTTGTCGAGGGCCTGCAACCGGTTCAGTTGCCGGTGTGGTTTCGGCTAAGGAAACCTCGTCATCTACCGATCCGTATAGTTAAGGTAAAACCTCTTGCGGTGCAAAACCAAGATGGGGACTGGCGGTTGACTTCAGTGCGGCATTGCCGCATAGTCGTCTATCCGCTCAACTCTGCCGATGCGGCTCATTTCCACGCGTACCTATGAGCGTGGCGTCCGAAAGCTGCTTTCGGAAGAGTTGCGGGTAAATTCCCAAGCCATCTATTTACTGACGGTGTACTCAAAATCCGATCGTGACGATTTAACTTCCGCGGACATCAAGGCTCTTTCACGAATGGTCGCCGCAATCAACCAGGAGAGCACGGAAAGATGACCGCGAAACGAACGGCGCTAGGCCACAAAATCGAATCAGCGCTAGGCGAGGTGCTTGCACATGTGCGGGAGGAGGTGGTTCTACCTCACCGTATCGTCGACGATCCCTCGGCCGAGCGGATCGTCGCACTGCGCAAGCGACTACGGCTCAGCCGGAAAGGGTTCGCGGACCGTTTCGGTCTGGATATCCGCGCCGTACAGGATTGGGAACAGGGCCGCCGGGTTCCCGACCGGGCGGCTCGTGTGTTGTTAACCGTTATCGATCACGACCCAGGCACAGTCGTGCGCGCCCTCGATAATCAAGGCAGCGAAACAACGCGCACCCCTTGAAGACGTGGGCAGTCATTGGACGGGCGCGTCAGGATATGCGTTGTTCGAATGAACCGCCCCGGGTTTACCGGAGACTCTATTCTTGGGGAAGAGGGAGTCATGAACACGGAAGTTTTCAAGTTCCGACGTGTTCCGTGAATAAACCGGCCCTCACTGACTCGCCGTAATCCCCCCGTCCACGTACATGATCTGCCCGGTCACGAACGCCGAGGCGTCCGAGCAAAAGAACAGCACCGGGCCGACGACATCCTTGGGGTCGGCGATCCTGCCCAGCGGGATACGTTCCAGAAGCTGGTTGCGAAACTCGGGGTTCTCTATCACGTGGCGGATCATCTCGGTGTAGACGAAGGTGGGGGCGACGCCGTTGACCGTGATGCCGTTGCGAGCCAGCTCCATGGCGTGCTGCTTGATGAGCATCACCAGGGCGCCCTTGGTGCTGCAGTAGGCGGAGTAGCCGCGGTCGCGGAGCCCTAGCTGGGCGCGCACCGACAGGAGGTGCACCTGTCGTCCCCCCTTGGCGGCGGTCTGGTGTTTGGCAACCGCCTGGGCCAGGAACATGGCGCCCTTGAGATTCACTCGATAGACCTCGTCGTAGGCCTCCTCGGTGACTTCGAGCAACGGCTCCTCCCGCTGGATGCCGGCGCAGTTGACCAGCGCGTCGATGCGGCCGTGGCGCTTGGCGATGCCGTCAACGGCCTGCCGGATGGACGCGGTGGACTCCACGTCCAGTGCGATGCCGTCGGCGCCGAATCCGTGTTCCTTCAGGGCCGAGGCAAGCCCCTCGGCCTTACCCGCATCGCGCCCGGCCACGGTGACGTGCGCGCCGGCCAGCGCCAGAGACCAGGCGATGGCCTCGCCGATGCCGCCGTAACCGCCGGGAATGAACACGACCTTGCCCCGCATGTCGAAGAGGTTTGCAAGCTCGGCCGCGAAATCGATGGTCGGGGTAATGCGGTCCATGGGCTATGGTCTCCTTGGTTGGCGTCCTTCGACTTCGGTTCGCTACGCTCAGGACGAACGGGGATGTGGCTCCTCAATCAATCGAAGTCTCCTTTGCGCAGCTAGTCCATGTGCAGGCCGCCGTTGATGTCGATGATCTCGCCCGTGATGAAGCCCGCGTGCGGCGACACCAGGAAGGCGATCAACCGCGCGACCTCCTCGGGCTCGCAGAAGCGGCCCACCGGGATCTGCCGGAGCAGCGACTCGCGTTGAACGCCGGTGAGCTGCTCCGTGACCATCGGTGTCCGGATGTAGGCGGGGGCGACGCCGTTGACTGTGATGCCTTCCGCCGCCACCTCCCGCGCGAGCGAGAAGGTCAGGGCGCCCAGCCCTCCCTTGGAGGCGGTGTAGGCGGTTCCCGCGGTGAGGCCGCCGCTCTTCATCGCCAGCGAGCAGACGTTGACCACGCGGCCCCAGCGTTGCCGGCGCATGCCCGGAAGCAGGGCGCGCGCGAGGTAGAAGGCGCCGTCGAGGTTGACCGCCATGAGCCGGCGCCACTCGTCCACCGATGTATCCTCGGCCTTGTTGTTCGAGAGGATGCCGGCGTTGTTGACCAGCGTGTCGACGGTGCCGTGCTCGTCGCGGAGGGTTTCGCAGGCACGTTCCACGGCTGACGGGTCGCCCACGTCCACTGCCACGGGGGCAGCGGCACGGCCGACATCGCGCGCCTTTTCCTCCAACCGGTCGGCGGCGACATCCATCATGACCACGCGATGTCCGTCGGCGGCCAGTTGGCGGGCCACGGCCGCGCCGAGGACGCCCGCGGCGCCGGTGACGACACTCAGCCGTTGGCTATTCATTGGCGTGACTCCCTGGCGGGCAAGACGATCCGGCCGGGACAAGAAGGATGTTCATCACCGTGACTCCATGGCCGGCGGCGCCAGCCGACCGAGATAGGAACGGACGTCCGGTGCTTCGACCATGGCGCCGAAATCCGGGTACTCGCGGACGCGCCCCGCCAGCACGAAGACGAAGCGCTCGCACACCTCTTCCATCAACTCGACGTGATAGGGTTCGTTGGGATGCAGGCAGACCAGAACCAGCCTGCCCTCGGACCGTAACTTGCGAAAGAAGTCCAGCATGAAGCCGATGTAGCCGTCCCGGGTGTTGAACTGCGGCTCGTCGAACAGGTGCACCATGGGGTAGTCATGGCCCGCCGGCCGCATCAGGAACGAGGGCCGGGTCCGGCGGAAGCGCCGCACCTGGTACGACTGGTGGTAGTGGATCGCCAGCCGGTCCCGCTCCTTGTACTTCACTCCGTGGATGTCCCGGCCCATGACCCGGACCGAACCGGCGCTGGGTGTGTTCGAGCCGGTGATCAGCTCGAACAGCGTGGTCTTCCCCGAACCGTTGGGCCCCATTACGCCGACGATGGACGACTCCGGCATGGTGAGTTCCGCCTCCAGGCGGAACGTCTCCTTCGGCGGCAAGAGGCCGCGCGTGTAGCGCTTCACCAAGCCGCGCACTTCGAGAATCGGCGCCGCCACCATCAAACCCCCAACAGTCCCACGCGCAGGTCGTCGTCGGCCAGCAGATCGGCGGCCGGACCCTGGTGGACGATGCGGCCCCGGTCCATGACGTAGGCGCGGTCGCTGACCTGGAGCGCGGTGGAAGCGTTCTGCTCCACCACCAGGGCGGATATCCCGGCGTCCTTCAAGCGCGACACCGTCGCCATCACGTCCTGCACCACCTTGGGCGCAAGCCCTTGGGACGGCTCGTCGAACAACACCAGGCCGGGTGCGCCCAACAGCGCCCGGCTGATGGCTACCATTTGCATCTCGCCCCCTGACAGGTTCTCGCACTCGCGCTCCATCAAGTGCTCGAGTGCGGAGAAAATCCCGAACACCTCGTCCAGGGACCACGACCGGAACCGCGTACGCTTGCGGGCGATGGAGAGGTTTCGCGCCACCGTGAGGGTAGGGAAGATGCGGCGGTCGTCCGGCACCCAGCCGATCCCCCGCCGGGCGATCTCGTGAGTGGGCCGGGCGGTGATCTCGCTGCCGTCGAACCGGACGGTCCCCCGCCTTGCCGGCGTAAGCCCCAGGATCGACCGCAGGGTGGTGGTCTTGCCGGCCCCGCTGGGACCCAAGAGCGCCACCACCTCGCCCTGTCCGACGCTCAGCGACACGCCGAACAGCGCCTGGGTCTCGCCGTAGAAGGTCTCGATGTCGGCTACATCCAGAATCACGCTGAGCCTCCCAACTCCGCCAACATCGAGCGCTGGACCCATTTGTTCCCGCGCAGCTCGTCCGGCGTGCCGGCGGCGATCACCTGACCCCAGTGGATGACCGAGATGGTGTCGGCGAGCCCGAACAGGAAGCGCATGTCGTGCTCGATCACGACGATGGAGTAGTCGCGCTTCAGGTCCAGCACGAGGTCCGCGAGCCGCGCGGTGGCTTCGGCGCCCAGGCCCGAAGTGGGCTCGTCGAGGAACAGCAGGCGCGGCTCCGCCGCCAGCGCCACGCCAATCTCCAGCGCGCGCCGCTCGCCGTAGGCCAGATCGCCGGCGCGGCGCCGCTCGCGTCCGGACAGGCCCACCCGGGCAAGCACCGCCGCGGCCCGCTCCGCCGCCTCGCCGTCCGTGGCCAGCAGGTCGATCATGTTGAAGCCGCGCTCCCGCACTTCCGGAAGCGCGATCAATACGTTCTCCAGCGCGGAGTACTCGTCGAACAGGCTCATGGTCTGGAACGACCGCGAGATTCCGCGGCGCGCGATGGCGACGGGGGACAGCCCGGTGATATCCTCGCCGTCAAAGAGGACCCGGCCCCGGTCGGGCTTGAAAGCGCCGGTGAGGACGTTGAAGCAGGTGGTCTTGCCGGCGCCGTTAGGGCCCATGATGCCGCTCAAACGCCCGGACTCGAAGGAGAGGTCGATGTTCTCCAGCACCACCTGGCGCCCGAACCGTTTGTGTATGCCGCGCGCTTCGAACAGGGCCACGGCCTACCTCCCACCCGGACTTGGTTCAATGGTGTCCTTCGAAATGGCGTCCTTCGACTTCGCTCCGCTACGCTCAGGACGAACGGTGGAGGCCTCGCCCGTTCGTCCTGACTGTTGCGGGGCGACGGCGGAAGCCCCTCCCGTTGGTCCTGAGCGTAGCGGAGCGTCAGCGGAGCGAAGTCGAAGGACGCGCTCCTGCCAGACCCCTGCGATGCCTTCGGGCTTGAACAGCACCGACACCACGAACACCAGCCCGAACCACAGCAGCCAGGTCTCGGTGACGGCGCCGAGGACGTCGCGGGCCAGGAAATAGACCGCGACTCCCACCACCGGTCCCCAGAAGCTGACGAATCCGCCGCCGATGAGCGTCATCATGACGATCACGCCGGACGCGTGCAGGCTCATGACGTCGGGGTAGGCGCTCTGCTGCGCCATGGAGAAGAGCGAGCCGGCCAGCCCCGCGACCGCGGCGGACAGCGAGAACGCCGCCCACTTGAACCGCCACACGTCGTAGCCGACGAAGCGCGCCCGCTCCTCGTTCTGCCGGACCGCCTGCAGCACCTTTCCGAAAGGCGAATGGACGAGCCGCCACAGCGCCACGACGACGACGGCGAGGACCAGGAGCACGAGGTAGAAGAGGGCGACGTTGGAGCCCAACGGCACGGACGCCACGCCCAGCTCCAGCGCCGGGCGCGGGATGTTCAGCAAGCCGTCTTCGCCGCCGGTGACCGTGTGCCACTTGATGGCGATGAACCAGAATACCTGGCCGAAAGCGATGGTCATGAGCGCGAAGTAGATGCCGCGCCGGTGGGACAGGAAACAGGCCACCAGCGCCCCGGCGGCGAACGCCGCCACGGTCGCCAGGGCGATGCCGAGCAGGAGGCTTTCGAAGGCCCAGGCCTGGAACAGGCCGAAGGCGTAGGCGCCGATGCCGAAGAAGGCGCCGTGGCCGAAGCTCGGCAGGCCGGAGTAGCCCAGCAGCAGGTTGAAGCCCAGGCCGTAGATCATCCAGATGGCGATCTCGATGCCCAGGTACTGGTAGAGGCCCACCGCCCCGATCCAAAGCGGCAGCGTCGCCATGACGGCGAACAGGAACACCATCTCCCGGGATATCCAGGCGCCGGCGGCGGAAGGGCGCGCTGCCATCGTCACGCCTCCAGCACGCTCTTGCGCCCGAGCAGGCCGCGGGCGCGCACGGTCACGACCGCGATCAGCAGCACGTACATCGACAGCAGCGACCACTCCGAGGCATAGGCCCCGGTGATGCCCACCGCCAGCCCCACCAGGATGCCGCCCAGCACGGCGCCCCAGAAGCTGCCGATGCCGCCGAGCACGATGATCAGGAAAGCGGGAATGACGGCATCGATGCCCACGTGCGGCCGGAGCCCCCAGATGGGGGTCAGCACGATCCCGGCGAGGCCGGCAAGGCCGGCCCCGAGGCCGAACACCAGCAGGCGGAGCCGGGTGAGGTTGATGCCCAGCGCCCGCACCATCTCGCTGTCATGGGCGCCGGCCTTGATGATGGCGCCGTAGGGCGTCCGCTCCAGGAACAGCCACACCAGGAGGATGGCGAACACCGCGAACAGGGCGGCGAAGAGCTTGTACTTGGAGTAGATCAGGCCGGCGAAGAGGAACGCCCCGGACACGGCCTGGGGTACCCGCAGATACTGCTCGGAAGGTCCCCAGACCAGGCGGATGATCTCCTCGATGACCAGAGCCGCGCCGAAGGTCAGCAGCAGTCCGTATTCGGCCTTCTTGCCGTAGGTCCGGCGCATGCACAGCTCGAGGCCCATGCCCACCAGCGCCACCAGCACCGGCGCCAGGAGTATCGCCAGCCCGTAACGCATGGCCAGGGGAAGTGCCTGGTATCCCTCTCCCACCGAGCCGAGCCAGGCCAGCTCCGGAGAGATGATCACCATGGCGAAGTAGGCGCCAAGCGCGAACAGCGAGCCGTGGGCGAGGTTGATGAGCTCCATGACGCCCACGATCAGCATGAAGCCCAGCGCGATCAGCGCGAACAGGAGGCCGAGGCTGAGACCGTTCAGAAGATGGGGGAGCAGATTCGCCATGGCGAATGTTGAGAATAGCATGCCGCCGGCTCCCCCACGGAAACCGGCGGCAGCCGAAGGGACCCCCTACATCTCGTAGGTGGGCGTGGCGTCCAGCGACTCCATCTTGCAGGCCGCGTCCGCCCCCTGGTCCCGGATCTCCCGCGGGCTCGACTGGCTCAGGACCTTGAACATGTCGTCGCGGTCCTTGGTGCCGACGTTGGCGGTGGCCAGGTAGATGGTCTGCTGCATCTGATGAGTCCCGGGGTTCATGAACGCGTCGTGGTGCTGCATCCGGTCCCGTGCCGACACCTTCAGGCCCTCCAGTTGTTGGATGACCTTGCGGTTGTTGGTGGAGCCGGCCCGCTCCACCGCGCTCAGCAACTCGCGGGTGGCCATGTAGCCGTTGTAGAAGACGTTCCCTGGAACGCGCATCTTGGTGTCGGGGTAGGCCGCCTGGTACCGCTTCACGAACTCCGCCACCCCCGGCAGGTCCAGCTTCCAGTACCAGGTGGTGCCGAACACGCCGAACAGGTTCTTGATGGGCAGCCCGTACACGTCGGGCCAGTCCTGCTGGTTGTTGATCCAGGCCATCTTCTGGCCGAGCCCGAGTTGGGCGACCTGCTGGCGCATGGCCTTCTGGTCGTCACCGCCCACCGCCGCCGCCACCACCTGGGGCGAGGCCTGCTGGACCTTCAGAAGCATGGCGCTGAAATCGCGCGTGCCCTGCGGCACCAGGATCTCATCGATGATCTCGCCGCCGAACTGGTCCACCAGCTTGCGGGTGGCCTTCGAGGTGTTGTGGCCCCAGACGTAGTCGTTGGTCATCAGCAGCCACTTCTTGCCGTAGGCGCTGATGGCGTTCTTGACCGCGGCCTGGGCGAAGTTGGTGCCGTTGCCGTCCCACACGAACTTGACGCGGTGGCAGTTCTTGCCCGATTCCGTGGGCGAGCTGGAGTTGGTGTTCAGGTACACGGTGCCGTACTTCTGGGCCACCTGCGAGATGGCGTTGGCCACGCCCGAGCTGACCGCGCCGATGAGGAAGGCGCATTCGTGGCGCGTGATCAGGCGCTCCGCCACGCGGCTCCCCGTGGCCGGGGTGGTCTCGGTATCGATGTGGATCGTCTCCACCTTGCGCCCGAGCACGCCGCCCTTCTGGTTGAACTCGGAGATGGCGAGCTGCATCCCCCGCCGGTCGGACGCGCCGGAGTTGGCGTACTGCCCGGACGCATCGGACGTGAAGCCGATGACGATGGGCTTGTCCGAGGCGGCGGCATACACGCGGTTGTAGCGCCACGGCCCCATGAAGGGGGTTGCCGCGACTCCCGCCGACAGCAGCCCGGCCTTCTTCAACAGTGAACGTCGCGTGAGGTTCCTGCGTGACATCTTCTTGTCCTCCTTTCGTGACATGAGTCTTTACCGTCCAGTGGACCGCGGCTCAGCGGCCTCGTCACCCGCCATCGCCGTTGTACACTCCGATTCCTGCTCCAGGATGGCGATCCCGTTGAGCTTTTCCTGCACGTGCAGCAGATCCCCGACCAGGCCGTCGGCGTAGCCGAGGTTTAACCCCTGTATGAGCGCGTGCTGCACCGCCCGCCCCAGGTTTCCGGAGAGCGGAACCGCATCCGCCATGTGGTTGTAGTACCGCAGGTCCTTCTCCGCGTTGGCCAGGCTGAAGTTGAGGCCGGAGCAGTCCCCGGACTCGATGGCCCTGGGTGCGATCAACTGAAAGATCCCGCTGTTGGCCCCGCCGGCCGACACCACGTCGGAGAAGCGCTTGAGGTCGACCCCGGTGGCCGCGCAGGCGCACAGCGCCTCGGATATGAGGGCGGCGTAGCCCATGGTGATGAAGTTGTAGATGAGCTTGGTCTTGTGGCCGGAGCCCACCGGCCCCATGTGGAAGATGTTCTCGCAACAGGCCTCCAGCAGGGGGCGGACACGCGCGAAGTCCTCGTGGTTCGCCCCCACCATGGTGTTGAGACGGCCCGCCTCGGCCTCCGCCGGCGTGCGCGCCAGCGGCGCGTCGACGAACGAAGCGCCCCGTTTGTCCAGGTCGGCGGCGATCCGGTGGCTCGAAGCAGGCTCGCTGGTCGAGCAGTCCACCACGGTGAGCCCGTAGTGCGCCCCTTCCAACAACCCGTCCCGTCCGTAGACGACGCTCTCGACCTCGGGGGTTCCGGTGACGCAAAGGAACACGACGTCGGACTCCGCCGCCAATTCCCAATGGTTGCGCAACTCGGTCGCGCCGTGGCCGACAAGCTCCTCGATGGGGTCCCGGCTTCGATGGGCCACCACCGCGAGCGGGTATCCCGCGGCCAGTATGTTCTTCGCCATGCCCCGACCCATCAACCCGGTACCGGCGAATCCCACCTTCTCCGTCATGGTCGCACGCCTCCCGGTTCGCACAGATATTCGAGAAATGCGCCCCGATTGAAATCTGCGTTCGAATTTAATACAGATTCGCTTTCCTGTGTCAAGAGTGAATTTTCATTCTGACCGCCTCGGCAACCCCTGCCGTTGAATTTTTGCTCGAACTCTGGGAATGTCGCGGGATGCGGGTCCTTACGGAGAGCTGGAGCAGGGCGTGGCGAGCGTGAAACCGCCCAAGGAGTTCGACCGCCTGCGCGAGGCCTTTCAGCACCGCTTCGACGCGTTGAGCCCGCACTTGAAGCGGATCGCTCAATACGCGCTCGAAGATCCCAACCGCTTCGCGCTGCAGACGGTGGCCGAGACGGCGCGGGAGACCGGCGTCCAGCCCTCCACCCTCATCCGGTTCGCGAAGGTGTTCGGCTTCTCGGGCTTCTCGGAGATGCAGCGCATCTTCCGGCTGCGCCTGATCGAAGGCGCGGCGCCGTTGCGGGGCGAGATCCATGAACACCGCGGCGAGCTGCAGGAAGCCGCCAAGGACGACCCTTCCGCGATCCTGAACGGCTTCGCCGACGCCTCCGCCCTGGCCCTGGATCACCTGAAAGCGGACATCGACGGAGCCGCGTTGCGGCAAGCGGTGCGCATGATGGACGGCGCCAAGGCCATCTACGTCATTGGCCAGCGCCGGGCCTTTCCGGTGGCGGCCTATCTCGCCTACGGCCTCATCCGGCTAGAGTACCGCTGCCAACTGCTGGACTCCGTCGGCGGCATGGTGCCGCAGCAGGTCGCGACCATGCGGAACGACGATCTGCTGGTCGCGGTCAGTTTCGCGGAGTACTCCCCGCCGGTGGTGGACATCGTTTCCGACGCCCACATCCGCAAGGTTCCGGTGCTCGCCATCACCGATTCGATGACGAGCCCGCTGGCCCGCAACTCCAGCCTCTATTTCGTGGTACGGGATACCCGGGTGCACCGTTTCCGCCCCCTGGCCGCGCCCATCGTGCTGGCGCAGTCACTGATCATCGCGTTGGGCTATTACCGGGATGCACGCCTGGAGCAGGCCGGCGGCGGCATCCGGAACCCCGGTGGGGGCCGAACCCAGCCACGAACTTGATCCTCGACTGACGGCCATCAGCAACGCCGTCGTACCGAACACGCCCCGAATCACCTCCGGATGCTGATGATGTACCCCTCGGCGTGGTCTCCGATGACCTCGCAGCGCGTCTCGCCCCAGGTGTGGAAATACAACGCCATGTAGGAGCACAGCACCGCGTCCAGCCGGTCCTCCAGGCACTTGAGGGCCGAGCCGGGCAACGCGCGGGGGTCTTCGCGAAGCAGCCGGGAGAGTTCGGGCGACCGCAGCAGGGGAGGGTCCTGCCGGGTGAGGTGGGTCTCGATGGCTGCCTGAAACTCCGCCAGACCGGCCCGCCGGGCCGTCACCGGACCTTTCTTGTACTTGATGATGCGCGGCCGCTCGAAGAAGGCCACCTGCACCAGGTGGGGAAAGATTTCGAGCTGTCGCCGCCCGCCGCTTCCGGGCCGGAACGGGTTCGATGAGAACCCCCTGCGCCTGAGCTTGCGGCACAGCCGGACCGGCCGCTCGCAACGTTCCCGGTTGGCTGGATAGACCCCCGCGTGGTAGCGGCCGAACCGGGCCGAGACCATCTTGTCCGCTGGCCTCGAGGTGCCCGGAGGGTTCTTCGCGATGATCGGCGCGTCGATCCCGAGCCACACGTCATCCCCGCCACACCCCTCCACCCACTCGATGATTTCCTCGTCCGTGGTACGCCGGTCCGACCGCAAGACGCGGCAGCCTCGGCCTTCCGAAACCAGATGAGCCAGACCGGTGGGATTGCGGTTGCCCCAGGCCAGGTCGATGCCGATGAAATTCATGGCAGCGATGCGCACTCACTCAAGCACCCGGAAGTAGCCGCCGCCCCGGCTAGCGCCGCAGCTCGAAACGGGCTTCCTCTCCCGCCACCAGACGGCGAATGTTCTCCCTGTGGCGGACCACCACCAGAATCCCGATGACCAGGTTCATCCAGGCCACTTCCGGGGGATAGGACAACACCCACGCCACCACCGGGCCAGCCACCGCCGCGGCCATGGATGCCGGGGACACCCGCCGGCTCGCCAGGACGATGAGGACAAAGACCCCCAGCAGTACCAGGAGGCCCAGGGGCATCGCGCCCAGGTAGACCCCGGCGGCGGTAGCCACCCCCTTGCCGCCCTTGAACTTCAGGAAAACAGGGTAAAGGTGCCCCGCGAAGGCCGCCAGGCCTCCCGCGGCCGCCGCGGCCACACCGAGATCCAGCAGGTACGCCGCCAGCACCGGCAGGAAACCCTTGGCGACGTCGAAGAACAGCGTCAGGAGGCCCTTCTTCCAGCCCAGGGTCCGCGCCACGTTGGTGGCGCCGATGTTGCCGCTGCCGGCGCTGCGCACGTCGACGCCCGAGGACGATCCCACCAGGAAACCGCTGGGGACGGATCCCAGCAGATAGGACAGTATTGTCAGGACGATAAGTGGCAACATGGCGTCGCGCCGGCGATCCGGCCGGCATATTCCCTTGCTCGGACAAAAAAAGGGAGGAAGCGCGCGGGCTTCCTCCCCTGGTCCCAAGCCCTTTTCGTCAAGCCGCGGGCTTCACGTACACGCCGGGATCCATCCGCGACTCGGCCTTCAACCGGGTCATATCGGCCTCGAACATCTCGCGGATGTACGCCGGCTGGTCGTAGTACTCGATCTGGTTGCCGCCGGACTTCACGTCCTTGTCGACCTTGGAGATGTCGCCGTAGCCCTCGCCCATGCTGTGCTTGATGCCGCCGAAACGGAGCGGCAGGTAGCGGGCGCCGGTGGGGCCGAGGTTGAAGTGCTGGTGGAACATCATCTCCGGCGGCACGAACACGCTGCCGTCCTGCCAGTCGTAGCGCTTGGGCTCCTCGCCTTCCCACCAGAACAGCGAGAAACCCTGCCCCTTGATGATGATGACGTTGAAGCCGGGCCCGTGGCGGTGGGCCTTCTTGTAGGTCCCCACCGGGAACTCGGAGATGTGCGCCGCCATGGTGCCGTCGCACATTTCCAGGAAGACGTTCTTGCCGCCGGCGCCGCGTTCCTTCCACTCCTGCAGGTTGAAGGTGCGGGTGTCGGCGATGAAGTTGGTCTCCCAGATGCGGCCGGGATGCTGCGTGCCGTCGCTCGAGAAGTAGTCCGGCCGCCCGTCGAAGCGGTCGAGGAAGTCGTAGGGCGCGTTGAAGATGAAGTCCTCGCTGTGGAACAGGCTGAAGATGATCGGCATGTTGTTGACCGAGAACAGCCGCGCCGGCTTGTCGCCCTGCCCGTTGAAGTGCTGGTGATGCACGTTCAACGGCACCGAGATGAGGCTGCCTTCCTGCCACTCGAAGGTCTGCTTGGCGCCGTTGTCGTTCCAGATGGTGGTGGCGCCGCGGCCCTGCACCACCAGGATCAGCTCCTCGTAGAGGTGGCGCATGGGGTTCAGGCTCTTGCCCGGCGCGATCTCGACGATGTAGGCGCCGGTGGCGTCGCCCGCTCCCTCCATGTTGAACAGCGTCCCGTCACCGCCCATGCGGTCCCACCACTTGAGCGGCACCTCCTTCAGGTCCTTGATGAAGAACGTCTCGACGACGTCGATTCCCTCGCCCTTCTGCCACTTGTAGAAGAAGGGGATGTTGTCCATCGTGGTCTCGATCTCTTGCGCCGGCTTGGCCATGTGCTCCTCCGAATCTTCCAGTAAAATTCAAGAGCTACCTTCTACATGAGGCGTTTTGAAAATACAACAACCTTCGCGGCTCCAAGCTCCCGCGCGCAAACACCCGCGGTCACCGTCCGTCTTGACATCCAGCAATTACTAATTCATTTATGATTTAGTATTTTCTGGTATCAGACGATGAAGATTCCACGAACCCCGCCCAGCCTCGGGGAGATACTCTCGAACCTGAAGGAACCCGACCGGTTAATGCGGATCGTCACGCACGAGGGGATCGGTCCGTCGCAGGGGAAGGAGTACCGGCACTGGGAAAACCTCAGTCGCATCCAACCCCCGGCCGGGCTCTCATCCGAGGAATGGTGGGCGGCCGTGAAATTTGCCCGCCACCAGACACGCAGAGCCATCCCGCTGAAGGACAAGGACGGCGACTTCTTCACCTACTGCCTCGCGGATCCCGTTCTCGAATCCCTGTACGAAATCGACCGGAACGTAAACGGGAGAATCACGACGAATGACCAGCTCCTGAATCCACAAACCAGGGACCGCTATGTCGTGAGCTCCCTGATCGAGGAGGCCATCACCTCGAGCCAGCTTGAAGGGGCGTCAACAACGCGCGACGCCGCGAAGCAAATGATTCGCTCCGGCCGAAAGCCGGTGAATCGAAGTGAGAGGATGATCCTCAACAACTACCGGGCGATCCAACGGGTCAAGGGACTCACGGCCCAACCGCTCACCCCCGAGATCGTGTTCACGATCCACGAGACGCTGATCGAAGGAACCCTTGAGGAAGACCAGACCGGCAACCATCTACGGAAACCCGGTGACGGTGTCGCCGTCTATCACGACGGGGACGGAACCCTGCTCCACACTCCCCCGCCCGCGCGAGAGATCGCCCGTCGAATGGCCGCCATGTGTGACTTCGCGAACAAGAAGCAGACGGACACCTTTCTGCATCCGATCCTCAAGGCGATTATTCTCCATTTCTGGCTTGCCTACGACCATCCGTTCGTCGACGGCAACGGCAGGACTGCCAGGGCGTTGTTCTACTGGTCGGTACTCTCGCAGGATTTCTGGATGTTCGAATTCCTTTCGATTTCGGGCGTCATTCGGAGATCGCCCACCCGGTATGCCAAGTCTTTCCTCTACACCGAGACCGACGAGAACGACCTGACCTACTTTCTTTTGGCTCAGCTTCAAGTCATCCGGGAGGCCATCACGGCCTTGTACGCATACCTCGATAAAAAAGCGCTGGAAATTCAAGGCATCGAGAAGCTTCTTCAATCTCACGTCTCGATCAACCACCGCCAACTGGCGCTGCTCGGGCATGCCCTGCGCCATCCGGGGGCACGCTACACGATAGACACACACAGGAAGACCCACAGAGTAACCTATCAGACGGCTCGGACCGACCTTCTCGATCTTGCCTCACGGAACCTGCTCGTCCGGACGAAGACAGGGCGGTTTTTCTCCTTCACCGCGTCCGCGGACCTGACGAAGCAGCTAAAGGTCTTGTGATCAATTACTAATTTACAAACAAATTAGTAGCAAATTAGTATTTTAAAGGGCACGCGACCCGACACACCCTTGTTTGACACCCCGGATTCGGCTTCCCTATAGTCAGGGCTTTCAAGGCACCGTAAACCTTATCCCCAGGGAGTTCACAGATGTGGATCAACGAACCGCGGGCGAAGCGGGTTCTGGCCGAGCGGAACCTCGACGGCCTGATCGCCGCCACCAACATTCCCAACGTCTTTTACCTGAGCGGCGTGTGGCGCCGGCAGGACATCGCCGCCATCGTCACCCGAGACGCGGTGACCGCCCCCTGGATCGTGATTCCCCGGGGCGAGGTAGACTACATGGTGGACACGGTGCCGCCGGCGGGTGTGGTCACGTATGGCACCTTCCACCGCGTCATGGAGGACAACGGGCCGCTCACGCCGCGCGAGCAGCGCATCCGCGAGTTGGGCATCGACCCGGAGCCGGTGAAGGACTTCTTCGAGGGCATCGTCCGGACCCTGGAGAACGCCGGCCTCGACCGCGGCCGGCTCGGCTACGACGAACGGGGGCTGGACCCGGCGCTGGCGGAACGGCTCAAGGAACGGCTGCCGCGGTTGGAGCTGGTGCCGGCCATGGCGGCGTTCCGCGAGATCCGCATGGTCAAGAGCGCCGCCGAGATCGAGCGCATGACCGAGGCGGTGCGCATCACCGAGCAGTCCATCTACGAGGCCGCCCACGAGGCCCGCGAGGGCATGACCGAGGCGGAGATGTGCCTGGTTTTCGACCTTGGACAGGTTCGGCGCGGCGCCGAGCCCAACATGAACCACGTGGGCTTCGGCCGGAGCGCCGCCCTGGGCATGACCAACGTGCCGGAAGACACGCTTAAGGTCGGCGACATGATCCGGTTCGACGTGGGATGCCTCTACAAGGGCTACCTCACCGACATGTCGCGCACCTTTTCTTTTGGCCCCCCGGACGACAAATTCTCCAGATATTACAACGCGATACTGAAAGGCCAAGATCTGGCCCTCGACCTTGTCAAGCCAGGCAAGATCGCCTCGGAGATCTTCAACGAGACGGTCGCCGAAGTGCGCGAGACTGGCATCCCGCACTACGCGCGCCAGCACGTGGGACACGGCATCGGCCTGGGCCTCGGCGGCTACGACCGCCCGACCATCTCCCCGGGGGACGACACGCCCCTCGAAGCCGGCATGGTGCTGTGCATCGAGACTCCCTACTACGAGATGGGCTGGGGCAGTGTCCAGGTGGAAGACATGATCGTCGTCACCGAGGACGGCTACCGCCGCCTTACGTCGGTGCCGCGGCACCTCCAGGTGCTGGAGCCTCGCACCTGAAACCCGCCGCCCCGGTTCCACATGAGCCACCTTACCGGTCTCGCCTGCATCCGATGCGGGGCGTCGTTCGGCATCGAGCCCCGCTTCGAAGGGTGCCCGGAATGCCGGCGGGAGGCGCCCTCGAACCTTACACCGCGGTACGACTTAGACGCCGTCGCCGGCGAGTTCTCCGTCGAGTCGCTACGCGACCGGCCGCCCGGCATGCGCCGCTACCGCGAACTGCTCCCCCCGGACATCCGGGACGCCGCGACCCTGGGTGAAGGGGAGACCCCGCTGCTCCACTGCGAGCGCTACGGGCGCCGGATCGGGCCCGACAGGCTGTTCCTGAAGGACGAGTCGCAGAACCCGTCCGGCTCGTTCAAGGACAGGCTGGCCTTCGCCGCGATGGCGATGGCGAAGCGGTTCGACGCCAAGGCGGTGGGGGTCAGCTCCACCGGCAACGCCGGCGCCGCGGCCGCGGCCTACGCCGCCCGCGCCGGGCTCCCTTGCATCGTCCTCACCGTACAGGGGGCGGCATCCGCCATCGTTACCCAGATGCAGGCCTACGGCGCCATGGTCGTGGCCACCCGCACCAAGGCCGACCGCTGGAAGCTGTTGCAGACCGGAGTGGCCGAGTGGGGTTGGTATCCGACCTCGCCCTATTTCGGGCCGCCGGTGGGCAGCAACCCCTACGGCGTGGACGGTTACAAGACCCTCGCCTACGAGGTGTGCGAACAGATGGACTGGGAGCCACCCGACTGGTGCGTGCTGCCGGTGGCCTACGGCGACGCGCTGTTCGGCATGTGGAAAGGCTTCGACGAACTGGCCCACCTGGGCCTGATCCGCAAGCGGCCCCGCATGGTGGCGGCGGAGATGGCCGGTTGCCTCGCCGCCGCCCTGGCTTCCGGCGAGGACGCAATACCGGAGATCCCGGCGCCCACGCCCTACGTGGCCGGGTCCATCAGCGTCAACCAGAGCACCTATCAGGCGCTGCACGCGCTCCGTGCCTCCGGTGGGACCGCGGTGTTGGCACGGAACGATGAGCTGCTGGGCCTGCAACGGGACCTAGCCGCGGACGAGGGCATCTACGCCGAGCCGTCGTCCCTCGCCGCCCTTGCGGCGGTAGGCCGCCTGTGCCAGGAAGGGCGAATCGGCGGAAGCGACACGGTCGTCGTGATGAACACCGCCAGCGGTCTCAAGGACACCGCCGCCACCGCCGGGGCCGCCCCGGAGATCCCCACGGTGGACGGCGACACCAACCAATTCCTGGCAACCCTGAGAGATGCCTACGGCTATCGGGCGAAGGCAGACAGACCCTCATGAAATTCAGCATCCAGCTCCCCACCTGCACCGAGGGCCTGGTCAACCCGGTGCCGTTCGTGGAACCCGAAAAGTTCGTGGGCATGGCTCAGGAAGCCGAACGACTCGGCTACGACGCCGTGTGGGGCAACGACCACATCACCCCGGCGGCCTACGCCCGGCAGAAATGGTCCGAGCCGCCGAACTTCTACGAGGTGCTGATCACACTGGCCACGGTGGGCGCCCGCACCACGCGCATCCGCCTGGGCACGGCGGTGCTGGTGCTGCCGCTGCGGGACCCGGTATTGCTGGCCAAGCAGGTGAGCACCCTGGACCGGTTCACCGGCGGCCGGGTGATCCTGGGCACCGGCATCGGCGCCTATCGGGAGGAGTTCGACGCCCAGTGGCCGCGGCGGAAGGCGGAACGGCGCGGCGACCTGCTGGACGAGAGCCTGGAAGCCCTGCAATGTCTGTTCCGGGACGCCGACGCCACCTACGAGGGCCGCCACATCGCCTTCAGGAACATCGCCATGCGCCCCAAGCCGGTGCAAGACCCGCTGCCCATCTTCGTGGGCGGCCACAACGAAGCCATGATCCGGCGCGCGGCCAAGGTCGGACAGGGATGGCTGCCCGGCTGGCGGCCCTTCGAGCAGATCGTGGAGCGCGTGGCGTTGCTGCGCCAACTCACGGAGGAGGCCGGGCGGCCTGCCCAGGCGGTGGAGGCCTGCTCCCAGTTCACCCTGTTCATCGGCAAGACCGTGGAGCAGGCGCGCGCCCGCTACCGAAAGACCGGCATGGTCCAGCACCGGGTCTCCCTGGCCCACACCGGCCGGGACCCGGCACTGGCCGAGACCCACAACCTCATCGGCAGCCCGGCCAGCATCCTGGAGCAGGTGGCGTTCCTGGACAGGGCTGGCATCGACCACGTCTGCGCCTTGCAGTTCCCGTCGGACACGGGCACGGAGATGCTGGAGCAGATCCAGTGGCTGGCCGAGGAGGTCATGAAGCCGTTCAACGCCGGCTGACGCCTGTACCCGAACACGTCATTACGCGAACGCGGGAATCCAGGGGCAGGGAGGGGAGTATTCCATGACACAACAGAAGACCGCGATAGGCTACCTGCTGCCCACCCGGGAAATCGTGATGGCGCAGACCGTGCATGACCTGAGCCGCATCATGCAACTGGCGGAACGGGCCGAGGAACTCGGTTTCGACTCCCTGTGGGTGGGGGACAGCATCCTGGCGCGTCCGCGCCTGGAACCGCTGACCACGCTGGCCGCGGCGGCAGCTCGCACCAGCCGCGTGAAGCTGGGCACCGCGGTGCTTCTCCCGGCCCTGCGCCACCCCGTCGTCCTCGCCAACGAACTCGCCAACCTCGACCTCGTCTGCAACGGCCGGCTGATCCTGGGCCTGGGCATCGCCGGCAACAACAGCAGCATCGAGCGGGAGTTCACCGCCTGCGGCGTTGATTTCAAGCATCGCATCGGCATCTTTGAAGAGGGAGTGTCCCTCATGCGGAGGCTGTGGACGGAGCCCGAGGTGACCTTTCACGGCCGCCACTTCCAGCTCGACGGCGTGCGCCTGGGCCTTCGCCCGGCCCGGTCCTCGGGCATACCGCTGTGGCTCGCCGGCGGCGTGGACAACGCGCTGCGCCGGGTGCTGCGGCTGGCCGACGGCTGGTTCCCGCTGCCCAACTCCCCGGAGCAGTTCGCTCGACACTGGCAGCGGCTGGAAGAGTTGGGAAACGAAACGGGGCGGGACGCGGGCAGTCTGGCCCGGGCGGTGTACGTCTCCGTCAACGTAAACGACGATGCCGCCCGGGCCGAGCGGGAGATGCGCGCGTTCATGGAGAGCTACTACAACGTGCCCTACGAGGCCATGGTGGCCGTGCAGCCACCGTACAACGGCCCGGCAGACGGCTGCATCGAATGGCTCCAGGCGTTCGTCGAGCGGGGCGCCGAAACCGTCGTCGTGCGCTTCGGCGCCCCCGACCAGACGGCCCAGCAGGAACGCTTTGCCGCCGACGTGCTGCCGGCACTGCGTTGAGCAAGAGGGTTGACGACCATGCGTCCAAGCCCGGCGACCCATTGCCGTGTCCGTACAATGCCGTAACAACCCGTAGGTCGGATTAGCGAAGCGTAATCCGACGTTTCCCCGGGTACTGCTCGAAAGAAACACATGACCGACATCCAATTCGACCTCGGCTTCAGCTCGCGAACCGTCGCCGCCTACCCACTGGACCGGCGTGTGGCCATCATCAAGAGCACGGAAGCCCTCGGCTTCGACCGCCTGTGGCATTCCAACGAGAAGTTCGGCCGCGACATGGTGGCCAACATGACCCTGAGCGCGGCCCAAACCGAACGCATCGGCATCGGCGCCGCGGTCACCGACCCCTACAGCGTCCATCCCGCCCTTACCGCCGCCGCCATGGCCACGGTGGACGACATCTCCTCCGGCCGCGTCATCGTCGGCATCGGCGCCGGTGGCTCCGGCTTTCCCGCCATGGGCATCCAGCGGGAGCAGCCCGTGGCGGCCACGGACGACGCCATCGCCATCATGCGCGGCATGTGGGCCGGCAAGCCCGCCACCGTGGACGGCAAGGTCGTGAGCGTCCGAGGCGGTGTGCTGGGATTCAAGGCCCGCCCCGACATCCGCATCGTCATCGCCACCCGCGGACCCGCGATGTTCCGCCTGGCCGGCCGGGTCGCCGACGGCGCCATGATCGCGACCATGGCCACACCGGAGGGAGTGGGCCTCGCATGGGACTCCGTCAGGGAAGGCGCCCGACAGGCCACGCGCGACCCCGACGACATCGAGATCATCTCACGCGTCGACACCTGCGTGGACCGGGACCGGGCCAAGGCCCGGGCCGGGGTCAAGCAGATGATCGCCTTCCTGTTGTGGAGCAGCTACCCCAACCGCGACTTCGTCGCCCAACTGGGCATGGAGGTGCCCGCCGCACTGGAGGCCCTGATCGCCAAACGGGACTACGAGTTGATGTTCGAGGCGGGCCCGCTGGTGCCCGAGGAGTTCGTCGACGCCTTCGCCTGGGCCGGCACTCCCGAAGAAGTCGCCGCCAAGATCGCCCGCATTGCCGAAACGGGCATCCGCCGCTTCGGCACCTGGGTGCTCGCACCACCGGGAGGCGGCATCGAATCGGTGATTCAGCTCATCGCCGAGGAGGTGATGCCAAGAGTGCGGGCGGCCTGTACTTCATGACGGAGTTGAGAATGAAGTCATGCTGTCATGGTAGCATCGAGGGCGCTCTTCCTATTGTTCCCCGAAACGCCGAAAGGACCATCTCGACCAAAATCTCCGGCGGCCGGGTCAGGGGGTCGGTCACCGGGATGCCGAGCTCGTCCTGGTACCGCGCGATGGCGGCGCTGACATCGGCGTCGGACATGTTCTCGTGGTTGATGGTGAGGCCGATGACCTTCGTGTCGGAGAAGGTCTGAATGAGATGGATCTCGTCGGCCGGCTCCGGCATCGGCATGTGTTCGAAGTCGGCACGATGGGGCCGTCCGGGTGCGTGCTGCAGCACGACGCCGTTGGGGCAGCAGCCACGGAGAATCAAGGCCGAGGTCGGGTAGGCGGGGTGGCTGAGAGCACCTTGCCCTTCGACGATGATCACATCGGGTTTCTCAGCCTCGAACGCTTCGACGATGGCCGCTTCGAGCTCGCCGGCGCAGAACTGCGAAGGAACGGCGTCGAGGGCGACCCCATAGCGGGCTCCCTGGATCAGGCCGGTCTGGCCCGTACCGATCATGACCGCCTTGATGCCACAATCATTGAGCGCACGGGTGAGGATGGTCGCGGTGGTCCGCTTGCCAACGGAGCAATCGGTGCCGAGAACGGCGATGCGCAGGCAAGTGACCTCCGCGATGCGGCCGCTGAAGGTCCGCAGGCCCTCCTTGGCAGGGGGCTTTCGAACGTCGAGGATTTCCACGTTTCGTGCGGCGCTTGCCGCCACGAACTCCGGGTCGTCGCTCAAGAACTCGTGAAGCCCGTTCACGATGTTCATCCCCAGGTCGATGGCCTCCAGCAGAACTTTCCGATCGCGTCTCGACAACATCCCGCTCGCGGGAGCCATTCCGAAGATAAAGTAGTCGGGCGCGGTTCCGGCGCGCGCCAGTGCATCGGCCAGGTCGCGGCAGACGGGAATGGCGTTTGGCGGCTCGCCGAGCACCACGCCGGCATCGAGACCGGCCTTCTCGCTGTCGATGACCGAAAGAACCTTGTAGATCTCGGAGTGGCGGACGAGGCCGTTTGCGGTTTTCCCGTCAATGGAGCCGAAGTTTGCCTCGCAGTACACCACTGCCGTCGCGACTCTTGCCGGGGATTTTGCAGTCCTATGAACAGCCAAAGCGATAGTACTCCCTTTCCGGGCCGCGGCGAGCGGTGCTTGATCCGTTCAGCAAAAGTTCTGTGTGAAATATACCTTGCCGTCCTTCGCAATGGCGACGCCGACGCCTGTCCTGTCATATGAAGTGTTCAGGATATTCTCACGGTGTTGTTTGTTCCCCATCCAGACCTTCACCGCTTTCCGAGCCAGTCCTTCCGGAGTAAGCCAGATATACGACACAATCCTGCCCTCGACCTCCGTAAACGCATCGTACAGCGGTGCCGCGTAAATGTTTTCGCCGAGGCCCGTAGTGTAGTGCGAACCGTAATTCTTGCGGCAATCATGGCCTGCCCTGCGCCCTCTGTCCGCGGGACCAAGACCTTCGGGACTCTTGTGACCGAAATAGTCCCGCGCCGCCATGTCTTCGCTGTGTGAGCGGGCAATCAACCTGATCTTCTCGTTGTGTTCCAGCGTTTGCAAACCACGTCCGGCGCGTTCGTTATTGACCAACTGGTGCGTCCTTTGTTCCAGTTGGCGCGTCTCAACGTAGGGTTTGACGGCGGTGGTCAGGGGTGCGGTTCCAGATGCCAAGGGTGAATCGGATCCAGAGGGAAGGGCCATCGCCGGCGCGCTCCAACAACCGGCGACCAGAACCGTGGCGAAGATCCGGAGAAAGCGATTTCGATCAAGCCTTGGCGAGCCTGTCATCCAGACGCCGTCCGCCCCCGCGCCCGCATCCACTCCCACCCGGTCAGGCCAAGTCCCACCGCCAGGCCGACGATGTTCCACTGGAGCCACGGGGTCACCATGCCCAGGCTGGCGGCCAGGAAGAGCAGGCGGGTTATTCCATCGAGGTTCCTGAAGCAGTAGCCCTGCACGGCCATGCCCATGGCGATCATGCTCAACACCGCGAAGGCAACGGTTACGGTGACCTCCGCGGCCGTGCCGATGGTGATCAGCGCGGAGTTGGCTACGAACGCGTACGGCAGCACGAAGGCGGGCAGGGCCAGCTTCACGGCTTCGATGGACGTGGGCACCACCGGCGACTGGGCGATGGCGGCGGCGGCGTAGCTCGTGGGCGCGGTGGGCGGAGTGATGGCCGAGATGGCGCAGAAGAAGATCACGAACAGGTGCGCCTGGGGCACGATGGCGTCGGCGTCGAGGCCCATGTTCCTGAGCATGACTACCAGGGCCGGAATGGCGATGCCCACCTGCACGATGTAGGCCGACGACAGCGGCAGGCCCATGCCGAGGATTATGGCGGTGATCATGACGAAGACCAGGGCCAGCAGCAGGTGTCCGCCCGCCAGGTCGACGATGACGCCGGAGAACTTGATGGCGACGCCGGTAAGGTCGAAGATGCCCACCATGATGCCGGAGGTGATGATGGCCACCGCCACCACCGTGGACTGGATGCCGCCCTGCACCAGGGCGTCCCAGATGTCCTTGAGGCCCATGCGCGTCGCCTTGCGGAACCAGCTCACGATCACGATGCCGACGATGCAGCGCACCACCGCGTAGCCCGGGCTGAAGCCGGCCACCAGGAGATAGATCAGGATGATCAGGGGCAGCGCCAGGTGCCCGCGGTCCATGATGGTCTTCTTGAGGCTCGGCAGCTCCTCCCGCGGCACCGTGGGGATCTTCTCCTTGACCGCGTAGATGTGCACCATGATGCCCACGGCGAGGAAGTACAGCACCGCCGGGACCAGGATGTACTGCATCACGTTGACGTAGGGGATGCCGGTGTACTCCGACATCAGGAAGCCCGCGGACGCCATCACCGGGGGCATGATCAGGCCGCCGGTGGAGGCGGACGCTTCCACCGCGCCGGCCATGTAGTCCCTGAAACCGATCTTCTTCATCATCGGGATGCTGAAGGAGCCGGTGATGACGGCGTTGGCCGTGCTGCTGCCCGAGATGGAGCCCATGAGGCCGCTGGACACCACCGCGATCTTGGCCGGGCCGCCCCGGAAACGCCCCGCCAGCGCGGTGGCGAACTCGATGGTGAACTGGCCGAAGCCCGACTTCTCGAGGAAGGCGCCGAAGACGATGAACAGGAAGATGAAGTTGGCCGAAATGTGGGTGGGCAGCCCGAACAGCCCGTCGGTGAGGAAGTACTGGTTGTCCGCCACCTCCGACGCCGAGTAACCCAGGTGGTTGAGGAATCCCGGCAGGTAAGGCCCCAGGAACGCGAACAGGAAAATCAACAGCGCCAACGCCGCCAGCGGCCAGCCGACGGCCCGACGGCAGGCCTCGAGGGTCAGCCCGACCGCGCCGAACGCCAGGACGAACTGGAAGAAGGCGAAGTCCTCGGTGTAGCCGATGTGCTGGATGATCCACTCGTACTCGTAGAAGAGATAGCCCATGCACACGAGCCACAGTCCGATGATGACGACGTCGTACCAGGGAAGCTTGCCGTCATCCGGCCGGCGGAACGCCGGGAAGCTCAGGAAGGTAATGACGATCATCAACGTGACGTGGAGCACGCGATGCAGATACGCTTCCGGTTGCCCGAAGAAGCCGGTGTAGATGTGGTAGGCCGAGGTCGCGAAAGCCACCAGGGTCAGGATGATCCCGGCGACGCCTGTCAGTTTGCGCTCCATAGGACCGTTCTCTACCGCGTGTCCGATGCGGCGGGGACACTCGGGCTTACGCCCACGTCAGGTTGGAGGTGTGGAGGTGGCGGGGAGGGCCGGCATCCGGCCGGCCCTCCCTGCATGGGGATCCGTCTAGTTGACGCCCTTCTCCTTCAGGTACTTGTCCAGGCCGGCGTGCCGCGGCGCGCCCACATTGAGGGTGGCGTTGGCCAGCTTGACCCGCTCGAAGGCCTTCACGGCTCCGGCGAAGTCACCCAGGTTGTCGTAGACGTTCTTCACGAGCTTGTAGACGCGCTCTTCCGGAACGTCCTCGTTCGTGATGATGAGGAGGAAGGTCTGGACGGTGTTGATGTCGTTCTTCTGATCGTAGTTCTTCTTGTCCAGCGTAAACGGCACGACGCCGGGATTGGCCGCGTTCATCTTCGCCACGTCCTCCTTGGAAAACGAGAGGATGCGGATCGGCGCGTGGGCCGCCAACTGGACGATGGGCGCGTAGTTCTCCTCGCCGGGTCCCAGGTAGGCGTCGATGTGGTTGTCCTTCATCTGCGCCACGGCGTCGTTGAAGCCGAGATAGTTGACCTTGGAGAAATCGTCGTAGCTGATGCCGAGGGCGCCCAGCATCTGCTGGTTCAGCGCCTGGAACGAGAACCGCTTGGGCATGACGTTGACCCGCTTGCCCTTGAGCTGTTGGTACGACGTCACGTCGGACTTGGCCCACACCAGCCAGAACAGGTAGTTGGGGTAAAGGACCGCGGCCACGCGCACCTTCTTGGCCTGCGCCTCCTTGCCCTTGAACATCTTGGCCCCCTTGAGGGCTTCCTGAATGCTCGTGGCGCTGGAGAGGCCGAAGCTCATCTTGCCGGCCATGACGTTCAGCAGGTTGGACGTGCCGCCGCCGATCTCGACGGTCACCTTGTCGCCATCGTTCTTTTCGGCCAGCCGCTGCACCACGGTCCCGATGGGATACCAGGAGCCGCCCGGCTTCGAAGCGCCGAACTTGTAGCTCTCCGCCAGGGCCGCCGGCGCGAGCGTTGCGACAAAAACCGCGACCAACGAAACTACCAGAAACCTTTGAAATCGACTCATCGTGATCTCCTTTCGCTGCCGCCTCCGGCACCCGTGCGGGTGCCCGGACAATCAAAGTAGCTGAAGCTACTTGCGCCGTCCCTAAAAGTCAAGAACGATGATGCCGACGATGAGACCGTGAAAGGAGCGCCACGAAGATGACCATGACCAGACGAAATTTCATCCAGTCCCTCGGCGCGGTAGCCGGGGCGGAGGCGGTTTACAGGACCATGCAGGCCCTGGGACTGTCGGGCGCCGGCAACGCCCACGCGGCGGGGTTCGATCTGCCCCCGGGCTCGGGCCGGGGCAGGAGCGTCGTGGTTCTCGGAGCCGGAATCTCCGGCATGACCGCCGCCTACGAGCTGTCGAAGGCCGGTTATCGCTGCACGATCCTGGAAGCCACCGGACGCGCCGGCGGGCGCAACCTCACGGTGCGCGGCGGCGACGTGATCGAGGAAACCGGCGGCCGGCAACGGGTGGACTTCGACCGCCGCGACCACCTGTACGCGAACCTCGGCCCGGCCCGCATCCCCTATCACCATCGAGCGCTCCTCGGTTACTGCAAGGAGTTCGGCGTCGAGCTGGAGGTCTTCACCAACGACAACCGCGCCGCCCTCTTCCACAACCGGGAGCGCTTCGGCGGAAGCCCGGTGCCGGCCCGCCGGGTCATCACCGACACCCGCGGCTATATCGCCGAGCTGCTGGCAAAGGCGGTGGACCGGAACGCCCTGGACGGCGAGCTGACGGGAGAGGACAAGGAGCGCATCCTGGAAATGCTGGTCCAGTACGGCGGCCTCGATCCGGAGCGGCTCTACAAGGGCTCGAGCCGCGGCGGGTATCGCGGCGGGCAGGTCCACGCGGGCCTCAAGGCCGGGGACGCCAACCCTCCCCTCGACCTGAGCGAGCTCCTCAAAGCGGACTTCTGGCAGTACAAGCTCCACTTCAGCCAGTTCCTCGACCAGAACCCGACGCTGTTTCAGCCGGTGGGCGGCATGGACGCCGTCGCCAAGGCCTTCGAGCAGCGCGTCCGCGCGCTCATCCGGTACGACAGCCCAGTCAAGGAAATCCGCAAGACCGCCGCCGGGGTCCGCGTGGTGACCGGACGGGACGCCGTCGACGCCGACTTCGCCGTGTGCACGATCCCCGCGCCGGTCCTGAAGGACATCCCCAACAACTTCTCCCCGGAGACCCGGGCGGTCATCGAGTCGATCAAGTTCGTGCCCGCAGTGAAGGCGGCCTTCCAGAGCCGCCGGCGGTTCTGGGAGGAGGACCACGCCATCTACGGCGGGACCTCGTGGACCGACCAGGACATCACCCAGATCTGGTACCCGGCCAACGGCTATCACCGGCACAAGGGGATCGTCGTCGGCGCCTACATCTGGGACGAAGAGCCTGGACTGCGGTTCGGCGCCATGACCCCGGCGGAGCGTCTACGAACCGCCGCCGCGGAGGGCGAGCGCATCCACCCCGGGTACGCGGCCGAGATGGAAACCGGCGTCAGCCACGCATGGCTCAACGCACCCTTCCAGAAGGGCGGGTGGCCCGGGGAACACCACGCCTCGCCGGAAGCGCTCCAGAAACCCGACGGGGCCATCCACTTTGCCGGCGACCAGGTCACCGGTCTGCCGGGATGGCAGGAAGGCGCCGTGCTCGCGGCGCACCTGGCGGTCGGCGCCATCAACGAGCGCGTCATGCAGAAGTAGCGCCGGCCGTCTTGGTCCACGCCTATTGATCCATGTCTTCTTGACAACCCTGGGGTAATTGGCTACGCACCCCGAGAAAGCAGCATCCAGCCACATGAAACCCGCACCGTTTACCTACTATTGTCCGGAAACCGTGGACGAGGCCGTCCGCCTGCTCGATGAGCACGGCGACGACGGCAAGGTCCTGGCCGGCGGCCAAAGCCTGATGCCGCTCATGAGTCTGCGGCTGGCCCGTCCTTCCGTGATCGTGGACCTGAACCGGGTCTCCGGTCTCGACGGCATGGCCGCCAACGGCGACGGCAGCCTGAACATCGGCGCGCTGACGCGCCAGCGGGCGTTGGAGCGGGACGCCGATCTCGCCGAGCGGAACCCGCTGCTGGCGGCCGCGGTGCCATTGATCGGTCACTTCCAGATCCGCAACCGCGGCACGGTGGGCGGCAGCCTGGTCCATGCCGATCCTGCGTCCGAACTGCCGGCCGTGAGTGTGGCCCTGGGCGCCGACTTCGTGCTCGTCAGCGCCGCCGGCGAACGGGTGGTGAGCGCCGACGACTTCTACCTGGGTTACATGGCCACGGCCTGCGAGGCCAACGAGGTGCTGGCCGAGGTCCGCCTCCCGGCCTGGAAACCGGGCCGTCTCTGGGCCATCGACGAGGTGGCCCGGCGCAAGGGCGACTTCGCCATGGTGGGCGTGGCGCTGTGGGCGGACATGGACGGGACGGCGTGCGCGGACTCCCGGATCACGCTGTTCGGAGTGGGCGGCCGGCCCGTCCGGGTGGAGAAGGCGGAGCAGCGCCTCAAGGGCGCCGCCCTGGACGACGCCACCCTCAAGGACGTGGAACGCATCGTCTTCGAGGAGCTGGACCCCGACTCCGACATCCACGCCTCGGCGCTCTACCGCAAGGAGGTGGGCGGCGTTCTCACCCGGCGTGCGCTGAGGGCCGCGGCGGCCAGGGGCACGGAGGGCAACGGGGCATGAGTACCAAGAGCATCTTGAACGTGACGGTCAACGGCAAGGCCTACGAGAAGCTCGTCGAAGTGCGCATGACGCTGGCCGATTTCCTCAGGAACGAGCTGGACCTCACCGGCACCCACCTCGGCTGCGAGCACGGCGTGTGCGGCGCCTGCACCGTGATCATGGACGGCGAGGCCGTGCGCTCGTGCCTGCTGCTGGCGGTGCAGGCGGAAGGGGCGACTCTGGAGACCGTCGAGGGGCTGGCGGACGGCGACCGATTGCACCCCCTGCAGGCGGCCTTCCAGGACCGCCACGCGCTCCAGTGCGGCTTCTGCACCCCCGGCTTCCTCATGACCGCGTCCGCCTTCCTGAAGGAAAACCCCAATCCCAGCGATGCCGCTATCCGCGAAGCCATCTCGGGAAACATTTGCCGGTGCACCGGCTACCAGCCCATCATCGAGGCCATCGCCCAGGCGGCCCCGGAGGTGGGCGGTACGAACGAAGACTGACCACCTGACATGGCGGAAACCTACATCGGCGCTCCCATCAAGCGGCGCGAGGACATCCGGTTCATCACCGGCGCCGGCACCTACGTGGACGACATCAAGCTGCCCCACATGGTGCATGCCGCCATCCTTCGCAGCCCCCACGCCCACGCCCGCATCCGGAACATCGACACCAGCCGGGCCCAGGCGCTGCCGGGGGTGGTTTCCGTGTTCACCCTGAAGGACATCGGCGAGCTGGACGCCACCGTTCCCATCCGCATGTACAAGATCCCGGGGCTCGACAAGTACCTCCAACCGTCGCTGGCCCGGGACGTGGTGCGCTACGTGGGCGAGCCCGTGGCGGTGGCCGTAGCCGAGAGCCGCTACCTGGCCGAGGACGCCCTGGACTCCATCGAAGTCGACTACGAGGTGCTCCAGGAAGTGATGGACGTGCGCGAGGCGCTGGAGGACAAGGTGCTGGTGCACGAGGACAACGGCACCAACCTCGCCGGAGTGCACCACGTCGACATCGGGGATGTCGACAAGGCCTTCGCGGAGGCCGACTACACCCGCCGCGAAGAGTTCCGGGTCCACCGCTTCACCGGCAACCCGATGGAGACCCGCGGGATCCTGGCCCACTTCGACCGCGGCAAGGGCGAGTTGCGGGTCTACGGCGCCACCAAGCTGCCGCACCTGAACCGTCAGACCATCGCCGCCTTCCTGCAACTGCCGGAGCACAAATGCCACTTCGAGGAGAACGACGTGGGCGGCGGCTTCGGCATCCGCGGGGAGCTGTACCCCGAGGACTTCCTGATCCCGTTCGCCTCCGTGCGGCTGGGGTTGCCGGTGAAATGGATCGAGGACCGGCGCGAGCACCTGCTGGCGGCCAACCACTCGCGCCAGGTCACCTGCGAGCTGGAGATCGCGGCACGCAAGGACGGCACGCTGCTGGCCCTGCGGGCAAAGGTCTACGGCGACATGGGCGCCTACGTGCGCACCCACGGCGGGCTGGTGCCCTGCTCCACGGCCGCGCTGATGACGGGCCCCTACCGGATCCCCAACTACGAGGCCAGGATCCACTGCATCATGACCAACAAGACCGGCCTCGGTACGTTGCGGGCTCCCGGACGGGTGGAGTCGTGCTTCTACCGCGAGCGCATGCTGGACATGATGGCACGGGACCTCGACCTGGATCCGGTGGAGCTGCGGCGGAAGAACCTGGTGACGCCCGAAGAGATCCCCTACGAGATCGGCTTCACCCGGCCCAGCAAGCATCCCACCATCCTCGACAGCGGCGACTATCCGAGCGCGCTCAAGCAGGCCCTGGAACGGTTCGAGTACGATGAGATGCTGGAGCAACAGGGCCTCGGGGAGGACGGCCGGTATTACGGCGTCGGGCTGTCCTACTTCGTCAAGAACACCGGCGGCCTGGAGCCCTACGAGGGCGCCCGCATGGTGGTGGGCGAAGGCGGCGGCGTCAGCGTGTTCCTGAGCATCGCCCAGCTCGGACAGGGGCACGAGACCGCCATGGCGCAGATCTGCGCCGATGCCCTGGGCGTTCCCATGGACGCCATCTCCGTGTTCCACGGCAACACGGACCTCTCGCCCTTCGGCTGGGGCACCTTCGCCAGCCGCGGCACGGTCATGGCCGGCAACGCCGTGCACATCACCGCGCTGCAACTCAAGGACAAGATCCTGGCGGCGGCCGCCCGGCACCTGGAGGTGGACGCCGCCACCCTCTCGCTGGAGGACGGCAACATCGTCCAGCCAGGCACCGAGGCACCGGCGTTGCCGCTAGGCGACCTGGTGGCCCACATGCGCGAGTCCATCACCCCCGAACAGGGTGTCCCCGAACTGGAGGCCACCGCCTACTACAACTCCGACAACATCACCCACACCTACGGCGTGCACCTGGCCCAGGTGGCCGTGGACCCCGAGACCGGCATGCTGGAGGTGCTCAAGTACCTAGTGGTGGAGGACGTTGGCCGGGTGGTCAACCCGCTCATGGTGCATGGCCAGACCGTGGGCGCCGCGGTGCAGGGCATCGGCGGCGTCGTGCTGGAAGAGCTCGTGTACGGCGAGGGCGGCCAGCTCCTCACCACCACCTTCCTGGACTACCTGCTGCCCACCAGCACCGACGTCCCCCCCATCGACGACCTCGTGCTGGAAGAAGCCCCCTCCCCCTACAACCCCCTCGGCGTCAAGGGCGCCGGAGAAGGCGGCATCGTCGGCACCGCCGGCGCCCTGGGCAACGCCGTCAGCAACGCCCTCGGCATCGAGGTCAAGGACCTCCCGCTGAGCCCCGACCGCATCCGAGCCTGGATCCGGGCTCGCCAGGACAGCTAGTCAGCGCGCTTCCAACACACTGCGGAAGGACGAATGGGTATGGACGAGTTCTTGCGGGGATGGACCGTGGCCAGGGAAATCCCCCCTGAGGTGATCGATGGTATCAACCGGGGAACCTATGAGGTGCACGGCGGTGTGATCCGCATGGCGTCCGGCGCGGCCGAAGCCGGCCGAATCGTCCGTCACCTCATACCTGCTCGACAAGACCCGAACGTACCGTTTGGAGGGTTCCTGGATCTGCCGCTCGCCAGCACACAGCACCTGCTACAGGTGGCGACGGGCGCCATGGTCCTGTCAGGTCTAAATCTGGCGGTCAGCGCCGTCGGATTCGCGGTCCTGTACAAGAAGCTGACTGACCTGGACAAGAAACTGACAGCGATCAAAGACGCCGTGGAGGGAATCAGACAACTGCTGGATCTGCAGCAGAAAGCCGAGCTTGCGGCGTCTCTGAAAACCCTTTCCATGATCATGCACGACGGGCCCCCGGGCTTGCGCGAGCAACCGTTGCTCCACGCCGTCTTGAACGTCTTCGGTCCGGTCAAGGAGAAGTACCGAGAACTAATGCCCGACGCGACCGCAGAGACGGCCATGGCATGCCAAGGGTACTTCGCCTTGACGTCACTGGCGACCGCCGCGTGCTCCGCGGAACTGGGGATGGTGCGCGCGGCGAAGCGTCACCTGGATGATGATTGTGCGTTCTGGACCCAGCATGCGCGTCGAATCGCCGGGGATCTCCTGGGCGAGCACCCTGAACGGTTCGTCGCCGGTGAGTATGTGTCCGAGGTCTCGCTGCGTGAAGCCGCGGCGTGGCTCAACTTTGCCGACGACGAGAAGAGGAGCGAACTGGACCGGATTGACCAGCTACGGAAGGAAATCCGCTTCTCCACTGGTGGGACTTTGATCCCAAACCCCTTCAAGGATCCTATGCCCAAGAGCGTTGTGACGGACAAGGAGCAGAACATTCCTGCTCTCCGGGAACTCGTCGCCCGCCATAGCGTGCTTCACGGATATGCGGATCAGTACGCGTTGCTCGACGAAAACGAAATGACGCCGTCGGAGTTCCAACGGAGGGTAGACGCTCTCGATCGGGGCATGTTGGTCGACGGCTACTTGATTCTTGAACCGGCGCAAACCTGACCCGAAGTTACCGGGCGCAGGGCGCTGATCCAACTCGTGGCCGGTCCGGTTGGAAGCCATTCGCAACCCGCGTCCGGTCAAGGGTCTGTTTTTCTCAGCGTGTGCCGAGCAGCAATCCTTCAACACTCAGGTCTTCATCCACATCGGACCAGTGTATGCCCTCACCGTCCCCGAGGAGTTCGTAGTTCCGTAGTTGCACTACCGTCGCCGCAGCCAGACGCGGGAACCACACCAGGGGAACAGTGATCGTTCGTCCGTCTACGAGCGACACCACAAGTTCATCGTCCGTGAATTCCACGTGTTGTGCCAATGGACACACTTCAACGGCTGGCGTGCTCATTCCAGGCATCCACAAATTCGTCGCTACATTCTTCAACGATCAGTTGCTGGCGCAACCGTGTCCTTCAATGGCGGGGAGGCGCGATCTGCAATGCCCTTTTCGGGAGCCGAGTCCGTGCATGAAACGGCAGATGGCGCCGACAGTCTTGGCCGGCAGGAACCGGTTGCCGGAGGCCTCACACCGCTGGCTGTGGCCGGTATCGTTGGACATGGATCCGGTCCTGGTCCTTGCGCGCCTGCACGAGATCGTAGGTAGTCTGGCGTCGCAGCCAGAACTCGGCATTCGACCAGCCTGCCTTCTCCAACCGGAGCGCCATCTCAGGAGAGATCGCCGCGTGGCCGTTGAGAACCCGAGACAAGGTGTGACGGGCGACGCCGAGCACCCGCGCTGCTTCGGTCACGCTCAAACCGAGCGGTTCAAGACAGTTCTCGCGGACGCTGCGCCCGGGATGCGGAGGATCGATCATCGCCATTCTCATGCCTCCCTTAGTGGTAGTCGGTCAGGTCGACGTCGTACGCGTCGCCGTCCTCAATGCGAAATGTCACTCGCCAGTTTCCAGAAATCGCGATGCACCAGTACCCCTTGAGATCGCCTTTCAGCGGGTGAAGTCGGTAGCCGGGCAGATCGAGGTCCGAAGGCTTGCAAGCATCGTCGAGATCGGCCAGCGCCAGCGCGACACGGCCCGAAAGATCGGACCCCACCCTGCTCACATCCCCGCGCTCATACATCCGCTTGAGCCCTCCATGACGAAAGCTTCGGATCATGGTTTTCTGTACTGCATACAGGTACACTTATCAACCGCAACTCGGGTACTACGACAGTCTCCTCCAAGAGGCTGCCGCTCTCATGGAAAGCTTGGCCAACAATCATCCCTTCGTCGACGGCAACAAGCGGGTAGCGTTCTTCGTCACCGACACCTTCCTGCGGATGAACGGTCGCTTCATCGACTGTGAGAACGAAGAGGCCTACGCATTCTTCATGCGGCTGTTCGAAACCGGCTCCTTCCGTTTCGCCGAGTTACTCTCATGGCTTGAAGAGAAGGTCCAATCCCTTACCCCCCATCCCTGAGCGCCCGCCACACCCGTTCCGGGGTCAGCGGCAGGTCGCGGATGCGCACGCCGGTGGCCCGGGCCAGGGCGCTGACCACCGAGGGGGCCACGGAGAAGATGCCGCCCTCGCCCATGCCGCGGCTGCCGTAGGGGCCGATGCCGTCCCGGTTCTCCACCAGGTACGTGTGGTACTCCGCGGGGAGATCCTCGAACTTCGGAACGCGGTAGTCGACCAGGTTGGAATTCAGCAACTGGTGGTCGTCGTGCACCATCTGCTCCATGAAGGTGTGGCCGATTCCCATCATGGCCGCCCCCTCCTCCTGCCCCACGCAGTGTTGCGGATGGATGGCCTTGCCGACGTCGGCGACGGAGACGTAGCTGGCGAGGCGTAGCGCGCCGGTGTCGCGGTCGATGTCCAGCTCGGCGACGCCCATGCCTACTTCCCAGAGCACCGGGGTCTTCCACCCGACCATCTCGGGGCCCATGGTGCCGCGCCCGACGATCTCGCCGGCGACGACGCCGAAACGGCAGGCGAGGGCGTCGGTGAAGGACATCGCCTGCTCGCCGGCCAAGAGCCGCCCCTCGGACAAGCGCACCTGTCCGGCTGTAACGCCGAATTCCCTGGCGGCGATGGCGCGCAACTGCCGCTTGAGGTCATGGGCCGCGGCCTGGACGGCCCGGCCCATGACCGTGGTGGAGCGGCTCGCGCCGGTTGAGTGGTCGTAGGGCGTGACGGTGGTGTCCACGGACACGATGCGAACCCGGTCGAGCGGCAACGCCAGCTCCTCGGCGACGATCTGTGTGAAGGTCGTCCTGACGCCTTGGCCCATCTCGGTGCTGCCGGCCATCACGGACACGTGGCCGTCGGGCCCCAGGCGCACCAGCGCCACCGACACCGGCAACACGCCGCCGGCGTTGGTGGAGCCGCAGGCCATGCCCAAGGGCGGGGCGCCGGGCTCCGGTCCACGAATCCCGGTTCCGCCGCCCGTTCCAGCACCCTTCCCGACACCTTTTCGACCGCGGGTCCGCCGCCGCCAGCGGGACTTCGAGACGAGCCGGCGGAGACTTGAACGAAGGTTCACGTCCACCGGCCGCAGCCTGGGTTGGAGCCTCTCGCCCTTCGTGAGCAGGTTCTTGTCACGCAGCTCGACCGGGTCCATGCCCAGCTCCGCCGCGATCTCGTCCATCTGCGACTCGCAGGCGAAGATGGTCTGGGGCGCGGCCACGGAGCGGAACGAACCCGCTGAGCCGGCGTTGGTGTGGACGGAATAGACGTCGCTCCGCAGATGCGGAATCCGGTAGGGTCCCAGCACCCGGGTGGCGGCGAGCTGCGCGACCATCCGGGTGTTCTCGGTGAACGCGCCCGTGTCGAGGTGGATCTCCGCCTGCCGCGCCACCAAGGTGCCGTCGTTCATCACCCCGGTCCTGAGCTTTACCGTGGCGCCGTGCCGGCGCACCGTTACCATGGCCTCGGGGACCGACAGGCACAGCCGCACCGGACGCCCCGCCTTGCGCGAGAGCAGCACCACCAGGGGCTCGAACTTGCTGTAGGACTTGCCGCCGAAGCCGCCTCCCAGAAAGGAGACCTGCAGGCGCACCCGGGAGCGGGTCAAGCCGAAGATGCGCGTGATGTCCCCCTGCACCAGGAACGGGTGCTGCGCCGAGGACCACAGGTCGACGCCGTCCGCGCCCCACCGGGCCAAGGCGGCATGGGGCTCCATGCTGTAGTGGTAGACCGACGGGAAGGTGTAGCGGCCCTCGAAAACGCGGTCCGCGGCGGCGAAGCCCTCGTCCACGTCACCCTGCTCCACCCGTTCATGGGCGCACACGTTGCCGGGGGCCTCGTCGTGGATCAGCGGCGCGCCCGGCGCCAGGGCCGCGTCCACGCCCGGAGCGGCCGGCAGCTCCTCGTAGTCCACCTCGATCAGCGACAGCGCCGCTTCCGCAACCTGCTCGTCCTCCGCCGCCACCGCCGCCACCGGCTCGCCCACGTAGCGCACCTTTTCCATCGCCACGATCGGGCGGCCGTTGTAGAACGGGTCCAGCCCCGAAAGGTCGCGCGCGGTCACCACCGCGTGCACGCCGCGAAGCGCCTCCGCCCGCTCGGTGTCGATGCCCCGGATGCGCGCGTGCGGCAACGGGCTTCTCAGGATGCGGCCTTCGAGCATTCCCGGCAGCACGATGTCGCCGGTATACCTGGCCCGCCCCGTCACCTTGTCGACGCCGTCGACCCGGGGAACGTCCCGGCCCACGTGCCGGAAACTGGATTGCGGCATGTTTTCTCCTGGCTGTCCCGCGCGAGCATGCGGGGCGACCACGGGTCGCCCCTACAAGAACATTGGCTGGCGTGAGCCGCCGCGGTCACGGCAACGTCAACCATACCACAGATCCGGGCACACGATCCTCGCCGGCCGTGCGTAAAAAGGCGCCGACGCATGCGGGCGACCGCCGCGGGTCGCCCCTACAAAGGACATCGGCGACGGCAGTCTTGTATCGCAGGTTGAGTTGGGGTAATTGCAAAGGCGTCGCCGGACGTGGCTGGGTTTGAGTTGTCGGCCGATGTGGAACCGGTACCCGCGGGCCTAAATGATCTCAAAACTGGTGGGAATAGCGCGATGGCACAATCCAATGAATCCGGCCGGGCTCGATGGCTCGGCATCGTTCAACTCGCGGCGATACTCGTCGTAATCGTAATCGCCCTGTACTTTGCGCGGGCCCCCAGCCGCGTGGCGCTCGACGTCGCCCCCGATCTGACGCTGGAGAAGAGCAAGCCCACCGTCAGCGTGATCAAACCCGAAGCAACCAAGCAGGCGCTGACCGTCCGGTTGACGGGTTCCGTCCGGGTGGAAGAGCGGACGCGAGTGATGTCCCAGGTAGCGGGTCGCGTGGTGTGGGTTTCTCCCAAGTTCAGCAACGGCGGATCGATTCCGGCCAACGAGACGTTCGTCAGGATCGATCCCGCCGAACACGAGATCCGGGTGGAAAGGGCCGAGATGGCGGTGAAGGCGGCGGAAGCCCGGGTGTGGGTCGAGAAGGCCGGCGGCGAAGAGGACGCGAAGGCATTCTCGCGCGCGAACCCGGGCGCGGAGGTTTCCGACTCGGTCCGCCGCTTGCCGGCGATCGCGGAAGCGGAAGCCGAGCTGGCGGAGGCGCAGGCG
The DNA here is from genome assembly GCA_965204205.1 of uncultured Binatia bacterium (SeqCode). Taxonomy (GTDB): domain Bacteria; phylum Desulfobacterota; class Binatia; order UBA9968; family JAJDTQ01; genus JAJDTQ01. The sequence goes on along the minus strand of OZ241976.1, from coordinate 4,139,359 downwards.
CTGCTGAAGCTCGCGAGACTGCGGCTGGAACGGACCAACATCTCCCTGCCGTATGACAGCCGCGTGCTGGCGACCCAGTTGGAGGTGGGCGAGTTCGTAGGGACCGCGAGATCGGTGGTGGGGCGCCCGGGGAATTTGGGCACCGTGTATCGAACCGATGCGATCAGGGTGCAAGTGCCGGTGGACCCGAAGGATCTGGCACACCTTGCCCCGGTAGTCGGCCGTTCCGCGCGCATACGGACCCAGTTGGGGGCGTACGAGGCAAAGGTGGTGCGTGTGTCATCGACGGTGGCTCCGAGCACGCGGCTCGCCCGGTTGTTCCTCAAGTTCTCGGAGGACGTGCCCAAGGAGACACTGCCGCTGCCGGGCATGTTCGCGGAAGTCCGGATCGCGGGGCCCTCATACGAAAACGTGTACGTGCTCCCGGAATCCGTTCTGCAGGAAGGCGGCGGCGTCTGGGTGGTGGAGAAAGGCGCCTTGAAGTCGGCGGTGCCCAAGACCCTCGGGCGCACGGACGCCGGCTGGGTCGTGGAAGCGTTCGACGCGGGCGAAGGCGTGGTCGTGGGCGCGCCGCCGGGAGCCAGAAAAGGCCTGGCGGTGGCGGTGGCGAAGTAACGGAGTCCGGACATGAGCACCACCGACGCTGGAGCCGGGGCTGCCGCCAAGGGACCCATCGCCTGGTTCGCCCGCAATCCGGTTGGCGCCAACCTGCTGCTGTTGTTCCTGATCATCGGCGGCTTGATCGCCGGACGCCATCTCGCCGTTCAACTCTACCCCCGTGTCGATATCCGGGCGATTGCCGTAACGGTGCCCGCCCCCGGCTCTTCGCCCACGGAGGTGGAGGAAGATATCAACCGCCGCATCGAGGAGGCCATCGTCGGGCTCAGAGGCGTGGAAAGGGTCGTGGCGACCGCCAGGGAGGGGCTCGGGCGGCTGAGAGTCGAGCTGGAAACCTTTGCCGATCCCGACACCGTCCTGAACGACGTGCAGAACGCCGTGGACGGCATCGAGAACTTCCCGCCGCTGAACGCGGAAAGACCGGAGGTCGAGCTCCGTCGAGTCGCCATCGAGGTCCTGACGCTTGCGGTGTCGTCGTCCCGCGCCTCGGAGAACGAGTTGCGCACCGCCGCCGAGAACGTGCGGGACGAGTTGCTGGCGCTGCCGTCTGTTTCCCGGGTGACGCTGTTGGGCACCCGCGACCGGGAGATCACCATCGAGCTGAGCGAGGAAGAGCTGCGGCGGCACAACCTCTCCATCGCACAGATCTCCCGTATCGTGAGACGGGCTTCACTCAACCTCACCTTCGGCGAGCTGCGGACCGAGGCCGGCGGCGTGGTCCTGCAGACCGTCGCCAAGCGGCGCACCGGCGCCGAGTTCAAGAACATCCCGCTGATCACGCAACTGAGCGGCGCCATCGTCACCCTCGGCGACGTCGCTACCATCCGAGACGGGTTCGTCGACGAGGACATCGTCTCCCAGGTCAACGGCAGGTCCACGGTGTTCGTCCGGGTCGACGCCGTCGAGCGGCAATCGGTGGTCGACATCGGCGACGAGATCAGGAAGTGGCTGGCGGACCACGAGGCTCCGGGGAACGTCACGGTCGGCATCTGGAACGACCGCGCGTCGCCGGCCCTGGACAGGCTGCAGGAGATCACCCGCAACGGCGTGCTCGGCGCGTTGCTGGTGTTCCTCGTCCTCGTGCTTGTCTTCGACCTGCGGGTCGCCACCTGGATCACCGTGGGTATTCCGCTGTCTTTCCTGGGCTCGCTGATCTTCTTCGGCGCCGCCGACCTGACCCTGAACATCGGGACGGTCTTCGCTTTCTTCCTGCTCATCGGCATCGTCGTGGACGACTCCGTGGTGGTCGGAGAGAGCATCGCCGCGGAACGCGAGAGCGGCAAGAGCGCGCTGGAAGCGGCAATCTCGGGGGCCAGGGCCATGGTGGGGCCGATAACGGTCGGCGCGGCCACCACGATGCTCGCCTTCGTGCCGCTGCTCTTCGTCACCGCGGGCGGATACCAGGTCACCAATGTCTTTCCCTACGTGGCGTTCTTCGTGCTCCTGGTCTCGCTCATCGAGTCCTTCTTCGTCCTGCCCGCGCATCTCTCGCACGAGCGCCCGTGGAGCCTGTCCCCGCTGAGCGACATCCAAAGCCGCGTGGACGGCCTGATGAACCGGGCGCGGGATTCCATCGTGGCGCCGTCGGTGGCGCGCGCCGTGCAGCATCCCTGGCTGACGCTGGCCATCGGAGCGGTGGTCGTGCTCATCGCCGTCCTGCTCATCCGATCCGACAACGTCCGGGTGGTCATCATCGATCAGGATGCGCTCGCCTCCGACAGCATTCAGGCGGACCTGCATCTGCCGGCCGGCGCGCCGTTCGAACAGACTCTGGCGGTGGCCGAGCGCTTTGCGGAAGCCGCCCGCTCCATAAACGATCAACTCGACGGAACGTCGATCAAATCCGTGGCCCTCATCGCCGGCAACCTCTCGGCGACACGATCGGTGGACATCGCGGCCAACCGCAGCAACGTGGCGACGGTGCGGGTCCACCTCAACCCGCGTCCGGTCCGCACCGCATCGCCCAGGGACATCGAACGGGTCTGGCGCCGGAACGTCGGCGACACCTCGGAACTGGAGGACGTTGAATTCCAGAGCGCGCGGGTGAAGCCCAAACCCCAGGTTTCATATGCGTTGAAGCACCCCGACACCGAGGTGCTGAGAAATGCCGCCACGGCATTGAAGGCCTCCCTGGCCACCGTCCCGGGGGTCTTCGGCATCTCGGACAGCCTGTCCGCGGGCAAGCGGCACTTCGAGATACAGCTCACCCGGGCCGGGTTGGCGGCGGGATTGACGCCGGCGGGCATCGGCGCGCAACTGCGGGCCAGCTTCCACGGCGTGGAAGTGCAGCGGATCCAGCGCGGCCGGGAGGAAGTCAAGGTCGTGGTGCGATACCCGGCCCACCGGCGGCAGAGCCTGGGCGAGCTTGCCAGCGAACGCATCCGCCGGCCCGCCGGCGGCGGTGCCCGCTCCGGGCGACGGGGCCGGGACCGCGGCGCGGCCGGCGGCGGCGAGGTCCCGCTGTCCACGGTGGCGACCCTCACGGAAAAGCGCGAGTTGACCACCCTGACGCGAATCGACGGCAAGAAGGCCGCATTCGTCGACGCGCGCACCGACGCCGTCGTGACGACCCCGCGCCAGGCCAGGCGGGAGGTCCAGGAAAGGATCCTCCCCGGCCTGCTCGCCAAGTACCCCGGCCTGAAGATCGAACCCGATGGGGGCGCCCGGGACGAGAAGGAGATGCTGGGAACGCTGGCGCTGCTGGTCCCCCTCGTTCTGCTGGCCATGTACGCGCTGATGGCCGCGTTCCTGCGCAGCTACTGGAAACCCCTGGTGGCCGTGGTGGGCATACCGATGTCATTCGCCGGAGCGGTGCTGACCCACTGGATACTCGGGTGGGATTTCGCCGCCATGTCGCTGTTCGGAATCGTCGCGGTGGGCGGGATCATCGTGAACGACGCGCTGGTGCTGCTGGACCGCTACAACCATCTCCGCAGGGAGAACGAGGTGATGCCGGCCATCGCGGCGGCGTCCGCGGCCACCCGCCATCGCTTCCGCGCGGTGGTGCTGACCAGCTTGACCACCGTGGTGGGACTGTCCCCCCTGCTCTACGAACGCAGCGACGAGCTGATCTTCCTGGTGCCGTTCGTGGTCAGCATGCTGGGCGGCCTCGTGCTGTCGACCATATTCATCCTGTTCCTCCTGCCGGCGCTGGTGATGATCGTCGACGGCCGCCACGAATAGGCACTCGCAGGGGCCGGCCGGGCCGGCTCCCTACGTTCTCACCTTTCCGCCGCCATCATGAGCTCGTTGACCCCCATCCGCCTCATCCAGTTCCGGGCCGCCTACAACCTGCCGGTGCACGCGGCGGTGGAGAACGGCATCTTCACCGCAGCGGGACTCGCCGTCGAGATCGAGTACACGCCGGGCTCCGCGTATCTCGTGGAGGCGGTGCGCACCGGCCGCTCGACCATCGGCCACGCGGCCGCGGACGACGTGGTCTGCGACGTGGAGAACCAGTCCGGCTCCGACCTGTTCGCGTTCATGGGGCTGCACAGCGGGCTCTTGAGCCTGGTGGGCTCACCCGATTGTCCCACGATGGAGTCCCTGCGGAGCAAGCCGCTGGCGGTGGACGCGCGCGACAGCGGGTTCGTCTTCATCCTGGAGAAGGCCCTGCGCGACCACGGCTTCGGCCCGGACGACTACGAGCTCGTGGAAGTGGGCGGCTGGGAGAGCCGCTACCAGGCTCTGATCGACGGCAGGCTCTACGCCACGCTCCTGACCACGCCGTTTGTCGGCGCCGCCCTCGAACGCGGTTGCCACATCATCGCCCGGGGCGAGGAGATGGTGCCCGTCTACCAGGCCACGGTGGGCCTCGCCAGCCGCTCCTGGGCGCAGGCGAACCGGACCCACATGGTCGACTACATCCGCTGCTACGTAGCCGCCACCGAGTGGTGCTTCGCGCCCGAAAACCGGCCGCAATGCCTCGACATCCTGGCGCGGCACAACGGGCTCACCGGCGCCGCCGCCGAAGAAACCCTCGACTCGTTGCTGGATGTCCGGCACGGCCTCTACCCCAGAGCCGAACTGAACATCCCCGGCGTCGCCGCCGCCCTCGACCTCCGGGCCGGCATGGGCTTCATCGCGGCTCCACCGCCCCCGCCGGAAAAATACATCGACGTTTCGTTCTACGAAGCGGCCGTGGGGTAGATCAAGATGGCGAAGGGCGCCATCCTACAGCATAAGGGGCAACTGCTCGGGAAGTGACCGCGCCACCGGTGCGCTCTCCGGCAGCTCGGCGATCCGCGACTCGAGCCAACGGATATAGGTGCGGCGGCGGGACCGTTCACGGATGGCCTCCACGCACAGGGCGCGGACCCGGCCGGCGTAGTGGCGCCAGTTGTCGCGCACGGCGCGCGGCATACGCAGGTAGGTGGGCGCGTCGTCGCAGAAGAGCTCGCTCCGGGCGAGGGTCCAGATGTCGCACTGGGTCTCGCCGCCGGGGAGCGGCTCCCACGCGGGGGTGCCGTCCGGCGGCGGCAGCTTCGTCAGCCCTTGCAGCAGATGAGTCAACTCGTGGCCGATGGTGTTGTAGGTCAGGCCGCGGACCCGGAGGCGGATGTACAACGGCAGCCGGAGCCGGGTGGGGATGAACGCGACCCCGAGCTTGGTCGTGGTGTGCCCGATCCGGACTTCCAGGTTCCGCAACTCGGGGAACTGCCGCAGCGACTGCTTGAGCATCCGCACGGCGCGCTGCGTGAGGCGCTTTTCCATCTGCGGCGTGAACGACACGGTCACGCCCATCCCGGGTGACAGCAAGATCATGGATACGGCGCGGCAACCGGCCAGCCCGCGGGCTTCCGGTCCTGTCCCGCGGGCAACTGTGTTAAGATGCGCTGGGTGACAGGAAGAATCTAGCGCAGTGACCGACCGATTTCATCCTCTGGTGCGCGACTGGTTCCGCGAGCGCTTCGGCAGGCCGACGCCGCCGCAGGCGGCGGGGTGGAAGGAGATCGCCCGGGGCCGGGACACCCTCATCGCCGCTCCCACCGGGTCGGGCAAGACCCTTGCGGCGTTTCTCTGGTCCATCAACCAGCTCATCGCGCCGCCGGAGGCTTCCCGGGACCACACCCACGTGGTCTACGTCTCGCCCCTCAAGGCGCTGGGCAACGACATCCAGAAAAACCTGCAGGAACCCCTGGCGGAGATCACCCGGAGCGGACGGCGGCAGGGGTTTCCGCTGCAGGACATCCGCACCGCCGTGCGCTCGGGTGACACCCCGGCCACCGAGCGGCAGCGCATGATCTCGCACCCGCCCCACATCCTCATCACCACGCCGGAGTCGCTCTACATCCTGCTCACGGCCGAGCGCAGCCGGCAGGTCCTGAGGCACGCGCACACGGTCATCGTCGACGAGATCCACGCGGTGGCCGGGGACAAGCGCGGCGCCCACCTGGCGCTCTCGCTGGAACGGCTGGACGCCCTGGCGGGAACGCCCCTTCAGCGCATCGGGCTGAGCGCCACCCAGAAGCCCATGGAGGACATCGCCCGGCTGCTGGTAGGGAGCCGCAGGCTGCGTCGCGACGGCGCGCCGAAATGCGCCATCGTGGACGTCGGCCACAAGCGCGAGCTGGACCTGTCCATCGAGGTGCCGGACCAGGAGCTTGGACCCATTACGTCTCATGCGCTGTGGGCCGAGGTCTACGACCGCATCGTGCAGCAGATCCAGCGCCACCGCACCACCCTGGTGTTCGTGCACACCCGCCGGCTGGTGGAACGGGTGGCGCACCAGCTCACCGACCGGCTGGGCGAGGGCAAGGTGCTGGCCCACCACGGCAGCCTTTCCCGCAAGACCCGGCTCGAAGCCGAACAGAAGCTCAAGGCCGCGGAGGTCCCGGTGGTGGTGGCCACGGCGTCGCTGGAGCTGGGCATCGACATCGGCCACGTCGAGCTCGTCTGCCACATCGGCGCGCCGCGTTCCATCGCCACCCTGCTGCAGCGTGTCGGGCGCTCGGGCCACTGGCTGGGCGCCATCCCCAAGGGCATCCTGTACCCGCTGACGCGCGACGATCTGCTCCAGGCGGCCGCCGCGGTCTACGCCGTACGCCGGGGCGAGCTGGACCGTATCGGGCTGGTCCGGGAACCGCTGGACGTGCTGGCCCAGCAGATGGTGGCCACGGTGGCGAGCCTCACGCCCGCCCATCGGCCCGGCGAGACCCTGCCGCTCCTGCCCGAGTCGACGCCCCCGCCGGGCATCGCCGAGGAATCCCTCCGGGAGCTGGTGCGCGGGGCGTATCCGTTCCGGGACCTTTCCCGCGGCGACTTCGAGCAGGTCCTGGACATGCTGTGCGAGGGGGTGGCGCCGGCGCGGGGCCGCCGCGGCGCCCATCTCCACCGGGACCGGGTGAACCGGATGCTGCGGGCGCGCCGCGGCGCCCGGCTCGTCTCCATCACCAACGGAGGCGCCATCCCCGACACCGCGGACTACGACGTGGTCGAGGCGCACAACGAGACCTTCGTGGGCAAGGTCAACGAGGACTTCGCCATCGAAAGCCTGGCCGGCGACATCTTCCTGCTCGGCAATACCTCGTGGCGAATCCAGCGGGTGGCCTCGGGCAAGGTGTGGGTGGAAGACGCCCACGGAGCGCCGCCCACCATACCATTCTGGCTCGGCGAGGCCCCGGGACGCACCCTGGAACTGTCGCGCGCGGTGTCCGACGTGCGCGAAACCGTGGCGCGCCGCGCCGCCGCGGGCGCGGATCAGAGAGAAACGGCCGCGGATGGGGAAGATGCAGCCGCGTCCGAAAGGGAAGCGGCGGGGGCCCGCGGGGAGACGCCTGTGTCGTGGCTTCAACGCGAAACCGGGGTCGAGCCGGCGGGGGCGGAACAGATCGTCGCTTACGTGAACGAGACCCGCGCCGTGCTCGGCTGCGTGCCGACGGTGGACCGCGTCGTCGCCGAGCGCTTCTTCGACGAGTCCGGCGGCATGCAGCTCGTGCTCCACACGCCCTTCGGCGGACGCATCAACCGCGCCTGGGGGCTCGCCCTGCGCAAGCGCTTCTGCGTCAACTTCGATTTCGAGCTCCAGGCCGCTGCCACCGACGACGGCATCGTGATCTCGCTGACCGACCGCCACTCCTTCCCCCTCGACACGGTTTTCTCCTACCTCAATCCCGCGACGGTGGAACGGGACCTTACGCAGGCGTCCCTGGCGGCGCCCATGTTCACCAACCGCTGGCGCTGGAACGCCAGCCGCGCGCTGGCGGTGGAACGCTTCAGCCGGGGCAAGAAGGTGCCCATGCAGATCCAGCGCATGCGCGCCGAGGACCTGCTGGGGGCGGTCTTCCCGGACCAGGTGATGTGCCAGGACAATCGCGCCGGACCCGTCCCCTTGCCTGACCATCCGCTGACCCGCGAGACCATGGAGAACTGCCTGCGCGAGGCCATGGACGTGGACGGCTTCAAGGAGACGCTGGAGCGGCTCGGACGCGGCGAGATCGCCACCGTGGCCGTGGAGACCCCGGCGCCCTCGCCCATGGCCCACGAGATCCTCAACGCCAACCCCTACGCGTTCCTCGACGACGCCCCGCTGGAGGAAAGGCGCGCCCGCGCGGTGGCGCTGCGGCGCACCGACCCGGACCTGGCCCAGGGCATCGGCGCGCTGAGCCCCGAGGCCCTGGCGGAGGTGAAGGCGCAGGCGTGGCCGGACATCCGCGACCCGGACGAGCTTCACGACCTGCTGCTCACGGTGATCCTGCTACCTGTGCGGGAAGCGGAACCGTGGCAACGGTACGCGCACGAGCTGATGGCGGCGCGACGGGCCACCGTTGCCGAGCCTGAAGGAGACCACCGAGGCCCGTTCTACGTAGCCGCGGAACGGCTGGCGGAGGCCCGTGCCGTGTTGGGAGACTTTCGCGTACCGCCGGCCGTGGTCCCGCCCGACGCGGAGGATCCTGCAGCCGCACCCGTCCGCGCGCCGGATGCGGGCAATCCCGAAGCGGCAAAGCGCGCTTCAAGTCGTTCCCGGGAAGGCGGGAACCCAGGGGTTGGGGAGGGGTATGTGGCGACGTCCTCCGGTGACGGCGCCCTGCAACGCGCCGTGCAGGGGTGGATGGGGATCAGCGGGCCGGTCACCACCGAAGGGCTTGCCGCCCGGACCGGGCTGCACGTCGAATCGGTGGCTCGCGCCCTCACGGCCCTGGAGGGTTCCGGGGTGGTGCTCCAGGGGCGCTTCTCGCCCGGCGGTCGAGCCGATGCACCCGTGGAGTGGTGCGAGCGCCGGCTGCTGTCGCGGATTCACCGCCTCACCCTCGGGCGCCTGCGGCGCGAGATCCATCCGGTGTCGGCCGCGGACTTCATCCGCTTCCTGTTGCGCTGGCAGCACGTGCAGCCGGGTTCGCAGCTTCACGGACGTGACGGCGTCCACCAGGTCGTCCGCCAGCTCCAGGGCATGGAGCTGCCGGCGCCGGCCTGGGAGCAGCATGTCCTGCCGGCCCGCATGGCGGCCTACGACCCCGCGGACCTGGAGCACCTGTGCCTTGCCGGCGTAGTGACCTGGGGCCGGCTGCGGCGCGACACCGGCGTGCCCGAGGACGATCCGGCCGCGGCCGGGCTCTGGGACGCGGCGCCGTTGGCGTTGAGGCCGGCGGCCGGCAAGACCCGCAGGACCGCGCCTACCCGGTCCGCGCCCCTGGCGTTCGTGATCCGCGAGGACCTGCCGCACTTCCTGGATCCGGAGGCACTGGACTGGCGCGGCCTCCAGGGGCTTTCGGCCGCGGCCCGCGACGTCGCCGCGTACCTGCAGGAACACGGCGCGTCCTTTCTCGCCGACGTCGCCCGGGCAACCGGGCATGTCATGGTGCGCACCGAGCGGGCGCTGTGGGAGCTGGTGACCCGCGGCCAGGTGACCGGAGACGGTATCGCCGGGCTGCGCATGCTGCTGACCCCGGAGCTCAAGAGGAAGGACCCCCGGCGCGGCGGCCGGAAAGGGGCGGCGGCGCAAGCCATGCCCGTTGGGCGCTGGTCGTTGTGGCGGAAGGAGGATTCCGCCACACCCGAAGCCGGCACCGAAACCCTTGCGCGCCAGCTCCTGCAGCGCTACGGCGTGGTCTTCCGGGACCTGCTGGCGCGTGAGACCCGCTGCCCGCCCTGGCGCCTGCTGCTCCAGGCCTACCGCCGCATGGAGGCCCGCGGCGAGATCCGCGGAGGCCGCTTCGTGAGCGGTTTCGTGGGGGAGCAGTACGCGCTTCCGGACGCCGTGGAGGCCATGCGCAGCGTGCGCCGGCTCGCTCCCGACAAGGAGTCCGTCATCGTGTCCTGCACCGACCCCTTGAACCTCGTCGGCATCCTCACCCCCGGCCCGCGCGTTCCCGTGCAATCGCACCAGTCCATCGCCTACCTGAACGGCGCCCCCGCCGAAGTCGGCCCCCTCGGCAACGTGCTGAGCCGCGTACAGCCGGTCACGGGGTCGAGGGCCGAGTAGGCCTCCCCCCGGCGTTTCCGTGAAACGCCCGCCACAGAGATCGAACCCGATGCCGCCTTCGCCCCGGTGAGGGAGTTGCCAGGGACTTGTAAGAAACCTGGCGTTCAGATACTTTTGGATTTCGGCACTGAATTTCTCTCTAAGGAAGCGTATCCCTGAGTTGGAAAAACATGGTAAAGCGATGGAAGTACATCGTGCTGCCGGTACTGGTCGACGCGTTCCGAGTCACTCTGCTCCAAGGGCTCCACGTGTAACCAGAACGAACCGAGTCTTCCACCGGCGGCGGGGACGGGTCCTTGGCGAGTGCTGACGAACACCGTCGGGAGATCGCGGCGTTGCGGGAACGCATCGCCACGATCAGCACAGCGATCCTGCGTGTCAACGCTAGCCTCGACGTGGACACTGTCCTGAACGAGGTCGTGGAAAGTGCGCGTGCGCTTACCGGTGCCCGCTACGGCATAATCACCACGGTCGACGATTCGGGACAGCTCCAGGACTTCGTCGCTTCAGGCTTCACGCTGGATGAACAGCGACGGATGGTGGACTGGGCGGATGGGCCGAGCCTCTACGAACACCTGCGCAATGTCGGATCACCCATGAGACTCGATGACATTTCCGCCTATGTCGATTCGCTCGGCTACTCGCCCCACCACCCGCTTCCTTCGAATGATTTGCAGGTCACCCCGATGCGCCATCGAGGCGAGCATCTCGGCAACTTCTTCCTCAGCGACAAGGAGGGAGGGTTGGAGTTCACTAACGACGATGAAGAGGTGTTGCTGCTGTTCGCGTCGCAGGCGGCGACGGCGATCGCCAACGCTAGGATGTATCAGGACGAGCAGCGTGCCCGGGCCAGTCTCAAGGTCCTGATCGATACCACGCCGGTCGGCGTCGCGGTCTTCGACCCCGGGACCGGCAAGCCCGTATCGATCAACCGTGAGGCGCATCGCATCGTCGCGGACCTTTGCGTTCCCGGCCAATCGCCCGAGCAGTTGCTCGAGGTGGTCACATGCCGGTTCGCCGACGGGCGGGAGATCGCCCTGGACGAATTGCCGCTGTTCGAAGTGTTGAGCAATGCCGAAACGGTACGTGCGGAAGAGGTCGAGCTTTCGGTCCCCGGCGGCCCGAGGGCGACGATCCTGGTAAACGCCACGCCGATCCGCTCCGCCGAGGGCGAGGCCGAGTCGGTGGTCGTCACCCTGCAGGACATGGCGCCGCTCGAGGAGCTGGACAGGCGAAGGACGGAGTTCCTGGGCATGGTGAGCCATGAGCTGCGAGCTCCGTTGACCTCGATCAAGGGGTCGACCGCCACCGTGCTGCGGGCCTCGCGGAGTCTGGACGCCGCCGAGATCCGCCAGTTCTTTCGTATCATCGACGAGCAGGCGAATCGCATGGACGACCTGATCGGCGATCTGCTCGATGCAGGCCACATCGAAACCGGCACATTGTCGGTCGCGCTCGCACCCGTGGGGGTGGCGAGCCTGTTGGAACAAGCCAGGAAGACGTTCCTGAGCAGCGGCGCCCGGCACACCCTCCAGATCGACCTGCCGCCGGAACTGCCCCGGATCATGGCCGACGAACGGCGCATCGTCCAGGTCCTGAACAATCTCTTGTTCAACGCCTCCAGGCACTCGCCCGAATCGTCCCCCATCCGCGTCGACGCGGTGCGGGATGGCTTCCAGGTCGCGATCTCGGTAACCGACCAAGGCCGGGGCGTTCCGCCGGATCAGTTGCCGTACCTGTTTCGGAAACACGGCGGCGGAGCGCCCGGCAACGGCGGCCATGGCTTGGGTCTTGCCATCTGCAAGGGATTGGTGGAGGCCCACGGGGGACGCATTCAGGCCATGAGCAGCGGAACCGGCCAGGGCACGCGGTTCACGTTCACGATTCCCGTGGCTGACGAGCCCGCGGACAACGTCCTCACCGGCACCTCCACGAACCGTTCCGGCCCGCGCCGGAACGAGAAAGAGGGAACGCGCATCCTGGTGGTGGATGACGACCCGGTGACGCTGCGCTACGTACGAGATGCTCTCGCGGGAGCGGGCTATGTCCCGCTCGTGACGGGAGACCCGCGGGATCTCTCCAACTCCATCAAGACCAAGAAGCCCCACCTGGTGCTGCTCGACCTGATGCTGCCCGAAGCCGATGGGATCGAGTTGATGGAGCGCGTACCGGAGCTGGACGATTTGCCGGTCATCTTCATCTCCGGCTACAGCCGTGACGAAACGATAGCGCGGGCTTTCGACACCGGCGCCGCCGACTATATCGTCAAGCCGTTCTCGCCGACCGAGTTGACCGCGCGCGTTCAGGCCGCCCTGCGCAGGCAGGCCGCGCCCGAACCCTTCCGTTTGGGAGAGCTCGCCATCGATTACGAGAGCCAGCGCGTGAGCTTGGCCGAACGATTATTGACGCTGACAGCTACCGAGTACGAGCTGCTCCGCGTGCTCTCGTTAAACGCGGGACGAGTAATGAGCTACGAGTCGTTGCTACGCCAGGTGTGGGGCAGGTACGAATCCAGCGATCCCGAGTTGTTGCGCCCGTTCATCAGGATTCTACGCCGCAAGCTGGGCGACGACGCCTCCCGGCCCAAGTACATCTTCACCGAGCGCGGCGTAGGCTACCGGATGGCCAAACCGGCCGACTTTTGAACGACACTAGTGCTTCGTCGTCGGCCAGCGGCCCTGGACCATGGCGTTGAAGTCGTCGGTGTAGAAGAACTTCTCCTGGCCGAAGGCGGGGCGCAACCCGTCGAACCACGTGACTTCCGGGTCGTAGGCGGCGAAGAACGGGCGGCCGACCCAGTCGGGATTCCTTCCCTGCAGGAAGCGGAGGATGAAGACCTTCTCGCCGGCGATCTCCTGGACGTCCTGGACCTCGACCTTGCCGGGGGTCGCGCTCATGCTCGGACCGCGCACGGTGCGGCCGAGGCCCGAGACGAACTTGTAAGCGTTCTGGAAGATGCCGCAGGCCTCCACCAACGGCACCTCGAAGTAGTTGCGTGCGCCGGTGTCCCGCTCCACGAACATGTAGTAGGGAATCATCCCCAGCCGTACCTCTTCCTCCCACATGCGGATCCACACGTCCGAGGAGTCGTTGATGTGGCGCAGCAGCGGCGCCTGGCAGCGGATCACCGCGCCGGCGTCCCGCAGGCGGCGGATCGCCTCCCGGACCACGTTGGTCTCCAGCTCCCGCCAGTGGTTGAAGTGGGCCATGATGGCGACGTGCTTGCCCGCCTTCACGATCTTCTCCAGTAGCCGCAGCATGTCGTCCGCGTCCTCGTCGCCGACGAAACGGTAGGGCCAGAACGTCAGGGCCTTGGTGCCGATGCGGATGTCCTGCACGTGAGCGAACCGCGGGTCGTCCACCAACGGCTCCAGGTAGTTGGCGAACACCGCGGTCTTCATGATCATGGGGTCGCCGCCGGTCACCAGGAGGTCGGTGACGTCGGGGTGCGTGGCCAGATAATCATGCAACCCGTCCGCCTCCTTGGCGACGATCTTGAGCTCGTTGTCGCCCACGAACTGCGCCCAGCGGAAGCAGAAGGTGCAGTACGCATGGCAGGTCTGCCCCTGGCTGGGGAAGAACAGCACGGTCTCGCGGTACTTGTGCTGAAGACCGTGAATCGTCTCCTGCTTCACCTGGGGGATGTTGAGCTCCCGCTGCCCCGCGGGGTGCGGGTTGAGCTTCTCGCGGATCTCGTGGGCGCCGGCCTTGATCTCGCCGGCGGATGCGTCGCGCCGCAGGAGGTCGGCCATGCGCAGGAAGTCGACCTCCTCGAGCATTCCCTGCTGCGGGAAGGTCATCTGGAAAACCGGGTCGTCAGGCACCCGGTCCCAGTCGATGAGATGATCGATGACGTACCGGTTGGAGCGGAACGGCAGCACGTTGGCCACCACCTTCATGGCGAAGCGGTCGTCGTTCGGCAGCTTCTCGAGCTGTGCAATCTCATCGAGATGCTTCGTCGACAGCGCCTTGTAACGCTCGGAAGGAAAGATCGGCACCTCCTGGGTGAGGGTTTCTTCCTCCTCTTGAAGAGACACCATCCCCGGGTCGCGGGCAGGCTCTTTACCGGGTTCCGACGGGACTTTGCTCATGACTCACCTCCCAAGTAATCGCGAGTCGTCTTTCAATCCTCGACTCTCAGTAAAAGTATACTCCGCCGACGCCAATTTGAAAGACAGAAATGAGAATAATCGTTGCCAACACCGTATTGCAAGCGCCGGAGCGGGCCGCACAGAGGCAATTTTTCGGCTTTGCCGTTTTTTCTGCTTTACTGAGTATTGGAGGGGCGGTTTTTTGTCGGATGCAGCCTCGCGAAGGCTTGAAAGGAGCGAACATCCATGGCCACCGATCTGTTTTCCACCGCGCGGGAACGTCTCGAAGACGCCGCCCGTTACCTCGAAATCGAGCGCGAGATCATCGACCAGCTCCGCTATCCCAAGGAAACGCTGGCCGCCACCTTGCTGGTGCGCATGGACGACGGCTCGCGCAAGGCGTTCAAGGCGTGGCGCTGCCGCTATGACGACACCCGCGGCCCCACCAAGGGCGGCATCCGCTTCCACCCCGCGGTGAACGTGGACGAGGTGATGACGCTGGCTTTCTGGATGACCTTCAAGTGCGCGGTCGTGAACCTCCCCTTCGGCGGCGGCAAGGGCGGGGTGTCGGTGGACGTCAAGACGCTCTCCCGGGCCGAGCTGGAGCGCCTGAGCCGCGCCTACGTCCAGGCGTTCTCCACGTTCATCGGACCCGAACGCGACATCCCCGCCCCCGACATGTACACCAACGGCATCGTCATGGCCTGGATGGCGGACGAGTACGGCGCCATCACCGGCCATCCCAGCCCGGCCATCATCACCGGCAAGCCGGTGGCGCTGGGCGGCTCGCTGGGACGCGACGACGCCACCGGCAGGGGCGGCTTCTACATTCTGCGGCACCTGAAGGAGGAGCTTGGCGTCAGCCCCGACACGTCGCGGATCGTGCTCCAGGGATTCGGCAACGCCTCGTTCCACTGCGCGCATATGCTCCACGACGACGGCTACCGGATCATCGGCCTCTCGGATTCGACCTCGGCCATCTACGACCCCGACGGCATGGACCCCTACGCGGTGATGGAGCACAAGCAACGCACCGGACACGTCGCGGGCGCGCCGACCCGGGGCACCGCGCGGCAACTCGACAACGCGGAGCTGCTGGAGGCGGAGTGCGACGTGCTGATTCCTGCCGCGGTGGAGAACCAGATCACCGAAAGCAACGCGGCCAAGATCAAGGCGCCGGTCATCCTGGAGCTGGCCAACGGCCCGACGACGCCGGCCGCCGACGCCATCCTCTACAAGAAGGACACGGTGGTGGTCCCGGACATCCTGGCCAACTCCGGCGGGGTCACCGTGTCCTACTTCGAGTGGGTGCAGAACAAGGCGGGTTACTACTGGCCGGTGGAAGAAGTGCATTCGAGGCTCAAGGCCATCCTGGAGCCCGAGACCCGGCGGGTTTGGGAGGTGGCCATGGACAAGGGCGTCAGCATGCGCACCGCCGCCTACGTCCACGCCCTCGAACGGATCGGTCACGCGGTGGAGGCCCGCGGCACCAAGGCGTTCTTCAACCACCAGGTCTGAAGCCGCTTCGGACCGTCCCCCTCCACGTCATGTCCCGGCCGGAGTGTCCTGCGTCGTCCTGCATACAAGGCGGAGCCGCCGCCATTCCCCGCCGTCCCCGCCGAACACCGTTCCAAAGGCGCGCGGAGCGCGACGCAGGGCTTCAAGCCGGTCGCGGGTGAGCGGATGCGTCGAGATGAGACCCTCGAGCGCGCCTTCGCCCTCCGGCGACTCCGCGAGCTGCCTGTTATAGAACCTTTCGACCCCGCTGGAGTCGATTCCCACGGCGTACAAGCGTTGCAGCGCATAGTCATCCGCCGCTCGCTCGTCGACACGGGAATACCCGCTGTTGAGCATCCATTCAGCCGCTCCCGTAATCAGGATGCCTCCGGTAAAGTCACCGGTCACGATGCCTACCAGCATCCCGATGGCCGCCGTGCGGTACATCCCCTCGATCACGTGGTCGTGGTGGATGTGGCCGATTTCGTGAGCGACGACGCCGGCGATCTCCTCCGCGCTGGTGGCGTCGTCGATGAATCCCTTGGTCAAGACGACGATGCCCCCGGGCAGGGCGAACGCGTTGACCATGTCCGTGTTGATGACGAACAGACGCAAGGACGGCGCCTCGTCCATGTCCGCCGTAAGGCGCGCCACCATCGCCTCAAGGGTTCTTAGCCCAGGAACATCGTTGCAGTACGCCTGCCGCTGCTGCGGTGGCCCGCTTTGGTCGATCTCGACCAGGACCGTGAGCTGCCGCAACACGGTGTCTCCAAGGTGTTGTCTGACCGCGTCCGGGGTTACGGCCGCCAATTGCTTCGACAGGGAAGGCACCACGAATAGCAAGACCACCGCCAATGAACCGACAGCCGCGGCGATCCACCCCACGAACCGCAAAAGGCCCCATGACAGCCGCACCCTCCGGCAGAGGTGGGGCGCCACCGGCCGAAGTGCTTCCACCACGCCCGCGTCATCGACAATCAACCTGGCCGTGGTGCCGTCGAGACCGAGCCGTACCGGCTCGCCGCCATGCGGCAACTCGGCGAGAACGACGCGCCGGACAGGCCAACGGGCAAGCTCGTCTCCTTCCGGCGTGGAGATGATGATGCCCGTGTCGGTGACCGCGATGGCCACGGACTGCGACCGCGCCGTGCTGCCGTCGTAGTATTTCGCCGCGTACCGCATCAGAAACCGCCCACGTCGAGGGCATCCGCGAGCCCCTCGCCGTACCCCGGCCGTGCGGCGGTCGATTGAACCGCCCTCCCCAGGACGTCGCGGTCCTCGACCGACAGCGTCTCGCAGACCATGGCCAGCAGGGAGATCTTGAGGAACAGGGTCTTGCAGACACCGTAGAACCAATAGCCGAAAACCATCGCGAGCAGCCCGATGACCAAACCGATTTCGCTCTCTATGGAGCCTACATCCAGGAGGCGGACCACGCCGCCCACACCGAAGGTGATCGTGATAAAGGCGAGGCCATAGAACCGGTAGTGGAGTTCACAGACGGGGTACGCATGCAGGCGGGATATCAACCGTTGTCCTCCGAGACGCGCGGAATTGACCAGATGGCGGAACTCGTCCACGCGGTAAAAGACACGGAGCCCTGCGCTGAACATGAGGAGTCCCAGGGGGTGCAGAGTGAGCTGTTCCAGTGTGAGGATGAGGAAGTCCAGATCGGGCGCCTGGTGACGGAGACTGTCCCAGAAGAGAGCCAATTCCTCGGCGTTCGCGAGGAAGAAGAGGAGAAACGCCACCACAGCAGGAGCCATGACCGCCAACCATCGCGTGAACAGGGGGAACGCTCGGCATTCGAAGGAGAAACAGGTAGTGCCGAATCGGGCGTTGTTGGCGAAGTAGCGCACGGTGGCCACACGCATCCAGGGGTAGGCCAGGCCCGCCGTCGCCAATGTTGCGACGCCGTACAGACACCAGATCAGCGCGTACTTGAACGCCGATCCTTCGAGCCCGAAGCGGACGCCGCGCCACGCCGTGCGGGTCAGCCGATAGCGCCGCACCCGGTAGATGGCCAACTGCACGAGGAAGCCAAGGCTGCCGTAGTAGAGCGCCTGCAAGAGCAAACCGCCGTAGGGAACGCCTTGCGGCACGAGGAACGGAAGCCAGGAGAACACGGTGGTGAGCGGCGCGATGAAGACGATGGCGATCAGGAAACCGATGAACAACTCGGTTCCGGTTCCAAGGTATTCCAACGGTTCATCGAGAAGCTTGACCTCCCGCCACAGGAACCGGCGCACACGGGTGTTGCCCCAGAACCGGTAGATTCCGAGGGTCGCCAGAGTCAGCAGAAGGTTGCGGAACAGCAACCCCGCCAGCTCACTCCGGCGGCCGTCGAACTTCACGTCCCGACGCGGGGTCTTCGTCTCGATATCGCCAAGTTCGGTGTCGTCGTTCATGTCGTCCCCGGGACCTTTGTTGAAGCACGGCTCTGACTGCGCCGGTCGTTCCTGACAGGAACACCGAAGTATAGGGAGTTGCAGGGTTTCCCTGCAACTTGGATCAATGCCCCGCGTGCCCGTTCCATGTAGACGTACGAACTTCCGGCATGTAGATACATCTCCCATGGCCAAGAAACGGGGCCTCGGCCATCTCGACGAGATCGAAGCCGAGTCCATCTTCATCATGCGTGAAGTCGTGGCCGCGTTCTCCAAGCTGGTCATGCTCTACTCCATCGGCAAGGACAGCTCGGTCCTGGTGCGGCTGGCGCAAAAGGCCTTCCGTCCGGCGCCGCCGCCCTTCCCGCTGCTCCACGTGGACACCACCTGGAAGTTTCCGCAGATGTACGAGTTCCGCGAACGAACGGCGCGCGAGACCGGCATGGAGCTCATCGTCCATATCAACCAGGAAGGTCTCGACCGGGGCATCAACCCGTTCACCCACGGATCTTCGCTTCACACCGACGTGATGAAGACCCAGGCGTTGAAGCAGGCGCTCGAGCAGCACGGCTTCGATGCGGCGCTGGCCGGGGCGCGGCGCGACGAGGAGATGTCCCGGGCCAAGGAACGGGTGTTCTCGTTGCGCACGCGCTCCCATCGCTGGGACCCCAAGAACCAGCGCCCCGAGCTCTGGCGCCTCTACAACACCCATCTCCGCGACGGCGAGTCCATGCGCGTCTTTCCGCTCTCCAACTGGACCGAGCTGGACGTGTGGAACTACATCGACCGGGAGAACATCCCGGTGGTGCCGCTCTACTTCGCAGCTCCACGCCCGGTGGTGCGCCGCTCGGGCACGTGGATCATGGTGGCCGACGAGCGCATGAAGCTCGAGCCCGGCGAAGAGCCCGAGATGAAGCGGGTGCGTTTCCGCACGCTGGGATGCTACCCGCTGTCGGGCGCCATCGAGTCCGACGCCGACAGCGTGCCGGCGATCATCCGCGAGATGCTCTCCGCCACCCACTCCGAACGCCAGGGACGCGTCATCGACCACGACGGCGAGGGCTCCATGGAGCGGAAGAAGCAGGAGGGTTACTTCTGATGCCCGGGCCTGCCGACGGCCGCGAGTTCCAAGCGTACGTGAACGCCCGCGAGGACCGGGACGTCCTGCGCTTCATCACCTGCGGCAGCGTGGACGACGGCAAGTCGACGCTCATCGGCCGCCTGCTCTACGAGTCCCGGCTGGTGTTCCAGGACCAGCTCGCGCGGGTGGAGACCGACAGCAGGCGGCACGGCACCCAGGGCGACGACCTCGACCTGGCGCTCCTGGTGGACGGGCTCCAGGCCGAGCGCGAACAGGGGATCACCATCGACGTCGCCTACCGCATGTTCTCCACCGGCAAGCGCTCCTTCATCGTGGCCGACACCCCGGGGCACGAGCAGTACACCCGCAACATGGCCACCGGCGCCTCCACCGCCGATCTCGCGGTGGTGCTCATTGACGCCCGCAAGGGAGTGCTGCCGCAGACCTGCCGCCACACGACCATCCTCTCCCTTCTGGGAGTTCGCCACGTGATCGCGGCGGTCAACAAGATGGACCTCGTGGCCTGGTCCAGGGACGTCTTCGACGCCATCGCCGCGGCCTACGGCGATTTCGCGAAGCGGCTCGACATGACCGACCTCACCTGCATTCCGGTATCGGCCCTGACCGGCGACAACGTCACCGGGCCTTCGGCGGCCATGGACTGGTATGACGGGCCGACGCTGCTGCAGGCCCTGGAATCGGCCGAGGCGGCCGGCGACCGCGAGAGCGCACCCTTTCGCATGCCCGTTCAGTGGGTGAACCGTCCCAGCGCCGGTTTCCGCGGTTTCGCCGGCACCGTCGCGGCCGGGCTCGTTTGCCCCGGCGACCCCGTGATGCTGTGTCCTTCCGGGAAGACCTCGACCGTGAAACGCATCGTGGGCCCGGACGGGGATCTCGACCGCGCGCGTGCCGGCCAGGCCGTGACCCTCGCGCTGGCCGACGAGGTCGACGTGAGCCGCGGCGACATCATCGCCTCCGCCGCCGAGCCGCCCAGCCTGAGCGACCAGTTCGCATGTCACATCGTCTGGATGCACGAGACCGCGCTGCTGCCGGAACGCCCGTATCTCCTGAAAATCGGCACGCGCCTGGCAGGAGCCCAGATAACCGCCATCAAGTACAGGCTCAACGTCAACAACCTGGAACACACCGCGGCCAGGACCCTCGAGCTGAACGACATCGCCTATTGCAACATCGGCCTGGACCGGCGGATCGCCTTCGACCCCTACCGGGAGCTCAGGGAGACCGGCGGCTTCATCCTCATCGACCGCTACACCCACGAAACGGTGGGCGCGGGCATGATCGACTTCGGGCTGTGGCGCGGCTCCAACCTGACGCGCCACCAGCTCGCCATCGACAAGCCGGCACGGGCGGCGCAGAAGAACCAGAAGGCCTGCGTGCTGTGGCTGACCGGGTTGTCGGGGGCGGGAAAGTCCGCCACCGCCAACGCGGTGGAACGGCGCCTGCACGCCATGGGCCGGCACAGCTACACCCTGGACGGCGACAACCTGCGGCACGGTCTGACCAGGGACCTGGGCTTCACCGCCGCCGACAGGGTGGAGAACGTACGGCGCATCGCCGAGGTCGCCAAGCTGTTCGTCGACGCGGGCCTGATGGTCCTGGTCTCGGTGATTTCGCCTTTCCGCGACGAGCGCCGCATGGCGCGAGAGATGATGGAGGAAGGCGAGTTCGTCGAGATCTTCGTCGACTGCCCCATCGAGGTCTGCGAGCAGCGCGATCCCAAGGGATTGTACAAGAAGGCCCGGGCCGGTGAGATCAGGAACTTCACCGGCGTCGACAGCGCCTACGAGCCGCCCGAGAATCCGGAGATCGTTTTGAAGACCGCCGAGCACGGCGTCGACGAGATTGCCGACCAGGTCATTGACTACCTGCGCTCAAGGACCGCCCACGGCGTGGCGGATGAAGTGGGGTGAGATAGCGATGGAGCCTCAGGCCGGGCCCGGGGTCTCTTCGTCGTCCCTGGCCTCGGGCTCGGGAGCAGCCTCGGGCTCCTCCGCCGGCGCTGCCGTTTCGGCCGGTGCTTCCGCTTCGGCCGGCGGCGCCGCTTCCGGGGATGCCGCCGGTTCCACGGGTGCCGCGGCCGGGGGTGCTGCGGGTGCCGCGGCTTCCGCCGGGGCCGCCGCGGCGGCCTGCGCCTGTAGCCTGGCTTCCTGTGACAGCTTGCGCGTCTTCTTCTTCAGCCGGTGGATCCTTCTCCGCAGGACCTTCCGCTTTCCGGGCTCCTCGGCCTTGGCTCTCTCTTCCCTCAACGCCCGGATCTTCTCCTTGACGGCGCCGGTATCGGACTCTGCTGCCACCTGTGCCTCCTTTGGACGAATGAACGGTAACGGGTATCACACGGGCGGCGAAATCGGAAGCCGCGGCGAAGGCCGGCCCTACCGGTCGTCATCCCAACCGCCCCAGCGACCGCTCCTGGCGTAGGGATTGGGGTGCGGCAGTATGAAGAACTCGGTCTTCTTGGGCAGCATCCGGCGCGTAAGCACGAGCCGGGAATCGGCTTGACGCGCGACCGGATAGCGGCCGTCCAGGAAGGACGCGAAGTACTCGGCCTGGTGCGGATCGTCGTAGTGCATGGGCAGCACGATGGGCGGTTTCACCTGCTCGATGACCTTGACGAGGTCGCTGAAGCCCAGGTTGTTGCGGGCGTCGATGGGAATCATCATGACGTCCACCCGGCGCAGCAGCTTCTCCTGCTTCTCGGTGAGCAGGTGGCCGATGTTGCCCAGGTGGGCGAGACAGAGGCTGCCCATCTCGAAGACGAAGATCGAGTTGGCGATGCGGGTGAAGTCGTAGTTGCGGGCGCTGGGCAGGTTCACGACGACGATGTCCTTGACCTTCCTCCGCACCGGCTGCCAGCGCTGGTCCAGCGTGATGCCCCTGAGCACCAGCGGGTTCCCGCGCACCGCCTCGACGTTGTTGTGGGTGTAGTGGCCGTTGCTCACGGTCACCGCGTCGGCGGTGATGCCGGGGGTGACGTCGAAGTTGGGATCGGCCACCACGCGGGTGCCGGTTCCGGAACTGATGGCGAAGCTCGAATGGCCGAACCAGCGGAGCTGATACTGGCCGAGGCCGATGTCCGGCTTGGCGGCGACGCTGGCCAGCGGCCCGACGGCGCGGACCAGGTCGGGACCCGAATGGATGGACCGGACCAGATTGGGGTTGCAGATGGCACTGGCGGCCTGTGCGCCCAACAGGACCGCCAACCCGAGCACGAAACCCGTCACGCTGTTCCTTGACATGGCTAATCCCCCCATGGCCCGCGGTCGACGGTCGCGGGCATCATGAGCACGGCTCGCAAGTCCCGTAGAGAGAGAGCTGGTGGGAGGTCACCGTAAATCCGGTGTCGGGCGAGAGGACGGGCTCAGCTTCTTCCCTGCGGTCGAGGGTGACATCATAGACCTTTCCGCACGTTTCGCAAATGAAATGTGGGTGCTTGCCGAGGATCGGGTCGAAGTGCTGCGTGCGCTCGATGTTGAGGACCTGCAGCTTGCCGTCGGCGGCGAGTTTCTGGAGATTGCGGTAGACCGTGCCGAGGCTGATGTTGGGGATCTCCCGGCGCACCCGCTCGTAAATCTGGTCCGCGGTGGGATGGGACATTTCGTCCTTGACGACGTCCCAGATGACTTCGAGCTGTCGTGTCCGTCTCGTGGACATGGACATTCCCCGCCGGCGTCGCGGGAGCGCTAACCCAGGTCCCTGAGCAACTCCGCCTTGGTAGCGGCGGTCAACGGGACCTCCGCGTGGTAATACTCGTGGTCCACCACGATGCTGGCGTCCCCGTCGTGCAGTGCTTCCGTTTCGTCCGCGGTGAAACCGAAGGTGATGTACTGCACCGCGCTGATCTTGTCTTCCTTGCTGCGGCCCTCCTCGAACCTGGCGCGGACGGTGCGGTCGGCGCCGATCTTGAAGAATACCCGCTCGTCGATGCCGAGAAACTTCAGCAACTCCTCGCGCAGGTTGGTCTGGTCCTCGATCTCCAGGAAGAGGGTCGCCCTGAGCTCTCCCGCATCCGGAATGAGCTCGTTGTAGACGTCGATCTCCTCGCGGATCTTGTCCAGGTCGCGGATGCTCTCGGCCCGCAGCATCTCCTGTATCTGGAAGATCACCGTGGCCCTGTTCTCGAACACCAGGGAGACCTTGTCCCCCACCGACACCCGCCGGACCTTCTTGAGGTCGATGATCTCGCGCCGAAACTCGGCGCGCTTCTGCTCGTAGGCGCTGGCGCCGACGATGTCGTTGAGGGTGACCTTGTCCATTCGCGGCAAAGAAACCGGATGTTGCCGCATCGACCCCGCGAGGAAGCCCGGCGGGGTCGATGCGACAGAAGTCCGGGTGAAGCGACTACCGGATCAACCCGCGTCAGCCGGGTCCTTGCCGGCGACCGCCTGCAGTCCCTTGTTGAAACGGCCGGCGTGGGACTTCTCGGCCTTGGCCAGGGTCTCGAACCACTCGGCCAGCTCCTCCAGCCCCTCGTCCCGGGCGGTCTTGGCGAAGCCGGGGTACATCTCGGTATACTCGTAGGTCTCGCCTTCCACCGCGGACTTCAGGTTCTTTTCGGTGGAGCCGATGGGAACGCCGGTGCAGGGATCGCCGACTTCCTTCAGGAAGTCCAGGTGCCCGAACGCATGCCCGGTCTCCGCCTCGGAGGTGTCGCGGAACAGCCCGCCCATGTCGGGGTATCCCTCGATGTCCGCCTGCCGGGCGAAGTAGAGATAGCGACGATTCGCCTGGGACTCGCCCGCGAAGGCGTTCTTCAGGTTCTCGTGGCTCTTGGTGCCATTGATGCTTGCCATAGGGTGCCTCCTTATCAGTAATGGTTATGATTAGTAGCCGAAGCCGGTCCGCAATACAAGGGCGGCCACCGGGACGCTGCCGTGGCGTCGTCGCGACGGGGTGCAACTGGCCTGCCGCCCGCTGTTTTGCTATCCTGCCGGTATCCATGGACGACATGATTTCCATCGACGACTTCCGCGCCCTGGACCTGCGCATCGGCACGGTCACCAGCGCCGAGCCGCATCCCAACGCCGACCGCCTCATGGTGCTCAAGGTGGACCTGGGCTCGGAGGAGCGCCAGCTCGTGGCCGGCATCCGCGGCCACTACACCCCGGAGGAGCTCACCGGCCGGCAACTCGTGGTGGTGGCCAACCTGAAGCCCGCGAAGCTGAGAGGCATCGAGAGCCAGGGAATGATCCTGGCCGCGTCCAACGACGACCAACTCGTCATCCTGGCGCCGGAGCAACGGATCGCCCCGGGAGCCAAGGTTTCCTGACACATTCGAGTGTCTCCAATCGACCAAGCCGCGGGTACCTGCTGTGTAGTCGACCTGTCGGCCCTGCGCGCCAACCTGCGCGAGGTGCGCCGGCTCGTGGGCCCCGGCGTGGAAATCCTCGCCGTGGTGAAAGCCGACGCCTACGGCCATGGCGACATCGAGACCGCGCGCGCGTTGTGTGCCGAAGGGGTCGACCGCCTGGGCGTCGCCACGGTGGCGGAAGGCGCGCGCCTTCGCGAAGCCGGCGTCAGTGCCGCGATCCTCGTGCTCGGGAGCCTCTACCCCGGCGATGCCGCGGCCCTGGTCCGGCATTCCCTGGAACCGGTGGTTCCGAATCTCGAGATGCTGAGACATCTGGACGCCTTCGGGGCGGAGCGCGGCGCCGAGTTCCGCTGCCACCTCAAGCTGGACACCGGAATGGGGCGGCTGGGCCTCTTGCCGGACGCCATCGAGGAATGGCTGCCCGAGCTGGATGGACTCACCGCCGTGAGGCTGCAAGGAGTCATGTCCCACTTCGCCAAGGCCGAGGAACCGGAGTCGCCGTCGTGCCGCGGCCAACTGCGGACGTTCCGCCGAGTGCTGGAGCGCATGCGGGCGGCGGGGCACGGCCCGCCCTTGTCCCACATGGCGAACAGCGCCGCCATCATCGGGCTGCCGGAGGCCCGTTTCGACATGGTCCGGCCGGGCGGAATGCTCTACGGCATCTACTCGCATCCGCCCTTGGCCGAACGGGTCCGGCTGGCTCCGGCGCTCACCTGGAAAACGAGCGTGCTGCAGCTCAAGACGCTCCCGAAGCATTCGCCCGTCAGCTATGGGGGCACCTTCGTAACCTGCCGCGAAAGCGTCATCGCGACCCTGCCGGTGGGGTACGCGGACGGCTACAAGCGCTCCTTGTCCAACCAGGCCGCGGTCCTGATCCGAGGCCGGCGCGCCCCTGTCGTGGGCCGCGTCACCATGGATTTGACAATGGCGGACGTCACCGATATAGCCGGTGTTCAACCGGGCGACGAGGTTGTCCTCCTGGGCGCGCAGGGCCGGGAAACCATCTCCGCCGAAGAGATGGCCGGCTGGGCGGAGACGATCTCTTACGAGATTCTCACATCCATCAGTCCGAAGATTCCGCGTTACTACTTCCGGGACAAGGAGGGACAGGGTACCCGTGGGCAAGATTGAAAGAGCGTTGGTCAGCGTATCGGACAAGGACGGCGTCGTCGATTTCGCCGGCAGGCTGGCGGGACTCGGCATCGAGATCCTGTCCACGGGAGGAACCGCCGCGCTGCTGCGGGAGAACCGCATCGAGGTCACCGAGGTCGCGGAGGTGACCGGCTTTCCGGAGATCATGGACGGCCGGGTCAAGACGCTCCACCCCAAGGTCCACGGCGGCATCCTGGCGCTGCGGGACAAGCCCGAGCACCGGGCCCAGATGGAAGAGCTGGGCATCGGATCCATCGACATGGTGGTGGTGAACCTCTATCCGTTCGAGGCCACGGTGGCGCGGGAGGCGCCGTTCCACGAGATCATCGAGCAGATCGACATCGGCGGCCCGGCCATGATCCGGTCCGCGGCCAAGAACCACCCGCACGTGGCGGTGGTGGTGGAGCCGTCCGACTACGGGACGGTGCTCGACGAGTTGGCGGCGGGCGGCGGCGAGCTTTCGCCGGACACGCGCTTCCGGCTGGCGTGCCGGGCCTTCCACCACACGGCGCGCTACGACGGCGCCATCTCCAACTACCTCGGCAGGCTCGACGGGGACAGGAAGGCCGGCCCGTGGGGCGACAAGCTGAACCTCCAGCTCTCCAAGCTCCAGGAACTGCGCTACGGCGAGAACCCGCACCAGAGCGCGGCCTTCTACGCCCATGGCGACGCCGGCGTCCCGTCGGTGGCGCGGGCGACGCAGGTCCAGGGCAAGCAGCTCTCGTTCAACAACATCCTGGACGCCGACGCCGCGCTGAGCACCGTGCTCGACTTCACGGAAACCACCGCGGTGGCCATCAAGCACACCAACCCGTGCGGGCTGGCCACCTCCGACGTGTCGCTGGCCGACGCCTTCCGCAAGGCCAGGGCGGGAGATCCCGTGTCCATCTTCGGCGGGGTCATCGCGCTCAACCGCCCGGTGGACGCGGAAACCGCCGAGGAGCTGAAGCAGATCTTCCTGGAGATCGTCATCGCCCCCTCGTTCACCCCCGAGGCCCGGGAAATCCTGTCCTCGGCCAAGCGGCTGCTCAACATCCGCCTGCTGGAGATCGACATGACCCCGGCTGCGGACCCGGCCCACGACCTGCGCCGGGTCCACGGCGGCGTGCTGGTGCAGGACTGGGACCACCAGCCCATCGACGTGCGGGAATGCAAGGTGGTGACCGAGCGCCAGCCCGACGACGACGAGTACAAGGCCCTGGAGTTCGCCTGGCGCGTGTGTCACCACGTGAAGTCCAATGCCATCGTGTTCACCTCCAGCGACCAGTTGCTCGGCGTCGGCGCCGGCCAGATGAGCCGGGTGGATTCCGCCCAGCTTGCCGTCACCCGGGCGAACACCCACGGCCTCGACCTCGCCGGCTCCGTGGTGGCGTCGGATGCCTTCTACCCCTTCCGGGACGGCGTCGACGCGGCCGCCGAGGCGGGCGCGCGGGCGGTCATCCAGCCGGGCGGCTCCATCCGCGACGAAGAGGTCATCGCCGCCGCCGACGAGCACGGCATGGCCATGATCTTCACCGGCATCCGGCACTTCCGGCACTAGTGGCATGTAACGTCCAATTCCAGACCAAGATGCGCAGGACTTTTCGCTGTCGGCAAGGCGCGATGACGAGCAGTGGCAGGCACCACGCGAGGAAGAGCAACGCAGGCGACGGCGAAGGACGCCAAATTATCCGGTAGAAACCATGAAGATCCTGGTCATCGGAAGCGGCGGGCGGGAGCACGCGCTGGTCTGGAAGCTGCGGCAGAGCCCGCGGGTGGACAGGATCTACTGCGCGCCCGGCAACCCCGGCATGCGTGAACAGGCCGAGCGGGTGGACATCGCCGCGGGTGAGATCGAGAAGCTTGCGGACTTCGCCGCCCGGGAGGCCGTCGACCTCACCGTGGTGGGGCCCGAGCAGCCGCTGGTGGCGGGCATCGCCGACCTGTTCGAAGAGAGGGGACTCACGGTGTTCGGGCCCAGCCGCGACGCGGCAAGGCTCGAGGGCAGCAAGGCCTTCGCCAAGGAGCTGATGCTGGAAAACGGCATCCCGACCGCGGCCTGCGAGGTCTTCTCGGACATCGACGAAGCGCGCCGGTACGTGGCACGGGACCGGCCGCTCGTGGTCAAGGCGGACGGCCTGGCCGCGGGCAAGGGCGTGATACTGTGCTCCGGCAGGGCTGAAGCCGAGGCCGCCCTCGACGACATCATGGGACGCCGGGCGTTCGGCGCGGCCGGCGACCGGGTGGTGATCGAGGAGCTGCTGGTGGGCGAGGAAGCCTCGTTCATGGCGTTGATGGACGGCGACGACTTTCTCCCGCTGGCGTCGGCCCAGGACCACAAGCGCGTCTTCGACGGCGACGAGGGGCCCAATACCGGGGGCATGGGCGCCTACTCGCCGGCGCCGGTGGTGGACGCCGCGGTGCACGACGCCGTGGTCGAGCGGGTGCTCAAGCCGCTGGCGGCGGGGCTCAAGCGCCGCGGACTGGAATATCGCGGGGTCTTGTACGCCGGGCTCATGATCACCGAGGACGGCCCCAAGGTGCTGGAGTTCAACGCCCGCTTCGGCGATCCCGAGTGCCAGCCGATCATGATGCGCCTCGCCGGCGATCTGCCGTCGCTTCTCATGGCCACCGCCGAGGGCAGGCTCCGGGATGTCGAAGCGCAGTGGTCGGACCAGGCGGCGGTCTGCGTCGTGCTGGCGTCCGCGGGCTATCCGGGAGAGTACCGGACCGGCATGGAAATAGAGGGGCTCGACGCCCTCGAGTCGTGGGACCGCGGTTGCGCGTTTCACGCCGGGACCACCCGCGATGGCGGCCGCTGGCTCACCGCCGGAGGACGGGTCCTGGGCGTCACCGCGCTCGGGGACACCATCGCCGCGGCCACCCGCGAGGCCTACGACGGCGTGAGCCGGATCAGGTGGGAGGGCATGCACTACCGCCGGGACATCGCCCGGCGTGCCATGGACCGCGGTTGATGATGGCGTCCTGAGCGTAGCGGAGCGAAGTCGAAGGACGCCATTGCCGAGATCTCCCGACAGGGGCAAACACTGGACAAAGGAGGAAGAACACCGTGACGGAGCAGACTCCCAAGGTCGCGATACTCATGGGCAGCGATTCCGACGTGGAGGTCATGAAGGAGGCCGCGACGCGGCTGGAATCCTTCGACATCCCCTACGAGATGCACATCTCGTCCGCCCACCGTTCGCCTGAGCGGACCCACGCCTACGCCAAGGGGGCGGCGGACCGGGGCATCGAGGCGTTCATCGTCGGCGCCGGCGCGGCCGCCCATCTGGCCGGGGTGGTGGCGGCGGTCACGACGCTGCCGGTGATCGGCGTGCCGCTGAGCGCGTCGGCCCTGGACGGCATCGACGCGCTGCTGGCGACGGTGCAGATGCCCGCCGGCGTGCCCGTGGCCACCATGGCCATCGGCAAGGGCGGCGCCGCCAACGCCGGGATCTTCGCGGCCCAGATCATCGCGCGCAAGGACCCGGAGCTGGCTGACAAGCTCGCCCGCTTCAAGGAAGAGCTGGCGGCGGGCGTCGAAGCCAGGGACCGGAAGCTGCAGGACAGCCTGAAAGGATAGTCCATCCGGGCCTTCGCCCGCCGGTTTCGGAGAAGAGCCTATGGCAAAGATCTTTCCCTTCCGGGGCCTGACCTACAACCCCGGGAAGGTCGATGATTTCTCGAGCGTGGTGGCGCCACCCTACGACGTCATCTCTCCCGAGTACCAGGCGGAGCTGTACGAGCGCTCGTCGCGCAACGTCGTGCGCATCGACTTCTGCCGCGACCCCGACCCCTACGAGACCGTGCCCCGGCGGTTCCGGGAATGGCAGGAGGACGGCACCCTGGTGCCGGAGGACGCACCGGCCATCTACTACCTGAGCCAGGAGTACCGTCTACAGGACGGCGTGCCCAGGGAGCGGCGCGGCTTCATCGCGCTGGCCACCATCGAGGACTTCGGCGGCGGCATCCACGGCCACGAGAACACCCTGGCCGAGCCCAGGGAGGACCGCCTCAAGCTGATGCTCGCGTGCGACGCACAGTTCAGCTCCATCCTCGCCCTGTACTCCGACGAGAAGCCCACCCTCACCGATGCCCTGCGGGAGCACGTGAAAGCGCGCGCACCCAAGGTCGAGGCGACGGAGGGGGAATTCGGCACCTCCCGGCTGTGGGCGGTCACCGACCCCGGCCTCATCGCCATGGTGCAGGACGCGCTGAGCCGGCAGGACGTTTTCATCGCCGACGGCCACCACCGCTACGAGGCCGCCTCCGGCTACCGCAACCGCCGCCTGGCGGAGCGGCCCGGCGCCACCGGCGGCGAGGGGTTCAACCGGGTGATGATGTACTTCGCCAACCTCCAGGAAGAGGGCGTGGTGATCCTGCCTACGCACCGGCTGGTGCGGAAGCTGCCCGACAGGCCGTTCTCGGAGCTGGAGGAGGACCTGCAACGGCACTTCCACGTGGAGCCCTTCCCCAGGGACGGCGACGGGTGGCGGCGGTTTCTGCACACGCTCCAGAACCCGGAGGGTGATCGGCGGCTCCTGGGGGCGTACTTCAGGGACGACTCTCGCTATCTGGCCCTGCGCGTGAGAGACAGCGAAACGATGCGGCGGTTGGCTCCCGACATGAGCCCGGAACTGCGGAGTCTGGACGTCACCACGCTGCACGCGCTGCTGATGGAGCATATCCTGGGCGTGTCCACCCGCGGCGCGGTGAATACCGACGCGGTGGCCTACACGCATGACGCGGAAGAGGCGCTGAGCGAGGTGGAACGCGGCGGCTGCCGGGCGGCGTTCATCCTGAACCCTCCGACCGCCGGCGAAATGATCGGCGTCTCCCTCAAGGGGGAGAAGATGCCCCAGAAATCGACCTACTTCTTTCCCAAGCTGGTGACCGGCCTGGTGATCCACAAGGTGGAGGGATAGCGGGCTGTTGGAAGACTCCGCGTGGACGGGTCGGCGAAGGAACGCGCAAGGAACACTGTCATGTCGAAACTACATCTGACACTGGCGTGCGGCGACTACGACCGTACCAAGACGCTGCAGGACGGCTCCCTCGACCCCGACGGGATCTCCCTCAACTACCTGCCGATGCAGGCCGAGGAGATCTTCTGGCGCATGGGACACCACCAGGAGTTCCACGCTTCCGAGATGTCGCTGGCCAACTACATCACCATGACTTCCCGGGGCGAGAGCCCGTTCACCGCCATACCGGCCTTCCCGTCGCGCTACTTCCGCCATTCCTGCGTGTTCATCAACACCGACCGGGGCCTGGACAAGCCCGAGGACCTGCGCGGCAAGCGCGTCGGCGTGCCGGAGTACTCCATCACCGCGGCGGTGTGGATCCGCGGCTTCCTGAGCGACGACTACGGCATCAAGGCAAGCGACGTCGAGTGGTTCACCGGCGGCCAGGAAGTCCCCGGGCGCAAGGAACGCATCGAGCTCAGGCTGCCGCCGGAGATCAAGGTGCAGCCCATCGGCGGGGACAAGACCCTGAACGCGATGCTGGACAAGGGCGAGATCGACGCGCTGGTCACCGCCCGCATCCCCTCGTGCCACGCCGCCGGCGCCCCGCACATCCGCCGCCTGTTCCCCGATTTCAAGTCCGTGGAGATCGACTACTACCGGCGCACGAAGATCTTTCCCATCATGCATACCGTGTGCATCCGCAACGACGTCTACGAGGCCGATCCCTGGGTGGCCCGAAGCCTGTACAATGCCTTCTGCCGCTCCAAGGACGACGCCTTCGCGCGCATGGACATCGACAACACCATGGCCAGCACGCTCCCCTGGCTCCAGGCCGAGATCGTGCTGCTGCGGGAAGTCTTCGGGGACGACTGGTGGCCCTACGGCATCGAACCCAACCGCCACGTCATCGAGGCCCTCACCCGCTACATGGGCGAGCAGGGCCTGCTGGGGGACAAGGTCCCGACGGTGGAGGAGCTGTTCGCGCCGACACTGCTGGGGGACTACAAGCTGTAGTGGCCGGAACCGCAAATCCTGTGGAGACGCCCGGATCCGTCATTCCGGCGAAAGCATGACCCGCAAGGAAGCCGCCTTCATCCGCCAGGCCCGCGTAGGGCATCTGGCCACGGTCGACGACGAGGGCCAGCCGCTCAACCTGCCCTTCTGCTTCGCCTTCGACGGCGACTGCCTGTACTCCCCTATTGACGAGAAGCCCAAGGCCGCGGCGCCACGGGAGCTCAAGCGCATCCGGAACATCCGCGCCAACCCGCGGGTATCGGTGGCGATCCACCGCTACGACGACGAGGACTGGTCCCGGCTGGCCCACGTCATCATCCAGGGCAACGCCAGCATCCTGACCCGCGGCGAAAACCACCGGAAGGCCGTCCGGCTGCTCCGCCGGAAGTACCCTCAGTACCGCGCCATGGCCCTGGACCAACGGCCCGTCATCCGCATCCGGGTGGTCCGGTGCATCCCCTGGGGCCCGATCTGAGCCAAGGAGGGACCTCGACCCCCGGCCCTCGCGTCGAAGTGGCGGACGCGGCTGCTACGCCACCTCCTTGATCGACGACACCCCCGTGGCTTTCATCATGCGCTCCAGGAAGCGGTGCACGTGGGTGTGCTTTCCGTCGATCTCGCGGTCCAGGGCGGTGTAGAGGTAGTGGAGCTGCGCGTAGATGGAGATGTCGGCCAGGGTCATGCGGCCGAAGATGAAGTCCTTTCCGGAGTAGAGCAGGTCCAGGTTCTCCAGGTGGACCGCCAGGTCCTTCTCGGCTTGCTGCACGTCCTCGTCGGTCTTGGCCCGTCGGAAGGCCATGACGGCGCCGTTGAGGTCCTCGTCGGCCCAGTCCTCCAGCATCAGGCACAGCCCCTGGTCGGACGCGTCGTCCGGGTAGATGGTGGGCTCGGGAACCTGCTCCTCCCAGTACTTGGCCAGGATGGTGGAGTCCTGGATGCACCGGCCGTCGATGTCCATGGTGGGGACCTTGCGCTGGTTGGAGAACGCGATCAGCGACTTGCGCTCGTCGGCGCGGACATCCACCACGTCGTAGGAAACCTTCTTCATGGTCAGGACCACGCGGAGCTTCTCGCAGAACATCGAGTTTTTGGAGTTGAAGAGCCTTATTGCCATGGTAGTGCCTCCTTGTGTCGCTTGAACTTGGGATAAGGGCTTCTTTCTACAGCAATCCGTGCCGCTGGAGAAGCTCGCTCACGTAGCCGTCGAATATGGCCCGGTCCTCAACGCGGCAGGCGCGGCCAGAGCGACCGCTTCGGCAGCCAGCCGGGTCATTTCATCGAAACGGCCTGCCCGTGCGAGCCCGGGATTCACGATCCAGGACCCTCCGCACGCAAGAACGTTGGGGAGGCCCAGGTAAGCTGCCAGATTGCCCGGTCCGATGCCGCCGGTGGGCAGGAACCGCATGCCGGCATAAGGATCGGACAATGCCTTGATGAACGGAACGCCGCCGCTGGCCTCGGCCGGAAAGAACTTGACCGCTTCGAGCCCGAACCCCATCGCTTGTTCCACGCCGGTGGGATCGTTGATTCCGGGAAAGATCGTCAGGCCCGCCTCGATGGCTGCCCCGACCACGGCCGGATTGAAGCCGGGAGTCAGAATGAACTGGCTCCCTGCCCGATGCGCGGTCCCCACCTGTTCGACATTGAGAACCGTCCCCGCACCCACGAGCATATCCGGAAATTGCTCCCGTATGATGCGGATTGCATCGGCGGCTGCTTCCGATCGGAAGGTGACTTCAACCACGGTCAAGCCGCCCGCCACAAGCGCCCTTGCGAGAGGAGCTGCCTGCTCGGCCGTGTCCAGGGTCGCGATGGGCAGAATCCTTGCGGCTCCGATTCGAGCGATGGTTCCCACTGGGTCATCAGGCATGTGTCTCGCTCCGTTTTCGGCCGGTTGGCAGTGGATGCCGCTCCCCACCCGGCGAGCGACAGGTCGAAGTGTTCTTCACGGCCGTGGCAGGATCGCACCCGCCGCGCCGACCACCCGGGATGCAATCTCGTGTCCCGTCAGCAGGCACTGTCGTTCATCTTGACCGCCAATGAATGCCGCGAGGTAGCCGCCGTTGAAACTGTCTCCCGCGGCCGTCGTGTCGACGACCCTGGAGGCGGGACGAAAGCGTGGATGGGCATCACGGGCGAGGTGTGGCGAAACCGGCCCGCGGACGCCTCGCTTGACGGCGCACGCGCGCCAGCTTCCGGCGCCGAAGCGCGCGATCACCGACTCCTCGCTCACATCGCCGAACAGTGCCATCTCGTCGTCCATCGAGGGCAATGCGATGTCGGCGATCTCCCACGCTTCACCGATGATCCGGCGGGCCGTCTCCGCATCCTTCCATAGCCGCGGCCGGTAGTTCGAGTCGAAGGCAACCAGGCAGCCGCGGCGCTCACGCATGGTGCGCAAGTGGCCGAAGAGGCGCCGGCGGGCCGGGGGATGCAGGATTGCAAGCGTAATGCCCGATACGAAGATGATCCGCGCCTCTGGGAGGACATCCATCGGGTCGTCGGAAGAAAAAAGCCCCCGAGCCGCCGAGTTGCCGCGCCAGTAGTGGAAGCTGCGCTCGCCGACGGCATCCGTCGACACGGTGTGGATGCCGATGAAGTGTTCCCGGTCGCGGGCGACGTGCGACACGTCGAGGTCCTCTGCCGCGGCCATGGCAAGAAACGCGTCGGACAGCGGGTCGAGGCCGACACGCGTGCAGTAGCCGACACGGCCGGAAGCGCCCAATTCTCTGGCGCAGTAGACAGCGGTGTTGAACGTATCGCCGGCGAAACCGACCCGGAATCCGAGCTCCGGTTCCCGCCGGATCTCCGCCATGACCTCGCCGATGGCAAACAGATCGAGCTTCACGGATTTCGCTCCCCGCGCGCCTGCACCGTGGGACACCACGTCACGCCGGTCAGTCCCCCAGCGGCTTCGAGTCGTCTTCGTCGCGCGTATGGACCAACTGGTACTTGATGCGGCGCATGGATTCCACCGCCGTCTCGCCGCGCAATTTCGCCACCTCGTAGGCGAGAATGTCGATCAGCGCGAGCAGGACGTAGCGGGCAGGGGTCGGGGAAAGGATGTTCTCCGGTTCCTCGGCAAGGAACGGCAGCGTGTCGGATGTCACTCGGGACAGCGGCGAATCGGGCGAGGTGATGGCGATGGTGTGGGCGCCGTACTGGCCGCCCACCTCGGCCGCCCGGATGATCGGTTCGTATTTTCCGGTAATCGAGAGCGCCAGCAGGACGTCGCCGGTCTTCAATGTTGCCGCCATCATCAACTGAAGCTGTGAATCGTTGCACGAGGAGGCATGCAGCCCCAGCCGGAACAGGCGGTTCTCGGCTTCCATCGCGGCCATCGAGGATCCGCCGCCGCCGCCGAAGATCACCACGCGCTGCGCCCGGGCGATGACCGCGGCGACGTTGTTCAGGGTCTCATCGGCGACCTGCTCGGCGAGGGAGGCGAGGGAACGATGGATCTGCGAGACGATCTCGGTCACCGCTTCACAGGTCCCGAGCGGGACGGTCCGGGGGTGCAGGTAGCGATTCCCGATGGCGAGGATCTTCGCCAGGTCCAGTTTCAGCTCACGCAGCCCCTCGCAGCCCACGGTACGGCAGAAGCGGGTGATCGACGCGGCGCTCACCCCGGCTCGCGCCGCGATGTCGATGGTTCGGGCATGGACGGCGAAGTCCATGTCCGCGAGCACCAGGTCCGCGACGCGCCGCTCCGCCGGGTGCATCGTCGGACTCAGCCTCGCGATCCGCGAGATCAGATCCTCGGCGATGTTTCTGTTGTTGGTTGACACGAGCCTGTCCCAGGACGCCCTTCGCACCCGGATTCGAATACCGGAGTATCGCCTTTCCTGGTTACGATGTCGATGAGGTACGAGTAAAACCCAGTATGAAAAAAATTACCACCACATGGCCGAAAATCCTTGCATTCGATGAAAATCATTTTTATACTCGGCGCCGTCGGGTTTCACAAGTGGTCGTCCAAATCCCCTCTAACCAGGAGAAGTACCATGAGAAATCTTCAATTTTTCGCACGGATCGCCGCCGCAGTCGCCCTGCTGGCGCTCGGTGCCACCGCGTCTCTATCCGCGGCGGACACCTTGCGTTACGCCACCGTGGGCGAGCCGCCGAGTCTCGACCAGCACGTGGTCACCTCCGACCTCGCCACCACCATAGCGCACCACATCTTCGAGGGCCTGTACACGTTCGACGGGGGCTATGAACCTCGCCCGCTGCTCGCTTCCGGCGAAGAAGTCGGGAAGGACGGCAAGACCATCACCATCCACCTGCGCAACGACGTGAAGTTCCATGACGGCCAGGCCATGACCTCGGCGGACGTGGTGGCGTCGCTGAAGCGCTGGGGCGCCCACGGATCGCGCGGCAAGCTGCTGTTCTCGAACGTCTCCGAAGTATCGGCATCGGGCGACCACGGCGTCCGGTTGACGTTCAAGACCCCGTTCGGCCCGTGGAAGAATCTGCTGGCCTTCATCAACGGCGGGCCGGCGATCTATCCGGCCAGGGTCGCTTCCAAGGCCGGCAAGAAGCCCATCGACGTCAAGGACTACATCGGCACCGGCCCGTACAGGTTCGGCGAATGGAAACCCAACCGTCACGTGGAGCTGGTAAAATTCGAGGGCTACAACGGCCCGGCCAGTGAAGCCAGCGGGTACGCGGGCAAGCGGGTGGCGCACTTCGATCGCCTGCGCTTCATTCCGGTCCCGGACCCGGGCACACGCGTCAACGGGGTCAAGGCCGGCGACTACGACTACGCCGAAAGCATGCCCAGCGACCTGATCGACGAGCTGGACCAGGACCAGGCGGTCAACGTGGTCCTGAACGGCGGGCCGATCTTCGGGCTCGTGTTCATGAACTCGAAGGCCGGTCCTCTCCAAAGCAACTTCAAGCTGCGCCAGGCCATCCAGGCCGCCCTCAACAAGGAAGACGCCCTGCGCGTCTCCATCGGTCCGGAGAAGCTCTGGCGCGCCAACGGCTCGTTCCTGCCGAAGGGGAACGCCTGGTACTCGGAATCCGGTACAGGCCGGTTCAGCGAGGGCGATGCCGAGAAGGCCAAGGCCCTCGCCAAGGAGGCGGGATACGACGGCACGCCCATCAAGTTGCTGGTCTCCACCAACTACGCCTTCCACTACGACCAGGCCGTCGTGTTCACCCGGCAGCTCCTGAAGGCGGGCATCAACGTCGAGATGATCGTGGTCGACTGGGCCACCCTGATCAAGAAACGGGCGCAACCCGACCAGTGGGACTTGTTCTTCACGCACCACGGATTCGTGCCGGATCCCATCCTGATCTCGGTGATGAACGACAACTACCCGGGCTGGTGGGCCACCGCGCAGAAGCAGGAGCTCAAATCCGCCTTCACGGCCACCAACGACCCGGCCGACCGCAAGGCCACCTGGGCCAAGATCCAGTCGCTGATCTACACCCAGGTGCCGACCATGAAGACGGGTGACGTCTACACGTACAACATCGCCTCGCCCAATCTCTCGGGGATCCAGGCGACGACCCTGATCTGGCCGCACTTCTGGGGCGTGTCGAAGTGATTCGCCGGAAGGCAACGGCGCCCGGCCCCGACGGCGCGCCGTTGCCTTCCAAACCACTCTGTGCCAATCAGGCGGTTGATTGCCGGTTATGCTGAGCGGCATCGATCATCCAAAGCGACTGGAAGTCGAACGTGCTCCGCTACCTGATTCGCCGGATCGGGGTCTTTCTGCCGACTCTGTTGGCGGCGTCCTTTGTCATATTCGTCTTCATCCGGCTGATACCGGGCGATCCCGCCGCGATCATGCTCGGGGACCAGGCGACTCCGGAGGAAGTCGCGGCGCTCCGGGCCGCAATGGGTCTCGAAGAATCTCTCGCGACTCAATATGTCCGTTGGTTGTCGACCGTGGTCCGGGGCGACCTGGGCGATTCCATTTTCTTCCAGGTCCCGGTGCTGAAGCTGATAGCCGACGGCCTGGAGACCAGCACCCTGCTGGCGCTCATGACCATGGTGTGGATCATCGTCCTGGGGCTTCCGATCGGGATGCTTGCGGCGGCCCGCCGGGGGAGCTGGCTCGACCAGGGGCTGTCGGGAACCGCGATGTTCATGGCGTCGGTCCCCACCTTCTGGGTGGGCCTGTACCTGATCCTGATCTTCGCGGCCACGCTGAAATGGCTGCCGAGCTCCGGCTATCCCTCGATCTTCGGGGAGGGCGGCATCGCGAACCTGCGCCACCTGCTGCTGCCGTCCATCGCCCTCGCCGCACCGAACGCGGCGCTCATCATTCGACTGACCCGAGCCAGCATGCTGGAGGTGTACCACGAGGACTACGTGCGCACCGCGCGGGCCAAGGGCATCCACCCGGTCACGGTGGTGGTCCGGCACATATTCCGGAACGCGGTGCTGACGGTGGTGTCGGCAATCGGTTTCACCATCGCCGCGCTGATCTCCGAGGCGGTGGTGACGGAGACCGTGTTCGCCCTTCCCGGGGTCGGCCGCATGGTCGTGCAATCGATCCTGAGACGCGACTATCCGGTCATCCAGGGCGTGATCCTCATGATCGTCTTCCTCTACCTGGTGATCAATCTGGTGGTGGACGTCCTTTATGCCTGGCTGGATCCGCGGGTGAAGTTCCAATGATCCGGTTGTCGGCGCGCATGGGCCTGGGCGGAGGGAAACTCGCCTTCGCGGGATTCGTCATGGTTGCGGCTCTCGCCGTGTGCGCGGTCTGTGCGCCGTGGCTGGCCCCGGCGGATCCGGTCGCCATCGATCCGGTCGCGCGCCTGTCGCCCCCGAGCGCCGAGCACTGGTTCGGCACCGATCACTTCGGCCGGGATACCCTGTCCCGGGTGATCCACGGCTCCCGGATGGCGATGCTCATCGGGATCGGCGTGGTCGTTATCGCCCTCGGCGGCGGCGTCACCTTCGGCGTGCTCTCGGCGCTCTTCCCCCGCCTCGGCATGCTGCTCATGCGGATCGTCGACGTGTTGATGGCGTTCCCGGCCCTGCTCCTGGCGCTGGCGCTGATCGTGGTCCTGGGGCGCGGCGTGGAGAACTCGATCCTGGCCATCGGCGTCGTCTACATGACCACCACTTCCCGCATCGTGTACGGCGTATCGCTCCGGTTGAAAGCCGCGACATGGGTGGATGCGGCGCTGGCCATCGGAGCCGGGACGGGACGCATCATATTCCGGCACATCCTGCCGAACCTGGTGTCGCCGCTGTTCGTGCAGGCGAGCTTCGTGTTCGCCTTTGCCCAGTTGCAGGCGGCTTCCCTCGATTTCCTAGGGCTCGGCGTTCCGCCCGAAACGCCGACCTGGGGCAACATGCTGAGCGAGTCCCGGATCTACATCACGCGGGCGCCCTGGCTGCTGCTGTTCCCCGGGCTGATGATCGCGCTCTCGGCGTTTTCGCTGAACCTGGTCGGCGATGCCGTGCGCGATCGACTCGATCCCCGGCTGAAGGCCGCCTTTGCCGCCAGGACCCGGTCGTGAGCCTATCGATGTCCATCCGCAAGCTGACGCTCACCGGGCACACGGTCCCGGACCCGCGGCGACCTGCCCCGGTGCTCTCACCGGCGGACGGCCCGGCCGATCCTGTTGCGCCCCCGGCGGGTTGCCGGTATCATCACGCCCGCCGATTGGCCGAGCCGGAAGAGAACCCGTCATGAGACTGTTCGTGGCATCGCTGGCGACCGAAACGAACACCTTCTCGCCGGTGTTCACCGATCTGCGGGATTTCCGGAACAATTTCTATTTCCCCCCGGGCCAACATCCGAGCATTCCCTCCCTGTGCAGCGCACCCTTCATCGCCCTGCGCGAGTACCGCGACCGCATGGGCGACGCCATCGAGACCATCGAGGGAAGCGCGGCATGGGCGGAACCGGGCGGGATCGTCAGTTGCGCGGCCTACCGCCAACTGCGTGACGAAATCCTGAGCCAGCTCCGCGACGCCATGCCCCTGGATGGGGTCCTGCTCGGACTGCACGGAGCCATGGTGGCTCAGGGCATCGAGGACTGCGAAGGCGATCTGCTTTCCGAGGTGCGCCGGATCGTGGGCAGCGAGACGGTGGTCGGCGCTACCTTCGACCCCCATAGCCACTTCACGCGCCGTTGCGCGGATGCGCTGGACGTGGCCATCACCTTCAAGGAGTTCCCTCACACCGACGTCATGGAGCGCGCCCGGGAACTGGTCGAAATCGTCGCCCGCGCGGTGCGCCGGGAAGTGAAGCCGCGGATCTCCCTGTTCGACTGCCGGATGATCGACGTGTTTCCGACGACAGAGGCGTGGATACGGGCGTTCGTCGACCGGCTCTCGGCGCTGGAACGGGATCTTCCCCACGTGCTGTCCATCTCCATCGTGCACGGATTCCTCGCGGGCGATGTCCCGGAGATGGGGACGAAAGTCATTGTCGTCACGGACAATGCCCCACGGGAAGGTCGCATCCTGGCGCGCGAACTGGGACTGGAACTGTATTCGATGCGGGGCAAGACGAGGATGGAACTGCTGGCGCCGTCCGAAGCTCTCGACCGGTTGGACACCCAGTCCGGCAACGGCCCATTGGTGATCGCGGACGTATGGGACAATCCGGGCGGGGGCATGGCGGGAGATTCCACCGTGATCCTGCGCGAGATCGTCGATCGGTGTATCGGCGGCGCCGCCGTCGCGGGCATTTGGGATCCCATCGCCGTGCAGTTCTGTTTTGCGGCGGGCACGGGCGCGCGCATCCCGCTTCGCTTCGGCGCCAAGTCCGGTCCGGGGCTCGGGGAACCGGTGGACGCGAACGTGACGGTCACGGGACTCAGCGAGAACGGCTCCATGCGATTCGGCGGATCCATCGCGAGGCTCGGACGGTGCGCCGCGATCCGGCTCGACCAGGACATCGAGGTGGTCCTCTGCGAGAACCGGGTCCAGGCTTACACTCCGGACATCTTCTCCTGCGTGGGAATCGATCCTTCCAGCAAGTCCCTGCTCGTGGTCAAATCCACCAACCACTTTCGCGCGGGCTTTTCCGAGCTGACCGATCGCGTGTTGTACGTGGACAGCGGCGCGCCGTATCCCCACGACCCGCGCACCACCCCTTACGAGAAACTCGAACGCGACATCTGGCCGATCGTCGCCTCTCCGACCCACGAGATCTGAACCCGTGACTCCTGCCCCGCCCTGCGAGAGAACCGTGGAACCGCTCTACGCCATCGACAATCCGGACGAGGTCCTGTCGCCGGGGCTGGTCGTCTTCGAGGAAATCGTACGCGAGAACATTGCACGCATGAAGGCCATCGCGGGAGCGGACGGTCGCCTCCGGCCGCACTGCAAGACCCACAAGATGATCGACATCGTCCGGTTGAAAGTCGGCATGGGCATTACCAAGCACAAGTGCGCGACGTTCGCCGAGGCGGAAATGCTCGCCATCGGCGGAGCCCGCGATGTGTTTCTCGCCTACAACCTGGTGGGACCGAACATCGATCGCGCGGTGCGCTATCGGCAGCGTTTCCCGGAGGTGCGTTTTTCCGTGGCCGCAGATCACCCCGGGCCCGTCGAGGCGCTCAACGACGCCATGGCGCGCGCGGGAAGCGAGATCCACGTGTTCGTCGATATCGACACGGGGCTGGGGCGGACCGGTCTGGCGCCGGGCCCCGAAGCCCGCCGGCTGTATGCACAGATCGATGGAGCGAGCCATC
Source organism: uncultured Binatia bacterium (SeqCode) (assembly GCA_965204205.1). Taxonomy (GTDB): domain Bacteria; phylum Desulfobacterota; class Binatia; order UBA9968; family JAJDTQ01; genus JAJDTQ01. Next base: position 4,098,151 of record OZ241976.1, on the reverse strand, counting down.
TGAAGCCGGCCGGGCTGCACGTCTACGACGGGCAGAACCATCAGACCGGCCTGGAGGAGCGGTGGGCCGCCGTGGAGGAATGTTGGAACGCGGTGCAGAAGCTTCGCGACAGGCTGGAGAGCTCTTCTCTGGCCGTTCCCGCGATCGTCGCAGGCGGGACCGGCACGTTCCCCCTTTATGCCCGCAAGGACGATCCTTCCCTGGAGCTGAGTCCGGGCACGTGCGTTCTGCACGACGACGGCTATGTGCGGAAGTTCCCGGAGATGGAGTTCGTTCCAGCGGCCCTCATCCTGACCCGGGTCGTCAGCCGGCCTGCGCCGGAACTCGTTACCTTCGATCTCGGCTCCAAAGCCTGCGCATCCGATCCCCCGGCCGGCAGTCGATTGCGTATCCCCGCCGTTCCGGACGCCAGGGCCGTGATGCAGAATGAAGAGCACCTCGTGATCGAGACCACACAGGCGGCCCGCTACCGGCCTGGCGATGTCGAACTGGCGATTCCGACCCATATCTGTCCGACCTCCGCCCTGTACTCCTACGCATCGGTCGTGAGCGACGGCCGGGTCCGGGGACGATGGGAGGTCACCGCACGCGATCGCATGTTGACCCTGTGAACACGCGCAAGGCTGCGCTGGTCAACGGGTTGGCAGTCGTCCTGCTTCCGGCGAACTCCGCCCGACCAAGGCCTCCAGGCCGTTCCCGCTTTTTGCGGGAGTGACAGAGTGTACGGGAATCCCATTCCCTTCCCCATTTGTGCTAGGGTTGTCGCCATGAGCGAGATTCACTTCGTGGACACGACCCTGCGGGACGGCCAGATGAGCCTCTGGGCCACGCGCATGCGCACCGGCATGATGCTGCCCATCGCCGAGCGGATGGACCGGGCGGGCTTCGACGCCGCCGAGCTGATGTCCAGCATCTTCCTCAAGAAGTGCGTCCGGGACCTCAAGGAGGACCCCTTCGAGCGCATCCGGCTGGTGAAGGAGAAGATGCCCAACACGCCGCTGCGCATGACCTCCGGGCGGTTCAACGCCTTCGAGGTGACGCCGTATTCGCTGTACGCGCTCTACCTCCGGCGCATGCGCGAGAACGGAATGAGCCAGGCGCGGATATCGGACGAGTGGAACGATCCGGCGGGGTGGGAGCAGAAGGTGCAGACGGTCAAGGACGCCGGTCTCGAGCCGATACTCAACCTGATCTACTCGGTGTCGCCCAAACATACCGACGAGTACTACGCGGAGCGGGCGCGCCAGGCGGCGACCCTCGACGTTTCGCGCATCTGCCTGAAGGACCCCGGCGGGCTGATCACCCCGGACCGGGTCCGCAAGCTGGTGCCGCTGGTGCTGGAGAGCGCCAACGGGATCCCGGTGGAGTTCCACACCCACTGCACCACCGGCCTCGGGCCGCTGTGCTGCGTGGATGCCATCAAGCTCGGCATCACCATCGTGAACACCGCCATCCCGCCGCTGGCCAACGGCTCGTCCAACCCGTCGCTGTTCAACGTCGCGTCCAACGCCCGGGCGCTGGGGCACACCACCGCGGTGGACGAAGAGTCGATGCACGCGGTGTCCCAGCACTTCACCCGCATCGCCGAACAGGAGGGTCTGCCCCCCGGGGAGCCCGTGGAATACGATTACGGGCAATACCTCCACCAGGTGCCCGGCGGGATGTACTCCAACCTGCGCCACCAACTGGAGAAGGTCGGGCTGGGGCACAAGTTCCAGGAGGCCCTGGAGGAGTGCGGCCGGGTGCGGGAGGAGTTCGCCTACCCCATCATGGTGACGCCGCTTTCCCAGTTCGTCGGCAGCCAGGCGGCCATCAACGTCATCGTCGGCGAGCGCTATGCCCAGGTCACCGACCAGAGCATCCTCTACGCCCTGGGACTGTGGGGCGAGGAGGGAAGCCGGCTGATGGATTCCGCCGTCAAGGACAAGATCCTGGACCGCCCGCGAGCACGGGAACTGGCCAGGTGGGAGCCGCCCCAGCCGTCCATCGCCGAGATCCGCAAGAGCTTCGAGCCCGGCCTTTCCGACGACGACCTGCTGCTGCGCTGGCTCGTGACCAGGGACGAGTTCAACGCCATGCGCGACGCCGGCCCTGCGACCCCGTACACGGGCGACGGCCAGCCGCTGCTCGGCCTCCTCCGAAACCTCCAGGGGCAGAAGGCCAACCACGTCTTCATCCGGAGACCGGGACTGAAGCTGTCCCTGCAGGGACCGCCGGGGAGCGCCTCACAGGCTGTTTAAAGTTGGCGCCCTACGACGGGAGTATCCCATGAGCACGAACACGGAATCCGACGCCTTCTACCGCGAAGTGGACGAGAAGCACCTGGTGCCTCTGTGGAACATCACCCAGGATGCTCTGCCGACGGAACCGCGGTCGCCGGTAAAGGCGCACCTGTGGCGATGGGCGGACCTGCGGCGGCTGGCCCACCGGGCCGGCGACCTCGTGCCCATCGAGCGGGGCGGCGAACGGCGCGTGCTGGGGCTGGTGAACCCGGGACTGGGCGGCAAGCCCGCGGCCACGCGCACCCTTTGGGCCGCGGTGCAGATCGTCAAGCCCGGGGAGATCGCCCCCTGCCACCGGCATTCGCCGTCGGCCATCCGCTTCATCATCGAGGGCGACCGCACCTACACCAACCTGAACGGCGACAAGTGCGTGATGAGCCGGGGCGACCTGGTGTTGACGCCGAGCTGGGACTGGCACGACCACGGCTGCGAGTCCGACGAGCCCATGATCTGGATGGACGGGCTGGACCTGCCGCTGGTGGGGGACCTCGACGCGACCTTCTTCGAGATGTACCCGGACCACCGGTTTCCCATCACCGACGTCAACGAGTCGGAGCGGAAGTTCGGCGTGACGCACCTGCGGCCAACCTGGGAGAAGCCGCCGGAGCACCGCTCGCCGCTGCTCAACTTCAAGTGGGAGCCCACCTATGACGCCCTCCAACGCATCGGCGAGGGAGCGGCCAGCCCCCACGACGACGTCTGCTTCGAGTACCTGAACCCGAGCACCGGCGGGCCGGTTCTGCCCACCATGAGCTGCACCATCCAGATGGTGCGGCCCGGCGTCCGGACGCGGGCCCACCGGCAGGTGCAGAGCTCGGTCTACCTGGCCTTCAGCGGAAAGGGCTACTCGATCATCAACGGCGAGCGCTTCGACTGGGAGCAGGGGGACTTCTTCGTGGTGCCGCCGTGGGCCTGGCACGAGCATGCCAACGACACCGACGGCGAGGCCATCCTGTTCGCCATCCACGACGCCCCGGTGATGAAGGCCCTTGGCCTGTATCGAGAGGAAAGCTATACAGAGGGTGACGGGCACCAGGAGGTCACGGCGAGCTTCGAAGCGTGAGGCTTCGAGACGCGATCGTTCAAGGCAACCGCCTCCAAAACGCGGAAAGACCGGAAATGGCAAAGTACCTGCAATGCAGTGAGTGCGGCAAGCTGGCGTTCTACTACGACGGATACGTCGGCACCGAGAAGCCCTTCTACCTCAAGAACATGATCTACCCGGACGGAACGCAGCCGAAAACCCCCCGCTGCATAAACTGCAACGCCGTCCCGCGCATGCTCTTCGACTTCATCAAGGAAGACAAGGAGCCTCTCCCTACCCCCGCTCCCACACCCGAACCTGAAGCGGAATCGGCGACGGAGTAGGCAGCGAACAGGGACACCCGGACGAGGCAGCTTAGCCGCCAACGCCTCGTGCCCTCCGCTTCACCTCCCGTCACGGGTCGATATCGAACCAGGACATTCCCGATCGGGTAATTCCCCCGTCCTGATGGGGACCGGGACTGTTCAGGTTCCCGATCGGGTAATTCGGTTTGCAATCAAGTCGAACTTCTCCTATTATTCCCGATCGGGAAATTATCATGAAAGTGCAACCTCTGACTCCCGCGGATATCGGCGATATCGTGCGCGCTGCCCGGAAGGCCGCGGGCCTGAGACAGGCGCGCCGTATTCACCAGGAAGACTTCTGCCAAGCCCTCGCCGTCAACCCGGAACGCAAGTACGCGGGCGAAGGAGGCCCGACCTTCAGCGATTGCTTCGCGCTGCTCCGTCGGGTTTGCTCGCGGCCCGCGGTTGTCGGACGCGCGGAACGGTGCGCGCGGACGGTCCGACCGCGACTCATATAGTCGGATCACCCGTCGCTCTTGCCCGCCGCCGTAGTCCGGGCCGTGAAGCCCTCGAACAAACCTTCGAGACGCACCATGCGCTCACGCAGCCCCGCCACGTCGCGATGGAGTCCCCACAGGAAGGCGAGAGACGCGGCATTGGACAGCCCTACGATGATGATGGCGATGAACTCGGGAGACATGACAACTCCTTCCGCGATCAGAATAGTCTTTACGGACCAATCGGTCAAACCAAACCTTGACCGGGATTCCCAGCCCTACGGCGTGCACTTCACCAGGGTGACCTGTCCGGTGGCCTGATCGTAGGTGGCGACGCCGGTGCCGTCGGCGCAGCCCGCGGCGACCGTGGCGGTTACCACGAATGTTGCATCGTCGGCGCTGGTGACGGCGGGGGTGATGTTGGCGCTGTGGGTGTAGCCGAAGTCGGTCAAATCGGCGGGGTCGTCGGCGTAGGTATTGTTTTCCAGATAGTATCCCTCCTGGGCCAGAGCCATGTTCCTGACGTTGGCCTGGGCGTCGGCGTCGAATCCCTTGCGCCGGTAGCCGCCGAACTGCGGTATCGCCACCGCGGCCAGAATCCCGATGATGGCAATGACCACCAACAGCTCGATCAGGGTAAAACCGGCGGTCTTCGCCGGCCTCCGGTGTTCACGCGGCCGCGTATCCGCCCGGTACCCGACAGCGGTACCTCCGCTGAAGCCTTCCGCGAAACCTTCCGTCTTCATTCGAATCCTCCTCACTGCACCATGCCGCCCATCTGAAAGATCGGCAGGTACATGGAAATGACGATGCCCCCAAGCACGACTCCGAGAACGACCATCAGCGCCGGCTCCATTAAGGCGGTCAGCCGCGCCACCGCCCGGTCTACCTCTTCCTCGTAGAACGCCGCCACCCGGTTGAGCATCGTATCGAGGGCGCCGATGCTTTCTCCGACGGCGACCATGTGGCACACCAGGGCCGGGAACAGGCCGGTGGCCGACAGCAGCTCCGAGAAGGCCCTGCCCTTCTCCAACCCGGCCCGGGTCTCCAGGATGGCCTGTTCCAGGACCTTGTTGCCGGTGGTTCCGGCCGTGACGGTCAGGCTGTCCAGCAGCACCACGCCCGACTGGAGCAGAAGGCCGGTGTTTTGGCTGAAACGCGCGATCGCCGACTTGCGCAACAGGTCGCCGACGAGCGGCACCCTCAGCAGCCATCGATGCACCGCCCGCCGGCCCCCCTCGGTACGGCAGGCCAGGTGAGCCGCCACGGGAACGGCCAGGACGCCGCCGAGAAGGAACGGGAAGTGTTCGTACGTCCACCGGCTCGCGGCGATGGTGAGCTCCGTCACGGGAGGAAGGGTCTGCCCCATGCCCCGGTAGACTTCCGCGAAGACCGGGATCACGTGGAGGAGAAGAACGCCCACCACCACCGCGGCCACGACGATGACGGTGGCGGGATAGAGCATGGCGGTCTTGACCTTCCGCTTGAGCCGCGCCGAACGCTCGATGAACACCGCCAGGCGCGCGAGGATCTCCGGGAGCACGCCGCCGTGCTCGCCGGCGGCCACCATGCGCACGAACAGGGTGTCGAACAACCTCGGGTGGCGGGACATGGCCGCGGTCAAGGTCATGCCGTTGGAGACGTCCAGCCGCACGGCGCGGAGCGCTTCTTGCACCACGCCGTCGGCGCTCTGGTCGGCGAGCACCCGCAGGGCCTCGACGACCGGCACGCCGGCCTCGATCATGACGCCGAAGTTCCGCGTCAGCATGACGATGTCGTCGGCCCCGACCCTGGGCGCGAGCCCCGGGATGGCGATCTCGCGCCACGACCCCGCGCGCGTTTCGCGGATACCCGACGCCAGCGGGCGAATCCCGCGCCGGCGAAGCTCGGCGGCGACCGCCGCGCGGTCCGCCGCCTCCATTTCGCCCCGCCGGAGCCTTCCCTCGCGGTTCCTGCCCTGCCACCGGTAGCGCGCCATCGAACTACCCTGCCCGGACCTGCGCGGGTGGAACCGACCGCGCCGCCGAAGGATCCGGCTCGGTCACCCGCAACGCCTCCTCGATGGTGGTGACCCCTTGGCGGAACCTCCGGACGGCGGCCTGGCGCAGGGTGCGCATGCCCCGCTCCATGGCCGCGGCCTTGAGCTCGGCAACCGAGCCGCCGCGAAGGATCATCCGGCGGAGATCATCGCCCAGCGTCATGACCTCGTAGATGGCCACGCGGCCCCGGTAGCCCGTGTGGTGGCATTCGGGACACCCGGCGCCGTTGTAGCCCTCGACGTCGCGCACCTCCTCCGCCCCCCGGCGCGTGAGCATCCCGGACTGCAACACGGCGCGCACCTTGCAGGCATCGCACACGCGGCGCAGCAGCCGTTGCGCCGCCACCATGGTGATGGCCGACGCGATCAGGTAGGGCTCCACCCCCATGTCGAGCAGGCGGTGGACGCTGGACGGCGCGTCGTTGGTATGGAGGGTGGTCAACACCAGGTGTCCGGTCAGCGCGGCGTTGACGGCGATGCGGGCGGTCTCGGCGTCGCGGATCTCGCCCACCATGAGGATGTCGGGGTCCTGGCGCAGGAACGCCCGCAGACACGCGGCGAAGGAGAGGCCGATCTCGCCGTGGGTCTGGACCTGGTTGACGCCCGCGAGATGGTACTCCACCGGGTCCTCCGCGGTCGAGATGTTCACTCCCGGCCCGTTGAGCTCCGACAACATGCCGTAGAGTGTCGTGGACTTGCCGCTCCCGGTGGGTCCCGTGAGCAGGATCATGCCCGCGGGCTTGCTCATGGCTTCGTCGAAACGTTCCCGGTCCGGCCCTTCCAGGCCCAGCCGGTCGAGGCTCGTCACCAGGTCGGAGCGGTGCAGAAGCCGCAGCACCACCTTCTCTCCGAAGCGCGTCGGCAACACCGAGACCCGCACGTCCACCTCGCCGCCGTCCGCCCCCAGCTTCAGGCGGCCGTCCTGCGGCAACCGGTGCTCGGCGATGTCCAGACGGGCCATCACCTTGATGCGGGATGTCAAGGCCTGCTTCATCTCGCGCGGCGGCGTCATCACCTCCTGCAGGATCCCGTCGATCCTGAAGCGCACGCGCACGCTGTCCTCGTAGGGCTCGACATGAATGTCGCTGGCGCCCCGCGCCACCGCGTCCCGCAGCAGGGAATCCACCAGCGCCACCACCGAGGTGTCCCGGGCCGGCTGCACCCGATCGGGGCGGCCGCCCGACCCTGGAGCCTGTCCGGCCGGAGTATCCCGGGTTTCCCGGCCCGACCCCAACGCGGAGCCGCGGGTGCCGCGACCCTGGTCGAGGATGCGCCGCAGGGCCGCCACCTCTTCCGCACCGAACCGTTCGGCTACGAACGCCATGACCCCGCCTTCGTCCACCGCTCCGTCCTCGACCAGGGCCGCTACCAGGTTGAGGCCGGTGCGCCGCTGTAGCGCTTCGGCACGGCCGCGCTGTTCGCGCGTGATCAAGCCGGCCTGCTCCATCAACTCTCCGAGAGACACTTCCATGGGACCCTCTCCGCAAAGATCTCGACACCGATCCGCCACTCCGCACACGCGTAGTGACGGAACACCGCGTTCCAATGAATGATGAATCGGCCGGCCGGCCGAGAACTATAGGGGACGTGCGTAGAGTGTGGCCCGGACTACCGCCCGTTGCCCTTCTTGCGGAGCGCCGCCTTGGCGGCGGCGAGCTTGGCGATGGGGACGCGGTAGGGAGAGCAGCTCACGTAGTCGAGGCCCAGGTCGTGGCAGAAGACCACCGACTTGGGGTCGCCGCCGTGCTCGCCGCAGATGCCCACGTCGAGGTCCCGGCGCGCGCTCCGGCCCTTTTCGACTCCCAGCGCCATCAACGCCCCCACCCCGGGCTCGTCGATGGTCACGAACGGGTCCTCGGGCAACAGCCCCTGGGCCACGTAGTGCGGCAGGAACCTGCCGGCGTCGTCCCGGGACAAGCCGAGGCAGGTCTGGGTCAGGTCGTTGGTCCCGAAGGAGAAGAACTGGGCCTCGTGCGCGATCTGGTCGGCCACCAGGCACGCCCGCGGCAGCTCGATCATGGTGCCCACGGCGTAGCGCACCTTGACCCCGTACCGCTTCATGGTGGCGCGGGCGACCCGCTCGACGATCTCCCGCTGGGCGCGGAACTCCTCCAGGCTGCCAACCAGGGGAATCATCACCTCGGGGCGCGGGTCCTTGCGTTCCTTGCGCAGCTCGCACGCCGCCCGGAAGATGGCCTGGGTCTGCATCTCGGTGATCTCCGGGTACGAGATGGCAAGGCGGCAGCCGCGATGCCCGAGCATGGGGTTGGCCTCCCGAAGCGCTTCCACCTTCTCGCGCACGGTCTTGGGGCGGATGGAGAGCACCTTGGCGAGGGCGGCGATGTCGGCCCTGGTCTGGGGCAGGAACTCGTGCAGGGGCGGGTCCAGCAGCCGGATCGTCACCGGCAGCTTGTCCATGATGCCCAGGATCGCCTTGAAGTCGCCCTGCTGCATGGGCAGCAGCTTGTCCAGCGCCTTGCGCCGCCCTTCCTCGTCGTCGGCCAGGATCATCTCGCGGACCGCGTGGATGCGCTGTTCCTGGAAGAACATGTGCTCGGTGCGGCACAGGCCGATGCCCTCGGCGCCGAAGTCCCGGCTGATGCGCGCCTGCTCCGGCAGGTCGGCGTTGGTCTTGACGCCGAGCCGGCGGGTGGCGTCCACCCAGCGCATGAGCCTGGCGAAGCGCCGGTAGGTGGGCGAGCCCGCGGCCTCGCGATTGCGGTCTAGCAGCACCCGCAGCACGTCGGAGGGATGGGTCACGATCTGTCCCCGGATCACCTCTCCGGTGCTGCCGTCCAGCGAGAGCCAGTCCCCCTCCTTGAGCACCACCCCGCCGATGCGCGCCTCGCCGGAGCGGTAGTCGACGGTGAGGGCGTCGCAGCCCACCACGCACACCGTGCCGAGCTGCCGCGCCACCAGCGCCGCGTGGGAGGTCATGCCGCCCCGGGCCGTGAGAATGCCCTCGGCCGCCTCGATGCCGCGGATGTCTTCCGGGCTGGTCTCCACGCGGCACAGGATGACCTTCTCGCCGCGGGCCCGCCGCGCCGCCGCGTCGGCGGCGTGGAACACGATCCTCCCGGTGGCCGCGCCCGGGCCGGCGGGCAGTCCCCGCGCCAGCACCCGGCCCCTGGCCTGGGCGGTCTCCTTGGCCGCCTGGTCGAAGACCGGGCGCAGCACCTGGCTCAGGTGCTCCGGCTCGATCCGCCGCAGCGCCTCTTCCCTGGAAATGGCCCCGGCGTCGGCCATGTCCACGGCGATGCGCACCGCGGCGAAGCCGGTGCGCTTGCCGGTCCGGGTCTGCAGCAGCCAGAGCCTGCCGTCCTCGATGGTGAACTCGAGGTCCTGCATGTCCCGGTAGTGGGCTTCCAGGACGCCGGCGATGCGCTGGAGCTCCCGGTAGGCGTCGGGCTGGACCTTGGCCAGCGCGCCGATGGGCTGCGGCGTGCGGATCCCCGCCACCACGTCCTCGCCCTGGGCGTTCATCAGGAACTCGCCGTAGAAGCGCCGCTCGCCCGACGCCGGATCGCGGGTGAAGGCGACGCCGGTGCCGGAGCTCTCTCCCCGGTTGCCGAACACCATGGTCTGGACGTTGACCGCGGTGCCCCAACCGTCGGGGATGCCGTACATCTTCCGGTAGGCCACGGCGCGGTCGTTGTTCCACGACCCGAACACGGCGCCGACGGCGCCCCAGAGCTGCTCCTCCGGGTCGTCCGGGAACGGCATGCCGCGCTGCCGGCGCACCTCGTCCTTGAACTCGCCCACCAGGTCGCGGAGGTCCTCGGCGGTCAGCTCCGTGTCGTCCTTGACCCCTCGGGCCTTCTTCCTGCGCTCCAGCAGGGTCTCGAACACGTCGTGCTGTTCGGCCTTGTCGGGCTTCATGTCCAGCACCACGTCGCCGTACATCTGCACGAAGCGGCGGTAGGAATCGTACACGAAGCGCGGGTTGCCGGTGCGCCGGATCATGCCGGCCACGGTGCGGTCGTTGAGGCCGAGGTTCAGCACCGTGTCCATCATCCCGGGCATGGATTCCCGCGCGCCCGAGCGCACCGATACCAGCAGCGGGTTGTCGCCGTCGCCGAAGCGCCGCCCCATGATCTTCTCCACCCGCCTCATGGCGGCGGCGACTTCGCCATCGAGGCCGTCGGGGTAGCGTCCCTCGTTCTCGTAGAAGTGGGTGCAGGCGGCGGTGGAGATGGTGAAGCCCGGGGGCACCGGAACGCCCATGCGGGTCATCTCGTGGAGTCCCGCGCCCTTGCCCCCCAGGACCTCGCGCATGGAGGCCCCGCCCATGGCCTTGCCCGCTCCGAAAGAGTAGACGTGCCGGGCCATTACCGTTCCCTCGTCCGCGGGTCGATGCGGCGGCGGATCTCGTCCACCAGCCGGTCCACCGGAATCCTCACCTGGGTCATGGCGTCGCGGTCCCGCAGCGTCACCGTCTGGTCCTTCATGGTCTCGTGGTCCACGGTGACGCCGAAGGGGGTGCCGATCTCGTCCTGCCGGCGGTAGCGGCGGCCGATGGAGCCGGCCTGGTCATAGACCACGGGGAAATGCTCCTTCAGGATGTCGCGGATCTCCTGGGCACGCTCCGGTTGTCCGTCCTTCCGCAGCAGCGGGTAGACCCCGGCCTTGAACGGCGCCAGGCGCGGGTCGAGGCGCAGCACGATGCGGCGGTCGCCCTCCACCTCCTCCTCGTCGTAGGCGTCCACCAGGAACGCCAGCAGCGGCCGGTCGACGCCGGCGGAAGGCTCGATGACGTAGGGAAGGTAGCGGCTGCGGGTGGCCTCGTCGAAGTAGGTCATGTCCTTGCCGCTGTACTCCATGTGCTGCTTCAGGTCGAAGTCGCCGCGGTTGGCGATGCCCTCGAGCTCCGACCAGCCGAACGGGAACTCGTACTCCACGTCCACGCAGGCCTTGGCGTAGTGGGCCAACTCGTCGCTGCCGTGGGGACGGAGGCGCAGGTTGCCGGCGCGGATGCCGTTGTCCACGTACCAATGCATGCGCGCATCCTGCCAGGACTGGAACGCCTCCTCGTCCTCGCCGGGCTTGACGAAGTACTCGATCTCCATCTGCTCGAACTCGCGGGTGCGGAAGATGAAGTTGCCGGGGGTGATCTCGTTGCGGAAGCTCTTGCCGATCTGCGCGATGCCGAAGGGGATCTTCTGGCGCGCGGTGTCGAGGACGTTGGTGAAGTTGACGAAGATGCCCTGGGCGGTCTCGGGCCGCAGGAACACCGTGCTGGCGGTGTCCTCCACCGGTCCCATGAAGGTCTTGAACATGAGGTTGAACTGCCGCGCCTCGGTGACCTCGCCGCCGCAGGCGGGGCATTTGCCCGCTTCCTCCAGGAAGTCCTCGCGAAAACGGAGGTGGCACGCCTTGCATTCCACCAGCGGGTCGGAAAAGCCGGCGACGTGGCCCGACGCCTCCCACACCCTGGGATGCATCAGGATCGAGGCGTCCAGGCCGACGGTGTCGTTGCGGCCGGTCACCACCGCCTTCCACCACGCTTCCTTGACGTTGCGCTTGAGCTCCACTCCGACGGGACCGTAGTCCCAGGTGCTGCCGATTCCTCCGTAAATCTCACTGGACGGGAAGATGAACCCTCTCCGCTTGCAAAGATTGACGACCTTTTCCATCGTCGCGTGTTCGTTCATGGGTGCTGTGGGTCTCCTGTCTGTCGTCGAACTATGGCGTCCTTCGACTTCGCGCCGCTGGCGCGGCGCTACGCTCAGGACGAACGGGGGAGGATACCCTTTCCGTTCGTCCCGAGCGTAGCGAAGCGAAGTCGAAGGACGCCATTCTCCCTAGCGAAACGAGCCTTCCAGGAAGGCCGCGGACTTGAGCTTCTTACTAATCTGGTACTGGATAAACAAGGGCAGCACCTCGCGGGCCTCGCCGAGGGCCGGCCGGGAGAGCGCCGGCGCCTCCCCGACCACCCAGCCGTGCCGCTGAAAGCGGGCCATGATCGCCAACGCCTCAACCGACAGGGGCACCGACTCCTTGCGCAAACCGCAACAATTCCCGCACAGCACGCCGCCGTCCCGCGGGCTGAACTCCCAACGGCCGTTCGCGCGCTCCCGATCGGGCGCCGGCGTGGCGCCGCAGCGCTGGCAATATTCGAGCGTGGGCTGAAATCCCGCCAGCCGCAGCAGCGTCAGCTCGAACGCGGTGAGGAACTCCGCCGACACCTCGTTCTTCTCCAGGAACCGCAGCCCGTCCCGCAGATGGTCGAACAGCGACAGGCTGTCGTCGCCGTCCCGGGTCAACTCGTCGGTGATTTCAACAAGATAGGAGGCGTGGGCGATCTTGGCCAGAGTCCGGGTGATGTCCCGGAACACGTACACCCAGTCGCAGGCGTGCACGAACGCCAGCGGGCTGTTGGAGCGCTGATGAAAACGCAACTGGACCAGCGTGAAAGGCTCCAGAACGTTCAGGAATCGTTTGCGGGATCGCTTGGCTCCCTTGGCGATGCCCCTGATCTTGCCGAAATCCCGCGTGAGGAAAGAGACGATCTTGTCCGATTCGCCGTAAGCCCAGGACCGCAGCACGATGGCCGGGCTCGACCGTATCGCCGGCACTCAATACCCCCCGACATGAACGGCGTCTCGCCGGCCTTTCGGCCCGCCCCCCGGTCCCGCCGCGCAAAATCGCCGATATCCCGTAACTATACACGAAGGCACGGAAAAAGTCGCGCGGAAACCTCGCTTTCGAACCTTTCGCCCACCTGCCCCGGCTACCTTGACAAGGTTCCATACGGTGATTAACTTCTGTCCGCCGTTACGGGGGCGGGGGGCTGTTTTTCGCCCGCGGCCGCGGAAAGAGGATAGAGGGCACACAGCAGCATGGGCGAAAAAAACAGGGACCCGGCCGAAACGGCCGCGGAAGAAGAGGAAACGGCAACCCGGCCCGGGGCCGGCGAAGGGGCCGTAGCCGAAGAGCCTTCAGAGGCCGAGCGGCTTGCGGCCGAGCTGGAAGCGGCGCGCGAGGAGGCACGGCTCAATCACGAGCGGTACCTGCGCGAGGCGGCCGAGACCGAGAACTACAAGAAGCGCGTAACCCGCGAAAAACACGACGCTATCCGCTTCGCCAACGAATCCCTGGTGCGGGATCTCCTGCCGGTCATCGACGACCTTGAGCGGGCGGCCCGGCACGCGCCGGCCGACGGCGACCCGAAGCTGCTGCTGGACGGCATCGCGCTGGTGCTCAAGGGCTGCCTGGAAGCGCTCGAGAAGCACGGGGTCACGCAGGTCACGGCCAAGGGACAGCCCTTCGACCCGGAAAGGCACGAGGCCTACGCCCAGGTGGAGACCGACGAACACGAGGCCAACACGGTGGTGGACGAGGTGCACCCGGGCTACTACCTGGCCGACCGGCTGCTGCGCCCGTCGTTGGTGAGTGTCGCTAAGACCCCGACTTTAAAAGAAAAAGACGAAACGGCGGTTGAAAGCGACCGGACCGATGATTAGATTGACAGCGACATCGAAGGACAAGGAGACGAACAAATGGCAAAGGTCATAGGCATCGATCTGGGGACGACCAACTCCTGTGTGGCGATCATGGAGGGCAGCGACCCCAAGGTCCTGACCAATGCCGAGGGAAGCCGCACCACACCGTCCGTGGTGGCGTTTTCCGAGAGCGGCGAGCGGCTGTTGGGCCAGATCGCGCGGCGGCAGGCCATCACCAACCCCCAGAACACGATTTTCGCGGTCAAGCGCCTGATCGGACGGGTGTTCGACGACCCCATGGTGCAGAAGGCCAAGTCTCTCCTGCCCTATGGGATCGCGCGTTCGGACAAGGGCGACGCGTGGGTGGAGAGCCGCGGCAAGACCTACAGCCCGCCCGAAGTCTCGGCCTTCATCCTGCAGAAGATGAAGCAGACCGCGGAGGACTATCTGGGCGAGACGGTAAGCGAGGCGGTCATCTCCGTGCCGGCTTACTTCAACGACAGCCAGCGCCAGGCCACCAAGGACGCCGGGCGCATCGCCGGACTGGACGTAAAGTACATCATCAACGAGCCCACGGCAGCCTCGTTGGCTTACGGGTTGGACAAGAAGAAGGACGAGAAGATCGCGGTGTTCGACCTGGGCGGCGGCACCTTCGACATCTCCATCCTGGAACTGGGCGATAGCGTCTTCGAGGTCAAGGCCACCAACGGCGACACCTTCCTGGGCGGCGAGGACTTCGACCAGCGGATCATCGACTACCTGGCCGACGAGTTCAAGAAGGACCAGGGCATCGACCTCCGTGGCGACCAGATGGCGCTGCAGCGACTCAAGGAGGCCGCGGAAAAGGCCAAGTGCGAGTTGTCCACCTCGGTGGAGACGGACATCAACCTACCGTTCATCACCGCCGACCAGGCGGGGCCCAAGCACCTGAGCATCAAGCTCAGCCGCTCCAAGCTCGAGGCCCTCTGCGCCGACCTCATCGAGCGCACCGAGGGACCCTGCCGCCAGGCCCTGGCGGACGCCGGGTTCTCCGCCGGGGAGATCGACGAGGTGATCCTCGTGGGCGGCATGACGCGCATGCCGGCGGTGCAGGAGCGGGTCAAGAAGATTTTCGGCAAGGAGCCCCACAGGGGCGTAAACCCCGACGAGGTGGTGGCCATCGGCGCCGCCATCCAGGGGGGCGTGATCACGGGCGACGTGAAGGACGTGCTGCTGCTCGACGTGACCCCGCTGTCCCTCGGCATCGAGACCCTGGGGGGCGTGTTCACCAAGCTGATCGAGCGCAACACCACCATCCCGACCAAGAAGAACCAGGTGTTCTCCACCGCCGCCGACAACCAGCCCTCCGTGACCATCAGCGTGCACCAGGGCGAGCGGGAGATGGCCGCGTACAACAAGCTGCTGGGCCAGTTCAACCTCGAGGGCATACCGCCGGCTCCACGCGGCATGCCGCAGATCGACGTAACCTTCAACATCGACGCCAACGGCATCGTCCACGTCTCCGCCAAGGACCTCGGGACGGGGAAGGAGCAGTCCATCAAGATCACCGCCTCCAGCGGCCTGAGCGAGGAGGAGATCCAGAACATGGTGAAGGACGCCGAGGTCCACGCCGAGGAGGACAAGACACGCAAGGAAGCGGCGGAGGCCCGCAACCAGCTCGATTCGCTGGTCTACTCCACCGAGAAGTCGCTGAAGGAGTACGGCGACGACCTGGACGCCGAGGTCAAGCAGAACATCGAGGCGGCCCTGGAAAAGGCCAGGAAAGCGCTGGAGGGCGACGACGCCGCGGCCATGCGGGCGGCGGCGGAGGAGCTCAACCAGGCCTCTCACAAGCTGGCCGAAGCCATGTATGCCAAGGCATCACAACAGCAAGCGCAGCAGGGACAGCAGGACCCGACGCAGCCGTCGCCGAGCGCCGGCGAGGCCAACCCCGACGACAACGTCGTGGACGCCGACTTCGAGGAAGTCAAGGAAGAGGAGCAGGAAACGAAGTTGTAGGGACGGGTTTCAAACCCGCCCGTGCCCGCATCGCGTCATCGGTCGATACAGCTTCCCAAGCGGGACTAGACATTGGACAGAAAGGACTACTATGAGATCCTCGGCCTGAGCCGCAATGCCGGCGAGGACGAGATCAAGAAAGCGTACCGCAAGCTGGCGCTTCAGTACCATCCCCACCGGAACCCGGGGGACGACCAGGCGGAGGAGAAGTTCAAGGAACTGTCCGAAGCCTACCAGGTGCTCTCCGATCCGGAGAAAAGGACCAGGTACGACCAGTTCGGCCACGCCGCCTTCGGCGAGAGCGGCCCCTTCGCCGGCGGCTTCGACTTCACCGGCGGGTTCGAGGACATCTTCGGCGACATATTCGGCGAGTTCTTCGGCGGATCGCCCAGGGGCCGGGCGCGGTCGCGGGCCCAGCGCGGCGACGACCTGCGCTACAACCTCGAGATCTCGTTCGAGCAGGCCGCCTTCGGCACCGAGAAGAAGATCAAGATCCCGCGCCACGGATCCTGCGACGAGTGCGAGGGCAGCGGCGCCGAGAAGGGAACCTCGCCGCAGACCTGTCCCGGCTGCAAGGGCACCGGCCAGATGGCCTTCCAGCAGGGCTTCTTCACGGTTTCCCGCACCTGCGGCCAGTGCGGCGGCCAGGGCCGGGTGATCCCCCACCCGTGCCCCACCTGCGGCGGCGCGGGGCTCACGCGGAAGTTCCACACCATCAACGTCAAGATCCCGGCGGGGGTTGACACCGGCTCGCGGCTCAAGCTGCGGGGCGAGGGAGAGACCGGCCTCCGCGGCGGTCCGCCCGGGGACCTGTACGTGGTCATCATCGTCCAGGACCACCCGATCTTCGCCCGCGACGGCACCGACGTCATCTGCGAGATGCCCATCAGCTTCGTCAACGCCGCCCTCGGAGCGGAAATCGAGGTGCCCACGCTGGAAGGCAAGGTCAAGATGAAGATCCCCTCGGGGACCCAGTCCCACGCGGTCTTCCGCCTCAAGGGCAAGGGCATCAAGGACGTGCACGGGGGCCGCCGGGGCGACGAGCATGTGCGGGTCCTGGTGGAGACCCCGACCCGGCTCAACGGGCGCCAGAAGAAGCTGCTCAACGACTTCGCCCAGGAAGGCGGAGAGGAAGCCCATCCTATTGCCAAGGGGTTCTTCGAGAAGGTAAAGGAACTGTTCGACTGAGGACAACCCATGGACGTATCGGACAAGGACACCGCGGAGCTCGTTGCCGACCGGCCGATCGAGGACATCCCCGACGTCATCCCGCTCCTGCCCATCCGGGACATCGTCATCTTCCCCTACATGATGATTCCCCTGTTCGTGGGGCGGGAGATCTCCATCAACGCGGTGAACGAGGCGCTGGCGCGCGACCGGCACATCTTCCTGGTGGTGCAGAAGGACGCCACCGAGGACGATCCGGATGCCGACGACCTCTACCGCGTGGGCACGGTGGCGACCATTCTACGCATGCTCAAGCTCGACGACGGACGGGTGAAGATCCTGGTCCAGGGGCTCACCAAGGGCGCCCTCGAACAGGTGGTGCGGGAAGAGCCCTTTTTCGAGGTGCGTATCGAGAAGGTGGTCGAGCAGCAGGTGATCGAGCTGTCCATCGAGGTCGAAGCGCTCATGCGCAACGTCAAGGAGAAGATCGAGCAGATCCTCAACCTGAAGAACCTCCCGCCCGAGATCGTCATGGTCACGGACAACGTGGTGGATCCCGGTGTGCTGGCGGACCTGGTGGCTTCCAACCTGCGGCTCCAGATCGAGGAGAGCCAGTCGATCCTGGAGATCTACGAGCCGGTGGACCGGCTCAAGAAAGTCAACGAGCTGCTCACCCGCGAGCTCGAGCTCGCCACCATGCAGGCGCGCATCCAGAACCAGGCCAAGGACGAGATGAGCAAGACCCAGCGGGAGTATTTCCTGCGGGAGCAGCTCCGGCAGATCCACCAGGAGCTCGGGGAGGGCGACGACAAGACCGAGGAGATGAACGAGATCAAGGCCCAGATCGACAAGGCGGGAATGCCCGCGGAGGTCAGGAAAGAGGCCAACAAGCAGCTCAAGCGGCTGGAGCAGATGCACCCGGAGTCTTCGGAGTCCTCGCTGGTGAGGACCTACCTCGACTGGATGGCGGAGCTCCCCTGGAGCTCCCGGACCGACGACAACCTCGACCTCAAGAAAGCCAAGCGGGTCCTCGACGAAGACCACTTCGACCTGGAGAAGATCAAGGAACGCTTTCTCGAGTATCTCGCGGTGAACAAGCTGCGGAAGGAGATCCGCGGACCGATCCTGTGCTTCGTCGGCCCCCCGGGGGTCGGCAAGACCTCCCTCGGCAAGTCCATCGCCCGCGCCCTCGGGCGGAACTTCGTGCGCATCTCGCTGGGCGGGATCCGCGACGAGGCCGAGATCCGCGGCCATCGGAGGACCTACGTCGGGGCTCTCCCGGGCCGGATCATCCAGGGCATGAAGCAGGCGGGCTCCAGCAATCCGGTCTTCATGCTGGACGAGCTCGACAAGCTCGGCAACGACTTCCGCGGGGACCCTTCCGCGGCCCTGCTGGAGGTGCTCGATCCGGAGCAGAACCACGCCTTCAGCGACCACTACCTGAACGTCCCGTTCGACCTCTCCAACGTGCTCTTCATCTGCACCGCCAACCTCCTCGACACGGTGCCGCCGGCCCTCCGGGACCGCATGGAGGTCATCAACCTCTCCGGCTACACCAACGAGGAGAAGCTGGAGATCGCGCGGCGGTTCCTGCTCCCGCGGCAACTGGAGGAGGCGGGGATCTCCGGCGACCTGCTGGACGTCTCCAACGACGCGGTGCTGCGCATCATCGAGCAGTATACGCGGGAGGCGGGGCTCCGGAACCTCGAACGGGAGATCGCGGCCATCTGCCGGAAGGTGGCGCGCAAGGTGGCCGACGGCCGCACCGCCCGCACCCGCATCACCCGCCGGAACCTGCACCAGTTCCTGGGCCCACCGCGGTTCTTGACCGAGACCCAGGAGCAGAACGAGATCGGCGTCGCCACGGGCCTGGCGTGGACCAGCGCCGGCGGCGAGGTGCTGCACGTCGAAGCATCGCTGTCCAAGGGCCGCGGCAACCTGACCCTGACGGGCCAGTTAGGCGACGTCATGCGGGAATCGGCCCAGGCCGCGGTCAGCTACGCCCGCGCCCAGGCCAAGAGCCTGGGGCTCGAGGAAAACTTCTACCAGAAGCAGGACATCCACATACACGTCCCGTCCGGCTCCATCCCCAAGGACGGCCCCTCGGCGGGCATCACCATGGGAACCGCGCTCATCTCCGCGCTCACCCGCCGCCCGGTGAGCCGGAACGTGGCCATGACCGGGGAGATCACGCTGCGCGGGCGGGTGCTGCCGGTGGGCGGCCTCAAGGAGAAATGCCTGGCGGCGTTCCGTTCCGGCGTCGAGACCGTGGCCATCCCGTTCCAGAACCAGAAGGACCTCGAAGAGATCCCGCGCCCGCTGCGCAACAAGCTGCAGTTCATCCTCGCGCGCAACATGAACGACGTGCTGGCGGCAGCCTTCGGGGACAAACAGCCCGAGGACGCGCCGGGAGACACGCCGAAGCCCAGGGCCGCGGCCAAGGCCAAGAAACCGAGCCGGCGGCCCCGCCCCAAGGGCGGCAGGGACAGGACGGTGCCGGCAAACGCCTGAAGGGCGCCCTTCGAATGGAGCCCTTCAACTTCGCTTCGCTACGCTCAGGGCGAACGGTTGTGAGCGGCTGGTGCCCTTACCCCATAACCCGTTCGCCCTGAGCGTAGCGCCGCGCCGGCGGCGCGAATTCGAAGGGCGCACGATCGCGGTTGCTTTGAAGTCCACTGGCGGTTTCCCATGACACTTCGGGACCTGGGAGAGTTCGGGCTCATCGACCGGATCCGCGCGAGAACCCCGCGGAGCCGCGGCGTGCGCCTGGGCATCGGCGACGACGCCGCGCGGGTATCCACTCCCGACGACTCGCTCCTGTTCACCTCGGACCTGCTGATCGAGGGCGTCCACTTCAACCGCGACTGGATCTCGATGCGCGAGCTCGGTCACAAGTCCCTCACCGCCAGCCTGAGCGACATTGCCGCCATGGGCGGGCGGCCGGCCTATTTTCTGCTGTCGCTGGCCCTTCCCGACCTCGCCACGCAACGGGCGGCCGCGCTGGTCCGCGGCATTCACGCCGCGGCCGCGGAGCACCGCGTGGCGCTGGTGGGAGGCGACACCTGCGCCGCCGACCGCCTGGTCATCGACGTCTTCCTGGCCGGCTTCGCGCCCTACGGCGCCATCACCCGGGCGGGCGCCCGGGCGGGCGACGACATCTACGTGACCGGCACCCTGGGAGACTCGGCGCTGGGCCTGGCGCTGCTGGCCGACCCGCGGCCCGGGGTCTCGGCGCGGGACAAGAACTACCTGATCCGCCGGCACCACCGGCCCACCGCGCGGGTGAAGACCGGCATGGAGCTGGCCCGGCATGGGCTGGCCCGGGCGATGATCGACGTAAGCGACGGGCTGGCACAGGACCTGGGGCACATCTGCCGGGCCAGCGGCACCGGCGCGGTGGTGCGGCAGGACCGGGTGCCGCTGTCGCGCGCCTTCGCCCGGGTGGCGGGCCCGGACGACCTCGCCCGCGCGCTGGCCGGCGGCGAGGACTACGAGCTGCTGTTCACCGCGGCAAGCGGCGCCCGCAAGGGGGTGGAACGGGTCGCCCGGCGCACCGGCGTCCCCATCACCCGCATCGGCGAATGCGTGCCCCGGAAGCACGGCCTCACGCTGCTGGACCGGGGCGGCGAACGCGTGCCGCTGACGGCGCAGGGCTACGACCATTTCAAGGGGTGCTAGAATGGCGTCCTGAGCGTAGCGAGGCGGAGCCGAGCGAAGTCGAAGGACGCCATCAAGAGAAACGATGACTCCCACAGGACATTAGACCCCCATGGACGAAGAGAAACTCACGGAACTCCTGGACAGCGTCCGGCGCGGCGAGGTCACGGTGGACTCGGCGCTGGAACGGCTGCGGCACCTGCCGTTCGAGGACCTGGGGTTCGCCAAGGTGGACCATCACCGGGCCCTGCGGCAGGGGTTTCCCGAAGTCATCCTCGGAGAGGGCAAGGAAGTCCCGGATATCGCCGACATCGCCCGGGCGATCCGGAAACGCGGCGCCAGCGTGCTGATCACCCGCCTGGCGGAGGAAAAGATGGACGCCCTCAAGACACGGCTCCGGGGGTTCCGTTTCCACCGCCAGGCCGGGTGCGCCACCTGGCGCCCGAAGGACGCCCCCATCAAGGGCAAGGGCACCATCGCGGTGGTGTGCGCCGGCACCTCCGACATCCCGGTGGCCGAGGAGGCCGCGGTCACCAGCGAGATCATGGGCAACCGGGTGGAAAGGGTCTACGACGTGGGGGTGGCCGGCCTGCACCGGCTGCTGGGCCACCACCGGCAGCTCACCGACGCCGCCCTGCTCATCGTGGTGGCGGGAATGGAGGGCGCCTTGCCCAGCGTGGTGGCGGGACTGGTCCGGCGACCGGTCATCGCCGTGCCCACCAGCGTCGGCTACGGCGCCAGCTTCGGCGGGCTGTCGGCGTTGCTGGCCATGCTCAACTCCTGCGCCGCGGGGGTGACGGTGGTGAACATCGACAACGGCTTCGGCGCCGGCTTCGCCGCCTCGCTGATCAACAGGGATTGACGGGCCGGGACGGATGTGGGCTAATTTCCTGGTGTCGTGTCCCTTGAGTTCCTGCGGTCAGTCGCGCAGCAGCTTATAGGACACGACCCTAGGCAGGATCACGAAATGGCGGATGAGGACAAGAAGTACAAAGTCATAAGGAAGTCATCGGAGCTGAGCATCAGGCTCTCCGGCGACTCGCTGCCGGGGATTCTCGCCGACGCCGGGGTCGCCCTGTTCGACCTGCTGGTGGACATGACCGCCGTGGAGGCGCGGGAAAGCGTCACCCTCGAGGTGGAAGGGCTGGACAACGACGACCTGGTGGTCAACTGGATGCGCGAGCTTCTGTACGAGTACCAGGCCAGCGGCTTCGTGTTGAAGGAATTCGATATCCACGCGGCGGGCGAGTTCTTCGTGCGCGCCGAGGCCCGCGGCGAAAAATTCGATCCCGACCGTCACGAGGAGCGTGAGACCATCGGCGCGGTGGACGAACGGCTGAGCCACCTGGGCAAGATAGGTTCCCAGTGGACCGCGCAGGTGGGTTTCGACCTGTGACCGTCGACGGGGCGCTCCATGCGTGACCAGTACTCCGGATGCTCCCTCATCGCCGATCCGATCCACCGCTACATCCCCTTCACGGTTCCCAAGGAGGCCCATGAGGCCACCGAAAAGGACCTGATCGATTCCCCCTGGTTCCAGCGCCTCCGCTACATCTTCCAGCTACAGAGCGCCCGCTGGGTCTACCCCTCGGCGGAGCACACCCGTTTCCAGCACTGCCTGGGAGCCATGCACCTGGCCGGGACCTTCGCCCGCGGCCTCTACCCCTCGTTGCGCAAGGTCTTGGGCGAAGAGTGCCCTTCCGCCAACTACGTGGAAGAGTACATGCGGGTCACCGGACTGCTTCACGACGTCGGCCACGGCCCGTTCTGTCATTTCTTTGACAACCACTTCCTCAGCCGGCACGGCCTGATCCACGAGGACATCTCCCAGGTCATCATCCGGGAGCACCTCGGCGACATCATCCGCGGCATCCGCCGCAGTCCCACGGGCCCGTTCGCCGCCGGAGAGGAGCTCGACCCCGAGGACATCGCCTTCCCCATCAAGAAGGACTCCGAGGACGATCCCGCCAAACCCCTGTGGCTACGGTTCCTGCAGCCCCTGACCAACGGCATCTTCACCTTCGACAACCTCGATTACGTGTCGCGCGACTCGTACATGTGCGGGGTGGCGGTGGGTCCCATCGACCGGGAGCGGCTCATCTACTACACCTTCATCTCGCCCAAGGGGCTGACCCTGCACCGTTCCGGCGAGGGCGCCCTCACCATGTTCCTGAACGCGCGCAAGTACCTTTACGAGAACGTCTACTTCCACCGCACCACCCGGGCCATCGACGCGCACCTCCAGGAGCTGTTCCCGGAGACCATGGCGAACATCGCGCCGGGGAATCCCCTGGACCACATGGAGCAGTACCTGCACCTGACGGACTGGTCGCTCTTGCAGGAGGTCTCCCGCTGGCGCCGGCTCGACACCCCCCTGGGACGGGAGTGGGGCCGCATCCTCGACCGCGACCTCAAGTGGCGGCTGGCTTACGAGAGGACGCTGTCCTCGGCGGAGATGAGACACGGGCTCGATACCATCGAGGTCCACGAATGGGAGGGCTTGATCCGGGCGGCGCTACCCGCGGAGAAACGGGACCTGGTCTACCACGTGGACATCGCCACCCAGGACTCGCGGCCGGAAAACCCCATGGCCATGGGCAAGAAGCAGATCCACACCTACGACCCCTCCACCGGCGTCATCACCAAGGAGTCCATGGCCGAGCTGTTCGCCTACATCCCTTCCAAGATCGTCAAGTTCCGCGTCTTCGCCCTGGACCACGACCACGACCGCCTGCTGGCCGCCTGCACCGAGGAGGTGTTCCGCGGCGCCGGCGGGTAAGGCTGGAGACCCACGGTGACCGTTCTTCTGAGCGTAGCGAGATCTGCCGAGCGAAGTCGAAGGACGCCCGTCACCAACGGGCCTTCGCCCGGAGCCAGGCCGCGGCGTGGGTGCCGAGCACCAGCGCGCAACCCAGGGCCACCATGGTGGGGCCAAGGGGAAGATCGAACTCGTAGCAGATGGCGAACCCGGCCACGCCGATGGCGGCGCCCGACGCGGACGCCGCGATGAAATAGGGCGCCATGCGCGAGACCAGTGGCCTTGCCGCGATGGGCGGCAACACCAGGAAGCCGAAGGTGAGCAGCGGTCCCGCCATGATCACCCCCAACGCGACGGTGACGCCGGCAAGCAGATAGAAGAGAAGGTCCCAGGCGACGACGCCTCCCTTCAAGAGCGCCGTGAGATCGCGATCGAACGATGAGAGCAGCAACTCGCGGCGAAAGAGGACCAGGCACCCCATCACCACCCCATAGACCGCGCCCAGGGTGGCGAGCTCGGCCCACGACAACACCACCGCTTCTCCCTTGACCAGGCTCAGGATCGTCGCTTCGCCGAAAGGATAGAACGCCAGGAAGAGGACCGTGAGCGAACCCGCCAAGGCGTAGGCCACGGCCAGGCGGGTCTCCGCGCGACCGGTGCCGCGCGAGTCCATCAGGCCCAGGAGCACCAGGCCGCCAAAGGTGAACAGGAGCGAACCGCCGTAGGCCAGCAGCCTTTCGACCTTGTGGGCGTCGCCCGACGCATGGCCCGGATGCGGCACCAGCCCGATCTCATGCGCGAACAACGCGAACCCCACCCCCGCGGCTGCCAGTTGCGGCAGCGTCAGGCCCAGCAACACGCTGCGCCTGAGGACCAGGAAGCCCCCGACCACCGGACAGACCAAACCCATGATGATGCTGCCGACGACCGCGGGGAACAGCAGGAAAGAGGGGTTCAGGACCTCCGCGAGCGCGCTCGCCACGTCCGCCATGACCTAGTGTTCGTGCACGCCACCGTCGGAGACACGGAGCACGCGTCCGCAGGTCCAGCCGAGGATCTCGCTGTCGTGGCTGGAGAGGACGATGGTCAGCCGCGACCCGCGGTTGAGATCGACCAGTTGTCGAGCGATGTCTTCGCGGGCATTCCGGTCCACGCCGGCGAAGGGCTCATCGAGCAGCAGCAATACCGGATCCACGGTCAGCGCACGGGCGATGAGCGCCCGTTGACGCTGCCCGCCGGACAGATGGGCGAACACGGCTCGCCGGAGTCGGGCCAACCCTACCTGTTCCAGAGCCGTGTCGACCCGTTGGCGCTCGTGTTTGGGAAAACGCCGCCAGGGAGGCAGCCGGCCGTAGGCTCCCATTGCCGCCACCTCCCACACACTCAAGGGAAAGTAGGCGTCAAGGGAAGCCTGTTGGGGTACGTAGCCGAGACGAGCGCGCGGAAGGGGTCGTTCCACGCTGCCGTCGCGCGGCGGGAGCAGGCCCAGCATGGACCGGAGGAGGGTGGTCTTGCCGGACCCGTTGGCTCCCGCCAACCCGACGAACTCGCCCGCATCGATGCGCAGATGCACATCGTCGAGCACCGTCTCGGCGCCGTAACCCAGACTAGCGTGCCGGAGGGCGATCACCGGAGGCTCCGGTGGGTCGCACCCCGTCACCGGCCGGCCGCCTCCGAAAGGCGGGTGACGAGGTAGTCGATCAACTTGATGTAGCTGTCGACACCTGGCCGCCCGCCCACGTACAACGGCACCTGCACCAGCGTCGCGCCGGCCTCCCGGGCGACGCGCCGCGGCACCCGGTCGGGATAGGTGCCGTAAATCACCAGCGGAACCCGCGCGGCCTTCATCCGCTCCACCAGTTGGACGATGTGCGCCGGCGTCGGTCCAATGCCGGCCACTAACTCCAGGGTCCCGAACTGCCGCATGCCGTAACGTTTGGCGAAGTACACCCAGTTGTCGTGGTAGCTGACGAACTGCACACCGTCGAGACTCCGGGCCGCCTTCTGCCACCCGGGTATGCGCCGGTCCAGCTCCGCGACGTAGGCCTGCAGATTCTTCATGAAGAAGGACCGGTGGTCGGCGCTGACCCGCGACAGGCCTTCGGCGATGTTCCGCGCAATCAGTTTTCCAAGGACCGGATCCAGGTTGTAGTGGGGATTGCCGCTCGGATGGACGTCGCCTCCCTTGCGGGACAGCGTCTCGGGCGGCCCCAACGGCGTGACTCCGGCGGAGGTGTCGATATGACCGATCCCTCCGCGCGATATCTGCGGGTTGTCGGCCACGTCGAGCAGGGCCGGCAGGAACGCGTGCTCCAGCGCCAGCCCCATCAGTACCACCGCATCCGCGCGGTTGAGCCGGGTGACCATGCTGGGCTTCACCTGAACGGCGTGGATGTCCCGGACCCCGAGAGTCAGACTCTCCACCGAAACCCGCTCCTTGCCGATCTGCCGGGTGATGTCGGCAAGGTCCGGAATGCTCGCCACCACCCGTATCTTCTCGGCCGCCGCCGGGCCGCCGGCCACCAGGACCAACGACAGGGCGACGGCCGCCAAGGACCAATGTCGTGTGAACATGCTCGTCATGGGTATCTCTCTCCTAGCGCCGTTGACGGAAGCCGTGCGTATGGCTGCCGATAACAGTGGTCCACTGGAGATAGACCTGAGCGCCCTCGGTCCCCCTCGCTTCGCCGTCCTCCCACCCGTGGGTGTATTGGAGACGCAGGCGGTTGAACTCGCTGGGCGACCACGAAATGTACGGCGACAGGCTCAGCGTCTCGTTGGAGAGTTCCTCCCGTTCCTGTGCCGAATCGAGCAACAGGCCTACGCTCCATTTGCCCGGAAGCTCCGGATTGAAGTCCCAGTTGGCGTAGGCGTAGCCGCCGCGGGCGGTCACCGTCCCCTCACCGTGGAAGTTCTGGCGGTTGACGAACCATTCCCCCGCGAGGGTGAACCCTTCGTAGAGACCGGCCACCAGGGGGCGGTGCCGAAGCGTCACGTCGGCGCCGAGGAGCGAGCGTTTGCTCTCCTCGCCCACCTCCACCTCCGGCGTGAATGCCAGCGAGGAACCCACCTCGAGATTCCAGGTCTCGCTCAGGTCGAAAAAGGCGTGCAACCGGCCCAGGTAGGTCAGGTTCGCGAGGGAGCGGCTTCCGCCCTCATCGGCGTGCACGTCAACTACCTCGTGGTCGTCGTCTTCACCATGGTCGTCGTCTTCACCATGGTCGTGGTCGTCATCTTCACCATGGTCGTCGTCTTCACCATGGTCGTCGTCTTCCCCATGGTCGTCGTCTTCCCCGTGGTCGTCGTCTTCACCATGGTCGTGGTCGTCATCTTCACCATGGTCGTCGTCTTCCCCGTGATCATCTTCCCCGTGATCATCTTCCCCGTGGCCGTGCCCTCCGTGAACGTGCCCGATCTCGTTGAATACGCCGCCGGTCAGGGACAGGTAGAAAGGGGTCGGGAAGAGATAGCGCCACTGGATGCCCGTGCCCAGGGACTCTCCATTCGCCAAATCATGCACGGAACGAGGAGTATAGACGAAGGGAAGCTCGTGCTGGTGAAACTGGGGCAAACGGCCGAAGTCCGCAAAGAAGCGCCCCGCGGTCACGTTGACCGGCAGCGCGGTCGTCTGCACGGCCGCCTCTTCGACCGCGAATCCTTCTTCCGTGCCGACGATGAACGCATACGCCCTTCCATACGGGTCGACCTCGGCCGACAGACCGAGCTCAACCGAACGCAGCTTGAATTCGCCGTCGTTGTCCCCATGCTCGAAGGTCGTATCGATGGCCATGCCGATGGACGGATTCAGGATCGACGGGCTCTCCTGGATCGCCTTCACCGACTGCTCGACCGACTTCACACGGTCAGCCTCGGCCTTTTTCTGTTCGATATCCTCGATGCGCTTCATCAACTCGCTCATTTCCTGCTGCATCTCGCCCAGTTGCTTCTTGAGCGCATCCACCGACTCCTGCCCCGCCGCGGGACCCGAAATCCCACATGACAGCAGGAACGCCACACATCCGAGAACCACCCTCTTCATCGCGAAAAGTCTCATAGAGTCTCCTTCCGGCCATACGACCGCATAGATTCCTGCGATGTTAATAAGAAATCAAAATCATTACAAGGGGGCACCAGAGCCTATCTTTTCGGTGCCCATAGGTGGCATATGGACCAAATCTGATAGAGTAATTTCAGTAGAAAATGCTCCCCGGTGGTCCCGGAGCGCTTCGGCGACAGCCAACCCGCCTTTGCCTCTCGGAACCGTAGTAGTGTATAGTTGGAAGTCCGCCGTGCCGGGGAGAGGAGCACGGAGCGGATAGCGCGTGTGCCGAGGCCAGCCCTGGGGGTTCACATGACCATCGAAAAGAGCAGCCACTCCGACGAAACGGTCTCCAAGACGGGTCCTCGCGCCAAGAGGCGGACGAGGCAGCGAAGCGTCATCCAGCGGGTGCTGCTGGAAGCCAACCGTCCGCTGAGCCCCCAGGACATCCTCCGGGCCGCTCAGGCGAAAGCGCCCGGCCTGGGGATCGCCACCGTCTACCGCGCGATTCACACCATGATGACCGAAGGGACCCTCGTCCCGGTGAAGGTTCCCGGGGAAGCCCCCCGCTACGAGAGCGCGGGAAAGGAACACCATCACCACTTCCGATGCCGCGAGTGTGACGACGTCTTCGACATCCAGGGTTGCCCGCCGGACATCAACAAGATGGCGC
The DNA here is from genome assembly GCA_965204205.1 of uncultured Binatia bacterium (SeqCode). Taxonomy (GTDB): domain Bacteria; phylum Desulfobacterota; class Binatia; order UBA9968; family JAJDTQ01; genus JAJDTQ01. The sequence goes on along the minus strand of OZ241976.1, from coordinate 4,070,271 downwards.
CCGAGGGCTTCCGTCTCGAAGGCCACCAGGTCGTGCTCTACGGCGTGTGCCCCCCGTGCACGGGTATGCCCGCGTAGGGTCCGCACCCACGTCACCCACAGGAGGCAAATCATGAGCAGCCTTCGCATCGAACAGGAAGGCAAGGGCGCGGAGGAGTTGAATTTCCAGGAACTTTCGGAGCTGGACGGCCAGATCGGCGACGTCGGAGCGCTGATCCCGGGCCGTGTCGGCGGCGGGGTGACGCTTCAGGCCATCCTCGACCGGCTCCAGCCGGACCAGGAACTCGACTACGTCACGGTGGAGTCCACCGACGGCGGCTTCGCGGCCAGCGTTCCGCTGGAAGCGCTCCGCCACGCGGTCATCGCTTACCGGGTCGGCGACGAGCCGCTGCCACGGGACAAGGGCGGGCCGCTGCGCTTCCTGATCCCCGACGACGAGGGTTGCGCCACCGGCGGCGCCGACGCCTGCGCCAACGTGAAGTTCGTCGGCACGCTGCGGTTGACCAGGGGGAAGGGCAAGGACACGCGGCCGGAGACGCCCCGGCAGCACGCAAGGCTGCACGAGGAGGAAGGGGAAGGGGGACGGTAGCCCTGCAGATCTTCCCGGGAATCGAACGGAAAGGACACTGAATGGCTTCACTCAAGGACAAGTACGCGATCGTGGGCGTGGGGCACTCGGCACTGGGCAAGGTGCCCGAGCTGAGCGACTACGGCCTGCAGGTGATGGCGGTGAAGGCCGCCCTGGACGACGCCGGCCTTACCAAGAACGACGTCGACGCGGTGATCACCCACAGCCACCTGCTGGGCGCGGTGCGGGTGCACCACCAGAGCCTGTCGGAGCGGCTGGGCATCGACACCGCCTTCGGCGTCTCGCTGTCGGCGGGCGGGGCCACCTCGTGCCTCATGGTGCAGGTGGCGGCCGCGGCCATCGAGGCGGGCTTCTGCAAGACCGTGCTGTGCGTGCACGGCGACAAGGGCGCCACCCGCAAGACCCCGACCCGGGGCGACGGCGGCGGCGAGTTCGGCCCGGAGTACGGCCTGTACGGCGCCGCCGGAGCGCACGCCTTCGGCCTTACCCGGCACATGCACGAGTACGGCACCACCCACGACCACATGGGCGCCATCGCCGTGGCCTGCCGCAAGCACGCGCAACTGAACCCCGTGGCCGCCATGCAGGGCGACATGACCCTGGAGGACTACCACAACTCGCGCTGGATCGTGTGGCCGTTCCACCTGTTCGACTGCTGCCTCCGGAGCGACGGCGCGGCCGCGGTCATCGTCACCTCGGCCGAGCGCGCCAAGGACATGAAGCAGAAGCCGGTCTACGTCATGGGCATGGGCCAGACCAACAACTCCCGCGGCTACATCTGGGGCGACCACATGACCGAGCTGGGCGCCAAGGAGTCCGGCGCCCAGGCCTTCGCCATGGCCGGCCTCAAGCCCAAGGACATCGACACCGCCCAGATCTACGACTGCTTCACCTACATCCTCATGGCCACCCTGGAGGACTACGGGTTCTGCAAGAAGGGCGAGGGCGGCCCGTTCGTGAGCGGCGGCCGCATCGAGCTGGGCGGCGAGCTGCCCACCAACACCTCCGGCGGCATGCTGTCCGAGTGCTACATCGAGGGCATGCTCCAGATCGTCGAAGGAGTGCGCCAGTTGCGCGGCGAGTGCGGCCCGCGCCAGGTCAAGGACGCCGAGACTGCCATCATCAGCGGCAACGGCGGCAACGCCGTGTGCCACTCGACGCTGATACTGAGGAACTGACCGTGAACGATTACGCGAAACCGATACCGACGCCGTCCGAGGATTCCGGGCCCTACTGGGAGGCCACGAAAACCCACGAGTTGAGGCTGCAGCAGTGCCGCGCGTGCGGCGCCTTCCGGTTCCCGCCGGGCGAGGTGTGCCCCGAGTGCACCTCGGAGGACTACGAGTGGAAGACGGTGTCCGGCAAGGGCAGGGTCTTCTCCTTCGTCATCTACCACCGCGCCTACCACCCCGGCTTCAAGGAAGAACTGCCTTACGTGGTGGCGGTCATCGAGCTCGACGAAGGGCCGCGCATGCTGTCCAACGTCATCGGCTGCAAGCCCGAGGATGTTCGCTGCGACATGCCGGTGGAGGTGACCTTCGAGGACATCACCGACGAGATGACCCTGCCGAAGTTCCGTCCGGCGTGAATCCGGTTGCGTCGTCGACCCGGGACAACGAACACCTGTAGGGGCGGGTTTAAAACGCGCCTGCGCCATGCCGGAGTCCGAAAGGAAAACGTCCATGTCATACACTGACCTTCGAGAATGGCTCGAGCAGGTGGACGCCATGGGCGAGCTTCGCACGGTGCCGGGCTGCGACTGGAACCTGGAGATCGGTGCCCTGGCGGAGGTGGCCGGCCGCGGGCGGGACGCCCCGGCCATCCTGTTCGACAACATCAGAGGCTACCCCGAGGGGCACCGGGTGCTGGTGGGAATGGTGGAGTCGCTCAAGCGCGCCGCCCTCACCACCAACCTGCCCACCGACATCACCCGAAACGAGTTCATCGCCGCCTGGCGGGAACGGCTCAACAACCCGAAGCTGATCCCGCCCGAGTACGTGGATGAGAGCCCGCTCTACGAGAACGTGTTCACGGGCAAGGACATCGACGTGCTCAGCCTGCCGGTGCCCAAGTGGCACGACGAGGACGGCGGCCGCTACATCGGCACCGCCCACGTGGTCATGACCCAGGACCCGGAAGAGGGCTGGGTGAACATGGGCGTTTACCGCACCATGGTCCACGAGAAGGACCGGCTGGCGGTGTACATCTCGCCGGGCAAGCACGGCCGCATCCACCGCCAGAAGGCCTTCGACCAGAACAAGCCCCTCAAGGTCGCCATCTCCTTCGGGCAGGACCCGCTGCTGTTCCTGCTGGGGTCGCGGCAGATCCCCTGGGGCGACCAGGAGCTCGACTACGCCGGCGGCATCAAGGGCGCGCCCGTGGACGTGATCCGCGGCGAGTTCACCGGCCTGCCGATTCCGGCCCGCGCCGAGATCGCCATCGAGGGCGAGATCATGCCCGACGAGATGCGCGAGGAGGGCCCCTTCGGCGAGTGGCCCGGCTACTACGCCAGCGGCTCGCGGGAGGAGCCGGTGGTGCACGTCAAGAGCCTGATGTACCGCAACAACCCCATCCTCACCGGCTCGCCGCCGTTCCGGCCCCTGCCCGGCGCCGACGGCTGCGCCTCGCTGATCCGGGCCGCGTTCATCTGGGACTCCATGGAGAAGGCCGGCGTCCCCGACGTCACCGGCGTCGCCTGCTACCAGAACCGCTTCTTCACCGCCGTCTCCATCCGCCAGCGCTACCCCGGCCACGCCAAGCAGGCCGCCCTCATCGCCAGCCAGAACCACACCGGCGCCTACCTCGGCCGCTACGTGGTGGTGGTGGACGACGACATCAACGTCGCCGACATGAACGACGTCCTCTGGGCCATGTGCACCCGCTGCAACCCCGCCGACTCCATCGACATCCTGCGCCGCACCTGGAGCGGCCCCCTCGACCCCATCATCCCCAAGGACCAGAAAGGCCACAACTCCCGCGCCATCATCGACGCCTGCCGCCCCTACGAATGGATCAAGGACTTCCCCCCGGTGTCGGGCGCGAGCCCGGAGCTGAAGGAAGTGGTGCTGGAGAAGTATGGGGGGTATTTGAAGGGGTGAGGGTCACGCGTGCGGGCCGCAGCTCTTGCAAAATAGAAATATACTTCTAAAATGCAAGCATGCTCGCGCGAAGGATCACGCCGGTTCTGCGCGCCCGGCTGGCGGACTATCCCGCCGTCGCCGTGGTCGGCCCGCGCCAATGCGGCAAGACGACGCTGGCCCGTTCACTGGGCGGCCGATACTTCGACCTCGAACAGGAGCCGGACCGCCTGAGCCTGGACCTCACGTGGGAGGAGGCGGTCGGCGGACGCGAACTCGTCGTTCTGGACGAAGCCCAGGCGTGGCCGGAAGTCTTCCCGCGCCTTAGGGGCGCCATTGACGGCGACCGGGGACGGAACGGGCGCTTCCTGCTGCTCGGATCCGTGTCCCCGGCCCTCATGACCCAGGTCTCCGAGTCCCTCGCCGGCAGGCTGTCCGTCCTCGAGCTCACTCCCCTGCTTTGGTCCGAACTGACCAGCAACCCGCAGCGTCAAAGGCTTTGGCTCTTCGGGGGCTATCCCGACGGCGGCGTCCTGAACGGCAAGAGGTTCCCGGTCTGGCAAGGAGATTACCTCAATCTCCTGGCCCAGCGGGACCTCCCCAACTGGGGTCTGACGGCCCGTCCGCAAACTACCCAACGCCTGTTGCGAATGCTCGCGGCCGTGCACGGCCAGGAGTGGAACGCCAGCCAGCTCGGAAAGAGCCTGGGGCTCTCCTACCATACGGTCAACGATTACCTCGACTACCTGGAAGGCGCGTTTCTGGTCCGCCGCCTGCCCCCATACCACGCCAACATCCGCAAGCGCCTGGTGAAACGGCCCAAGGTCTACTGGCGGGACACGGGGCTGCTTCATGCGTCGCTGAACACGAGCGACCGGGAAACCCTCCAGCGCCAGCCCTGGGTGGGCGCGAGTTGGGAAGGGTTCGTCATCAACCAGGTGCTGGGCGCACTGCAATGCTCCGGGCGGCGCTTCGACCCCTACCATCTCCGCACCAGCGACCAGCGCGAGATCGACCTCCTGGTCCAGGTGGACTCCGAGCTTTGGGCGCTTGAAGTCAAGCTCACCACGCGCCCCGGCCCCGAAGACCTCGCGCGGCTCAACGCCAACGCGGACCTGGTGGGCGCCGGCCGGCGATTCCTCGTGTGTCAAAGCGGGGAGTACCTGGAACGGGGTGCGCAGGTGGTGTGCAACTTGGAGGGGATGTTGGCGTATATTGAAGGGTAAAACTGGGACACCTGACCATGAATCGCGACGAGTTCCTCCGAAGAATCGACCAAATCAACGTCTGGAAGAGCGGCGGAAAACGTGCGCCTCATAAACCTCTGCTCCTCTTGCTGGGACTCGGGCGCGTCCTCAACGGTGAGAACCGGCTCGCGTCCTACCGGAACGACATAGAGCCCGAGGCTTCAAGGTCCTCGATCTGCTCTTGTACGTACAATTACCGTATGCTAGGAAAGAATCGAACAGGAGGTCCCATGCCCAGCCTCGCACCAAAATCGGAGCGGATAGAAGTTCGCACCACACAAGCCAGGAAAGCGCTGTTGCAGCGCGCGGCCAACTCCTCGCACAAGAGCGTCACTGAATTCCTGCTGGAAGCGGGGTTGAATGCGGCAGAGGAGACCTTGGCCGACCGGCGTGTGTTTCTACTCGACGATGAGCAATGGCGGGATTTCCAGGCTGCACTTGATCGCCCTCCTGTTGTAAAACCCGGCCTAGCTCGCCTCGTAAGGGAAAAAAGCGTGCTTGAGTGACTCCCGGCGTTCACAGATACTCGCCCGTTGAGAAACTCGGCCCTACACACGACACCGACGCTTTTGACTGCGGGAAGGAACCCCTCGACCGCTTCCTGAAGCGGCATGCTCTGCAAAATCAAAAGGCTGGCGGAGCCCAAACTTATGTCACGTGTCGAGGTGGCGGGGGCGTAGTCGGTTACTACAGCCTTGCTGTCGGCGCTGTGCAACATGCCGATGCGCCGCAGCGAATCACCCGCGGTATGGCTCGCCATCCGATCCCTGTCATGCTTCTCGCCCGGCTGGCTGTCGACCGTAGGGAGCAGGGACAAGGTCTGGGAAAGGCACTGCTAAAGGATGCCCTGCTGCGCACTTCCCAAGCCGCCGACATTGCCGGTATCCGAGCGCTTCTCGTCCACGCTAAAGACGACGAAGCGCGACTATGGTACCAGGAGAAATACAACTTCGAGCCGAGCCCGACAGACCCCTTCCATCTGTTTCTGTTGATGAAAGACCTCCGGGTACTCCTGGAAAGCGCATAGACCCGTGAACATCACTCCTTATCCGGGGCTGGACGAAAAGCCCCTGTTTCCGAATCCGCCGTCCACAACTCGCCCGTGTCGATGTCGAACCACCAGCCGTGCAGCGTGAGATCACCGCTTTCCACCCGATCCTGAATCCACGCATAGGACCGAAGGTTTGCCAGTGATACGAGCACCGATCGCTGCTCGGCCACCGTCGCCGTTTCCGCGTCTGTGCGCTTGGTCTCGGAGTCCTCCGCCACCACCTCGCGGCACGTCCCGTCCGCCAGCGCAACCCACGGCCCAAGGCACTCGAACGGCGGCGGTTCCTGCCCTCGCGCGGCGTCCATTGCCGCCTTGATGCCCCCACAGTGGGAATGACCGCATACTACTACGTGGGAGACCCCGAGAGCCTTGACGCCGTACTCGACGGCCGCTATCACCGCGTGCGCGGTCGCGTCGCCGGGGCGCCGAGGGGGCACGAGGTTAGCGACAACGCGAACAACGAAGATATCTCCGGGCCGCGCGCCGAAGAGCAGCGCCGGATCCACACGGGAGTCGCTGCAGGCGATGATCAGGACATCCGGTTCCTGACCCTGCGACAGGCGCGCCATAAGGGAACGGTCGCCTTCGTACTCGGTCTCATGGAAACGGCGGGCGCCCTCGAGGAGCGCGGAGTAGCTGTCGGTACAATCGTTGGTCACGGCTTCATCCTCTACCGATTGTCGGCCTCATGGGAGCCAAATCCACCGGGACGGCAAGCGGCCCTCCCCCCTCAGGGCTCTGAACGGGTGACTGGCGCGGCCGCGTCCGTAACCGGCCGTGAACCGACCTGGACCGTGACACGGATGTTGCGGTCAAGGGCGGCAAGCCTTCATCAGACGGTCCATCGTGAACCGCCCGAGATCAGCTTTACGAATGCGAGAAAGTCGGCGGCGGCGAAGCCGGTCATTGCCTCGGCCTTCCTTACGGTGAGCCCGCGGTCATCCAGCACGGCGATGATCCGGGCCGCCAGGATCGCCTTGGCCTGTTTCAGATCTGCAAGGGGACCCCGATGTTGTCATATTTCACTACACCAATCAAGAAGCGCCACGGCAGCAGAGGTCTCCGCGGTCGACCATCCTGCAGCCCAAGGACCGTCTTCGTTGTTGTGTGACGGCAAGGAATGTGCCATTCCATCCGGGAAGCTGCGCGAATTCCGCGCACCTTTGATTTGGAGCCAGGCTTTCGACCGCGGTGCGCTCGGGCCCGCCGTAAGTGAAAGCGGGAATCTTGGCCAAGTATCCTTGCGAATCAAAATGAATTGTTTCGATTTGCAAGGATACGGGCAGTGTGTGCTTTGCGGTTGACGGCGAGAGCTGGATGCCTCCCTCCTTTTCTGAAACCCTTCGGCATTTCGTCGCCATGGTCCTCGGGGAGAACCGCAACGTCCACAGGGCCGCGCACGACCCCCACGACGACCTTCCACCCGACGACGACCCCGTCGTCCTCCCCCTGGAGGACCACATCGACCTTCACCCCTTCGCCCCGCGGGACATTCCGAGCGTGGTGGAGGAGTACGTCTGGCAGTGCCACGAGGAGGGGCTGCGCGAAGTGCGGCTCATTCACGGACGTGGCAAGGGAGTGCAGCGGCGCATCGTCCAGTCGGCGCTGGAGAAGAATCCGCTGGTGGAGTCGTGCCACGACGCGCCCCCGGAAAGGGGCGGCTGGGGCGCGACGGTGGCGGTGATTCGTGCGAAGGAGGGTGGGGAGTAGGTGACGGCGGGCTCGGCTCGGCCGCCACAGAGCCCTACGTGATTAGCGCGTCTGTCCAGAGCCTTTCGAGAAACCTCTCCCAAGGCAGTATCCAGATGCCCTCGGCGGTGCGCCGGGGGGCGTCTTCGTTGCACACGACCACAGCCTGGGCCGGACGATGCTCGTCCATGTAGGCACGCATGGCCCTAAGTTCCCCGGGACGGACGCGAAAGCTTCCCTTGACCTCGATGGCCACTTCGCCCGCGCGACCGAGGACGAAGTCGCACTCCAAGCCCGACCCGGTACGCCAGAAACGCACCGGAAAGTCGGATTCACGGTAGGAACGATAGGCGAGCAGCTCCATCAGGATCAGGTGTTCCAGGGCACGGCCGAAGTCGGGGCCGTGCCCGTGTTCGATACGGCGTCCGGTCACGTGGCCGGCTACACCCACGTCGAATAGGTAGAACTTCGGCGCGCGTGTGATGACCGCACGCGAGCGACGCAGACTGAACGGCTCCACGAAGACGCCCAGCAGGGTATCGACGAGTATCTGGAAATACTCGCGCACGGTCTTGGAGTCAACGCCGCAGTCCCTGGCGACGTTGCTGTAGTTCAGCAGTTCTCCGTGGCAGAACGACAACGCTTCGAAAAACCTGGAAAAACCCGCCACGTTCCGCGTCAGCCCTTCGTCGAACACCTCCTCTTTCAGATAATCGTCGACGTAACCCGCGAGGGCACGCCGGTATCCCGTGGCGTCGTAGTGCTGCGGGACCAGCCCCCGGTTGAGGGCCCTCAGCAGATCGAACTCCGGCACTTCCGGCCACGTCAGCGGATGAAGCTCGAAACGCCAGGCGCGGCCACCCAGCAGGTTGGCGCGGCCGCGCTTCAGCTTTCTGGCGCTGGAACCGCACAAGACGAACCTCAACCCTTCGTTCTCGATCAGTCGGTGAACCTCGTCGAGAACGGCGGGCGCCTTCTGCACCTCGTCGACGATGATAGGGTTGGAGCGGGCCGCTAGATCGAATGCCGCCACGCGTTCCGAGAACGTCCAGGGCGCCCGGGTGAACTCCAGCATGAGCCGCGTATCCAGCAGGTCGAACCGGGCCGCCTCGGGGAAGAGCGCCCGGAGCAAGGTGGACTTGCCGGTCTTGCGGGGTCCCCACAAGAAAGCGGATTGTCCCGGTGGCAGGTCCAGGTGAAGGGTGCGGCTGTAATGCATGGTTTCGGAGTTTGCTCCGAAATAATCGGCTTATCTCGGAATATACTCCTAATTGGTGCGTTTATGCAAAATCCCGACAGGCACGCCTCCCCACCCTTGGATTCCCGCTTTGCCTCTAACCGCTCCTTCCCTCCGCCTCCCTCACCAACCCCCGTATCCGGTCCGGGCTGAGCGGCAGCTCCTTGATCTGTATGCCCAGGGATGACAGCGCATTGGACACCGCGTTGGCCAGGGCGGCGCCGCAGGCGACGATGCCGCCTTCGCCGGCGCCCTTGACGCCCAGGGGGTTCAGGGGCGAGGGGGAGTACTCGGTGATGATGCTCTCCACCGGCGGGATCTCCGTGGCGGAGGGGAGCGGGTAGTCCAGCAGGGTCGTGGTCAATAGCTGGCCGTCCTCGTTGTAGGCGAGCTCTTCCAGCAGGGTGCCGCCGATGCCCTGGGCGGCGGCGCCGAGGGCCTGGCCGTGCACCAGCAGCGGGTTGACGGCGCGGCCGACGTCCTCCAGCACGAGGTAGCGCAGGATCTCCACCATCCCAGTCTCGGGGTCCACGGCCACGTGCACCAGGTGGCCGCCGTAGGTGTACGTGAGCAGGTTGTTGTGGAAGTACTCGGTGGCCTCGAGGCCGGGGACATCGCCCGGGGCCTTGCCGGGTTTCGTCATTTCCAGAAGGTCGCCAAGGCCTAGCAACGGCTTGTCGGCGCCCGGCCCCTCCCCGCCTGGATTCCCGCTTCCGCGGGAATGACGGGGGGCGGCTGATGGCGGCTGGGCGGTGCCGGCGGCGTAGACCCCGCCGTCGCGGAACTCCAGCCCCGCGGGGTCGGTCTCCAACCGCCGCGAGGCCACCTCCAGCAGACGCTGCTTCAGCGCCTGGGCGGTGAGGTGGACGGCGTTGCCGGCCATGACGGTGCCGCGGCTGGAGTAGGTGCCGCCGCCCCAGGGCATGAGGTCGGTGCTGCCGTGGAACACGGTGATCCATTCCATGGGCACGCCCAGGGAGTCGGCGCAGATCTGCGCCATGATGGTCTCGTGGCCCTGGCCCAGGGTGGCGATGCCGAGGTAGACGGCGACGCTCTCGGGGCCGGTGACGGCGATGCGGGCGCCCTCGGACGGGCCGAGGCCGGTGTTCTTCACGAACCAGCCGATGCCGATGCCGTGGTAGCGTCCCTCCCGCTTCTGCCCCTGGAGCGGCTTCAGCTCCTCCCACCCGAAACGCTCCAGCGCGTGCTCCAGCGCCCGCGGATAGTCGCCGCTGTCGAACACGGTGGAGGCGATGCCGGGCCGGGTGGGCCCCAGCTCGTAGGGGATCTCCTCGGGCTGGATGAGGTTCTTGCGGCGCAGGTCGATGGGGTCCATGCCCAGGTCCCCGGCCACCATGTCGAGCATGCGCTCGCGGAAATAGCAGGACTCGTAGCGCCCGGGCGCACGGTAGGTGCCCACCCCCATCTTGTTGGTCATGACGCAGCGTATGTGGGCCTCGTAGGCCGGGATCCGGTAGGGTCCGGGCAGCACGCCGGCGGTGGACGCCGGCACCAGGCCGCCGTGGGTGCGGATGTGCGAGCCCATGTCGCCGTGGATGTGGGCGCGCATGCCCAGCAGCGTGCCGTCCCGGCGCGCGGCGATCTCCAGCTCGCAATGCACCTCCCGCGAGTGGTTGGCGGCCATCAGGTGCTCGCGCCGGTCCTCGATCCACTTGACCGGCCGCCCGAGCTTCATGGCGGCGTAGGGGATCAGGAAGTCCTCGGGATAGAACTCGCCGCGGATGCCGAACCCGCCGCCCACGTCGGGCTCCATGAAATGGATGCGATGCTCGGGCAGCTCCAGCAGCGACGACAGCACCGCGCGGTTGAAGTGCGGCACCTTGGTCATGCCCCACACCGTCACCTCGTTCCGGCCGGCGTCGTAGGACGCCACCAGTCCGCGGGTCTCCATGGGGTTGCCGGTATGGCGGTGCGTCTTCAGCACCTCCTTGCGGGTGTACTCGGCGTCGCGGAACGCGCACTCCACGTCCCCCAGCTCGATGTCGTGGCCGCCGGCCACGTTGGTGCCCTGCTCCTCGTGGATGATCACCTCGCCCCGGAGCGCGGCCTCGACGTCCGGCACCACCTCCAGCGGCTCGTACTCCACCTGGATCAGGTCGGCGCCGTCCTCCGCCACGTAGCGGTCCACCGCCGCCACCAGCGCCACCGGCTCGCCCACGTAGGCCACCTTGCCCCGGGCCAGCGGGTACTGCAGGAAGCGGTCCAGCCCGTCCAGTTGGTACATGCGCAGCGGGATCGGCTTGACGCCCGCCGGCAAATCGGCAAAGGTGAGCACGCCGACGACCCCCGTGAGCTTCAACGCCTCCGACACGTCCACCGACTTGATGCGCGCGTGCGCGTGCGGGCTCCTGAGGACGGCCGCGTACAGCATCCCGGGCAGCTTCACGTCGTCGATGAACGTGGCCTTGCCGGTCAGGAAACGAACGTCTTCGCCGCGCCGGATCGGCGCCCCGATGTAGGTCTGCGTCATGTGCCGCTCCAAGGGTTGAACCAAGGCTCCGCGTGCCCGCAAAAGGATAACACAACACTGGCAGGTTGTAGAAAGCTGGCGCCCTTCGACTTCGCTTCGCTACGCTCGGGGCGAACGGTTTTAAGCGCATCGCCATGAACCGTTCGCCCTGGGCGTAGCGTGGCGAAGGACACCAACACCGTTCGCCCTGAGCGTAGCGCCGCGCCAGCGGCGCGAAGTCGAAGGGCGCCGATCCCCCGTACCATGTTGCTCTTGAAACGACTCATCCGCCCGGAGCCCCTGTTCGTGCTGCTGTGGGCGTCGCAGGGAATCCGGATGGCGTGGCCGTCCGCGGCCGCGGACCTGGCCGGAGCGGTGATCGCGGCGGTGTTCATCCTGCGGGTGTTCGTGTTCCTGCGGCGGGCCACCATCGTGCTGTGCTGCACCCTTGCCGCTCTGGCCGCCGTGCTCATCTTCATCTACGGCGATCCGGCCAACGTGCTGGTGGGGTTCAAGACGGCGCCCATGTTCGCGGGCTTCTTCGGCAGCATCGTGCTGTTGCGCGCCACCGGCGAGCAGCTCCAGCAGATCACCCAGGCGCGCGCGCTGTTCGCGCGGCTCAAGCCCGACCACCGGCTGGGCGGCTTCCTGGTGGGCAGCCACCTGCTTTCGGTGGTGCTGGGACCCGGCGCCTACGCCATCACCGCCCCCATCATCGGCCGGGCCGACGACGAAGAGGATGCCTCCTCGGCTCCCGGCGCGTCCCGCCCCGTAGCGGGCGAGAGCGGGCAGACTGTCCGTCATCGAGATCATCCCCCTGCCGTGCCTGACCGCTCCCGCCCCGTAGCGGGCGAGAGCAAGGGCGAGCAGGAACGCCTCGCCGCCATGCGCGCCTGCCATCGCGGCGGCGGCCTCGCCGGCCTGTGGTCGCCGTTCTGGATCGCCATGGCGCTGTCGTCCCAGTACGTGCCCGGGGTGCCCCTGTGGCACACCATGGCGCTGGGCATGTCCATGGCCGCGTGCGCGCTCACCGCCTCCCACGTGCTCTTCGCCCCGGAACCGAGCGTCACCCTGCTGTGGCGGGCGCTGCGCAGCCTCCAGCCCATCGTCCCGCCGGTGGCGGTGTGCGTCCTGACGGTGGCGGTGCTGTCGGGGGTCACGGTGCTGTCCGGCCTGGAGGCGCTGATCGTGAGCGTGCCGGTCCTGTGCGCGCTGGCGCTCCTGGGCAAGGGCCGGCGCGCGTTCGTGACCGGCCTGGCCCACACCTACCGGGGCACCGCCCATGTCGGCAACGAGATCGCGATCCTGACCATCTCGCTGGCCCTGGGCGGGGTGATCCGGCACGTCTTCGCCGAGACCGGGACCACCGGCTGGATCGGCGGCCTCGAGTTGCCCGCCGCGGCGGTCATCGCCATCATGATCGGCGCCACCTCCCTCGGCGCCCTGGTCGGGGTGCACCAGATCGTGTCGGTTTCGCTGCTGTTGTCGGTGTTCACGGACCTGCCGGTGCGGGTGGCCGGCGTGGTGCTCATCGAGAGCACCCTGGCGGCCTGGTCCTGCTCGTCCATCATCGGCCTCTCCGCCATCATGGTCGGCACCGCCACCGCCATGTTCCACGTCCCCCCGGGAAAGGTCATCCTCGGCCCCAACCTCAAGTTCGCCGCCCTGTTCGCCGCCGGCGCCATCCTGGTGCTGGCGGGCGTGAACGCGCTGCTGGTGTGAGGGGTGGCCTGGGTGAGAACGACGGAGGTGGCGCGGGGAATCACGGATCGTGGGCCTACTCTCCGAGTTTGGCGCGCCGCAACGAATATGGAAGACTAGAGAACCTGAGGCCCGCGCCCTTCGAGATGGCGCCGTTCGCCCTGAGCGTAGCGCCGCGCCAGCGGCGCGAAGTCGAAGGGCGCCATCTTTCTCGGCGGCAATCGATCAGAGGTTCCCCAAATGACTAGTCTGGCCAAGGACACCAGGGCGACGATGATTCCGTGCCTCCGCTACCACGATGCGGCCAAGGCCATCGACTGGCTGTGCGAGGCTTTCGGCTTCGAGCGGCACCTGGTGGTGCCGGGCGAGGATGGGCTCATCCTCCACGCCCAGCTCGCGTTCGGCAACGGCATGGTGATGCTGGGCTCGGCACGGGACGACGACTACGGCGTGCTTCACCGGCCGCTGGCCGAGCCTGGCGATCCGGTGTCGCTGACCATCTATCTCATCGTCACCGACGTGGACGCGCACCATGCCAGGGCCGCCGCCGCGGGCGCCGAGATCGTCATGGCCCCCGAGGACCAGGAATACGGCGGCCGCCTCTACTGCTGCCGCGACCCGGAAGGCAACCTCTGGTGCTTCGGCAGCTACGACCCTTGGGAGGGTGAAACGTAGGGGAGGCCGAACGACGGCATGCAACGAAACGACGGCGCCCTGCGACCTCGCGCCGCTGGCGCGGCGCCAAGCATGTCCTGAGCCCCGCGGAAAGGCGCGACGCGACGAGCCCCGCCGAAGAGATCGGGGCGAACGGGGAGTGATGAGACGAAAGGAGAGCACCATGAAGACGACCCTCCAGACCGTGGCCGTGCTGGCCCTGTGCCTGGCGTTGGGCGGCGTAGTGTCGACCAACAGGGCGCGGGCGGCGGACGACGCCGTTTCGAAGCACATGGTGGCGCAGGCCATGCTCACCGCCCAATTCGTTGCCGCCGCGGTCAAGGCGGGCATGAGCAAGGACGAGATCAACGCCGCGTTGACCAAGGTGGCCGCGGGATCGGCCATCTCGGAGTTCTGGATCAGCGACGAGAACGGCCGCATCGAGTTCACCAACATCCCGGACACGAGCTTCCAGTTCCCCACCGACCCGGCCGGGAAGAGCCAGGCGGCGCCCTTCGCGGCGCTGCTGGACGGCAGCAAGACGGTGGTCGTTCAACGCTTCCAGGCCCGTGAGCTGGACGCCAAGATGTTCAAGTACGTGGGGGTCGCGGGGGTCGACAAGCGCCGCATCGTGCAGGTGGGGGTGTCCAAGGCGGACGTGCGCTGACACGCCATGATTGCGTGGCCTCGATCACGTGCACGGATGGCGCTCGCGCTGGCTCTCGCAGCCGCCGCCGCGCCGGCGGTGACCTTCGCGCAGACCGGCGGGGCCAAGGCTGAATCCGCGCCCGCCCGGGCCGCGGATGCGCCGACGCCGGAATCCCCGCGTATCGCCCTGGACGATTTCTATCTCCGCGCCGGTTTCGTCCTCGACGGTTCCGAACCCACGCGGTTCCAGGACCAGGACTGTTCGAGCACCGCCCCGGCGGCTCTCTACGGCTGCGGCAACGGCGTCGACGGCGCCCCCCTGAGCACACGGGGCGACTTCGGCACCACCGCCGCCTTCGACCTCGGGCTCGGCTACCAGGCCTTGCCGGCGCTCCGCCTCGAGGCCATGCTCCAGCACCACCCGCGCATCTCCTTCAAGGGCCGCGCCAACTTTCGTCAAACCACGGACCGGCAGGACGTCTCCGCCGAGTTGTCCACCCTGACCGGCATGCTCGCCGGCTACGTGGACCTCCCGGCGCTGGGACTTCCCCGGCTGGGACCGTTCGCCTCATTCGCGGGCGCGGGCGCCGGCTTTTCCCGCATCCGCATCGACGACACGCGCATGGAGTTCCCGCGGACCAGGACCCTCGTCCCCGGCGGACGCCGGACCGGTTTCGCATGGATGGCCACCGCGGGTATCGCGGTTGCCCTGGGGGACAGGGTGACGCTCGACGTGGCGTGGCGTTACACCGACTATGGGACCGTTGAGACCGGCAAGGCCACGGGCCGGATCGAGTTCCGTGACGGAAGGCCCGCGATTCCCCTCCCTCTCGCCCGCACCCGGGCCGAGCTGCGGCGCCATGGTTGGGTTCTTTCCTTGCGCTACGCCTTCTGAACACCGGGGGGAAGAATCAACGGGTGAGGGGGTCCCGGTTCACCGATTGCGTGGCGAGCTGGCTAGCCTTTCTCCTGACGCTTCGGCAACCGCAGCAGGATGGTCTTGATATCGGTTTCGATGCGGTCGAACCGTGCTTCGATCCCCTTTTCCATGCGACCTACTCGATCCGTGAGCAAGTCGATGCGCCCGTCCAGCCGCCTGATCTCCGGGTTGATCTGGACGTGAATCGCCCACAGACCCAAAGACCCCAGCGACGTCATCACGGTGGCAATCGCGACCACCACCCAAGCGTATTCTTTCAGTTTCTCCAACGACCGTACACCTCCATTTCAATATATAGATAATGTATCGACCAGTCAAAGTTTTTCTTTAGTGGATTTGTCCGGGTGGACGTTACCGTCTGTGCGCAGGAGCGCGTAGAGGAGCCAGGCGGGAGCGCTGAGGACCAGCGCGTAGATCAGGATGGCCATTGGGCCGAGCAGGCCGGCGAACAGGGACGCGACCGCGGTGAGGGGTGCCAGCACGGCGAACGCCGCCCAGGCGGTGCGGCGATATCCGATCCGCAGGAGCCTGCCGCATGCCCAGGCCAGCGGCAGGCCGCACGGCGCGACCACCACCAGCGACAACCATGCCTGGGGCTCCGCCGGCAATGGCACGGTGCCGCGGAGGGCGGCCGCGGCGACGATGCCCGCCGGAAGCCATAACCAGGCAACGACACGGGGCACGGCAACGTTCCCGTCAGGGTTTCGGATCAGAAATCCAGGCGCCAGCCGGCCAGGAACGTGAGCTCCGGGTCGGCGGTCTTGCGATGGCCGGGGCGGAGGCTCAGGACCGTGCCCAGGCGAAGCTCGCCCTCCGCCAGCGGGCGGCGCCACTGCCCGGAGATGTCCATCTGCCGGCCGCTGGGCGCCAGGTCGGCGGGCACCGGGCTGTACAGAACCGCGCCCTCCTTGCTGCGGCCGGTGGGCACGGTCAGGGACGCCCGGCCGTTTTCGACGCGGAGCGGCTGTGACACCGAAAGGCTCAGTGCGCCCGAGCCCGCCAGCGGCCGGGTGGCGTGGAGCGCGAACGCGCTGGTGGCCAGCGACGACACCCGGCTCACCAGGCCGCCCCGCGCGGCCGGGGTCACGACTCCCAGCTCCGCGTTGGCGCCGATGCTCCACCCGCCCAGCTCCGTGCGCGCGTCGACGCCCAGGAAGGAGGTATCGCCCGTCAGCGTGCCGAAGGCGCCTTCGCCGACGCTCCCGAGGAGCGTCTCGGGCTCTCCGATCCAGCCGGCCCGCACCCCCAGGGGCGAACCCGGCCTGCGCCAGCCCAGCGCCGCGCCCACCGTGGGCCGATGCCGCGGAAGCCCCTTGGTGGTGAACGCGGCCGCGGACACGCCACCCTGCATCGCCAGGGTAGCCTGCACCGCCCCTTCGGCCAGCGACATATGGCTCCCCAGGACGTCCGCCGACGCCTCCAGGCGGGCGGCGTGGAGGCGCAAGGCCGCCGCCTCACCCTCCACTCCGGCGCCCCCCAAAGTCGCGCGCCGCGGCTCGGCCGTGCCCGCGTATCCCGACGCCGCGCCGGGCTCCCGGCCCGGGCGGCCCGCCGACGTGGCGGCGTTGCCCGCGCCGCCCGGCCCAGCCGGGCCGGCCGCCAGGAAACCGCCCAGCCGCGCGCTCACCGTCGGCCCGCCCGCGGCCCCGGCGAAGTCTCCCAGGCGGTACCAGAACGGCGCTCCCAGCCGGTCCAGCGCCATCACCTCACGCCCCGCCAGCGAGCGCCGCAGCCCGTCTCCGAAAGCGGTCCCCGCGGTGAACCCCGTCGAAGCCAGCCGGATGCCGTCCTGTCCCACGCTCGCCCCCGCCGGCAACTCCAATGCCCCCACCGGCGAGGTCGCCGCCCCCAGGTCCATCGAGCCCCGGCCGTATATGGCCGAGTCGGCGTAGAAGCCGCTCCTGTCGGCGGTCTCGAACAGCCGCGTCACCAGCTCCGTGTTCGACAACTGGCCGCGGAAGATCTGCTTCATGAGCGCCAGCCCGCCGGACACCATGGGGGTGGCGACGGACGTCCCGTTGGCGCTCGTGTAGCCCCGAAAGACTTCTCCCTCCTCGTTCGGCCCGAAATAGGCTACGCTGACGCGCTGCCCGGGCGCCGCGATGCAGAAGTCGGCGGCAAGGCCGCAGCGATTGGAGAAGCCGGCAATCCGCCCGTCGACCGGGTTCAACGCCGCCACCGCAATGGAATGGCCTTGCAGTTCCTCGATGCGCACGGCAACGCCCCCGAACAGGCTGGAGGAAACCGCGTTCAGGTACCCGCGCGGGCAGGTCTGCCCCACGGCCTCCGGATCACACTGGTATCCGTGCGAGTTGCCCGCCGCCCACACGAGGATGACCTTCTCCTCCGCGTCCGCCTGGGCCAGGGCCGCGATGGTCCGGCCGTAGTTGTCGCGAAGCGCCTGTTCCGCGTAGCGGTCGATCAGGCCCGAGACGCCCAGGCTCAGGTTCAGGATGTCGACCTTCCGGTCGCCGTCCCGCCAGGAGAAAATCCGTTGGTAAAGGGCCGCGTCTTCAGCGTCATAGGGAGCCAGGTCCTCGGGCCGTACCGGTCTGTAGACGCCGTCCGACGTGCCCAGCGACAGGGCGAACATCGCGATGTCGGCGCCCCAGGCGACGCCGTGGTGGCCATCGTCCGCATCGGTGCGGGCCCCGGCGGCGACGCTGGCCACCGACGTGCCGTGGGAAGAGTCTTCCAGGCCGGTCTCGTCGACCGCGCCGGGCGTGAATACCTCGGTGACCTTCCTGTTGGGGTTTCCCGTGATCGACGGGTGTTCCAGGTCGATGCCGGTGTCCAGGAGGCCGATGGTCACCCCGGCGCCGGGCTCGGCGTCGGGGCCCTTCAGCACGCTCAGGTTGCCGTAGGCCACCTCCGCCCGGATGTGGGTCAACCCCCACTGGTTCTCAAAGCCCGTGTGGTCCTGGCTCGTCTTGCCGGCTTCGACCGCCGCCGCGTCGAAGGCCTCCCGCTCCAGGCAGCCGCCGCCCTGGACGGCGATGCACTCCTCCGGCGCAAGCCCCGAGCCCCCGCCGCCGATTCCGCAGCCGGCGAGAGCAACCAGCAGGAAGAGCACGAGGAGAGCGTTCATCTCGGGATGACGTGACATGGAGCAACCTGCATGCGAATCGTCTGTGAACATGATCATCGGCTCAGAACGCCCAGCGCCAGCCGCCGAGGAAGGTCAGCTCGGGGCGGGCGTCCTCGCGGTGACCGGGACGGTGACTGTAGACCGCCCCCAGGCGAAGCTCGCCCCTCGGAAGCGGCCGGCGCCATTCCCCCGCGAAGTCCACCTGGCGGCCGCTGGGCACAAGGCCGGCCGCCACCGCCTCGTAGGCCACCGCCCCCGCCCTGGTGCGACTCACCGGCACCGTCAGCGACGCCCGCCCACGCTCCACCCGCAACGGCTGCGACACCGAGAACCGCACCGCGCCGGCGCCGCCGAGCGTCCGGCCGGCGTGAAGCGCGAACGCGCTGGTGGCCAGCGACGACACCCGGTCGACGAAGCCTCCGCGCGCATCCGGCACGACGACCCCCAACTCCGCGTTGGCGCCGAGCCGCCACCCGCCCACGTCCGTGTGCATGTCGACGCCCAGGAACGAGGTGTCGGCCGCAAGGCCTCCGAATCCGCCTTCCCCGACGCTTCCCAGGAGCGTCTCCGGCTCACCGATCCAGCCGGCCCGGAGCCCCAGGGGCGACCCCGGCCGCCGCCAGCTCAGCGCCGCGCCCACGGTGGGCCGATGCCCCGCCAACCCCTTGGTGGTGAACCCGGCCACCGACACGCCTCCCCGCGCCGCCAGGGTGGCCTGCACCGCTCCCTCGGCCAGGGACAGGTGGCTCCCCAGGACGTCGGCGGACGCCTGGAGGCGCCGCGCGTGCAGGGTCATCGGCGCGGTGCCGCCTTCCGCGCCGCCGCCGGCCCCGGCCGCGTGAAGCGGCTCCACCGTGCTCCCGGCCGCCGGCACCATGCCGGGCTCCCGGCCCGGGCCGTCCTCCGGGACGGCGGCGTGGCCGACGCCGCCGCGCCACCACCGGTCGGGCGCCAGGAGACCGCGC
Source organism: uncultured Binatia bacterium (SeqCode) (assembly GCA_965204205.1). Lineage (GTDB taxonomy): Bacteria > Desulfobacterota > Binatia > UBA9968 > JAJDTQ01 > JAJDTQ01. The sequence goes on along the minus strand of OZ241976.1, from coordinate 4,050,916 downwards.
AGCCGCGCGCTCACCGTCGGGCCGCCCGCGGCCCCGGCGAAGTCTCCCAAGCGGTACCAGAACGGCGCTCCCAGCCGGTCCAGCGCCATCACCTCGCGCCCCGCCAGCGACCGCCGCAGCCCGTCCCCGAAGGCCGTCCCCGCGTCGAATCCCGTGGACACCAGCCGGATGCCGCCCTGTTCCACCCTCGTCCTCACCGGCACCTCCAGCACCCCCACCGGCGAGGTGGCGGCGCCGAGGTCCACCAGGCCCCGGCCGTAGAGGGCCCGGTCGGCGTAGACGCCGCTGTTGTCCGCGGTCCCGAGCAGCCGGGCCACCAGCTCCGTGTTCGACAACTGGTCCCGGAAAAGCTGCTTCATGATCGCCAGCCCGCCCGACACCATGGCCGCGGAATACTGCGTCCAGTAGTCGTCCCAGTAGGTCCGAACGACCTCTCCCGCCCGAGTGGGGCCGAAATAGGCGACTCCGATGTCCTCCCCGGGCGCCGCGACGCAATAGTCCGCGGCAATGCCGCAACGATTCGAAAACCGGTACAGCTCTCCGTCGGCGGGCCCTACCCCGGCCACGACGATGGAATGGCCCCGCAGTTCCTCGATATGCGCGGCAAGGCCCGCCAGCACGTTGGGCGACACCGCGTCCAGGTACCCGTACCGGCAGTTGTCCGTGACCGACGGATCGCACCGTACCCCGTGGAAGTCGCCGGCCGCCCAGACGAGGATGGTCTTTTCCTCCGCGTCCGCCTGGGCCATGGCCGCGATCGTGCGGGCGTAGTTGTCGCGCAGGTCCTGTTCGGTGAAGCCGTCGATACCGGCCGCGATGCCCAGCGGCAGGGTCAGGATGTCCACCGTCCGCGCGCCGTCGCGCCAAGAGAAGATCCGCTCATAGCGCGCGGCGTGCCGCTCGTCCGCCGAGGCCAGGATCTCAAGCGGTTCGGGGTCGGTGCCGGCCACCCTCCTGGTGGGAATGGCGAACATGGCGATGTCGGCACCCCAGGCCACACCGTGCGGGATGTCTTCTTCGCCCGTCCTTACGCCCGCGGCGACGCTCGCGACCGCGGTACCGAAGGAGATGGACTCCTCCCCGGTCTCGTCGACCGCGCCGTCCAGGAATATCTCGGCAACGTTCTTTCCGGCGAACGCCGGGTGGTGCAGGTCGATGCCGGCGTGCATGACCCCGATGGTCACCCCGGCGCCGGGCTCGGCGTCCGCGCCCTTGAGCACGCTCAGGTTGGCGTAGGCGTCGTCCGCGTTGATGTAGGCCAGGTGCCACTGGTTCCGGAAGCTCGGGTCCTTGCCAATTTCCTCGGCGGCGGCGTCCGCGGCCTCCTTGAATTCCTCCGGCTCGACACAGAAGTATTGGACTGGAATGCATTCCTTCGGCGCGGAACCGCCGATGGTGCCACAGCCGGCGAGGGCAGCCAACAAGACGAGGACCACGGGGAAAGCGCATGCCGGATGACGTGCCATGCAACGGTGTTTAGCGCATGGTGTATCGGATTGCCACTATTTTTCGGGTGATCGAGGGGAGATGACGTCCTCAGCGTTTGCCCCCGAACCCCGCCAGGAGATTGACCTCCGCGGTCCGATCATCCAGCACCCCGGCCATCTCCTCGTGGGCGGGGCCGAAGAAACCGCCCTGGAGGCGTCCGTCCTGGTCCGAGAACGAGTTGCCGGCGACGTCGATGGCGTAGCTCTTGCTGGAAACCCGGAAGTCGGACGATACGCCGTCGACGTGCACCGTGAGGTCGTCGAAAAGCGCCGTCCCCGTCAGGCTCGACAGCTCCACGCTGAGCTCCGCGTCGCCGAAGACCGGCGGCAGCATGGCCTGCCCCAGGTCGACGCCGATCAGGGAACCCGACCAGGTGACGTTGCCCTGCAACGGGTCATCGCCCTGGCCGAGGGCGGCGCCCGGAGCCGTGCCGAACGCGTCGGCGCCGGCGCGCAGGGAATCGTGTGCTTCCACGACACGCCCGCCCTCGTATTCAATGGTGCGCTCGACCCCCGCTCCCCAGGCGCTGTAGCGGCCCCAGGCCCCGTAGCCGTAGAGCTCCGGCTCGGAGGCGGTCTCGGCGTCGAGGATCTCGTAGCCGATGTCCGCCAGGTAGGCGAAGTCGAGCTCTGACGGAACGTAGATCGCCGTACGCTCGCGGCAGTACGCCATGATGGAGTCACAGACTCCAAGGTGTCCGTAATCGACTTCCGCGCCGGGGGCGTGCGGCGCCAATGGAACAAGCTCGTAGTTCACCCATTGAAACGGCACCGGGGCTCCGCCGTTGGCGCGCATGGCCTCCGGCCCTTCGAACGTGTAGTCGTCTGTGTTGATGTAGCGCGTCAGCGCCGGGACGTTCCAGTCAACTACGCCGATCACGTGTCCGACCTCGTGAGCCATCGTCCCCGTGTAGGCGGTGTGTCGTCGCGACAACCGCAGTATCCCCAGCCAAGGCTCGTGGTCGTCGTCTAGATCCTCACGTTCCCTGGGACCGGCGCTCGAGATTGTGGTGTCGCCACGATCCAGTACCAGGATCAGAATGTCGTCCGCCGTCAGGGCCTCGTCGAGAACCACCGATTCCGTTCTGGCGTTGTATCGGATCTCTCTTCCCTGTTCGGCTACGTGAGTCCCGAAGTCGTCCAGGAGTCGCCAGGACCAGGATTTCCCGGCACGCTCCATCCGCGCACGTGTCGCCGCATCGAAATTCGGCGCGAACCGCCAGTCGAACTCGATGTTCAGCGTGCCCGCCGGCCCGCCCGTCCACCGCCCGTAGGTGATCCCGTCGCGCTCGCCGATGAGCTCGATATCGTCGGGCGAGACGTTGCGGAGCCTCCCGGTTTCGGCCGAGTCGCCCCCGGCGGCATTGAGCAACCCGGTGAGAACGGTCTTCCGCCCGGCGGCATCGGCATCGCTGACCGCCGGCAGGTCGTCCATTGCCTCCCGTAACCGCTCCGGGTCGTTCCAGTGATCGAGCAGGTCCTCGGCCCCGGGATTGTCCTGCCAATGGCTTCCGTGCACGGAGTCGAGGACCGGGATCCCGCCGTCCCGGTCGTAGAAGGCGTCGCCATCCGCGCCGACCGTTACGATGCAGGCAAGGCCGCCCTCGGGGCACGCGATCGAGACGTCGCCACGCTCGCCCGACTCACCGGGCTGTACGACGATCTTGCCGGCCTCGAGCCCGTGGCCGGCGGGCAACCGCGTGAGCTCCCGGTCATACGCGCCGAAATACCCCACGATGCTCTCGGTCCGATCGTGCGACCGCGCACCGAACGTTCCCGCGACGGAGCCCGGCACATCGGTGGAGGATTCCCCGTTGCCAAACAACTGGCCACCCCAATCACCGGTCACGAGCCTGCCGTTGACCACGCCGGCAACCCGGCCCCGACCTTCGAAGAAGGCCGCGCCTTCGGTCTCCAGCCGGGCCCATCCCAATCCCAGTCCGGCGAAGACCACCTCGTTGGTGGCGGTGTCCCTGCCCTCGGTCACGACGCCCCAGATCCAGCCGCCATCGAAGTCGGCTGTCAGCCGCACATCCCCGTTGAAATACCTGAGCGCCGGTGTCGCCAGCTTGGACGCGTAGAAGCCCGCCGCGTCGCCGTCATAGGTTGCCCGGCCTTCGAGCGGCTCGATGTTCGCTACCTGGAACGGATCGCTGCCGCTGGCGGCAACGGTGACCGACGGGAAGTCCCTTTGCGCGGGGTCCTCGACATCGGGAAACGAGAAGGAAAACCCGCCGGCGAGGTAGTCGGTGTCGTCGGCGCCGCTGATGTCCGAGAACAGGATGGAATAGTTCCAGCGCCGCGATGAGTCGACGGAAAGATATTCAACGCCCGTCCAACGCGGTGAACCCAGTATCGGAGAGAACGCCTGACGGTAACCCGGCGCCTCGGGGTCATCGCTGGTGGTCAGTCTTTCGGTTGCCTGTGACAAAAGATTGACACGGTCGAACACCAGGTCGTCCCCTACGTAACTCGCGTTGATCGCCTGGTTGACCTGCACGCCGTCCCGCGATGACGCATTCCTGGACGATTGGGTGACACCGGTGTTCCAGGAAACACCCGTGGCGGCGCCGGACGAGGAAACGGCGTCCGCCCTGGCGGTCGTTGCGATCCTGTGCGCCAGACGCCCCTTGATCTTTTCCGAAAGCGCCCCCAGTGCGCCGGCGGTGCGGTTCGCGTGAGCCTGGTACGGTGCATTCCAGGACCCCGACAGGCCTCCTTCCTGGTCGTCGGTTTGAGCCCAGAACGTTCCGGCCACGGCGCCCCGCGAAACACCGCCGGAGAACCAGCCACGCCACTCGCCGGTGAAGGCCCTGTCATTGACCGTGCCCGTCACCCGGCTCCTGAAAAGGGACGTCTCGTCCGCGCCCAGGGGGGCAGGCTCCAGCGTGAGCCGCTCGAAGATCTCTTCCAGAGTCAACGTGTCCGTGCCGCCTGTGATGGCTCCCCAGATGTAGTTGTCGCCGAAATCGGCGGTAAGCGTGACCTTGGCTCCGAAACTTCGTCTGTCCAGGGACGTCTTTCCGGCGGCGTACGAACCGGTGGCGTTGCCCTGGTAGGTTGCCCGCCCGCCGAGGGATTGGGCGGTGTCGGCCTGGAGCGGCTCGCCGCCGCCCGGCGTGCTTTCAAATGCACGCGGTCCGCCACCCGCATCCGTTCCGTGACCAACGCCGGCGCCGCCGTCCGACAGGTACCCGGGGCCCGGGCCGCCGCCGGAACCGCCGGCCCCCTCCACGCCGGCGCTCCCGGACATGCCACCCGCGGCCCCCGCGCCGGCGTAACCGGCCACGGGAGCGACGTCCGCCGTCCCGCTGTCCTTCGCCCCGCAGGCGGACAGCGCCGCCGCGGCCAATGCCGCGGCCGCCAACGCCAGGAGCCTGTGGACGAAAACCGCCATGACCCGCCGCCTACCGCTTTCCTCCAAAGCCCGCCGCGAGGTCGTTCCGCTCGACCACGCCGCCCATCCCCTGGTGGGAAGTCCCGAGGAAAACGCCGGTGACCTCGCCGTGGTCGCCGCCGGTCTCCGTAAACCCGTTGCCGTCGACGCTGACGGAGTATCCCAGGTCGCCGTCGCCCCAGGTCGTTCCGGTGCCCGCCGTTCCCGGCGCCGCCCCCGCGCTCCACTGTTCCAGGCCGGTGAAGTCGAGCTGTCCGTCCAGGGTCGCCAGATTCACGGCGAGACTGGCGGCCCCGGCCACGGTCTCGCCGGACCGGGTCATCCCCAGGAGCGCGCCGTTCCAGGTGACGGTCCCGGACAAGGCCGAGTTGTCCGACAGGTTCCTCGAGGGCGCCCGCCCGGAGGCCCATGGCTGGGCCAGGCCGTTCCTCGATGCCACCCCGAAGGTGACCTGTCCGCCGCTGCTGTCCAGGGCCCCTCGCAGGTGAAACGACGAGTCGCTCCAGCTTCCCAGGCTCTCCGCGGAGAGATCCTCGGGCAACGTCCCCGGCTGAAGCGGGCCGTAGGCCGCCAGCAGGGCCTCCCGGTCGATGGGATAGAGGACGTGCCCGGGGACGTAGACCCTTTCGTTGAACCGGAAAGTTCGTCCCCTGGCCGATTCGACGGTCCTCGTTCGTCTATCCGTCAGGTTCAGAATGGAGTCCGGAAACGACGTCGCGTCGACGGCGGTCACCAGACCCAGGGCTTGCAGAAGCGTCCTGGCGATGGTCCGCACGACGTAGTCGTCCGAGCGGAAATTCACCACCGTATCGGAATCGTCCACGCGACTCTCCAGCACCGTCCTGTCCCAGTTCCGGGTATCGGGGTCCCATATGTACGCGCTCCGCATCCATTCGGTGTCGATCCAGATATGGTACGCACGTCGTTCCAGCGCTTCCCATCGCTGTGCTTCATCGTCGTAACGCCAGTCGATTCGGCGGTTCCGGCTGATACCGCCGGAACCCCTGTCGGGGTCGTTCCAGTCCTCCCACGGCGTGAAATCGACAAAAATCTCGCCGTCCGGAACGTCCCCGATAACGGTAGACGGCGGCGCCGGATCGCTGTCGAACAGGATCCTCTTCCCGTAGGGCAAGGCCGCGTTGATCAACCGCACGGCACGCGCGGTGTATCCGATGAACTCGGCGCCGGTCCCCTCGCCGACCCGGACCACCGGACGTTCGGAAAAGGTCTCGAGGCCGGGATTGCTCTTGTCCACGTGCTCGCGCAAAAACGCGACGACCTGGCTGCCGCCCACGCCGTCCCGAACGCTCCCGCTTGAAACGGAAACCCCGTGGCGCGTGCCGCCGGCCGCAAGTTGCCCCGCCGTCGGCGCCGCGTCCGCGCCGACGTGCAGGACTCCGTCGAGCTCCGCCGTAGGGGCGTCCGGCAGATCGAACACGAAACCGGGCTCGCCCCCTTTCCGGTCGTAGGACGCGGTGCCGTCCGCGCGCACCGTCACGGTGCACGCGGCCCCGCCCGCCGGACAGGACATTGTCAGCCTTCCGTGCGACGCCGAGCCGCCGGGCTGAACCGTGAACTTGCCGGCCTCGAGGCCGTGTCCCGCAAGTTGCCGCGTGAGGTCCTCACGGGCGCCGAATATCCCCACCAGGGCATCACCCCCGTCGCCGGACTGGGCGCCGAACGTCCCCGCGACGGATCCCGGCACATCGGCGGACGCCCCGTTGCCGAGGAACTGGCCGCCCCAGTCGCCCCACACGTAGGTGCCGTTCATGACGCCGGCAACGGAGCCGGCGAAGGTGCCGACGCCGTCGGTCCTCATGTTGGCGTATCGGAGATCCAGTCCCGCGAACAGGAGCTCGTCGGTGGCGGTGTCCCTGCCGTCGATGACGACTCCGTGGACCTGGTTGTCGTTGAAGTCCGCGGTCAGCCTGACGTGAGCGCTGAAGCTCCTGAACGCGGGGGTCGGGTTCCTCGACGCGTACAGGCCGAAGGCGCCGCCCTGATAGCTCGCCCGGCCCTTGAGGGTATCGATGTTGGCGCCGTCAAACGGGTCGTTGCCCCCCGCGGCGGCGGTGAAGGAGGGGAGGCGCACGTCGGCGGGGTTGTCGAGGTCCGGAAGCGAGGCCCAGAGCCCCCCGGCCATGTAGTCGGCGTCATCGTTGTCTCCGATGTCCGAAACCAGGATGGAGTAGTTCCAGAACCCGGATGCATCTATACGCAGACTTTCGACCCCCGACCAGTTGAGCGAACCCGTCAAAGTTATGACACTGTCGTAGGCCGGCGTTTCGACTTCGCCGCCCGTGGTGAGCGTCACCGGCGATGCCGCCAGCAGGTTGGTGCGGTCGAACACCAGGTCGTCGCCTTCGTACCGCGCGTTGACGGCCCAGTTCGCGACGACCGGCTCTTCCGGGTCGTACGGGTTAACCGATGACTGCGTGACTCCGGTGTTCCAGACAGTGTCTCCCGTGTCGGAGCCTCCGGTGGCGTCGACGTCGGCGGTGGAAAGGGCATCCCTCCCGGCCGTCCGGGCGATGCGGTACGCCAGGAGGCTCTTCATCGTCAGGGAAAGGCCGTTGAACGCCCCCACGAGCCCGCCGGTGGCGCTGCTCAAGGTCCCGGCGAGGGTTCCGTCCGGGTCGTTGGCATTCCGGGCCTGGCCTTGCCCGCCGGTGCCTGAGGTGCCGTCACCGGTGTCGGAGGGCTGGAGGACGGGAGGGACGCCTTGAGGTTCCGGGTGTCCCGCCGTGCACGCGGCCAGTGCGACCAGCAACAGTCCGGCCGCCGCCAACACACGCCACCTGTAGAGTCGCTCGCTCGAAATTCTCACGCGCCCTTCTCCGACAACGGGATGCCCCCGTTCGAACCGGAGGTAAAGAAGGGAATTGTGCGGGCAACCGGACTCGGTTGTCAAGTGCTTGAATTTACGGGAATAAGCGAGCCTACGGCTCTTTCGGGGCCAGCGGGGTCCACTGGGAGAACGCGGCGGCCTGGCCCCGCTTGTCCCCGTGCCCGTCCAGCACGTTCCACACGGTGGCCTGTTCCACCAGGAAACGCCGGCCCGTTCGCGAGATGCGAACCCCCCGGTAGTCGGTGACGAAGCCGTGGGCCGCCACCCGCTGGAGCATCCGCGCGCGCTCCGTGCGGTTCATCGGCTCGGCCGTCAGGCGCGAAGGCGTCGCGGTGAACTCCGCCCAGGTCATCTCCCACAGGTCGAGGGCCTGCCGATTGCCGTAGCAGAGGATGGGATCGTCCGAGTCAAGGTGCGAAACCACCACGAAGGGGGCGAGGTAAAGCCGTTCGCTCTGGGCCTCGATGTCGCCGCTACGGTCGACAAGCTCCCGCTTCAGCCACAAGCCATAACTGTCAAGAAGCCAACGAATCCACTCGAAGTTCACGGGAGGCAAGGGTTCCGTCATAGATGGCGCCCTTCGACTTCGCGCCGCTGGCGCGGCGCATAGCCTTCCCGTTCGCCCTGAGCGTAGCGAAGCGAAGTCGAAGGGCGCCAATTCATCTCTCAGCGAGTTTCCCAACAACCCCCTAGAACTGCCGCACCACCCGCAGCTCCCCGCCCGTACGCTTGTAGTCGTGTAACTGGGAGTTGGATTCGCGGATCTCGTGAATCAGCGACACTTCCGGGCTGAAGCCGAAGAAGGTGAGGGCGCGGTTGTGGACCGAGGCGCGAAGATTGTAGGTCTTGTCCTCCCGAGGACTGCCGTCCGAGACCTGCGGGAACCAGTTGCCCTCGTAGTCGGTCCACCGGACACCGCCGCCCCCGCCCACGGTGAACCCCTTCGGCAGCGCCACGGAGATTCCTGTCTGCAACCAGAGGCTCTTGTTGCGGTTCCTCAGGCTCCGGGGCCGGTCACGCCCGTATCCCGCATTGGCATCGAGCCGTATTGTGGGCGTCAGCACCCAACCGGCGCCGAGGGAGAAGCTCCGCACGGGGCCGTCAAAGGTATTTCGCGTGCGGTACCGGCGGTCGTGCCACGACGCCCTGCCACTCGCCGTAAGCCGCCGCGTGAACCGGTGGCGCATCATCAGCCGGCCCCCGAGGTCGAAGTATTCGGGGTCGTTGGCGCTCCACTGATGGCGCCAGTTGCCCAGCACGCTGAACTCCGTGGTCCGAGAGACGAACACGCGCGGACCGGCGTGCCACGACACCAGCATCCTGTCGAACCTGCTGCCGGAGTACTCCCGGCGCGAGGCGTCCATGCCCAGCCGCAGCCGGACCCGGTTCCCCAGCGGATGCTGGTATTCTCCCCCGCCCCACACGGACAACCCGATGCCCGAGGTGGTCAGCGACTCCTCGTTCCGACGGAACGGCAACCCGAAGATATAAATGATCCTCTGGTCCGACGTGCTCCCGATATTGGTGTCCGGCGCCGCCGCGAAACCCAGGTGCAAACTCCAGCGCCGCCGCGCTCGAATTTGCGACAGAAACCGGCGTACATTGGCCACCACCGGCTCGGGTGGGTCACCTGCTAACACCCTCTCGAAATGTTCACGCGACAAGCCATCCTCGCGCTTGTAAAAAAAAGCCCGGGCCAGTTCCAACCGCACGCGCACCAAGCCTGGCTGATCGACAAGCATCGTGCGAAAGGCGGCGATCGCCTCGTCCAGGAGCCCGAACCTTTCCTCTTCGACCATACCCGGCCGTCGTGACGACTCCATGGCCGAAAAACCCAGAAGAAATAGGATGTCTCCTCGCCTCGGATGGACCTCCACCAGTGGGCGCAGGACGGCCAGCGCTTCCTGAAACCTCCCGCTCGCGATCAGTGTTCGCGCGTCAGCCACATCAGCGCTCACAGCCCGACGGTCCTCTGTAACACTCCATGCTGGCGCAACGACGAGGATCAGCGTAACCACTGCAAGTGCAGGGCAAAGGGTTTTGGTCGTCATCGCTTACTCCGCGCGTGCTGAACGCGCAAAACGCGCAAAAAAAGAGGGTGGCAGAACCTGCCACCCTCGTCCAGATGCCTTGAATCAAAGGGCTAGGCTCTCACGAGGAGAACCCGGCCCCAAGGTCGGACTTACTCCGACTGCTTCGTTCCGCCAAACCCACCGGTGATGCTTGCGTTAGGCGTAACGGCGTCGAATATTCCCGCTACAGTGCTCGGATGTGCATTCGGGGACTCCGTGCCACCACCGCCGTAAAAACTACCTTCCCAGTTTCCAGCGTCGGCATGCTCGCCACCACCGAAATTGACGGACGTACGACCGTCGAACGTAGCGTCTGCAGCAGCAATGTTCGAGTCTACTTCGGTTGTCGTACCCGATTGATAACCAAGCATGAGCTTCACCACCCAACCACTGCCATCGACCTCTCCACTGTTTTCAAAACCGGTCACTTCGCCGGTGATGGTTCCCGTGTCTGAAGCGTCCAAAAAGTCTGCATTCAGCGTCGCCGTCGCAGTGAAATGACCAGCTTCCGCGTCCGTCAACACGCCAGCCGTGAAGGTTTTCGTAACATACTTGCCGGCCGCTGGGCCGCTATAGGTCGCTTTGCCCTCCATCGCGGCCGTAGCCTCAGCCGCATGACCCGTTGTACCACCGGCGAAGGCTTCGACCATGTGGGTCCCGTCGGCCTTCTCAGGCTTGTTCAACCACCAGCCAAAGTACACATAGTTCGCGTCGGGGGCATCATACGTCGAGGCGATGGTGTCCGGTACGAAGTTCGAATCACCGGCCACAACCGGGTCGCCATCGTCATCGAGAGTGACGGTGCAGGTACCGGTGCACGTGAACGTCCCGGCGATGCCCCGGTATGTGCCCTCGAAATCGTCGTTGGCCGAGTACGACAACGTGGCGTCACCAACCGGCAGCGCATCAGGCATAATGCGCATCCGTTCTTCGTCTTGGTCGATGGTTACCGCACCCCGTTCCAGCTCGGCGGCAAGCGTGGTGGGCTTCGGAGCCGCAATGTCCGTATAGACGACAACCTGATCTTCGGATTTGTTTTCGTTGGTTCGACTCAGCATAACGCCCGTCCAACCATCGCTGCCAGCAGGGCCCTCGCCACCGGTATATCCCTTAGCGTCGCCCAGTTCGACCGTCACCGTACCTGCGGTGTTACGCTTTGCGGTCACGGCAGTTACGCTACTGGCCGCGCCAGGCAAAGGCCGCGCGGTACCAGCCACGACCCTGGCTGCGCCGATCGCCGTCGCGACAGCGTTCCCTCTGTCCATTTTCTCTTTCTGTGCAGCGTCCGCTAATGCGTCTGCCGCGTCTTTCTTGATCTGTGCGAGCTCAGCTTCGGCGTCGTCAGCGCGCTTGTTGGCGTCGGCCAGATCCATCTGGAGTTGCGAAATCATCGTGGCGTTGGCGTCAACCATGCCCTGAAGACGAGTCACATCGGCTTTCGCCGCATCCAACTGCATCTGCAAATTGTCCGCGTTACCCGTGGAAGTTGCCAACTCCCCGGTCAAACGAGTCACCTCGGCGTTGGCGGCATCCAACTGCATCTGCAGACTGGACCCGTGATCCATGGCGTTCGTCAACTGCATCCGCAGGTCCGCCACGTTTCCATTGGCGGTTGCGAGCGCCGTGTTGGCGTCGGCGAGATCCATCTGCAATTGCGCGATCATGGCGTTCGCCGCAGCCAACTCATCCTTAACGTTGTTGTGCGTGCTGTCCGAGACGCCGCTGGAACAGCCATAAAGCGCTGCCATCACCATGGCGACGGCCAAGGTTATTGCGAATTTTCGCTTCAACATTCCCAGTTCCTCCTTACCGTTTTGAAGAGTCCTCAAGACGTCCCGCCTCGCCTGCGTCCTCTACTTTGTCCTAGTTAATGCCACGTAGGTAACACAAGTCAAGGGGTAATGCAAGGGTGAAAAAGCCCGCCGCCACATAAAAATCTGCGACAATGCTTGGGCATCCCGGACGAGCGAATCCCCCTTCCGCTTAGTGCTGGTGACAATCGCCCCAAGTCACGTCGGGTAACACAGGCCCTGGAGGAATGCAAGGAAAAAACCGCCTTGCGGGCAATATTCCCGGCACCTTTCGAGGGACAGGAAAACCTCGGGCTCGCGGGTGTCGCCGCAACTCAGGGTCGCGCCTGCGCCGCGCGGAAGCTACCCCGCCTCCGGCGGCGCAGGAAGCCTCAGCAGGATGGTCTTCATGTCCTGCCGGATGGTCTCGATGTCGCCCTCCACGCGGCCGAAGCGCTCGTCCACCTGCTTGAACCGGTCATCGACCCGGCGGAACTTCTCGTCCACCAGGTCGAACCTCGCGTTCATGACTTGCACGACGGAGTCGATCCTGTCGTCGACCTTGCTGTCGAGACGGTCGATGCGGCTGTCGAGCTGCTCGATGCGGCCTTCCAGGCGGTTGATCTCGGGCTTCACCTGCACGTTGATCGCCCACACGCTCAATGCCCCCATCGCGGCCAGCACCGCCACCATGGCCGTGATCACGCCGGCCAGTTCCTTGAGTGTCTTCACCCCGTCCCTCCTTACCCCGCCTCCGGCGGCACCGGAAGCCTCAGCAGGATGGTCTCGATGTCCTGCCGGATGGTCTTGATGTCTCTCTCCACGCGCTCGAAGCGCTCGTCCACCTGCTTGAACCGGAGGTCGATCTGCTCGAACCGGTCATCGACCCGGCGGAACTTCTCGTCCACCAGGTCGAACCTCGCGTTCATGACCTGTACGACGGACTCGATCCGGCCCTCCAGCCGGTTGATCTCGGGCTTCACCTGCACGTTGATCGCCCACACGCTGAGTGTCCCCATCGCGGCCAGCACCGCCACCATGGCCGTGATCACGCCAGCCAGTTCCTTGAGTGTCTTCACGCCAATCCCCCTTCCCGGGCACCGGAACCAATTTTATCCTTTCTATATCGGTCGGTCAAAGTATTTCTTTAACTCGGCACGTTTGACTTGTCCCGGCAAAACCCTGATATAGAGGGGACAGTCCAGGCCCGCCCGCAACCGGCCCTTCGACTTCGCTCCGCTACGCTCAGGGCGAACGGAGTTGTTGCTCAAGGCGGAATTTCACGCGCAAGGAGAAGCTCCATTGGCAACCTCCGTTACCGCCCCCATGGTGGGCAAGATTTTGAGGATCGAGGCGAATCCCGGCCAGGCCGTGGAAGAGGACGACGTGATCATCGTGATGGAGGCCATGAAGATGGAGATACCGGTGGTGTCGCCGGGCGACGGGACGGTCAAGTCCATCAAGGTCGAGGTCGGGCAGTCGGTGGAGGCGGGGGAGGAGCTCGCCGAGATCGAGTAGCCCCGCGGGCGCGGGCGGCTCTCACCCGGCAGGGTCGGCGATGGGCACCTGGGAATTCGGCCTCACGGTTGCGCTGGTGGGCAGCGTCGGCACGCTGCTGGTGCTGTGGCTGCTGAGCCTGCTGATCCTTTTGATCAAGAAGATCTTCCCCTCGTGAGTTTTCCCGATGCCCGGTTCCCCGGCCCCACCCCGCCTGGATTCCGGCTTTCGCCGGAATGACGGAAACTGAACCATAATGGAATCCGCGATCATTTCCGGGGCCCTGGGGCTGCTTGACGGCGTTTCGAACCTGGGGCTCGGCCAGGCGGTCATGATGGCCATCGCCGCGGTGCTGCTCTACCTGGGGATCAGCAAGGGCTTCGAGCCGCTGCTGCTGGTGCCCATCGGCTTCGGCGCCATCCTGGTCAACATCCCCCAGGCCGAGCTCATGGCCGAGGGCGGGACGCTGCGGTTCTTCTACGACTTCGGCATCCGCACGGAGATCTTCCCGGTGCTGATCTTCATCGGCATCGGCGCCATGACCGACTTCGGGCCGCTCTTCTCCAACCCCAAGATCGTGCTGCTGGGGGCGGCCGGCCAGTTCGGCATTTTTTTGACACTGTTGCTGGCGCTGGCGCTGGGCTTCGACAAGCTCGACGCCGTGGCCATCGCCGTCATCGGCGCCTGCGACGGCCCCACCTCCATCTACGTCAGCTCGCGCTACGCGCCGCACCTGCTGGGGGCGGTGTCGGTGGCGGCCTATTCCTACATGTCGCTGGTGCCGCTGATCCAGCCGCCGATCATGCGGGTGCTGACCACCGCCCGCGAGAAGCAGATCGTCATGGGGATGGTGCAGCAGGCGCCGGTGTCCAGGACCGCGCGCATCCTCTTCCCCATCATCGTCACCGTGGTGGCGTCCATCATCGCGCCCCTGGGGACGCCGCTCATCGGCATGCTGATGCTCGGCAACCTGCTCAGGGAGTGCGGCGTGGTGGAGCGGCTCAGGCTGGCCTCGGAGAACGAGATCGCCAACATCGTGACGCTCCTGCTGGGACTGGCCATCGGCGGCACCATGGCGGCGGACCGGTTCCTGAGGATCGAGACCCTCATGGTGCTGGCCCTGGGGCTCGTGGCCATCGGCCTGGACACGGTCATGGGGGTGCTGTTCGGCAAGGGCATGTGCCTGCTCAGCCGCGGCAAGATCAACCCCCTCATCGGCGCCGCCGGCATCTCCGCCTTCCCCATGTCCGCCCGGGTGGTGCAGAACGAGGGACAGCGCTACAACAAGAAGAACCACCTGCTGATGCACGCCATGAGCGCCAACGCCGGCGGCCAGATCGGCTCGGTCATCGCCGCCGCGATCATGCTGTCGGTGCTGCGGGGGATGGGGATCATCTGAACCGCCCCCTTCGACTTCGGTCCTTCCATTACCCGTTCGTCCTGAGCGTAGCGCCGCGCCAGCGGCGCGAAGTCGAAGAGCGCAAGCTTCTTCAGCGCCCCTAAAGAATCCGCGCTACCGGCCGACTGTTCCTTAGAGACCCCTGCGAGACCATCCTTGACTTCGCCGCCGTTTCCTGGTCTCGTATTCTGGAACGGCCGTACCGCGCGACAGCGCTTCGGAGAATACCGTGATGGGCCTGATCGTTTCCGAACTCTACGATGCACTGATCGAAGCCGGTGTAACCCCGGAAAGCGCAAAGGCAGCCGCCGGCGCTCTGCCATCAGCCGAAAGCATGGCCACCAAAGACGACATCGCCGCGCTCAAAGAGGAAATCGCCCGCCTGGCGACGGCCAACAAGGATGACCTTGCCAAGCTGGCAGCGGCCAACAGGGAAGAGGCCGTCAAGCTGGCGGCGGCCAACAGGGATGACCTTGCCAAGCTGGCGGCGGCCAACAGGGAAGAAACCGTCAGGCTGACGGCGGCCAACAGGGAAGAAGCCGTCAGGCTGACGACGGCCAACAGGGAAGCCATCGGCAAGCTCGAAAGCCGCCTGGTCAAAGTTGAAAAGCAGCTCGCTGTCCTGAACGTGGTGGTGTTCACCTTTGGTTCAGGCATCACGGCCTTGCTGACCAAGCTCGTCTTTTTCCCGTAGGCCGGATGTCGGCGGCGAGCCGAGCCGTGTCCCACAGGCGCGGCGACCTGACTGGACTGCATCGGCTGTCTCGTGGCAAATACAGGCATGAGCATGGCCGACGAAACGAAAACCCCTGAAGGCGACACCCCAGAATCTTCGGCCCCGGACCGGCGCCTCGCCGAGCTCGAAGCCGGCGTCCTCGCGGGCGACGCCCGCGCCATCGACAAGCAGCACGGCGAGGGCAAGCTCACCGCCCGGGAGCGCATCGAGCGGCTCGTGGACCCGGGCAGCTTCACCGAAGAGTTCATGCTGGCCGAGACCCAGTGCACGGACTTCGGCATGGCCGAGCGGCGCCGGCCCACCGACGGGGTGGTGTGCGGCTTCGCGCGCATCGACGGGCGGGCGGTGTACCTGTTCGCCCAGGACCGCACGGTGCTGGCCGGGGCGGTGGGGAGCGCCCATGCCGAGAAGATCGCCAACGGCATCCGCACCGCCCGCTCCCTGGGGATGCCCTGCATCGGCCTCTACGACTCGGTGGGGGCGCGCATCCAGGAGGGGCTGAGCGTCACCGCCGCCATCGGCCGGATCTTCTTCGAGAACAGCATCGCGTCGGGCGCCGTCCCGCAGATCTCGGCGGTGATGGGGCCGTGCATCGGCGTGGCCTCCTACTCGCCGGCGCTCACCGATTTCATCCTGATGGTGCGCGGCACCAGCCAGATGTTCATCACCGGGCCGCCGGTGATCAAGGAGGTGCTGGGCGAAGAGGTCACCATGGAGGAGTTGGGCGGGGCGGGCATCCATTCGGAGGTGTCCGGGGTGGCGGACCTGGTGAGCCGGGACGACGAGGCCTGCCTGGCGGAGATCCGCAAGCTGCTGGCGTACCTGCCGGCCAACTGCAACGAGCCGCCGCCGCGCACGGAGACCGGCGACGACCCGGAGCGGCGGCTGGACGGCGTCGAGGAACTGGTGCCCGACGACAAGCGCAAGCCCTACGACATCGTCAAGGTGATCCGCGCGATGGTGGACGGGGGCGAGTTCCTGGAGCTCAAGCGCCGGTTCGCGCGCAACCTGGTGATCGGCTTCGGGCGGCTCGACGGCCACCCGGTGGGTTTCGTGGCCAACCAGCCCATGTTCCTGGCCGGCAGCCTGGACGTGGACGCCTCGGACAAGGCGGCGCGCTTCATCCGCTTCTGCGACGCCTTCAACATCCCCATCGTCACGCTGATGGACGTGCCCGGGTTCTTCCCGGGGAAGCAGCAGGAGGAGATGGGCATCATCCGCCACGGCGCCAAGATGCTCTACGCCTACGCCGAGGCCACCGTGCCCAAGATCACCATCGTGCTGCGCAAGGGCTACGGCGGCGCCAAGCAGGCCATGTGCACGCGCGAGATGGGGGCCGACCAGTTGTGGCTGTGGCCGGGGGTGGAGCTGGCGGTGATGGGCGGCGGCGGCGCCGTCAACGTGCTCTACCGCCGCGAGATCGCCGCCTCCGACGACCCCGAGCGCACCCGCCGGGAGAAGATGGCCGAGTTCAACGAGCGCTTCAACGGCCCCTTCGAGGCCCTCTCCAAGCAGTTCTCTCAGGCCGCCATCCAGCCCGCCGAGACCCGCGCCCGCCTCACCCGCACCCTGGCGCTGCTGCGCCGGAAGAAAGAGACCCGCCCCGCCAAGAAGCACGGCGTGATGCCGGTGTAGCGCGCCTGCCGGGCGTCCCGGGACGAGAAGTTTCCGGGCACGGCTACAGAAACGACACGGCGAGCCGATCTGTCCTTACATGGACACACTTGACATTCTCACCGTTTCTTGGTGTTCTGTTTTTGAACGCTCCGTATGCTTACGGGACGGGCATCCGGAGATCCAACGATGAGCCTGATCGTCTCCGATGCGCTGATCGAAGCCGGAGCTTCCCCGGACAGGGCAAAGGCCGCGGCCGGCGCGGTACCTGCAGCCGAGAACATGGCCACCAAAGACGACATCGCCAAGCTCGACATGGCCACCAAAGAAGACATCGCCAGGCTCGAGCACGAAATCGCCAGGATCGAGAGCCGCATGGCCACCAAAACCGATGTCGCCAGACTCGAAAAGGATATCGCCAGGATCGACAAGAGGATGGCTGTCCTCAGTTTCGCGGTGTTCACCGTCGGTCCGGCAGTCGTGGCCATGCTGGTCAAGCTGACCTTCTTCCCGTAGACCCGTAGAGCACTACTCCCGCCCACCCTCGCGCCGGGTCATGATCGCCAGCCGCGTCAGCCCGGCCGACCGCGCGGCGTCCATCACCGCCACCACAAGACCGTGAGCCACCCGGCGATCGGCCCGGATCAACACCTGCGCATCCCCGCGTTGCCCTCCCGCCCGGCGTTGCCCCGCCATCTCCCGGAGCCTGGCTCTCAGGACATCCAGGGTCACCGGCGCGCCGTCGAGGCGGATCCCCCCTTCCGGGGTGATGCCGATCTGAATGTCGCCCTCTTCGCGGGCCACCTGCGGCGAGGAGGCGCCGGGCAGGTCCACGGTGATGCCGGGAGTGGCCAGGAAGTTCATGGACAGGGCGAAGAAGATCAACAGGTTGAAGATCGTGTCCACCACCGGCGTCATGTCGATGAAGCCGCCGGCCGGTTTTCTGCGGGGCCGGAAGTTCATCTCAGTCGGCGGCGCCCTCGGGGGTCAGCAGGTCCATGAAGCGGGTGGACAGCCGTTCCATCTCCAGGGTGAGGGCGTTGGCCTTGTTGAGCAGGTAGCGGTGCATGACGATGGTGGGAATCGCCACGCTCAAGCCGGCGAGGGTGGTGATCAGCGCCTCGGAGATGCCGCCGGCCAGGGTCGCCGGGTTGACCGCGCTCTGGGTGGAGATCACCCCGAAGATCTCGATCATGCCGGAGATGGTCCCCAGGAGGCCCAGCAGGGTGCTCACCCCGGCGATGGTGCCCAGGGTGTCCACGAACCGCTCCAGCCCGGCCGCCTCCTGGCGCCCCGCCTCCTCCAGGTGGTCCTTGACGGCGTCGCGACGCTGCCCCGATACCCGCAGACCCGCGGCCAGCACCCGGGCGATGGCCGCCGGGCTCCGCCTCAGCAGCTCCGCCGCCGCGGGCAGGTCCTTGTCCGCCACCAGCGCCTCCGCCCGCCGCACCAGGTCCGCCGGCACCACCCGCCGTCTTCCGAGGCTGTAGAGCCGCTCGATGAAGATGGCCAGCGCGGTAATGGAGCACAGCAGGATCGGCACCATGAAGACGCCGCCCTTGGCAAGAAACTCAAGCATGGGGGGCCAATATCATTTATTCTCGACGTGGGGCAAAGGCCGCGGCGCATTGCTTTACCCGCCCGCGTGTGGCGTAAAGGAATCAGGGAGCCTTCATGACCGACGTCAACCTGCTGGTGGCCTTCCTGGCCGGAGGCCTGTCGTTCCTCAGCCCCTGCGTGCTGCCGCTGATCCCGTCGTACCTGTCGTTCGTATCCGGCATCTCGCCCCGGGAAATGACCGAAGGCGGCGCGGACACCGCCCGGGTCATGGGCAACGCGCTGTCCTTCGTGCTGGGCTTCTCCATCGCCTTCGTCGCGCTGGGGGCGTCGGCGAGCCTGCTGGGAAGGCTGCTGATCGGCTACCAGGACGTGGTGCGGGTGGCCGGGGGCGTGTTCATCCTGGTGGTGGGCGTCTACCTGACCGGGCTCTTCAAGGTCGCCACCCTCGAGCAATACGCCCAGTTCAACCTGCGCGGCAAGCCCGCCGGCTACCTGGGATCGGTGCTCGTGGGGCTCACCTTCGCGGTGGCGTGGATCCCCTGCGTGGGGCCCATCCTGGGCGCCATCCTGACCCTGGCCGGCACCCACGGCGAGGTCTACCGGGGCATGCTGCTGCTGTCGGCCTATGCCGCCGGCCTGGGGCTGCCGCTGCTCCTGAGCGCCCTGGCCATGAACCAGTTCTTCAAGGTCTCCCGCGCCATCGGCGCCTGGCTCCCCGCCATCCACGTCGGCGCCGGCCTGCTGCTCATCGCCGTCGGCCTCCTGCTGGTCACCGACAACATGACCGCCGTCAACGCCTACGCCCTCCGCCTCACCCCCGCCTGGCTGGTCACCCGGCTGTAAAAAAGGCGCCCTTCGAGTTCGCGCCGCTGACGCGGAGGTTTCAGCCGGCGGCTAAGGAAAACCTGGCAAAGTCCGATAGAATAGTTGTGGGACGAGGGGTCAGTAATGTAGTATAGGCCGGTCGGATCGAAATATGACTACAGATAGTCTTGAAGAACGCTTGGCCCGGATTGAGGCAATATTGCCGCACCTGGCGACCAAGGAGGACATTGCCGAGGTCAAAATGCTCATCAGTGAGCGCGAGGCAATCATGCTGAAGTGGCTCATCGGCATCACCACGACGACCGCCGTAAGCCTGCTGATGGTTCTGATACGGCTCTTCACCTAGCTAGGATAAGGGATGCAGGTCCGACCATGACGACGGAGAGACTTGAAGAGCGGACAGGCCGGATCGAGGCCATATTGCCCCGCTTGGCGACCAAGGAGGACCTTGCCGAGGTCAAGGCCGTATTGCCGCACCTGGCGACCAAGGAGGACCTTGCCGAGGTCAAGATGCTCATCAGTGAGCGCGAGGCGATCATGTTGAAGTGGCTCATCGGCATCACCACCACGACCGCCGTAAGCCTGCTGATGGTTCTCGGAAGCCTCCTGACGGGTTTCATTCGGGTCTTCCCCTAGCAGGTTGTTGAAAAACTCCAGTTGGCACGAGGTTGGCGCCCTTCGACTTCGCGGCGCTACGCTCAGGACGAACGGTTGTTGGAAGGCTCCTCCGTTCGTCCTGAGCGAAGCGAAGTCGAAGGACGCTATTCACTAGAAATTTCCGTGGATCCTGTGACTCAAGCCCCGGCAAACGCCTTCCTGCCGGCGTAGCGGGCGCGGCGGCCGAGTTCCTGCTCGATGCGCAGGAGCTGGTTGTACTTGGCGGTGCGCTCGCCGCGGCAGGGGGCGCCGGTCTTGATCTGGCCGGCGCCGGTGGCCACCGCCAGGTCGGCGATGGTGGTATCCTCGGTCTCGCCGGAGCGGTGGGAGATGACGGTGGTGTAGCCCGCCGCGCGGGCCATCCGGATGGTCTCGAGGGTCTCGCTCAGGGTTCCGATCTGGTTGAGCTTCACCAGGATGGAGTTGGCGACGCCGCGCCGGATCCCTTCCTCCAGGCGTCGGGGGTTGGTGACGAACAGGTCGTCGCCGACCAGTTGCACCTTTTTTCCCAAGGCGGCGGTGAGCATCTCCCAACCGTCCCAGTCGTTTTCGTCCAGGGCGTCCTCGATCGAGACGATCGGGTAGTCGCGGACCCACTTCTCGTAGAGCTTCACCAGGTCCGCGCCGCCCATCTTCGCGCTGCCGGACTTGCGGAAGACGTAGGAGCCCGCCTCGTGGAACTCGCTGGCGGCCACGTCCAGTCCCAGCGCCACCTGGGTCCCCGTCTTGTAGCCCGCCTTGACCACCGCCTCCAGCAAGAGATCGAGTGCCTCCTCGTTGCTGCGGAGCTGCGGCGCGAAGCCGCCCTCGTCGCCCACGTTGGTGGCGTAGCCCTTGCCGCCCAACACGCGCTTCAGCGCGGCGTAGATCTCCGCGCCCGCGCGCAGGGCCTCGGCGAACGACCGCAAGCCCCACGGGATCAGCATGAACTCCTGGACGTCGACGTTGTTGTCGGCGTGGGCGCCGCCGTTGACCACGTTGAGCATGGGCACCGGCAGCGTCCGTGCGTCCTCGCCCCCGAGGTAGCGGTAGAGCGGCACCCCGTCGGCCGCGGCCTGGGCGTGGGCGGCGGCCAGCGACACGCCGAGGATCGCGTTGGCGCCCAGGCGCCCCTTGTCCGGCGTCCGGTCCAGCTCGATCATGCCGCGGTCGAGTTTGCGCTGGTTCCGGGCATCCAGGCCCACCACCCGCCGCGCCAGGTTGCGCCTGACGTGGCCCACCGCGCGCTGCACGCCCTTGCCCGCGAAGCGGGCGCCGCCGTCCCTGAGTTCCACGGCCTCGTGCTCGCCGGTGGAGGCCCCGGACGGCACGGTGGCCCGGCCGCGGGCGCCGCTGGTCAGCGCCACCTCCACCTCGACGGTGGGATTGCCCCGCGAGTCCAGCACTTCCCGCGCAACAACGCCCTTGATCTTCATCGCTTCCTCCCGATCCGCGGCACGTAGGTTCCCCTTTCCTAGCAGATTTTCCCCGGCGTGGCGGAACCGGCCCCGCGATCTTGTAGTCGTCATTGCGGCGAAAGCATGCCCCGTACCCCGATACGGGGCCGGAATCCCGGGGTGGGGAGGGGCTTCCCGGTTGCACTCCGGGCGCCGATCCACCATGATAGGACCATACCCATGGCCCTCCCGAAGAAACTGTCGCGGCACGTCATCAACTACGGCCTGACGGCCGTGTTGGGACTGATGCTGTTCTTCCTCGTCTTCGGCGAGTGGGGCCTTGTGCACTACCGGCGGTTGTCCGAGGAACGAAGGCTGCTGGAGGAGCGGTCGCAGGCGCTGCAGCGGGAGAACGAGCTGCTGCGCGAGAAGATCTACCGCATCAGCAAGGACGACCGCTATCTCGAGAAGATCGCCCGGGAAGAGTTCGGCCTGGCCAAAAAGGGCGAGATCATCTACCTGTTCCCGGCCAACGGCGCCGACCGGGTGGCCGCGGACACCGCCACGCCGTCACGCCATCGAGATTGACATCGATTCGGCGATCCCATAAGAGGGAAACAAGAGCGGGCGTAATTCAGCGGTAGAATGCCAGCTTCCCAAGCTGGACGTCGCCGGTTCGATCCCGGTCGCCCGCTCCAACCCCACACCTGCGGGCCTTTCCGGATAAAAATGTCGTCCTGAGCGTGGCGGCGCGAAGTCGAAGGACGCCGTTCCCTACGCCGCCCCCGTCAGCCGGTCGCCGGCCAGCGCATGGACCATGCGGCCCACCGAGATGGCGCCCACGGTCTTGCCCTTGACGTCCACCACCGCGGCCTTGTCGTTGGGCGACGCCACCACCACGGGCAGGGCTTCCTCCAGCAGCATCTCCGAGGGGATCGAGCAGTCCTTGGCGCCCTGCTCCTGCAAGCGCGGCTGCGTGGGCTCCATGATGGAGCCGACGCGGATCACCCGGCCGCGGTTGATGTTCTTGGTGAAGTTGGAGATGTAGTCGTCGCTGGGCTTGAGCACGATCTCCTGGGAGTCGCCGTTCTGCACCACCTCGCCGTCGCGCAGGATGGCGATGCGGTCGCCCAGGGTGATGGCCTCGTCGAGGTCGTGGGTGACGAACAGGATGGTGCGGTGCAGCTCCCGCTGCAGCTCGAGGAGCAGCGTCTGCATGTCGGTGCGGATCAGCGGGTCCAGCGCGCTGAAGGCCTCGTCCATGAGCAGGATCTCGGCCTCGGTGGCCAGCGCCCGGGCCAGGCCCACGCGCTGCTGCATGCCGCCGGAGAGCTGGTGCGGATACGACGCCTCGTAGCCCGACAGCCCGACCCGCTCGATCCACCGCTCGGCCCGGTCGTCGCACTCCGCCCGCGCCACCCCCTGCATCTGGAGCCCGTAGCGGACGTTCTCGAGGATGGTCCGGTGGGGGAACAGCGCGAAGCGCTGGAACACCATGCTGACCTTGTGCCGCCGCAGGTGCTGCAGCGCGCCCGGGTCGAGGCCGAGCACGTCCTGGCCGTCCACCAGCACGGTCCCCTCGGTGGGGTCGATGAGCCGGTTGACGTGCCGCACCAGGGTGGACTTGCCGCAGCCGCTGAGGCCCATCACCACCTGGATGCTGCCCGGCTGGACCGTCAGGTTGATGTCCCGCAGCCCCAGCACGTGGCCGTGGGACTCCAGGAGATCCTGCTTGTCCACTCCGTCCCGCACCAGGGGCATCACCGACCGGGGGTCGTCGCCGAAGACCTTGTAGAGGGAATGGATCTCGATATTCGAAGCGCTTGCCGTGGTCATGAGGTTTGCCTGCTGGTTTGTATACGCCTGCCGTAGCTCTGGGTGATGCGGTCGAAGACGATGGCCAGCGCCACCACAGCGGCCCCGTTGAAGAGGCCGAGGGCGAAGTACTGGTTGGTTACGGCCTGGAGCACCGGCTGCCCGAGGCCCTTGACGCCGATCATGGAGGCGATCACCACCATGGAGAGCGCCATCATGATGGTCTGGTTCACGCCCGCCATGATGTTGGGCAGCGCCAGCGGCATCTGGATGTCGAACAGCCGCCGCCAGGTGTCGGTGCCGAAGGCGTCGGCCGCCTCCAGCACTTCCTTGTCCACCAGCCGGATGCCCAGGTTGGTGAGGCGGATCACCGGCGGCACCGCGTAGATCACCACCGCGATCAGCCCTGGGATCTTGCCGAGCCCGAACAGCATCACCACCGGGATCAGGTAGACGAAGATGGGCATGGTCTGCATGATGTCGAGTATCGGCGTGATGGACGCCTGCACCCGGTCGGAGCGGGACATCCAGATACCCACCGGAATGCCGATGGCGATGGCGATCAATGTGGAGACGAAGATGATCGCCAGGGTGCGCATGGTGTCTTCCCACATGCCCAGGTAGCCGATGAGGAAGAGCGCGGCGGCCACGAAGATGGAGAGCTTGCGGCTGCGGCCGGCCACGTAGCACACGAACGCCACCACGACGATCACCAGCCACCAGGGGGCGGCCAGCAAGAGCCGCTCGAACCACACCAGGAAGTACAGCAGGGGATCGAAAAAGGCCTCGATGGCGTCGCCGTAACTCCGGGAGAACGACCGGTAGCCGGAGTCGAAGGCTTTCTTGAGGGTGCGCAGCGAAGCCTCGTCGAGGGTAGGAAATTGCCAAAGCCAACCGTTCATGAACACCTCCCGGGCTTGCGCTTGGTTTGCGCCCTTCGACAAAGCCCGGGACCGGCCTGTCGGGGGGCGCAGGGCGAACGGAGAAGCGGGAATAATTCCCGTTCGCCCTGAGCGTAGCGCCGCGCCAGCGGCGCGAAGTCGAAGGGCCTACGCGTGCGCGTCCGCCCAGTTGCCGCCGGTGTGGACGTCCACCACCAGGCCGCAGCGCAGCTCGGCGGCGCCCTCCATGCACTGCTTGACGAGGCCCGTGGCCCGCTCCAGCGAGGCGCGCGGCACCTCGAACACCAGCTCGTCGTGGACCGTCAGCAGCATGCGCGCCACCGGCTCCTCCAGGAGCGCCCGGTCCACCGCGATCATCGCCCGCTTCATGATGTCGGCGGCGGTGCCCTGGATCGGCGCGTTCAGGGCCATGCGCTCGCCCACCGCCCGCAGCCGGAAGTTGGCGGACTGAAGCTCCGGCAGGTAGCGGCGGCGGCCGAACAGGGTGGTGGTGAAGCCGTCCACCTTGGCCTTCTCCACCTGCGCGTCCAGGAACGCCTTCACCGCCGGGAACTGGGCGTAGTAGGCGTCGATGAACTCGCGCGCCTCGCCCACCTCGATGCCCAGCCGCTGGGACACGCCGAACGCCGACATGCCGTAGGCGATGCCGTAGGAGAACTGCTTGACGCGGCTCCGCATCTCCGCGGTGACGCCGTCCATCTCCACGCCGAACACCTTGGCGGCGGTGGCGGCGTGGAAGTCGTGCCCCTGGGCGAAGGCCGCCAGGAAGCTCTCGTCCTCGGACATGTGCGCCAGCACCCGCAGCTCGATCTGGGAGTAGTCGGCGGACAGCAGCACGCTGTCGGGCGGGGCCACGAAGGCGCGCCGGATCTGCCGCCCGAGGTCCGCCCGGATCGGGATGTTCTGGAGGTTCGGCGCCGACGACGACAGCCGCCCGGTGGCGGCCGCGGCCTGCTCGTAGGTGGTGTGGATGCGCCCGGTCTCTCCGTTCACCAGGCTCAGCAGCGAGTCGGTGAAGCCGGTGCGGAGCTTGGCCACCTCGCGGTACTCCAGCAGCGCGTCGATGATGGGATGGCTGCCGGCCAGCTTCCCCAGCTCCGCGGCGTCGGTGGAGTAGCCGGTCTTGATCTTCTTGGTCTTGGGGAGCCCGAGCTTCTCGAACAGGATGCGCGACAACTGCGGGTGGGAGTTGACGTTGAAGGTCTCGCCGGCGTGCTCCCGCACCTTGGCCTGGAGCGAGTCCATGCGCTCCCCCAGCTCCCGGTTGAGGGCGCCGAGATAGTCGTCGTCCACCCGGATGCCGGCGTGCTCCATGCGCGCCAGCACCTCGGTCAGCGGGAACTCCAGCGTCTGCGCCAGCTCCCAGCTCCCGGTCTCCTTGAGGCGCGCCTCCAGCACCGGCGCCAGCGCCTGCACCGCCGCCGCCTCGACCGCCAGCCGCCGCCGTCGCGCCGCCTCCTCGCGGTCCTCGTCGCCGGGGTTCAGGAGGTCGCCCTGCGCCGGTCCGTCCGCGGCTTCCGCCGCCGCCCCCTCGCCGTCCAGCTCCGCGTCCAGGTGGCGCCGCACGATGTCCTTCAGCGCGTAGCCGCCGCTGGCGCCGGGGTCCAGCAGGTAGGCGGCGATCTTGAGGTCGCAGCGCACACCCCGCAGCCGCGCACCGTGTTCGATCATGGCGCCGTAGAGCGGCTTGGCCTCGTACACGACCTTGGCGATGTCCTCGGCCGCCAGCACCTCGCCCGGGGCCGCGGCTACCTCGAAGGGCAGCACTCCCACCTCGCCGGGCCGGGCGCAGAACGCCGCCATGCCATCGTCCCAGGCCACTGCCACCGCGTCGCCCTCGGGGACATCGGCGCCGGACGTCCACCGGGAGATGGACGACGGCCGGATCACCGCCTCCTCCGGCGGCTCCGTGTCCGGCGCCAGCGCCAGCAGCCGCTGGTACAGCGTCCGGAACTCCAGCGAGGTGAACAGCTTCCGCACCGTCTCCGGGTCCCACGCCCGGCGCACGAACAGGCTCTCGTCGGTCTCCAGCGGCACGTCGTCCAGCAGCCGCCCGAGCTTGCGGTTGAGCTTCACTTGGTCGGCGCACTCCTCGATCCCCTTGCGGATCTTGGGTGTGAGCTCGTCGGCGTGCTCGATGATGCCCTCGATGCTGCCGTATTGCCCCAGCAGCTTGGCCGCGGTCTTGTCGCCCACCCCGGGGACGCCGGGCAGGTTGTCGGCCTGCTCGCCCTTGAGGGCGGCGAAGTCGGTCCAGCGCTCCGGGCCCACGCCGTAGCGCTCCACCACCATGGCCGGATCGTAGCGGATCATGTCGGTGACGCCCCGGCGGTTCATCAGCACGGTGACGTCGTCGTTCACGAGCTGGAGGCAGTCGCGGTCGCCGCTGACGATGATCACGTGGTGCCCGGCCTCGCGGCCGCGGCGGGCCAGCGTGGCCAGGAGATCGTCCGCCTCGTACCCTTCCAGCTCCACCACCGGGACGCACAGCGCCTCCAGCACCGCGCGGATAAGCGGGATCTGCTGCCGCAAGGTATCGGGGGTCTCGCTCCGGCCCGCCTTGTAGGCCGGGTACTGGTCCAGGCGGAACTGCGGCTCGCCCTTGTCCATGCACGCGATGACCGCGTCCGGACGCTCCTCGCTCTCCAGCTTGATGAGCATCGAGGTGAAGCCCGAAACCGCGTTGGTCACCTGCCCGGAGCTCGTGACCAGGGTCTCCGGCAGGGCGAAAAAGGCGCGGAACGCAAGGGAATAGCTGTCCAGAAGGAGGATCCGGCTCTTGGCCCTGTCAGCCTCGGGGGAGGCCGAAGAAGGCGCGCCGGAACTGTCACCATTCGCGACCATGCGGCCAGTCTACTCCCACGCGCGAAGAGGGGTCAATACGCGGAGAGCCGCCAGCCTCCGGGTCCCTCTGAATGGCGCCCTTCGACAAGCTCAGGACAGGCGTAGCGCCGCGCCAGCGGGGCGAAGTCGAAGGGCGCCGCCTAGCCCCGGAGCAGGCTCGGAGCGAACTCGGCGGGAGGATCGTAGCCCAGCAGTTCCAGCAGCGTGGCCGCCAGGTTGGCGAGGCCCGCGCCCGGGGGCGGGGCAAGAGTGTAGCGGCGGTCCGAGAAGTCGCGGATCACGAACGGGACCGGGTTGATGGAGTGGGCGGTGCGGAAGACGGGCCGGCCGTCCTCGTAGAGCGGCGCGCCGTCCTTGTCCCGCTCCACCATGTCCTCGGAGTTGCCGTGGTCGGCGGTGACCACCAGACAACCCCGCACCGCGGCCGCGGCCGCGAGGACCCGGCCGACGGCGCGGTCGATGGCTTCCAGGGCGCGGACGGTGGCCTTGAGGTCGCCGGTGTGACCGACCATGTCGCCGCCGGCGAAATTGGCGCGGATGAAGCGATAGCGCCCCGCCCAAATCGCGCGGTTGACGGCGTCGGCGGTTTCCGCCGAGCGCATCCACGGCCGCTGCTCGAAGGGCACCTTCTCGGAGGCGATCTCGACGTACTCCTCCAGGGCGTCGTCGAACTTGCCCGAGCGGTTGCCGTTCCAGAAATACGTGACGTGGCCGTATTTCTGGGTCTCGGCGCAGGCGAACTGCGACACGCCGGCGGCGGCGAGGTACTCGCCCAGGGTGCGGCTGACCTCGGGCGGTGCCACCAGGTAGTGCTCGGGGATACCCAGGTCGCCGTCGTAGAGCATCATGCCGGCGAACGCCGCGTCCGGCACCCGGCCCCGGTCGAAGCGGTCGAAACCGTCGCCGGCGGTGAACGCCCGGGACATCTCGATGGCGCGGTCGCCGCGGAAGTTGAAGAAGATCACGCCGTCGCCGTCCTCGATGGCGGCCACCGGGCCGCCGTCGGGGTTTCGCACCGTGAACGGCGGCATCACCTGGTCGCTGATACCGGGCTCCCGGGCGCGGAACTGCTCCACCGCGGCGGCGGCGCTGGGGAAGCCCTCGGCCTCGCCGTGGACGTGGGCGCTCCACCCCCGCGCCACGATGCTCCAGTCGGCCTCGTAGCGGTCCATGGTCACCGCCATGCGGCCGCCGCCCGACGCGATGCGGTAGTCGCGGCCGCCGCGGTCGCGGATTTCGCCCAACGGCTTCCGCCCGGTCGCGGCGTCGAGCTTCCTCCGGTCGCGGTCACCGTTGTCACGGATTTCGCTCAGCAACGCTTCCAGACGCTTAATGTAGACCAGCGAGGTGCGGTCGGGGACGTCGCGCCCGTCCAGCAGGGCGTGCACGTAGACGCGGGGCAGCCCTTCCTGGTCGGCGCGGCGGATGAGGGCGTGGAGGTGGGCCTCGTGGGAGTGGACGTTGCCGTCGGAGAGAAGGCCCATGAGGTGCAGGGCGCCGCCGCCGGAGCGGACCCGCCCGGTCAGGGTCTTCCAGTAGCCGTCCCACACCGCCCCGGTCTCGATGGCGCGGTCGACGCACTTGGCGCCCTGGTCGAACACCCGCCCGGCGCCCATGATGTTGTGCCCCACCTCGGAGTTGCCGATGTCCGCGTCCGAGGGCAGGCCCACCGCGGTGCCGTGGGCCCGGAGCGAGGTCACCAGCCCGGTGCGCCGCAACAGATCGAGGTTCGGCGTCCGCGCCCGCTCGACGGCGTCGAACTCGTCCCCCGCGCCGACCCCGACCCCGTCGAGAATCAGCAGAACCACCGGCCCCTCGGGCGCGGGCAGCACCGGGTGCCGCCGCAACCCCAGAGGTCCGGGATCGGTGTCATCTTCCATATTCATCCCCTCGTGTGTACGTTTACCTCGGCATGGCCGATTCCGCACCCCCTCCCTCCCGCCGCGCCGTGGTCATCCGGCACGTGGCCTTCGAGGACCTGGGCTCGTTTGCCGAGCCGCTGATCCGGCACGGGTACGGGATCGAGTACGTCGAGGCCGGCCTGGACGACCTCGCCCGGCCGGGGGTGGACGACACCGACCTACTCGTCGTCCTGGGCGGTCCCATCGGCGCCGGCGACGACCGGCAGTACCCTTTCCTTGCCGACGAGGTCCGGCTCCTGGAACACCGGCTCGCGGCCGACCGGCCCACCCTGGGCATCTGCCTGGGCGCCCAGCTCATGGCCCGTGCCCTGGGCGCCCGCGTGTACGGCGCCGGCGCCAAGGAGATCGGCTGGGCGCCGTTATCGCTCACCGCCACGGGTAGTGCGTCGGCGCTGCGACACCTTGGGCCGGACCAGACGCCCGTGCTCCATTGGCACGGGGATACCTTCGACCTTCCCCGCGACGCCGTGCACCTGGCCTCCACCCCGGTGTGCAAGAACCAGGCCTTTGCCTGGGGAGCACACGGGCTGGCGCTGCAGTTTCACGTGGAGGTGACCGCCGCCGGGCTCGAACGCTGGTTCATCGGCCACACCCTGGAGATCGAGACCACCCCCGGCATCTCGGTGGCGGAGCTCCGGGCCGCCACCGCCCGCGCCGCGCCGCGGCTCGAACGCCAGGGCGCCGCCTTCTTCCGCCAGTGGCTGGCGGAGCTCGATGGCGGGCGGGGTTGAACCCTGCCCCGGCGACGGTCCTGCCAACTCACCCCGCCGGCGCGCGGTCCCCGCCCCCTTCCGATTCCCCCAGGATTTCCTCCAGCTCCGGGCGGGTGTCGATGTCCTTGGCGAAGGACCGGAGCCGGGTCACCACCATGGCCACCGGATGGTCGAAGCCGCCGGTACGGTCCGGCTCCATGATCTGCCGGGTCAGCTCGGCGCCGAGCTCGGGAACCGTGAGGCGCCCCAGGCTGTAGTTGCGGTAGGTCCTGAAGATGCCGTAGGGGGCCGCCACGACGCGTCCGGGCCACCGTAACGAGCGAATTCGCCGGAAGTCGTCGGCGAGCCACAGGCCCACTGCCCGCAACGTGATGCGGATCACGCGCTCGTAGACGCTGCGGTTGCGAAAACGGTAGGCGAGCATCAGGAAGCGGTTGAAGATGTCGAGCCGCACCGCGTCGGACCGGAGGATCACGAGATGGCCCGGATACAGGTTCAACAACGGCTCCCCGGGCGCCATCCCCATGCGGTAGCTGGGCTTCCAACTGCTGACGCCCATCTCTTCGGGCCGGGCGGCGATCAACTGCCACCACAGTCCGCTGCCGGCGTGCGGGTAATACGAATCGTCAAGAAGGGTCCGGAAATCGGCGGCGGTGGGAAGAATGTCGCACGCGGAGACTGCGACGGGCCGGCCCGGATAGCGCCTGGTCAGCAGCGCGGTGAACTCCGTGATGGTGGCCAGCAAGTCGCCGGTGGTGTCGGCGATCTCGCAGTCCACCAGGTCGCCGTAGACGCGGCGCGGACCGACGACGATGGGGTCCTCGAACCGCCCGCTCTCGCGCATCCGCTGCACCAGCTCGCCGGCGATACAGCGCCCGGACGGGAGCCTCACCGCGCCCTTGAAGCCGCGCAGCACGTCGCCGGCCGTGAATCCCCGGGGTATCGTCTCCAGTCGATCATTGCCGCCGGCCAGTATGATTATCGGCAGCCGGTCGCTCATCCCCGTCTCGCTCCGCTGACATTATGCCTTCGTCGCGGCCCGCTCTCAAGCTCCCTCGTGCACGGCGTGAGACGCGCAATGTCGCTGTCACGTCGGCCGCGGTGTTTTGAAAAACGGCCGCCGAACTGTTACTCAGTTGGGTAACGCCACACGATGCCCGAAGCCGCGCCCTCGCGGGTCATCGCCGGCGGCCGGGAGCATGATGCCGACCTCAGTCAAGTGTCCCATTTGCCACGCCGAGGCACCCTGGACCGGTAACCCGAACCGGCCCTTCTGCTCGGAAAGGTGCCGCTTCGTGGACCTCGGCTCCTGGGCCGACGGCAAGTACCGGATCGCCGGCGACGACCCCGAGGACGAATCGCGGCGCGCCGACGAAACCGACCATCAATGAAACCGAATCCCGTGTGCAGCAACCCGGCCTGACCGGCACTTCCGCGAGCAACTTCCATGTCGATACATCCTACAGCCGTGGTCGATCCACGGGCGGAAATCCACCCGGAGGCCGAGCTGGGCCCTTATGCCGTGGTCGACGGGCCGGCGAAGATCGGCGCCGGAACGCGCCTGCTGCCGCATGCGGTGGTGATGGGCTGGACCGAGATCGGCGCGGGCAACGAGGTGCACAGCGGGGCGGTGCTCGGCGACGCGCCCCAGGACCTCTCCTACCGCGGCGCCAAGTCCTACCTTCGAGTCGGCGACCGCAACGTGTTCCGCGAGGGCGTCCAGGTGCACCGGGGCACCGCCGCCGGCACCACCACGGTCATCGGCGACGACAACTTCCTGATGGCCAACAGCCACGTGGCCCACAACTGCCGGCTCGGCAACCACATCATCATGACCAACAACTCGGTGGTGGGCGGCTACGTCGAGATCGGCGACCGGGCGGTGCTGTCGGCGAGCTGCGCGGTCCACCAGTTCGTCCGCGTGGGGCAGATCGCGATCATGCGCGGCATGAGCGCCACCAGCCGGGACGTGCCGCCGTTCTCCATCATCGACTGGCAGCACACGGTGCGCGGGCTGAACGTGGTGGGGCTGCGCCGCGCCGGCTTTGACGAGCCCAGGATCCGAGCCCTCAAGAACGCCTTCCAGATCCTGTTCCGCAAGCGCCGCAACCTCGGCGCGGCGGTGAAAGAGCTGGAAGCGAACCTGAACGACCCTTCCGGGGACATCGCCGTGCTGCTTGAGTTCATCCGCTCGTCGCAACGCGGTGTGTGCGCCGGCCCCAAGGGCCATCCCCCCGGACGGCCGTGACGAAGTCCGCACGGCAGGTTGGGCTTGCGCCCTTCGAAGAGCACCAACTCAGACCGGCCTGTGATTCTTCGCCAGGCACTGCCTGAGGTCTTCCCGTGAGAGCGGGAACAGGAACATCTCGTTTCTCATGTGCACGCGCTGCAGGCTGACGCGCTCGATGGCGCGTTTCATGGCGTTAAGGTCGCGTTTGGTCCGAACCGTCGCGGCGGCCTCCCGGGCCGCTTCCCGGTAGTGGTTCTTCTCGTCCTGGTAGACGACGTCCATGGCCGCGGCGATCTTGCGCTCCAGGACACTCCCCTTGAGCCGGCGGCCCTCCCGGAACAGCCTGGCGCCGCCGCCCTCGGTCACCAGCACCGCGGCCTTCTCCACGGCCGAGCCCGCCACGAAGTTCCGGCGCAGCTCGCCCAGGGCCTTCTCCTCGGACAACTGGACGGTGTCGTCAGCGGCGTCCATCTTGCGGCCGAGGAGGTACTCCAGGATGTCCGCCATCAGCACGTAGTGGTTGAACTCCTGGACCAACTGCTCCATGAGCCCGTGGTACCGATGCCGGTCCACGGTCCGGTCCACTTCGGGGAACATGTCGACCAGGTTGGCCAGTTCCCGGTGCAGCCCGCTGAAGTAGCCGTCCACGGGGTGAAGTTCCTTCCATAGCTGCGCCTTGAGCCAGTGGACATGCTGTTCCCGCGTCGGCTTGCCGCGGAAAAAGCGCCTGGCGATCAGGGCCTCGGCTTCCCAGTACGGGTAGGCCACGTCGATCAGGTATTGCTCGGTCTCTCTCATGTGAGGCACACCTCCTGGAGTCGGCTTCTTTCGCTTTGCGGCGCCATCGCATAATATGGAGCGTCGACATGTCGAAGACCGCGGGCATCATCATCATCGGCAACGAGGTCCTGTCGGGGAAGACCCAGGACATCAACTCCACCTTCCTGTGCCGGGAGCTGCGGGTACTCGGGGTTGACGTGCAGCGCGTCACGGTGATCCCGGACGACCTCGAGCTCATCGGCCGCACGGCGGCGCGCTTCTCCGCCCGCTGGGACCTGGTCTTCACCACCGGCGGCGTCGGCCCCACCCACGACGACGTCACCATCGAGGGCATCGCCCACGGCTTCGGGGTCGAGGCCGTCATCCATCCGCGCCTGGAACGGCGGCTGTCCGAGCGTTACGGCGACGATCTCAACCCGGCGCGGCTGCGCATGGCCATGGTGCCGGACGGCGCCGAGCTCGTGGGCGGCGGCGCGCTGTTCGCGCCGGTGGTGCGGATGAAAAACGTCTACATCTTCGCCGGCGTGCCGCGGATCCTTCAGGATCGGTTCAACGCCATCAAGGAACAGTTCCGCGAGTCCCCGTACCACTTGAGGAACATCTACATCAAGGACGGCGAGGGCGCCATCGCGGGCACGCTGAACGACCTGCTGGAGCGGTTTCCCGAGATCCTGCTGGGATCCTACCCGGTGCTGGACAACCCGGAGTACAAGGTGAAGGTCACGGTGGAGTCCAAGAGCGGCGAGTATCTCGACCGGGCCGTCGCCAGCCTCCTGGAAGACCTGCCCGAGTCGGCCATTCTGCGGATAGAAGAAGGCTAGCCGGGCGGGGTGGTGAACCGTTCGCCCGTCTGGCTGCCGATCCAGATCTCCCCGCCCTGGTAGATCTCCTTCTTCCAGATGGGCACGCGCTTCTTGAGCTCGTCGATGGCGTAGCGGCACGCCTTGAAGGCGTGGTCCCGGTGCGGCGCCGACACCGCGATGATTACGCTGGCTTCGCCGATGGGCACGTTGCCGATGCGGTGGACAATGGCCATGCGGGCGATCTCCCACTTCTCCGCCGCCTCCTCCCCGAGCTTCGCCATCTCCTGCTCGGCCATGCCCGGGTAGGCCTCGTAGTCCAGCGAAAGGATGGAACGGCCTTCGTTGTTGTCGCGGGTGGTTCCTATGAAGGTCGACAGCGCGCCGGCACCGGGGTCGCCGACAAAGGCCACCAACTCGTTCAACTCGATGGGCTTGTCCGTAAGCCTGTACACGTCAACCTCCGCTCACCGGGGGTATGAAGGCGACCTCGTCGCCGTCCGCGAGACGGTGGTCGAGCACGACGTACTCGCTGTTGACGGCATAGAGGAGCCTCAGGTCGAGTCCCGCCAGGCCCGCGTGCTCGCGGCGCAACGCGTCCCAGAGGTCGTTGACCGTGCTGCCTTCGGGTAGGTCCTGGAGGGCGTCGGCGGTGCCGGCGCGTTCCCGCAGCATCGCGAAGAACTTGACCCGCACCTTCATAGTCCACGCGCCTGCGCCACCATGTGCCCGAGCTGCGGCACCAAGAGCCTGGTCATGGCGAGTTCCACGGCGCCCCGGGACCCGGGCATCGACGCGACCACCCGGGAGCCCACGGTGCCGGCCACCGCGCGGCTCAGCATGGCCGCCGAACCGATGTCATCGTAGCTGAGGAAGCGAAACAGCTCGCCGAACCCGTCGATGCTCTTGTCAAGCATGCCGGCGACGACCTCGTAGGTGCCGTCCCGCGGCGCAATGCCGGTGCCGCCGTTGAGCAGCACCGCGTCCACGCCCGGCTGCGCCAGCGCTCTTGCGATCAGCGCTCCGATGTCTTCGGGCTCGTCCTTGACGATCTCGTACCCCGCGACCGCATGCCCGCCTTCCTCCAGCAACTGCTTGACCAGGGCCCCGCTCCGGTCCGTGGTCTCGTCACGCGTGTCGCTCACCGTGATCACGAAGCAGGCGACGGTCTTGAGGCTTCTCTCGGTGTGGGATTTTTCCGCCATGGTGCTCGCCCTTCGGATGGCGCCAACTAGATCCGCATTGGCATCACGACGTACAACAGGCTTTCGTCGCCGCCGCGCTTCAGCAGGGTCGGACTCTGGTCGTCCTTCAGTCCCATCACGATCTGGTCCTCGTGGTCGAGGACGCCGAGTATCTCCAGCAAGTACTGGGCATTGTAGCCGATGGCGAGTTGCGCTCCCTGGTACTCGACGTCCAGCTCCTCCACCGCCTCCCCAAGGTCGGGATTGTTGGCCGAGATGGACATGCCGCCACCCCCCAACTCCACTCGCACGCCTCGGTAACGATCGCTGGACAACAGGGACACCCGCCGCAACGCGCGGTAGAAGTTCCCCTGCGCGACGTTCGCTTCGTGGTTGTTGTCGCTCGGTATCACCTTGTCGTAGTCCGGGAACTCGCCGTCGATCAGCCGGATCGACATCTCCACGTCGCCGCTCCAGACGAACACCATGTTATCGCTGAACCCCAGCGACACCACCGCTTCGCCGGCGTCCTCCAGCAGCCTCCGGAGCTCCGCCAGGCCCTTCCTCGGTACGATCACGCCCTTGTCCAGTCCCAGCGGGCCGATGTCCCGCTGCACCAGCGACAGCCGGTGGCCGTCCGTCGTGACCATGCGCACGGTGGCATCGCCCGACTCGTGGAGCAGCGCGCCGTTGAGGTTCGACCGGGTCTCGTCCGTGGATACCGAGAAGATCGTCTTGTCGATCATCTCCTTCAGGACATGAGCCGCGCACTCCTTGCGCCCCTCGTCCGCGCTCTTGGCGAACACCGGAAACTCCTGGGCGTCGAGCCCGACCATCTTGAACACGGACTTGCCGCTACGGATTTCCACCCGGTCGTTGTCCAGGCGCTGCAGTTCGATGGTCTCCTCGGACAGCTCGCGGACGATCTCGAACAGCTTCCTCGCGTCCACGGTGACCCGCCCGGCGGTGACGATTTCGCCGTTCAGGCTTGCCCGAACTCCCACCTCGAGATCGGTGGCGGTCACCCGGATCCGGTTGGTGTGGGTCTCGATCAGCACGTTGGCCAGAATCGGCATCGTGTTGCGCCGTTCCACCGTTCCCTGGGCCCGGGACAACGCGCTCAGGAAGTCCTCCCGCTTGGCTCTGATCTCCATTTGTCCTCCTGGATCACGAGCCCCTAACAACTCTTCAATCAGTTATATAAAGCCAAGAGTAGTAGTAGGGCCTGTGGACATCGGGATAGATGTCACAAATCGTGGATATTAAACCATCTTTCGGGTGGAAAAAGAATGCCGGCACCGCGCGTTCTTCACAGGGCCGGGAGTCGGGGCCGGCGATGGTGTCAGGTTTTCAACAGGTCGTGCCGGTTTCTCCACAACGTTTCCACGCTCAGTTCTTGAGTCGGCGCACCAGGTGATCCAGCGTGGCCTTGATGTTGGGATCCGTGGCGGTTCTCTTCTCGATGGTCTTGGAAGCGTGAATCACCGTTGAATGGTCCCGGCCGCCGAATTCGGCGCCGATGGCCGGATACGAGGTGGAGGTGAACTTCCGGCAAAGGTACATGGCCATCTGCCGCGCGAGGGCGATGTTCTTGGTGCGGCGCTTGGACTTGAGATCGCCCATCTTGACGTCGAAGTGGTCGCAGATCGCTTTCTGGATGTTCCGCACGGTGACCTGTTTCTCGTTGTCCTTGAGGGTGTGACGCAGCACTTCCTTGGCGAGGTCGATGGTGATCTCCACCTTGGTCAGGGACGCGAAGGCGCCCAGGCGGGTGAGGGATCCTTCGAGTTCCCGGACGTTCGACCAGATGTTGGTGGCGAGGAAGTTGGCCACTTCCTGGGGCAGATCGATCTCTTCTTCCTCGGCCTTCTTGCACAGGATCGCGATACGGGTCTCGATGTCCGGCGGCTGGATGTCCGCGGTCAGGCCCCACTCGAAGCGGTTCCGGAGGCGGTCCTCCAGGTTGGGGATCTCCTTGGGAAAACGGTCCGACGTGATGATGATCTGCTTGTGGTTTTCGTAGAGCGAGTTGAACGTGTGGAAGAACTCTTCCTGGGTGCGTTCCTTGCCGGCGATGAACTGGATGTCGTCCAGGATGAGGACGTCGATGCTGCGGAAGTGGTTCTTGAACTCGTTCATGCGGTCCCGGCGCAGCGAACCGATGAGCTGGTTCATGAACGATTCGAAAGTGGTGTAGATCACCTTCTGGTCCGGATTGCGCTGGAGCAGGCGGTGACCCACGGCGTTCACCAGATGGGTTTTCCCCAGGCCGACGCCGCCGTAGATGAACAGCGGATTGTAGTGATCGGCCGGGCGGTTGGCCACGGCGACGCACGCGGCGTGGGCGAACTGGTTGCTGGCGCCCACCACGAAGTTGTCGAACGTGTACCGCGGTATCAGGGTCGGTTGCTGGGATTGGCGCGGCGTCCGCGCGGGCCGGGTGGTCCCGGCCTCGCTCGGAGCCCCGGGATTGACCGCTATCGAGATGACGACCGGCTCTTCGTGATGGCGTGACAGTTCTTCCTCGATGGCGTCGACGTAGTTGTCGTTCAACCAATCGCGGAAGAGCGTGCTGGGCACCTCGATGGTGACGGTGCCCGCCTTGACTTCGCTAGCTCGGAGAGGTTTGATCCATGTCTCGAAATTGTGTAAGCCGACTTCTTCCTTGAGGCGGTCCTGTATCTCACGCGGAAGCGGTTTCATCTTTGCTTTGCCCTGTCTAAGTGCTTGCGTGGCCGTGAGTTATCAACAAAATTGTCAACAGTTGTGGACAACCTTTCGTGGTCCTTGACCGTGGTTTCAAGCCACACGAAGCCGGTCTCGGCCGCTGTTGGGATCCATGCCGGCGGCAGGTGTTTGAGCCCTCGGAGCTTCTGATATTGGGTCAAGAAAGGGACCCGTTCTAATGCTTTTTGGTGCGCAATGCAAGGCAAAAAACGATGAATATATTTTCCGCAATGATATCGGTGGGATCGGCGTCGACGACCGGGTTCTTCCGGTCGAGGAAGCCCGGGGGCAGGGACTCCGGAGGTGGAAAATACACCCCTGAGTGCGGCCGGGACCGGACTCGTGGGTAAGGGATCGCCGGCATCCCGCGCCCTCTTCGAGCGCTCGAAGAGGGTCGTCCCCGGCGGGGTCAACAGCCCCGTGCGGGCATGGAACGCGGTGGGCGGGGAGCCCCTTTACGTGGCCCGCGGCGAGGGTTCGAGGATCGTCGACGTGGAGGGCCGGGAGTACCTCGACTATGTCTGCGCCTGGGGGCCGTTGATCCTGGGACACACGCCGCCGGCGGTGGTGCGGGCCGTGGTCGACGCGGTGCCGGAGGGCACCGGGTTCGGGGCGCCGACGGGCAGGGAGCTGGAGTTGGCGGAACTCGTCGGCGAGCGGGTTCCCGGGATCGAGCAGTTGCGGCTGGTGAACTCGGGCACCGAGGCGACCATGAGCGCCGTCCGGCTCGCGCGCGGCTACACCGGCCGCGCCAAGGTCCTCAAGTTCGACGGCTGCTACCACGGGCACGTGGACGCCCTGCTGGCCAAGGCGGGCTCGGGGGTGGCGAGCCTGTCGTTGCCGGACAGCGCCGGCGTGCCCGGGAGCTTCACCGGCGAGACCTTGATCGCCGGCTTCAATGACCCGGACTCGGTGCGTCGGCTGGTGGACCAACACCGCGACGACCTCGCCGCGGTCATCGTCGAGCCCGTGTGCGGCAACATGGGAGTGATCCCGCCGGCGCCGGGTTTTCTGGAGGCCCTGCGGGAGCTGACCGCGCGCCACGGCATCGTGCTCATCTTCGACGAGGTGATTACCGGCTTCCGGGTGGCCCGGGGCGGCGCCCAGGAACGCTACCGCGTGACCCCGGACCTCACCTGCCTGGGAAAGATCCTCGGCGGCGGGCTTCCGGTGGGCGCCTTCGGCGGCCGGCGCGACCTCATGAGCTGCCTGGCGCCGGTGGGCCCGGTCTACCAGGCCGGCACGCTTTCGGGGAACCCGGTGACGGTGGCCGCCGGCTTGGCGACCTTGAAGGAGCTGGAGGCGCCGGGCGTCTACCGGGAGCTGGAGGAGAAGGGGCGGATGCTCGAGGAGGGGCTCCGGAGCGGGCTCGGCGAGGGCCTGCCGGGCACGGTCAACCGGGTGGGGTCCATGCTGACGCTTTTCCTGGGGCCCGACCGGGTGGGCTCGCCGGACGATGCCCGGGCCTGCGACCGCGACCGCTTCGCACGCTTCTTCCACGGCATGCTGGAGCGGGGCGTCTACCTGCCGCCATCGCCCTTCGAGGCGCTGTTCGTGTCGCTGGCCCACGGCCAGGACGACATCGCCGCCACCGTGGCCGCGTTCGCCGACTGGGCCGCGGAGGAGCGGTCGCGGCATTGACCGGCCCCGGCCGGCATGTTAGTAGGTCCTCCCCAGTGAGCAGCGGAACCGAGGGCGGAGACGGACCCTCCCAAAAGAGTCCTATTCTCTTCCGTGCCGCCAAGTACACGGCGGTGGGTTTTGAGTTCCCTTCGACGGTCGTCGCCGGTCTGGTCCTGGGTTACTTCGCGGATCAATACCTCGGCACCTCCCCGTGGATGGTTCTGGTGTTGGGCCTGCTTGGGTTGGTGCTCGCCTTCTACCGGCTGGTGGTGCTGTTGCGGCACTTTTCGGCGGAGCGGAAATGAGCTGGGAAGCTCAAGGCCTGCCGGTGTTCCGGGTGGAGCTCTGGCACGGGCTCCTGGTGCTGGCGATGATGGCGCTGGTGCCGCTGGACTGGGTCGAGCCCGGCGGGCTTCTGCTGGGCGGCCTGTTCATGGGCGTCAACTTCCTGCTCCTGGCGGTGGGCGTCCGCTGGGTCATCACCCCGTTCGCGAGCAAGGGGAGGGTCCGGGCAGGGGTCGCGTTGCTGATCCTGAAGTTCTGCTTCCTGCTCGGCGCCTCGTGGGTCCTGTTGACCCGCATCGGGCCGGACGCGGTGTCGTTCGCGCTGGGAGTCAACTGCCTGATCCTGGCGATCCTGTGGGATCGCCTCTACGATACGAAGTTGAGCAAGAACTGAGCAAGTAACATGGGACATCATCCGTTTACCTGGTACGACCTGTTGCCCGCGGCTCTGCAGGGCGTGTTGCCCCTGCAGATCTTCT
Source organism: uncultured Binatia bacterium (SeqCode) (assembly GCA_965204205.1). Classification (GTDB taxonomy): domain Bacteria; phylum Desulfobacterota; class Binatia; order UBA9968; family JAJDTQ01; genus JAJDTQ01. The sequence continues at coordinate 4,011,354 of OZ241976.1, read as the reverse complement.
TCTCGGTGGTGAGCATGGTGCTGCTGGTGTGCCTGGCGCTGGGCGTGAGGCGCCGCCTCCTGGACACCCATAACGCGGTGATCCCCAGCGACCGCATCACCCTGGTGAACATCTTCGAGCTGCTGATCGAGTTCGTGATGGGGCTCAGCGACAGCATCATCGGGCACAAGGGGCGGCAGTACCTTCCCCTTTACGGCACCTTCTTCATCTTCATCCTGCTTTCCAACTTCATCGGGCTGGTGCCGGGATTCTCGCCCCCCACCAGCAACCTCAACATCACCCTGGGCATGGGCCTGATCTCCTTCGGCGCCTACCACTACTTCGGCGTCCGCGAGCACGGCAGCGGCTACATCAAGCAGTTCATGGGACCGTTCCTGGTGATCGCCCCGCTGTTCTTCCTGATCGAGGTGTTCTCCCACATGTTCCGGCCGCTCACCCTGGGCCTGCGGCTGGCCTTCAACATGTTCGCCGACCACCTGGTGGTGGAGATCTTCACCGGCCTCACCTTCGTGGTGATCCCGGTGCTGTTCTACCTGTTGGGAGCCCTGGTCTCCGTCATCCAGGCCTTCGTTTTCACCCTGTTGAGCATGATCTATGCGTCCCTGGCTCTGAGCCACGATCATTGAGCGCCGCGGCGGCACCCGGAGAGGATGATGAGGAGAGGCGGGCCGGCAACCGAGGCGCCGGAAAGGAGGAAAAGATGAAGCAACTCACAGCCTTCGTACTGACGGGACTCTTCGTGCTGCTCCTGTCGGGCGTGGCCGCGGCGGCGGAAGCCGCGAGCGGCAGCTCGGCGAGCATGGTCCCGGGCATCATCGCACTGGGCGCCGGCCTCGGCATCGCCATCGCCGCGTTCGGGTGCGCGCTCGCGCAAGGCCGGGTGGGCGGCGCCGCGATGGAAAGCATCGGCCGCAATCCCAACTCCGCCGACAAGATCTTCACGCCGTTGATCCTGTCCCTGGCCCTCATCGAGGCGCTGGGCATCTACGCCCTGATTATCGCCTTCCTTCTCGCGGGCAAGGTTTAGGCAAACCCGCGCCGCCGCACGCGGCGCGTCTCAACACACCAGAAAAGGCAGGGGCCGCCGGTGGCAGCCCCTGCCTTTTTTTCATTCTCCGAAGGCCCGCTTCCGTCATTCCGGCTAAAGCATGCCCCGTACCCCGATACGGGGCCGAATCCAGGAGGGGGCGGGGCGGGGAGCCCCTCAAGGCATTTCCACCCCGTGCAGCCCGACCCCCGTGTGCTTCAGGATGTCCGCCACCGTATCGAGCTTGTAGGGCTTCTCGTAGAAGATCTCGCGGATGCCGGTGTTCACCAGCACCTTGAGGCAGTGGATGCACGGGGTGTGGGTGATGTAGATGGAAGCGTCCTTGATGCTGGCGCCGTTCTTGGCGGCCTGGGCGATGGCGTTGATTTCCGCGTGGATGGTGCGGAAGCAGTTCTGCTCGATCTCGCCGTCGGGGTTCTTGGACTCGTAGACGAGACAGCCCACCTCCGTGCAGTGGGGCATGCCCGCGGGCGAGCCGTTGTAGCCCGTGGCGAGGATGCTCCGTTCCCGGACGATCACCGCGCCCACCTTGGCGCGGGTGCAGGTGGAACGCTCCGCCACCTGCCGGGTGATGGTCATGAAGTACTGATCCCAGCTCAGCCGCTCGTTGTGCGTGCTCACCGTGGCGACCTTCCCTTCAACGCGGTCGGATTCGGAACCGGCACTATACCATGCAGCCACTTCGTATCGCAGGGCCACACCGTCATTCCCGTGAAAGCTTGCCCCCGACGCCGGTCGGGGGTGGGAATCCGGGGGCCGAGGAGGGCGCGAGGAGCACGCGCGTGCCGGTGCCGGCGCCGAGGCCGGTCCGGGCGCTGCCGTTGCAGCGGGAGATCTCCAGCAGTCCCCAGCTATTGACCAGGGCGAGGTAGTTGCCGGTCCCGGCCGATGCGTAGTTCGCGGAGATCCCGGCGATCTCCCTGTCGCCGATCCGCACCGTGACGCTCTGCGGGTCGAGCCGTTCCAGGTCCTCGCGGCGGATGTTGGTGGTCAGGTTGCCGAAGCCGTCCACGTAGATCACCTCGCCGGCGATGCCCCCGCCTTCCAGCTCTTCCGGGGCTGGAATGTTCAAGCCTTCGAAGACCGCGACGGCCTCTCCCAGCTTCTCCGGCGGAACGCCGGCGGAGACGTGCGCTGCCGCGGGGGCGAAGACGTCCCGGCCGTGGAACGTGGTGCTGGTGGGCGACAGGTGGTATGCGGGGTTCGAGAGGTGGACGGCGCGGATCAGCCGCTGCCGGCCCGCCGCCAGGCTCAGGAGCCCGTTGTCGGGGCCGATGTAGCAGGCACGGTCGGTTTCGATGAGAAGGGGACGCCGGTCGCCGCCGACGCCGGGGTCCACCACCGCCACGTGGATGCTTCCCGCCGGAAAGAAATCCACCGCCGCCGCCAGCGCCAACGCGCCGCCGGTGACGTCCTGGGGGTCCACCCCGTGGGTCAGGTCGATGACCGTGGCCGCCGGGGCGATGGCCGCGACCACGCCCTTCATGATGCCCACGAAGGGGTCCCGGTAGCCGAAGTCGGTGGTCAGCGTGATGATCCGAGCGGCTTGGTGCATGCGACGATGGCGCCCTTAGACTTCGCGCCGCTGGGGCGGCGCTGGGTCGAAGCGCGCCGACTCAATTGATCGGAGTCTTCCCGAGTAGTATCCTCCGTCGCACCGAGTCGCGCAAGGAGGACCTCAATGATCGAGCTTTACACCAGCGCCACCCCCAACGGTCAGAAGATCCACATCATGCTGGAGGAGACCGGGCTCCCTTACCGGCTTCACTGGGTCGATCTCCGGAAGGGGGAGCAGTTCGACCCGGAGTTCCTCAAGATCAGCCCCAACAACAAGATTCCGGTCATCCTGGACCGGGACGGCCCCGGCGGGGAGCCCCTGTCCGTGTTCGAATCCGGCGCGATCCTGATCTACCTGGCCGAGAAGACCGGCCAGTTCCTGCCGGCGGAGACCCGCGCCCGCACCCGGGTGTTGGAATGGCTGATGTTCCAGGTGGGAGGGGTGGGTCCCATGCTCGGTCAGGCGCACCACTTCCGCGCCTACGCGCGCGAGCAGATCCCCTACGCCATCGAGCGCTACACCAGCGAGGGCGCGCGCATCTACCGGGTGCTGGACAAGAGGCTGTCCGAGGAGGAGTATCTCGCCGGCGACTACTCCATCGCCGACATGGCGGTGTTCCCGTGGATACGGCTGCACGAGCGCCAGGGCCAGGACATGGCCGACCATCCCCATCTGAGCCGCTGGTTCGACGCCGTCGCCTCGCGCCCGGCGGTGGCCAGGGACATGGAAAAGACCCGCGACGTGGTCGGCACCATCACCGACGAGACGTGGGACAATCTCTGGGGCAGGAAGCAGTTCGAGCGGCGCTGACGCTCATTATGGCGCCCTTCGACGAGCTCAGGACAGGCGTACCGAGGTCCGCCGAGCGAAGTCGAAGGGCCCCGATTCCAATGGCGCCGATCGCTACGAATTGCGGTCCATGGGGTAGCCCTTCTCGGTCCACCCGGGAAGCCCCTCGTACAACACCTTCATGTTGCGGTGGCCCTGCTTGTGGAGGATCTGGAAAGCCAACCTGGACAGGTGGCGGGGGCACTGTCAATAGAGGACGACGAGGCCCTCCTTCGGCACCAGGTCCTTGCCGCGGTAAAAGGCGCCCAGGGGGATGGAGAGGGCCCCGGTGATGTGGCCGTCGTCGTAGCTCCGACGCTGCCGGACGTCCACCAGGGTCAGCGGCTTGCGGTCGAGGACGTGCTGGACCAGTTCCTCAACGTGGATGTACTGGATCGCGATGTCCTCGGACGGCTTCACCTTGGCGTATTCCGGATACTTGCCGGGGTCGCCCCACGCCGTCACCGCCGCCAACAGCAAGGCCGTCAACGCGGTCGCAAGCCGGAGCATCAGCTACCCTGCCTTTCCGAGGCCCGGATGCCGCCGTAGCCCGCGCGGTCCGCCAGCGAGGCCGGGCTCAATACCCCGGTGTGACGCTGCCCCTTGATGACCCACGTCGGATACGAGCGCACGCCCGCCGCCAGGCACGTGGACGCAACCGGGCCGCTTCGGCCGGCGGGCGAGCATTCCACGTACGGGATGCGGTGGGCCGACGCCCCGAACAGCTCTTTTTGGCTGTCGCAGGCGGGACACCAGAACGCGCCGTACATCTTGGCGCCGCTCTCCTCCAGGTGGACGGCCAGCCCCCTGATCCAGGGGTCCTCCTTGCCCGCGGCGATCCCGGCGCCGCCGGTATAGAAAAGCAGGTGAAGCGCGATCACCGCCACCGCGGCCGACAGCAGGCTCGATCCGAGCCACGGCTGCCACGCCACCCGCCGGCTCACCTGCGGAATCTGGAAGAGGGTGACGGCGAAGATGGCCCCGAGAAGCCCCAGGGAAGCGAGGCAGTACGGACAGGCGGCCTCCAGGCGGAAGACGGAGATCGCCGTGAGGTAAACGCTGTAGGCCACGCCGAACAGCGACACCGTGGCCAGCAGCTTCCAGCGCTTGCTGCGGCGCTTCATGAAGGCGCCGCCCGCCAGCACCGCGTAGACGAGAAAGCCCCAGAGCGAGGTGGGAAGGCCGAGCAGCACCGACCAGCGGCTGTTCAGCACGATGTCGCAGTCGGCGCCGGCCTCGCAAAAGGCCGCCTTCTCCTCCATCCAGGCGGTGCCGGTCAGATACCCCGCCAGTCCCAGCCCGATCACCGCCAGGGCCAGGACCGGCCAGTTGGGACTCGCCGACGGCGGCGGCGCCGACGCCTGTTGCCGGGGTTGACGGGATCCCCGCGCCGCCCTCTTTTTCGATGCTTTGGCCATGATTTCTCTCCGGCGCTGGTGGAATCAAACGGCTCTGATGTACCGGCGTCCTTCGACTTCGCGCCGCTGGCGCGGCGCTACGCTCAGGACGCCATCTTTCTTAGCAACGTAGCGTTCTCAAGACAAGAAACAGGCGAATGCCAGGCCCATAACGCTACGCCTTCCCCGCCAGCAGCCTCCGGGCGTTCTCGCGAAGGCGTTTCAGCGCCCGCGGGTCGTTGCTGTCGTAGTAGCCGCGGATCTCGCCGTCGCGGTCCACCAGCACGAAGCGGGCGCTGTGGAAGACCACGGGATCGGCGGTCTGTCCGTCCACCGGCGCGGCGCTCAGCCGGAAACCGTCCTGCACGATTCCGCGGATCTGCTCCAGGTCGCCGGTGAGGAACAGCCAGCGTTCGGCGTCCGCCCCGTAACGGTCCGCGTAGCGCGAGAGCAGGGCCGGGGTGTCCGTCAGCGGGTCCACGGTGATGGAGACCGAGCGGAGGGTTCCGTGGGCCTTCAGGTCGGCTTGCAGCGCGGCCATGGCGCGGCTCTGAAGCGGACAGGTGTCCTGGCACGTGGTGTAGATGAAGTCCGCGATCCACACCTGGCCCCGGAGGTCGCGGGCGGACACGGCCTTGCCGCTGCGCTCGACCAGCGAGAAGTCCGGCGCCGGCCCGTACCGTGCCAGTTCTTCCAGGGCGGGCCGGCGCGGGGGCACCGCGGCGGTCGGCCGGAGCTGGTGGATGACCAGGGCGACGAGAACGGCGGACAGCACGCTGCCCACCGTCACCTGGATCGCGAAGTGCCGTTGTGTCATGCTCCGCGCCCCATCCCGCCCCGGCTCCCGGGTCTCCCTGCGCGCGCCGGGCCGACCGTTCTATCCGGGCGGAATCTTCTGCAGCAGCCTGTCATTTTCGTAAAGCTCATAGCCCTTGATCAGAAGCTCGTAGCCCCGGCCGGGATGATCGCTCAGGTCGAGGAGCTCCAGGTCCAGGATCACCACCGTAGTCGCGGCCGGCTTGACCTCGAAGGCAAGGCGGATGGGCCCCACGGCGTTCTTGATCCGGTCCGGGGCGCCGGTCTTCCGGAGAATCCCGCGGATGTCCGTCACCTGGAGGTCCACCGCCGCGAAGCGCCCCGGCGGGAGCGCGCCCCGGTACACGGTGGCGGCCGAGACCCCGTCCTTGTAGCGCGTCAGGTCCATCCGGTCGACCCGCGGCGCCAGCTCCAGCCACCCCGGATCGTTGGAGCGGAGGCGTGCACCGGGCGCCAGCCGCAGCTTCCCGAATCGCAGGTCGACCCTCCGGAAGTCGTCGATGGCGTTCCGGTGGTCCTTGACCCGGAGCTCCAGCGTGCCCTCCGCTTGCGCCAGGGTCCGAGCCGCGCCGTCTGGGAACTTGTCGCTCGGGTAGAACTGGTAGGCGGCGTGCAGGGTCTCTCCGGGCGGCGCCAGCACCATTTCCTGGAGCGGCTCGAAAGCCCAGGGGAGCCCCTGACCCGTGTCCTCCTCGGCGCGAGCCCCGGAAACACCGGCCCAGAGCGCGAGGGCGATCGCGGCGGCCGTCACCCAACCCCCACGGCCGCGGGATCCCTTCCTGCCATTCGATCGCTTCATGGTCGGCCCGTAGCGGGGAATAACCTTCATTAAAGCACGATCAAACGCCGAACGCAGGCGCGCACGCTCCCGACCGCTCCGCTACCGGCGTCCCCGCAGCCAGCGGCGGCCGCCTACCGCGAAGAACACCAGCGCGAAGGTGAGCACGATCATGGCTCCGGAGGAAAGGTCGAGGAAGTAGCTGGCGTACATTCCGGCCGCCGCGCACAGGGCGCCGATGATCGGGGTGATGATCAGCAGGGTCTGAAACCGTTGCGTCAGGTAACGGCCGATGACCGGCGGGATGACCACGGCCGCGGACACCAGGGTGACGCCGAGGATGCGGGTGGAGGCGACGATGGTGACGGCCAGCAGCAGGACGAAGACCAGCTCGGTGCGGCCGGTGGAGATGCCGTACACCGGCGCCACCTCCGGGTCGAAGGTGGTGAACAGGAGCTGGCGGCGGATGACGATCATCGCGAGCGTCACGGCGGCGGCGGTGGCGGCGATGACCCAGAGATCCGCCGGGGTGATGCCGAGCAGGTTGCCGAACAGCGCGGCCTCGAAGTCCACGGTGAACTTCCGGTAGGTGGAGACCACCGCCACGCCCAGGGCGAAGCTCGTGGTCGTGACCACGCCGATGGCCGCGTCGGCGCCCACCAGGCGACGGTGGCTGATGAGGTGGATCAGCACCGCGTTCACCAGCGCCCAGGCGCCGGCGCCGATGAAGAAGTTGAGGCCGATGATGGAGCTCAGCACCGCCCCCCCGAAGAGCGCGTGGGCCAGCCCGTGGCCGATGTAGCTCATGCGCCGGAGCACGACGTAGACCCCGACGTAGCCGCAGATGGCGCCGACGATGACCGCGGCGATCATGCCGTTGCGGAAGAACTCGTAGTTGAAGGGCTCGAGGAAACCGGTCACGGCCCGCCGTTGGGAGAGTGGGGGCGTTCGCCCACCATGATCATGTCGCCGAGCTGGAAGACCACCATCTCACCCTTGTAGGTTTCTCCCAGCACCTCGGCGGTGAAGACCTTCTGGGGGTCGCCCTCGGCGATGACGTGCCGGTTGAGGCACACCACCCACGGAAGGTGCGCCGCCACCCAGTTGAGGTCGTGGCTGGTGATGAGGATGGCGACGCCCGAGTGGTTGATCTCGTGGAGGAAATGCACCACCTCGTCGCGGGAGCGGATGTCGAGGCCCGAGGTGGGCTCGTCCAGCAGGATCAGCTCGGGGTCGCCCAGCAGCGCCCGGGCGATGAACGCCGCCTGTTGCTGTCCGCCCGACAGCTCCCGGATCTGGCGGTCCGCGAGCTCCAGCAGGTTGAGCCGGTCCATGATCTCGTGGGCGCGGTCGCGCTCCTCCGGAGCGGTGCTCCGGAACCACCGCCGGTGCCGGGAAAGGCCCAGCAGCACCACCTCCTCCACGGTGATGGGAAAGCTCAGGTCGATCTGCTCCAGTTGCGGCACGTAGCCCACCGGTCCCAGGGACGAGCCGTCCCCGGGCGATCCGTAGACCGTCACCCGGCCCTCCCTCGGCCGGATGTGCCCCAGGATGGTGCGGAGCAGCGTGGTCTTGCCGCCGCCGTTGGGTCCCACCACCGCCAGGAACTGCGCCGGCCACAGCTTCAGGTTCACGTGGGCGATGCCCAGGGTCTGCCGGTAGCCGCTGGACACGTCCGCCAGCTCCACGATGGGCCGCCCCTGCTCGCTCCACTCGCGCCCCCCGGCATGCCGGTGCCCGTGCAGCCTGCCGTGTACGTGATGGACCCTGTCGGTGTGTTTTTTGGACGTCATTTGCTTGCTACGATTGCGTGCCGTCCTGGACTTTGGTCGCGTTCGGATCCTGCGGTCGCCCATTGGCGCCTTTCGGACTTGGAAATTCGTGTATCATTTGACCCTGACGCAGACAATCCCGCACGATGAGGCTTGACATATGATTCAATTGCTGCGTTTAATGCATTTAGATCCGAGCGGAGTCCTTCATGGAGGCACCCATGAGCAACACAGCTCAACGACAGTCGCCCACCCCGCGGGATGCCGCGATCGCGCGAACCTCCGGGCAGGTTCTCGCCCGATACGCTCGGGCGCGGCGGCCCCTACCGCTTCGCGTCAGAGACCACAAGGAGGAAAACCCAATCGAGCTTCCGGCGGGTGCAGTGAAGCTGCTCATCCATGTGCTGGAAGCCATGGCCGATGGGCGGGGAGTAACGGTGATCCCTGAAGGTGCGGAACTGACCACCGTTCAGGCCGCTGAAGTCTTGAATGTTTCGCGTCCCTTCTTGATCAAGCTCTTGGACGAAAACGCCATTCCGCACCGAAAGGTCGGCAAGCACCGCCGCGTTCGGAGCGAGGACGTCATGGCGTACAAAGAAGCGATTGACCGGGAACGCGAACAGGTTCTCGACCAGTTGACGCACGAGGCCCAAGAGCAGGACCTGGGGTATCGTGTTCCGTGACTCGATACGCGGCCCTCCTCGACGCCAACATCTTGTACTCCGCGCCGATACGCGATGTTTTCCTGCAGTTGGCCGTGAGCGACGTATTCCGAGTGAAATGGACGGCAGATATCCATCGTGAGTGGATTGGTGCAGTGCTGCGCAGCAAACCCCACCTTCGTCGTGCCGCCCTTGAACGCACGCGTGCCCTCGTGGACCGCGCGACGCGAGATTGCCTCGTTACCGGATATGAGGCGATCATCCCGACCCTAAACCTTCCCGACCCTGACGACCGCCACGTTCTTGCGGCGGCGATCGCCGGGCGCTGCGATGCGATTGTCACCAAGAACCTTCCCGACTTCCCGAAGGCCGCGGTGAATCGGTTTGGCATCGAAGTCCAGCATCCCGACGAGTTTCTGTCCAACCACCTGAGGCTGGCTCCAGGGACCTTCTGCGAGTCGGTTCGAAAGGTACGCGCACGGTTGAAGACGCCGCCGATGAACGCAGAAGAATATCTTTCCAATTTGTCAAAGCAGGGACTTGTTGCGACGGTCGCTGAACTGCGGCAGTTTGCCACGGTTCTCTGATACTTCGGCGAAGATGCCGCGATCTCCGAGATAGCCTGTTCGAGAAAGGTTCGCCGCCTCCACCGCCAGATTAGGGGAACTCACGCAGAATCAGATCCTGTACAGCCGCTTGGGATTCTCCGACAGGATCTTGCGCTTGGAGTCGGCCGAGACGTCCTCGCGCGCGAAGAACTCCGGCAGGTCCGAGAAGAACTCCGCCCGTCTGCGCTCATGCGGATAGTCGGACGGCCACACGAGCTTCTCGTCGCCGAGCAGCTGGATGAAGAACGGCAGGGTCCGTTCCTCGATCTCGAAGGAGAAGTAGACGTTGGGGTCCATCAGGTACTCGCTGGGCTTGCGCTTGAGGTCATCCGCGCCCTTGCGCTCGAACTGTTCGTCGAGGACGTCCATCAGGTAGGGTACCCAACCGCAGCCGGCCTCCAGGTAGGCCACCCGCAGGTTCGGGTAACGGTCGAACACCCCTTGGGAGATCATGCTGGTGGCGTGGCTCATGAGCGGGATGACGTGCTTGAGGGCGCGGACCTCCCGGTAAGTGCGCATCGGGTCGGCGAAGTTGTGTGCGCCGACGAAGCCGCCGTGCACCGCGATCATGGTGTCGAGCTCGTTGGCGGTGGCGTAGATGGGATCGAACTCCGGGTTGCCGTAGGCCATGAGCGGCGACGAGATGGACGGCAGGATCGCGCCCACGAAGCCCAACTCCCCGACGCAACGGCGCAATTCCGTGACGCAGGCGCCGACATCGTGCACCGGCAGCAACGCCACTCCCAGCAGGCGCTGGCTCTGGCGCAGGAACTTGTCGTGGAGCCAGTCGTTGTACGCCCGCGCCAGGTCCACCGACCACTCCACCCGGCGCACCATGCCGACGGCCGCGGCGTTGCTCGGGTACAGCACCGTGGCGCTGATCCCCGCCTCGTCCAGGAAGCTCAGCCACATGGCCGCGTCCGGCACGTCCTGCTTGTGCGGGTCCACCACCCCGAACGCCCAGGCGTCCTGGGGGAACAGGGAATACTCCCGGTTGCCTGGTATGCGCCGGAACCGCTCCGGCAGGTATTGCGCCATCTCCTTGTCCGGTTCCACCACGTGCCCGTCACCGTCGATAATGGGGTAGTCTACGTCGATCATGGGTCGCCTTCCTTTCTTGTGAAACCCGCTCACGCTACCAGACTTGGCGGCCCTAACGGTAGCGCGCGTGATGCCCCGCCACCGGCGCCGGGTCCACGGCCTTCAGCGCGTTGGCCGAGCCGCCCAGTGCCGTGACGATGGTGCGGATGTTCTCGATCATCATGCCGGTGTACGAATGGATCGGGTCGCCGGCCTCGCCGGGGAGGTCGTCGTCTCTCAGGCTGTCGATGAACCGTGTCTCCGCTTCCCGGGCGATCTGCGCCAGCACCGGGCTGGGGAATACCTCGGAGCCGAAGACCGCCGGCACTTTCTCACGGGTCAACTGGTCGATGAGCCGGGCCACCTCCCGCGGGCTTGGCTCCGCGAAGCTGGAAGGCTGCACCGCGCCGATGACGGTGAAGCCGTAGCGCCTGGCGAAGTAGGGCCACGAGTCGTGGTAGGTGAGGAGCCGGCGGTTGGCGGGCGGCACGGTGGTCACGGCCGCGGCGATGGCCTTGTCCAGCGCTCCAAGCTGCTTCAGGTAAAGCTCCGCGTTGGCGTGGTACGCGGCCCGGCCTCCGGGGTCCGCCGCTGTCAGGGCGTCGCGCACCAGGCGGGCGTAGTTCATCACGAGCACCGGGTCGGGCCACAGGTGCGGGTTGGGATGTCCGTGGTCTTTGGGGTAGCTGAAGTCGAAGACGTATTCCGCTTCGCCGAGGGTGCGGTCGGCCAGCAGCAGGACCGGCGCGTCCGGCCGCTTGTTGGCCTCCGCCAGCTTCAGCGTCGGGATCTCCAGGTAGAGGCCGTTCATGATGATGAGGTCGGCCCGCGCCATGGTCCTGGCATCCGACGGAACCGGCCGGAAGGTATGGGAATTCACCCCTTCCGGCACGATGCCGGTCACCTGCGCCCGGTCCCCCGCCACGTTCTCCACGATACTCGTGATCGGCGCCACGGTGGTGACCACCCGCGGCGGCGCGGCGGTAAGCTGGAGAGGGAACGCCAGCACCGCGAGCAGCAGCCCCAAGGCCACAAAGCCCCTCTCCCGGGCACCCTCACCCCGACCCTCTCCCAGAGGGAGAGGGATTCGGAGGGCCGTGAGTGGGAACCGGCGATGCGTCCTGTAATCTTGCATCCTACACCTCCGCCGCCCGTGGCGGCTCGCTGGCGCCGACAAGTTGGGTCATGACCAGGTTGGCGTAGAGGCCGTTGGCCCGGAGCAGGTCGTCGTGGGTGCCCTGCTCGGCGATGGAGCCGGAGTCCAGCACCACGATGCGGTCGGCGTCGCGGATGGTGGAGAGCCGGTGGGCGATGACCAGGGTGGTGCGGCCCTGCACCAGCCGCGCCACCGCCTGGTGGATCAGCTCCTCGTTGATGGCGTCGAGGTGCGAGGTGGCCTCGTCGAGGATCAGCACGGGCGCGTCCTTGAGCAGCGCCCGGGCGATGGCGATGCGCTGGCGCTGCCCGCCGGAGAGTTGCACGCCGCGCTCGCCGATGGCCGTGTCGTAGCCCGCGGGCAGGCGGCTGATGAAGCGGTGGATGTGGGCCAGCCCGGCGGCCTCCTCCACCTGCTCCTGGGTGGCGTCGGGCCGGCCCAGGCGGATGTTGTCGCGCAGCGTGGTGTTGAAGAGGTAAGTGTCCTGGGACACCAGGGAAATCTGCTCTCGCAGGTGGTCCAGCCCGAACTCCCGCAGGTTCCGGCCGGCAAGGGTCACGGCGCCGTCGGCGGGATCCCAGAAACGCAGCAGCAGGTGGGCGCAGGTGGTCTTTCCGGCCCCCGAGGGTCCCACCAGGGCCACGGTCTGGCCCGGCTCCACGTCGAGGCACACGTCCCGCAGCGCGAGGCCGCCGCCGGCGTCGTAGCCGAAGCTCACGTGGTCGAAGCAGATGGCCGGCGGGGTGTGGCCGTTGGCCGAGAGCGCGGGCACGCCGGCCCCGTCCCGCACCGGCACGGGCTCGTCCTTGACCTCGAACACGCGGCGGCCGGACTCCAGCGTTTCCATCAGCTCCTTGACCGTGCGGGCGACGTCGGTCACCGGCCCGAAGGCCAGGAGCGCCAGCACCGTGGCCAGGGGCAGCAGCGCCCGGTCCATCTCGGCCAGGCCCACGAGCCACACGCCGGTGGCCAGCACCGCCAGGGCGCCGATGCCGGTCAGCGCCTCGTTGAAGCTGGCCTGCAGCGCCTGGTCCTTGTGGAACGCGAGCTGGGCCCTGGCGAGCCGCAGGCTGTTGGCCAGCACCGAGGCGATCTGGTTCTTCTCGTGGCCGAAGGATGCCACCTCGCGCATGCCCTGGATGCTGTCCACCAGGTGCGCGTTGAGATGCCCCAGCTCCCGGCGCACGGCGCCGCCCAGGCGGTCCGAGCGCTTCTGCGCCATGAACGGCGACAGCGCCAGCAGCACCAGGAACGGGACCAGGGCCAGCATCAGCGGCCAGCCCACGAAACCCAGCACCGTCAGGATCCCGGCGGGAACCACCACGGCGATGAACGCCGGGGTGATGGTGTGGGCGAAGAACAGCTCCACCGTCTCCACGTCGGCGCCGGCGATGCTCACCAGGTCGCCGGAGCGGCGCCGGGTCAGGTAGGCCGGCGCCAGCGGGTCCAGGGTGTCGTAGATGTCGATGCGCATCTCCGCCAGGAGCTGGTAGGCCAGGTCGTGGGGCAGCCAGCAGTCGGCCCAGGCAAGCACGGAGGCGAGTCCCACCATCGACCCCAGCAGGACCAGGTGGAAGGCAATGTCCTCGCCGCGGATCAACTGGCCTACGAGCAGGGCGCTGGCGGCACCCACCCCCACCACCGACGCCTGGAACAGCACCCCGGCCGAGAACGATAACGCCAGCTTGCGCAGGAACGGCCGCACCAGGGTCCCCAGCCGGCGCAGCACGGTAAGGGCAGGAAGCGGCGCCGCCGCTTTCGCGGTGCCGGCCGCCGGCGCCGCGGCGGCTTCCACGGACTCGTCCGCGGCGGCTTCGTCCGGGGCTTCGCGCTCGGCCAGCGCCTCGGCGTCTCCCGCCTGGGCCTGGGCGGCCATCAGCCGGGAGTAGGTGCCGCCGCCTTCCAGCAGCGCCGCGTGGCTGCCGGTCTCCACCACCCGGCCCCGTTCCAGCACCACGATGCGGTCGGCGTGGATCACGCTCGAAAGCCGGTGCGCGATGATCAGCGTGGTGCGCCCCTCCATGAGCTTGCGCAGGGCCTCGTTGATCACCGCCTCGCTCTGGGCGTCGACGCTCGACAGCGCCTCGTCCAGCACCAGGATCGGCGCGTCCTTGAGGATCGCCCGGGCGATGGCGATGCGCTGGCGCTCGCCGCCCGAAAGGCGCACGCCGCGCTCGCCCACCACGGTGTCGTAGCCGTCCGGGAGGCCGGCGATGAACTCGTGGATGTTGGCCGCCCGCGCCGCCTGCTCCAACTCGCCGGCGGTGGCCTCGGGCTTGGCCATGCGCAGGTTGTCGGCGATGGTGCCGTAGAACAGGTACATGTCCTGGGCCACCACCGCGATGTGCCGGCGCAGCACTCGGAGCGGGATGGTGCGGATGTCCCGGCCGCCCAGCAGGACGCGGCCCTGCTGGGGGTCGGCGAAGCGCAGCATGAGCGACACCAGGGTGGACTTGCCGGCGCCGCTGGGACCCACCACGCCGAGCTTCTCGCCCGGGCGCAGCTCCAGCGAGACCTCCCGGAGCGCGGGCCGGCTTCCCTCGCGGTAGGCGAAGCTCACGTCCTCGTAGCGGACGGCGGGTTCCAAGGAGGGTTCCTCCGCGTCGCCGTCCTCCGGGTCGCGCACCGTCACCGGCGTCTCCAGCAGCGTGAAGATCCCCTCGGCCGAGGCCATGGCGTTGATGCCCTGGTGGTACAGGACCATCAGCTCTCGCGTGGGGCGGAAGATCTCCGCGCCCATGATCAGGATCACGATCAGCGAGCGGATCTCCAGGTCGCCGGCGCTGACCTTGAGGGCGCCCCAGGCCAGCGCGCAGGCGGTGCCGCCCAGGATGCCGAAGGTGGTGACGCCGACCGAGACCATGTTGACCGCCAGCACGCCCATGGTGGTGCGGTAGAGGTGGCGCGCCCGGGCCGCGAGGGTCTCCCCCTGGCTGCGGGTGCGCCCGAAGATCTTGAGGGTGCCGATGCCCTGGATGCTGTCCAGGAAATCGGCGCCGAAGGCGCCGTAGGAGGCGCGCCGGCGCCGGCTGCTCTCCCCGGTGAACATCAGGAACAGCGGCGTCTCGAGCAGCGTCAGCAGCGCGAACACCACGAAGATGAGCCCGATGACCACGTCGAAGGACGCCATCAGAAAGAAAATCAGCACCGGCGCCACCGCCGCCACCGCCATCTGCGGCAGGAACTGCCCGTAGAACACTTGTAGCTGCTCGACCCCTTCGCCCAGCGACAACAGCACGTCGCCGGTCCGCTTCTGGTCGAAGTGCCCGGGGCCCAGGTCCAGGGCGTGGCGGTAGAGCTTGTCGTGGAGCCCTTCCTTGACCCGGGCGGCGGTCTCCTGGCTGACCATGTCGCGCAGGTACTGGAACACCGCGCGCAGCGCGATGAAGCCGGCGACCGCCGCCAGGTAGGGAATCAGCGACGAGAAGGCGGCGCCGGTGAGGACGCCGGCGATGATGAGCCCGGAAAACGCCAGCCGCGAGATCCCCGCGGCCACGGCCAGCAGGCCGAGCAGGGCGGCCGCGCCGATACGCGTGCGCACGCCGCGGGTATGAGTCAGCAGTCGTCGGTCCAGGTACATGGCGTCACCGATCCCGTTTCAGAAATTAGAAGGTCATGGTCGCGAATACAAGGCCGGCCCCGCGGAAGGGGCGGCCGCGGGGGGTCCACCCCTCGGTTCTAGGCAAAAGAAAAAATTAGAGCAACCTAACTTTAGCTATTGCATTCCATTGAAACTTGAAGTATGGATGCCGGAAATATCTCTTGAAGGGAGACCGTACAATGTTGAGAAGAGCGTTAGGGACCAGGCTTCTGGTGGGGACGGTGGCGATCCTCGGCCTGTGCATCGGGATGGCGGGCAACGCTGTCGCCAACGGCGAGGTCAACATCTACTCCTACCGGCAGCCGTTCCTCATCAAGCCGATGCTGAATGCCTTCACCCACCAGACCGGCATCAAGACCAACGTGGTGTTCGCACCCAAGGGGATGATCACGCGGCTTCAGAAGGAGGGCAAGAACAGCCCGGCCGACATGATCCTCACGGTGGACATCGGACGCATCAACGACGCCGTGGAAGCGGGGGTCCTGCAGCCGGTGAAGTCCGAGCAGCTCACGGCGAACATTCCCGCCCACGACCGGGACCCGTCGGGCCTGTGGTTCGGGCTCACCAGGCGCGCCCGCATCGTCTACGCCTCCAAGGACAGGGTGAAGACGGGCGAGCTTTCCACCTATGAGGGCCTCGCCGATGCCAAGTGGAAGGGCCGCATCTGCATCCGTTCTTCCAAGCACGTCTACAACGTGGCGCTGCTTGCCTCGCTGGTGGCTCACCACGGCGAGAAAAAGGCCGAGGAGTGGGCCAAGGGCCTGAAGGCCAACCTGGCGCGCAAGCCCCAGGGCAACGACCGCGCCCAGGTCAAGGCCATCCACGCGGGCGAGTGCGACATCTCGCTGGGCAACTCCTACTACATGGGCAAGATGCTCACCAACGAGAAGCAGATCGCCTGGGCCGAGGCCGTCAATGTGTTCTTCCCCAACCAGGAGGACCGCGGCGCCCACATGAACATCAGCGGCGCCGGCGTCACCAAGCACGCGCCGCGGAAGGACAACGCGGTCAAGCTGCTCGAGTTCCTCAGCGGCGACCTCGCGCAGAAGATGTACGCCGAGCAGAACTTCGAGTACCCGGTGAAGCCCGGCGTACCCTGGTCCGGCCTGGTGGAGTCGTGGGGCAAGTTCAAGGCGGACAAGATCGACATGATCAAGGTCGCCAAGAACCGGCCTACGGCTATCAAGATCTTCGACCGCGTCGGCATTCCGTAAGCCTCAAGCCGTAGGGAGAGCAGAGCCGTCGCCGGCCTGCTCTCCCCGAAACTCTGGCGCCTGGGATTCCGGAGGAAACCGAGATGAAAGTATGGGTGGCTGTGACAGGGCTGTTGTTCCTGTCGACTCTGGCTTTCGCGGCACCGTCAAAGCGTGACGTGGTGTCTCACTACGCCGTGCTGGCGCACGCCGTTTACGAGGATTCGCTGATCGCGGCGAAGGACCTGCAAAGGTCCGTTCATCGGCTGGTGGCCAAGCCCACCGAGAAGAACCTGGCGGCGGCGCGCGAGGCATGGACGGCTTCGCGGGTTCCTTACCAGCAGAGCGAGGTCTATCGCTTCGGCAACGCCATCGTCGACGATTGGGAAGGCAAGGTGAATGCCTGGCCGCTCGACGAGGGGCTCATCGACTACGTGGCGGCGAGCTACGGCGGGGTCTCGGAAGAGAACCCGGCCAACCGGGCCAACGTCATCGCCAACCCCAGCTTCAAGTTCTCGGGCAAGATGATCGACGCCCGGCGCATCGACAAGAAGCTGCTCGAGTCGCTGCACGAGCTGGGCGGCGTGGAGGCCAACGTGGCCACCGGCTATCACGCGGTGGAATTCCTTCTCTGGGGCCAGGACCTGAACGGCACCGGCCCCGGCGCCGGCAGGCGGCCGGCCACCGACTTCGATGCCGCCAACTGCTCCTGGGGCAACTGCGACCGGCGCGCGGCCTACCTCAAGGCGGCCGCCGACCTGATCGTGGATGACCTGGTGTGGATGGTGGCCCAGTGGGCGCCCGGCGGCAAGGCGCGCGAAGGCTTGGTGAAGGGCGATCCCGACAAGGGCCTGACCGCCATCGTCACCGGCATGGGCAGCCTTTCCTACGGCGAGCTGGCCGGCGAGCGCATGAAGCTCGGACTGCTGCTGCACGATCCCGAGGAGGAGCACGACTGCTTCAGCGACAACACGCATTTCTCCCATTACTACGATGCCCTGGGGATCCAGAACATCTATCTCGGCGCCTACAAGCGCATCAACGGCAGCACCGTCAAGGGCCCGGGCCTGAGCGCCCTGGTGGCGTCCATGGCGCCTGCCGTCGACAAGGAGTTGCGCGGGCAGTTGAGCGCCACCATGAAGGCCATGGGCGCGCTGGTGGCGTCCGCGAACCAGGGTGAAGCGTACGACCAGATGATCGGCGAGGGCAACGCCAAGGGCAATGCCCGGGTGCAGGCGGCCATCGACGCCCTGACGACGCAGACCAAGGGTATCGAAAAGGTGGTTGGCGCGCTTCGGCTGGCCACCATCGAGTTCGAGGGCTCCGACAGCCTCGACAATCCGGCGGCCGTGTTCCAATAGAGCAACCAGCTCAGGGTGTCGGAGCACCTCCCCGACACCCGCCGGCGAGCCCGCTTCGGGTGCCTCCCTGACGGCGGGCTCGCCTTTCTCCTCCGGGGAAACCGTAGGCTACAGCCATGAGTTTGACCGGCACTTGCGTCAACACCACGCTCACCGCCCGGCGCCCGTATCTGGGCGCGCTCGTGGCCGATCTGGCAACCCGCATGCTCGTCCTTCCGGCGAGTTTCCTATCGGCCATCAAGGCGGGTTGTTCCGGCGGACCGTTCTTCCTCTGGCTGCTGATCCGTCGCCGGTCCAACGGAGGCTCGTGATGCAGCGGGAGCGCGACCTCCTCGTGACCCTCGGCGACGCGGAGGTGCTAAAGGCGCTTGGCGTCGGCTTGATGCTGGTGTGCGGGACGATCCTTTTTTCTTTCGGCTTGGTCTGGCTCGCCGCGACGGTCATACAAGACGTCGATCCACACGTAGGGTTGGAGCCGGACAAAAGGCGACTTCGCCGTACGGTCTCGACTCAATGAAGCGCACCCCCCGGCGGAGAGTGCCTGGGGTCCTTCTCTCCGCTACAGATGGAAACCGCCACCGTGTGAAGGTCCTCGGCCAATGCGGGGAAATCGTCCTTGGTGATGTGCAGGGATCCGGTACCGTAGTGGATGTGCACCCTGCCGCTCTGGCACATGAATATCTGCCAGCGCCGCGGGTTTCGTTCGTGGTTGTTCGTTGTGGGTCCTTTCCTTGGGGACGGGTCACTTTGAAGCGTCGCGGGTCTCGCCTTCTGTCGCCGGGGGCGTCGCCGGCGCCGCGCGCCCCACGTTGATGAGATCGATGAGTTCCTGATCCTTGGTGGCGTTCCATCGCAGCGCCAGCGCGAGGTAGTCGGCGGCGGGCTCGCCACGGTCCGTTTCCATCTGGCTCAGCGCGAGCACGACGTAGTGGACCGCGATGGCGAAGGCGGTCTTCCAGTCCGGGGACCTCCCGTAGCAGTTCTCCAGCCACCGTGTCGCTTTCACGATCATGCCCCTCGGACAGTTCCTGGTCCGCTTGTGGAGTTCCCACGCCACCTCGATGAGCCCGTTGTGGGACATGGCGCCCTCCTTCCGCTGGTGTTGCGCGGTCTTTGCGCATCCGCGCAGAGGATCGTCAGGTCCTACCAAATAACTTTTATTAGGTCAACCTAAAATTTAAAATATTTTGAGACGAACCCGGATTCGGTTAGCGGGTTCTGGCGCCCTTCGCCAGGCCTGTTTCTCAACAAACTGCCAGGTGGTTGTCCCAGCGCCCGGTCTCTACGAACGCGCCGTCGAGCGGCGTGGTCTTGCCCGACCACGCGTCGATGACGGCGACGCCGCCGTGTCCGCTGCTGGCGAGAAACTCTCCGGGCCGCTCTCCGGGCGCGACGCCGCTACCGTCGTTCACCCGCACGGATGACAGGTGGACGCCCGCGGCGACGTCCCAGAAGGTGACGAGGTTGCCGCGCGGAGCGGACACCGCCAGGAGCCGGCCGCCGGAATCGAAGCAGACGCTGCCGCAGTACTGCTTCATGGCGCGCCACGCGCCCGGCGCCGCCTCGAGCGCCGGCAAGGGCGCGTCTTCGGGGGCGCCGGGCCGGTGCAGGGCGACCAGCGGCACGAGGTCGCCGCGGGGACCCTCGTACTGCATGGCGACGGCCACGGTGTCGTCCCGGCCCACCGCCAGGTGGCGGATGCTGAGCCGGTGAAGCTTGGCGGGGAGCCGGCGCTCGCGCAGGAGCCTGCCGTCGCGCCGGTGGACGTAGCACAGGGACGGCGCCATGGTGGCGAGGTTGAGCTTCACCCGGGGCAGGCCGGGACGCGTGAGGATGCCGCCGTTGGCGACGACGAGGGTGGCGCCGTCGGAGAGGAGCGCGATCTCGTGGGGGCCGATGCCGTGGGAGGCGATCTCGCCGGCGCGCTGGTACGCCTTGTCGGCGTCGTAGATGCCGATGACACCGCGCTCTCCCTGGAAGTCGTTCTCGCTGGCGTAGAGGAAGCGGCCATCGCGGCTGAACACGCCGTGCCCGTAGAAGTGGCGGTCGCCGGGGGTGGTGAACTCGGCCGCCAACCGGCCGCGCGCGAGGTCGATGGCGAGGGCGAAGCGGCCGGGCCGTCGGGCGAAGAGCACGGCGGTCCGCCGGTCGGGGCTCACGGCCAGGGAATGACCTCGGCCCGGGAGATCCAGGTCGAAGGCCGGGGCGCCGGAGGCGTCGAAGGCGGCGACCCGGTAGCGGCCTCCGTTGCCGGCGCGGGCGCTCAGGTAGAGCCGTCCCGGTGAGGCCGCTCCGGGGGAAAGCGGCAACCCCAGCGTCCCGCCCGCCAGCAGTCCGCCGGCCAGCAGCAGGGTTCTTCGATCAATCTCCATCGAGCGCGTTGAAACCCACCGGAAACCCCAGCGCGGGCGCCAGCCGTTCTCTCGCGATCTGCCTCAGGGCGCGGACCTGGAGCGCCAGCTTCCGGGCCTTGGGCCGCAGCACCGCATCGGCGGCGGCTTCCTCCAGCGGGCGGCCGATGGAACGCGCGGTGCCGAGGGTAACGCGGAACGCCTTGCGCAGCAGCTTGTGGAGCTTGGGATCGGCGGCGGCGGTCAGCTCGCCGAGACCCGGCCCGTTCTCGCCGTCGTAGAGTGCCCGCAGCGCGGCGAGGTTGTCGACGACGTTGGCCACGGAGCGGCCGCTCAGGCGCGATTCGGCCAAACGCGGACGCACCTTTTCGGCGCTGTCCCCGATCACGGGCCTCAACTTGACGTCGGCGATGAGCTGCAGGCTGTCGTGGAGACTCTTGAAGAACGCCCGCGTCGCCTCCTTGTGGCTGTCGAAGTAGCTGTTCTTCGGTCCCGGCTCGGTCACGGTCCGGGCGAACGGGGCGCTGCCGTCGCGCCAGCCGGCCAGGATGTCCGCGGCCATCCCGCGCATGTTGGCGGCGACGGCCGTGAGGAGCGCGCAGCCCATGCTCCCCGCTCCGCCTCCCGCGCGCAGCGCTTGGTCGCCGTAGAGCAGCACCTCCGCGGCCAGAAACCCCTGGAGGGCGACGTTGGCCTTGGCCAGGCGGTCCGGGCGAACCGCGGCCTCGTCGCCGGCCGCGATGACCCGGCGCACGGCCGCCGTCACCTTGGTCCGGGCCTGGGGCCAGAAGTAGAACCGGTGGCCGCGCATGAGGATCTCGATGGGGCCGAAACGCACGTGCTCGATTCCCATCCAGGCGGCCATGGCGTCGTGGAAGCTCGCCCGCGCGCCATCGCGCGCCGCGGCTTCCCCGGGGGCGGCGCACAGACCGCGGGAGGCCGTGGCGAAGGCGTCGGCGGCTTCGGCCAACCGCGCGTAGCGCGGCACCGCGTGGGTCTCCACCAGGGCCTGGTTGACCCGCGCGAACGCCTCGGTTTCAAGGGGCGCGGCGCCCGCCGACGGGGCGGCGGCGACCAGGGTCAGGACGGCCAGAGCCGCCCATGGGGAAGTGCGCATGTGGGCTTCTCCAATCCGTCAAAGCGAGTCCAGGAACGCCAGCAGCGCGGCCCGTTCCGCCCGCGTCATGGCCACGACACGCTCCCTGGCCGCCTCGGCCTCGCCGCCGTGCCACAGGATGGCTTCCAGCAGGTTGCGGGCGCGGCCGTCGTGCAGGAACTGGGTGTGGCCGCTGACGGCTTTCGTAAGGCCGATGCCCCACAGCGGAGGCGTGCGCCACTCGCGGCCGCCGGCCTCCCCCTCGGGGCGGTTGTCGGCCAGCCCCTCGCCCATGTCGTGGAGCAGCAGGTCCGTGTAGGGCCAGATGAGCTGGAAGGACTGTTCCTTGCCGATGGAGTTCCGGCGGGTGACGAACTTGGGCCGGTGGCAGCCGGTGCAGTTGGCTTCGTAGAACAGGCGCTTGCCCTCCAGCACCCGTGGGTCCTCGAGGTTCCGGCGCGCCGGCACCGCCAGGTTGCGGCTGTAGAATACCAGCAGGTCGAACATCTTGCGGGTGGCCTCGGCGCCGTGCTCCGGGTCCGATTCGCCGCCGTGCGGGGCGGTCCTGCATACCCGTTGGGCCTTGGTGCAGTCGCCGTAGGGTTGCGAGTAGAGCGGTGTCGAGATGCCGATGTCGCCGCGGAACGCGCCCGCCGCCTGCTGCACCACGGTGGGCTGTCCGGCCTTCCAGCCGAAGCGGCCCAGCATGGGCTTCCGGTTTTCGTCGCTCCAGACCCGGTTGGGCCGGCCGGAGATGCCGTCGCCGTCGGCGTCGTCCGGGTCGGCGCCGGCCAGGATGTCCTCTTCCGGTATCGCCTCGAGCAGCCCCATGCCGATGATCGGCGGGGTCACCCGCGGCGACATCATGGTGTCGCGGTGCAGCGGGCCGTAGCCGAGGTCCGTGATGCCGTAGGTCGGCACTCTGAGGGTCGCCGTCTCGCCATCGGCCAGCGCCACCGTTTCCTCCCGATAGGAGATGGTCATCTCGCCCTCGGCGGGGACTCCCTGGACCGAGAAGTTCTGGAGCTGCCCGCCGTAGGTGGGTTCCGGGAGGGCGGCCCCGGGCTTCTGCCCGGGTGCCGGCGCGTTGCCCGTTTGCGGCGCTGGAACGGAGAGGCGGAGGAACATCGATTCCGCGCGCTCGCCCGGGGCCGGCGGATGGCCGCGGCCGTCCTTCAGGTGGCAGCGCTGGCAGGCGCGGGCGTTGAACAGCGGACCGAGGCCGTCGGACGAGGTCGTGGAGCTGGGCGACGACACCCAGACTTTCTTGAAGATCCCGTTGCCCACCTTGAAGTCGAGCTCGAGCTCGAACGGCATGTTGGCGGATGGATGGGAGAAGATGTCGCGGTTGAGCGCCTTGAACACCGTGGCCGCGCCGCCGGGCCGTTTCTCGTAGCGTTCGGGCTTGGAGAAGTCGGTCGTCGGCCGGGTGACGGCGGCGATGCGCGCGCGCTCGCGGGCGGTTCGTCCGGCGGACGCGGCAACGGCCGTGACCGCGGTGACCAGGACCAGGGCGGCGACGACAGGAGCCGTAATCGCTGACATGAGCACGGGTCGTGTTTACCAAATAAAATAAATTTGGTAAAGCAAACCTAAGCCCTTGGGCGGTCCGGCAAAAGGCGCGTTGGTGCATGAAACCCCGTCATTAAAGGGCGTTGGAGAGATTCTTCTTTCAAAACGGGCCGACTTTGACTATGCTTTCACCAGCGGGGCCCTTCGGTTCACGGAGGGGCCATCGACGGAGGAGGTGAAATCATGAAAGGCGACCCGAGGGTGCTCAAGGCGCTCAACGACGTGTTGCGGAAAGAGCTGACGGGAATCAACCAATACTTCATGCACTCGCGGATGTGCCGCAACTGGGGCTACGAGGTGCTGGACCAGGCCATCTGGAAGGAATCGATCGAGGAGATGCAGCACGCGGACCAGATCATCAACCGCATCCTGCTGCTGGACGGGGTTCCCAACGTTGCCGGTTACGACAAGATCATGGTCGGCAAGACCGTCAAGAAGCAGTTGGAGAACGACCTCGGCCTGGAAGAGGGGGCCATCAAGGTGCTCAACGCCGGCATCGGGACCTGCCACGAGGCCGGTGACCATGTGAGCAAGGAGCTGCTGGAGCAGATCCTGACCGATGAGGAGAACCACGTGGACTGGATCGAGGCGCAGCTCCACCTGATCCAGGAGGTCGGCATGGAGAACTACCTGGCGCAGCAGATCCACGCCGCGGGCGGCGGCGGGGCGGGCGCAGCATAAGCGCGGCAGCCGGCGCGGACGGGGTGATACGAAAGTGGTGGTAAAGCGATCGGAAGTTTCTTCGGCGACCGAAGACTACCTCAAGGCCATCTACAGCCTGGCCGAGGAGAACGACCAGGTGATCGCGGCACGCGTGGCCGAGGACATCGGCGTGACGCCGTCCACCATGTTCAGCGCCCTGCGCCGGCTCGAGAAGGAAGAGTTCGTGCGGGTGGAGCGCCGCAAGAACATCTACCTGACCCCCAAGGGCCGCGAGGTGGCGCAAGCCATCCTGCGCCGCCACTTCCTCACCGAGCGGCTGCTGACCGACCTGCTGGGCCTCGACTGGGTCACCGCCCACCAGGAGGCGCACCACCTGGAGCACGCGATATCGCCGGTGGTGGAGGAGCGCCTGGCGGCGATCCTCGACAACCCGTCCACCTGCCCCCACGGCAATCCCATTCCGGTCAAGGGGGAGCCGTCCCCGCGCCGGGAATGGAGTCCCCTGGACACGGCGGAGGCCGGCACGGCGGTCGTTTTCCGCTGCATCACCGAGACCGGAGAGCGCGACGCGCGGCTGCTGTCCTTCCTCTACGACCACCAGGTGCGTCCCGGCACCACGATCGATATCCTCGACGTGGCGCCGTCCCTCGGCACCATCACCCTCAAGGTAGGCCAGAACGAGGTCGTCCTCGGCCTGGAGGCCGCGAAGAAGATCTACGTACAGTAACCGGAGCGCAGGCGCGTCAAGCAGGTTGGCGCAAACTTGTCGCGGGCCGGACTCGTGCGGTCAACCGTTTCTTTTCCTTGGCAAGAGCGCGAAAGTCGCACTCGATCTGAATCCCGTGCCAAAACTCGTCGGTTTGACCGAAGAAGGCACCGAAACGGATGGACATCGCCGGAGTGATCGAGCGCCTGCCGTGAACGATCTCGTTGATCGCCCGCGGGGAGACGCCGATGGCGCGGGCCATGGCGTTCTGCGAGATGCCCATCGGCTTGAGGTAGTCTTCGAGGAGAATCTCCCCGGGGGTAATGGGATCCGCCATGGCTTTGTAACGTATAACGTTATAGGGGTTGAGTCAATGGTAGTCTGTGATCCGGACCTCTTCCGGCCCGTACTCCGTCCATCGGAAAACTATGCGCCACTGGCCGTTGATCCGAATGGCGTGAAGGCCCGCCAGATCGCCCCGTAGGGCCTCCAGGTGATTGCCCGGCGGAACGACCAGGTCTCCAAGAGTACTTGCCTGGTTCATCTGAATCAGTTTCCTCAGGGCGACCCGTGCAAAAGCGGCGAAGCGGCGGCTTCGTTCCGAATGGAACAGGGTCGCTGTCTCTTTGTCGGCGAAGGATCGGATCATGAGGCGCGAGTCTCTAAGCAACTCGAGTACGCAATAACGGGACTAGGAGGTTGGTGTTGCCACCCGTTCGCAGCCAAGCGGCGCCGCGGCGGGTTGACGGTGCCGGCGCCTACACCAGGGAGGCCGCAGCCACGCCGGCGGCGACCACCGCCATCCAGCACAGCCGCCTGAACCCGATACGGTCCCCCAGCCAGATTCGTGCGGCCACCGCGGTGACGGCGGCGAAGCACGAGAAGCCGATGGCCGCGCCGACCCGGTCGCCGCCGGCGGAGCCGGTCAGGAACAGGCCAAGGGCCCCCGTTTCCAGGACCGCCTGCAAGAGCACGAGCGCCCACGTCGTGCCGCGCGGCCAGGCCAGCGGGCCGCGCCGCCGTTGGAGCGCCATGAAGCCCAGCGCGCCGGCCAGGGCGAAGGCGCGGTTCAGGTAGACCGCCGGGACCGTGCCGAGCACCGCGCCGGCCTCTTGTGCAAGGAACATGCGCACCGCCACCGACACCGCGGCCCCGAGCCCGAGAAGCGCGGTCACGCGCAGCCAGGCGCGGTCGTAGCGCTCCGTCCCCGGCCGCTCGGGCCGGGCCAGCATCGCCACCCCGCCGAAGACCGTCAACGCCGCGACCCCGTGCAGCCAGTGATAGGGATGGCCGGCCAGCACGTTCAGCGCCACCAGCATCACCGTGAAGCTCGAGGTGGCCGGGGAGGCCACCGTCACCGGCCCCCGCACCAGCGCCCGGAAGAGCAGGGCCAGCACCGCGACGTTCAGCACGCCCGATACGGCCGAGGCGCCCCAGCCCCAGGCGTTCCATGCCGGCCAGCCGCCGCTCGCCGCGAACCAGATCGTCATGACGGCGCACGGGGGAGTCATGATGAGCGCGATGAGCACGGAAAGAGAGATGCGGCTTGCCGTGACCCGCGCCACGCAATCGGAAACGCCGATCAGGCCGGCGCCGCACAACCCCCAGACCAGTCCGCTCATGAGGTTCCCCGGCCCCCGGCCGTTTTGCCTTGCGTACTCCTTTCCACGTTCCCTTCAGACCTTTCAGACTCTCCCGCCGGTGGCAAACGCGGACTCGAAATGTCCCGGAGACTGTGGTACGGCTCAAAGAGGAAGTGCCCGTCCCGCAATGGAAATACCCGGACCGGGAACGGGCTCGGCACAGGCCCCTTGAAGCGGGAGACAACGGGCGAGAAGGGAGAACCGAATGCAGCCGGTAACCGACATGCGGAGCTTCATCGAGCGGCTCGACGAGATGGGCGAGGTCAAGCGCATCGACGCGGCGGACCTCGATACGGAGGTGGGGGCGCTCACCGAGCACATGGGCGACATCGAGTCGCAGGCGCTGCTGTTCGACGGCTTCGCGGGGTTCCCCAAGGGCTTCCGCATCATCTCCAACCTGTTCCGCACCTGTTCGCGCTCGGCGGTGGCCATGGGCCTCCCCACGGACGTCAAGGGGGTGGACTTCCTCCACGCCTGGCGACGGCGCAGCCTGGAGTTCCAGCCGATGCCCTACGAGCAGGTGGAAGGCGGGCCGGTGTTCGACAACCAGATGGATGAGGACGAGGTGGACCTGCACCGGTTCCCGACCCCGCTGTGGCACGACCTCGACGGCGGCCGCTATATCGGCACGGGTTGCGGCGTCATCACCAAGGACCCGGAGTCGGGCGGCATCAACATCGGCACCTACCGGGTGATGATCCAGGAGAAGAACAAGGTCTCGGTCAAGATGAACAAGGGCAAGCACGGGCGCCTGGCCATGGAGCGCGCCCACGCCCGCGGCGAGGCGCTGCCCGTGGCCATCACCCTGGGGCAGGAGCCCAGCGTGATGCTGTCGTCGCAGATGCCGCTGCCGCCGTCGGTGAACGAGTACGAGTTCGCCGGCTGGATGCAGGGCAGCCCCATCCCGGTGGTGCGGGGCGCGGTCACCGGCTTGCCCATCCCCGCCAACGGCGAGGTGGTGCTGGAAGGGGAGATCCCGCCGCTGCCGCCCGAGCAACTCCCCAAGGAGGGCCCCTTCGGCGAGTGGCCGGGATATTACACCGAGGCCACCGAGGGGGACGTGCCGCTCATGACGGTCAAGCGGGTCTACTACCGCGACGACCCCATCATCCTCGGCGCCCCGCCGGTGCGGCCGCCCAACAGCTACCTGCCCATCCCGCTGGGCGCCATCACGCTCTGGGAGCAGTTGGAGAAGGCCGGGATCCCGGACGTGAAGGGAGTCTGGGGGTTCGTGTACGGCGGCCAGCCGGGCCCCTTCACCGTCATCTCCATCAAGCAGCGCTACACCGGCCACGCCAAGCAGGCCCTGCTGGTGGCCGCCGGCGCCCGCGCCGGCGCCTACGGCGGCAAGATGGTGGTGGTGGTGGACGACGACGTGGACATCACCAACCCCGGCGAGGTCATCTGGGCCATTTCCACCCGCTGCGACCCGCGCGAGGGCATCGACATCGTGAAGAACGTGTGGGCCTCGGTGTGCGAGCCGGTGATCTCCCCCATGGACCGGGACACCAAGGGCTACGTCACCGACCGCGTGCTCATCGACGCCTGCCGGCCGTACCAGTGGATCGACCGGTTCCCGCCGGTGAACGCGTTCGAGCCCCAGTACAAGGACAAGGTGGCGAAGAAGTGGGGGGTATGAAGCGCGCCCCCGACCACGGTCCCATGAAGGGACGGAGCGCATGAACGCGGTTCTCTCCAGGGCGCTGGCGGCTGTTACGCTGGCGCTGGCATTCTTGCTGGCGCCCGGTACGGAGGCGCCCGCCCACAAGTCCATCCTCAAGGTCGAGTTCGCGGAACGGCGCGAGTTCAACGTCCTCATCGACGACTTCGCCCTCACCGACCAGGACGGCGAGCGCGTGGAGTTCCGGAAGCTCCGGGGCAAGCCCGTGGTGATCAACTTCATGTACACGTCGTGCCCGGACGTCTGTCCGCTGCTGACGGCGAGCCTCAAGATCCTGCGCGACCACATGAAACCGGCGGAGGCCAGGGACATCCGCTTCCTGTCCATCACCACCGACCCGGAGGTGGATACCCCGAACGTGCTCAAGGCCTACAGCCGGCGGCACGAGGCCGACGCCCCCAACTGGTCGTGGCTCACCGGCGAGGCCCGGGAGCTGGCCCCGGTGTGGCAGGGCCTCGGCGTGAGCGTGAAGCGGATCGCCAAGGGCCTCATCGAGCACACCACGCTGACGGTAGTGGCGGATGCCGAGGGATTCATGCGCTTCGCCTATTTCGGGTCCGCACCGGACCCGGACGTGCTGCTGAAGGATTTGCGGGCGCTCGAAGGCAGTCCGTCGACCTAGCCGACTTCGGTCATTCACAATGGCGTCCTTCGACTTCGCTTCGCTACGCTCAGGACGCCGTCTTGAGGGTTGAGCCGTGGAATCGCTGTTGAGCGATATCGCATGGGAGACCATCTGGGTCTTTTACGAGGCCTCGATCTATCTCCTCATCGGCTTCTTTGTCGCCGGACTCCTTCACGTCTACCTGCCGGCGGACCTCATCGCGCGGCACCTGGGCCGGAACGACACCCGCTCGGTGGGTCTGGCCGCGCTCTTCGGCGCGCCGATCCCGCTGTGCTCGTGCGGCGTGCTGCCGGCGGCGGCCTCCCTGAAACGGCAGGGGGCCGGCCGCGCGCCGCTGGTCTCGTTCCTGATCTCGACCCCCGAGACCGGGGTGGATTCCGTGGCCCTGACCTACGGGCTCATGGGCCCGGTCATGGCGGTAGTCCGTCCGGTGGTGGCGGTGGTGACGGCGCTGATCGCCGGCATCGCCTCCATGGGGGTCAAGGAGGATCCGGAAGGTGCGCCGCCGGTCGACGCGGCATGTGACGACGCGTGCGCGGAGAGCGGAGCGCACGAGGATGCGGGCGACGACGGCGGCGCCGCCCCGGGCCCGTCCCGCCGTTTCCTCCATTCCCTGGAGTACGGCTTCAGCTCGGTGCTGGACGACATCGCGCTGTCGCTCCTCGTGGGCCTAGTGCTGACGGGCATTCTGGCGAGCCTTCTGCCCGACGGCTTCTTCACCGATGTGCTCGGGTGGGGCTCGGGGATCATGCCGATGCTGGCCATGATCGTGGTCGGCCTGCCGTTGTATTTGTGCGCCAGCGCCTCCACCCCCATCGCCGCGGCGCTCATGGCCAAGGGCCTTTCCCCCGGGGCGGCCCTGGTCTTCCTGCTGGTGGGGCCGGCCACCAACCTGGCGACCATGACCGTGGTCGGACAGCTCCTGGGCCGCCGTCACCTCGGCGTCTACCTCGGCGCCATCGTGCTGGTGAGCCTGGCCGCGGGACTGTTGGTGGACGCGACCGTGGCGGACTACATCCACGTGGCTCCCTTCGGCGACCCGGGGCACGACAGCGACGTCGTGTTCGCGCTCAAGGCGCTGTCGGCGGTGGGCCTGGCGCTGCTGCTGCTGCGGAGTTTCCGGCGCAAGGGCTTTGGCGCGGTCTGGCGGGAGGCCGCGGAACAGCTCGTCCAGACCGGCCGGGCGCTCAGGGCTTTCCGCCCCGCGAACCTTCTTCGGGGACCGGTGCTCGCGGCCGCGCTGGCCATCGCGCTGCTCGCCGCCATCCCGTCGCTGACGCTCATCGTCGGGCCGGGCCAGCGCGGCGTCATCCAGCGGTACGGGCGGGTCGTGGCCGCCGATCTCGAACCCGGCCTGTACTTCCACCTGCCGCCGCCATTCGGCGGCGGCACCGCGGTGGACGTGGCGCTGATCCGCCAGGTCACGGTGGGTTTCCGGGGAAGCGTCAACGGCGCCAGACCGGTGCTCGACGAGCAGGCGTTCTACCTGACCGCGGACGGCAACATCATCGATATCCGGGCGGTGGTCCAGTACCGCGTCAAGGACCCGGCGGTGTACGCCCTGGGCGTAGAAGAAACCCCGGCGGTGGTGCTCGGCCTGGCCCGCCGCGAGCTCGTCAGCCTGCTGGGCCGCAAGCCCATCGACAGGATCTACACCGTGGACCGCAGGCCCACGGAAAGGGCGTTGCGGGACCGTCTGGCGAAGCGCCTCGCGGCCCTGGGCATCGGCAGCGAGATCCTGGACGTGCGGCTGCTGGACGTGCACGCGCCGGGACGGGTCCACGACGCCTTCCGCGACGTCGCCAGCGCGCTGGAGGATCGCCAGCGCGACATCCACGTGGCCACCGGCGGGGCGAAGCAGTCCACCGCGGCGGCCGCCGGAGAGGCGGCGCGCATCACCCAACGGGCCGAGGGGCGCGCGGTGCGCGAGGTCAAGCGGGCCGAGGGACGGTCCGCCGCTTTCCGCGCCACCGCGGACGTGCACGCCGCCAGCCCGGCGGTCACCGAGGCCCGTCTCTACCTGGAGACCCTGGAGGATTCCCTCGAGCTGCCGCGGAAGTATATCTACATGCCGGGGACGGGCGGCGGCGACGTGGACCTCTGGGTGGGCAGCCCGACGGTGGATTTCTTGAACCTCGGGGCTCCCGTGCCCCGGAGCGGAGATCGATAGCATGGCCAAACGCATTGCCGCCGTTCTCCTCCTGGCGCTGGTGGTCGTCGGCGTCGCCACCTCCTTCGTGGTGGTGGACGAGAGGAGCCACGCGGTCATCACCCAGTTCGGCAGGCCGGTCTCGGTGCTGAGCGACGCCGGCTTCTATCTAAAACTGCCGGTGCCCTTCCAGCGCGCGAGCCTCCTGGACAAGCGCATCCTCATCACCAACACGCGGGAAACCGAGCTGTTGACCGCCGACAAGAAGAACGTGCTGGTCTCCACCTACATTTCCTGGAAGATCGCCGACCCGGTGCGGTACCTGGCGGCGCTGCGCAACCGGGAGTTCGCGGAGAACCGCCTGGCGGCGCTGGTCCAGTCCGAGCTCGGCAGCGCCCTGGGAGACCGGCCCTTCGGCACCATCCTGGGGGCCGGCGGAAGCGTGGCCAGCCTGGCCGAGTTGGAAGGATCGGTGGAGGAGGCCGTCGCCAAGGTGGCGGGGGAGGACCTGGGGATCGAGGTGGTGAGCCTCGGGGTGACCCGCCTCATCTTCCCGCGGCAGAACCTCGACAGCGTGTTCGCGCGCATGCGGGCCGAGCGCGCGCGCATCGCCCGGGGCCATCGCTCGGAGGGGCGCGCCGAGGCCCAGAAGATCGCCGCCCGAGCGGAGCGAGAACGGGCGCGGATCATCGCCGACGCCGAGGCCGAGGCCGCGATGCTGCGGGGCAAGGGCGAGGCGGAGGCCGCACGCATCTACGCGGCGGCCTACGAAGGGCACGGCGAGTTCTATCGCTTCCTGCGCACGCTGGAGGCCTACAAGAAGGTCCTGAACGAAAAGACCACGCTGGTGCTGCCGGCGGACTCGCCGTTCCTGGATCTGCTGACGTCCCGCATTCCGAGCGCCGACGCGGAATCGCGGCGGGCCGGCAAGGCGCCGGACCGGGAACGGGAAGCGGTGGAGCGGGTCGGCGTCGACCGCGATGCCGCGCCCGGCGCGAGCGGGGGCGCCAAGGGCTCATGAGCGGGCGGCGGCAATACCGGGCGCTGCTCTCGGGCGCGGTGCTGCTGGCGGGCTACCTGGCGCTCGGGGTCTACAACGTCGAATCCGACGAGAGCGCGGTGGCCTACGTGCTGGGCCGGGCGGTGGGCCGCGACGTACTGCCGGGAATACATTGGAACCCGCCGTGGCCGTGGGGCCGGGTGGCGGTCGCCCGGACCGCGACGAACTTCATCATGCCGGTGGAGCACGCCGATGCCGGAGGAACCGAGGAGTCCCTGTGGCTGCTGGGCGACACCAACGTGATCGTCGGCAGGCTGGGCATCCAGTACAGCATCCGCAGCCTGACCCGGTTCGAGGTTTCTCACGAAGACCCGCGTGAGCTGTTGCGCCGGGCGGGCCGACGGATCGTGACGCGGTTTCTCGCCGGCGAGAACGTGGACGCCGCCCTCACCACCCGCAGGAGCGACCTGCTGAACGCGGTGCAGCGTCAGGTCCAGGCGATACTGGACGATCACGGCGCGGGCATCGAGATCCAGTCCGTGAACATCCAGGCGCTGGCGCCGCCCGAGCAGGGCGGCGTGCGCCAGGCCTTTCAGGAGGTCCAAAGCGCCCTGGCGGACCGCGAGCGGGTGGTGGACGAGGCCCGCGCCGACCGTGCCCAGGTCCTCGCCGAGTCCGAAGGGGAGGCGGAGCATCGGGTGGCACAGGCGCAGGCCGCGCGCCACCGCCGCGTGGAGATCGCCAAGGGCGAAGGAGAGCGCTTCCGCCGCTTGGCGCGGGAGCACCGCCGGACCCCCACGCTCACCGAAGAACGCCTCTACATCGAAGCCATCGAAGAGATCCTGCCGCGCATGGACACCTACGTCGTCCAGTCGGGCCCGGACGGCAAGGTCAACCTGCGCGTGGTCAGGTGAGGCGCATGGTCCGATCCCCGCCTTGACAGACCAATAACTTGAGAATAGAAAATCAATATCTTGTGTCGCTCAAGGGAGGTACGTGAAATGAAGAGACTGGCGGGTTGTTTCCTTGCGATCGTCGTGGGCCTTTGGGCCGGCACCCAGCCGGCGCTCGGCAGCGAGTCGAGGGTGGGCGTGGTAGCCAGCATCCTGCCCGTCGCCTATGTCGCTCAAGAGCTGGGAGGCGAGCGCGTCCAGGTGGACGTGCTGGTGCCGCCGGGCGCGAGTCCCCACACGTTCGAGCCGGTACCGAGCGACATAGTCAAGCTGCAACGCGCCCGCCTGTTCCTGCGGGTCGGCGGGGGGCTGGATGCATGGACCGACAAGCTTCGGGGTGCGGCCCCCGCTGGGCTCGATATGCTGACCCTGATCAGGGTCCCGGGAATGAACACGCTCGAGGGCCATGATCACCCTGATCACGGTCACGGGGAGAAGCCCGCGGAGAAGCACGACGACCACGGTCACGAAGAGAAGCCTGCCATGAAGCATGACGACCACGGTCACGAAGAGAAGCCTGCCATGAAGCATGACGACCACGGCCATGAAGAGAAGCATGCGAAGAAGCATGACGACCACGGTCACGAAGAGAAGCATGCCATGAAACATGACGACCACGGTCACGAAGAGAAGCCTGCCATGAAGCATGACGACCACGCCGAGGGAGTCGACCCCCACTTCTGGCTGGATCCGATACGGGTCAGGGATGCGGTCGTTCCCGAGATTGTCGAGCATCTCATCGAAGCGGATCCTGCGGGCAAGGAGTACTACGAGAAGCGCGGCAAGGACTTCCACCAGCGGTTGACGGCACTGGATGTTCAGATCCGGCGGGAGCTTGCCAAGGCGAAGGGCCGGAAGTTCATTGCCTTTCACAGCGCCTGGCCTTATTTTTCCCAGCGGTACAACGTCGAGGAAGTCGCGGTGGTCCAGGAGTTCGCCGGCGAAGAGCCGACCCCGCGTGAGGTGGCCGCTTTGGTGCGCGAAGCGCGTGAGGCCGGGATCCGGAGCATCCTGGTGGAGCCGCAGCTCAGCCCTCGGGTGGCCCAGACCATCGCCGGCGAGTTCGGCGGCGGCACGGTGTTGGTGGACCCCTTGGGGGACTCCGGCGATCCCGCGCGCTCCAGCTACGAGAAGCTGATGCTGTTCAACGCGCGCGCCTTCGCGCAGGCGTTGGGGGGGCAGAATTGACCGAACACGGCAACGGAGTCGTGGTAGGCGTCAGCGGGGTGTCGGTGGAGCTGGGAGGGCGCAGCGTCCTTCACGACATCAACTTCAACGTGCACGAGGGCGGGTTCGTGGGCATCGTGGGCCCCAACGGAGCGGGCAAGACCACGCTGCTGCGCACGATCCTGGGCCTCGTGCCCGTGGTGAGCGGCAGGGTGGAGGTGTTCGGCCGCCCTCCGGGCCGCAACGGCTCCCATGCCATCGGCTACGTGCCGCAACGCCAGAGCATCGCCGACAACTTCCCGGCCACCGTCGGCGACGTGGTGATGATGGGGCGGCTGCGGCACCTGGGGCTCATGAGGTTTCCCGGCCGGAAGGACTGGCAGCGGGTGGACGACAGCCTGTCGCTCGTTGGCATGTTGGACCGCAGGGACCGCGCCGTGGGACGCCTGTCCGGCGGCGAGCAGCGCCGGATCATGCTGGCCCAGGCGCTGTGCGCCAGCACCCGCCTGCTGGTGCTCGACGAGCCCACGGTGGGGCTGGACCTCCCCGCCGAGCACGAGTTCTACGCCCTGCTCCGCAAGCTCATCCGCGAGCTGAGCCTGACCATCGTGGCGGTGTCCCACGACCTTGTGGCGCTGGCCGGCGAGACCGACGAGCTGATCTGCATCAACCAACGCATGCATATCCACGGCAACGCCGAGGAGGTGATTCACAGCCACGCGATCCGCGAGGCCTACTGCTGCGAGTTCGACTTCCTGGCCGGCGAGCTCGCCCATCACGAGAGCCACGACCACGTCGAGTCGTGACCGGCGCCTCCATCACGTGTTGAACGTCGTCCGTTAGCTTCCTTCATGTTCGAATTTGCCTTCATGCAGCGCGCCCTGGCGGCGGCGGTCCTGGTGGGCCTGCTGTGCGGGATCCTGGGGTTCTTCGTGGTCCTGCGGCGCCTGGCGTTCATCGGCGTGGGCATTTCCCATTCGGCCATCGGCGGCGTCGCCATCGGCATCCTGGCGGGCTGGAACCCGATCCTCACCGGCGGCTTCTTCGCCGTGGCCGTGGCGCTGGGCATCGCGCTGGTGAGTCAGAGCGACCGCGTCAGCGAAGACACGGTGATCGGTGTGTTCTTCTCGGGGTCGATGGCGCTGGGGATCGTGCTCTTCAGCATGAAGAGCGGCTACCAGCAGGATCTCTTCAGCTACCTCTTCGGCAACGTGCTGGCCATCTCCACCGCGGAGCTGGTGGCCCTGACGTGGGCGAGCGCGGCGATCATGGCGGTCATCGTGCTGACCTTCAAGGAGCACCTGCTGGTCGCCTTCGACGAGGAAGTGGCCTCGGCCTACGGCCACAAGGTCGTGGCGCTCAACGTGCTGCTGCTGGTGATGCTGGCCATGACCGTGGTCATCGGCGTCCGGCTGGTGGGCCTGCTGCTCATCCAGGCCCTGCTGGTGGTGCCCGCCGCCGTCGCGGCGATGTGCGTGGTGAACTTCCGCTGGCAGGTGCTGCTGTCGGCGGTGGTCGGTTCCCTCTCCGGCGTGGCCGGTCTGGTGCTGGCGTATCAACTGGACATCGCCGCCGGCGGATCCATCGTGCTGGTGGCCGTGGCGCTCTTCTTCATCACCCTCGTGGCCCGCCTGCTGAGCCGGCAGGGCTAAGCGAGGACGCCCGCCACGGCCGCGCCGGCGGCCATCCTCTCGGGACTTGAGGCGAAGCTCATGGTCGGAAAGAACCTTCACGCGGGCCTGCTTGCCGTTGTGATGGCCGGACCGGTGGCCGCCGGGGCGGCGGAGCAGGTCGTGGCCACGTTCAAGCCCGTGCACTCGCTCGTGAGCGCGGTAATGGCCGGGGTCGGCGAGCCGTACCTGATCATGAAAGGCACGGCGTCGCCGCACTCCTACCGCATGCGGCCGTCCGACGCCCGGGTGATCGGCAAAGCCCGCGTCATCTTCTTGATCGGCGAGTCCGTCGAGAGCACGCTTGCCGGCCCCATCCGCAAGCTCGGCGGAAAGGCCCGCGTGGTGGAGTTGAGGGAGGTGCCGGGGCTGGTCCGCATGCCGCTCCGCAAGGGCGGCGCCTTCGTGGGGGACGACCATGACCACAGCCACGGCCACGGGCACGAAGGCGAGGCTTTCGACATGCACGTCTGGCTCGACCCGGTGAACGCCGGGTTGATGGCGCTGGTCATCGCCCGTGAGCTGTCCGAGGCGGATCCGGCCAACGCCGCGAAGTACCAGGCGAACGCCGACGCCGTGATCGCCGGGCTCGACGAGCTGACCGCGAAACTCGACGCGGAGCTGGCGCCGGTGCGCGACAAGCCCTTCATCGTGCTTCACGATGCCTATCAATATTTCGAGAAACGCTTCGGACTGAGGGCCGTGGGCTCGGCCGTGGTCGGCACCAGCCGGTCTCCGAGCGTCCGGCGCGTCAGGGAGCTGAGCAAGAAGGTGCGTGACCTCGGCGTGGTGTGCGTGTTCGCCGGGCGCCGCTACGATCGGCGCTTCGTCAAGCTCATTACCGAGGGCACCAAGGCCCGCGGCGGCACCGTCGATCCGGTGGGAACCGCAATCAAGCCCGGACCCGG
This sequence comes from uncultured Binatia bacterium (SeqCode), assembly GCA_965204205.1. Classification (GTDB taxonomy): domain Bacteria; phylum Desulfobacterota; class Binatia; order UBA9968; family JAJDTQ01; genus JAJDTQ01. Next base: position 3,975,312 of record OZ241976.1, on the reverse strand, counting down.
CATGTATTCCACCCTGATGCGCGACATGGCCGCGTCGTTCAGAAGGTGCCTGGCTCCGTAACTCTCTTCGACAGGTTGAGGGCGAATCCCTCGTTGCGGACCTGTATGTGTGCGTAGTCCGCCCGCCGCGTGAAACCTTCCACCTTCCGCGTCACCGGCTCCGATTCGAAGGGGTAGTCCCTGGGGGGCCCGGCGGCGCGCATGGTGTCGATCTCGTCCCGTGTGAGGAAATACCGCAGCAGCAGCTCCTCGTCCGACACCCCGGCGCCGCCGTACTTCGCGTGCAGCTCCCGGATGGTGGGCTCCGGCGGCTCCCACTCGGCCAGCTCCCTGGCCCGCGGGCACGCCAGGATACGGTCCTTGACGTCGGCATCCATGGAGTCGCTGCCTTCCCGGCCCCAGCGCCCCAGCGCGTACAGGATCACCTGGTCGGTGACCTCCTTGTAGCGCTCCCCGACGATGATGTTGATGGCCGCCTGGCTGCCCACGAACTGGGACAGGGGCGTCACCATGATGGGATAGCCCAACTCCTCGCGCACCCGCACCACCTCCTCCAGGGCGCGCTCCATGTGGTCGCCCAGGCCCACCCGAGCGAGCTGGTGGCGCAGGTTCGAGATCATGCCTCCCGGCACCTGGTGCAGGTACTGGCTGTAGTCGTACTCCACCGGCGCCCCGATCGGCAGCCCCTCCGCCAGCGCCACCCGGGTGAAGTACTCGGACACCGGCCGCAGCACGTCCTCGTCCACCGCGGTTTCATAGCCGAGGCTCCGGGCGTTGGCGGCGACGTTGAACAGGGAGGGGTTGGACGAGCCGTTGGCCAGCGGCGGCAGCGCGGTGTTGATGATGCGGATCCCCTGCCGGATGGCCTCCAGGGCGCACAGAGGCCCCAGGCCGGTGGTGCAGTGGGTGTGGAACTCCAGCGGGATGGCGCCGATGTTCTCCTTGATGAGCAGCACCAGCGCGCCGGTGCGGTCGGGCGTCAGCAGGCCGCCGGGGTCCTTGAAGCAGATCCGCGCCACCGGCAGAGTGGCCGCCTGGCGGGCCCGCTCCGCGAAGTACTCGTCGGTGTGCTTGGGAGACACCGAGTAGATGATGTTCAGGATCGGCTCGAGGCCGGCCCCGGTGGCGATGCGCAACGTCTTTCGCCACCCCTCGATGTCGTTCCACTCGTCGGAGATGCGCCCCTGCCGGACGCCGTTGGCCGCCATCCGTTCCAGGAAGATGCGCTGGATGGATTCCGGCGTGAGCTCGAAGCCGTTGCGGCCGCCGATGATGACCCGCAAGGGCGTTTCCCGTATGCATCCGGACACCAGCCGGATGCGCTCCCAGGGGTCCTCGTGCAGCTCGCGCACGCACTTCTTGACGTGCGAGCTCGACATCAGCTCCATGCCCCTGAAGCCCGCCCGGTCCATGCGCTCGCCCACCGCCAGCATCATGCCCGTGCGCATGGACTCCGCCCACAGGCTCTGGTGCCCGTCCCGCAATGTCGTGTCGACGAATTCTATGGGTTCCAAAGAAGCCCCCTTCCCGGTCCTTGATCAGGTGCAGCCAGGATAGCCTCGTGTCGTGGGCGGCGCAACGCGGCCTCAGGCGCGCGAGTCCTCGGCCGCGGCGTTGCGGCCGGCGATGCGGCCGAAGGCCAGCACCTCGGTGAGGTTGCTTGCGCCGGGGTAGTTCTGCGACCACATGGAGCCGAGCTCGCCGGCGCCGTAGAGTCCCTTGATGGGCCGGCCCCAGGCGTCCAGCACTTGGGCGCGGGCGTTCCGCCGGGGACCGCCCTGGGTGTTGAACAGGCTCGGCCACAGAGCGGCGCCGTAGAATGGCGGGTGATCCAGCGGCCGCAGCGTCTCCGGGGAACGTCCCAGCGCATCGTCGCGGCGTGCCGCGCAGGCGCGGTTGTACTCGCCGACGGTGCGCGCCAGCGCCTCGCCGTCCAGAGCCAGCGCGGCCGCGAGGGCCGCCGGGCTGTCGCCCTTGTGGATCCAGCCCTTGGCAACCTCGGTGGCGTTGTCGTCGCTCCACCGGTAATGATCGGCTATCGCCCCCCGTCCGGTGTTGGCCACCGGTCCGGCCTTCCGGGTCTCCTCGTCGAAGACCACGAAGCACGGCACCCGCGGCCGCTCCATGGTCTCCAGGTCCAGCTCCGTCACCAGCGAGCCCACCGCGTGCGCGTCCATGGCGGTCTCGTCCGCGAAACGGCGGGCACTCCGGTCCACGTAGATGAACCCCGGACCCGGCATGGCATGGATGACCGCGCACTCGAAACCGTCCACGCGGTAGCCGAAGCCCGCCGCCACGGCGTTCATGTGCCACAGGGAGGCGCCCACGTCGGCGGCCAGGCGGACGCCGTCGCCGGTGTGGCCGGACGCTCCCAGGGACCAGTAGCGCTGCCCCAGGAACTGGAGCTGCATGTCGGGGTCCCATTCGTAGCCGCCGCAGGTGAGGATCACCGCCTTGCGGGCACGGACGGCGATCTCCTCGTCGCCCCGGCGAACCACCAGGCCGTCGACCGCGCCGTTGCCGTCCCGAGTAAGCCGGACCGCGGGGCTCTCGTAGAGCACCGGAATGCTCCTCGCCCGAACGTTCCCGTCCAGCAGCTCCCACAGGTCGCGGCCGTTGGCCGTGGTCGCACCCTTGACCCGGAGCCGCGGGCCGACGCCGTCCGCCCCGGGCTGGTGCGACGAGGCGGCGCCGGTGGGATAGATGGGATAGCTCGCGGGCGCGGCCAGGATGGGGTCCATGACCACTTCGCCGCCGAGGGAGCGGAGCCACGGCTCGTTCTTGTGGCTCTCGCGCACCAGCTCCTCGATGACCTCCGCATCGGTGGCCCCGCCGCACAGGAAGGTGATGTGCTCCACGGCGCGGTCGAGGTCGCCGAAGGTGCGCACCGAGCCGGCGGACAGGCGGGTGTTGCCGCCGCCCGAGGCCGCCTTCTCCACCACCAGGACCTTGGCGCCGTCGTCCACCGCGGTGATGGCGGCCACGGCGCCGGCGCCGCCGTAGCCCACCACGGCGACGTCGGTCTCGCGTGATGACATGGGTGTCATGAAGAATTCCTGGGCAACGGCGTCCTTTGACTCCGCTTCGCGAAGCCTGTCCTGAGCCTTGTCGAAGGGCTCAGGACGAGCGGAGGGAGGCTTCCAACGTGGTGCCCGCCCGCAGAGGGTGACCGCCGGTCGCCCCTACAAGTCGTCGCGCCTTGCCGACGACAAAATTCCCGCAACTTATGGCAGGAACTTACGGGACACCACACTAGCCGCGCTCCGCCGTTCCGCTGCGCTCCAGGAACCACTCCGCCATCTCCTCGCGCTGGGGATACCACACCCCGTCGAAGCTCTTCACGTAGTCCACGAACTCGCGCAGGGCGCGGATGGCGTAGGCCTGGCCCATGACGTGGGGGTGCATGCCGACGTTCATGATGCGGCCGCTCGCGGCGCCTTCCAGGTAGAGCTGGTCGAACTGCTCCCGGAACAGATCCAGGGCCTGGGAGGTGGTGCGCCCGCCGCGCGAGAAGACGGCGAAGTCGTTGACGTCATTGGAGTAGGGGATGCACACCAGCGGGCCGTGGCGGGTGTCGAGCAGGTAGGGCTGGTCGTCGTTCAGGTAGTCCGCCTGGAACAGCAGGCCCAGCTCCTTCAGGATGTGGGGCGTCTCGTGGGTGCTCCGGAGCGACGACGACAGCCACCCCCGGGCCGGCCGTCCCACCGCCTCGGCGTAGGCGTCCAGGGTGCGGCGGATCACCTCGCGCTCCTCGTCCGGCCGGTTCGCGTAGTAGGTGAGCACGTCGTTCTGGGCGTAGTTGTGGGCCAGGATCTCCCAGCCGCGCTCGTTGGCGGCGTCGATGATGCGGCGCCGCTCGATGCCGGTGAGCGCGTTCATGGTGCAGGTGGCCGGCACCCCGGCCTTGTCGAACACGTCGATGATGCGCCACACGCCGACGCGCTGGCCGTACTCGCGCCAGGTCCAGTTGGCGTAGTCGGGCACGTTGCCCGGCAGCGCGTGAGGGATGGTGGCCGGGCCGCCGGGATAGAGGGGCTCGGCGCTGTCCCGGGTCATCTCCCAGTACTCGATGTTGATGGTGAAGATCAGCGCCACCCGAGCGCCGTGGGGCCAGCGCAGCGGCGGGCGGTCGGGAAGGGCGACATAGTCATACAGCATGGGCGACTCCGAAACCGGTGGGACAGGACACTAACACCCATTGCCCACGCCCGGCAACGCGGGCATACTGACGTTGGAGGGTTCATCACATGCGACGATACAAATGGCGGGCGCTCGCGTTGGCGGTTCTCGTGGGCCTGGCGGTCCTGTGGGCGTTCGGCAACGCCCCGGCCTCGCTGGTGGGCAAGCAGGCGCCGGAGTGGACCAACGATACCTGGATCAACTCCGAGCCGCTGAGGCTTAAGGACCTCAGGGGGAAGGTGGTCCTCATCGAGTTCTGGACCTACGGCTGATACAACTGTGTCAACACACTCCCATCGTTGGTGGGATGGCACAAGGAATACGGCCCCCGGGGCCTGGTCGTGGTCGGCATCCACTCGCCGGAGTTCTCCCACGAGCACTCGCTGGAAAACGTAAGGAACGCCTGCAAGGAACTGGGGATCGAGTTCCCGGTGGCGCAGGACAACGATTTCGCCACCTGGAAGCGCTACAACACCCGCTACTGGCCGACGCTGCACATCATCGACAAGAAGGGCGTGATCCAGTACACGCGTTTCGGCGAGGGCGGCTACGACGAGATGGAGGAAATCATCCAGCGGCTGCTGGATGACTAGGGGCAGGGGGCGACCGCGGGTCGCCCCTACGGGATCCCACTGGCAGGGGCGCCCCTTGGGGCTCGCGGGTTCCATCGGCCGTGCTCGGGCTGGGTAGGGCCGTACCAGGGTAGGGGCGACCCGCGGTCGTTCCAGGCGGGGATGCCCCGGCGGTGTTCAGGATGGTTAGGGTCGTACCAGGGGTAGGGGCGACCCGCGGTCGCCCTCCGCGGGTTCCATCGCAATGCGGGGCCCTACCCCGCCGGGCAGCTCACCCCGGTGCCGCCCAGCCCGCAATACCCCCACGGGTTCTTGGCCAGGTACTGCTGGTGGTAGTCTTCCGCGAAGTAGAACTCGCCGGCCTCCAGGACCTCGGTGGTGATGGGGCCGTACCCGGCCCTGGACACCTCTTCCTGGTAGCGTTCGCGTGACGCCTCGGCGGCCTGCTGCTGCTCGTCGCCGTACGTATAGATCCCCGAGCGGTACTGCGTGCCCACGTCGTTCCCCTGGCGCATGCCCTGGGTCGGGTCGTGGGCCTCCCAGAACACCTTCAGGAGCGAACCGTAGCTCACCACCTTGGGGTCGAACACCACCAGCACCACCTCGTTGTGCCCGGTCCTGCCGGTGCACACCTCCTCGTAGGTGGGGTTCGGCGTATGGCCGCCCCCGTAGCCCACCGCTGTCGTGTAGACGCCGTCGAGCTGCCAGAAACAGCGCTCCGCCCCCCAAAAACAGCCCAGGCCGAACACCGCCTTCTCCATGCCGTCCGGGTAGGGCGGCTCAAGCGGGTTCCCGTTGACGTGGTGCGCCGCCGGCACCGGCATCCTCTCCTGTCTGCCGGGCAGCGCGCTGGCCGCGTCCGGCATCTTCATCTTGCCCATCAAGCCGATCAATCCCCAGAGCATCCGAGCCTCCTTTCGCGGCGAACCGCGCCCGCACCCGAATCGCGCCCGCGCCGATTCTCCGATTCCTTCACCATGCCACGTCGGCGGTGGGTTGCAAGTAGGGAAGCGGGATCGAAGGTGGCGCAGGTCGTCGAGGTCGAGCACCCGGGTCAGACCGAGGAGCTTGCCGCGCTGCACGCTTCGCGGGTCGGTGCGCTGGTAGGGGCAAGGCACGGGGCTCGGCGAAGCCGGCCCCTGCCCTTCTCGGGGCGAGGGTGTACGCAGCACCGGCACTTCTCCGGGTTGCATTTCAATTTGTATCCAGTTTCTCGTCGAAGCAATTTATTATCAATCAATCCTAAACTTGTTATTAGTGAATTTCGATGAGTAACTCCTCAATGGACGATTAAGCACCCGAACGGAGTCCCCCATGCACGTGCACCTCACGCACCTCCCACACCCGACACCAGCCAGGAAAGCCGAGGGCCCGCATTCCACACCGGGGTGCGTCGCGCCTCGGTTGGGACTCGCCCCTCGGCGGCAATCCTGTCCGCCCCGCGGCTCCTCCTCCCCCGCCCGACGCCCGTGGAGCGGGTTCCCTGCGCTCTTTGCCGTTGGCGCGGCGGGGTGGGTGGTGGCGCTCGGTCTGGCTCTGTCCGTCGCGGCCCCCGCCGGGGCGCAGCCGCCGACCGCCACCGCGCCGCAGCCGCCGACCGCCACCGCGCCGACCGTCACCTCGGTGGCGGTGACCTCGACGCCGAAAGCCGCCTCGGACACCTACACGGTGCCCGGGGTGATCGAGTTCACCGTGACCTTCTCGGAAGCGGTGGAGGTGAGCAAGGACCGGCCCCATTTCGAGTTCTCGCTCGGCGGGACCGACACCGAGGCGACGTACTGGCGCGGCTCGGGCACCACCGCGCTGAGGTTCATCTACAAGGTGCTTGCGGGCGACTCCGACGATGACGGCATCTGGGTCGGCGATCAGGGGAAAACCATCAAGCTCGACAGCGGCGAATACATCCGCGCCTTCAACAGCGGGCTCGATGCCGACCTCACCCACGACGGCCTGGGCACGCTGAGCGGCCACAAGGTGGACACCACCCTGAGCTCGACCGCTCCGATACTGCTGGCCGCTGCCGTCCCGTCGCCGGTGAACGGAACCTCCCTGGTTCTCAGGTACTACAAAGCGCTGGGCGGCACCGGCAAGCCCGCGGCGCTGGACAGCGCTTCCACACCGGCGGCAAGCGCCTTCACGGTCATGGTGGCCGGTGCGGCGCGATCGGTCTCGGGGGTGTCGGTGAGAGGCACGGACGTGACCTTGACCCTCGCCTCCGCGGTGGGCGTCGGCGAGACCGTGACGGTGAGCTATGTCGTCCCCTCCACCAACCCGATCCAGGACCGAGACGGCAACAGGGCCGGGGCGCTGACCGGCCAGAACGTGACCAACGACATGGCGCCGTACATCACCTCCGTGGCGGTGACCTCGACGCCGAGTACCGTCGTCCCGGACACCTTCGGGGTGGGCGAGGAGGTCGAGTTCACCGTGACCTTCTCGGCCGCGGTGGAGGTGAGCGGGGGCCTACCCGATTTCAGGTTCTCGATCGGCAGCACCGCCATCGACGCGGCCTACAAGAGCGGCTCGGGCACCACGACGCTGGTGTTCGGCTACACGGTGCAGGCGTCCGACAGGGGCGACGGGAGCATATGGGCCGGGCGTCGAGCCATCAGGCGCGGGTTCCGCGAGTACATCTACGCCGCGGGTCTCGATGTCGACGCCAACCTCTACCAAACCAACCTGAACACGAGCTACAAGGTGGACGGCAGCCTGGACGCAGCCGACGTGACCGCCCCGGTGCTGGACGCGGACACCCCGCCCGCGGTGAACGGAGCCACCCTGGTGCTCAGGTACGACGAGACGCTGGACAGAACTTCCACACCGGCGGCGAGCGCCTTCACGGTCGCGGTGGCCGGCGCGGCGCGGGCGGTCTCGGGCGTCTCGGTGAGGGGCAGAGCCGTGACCTTGGCCCTCGCCTCGGCGGTGGCTCCGGGCGCGGCCGTGACGGTGAGCTACGTCGTTCCCTCCACCAATCCCGTCCAGGACCGCCTCGGCAACGACGCCGGGGCGCTGACCGACCGGGCCGTGACCAACGACACGCGGCTGGTCGTCGCCTCCGTGGCGGTGACCTCGACGCCGCGGGCGGCCGCGGACACCTACGGGGCGGGAGAAAAGATCGAGTTCACCGTGACCTTCTCGGCCGCGGTGGAGGTGAGCACGGGCCGGCCCCACTTCGAGTTCTCGCTCGCCAGGACCGACACCGACGCGGCCTACGAGAGCGGCTCGGGCACCACGGCGCTGGTGTTCGCCTACACGGTACGGACGGGTGACACGGACAGCGACGGCATCTGGGTGGGGGATCACCAAAGGACCATCAAGCTCGACAGCGGCGAGTACATCCGCGCCCTGAACATCGGGCCCGATGCAGACCTCACCCACGGCCGCCTGGGCAAGCTGGGTAGCCACAGGATCGACGGCAGCCTGGAGGCAGCCGACGGGACCGCCCCGGTGCTGGACGCGGGCACCCCGCCCGCGGTGAACGGAGCCTCCCTGGTGCTCACGTACGACGAGACGCTGGACCGCACGTCCACGCCGCCGGCGAGCGCCTTCACGGTCACGGTGGCCGGCGCGGCGTGGCCGGTTTCGGGCGTTTCGGTGAGCGGCAGAGGCGTGACCCTGACCCTCGCCTCGGCGGTGGGCATCGGCGATACCGTGACGGTGAGCTACGTCGTTCCCGCCACCGGTCCCGTCCAGGACCTCAACGGCAACGCCGCCGGGGCGCTGACCGGCCGGACCGTGACCAACTCGACGAGGCCGGTCGTCACCTCCGTGGCGGTGACCTCGACGCCGCGGACCGCCGCGGACACCTACGGGGCGGGGGAGAAGATCGAGTTCACCGTGACCTTCTCGGCAGCGGTGGAGGTGAGCACGGGCCGGCCCCATTTCGAGTTTTCGCTCGCCAAGATCGACACCGACGCGGCCTACGAGAGCGGCTCCGGCACCACGGCGCTGGTGTTCGCCTATACGGTGAGGGCGGGGGACAGGGACCGCGACGGCATCTGGGTCGGGGATCAAGACAGGACCATCAAGCTCGACAGCGGCGAGTACATCCGCGCCCTGAACAACGGGCCCGATGCCGACCTCACCCACGGCCGCCTGGGCAAGCTGGGCAGCCACAGGGTCGACGGCAGCCTCTTGGTGGACAACGACGAGGAGCCGGCGGTCGTCGCGCCGACGATTACGGGGACGCCCGAGACAGGGCGGACGCTGACCGCCTCGACCGGCGACATCGAGGCGGCCGTGGAAGGTCTGACCGAAGCGAGCTTCAGCTACCAGTGGATCCGGCAGGACGGGCAAGACGCGGCGGATATCGAAGGCGCCACGTCGAAGACGTACACGTTGACCGATGCGGACCACCACCGCCGGGTCGGGGTCCGGGTCTCGTACACCGACGCCGCGGGCAATTCCCGGACGGCGGTGAGCGCGTGGCATCCCGAAGCGCCGGCGAGCGTCAGGAGCGGTAGCCTCACCGCGACGCTGGAGAGGGTCCGGACCAGGGAAGCCGCCGATGGGTACCTCGCGCACGTCATCGACCTGAAGCTGAGCGAGGCGGTGTGGATTCGGTTCGACGACATGCGCGACCACGCGATTTCGGTCACCAACGGAGAGGTCCTCGCGATAAGGCGGGTCAGCCGCTCGCGCCGGAAGTTCGACGGGCAGAGTTACCTGGTGAGCGCCCACTGGCAGATTACCGTCCGGTCGCGCGGCAGCTCGACCGTCTCGCTCGCGGAGAACAGGGCGTGCAGCGAGGAGGGGGCGCTGTGCACGCCGGACGGCAAGCGCCTTGCGAACGCACCGAGCCTCGAGCTGACCGGGAAGCGGCTTTCGGTGTCGGTCGGAGACACGACGGCCTCGGAGTCCAGCGGCAGGCTCTCGTTCCCGGTAACCCTGAGCCGTGCGTCGCAGCAGTGGGCGGTGATCAGTTTGTCCACCCTCGTCGGCTCGTCCGGCGGCACCGCGACGCCGGATGTCGACTACAAGCGGGTGCAAATCAACACGGACTACGGCTTTCTCGTGGACCCGGGGCAGGCATATCCGTCGGGAGTGGTCGTGATTTCCCCCGGGAACACCACGGGGACGTTCAACGTCCAGATCCTCGAAGACGACGTCGACGACGACGGAGAGACGGTGGTGGCCGAGATCGATGAAGCCTTCACCGTACGGTGGGAGGGGCGCGGAAGGATTCGGGAATCTATCCACGAGTTGGATGATAGTGCGTCCGGGACAATCGAGAACTCGGGCGCGATACCGCGGGCGTGGCTCGCGCGGTTCGGTCGCACCGTCGCCTCCCAGGCGGTGGACGCCGTCGGCGCCCGGCTGGAAGGGGGCGGCGGGGTGGCGCTTACGGTGGGCGGGCGGCCGCTCGCGGTCTCGGGCGAAGCGCGGCGGGGCGCAGGGGAGGGGAACGCCGCGCGGGCTCTCGAAGCGCTGCGCCCGCTCGCCGGCGGGCCCGGCCGCGCGCCGCCGGCGATGACGGCCCGCGAGCTGCTGCTCGGGAGCGCGTTCCGGCTCTCCGCGGGCGCCGGGGCGGGGGCGGTGGCGTGGACGGCGTGGGGCCGGTTCGCCACGGGCGGGTTCGACGCCGACGAGGACGGGCTGCGCATGGACGGGTCGGTGACGAGCGGGTTTCTCGGGGCGGACGTCGGGCGCGAACGCTGGCTCGCCGGCATCGCGCTGTCGGTGAGCGACGGTGAAGGCGGCTTCGAGAGCGCGCAGAGCGGCGCCGGCGGCGCCGTCGAGAGCCGCTTGGCGGCAGTCTACCCCTACGCCCGGCTCGACCTCGCCGACGCGGTGCAGGTGTGGGGGCTCGCGGGCTACGGCGAGGGCACGCTTTCGGTCACGCACTACACGAGTCCGCAGGGTGCGCGGGACCGCAACGAGAGCGACGTCTCGATGCGCATGGGCGCGTTGGGGGCGCGGGGTGAGGTGCTCTCGCCCGAGGCCCCGGGCGGGCTCGCGGTGGCCGTGAAGTCGGACGTGTTGTGGGTGCGCACGCGCTCCGAGGCGGTGGCGGGGCTCGGTGGGGCCGAGGCGGACGTGACCCGTCTTCGCCTGCTGGTGGAGGGCTCGCGGCGCTTCGAGGCGGGCTCGGGCACGCTCACCCCGTCGCTCGAGCTCGGGGTTCGCCACGACGGAGGCGATGCGGAGACCGGGACGGGCATCGAGGCGGGCGCCGGGGTTCGCTACGCGCGGGAGGGTTTCAGCGTCGAAGGCTCGGTGCGCATGCTCGCCGCGCACGAGGCGTCGGGCTACGAGGAGTGGGGGGCGTCGGGGGCGGTGCGCATCGACCCGGGGGCGTCGGGCCGAGGGCTGTCGCTCACGCTCCGTCCGACGTGGGGGGCGGCGTCGAGCGGCGTGGCGCGGCTGTGGTCGCACGCCGATGCGGGGGGGCTGGCACCCGAGGGCGGGTTCGGGGCGGAACGGCGCCTGGAGGCGGAGCTCGGCTACGGGGTGGGTCTCGGGGGGAACGCGCCGGGGGTGTTGACGCCTTATGCGGGGCTCTCGCTCTCGGACGGCGTCGAGCGGTCGTGGCGCGGAGGCGCACGGTGGGGGATTACGTCGGGCGCGGCGCTCGCGCTGGAGGCCGTGCGGACCGGGGCGGCGCGCGACGGCGGCGCCGAACACGCGGTGACGCTTCGCGGGTCGGTGCGCTGGTAGGGCGCGGCACGGGCCTCGACGCCGCCGGCCGCTGCCCTTGGTTCGGACCTGCCCTGTGGAGGATGTGCGGGGTCGAAGCCGCCAACGCCGCCCCGGCTCCGTCGCGAAGCGTGACCGGCCCGGGCGAGCGGTCGGCGCGCTGCTTTCTGCCTGCCCCGTGCGGGTGCTATCCCCTAGACATGGAAACCGGCATCGCCTACGCGCTGGCGGCCGCGTTGTTCTGGGGGACCTCCCCGGTGTTGGTCAAGCGCGGCCTCCGGCACTCCAACGTCAGCGCCGCGGTGCTGCTCCAGGGGGTCGGCTCGGTCCTGGTCCTGGTCCTCATCATCGTGCTCCCGTTCGGCGAGGTCGAGCTCGCCATGCCGTGGACCGCCGCCGGTGTGTTCGTGTCCGTGGGCTTCGTGGGGAGCTTCCTGGGCCGCACGTTTGCGCTCAAGGGCATCGACGAGGTGGGCGCCTCCAGGGCCCAGTCCATCGTCAACTCCGCGCCGCTGCTCACCGCAATCTACGCCGTCGTGCTCCTGGGGGAGACCGCGACCCCGCTCATCCTGATCGGCGTGGTGCTGATCGTCAGCGGCCTCCTGGTCATTACCGGCGGGACCGCCGACGAGGACGACACCCGCCCGCCCCTGCGGTTGAGGGCGTTCCTGAACCCGCTGTTGGCAATCGTTTTCTTTGGCTTCGGCCCGATCCTCAAGAAGGTCGCGATGCTGGCAGGCGGCACCCCGGTCCCCGGCTCGCTCATCACCCACGTGACCGGCCTCGCGTTGGTCATGTCGTTCGGCCGGATCCTGCGCATCGACTGGCGGCAAGGCATCCGGATTGCCCCGGACAGCTACTTCTTCCTCCTCATGTCGGGATTCTTTCAGGGGGTCGGCTCGATCTTCACCTACCTCGCCGTGGCCCATGCCCCGGCCATCATCGTCGCCCCCATCTGGAACGTCCAGCCGCTGGTCACGTTCTCGCTCGCGCGGCTGCTCCTGCAGGAAGACGAGTCCGTCACGCTCAAGGACGGTTTGGCCGCGGTGCTCGTGGTGGCGGGCGTCTTTTTTCTGTTTCAGTCGCGGGGATAGGCCGCATGAACGGCCTTGCTGGATTCATTCGGCCGTGATCCACGCGGAACCGTAGTCGTTATCAAGCTCACGATACATGCTGTGGGCGTGATCTACGATGCTTTCGCCGTCTTGAGACGCGTATTCGAGCACCAGGGACGGGCTGGTCACGCGGAAATACGCAGCGCCCAAGACATCCTGCCGCCCCCACCATCCAAAGTATGTGTCCGCGATTTCGGCCACCACGGCCTTCATTTTCTCGGCATAGTCGTCGTGGTTCATGAAACCCAGACGGGCCTCGATCACATCCAGGAGCAGCGTTCTCTGCATAGCTGTGAGTTCGCTTCCCTTGATGCCTTCCGGCGCAACGGTTGCGCCATACTTTCCTGGCCCCAGCAAGAGGTCGATGGGCTGCTCGGCACGAACGGCTTGTTCTCTCTGGTCGTCCGTGAGGCTATCCATGAACGCTTGTGCCGCCGCAGTTTCCGTCTGCGTAATGAAGATGTCGTCACCGTCAAGGCGCAAATGCAGCGGTTGGCCGCCGGTCAGCATCGGCGAAAAGGAAATATCCGGTCCGAATACGGTGGCGTTTATTGCGAGATGGTGGCCGCCGAACTGAAACATCCAGGGCTCCGTAGTGGACGGTTCACCGAGAAATGCAGCGTAAAAGTATTGGCTGCCGTATTTCATGACGCCGAACACGTCTCCCGAGATCAGCATGTCTTCTGCGGCTAATTGATAAATGATGTTTTTGACACCGTCTTCACTCAGAAGTTCCCCGAGGAGCTTGTCGAGACTCACCCGCTGTAATGCAGAGAGAGTACCGAGCTTCACACCACCACGCGGAACCATGCCTTCAGGGAAGTTGGACCAGTTTGCACGCTGTGCGTTATCGGTAAACCGATATGTCGCCCCCTGTCTCTGCCTGTCGTCCAGTGAGTCCAGAAAGAGATTCGCAGCCGCTACGATGGCCACGGTCTTCTTGTCTGCCACAGGCACGTCGTGAGCGTGCCTGAGATTCATTTCTACGGGTGAGGGGGCCGCTCCAAAGAAGACCCGAGCTGCAATATCAGGGCGAAAGAACAGGTAGACGAAAATTGCGGCCACGATAATCACTGCACCCAGAACGTAGACCAACACACGTTTCATGGATCCCGGCCAGTACATTCTTTCCGACCTTTTCGGAGGGCGCACCTGCTGCCGCCCTTCGGCGGTTGGTTCTCACACCCGACGCAGTTCTCCGAACACGGCGATCCAGATGCACGGCGGCGTGCGGCTGGTGTAGTTCACGCGGTGGCGGCGGTGGGCGGGTATCAGCACGTGGTCCCCGGCACCGAGTTGCCGCGTCCCGCCGTCCTCGAATTCCAGCACGGCCTCGCCCTGGATCAGCACGACCCATTCGTCGCGCTCCTGGTCGTACCACTCGCCGGGCGACATCTGCCCCCGGGAGACGATGCGCTCGATCTTCACGCCCCGGTCGGGAATGAGGTCGGTGAACTCCTCGGCGTCCGGGAGCGGGTCGGGCAGGTCGTAGAGGTTAAGCGGCATGCTCCGGCGGGCGGAAGACCGCGAACACCTTGTCGGAGTTGGAGATCCACGACTCCAGGAAGACGATGTCGTCGGGCTTGCGGCCGATCTCGGCCATGGCGCCGGCCAGGGCGAACCAGTTGAGCAGCTCGTGGTGGCCGCGGTCCTCGGCTTCCGGCAGGCTGGTCTTGCGCCAGGTCTCCCAGTCGCCGTCGCGCAGCGCGTGGAAGTAGCGCTTGTCGGATTCCACGTCCGGGTACATGAAGGCGTGCTTGGCCGTGAGGAACGAGTGCGACCAGCTCGAAGAGGCGATCAGGGCCACGCGCCACGGACTCTCGGCGAAGGCGCGCGCGGTGGCGGCGCCGATGTCGAAGCAGCGCCAGGGCTGGGGGCCCGGCGGGTCGAACTGGTCCTCGATGTCGCGGGCGGCGGAAGGCGTCAGCGGGACGCCCTGGCTGCCCACGAGCTTGCGGCCGTAGCTGTTCACGGTGAACGGCACCACCGGGTAAGGGAATCCGCGACGGTCCCAGTCGAGGTACAGGATGGAGTTCGCGAAGGCGTGACCCAGCCCCCGGTGGAGCGGCTTGTAGGAGTAGGCCACGTCGAAGCCGTTGTCCAGCAGGCTCGACGCCAGGTACTTGCCGGCCTCCCGATGGCCCTGGATGGTGAAGATCTTGTCGTCGGGCTCGTCCCACATGTTGGCGCCCCGGCGCATGTGGGTCCACGGCTGCGAATCCACCGAATCGTAGGCGAGGATGGAGAACGCCGGCACGCAGTCTTCCTTGTAGTTCTCGTACTGGTCGTCGCCCCACAGCAGGCACAGGTCGGGCTGGAACTCGTCCAGGGCCTGGCGGGCGATACGGAAGCGGTCGATCAGGTCCCGGCGGTGCGCGTCCGAATGGCTCTGGCCGTCGTCCGTGCCCCATTGCTCTCGCATGGGCGCGGGCCAGTTCTTCATGTCGCGCAGCCGTTCCGGCAGGGCGGGGTCTTCCAGGCACATCTTGATGCGCCGGGTCATGTTCCCCTGAAACCCGAGTCCGGGGTAGTGGGTGATGCCCAGGCCGAGTATCTCTCCCATGTCCTTCCCCCTTCCTCTGAGCGGACTATCAGTTCGACTCATCCGCACCGAGCCGGGTCCTTCGACTTCGCCCGGCTACGCCGGGCTACGCTCAGGACGAACGGCATGGATTCCAGCGCCGTTCGCCCTGAGCCCTTCGACAAGCTCAGGACAGGCTTTATGAAGCGAAGTCGAAGGGCCCGGCTCACGGCAGCGTCCGCAACAGCCGTCCGAAGCCCTCCACCGGCTCGCGGATCTTCAGGCGCTTCTGGGTCGCCCACACCTCCGCGTTGAGGTTGGTGACCACCGGCACCCCGAGGTCGTCCTCCAGGTACTCGACGGCGGGCAGGCAGTCCCAGCCCGCGCCCAGGAGGTAGACGCATTCGCCGCCGTGCTCGATGAACGCCTTCTTGGCTTCGCTGTAGATCACCTCGACCGGGATATCGCCCACGTCGGAGAAGGCCACGCCCTCGATCTCCCTGACGCCGGTCACCGTGAAGCCCGCCTGTTCCATGAACGCGGCGAATCTGGCGTTCATGGGGCCCTGGATGTAGGAGAGCGTCGCCATGGTGCGCACCCCCAGCGCGCGAAAGGCCTCCACCTGCGCGGTGGTGGCGGTGAGCACCGGCACCGCGTACTCGCGGGTGAGCCGCGCGGTCAGCTCGCCGTCGAAGCGGTAGCCCCGGAGCATGATCGGCGGCACCCCCTGGATCACCACCAGGTCCACGCCGAACGCCGCCAGCTCCGCCACCCTGGATTCGGCCACGGCGATGGCCTCGTCGAACTCGGCCTCCGTGCCCGCGCGGACGCCGACGTAGCGCGGCACCACGCACACCCCCTCCGGCAGAAGCCGCGTGAAGGTCTCCAGCGACCCCGGCCGGAACGTCGGCTTGACCACCCCTACCTTGCCGCGCCAGCAGTACAACGCCTTTCCTCCGGATCCCTAATTCCTCACACCGCGATGGTCTGGCCGCCGTCCACCACCAGGGCATGGCCGGTGACGAAGGAGGCTTCGTCGGACACCAGGAAGAGGACGCCGTAGGCCATCTCCTCGGGCCGCGCCATCCGCAGCAGGGCCTTGTTGCTGTCGGCCATGCGCTTGCGCTGCTCGGGGGTGGCGGCTTGCAGCGACGGTACCGGCGGGTGTCCGCGGAAGCGCGGCGTCTCGGTGGCGCCGGGACAGATACAGTTCACGCGGACGCCCCTGGGGCCGTAGTCCAGCGCCATCTGCCGGGTCAGGCTGATGACCGCCGCCTTGGTGGCGCAGTAGGCCGGGTAGTTCGCCGACGCCACCAGCCCGAAGGTCGACGCGGTGCTGACGATGCAGCCGCTGCCCTTTTCGAGCATGTGGGGGACCACCGCGCGGACGCTCCTCTGGATGGCGTTCAGGTTGAGGTCCATGATGAAGTTCCACTCCTCGTCCGTGTGCTCGTGGGCCTGCTTGCGGATCCCGCCGCCGGCGTTGTTGTAGAGGATGTCGGCGCCGCCGTACCGGTCCATGGCGGTCTTCATCATCTCCTCGGGACCGCCGTCCGCGGTCACGTTCACGTTCAGGAAAGTGGCCTCGCCGCCCTCGTCGATGATGAGTTGATCCACCCGCGGCGTCAGGGTCTCCTGGATGTCACAGCACACGACATTGGCCCCCTCGCGCGCGAACAGCCGGGCGGTGGCCCGTCCGATGCCGCTGTTGGCGCCGGTGATGATGGCCACCTTGCCCCGCAGCCGCCCCAGCCCTTCTCTCAACATGGGATGTTCGTCGTTGTTGGCGTTCGCCATGGTTTGAGCCTCCTTGGATTGTGTGCCTCGCGGCTCACTCTCCCTTATCCGATCGCCGGGTGATTTCCAAGCGCGCTCCGGGCAGGCGCCGCAGCTTGTTAACCTTGCCGGGACAATCGGCTACAGTGTCTCCATCAAGGAGGACCGGCATGAACCAGGCAGACGAAAAATACGTGGACGTGGACGGCGTCCGCACCCGTTATTTCGAGAAGGGCAGCGGCGAGACGGTGGTGCTGTTCCACGGCGGCAACTTCGGCTCCAACGAGGCCGCCGACTGCAGCCTCGACTGGAACCTCAACTTCGATGCCCTGGCGAAGTGGTTCCACGTGGTCGCGGTGGACAAGCTGGGGCAGGGAATGACCGACAACCCCAAGAGCGACGAGGACTACACCATGGCGGCGGTGGTGCGTCACGCCCTGGCAACGCTGGAGACCCTGAAGCTCGGCAACGTCCACCTGGTGGGTCATTCCCGTGGCGGCTACCTGGTGGCGCGCATGACCCTCGAGCGGGCGGACCTGGTCAAGTCCGTGATCCCGGTGGACACCAACACCCTGGCCCCCGGAGTCGGAAGGAACGAGATCGTGCATGCCAACGCCCCGGAGCCGCGGCTGAGTCGGGAGAGCCAGCGCTGGGTGTACGAGCGCTATTCCTACGCCTACGACCACATCACCGATGACCTGATCGACGACTGCGTCGCCATCGCGCACCAGCCCAAGTACCTTGAGGCTGTGGACAAGATGGAGGTGCAGGGGCTCAAGGCCAACGTCTTCCTGGCCCAGCACGCGCGCCAGAAGGAACAGACCCTGGGCTGGATTCGGGACCGCGGCTTTCAGCGCCCCACGCTGCTGGTGTGGGGCTACAACGACCCCACCGCCACCCTCGACCAGGGCATGCGCCTGATGGAGCTCATGGCCGGAAGCGAACGGCGCACCCAGATGCACATCATCAACGAGGCCGGCCACTTCTCGTACCGCGAGCATCCTCCGGAGTTCAACGAGGTGCTGCGGGGTTTCATCGCCGCGCAGCAATAGGGGTAGTCCAGTGTCCCAGGGAACGAACGGGGGCTACGGCTGCCGATTGGGGCTTCCAGTCTCTGGATACGGGCTTTCAAGATTGACCGTGCCGCATCATGGTGGTTCACTGTAATTCGTTGGTACGCCTGGATGACCTGGACCTCGAGGACATCGGTAATTTCATCGAAGGGATACAATAGGAGGGGCGCGTGTGGCGGTTGCTGTGAGTCTAATCAACATGAAGGGCGGCGTAGGCAAGACTACGGTAGCTTCGCAGTTGGCGTATGTTGCGGGTCGGGAGATGAGAGTCCTGGCAGTAGATTTGGATCCGCAATCGAACCTCAGCCAGTCTGTTCTGGGTCCCCGTGATTATGTAAGGCACCTGAATGACAACCGCCCGACCGTCGTCCAGGTCTTCGACGAGTATATTCCGTCAGGGGGCACCTACAGCTCTCCGCGTCCGATAGATATCGACAAAGTGATTGTGGCAAATGCGGGGTATTGGGATAGCAAGGTCGATCTGATCCCTTCTCGGCTGGAGTTGAGCCGCATTCTGAAGAATCCCACGGGAAAGGAGCGGCGACTCGCGAAGGTTCTCGCGCAGGTCAGCGACCGGTACGACCTTATCCTTGTCGACTGCGCACCTACAGAATCAATCCTGACCGACGCTGCCTACTTCGCCAGTCGTTATGTAATCGTTCCGGTGAAGCCGGAGTTCATGGCCACGATTGGCCTGCCCCTGCTTGCACGATCTATCCAAGAATTCACGGTCGAAAACGAGGACCACAGCATCGATATTGCCGGGCTTGTGTTCAATCACTCGTCTTCCTACTCGGCGGGACCTGAAGGGCGAAAGTCCATAGAGGAAGTAACGGAACAGGCACGGCGGCAAGGTTGGCACATATTCGAGCACCGCGTGGGGTATTCCGCATCATACGCCCGGGCGGCGCGGATGGGGAGACCTCTCCGTGGAACAAGTCATGCTCGCTGGTGGGTCATCGACAATCTCGAACGGCTGAGTAATGAGATATTCGAGAGGCTTGGCCTCGAAAGGAGCACCCAATGAACGAAGAAGGGACTCTTCTCGACCTCGAACTTCGCTTGTTGATTGCACGCCACGGGAAGACGCGAGTCAGCGAAGCCCTTTCGGCCATCGGCGAAGTTGATGTTGTCTTGATTGATTCGGGGATCAAGGCTTACGAAGACAGGACAAGAAAGAACAGGCAACGGCGCAGGCCCACAAAGACCATGGGGGAGATGATACGCGACGCCCATCCGAAAGATTTTGAAGCCCAACGTCTCATTGAGAAACTCGGCTACGCATACGAAAGCAAGGAATTCCTGCCTGAACTTCGGGAAGTCAGGCGTTTTCTGGAATCTCGGGTCGGTTCGACTCCGGCGTTTAGATCACGTGCAGACGCCTTGCCTGCGGTTCTCCGTGCGCTCGCGCTCTGTGAGTTGGACGAATTGCAAACACTGCATGACAAAAGGCGAACGCACGGAAGCGATCTAGGGATAATCACCGACCAGATACTGGGGCACGCAAACGACGCGCGCTCTCGTGTTTGACCGTTCAACCACCGACTTGAAAAGGTGTGGTATATCAACCATCTGACATCCGACATCACTAATCACTACCTTTGGAGGTGAAGCACATGGGCAAATACATGTTCCACACTTCGTACACCGCGAAAGGGCTTCCGGGCCTGCTCAAGGAGGGCGGCAGCCGGCGACGGGCGGCGTTGACCCAGACCATCGAAGGAATGGGCGGCAGCGTGGAGGGGCTCTACTACGCCTTTGGCGACACGGACCTCTACATCATCGCCGATCTTCCCGACGACGCCACGGCGACGGCCGTGTCGCTCAACATCGCCGACGCCGGCGCCCTCACTATCAAGGCCACCGTGCTGATCACGCCGGAGACGGTGGACGAGGCCGTCAAGAAGAAGGTGCCCTACCGGGCGCCCGGAGCCCGCGCCGCTCGCGGCCGCAAGTAGGACCTTTAGTGTGGTGTCCCACGCGTCTTTGTAGACGCTTGCGTGGGATACCACACTAGCGGCGGCACCGGCTTGAGCGGGCGCCGGTGTCCCTTTTTCCACCATGCCCCTCGTCAGCTTCGAAGACGTCTCGCTGGAGCTGGGCGACCAGCGGTTGCTGGCGCACGCCGAGTTCGCCATCGAGCCGGGGGAGCGGGTCTGCCTGATCGGCCGCAACGGCGCGGGCAAGACGTCGATGCTCCGGCTCATCACCGGCCGGCTCGAGCCCGACCGCGGCGAGATCCACTACCAGAGCCGCATCCGCATCAGCGAGCTGGAGCAGGCGCTGCCCGAGGAGCTGGGGCAGACGGTGCGGGAGTACGTCACCACCGGGCTCGCCGACCTTCAGGACCTCATCGACCTCTATCAGCAGCGCTCCGGGGAGGCTCTGGACCGCAAGGGGTTGTTGGAGCTGGAGGCGCTCCACCGGGAGATCGACGCCCACGGCGGCTGGCACGTGGACCAGCGGGTGGAGACGGTGCTGAGCGAGCTGGATCTGCCGGCGGACCGGCGGCTGGAGGAGCTGTCCGGCGGCTGGCAGCGGAGGGTTGGGCTGGCCCGGGCTATCGTCGGCAACGCCGAGCTGCTGCTTCTCGACGAGCCCACCAACCATCTCGACCTGAGCACCATCCAGTGGCTCGAGGACCGGGTCTACAACTACGCCGGCAGCGTCCTGTTCATCACCCATGACCGGGCCTTCCTGCGGCGCCTCGCCACCCGCATCGTGGAACTGGACCGCACTCGGCTGACGAGCTGGCCGGGAACCTACGACAACTACCTCGACCTCAAGGAGAAGAGCCTGGCGGAGGACGCCCGCCGCGACGCCCTGTTCGACAAGCGGCTGGCCCAGGAGGAGGAATGGATCCGGCGCGGCATCAAGGCGCGGCGCACCCGCAACGAGGGCCGGGTTCGCGCCCTCATGGCCATGCGGGAGCAGGCGGCGCAGCGCCTCAAGCCCCAGAGCCAGGCGCGCATCCAGGTGCAGCACGGCGGCCAGTCGGGCCGCAAGGTGGTGGAGCTCCGCAACGTCACCCACGGCTACGGCGGCGAGCCGGTGATCCGGAACCTGTCGCTACGTATCATGCGCGGCGACCGCATCGGCCTCATCGGCAACAACGGCGTGGGCAAGAGCACGCTGCTGCGCATCCTGGTGGGCGAGATCGCGCCCGACTCCGGTACCGTGGAGCAGGGCGCCAACCTGGAGATCGGCTATTTCGACCAGATGCGGCGTGAGCTGGACCCCGAGAAGACCGTTGCCGAGACGGTGGCGGACGGCCGCGACCATGTCTTCGTCAACGGACGGCCGCGCCACGTGGTGGGCTATCTCAAGGGTTTCCTCTTCAGCCCCAAGCGCGCCCTGAGCCCGGTGGCCGCTCTGTCCGGGGGCGAGTGCAACCGCGTCATCCTGGCCCGGCTCCTTACGCAGCCGGCCAATCTGCTGATCCTGGACGAGCCCACCAACGACCTCGACATCGAGACCCTGGAGGTGCTGGAGGAGCAGCTCGTGCGGTATCGCGGCACGCTGCTCGTGGTGAGCCACGACCGCAGCTTCCTCGACAACTGCGTCGCCAGCACCCTGGTCTGGGAGGACACAGGTCAAATCCAGCGCCACGCCGGCGGCTACACCGACTGGCTCCACCGCGGCAAGGCCCTGGCCGTCACCGACGACCCCAACCGCAAGGCTGCCGGGGAAACGCCGCGGGACCGGCGGGAACGGTCCGGGCCGACCAAGCTCAGCTACCATCTGCAACGGGAGCTGGACGCGTTGCCCGGCCGCATCGAGGAGATGGAACAGGCGGTGGCCACGCTGGAGGAAAAGACCCAGGAGCCGGACTTCTATGCTCAGCCGTTCAGCAGGGTCCAGCCCGTACTCGACGAACTCAAGGCCGCCAAGGCGACCCTCGACGAGGCGCTGGAGCGCTGGACCGAGCTGGAGACCTTGAAGGAAGAGGCGGAACGGAGTTAGCCGTGGTACCGTCCCTGAAACTCTCTTGTAGGTCGGATTAGCCGAAGGCGTAATCCGACACCGCCTGCCGCCTACAGGGCTACCGGACTTGATCGGTCTGAATGCCCGAAACCGTCATTCCGGCGAAAGCCAAGATACGGTTTCGGGCATGGGTGGGCTGTCCTCGGTCTTCTCGGGTCGTGACCCATAGACTGCACGTTGCCTGCCCTCCTAACTTCCGATAAGAAGGTGTGCGGAGACACCCATGAGAAAACAACGACTGTCAGTGGCGGGGCGCAATTCGATGCGCGTCGACGCGGTGGAGAAGGTATCGGGAAAGGCGTTCTACACCGGGGACATCGAGCTTCCGGGCATGGCGTACGCGAAGATCCTGCGGAGCCCGCTGCCCCATGCGCGGATCCTCGAGGTCGACGCCGGCAAGGCCAGGGCCTTGCCCGGGGTCATCGACGTCCTCACCCGCGACGAGCTTGAAGGACTCAACTACCTCTACGGCGCCACCTACAAGGACCAGTCCGTGGTGGCGGTGGACAAGGTCCGCTACGTCGGCGACCCGGTGGCGGCGGTGCTGTCCGCGGACGAGCTGGTGGCCGAGGAGGCCCTCGCGCTCATCGACGTGGAGTACGAGGAGCTGCCGTTCGTGGACAACGTGGACGACGCCCTGGCGCCGGGGGCGCCGCAGGTGCACGAGGGCGACGTGGCCAAGGCGGAGTTGCGGGGCTCCCGGTACGGCGCGCCGGAACGGTTCAAGGGCACCAACGTTTGCTACCACTTCGGCTACTCCCGCGGGGACGTGGAGGACGGCTTCGCCAAGTCCGACCACATCTTCGAGGACGTGTTCCGCTTCTCCAAGGTGCAGCACTATTCGCTGGAGCCCCACATCTGCGTCGCCCACTACGACGGCGAGCGCCTGACGGTGTGGAGCTCGTGCCAGGACCCGTTCACGCTGCGCGGCCACCTGGCCGGGATCTTCAAGCTGCCGCTCAACCGTGTGCGGGTGGTGGTGCCCTACGTGGGCGGCGGCTACGGCGGCAAGCTCTACGTGAAGGCCGACCCCATCGCGGCGGCGCTTTCGGTGCGGAACCGCCGGCCGGTCAAGCTGGCCATGGGCGTCAACGAGAGCTTCAAGACCGTGACACGGCATCCCGCGCGCATCCGCATCAAGACCGGGGTCAGCAAGAAGGGCGAGATGGTGGCGCGGGAGCTGGAAGTCTACATGGACACCGGCGCCTACGCGGACGCCGGTCCTCGGGTGACCCAGAAGGCGGGCTACCGCGCGGTGGGCCCCTACCGCGTGCCCCACGTGAAGATCGACGCCCACGGGGTCTACAGCAACACGGTGCCGGCCGGCGCCTTCCGCGGCTTCGGCGCGGTGCAGGTGGCCTGGGCCTACGAGTCGCAGACGGACATGATCGCCAAGCGGCTCGGCATGGATCCGCTGGAGTTCCGCCTCAAGAACCTGCTGGACAAGGGCGAGCCCTACACTCCCGGCGACACCCCGGTGGACTGCGACCTCAAACAGGGGCTGCGCAAGGTGGCCCGGGCGCTGGACTGGAAAAAGGCCTCCGGCCCCAACGTGGGCAAGGGGCTGAGCGTGTGCCTCAAGGACGCCGGCGGCACCTACAAGGTGGCCGGCGCCACCGTGAAGATGTCGTCGGACGGCAGCGCCGTGCTGTTGACCGGCACCGTGGAAGTGGGGCAGGGGTGCCGCACGGCGCTGAGCCAGGTGGTGGCGGAAGAGCTGGGCATCGAGCTCGAGCAGGTGTCGGTGGCGCAACTGGATACCGACGTCACCCCGTTCGACGTGTCCACCAGCGCCAGCAGCTCCATGACGGTCATGGGCCTCGCAACCCAGCGGGCCGCCCAGGACGTGAAGAAGCAGTTGCTCAAGGCCGCCGCCAAGGTCATGGGCGAGAAGGCCGCCGGCCTCACGCTCAAGGGCGGCCGGGTGCGCGCCGGCAAGGGGCGCGGGGTGGCCTACAGCGACGTCATTTCCGAGTACTTCGGCAGCTCCGCCACCGAGATCGTCGGCCGCGGGGTGTACCAGGACAGGAAGAGCAAGACCGCGGTGCTGGGCTCTCCCACCACCTTCTGGGAGGTGGGCTGGGGCGGCGTGGAGCTGGAGGTGGACCCGGAAACCGGCGTCATCCGCATCCTCAAGTACGTGTCCATGGCCGACGTGGGCCGGGCCATCAACCCGCTCCAGTGCGAGGGCCAGGACGAGGGCGGCGTCGTGTTCGCCATCGGACACACGCTGCTGGAAGACATGGTCTACGAGAACGGCCAGCTCCTGAACCCGAATCTCATCGACTACCGGGTGCCCAACTTCCACGACCTGCCCGAGAACTTCATCTCGGAACTGGTGGAGAGCGGCAACGGCCCCGGCCCGTTCGGCGCCAAGGGCATGGGCGAGGGCGGCGTGCTGCCGGCCGCGTCCGCCATCGCCGCCGCGGTGGAGGATGCGGTGGGGCTCAGAATCTGCGACCTGCCGCTGTCGCCGCCGAAGATATGGCAGCGGCTGCAGGAGCGCGAGGGCGCGGGCTAACGTGACGCCTTGTAGGGGCGACCCGCGGTCGCCCTCCGTGATTTCCGAAAGGAGACAACTATGTCGGACCCGACCCGTTTTCGAGCCATGGTCGTCAGCGAGAACGAGGACAAAACCTTCTCCCGCGCCATCACCGAGCGGTCGGCGGACGACCTGCCGGAAGGCGACCTGCTGGTGGCGGTGGCGTACTCGTCCCTCAACTACAAGGACGCGCTGTCGGCATCCGGCAACAAGGGCGTGACCCGCAACTTTCCCCACACCCCGGGCATCGACGCCGCGGGCACCGTGGTGGAGAGCGGTTCGGGCGACTTCGCCAAGGGCGACGACGTGGTGCTCACGGGCTTCGACCTGGGCTCCAACACAGACGGCGGCTTCGCCGAGTACGTGCGGGTGCCGGCCGGCTGGGCGGTGAAGCGCCCGGACGGGCTGAGCCTCAAGGAGAGCATGGTCTACGGCACCGCCGGCTTCACCGCGGCCCTGTCGGTGCTGCGGCTGCAGGAGTCCGGGGTCACTCCCGAATCGGGCGACGTGCTCGTGACCGGCGCCACCGGCGGCGTCGGCTGCCTGGCCGTGGCCATCCTGGCCCAGGCGGGCTACCGGGTGGTGGCGTCCACCGGCAAGGAGTCGGAGAAGGAGTTCCTGACGGGCCTGGGCGCGGTCGACGTCATCTCCCGGGAGGACGCCGACGACCAGTCCGGGCGGCCGCTCCTGAGGGGCCTGTGGGCCGGCGTGGTGGACACCGTCGGCGGCAACATCCTCGCCACCGCCCTCAAGGCTTCCAAGTACGGCGGCGTGGTGACCTGCTGCGGCAACGTGGCTTCGGTGGAGCTCAACACCACCGTGTTCCCGTTCATCCTTCGCGACGTCCGCCTCATCGGCGTGGCCACGCCCGACTGCCCCGCCGACATCCGCGCCACCCTGTGGCAAAAAATGGCCACGGAGTGGAAGCTGCTCAACCTCGACGCCGTCACCGTCGACTGCTCTCTGGACGAGTTGGACGGCCACATCGAGAGCATCCTCAAGGGCGGGGTGCGCGGCCGCGTGGTGGTGGACCTCTCGAGCTGACACGCGGGAAGGCCGCGCGCCTGAACGCAGCGCAAATCGAGGAAGAATCGCATGGCTTCGTGGATGGTAGGCATCGATACCGGAGGTTCCTTCACCGATCTGATCGCGTTCGATCCCGGTAGCGGCGAGCGGCGCATCGCCAAGGTGCCTTCGAGGCCGGACGATCCGTCGGCCGCGGTGATGGACGCCCTGGACGAGCTGTTCCAGTCCGGGGTCGAACCGGCCGCCATCGAGTTCCTGGTCCACGGCACCACGGTGGCCACCAACGCCATCCTGGAAGGGAAGGGCGCGCGCACGGGCCTCGTGATCACGCGGGGCTTCCGGGCGGTGTACGAGGGACGCGGCTGGTCGCAGCCGGCGCCCGAAGACCTGGCGGATCCCTACTACGTCAAGCCCGCGCTCCTGGCCCCGCAATCGCTCACCCAGGAAATCACCGAGCGCATCGACTACCTCGGCAACGTGCAGACGCCGCTCGACGAGGACGACGTCCGGCGGGCGGTCGCGGACCTGAAGGAGAAGGGAGTCGAGGCGGTGGCCGTCAACTACCTCTTCAGCTTCCGGAACTCGGAGCACGAGGAGCGGACGGCCACGATCATCGCGGAGATGGCGCCGGAATGGCGGGTGTCGGTGTCGTCGCGCATCCTCCCCACCATCCGCGAATATCCGCGCCTTTCCACCACCGTCATCGACGCCTTCGTCGGCCGGTCCATGCAGGACTACCTGTTGCGGCTGGTGGACCGGCTGCGGGCCGCCGGCATCCAGACGCCGCAGATCTTCCTCATGCAGTCCAACGGCGGCCTGATGCGCATGAACGTCGGCGCCCGCTATCCCAACCAGACGCTTCTCTCGGGCCCCGCCGCCGGGGTGGTATCGGGCATCGAGCTGGCCGCGCTGCTGGGGCGAAGGAATCTCGTCACCTTCGACATGGGCGGCACCTCCACCGACATCAGCGTGATCCGCGACGGGCGCTCCGAGGAAACCACCGCCGGGCGGATCGCGGGGCAGGACCTCGCCACGCCCATGCTGGCCGTCCACACCCTGGGGGCGGGCGGCGGCACCATCGCCTGGATCGGCAAGGACGGGTTGATGAAGGTCGGGCCCCGGAGCGCCGGCGCCGACCCCGGGCCGGCCTGCTACGGCAGGGGAGGCGAGCTTCCCACGGTGACCGACGCCAACCTCTTGCTGGGCGCCCTCGGTGACAGCAGCGCCCTGGGCGGGCGGCTGCGGCTCGACCGGGCCCGGGCGGAGGCGGCCGTGCGCACGGTCCTGGCGGAGCCCCTCGGTCTCGACGTGGTGGAGGCGGCGGCCGGCATTCTCAAGATCGTCAACAACAACATGGCGGTGGAGCTCCGGCTGGCGCTGCAGTACCGCGGCGTCGATCCGCGCGACTTCGTGCTGGTGGCCTTCGGCGGCGCCGGGCCGCTTCACGCCGGCGTGCTGGCCGAGGAGCTCCGGATACCCGCGGT
Organism: uncultured Binatia bacterium (SeqCode); assembly: GCA_965204205.1. Classification (GTDB taxonomy): domain Bacteria; phylum Desulfobacterota; class Binatia; order UBA9968; family JAJDTQ01; genus JAJDTQ01. Next base: position 3,948,404 of record OZ241976.1, on the reverse strand, counting down.
GCTGGTGCCGCCGAACCCCGGCCTCAACAGCGCCCTGGGATTGCTCCAGACCCAGGTCCGGCACCTCTACCTGCTGTCGGATCTCGGCCTGGTGAGCGATTACGATCCAAGTCGCATGAACCAGCGTTTTGAGGAGCTGCGGCTGCGGGCGGTGGATGACATCCGGGAAGAGCACTTCGAGCTCTCCGAGGCGGTATTCCGGCGCCAGGTCGACATGCGCTACCTGCACCAGGGGTACGAGCTGTCCGTCGACTGTCCGGGCCGGGAGATCGTCGACGCCGACAGGGCCGGGCTCAAGGCGGCCTTCGACGATCTCCACGGCAAGGTGTACGGGCTGAGCGCCAAGGACGAGGACGCCGAGATCGTGACGTTCCGGCTGCTGGCGGAGATCGCGGTGCCGCGGCTTACGCCGCCGCCCCTGGAAACCGGGGAGCCCGGCGTCGAGCACGCCGTCATCGGCCACCGGCCGCTCTTCGACCTGGAGAGCGGAGAGTTCCTGGAGGCGGTGGTGCTGGACCGCGGCCGTCTGCTGGCCGGCAACCGCATCGACGGGCCCGCCGTCATCGAGCAGTTGGACGCGACCACGGTGCTGTCCGAGTCGCAGCATGCCACCGTCGACACGTTCGGCAATATCGTCATCGAGAGGGGAGAGAATAATGAGTCTTGACCCGATCACCAGCGAAGTCGTGCTGAGCCGGCTGCGGGAGATCACCGCGTCCATGGCCCACGCGCTCTTTCACAGCGGCTACTCGCCGATCCTGCGCGAGTCGCAGGACGGCACCGCCGGGCTGACCGACGGCGGCGGGCGCGTGATCATGGTCGGCGGCGGCCTGCAATACCATTCCCTGCTGTATTCGCAAGCGGTGGCCGGCGTCCTGGAACGGTACCCGGCGGAGAAGATGAGCGAGGGCGATTCGTTCGTTTCCAACGATCCCTACAAGGCGGGAAACAGCCATGTCCCCGACATGGTGGTGGCGACGCCGGCGTTCCACGACGGCAAGGTGGTTGCCTTCGGGGTCAGCGTGGCGCACAAGGCCGACGTCGGCGGGCTGGTGCCGGGGTCGAGCGGCGCGGGTGCGCGCGAGATCTTCCACGACGGGATCGTGCTGCCGCCGGTGCGGTTCACCACCGCCCAGGGCGTCCTGCCCGAGGTGGAGGCGATCCTGCGCAACAACAGCCGCATTCCGGACGTGGTGCTGGGCGACCTGCGCGGACAGGCGGGGGCGACCAGGCTCGGGGCGATCCGGTTCCAGGAGCTGCTGCAGGAGTACGGAGCGGACACCCTGCTGGGCACCATCGACGAGTTGATGACGCGCACCACGGCCCGGGTCCGGAAGGAAATCGCCTCCTGGCCGGACGGGGAGCACGAGGCGGAGGGGTTCCTCGACCACAACGGCGTGGACCGGTCGAAGCCGGTGCGTATCCACGTCCGGGCCATCAAGCAAGGGGACCGGTTGACGCTGGATTTCTCCGGCAGCGACCCGCAGGCCCCGGGACCCGTGAACACGACCCGGGTCACGGCCCGGGCGGTGTCGACGCAGGCGGTGCTGGCGGCGTCGGACCCGAGCATCCCGATGAACGCGGGGGCGTTCGAGGCCATCGAGTTCAACCTGCCTCCGGGACGGGTGATGAGCCCGGAATTCCCGGCCACCGTCAACCACTACTTTCCGACCTCCCACCTGGTCTACAACTGCGTGCTCGCCGCCATCGGGAAGTTCAACCCGCACCGGGCGGTGGCGCCCTCCGGCCTCGGCACCGGCGCCATTGCCGTCGGCTACAAGGAAAGCCGCTCGGCGGGCCGACCGACGGTTCAGTACGAGATCATGATCACCTCGCTGGGCGGCACCAGCGACCATGACGGCGCGGCCATCGTCATGCCGGTCAACCACTTCGCCCCCGGCACGCCGGTGGAGATCCTCGAAACCGAGTATCCCGTGGCCGTCCGCCGCTACGAGATCTGGCAGGACTCGGCCGGCGCCGGGCGCTGGCGCGGCGGCACGGGTTTCATCCGCGAGTACGAGTTCCAGACCGACTGCACGCTCACGATCCGCTCGGCGAACCATAAACAGCCTTCATGGGGCCTCAACGGCGGCGCCAGCCCGCCCACCTCCAGGACCACCATCCAGAACCCCGGCGAGGAGGCGGCCGAAGTCGACATGCTGGAAACCCGGCCGCTCAAGGCCGGCGCCAGGCTCGCCATCTACCGCAGCGGAGGCGGCGGCTACGGCGATCCCAGGGAACGCCCGGACGAGTTGGTTAGGCAGGACGTCGAGGACGGCTACGTGTCGTCGGAAAAGGCCCGGGAAGCATACGGGCTGGCGGATGAGCAGGCGTGAACGGCGATGTCGCTCTAACCGGTTTTCGACAAAGTCCGTCGGACATGGGCTGGCGCCCTTCGACTTCGCTTCGCTACGCTCAGGGCGAACGGTTGAGTCAAGAATCCTGACAACAACTCCGTTCGCCCTGAGCGTAACGCCGCGCTAGCGGCGCGAAGTCGAAGGGCACCAAGTGCTACGTGTCCCGCACGCTCGGGTAAAAGAGTTCCTCCACCGGGTACGGTGCATCGATCAGCGTCTGGTCGGTCAGGTACTTCATGAAGCGTTCGAGGCAGGCGCGGTTGGCCGCGAGGCCCGACGGCCAGATGTCGGCGCCGAACAGGGCCCGTTCCTCCTCGAAGTCATTGCGGGCGAACGCCAGCTCGGCATAGCCCGGGTCGTCATAGAATTCCGCGGCCTGGGTTTTCGAATCCTCCCACATATCCATCAGCGCGCGCGGCAGCTCGGGGTGGCGGTCGGCGATTTCCTGCTTGTAGACCAGCACGTGCATGATGGGATAGTCGCCGCATTTCCTGAAATAGCGGGCGCATTCTTCCTTGGTGTCGGGGAACAGCCGGCGGACCGATCCCTCGCGCAAGCCTTCCAGCAGCCGGGGCGGCGGATGCGGGTGGATCATCATGGCGAGCTCGCCCTCGATCAGCGCGTCGGGGGCGCTGGGCTCGTCGATCAGGGTCAGGCCGGCTGCCTCGCGGCCCGGCCAGTCCACGAGCTCGGTGCTCATGGTCTGCCAGTCCAGCTCCTGCCAGGGCACGCCGTACTCGAACGCGAGGTCGCCCTTGGCCAGCACCGACATGGTGGTCTGGAAGCTGCGGCAGCAGACCTTCCGGCCGATCAGGTCCGCCGGCTTTTCGATCCCGGCGGCGGCGCTGACGAACATGTGGTTCTGGCTGAACAGGCGGCGCGGGAACACCGGCGTCGCCGTGTAGTCAAGCCCGCGGCTTTTTGCCGTCAGGTAAGACGAGAGCGACATCTCGCAAATGTCGAACTCGCCGCCGCTCATGAAGCGCCGGTGGCGGTTGATGCCGTCGCGCCGCGGCGGCGCCATGCCCACCTCGAGCACCTTCAGGTCGATGCCGGCCGGGGGCGAGACCATCCCCATGAAGAACGGCACGTGCCGATCGTATCGCTCGAGCGCGATGGTCAGTTCCGTCGCCATGTCGCCTCCCTCGCGTCAGGCGTCCAGCTTGAACAGCCGCTCGGCATTCCCGTGGCGGATCAGCTCCTTGGTCTCTTCCGAGAGGTTCTTGTTGACGGCCAGGAGCTGGACGTCGCGGAACTTCATGCTGCCGCCGGGATCGTCGTGGGGGTAGTCGGTGGCGAACAGGAAGCGCTCGGGTCCCAGGAAGTCGATGGCCTCGGGCAGCGCGGCCTCCTCGGTCTCGATGGTGAAGTAGAAGTTGTTGCGGAAGTAGTGGCTGGCCGGCTGCTTGTTCTTCTCCAGGAATACCTCGGGTCCGTAGAAGGCCCGGTGCCGGCGCAGCTTGGCCTTGACCCCGCGCATGACGTCGGCATCGGCGTCCGCGTCGTAGTCCACCGGGGGACCCTCAAAGGCCGCATCCAGCCGCTCCACCAGGGGCTTGATGAAGCCCGTGCCGGCCTCGGTGAAGATGAACTGGAGGCCGGGGAAGTCGTCCAACAGTCCGCTGGTCACCAGCGACACCAGGCTCACCTGGCCTTCCTGGGGCGCGAACAGGTAGAGGCCGTCTTTCTGGAAGTTGGGCAGGTTGCTGATGCGGTGGCCGTGCTGGATGTTGTGGAGGAAGATGGGCATCCCCATTTCCTCCGCCCGGGCGAAGAACGGCCACAGCTCCCTGTGGCTGCCGAGGCTCTCGCCGTAGGGGTGGTCCTGCACCGGATACACCTTGTCCAGCACCACCGCGCAAAACCCTTCCTTCTGCGCCCACTCCATCTCGCGGATGGCCGCGGGCACGTCCTGGAGCTGCACGATGGCCACGCCGACGAGGCAGTCGTGACGCTCCATCATGCGCAGGTTGGAGAGGTTGTAGGAGCGTGCGATGGCGGAGGCCAGGGCGGGCTCGATCATGTAGGTCCACCAGCCGGAGAACTGCGGCAGCACGAACATGCGGTCCACCCCAAGCACCGGCATGTCGTCGAGCCGTGTCTGAATATCCACCAGCCCCTTCATGCTGGCGCCGGACCCCGGAGGACCCAGCGGCGTCACGCCGGGGACTTCAGGCGGCCCGCCTGGAAAGTCGATGTCGACGAGCAGCCCCTCCTCGCTGTAGCGCGGAGTCGGCACCTTGCCCTGGAACTCCTCGGGCACGTTGTCGAAGGCGTCGTTGGGCATGATGTGGGTGTCGCAGTCGATGATCACTGGGGATTCCTCCTGGGCAATCCTTAGCTATTAGCCCCGTTGGACTGCGTTATCAAGGGTGTGGAGCGAGGGTTCTGGGTGGCTCTTGTGGCCTTGGCGCACGCGTCGTAGATTCGCAACCATGTGCGGCCGGTACACGCAGACAGCGAAGCTTCAGGACCTCATGGACCGCTTCCACATCGACGAGCCGGACTTCGAACTGGCTCCCCGCTACAACCTGGCGCCCAGCCAGGACGCGCCGGTGGTAGGCGTTAACCCGAATACGCCGGACACCCGCACCCTGCGGCTGATGCACTGGGGCCTTGTGCCGTATCACGCCAGGGACGCCGCCAAGCCCATCATCAACGCCAGGGCCGAGACTTTGGCCCAGCGGCCCGCGTTCCGGTGGCTCTTGCCGAGGCGCCGTTGTCTGGTACCCGCCGACGGCTTCTACGAATGGCGCAAGGAAGGCCGCATCCGGACGCCTATGCGCTTCACCCTCCGAAACGGCGAACCCTTCTCCTTCGCCGGCCTTTGGGACCGCTGGCTCCAACCCGACGGCACCCCGCTCTATTCCTTCACCATCGTCACCACGAGCCCCAACAGCCTCCTGGAGCCGGTGCACAACCGGATGCCGGTCATCCTGTTCCCGGAAGACGAACCCGAGTGGCTCGATCCTGCGAATACGGACCCTGCCGCCCTGTCGACGTTGCTGAAAACCTATCCCGCCGAGATGATGGACGGATACTGCGTGTCGCGGGCCGTCAACTCGCCCGTCAACGACTCACCCGAGTGCATCGCCCGGGACGAAGCGCCGCTCACCCTGCTACGCACGCCCTGATTGCTACCCGGGTGGCCGCCGCGAGGGCAGTGTTATTGCGGCATGATTCAAAACGGTATATTTATTATACTGCCCCGCTCGTCACCGAGGAGGATGCCACATATGAGAGCAAAGAAATTCGATGCCGACTTCGACACCGGCAAGGACATAACCGCTGCTCTCGACTTGTCTTCCACTCGCCGTCCCGCCCGGGAACAACGACGAGTGAACGTGGATTTCCCGGTCTGGATGGTCGAATCTCTGGATCGAGAGGCCAGCAGGCTAGGCGTCACTCGTCAATCCATTATCAAGTTGTGGCTGGCAGAGCGCCTGGAGCGGTCCAGACCCCAAGACGGTTAACAGCATGAGCGCGATTCGCAAGTTTCTGTTGCGCGACGTTCGGTGTTTCGACGGCGAGCACGAGTTCAAAATACGCCCGCTTACGTTTCTCGTTGGAGAGAACAGTACGGGAAAGACAACGCTCCTCGGTTGTCTACAAGCCTTTTCGGATTTTCTCGATGCTCGACATCGGCCTGACATCGACTTTAATGCGGAGCCCTACCAAATGGGTGCATTCGAGGACATTGTGCGGAGGTCGCGGCCCAAAAAGCACGATTTTCAACTGGGACTCGAAACGCTATATGGAGACGAGCAGAAACTGAGTTATTTGCTAACCCTTGCCGAGAAGGATAGAGGATCGGAACCCGTTATTCGCAACGCGTCGTGGGTCTTTGATGATGGGGAGATAGGATTTTCTCAACGCGCGGATCCCGGCACTTCATCCAAGGTCAGTTTCTCTAGCGGCAACAAGTTTCAGGTCCGGATGAATAGGGCTTGGCGCTACTGGCACCTGTTCGACTTCGACCACGCCGTACGCTTGACGCTGTCCGGTTCACCGACGGATCCGGATGACGGTGCCACACAGTTTCGGCGGTATGTGGCGAAAAAGAACAGACCCTTCGTCAAGCAAGTCAGGCAAGGGTTGCTCGAGCATTCCATCAACGAGCTGTTCGTTACGTGGGACGATGAAGGAGCCATCTTCGACGCGCCGGTTCGTTTTTCCTTGCCCCTGTCAACTCACAGCATTGCGCCTGTCCGTTCCAAGCCGCAACGCACCTACAATCCCTTGAAGGAAACGGAGACTCCGGACGGTAACGAAATTCCAGTGGCGTTGATGAACTTGAGCATCTCAAGAACGACTGAATGGGATGGTCTGAGGCGACAGCTCAAAGACTTCGGGCAAGCCTCCGGCCTGTTTTCCGACATTGCCATACGCAAACTTGGCGGCTCCAGGGGCGATCCCTTTCAGTTGCAGATCAAGGTGAGTGGCCCCAGGGCGAATTTGGTGGATGTCGGGTATGGGGTCAGCCAGGTCCTACCCATCCTGGTTCGGGTTCTCACCGGCCGGGGCGCGACTTTTCTATTGCAACAACCCGAGGTCCATTTGCACCCGAAAGGGCAGGCGGAACTCGCTTCGCTACTCGTCAGCGTCTGCCGGACGCAGAACACATCGTTCGTGCTCGAAACCCACAGTGATCATATGATCGACCGTGTTCGCATTGAGATCCAACGAGGCAGGATAAGCCCCGACGATGTTTCGTTGATTTATCTGGAGCCGGTCGGCAATCGTGTGAAGACCCACAACATTGGTTTCGATGCACGCGCCAATATAGTTGGCGTTCCCCAACACTATCGCGATTTCTTCCTGAACGAGGCGGACCGCTTGCTGGGTTTGGCGGATTGAGACATGTGCGTGATTCTGGATGCCGACAGCTACAGCCGTTTTCTTGACCCGGACAACAGCGATATGCGCCCGCTCAGGGTCTGGATGCGGAACAGAGGAAACTCGTCTATGCGCCAACCCCAAGGATGAAAGCCGAGCTCGAAACCCACGGACCCATGAGGGAGCGGCTCGTCGAATACAGGCAGGCGGGTCGCCTCATCGAAGTGGACCCACACGAGGTTGATGCCGCGGAAGGCGAATTGACGGGCTTGTCATCCAATGACGCGCACATCGTCGCGCTGGCGGTGGTTGCGGGAGTCAAGGTGCTGGTGTCGCGGGACAGGGACCTACACGACGATTTCAAGAGAATCGTCAACGGCAGGGTGTACCAAAACGAAAAGCACAAACATCTCCTGCGGCGCGACACTTGTCCTTGACCCTGACGATGGCTTCCGCCGACCCGCCCCTCCCCTGGATCCCGGGTCAAGCCCGGGATGACGGGGAGCGGAGGCTACTTCGCCGCGCAGACCATGATCTCCACCTGGGTGCCCGGGGTGAGGGCCACGCCGATGGCGGCGCGGGCGGGCAGGTTGTCCTTGTCGATCCAGGCCATCCAGGCCTCGTTCATCTCGTCCTTGGCGTCGATGTCGGCGAGATAGACGGTGGACGTGAGGATCCGGGACTTGTTGGTGCCGGCGGCGGCGAGGACATCGTCGATCTTGGCCAGTACCTGTTCCGTCTGGCCTTTCGTGGACAGGGACTTGTCGTCGGCCACCAGGCCGGACAAGTACACCAGATCGCCGTGCACCACGGCGCGGCTGTTCCAAACCTGCGGTCTGATTCGTTCGATGCTCATTGGGCTGTGACCTCCGTTGGAATGAATTTGCGGGTGATTTCCCGGATTGCGAAACGCTATCAGATTTCGCTGGAGACGCCTACGCGCCCGACGATTCCGCTTCCTCGTTGCCGCGCCCGTCGCGCGCCCGCCGCTTCCCGCCGCGGCGGAACAGCGACGCCGCCGCGGCCAGGCCGCACAGCACCGCGGCGGTCATGAACACGAGCTGGAACGCGGTCACGAAGGCGGCCACCTCTCCCAGGTCCGCGTGGGAGAGGCGCCAGCGCTCGAACATCAGGCTGGCTCCGGTGACCCCGAAGACGATGCCGGCGGTGCGCATCATCTGGTTGATGCTGCCGGCGACGCCCTGGTGCTCGCGCGGGATGGCGCCCATGACGAAGCTCATGTTGGGCACCTGGAAGGTGCCCAGGCCGAGGCCCACCAGAGCCAGGGAGAGGGCGGCGGTGGGGTAGTCGGAGCTTGCCTCCAGGCCGCTGGCCAGCCACAGGCCCACGGACTGGACGGCGAGGCCCGCGGAGCTCAGCCCGGCGGTGCCGATGCGGTCGGACAGGCGGCCGGCGAAGGCGGCGGCGAAGATGGTCATCACCGCGGGCGCGAAGAGGAGAAGGCCGACCATGATCCCCCGGAAGCCAAGGATGTTCGCGGCATAGTAGGGGACCAGCAGGCCGATGGGGAACCGGGTGGCGTTGGCCGCCAGGGTGAGCAGGTTGGCGAGGGTGAAGGCAGGCCGGCGGAACAGGTCGAGGTTGATGACGGGCGCCGCCACCCGTTTCTCGGTAACGAGAAAGACCACCAGGCTGACCATGCCGGCCAGCGCGAGCACGACCACCTCCGGCGCCGTCCAGCCGAGGTCTCGGCTGCGGGTCATGGCCAGGAGCAGCGCGCCGGCCGCCACGGTCAGGGTCACCGCGCCCAGGAGATCGAACCGCTCGCCGGAGACCGCCCGTTGCCCGGAGCGGACACGGCCGGAGGTGAACCAGGCGATGAGCAGGGCGGGAAGCGCCCGGTACAGGTAGACGCCGCGCCAGCCGAAGGCATCCACCAGCACGCCGCCCAGGAGCGGGCCCATGGCGTACCCGGTGGCCATGTTCATCTGGTAGAACCCCAGCGCGCGCCCGCGGTCCGCGCCGCCGACCGCCAGGGTGACCAGCGCCGGGGCCGAGCCGAACACCAGCGCGACCCCCACCCCCTGGAGTATCCGCCCCATGAGCAGCCACGCGAAGGTCTGGGCGGAGCCGCACGCCACGAACGCAACGGCGCTGATCAGGAGGCCGATGGTGAGAGTGCGCCAGTGGCCGAACATGTCCGCCAGCCGGCCGCAGCCCAGCAGCAGGCTGGCGTGGGTCAGCACGTAGCTCACCACCACCCACTGGATGGACATGAGGTTGATGCCGAACGCCTGGGTGATGGCCGGGAACGCGATGTTGACCGACGTGTCGAGGGAGCCCAGCAGGCCGCAGAACCCCGCGATGAGCAGGGTCGGGTGCGACCAGATCCGGGTCGTGGGTGGTGGCGAGTCGGGCAAGGAATCCTGTTGCTAGTTCAGCTTCCCGCCAGCCACTGTTCCAGCCGCTCGTTGTAGGCCTCGGGCCGGGTGCCGCGCATCATGTGGCCGACGCCTTCCCAGAACTCGAACTGGACCTGCGGCGACGCGATGCTCCGGAGATACCCGAGCTCCTGGGCGAGGATGGCCCCGGGCTGCGGTGAGACCGTGGCGTCGCCCACCAGGATCAGCGTCGGCACCTGGATGCGCCGCAGGCGCTCCTCGGAGGCCAGCGCCCAGTCGCGGTTGTCGGTCAGCAGGCGCGTCAGCGCGTGGGGCGAGAAGTGGCGGTTGCGGTAGACCTCCCAGTCCTCCTGCTCCGGCGTGAGGCCGCGCTCCCTGGCCTCGGCGCGGATCTCCTCCTCGGGGCGTTTCAGCCGCGCCAGGGCGCCGGGCAGGGCGGTGACGAAGGCGTGCTGCATGCGCCAGTAGACCGGGTCTTCGAGGAAGGCCCGGGAGATGTCTTCGGGATGGTCCGCCGCCAGCATGGTGCCGATGTTGCCGCCCCAGGAGTGGCCGGCATAGGCCGGGCGCTCGAGCTTCAGGTTGGCGATGAGCTGGTGCACGTCTTCCGCGAAGTCCCGCAGGCGGTATCCGGTCACCGGCTTGTCGGACTCGCCATGGCCCCGAAGGTCGGGCGCCACCACGTGGTAGCGGCCGGCGAAGTGCTCGGCGACGCTGGCCCAGCCCAGGCTGTAGTTGGTCCAGCCGTGGACCAGCAGGAGGTCCGGTGCGCCGGGGTCGCCCCATTCCCGGTAGTGCATCCGGATGCCCTGCACGTCGGTGAAGCCGCTTCTGGGGTCGTCAGCCATGGTCGTCCCTCCCTGGTGCCGCGCGCATCCTCCGTGACGAAAGAATGCGACGAACGCGCACATGTGCAACGGGTCCGGATAGTGTTACACGTTTGGGGAAGCTCTGACCAATGGACGTGAAGCGTCGGGAGCTCCCCGGTTCCAGGAGGCAGGCTCTGTGCCTGAGTTCGTTACCGCGACCACGGAAGAACACTACGAGGAAGCGAGGACCCTGCTGCGGGAGTACGAGGTCGAGATCGAAGTGGACCTGTGCTTCCAGGGGTTCGAAGAGGAGCTCGAGACGCTGGATCGCGTGTACGGCCCGCCGGGAGGAAGGTTTTTTCTCGTGCGCCAGGGGGAGCGGACCACGGGGTGCGTCGCCCTGAGGGATCTGGGAGGCGGAATCTGCGAGATGAAGCGGCTCTTCGTGCGCCCGGGTTTCCGCGGCAAGGGTCTGGGGAGGGAGTGCGCGGAACGGATCGTCCGGGCGGCGCGGGAGATGGGTTACCGCGCCATGCGGCTCGACACGCTTCCCGCCATGCACCCGGCCATTGCCCTGTATCGCTCGATGGGTTTCGCCGAGATCGCCGCTTACACGGATAATCCCTGCGAAGGCGCGCTGTTCATGGAGTTGGGGTTGGGGTAGGTTCAAGCCACTAGACACCGCCGACGGAGGAAACCATGAACGCAACCGAAGACTCGTTCACGTTGCCCGAAGCCACCATCGAGGACATCCACGCCGCCTACGCCGCCGGCAACCTGACCGCGCGCCAACTGGTGCAAATGTATATCGACCGCATCGAGGCCTATGACCGGAAAGGCCCCCGGATCAACTCCATCATCACGGTCAACCCGGCCGCGCTGGAGGAGGCGGACCGCCTGGACGCGGCGTTCAAGAGCTCGGGGAAGACCGGACCGCTCCACGGCATCCCGGTGGTCATCAAGGACCAGGCGGACGTGAAGGGCACCCCTACCACCCTGGGCTCGTTGCTGTTCAAGGGCTACTACCCGGACCAGGACTGCCGGGTGGTGGAAAAGCTCAAGGAGGCGGGCGCCATCGTTTTGGCCAAGACCACCCTGGGCGAGCTGGGCGCGGGGGACACCCACGGCTCACTGTTCGGCTCCACGCGGAACCCGTACGACGTGGAGCGCACGGTGGGCGGCTCGTCGGGAGGCTCCGGCGCGGCGGTTTCGGCGAATTTCGGCACCGTCGGGATCGGGCAGGAGGGGATGGCCTCCATCCGGAGGCCGTCCACCTGGAACTGCATCGCCGGCATGCGCCCGACCGCCGGCCTTGTGAGCCGCACCGGGGTCTACTCGGGCTGGCCGCAGGAAGCGGGGTCGCTGGGCCCTATGGCCCGTACGGTGAGGGACATGGCGACGTTGCTGGACGTCATGGCGGGTTACGACGGCGAGGATCCGCTCACTTCCCGAGGGGTGGGGCACGTGCCGCCCAGCTACACGGATTTCCTCGATGCCGACGGCCTGCGCGGCGCCCGGATCGGCATCCTGCGCGAGCCCATGGGCTACTACAACGACCCCGAGGCGGAGGATTTCAAGAGCATTGCGACGATCCTGGACAACGCCGTCGAGGAGCTGCGGGCCGCCGGCGCCGAGGTGGTGGACCCGGTGGAGCTGGCGCGGCTGAACGAGTTGCTGGCCAAGCGCCGCGCCCACCCTACCACCGGAGAGACGGCCTTCGGGGTCTACATGGCCCGCAGCGCCGACCCGCCCTACCGGACCCGCGAGGACGCCATGAACTCGCCGGAGTTCGCCAAGCTCTCGGACCAGGCCAAGGTGCGCCTCAAGGCCACCTCCGATCCCGCGGAACACTACGAGTACCTGCTGGCCCGGGACCATCTCATGATCCACCTGCTCAAGACCATGGCCGAGCACCGGCTGGACGCCATCGTCCACAAGTCCGTGGAGCACCAGCCGACGCTCATCGCCGACGGCGTGAAACCGCCCTTCGTGAACCACAAGGGCGCGCCGCACCTGAACACGTTCCTGGTGTACGTGCCGACAGTGACGGTGCCCGCGGGCTTCACGACCGACGGACTGCCGGCCGGCATCAGCTTCCTGGGTCGGCCCTACGACGACGGCCGCATGATCGGGCTGGCCTACGCCTACGAGCAGGCCACGCACCACAGGCGGCCGCCGGAGACAACGCCATAGTCGACGAACGGAGGTTGCATGAGCAAGATATCCTCGCAAGACCGGATCCAGTGGATCTATTCATCCAAGGGCAACGCCGAGCTGGAGGAGCGCTACGACGAGTGGGCCGCCGAGTATGACCGGGACCTGAACACCGGTTTCGGCTGGCTGAGCCCGCGGAAGGCTGCGGACGCCTTCGCCAAGCGGGTCCCCAGGCACGGCCGCATCCTGGATGCCGGCGCCGGCACGGGTATCGTGGGGGAACTATTGCACGACGCGGGCTACGAGTACCTGGTTGCCATGGACCTGTCCCAGGGGATGCTGGACGAGGCCGCCCGGAAGGGCGTCTACAAGGAGTTCCACCGGATGGCGATGGGCTCTTCCCTCGACTTCCCGCCCAGGTACTTCGACGGTGTGATCAGCGTCGGCGTCTTTACCGTGGGGCACGCTCCGCCCGATTCGTTCGACGAGCTGGCCCGCGTCACCCGTCCCGGCGGCCACATCGTCTTCTCCCTTCGCCCCGACACCTACGAGCAGGACGGCTTCAAGGAGAAGCAGTCGGCGCTGGAGGCCGCGGGCAAGTGGAGGCTCGTGGAGGAAGGGGAAAAATACCAGCCCATGCCCAAGGGGGAGCCCGAGGTCTTCCACCAGATCTGGACGTACCAGGTCCTGTAGGGGGGCGGGTTTCCAAACCCGCCCGCGCGCGCATCGCACGCCCGCCCCGTCCTTCCGCCGGCGGGACAAATGTTCGCGAATCCCTTGATGTACGAAGGCCGTGAACGGTATAAGGGACAGAAATCAGGGGCTATTCGAAGGAGGTAGAACGATCATGTCCGGTCTCAATACACGCATAATCGACGGCGACGGCCACATCCTGGAGGACAACCCGGGGATCCTCGAACACATGGACAAACCCTACCGGGACATCGCCGCCAAGAAGGGCATCATCTTCCCGCCCATCGACCATCTTCACGACGGCCGCGCGGTGGAGACGCCGCCGCTACGTGACGGACGCGAGAAGGTGGGTCCGGACGGCTGGCTGCAGTTCCTGGAGGACGTCGGCATCGACTGGACGGTGATGTATCCGACCCAGGGGTTGGGATACGGCAAGATCGTCAGCCTCGACTACGCCGTGGCCGCCTGCAAGGCGTACAACGACTGGACGTACCATACCTACCTGCAGCGCGACCCGCGCTTCAACGCCATGGGCCTGATCCCCATGCAGGACACGGAGGAGGCGGTCAAGGAGCTGCGCCGCATCGTCACCGAGCAGGGCATGATGGGCGCCATGATGCCTTCCAACGGCCTGCCGCTGCCGCTGGGCGCCAAGGTCTACTGGCCCATCTATGAAGAGGCCGACCGGCTGGGCTGCTGCCTCGCGGTGCACGGCGGCTGTCACGACCGCTTCGGGCTCGACCACATGAACATGTACACCCCGGTGCATGCGCTGGGGCACCCCTGGGGTATCACCCTCAACTGCGCCAACATCCTGTACAACGGCATCTTCGATCGCTTCCCCAACGTGCGTATCGCCTTCCTCGAGGGCGGCGTGGCCTGGCTGCTGATGCTGCTCGAGCGCTTGCACGCGTCCCACGAGACGCACTTCCAGTACGTCCCGGACGGCGAGTTCAGCATCGGCGAGGAAGACGATCCGGCCAAGATCATCAAGCGGCTCATCGAGGAAGACCGCTTCTACCTGGGCATCGAGACCGAGGAGTTGACGCTGCCCTTCGCCATCAAGACCGTGGGGCACCGGCCGTTCCTGTACTCGTCGGACTTCCCCCACGAGGTCACCACCAAGAGCTGCATCCACGACATCGGCGAGCTGATGGAGAGCGACGAGATCACCGAGGACGACAAGGCCGCCATGCTCTATCGCAACGCGGAGCGGTTCTACAAGCCGGAAACCGGCGACGCACAGGCCGCGGCCAAGGCATAGCCGGTTCCGCAAGGCTTTCCTGAGACTGAAGGGGCAGGGCGTGCATGACGCTCTGCCCCTTTCTGGGAGAGACGCTGGTTCGGCGCCGGGAACCCACCGGAGCCCGACGACGAGAGGTAGGGAGGGTTCGAACCCGCCCGCGCCCGGTTTCACCGGAAACGAGCGTGCGCATCCAGCCGGACGCGCAACGTCCCGAGAAGGAGGAGGTCATGGACGAATGCCGCGCCGCCGTGGTGGTATCCCACAACGAACCGCTGGAAATACAGAACGTGCCGATCCCCGAGCTGGAGCCGGGCGCGCTGCTGGTGCGCATCGAGGCGTCCACCATCTGCGGCACCGATGTGCACCGCTGGCACGGCCCGCTGGGGGGCGGCGACTCGCTGCCCATCATCACCGGGCATGAGCCGTGCGGCTACATCGAGGAGATCAACGGCGAGCGCACGGACATCCTGGGCAAGCCGGTAAAGCCCGGCGACCGCATCGTGTGGAGCTACGTGGCCTGCGGCCACTGCTACTACTGCACCGTGGCGCTGCAGCCCTGCATCTGCCCGGGCCGCGCCTCCTGGGGACACAACCGCAGCGACGAGTATCCATACCTTCTCGGCAGCGTTTCCGAGTACATGTACGTGCCCCCGCCCTGCGAGATCATCAAGGTTCCGGACGACGTGACCTCGGCATCGGCGGCCGCCTCCGCCTGCGCCTACCGCACGGTGATGCACGGCTTCGACCGCCTCGGCGCCATCAAGAGCCACGAGACCGTGGTGATCCAGGGCAGCGGCCCGCTGGGTAACTTCGCCACCGCGGTGGCCAAGGACCACGGCGCGAAGCAGGTGTTGGTCATCGGCGCGCCGGCCGCGCGCCTTGAGGTCAGCAAACGCATGGGCGCGGACGAGGTGCTGAACCTCGAGGAAGTCACCGACCCCAAGGACCGCCGCCAGTGGGTGCGCGACCACACCGACGGCCGCGGCGGCGACGTGGTCATCCAGGTGGCCAACAACATGGCCGTGCCGGAGGGCCTGACGCTCTTGCGCGGCGGCGGCACTTACGTCAACATCGGCGCCGGCGGCAAGGCCGACATCGGCGTCCAGAACCTGCCCCAGGAGATGGTCCTGCACACCATCCGCTCCGGCGAGCCGCGCCACTGGCTCCAGGCCATCGACTTCCTTTCGTCGCGCAAGGACACCTTCCCGTTCGAGGAGATGATCAGCGCCGAGTACACCCTGGAGCAGGTCAACGAGGCGCTGCAGGCCATGGCGAAGTACGAGATCGTCAAGGGAGTGATCTACTTCAACTAGGCAAGGTGATCGTCAGAAACCATAGGAGGCAAAAGCGCCAGGAAAACGATCAATTGGAAGTCGTTCCTTGACTCAAGGAACGACCTGTGTAGTGAAATGAGGGTGATGGACCTTTATGGGGGACAAGATCCACGGGAATTGCCCGCTTACGGGATTGGCGAGGCGGCCCACTACCTGCGTATTCCACCCAGTACGTTGCGCACGTGGGTTCGCGGTCGAACATATCCGACCGCCCAGGGCGATCAGTATTTCGAGCCCGTCATTGAACTCGCGGACAAGACCCGAGGGCTTTTGTCGTTCGTGAACTTGACAGAGGCCCACGTCCTCGGGGCCATTCGCAACTCTGGAGTAGGCTTTCGGAACATTCGGCGTGGACTGGACTATCTCGCCCAGCAGTTTCCTTCACCGCATCCCTTGGCCGACAAAGACTTCCAAACCGACGGGATCGATCTATTCATTCAGCATCTGGAGGAACTGATTAACGTATCCAGCGGGCAACTTGCCATGCGCCGTATTCTGGAAACGTATCTCAAGCGAATCGAGCGCGACATTCATGGCATTGCGACTAGGCTCCACTTGTTTACTCGGCGAGACATGCCGCCCGAAGAGATACACCCGCCCATGGTGACCGTTGACCCGCGTATCGAGTTTGGCCGTCCTGTGCTCGCCGGGACTCATATCGCAACCAAAGTCATCTACCAGCGCTTTGAAGCCGGGGACTCCATAGAAGAACTCGCTGATGACTACGCCCGTACCTCGTCAGAGATCCAAGAAGCGATCCGGTGCGAGCAGTACAGACAAGCCGCCTGAGAGTCTCACCTTCTTCCTGGATCAATGCTTGGGGAGCAAGGTTGTTGCCAACGCACTCCGTGAGCACGGGTTTTCGGTCGAATTCGCTTGATTTGCTCGGAGGTCGATAACGCCAAGTATCATCCTTGTCGAGGTAAGCTAGCCATTTTCTCAATATTTCGATGGACGCGTCTACATCATCGGGAATCGTAAGGGTGTTTAAACGATTCGTGCCAGAGTGCGCCAAGACGTTTCTCGTATAGAGTGGCAACGGTTCGTCTTCAAAAATCGTCTTGTCGTCGCGTTCATATGTGCGACAATCATCAGTGCCCTCAACCTCACTGGCAAGAGTGCGCATCCTCTCGGCCATCTCTCGTTGGTTGTTCCTGCCAGGTAGCTTGAGCTTGCCCTCCAGAGCCCCGTAGAGGTCAAGAAATTCCCCTATTCCGCTCATATGCACACTTGTGCCTTCCACAATGCGTGTCAAGATTTCCATCAGAAACATGCAGTCTGCATCGTCGGATATTTGATAGGCGAGAGAGAGCAGACGGCGACTGACGGTACAGAATTCTGTCTTGATTGGATTGTCGTCGTGAAGCTCAAGCAGGCGCGCCCGGACTCTTCTCCCCACCAACATCGGCTCAGGCAGCAAGAAGGTTACCGACTCCGGCAATCCCGGTGTGGTCGGTTCCTCTTTGCCCTTTTTGGCGCGTCTGCGCTCAGCTCGGTTCATATGATTTCTCTCCTCTCAAACAGACCGGTCCCCTGCGAAGTGCAGTACATGAGTTTAGACTTTGGGGCCGCCCATCCTAGAGCGGCGTGGCGTGAAAAGGCCAGTGTGTCGTTGACGTCCATAATCCCTTCTGCCAAGCTCCCTTTCTGCCAAGCTTCGTATTTGGCATCAATGCGCGATGCTCACCGAGAGAAGGGGTTTAAGTACGGCGGAGGACCCGCACGCGCTTGGCAACAAAGGTAGACACCCATGGCCTCAATAGTGATTGGGATTGGCCCTATCGGCGGCATCATCGGTGGGCGGCTGGCCCGGGACGGACAGGACGTCACCTTCGTCGACGTTGACCGGGAGCACGTCGCCGCCATCCGCGACAACGGGCTTCAGGTGGACGTGCCGGACGGGGCTTTCAACGTGAAGGCCAACGTCGTATTTCCCGGCGAAATCGAAGGAACCTTCGACGCGGCGTTCATCGCGGTCCGCTGCAACTATACCCGCGACACGCTCGAGACCGTGCTGCCGCATCTGAGCGAAGACGCCCTGGTCGTGTCGATGCAGAACGGCATCAATATCCCGCTTCTGGAGGAGGCCGTGGGCGCCGACCGGTCCGTGGGCATGGGCATCCGCATGGGCAGCCGGCGCACCGCTCCGGGGTGCGTGCACACCACGACGCGGGGCCACCTCTACGTCGGCCATTCCCATGGCCGCACGACGCCGCGGCTGGAAGAACTGAACGCCATGCTCGACGCCGTGATCCCCAGCGAGATCACCGACAACATCATCGGAGTGCTCTGGAGCAAGCTTACCTACACCTGCTACGGCTATTACGGTTCGCTGGCCAACACGTCGATGGTGGAGAGCTGTGCCGGTCCCGACGACCGGCGGCTGCTGGTGGATTTCCTGGGCGAGGTGGTGGCCGTGGGAACGGCCGCGGGCGCCCGGTTCATTCCATTGAGAGAGTACGACCCGCCGGAACTGCATCCCGACAAGCCGGTGGAAGCCCGCATGGCGATAGTGAACGGCTATGCCGAGTCCTGGAGGGACGACGACCTCAAGGGTCCCCTACGGCAACTGCTGGCAGGGAGCAAGCTGGAGGTGGCGTTCACCCTTGGCCATGTGGTGCGGGAAAGCGTCCGGTTCGGCCTGTCCACCCCGTTGTGCGACAACCTGCTGGCCATGATGCTGGAGTTGGAATCGGGCAAGCGCCAACTCGGCCTCCACAACTATGCCGAGCTGGCCGCCTGCCGCGTTTGATGGGCAACTGAATGGCGTCCTTCGACTTCGCTTCGCTGACGCTCCGCTACGCTCAGGACGAACGGTTATTGGATAAGGTCGCCAAAGACCAATCTCGTTCGTCCTGAGCGTGGCGAAGCGAAGTCGAAGGACGCCAACTCACCGGAGAACTTATGCAATACCGCCAATTCGGCACCACCGACTTCAAGGTGTCGCCCATGGGGCTCGGCTGCCTGAGCATGTCGGGCATGTACGGAGCCGGTGACGACGACGAGTCCATCGCCACCCTGCACAGGGCCTTCGAGCTCGGCATCAACTTCCTCGACACCTCCGCCAGCTACGGCAACGGCCACAACCACGTGCTCATCGGCAAGGCCATCAAGGGCAGGCGCGACCAGGTGGTGATCCACTCCAAGTCGGGCAGCCCGCGGGCCACGGACGGCACCGGCCTCGACGGCGGCAGCTCGCCCGAGTACCTCATCCAGACCTGCGAGGAGAGCCTCCAGCGGCTGGGCATCGACTGCCTGGACATGTACTGCATGTCGCGCATCGACCCCGCGGTTCCCGTCGAGGAGTCGGTGGGCGGCATGGCGCGCCTGGTGGAGCAGGGCAAGACCCGCTACATCGGCCTCTCCGAGGCCAGCGCCGACTCCATACGCCGGGCCCGAAAGGTGCACCCCATCGTCTCGCTGCAGATCGAGTACTCGCTGTGGTCCCGGGACCCCGAGCAGGGCAACATCGAGGCCTGCCGGGAGTTCGGCATGGGTTTGATGGCCTACTCGCCCCTGGGCCGCGGTTTCTTTGCCGGCGCCGTCCGCAGCCTGGACGACCTTGGCGAGCGCGACGGCCGCCGCAACCAGCCCCGCCTCCAGCCCGGCAACATCGAGCGCAACCTGGAGCTCTTGGCCCAGGTGGACGAGGTCGCCAGGGACAAGGGCATCACCACCACCCAGCTCGCACTGGCATGGCTCATGGCCCAAGGGCCGGACATCATCCCCATCCCCAGCAGCAAGAGCCGCCACCACCTGGAGGAGAACCTCAAGGCCGTCGACGTGAAGCTCACGGATGAGGACCTCGCGCGGCTCGACGCCATCCTTCCCTACGGCGCCGCCGCCGGCAACCGCACCCGCGACATGAAACGGGTGAACGCGTAACGGAACCGTCTGCCGTCCAATTGGGGAAGCTCGGATCAATTGCCGCCCGGCAAGACGGCGCCCTTCGACTTCGCTCGCGTGCGCTCGCTACGCCTGTCCTGAGTCTTGTCGAAGGGCTCAGGGCGGAGGGTCGAGTTAAAGGGAGATTTTGCCTAAGAACCGTTCGCCCTGAGCGTAGCGCCGCGCCAGCGGCGCGAAGTCGAAGGGCACCATTCACAAACGCTCGACGCGGTTCTCCCATGGAAGGAAATCATGAAGCGGGCCATGATGGGACTGTTGATTGTCGTGCTGTTGGCGGTCGGGACCGGCTACTGGCTGATCTTCGTCCGAGCCACCAACGGCGGACAAACTTTCCAAAACAAACTGCTGATCCCCGAACAGCTATTCGGGACCGTCGTGGAGGGACGCCGGCAGTTCCGCCTGACCGTTGCCGAAGGGAACCGGGAGTTCCTGCCGGGCAAGCAAACGCCGACGGCCGGCGTCAACGGTCCGTTTCTGGGACCGACGGTGCGGCTGCGCCGAGGCCAGGACGTCGATCTGATCGTCGAGAACAAACTGGATGAAATGACGACCATGCACTGGCACGGAGCGCACGTCCCCGCCCGCATGGACGGCACGCCGCACCAGAAGATCCAGCCCGGAACATCGTGGACGGCCAGTTTTGAAGTCCATCAAGAGGCCGCTCCGCTGTGGTACCACCCGCATCCCCATGGCACCACCGGGTGGCATGCCTACCGGGGAATCGCCGGCTTGATGTGGATCGATGACGACAACAGCGATGCGCTGGACCTCCCCGAGACCTACGGCGTTGACGACATTCCACTCGTGATCCAGGACCGCCTGTTCGACGACGACGGTGCGTTTGTCTTTGCCCTCAACCAGGGCGCCGTTTACGGCGACACCATGCTGATCAACGGTACCTGGAATCCATTCCTCCAGGTCGAGGCACGCCGCATTCGATTCAGGCTGTTGAACGGCTCGAATGCGCGGATCTACCACATCGGTTTTGACGACGACCGTGTCTTCCACCAGATCGCCACGGATGGCGGCTTCCTGGAGACGCCTCTACAGACCAACCGCGTGATCCTCGCTCCCGGCGAGCGGGCCGAAATCCTGGTCGACCTCAGCGATGGTGCCGAGGTGGTGTTGAAAAGCTTTCCGGAAGCCGGACTGCTGGAGACCATCGAGGCGTTTTTCGGGGGCATCGGCACCGGGAACCTGGATCTGTTGAAGATCGTTCCCGGACCGGCCAAGCGCGCCTCCCACGCACTGCCGGAACGCCTCAACACCATCGCCCGCATCGATGCCTCCCAGGCCGCCAAGACCCGTCCAATGGTGCTGGGAGGGCCCATACAGGGACAACAGGGAGGACGGTTCGCAGGGGGTGGACCCGGTCCGGGGCCGCCGATCAACGGCAAGATCATGGATACGGCGAGAATCGACGAGGTCGTGCGGTTGGGGGATATCGAGATCTGGGAAGTGGACAATCGCGGCGGTCAGGCCCACCCTTTCCACATCCACCTGGTGCAGTTTCAGATTCTCGACCGCAACGGCCGGCCGCCCATCGGCGCCGATCTCGGCTGGAAAGACACGGTCCTGGTGCCTGCCGGTGATATCGTCCGGATCATCATGCCCTTCGAGCGCTATGCCGACCCTCAGACCCCGTACATGTACCACTGCCACATCATGGAACATGAAGATAACGGGATGATGGGGCAGTTCCTGGTGGTGGAAGACCCGGAGTGACGGTTGCGCCGGAGGTTTGAAATCCGTCCGCGCGGCTCAGGACATCAACCGCCCGCCCGACACGTTCAACGCCTCGCCGGTAGTGTGGGACGAGTCGCTGGAGGCGAGGAAGAGGGCGGCGTTGGCGACCTCTTCGTGCAGTGCATGCTTCCGTAGCGGGGTCTGCTTCAGGACGCTCTCCCACAACTCCTCGAAGGAGACGCCGAGGCCTTCGGCCCGGTCCCGGTACATCTCCCTTAGATCCGCCTCGTCCATGCCGCCGGGACAGATGACATTGGCGCGCACCCCCGACGGGCCGGCTTCCTTGGCGATGGTCTGGGTGAGGCCCAGGAGGCCCCACTTGGCGGCGCACAGGGAGCCGCGCAGCGCCATGCCCTCGCGGCCGGCGGTGCCGGAGATGCTGACGATGCTGCCGCGCTTCTGCTCGATCATGACCTTGAGCGCGGCCTTGCAGCAGAGGAAGATCGCCTTGAGGTTGACGTTGAGCACCGCGTCCCATTCCCCCTCGGTGATCTCGTGCACCTCGACCATGGGGCCGCGGAAGCCGACGCTGTTGACGAGGATGTCCAGACGGCCCCACTTGGCCACCACGTCGGCAACCATCTTGTCCACCTGCGCGGCGTCGGTGGCGTCGGCCGTCAGTGCCGTTGCCTCGCCGCCCTCCTGCTGGATGGCCTGAACGACGTCGTCGAGCTCGGTTTTCGTCCTTTCCAGGTCCACCAGGACGATCTTCGCCCCTTCACCGGCGAGGGTGTGGGCGATGGCTTCACCGATGCCGCGGGCGCCGCCGACGATGATTGCTACCTGGTCTGCAAGTTTCATGATTCCTCCCAAGGGTCGAAATTCGTTGCGAGATAGCGCCCTTCGACTTCGCTCCGCTACGCTCAGGGCGAACGGGGTATCAGGATTCCTCGACTCTGCCGTTCGCCCTGAGCCCTTCGACAAGGCCTGTCCCGAGTTTGTCGAAGGGCTCGGGACAGGCGTGGCGAGCGAAGTCGGAGAGCGAACGGCAAACTGATCAGAGTCTCCTTGACAGCGAGTTGAAGCTACCACCCCGGCACCGGCGCCATCAAGCCGCCCCCAGCGCCGTCACCACCGCGATGACCCCGGCGACGGTGATGCCGGAGAAGATCGTGGTCCAGAACACCACGTCGCCGGTGAGCTCGGCGTCGCCGTCGAGCTCGATGGTGAGGATGAGGGTGTTGACCGCGGTGGGGGCGGCGGCGCCGATGATGAGGTGGGCGCCGGGCCACGGCCAGAGGCCGAATGCGTAGACCGCGGCGCCGATGAGCGCGGGCAGGGCAAGGAGCTTGATGAAGGCGACGGGCACCACCTCCCGCCAGCGTCGCCAGCGGGCGCCCCTGGCAAGCTGCGCGCCCAGGGCCACGAGCATCATGGGCACCAGGGCGCCGCCCAGCGAGCGCAGCGGAAAGGAGGCCCACACCGGCAGGAAATCCACGCCGTTGAACGACCGCAGCCGGATCTCCCGCAGCACGAAAGATGCCACCAGCGCGTAGACCATGGGGAGCCTGAAGACCCCCAGGGCCTCCCGCGCGCGGCCGCCCTTGGCAACCGCCAGCACCATGTAGCCCAGGATCCAGATCAGCAGGTTGCTGAGCATGACCACCAGCGCCTGGACCTGCAGGCCCGCTTCCGCATCCGGCTGGCCTCGGAAGAGCGTGCCGCCCTCGATGTAGAGCAGATGGGCGACGGGAACGCCGAAGTTGCCGGCGTTGAAGACGATGCTGCCGAGGATGGCGGCCGCGACCGTCTCGTTGGGCGCGCCGATGGCGCGGCCGCCCGCGAACAGCAGCACCCCCAGAGCGCCCAGGACGATCAGGAAGACCAGGGTGATGAGCCAGATCTCGCCCCAGGGAATGTCGCTGTCGTAGATCTTGATCAGCACGAACGACGGCACCAGCAGCCACATGCTGATGCGTGCGAGTGTCTCGACGCTCAGCGGGTGGCACCGATGGAGAAGCGTGCCTGCGCCCACCGTGACCAGCAGCGGCAGCAGGATGTTGTAGAGGATCTGGCCGGTGTGTTGCAGCATCAGTCGGACAGCGGGCGCGACCGGCCTGCGCGGGAGCAGAAACGGCGGCGCCTCGGGGATTCCGAGGAAACGGACCCCCGAGGCGCCGGATAGTGACTATACGATTGAAGGAACTACCCCGCGGACTCCGCGAAGAACTTGCCGGGCATTTCGATGGGCGGCAGCGTCTTGTTCTCCTCCGAGTCGGAGGGGATCTCCTTGCCGTCCGGGCCGAGGCGCGCGTCGTCGCCCCGTGGCGGCGTGGCGTCGATGCCGCAGCCGATGCGCAGCACCACGAGGTTGCCGTCGCCGGTGTTGAGGTAGCGGTAGTAGGCGCCCTTGGGGATCATGATCCCCTGGTACTTGTCGATCTTCAACTCGTTGCCCTTCTCGTCGAACACCGACATCTGGCCTTCCAGCACCACGAACGAATGGTCCTCGTCCAGGTGACAGTGGACCGCGTTCTCGCCGCCCTCGGAGTTGATCTTGGTGTGGATCCACATGTTGTCGGTCTTGGCCACGAGCTGCGTGACCCGGCCCTGCTGCATGTACGGAGTCTTGAGCGAGTACCTGTAGGCCTTGGGGTGTTCGATCTCTTGCTTCTCTGCGACTGCTTCCATGGTGAACTCCTTTCCGAACGTTTCGTGTTCTGTCCGTCAGTGATGAAAGCCCGCCCAGGCGGTTCCGGGCGACGTTCCTTCAGGCGTTGACGCCCCCCAGCTTGAGGTCGTACAGCCGCAGCACGTTCTCGCGCACGACCTTGCGGAAGATGTCCCTCGGCAAATGTCCCAGCTCGTCGGCGATGACCTGCCGCGAGTGCGGCCAGGTGGACGCCGCGTGCGGGTAGTCGTTGGACCACATGCAGGTCTCGCTGCCCCACCAGTCCAGCAGCCGGCCGCCGGTGGGGTCGCTGAAGAAGGTGGCGTAGAACTGCTCGTTGCAGTACTCGCTGGGGAGCTTCTTCATGTGCGGCAGCGGCGCCCT
Source organism: uncultured Binatia bacterium (SeqCode) (assembly GCA_965204205.1). Taxonomy (GTDB): domain Bacteria; phylum Desulfobacterota; class Binatia; order UBA9968; family JAJDTQ01; genus JAJDTQ01. Next base: position 3,923,965 of record OZ241976.1, on the reverse strand, counting down.
GCTGGCGTGGCGCTTGAAGTACTTGTCCCACTCGTGGAGGTAGAATGGCACCCACGAGATCTCGTTCTCCACGTAGACGAACTTGAGGTCGGGATAGTTGGACATGGGGCCGCCGAAGACCAGGTCGAACAGGGTGTTGGCGGCGTCCGCCAGCTTCTGGTTGACGGTCATGCGGTAGATGTCCAGCCCGTGCCGCTCGTAGCGGCTGTAGTTGAAGCCTGTCAGGATGTGGAGGTTGACCGGCATCTGGAGATCCTGGGCGGCTTCCCAGAACGGGTTGTAGTGGTCGCTGGTGAAGGGAAGATGGTCCGGCGGCACCTGCCAGATCAGCACGCCCACCAGCCCGGCCTTCTTGCAGCGCTCCATCTCCTTGATGGCGTTGTCGACGTTGTAGAGCGAGACCGACGGCACGCCCACGAGCTTGTCGGGGTGCACGTTGCAGTAGTCGATGAGCCAGTCGTTGGCGAGCTCGAAACAGGCTTCCTGAAGCTCGGCGTCCTCCAGGGCGAAAAGGCGCAGCCCCAGGGTCGGGTACAGCACCTCGGCCGACACGCCGTCCACCGCCATCTCTTCGACCCGTGCCTTGGGGTCGTAGCCGCCAGGCTTCTCGCCGATGGCATTCCGGGGCGGAAACTCGGGATACTTGCCCTTGAAGCTCGCCGGCAGGTTGTTCACCCACAGGTCCGTGGGCTCCATGATGTGGGAGTCCGCGGATACGACGATCTCGTCGGCAAGCTCCTGCAGGGCACTCGTTGCGGTTGATTCACTTACACTCAAGACGGTTCCCCTCTTTCTCCAGTAATCAGGTACTTCTTATGCCTTTTTGGGCGGTTTTGTCCACCTCCCGTCATCCCGTCATCTCCGCTTATCAACCGCCTTCATTACCCCGTCGTCCCGGCCCCACCACCCGTCGCCCCGGGCCCCGGGTCAAGCCCGGGGCAAGCTTGACCCCGGGGTCCAGAGGGCGGGGGAGCGGGGGTGCGCCTCGCGCCAATGCACTCGCGACTCCATTGTGCTATGAGGACTTCTGCAACGCGGGCCGGGCACTCCCGCCGCGAAATCCATCACCGGAGGCACTTCATGACGACCATGATCACCGGCGCGGGCCTGGTGGGCTCCCAGATCGCGCGCATCCTCGTGCAGCAGGGCGAGAAGCCCGTCCTTTTCGATATCGCACCCAATCTCGCCGCCCTGGCGGACGTGGTAGGGGATGTGGGCGCGGTCACGCTGTTCCGCGGCGACCTGTTGAACCCCTTCGACCTCGGCAAGGTCATCAACGAGCACGGCATCACCCGCATCATCCACACCGCCGCCTATCCCAACCTCGGCACCGGCGCCCAGGAGAACCCCTACGGCGCCATCCAGGTGAACATCATGGGCACCGCCAACGTGCTGGAGGCGGCGCGGCTCCACGGCGCGGAACGGGTGGTGATGATCAGCACCGCGGCCGTGGCCCGGGGCATCGCCGGCGGCGAGGACAACGGCGACCACAGCAAGGAAGAGGCGCTGCCCCGGCCCAGCTCCTTCTACTCCGCCACCAAGCAGGCCGGCGAGAACCTGGGCTACAACTACGCCCGCTCCCACGGCGTCGACTTCCGCGCCGTGCGCTTCCCCAACGTGTGCGGCCCCTGGATCCCCGGCGGCGGCGGCCGCCCCAGCGCCATGTTCCGCACCCTGGTGGAGAAGTCGGTGGACGGCGTCGAACACACCGTCCCACCCGGCACCATGGAGTGGCTCTATTCCAAGGACGCCGCCCGGGGCGTGGTGCTGGCCCTACAGACCGAGGGCGTCAAGAGCCGCGTCTTCAACCTCGGGGTCGGCAAGCCCTACGATAACCAGGAGCTCATCGACATCTTCAAGCAGGTGGTGCCCGGCGCCAGGCTCAGCATCGACGAAAGCGCCACCACCTCTCAGACCTCCTCGGTCTTCCTGGACATCACCCGCGCCCAGACCGAGCTGGGCTTCGACGCCGAGTACGACATCCCGGCCGCGGTGACGGACTTCGTGGGGTGGTATCGGCGGCTCAAGGGCAAGGGGAGCTGAGGCTCAAGTCAATGCTCGTAGCGCGGTCTCCGGAGCCTTGTCGAGAACCCTGAGCAGGGCCCTGGCGGCGCCCGTAGGGCAGCGTTTGCCCTGTTCCCAATTGCGGATCGTCTCATGCGGAACGTCGATCCGCCGCGCGAACTCTATTTGCGTGAGGCCCAGCCGCTTGCGTACCCGGCGCGCATACCTCGCCATGTCCCTCATGGCTTCGGCGTCGTCGTGTTGCTGCTGCAGGGAGAGGTCCCGTTCGGTCGTCCGGTCCAGGACTTCGTAGTTGACCCTTCCCTTGGGCAGGCTCGACGGGTCGTGGGGGTCAATCCTGACGCGCGTTCTGCTCATATTCATGGACCTCCTTCCTGTTTGCCTTGCGTGCCGAGATGAGGCGATGCGCCGGTCCCGCGTGACGGTCCGATCGGGATCGAGAAACGCCTGCCGGCGTACTCGAAGTCGAAGCCGCGCTGCACAAAGCAGGCATCGCTCTTGGCATCGTCCCATTCGAACTCCATGTAGCAGTGTAGGTCATTGGCCTAGGTGTGGTCAACGACATACAATTTGGCCGGGCGTGGCATGAAGACCGGGATGCGGATATGATGGAAGACTGCCGCGCTGCTTGGCTGCACCAACGCAGACGCAACTGTGGGTCGCACGCGGGTCGCATTAGTGCAGTGACCGAGACGCAGACTCTTGTAGAGGAAGGACTCCATGGCTGAAACCCCCGATTACGTACCCCCGAAGGTCTGGAAATGGGAACGCGAGAACGGCGGACGGTTCGCCAACATCAACCGTCCGGTCTCCGGCGCGACCCACGAGAAGGAGTTGCCGCGGGGCAAGCACCCGCTCCAGCTTTACTCCCTTGGGACCCCCAACGGCGTCAAGGTGACGATCATGCTCGAGGAGCTGCTGGCGGCCGGACACGCCGGCGCGGAGTACGATGCCTGGGTCATCAACATCCGCGAAGGCGACCAGTTCGGCTCGGGGTTCGTCGCCATCAACCCCAATTCCAAGATCCCCGCGCTGGTGGACTACTCGATGCCCACGCCCACGCGGGTGTTCGAGTCGGGCTCGATCCTGCTCTACCTGGCCGACAAGTTCGATGCCTTCGTCCCTGAAGACCTGGCGGACCGGGCCGAGTGCCTGTCATGGCTGTTCTGGCAGATGGGCTCCGCCCCCTACCTCGGCGGTGGCTTCGGCCACTTCTACGCCTACGCCCCGTACAAGATGGAATACCCCATCGACCGCTTCGCCATGGAGGTGAAACGCCAGCTCGACGTCCTCGACAAGCGGCTGGCCGAGAACCGCTACCTTGCCGGCAGCGCGTATACCATCGCTGACATGGCCGTCTGGCCGTGGTACGGCGTGCTCACGATGGCGGACAGCCTCTACGGCGCCGCCGAGTTCCTCGACTCGCAATCGTACAAGAATGTGTTGCGCTGGCGTGACGAGATCGCGGGGCGCGACGCGGTGAAACGCGGACGGATTGTCAACAAGACCAGCGGCCCGCTCGACCAGCAGCTCCGCGAGCGACACGACGCGTCGGATTTCGAGCTACGGACGCAGGACAAGATCGAGGCGGCGGAGTAGGACAAGAGGTCTGCCGGCGAGCATTTCGATGGGTGTCGCAGACCCCGCCGGCGACGTGCACCGGGAATCAGGCGTCACCTGGCGACGGCTGTTCGCCGTATTCTGGCGCATCGGCATCCTGTCCTTCGGCGGCCCGGCGGCGCAAATCGCGCTCATGCACCGGGTCCTGGTGGAGGAGGAGCGGTGGCTCGACGAGCCCAGGTTCCTGGGCGCCCTCAGCTTCTGCATGCTTCTCCCCGGTCCCGAGGCCATGCAGCTCGCCACCTACTCGGGGTGGCAGCTTCGCGGCGTGCCCGGCGGGTTGGTGGCGGGCCTCCTGTTCGTGGTGCCGGGCGCCCTGGTGGTGCTCGGGCTGGCGATGCTCTACGCGGTCGGGGGCGACCTGCCGCTGGTGGCCGCGCTGTTCCTGGGGATCAAGGGCGCGGTCCTGGTCATCGTCATCGAGGCCCTGCTGAGGGTGGCGAATAGAGCGCTGCACTCGGCCGTCCACTGGATCATCGCGGGCCTGGCCTTCGTCGGGATCTTCTTTCTGTCGGTCCCGTTTCCCGCCATCATCCTGGTAGCCGCCCTGGCCGGATTTATCCTGCTGGGCGGCCAAGCCATCCCCGAGACCGAAACCGGGCGGAGTGGCGGTTCGGTGTCCGGCACGGCCGGGACGGTCGCGTTGTGGCTGGCCGTCTGGTGGACGCCGGTGCTGCTGCTGACGGCTTTCGGCGGCTACGACATCCTGGTGCAGATCGGCAATTTCTTTTCCCGCCTCGCTGTGGTGACGTTCGGCGGGGCCTACGCGGTGCTCGCCTACCTGGCGCAGGACGTGGTGACCCACAAGGGCTGGTTGAGCGCCGGTGAGATGCTGGACGGCCTGGGGCTGGCGGAAACCACCCCGGGGCCGCTGATCCTGGTCACGGAGTTCGTCGGCTACATCGCGGGATACCGCGCGGGCGGGGTGAGCATGGGCATTGCCGGCGCGCTGGTCACGCTCTGGGTCACGTTCGCACCCTGTTTCCTGTGGATATTCGCCGGCGCGCCCTACATCGAGCAGCTCACGGCCCAGCCGCGGCTCAAGGGCGCTCTGGAGGCCATCACGGCGGCGGTGGTGGGCGTCATCCTCAACCTGTCCATATCTGGTTCAGCCTGCACGTCCTGTTCGCCGAACTGTCGTCCCGGCAAAGCGGCCCGCTCACGCTCCTGGTGCCGGACTGGCACTCCCTGGACTGGCGGGTCCTGGCGGTCGGCGCCGTGAGCGCGATCATGCTCCTCTGGCGGCACCAGTCGCTCATGAGAACGCTGGGCGTCGCGGCGCTGTTGGGTCTGGGGTTCGGCGCGATGGGTTACCTTGTCGGATGACCGAACCCGCGGGGGACGCCTCAAGATCTCTAAAGGTTGTACAGCGCCCGCGCGTTCCCCCCGGTGATCTTGGCCGCGACCTCCGGGCTCAGGCGCGGGTCGTTGGCGACGCCGTCTATGGCCAGCAGCTCGGTGGCGCTATCGGCGTGGCCGTAGTCGGTGCCCACCACGAGGTTGTCCTCGCCGGCGTTGTCGATGACGTACGGAAGGTCGTCGGTGGTCTCGCACCCGACCCAGATCCGGTTCTTTGCCAGCAGCTCGTTCCGGTCGAACCCCTGCTCCTTTACGTACGGGCGTTTGTACAGATCGGTCAGCGCGTAGGGCAGCCACTGCGCGCTGACCTCCAGGAACCCCATCTTGAGCTTGGGGAATCGCTCGGGGATGCCGCCCGCGACGATGGTGTGGAACGCCCCCACCACCACCAGCTTGAACTTCGAGAAGGCCACGGGCTCGTACTTGTAGTAGTCGAACAGCACGGAGCTTCCGTTGGAGGCGTGGATGCACACCGGCATGTCCAGCCTGCCGGCGGCGTCGTACACCGGGTAGAAGAAGGGATCGTTCAGCAGCCGTTCGCCCTCGGAGCCGCGCATGTAGATGCCCACCGCGCCGTTCTCCTTGGCCAGCCGGGCTTCCTCGTACACCTGTTCCGGGCTCAGCAGCGGCACCACCGCCACCCAGCGCAGGCGGTTGTCGGACTGTTTCCAGCACTCGCCCATCCAGCGGTTGTAGCTGCGGCACAGCGCCAGCTCGATCTCGGGGCGGGGCGTCAGCGGGATGATGAAGATGGTGGGGAAGATGACCTGGATGTCCACCTTGAGCTCATCCATGTGCCTGAGCCGCGCCGCCACGTCCCGCAGCTCGCGCGACTCCAGCGGCGTATCCTTGCCCACGTTGCGTGTCTTGAGGCGCAGGGTTCCGTCCACCAGCCAGTACTGGTCCCCGGACCCGGAGCCGTTGGTGGAGCCGACGACCTCGGGCCGGAACTTGCGGTCGGCGCCGTCCATGAACTCCCAGGTCTCCTCGGTTTCGAGAACGTGTGCGTCGGCATCGATTCTGAGCATCTCGGTTTCCTCCACGAATGGGTTTGCATTGACACAGGCCGGTCCCCGGCCTGATATCCGTGTGCTCTAGCCGAAGTCCGGGAACGAATCAACGGGCACTGCCTCAGTCTGGCCTCGCCGCAGGCAAGCCGCGTAGATGGCGGCCAAAGGACCGTTCCAGGCAGTTCAGATGCTCAGGACAAACTCGTGAGCCTTGGTCATTTGAAAATCGCATCTGCACAGTACGTCTCGTCCAAGCAGCGCGTCAAAAGCGGAGGTTATTGCCAACTCGACCAGTCGGATCTCAGAGGCAACGTAACTCTGACCGTGGGGTTCCTCAAAGTACAACACGACATCTCCGTCATACCAATTCGTGGGCTGAGTCCCATGTATGGATTGGACTAGCCATTTCCCCCGGATAGGCAATCCCACGCGCTCCGCAATTGTTGCCTTGATGCTGGTTCTGGAAGCACCTGTGTCCAACAGAGCCTGGACCTTGACGATATGGGGAACAGGTCCCGTCTGCTGAGACGGGAAGGAATTGGGCTTGGCTATCCCGATCCTTACGATGATACCGGTGAGCGGATCGAAGCTCCCCCTAAGGGACGACATGGGAGAACCATCCAAGATCTACGGCCTCATCGGTTACCTCTTGGACGGAAAACAGGCCGTCGTCAAAGGTGCGTTCACCGTGTTGTGCGGCTTCTCTCGCGCTGGAGAAGAACTCTACGATCTCCTGGTCTCGTAGGAGAGCAAACTGACCAGGATTGGTCTTGAGGAGTTCAGGGAGCCGTTTGCTGAAGGCTTCGTAGTTAGCGTCTACCGTTTCCTGAATCTTAGCGCGGGTAGGACCCTCGGACTTGGCCATGGCAACCTCCATACGCTGGTACGTACCTCCGCCGATACAGCACGTAGTTCTCCATACTCGGCGGTTGCCATCTGACCTTTAGTACTGGGCGGAATTTTGAAGTCAAGGGGTGGGTTACAAGATATTGTATTTTAAGGTGTCAAAATCCGGTCTAGACTAGACCCTCCGCGTAGGTTTGGTGTCACGCTGGCGCCGATCTCAGAGATTGTACAGCATCCGCGCGTTCCCCCCGGTGATCTTGGCGGCCACCTCGGGGCTTAGCCGCGGGTCGTTGGCGACCCCGTCCAGGGCCAGCAGCTCGGTGGCGCTGTCGGCGTGGCCGTAGTCGGTGCCCACCACCAAATGGTCCTCGCCGGCGGTGTCGATGACATAGGGCAGGTCGTCGTTGGTCTCGCAGCCGATCCAGATGCGGTTCTGCGCCAGCAGCTCCTTCTTGCTGAACTCCTTGCCGGTCATGTGGTAGCGCTTGAAGAGGTCGCTCAGGGCGTAGGGGACCCACTGGGAGCCGACCTCCAGGAAGGCCATCTTGAGCTTGGGGAACCGCTCGGGGATCTTGTCCATGACGATGGTGTGGAACGCTCCCACCACTACCAGCTTGAACTTCGAGAAGCCCACGGTCTCGTACTTGTAGTAGTCGTACAGCACCGGGCTGCCGTTGGAGGAGTGGATGCACACCGGGATGTCCAGCCTCTCGGCGGCGGCGTAGACGGGGTAGAAGTAGGGGTCGCTCAGCAGCCGCTCGCCCTCGGAGCCGCGCATGTAGATGCCCACCGCGCCGTTCTCCTTGGCCGCCCTGGCCTCCTCGTACACTTGGTCGGTGCTGAGCAGCGGCACCACCGCCACCCAGCGCAGGCGGTTGTCGGACTGCTTCCAGCACTCGCCCATCCAGCGGTTGTAGCTGCGGCACAGCGCCAGCTCGATCTCGGGCCGGGGGGTGAGCGGGATGATGAAGATGGTGGGGAAGATCACCTGGATGTCCACCTTGAGCTCGTCCATGTGCTTGAGCCGCACCGCCACGTCCCGCAGCTCGCGGGACTCCAGCGGCGTGTCCTTGCCGACGTTGCGGGACTTGAGCCGCAGGGTGCCGTCCACCAGCCAGTACTCGTCGATCTCGCCGGAACCGTTCAGGGAGCCGACGATGTCGGGGCGGAACTGGCGGTCGGCGCCGTCCATGAACTCCCAGGTTTCCTCGGTTTCGAGAACGTGAGCGTCTGCGTCGATTCTGAGCATTTTCCGGCTCCTTTACGGGTAATGCGGGACAGGGGTCCGCTAGCCGTGTGCTGTATCCGAAGTCGGGGTCAACGTCCCTGCCACTTCGGCGGCCGCTTCTCGACGAAGGCCCGGGGCCCTTCCTTGCTGTCCTCGGTTGTGAGGACGAGGGTGGCGAGGTCGGACTCCAGGCGCAGCGCTTGCTCCAGCGGCAGGCCCTGGCCCTTGTGCACCGACTCCTTGACGTACCGCAGGGCCAGGGGCGCGCCCTTGGCGAAGGATGTCGCCATCTCCTCGCCGGCGCCGGTCAGCTCATTCACCGCCACCAGCTTGTTGACGAGCCCGATGCGGTACGCTTCCCGAGCGTCCACGAGCGCCCCGGACAGGCACATCTCCAGGGCCTTGGCGGCGCCCACGAGGCGGGCGAGCCGCTGCGTTCCGCCCGAACCCGGCATGAAGCCGAGCCGGACCTCGGTCACGCCCAACCGGGCGTTCTCCGCGGCTATGCGGATGTCGCAGGCCATGGCGATCAACAGGCCGGCTCCGACAACGTAGCCGTGCAACAGCGCGATGGTAGGCTTCTGCACCAGGGCCACGGCGTCGATGGGCGAATGGACGCCCGGAGCCTGCCTTGCCTGCCGCGCCTCCAGGGGAGACGCCGATGCCGCTGCCGGTTCGGCGTTGCGGCTGGCCCGCTCCTTGATGTCGCCGCCCACGGTAAAGCCCCTCTCGCCGGCGCCCCGGAAGAGCACCACCTGGACGTCCCGGTCCGCGTCCGCCCGGGCGCAGAATTCGATGATGAGCCGTCGCATCTCTTCGTTGATGGCGTTCAGCGCCTCCGGGCGGTTCAGCGTGATCCACGCGGTCTGGTCGTTGACTTCGTAAAGGACCTTGTCGTCGGCCATCAGGCACGCCTCCTGTATCCGAATTCAGGAATGGTCTGAGGAATGGCGTCCTTCGAGTTCGCGCCGCTGCGGCGGCGCGAAGCCTGTCCTGAGCCCTGTCGAAGGGCTCAGGACGAACGGTTGGTGGAAATTGTCGTTCCACGTTCGTCCTGAGCGTAGCGAAGCGAAGTCGAAGGACGCCCTTACGCCAGCCGGTAGACTCGGACGGCCGTGTCGTGGAACAGCGCTCTACGTTCCGCTTCCGAGTAGTTCCGGCTCATAATCTTGAACGTGTCCCAGATGGCCGCGTACGAGTAGGACACCCGGTCCACCGGGAAGTTGCTTTCGAACATGCAGCGGCCTGCGCCGAACTTCTCGATGCAGTGCTCGAAGTAGGGCCGCATGGCCTCGGCCAGTTCGGCGGAGTCGGCGGAGCGCGTGTGCCAGTCGTAGCCCGAGCGCAGCGACCCGACGCCGCCCAGCTTGAGCACCACGTTGGGGCACGACGCCAGCGCGGTGATGTCCGCGCTCCAGGCCTGGAACACCTCGTCGCGACGGCCCTTGTAGGGGCCGAGTCCCAGCGGTCCGCCGATGTGGTCGAGGATGATCGGCACCTCGGGGAACTCCCTGGCCAACTCCACCAGCTCGGGAAGCTGCGGGTGATAGAGCCACGCGTCGAAGCTCAACCCGAGGGGTTGTAGGCGCGCGAAGCCCTTGCGGACCGTGGCGTCCCGCAGCAGGCTGGCCCGCGGCACGCTCCGGAACGCGTCCGAGGCGTCCCACATGGTGGAATAGCGGATGCCGCGCAACCGGGTGGGACTGGCCTGCAGGTGCGTTTCCAGGACCGCGGCAACGCCGTCGCCGAGGCCCAGATCGGCGTAGGCCACGATGGCGGCCGCCACCGCGGTGGCGTTCCCCGCGCGCGAGTTCTCGACCGCGATTCCCTCCAGGAACTCCGTCTCCCCCACCGGCCGCAGCTCCGCCGGCCCGGTCTCGCGGTACATGGCGCCGCACTCCACGGCCACGCTGGACACGACGCGGTGCCCGTCCGAGGCGTCGCGCAGGAAATCGTCGAGCAGGTAAGAGTTGTCGGGGCGCCGCCACAGGTGGTGGTGCGGGTCGCAGATGGGGAGGTCGGGCTCCAGTGCGGCCTCGTCCGTCTTGTTCGTCACAGGATCGTTCAACTTCGCCACCTCAACTCCCGGTCACTGCTCGCTGGATCCCGGGTCAAGCCCGGGATGACGGAGAGGCGGCCCGGGATGACGGAAGGGTGGCCGGATTTACGGAGCGCATGGCCTGGTATGTTGGGCTGGGTTGCTCGCACTGCGACGCTGGGTTTGATACACAGGGTTTTGCCTTCGACGGACGAGCCGATTCCGGTTGAGGAGGTCGTGTGGATTTCGAGCTGGCCCATTACCCTGTCCGGTCCCTTTCCTGGGGCGCCAACACCGAATATCGGGAAGGCGAACTCGTTGTCAACCGGGAGGCGCTGCGCGCCGAGCTGGTGACGGAACCGCTCATCGACGACGTCGAGTTGAGCATTGTCGTGCCCGGAGACCGCACCCGGGTCCTCCACGTGGTGGACATCGTCGAGCCGCGCTGGAAGGCGCCGGAACGCGGCAATCCGTTCCCCGGAAGCCTCGGGCCGCTGGCCCAGTGCGGCATCGGCCGCACCCATGCGCTCGATGGTCTGGCGGTGGTGACCTCCGGTTCGCTCCCCCGCTCCGAGGAGGCCATCATCGACATGTGCGGCCCCGGCAGCGAGCTGAGCCGGTTCGGGAGGATGCCCGGTCTGGTGGTGCTGCCGAAGCCGCGGGAGGGCTCCGACCCCGGCGAGTTCGGCCTGGCGCTCATGCGGGCCGGGCTTCGGACGGCGGTCTTCCTGGCCCAGACCACCCAAGGGGTGGAGCCTGCCCGGACGGAAGCCTTCTCCCTCGAACCGGGACGGACCGCGACTCCGGGCCTGCCGCGCGTCGGCTACCTGAGCTTCGCCTACTCCCACGGCATCGGCCGCCAGAAGCTGTACTACGGCAAGAGCACCAAGGACATCGTGCCCAGCGTGGTGCACCCTAACGAGCTGCTGGACGGGGCGCTGGTGAACGACGGCTATACCAAGCCCACCAAGAACGCCACTCACGACATCCTGAACCACCCGATGATCCGGGAGCTTCACGGCCGCAACAACCGGGACCTCGTGTTCGCGGGCATGGTGCTGGCGAACCACTGCGCCACCTACGACGACAAGGCGGAGACGGCCTGGCACGCCGCGCGCCTGCTCCGGCACGTGGTGGAGGCGGATGCGGTGGTCATCACCAAGGACGGCGGCGGCCAGGCGGACGTGGACCTGATGCTGGCCTGCCGGGCCTGCGAGGAAGTGGGGCTCCGCACGGTGCTGGTGGCCAAGGAGGAGTCCGGCGGCGACGGGCCGTCAATGGTGGACGTGGCGCCACAGGCGGACGCCATGGTGAGTGTGGGCAACTGTCCGGAGAAGGTCCACCTCGATGAGTCCATGGAGTTGGTTATCGGCGGCGACGCCTTTCTCGGCGCCATCCAGGGGGACGTGGCCGGCACGGTGGAGATTCCGGTGCAGAACATCATCGGCGCCATCGATCCCATCGGCGGCTCGACGCTGACGGCCCGGCCGGGATAGGGAGGCAACATGAAGCGAATCGTCCACTACGTAAACCAGTTCTTCGCCGGCCAGGGCGGGGAGGAGAGCGCGGGCGCGCCGCCCGGCGCGCTGGAAGGGGCGGTCGGACCCGGCAGGCCTCTGCAAACGCTGCTGGGTGAAGGAGCGGGCATCGTCTCCACGGTCTACTGCGGCGACGACCACTTCTCCGAGGACGAGGAGGAGGCGACGGCCCGGCTGCTGGAACTGGTCAAGGCGGCCGAGCCCGACCTGCTGTTCGCCGGCCCGGCCTTTGGTTCCGGGCGCTACGGACTGGCGTGCGCGGGCGTGTGCCGGGCGGTGGGGGCCGAGTTGGGCATCCCGGTGCTGACCGCCATGTCGCCGTCCAACCCCGGCGCCGACTCGATTCGAAGCACGATTCCCGTGGTGCAGACCGGCGAGTCGTCCGGCGACATGCGCGCCGCCCTCGAACGCTCGGCCGCCGTCATCGTCAAGCTCCTCACCGGCGAGTCGGTGGCTCCGGGCAGCGAGGAAGGACTGCTCCCCCGTGGCGGCCGCTGGAACACGCGGGTCTCCAGGCGTGCGGCCGAGCGGGCCGTGGACCTGCTGCTGGTCAAGCTCGCCGGCGGTCCGATGGAGACGGAGATCCCGCTGCCGCCGTTCCAGGAGGTGGAGCCGGCGCCAGGCATCGCTGACTTGGGCCACGCGAAGATCGCGCTGGTCACCACCGGCGGCCTGGTCCCCCGGGGCAACCCGGACGGCATCAAGTCGTACCTGTCCACTCACTTCGGCGCCTACCACCTCGAGAGCAAGGAGCACCTCGACGCCGACGAGTTCGAGTCGGTGCACGGCGGCTTCTTCACCGCGGCCGTCAACGAGGACCCCAACCGGCTGATTCCCCTGGATGTGCTGCGGGACGCGGTGCGCGAAGGATCGCTGGGCGGGCTGCACGAGTATTTCTATTCCACCACGGGCAACGGCACGCCGGTGGAGACCGCCGCCGACATGGCGCGGGACATCGCGGAATCGCTGGAGGAGGACAGGGTCGACGGCGTCATACTCACCTCCGCCTGAGGGACCTGCACTCGCTGCGGCGCAGCGATGGCAAAGGAACTGGAGAGGGCCGGCATCCCCACGGTGCACGTGACCAACCTGGTGTCGGTGTCGGAGAACACGGGCGCCAAGCGGATCATGTCGGGGCGGGCCATACCGCACGTGTTTGGCGACCCGTCCCTCGACGCCGACGAGGAGCGTCGGCTCCGGCGGCGGCTGGTGGAGCAGGCGCTGGAGATGCTGAAGGAGCAGGAGAGCGCGTCGTGACCGAAGGTCTTTTTCCGCGACAAGTTCTTGACACGGACACCGTAAAGTCGGTTAATCGCACGATCAAACCCGAAGGAGGAACGCATGTTTAGACGAATTTTCGTTCTGATGGCAGGGTTGCTGCTCCTGGCGGGCCCGGCATGGGCTGACGCGGTGGCGGATTTTTACAAGGGCAAGCAGATCCGTATTGTCGTGGGTTATGGTCCGGGCGGCACCACCGACCTCACCACCCGGCTCATTGCGCCGGTTCTGCACAAGTACATTCCCGGGAGTCCCCGGATCGTGGTCCAGAACAAGTCGGGCGGCGGCAGCGCGCTGGCGGCCAACACGGTGTTCAACAACGAGCGCAGGGACGGCACCGTGATGGCGGCCATCAGCAGCAGCCTGGTGATGAAGCAGGCGCGCGGCGTGGCGGGGATCAAGTTCGATGGCAGGAAGTTCAACTGGGTCGCGAGCGCGTTCCGGGCCAACTCCGCGTGCGCGGTGCGGCTGGACGCGGGCGTGAGCACCTTCGCCGAGGCGGTGAAGACCAAGAAGCAGCTCATCGTGTCGAGCTTCGACAAGGGCGGCCTGTCCCACCTCGAGCCGATCTTCTTCAACGCGATCTTCGGCAGCAACTTCAAGGCCGTTACGGGATTCCCCAGCGGCGGCGCACAGCGCCTGGCGGTGAAGAACGGCGAAGTCAACGGCTTCTGCACGACGTTCCAGACCATGGCCAGCACCGAGATCGCCATGTTCGAGGGTGAGGGGAAGTGCTGCCGCGTCCTGATCATCGCCGGCGAGAAAAAGGCGGACCACCCGCTGCTGAAGGGCGTGCCCGCGGCCGAGGCGCTGGCCAAGGAGCAGGGCAAGAGCAAGGATGAGCTGGCCATGCTGAGGGCGATGAACGCCACCAACCAGATCAGCATTGTCCACACGCTCCCGCCCGGAGTGCCGAAAGACCGTGTCGAGGCCCTGCGTGACGCCTTCGCCAAGGCGTACAACGACCCGCAGGTCCAGGCGCTGGCCAAGAAGCAGAACCGCAATCTGCAGCCCAGGCGGGGCGACGGCGTGGCCAAGATCGTCGAGGAGTTGCTCAACACTCCCAAGCCCCTCATGGACAAGATCAAGGCCCTCATCGCCAAGGGCTGAACAGCGGCGGCGTGCCGTCGAATCAACCGTGGGTGATACCGGGACCCGGTCCGCGTCCGCCGCTGGCGGTCGCGGGCCGGGCTCCGATCCCCGAACTCTGACCTGAAACTCTAACCGTAGTGTCCTGAGACAAGACGCTAGAACCGCGAACCAGTCGTTCCCGCTACCACTACGCCATGCTGGAAGCCTTCATCACAGGACTCATCCAGGTATTCGATCAGACCACGTTCCTGCTGATGTGCATCGGCATTTTCCTGGGGTTCATCGTCGGGATCCTGCCCGGCATCGGCAGCCCCGGGGCGGTGGCGCTCATGCTGCCGTTCATCTTCGAGATGGACCCGGTGCAGGCGTTCGCCTTCCTGCTGGGGATGTACGCGGTCACCGGCACCACCGGCGACATCACCTCGATCCTGTTCGGCGTGCCCGGGGAGGTGGTGTCTACCGCCACCATCATCGACGGGCATCCCATGGCCAAGAAGGGCGAGGCCGGCCGCGCCCTGGGCGCGGCGCTCATGAGCTCGCTGGTGGGCGCCATCGTCGGCGCCTTTTCCCTGGCGCTGGCCATTCCCATCGTCACCCCGCTGGTGCTGTCCTTCAAGTCGCCGGAGTTCTTCTCGCTGGCGATTCTGGGGATCTGTTTTCTTGCGGCGCTGAGCGGCGACAACAAGCTCAAGGGGGTGCTGGCCGGGGGGCTGGGGCTCGTGCTGTCCACGGTGGGCCTGGACTACCAGGAGAACATCGAGCGCTACACCTTCGGCCTGGTGAACCTCTGGGAGGGGGTGGGACTCATTGCCGCGGCCGTGGGACTGTTCGCGGTGCCCGAGATCGTGGAACTGTGGGTCAAGGGCTCCGCCATCGCGGAAGCCAAGGTGGGCAAGCTGGGCGGTGTGTGGCAGGGGGTCAAGGACACCTTCATCCACATCGGCATCACCGTGCGTTGCAGCATGATCGGCACCTTCTTCGGCTTGGTTCCCGGGGTGAGCGCCGCGCTGTCCCAGTGGGTGTCCTACGCCCACGCGGTGCAGAGCACCCGGGACCGCAGCGGCTTCGGCAAGGGCGACGTGCGCGGCGTGCTGGGCCCGGGCGCGGCCAACAACTCGGGCATCGGCGCCGCCATGATCCCCACGGTGGCCTTCGGCGTCCCCGGCAGCGCCACCACCGCCATCCTGCTGGGCGCCTTCATCATCCAGGGCCTGCAGCCCGGGCCGAAGATGCTGACCGAGCATCTGTCCCTGACCTTCTCGTTCGTCTGGCTCATCGTCATCTCGAACATCATCACCGTGGTGCTGTGCCTGCTGTTTCTGAACCAGTTGGCGAAGATCACCCAGGTCCGCGGCTCGCTGCTGATCCCCTCGCTGTTCATGCTTATCTTCCTGGCGGGTTTCGCCAACACCGGTTCCTACTTCGCCATGATCACCACGCTGGTGTTCGGAGTGATGGGCGTGGTCATGGTGAACCACGGCTGGCCGCGCCCGCCGCTGGTGCTGGGGCTGGTGCTCGGGTCCTTGGTGGAGCGGAACCTGTTCATCTCCTACGAGATCTACGGGCTTTGGTTCCTGACGCGTCCCATCGTCATGGTGACTTTCGGTGTCGCCCTGGTCGTGATCTTCCTGCCCGGGCTGCAGGATTGGATGGCGAAGCGGGCCAGGCTCCAGGAGGAGCCGGGTGCGTAACCGGACGGATGTCGGCATCGGCGTGCTGCTGGTGACGGTCCTCTCATGGGCGGTGTGGGAGGCGCAGGGATGGCCGGCCCGCACCCGGTTCTTCCCCCTGGCCATCGGCTATCCGGTGCTGGCCATGGCGGTGATGCACCTCGCCTACAGCCTGTGGCTGGGGCTCCGGCCCGCCAGGTTCGAGCGGAGTCCGGCGGCTCCCCAGCCCGTGGCGGAAGCGGGGCCTGTGCTGGAACCCGCCGTGGTGCGCCGGCGCACCCTCGAGATCTCCTTCTGGGCCGTGATGTTTGCCTTGGGTCTGTATCTACTGGGGTTCAAAGTAGGCGGGCTGGTCATTCCGGTGATCTTCCTCCGCTTCCAGGCCCACGAGCTCTGGCGCACCAGCCTCCTCTACAGTCTGGGCGTGTACATCTTCTTCAAGATCGGGCTGGAGGAGGCCCTTTCGTTTCCCCTGCCCGCCGGCCAGATCGCCTTCGGCCTGGGCTTCTACTCCTTCGATTCCTACCTGATAGACCCGATCCTGAACCTGGTCCGGTGAGGTCCCGTACCCGGAGATTAGGACGGAAGCACCATGTCTGGCGCTCTCAAGGACAAGTTTGCCATTGTCGGGCTCGGGCTGCTTGCCGGCCGGTTCGAGGACCGAAGCTTCCGGACACTCCAGACGGAGGCCGCCAGGCTCGCCATCGAGGACGCCGGCCTCACGGTAAAGGACGTCGACGGCGCGGTCGATCTCAAGATCGCCCCCGGCGCGGGAGACGTTCCGTCCCCGACCGATGCCTTTCCACGCGTTCTCGGCTTGCCGTGCCGCATGTTCTTCCAGGTTGCCCGCGGCGGCACCGCGAGCATCGTCGGCATTGTCGCGGCTACCAAGTTTCTCGAGCTCGGCATGGCCGACTATGTCGTGCTCGCCTCGGGAACGAAGGATTACTCGCGGAGCCGGGCTGCGCGGCGAACGGGCAAGACCAGCATCGGTGTCATCGAAAGGTCGGGCTACTGGGGGAAACCGTTCGGCGATTTGGCGGCCATGAGTCACCACACGTTTTTCGCCGCACGGCACATGCACGAGTTCGGCACGAAGAAGGAGCAGTTCGGCGAGATTTCCGTGGCGATCCGCGGCTGGGCTCAGTCCAACCCTTTGGCGCAGTTCCATGGCCGGCCGCTGACGCTGTCCGAATACATGGAAGCGCCGCCGCTGGTCTGGCCCTACAACATCTTCGACGCTTGCGTCGTGAGCGACGGTGGTTTCGCCATCGTCCTGACAACCGCCGAGCGGGCGAAGGACCTGGCGCGCAAACCCATCCATGTTTCGGGCGCGGGGGTGGGAGAGGCCATGGGGCAGCTCTGGTGGGACAAGGCCAACTACACGCGTCTTGCCGTACAGACCGCCAGGGAGACCGCCTTCCGTGAAGCGGAGATCGACCTCAAGGACCTCGATTTCGCGGGGCTCTACGATTGTTTTACCGCCGAGGTGCTGTTCCAGCTAGAGGATTACGGCTGGTGCAAGAAGGGTGAGGGTGGCGCCTTTGTCGAGGGCGGGCGCATAGGTCCGGGGGGCGAGGTCGCGATCAATACGAGCGGCGGACTCCTGTCCGCGTATCATCTGGGCGAGCAGACTCACGTCGCGGAGGCCATCATGCAGCTCCGCGGCGAAGCCGGAGAGCGGCAGGTGGAGAACGCAAGGATCGGGATGGTGACGGGACACGGTGGCGAGATCCTTTCGCCCGGGATGTGCTCGACCCACGCCTGCATGATCCTGAGCAACTGAAGTTTGAGCGAGCGGAGCCGATGATCATGTCTGCGTCCTACCCAAAGCCCGCCATCGATGAGGACAACAAGCCGTTCTGGGATGCGGTCCGGGATCGAAAGTTCGTGCTGATGCAATGCCGTGAGTGCGGGGCCTGGTATTGGCCGGCGGCCTACTGTCGGAATCACGCCAACCAACCCTTCTACGGCAGCCTCGAATGGCGCGAGGCGTCCGGCCGCGGCAAGGTCTTCGCATACAACGTACACCACCGGGCCTTCGATCCGGCTTTCAAACCCGATCTACCCTATGTCTATGCCTTGATCGAGCTTGAGGAAGGCCCGATGTTCGGCACGAACATCGTGGACTGCGAGCCGGGCGATGTTTCCATCGGCATGGACGTGGAGGTTCGTTTCATCGAACGGGGCGGTGCCTTGCTGCCGGTCTTCGGGCCCAAGGGGTGAGGATCGGGGAGGACAACCCCGTTGGGCGGTTGTCAAGACAGCTCCGTCCTGCGGTCTCATCCCGAGCCCGATCCGGGATCCAGGCGATATCCCTCCACCGCCTCCATCACCCGTAGCAGGTTGCCGCTCCACAGTTGCGCGACCTCCCTCTCGCTGTAACCCCTGCGCACCAGCTCGATGGTGACGTTCAGGGTGTCGCGGGCATTGTCCCAGCCGGCGATTCCGCCGCCGCCGTTGAAGTCCGAGGCGATGCCCACGTGGTCGATGCCGATGAGGTGGACGGCGTAGTCGATGTGATCGGCGAAGTCGCTTACAGACGCCTTGGGCCACTGGACGTCGATATCCTGACGGCGGGCGTGCCAGGCGTCGCGCTCCTCGTCGCTAAGCTGTTGGAAGTCGGCAAAGCCCCTGACCCCCATATCCGTCCGGAGGGCGCGGAGCGCCGCCTGCCGCTCGCCGGAGACCGGACGCAGGTAGGCGTCGAAGGCCACCATTTGGGCCACGCCGCCGTTGTCGCGCAGGGCCGCCAGTGCCTCGTCGGTGAGGTTGCGCGGGTGGTCGTAGACACCCTTTACACTCGAATGGGACGCGATCACCGGCGCGCGCGAGGCGCGGATGGCGTCCAGCGTGGTGGTCATTGCCGCGTGGGAGATGTCCACCATGATGCCCAGGTCGTTGGCGCGCCCGACCACGGCTCGTCCGAACTCGGTGAGGCCGCCGTGCTCGGTGGGCGAATCCTTGAGGCGGGGGTAGGGCACCGCCGAGTCGCCGAGGTCGTTGTGGCCGTTGTGCAGCAGGCCCAGGTAGCGTGCGCCGAAGTCGTAATAGGTATCCAGGATATCGAGGTTCCGGCCGAGGGCATGGCCGTTCTCGATGCCGATGAGCGCCGCCAGCCGGCCTTCGCCGTGGATGCGCCGCACGTCCGCAGCCGTGCGTGCCAGCGCGATGGTGTCCGGATACTGCACGTCGGTCATGCGCCGGATGGCCGCGAACTTGGCGAAGGCGTCGGCCATGGCCCTGGCATACCCCGCCGCGTTGCGCTCGCCTTGCCCCACGTAGACGATGAAGAAGACCGCATCCAGCCCGCCCCGCTCCATTCCGACGAGGTCGATCTGCCCGCGTCCCCCTTTGGCCTCCCTGGGGTCGTAGCTTTCAGTGCCGAAATCGGGCGGGATGTCCACGTGCGTGTCCATGGTGAGGACACGGGAGTGGATAGCCTGGGCGCGGGCCAGAAGGTCGAGGTCGGTGTCTGCCGGTACCGGTATCACAGGGCCTCCCCGAATCTCAGGGTTCATCCGGAAGTTGGGCGCCGTGCCAGACGCCCGCGATCCAGACTGTGCCGTCGTCTTGGCGGTAGAAGAAACGGTATGGAGCAACGATCACTTCCCGGTAGGGCAACTCCGGAAACTCGGGAATGACTCTGCCGGAGTCAGGAAACTTCTCGAGCCGACGCAAGACATCCTCGGCCCGTCGGCGAAACCGTCTCGCCGCTTCCGGGTTATCCCGCTTGATATAGGCGATCGCGGCGAGGAATTGCGACCGGGCGGATGTCGTGAATCGCACGCTCACGAATCATCATCCGCGAGCAGCGCGTCGGCTTCCACCAGCACCGTGTCCAAGTCGACCCCTCGCCCCTCGGCGATCTCTTTCTCCCCCTGCGCCAGCAGCCTGAGCATCTGCCGTTCAGACTCTGCGCGCTGATAAGCCTCGGCACTCAAGAGCACCGCCGCCGCTCGACCTCGTTGGGTAATGACGAAGGGCTCGCGCGACTCGCCGACCCGTTTCAACACGGACGCCGCGTCCTGCCTCAGGTCGGTCACGGGTATGATATGGGGCAACTTCGCCATGGGAACTCCTTTGATTCATTTAACAGTATTAACAAACGTATTACTAGGCGTTTGGTTTGACAAGTGATGGTTAAGCGAGGGGTATTTGAAGGGACATTTACGGTGACTCTCCACACTCGGGCTGCTGTAGTTTGAGGAAGGGACGTCGCAAGACCGGAGGGCTACTCATGTATTGGACTACATATGATTCACGAGCCATAGTAGAGAGTGAGCTGGCTAGTTGAGATCGCGGGCGAGTTCGAGTCGGAGTTCGATGAACTCGTCAACGCAGTCCGGTTGGAGCTTCGGGCGCTCTCGCGCCTCTCGCACTTGCGCACCTGAAGGAGGAAGGAAATAGCCAATGCCCGTGAACGTCGATCACAAGAACAGGAAGCTGAACGCTGCTCAACGCAAGAAAGTCGAGGCTCGTGCTGCGGAGTTGATTGCGGAGGAAATGACCTTGCGCGAGTTGCGCAAAGCACGGAAGCTTACACAGGTGCGGGTGGCCAAGCAACTGGGGATCACGCAGGACAGCGTCTCTAGACTTGAGCAGCGCAGCGACCTCCTGCTGTCCACGCTACGTAGGACTGTAGAGGCAATGGGAGGGAGCCTGTCCCTGGTCGCCGAGTTTCCGGATCGTGCGCCGGTGGCGTTGTCCGGCATCGGGGAGGATGAGACTGGGGACCTGATGCCCGCCGAACGCCCCGAGGGACGCTCGTTTTCGGAGGGAGCGGCCGATGACGGCGGTGTCGAGGCCGTGGACTACGTCTACGTCTGCAACTCCGCCACCCTGGACAGCCTGATCCGGAGCATCGGGGCCGGCACAACCGTCGCCGTGGACATCGAGGCCGACAGCCTCCACAGCTACTTCGAGAAGGTCTGCCTTGTCCAGCTCTCAGTCGGAGACCAGCACTTCGTCGTCGATCCGTTTGCCGAGCTGGACTTCAGCGGCCTGGTCGAGGCCCTGGTCCCGAAGCGGCTGATCGTGCACGGCGGCAACTACGACCTGCGCATGCTGCACGCCTGGGAGGGCTTCAGGCCGGAGGGCGAGGTTTTCGACACCATGATCGCCGCCCAGTTGCTCGGGATCGAACAGATCGGGTTGGCCGCCCTCGTCGAGAGGTTCTTCGACATCGCCATGACCAAGGATTCGCAGAAGTCGGACTGGTCTCGGCGACCCCTCAGCGAAAAGCAATTGCAATACGCGGTGAACGACACGCGTTATCTGGAGGGGCTCGCGGACTCCCTGCGCGGCGAGCTGCGCGAGCGCGGCCGCGTGGGATGGCACCGCGAGAGCTGCCGGGCCATGGTGGACGCCGCCGGGCGTGATCGTCCGGACGGCTCCGGCGAGGCCTGGCGCATCAAGGGCGCGGGCCGGCTGACGCATCGGCAACTGGCCTATCTCCGGGAGCTATGGGGCTGGCGCGACATGCGCGCCCGGAACTCCGACCGTCCGACCTTCAAGGTGCTGGGCAACCGGCAACTGCTGGAGTTGGCGCAATGGACGGAGGAGCATCCGGGCGAGCCCCTGGACAAGGGACCGAAGCTGCCTCGCAACTTCGTCGGCTCGTGGCGAAGGACGATCGAGAAGGCCATCGCCAGGGCGGCCGCCATGACTCCCGCGGAGTGGCCGGAACGCCGCGGGCCCGCGGGCGTGAAGCCGCCTCCCATGGACCAGCCGCGGTTCGACGCGCTGCGCGCCGAGTGCGCCCGGATCGCCGAGCGACTGGAGATCGCCCCTTCGACGCTGGCGCCCAAGGCCGCATTGGAAACCATCGTCCAACAAGGTTGCAAGACCCTCGACGACGTGATGGAGAGCAGCGGGCTGTTGCGTTGGCAGGCGGGACTCGTCCAATCCGCGCTGGACAAGACCCTGCGCGCGTCCCGGGAAGAGCCGGGAGAAACACCTTCCATGCCTTAGCGACCCCCGAAGTCCGATGAGCAGTTGCAGGGGCGGGTTTTCGACCCCGCCCGAGTCCGTGTCAGCGCGTCGCTCGGAAGAGATGATCTGTGCTATAGCTCGATACGGACGAAACGGAGGACGGGACTGACAGAGCATATCCTTAAGGAGTCGTGACCATGGGAAATCGAGCAGCGGCGATACACGACGGGCTTAAGCACCCGGTGATCGACGGCGACGGCCACTGGATCGAGCCGATTCCGGTCTTCCTCGAGTACCTGAGCGAGAGCGGCGGACCCGGGGCGGTCGACCGGATCCGGGATCTCTGGCGCAGGAACCAGGGCTGGTACCGGGCCACCCCGGCGGAACGCCAGCACCACCGCATGCGCCGCACCATCTGGTGGGGTGTCACCGCCGATACCCTGGACAAGGCCACCGGGCTCCTGCCGGGGCTGCTGAACGAGCGCCTGCCCGAGCTGGGCATCGATTTCGCGATGATCTATCCGAGCTTCGGGTTGAGCGTCAACGGCATCGCCGACGACGACCTCCACCGCGCGGGAGTGCGGGCCTACAACAGGATGACGTGGGACATGTTCGCGCCGTACGCCGAGCGGTTCTGTCCGGTGGCCATCATCCCCTGCCACAAGCCGGAGGACGCCCTGGAGGAGCTGGAGTACGCGGTGGTGCAGCGCGGCTACCGCGCGGTCATGCTGCGCGGCAACCAGGAGCGGAAGATTCCCGGCGCCGCGGAGGGCATCGATCCGCGCAAGGCCGCCTGGTACTGCGACAACATCGCCCTGGACAGTCCCTATGACTACGAGCCGGTCTGGCAGCGGTGCGTGGAGCTGGGCGTTGCCGTGACCCAGCACTCGGGGAGCGGCCGCTGGCACGACCGCGCGTCCATCACCAACTTTACCTTCAACCACGTCGGCCACTTCGCCGAGTCGAACCACGCCTTCGCCCGCGGCGTTTTCCTCGGAGGCCTCGTGAACCGCTATCCGAGCCTCAACTTCGGGTTCATGGAGGGCGGCATAAGCTGGGCCTGCCAGATGTGCTTCGACCTGATCGAGCACTGGGAGAAACGCCGTCGCGCCGGGCTGCAGTATCCGGACACCACCGACGTCGAGGAGTTGAAGGGGTTCATCGAACGCTACGGGGACGAGCGGCTCAAGGCCAACGCCGACGCCCTCATGGACAACCTGGACGCCTTCCGGCCCAATTGCAGCCTGGAAGAGCTGGCGAAGCCCGAGCACGTGGTGGACGATTTCGAGGCCGCGGGCATCGAGTCCGAGGAGGACGTCGGGGCTGTGTTCGCCAACAACTTCTTCTTCGGCTGCGAGGCGGACGACCGCGCCACCATGTGGGCGTTCGATCCCCGCATGGGCGTGCGCCTACAGCCGATTTTCAGCTCCGACTTCACGCACTTCGACGTGCCCGACTTCAAGGAAGTCATTCCGGAAGCGTACGAGATGGTGGAGAAGGGCCACGTGACCGAGCAGGACTTCCGGGAGTTCACTTTCACCAACGCCGCCCGCCTGCACACCCGCAACAACCCGGGCTTCTTCAAGGGCACGGCCGTCGAGCGTGCCGTGGCGGAGGAACTTGGGTTGTAGGACCGTCGGGTTCCGGCGCGGGCTCCCTCGCGGGTGCCGTGGCCCGGTCTCTACCTGGAGCGCTTGGTCTCCGGGATCTCCCGTCGAGCCGTGTCCGCGTTTACCATCGTGAGCTCGCTGAGACGCACCGCGGTGCCGCCGCCGACGTCCTTCCTGCGGGCCTTGAACCGCGCGAACAGGACCGAGCCCGGTTTGACCTTCACTTCGATGGTGATCTTGTCGGTGGTCATCGGCAGGCTGCCCATTTCGGCTACGACCGTGTGCGGCCCCGGTGACAATTCGTGAACCTGGTGCGTGCCGTTCTGAAGGTCCGCCTTCCTTTCGTCGTCTACAAAGACCCGCACCGGGAGAAGGCCGCCCACGAAGGACCACGGCCGGTAAAGGTAGACGAGGCCGACGTCCGCGCCCGGCTCTTTCCATCCGTCGAAGCCTGGCCCCCGGGCCGTGGCGCAGCCGCCCAGCAGCAGGAGCAGGGCGGCGGCAAGCCACCTCTTGGTAACACGCATAGGGTACGCCGGCGGCGCCGATCGGCGCCCGCCTTCCGCGTGATTACGCCTCGAGCCCCAGCGAGTAGAAGCGGTTGGAGTTGTCGAAGAAGACCTTCCGTTTCTGGTCTTCGGAAATGTCGGTCCGTTCGCGGACTTCCTTGGTGGCGTTGGGCCAGATGGTGTCCCAGTGCGGGTAGTCGGCGGCGAACAGCCACATGTCGTCGCCGTAGCGGTTCATGCAGTAGGGCAGCATGGCGTCGTCCGGGTCGAAGCTGACGTACACCCGGCCGCTGGCGACGTACTCGCTGGGCTTGGCCTTGAGCAGCGGCGCTTCCTCGCTGCGCCGCTCGTAGTGCTCGTCGATGCGGTCGAGCCAATAGGGGAGCCAGCCGCAACCGGCCTCGAAGAAGCCCAGCTTCAGGTTGGGGAAACGCTCCATCACCCCGCAGGTGACGATGCCGAGGAAGGCCTGCATGATCTCGAAGGAAAAGCTTACGGTGTGGGCCTGGAGAAAGCTCTCCCAGCGCTCCTGCCCCTCCGCGCCCCAGGAGTTGCCGTGGAAGCACACCGGGATGCCCAGCCGCTCGGCCTCGGCGTAGATGGGCCAGAACTCCTCGGCGCCGAGGTTCTTCTTGTGGCCGTGGGTGTGGATCATCACGCCGGGGTGGTGCCACTTGTTGACGGCGCGGTTGAGCTCCTCCACCGCGGCGGGGACGTCCTTCAGGGACACGGTGGCGATGCCTTTCAGCCGCGGGTTCTGTTGCTGGATCTCGCCGATGTAGTCGTTCCAGGCCCGCGCCAGCGCTTTCGAAAGATCGCTCTGCGGGACGAGGCAGAGGTTCAGCCCCATGGTCGGGTAGATGACGGTGAGGTCGATCCCTTCCACGTCCATGTCCGCCACGTACCCGTCGGTGCCGACGGTCTGCTTGCCCATGCGTCCGAGGAAGCGGTCCCAGGTGTCGCTGGGAAAGAGGCCCTGGCGGATGCGATGGTACTGCTCGGGTATGCGCGAGCGGTAGTCGTCGATGGTTTCACGGATGTGCGAGTCGGAATCCACGACAGGATAGGCAGCCATTTGCGTCACCTCCACGATGGGCATTCATGGTGGCCTACGGCATAGGCCACAAACCCTGTGAATACGGCAAGAAGTTGCCGCGTGTCAATCAGAAGGCCGACGCGGCGCTCACCCGGCGGTGCCGTAGACCCGGTCGGTCTTGGCCGCCATGATGAAGTCGTTGCGGTGGAGATTGCGGATCTTGTGGGTCCACCAGGTGACCCGCACACGGCCCCATTCGGTGACGATCCGCGGGTGGTGGCCCTCCGCCTCGGCGATGTCGCCCACGGCGGCGGTGAAGGCCAGCGCCTGGGCGAAGTTCCCGAACCTGAAGAGCCGGTCCAGCTTGGGAATACCGTCCTCCTCGATCATCGCCCACTCCGCCGTCTGCGGGCTGAGCTGGCGGACTTCCTCGTCGGTGACCACCGGGGCATCGGCCCGGCACGCCACGCACTTCTCTTCGGTCAACTGGGTCATGGGGTTCCTCCTGATGGGGTAACGGTCTGGGTGTCACATTAGCTTATCGGGAATATTGGAGGTAGGAAATGGCATCGGGGCGTCGCGCTCCGAGACGGGAGGTGTCATGTCGGAAGATCGGTTTCGCGTGGTGGTGCTGGACGACTACGAGCGGTTCTGCGCCTCGGTGCCGGCGTACGAAGAAGCCGCGAGATTGGCCGACGTCAGGGTGGTGGAGCGCAAGCTTACCACCGATGAAGAGTGGTCGGCCGCGGTGGGCGATGCCCATGCGGTGGTGCTCATGCGCGAGCGGTCGGCGTTCCGGGAGCGCGAGTTCGCTCTGGCACCGTCGCTGCGCTTCATCTCGCAGATCGGCCGCGGCATCCCGCATCTCGACTTGGCGGAGGCCACCCGGCGCGGCATCGTCGTGTCATGCACTCCCAACGACTCGGGAGCCTCGACCGTCGAGTTGACCTGGGCGTTGCTGCTGGCTCTTGCGAGGCAGGTCCCGTCGGTGAGCCAAGGCATGCGGGACGGCGCATGGCCCCCGGCGGTGGGCATGCTGCTGGAGGGGCGGACCCTGGGCGTCATCGGCCTGGGCCGCATCGGCACCAGGGTGGCGCGAGTCGCGCGCGCCTTCGACATGAACGTTCTGGCCACGGGCAAGACTCTCACCGATGAGAGAGCCGCGGAGGCAGGCGCACGCCGGGTCTCCCTCGACACGCTGCTCGAGGAGTCGGACATCGTCTCGGTCCACTGCCGGCCCAACGCCGAGACGCGGGGACTCATCGGCCGCCAGGAGCTCCGGCGCATGAAGCCCGGCGCGTTGCTCATCAACACGGCGCGCGGCCCGATCGTTTCAGAGGAAGCATTGGTGGACTCGCTACGGCAGGGGTATCCGGGCGGGGTCGGCCTCGACGTCTACGACGAGGAGCCGCTGCCGCCGGACCATCCGTTGCGCGGATTCGACAACGTCCTCCTGGCTTCCCATCGGGGCTACGCCGTGGACCGGATCCTGCACCAGCGCTACCAGGCCGCGTTCACCAACGTCATCCGGTTCATGGAGGGCGCGCCGGTGGACGTCGTCAATCCGGACGCCCTGAACGCCTTGCCGAGGAAGTGAGCGTCCTTCGACTTCGCTTCGCTCAGGACGAACGGTTGCGACTACTCTTCCCGATGGTCCTGTGGCGGTTGCTCCCGTTCGTCCTGAGCGTAGCGCCGCGTCAGCGGTGCGAAGTCGAAGGACGCTGTCCGGTTGATTCCCGTAACGGGGAACCCGAACCCGTTACGACCTGGCCAACACGTCCCGGAAGCGGTCCCGATACTCGGTGTTGTAGAGGCGGGGAAAGTTCTCGGGGTAGTCCTCGCCGGGCTCCACCTTGAGGTCCACCAGGATGGGGCCGTCCTCCTTCAGGAGCTGGTCGAGGTTCCGGTCCCAGTCCTCCAGGCTGTCGAAGGTGTAGGTATTGGCATAGCCGGCTTCCCGGGCGAGGCCGGTGAAGGTGAAGCCGCTATGGGTCGGGATGGGGACGGCGCCGTTGGTCTCGTAGGTGCCGTTCTCGCACACGCAGTGCACGAGGTTTTTCGGCGCGGCGTTGGCGATGGTGACGAGGGTGCCCAGGTTCATGAGCAGGCTGCCGTCGCCGTCCAGCACCACCACCCGCTTGTCGGGCCGCCCCAGGGCCAGGCCCAGGGCGTGGGACGAGCCCTGTCCCATGGCGCCGGTGAAGGTGTAGTTGAGGTCGGACGGCGCGATGTGGATCCAGTCCTGGGCCGCCTTGTACACCGCCACCACGATCTCGTCGGTCCGGTGGCGCGCCAGCGTCTTGAGCATGTCGTCGCGTTTCATCATGGTCAGATAGGCTCCCGTCCGATTAGCATGGCCACGGGTCTCTGCTCCGCATAGGCCGCTTCCACCATGGGCACGATCCGGTCCTCGGTGCCGGGCGCCTCGATGTTGGCGTGCTCGATCTGCATGGCGTCCAGGATCGGCTCGACGATGCGGAGGCCGTAGCGCTTGGACTGGATGGGCGGGACCCCGGGTTCTTTCTGGAGCATCCCAACCATCATGCACACCGGGTTCTTCCCCTGCACGGCCACGCCGCGGACCGCGTTGATGGAGTCCAGCAGGCCCGTGTACTGCATGAGCAGCAGCGACCGGTGTCCGGCGGCGTAGAGTCCGCTGCAAATGGACACGCCCTCGTCTTCCTTGCACACCTGCACCACCTGGAAGTCGGGATCCTTGATCATCGTCTTCAGCACGTGCTCGCTGGTGGTGCGGTCCGGCAACGCCACGATGAACCGGATGCCGGCCCGTTTGATCTCCCGGATGAGGTCTTGCGCCTTGAGCCTGTCGGCGTCGTTGTCTCCGGCCACGCTTTACTCCTTCCGCGGGTTGGTGTCGCGTCGGGTCCGGCGGTGGCGCGGACGGGACACGACATCGGACCTCTATACTATGGGGCTTCCTTCGAGGAAAGACTTGAACACGCGGACGTCCTCGGCCGAATCCGGCCGCAGCTCGCACCAGCGCAGGGCGCCCTCGTAGAGGCGGACGGTGGGGCCGAGCCCGTGAACGGCGGGCAGGAGATCCCTCAGGCAATCGTACCAGGCGCGGCGCTCGTCCCGGTCGGGAGGCTCCGGGTCCCGGGCGTCGAGGAGGTCGCAAAGCCGCAGCCACTCACGGGTGGAGAATCCCGTCGGAAGGTCCGCCGGGTAGAGGCCGAGGGTGATGGCGCGGGGCCGGGTGAAGTGCTGGCGCTCGTCGAATTCCAGAATGAAACCCGGGCTTGCTATATAGTAGTCGCACGGCGGCATCCGCGGCGTCCGTACGAAGTCCTCGTAGCCGCGGTGGGCGCGCAGGGCATCGAAGATGCGTTGCAGCACGTCTCCGATCCGGATTCCGCGGTACGCTTCCGGGTCGCTGGGCCAGGGGAAGGCATGGTCCTTGCGGCACGCGTCCCCGTAAAGCGTCGTCAGGAGATCATGCAAACGCGTCTTGCAGTCGCGACAGTGCTCGGCGTGTTGGGCGGAATTGGGAATCACCGGCGTATTATTGGTACTATCCGGACGAGAGGCAAATCCGGAGCGGAGAAGACAAATGGGCTGGACTTACCTGTGTATCGCCGGCGTGCTCGAAGTCGTGTGGGTCATCGGGCTCAAGTACACCGCCGGCTTCTCCCGGCTGCTGCCGAGCGCGGTCACGGTCGTGGCCCTGGGGGTGAGTTTCTACTTCCTGTCGCGGGCGGTGAAGACCGTGCCGGTGGGAACGGCCTACGCGGTGTGGACCGGCATCGGCGCGGTGGGCGCGGTGATCCTGGGGATGGTCCTGTTCGCGGAGCCCAGGGACCCGATGCGGCTGTTGTGCATCGGCCTCATCGTCGCCGGGATCGTGGGGCTCGGGCTCGCCTCCAACAACGGATGACCACAGCGTCCCCGGGAGCTTGAATGAAACGGATCTGCGTCTTTTCCGGGTCCAGCACAGGCGCGCTGGATGAATACGCGCGGATGGCGACCGCGCTGGGACGCGAGCTGGCGCGGCGCGGCATCGGGGTGGTCTACGGCGCCGCCTCCATCGGGCTCATGGGATGCGTGGCGGACGCGGCCCTGGAGGAGGGCGGCGAGGTCATCGGCATCATCCCGGAGGCCTTGATGATGGACGAGGTGGTGCACACGGGCCTCACCGAGCTCAAGGTGGTGGCCTCCATGCATGAGCGCAAGGCGCTGATGGCGCGGTTGTCGGACGGTTTCATCGCGCTTCCGGGGGGGTACGGCACGCTCGAGGAGCTGGCCGAGATGATCACCTGGCTGCAGCTCAAGATTCACGCCAAGCCCTGCGGCGTCCTGAATGTGCGGGACTATTACGGTCACCTGATCCGTTTCCTCGACTACGCCGTGGACCAGGGTTTTCTGAAACAGAAGCACCGCGACAAGCTGCTCATCGCCGACACGGTGGACGATATCCTGGACGCCCTCGCCGGCTTCCGGCTTCCCTGACCCGTGTACGCCTGGGCAGTGTAGACCAGGGTCCCGTCACGGCCGGGTCTGAAACCTGCCCCTGAAGGCGAACCCCCTGACCGAGACCGCAACCGCGGTGGTCAGTGACATGAGCCACGCGAACCAGTCGCCGTAACGCACGTACGCCGTTTCCATCTCCAGCAAGGGAACCGTCGCGGTGAGCACCCCTTCCTCGAACAGCGGCAGCGGCGCCGACATGCGGCCGGCGGGACCGATCACCGTGGTCACCCCGGTGTTGGTGGCGCGCACCAGGGACCGCCGCGTTTCCAGCGAGCGCCATCGCGCCAGCCGCGCGTGCTGCCAGGGCGCCACGGTGCGGCCGTACCAGGCGTCGTTGGTCAGGTTGACCAGCAGGTTGGCGCGCTGGTCGCGCACGAAGCGGCGCGACAACTCCGGCATCAGGTCCTCGTAGCAGATGAGCGGCGCCACGCGCGCGCCTTGCGGCAGGGTGAAGGCGCTTTCGATCCGGCCCCGCGTGAAGCCTTCGCCGATGGGGGGCATGCCCGGCAGTCCGCCGATGACCGATGCCAGGGGAACATATTCGCCGAAGGCCAGCAGGACGCGCTTGTGATAGCGGCCCAGCACGGTCCCGGCGGGACTCACCGCGAAGGCGCTGTTGTACTTGCGGAAGCGGTTGCCGGGCCGCTCCCGGTAGCTGATGGCGCCGAGGATCATGTGCGGATGGCGCGCCGGCAGCAGTTCCGCCGGGATTCGCCCGGCCCTTTCGGGCAGCCATTTCTCGACGGCGGACTCGGGCCAGATGACCAGATCCGCGTCGGCGCTTTTCGTGGAGAGCTCCCGGTAGGCCTTCTGGTTGGTCTTGAGAAAAGCGGCCTTGCCCTTGCGTTCGATGGAGATGTTGCCTTGTACCACCGCGACGTCGAGCTTGGGGGCGGCCTTCACCGCGCTGTCGACCTGGACCAGCCGCGCCTGCCCGTAGACCATGCAGGCGCCCAGGAGGACGCACGCCGCCCCCGCGGACCATGCCGCGGGGCGCATGTTGTCCTCGCCCCGGCGCGCCCGCAGGACCCTGTAGAGGGCCGTGCCGCACCAAAGCAACACGAAGGTCGTGCCGTAGTGTCCCACCAGGTCCGCCGACTGGTTCAGGGACGTGAACAGGGTCTGGCTGGTGGCGAGGTACCAGGGAAAGAGATTCGGGAACCAGAACTCGACGGCCACCCAGAACGCCGACGGAAGGAGCCCCAGGGGGCCGGTTCCGCACAGACGGACCAGGGCGGCAAAGACCACGAACGGTATCGCCGAACAGGCCACGAAGAGGGCGAACGCCAGCGCGGCCAGGGCATAGTTGACCCCGCCGAACACGTGAATCGTGTAGACCAGCCAGTGGAAACCCAGAGCGATGGTGGCGGCGCCGGTAATGGCGCCGGCGAAGAGCGCCCGCCGCCAGGTGCGGGCCCCTTCCACCGCCGTCAGGAAGGGGACGGGAGCCAACCAGGTCAGTGGAAAGAGGACCGGCCAGAGGAAAGGGGAGGCGATAAGTCCCGCGGCGACCAGCGGCAACCCGAATAGCGACCTGAACCCGGACATGAGGGCGGAAGTCTACGGCTCAGGGGCGTGGGCGTCAACGCGTTTCAGTAGCACCGAATCCCATTGACAGGATATTTCCCGAACGACTAATGTAGGATTCTGCGGACTTCGTAACACACCCGAGAGAATGAGGGCGGGTCGTTTGGACCGCCGGACCGTTGTTGCATTCCAGGAACCGGAAAGGAGAAGAGTCATGGGTCAAGCATTTGTCGATGCCGATGGGCACATCATGGAGCGCGAGAACGAGATCAACGAGTACATCGACGAGAGGTACCTGGGACGGGGCAACCTGAGCTTCCGCCAGATGCTGCCGAGTCTCGACAAGTTCCACACTCCCAGGAACCGCATCATCGAGCCGGAGGGAATCTTCGACGCCTCGGTGGGACCCGAGCGCTGGCTTGAGTTCCTCGCCAAGACCGGGATCGAGTCCTCGGTGCTTTATCCCACCGCCGGCCTTTCCTACGGCCAGGTGCACTTTCCCGAGTGGGCGGCGGCGTACGCGCAGGCCTACAATGACTGGTTCACCGAGAAGTACACGAAGGTCAGCGACCGGTTCAAGGGGGTTGCGCTCATTCCGGTGCAGGACGTGAAGGCGGCGGTGAAGGAGTTGCGCCGGGCGGTGAAGGATCTGGGCATGGTGTGTGCCATGCTTCCCTCCAACGGCCTCGACCGGCACTACGGCTCGGACGAGTTCAATCCGCTCTACGAGGAGGCGGAAAAGCTCGACTGCGCCCTGGCGGTGCACGGCGGCTGCTACGGCGACCTCGGCTTCAACTCGTTCAAGGTGTTTCCGGCCACGCGCGCGCTGGGCATGCCGTTCCCGCTGGCCATCCACATGACCGGGATGATGTCCGAGGGCGTCTTCGACCGCTTTCCCGAGCTGCGGGTGGGATTTCTCGAGGGTGGCACGGCCTGGATCCCGCTGGTGCTCGACCGGCTGAACCGCGAGGTGGAGTACGGCGGCCTGCAGCTCAAGAAAGACCCCATCGAGTACTTCCGCAGCGGAAAGGTCTTCGTCGGGTGCGAGGGCAACGAGGACGTGCTGGTCTACTGCGTCAATCGCGTTGGCCACGAGGTCTTCATGTTCTGCTCCGACTTCCCGCACGAGATCACCATGGACAACTGCATGGAGGAGATCGACGAGATCCGCGACCGGGCGGAGCTCACGGACGAGCAGAAGCAGGCCATCCTCGGCGACAACGCGCGGAACTTCTACAAGATCTGACGCAAGCGCGGCGGAAAGGGGCCACCCTTTCCGCCGCTTGACGCCCCCGGAGCGAAGGGCTACCATTATCGCGTCCCAGTGGGACGCACCATCGTAAGTCTCACCTTGCGAAGCCTACGCGAAGGAAAACCGACCGGGTTCGTGGTTCCGTACAGAATCTTGCCATGTTCGACTCCTTTTGCAGTTCGCGCCCAGGGTGTACGGCCATAACGTTTCAGGAGGAGAACAGATGGAAGGCAGGAGACTCTACGTCGGGGGACTTCCCTACTCGACGACGGACATGCAGCTCGAGGAGATCTTTTCGGCCCACGGCACGGTCGAGTCCGCCCAGGTGATCATCGACAAGTTCACCGGACGCTCCCGGGGCTTCGGCTTCGTGGAAATGGGCACCTCGGAGGAGGCCGAATCCGCGGTCAACGCCCTCAACGAGAGCGATCTCGGAGGACGCACCATCACCGTGAACGAGGCCCGGCCCCAGCGCCGCGACTTCGGCGGCCGCCGCTAGCGCCGGCTCGACACATCCGGTCATAACAGGGCGCGTACGCCCTTCCCGATCCGCGAGTCGTGGGGTTCCCTTGCTCCACGGCTGGCGGCTCCACTTCCCCGGCCCGAACCCCTCCAGCCGCCGTACCTTCCCGCCTCCTGCCACCCGATCCGGTCCGGGTTGAACCTCCGGTTCGGCCAATCCGTACGTCATTGCGATTTCCACGCGAATCGGGCATTTAGGCCTTGAACCGAGATACGGAACCCGGAAAGGAGAGAGACGTCATGGCCAAAGGCAACGGTTACGGCACGGCCAGCAAGATCAAGCAGGTGGCGCGCATGGATCTCCCCGGCGGCGGCAAGATCGAAGTGGACAACGGCTTTGCCTACGTCGGTCACATGGACCCTCCCCACGGCACTTCCGTCATCGACGTGCGCGACCCCAAGAATCCCAAGCTGGTGGCCCAGATCGACGTGCCCCCCGGGATCCACTCGCACAAGGCCGCGGTGAGCGACGGCGTCATGATCATCAACCACGAGCGCTACGAGAACAACGACAACGCCCAGGGAGGACTCAAGGTCTTCGACGTCTCCGATCCGACCAAGCCCCGCGAGGTGTCGTTCTACAAGGCCTCGGCCAAGGGCGTCCACCGCTTCACGTTCGACGGACGCTATGCCTACTTCTCGCCCGTCCCGGAAGGGTACGTGGGCAACATCTGCATGATCCTGGACCTGGCGGATCCGGCCAACCCGCAAGAGGTGGGCCGTTGGCACATGCCGGGTCAGTGGGTCGCCGGCGGCGAGGAACCGACCTGGCCCGGCACCATGCACCGCTGCCATCATCCCATCCGGCGGGGCGACCGCCTCTACGTCAGCTACTGGCACGGCGGCTTCGTGATCCTCGACATCTCCGACATGAGCAAGCCCACGCTAGTGAGCCATTTCGACACCAGCCCTCCCTACCCGTCGCCCACGCATACGACCCTGCCCATGCCGGAGAAACTGATGGGCCGGGAGATCCTTGTGGTGGTGGACGAGGAAGCCCAGAAAGCGGCACCTTTGCCCTACGCCTTCATGTGGGTGGTGGACATCTCCGACGAGAAGCACCCCGTGCCCATCTCCACGTTCATGCCGGAACTCGACGGCGAGCCCGCCGACCGCTACGGGGCGCACCAACCGGCCGAGCAGGTCTTCAGCAACGTCCTCTATGTGACCTGGTTCAGCGGCGGCCTGCGCGCGGTGGACGTGTCCAACCCGTACCAGCCCAGGGAGGTCGGCTACTACGTGCCGGAGCCCGGCAAGGGACAGAACGCCGTCCAGAGCAACGATGTCTTCCACGACGAGAACGGTCTCCTGTACCTCATCGACCGCCTCGACGGGCTGGAGATTCTTGAACCGCGGGTGTAGGCCCGTACCATCGGGTAGCCCGATTCAGATGCTGAAGGGGCGGCAGCGAGCCGGGTGCCCGCAACTTATCGCAGGAATTTACGGGACGCGACACTAGCGCCCCGAATGATTTCGGGGCTCATCGCACCGCCATGGCCGATCCAGAGAACAGCCCTGAGCCGCCCGCCGCCCTGGCGCACCTGCGGGTGGTGGAGCTCGGCGACGTGCCCGCGGCCTACGCGGGCCGGCTGCTGGCCGATCTCGGCGCCGACGTCATCAAGGTGGAGCCGCCCGAGGGCGCTCCCGAGCGCCGGCTCCCGCCCTTCGCCGGAGGCGTGGAAGACATCGAACGCAGCCTCACCTCCATCCACGCCAACACCAACAAGCGCAGCCTGGTGCTGGACCTCTCCACCGACGGCGATGGGGAGATCTTCAGGAAGCTCCTGCTGTCCGCGGACGTGTTCGTCGAGGCGACGCCGCTCGGCCGCCTGGAGTCCTGGGGCTTCACCGATGGGTGGCTCCGGGAGACCTGCCCCACGCTGGTGACGGTGTCCATGACCCCCTTTGGCCGCACCGGCCCCTACCGCCACTACAAGACCAGCGATGCCATCACCAACGGCGCCGGCGGCTTTCTCTACGGCCAGGGCGACGACGAGCGCGGGCCTTGCACCGCGCCGTCGCACTCGGCTTACCAGGTGGCCGGATGCGTGGCCGCGACCCTGGCGGTGGCGGGTGTGCGGCACCGGCGGCGCAGCGGCGCGGGCCAGCGCCTGGACGTCTCGCTGCAGGAAGCGTTGACCTTCACCAACAGCAGCTCCATCGCGCGCTACACGCTGGAGAACCGCATGGGGCGCCGGCCCGGGGCCAAAACCTACGGCGGCTCGGTCACAAACATTTACCGCTGCAAGGACGGCCGCTACGTCCACTTCACCGCCAACTTGCCCCACATGTGGCGCGAGTTCACCCAGAACTGGATGACCGGAACGATCCTGTCCGAGCCGCAATGGGAGGACATGAACTACCGCGACGCCCGCAGCGACGAAGCCTCCGCCGTGGCCGCGGAGTTCATCAGCGGCTTCACCGCCGCCGAGTTCGTGGCCGAGGCGCAGCGGCGGCACCTCTCCGCCGCCCCGCTCAACACGGTGGGCGAGTTCGTGGAGGGCGAACAACTGGCCGCGCGCCACTGGCTCCAGGAGATCGAGCACCCGGTCATCGGCCGGTACCGGGCGCCGGGCTTCCCCATGCGCCTGTCCGGGACCCCCATGCGGGTGCGCCGCCCGGCGCCCCTGCTGAACCAGCACCGGCAGGAGGTGCTGGCCGAGCTGGAGGAGAGTAGGGACTCCACCTCCGCGAAGCCAGTCACGGGCTCCACCTCCGGAGAACGAGCCACGGTCCCCACCTCCGTTCGCCCTGGGCGTAGCGAGGCGCAGCCGAGCGAAGTCGAAGGGCTTCCCCCGGCGCCCACCCGGCCTGCGGACCCCGCCGACCCCATGCTGTCCGGGCTCCGCATGGCCGACCTGACGCAGCAGTTCGCCGGCCCGTTGGGCACGGAGATCCTGGGCTACTACGGCGTGGAGGTGCTCAAGATCGAGTCCAACACCGTGGCGGCCCGAGGCCGGCTCGCGGCCATCCACGCCGACATGAACCGCGCCAAGCTCGGCGTCACCCTGAACCTGAGGCACGACCAGGGCAAGGAGCTCTTCCGGCACTTGGTGGAGCGCTCCCAGTTGGTGGTGGAGAACTTCAGCGTCGGGGTCATGGAGCGGCTGGGGTTCGACTACGAGTCGCTGCGCAAGGTGAACCCCGGCATCATCCAGGTGTCCATGCCCGGCTGGGGCAGGGAAGGGCCGCTCAAGTCATGGGTGGCCTGGGGCTGGCAGCTCCTGGCCTACACCGGCCTCATGCGCCTGTGGGGCTATCCCGAGTCGCCCATGCGCGCCCGCTGCAAGATCGCCTGGCCCGACCGGGTGGGCGCCATCACCATGGCGCTGGGGGTGGCCGCGGCCGTGGAGCACCAGGAGCGCACCGGGGAAGGGCAGTTCATCGAGGCCGCGATGCTGGAGGCCCAGGGCGCCATGATGGGCCCCGCCATCCTCGACTACACCGTCAACGGCAACGAGTGGGAGACGCTGGGCTACCGGGAAGTACTGGGAGTTCCCTACGCGCCCTACGGCTGCTACCCCTGCGCCGGCAACGACGACTGGATCATCATCGCCTGCGAGACCGACGAGGAGTGGGCGGCCATGGCCGGGGTCATCGGCGCGGGCTCATGGGCCGAGGATGCTCGCTTCGCGGGCAAGCAAGGCCGGAAAGAGAACCGGGAAGAGCTGGACCGGAAGGTCTCGGAGTGGACCCGCACCCAGACCGCCCGCCAAGCGTTCCGCCGCCTCCAAAAGGCCGGCGTGGCCGCGGGCATTCCCATGTCCGGCGAGGACCTCTACTACGACGTGCACCTGCGCGAGCGCGGCCACATCGTCGAGATGGACGAGCCCCCCTGGGGCCGGGCCGCCCACCACGGCATCCCCGGCATCCCGTCCCGCTCCAGGGCCAGCGCCGCCCTCCCCGCGCCCTGGATCGGCGCCGACAACGACTACGTCCTGGGCGAAGTGCTGGGCCTGAGCGACGAGGAGATCGCCGCGCTGGAGGAGGCGGAGGCGATCAAGTAACCGGGTCTTGGGTCGTTCCCGTGTGTGTCGCATCCATCATCCCGGGTCAAGAGCCGGATGATGGCCTCAAGAGCGACGAGAGAACCCTGGAAACCAGAGGGTTGACGGTAACGTGACCCGATCCGTGGGATTCAACCGCTTCAGTGATCGCGATCGCACCTTACCGTCGGGATTAAGAATTTCGAACTCTCTTTCCTCGACAAGTCGCAAAACAATCCGGTCAAGATCGGAAAAACGAGCCGCTGTCCGATTTGCGAGCATATGTCGCAACGCATCCATGGTAACTGGCTGTTCCGAGACAAGGCCGAACAGCTCTCTTGGAAGCGACTCGATAAGTTGGTCTCTCATTTGTTGCTGATCGAGCTCACTGAATTGAAACAGCGGAAGGGTCGTCGAGTCCTTCAATGTGTCCCAACCCAACATACCGAA
This sequence comes from uncultured Binatia bacterium (SeqCode), assembly GCA_965204205.1. Classification (GTDB taxonomy): domain Bacteria; phylum Desulfobacterota; class Binatia; order UBA9968; family JAJDTQ01; genus JAJDTQ01. The sequence goes on along the minus strand of OZ241976.1, from coordinate 3,886,947 downwards.
ATCGCCACGGCCGTAGTGCTCAAATGTATTATGGATATCCCAATGCTGCTGGATCATGACATCGCGCGCAGTCGGATGCCTTGAGAGATGGAGAAACCATAAGGCACGTCGCGACGTTGCAGGGCGAATAAAGAAAGGGGTATCGTACATTGCTCCTGTTACAAGTCGAGCGTGCTCACGCAGGGTCCGTTGGACGAGCGCTCTGCCACCGTCTCCATCCCTGAATCGGATCAGGTCTTGTATCTGTGAGTCTGTTAGTTGCAGTGGCGCCACGGCTTTGGCTATCTGCGGCGTCTGCGCCAGATGGTTGACAAGGGCATCTGCAGCAAACGTCAGTATGACTTCGGCCGCCGGCAGTTCGCTAAAGATGCGGGAAACGAGTGCCAGTTCCACTTGAGAAAACCCGGTCTGATCGAGAAGAAAGATCGCCCGCCCCGAACGAGGTTGTCTTTGGTGGATTGCCTTCAGAATGCTTTCGAGTTCCTCTTCGAAGGGACCGTTTCGAACTATGATCCTCTCGTCGTCGACATTGTGACCGTGTTCTTGGAGAGCCTTCAGGAGGTGATCCGTGTGAGTCTTCTCCTTGTCGACGAAGTAAAATCTACAGTCGATCTGGAGCCGTTTGACGCGGTTCTCGTTCAGTCGGTCTTTTGCGGCCGCCGCTTCTTCCAGCATGACTAACGGGGTGCCGGAAAGAACGGTATCTCCCTCAAGGAACGTGCCACCCCCGGCGAAGCCATCGATGAGGTCGAGCTTAAACTCTTCACGCTGTGGGTTGACGTTCAGCCTGTCGAAATACGCCCGAAGGTAGCTGCGCAATACCGTCAGTTTGGCCTTGCTGTGGGCTTCGATGTCAGGTGGCGGCTCGTCAGGGTGCCACTTGAAGGACATGGTGGTGTTTTCCCGTCGGATGCTCGGGCATCGCGTTGTGCTCCACCCCTTCCAGTTCGCGACCGCCGGCTTTTGGGGTCTGTCCGCCCCACTGCTTAAAGAAGAACGGTACTCCGGCGCGGCGGCAGTGATCCCGGATGTTACGGACCCACTCGGGCCGCATCGGTCGCGCGTGTGGGCCGCTCTCACCACCCACGATGACCCAGGATATCCCGTCGAGATCGATGTCTCCGACAGGACCCAGAAGCGGTTCTATTGACAGGAACCGGACGGCGAGCGGTGCCGACCGAAGATGTTGAATTCTAATGCTTGCTGAGTGGTCTTCGACCGATACGCCACACCAAATGTGATCGGGGGCCAAGCCATTACCGTATCTGCGCCGTAAATAGTTCCTCATGAGCGAGCTACGCTTCGTCAGGATCTGATAGATGTGCCGGTCCACCGTTTCCATAGTTTCGAACACCCTGTCGATAAAACGGCGCTCGACGTCCTTGTGGAAGAGGTCGCTCATCGAATTGACAAAGATCATTCGCGGTTTGCGCCACCGGGTGGGTTGGTCCAGTCGCGATGGCCACAGGCGAAGATCGAAGCCTTGCTCGTAGGGGTGTCCGGCGATGCCGCGCCATCGCTCGGAGAAGCGTTCCGCATAGCAGTTGTCGCAACCGCGCGTGACCTTTGTGCATCCGGTCACAGGATTCCAGGTTGCATCCGTCCACTCGATCGCTGATTTACTGCCCATAGGGACACCACCTATCGAGCTGTTAGACCGGCATTATTACGGGGCTACCGGTTACCTCGGCTTGAGAGCATCATATCAGCGGGTGGCTTCCCGTCGGTCACTGTCCCTTGGAATGCGGTCCGAACGGCTCCGGCCGGAAGGGCTTGTCGCGGGTCTCGAAGAAGGCGCGCAGGCCGCCCTGCTTGCGGGCGTCCTCCAGCCGCTTGTTGAATTCTTCGCGCTTGCTGAGGCGGGCCATGGCGCTCAGCTCGGCGTTGAGGAGCCACGCCTTGTGGAGCCCCATCATCTCCAGGCCCTGGGTGGCGATGGCGAGGTTGATCTTGACCGTCTCCGGCGGCACCAGGGCCACGCGTTCGACCATGCGGAAGCATTCCTCCAGGAGTTCGTCCGCGGGCACGACCTTGTTCACCAGGCCGATGCGCAGGGCTTCCCCGGCGTCGACGTGGTCGCCGGTGAGGGCGTAGCGCAGGGCGTTCTTGGGGCCGGCCAGCAGCACCCAGATGAAGTCCGTGCCGGAGGCGTGGCGCACCTGGGGCTGGCCGAAGACGGCGTCCTCCGCGGCCACCGTCAGGTGGCAGGTCAGGGCCAGCCAGGAGGCCGTCCCCAGGCACCAGCCGTTGACCGCGCCGATGATGGGCTTGGGGTACTCCCAGCGGTAGAGCCGCCGCCGCAGGAGTTCCTCGCGGTCCTTGTCGCGGACCTCGTCGAACTCCTTGTACAGCGGAACCCCCTCGGGCAGGGCCTGGGGCCATACGGTTTCCGGGGTGGCTTCACCGGACATGTCCTCGCCGCTGGAGAAGCAGCCGCCGGAGCCGGTGAGGATCACGCCCCGCACCTCGGGGTCGTCCTTGGCCTCCGCCAGGGCGGCGTCAAGCTCGGCGAGGAGGGCCTCGCTCAGGGCGTTGCGCCGTTCCGGGCGGTTCAGGGTTATGAGCACGCCGTTGCGCTGTTTCTCGTAGAGAAGGTTCTGATAAGTGGACATGGGGTTTCCTCGCGAGACATTCGTTTCGTGTTGCGGTGCGGCTCGAGCGGGCGGGGCTACTCCCTGGGCTTCGACCGCGGACCGAAGGGCTCGGGCTGGAACGGGCCGTCGCGCAGTTGCAGGTACTCGCGGATGTTCTTCTCCCGGGCCTCGTTCAGCGGGCGGCGGTGCTCCTCGCGCAGCATTACGTGGGCCGGCGCCGAGAGCTGCGAGTCCAGCATGAGGGCGTCGCGCAGGCCCATCATCTCCATCCCCAGGGTGGCGATGGCGAGGTTGATCTTGACCGTCTCCGGCGGCACCAGGGCGATGCGCTCCACCAGCTCGAAGCACTCGTCCAGCAACCGCTCGTGGGGCACCACCTTGATGACCAGGCCGATGCGCAGGGCTTCCTGGGCGTCGATGTGGTCGCCTACCAAGCCGTAGCGCAGCGAGTTCTTGACTCCGGCGAGCATGGTCCAGAGGAAGCTCGTGTTGGAGCCGTGGCGCACCTCGGGCTGGGCGAAAACCGCCTGCTCCGAGGCGATGGTGATGTGGGTGCACAGGGCCAGCCACGAGCCCGCGCCCATGGCCCAGCCGTTGATGGCGCCGATGACCGGCTTGTCCAGCTCCCACAGCCGCAGGAACTCGTTGCCCTCCCGGCCGCGCCAGGAATCGATCCAGTCCGACGCGGACTGGCCCGCGGGGACGCCGTAGGGCCATTCGAGATCCCGCCGCCGTCCCGGCTTGGGTCCCTGGTCCATGCCCGCGGAAAAGGCGCGTCCGGCGCCGGTGATGATGACGGCCCGGACCTCGGGGTCGGCCACGGCCTCGTCCAGCGCCGCCGACATCTCGTGCTGGACCGTGGGGCTGATGGCGTTCATCACCTGCGGCCGGTTCAGCGTGATCAGCCCCGCGGCGCCGCGTTTTTCGTACAGGATCTCGGTGTAGTCTCCCATAGGGCTTCCTCTCTCCGTGGTTGTGGCACAGGACACTAACAGATCGGACCGGGCATGGCGACTGCGGCCGGAAGGGATCGCCGGCGCCTATCGCTCCTTCTTCCAGACAATCCGGTAGATGCCGGCGATCTCGGCGAACGGCATGATGATGGGGTCGTAACCGTGGGCGATACTGATGAGCACGAGGTTGCCGTTCTCCTTCTTGACCCGCTTGATCAGGTACTCGCCGCCCACGGTCTTGACCACGCAGTAGTCGCCGGAGTGCCACTCCTTGTTGGGCGAGCACACGACGATTTCCTTGTCCTCGTAGCGCGGGCTCATGGAGTCGCCGCGGACCTCCACCCCGAAGGCGTTGGCGTCGCCGAGATCGTAGGGGCGCGACACCCGGCGCCAGCCCTCGCCCACCGGGAAGCCGTCCTCGGAGAACTCGCCCCGCCCCGCGCCCGCGCGCCCCACCACCGGAAGGTCGTCGGGCACGTGGCCCGACACGTCCCGGATCTGGTCGTTGGTGGCCAGCAACCACTCCAGGGAAACCCCGCACACCGAGGCCAGGCGATGCAGGATGGCGGACTGCGGCGCGCGGTCGCCGGCCATGTAGTTGTAGACCGCGGTCTTGGAGATGCCCGCCCGGGCCGCCACTTCCTGGGGGTCCCGGTCCGCCAGCGCCAGGGTCAGGCGGCGGGCCAGATCGGTCTTGGGAAGTCTTGTCTTTTTCCTCGGCATCGTGTATATAGTTCTCGAATGAAAAATAGCTTGACATTATAGTAGTCAATTGATAACTTCCCGTCAAGCGCTGTCACGACGCGACTCTCTCGAACGGGAAGGAAGGGCAACGATGGCAAGGGACACGAAACGACATCTGAGATCGGTGGACGGAGGCCGGGAGACCAAGCAGTGGGCGGAGGTGGATTCCTCGCTCGTGGGGCTCTCGGTGCTCTCGGCCCTGAGCAAGATCGAACACGGCGAGGAGGGCGAGGCCGACGTGGAGATCGGCGGCCGCACCCTTCGGATCCGTTTCGACCCGCTGCAGAAACGGGTGCTGATGTTCGAGCTCAAGAAGACGAGGACCCGCAACTCCCGCCTCGCGGGCCCCCGCAACAAGACCCTCCACTAGGACCGGCGGCGCCGGGGTATTGGATTCGAGCGGCGGCGAGCGTCTGACGCAAGCCGGTGCTCTGAGCCGATTCCCCGGCGCTTCACGACACAAACCTCATCCGGAATCCAGTCCGCGTCGCGCCAGGATCCTTGTTTTGGCCATACGGGTGGGCTGCTGGGCATGGTCTTGCGCAACGTGCCGAGCATGCCCTTGGACACTTCGACCGTCGTGAGACGGTCATGGCGGCTGGCCCTCTATGGATTGCTGCTGGACACACTGCTCCATCTGGCAACCGCTCCTCCCGCCCCGTGGCTCATGGAACGACTGGGCGTGGCGGGCCTTGATCACGAAAGGCTGTTCTTTGGCTACGACGGGCTCTTCTTTGCCGCGGGCATGATCGTGATCTTTCCGCTACACCTGATTACCGCCAACGAGTATCCGATCGCGTGGTTGATGGGTGCGGGCGGCAGCCGTTCGGGACTCGCCCGGGCGATCGTCGGACGTGTGGTCCTGGCCGGGGCATTGCCCCTGTTGGTCTTCTACGTGGCCGTGGAGTGGACGCAGTCGCAATTGGGCAGCTTCGACCCGCGATTCGACTTGCTGCTCAAGGTGCAGATTCTGGGGTTGCTGGCCTTCGTTATCGCCTTTGCGTTTCGCCGCAAATACCCGAACCGTTTCCTGACGCATGTTCACCTGTATCTCGCCATGACGTTCTGGTTTGCCGGCCATCAATTGTCGGATTCGTTCGAGCTCGGCATGCCGGTTCTGGTGTTGCTGGTCATCGGCAGCGCCTTGGCGACGGTCTTCGCGGTCGGCCACGGCCTGGCGCGTGCCGACTATCTCCTGTAGGGGCTTTTCTTGTACTCGCTCAACCCGACCTCCGGCGTGCCCCTCTACCGGCAGATCGTCAACCAGACGCGGCTGCTGGTGGCCGCCGGCCGGCTCGTCCCGGGCACGTGCCTGCCGTCCGTCCGCACCATGGCCGCCGATCTCGACGTGAACCCCATGACCGTCTCCAAGACCTATTCGTTGGTGGAACAGGCCGGCATCGTCGAGCGGCGGCGCGGCATCGGCATGGTCGTCACCGAAGCCGGTCTCGACGTCGGGGAGGCCATTGGGCCGGACGCCGCGGCGCTGGTCCAGACGGCCAGGCAGCTCGGCATGTCGCGCACCGACCTCATCGCCAAGGTTGAAGAACTGTGGGAGGAAACATGACCCCTTCGCCCTTTGCCCTCAACCACATCATCGCGGGATACGACGGCAGGATGGTTCTACGAGGGGTCGACCTCGAGTTGGAGCCCGGCTCCATCACCGGCCTGCTGGGCCTCAACGGCAGCGGCAAGACCACCATGCTGCGCGTTGCCCTCGGGCTCATGAAGGCGGACCGCGGGCAGGCCGCGCTGTTCGGTTCCCCGGCCTGGGATTCTCCGCCGGAGGTGCGCAAGCGTATCGGTTTCGTCCCGCAGAGCTTGCTGGGCCTTTCCTCTGCCTTCGGAGCCATGAATCTGGATGACTGCGTCGACTTCGTTGCCCGTCACTACAACGAATGGGACCGGGGCTTGACCGATGGCCTCATGCACGACTGGGGACTCGGCAACCGCCGGATCGCCGAGCTGTCGCCGGGCGACCAGCAAAAGGTGGCCATCCTGCTGGCGGTCGGCCACCGCCCGGCCCTGCTTGTCCTTGACGAGCCCGCGGCCAGCCTGGACCCGGCGGCGCGGCGGGAGTTCCTGAGAACGTTGATCGAGTTGAACGCGGACAGCGGCCAGACCGTTCTCCTGTCGAGCCACATCACCAGCGACATCGAGCGCATCGGCTCCCACATCGCGGTCCTTCACGGTGGCGTTGTGGTTTGCCATGCCGCTCTCGACGACATCAAGGACCGTGTCCGGGCCGTGACCTTGACGGATGCGGTCCAACCGCCCGCGGACAAGATCCTGGCGCGAACCGGCAGCCGCTATTGGCTGTGGGACTGGCATGAATGCGGACTCCCGGCTGGCGTGCCCACCGACGAGGTGGTCCTCGAGGACCTGTTCCTGGGGATCACGTCCTCCGCGTAGCACCAGCCGCGTGCCTCCCCGGCCGCGACGCGACCACGGGGACATGTTCCCAAACGCGGACCCCTTGCCAGAACCGATATGCTCCGAATCGGGGAAAGTGACCGGCGAATGGGGACTCGGTGGGATGGGCCGGGTTGGCGCCGGTACGCGGGTTCAGGCGAGTACGGTTACGGCCCGAACATTTCGCCGAGCACGGCCAGGACCCGTTGCCCCGCGGTCGCGCTGATTTTTCCCAACCTCTGCACCAGGCGGGATTCATCAACAGTGCGGATCTGGTCGAGAACGATCTGTCCGTCTTTTCTCTGGAACCGGACGGGAACGCGGGTGGGGTAGGACCTGCTTCGGGTCGTCATCGGTGCGACGATGACGGTGCGGATGTGCCGGTTCAGCTCGTCGGGCGATATGACCAGACAGGGGCGCGTCTTCCGGATCTCGTGTCCTTCCGAGGGGTCGAGGCGGACCAGGTACACGTCGAACCGCGCAGCTACCATTCCCACTCCGTGACGTCCCAACGTGTGGCCGCCAGGGAGCCTTCATCCAACAGCACGTCGTCATGTTGTTCACGCATACGGCGAAAGGCGTCGTCCCAACCGCTGCGGGGCTCCGCCACACGTCGAATGAGAAGACCGTCATCCCGTATCTCCATCTCCACCTCGTCCCGCAGACGGCACTGTTCCAGGAGCGTTTTGGGAATCCGGATTCCGCGGGAGTTGCCGATTCGAACGATAGTTGCCTTCATGCAGGATCCCCGTGTCCGAAAGGACCTTGTCTCCGAAAGTAGATACAAAGTAAGTACAGTACCCTCGATTCTCTGTCAAGGCGAGATCGGGAGGGATACGAACTCCTCGAAAGCGACGGCTTGACCCCAATCACGAATCGCGGCCCACACGCGCGATCTTGACCGTTCGGCCGCTTGCCAGCGACTCCGCCGCGGCGTCCGCGAGGGTGAGGGCGGCGAGGCCGTCCCGGCCGTCGGGGTAGAGTGCGTCGCCGCCCCGGACGACGGCGCAGAAGGCAGCGATCTCCCGCCGGTAGGCCTCGGCGTAGCGGTCCATGAAGAAGTCGTTGAGCGGGTCGGTGGCGAAGCCTGACCGGTCCGCGCGGGTCACGGTGGTGGCCACGGGATTGCCGGCGGAGACCATGCCCTCGGAGCCGTGGACCTCGATGCGCTGGTCGTAGCCGTAGACGGCGCGGCGCGAGTTGGAGATCACACACAGGCGGCCGCTCGCCGAACGCAGCACGGCGACCGCGGTGTCGACGTCACCGGCTTCGCCGATGGCCTTGTCGATGATCGCCGAGCCGGTGGCGGTGACCTCGACGATGGGTTCGCCCACGAGAAACCGCGCCATGTCGAGGTCGTGGATCATCATGTCGCGGAACAGGCCGCCGGATCGTCGGACGTACTCCATCGGAGGCGGCGCGGGATCGCGGGAGGTGATCTGCACCAGCTCGACGGTCCCGATGCGGCCGCGGTCGATCTCCTCGCGCAGGCGCCCGTACGAGGGGTCGAACCGGCGGTTGAACCCGATCATCAACGGAACCCCGCACCGCTCGGCCACCGCAACGCTCCGTTGCGCTCTCGACAGGTCGAGGTCGATGGGCTTTTCGCAGAAGATCGCCTTGCCGGCCTCGGCGGCCCTTTCGATCAGTTCGGCGTGGAGGTCGGTGGGGGCGGCGATGAGCACCGCTTCAATCGCGGAGTCGGCCAGCACTTCCTCGGCGGACGTGGCGCGCGCACCCGTCGAACGGGCCACGGAAGCGGCGGCCGCCTCGACCGGATCGGCCACCGCCACCAACGCCGCGTCGCGGTATTCGGCCATGGACCGGGCGTGAGTTTGCCCGATCCGGCCGGCGCCCAGGAGCCCCAGCCTGACAGGCCCGTCGGTCACTTGGAGTCCCGCTGGAAGATCCAGTCGTGGTCGGGATGGTTCTTGAAACGCCACTGGCGTTTCGGGCCCGCCATGACGTTCAGGTAGTACATGTCGTAGCCGTAGGGAGCGCCGCACGGATGGTGCCCGCGCGGCACGAGGACGGTGTCGCCGTCCGACACGGCCATGGTCTCGTCCAGTTCGCCGTCTTCGGTGAACACCCGCTGAAAGCCGAACCCCTGGGGCGGGTTGATGCGGTGATAGTAGGTCTCCTCGAGGTAGGTCATGTCATCGCCCTGGTCGCTGTCGTGACGGTGCGGCGGGTAGCTCGACCAGTTGCCCTGGGGCGTGTAAACCTCGGTGATCAGCAGGCTGTCGGCGACATCGGCGTCGTCCATGGCGATGGGATGCACGTAACGCGTGTTCGCGCCCTTTCCCCGTTCCAGGACCGGGATGCTCTCCGGATCGATGGCCCTGGCCGCGTGCCCGCCGAAGCCCGGGGCCGAGCACACCGCGATGGTGCAGTCGGTCTCCGCCCGCGCCGACCAGGACGTCCCGTTGGGAACATAGACGGCGTAGGGCTTGGTCTGCTCGAACACGCTCATGCGCTCGCCCTGGACGCCGAAGTCGACCTCCGGGGTCGACAGGCGGGCCTTGCCTTCGACCATGACAAGTATGGCCTCGCGGTCGCCCGTGGCCTCCCCGGCGTTGTCCCCGGCCTTCAACGCGTACACGGCGAAACCGACATATCGCCAGCCGGCGTCCGCGGGGGTGATGTCGACGACCTTGCCCGTGGTCGCCGATGGCCTTCGCAACAAACTGCTCATTGGAAATTTCCTCCTGAGAAGTCCAATCCTACCTCCCGCGCCATGGCGCGGAGGGTCTTCAATGCCAACGTCTGATAATACACCGGATCGCGTTGGGCCGGGTCCTGCTCGGCCTCCGCTATCAGCCAGCCCGAGTATTGGTGGCGGGCGGCGATTCGCAGCACCTCCGGAAAATCGACGCAGCCTTCGTCGTCGCCCGGCACCGTGAACACGCCGAGCCGGACGGCCTGCAGAAACGAGAGGTTTCCCGCAAGTGCTCGTTGCCGGACCGCGGGGCGAACGTTCTTCGCGTGGATGTGGACGGTCCGGTCCATGTATCGCTCCGCCAGGCTCACCGGATCGGCGCCCGCGAAGGCGGCGTGTCCGGTGTCCAGAAGAAGCCGGGTGTGCGGCCCGGCATGCGCCATGAACGCGTCGATCTCCTCCATCGTCTCCACCACCGTACCCATGTGGTGATGATACGCCAAGTGGATGCCCCGGGCGAGGCAGTGCTCGGCGATGGCCTCGACGTCGTCGCAGAAACCCGCCCATCCGGACGCCGGGAGCCTTGGCCGGTCGCCCAAGGGGGCGTCAACCTCGCCGTGGACCGCTCCGCTGGTCTCGCACACGATGCACACCGAGCATCCCAACGCCACCAGCACATCGAGGTGAGGCTGGATCGCGGCCTTCTCGTCCTCCACGGAACGTTCGAGCAGCTTCAAGGAGTGCCACCCGGACACGTAGGCCAGGCCGTAGGGTTCGAGGGTCGCCTTCAAGGTCGCCGCGTCGGAAGGGAACTTGTGCCCCTTCTCGATCCCCTCGAAGCCGATGCGGCTGGCGTCGCGCAGGCACCGCTCCAGCGGGATGTCGCCGCCCAGGCTGTGGTCGTCGTCGTTGGACCATGCAATGGGGTTGGTCCCGTAGCGGATCACGCGGTTCTCCTCGACAAGTCACTCACAGGTGGCAAAAGGTCGGCCGAGACCGCATCAAGGGCGTTTTCTTCGCGCTGCGTCGTAGGCGGCCCGCGCCGCCGCCACCTCGGCCCGGTCCGATACCTCGGGCACCGCCACGTCCCACCAGTGGCCTCCGGCTTGGGTGCTGGCCAGCGGGTCGGTGTCGATGACGATGACCGAAGTCCGGTCGGCAGAGTGGGCCTCGATGAGCGCGGCTTCGAGGCCCTCGATGCCGTCCACGTGGGTCGCGATGGCTCCCATGGAGGCGGCGTGGGCGGCGAAGTCGATAGCCGAGGGCGTCTGGTGCCGGGCGCTGTCGAGCAGGTTGTTGAAGCTGGCTCCTCCGGTGGCGACCTGCAGCCGGTTGATGCAGCCGAAGCCGCGGTTGTCCAGCACCACCACGGTCAGCTTGAGTCCCAGCATGACGCTGGTAGCCAGCTCCGAGTTCATCATCATGTAGGAGCCGTCGCCCACCACCACGACCACGTCCGCCCCGGGCCGCGCCATCTTCACGCCCAGCCCGCCGGCGATCTCGTAGCCCATGCACGAGTAGCCGTATTCCAGGTGGTAGTCGCCGCGGCGAGGGGAGCGCCACAGCTTGTGCAGCTCGCCGGGAAGGCCGCCGGCGGCGCACACGACCATGCCGTTGTCGGCCATGGTCCGTTGGACCGCGCCGATGACCTGGGCGTCCGAGGCGATTCCGTTGCCGCCGCCGGCGCGGGTCACGGCATCGGTGGCGCGGTCCCAGTCCGCCTTCAACCCTTCGCCCGGCGGGGCGAAGACGCGGTCGCCCAAGGCGCCGTCCAGTTCCTCCAGCGTTGTCCGCGCATCGCCCACCACGGCCACGGCGTCGTGCTTGGTGGCGTCGAAGGCCGCCGCGTTGATGGCCAGCAGCCGCATGTCGGGGTTCTGGAACAGGCTCCAGGAGCCGGTGGTGAAGTCCTGCAAGCGGGTCCCCGCCGCGACAATCAGGTCCGCCGTCCGGGCCAGGGTGTTGGCGCTCTCGGTGCCGGTGACGCCGATGGCGCCGACGTTGCACGGGTGGGCCCACGGCAGCGCCGCTTTGCCGGCCTGGGTTTCGGCCACCGGGATGCCGTGCCGCTCGGCGAACGCCGCGAGGGTCTCGCACGCGTCGGAGTAGTGGACCCCGCCGCCGGCGATGATCAGAGGCGCTTTCGCGGCCCTCAGGGCCTCGACGGCCCGGGCCAGCTCTCCCGCGTCCGGCCGTTGCCGGCGCATGACCCAGGTCCGCGGCTGGAAGAAGGCCTCGGGGTAGTCGTAGGCCTCGGCCTGGACGTCCTGGCACAGGGCCAGGGTGACCGGCCCGCACCCGGCCGGGTCGATGAGCGTCGCCATGGCGCGCGGCAGCGCCGTCAGGAGCTGCTCGGGGCGGGCGATGCGGTCGAAGTACCGGCTCACCGGACGGAAGCAGTCGTTGGCGCTGACGGTGCCGTCCTGGAAATCCTCCACCTGTTGCAGCACCGGGTCGGGCAGCCGGTTGGCGAAAACGTCCCCGGGCAGGAACAGCACCGGCAGGCGGTTCACGTGCGCCACCGCCGCCGCCGTTACCATGTTGGTGGCGCCGGGGCCGATGGAGGAGGTTACCGCCATGGCCCGCTTGCGGTTGCTGGCCTTGGCGTAGGCGATGGCCGCGTGGGCCATGCCCTGCTCGTTGTGGCCCCGCCAGGTGGGCAGCGCGTCCCCCGCCCGGTACAGCGCCTCGCCCAGTCCGGCGACGTTGCCGTGCCCGAAGATCGCCCACACGCCCGCCACGAAGCGTTCGCCGTCCTCGTTCACCTGCGCGCTCAGATAGCGCACCAGCGCCTGGGCAGCCGTCAGTCGGATCGTGCTCATGGATCGTCAGTCCTCGTGCATCTCGCCATTTTATGGCGTCCTTCGACTTCGCTTCGTTACGCTCAGGACGAACGGATTATAACCCCTGTCCCAGGGCCACGGGCTGTCTCAGGGCTACCGGCTCCCGTCTCAGGGTCGCCGGCGCTGACGCGGTTAGCCGCCCTGTCTCCGTTCGTCCTGAGCTTAGCGAAGCGAAGTCGAAGGACGCCGATTCAACCGCCGCCGTGCCGTGCCTCGTCCCACGCTTCGCACAACCTGGCAAAGTTCTGCGCCATGCGCGTCACCGCTTCCTGGTCGGCCATGTTGCCCGCCATCCACGCCCGGGCGGCCTCTCCAAAGATGGTCCTTCCGACGGCGAACCCCTTCACCATCTCATGTCTTGCCGCCGCCTGGAAGCTCGCCCGCAACTCCTCGAAAGGCGCGTCCAGCCCCAGCACGACGATGCCGCGGCAGTGCGGATCGTTGTCCTCGATGGCGGCGCAGGCCTTTCGCCAGGCCGCGTCCGAGACCATGGGCTCCAGCTTCCACCAGTCGGGGAAGACGCCGACGGCGTAGAACCGCTCGATGACGGCGGCCGTGGTGGAGTCGTCCACCGGTCCGAACTTCGACGGGATGATCTCCACCAGAAAGTCCAGGCCGTTGGCGCGGGCGGCCTCCGCCAGCCGCTTGACCGTCGACTCCTGGTCGGCGCGAAGCTCCTGGGGGTCGTCGGGGCGATAAAAGCACAGGACCTTCACCACGTGCTCGGCGGGCCACTCCGCCAGCGCCGAACCGAAGTCGTCGCCGATCTCCAACCGAAGCGGCCGGCTGCCGGGCCGCTCCACCGGCCGCCCGATCCACAGCCCCGTGCCGGCCGCGGCGTAGAGGGCGTCGCGGCCCATGCGGCCGTCGCACAGGATGCCGTAGCCGTCACGGCCGTCCGCGACCCGGAGCGCCGCCTCGAGGCACAGGCGCTTGAAGTCGCCGATGCGTCCCGCGCCCGCGCCGCCGCGTTCCGCCGCGGTGCCCTTGTCTTCCCGCACGGCGCCGATGTACTCCCCTCCGACATTGTGCGCCGTTCCGGCGTTGTGATTCCGCACCATCTCCTCGAACTGCGCGCGGTGGTCGAAGGCGAAGACGTGCATGACGGGCCACGCCTTGGAGCGGTTGGTGGCCCAGTGAACCTGCTCCAGGCGCGCATCGTGCCGTACCGCCGGGGTGGACGGTCCGTTCTCCAGGAAGTCGCGCAGCTCGACTTCGCTGGGGTACGCCGGCGTGCACCCGTGGCGCGACACCGCCAGCGCGCCGCAGGCGTTGGCGATGCGCAGGGTCTCGGCCCAGGCCTCCCCCGTGAGCCAGCCCTTCAGGAGCCCGGCCATGAAGCCGTCGCCGGCTCCCAGGACGTTGAACACCTCCACCGTGAACGACTCTCCGCTGACGCCGTCGTCGAGGCTCGCGGGGATGGGACCGTCAAAGGCGGCGGCTCCGGCAGCGCCCCGCTTGCACACCAGCGTCGCCTCGGATACGTGGCGGACGTTGACCAACGCTTCGACCGTGTCGGAAGCGCCGCCGGCGATGTGGAACTCCTCTTCCGTTCCCACGATCACGTCGAACCGCGCCAGGGTGCTCTGGAGCTTGGCGGTCACGGCCGCCGACTCGATGAAGCGGTTCTCGCCGTCGCCGTGTCCCGAGAGGCCCCACAGGTTGGGACGGTAGTCGAGGTCGAGGATGGTCTTGGCGCCGGACTCGCGCGCCAGCTCCAGCGCCCGCAGGGTGGCGGCCTCGGTCCGGGGATGCGACAGGTGGGTGCCGGAGGCGAGCACGCAGCGCGCCTCGGCGATGAAGTCCGGATCGATGTCGTCGGGCGAGAGCGCCATGTCGGCGCAGTCCTCGCGGTAGAAGATCAACGGGAAGCGCTCCTGGTCGCGGATGCCCAGGAGCACCAGGGCGGTCAGGCGATGCGGGTCGGTGATGACGCCGCGCACGTCCACGCCTTCGGCCCGCAATTGCTCCCGGATGAAGCGGCCCATGTGCTCGTCGCCGACCCGCGTGACGACGGCGGACCTGAGGCCGAGCCGCGCGGCGCCGGCGGCGGCATTGGTGGGCGACCCGCCGATGTACTTGCGGAAGGTCCGCATGTCTTCCAGGCGGCCGCCCACCTGGCCGCCGTAGAGATCCACCGACGAGCGGCCGATGGAGATGACGTCCAGAGCCTTCGTCACACGGTGCCGCCCAGCGAGCCCTCGAGCTGCGCCAGCTCCTGGCCGCCCGCCATCATGTCCTGAAGCTCGTCGGCCTTGATCTCCCCGCGCATGGCCGTGCCCAACGTCGTGCCCCGGTTCAGCACCGTGTACCGGTCCCCCACCGCCATGGCGTGGCGCACGTTGTGGGTGATGAAGACGACGCCGATGCCGCTCTTGCGGACGCGGTCGATGGTGGCCAGGACGTTCGACGTCTGCCGTACGCCTAGTGCCGACGTGGGCTCGTCCAAAATCAGGATCTTGGCGCCGAAGTAGACGGCGCGGGCGATGGCCACGGTCTGGCGCTCGCCGCCGGACAGCGTCCCCACCGCCTGGTTGGGCTCGCGCAGGCGGATCCCCATGTCGGCCATCCGGGTCATCGTGACCTCGTTGGCGTGCTTGAAGTCGATGTACTTGAACGGCCCCCACCCCCTGGTGGGCTCGCGGCCCATCCAGAAGTTGCGGGTCACCGACATGAGCGGGATCATCGCCAGGTCCTGGTACACGGTGGCGATACCCGCCAGCATGGCGTCGCGCGGGCTTTCGAAGGCCACCGGCTGGCCGCCCATGAAGATCTGCCCGCTGGTGGGCTTGTGGACCCCGGACATGGTCTTGATGAAGGTGGACTTGCCGGCGCCGTTGTCGCCGAGCAGGCAGTGGCATTCGCCCGCGTAAACCGCCACCGAGACGCCCGCCAGGGCGATGACCGCGCCGAAGTGCTTCTCGATGTCCTGCAGCTCGATCAGCGAGGCGTCGTCGGTGTGGACGTCGCGCATTTCAACGAGTGGTTCGCTCATCGTTTTTCTCCCGTGATCATCGTTCTCCCGTGATCATGCGGCGGATGTAGGTGTTGAGGATCACCGCCAGCAACAGGATGAGGCCCAGGAAGACGCGGAACAGGCTGCTCTCCACGCCGGTGAAGAACAGGCCCTGTTGCACCACGCCGAAGATCAACGCTCCAAGCGCCGCGCCCACCACCGAGCCGTAGCCGCCGGTGAGCAGGGCGCCTCCGATGACCACGCAGATGATGGCCTCGAACTCCTTCAGCAGGCCGCGGTCGGCGGCGGCGGAGCCGAACTCCATCACCTGGCAGGTGGCGAATACCGTGGCGCAGAACGCCGTCAGCATGAACATGAGGATCTTCACGCGGTCCACCGGCACGCCGGTGTAGCGCGCGGCTTGGGCGTCGCCGCCCGAGGCGTAGATCCAGTTGCCGAACTTGGTGCGCGTCAGCACCCAGTGTCCGGCGATGACCAGCACGACCGCCCACACCATCAGCATGGGAATCCCGTCGACGATGGGCTCGCCCGCCCGCCGGCCGCGGGTGAAGGTCTCGATCATTCCCATGTCGGCGAGCCAAACGAACAGGCCGTTGAAGATCTTGCCGCCGAAGAGCGGCGCCAGCCAGTCACCCTCCGCCGCTTCCTTGACGCCGCCGATGATGGTCTTGCGGGTGGTGGCGATGGACAGGAAGATGGTCAGCCCGCGCAGGATGTAGAGAAACGCCAGGGTGACGATGAAGCTCGGCAGGCCGGTCTTGATCACCAGCCAGCCGTTCAGCGCCCCCAGCGCGATGGCGATGGCGAAGGCCATGCCGATGCCGAACCACACCGGCAGGCCCCACTGCACCGAGACGATGGCGATAACGATGCCGGCGAAGCCGATCATCGACCCCACCGACAGGTCGAACTCGCCCGAGATCATCAGCAGGCACGCCCCCACCGCGATGATCGCGAACTGGGCCGAGACGATGCCCCAGTTCATCGCTCCTTCCGGACTGAACATGCCGGTGTCGGCGGCTACCAATAGAAAGAAGACAAAGACGAGAATTGTGCCGCAGATGGCGCCCAGCTCGGGCCGTATCATCGCGCGGCGGAACGATGACATCTCCTTCAAACGTTCGTCGGCCATGACCTCCCCTCCTCGATGACGAGTTGCCCGCTCCCGCGGGGCCGGGGCGTGGGCGGGTTTGAACCCCGCCCCTACACGTCAACGCGCGGCGTGTCCGCGGCGGCGCGCGGCCGCGGACACGCCGCTCTTCGAAACGGTGGGTACCGGATCAGCGGAACTCGCCGGCGTACTTCTCGACCAGGCCGATGTTCTTCTTGGTGACGAAGCCGGGACCCGAGTTCATGTGCCCCGACGGCAGCACGCCGTAGCGCGCGAGGTTCGTCAGGATGACCACGGGCATGTAGCCCTGGAGGTAGGGCTGCTGGTCGATGGCGAACGCGATGGTGCCGTCCTTGATGCCGGCGGCGATCTCGCCCGAGAGGTCGAAGGTGGAGAAGTGAATCTCGCCTTTGAGCCCCATTTCCTCCAGCGCCGCCAACGTCGGGTGGGCCGAGGTCGGGCCCAGGGTCAGAATGCCGTTGGCCTTCTGGTTGCTGTTCAGATACGCCTTGACCTTGTTCTTGATCTCGGCCGGGTCCTGGCCGCTGTCGATCATCTGCCGGCCCAGCTTCACGCCGAGGGCGTCGGCATAGCCCTGGCAGCGCTCGACGGAGGCCGGATTGGTGATGTAGTGGTTGACGCACAGGAATTGCTTGACGCCCGCTTTCTTGCCCTGCTTGCCGGCCCCGAACCCGGCGTCATACTCGGGCTGCCCGACGTGCAACAACGCGCCGAGCTGTTCCGACTGTTTCTTGGTTCCCGAGTTGATGGTGATCACCGGGATGCCCTTGTCGACGGCATCCGTGATCGGTCCCTTGAGCACGTCGAAGTCGGCGATGGTGACGATGATGCCGTGCGGGTTGGCCGCCGAGGCCTGCTCGACGATGCGCGCCATGTCGGCCAAGTCGCCGGTGGGCGGGTTGCGGTAGTCGACCTTCACGTCCATCTGGTCGCCCGCCACCTTGATGGCGTTCTTGATGGTGTTCCACCAACTGTCGCTGTCGGGCGCGTGGCTGATCAGGACGAACTTCTCGCCCGCCGCGGGGGCGACGCTCGGCGTCCCGGTCAGGCCGACGACCGCCAACGCGGCAACGGCAACTGCCAAGAAATTCGACTTCATGATTCCCTCCTTTCACGCCATGCGCTCCAACCGATCGACGGCGCAGGCGAGTTGTTTTGGCACGATGCCTCGGAATTTTCGGCAACCGAATATAAACGCAATTGGCGTCATTGAAAAGTCCAAAATTTCGGTGTTCCGCTGATTTGAGTATGATTTCCCAGGATTCCCGGAGGAACCTCCCAACCATCGTCTTGGGTCGCCGGCGACCATCCACTACAATGGAACGAATCATCCGTTCATGGGTCGGAGGGAAGGTCATGCGCACCATCGGCGTCGGCCTCATCGGCACGGGTTTCATGGGCAAGTGTCATACGCTGGCCTACCGGTCGGTCAGAGCGGTATTCGATACGCCGCTGTCGCCGCGGTTGGTTTCCGTGTGCGATCGACGGCCGGAGGTCGCCGATCGCCACGCGGCCCGAAGCGGCTTCGAAAAGGCCACCGACGACTGGCGCGCGGTTGTCGAGGACCCGGACGTCGACATCGTGTCCATCACGACGCCCAACAAGCTCCACTGCGAGATGGCGCTGGCCGCGCTGGAGGCGGGCAAGCACGTCCATTGCGAGAAGCCGCTGGCGTTGACGCTGGACGAGGCCGAGCGCATGGCCGCTGCCGCCGTCAAGGCTACGGGAAAGACCATCGTCGGCTACAGCTACCTGTGCAATCCTCTCTACCAGCATGCCCGGGCGCTGGTCCGTGCCGGGGCCATCGGCCGCCCGCTGTTCTTTCGCGGCGTGTGCGACGAGGACTACCAAGCCGACCCGGAGCTGCCGTGGACTTGGCGTTCGGCCAAGGCCGAGGCGGGCCTCGGAGTGCTCGGCGACATGATGTGCCACCTGGTCAGCATGGCCGACGGCCTGCTCGG
The DNA here is from genome assembly GCA_965204205.1 of uncultured Binatia bacterium (SeqCode). Lineage (GTDB taxonomy): Bacteria > Desulfobacterota > Binatia > UBA9968 > JAJDTQ01 > JAJDTQ01. Next base: position 3,868,672 of record OZ241976.1, on the reverse strand, counting down.
ACCCATCGACAGCGTCCTGGCCGACTGCCGCACCCACTACGCCACCCGCCCCTCCGCCGGCGGCGGCGAACGGCGCGCGGTGGAGAACGAGGATGTCGCCTCCGCGCTGGTCACCTTCGAGAACGGCGTGACCGGCATGATCTCGTCATCCCGCGCCGCCTGGGGGCGCAAGAACCACTTGGCCTGGGAGCTTCACGGTGACGCCGGCATGTTGGTTCAGGACCAGGAGCGCATGAACGAGCTGCAGATCTTCCGAAACGAAGGACCCAAGAGCGAGCAGGGTTTCAAGACCATTCTCGCAGGGCCGGCGCACGAGCCGTACGGTGCTTTCTGCCCGGCCCCCGGACACGGGCTCGGCTTCAACGATCTCAAGACCATCGAGCTGGCCCATTTCCTGAAGGCCATTGCGGACGACACGCTGGCCTATCCGGACGTCGCCGCCGCGCTGCGATTCGAGCGGGTCATCCATGCCATTGCGCGGTCGGGGGAGAGCGGGGCGAGGGTGTGGCTGGATACCGCCGGATGAGTGTGAGGGTTGTATGGAGATCGTTTTGGACTATAATAGCCAGATACATTTAACCAGATAGGTCTCAGATATGGAAATTGCCACGGTCTCGGGGCTCAAGACATCGCTGAGCGCGTACTTGCGCCAGGTGAAGGCGGGTGAAGAAGTGTTGATCACCGAGCGTGGTCGTCCGATCGCGCGGTTGATGCCCATCGCCGGTCCATCGTCGCTGGCCGAGCACCTGAACGAGATGGAAAGAAAAGGACTGCTCAGACGGCCCAGGGCCGCCCTGCCGGCGGACTTCTGGGATTGGCCGCGCCCCGTAGATACCGATGCGACCGTACGGGCAGCCGTGTCTCGCGAACGGGAAGAGGGCTGGTGAAGTTCTGGGATACTTCGGCGATTGTGCCGCTCTGCATCCAGGAGGCTGCCACCGCCACCGTGCGGGACATTCTGGACCAGGACCCGTCGTTGGTCATCTGGTGGGGCGCCCGTACCGAGTGTACTTCCGCGTTCATGCGACGGGTACGAGAGGGTCAGCTGACGCCGAAGGATGTGCGTGTCGCACGGCATGCGTTGGACGCGGTCGTGCAAGCGGGGATCGAGATCCAGCCCAGCGAGTCCGTACGTGGAACAGCGGAACGCCTGTTGGGAGTCCATCCCTTGCGGGCGGCAGACGCGTTACAACTGGCCGCGGCCATCCAATGGTGTCAGGGGCTAACGGTGGGAAATGGCTTCGTCGTGTTCGACAGACGGTTGCGGGAGGCGGGCTTTGCGGAAGGCTTCACCGTATTCCCGGACAGCCTGTGATAGCGTGGCGGTCATGTCCACGGGCCGGACGGCTGACGGCGTTGCGAAAGGTCTGAGTTCCATGATCAAAGCGGCATGGCTGACCTGTGTGACCGGTGTCTGCGCGCTCCTGCTGCCGGGAGTTGCCGGCGCGCAGTCGATGGAGCAGGTACGCGCCGCCCACGCCGAAGGCCGGTTTGCCGAGGCGGCCGAGCTCGGCGCGGCCCTCAAGACCTCCGAAGGCTACGCGGCGGCGGCGCAGTCGCTGGCGATCAACACGCACTTCTTCGCGAAGGAGGAGGACAAGCAGGCGCTGTTCCAGCGCGCGGTGGAGTTGGCGGAAGAAGCGGTGCGGCTCGATGCGGCCAATCCGGAGGCGCACATTCAACTGGCCCACACCCGCGGGCGGTACGCCCAAACCATCGGCTTCCTGCAGGCGGTGACCGGAGGATACGCCACGAAGGTGCGGGAATCGGTCGAAGAGGCGCTAAGGCTCGATCCGAACAAGGCGGCGGGTCATCTGAGCCTGGGCACCTGGCACGCGGAGATCGTCAACGCAGCGGGCGGCATGGCCGGGTTCCTCTATGGCGCCACCGAGAAGAAGGCGCGCAGCCACTTCGCCCGGACCCTGGAACTCATGCCGGACGCCAAGGTGGTGTGCGTCGAATACGCCCACGGGTTGCTGCTCATGGACGAGGAAGGGAACCGCGACGAAGCGCGGCGATTGCTGGAGCGCGCCCTCGAGAAACCTTCCAAGGACGCTGTCGACCGTCTCTATCACGAGCGCGCGGTGGCGCGGCTGGCCGCCCTGGAGGGCGGGTAGGGGCCTGTCCAGGTAATCGAACCGTGTAGGGGCGACCGGCCGGTCGCCCCTACGAAGGCCTGCCGCAGCATAGGCTACACCCGCGCCTCACGCCGGCCACCGTGGAGAACCGCACCAGCTAGTGTGGTGTCTGGTTAATTCGCAGCATAATCTGCGGGTCTTTTTCGCCGTCGGCCGCGTTGCTCTTCCTCGCGTGGTACCCGCCACTGCTCGTCATCGCGCCTTGCCGACGACGAAAAATCCTCCGCATATTATGCTGCGAATGAACCAGACACCACACTAGAAATAAATTTGATAATTCTCGGCTTGGTGATAAGGTGCGTTTATCATGGATGTCACCTTGCGCCAGCTCGAATACTTCGTCGCCGTGGCCGAGCGGCTGAGCTTCCGGGCTGCGGCCGAGGCGTGCTTCGTCACCCAGCCGGGCCTGAGCGTCCAGCTCAAGGAACTGGAGGGAATGCTGGATGTGCAGCTCTTCGAACGGAGCCGGCGCAAGGTCCTGCTCACTCCGGAGGGAGAGACGCTGTTGCCCCTGGCCCGGAACATCCTGACCCAGGCCGGCGAGTTCGCGGACACCGCCCGGAGCCTGACCCGGCCGCTGTCCGCCACGCTGCGATTGGGGGTCATCCCCACCGTGGCGCCGTACCTGCTGCCCAAGGCGTTGCCGGCCATTCGCCGGCGGCATCCGGAGCTGCGTATCCTGCTGCACGAGGACTTCACGCACCGGCTGCTGGCGCGGTTGGGGGAAGGGAAGCTGGACCTGCTGCTGCTGGCGTTGGAGGCGGACCTTGGAGACGTTGCCACGCTGCCGCTGGCTTCGGACCCCTTCGTGGTGGCGGTGCCCGCCGGCCACCGTTTCACCGCGCGCAAGCGCCTGGCCGAAGCCGACCTCGCCGGCGAGCAGGTGCTGCTGCTGGACGACGGCCACTGCCTGCGGGCGCAGGCCCTGAAGGTCTGTCAGACCGGTGGTGCCGGCGAGGTGGGGGACTTCCGCGCGGGCAGCCTGAACACGCTGGTGCAGATGGTGGCCGGCGGCATCGGCATCACCCTGCTTCCGCAACTCGCCCTGGATGTGGAGTGCCGCGCCCCTTCGTCCATCGTCATGCGCCCGTTCCGCAAGCCCGAGCCCAACCGCACCATCGGCCTGGTGTGGCGGCCAAGGTCGCCGCGGGAGCATGAATTTCGCCTCCTGGCGGAGTTGCTCGTGCCGTAGCGTGTAATCATTTCCTAAAAATACAAGTCAGTTAGGTATCAGTATCCAAGGTCTGACCCCGTGGGTTACCAGACGGTTTGTGAGTAGAACGTGCGGATGGCGGCGTCGGAGGTGACGAGCGGGCAGGCATGCAGGCTGGCGGTGGCCACGATGGTGCGGTCGGCGGGGTCGCGATGGTCCCAGTCGAGCTCGAGGTTCTTGACCCAGGTCCGGACATCCACGGGGAGAATCTCGAGGCGGTCGATCCTTTCCAGCCTGTCCGCGTACTCCTGGATGGAAACCGGGATGAAGAGCCTTTGCCTTTTCGCCTTAAGTCCGATCTCCCAGATGGAGATGGAACTCAGCAGAATGCGGTCGGCGTCCGAGATGGCCCGAGCCGCGGCGTGGGAGAGGCGCTCTCGGTCGAGAGTCCAGAAAACGAGGGTGGAAGTGTCCAGAACGACCATTCAGGACTCGGTCCATTCGTCCACGGTCGGCGCATTGACGTCCTCACCGTAGATGACCTTGCCCTGAATCGTACCGAACACCTCGTCCACCGTCTTCTTCCCTTCGATAGGCTGAATGCGCAACACAGGGCGATTGTGGTCCGTGACGATCAGTTCTTCGCCGGTCTCTTCAATGTCCCGAAAGACACGAAGCATATTGGCCTTGAGCTTGCTCTTTGAAATGGAAGCCATTCCCGTCATTCCTTTCAAAACTGCCCAGGATCATAACCCTGGTCATATTTTGCAAACTTGCCTGTTCTTGTCAATTCCTCCGGGTCCGGAAGACAGTGCCGCTCGGCCCAATTCCCTGAACCTTTTCCTATTTCTCTTGGCATATCGTGACTAAACGTCATATCGTGCTTACCTTGAAGGCTCCTGAAGCCGGTTCATGAAACCCTGACAACCGCATGCAAACACACGAAGCCACACCCGACGAAGTCATTACCCGGGATCCGATATGCGGGATGGAGGTTTCCCCCTCTTCCGGCAAGCCCGAGTTCGAGCATCTTGGGCGCCGGTACCACTTCTGCTGCGAGGGGTGCCGGAAAAAGTTCGCGGCGTCGCCCGACGACTACATCGAGGCAAAGGACCCCGTCTGCGGTATGATGGTCCAACGCGCCGGCGCGCGGCACATGACCCGCCACGACGGAGAGCGGTTCTACTTCTGCTCCGAGGGATGCAAGGCCCGTTTCGAGACCTCCCCGGACGACTATCTCGGTGAGCGCGCGGAACCCGAGCCGGCGCCCGAAGGGACGCTTTATACCTGTCCCATGGACCCGGAGATCGTGCGCGATGCTCCGGGAGACTGCCCGATCTGCGGCATGGCGCTCGAGCCCATGCTGCCGACCGCGGATGCCGGCCCCAATCCCGAGCTGGTGGATTTCCGGCGGCGTTTGTGGATCGGCGCGCCGCTCGGCCTCGCCACTCTGATCCTGGAGATGGGCGGGCACCTCGGGTTGCCTGTCGCAGAATGGCTCGGGCCGCGCCTGCATGTCTGGCTGCAGTTCCTGCTGGCGACCCCGGTGGTGGTGTGGGTCGCGTTGCCGTTCTTCAAGCGCGGCTGGGCTTCGGTGGTGAACCGCAGTCCCAACATGTGGACGCTGATAGCCCTCGGGGCCGGCGCGTCCTACGTCTTCAGCGTGGCGGCGGTCCTGGCGCCGGGGCTTTTCCCGGAGTCGGTGCGCGGGGCCCACGGCCTGCCTCCGGTCTACTTCGAAGCGGCCGCGGTCATTCTCATCCTGGTGCTGGTGGGCCAGATATTCGAGCTCACGGCGCGTGAGCGCACCGGCGGTGCGATCCGGGCGCTTCTCGACCTGGCGCCCAAGACCGCGCGGCGAGTGACGGACGGCGGCGACGAGGACGTGCCGCTCGAGGCGGTCAAGGTCGGCGACCGGCTGTTGGTGCGGCCGGGAGAGAGCGTGCCGGTGGACGGAGTCGTCCTCGACGGACGCTCTGCCGTGGACGAGAGGCTGCTCACCGGCGAGCCCGTACCCGTGGAGAAAGTCGCGGGCGACGCGGTGACGGGCGGCACCATCAACCAGGCGGGCTCGTTCGTGATGCGCGCCGAGGGGGTGGGCGCCGATACGGTGCTGGCGCGCATCGTCGACATGGTCGCCGCGGCGCAGCGAAGCCGCGCTCCGGTCCAGGCGCTGGTAGACCGCGTCGCCAACTGGTTCGTCCCCGCGGTGGTCGCCGTGTCGGTGATCGCCTTCGTCGTCTGGCTGGTGATCGGTCCCGCGCCGGCCCTTGCCCACGCCGTGGTGGTGGCGGTCAGCGTGCTGGTCATCGCCTGTCCGTGCGCGCTCGGTCTCGCCACCCCCATGTCGATCATGGTGTCGACCGGGCGGGGCGCCCAGGCGGGCGTGCTGGTGCGGGACGCGGCGGCGCTGGAGAGGTTGGCGAAGGTGGACGTGCTGATCGTCGACAAGACCGGCACCCTGACCGAAGGCAAACCCGAGCTGACCGACGTCATCGCGGCCGGCGCCGGCATGGACGAGGCCGAGGTCCTTTCCCTTGCCGCTTCCCTCGAACGCGGGTCGGAACACCCGCTGGCGGCGGCGATCCTCGCCGGCGCCGAGACGCGGAGCGCCGTGCTCCAGGAAACGGCCGACTTCGAGGCGCTCCCGGGCAAGGGCGTGCGCGGCCGCATCGCGGGCCGTGCCGTCGCCTTGGGCAATCTGGCGATGATGCAGGAGCTCGGCGCCGGCCTCGGCGAGTTGGCCGGCGCCGCCGAGGGCCTGCAAGAGGCGGGCAGGACGGTGATGTTCGTTGCCGTGGACGGGGTGGTTCAGGGTCTGGTGGCGACCGCGGACCGCATCAAGCCCACCACTCCCGGCGCCATCGGGATGCTCCGTCGCTCGGGCCTCCGCATCATCATGATGACCGGGGACAGCGAGAGGACCGCGCGGGCAGTGGCAGGCGAACTCGGCATCGAAGACTGGCGGGCGGAAACGGCGCCGGAGGACAAGCGGGACATCGTCGTCGAGCTGCAGGGCCGCGGACAGCACGTCGCCATGGCGGGCGACGGCATCAACGACGCGCCCGCCCTCGCCGCCGCCGATACCGGCATCGCCATGGGCACCGGCGCCGACGTAGCCATCAAGAGCGCCGGAGTCACCCTGGTGCGCGGCGACCTCGCCGGCATCGTCCGCGCCCGCCTGCTGGCCCGCGCCACCCTGAGCAACATCCGGCAGAACCTGTTCTTCGCTTTCGTCTACAACGCGGTGGGCGTCACCATCGCGGCCGGCATCTTCTACCCGATGTTCGGCTGGCTCCTGTCGCCCATGATCGCCGCCGCGGCCATGAGCCTGTCGTCGGTGTCGGTGATCGGAAACGCCCTGCGGCTCAGGCGTGTTTCGCTAGGATAACCCCACCGGCAAGCCTGCCGTCCTCGGCCTTCGCCGTCACGGCCAGGTCAGGAGACCTCGATCCGGCACGATCCCGTGCAGAAACTCCCGCACCGGCAGACACCAGATGCCGTCGATCCTCAATCGTTCCTGCCCTCGATAGAGTAAAGCGACCTCGGCCTCGGGGTAGTCCTCACGAAACGCCCTTAGCGTCCGCAGGTCGCCGGAATGCACCTTGCCGGCGTTCTTGACCTCGAACGCCTGGAGCCCCGGTTCGCCGTAGACCACGAAGTCGACCTCCGTCCCGCCGCGAGTCCGCCAGAAGAACACCTCCACGTCGCGACTGGAATACGCGGCCCACGCGCGAAGATGTTGAGCCACCAACCCTTCCAGCGCCTGGCCGTCTATTTCGTCGGGCCGGTCCAGCGGTCCCTTGGGACGCAACGAACGGAATACGCCGGCGTCGAACAGGTAGATCTTCTCGTGGGTCACGGTGGCACGCTTGGCGCGTTTGCGAAAGACGGGCACCCGGAAAGCCAGCAGAAGGTCCTCCAGGATTCCGACATATCCGGCGACGACCTTGCGCTCAACCTCGCATTCCCTGGCCACCGCCGAGACATTGAGTTGTGTGCCGTGGGAGAAGCTGACCGCTTCCAGAAAACGGGCGAAGTTCCCGACGTTCCGCGTCAGCCCCTCGGCCTGCACTTCCTGTTCGAGATACAGGCTCGCGTAAGCGCCCAGGACATCCACGGGGTCGGCGGCCGCCATGACCAGGGGCAGCAGCCCCGTTGCCAGTGCTTGTCCGAGGTCGAAATCGGGCAACTCTGCGGCCATGAAGGGATGCATGGTTCGCTGCACGGCCCTTCCCCCCAGGAGGTCCACTCCCCCGCGCCGGAGCTTTCGGGCACTGGAGCCGGTCAATATGAAGCGGCGCGGCGAAGGCTCCTCCAGCAGCGCGTGAACCACGGTCAGCAGTTCCGGGATTCGCTGGATCTCGTCGATGACGACGGTGTCTACCGCGGGTGAGCCGGCGAGCAGGTCCCGAAGGCGTTCGGGGCGGGCGTTCAGGCTGCGATGCAGGGCCGGCTCGAGCAGGTCCAGGAACAGCGCATCCGGGAGTCGGTCCCGCAACCATGTGGACTTTCCGGTCCCGCGAGGACCGAACAGAAAGCAACTTTGGCGCGGGATTTCAAAAAATCGACTTACTAATTCCATTTTGTGTCCCAAATTGGAAAGACCCTTTCCAATTCTGGGGCATTTGGAACTAGAAATCAAACATCAGCGTCTGCCTCAAAGGGGGAGAAGAAGCGGTCTCCATTTGCCCACGTCGTCACCTGAGTCGACGTGGGCGCTGCATCCTGATTCGCTGTCCAACAGCCGACCTCGATTGAGGTAGCGATTGTTTGTGGAGTAGAGGTCAACAGCCATGTTCGGGACGTGGTCTGTTCCTCGGTCGAGTGACTTCCTGACTTGGTGGGGCCTCAAAAGATGGGCACTATCCGCTGGGACGTGTGCCGCTGTCCTTAACTCTGGCCCTAGTTTTTGTGAAGAACTCACTGTCCCGGCGATATTGCTCGATGAGCCAATCAACAAAAGCTTGACTATACTGTCCTGGAGAGCCTTTGACCTTCCCCTGATAGAAGTACTCGTTTCGGGTTTTTACATTATAAACCTTATTTACGCACCGAATGTCGTGCTGGTTCACTGGCAGTTCGGCGTGTTTTATGGCCTCGATTACTTCCTTTTCGCGAAACGGGTGCGATGTGCCAGGATCTTTGGGAACTTCTATGATTCGAGAGGATACTCCTTGTGGTCCTGTAGAAAGGTCGATATCTGCCTCGGCTTTCTTCTTAGTCAACACAAACCTGTAGTCGATTTCGATAGCGAACTGATCCGAGCGTTGAAGCTGATGTAGCTCACGTTTGATGTCTGAGCAGTAGTCTCCAAGAAACTCAACAGCCGCACGTCCAAGTTTCGGCGAAGGCGTTTGTCGTTCAAGTCGAAGCCTTCCGGGCCCACGTCGTAAACAATTGCCATCATCCCGACGGGAACTCTGTCCGAAAGTGACACGTCGAACCATTCGCCTAGTCGTCTATGGTAATTGATGACGCACGCCTGAAAGAGCCCCAACACTTCTCGTGGTACTTGGCCAAGTACAAGATGAGTTGCCTCATCACGCAAGTCTTCAATACGCTCGATATTTCGTCGTATTGGGTCTTTCGGATTCGGGATGCTTCGATTCAAACAGTCGCGCAGCGACAAAGATCTCTTTCGTTGTCCGCGCTTTTTCTTGTAGAAGATATAGTTCAGATTTCTGTCAGTATCCAAAATTCTTGCCTTAAGGAGCAACTCCCATGCGTTACAAATTAAGTAACAGAATGTTTCAGTGCGGTACTGGATGGAAAGCCGATTGATGGTCTCCAGTGCCAAGATATATGCTTCGATGCTTTTATCGAGCAGGCGGCCTTTGAGGCCGGGATTCCCACGACGACGCTTCACGATGTATCCGTACGTGTCGAGCTTTCTGTTAAAGTACTATTCGCTACGGATCGAGTCGCGGAGTTGAGGACCTGTAACGCGGTGTTCAAAGGCTGATGGTGGTCGAGAGGCTCACTTCGCCCGTTACACCTCGTAGTACCCGTTCATGATGGCGTCGTGCCAGATCTTGGTGATCACCGGGCAGACGCCCAGGGGCAGGCCGTCCTCGGTCCGCCAGTAGGAGTGGATGCCGGTGCCGATCTCGACGACGCGGACCTTGGGGGCCGGGTTCATGGCGGCGTACTCGGCCTTGACGATGTCGTTGTACTTCGGGGGCGTGTGGTCCCGGCTGAACTTGTTGATGCCGTAGAGGAGCGGCGGGATCGGCTTGCCGGGCAGCGGCCGGCCGTAGCTCAGGTAGCGGTCCACCAGGGCCTGGGTCTCCTCGGCGTTCATCTTCATGCGCTCGGCCGTGACCTTGGCGGCCTCGGTGAGGCACGGGTGGCTGTCGCTGTGGAGCCAGTTCTCGGCCTTGAACTGCGGGAAGCGCTTGACCCGCTGCCACATCTCGAAGACTTCCTCCATCAGCCACGCCAGCCGGAACAGCGGCTTCTCGCCTTCCTGCATCGCCACCTCCGCGCCGGTGTAGCGCGCCAGCTCGCGCCAGGTGCGGATGAGCACGTGGTCGAAGGGAGTGGGCCAGTCGTGGCCGCTCATCTTGCGGAAGATGTAGGCGAACGGCGAGTTCTCGATGCCGATGAGCCCCTTGCCGTTCTCGATGCGCTGCAGCAGCGTGTGGCTGAAGGGGCCGCCGGTGGAGTGGCCGTGGGTGAACACCGAGTACTCGCCCACCGGCAGGTGCCGCCGGCAGATGTCCAGCATCCCTTCCTCGAAGGCCACCGGCCAGGCCGCCATGCGGTAGTAGAAATTGCTGTCCTTCTTGGCCCGGGCGTAAGAGCGGGAGCCGTAGATCTCGCGCAGCGAGGCGTCGTTGACCACCTCGTACTCGTCCCTGCCGATGAACTCGCCGTCCAGCCAGATGGGAGTGCGGACGCTGCCGTCTTCGTGGATGGTGTCGTCGGGCCAGTCGCGGCTCGGGTCCGGGAGGTAGAGACGGCCGGGGTAGGTCATGCTGCACACCTTGTAGCCGCGCTTCCCCGCGAAGCACTGCGCCAGCCGCTCGATGGAGCGCCAGTCGCTGGCGCCGCCGTGGGTCATGAAGATGCCGAGCTTGTTGCCGTCGGGCCCGGTGGGAATCTTCGCCGGGTCCTCGGGCTCGTACACCATGCAGCCGATGTCCCAGTCCATGCCGTTGGCGTGGATGCGGAAGACGTCCTCGGTCTCGGTGTAAGGGATGTCGGGCTCCGCAAGGATCCCGTCGGAGATCTTGACCAGCTCCTCCTTGGACAGGCTGGCGGGGGGTTCCCAAGTATCGGCGGTCTGCAGTGTCTTGGCCATGGCAACGTTCTCCCTTGTGGTTGATGCGGGGACTCTACCACGCCTCGCGGCACCGGACCACATGCGGCGACATTGAGCCCCGGTGTTCGCTTTCCCGCTTCTTCCGTGATTCCCTGCCCCTCTCCGTCATTCCCGCGAAAGCGGGAATCCAGGGTGGGGTGGAGCCGCAACGAAGTCGCCCTTGGCCCCACCTGGGTTCCCGCTCGCCCGGGAATGACAGTTGCGGTGGTGCGGGTCATTTCGTATCAACGACACCATGAAACCGCGACTGACCCTGTCCTGTGGCGAATACAAGCGCACGCGGCCGTTGCTGGACGGCCGTGTCGAGGTGGCGGGCTACGACATCGAGATCGTCCCCGATCCGTTTCCTCCCGCCGGCATCCTCGGCGACTACCAGTATCCGAGCACCCTGCGCATGCTCGACGAGAAGGCCTTCGACATCTGCGAGATGGGCCTGGCGCCTCTGGTGACCGCGCGTTCTCGGGGCATTCCGCTGGTGGCCATTCCGGTCTTCCACTACCGCCGCTTCCGCCATCGCTATATCTTCTGCCGGGGCGCCTCGGGCATCGAGACGCCCGCGGACCTCACGGGTCGGCGCGTGGGCGTGCGGCGCCTCAACCAGAGCGCCTGCCTGTGGGCCCGGGCGCTGTTACAGCACGACTACGGCGTGGACCTGAACGCCATCACCTGGGTGGTCACCCTGGACGTGCCGGTGCGCGACGAGGTCCGCAACCGGCTCAAGGTGGAAGAGGCGCGGTCCGGCGAGAGCCTGGAGGAGTTGCTGGTGCGGGGCGACATCGACGCCATGATCGAGGCCTTCGCCCCGAGCCCGGAGGCGCGGGCGGCCGTCGGCGCGCGGCGTCTGCTCGGCGAGGATACCCGGCAGCTTGAGGTGGATTACTACGTCCGCACCGGCTACTTCCCGATCATGCACGCCATCGCCATATGGCCGGAGGTGGCCGCGCGGCACGAGGATTTGTGCCAGGCCCTCTACGACGCATTTCTCGAGGCCAGAGCCATCGGGGACGGGGGCGGCGAGCCGCCGTCACGGTACGTCCTGGCCTCCGAGGAGGAGGAGTGGTGGGAATCGCTGACGCCGGAGCAGGCGGAGGTCCTGTGCGGCGGCCCCGGGCGTCCGAGGGATCCCTGGAGCTATTCCCTGGAAGACGACGGCAAGACGGTGGAGGCGTTTCTCGATTACGCCTACGAGCAGGGCATCACGCCGGAGCGCTACCGGACGGAGGATCTGTTCGTGGCGCCACGCGGATAGGAGGCGTGCCGAGGGCGGAGTTGATCCAGGCTCCGCTGCTTCTGGATCCCGGGTCAAGCCCGGGATGACGGTTTCGGCGTTCCGAGCCGCTACGGCTTCGGCTCCCACTCGACGGTGTCGCCCACGCGGATGGTGCCCTCGTTCAGCACCTGGGCGCGCACGCCGCCCCGGTGGACCAAGCCCTGCAGCACGTTCTTGCCGGTGAGCTTGACGAGGTTGGCGCAAGGCTCGCACACGCGCAGGCCGCGCATCCGCACCTCGCCCACGGAGAACTCCCGGCCCTGCAACAGGTGGTTCAGGGGAACGCCGCGGGTGGTGATGTTGCGGCGGCTGTCCTTGGGGTCCAGCGTGGTGCCGTAGTCCCGTTCCATGGCCTCGATGGCTTCCGCCTCGATGAGCGTCACCTCCCGGTCCGGACCCGGGTTGTGCGAGTAGCTGCCCACCTGATTGCAGTAGCGGTCTCCTTCAAGCCCTTTGCCCACGATCGCCCGGACCTCCTGAAGGTTCTCCATGTCGCCCTTGGCGTCCTTGGCGATCTGTATCGACACAACCGAACCTTTTGCCATGACTGCTCCTTATATGAAGGGGTCAAATCTTGGGTTTTTTTACCCTAAGGGAACCGCCTGATTTTGCTGACGAAAGTCATCGAGCTACAGCCGGTCCTGCATCCAGTCCAGCATGTACGGCACGTTGTGCCCCCAGTAGTCGTGGCTGCAATGGATGGCGCCGCCCGCGGCCGCGTCGTCGTAGATCCTGAGCGTCTTGTCTTCGCTGGCGATGGCTTCGTGAAGCCGCCTGGCGCCGTTCACGTCCATCAGCCGGTCGTCGGCGCCGTGGGTGATGAGCGTGGGGCAGATGATGTTCCCGGCGGCGCCCTCCATCGTGAAGTCCTCGAGGCGCTCCCGGGCCTCCTCGTCGCTCACGCCGCCCAGCAGCCTTTGCACCACCGGCTGGAGGTGCTCGCAGAAGAGGTAGAGGTCGTCGAGCACGCTGTAGCAGCCGCTCCAGCCCACCAGCGCCTTGATGCGTGGGTCGAAGGCGGCGAGCCGGGGCGCGTAGTAGCCGGCCATGCTGATGCCGATGAGGCCGATGCGCTCGGGGTCCACTTCCGGCCGCGACACCAGGTAGTCGATGCAGGCCTTGCCGGGCACCTCGTAGTCGGCCCGGGTGGGGATCCCCTTGACGTACATGGACGAGCCCCGTCCAGGGGTGTCCACCAGCAGCAGCGCCCAGCCGTACTCCGTCACCTGCCGGCCGCTGAAGAAGATCTCCTCGGCAAAGGCGTCGGCGCCGCCGATGAGGAACACCGCGGGCCACTTGCCCGGCGCGGGGTACCTGGGATGGCAGAAGTAGCCGTCGTACTCATCGTCGCCGCAGCGCACGGTGATGACCTCCATGGCCGGGTTGTGCAGCGCCGCGGCCTCCCGGAAGCTCGCCTGCGACAGCTTGAACCGCTCCGCCTTGGTGTCGTTCTCGGCGATGGTCAGGAACACGTCGGACATACGGTAGTACTGGTTGGCGTGGAAGAAGAACAGCATGGCCGTGCGCTCGTGTCCCTTCGACAGAGCCTCCCGGGCCTTGTCCTCGGTCCGGCGGGCGAGGTCGAGCCAAGCCCGCTCCCATCCCTTCTTGTCGTCGGGGTCGAGGCCGCGGCACAGGCGCGCGATGTCGAAGGCGTCACCTCCGCCCTGCTGGGCTTCGGCCACGAGCCGGAGCGTCTGGGAGCCCATGACGTTTGTCGGGAAGAAGAAGTCGATCATGAAGGTCTCCGCCGGGTCGCCGCTTGCGACCCGTGGGGGCGGGTTTCAAACCCGTCCGAGTCGGTCCGCCGCCGACGCCGGGAACGGTCCACGCGGTGCCTACGGCAGGTTGTAGAGCCGCTTGGCGTTGCCCTCGGTGATGTTGTAGCGATCCCCGTCGCTCAGGCCCGGGACGGACTCGAAGATCGGCACCACCTCCTCGAAATTGCGGCCGGTCTGGGGGTCGGTGGCGTTCACCGCGCCGAACATCTCGGTGGCGAACAGCACCCGGTCGGACCCCACCCGCTTGATCAGCAGCTCCATGCCCTCGGCGTCGTAGATGGCCATGTCCCAGTAGACCCGCCGGGCGGCCTCCTCGAAGGGTTCCAAGCCTTCCTTCACGTGCATGCCGCGATGGCGGTTCCACTGGTAGGGCACCGCTCCGCCGCCGTGGGGGATGACGATCTTGAGCTTGGGGAAGTCCTGGAACACGCGCGAGCTCAGCAGCTCCACGGCGCCGTTGTGGTGCTGCCCGATGTAGTACGAGCTGGTGGTGTGAAACGCCGGGTTCAGGGACGCGCTGGCGTGGATGGTGCCGGGGATGTCCAGCTCCACCATTTTCTCCCACAGGGGATACCACCACTCGTCGCCCAGCGACGGGGTCCAGGGCTCCCGGCCGCTGCACAGGTCGGGGTTGATGTTGCAGGCGATGAAGCCGTCCTCCTTGACACGGCGCTCGAGCTCTTCCACCCAACTGGCGGGGCTGACCCCGGGCGACTGCGGGAGCTGGCACACCGGCGAGACCTTGTCCGGCCACAGCTTGGCGACGCGCGCGATGAGGTCGTTGCACGCCTCGCTCCAGTAGCTGCTGATGAGCTCGGACCCGAAGTGGTGGCCCATGGCCGAGGCCTGGGGCGAGAACAGCAGCCGGTCGATGCCGGTGTCGGCCATCCTCTTGAACTGGGAGCGCATCGACTGCTCGAGCTCTTCGTCGCTGACGTTGAGCTTCGCGGGCGAGGGCCGGCCCTGGTTTATGATCTGGCGCGCGCGAAACGACTGAAGCTTCGCCGGCGCCGTGGTGTAGTGTGCGTGAGCGTCGATGATCACGAGCGTAAACCTCCAGGGAGTCTGTATGCCGCGTGGCGTCGCGGCCGGCACGGACAGGACACTACACTAGCAAAGGCCCCATGAATAGGGAACAGGAGGACAGGTTGCCGGCGGGAAGCCGGTCATGAACTCAGTTCGGTCCGTTGCCCCAGCCACCGCTCCAGAGGCGGTCCAGGAAGTCGGACCAGGGCAGAATCGTTATGCCGTCCACCACCCGTGGACGGGGCTCCAGCGATACCAGCACGTAGTGGTCGAGGAGCGCCTCTTCGCGCAGCGCTTTCAGTCCCTTCAGGTCGCGGGGGTTCACGGTCTTCTTGGCCTTGACCTCCACGGCAACGCCTTCGAATATGAAGTCTACTTCGAACCGTGACTTCGACCGCCAGTACCGGGGTGCCGCGAGTCGGTGATAGTCGCAGAAGGCCCTTATTTCCTGGAAGATGTAACTTTCGAACGCGTTGCCGTATTCGGGAGTTCCGGGCGCCAACCCTCTGCGGCCTTGGAGGTGGCGGGCCAGACCGATGTCGAAGAGGTAGTACTTCGACGTTGAAATCGCCTTGCGTCTCCGACTCTCGGTGAAGGCCGTCACCTCGTGGGCGATAAACGTGTCTTTCAGGATTTCGTAGTACTCGCGGACGGTTGACGCCGGCACTTGGGCGTCGCTGGCCAAGCTCGCGAAGTTGATCATCTGGCCATGCGCCAGCGCGGCCACTTCCAGGAAGCGGCTAAACGCGCCGACGTTCCTGACGATGGCTTCGGCGGCCACCTCTTCCCTGAGATAGTCGCCCGCATAAGAGGCGAGATCCTCTGCCGGCGAATCGGAGAAGAAGATCGGCGGCAGGAGACCGTACTCCAGGGCCCTGTCGAGGTCGAATCGCTCGGCGAGTTCCACGCGAACGAATGGATGCAGGTTGCGAGAGCGGGCACGGCCGCCGAGCAGGTTGACGCCCTTTCGCCGCAGGCTGCGGGCGCTGGAGCCTGTGAGAAGGAATCGGACCCCGTGCCGCTCGATCATGAGGTGCACTTCGTTCAGGAGCTCGGGCATTTTCTGGATTTCGTCGATGACGACGACGGAGTCCTCGGTTGTCAGCGCCTCCCTGATCATAGTGGGATTGCGCGACAGCCGGAGGAAGAGAGACTGGTCGAGCAGGTTGTAGTTGGGGTAGCCGTCAAGCTGCTGGTTGATCAGCGTGGATTTGCCGGTTTGCCGCGGACCGAACAGGAAACAGGACCTGCTCCGGAGGATGCGAGGCATATCCAGGTAACGGGAAACGATGCTGTCCGTCATGGTGATGACATTGAGCGATAAAGATGTTGTATATCATGACATTCCACAACAGTCTTGTCAATGGGCATCACCCATGGCAATGACGGACTTCAAACCCGCCCCGTTTCCTCGGCCTGGCTTCAGGTACGGCGATCCGGGCGGCTCGCTTTACCAAACGGACGCAGCCTACTATAGATGATGCTGTCATTCTCTGTGACTCGGGGCTCATACAGCCGTTCGCCCTGAGCGTAGCGGAGCGAAGTTCAAGGGCCCCAAGGAGCGATTCATGGCCGACATCCCACGTCTCAACGGCATCATCAAAGCCCTGGAGGAAGGCAAAACCGCCTTCGTGAGCTTCACCTCCAACGACATCGAGACCGCCGCCGCCATGGCCGGTTCGAAGCTCGACGGCGTGGCCTTCGAGATGGAGCACGCGCCCCTGGACATTCCGGGGCTGCGGCACTCGCTGCAGTACATGCTGGACCGCCGGCAGGTGGTGGACCGGGGCACCCTCGCTCCTGCGGTGACGCCCATGGTGCGCATCCCGCCCAACGGCAACGAGATGAACCAGTGGCTGGCCAAGCAGGTGCTCGACATCGGCGTCTACGGGATCATCTTCCCCCACGTCAGCTCGGTGGAGGAGGCGCGCAACGCCGTGTCCGCCTGCCGCTACCCGCGTCTGTCGTCCGCGCCGCTCTACGAGCCGCCCGGCATCCGCGGCGACGCGCCCACCCGCGCCGCCCGCTACTGGGGGCTCACGCAGCAGGAATACTACAAGCGGGCGGACGTGTGGCCGCTGGCGCCCGACGGCGAGATCCTGGTGGTGATCCAGTGCGAGGAGGTCCGCGCCATCGAGAACCTTCCCGCCATGCTCAAGGAAGTGCCGGGCATCGGCGTGGTGCTGATCGGCGAAGGGGACCTGAGCCAGGAGCTGGGCCATCCCCGCGACTACGACCACCCGGTGGTGGCCGACCACATCAACCGCATCCTCGAAATCTGCAAGGAGCACGACGTCCCTTGCGGCCACCCGCACCCCAGCGCCGACAACATCGAACGGCTGGTGGAAGCCGGCTTCCGCTTCCTCATGCCCAGCGCGCCGCGCTCCTTCGCCGTGCTCAACCGCGCCCGCGAGCTGACAGGGCGGTAAGACCTCCGCCTCTCCGTCATTCCGGCGAAAGCCGGAATCCAGGGGCGGGGAGAGGGGACACCACGAAAGGACCGAAGCAATGGCGATGGTGAAGCTCGATCCGCCCGAGAATCTCGGCATGAGCCTTGGCGAGGCCATGTTCACCCAGCGGGCCATCCGCCGGCTCAAGCCGGATCCCATAAGCGACGAGGACATCCGAACGCTGATGGACGCCGCGGCCAAGGCGCCCAACGCCCGCAACGAGCACCGGGGCCGCTTTCTAGTGGTGCGGGACCGGGAGAAGATCCGGAAATTCGCGGAGCTCTATGCAGAAGCGTGGTGGGCCAAGCAGCCGGAGGGCTGGAGCCCCGAGAATGCTCCGCCCCGCGACAAGCATCTCGGGCCCATGCGGCTGGCGGAAGCCATGAAAGACGTGCCCGTGGTCGTGATGGCGGTCTCCACCTCACCCGGGAATGCCAGCTCCGTCCTACCCGCGGCCCAGAACCTCATGCTGGCCGCCCGCGCCCTGGGCATCGGATCGGTGCTGACCACCCTGCACCCTTGTGTAACTGATCGGTTTCACGCGCTTTTTGGAATCCCTCCGGAAGGGGAAGTCCACTGCTGCATCCCCTTGGGCTACCCCGAAGGCCGGTTCGGCACCACCGCGCGTCTGCCCACGTCCGAGACCACCTACTACGACGACTGGGGCAACCCGCCGCCGTGGGAGTAGAGCCGGGGTGTCCACCGCAGAAGGCCTGTTGAGGCCGTTGATTCAGGCTGGAACGCGGTGGATACGAATCGGGGGGTCGCCGGAAAGTACAGCGACCACGCCAGGGATGAGCGGTTGCAATTCCTGCAGACGATTGCGGGTGGCGATCATGATGATCACTGGGATTGGCAGGTTGTCCTTGTTCTGCTGATGTTCGAATCCTTGGTCCACTGTCACCAGGGCATTGAACGCATGATCGGTGGCCAGACGCAGCAACGCGCCATTCGTGCTGCCGGCCCAACCCATCTGTTGCACCGTACGTACTTCAAACTCACTGGGGAAGAACGAAGCGAGCCGCCTTGGTACGGACTCGTCAAGCAGCAGTTTCATCCACTTCGCTCGCCAGCAGCAGGGTGGCGCGTTCGAGCAGCGCCACGGCTTGTTCTCGTGATACGGTGGGGTAATCTTCCAGGAAATCGTCAAGCCGGTCACCCGCCTCCAGATGTTCCATCAGGATGCGCACCGGTACCCTAGTGCCGGCAAACACCGGAGTTCCCCCGAGGATTTGCGGGTCTCGGTTGATGAGCTTATCGGTCATGAGTGTCTCCGCGTCACTGACTCACAGCCCGTACAGCGCCCGCGCGTTGTCGCCGAGGATCTTGTCGACGATGGCGGGCGGCACCGAGCCGTCGGTGCGGAGCATGCGCAGCGCCTCGATCTGGCTCGAGGTGTCGTTGTGGCCGTAGTCGGTGCCGATGACGAGGTTGTCCTCGCCCGCGTCCTTGAGGATCACCGGCAGGTCGTCGGTGGTCTGGCAGGCCACGTACATGCGGTTCTCGGCCATGATGTTCTCGGGGATGGGCCGGCCCATCTTCTGGAAGCGGAGGCGCAGGTCGTTCAGGGCGTAGGGCACCCACTGGGCGCTCACCTCGACGAAGCCCCAGCGGATCTTTGGGAACAGCGCCGGGGTCCCTTCCATCAGCAGCGAGTGGAACGTCCCCACCACCGGCAACTTGAAGCGCGAGAAGCCGGTCTCGCCCTCGTAGAGGTCGTGGATGGCGGTGCTGTTGGTGCCGGCGTGGACGCAGATGGGGAGGTCCAGCTCGGTGGCGATCTCGTAGAGCGGGAACAGGTCGGGGTTGCTGAGGCGCTTTTCGTGCTCGACCCCGCGCATGAAGATGCCGCAGGCGCCGTTGTCCTTGGCGAACTCCAGCTCGTCCCGCAACACGTCCATGGACAGCAGGGGAGGCATGCACACCCATCGCAGCCGGCCCCGGCCCTTCTTCCATATCTCGGCGAGCCAGCGGTTGTAGCTCCTGCACATGGCCAGCTCGGTGGCCCGGCTCTGGGTGCAGGGCCGCAGCATCAGCGTGGTGTAGAGCACCTGCACGTCCACCTCGAGCTCGTCCATGTGCTTGATCCGGGCGTCGACGTCGCGCATCTCGCGCTGGTCGGCCGAGGTGTTGGGGCCGATGTTGTTGTTCTTGACGTGCAGCCGGTTGTCCACCACCCAGTACTCGGGGCCGCCTTCCTGCTTGACCGCAAAGGGCGCGTGGGCGCGTTCCTGCTCGGTCATGAACTCCCAGGTAAACGGCGTCTCGACGACGTGGGCGTCCGAGTCGATGGTTTTCGGGATCATGGCTTGTCTCCGGTTTCGCCTTGTAGGGGCGGGTTTCAAACCCGCCCGCCAACGGTACCATGCAGTCAACGGGCGGGTCTGAAACCCGCCCCTACACGTGCCTCAGTCGGGTGCGATGTTGTACAGCCGCTGCGCGTTTTCGCCCATGATCTTGGGCAGCGCATCCGCGGCGATGTCGTCCCGGTCCAGCACCTCCTTCACGACGTTGGGGAACTTGCAGTCGCCGTGGTTGTAGTCCGAGGCGAACACCAGCCGGTCGTCGCCGATGAAGTCCATGACGAAGGGCAGGGTGGTCTCGTCGGGCTCGAAGGAGAAGTAGACGTCGCGCTGCCGGATGTACTCGCTCGGCGGCATGGTCAGGAGCGGCACCGCCGCCTGCATGTATTCGTAGTGCTCGTCCAGCCGCTCCATCCAGAACGGCACCCAGCCGGCGCCGGCTTCGAGAAACGCTACCTTGAGCTTGGGGAACTTCTCCAGCACGCCGCCGCCGATGACGCACATGACGCCGATCATCTGCTCGAAAGGGTGGGTGGTGGCGTGCACGAACAGCGCGTTGTCGAAGCGGTCGGCGGCCGCCGCCGGCCGGCCCGAGCCCACGTGGACGCACACCGGAACCCCCAGCTCCTCCGCCGTGGCGTAGAACGGGTCGAAGTCGGGGTGGTCGAGGTTGCGCCCGGCGGAGTGGGCCGAGGTGGCCGCGGCAACGAACCCGAGCTCCTCGACGCAGCGCCGCAGCTCGGCCGCGGCTTCCCCGGGATCCTGCATGGGCACGCACGCCACGCCCTTTAGCCGCTCGGGCGCGTGGCCGCAGTACTCGTGCAGCCAGTTGTTGTAGGCCTTGGCGACGGCGCAGGCGTAGTCCTTGTCTTCCAGGA
The DNA here is from genome assembly GCA_965204205.1 of uncultured Binatia bacterium (SeqCode). Taxonomy (GTDB): domain Bacteria; phylum Desulfobacterota; class Binatia; order UBA9968; family JAJDTQ01; genus JAJDTQ01. Next base: position 3,848,346 of record OZ241976.1, on the reverse strand, counting down.
ACGGCAGGCTCAGGAACACGGTGGTGCCGAAGTTGACGGACATCGTGATCTGCTCGAGGTCCATGTCCTTGAGCCGCTGCACCGGGTCCCACATGCCGGTGGTGGGCTGGGGCGAGCGGTTGTGGGGCACGGCGCCGATGCCGCAGCCCACCCCCGAGGGCTTCGCCCAGATGCGCCCCTCCATAAGCAGTTGCTCGCGCCCGTCGGCCTTGACCACCCGGGGCGCCTTCTTCTTGTAGGGTCCCTCCAGCAGGTCTTCCCACGGAGCGAACTTTTCCTGTACGTGACCGTCGGCGTCGATGATCGGGAAACTTGCCATGGCGGGCTCCTTCCTGTCGTGACGGAACCGGGTGTCTCCGGACTGCCTCTCACGTAGGTCGGGTTAGCCGAAGGCGTAACCCGACACCGTTCCGCTCCAGGTCGGATTACGCTTCGCTAATCCGACCTACGCCTTCCCTCCACTGCTCCCGTCTGCGGTGGAATAGCCGGTTACTTCAGGTTTCTGGCCAGGAAATCGGTGCTCCGCTCCCACGCCAGGTTGGCGGCGTCGGCGTTGTAGGCTGCTCCGGTCTCGTTACCGAACGCGTGCTGCGCCTGGTAGCGGTAGATCTCGTGCGTGACGTTGCCCTCCTTGAGGCGCGCTTCCAGGGCATCCACCTTGTCGGGGGTGAAGAATCCGTCCTCCAGCGCGAAATGGCCCTGGAAGGGGATCGAGATGGTGCGCGTATCGGCCGCCTCCTCGGGGGGAACGCCGTACCAGCAGCACGCCGCGTCCGCGGCATCGGAGTAAACCGCGGCCAGCACGGTCAAGGCCCCGCCCATGCAGAAACCGATGACCCCCACCTTGGGGCAGCTCTGCTTCAGGTGCGCCACCGCGCTGCACACGTCCGTGTTGGCATCCGCGAAATCGAGGTTCTGCATCAGGTGGCTGGCCTCTTCCGCCTCCACCGTCACCACGCCCTTGTACAGGTCCGGGACCACGGAGGTGTATCCCAGGCCCGCCAGCTTGTCGGCCACGCCCTTGATCTGGTCGTTCACTCCCCACCACTCCTGGATCACCACCATGCCCGGCGCGTTGTCCCCGGCCGAAGCGCGGTAGCCCGATACCTCCTTGCCGTCAGGCCGCTTGAACGTGATTGTCTCTCCCATGACTCTCCCTCCTGGAATCTTCGTAATTTGTTCGGCGTCGGGCGCCGACGAAGCAGTCAGAATAATACGTCTCCATTTCAGAGTCTAGTGGCCTGCAACCCGCGATCGTGTACCAAGATGCGCGGGACTTTTTGTCGTCGGCAAGGCGTGATGACTTGTAGGGGCGACCGGCGGTCGCCCCTTGTGGCGGGTGCCACGCGAGGAAGACGCCGAACCTTCAGCCCTCCCCGGCGCGGTTGACGCACGATTCCGATTCTTGTTAAGAATACCCGCGCATTCAGGGCTTTCGCGTCTCCATGCCCGCCACGGCGGTTCGGAATCCAGCGGAACAGGAAGAGAGGGACAGGCAATTGACCGAGGATGAAGTACTACAGATTTTGGACCTGGTGGAGAAATCGAACTTCGACTATCTCGACCTCGAGATCGGCGATCTGAAGCTCACGGTCAGCAAATCCGGAGTTCCCGCCGTCCCCGCGACCGTCACCATGACCCAGGCCGCTCCCGCCGCGGCGGTACCCGCTCCGGCGGCAGCACCCGCCGCCGAGGCGCCGGCCCCCGCGCCCGCTCCGGCCCCCGCCGCCGAGAGCGCTCCCGCGGCACAGCCGGTCACCGTCAAGGAAGGCACCGTTCCCATTCCCGCACCCATGGTCGGCACGTTCTACGCCACGCCGGAGCCCGGCGCGCCGCCGTTCGTCAAGCTGGGCGACCACGTGGACGCCGAGACCACGGTGGGCCTCGTGGAGGTCATGAAGGTCTTCAACGCGGTGAGCGCCGGCGCCGCCGGCACCATCGACGAGGTCTGCGTGGAGAGCGGCCAGTTCGTGGAGCACGGCCAGACCCTCTTCCTGGTCCGTCCCGATGCCTAAAGAGGGTGCGCCCGGTGGCCGTTAGCCGTCTCCTGGTCGCCAACCGGGGCGAGATAGCGGTCCGCATCATTAGAGCCTGCCAGTCCCTGGGCATCGAGTCGGTGGCGGTTGTGTCCGAGGCCGACCGCGACAGCATGCCGGCCCGTCTCGCGAACCGGACCGTCTGCATCGGCCCGGCCCGTTCCACCGAAAGCTACCTGAAGGTCGAGGCCCTGGTGGCCACCGCCCTGGGCACCGGCTGCGACGCCCTGCACCCGGGCTACGGTTTCCTCGCCGAGAAGTCCGAGCTGGCCGAGGCCTGCGCCAAGCACGGTATCACCTTCGTGGGCCCGCGCGCCGACAGCATCCGCCAGATGGGCAACAAGCTGCTGGCCCGTGCCACCGTAGGCGCCTTCGGCGTCCCGCTGGTGCCGGGCTCGGACAATGTCCGCGGCTTCGAGGACGCGGCCGGGGTGGCCGCGGAGGTCGGCTATCCGGTGCTGCTCAAGGCGGCGGCCGGAGGCGGCGGCAAGGGCATCAAGATCGTCCGGGAGGACGGCGAGCTCCAGACCGCGTTCGAAACCGCTTCCGCCGAGGCGCGGGCGGCCTTCGGCGATCCCACCCTTTACATGGAGCGCTACATCCCCAACGCCCGGCACATCGAGGTGCAGGTCATCGGCGACCGCTTCGGCAACGTGGTGCACGTGGGCGAGCGCGACTGCTCGCTGCAGCGGCGGTACCAGAAAGTGGTGGAGGAGGCGCCGGCGGCGTGCATCCCCGAGGAGTTGCGCGAGCGCATCCGCGCGGCCGGGCACACGGTCGCCAGGGAGATCAAGTACGAGAACGCCGGCACCGTGGAGTTCATCTACGACGAGGACCGGCAGGACTTCTTCTTCCTGGAGATGAACACACGCATCCAGGTGGAGCACCCGGTCACCGAGATGGTGACGGGCCTGGACCTGGTGCGCGAGCAGATCCGGGTGGCCGGCGGCGAACGGCTTTCGTTCTCGCAGGAAGACGTCCGCTTCAACGGCCACGCCATCGAGTGCCGCATCACCGCCGAAGCGCCGTGGGAGGGGTTCCGGCCGTGTCCCGGCGTCCTGACCCAGTGGCAGCCGCCGCAAGGCGCGGGTATCCGGGTGGACACCCAGTGCTTTCCGGGCTACCGCGTCCCGCCGTTCTACGACTCGCTGCTGGCCAAGCTCATCGTCCACGCCGACGACCGCGAGCAGGCGGTGGCGCGCATGAAACAGGCCCTCGCCCAGTTCGCCGCCGCCGGCATCGACACCACCATCCCGTTCCTGAGCGCGGTCATGGACGAGCCGGACTACGTGAGCGGCAGGGTCAGCACCCGTTGGCTCGAAGGCCACCTGGACGACCTGACCGCGCGCCACGCGTGAACGCCTGTGCAGCCGCCACGATGACCGGCTCCGCAATGATCTTGTAGGGGCGACCGGCGGTCGCCCAATCTGCCAGGCGTTCGCCCCCCGCGATCAGTCCTTGATGAACTCCCGGATCGCCTTGTGCGCCTCCTCCGGGTTCGAGAAGAAATAGCTGTGCCGCTCTCCCGGCAGCACCACCAGTTTCGCGCCGGGAATGCCCTCCACCAGGATCTCCGCGCCCTTCCGGTGTGACATGTCGCTGACCACCGAGTGGTCGTCCTCGCCCACCAGCACCAGCGTCGGCACGGAGATGTCCTTGAGGCGGTGGCGGGTGTCGTGCTCCTGGCGCGCGATGACGTGCCGGAAGTAGCACTCCACCGACGACATGTTGGCCATGCGCACCTTGAGGCAGTTCTCGATCTCTTCAGGGTGGTCCTTCTGGTATTGCTCTGTCCAGCCCACCTCGACGGTGTGGTCCCGCACGTACTTCTCGTAACCCCACTCGACCATCTGCGTGGCGATCCTGAGCGGAATCCCGTGGGCGCCGGGATGGGCCGCGCCGGAGGAGGCGAGGATCAGCTTCTTCACCCGCCCGGGGTGCTCGAGGGCCAGCAACTGCGCCACCCTGCCGCCCATGGAATGGCCGCAGACGAGGGCGTCGGCGGCGCCTACGTGGTCCATCACCGCCGCGATGTCGTCGGCGAACATGCGGGTGGTATAGCGCATGGGCGTCCGGGTGGAGCGGCCGGTGCCGCGAAAATCCGTGACGATGGTGCGATGGTCCCGCGAGAACTCGGGCACCTGGAACAGGTTCCAGACGTCCCCGTCGCAGGCCGTCTCCGAGATGAAGACGAAGGGAGGCCCGTCTCCCTGGACCTCGTAGTAGATGTCGGCGTCGCCGACGTTCAACGTTGGCATGAGAACCTCCGAAGTTGTTGAATCAGGATGGAACTTCCGCGTCGTGTTCGGCGAAGGCGCGTTCGGGGCGTCCGGCCGGGACACATGCTTGCATGAAGCCATTAGCACAAACCGGCAGCCGGAGACAGCGGCCTGCCGAAGGGGACATTGCGACCCTGGATGCATTGGCTTTAATCGGGCCGATATGCGAGAATACGCGCTTCGAATTGGCTAAACCAAACCTAAGGGGGTTCATATGATCAGGAAAGCAGGATTGGCAATCGCGCTCGTGGCGGCCCTTGCCCTGACGGCGGGCAACGCCGCCGCCGCGGACGACTTCTTCAAGGACAAGACGATCAGGGTCATCGTCGGCTACGCGCCCGGCGGCGGTTATGACACCTATACACGCCAGATCGTCCGCCATCTTGGCAAGCACCTTCCGGGCAACCCGAGCTTCATCGTGCAGAACATGACCGGCGCCGGCAGCCTCATCGCCGCCAACTACATCCAGAAGCGGGCGAAGCGTGACGGCACCGTGCTCGGCGTCTGGAACAACGGTTTCGTCACCGCGCAGGCCCTCGGCGATCCCAAGGTCCGGATCAAGTCGCAGGATCTGACCTGGATCGGCGCTCCGGTCAAGGGCATACCGGCATGCGCGTTCATGGGCTGGTCCGGCGTCCGGACGCTGAAGGACATGAGCGATCCCAAGAAGCCCATCAAGATGGGCGGCACCCGGGCGGGAGCCACCGGCGTGGACCTGCCTAAGATCCTCAACAAGACCATCGGCACCAACTTCGACGTGGTCGCGGGCTACAGCGGCACCGCCACGTCGCGGATCGCCATGCAGTCCAAGGAAGTCGCCGGCGCCTGCTGGGGCTGGGAGTCCATGCGGGTGACGGCCCGGGCCATGCTCGACGCCAAGGGCGACGACAAGATGATTCCCGTGCTTACGCACCGCAGGATCCCCGACCCCGAACTCAAGGATGCGCTCATCATCCCGGAAGTGGTCGCGAAGGTGGGCGGCAAGCAGCACCTCGAGACCTACACGGGTTGGGTCAACCAGTACGAGTTCCAGCGCCCGTTCTCGGCTCCTCCGGGCGTGCCCGCCAAGCAGGTTGAGCTACTGCGGACCGCCTTCAAGAAGACGCTGGAGGATCCCGCCTTCCTGAAGGAGGCCAAGGAGGCCAAGCTCATCATCGAGTACGTTTCCGGGCAGGACATCGAGAAGTTCGTCGATCAGATTCTCGGCATGTCCGCGGCGTCCAAGGAAGCGCTGAGCTTTCTGGTGCGGAAGAAGAAGTAGACCCGGTTTCGGGATCTACCGTTTGACGTGAGTCGGGGAGAGGGCATCCGTCCTCTCCCCGATGCCTTTCTGTTACCAGCTTCACCCCTCCTATCGACCTGCAGCAGGGTTCTGCCATGGATCACGCGGCTGCCTCGCGCACCGCAGCACTTCGTACCGAGCGGCTCGCGATCCTGGCGTTGCTCGTCGGCGCCGTCACCACCGCCTTCGCCCCGATCCTCGTACGCCTGAGCGAATTGGGTCCGACCCCGACGGCGTTCTACCGTTTCTTGCTGGCGACACCCCTTTACTGGGTCATGGCCCTGCCCGTACCAGGCAGGGGCGGGCGCATGCGCCGCGAGAAACCCGGCGGTTCCAGGGTCTACTTCCTGATGGCGCTGGCGGGCGCCTTTTTCGCCGGCGACATGTCGGCATGGCACTACTCGATCCACATGACGACGGTAACCAATGCCAGCCTGCTGTTGAACACGACCCCGGTGTTCGTCGTCCTGGCCGGATGGCTGCTGTTCCGCACGCGGGTGACCGGGACCTTCATGATCGGGCTGGCGACGGCGATGGCCGGTGTGGCGGTGCTCTCGGGAGCGAGCCTGGCGCTTAGCCGCACGCACGTTATCGGCGACGTCCTGGGGGTGGTGACGGCCATGTTCTATGCCGCCTACCAGTTGACCGTGGAGCGCCTGCGGCAGCGTTACTCCACCGTCACGATCATGATCTACGCGGTGCCGGTCAGTGCACTGGTCACTCTGCCGGTGGCACTCTTGAGCGGCGAATCCATGGCCGTCACGACCCTCGCGGGGTGGGCCGTCCTGGCGGCGCTGGCCGCCGGCCCGCAAGTGCTCGGCCAGGGCCTGATCGCCTGGGCCCTGGCGCACCTGCCGGCGAGCTTCGTTTCCGTCAGCCTCCTGGTGCAGCCGATCGTCGCCGCCTCGGCCGCCTGGTTTCTGTTCGACGAGCGCATCGGGGTGCAGCAGGCCATAGGCGCCGTTGCCGTTCTGACGGGAATCACCGTCGCGCGGCGCGGCAGCGTGCGCCGGTGACCGGGATGCGTGAACGGGACCTTCTCCGCGGGTTGTTCGATGCGGCGGTCGCCGCCGCCGATCCGGCAAAGGTCGTGCCGCCGCATCTCCCTTCGCCGCCACCCGGCCGCACCCTGGTGCTGGCCGCCGGCAAGGCCGCGGCCTCCATGGCCCGCGCCGTCGAGCGGTGCTGGCCGGACGAACTCGAAGGCATCGCCGTTACCCGGTATGGTCACGGCGTCGATTGCGAGCGGATCGAGGTCGTCGAGGCCGGCCATCCCTTGCCCGATGCGGCAGGGCAGGGCGCGGCGTCGCGTTTTCTCTCGGCCGCCTCCGCCCTGGGGCCGGACGACTTGCTGCTGTTCCTTCTGTCCGGCGGCGCGTCTGCGTTGTTGGTGGAACCGCAGCCGGGCCTCGGCCTGGCCGACAAGCAGGCCATCAACCGTGTGCTGCTCAAGGCCGGCGCTCCCATCGCGGAGATGAACTGCCTGCGCAAGCACCTCTCCGCCATCAAGGGCGGGCGCCTCGCCGTTGCCGCCGCCCCGTCCCGGGTCGTCACCCTCGCCATTTCAGACGTACCGGGAGACGACCCGGCGGTCATCGGCTCCGGTCCAACGTCGGCGGACCCGACCTCCTGCGCCGACGCGCTCGCGATTGCGGATCGCTATCGCATCGTGTTGCCGGAGCTCGCACGGAGGTCGCTGGAGCAGGGCAGGTGGGAAACCGTGAAGCCCGGGGACCCTTTTTTGACCCGGACCGACTACGTGGTCGTTGCCCGTCCTGCCGACGCACTCGTAGCGGCTGCAGCCAAGGCGCGCGAGATGGGCGTCGATCCGGTCCAACTACCCGACGATCTTCAGGGAGAGGCCAGGGACCTCGGTGCGGCACATGCGGAGCTGGTACGGAAACAGTACCGCTGTGTGTTGATTTCGGGCGGTGAGGCAACGGTGACGGCCAACGCCTTCGGTGGAAGGGGCGGCCCCAACTGCGAATACCTGCTGGCGCTGGCTGTGGCGCTCGACGGAGTGCCGAACGTTCACGCGATCGCCTGCGACACCGACGGAATCGACGGCTCCGCGGACGCCGCCGGCGCCTTCATTGGCCCCGACACCCTGGCGCGCGCCCGCGCCGCCGGTATGGACGCCCGGGACATGCTTGCCCGACACGACAGCTACGAGTTTTTTCGGCGGCTCGGCGATCTGGTGGTGACGGGCCCGACGCGCATGAATGTCAATGATTTCCGGGCTGCCGTGGTTGCCTGAACGGCACCTCTGCGGAGTTGCACCAGCTGCGACGAGAATGAATACTTGACATGGCACAGGGTCATGGAAGTTGTTGCTGTCTGGCAGGCAGCCGCAAGGAGTCAATGTGGCGCAACGTAGCTGTCCCATTACAGGGGACATGGCGGAGATAGCCGAATCTCCGGAGCGCGTGGTCGTCGAGCATCCGAAGCTCGGCCGGTACGTGCTGGAAACCGATGTCCTTTCCGCCCTCTCGGCTGACGCCGAGGCAAGGACGCGAATCGCGCGTTGGATCGAAGAAACGTCCTCTCTGGCAATCGAAATGCCAGACCTCACTGCCGAGCACGTCGATCTCTTCGCGCGACTTGCCGGCCTGGAAGCCTCCGTCTCGGAATGGCACCGACTGCGTCGAGCCATCAAGCCTGAAGACGAGGAGCGGCTGTGGAGAAAGCTCAGGCTCGAATGGAACTACAACAGCAACCATATCGAGGGAAACACTCTGACTTACCACGAGACCGCAATGTTGTTTCTTTACGGCCGCGCTGAGGGCGGGCACCCGTTGCGGGACTACGAGGAAATGAAGGCCCACGACGTGGCCATCGATCACGTCCGCCGAATCGCCGGCTCCGAGCAAGTGCTCGGAGAGGGCGACGTAAGGGATTTGAACCGGATACTTCTCAAGGAGCCGTTCTACCAGGATGCGGAGACGCCCGACGGCCGGTTTACCCGGAAGCGCATCGTTCCCGGCCAGTACAAGACACAGCCCAACCATGTTCGGACGGCTACCGGAGAGTTGCATCGATTCGCCGAGCCCGAGGAAACGGCGTCGTTGATGGAGACCTGGACCCGTGATTTCCGTCGCGATCTGGCCCGGACGGCCTGTCCCCTGCCGTTATTCCTCGCGCAGTCCCATTGGAGTTTGGTCCACATTCATCCGTTCGATGACGGGAACGGACGTACCGCGCGCCTGATCACGAATTATGTTCTGCTGAGGAAGAATCTGCCGCCGATGGTCATCAGGAGCGACCACCGGGACCGGTACCTCGGCGCGTTGCAGAACGCCGATCTGGGCTACGTTCTGCCACTTGCCCGATTCATGCTGGAGAATGTCCTGTGGTCGCTCTCCACGGCGATCCGGGCAGCCAGGGGAGAATCGATAGAGGGATCTGAAGACCCGGGGGAATGAGCCAGGGACGCCCCTCGATCGTTATCGTCCCCCGCTACACCAACCGCACCCCGAACTCCTCTCGCCCGGTCACATGCCCCACGATGGTAGCAGCCGGCACGTCGTGTTCGACGAGCGCCCTTACCAGCGCCTCGCCGTCCTTCTCGGCCACGGCGATGAGCAGACCGCCGGAGGTCTGGGGGTCGAGGGCGACCTCGGCGAGGGCGTCGGAGACGCTGTCCTCGATGATGGTCTTGCCGTCCAGGTATTCGCGGTTGCGCTTGCAGCCGCCGGTGAGGTTGCCGCCGGCTTCGGCGAGCTTGGCGATGTCCTGAAACACGGGCAGGCGGGCGGCTTCGAAGACGATGCTGACGTTGCCGTCGAGGGTCATCTCCAGGCCGTGCCCCAGCAGGCCGTAGCCGGTGATGTCCGAGCAGGCGTGGACGTCGTAGTCCTTCATCACCGCGGCGGCGTACTTGTTGAGGGTGGCCATGGAGGCCACCGCCTGGTCGATGCTGGCCTGGGAGGCGTTGCCGCGCTTGACGGCGGTGGTGGCGATGCCGGTTCCCAGGGGCTTGGTGAGGACCAGTACGTCGCCTTCCCGGGCGCCGATGTTGCGCAGGATGCGGTCGGGGTGGACGGTGCCGGTCACCGCCAGGCCGTACTTGATCTCTTCGTCGATGATGGAGTGGCCGCCGACGATGACCGCGCCGGACTCGATGACCTTGTCGGCGCCGCCCCGCAGCACCTCGCCCAGCACCTCGATCTCCATCTTCCCCTTGGGGAAGCAGACGATGTTGAGGGCGGTGGCGGGCTCGCCGCCCATGGCGTACACGTCGCTGAGCGAGTTGGTGGCGGCGATCTGGCCGAACATGTAGGGGTCGTCGACGATGGGCGTGAAGAAGTCCACGGTGTTGACGATGGCCAGGTCGGGACGCAACTGGAACACGCCGGCATCGTCGGCGGTCTCGGTGCCTACCAGCAACTCGGGGGATGCGAATTTCGGAAGCCGGTGCAGGACCTGCACCAGATCGGCGGGGCCGAGCTTGGCGGCTCAGCCCGCGGCCTTGACTTCCTGCGTCAGCCGGATGGCTTCCATGGACATTGTGTGCTCCTTCGGGCCGTGTGCCCGGGATTAGGAGCCTGCCTGAGTGATCGAATCGTTACGGGCAGGGGCGACCGCCGGTCGCCCCTACAGGGATCCGCCTCAGCGTAGGCTCCTGGTCAGTTCCTCCCCGGCTTGAGCTTTCTCACGTCGCCCACCCGCATGGTCACGCCGGTGCGGTCGAAGTGCTCCAGGACGGGGATGGTGTACTTGCGGCTCGATTGCAGGATGTCCCTGAAGGTGGCCGCGCTCATCTCCTCGTGGTTCTCGAAGTAGCTATATAAATCGCCCTTGATCCTGTCAATGGAGTGCTTGAGATAGTAGAGCTCGGTGGTCACGCGGACGATCTCCCCCTGCCGTTCCATGACCCGGATCACCTCGTTCAGCTTCGGGCGCTCGACTCCCAGGGCCTTCTCGATCTCCTTGAGATAGGGCGGGGCCAGAGGATTCCTGGCCAGCGCGGCGGTGATCTCGCCGGACAGCGACTTCTCCTGCGCGCTCATCTCCACGCGGTGGCTGGGCAGCCGCAGGTGGTTGCCGTCCCTCACGCACACGCCCTCGGCCGCCAGGAGGTCGGCCAGGTCCCGGAACAGCCGGGCCGACGCGCCCCCGGCCAGTCGCGCCCGGACCTCCTCCAGGTCCATTCCCGGCGCCAGCGGATGGCTCTTGTGGAATGCCTCCAGGGTCGAACGGAGCCGCTCCCGGAGGTTGTTCCACTTCTCCTCGGTGGTGTAGACGCGCTCGCGCTCGGAATCGAAGGAGCGGAGCCCTTCCGTCCGATCCAGCCAGGCGTGCGTCTCCTCCCGCTTCAGGTTGAGAAACTGGCAGACGGCGTCCACGCCCGTGGCCAGGCTCGTGTCGCCGTGGAGGAAGCTCCGGATCATCTCCGGCGTGTCGCCCTGGCGCAAGGTCCGGAGCCGCTCCTCGACGTCCTGCTCCCGGCGCCGGTGCCGCCGCGCCCGCGGGTCCACGACCTCGCCGCCGCCCAGGGTCCTCTGCGCGGTCTCGTCGCGCACGATGAAGTGGTCGCCGCGCATGACCAGCAGCGGCTCGGTCAGCAGCACCTGGCAGTAGACCGTCTCCTTGGGCTCCACCTTCTCGACGTCCCCCAGGAAGATGAGTTTTCCCATGCGCTCGGCCGTGCCGAGGTGAATCCGCACCCGCTGGTGGTTCTTGACCCCCTTGGCGGCCGCCGGCCGCACCTCCAGGTGTGCGTCGAAGCGCGTCGACGCCAGGGTCAGTTCCTCGTGGCAGATCATGTGGCCGCGTTCCAGGGCGCCGCGTTCCTGGCCGGTGAGGTTCAGGGCCACGCGCTGGCCCCAGCCCGCCGACTCCACCGACTGGCCGTGCACCTGGATGCTGCGCACGCGGAACTTCTGGCCGCCGGGGACCGCGTGCACGTGGTCGCCGGTGCGCACCTCGCCGGCCAGCCCGGTGCCGGTGACGATGACGCCGTGGCCCTGCAGCACGAACACCCGGTCCACCGGCAGCCGGAAGAAGCCGCTTGGGGCCGGCCGGTGGATGCCCGCCAGCGCGTCGAAGATGCCGTTCCGCACCCCTTCCAGGCCTTCCCCGGACACCGCCGAGAAGTGCGCCACCGGCGAGCCTTCCAGCGCGGTCTCGAAGGTCAGGATCTCGATCTCCTCCTCCACTTCCCGTACCCGTGCCTCGGACACCAGGTCCACCTTGGTGATGACGAACAGCGCGGTCCGCACACCCAGGAGGTGGACGATGTCCAGGTGCTCTTCGGTCTGCGGCATCACCCCGTCGTCCGCCGCCACCGTGAACAGCACGAGGTCGATGCCGTGGGCGCCGGCGAGCATGTTGCGGATGAAGCGCTCGTGTCCCGGCACGTCGACGATGCCCGCCTCCGAGCCGTCGGGCAGCGCCAGGTGCGCGAACCCCAGGTCGATGGAGATGCCCCGCTCCTTCTCCTCCTTGAGGCGGTCGGTGTCCTTGCCGGTGAGGGCCTTGATGAGGCTGGTCTTGCCGTGGTCGATGTGGCCGGCGGTACCGATGATGTAGGGCATGGCGTTTCAGTTCGGCGCGCGTCAGCGCGGACCCGGCGGCACTGGCGTCACTCCCGCGCTATGCGTCCTGTCCCGGACGCCTGCCGGCGACTGGGGTCCGGCGCGATCGGCGCGGCCGTTCACGCGGGGGTTGGAAGTTGGGCACCAGCCACTCGGGGTCGCCGGCGCTCCTCAGGTCGAGGATGAAGCGGTCGTTGTGGATGCGCCCGATGACGGGTGGATCGGCTTCGCGGAAGACCCGCGCTACGTCGTCGGCGCTCATGGCGCGGCCGCGCACGGCGATGCCCTTGCTGGGGATCTCCTCGGTGGGCAGCGCGCCGCTGCCGATCTGGCAGGTGCAGTCCGCCAACTCCAGCTCATAGTCCGCCCCCAGCCGCTCCCGCAAGAGCGGAAGCACCTTGCGGCCGTCCTCCTCGATCTCGTCCAGCGAGCGGCTGAAAGCGCGCAGGGTCGGGATTTCCTTCAGCAGGTCCGGGGACTGGACATAGCTCCGCAGCGTCGCTTCCAGCGCCGCCAGCGTCAGCTTGTCGCAGCGCAGGGCGCGCTTGAGCGGATTGCGGTTCATGCGCTCGATCCAGGCCTTCCTGCCGGCCATCAGCCCCGCCTGGGGTCCGCCGAGGATCTTGTCGCCGCTGAAGGTGACGACGTCCGCGCCCATGGCCACGCGCTCCGCCACCAGCGGTTCCCGCGGCAGCCCCAGCGCGGCGAGATCCACCAGCGCGCCGCTGCCCAGGTCCTCCATCACCGGCACCCCGCGCTCCCGGCCGATGGCCACCAGGTCCTTCAGTTCCACCTCGGCGGCAAAGCCCACCACCCGGTAGTTGCTGGTGTGCACCTTGAGCAGCAAACCCGTGTTCTCGTCGATGGCCTCGGCGTAGTCCCGCGGGTGCGTGCGGTTGGTGGTGCCCACCTCCCTGAGCACGGTGCCGCTCTTGGCCATGACCTCCGGGATGCGGAACGAGCCGCCGATCTCGATGAGCTCGCCGCGTGACACGATGACGTTCTTGCCCTCCGCGATGGAGTTGAGCCCCAGCAGCACCGCCGCGGCGTTGTTGTTCACCACCGCGGCGGCCTCGGCGCCGGTCAACTCCCGGAGCAGAGACTCGATCGCCGCCTCCCGCTGACCTCGTTTGCCCTGCCGGAGGTCGAACTCCAGGTTGACGGGGTGGCGCGCGACGAGTCCCACGGCCTCGGCCGCGGCCTCCGACAGGAGCGCCCGTCCCAGGTTCGTATGGAGGATGGTCCCGGAGGCGTTCACCACCCGCACCATGCCCGGACGGGCCGCCCCGGCCAGCTTCTTTTCCAGGTCCGTTATGATAGATTCGTCGTGCAGCCGGTCGAGCGGAAGGTCGTGGCCGGACTGGATGACCTGCCTCAATTCGTCGATGAGGCCGCGGAGGGTTTCGGTCACGAACGGGCGGCTGAACCTTTCCAGCAACGGCGCGGCGGCCGGGTGGCTCATGACGCGGTCGACGGAGGGCAGCTCGCGCAGCAGGTTCGTTTCCGGTTTCATGGGTTCGCGACGCGGCACCAGCAGGGCTGCGGCTGGCGCCCTTCGAGTTGGCGCCCACCATTCAATCCAAACTAGCCCTTCGGCAGGGTAGACGCAAATCTTGACAACACCCACTCCACCCGCGCCCCGGCGTTGGTTCTACCTGTTCATCGCCACGCTGTCGCAGACGGCGATGTCCACCATCCACATGGGCATTCCGACCGTGGTGCCGCTCATTCAGGCGGAGCTCGGCCTGAATCTCGCCGAGGTCGGGGTGCTGGTTTCCATGATCAACGTCGGAGTGGTGGCCGCGGTGCTCGGCGCCGGCAAGGCCGCGGACCGCTACGGCGAGCGGCGCATCATCGGTTACGGCACCGCGGCCTGCGGTCTGCTGGTGCTGACGGTCCACTTCGCCGGGAGCTTCCTCGCCTTGCTGGTGGTGTTCCTGCTCCTGGGCGTGCCGGTGGCCACCAGCACGCCGGCCGGGAGCAAGGCGGTGGCGGTATGGTTTCCGGACCGGGAACGGGGCACCGCCATGGGCATACGGCAGACCGGCATCCCCCTGGGCGGCACCATCGGCGCCCTCACCCTGCCGGCCATGGGCCTGGTCTTCGGCTGGCGCTGGGCGCTCTCGCTGGTGGGAGCGGTCACCATCGCCGCCGGACTGCTGGTGCTTGTCTGTTACCGGGAACCCGACCGGCCGCGGGCGGCGGGCGGCTCTTCTGCCGCGGGCGGACTCAGGGATATCGTCCGGCTCCCGGGCATCTGGGCGGCGGCGTTCTACGCCGCGGTGCTGGCCGGATGCCAGTGGTGCTACATCAGCTACATCGAGCTCTACCTCACCGAGCACATCTTCTATCCGCTGGTGTTCGCCGCCCACCTGCTGGCGGTTGGGCAGGCGCTCGGCGGCACCGGCCGCATCGTTTTCGGCATCGCCAGCGACCGGCTCTTCTTCGGGCGGCGCGTACCGGTGCTGGTAATTCTGGGGGCCCTCGGCACCGCCGCCGGGATCGCCACGGCCTTGCTGTCGCCGGCCTTGCCGGCGTGGCTGGTGGCGGTGGTGGTGTCGCTCCTCGGCCTCGGCACCATGAGCTGGCAGGGACTCTACCTGGCCCTGGTGGCCAGGATCGCCGGCACCGGCGTGGCCGGCGTCGCCATCGGCCTGACCAACACCGTGGCGTTCGTGGGCGTGGTGGTGCTGCCGCCCATCTTCGGCTCCATCGCGGACTACACCCACTCCTACGAGGTGGCCTGGATCGCCATGGCCGCCGCCATCGCGCTGCCGCTGCCGTTCCTGTGGAGGGTCAGGGAGGACTCGCTGTAGGTGGTTGTTGAAGGTCTAGCGCCCTTGGAGTCGGCGCCCTTCGACTTCGCGCCGCTGGCGCGGCGCTACGCTCAGGGCGCCGACGCGCGAAATCGCTTCCCGGTCAGCCCCCCAGACAGTACTCGGCGATCTCGCGGTAGGTGGGTTGCCAGAGCTCGCTGCGGTGCCGGTTGGCGTACTGGATGATGCGTTCGAAACCGATGGCGAGGTACGGCCGCCCGCCCAGCTCGGCGTGGACGCAGGCGTCGATCATGCCGGGCCGGCCTCGCCTGGCCTCCTCGTAGACGAAATCGAAGCCGTCCTTGAAGCCGGTGTAGAACGTGCCGGCGTTGCCCAGGCCGTTGCCCCAGGCGCGCCAGTCGTTGGCGTACCAGGTCTTGGGGATGATGCAGATGCGGCGGCCGTTGACCGATTCCACGTAAGGGACGTCGTCGTCCGAGGGGTCCCCGGACCACAGGTAGCCGGCTTCGGCCAGGAGCCCCAGGGTGACGTCGGTATGGTGTCCGCCCGGACCGAACCAGCCCACCGGCCGCGTCCCGGTAATGTCCTCGAGGATCCGGGTACAGGAGTCGATCTCCTCTTTCTGTTGCTCCGGGTTGAGCTCCACCATGCTGACCTCGTTGGTGGTGCCGTGTCCGGCGATCTCGTGTCCGGCCTCGTGCAGCGCGCGCACCGCGTCCGGCCATTTTTCCGCCGCCAGCGAGTTCACCAGCACCATGGCCCGGACATTCTGCCGCTCGAGGATCTCCAGGATCCGCCAGATCCCCACGTTGCCGCCGTACTCCGCGTGTGAGAGGGAGCTGTGGTTCACGTCGATGCGCGGGTCCATCTTGAAGCGGCCGGTCTTGCGGAAGGCCTCCAGGGCCACGCTGAAGGTACAGCAGACGAGCTTGTCGTCGGGCCACCGGATGGTGCGTCGGTGAGGGGCATGATGTGCCATTTCGTCTCCTTCAACGTGGTTTGGCGGTTAACGGATGCGGGCAATCCGTCACGCCGCCCGCGCCGACAGCCGTGCGTAGCGCTTGCGGTGCCAGGCGGCGTTGCCGTGCTGGGATGACAGGGCCATGGCCCGTCGAAGATAAAGGTTTGCGTTGTATTCGTCGGTGAAGCCGATGGCGCCGTGCATCTGCACCATGGACTTGGTCACCGAGAGCACCGCGTCCGAGGCGCGGGCCTTCGCCGCGGCCACCATGGCACGGTTGCCGCGACCCTCGTCCGTGGCCGCGCAAACCTGGTAGATCAGCGAGCGCGTGAGCTCGATGTCGACGTGGTCGTTGACCGCCCGGTGCTGGAGCGCCTGGAACGAGCCGATGGGACGGCCGAACTGCTCGCGCGTTCCCAGGTAGTCCACCGCCAGCGCAAGCCCCTGCTCCATGATGCCCAGCATCTCGGCGGACGCCCCCAGCAGCACCAGGTCCAGCGTGGCCGCGGCCACCTCCGTGCCCCGCGCGCCGCTGGCGATCACCGCGTCCTCGGGCACGGCGACATCGTTCAGGGCCAGGGCCGCGTGCCCGGTGCCGTCCACGCGGCCGCGTTGCCGGATCTCCAGCCCATCCGCCTCGCGCGGCACCAGGCACACCACGGTGCCGTCGCCTCCGCGGGCGTTTACGATGAATCCGTCGGCCGCGGCCGCGCCGGGAACCGCGCCGGTACCGCCCGTGATCTTGAAGCCGTCGCCCGCGGGTGCGGCTTGGACACGCGCGCCTTCGGGATCCTCGGCGGCCGGGTCGTGAAGTGCGGGCAAGATGATGGAACCGCCGCCCATCAGCTCCTCCAGGGTCGCGCCCATGGCCTCGGGCCCCGAAGCGAGGGCGTGCGCCGACGCCATCACCGCCGCGATGGGTTCCGTCATGAGGCCCCGGCCCGCTGCTTCGAGCACCAGCGCCGCCTCCGTGGCTCCCAGTCCCAGTCCGTCCCTCGCTTCCGGCACCAGCAGCGCGAGCCAGCCGGCTTCCGCCACCACCGCCAGCCGGGCCGGATCGAAGCCGTGCGCCGTGTCCCGCAACTCCCGGAACCGGGCCGGGCCGGCATGCCGTTCGATGAGCTTGTCCGCGCTCTCCCGTAGAATCGTCTGCGCCTCATCGAGGACCAGTTCCATAGGGTTACCTCTCCTGTCTCTCTTGTCCGAGCCTTGCCGCAAAACAAGCGCCAATGCCCCGTATCCGTCATCTCCGCGCAACAGGCTGTGTCAACGCGCTGCTCCCCGCCCTATCACCGCTAGCGCGTCCAGCGCCACTCCTCCGGCGCCCTTGGGGAGCACCAGGAAGGGGTTGATGTCCAGGCTTTCGACGACGTCGCCGGCCGCGGCGGCCAGCCGTCCAAGCGCCACCAGCGCGTCAATAGCAGCGTCGCGGTCGTAGGGTCCCTCCCCACGGTATCCCTCCAGCAGCCGTCCGACGCGAGTAGAGTCGATGAGCCGGGCGGCGCCCGCGGGGGTGATCCCGGGAGGTCCGAAGGCCACGTCTTTTACCAGCTCCAGCCACACGCCGCCGGCGCCGAACATGATCACCGCGCCCATCTCCGGGTCCCGCTGCATGCCCAGAACCAGATCCAGTCCGGCCGGCGCCATCCTTGCCACCAGCCATCCTTCCAGGCGGATGCCCGGGTCGTAGGCCGCGACGTTACGCAGGATGTCCCGGCAGGCTTCCTGCACGGCGGCCGCATCGCCGACGTTCACGCGCACGGCGCCGGCGTCGCTCTTGTGCGTGAGGGCCGCGGCGGCTCCCTTCACCACCACCGGAAAGCCCATGCGTTCCGCGACCTCCACCGCTTCCTGCTCCGTGCGCGCCAACTCCTCTTCGATCAGGGGGACGCCGAAGGCGCCCACCAGCGCCTTGGATTCCGGCTCGGTCAGCGGAAACGGCCCGCTCGCGTCCGCAGCCCGCTTCCGGAGCGTTTCGACGTGCGCCGTCACGGAAGCCGCCGGAGTCACCGGAGCCGCGTCCGCCGCCGGAGCCTCCGCCTCTGCAGCCGGCGTCGCGTCCGCAGCCCGAGCCGCGTCCGCGGTCGCAGCCGCGGTCGCCGCAGCGGCCGGAGCCTCCGCCGCCGAAGCCGCTGCCGCCGCCGTCGCGGCCTCGGCTTCGCGGCAGCGCCGCCGGTAGTCCATGACCGCGCGGATGGCGCGGAACGCGCGCTCGGGCTCGTTGAGGCAAGCCATGTGCGGGAAGCGGAGCCGGGCGCCGCGACTGAAGTGCGTGAGGTCGTACGACGCCGGGGAAATGAGGGCGAAGGGTTTCCGGTCCGCGCCCAGAAGCTGCTTGTCGATGGCCTCCATGGTGGCCAGCACCCTGGCGGCGCGCCGCCGGTTGGCGTCGTTGGCGCCCTCGTGGGGCGGCAGGTCCTCCTGGAACACCACCATGTCGACGCCGGGGTCGTTGTAGACGGCCTCCACGACCTTGAGGGCGTCGTCCAGCGGGCGGTTGGTGAGGTAGCCGTTGCCGTCCAGGGGGTTGCTGATGGGCTGGCCCTCGCCCAGGAGCTCGCGCAGGCGAGCCCGGGTCGCGGGCGCGAACTCGGGCAGCGGCACCCGGTGCCGGTCGGCGGCGTCTTCCGCCAGCCCGCGCACGCCTCCGGAATAGACCAGCCCGCCGACGTTCTCGCCGCGGGGTTCGCTCGCGTGCAGCAGCATGTCGATGACGTTGACGGCGCCGTCGGCGCTCTCCACCCGGATGACGCCCGCGGGACCGGCCACCGCGTCGAAGGCCTCCACCCGGCCGGCCAGGGAGCCGGTGTGGGACAGGGCGGCCCGGCGCCCGCCCTCGGACACGCCCATCTTGAGCACCACCACCGGCTTGCCCGCGTCACGGGCCGTGCGGCAGGCGGCGAGGAAGTCTTCGGCCCGGCGCACCGCCTCCACCAGGCAGAAGATCAGCCGGACCTCGGGGTCGGTGACGAAGTAGCGGATGTAGTCGGCGGTGACGAGGCCGGTCTCGTTGCCGCTGGTGATGACGTAGCTTACGTCGATGCCGCGGTCCATGAGCGTGCGCGCGATGCTGGGCGTGGTGGTGCCGCTCTGGCCCACCATGGCCACCGGGCCGGGAACGAGCTCCTCGACCCGGTCGTCGGGCAGGGTCAGCAGGCGGGCCCGGGCCGACAGGTTGCCGAGACAGTTGGGTCCGGAGATGGCGAGGCCGGTGTCTTCGATGGCCTCGCGCAGTTCCGCTTCCAGCGCGCGGCCGGCGTCGGTGCCGGTTTCGGAGAAGCCGGTGGCGTAAAGGGTGGCGCTGCGGGTGCCCATGGCCGCGGCCTCCCGCAGGATGCCCGGGACGCTGGCCGCCGCCCGCATGACCACGAGATGATCGGGCACCGTGGGAAGCGAGCGCAGGTCCGGAAAGCACTCCACCCCCCAGATGCGCTCGTGGTTGGGGTTCACCGGATAGACCGGACCGTGGAACTCGAAGCGGATCAGGTTGGCGAAGATGCGCGCCGTCCATCCGGAGGGGTTCTCCCGGGCCCCCAGGACGGCCACGCTGGTGGGGTTCAGGAGTGTGGCGACCTTGTCGGTGCTCGTTCCGTCGCTCATGGCAGTGGGGGAGTATAGGCTACGGTTCCGGGCAGTGGCAACTTTGCCCCTCGCCGCCCCGTATCGTCATTCCGGCGGAAGCCGGAATCCAAGAGGGAGGGGGCGGGGAGTCTTTCCCGTCTGCCCCTCCCGACCCCGTGGATTCCGGCTTCCGCCGGAATGACGATACGGGGCGGGAATAACGCAGGGCGAACGCCATTGCCGTCTCGCACGGCGCAGCCTGATCTGCTAGTTTCCGCTCCATGAGCACCATCAGCTTCATCGCAGACACGACGGTGGACGCCGGCTTTCGCCAGGAGGTCCGAAGCTGGCTGGAAGAGAACCTGCCGGACGAGTTGAAGGGGTGGTCCACGCGGCCGCCGCCGGAATTGATCCGGCCGTGGCAGCGCAAGCTCTACGACCGCGGCTGGATCGCTCCCAACTGGCCCAGGGAATACGGCGGCATGGACGCCACCGTGAACCAGCAGTTGATCCTCCAGGAAGAGTTCGGGCGGGCCGGCGCGCCGGTGCTGTCGCGGCAGGCGGTGGGGCACATCGGGCCGATCCTGATACGCCACGGCACCGAGGAGCAGAAGGCCGAGCACCTGCCGAAGATGCTCTCCGGCGACGTTCTGTGGGCCCAGGGCTATTCGGAGCCGGGCTCCGGTTCGGATCTGGCCAGCCTGCGCACCCGGGGCGAGGTCGACGGCGACGAGCTGGTGATCAACGGCCACAAGATCTGGACTACCTGGGGCCACCACGCCGACTGGATGTACGCGCTGATCCGCACCGATCCGGACGCGCCGCGCAAGCAGTTGGGGATCTCCATGGTGCTTATCGATCTCAGGACGCCGGGGATCACCATCCGCCCGATCAAGACCCTGGCTGACGACGAAGAGTTCGCCGAGGAGTTCTTCGACGACGTGCGGGTGCCGCTCGCCAACGTGGTGGGAAAGCTCAACGACGGCTGGCGCGTGGCCAAGGCGCTGCTGGACTCGGAGCGGCTCGGCAACGCCAACCCGCAACTGGCGCTGGACGTGCTGGACCGGGTGCGCAAGGTGGCCCGGGCCACCGGCGCCGCCGCCGATCCGGTGTTCCAGGATAAGCTGACCCAGGCCGAGCTGGACGTGCTGGCGCAGTCGGCGGTCTTCGCCCACGCGGTGCAGATCGCCCGGGCCGGCAAGGAGATCGGCGCGGACTCGTCCTTCATCAAGATCGTGTCCACCGACATCGTCCAGCGGATCGCCGACCTGCTGCTGGAGGCGGCCGGCGAGCACGGCGCCGAGACCGGAACTCTGGAGACGCTGGACGGTCCGGTGGACGTCTCGGTGCTGTGGCGCGAGGTCCGGCGCATCTCCATCTACGCCGGCACCAGCGAGATCCAGCGCAACGTCACCGCCAAGCGGGTGCTGGGGCTGCCTTAAGAGGGCAGCATGCCCGAGCTACCGGACGTCGAGCTCTACATTCACGCCCTGGAGCCCCGGGTCGTGGGAGAGACCATCGAGAAGGTCCGCCTCGCGAGTCCGTTCCTGCTTCGGTCGGTGGAGCCGCCCATCGCGGAGGCGGAGAACCGCAAGATCCTGGGTCTGCGCCGGCTGGGCAAGCGCATCGTCTTCGAGCTGGAGGACGACCTCTTTCTCGTCTTCCACCTGATGATCGCGGGACGTTTCCGCTGGCGGACGCGCGGGGCTCGCATTCCCGGCAAGCTGGGCCTCGCGGCCTTCGACCTCTCCTCGGGAACCCTGGTCCTCACCGAGGCCGCATCCATGAAACGGGCTTCGTTGCACCTCGTACGCGGGGCAGGAAACCTGAGGCAGCACGATCCCGGCGGCATCGAGGTGCTGGAATGCGGCCAGGAGGACTTCGCGCGCGTGCTCGTGAGCGAGAACCACACGCTCAAGCGCTCCCTCACCGACCCCCGGCTGTTCAGCGGCATCGGCAACGCCTACTCCGACGAGATCCTCCACCGCGCCCGCCTCTCGCCCATGAAGCAGACGCGCCATCTCGACGACGCGGAGATCGGAACGCTCTACACGGCGGTGCGGGAGGTGCTCCGGGACTGGAGCCGGCGGCTCATCGAGGAGACCGGCGACAGCTTCCCCGAAAAGGTCACCGCGTTCCGGCCGGGCATGGCCGTGCACGGGCGCTACCGGGAGCCATGTCCCGAGTGCGGCGCCCGCGTGCAGCGAATCCGCTATGCCGCCAACGAGTGCAACTACTGCGCCCGCTGCCAGACCGGAGGGCGGCTCCTTGCCGACCGCTCGCTGTCGCGCCTCATGAAGAAGGACTGGCCGCGGACGCTGGAGGAGCTGGAGGAGATCCGGACGGAGCGCCACGGCTGATGATCGATCAAAGTCTCATCCGTCATTCCGGCGAAAGCCGGAATCCAGAGGCCTTCCGCGCATCTCCTGGATTCCGGCCCCGTATCGGGTACGGGGCATGCTTTCGCCGGAATGACGGTTCCGTGCGCCAGCGGCCACGAATTTCAGGCACTACCGCAGCTTCAGACCCTTCCGCTGTTTCTCTTCCGCCACCTCCCAACCCCCTTGAGCGTACCACTCCACCTGCCGGAACAACCCGCTGAGGATTTTCACATCCCGCTCCTCGAGGCCGGCGCGGCCGAGGACCCGGCGTAGCGCCAGGAGGATGTGCTCGGGGTTCTGGGGGTCCAGGAAGCCGACCTTGAGGAGGGTCTCCTTCATGCGGTCGAAAAGGGCTTCGACCGCTTCGGCGGGGGCGCGCTTGATGCGCTCTTCCCGCGGCGGGCCGAGGGCGGCGGCAAGGTAGACTTCGTAGAGGCACACCATCACCGCCTGGGCCAGGTTCAGGGAGGGCTGGTCCGGGTGGCTCGGGATGGTAACCAGGCGCTGGCAGTACTTGAGGTCGGCGTTGCTCAGGCCGTGGTCCTCCGGGCCGAAGACGAGCGCGGCCGGCCTTGCGTCGTTGCCCCGTACGGCGGCCACCAGGTCCGGCGCCGCCTCGCGTGGCCGCTCGACGTGATCTCGATACAGGCCCTTCCGGCAGGTGGTGCCCACCACCAGGCCGCAGTCCGCGACGGCCTCTCGTATGGTGTCGAAGCGCCGTGCGCCGTCGAGGACGTCGCGGGCGTGGACGGCCATGGAGCGGGCCGAAAGGCTGTCCGTGCGGCCGCCGCCCACCAGCGCCAAGTCGCGGAGGCCGGTGTTCTTCATGGCCCGGGCGACGGAGCCGATGTTGCCCGACCCCTTGGGCCGCACCAGCACAACACGGATCTTTTCGAGGGTCTCGGTCAAGGCGGAACCGGGAAACCGTGTCCCTTCCCATCGATCACGGAGGCGAACCGGACGGGAGACGGGCCGATGAAGCGGCCGCCGGTCAGGAGCCCTTGGCCCTGGCCTTGGCGATCATCGCCGTGAGCTGCTCCAGGGGAACGGCGCCCCTGGCGATCTGGTCGCCGACGATCAAGGCCGGTGTGCCGGTAATGTTCAACGCCTGGGCAAGCCGGCCGTTGTCGCTGACCATGTTGAGGATGGCGGGCGTCTCCATGTCCTGCCTGAGGCGCTCGGTGTCCAGGCCCACCGAACGCGCTACGGTCATGAGGGTCTTTTCGTCGAGCTTCCCGTTGACCCGCATCAATGCCTCGTGAAACTCGATGTAGCGTTTCTGGTTCCGAGCCGCCAACGCGGCCTGGGCGGCTCTGATCGAGTCGGGCCCCAGGATCGGGAACTCCACGTAGACCACCCGCAGCTTGGCGTCTTGCTTCTTGATCTTCTCCAGCGTCGGTGCGAACCGCTTGCAGTACCCGCACTGGTAGTCGAAGAATTCCACCAGGGTCACGTCGCCGTCGGGATTGCCGCCGACGACGGTGTGGGGGTTCGCCAGGAGCTGTGCGCGGTGCTTCTTGACGGCGTCGCGGTCGCGCTGGACCTGTTGCTGACGCTGCCTCTCCTGGTGGATTCGGGCGGCCTCGAAGATCACCTCGGGGTTGTTGAGAAGGTACTCGCGGATGATCTTCCCGATCTCCTCCACCGAGCGTTGCCCGGCGGGTTCATCGGCGCCTGCGGCCGGGCCCGCGGCCGCGCCCATGAAGAGGATGAACAAAAACCCTGCTGCGATACGTAGCATCGAGTGGCTCCTTGGGTACTCCAGTCGGGTCTTGAGCGGATGCGGCCAGTCTACGTGAAATCGTGCGGGTGCGCCAGCGTCATTGAGCGGCGGCTTGCCGTGCCGTG
Source organism: uncultured Binatia bacterium (SeqCode) (assembly GCA_965204205.1). Classification (GTDB taxonomy): domain Bacteria; phylum Desulfobacterota; class Binatia; order UBA9968; family JAJDTQ01; genus JAJDTQ01. The sequence goes on along the minus strand of OZ241976.1, from coordinate 3,824,685 downwards.
CTCCGGCATGGTGGATCCGAGGTCCTGCCATCGACGTACGGCTGCACAAGGCGCAGAAGGAGGCGGGCGCGTCGTCGAAGGACCTGCAGGTGGTCACGACCCAGGTTGCAGTCCAATACTCGCTCAATGGCGCCGTGATGCCGATGACATATCAGAGGATCGGCACCCGGACGATGGTGGAAAGCACGCTCATTGACCCGGCGATCCTGGAATCCGTCAAGGCCATCACCGCCCAATACACGGCGGAAGAGCTGGTTACCCGGAGAGCGGAGGTCAAGACCAAGATCCAGGGCGCCATCGAGGCGTTCGTCAATACGACGCTGGCCCAAAAGAACGTAACCGGAGCTGTGAGCCTCGCCAACGTTGCGATCACGGATTTCGACTTTTCCGACGAGTTCAACCGCGCCATCGAAGAGAAGGTGAAGGCCGAGCAGGAAGCGCTGCAGGCGCGGAACGAGAAGCTGCGCCGCGTGACGCAGGCCGAAGCCGCGGCCGCTGAGCGCACCTTGGCCGCGGACGCGGAAGCCTACCAGATCGGAGTCGCTTCAAAGGCGCGGGCCGAGGCGATTCGGCGCGAAGCCGAGGCGCTCCGCGATAACCCCTCGATCATCCAGCTTCGGATCGCCGAGAATTGGGACGGCAAGCTGCCGCAGGTCAACGGCGGCAGCGCGATTCCGCTGTTGAACATCGACGCCATGGGACAGTCCCGGAAGTGAGTCCGGGGCGCCTCACACCCTTTGCATGCGCCCTTCACCCGGCGGACCCCGCTCCCGGTTCATACGGCTTGCACCCTGATATCTCCTCGTCACACGATGGCTTGCCAGGTCTATCGGTGTGATATAGAATAGACCTATTTTATATTGATTTCCGCGATATTATATGGCTATTCTTTATGTCAGCCGCCACGGGGAGCGTGAGATCGAGCGGCATATAGCTGATGTTGCGCCGTTCAAGCCCGTGCTGCTCCTCGAAGGCGCCCGTCAAGTGGGAAAGACCACGCTGGCGGAACGCGTCCTGCAGCAATCCCGGAAGCGCACCGTGCACGTGAACCTGGAGCGGGACTCGCTGGTTCGCGCGGCCTTCGATGATTGCCGGGACTTCACCGAATACGAGGATGTGCTGCGCGACCGCTTCGGTTTTTGGGGCGATGCAGACCAGATCCTGTTCATCGACGAGGCACAGGAGAGTCGCAAGCTCGGAGAGTTCGTGCGCTTCATGAAGGAGGAGTGGCCGAGGGCCACGGTCATCCTCTCGGGCTCCACCCTCACGCGCCTGTTCCGCCCGCAGACCCGCTATCCGGTGGGCCGCGTCCGCCGCTTTGTCCTGGGCCCGTTCTCGTTCTCGGAATTTCTGCTGGCCCTGGACCGGAAGCACCTGGCCGACCTCGTGCTGAGCACCCAGACCCGCATAAGCGGTCAGCGGCACGCGCAGATCCTTGCGCTGTTCGACGCCTTCCTCGCCGTTGGCGGCCTGCCGGCGGTGGTGCAGGCGTACGTCTCAGGCGAGGACCACCGGCTGGTGCTCAGACAGATCATTGCCGACTACGAACAGGACTTCATCCGCATCTTCGGAGAGGAGAGCATCGACTTCGCCAAGGCCTGTCTGCGCAGCGTGGCCAACTTCGCAGGCGGCGTATCAAAGAACACCGCGGTCGTCCCGGCCCCGGGCAACCGTGTCAACGAGCGGATCAACCAGGTCTTTGCAAGGCTGGAGAGCTGGCATATGGTCCTTCGTTCGGAACAGAAGGGAACGAACCCTCAAGCCAGTCACGGTTATCTGCCCAAGCGGTATCTGTTCGACACCAGCGTGCTGCGCGAACTGCGCGAGTCCGCGGTGCCGCTCATCAGCGCCGTCCACACCCTTTCCTCCGCGGCTCGAACGCCCCTCGGCGCGGTGATCGAAAACCAGACCGCCATCGAGCTGGCCCGCTCCGGTACGGACCTGGCCGGTTGGAAGAAGACCCCGTCCGGGGCGGAGATCGATTTCATCATCAAGCGTAGCGGCACCGCCGTCCCGGTCGAGTGCAAGGCGGCACTGGCGGTGAACCGAAAGCACATGCGCGGCGTCGCTGCTTACCTGCGACAACACGGCCTGCAAACCGGTTACCTGGCAAGCCTGGCGCCGTACTCGGTCACGGCGATGCAGGATGTCCGTATCGTGAACCTGCCGGGCTACCTGCTGGAGCGCCTCGGCAGTTCGACAACTTGAACCTGCACCTGTGACCTGTGAGACCGTCGCAGTTTTGTGAGGCATCCGTAGGTCCCTTGATTTGCTTTAAGTTTTCCATAATACTGGAAATATGGAACACAAGGATGCAGTAGGTGCGCTGGGCGCGCTGGCGCAGGCCACGCGGCTGGACATCTTTCGCCTGCTGGTGGAGGTGGGTCCGGAGGGATTGCCCGCCGGGCAGATCGGGAGGCGGCTCGGGCTGCCCCTGGCCACTCTTTCATTTCACCTGAACACGCTCAAGCAGGCCGGGCTGGTGGAGTTCAGGCGCGAGTCGCGCTCGCTGATCTACCGCTCCAACTTCGAGACCATGAACGACCTGCTCGCCTATCTGACCGAGAACTGCTGCGGCGGCAACCCGGCCGCGTGCGGCATTCCGGTGTGCGAGCCGGCCCAGGACGATCCATGGGCCAAGCCGAAACGAACCCGAAAGACTTCCCGCGTCGCCTGACCGCCGAGACCGTCGGCACGGCCTTTCTCCTGATGGCGGTGGTGGGCTCGGGCATCATGGGGGAGCGGCTCGCCGGCGGCAACGTGGCGGTGGCGCTCCTCGCCAACACCGTGTCCACGGGCGCGGCGCTCACGGTATTGATCCTGACCTTCGGCCCCATCTCCGGCGCGCATTTCAACCCGGCGGTGACCGTGGCCGAGGGGTTCCTGCGCGGGCTGCCGTGGCGCGATGTCCCCGGCTACGTGGCCGTGCAGATCATCGGCGCCGTGGCCGGCGTCGTCGTCGCCAACCTCATGTTCGACGAGCCCGCGGTGTTCTTCTCGCAGAAGCATCGCGTCGGCGCCGGGCAGTGGCTCGGCGAGTTCGTGGCGACCTTCGGCCTGTTGTCGGTGATCCAGGGCTGCGTGAGGCTTCGAAGCTCGGCGGTGCCGTACGCCGTGGGCGGCTACATCACCGCCGCCTACTGGTTCACCTCGTCGACGTCGTTCGCCAACCCGGCGGTAACCATCGCGCGCACGCTTTCGGACACGTTCGCCGGGATCTACCCGATGCACGCGCCCGCGTTCATCGTCATGCAGTTCATCGGAGCGGGCGCCGCCACCGCATTGTTCTGGTGGCTGGTGCCGCCGGGACAGGGGGCCGCGTCGCCGGTCGAGACCGAGGCAGACGGAGAAACAGCGAGGCCGGCGTTCTCGCCGGATCGGGAGTCCACGACCGTGAACTAAGGAGACTCTGATCAATCGCCGCCGAGCATGATGGCGCCCTTCGACTTCGCGCCGCTGGCGCGTCGCTACCCTCAGGGCGAACGGAATTTCATTAAGGATACCTCAACTCAACCGTTCGCCCTGAGCCCTTCGACGAGCTCGGGACAGGCTTCGCGAAGCGAAGTCGAAGGGCATCGGTACAAGTTGATCCGAGTCTTCTCAACCAAGGCGTTGGAGGTTCGTATGAGTGACGAGAAGCTGTTCAACGTGCTGTTCTTGTGCACCGGGAATTCCGCCCGCAGCGTGATGGGCGAGTGTATCCTGAACCGGCTGGGACGGGGGCGGTTTCGGGCGTTCAGCGCCGGCAGCCACCCCAAGGGCGAGATCAATCCGCACACCATCGAGACGCTGAAGAAGCTCAACTACGTGACGGACGAACTTCGTTCCAAGAGCTGGGATGAGTTCGCGGCCCGCGGCGCCCCGGAGCTGCAATTCGTCTTCACGGTCTGCGACCGGGCGGCGCAGGAGGTCTGTCCGTTGTGGCCCGGGCAGCCCATGTCGGCGCACTGGGGCATTCCCGACCCGGCGGCGGTGCAAGGCAACGAGGCGGAGCAGCGGATCGCCTTCGCCGACGCCTACCGGATGCTCTACAACCGCATCTCGATCTTCGTGAGCCTGCCCCTGACCTCCCTCGACCGGCTGTCGCTGCAGCGGCGTCTCGATGAAATCGGCCGGGGAGGCGGGTCGCAGAGCGAGACCGCGCCGCCAGTGTAGGCGGGGGTTCTCTCTCCGTTCTTTCGTTCCCTCCCTTTCCACGGGGCCTGGTGCCCTCCGGCCTCGTAACAGACTCGTAACAATTGTTTAATTCCCATGTGATGTAGCCGTCATAGACCCATAATTGCGGTTGGTTAGATTCCTGACAACACCGGTGGGGGCATGGGCCCTTTCGTTCGGTGGAGGACATTGGCGACAAGGGATCTAACCGGAAGGAGGGTACTCGCATGTTTCGGAAGGGTCTGTTGACGGCGGCAGTCGTTGCCCTCGTTGCGGCGTGTCTTGCGACCACCGCTGCGGCGCAGCAACGCGACTACATCCAGATCGTGGGGTCGTCCACGGTCTATCCGTTTACCACCGTGGTGGCCGAGCAGTTCGGCAAGACCACCAAGTTCAAGACTCCCAAGGTCGAGTCCACCGGCTCGGGCGGCGGCCTGAAGCTCTTCTGCGCCGGCGTCGGCGTGGAGCACCCCGATATGACCAACTCCTCGCGGCGTATCAAGAAGAGCGAGGTGGAGCGCTGCGCCAAGAACGGCGTCAGGGAGATCGTCGAGCTCAAGGTCGGCTACGACGGCATCGCGGTGGCCAACTCGAAGAAGAGCAAGGCGCTGAGCCTCACGCCCCAGGACCTCTATCTCGCCCTGGCCAAGGACGTGCCGGCCAACGCCGACGGCAGCGAGCGCAAGCCCAACCCCAACAAGACGTGGAAAGACGTGAACGCCAAGCTCCCGGCCCTGAAGATCGAGGTGCTGGGGCCCCCGCCCACCTCGGGAACGCGGGACGCCTTCGTCGAGCTGGTGATGGACGCCGGGTGCAAGAAGTACTCCGCCATCAAGAGCATGGAGAAGAAGACGCGGAAGGCGGTCTGCCGCGGCATGCGTGAGGACGGCGCCTTCGTCGAGGCGGGCGAGAACGACAATCTGATCGTGCAGAAGCTCGACGCCAATCCCGACGCCTTCGGGATCTTCGGCTTCAGCTTCCTCGACCAGAATACCGACAAGCTCCAGGGCGCGTCCATCAACGGCGTCAAGCCGGAGTTCGAGACCATCGCCGACGGCAGCTATCCGGTGTCGCGTCCGCTCTATGTCTACATCAAGAAGGCCCATCTGGACGTGATTTCGGGCATGCGCGAATTCCTGGCCGAGTACACCAGCGAGAAGGCCTGGGGCGACGACGGCTATCTGTCCGACAAGGGACTGATTCCGATGCCCGAGAATGAGCGCCGGCAGTTCTCCTCGGACGTCGAGAACCTGAGGAATCTGGCCCTGTAACCCGTAACGTCATGGGAGTCCGGCCGCGGTCAGTGCCACTATCCGCGGCCGGACGCCTTAACCCGGCCGCCGGAAGCGGCCGGCGCGAACCCGCGAAGGTTTCCCTGAAGCAATGGGCTCACCGAGTCTGATCCTCGCGTTGCTGGGCTTGAGCTCGGTCAGCTATTACCTCGGCTGGCGGCGCTCCATCTCCCTGGCCCAGGGGACCGTCCGCAACCTCCACTCCCTTCCCGGCTATCACGGCCTCTACACCGCCCTTTGGGCAGCGGTGCCGGCGCTCCTGCTGCTGTGCATCGGAGTCACGCTCAAGGGCCCCATCGTCACCCGCATCGTGGTCGCGGACCTGCCGCGGGAGATCCAGAGCCTGCCGCCGGAGCGGATCAATCTCGTCGTCAACGACATCCGGAACCTGGCGGCCGGCAACATAGCCTCCCGGAAGAGTCCGGCCATGGTGGCGGCCGCGGAACGTTACGTCCGGCTCCAGAGCTATGCCGCCATCGCCATCACCGCGGCGGTGCTGGCGCTGGCGGTGTTCTGCGGCGCCTTGGCATGGCGCACGATCAAACCCGGGAAGCGAGCAAGGAACTCCGTCGAGCGCATCGTGCTCGGCCTGCTGATGGCGAGCTCGATGATCGCCATCCTCACTACGGTGGGGATCGTGCTCTCGGTGCTGTTCGAGTCGATCCGGTTCTTTCAGGCCGTGCCGCTGGCCGATTTCCTCTTCGGCACCGAGTGGAGCCCGCAGATGGCGATTCGCGCCGACCAGGTGGGCGCGTCCGGCGCCTTCGGCGCAATCCCGCTTTTCGTCGGCACGCTGCTGATCTCCTTCATTGCCATGCTGGTGGCGGTTCCGGTGGGCCTGATGTCGGCCATCTACCTGGCCGAGTATGCGCGGCCGCATGTGCGGGCGGTGGTCAAGCCGTTGCTGGAGGTGCTTGCGGGCATCCCGACCGTGGTCTACGGCTTCTTCGCGGCGCTCACGGTGGCGCCGTTCATCCGTGGGCTGGGCGAGTCCGTCGGCCTCGACGTGGCCTCCGAGAGCGCCCTGGCGGCGGGGCTGGTCATGGGGGTGATGATCATTCCGTTCGTTTCCTCGCTGTCCGACGACGTGATCAACGCGGTGCCGCAAGCCATGCGCGACGGCGCCTATGCGCTGGGCTCGACCCGGTCCGAGACCATCCGGAAGGTGGTCATCCCCGCGGCCCTTCCCGGTATCGTCGGCGGCATTCTGCTGGCGGTGTCGCGGGCCATCGGCGAGACCATGATCGTGGTCATGGCCGCCGGGCTGGCCGCCAACCTCACGGTGAATCCGCTCCGGGCGGTCACCACCGTCACCGTTCAGATCGTCACCCTGCTGACCGGCGACCAGGAGTTCGACAGCGCCAAGACGCTGGCCGCGTTCGCGTTGGGCCTGGTGCTTTTCGTCGTCACCCTGGGATTGAACGTCATTGCCCTGCAGGTGGTGCGGAAGTACCGCGAGCAATACGAGTAGTCATGGCGGCAGGCTCCGACAGCACCATCGAACGCGTGCGCTCCACCCTGGCGCGCCGGAACCGGTCCGAGCGTCGCTTCAAGAACTGCGGGCGCGCGGCGGTGGTCGTGGGCCTCGTGTTCCTGGTGCTGATGTTCGTCAACATCATCGTCACCGGTTATTCGGCCTTCCGGCAGACCTACGTGAAGCTGCCGGTCTATTTCGATCCGCAAGTGATCGATCCCGCGGGAACCGGCGACCCCGAAACCCTCGGCTCCGCCGACTACGGCCGCGTGGTCAAGGCGTCGGTGCGTGGTCTCTTCCCCGAAGTGAAGGGGAGGCGGGACCGGCGGGACGTCGCCAGGCTGGTCAGCCGGGGAACCGTCTTCGAGCTTCGCCGCATGACTCTCGAGGATTCCTTGCTGGTCGGCACCCGGGCCGAGATATGGGTGCCTGTCGACGACGACTACGACATGCTCCACAAGGGCCATGTCGACCGCACGCTGCCGGAGGCGGACCGGCGCCTTTCCGACAAGCAGATCGCATGGTTCGACCGGCTCGTGGCCGACGGACGGGTCGAATCGCGTTTCAACACCACCCTCTTCACCGCGGGCGACTCGCGGGAGCCGGAGCTTGCGGGCATCTGGGGCGCGGCCATGGGGTCGTTCTTCACGCTGGTGGTGACCCTGTTGCTGTCGTTCCCGCTGGGCGTCGCCACCGCCGTCTACCTGGAGGAGTTCGCGCCCAGGAATCGGTTGACCAGCCTCATCGAGGTGAACATCAACAACCTGGCGGCGGTGCCGTCCATCGTCTTCGGCCTCCTGGGACTGGCGGTGTTCATCAATTTCTTCGGCCTGCCGCGCTCCGCGCCCCTGGTGGGCGGGCTCGTGCTTACCCTGATGACGCTTCCCACCATCATCATCGCCGGGCGCGGGGCGCTCACGTCGGTGCCTCCCTCGATCCGGGAAGCGGCGTTGGGGGTGGGCGCGTCCAAGATGCAGATGATCGTCCACCACGTGCTGCCCCTGGCCATGCCCGGCATGTTGACCGGGACCATCATCGGCATGGCCCGGGCCCTGGGAGAGACCGCGCCGCTGTTGATGATCGGCATGGTCGCGTTCGTGGTGGACATTCCGGAGAGCGTGACGGACGCGGCCACCGCGCTGCCGGTGCAAATCTTTCTATGGCTGGACAGCCCCGAGCGCGCTTTCGTGGAACGCGCTTCCGCGGCGATCATGGTGCTGCTGGCGTTTCTGATCGCCATGAACGCCCTGGCCATCGTGCTGCGGCGGCGCTTTGAAAGACGCTGGTAAAGCTGTCAAGAAAAGGGTGTGGACATGCCGTCCGTCGGGACGGAGCTCGGGCGGCAAGGAACAGTTCAGGAGACGCCGATTATGGCCGACCAAACGGGTGTAGCAGTCATGGAAACGGGCTCGCTGGAGTTCCGGGCCGCCGAGACCGACGACGTCGACGAGCGCAGGGAAAGCCGTGAAACGGTAGGTACGCCGTTCTCGGACACCCCGCGCATGACCTGCCGCGACGTGAACGTCTATTACGGCGACAATCATGCCATCAAGAACGTGAGCCTGGACATAGGCCGCGAGCAGGTGCTCGCGATGATCGGTCCGTCCGGGTGCGGCAAGTCCACCTTTCTGCGCGCCCTCAACCGCATGAACGACACCATCGACGGCTGCCGCATGACCGGTGAGATCAAGCTCGACGGCAACGATATCTACGCCAAGGACATGGACGTGGTGCCGCTGCGGGCCCTGGTAGGGATGGTGTTCCAGAAGCCCAATCCCTTTCCCAAGTCGATCTTCGACAACATCGCCTACGGCGTGCGCATCCACGGGCTGGCGGAGTCCAAGTCCGAGCTCGAGGGGATCGTGGAGCAAAGCCTCAAGCGCGCCGGCTTGTGGGAAGAGGTCAACGACCGGCTCGACCAGCCCGGCACCGGCCTGTCCGGCGGCCAGCAGCAGCGGCTGTGCATCGCCCGGACCATCGCGGTGAGTCCCGAGGTCATCCTCATGGACGAGCCGTGCTCGGCCCTGGACCCCATCGCCACCGCCAAGGTGGAGGACCTGATCAACGAGCTGGGGCGCGACTACACAATCGCCATCGTCACCCACTCCATGCAGCAGGCCGCCCGGGTATCGCAGCGCACCGCGTACTTCCACCTGGGAGACCTGCTCGAGGTGGGCCCCACGGACCAGATCTTCACCAACCCCATCCACCCCCTCACCGAGGACTACATAACGGGGCGTTTCGGCTGATCGCGTTCAGTTGCCGGTCACCGAATCCACGTCGCCGAACAGCGCCTCCAGCCGTTCCAGTGCTTCCCTCGGAAGCGGTGGCTTGAGCGCCGCGGCGATGTTGGCCTCCAGGTGCCCTTCGTCGCCGGTCCCCGTCAGCACCACGTCCGCGCCCGGCTCGTGCACGCAGAAACGGTAGGCCGCCTCGGAGAGAGTTTCGGCGCAGCCGTTCCCGGTGAGGAACTCGAGGTTCACACCCGGCTCCACGAGGCCCCGCTGCTCCATCTCCCGCAGCAGCTTCGCGAGGCTGGCCGGCTGGCTCAACGCCCGCCGCACGGCGAACATCACCAGGGTGCCCACCCCCTTTTCCAGCGTGAGCGGGAGCACGCTCCGGCGCGCCGACGGGTTCAGCAGGTTGAAGCCCACCATGACCACGTCCCACCACGAATCGTGCAGGCCCCGCTGCAACATCTCGTGACGCGGGTTGGCCGGGAACTCCTCGGTGATGCCAACGGCGCGTATCTTGCCGGCCTCGCGCAACTCCGTCAGGACCGGCGCCATCGCGTTCGCCGCGAAGTCGTAACGCGCGTCACCCACGCCGTGGAGATGAAAGACGTCCACGTAGTCCGTGCCCAGCCGTTTGAGGCTTGCCTCCACCCCTGCCCGCATGGTCCCCGCCGGATCCGGATCGCCCGGCTCCGGCATGATCTTCTTGGTGGATAGCACCACCCGGTCCCGCGGAATGCCGCGGATGGCCGCGCCGACGATCTCTTCCGTGCCGTAGTTCTCCGCGGTGTCGAGGAAGTTCACGCCCAGGTTCAGCGCTTTCCGCACCAGCCGCACGGAATGGTCGGTGCTCTTTCCCGCACGTTGGCCGAGCCGGCTCGGCCCGCCGCAACCCAGTCCGACGACGCTCACGCGGAGTCCGGTGTTGCCGAGTTGAGTATAGTTCATGGAGGGTTCCGGGCCGGACGCTGCCGCAGATATTCTCGGAACGCACGCAGCCTGGGGAGCGACTCACGATCCTTGGCACGGTTGGATGCTACCTTGCTCGCGATGATGTCGTCCATCGAGCAGACGGGAGCCTTCAATCTCCACGCGCCGGCGGTAGGCGTCCTCGAACCGTTCGATTCCATCCGGTGCGAACACCAGGTCGAGATCGAACGGGCCGTCCTTGAGTTGCACGAAGTCCTTGCCTCGCACGATCTCGGCGCTTTGAGTGGCGGTGAGTTCAAACCCCGGTTCACGTAGCGCCGCTACCAGTGCGGCGCCGTTGTCCGGGTGCTTCTCAAGGAACAGAGCGGCGACCTGGGTCGTATCGGGGAAGCCGTGCAGAATCGCGCCTGATTTTCCGATGAACAGATACCGCACACCGTGGTGCCGAAGCGCGTCCCTGATCTCTTCAGCCTGGAGGTAGGTGAACGCGGCCATACCCGAGCCATTCCGGGAGGTTGTCTTCGCACCAGCGCCGGTACTCTTCCATGGTGTCGAAAGACCGGTATTTGGCGTCATCGAGAACGGGTTTGTAGGTATGAATGAATGCGTACCGCCAACGCACGGCAAGCGGTCGCCGCGCCGCGGCTTCGAACTCCGCCAGCCAATCCGATTCGATCATCGGGTTTTCAGTCGTCGTATCCAGAGCCGTCACCTGCGGGACAATATGGCAGACGGCAAGGCATCATGCCAGTATTTTCCCTGCCCTCGGCGCATTGATTTGCCGTCGGTTTGTTGCCATGGTTGGCGTCATGCGACTTCATCCATCCCGGTGGGAAGGCCCATGGCCAGACTAGTGGGATGCATGGCCATGTCCCACGGACCGCAGTTGATGATGGCGCCTCACCGCTGGCATCTGCTGGCGGCCAAGGACCGGCGCGAACACGGCGCGACGGTTTCGGGAACGGGTACGGAAGGCGACGTGGACGAGGTCAGATGGTCCAAGTGGCGGCGCTGCATGGAGGCCATCGACGCGTTGCGGGCTACGCTCCACCAGTGGGCCCCCGACGCGCTGATTCTCGTGGGAGACGACCAGCACGAGAACCTGCTCGACGACGCCATGCCGCCGTTTACCGTCTACGTGGGCGCTGAAGCCGAGGCCAGCGTGAGCCTGCGCTACCTGAACGAGTCCCCGTCCGCCAACCGCTCCCGCTATGAGGTCCCGCGACGGCTGGGGGAGACCCTGGTGGAGAGGCTCATGGAGGATGGGTTCGACGTGGCCTACTCCCGAAATCTCAGGCATCCGGGCGGGCTGGGCCATGCGTTTGCGCGGCCCCTCAAGTTCCTGGCCTCGGACGGCCGGATTCCGGTTCTGCCAGTGATGGTGAACACGTACTATCCGCCCGCGCCCTCGGCCCGGCGCTGCGTCGAGTTCGGCAGGGCCCTTGGGCGTGCCGTCGCTGCCAACGGAGAGGTTGAGAAGGTGGCGGTGCTGGCCTCGGGCGGCCTGAGCCACACCAGGATCGACGAGGAGTTGGACGGCAAGGTGATCGATGCGCTGGAGGCCGCCGACATGGAGACCCTCGGAGACATACCCGCCGAGGTGCTGGTGCGGGGCACGTCGGAGATCCGCTGCTGGATGGTGGTGGCGGCGCTGGCGGAAAGGCCCGCGCGCATGATCGATTACCAGCCCCTCTACCGGTCACCCGGCAACGTGGGCTGCGCCATGGGCTTTGCCGTATGGGAAGGGTAAATGCGTCCGTCGAACGGAGACCCGGCGACGGACCGACGGCCCTGTAGGGGCGCGTTTCAAACCCGCCTGAGCCCGCATTGGCGCCGAACCGGGAATCGGGTAACGGACAAGGGACCTGCCGAAGGAGTGAACGTGCGATGATGACCGCGGAAGAAAACAAGCTCTTGACCTCCACCGAGCCGGGTTCGGGCTGCGGTACGCTGCTGCGGCGCTACTGGCAACCGGTTGCCCTGTCCGAGGAGCTCAAGCCGGGCGGTGCGCCGTTGCCGGTGCGTTTCTTCGGGGAGGACCTGGTGCTCTTTCGCGACGACCAGGGCAGGCCGGGGCTGCTGGGCATCCATTGCTGCCACCGCGGCGCCGACCTGAGCTACGGCCGGGTGGAGGACGGCGGGCTCCGGTGCATCTACCACGGCTGGCTCTACGACGTGAACGGAAACTGCCTCGATCAGCCGGGCGAGCCCGAGGGAGGAAAACACCGGGACGCGGTTCGCCAGCCCGCCTATCCGTGCCAGGAACGCGTGGGGGTGGTTTTCGCGTATTTCGGCGGCGGCGAGCCGCCGCTGCTGCGCAACTTCGAGTTCCTCGCCGCCGCCCCGGAGCACGTCTTCGTCAGCAAGATCTACCACGAGTGCAACTACCTGCAGGCCAACGAGGGCAACATCGACCCGGTGCATCTGTCGTTCCTGCACCGGAACCTCCAGGAGAGCGAGCGCGACAAGCAGCGGGTGGTTCGGGGCGGCAAATCCTCCCCCAACAGCCTCTTCGGCCGTGACATCGCCCCCACCATCGACGTCGAGCTGACCGAGTTCGGAGTGCGGATCTACACCACCCGGCGGATGCCGGACGACCAGACCTATCTGCGGGTTTCCTATTTCGTGATGCCCAATTTCAGCGCGTTCCCGGGCCAGACCGGGGGCGACGGCTATTCGATCAACTGGCACGTGCCCATCGACGACACCCACCACTGGAAGTTCGTCTTCGTCTACAGCCGCAGCAAGCCCATCAGCCGGGAGGTGGCGCTGCGGGACCGCTCCGACATGACCGGCGACTACCGGCTCATCCGCAACAAGTCCAACCGCTACATGCAGGATCGGGAATCGATGGTGGACAGGTCCTTCAGCGGCATCGGGTTCAACTTCCAGGCTCAGGACCTCTGCGTCACCGAAGGCGAAGGTCCCGTGCAGGACCGCACCCAGGAGCACCTGGTCACCTCCGACAAGGCCATCGTGGCGGCACGAAAGCTGATCCTGAGCGGCATCCGCGACGTCCAGGACGGCGGCGAGGCCCCGAGCGTCCGGCGCGATGCCGAGTCCAACCGCTTTCCGGAGATGGCCGTGCTGTCGGAGGTGGTGCCGGCGGACGTGCCCATCAAGGAGCACACGCGGCAGCGGGTGGAGGAGATCGGCTAGCGGTAAGCCATCGCGCTCAGGGTCCTTCGACTTCGCGCCGCAGGCGCGGTGCTACGCCTGCCTCCCGGCCTTCCGCGCCGCCGTCAGCAGCGCGTCCAGCTCATCCACGTACGGGCTGCTGGTGCCGGTGTTCATGTAACGCACCGCGCCCGGTTGGTAGTCGGCCATGCTGCCGCGGTCTTCCATGGACAGGCGGATGCATTGGTTCCCTTCCGGATCGCGGAACGTGTTGAGGGGGTCGCCGCCGCCTTCGACGACTCCGATCTGCTCGTTGAGCAATTGGCGGAACATGACGATGCCGCGGTCGGATTCCGTCAGCCGTTCGGCGGTGCGGTCGAGGCATTCGCCCTGGGAGGCCCACACCATCAGGTCCTGGCCGGCCACGAAGTCGGGCAGGTCTTTGACGGGGACCTCGAAGGTGGGCACTGGATACTGTTTCGGCGCGGCGGCGCCCGGCCCCGGGAAGTAGACCTGGTAGCCCAGGTGCCAGGTGTGGGTGTCGTCCACCGGGACGCGCATCTGGAACTCGGCGTAGCCGAGCTGGCCGATGCGGACGTAGTTGGGGAACACCAGCGGGTGGCCCACGCGCCAGCCCTCGGCATCCTCGGTCTCTCCCTCCAGCAGCCGGTATTTCTGGATGCCCACCGGCACTCGCTCGAAGCGGATTTTCAGGTGGTGGCGTCCCACGCGGTTGAAGCGCGCGATCTGGCGCTCGTCGGTGCTGCCGAGCCGTTCCAGCACGTATTGGCCGAAGCGGCCGTGCAGGTGCTGGGTGTGGATGGTGTCCACCGCGTTCTCCTGGCACTGGAGCCAGTTGCACGGCAGCAGGGTGGTGCCGATCTGCCGGTAGACGTTGTCGATGACGAAGAGGTCCCAGCGGGGCAGCAACGGCGCGGGACCGGGACCGAGATAGCCCCAGATCAATCCTCCCAGTTCCTCCACCGGGTAGGACTTGAGCCGCACCGTTTCCTTGAACTGGTGCTCCGGTGCCTCGCCGGGCTGCTCGATGCACTGTCCGGCGGTGTCGTACATCCAGCCGTGGTAGGGGCAGCGCAGACCTTCGTCTTCCGGAATGCCGTGCCGGAGGTCCACGCCCCGGTGGGCGCAGCGTTGGGCGACCAGGCCGAGGCGCCCCCGGCGGTCCCGGAACAGTGTCAGCGATTCCCCGAGGATGCGGGTGCCCTTGACCGGGTTCGCGGCCAACTCCTCGCTGGTGGCAACCGGGTGCCAGTAACGCCGCAGCAGTTCGCCTGCGGGGGTTCCGGGCCCTACCCGTGTCAGTCGTTCGTTCTCTTCGGCGCTCAACATGGTCGTCTCATGGAAACGGGCCGTCCCGTGTCAACGTCTCGGCCCGCCGGTCGCCCCAGGGATTCGATGACACGAACAGGCTCCTACAAGTCCAGCGTACTTGGCGCGAAAAGATCCTCGATCTTCGCCTTCTCCCTGGTCAGTCCCTGCTCGTGTGAATAGGCGATGATGGTCTTGAGCATCTCGCGGTTGTCGCGAATCCCGTACGGATAGGGGTCGTCACCAAAAATCGCTCGCGTCTTCGCCAGGTACTCCTGCCCGAACACCAGCGCTGTCGGAATGCTCGCGGCCAGCCGCTCCTTGGCCACCTCCTTGGCCGCGACGAACGCCTTGTAGAGGTTGAACGCCAGCCACGGGTGCTTCCGGTGGATGTCGCCCCGGATGATATAGGCGTGGTTGGCCGGGATGTAGCCGTGCGCCTTGAAGAACCGCTTGCCCTCGGCGATCCGGTCGGGAAACAGCGGCCTGATCTTGCTCCAGTCCCCCTCGCGGGCGCGGATGCGGGTGGACCGGTCGATGATGTTGCTGCCCTTCTGGAAGGCCCGGTGCACCGCGGCGACGTCGATCTCGTTGGCCACCAGCATGGACGCCAGGCTCTTGTCCGGTGGAACCCGCTGAAAGGAGATGCCCTCGGGCGGGGTGAAGCCGGTGGCGCCGCCGTGGCTCAACTCGTCGGTTCGCTCCATGAACCAGTGAACGTCGTACTGGGACACTCCGAAGTCGTGCTCCAGGATGCCGCGGGTCCACAGGGCGGCGGTCTGCTGGTACTCGCCCACGCCGATGCGCTTGCCGGTGATGTCTTCCGGCTGCTTGATGCCCGAGTCCTCGTGGTACGAGAGTTGCGTGTGCATGAACCGCCGGGACGGGAACACCGGAATGGCCATCATGTCCATGCCCCGCGACTGTGCGATGAGGTAGGACGAGAGGGACATCTCCGAGATCTCGAACTCCTCGAAGTTGAGTTGCCGCCAGAAGGTCTCCGAGGGGTCCGAGAGGGTCGGAATCAGTTCCACGCCTTCAGGCTGGACGGCGCCTTCGACGAGGGGGCTAACCCGCTCGTTGGGACCGGTGACGAAGCTCAGGGTCAATCGCGCCATGGAGTAGCGGAATTCATGGGGTGACCGCAACCGGCCGGTGTCGGGATCCGGTCGCGTATGCCGTGACAGTGCTTCTTGCCATGTCGGCCAAGATACATTGATGCTGCCGTGAGGGGCAAGGAACACCTCAGTGCGCGATGGTAGAGTTGTCGGGAAGGCGCGCACACCGTAGTATGTGCCTCCCATCCGAATGGGGCGAAGCGCTTGACAGCCTGTTAACCACAGTTCACAATTATGGATCCAATCGAAGTGGTCGAGAGCGCCAGCTTCAAGCGCTGGATTCGTGACTTGCGCGATCGAAGCGCGGTGGCGCGGATCAACGCGCGCTTGCGAAACGTCTCCTTGGGCAACTTCGGGGACGCCAGATCGGTGGGTGGAGGCATACACGAGATGCGTGTTCATCACGGCCCCGGCTATCGCCTCTATTTCCTTCGCGAAGGTACGACGGTCGTCGTTCTATGCGGCGGCGACAAGGCCAACCAGCAACGTGACATCGAAAGTGCCCGACGACTGGCAATGGATTGGAGGTAGACATGGCCGAAAAATTCACGAGATGGGATGTCACGGAGCACCTGCGCACCAGAGAGGACGTGCACCTGTATCTGGAAGCGTGCGCCGACGAAGACCCAGGTGACGGCAGTCTGATCCGCGCGGCCCTCAACGATATCGCGCGGGCACAGAACATGAGCCTGCTGGCTCGCGAGATCGGAATGACCCGCGAGGGGCTTTACAAGGCGTTGTCGGAGAACGGCAACCCCACTTTCAGCACAGTCATGCGGATTACACGGGCGTTGGGGATGCAACTGCGGATTACACAACCTGCGGGATCTCGGGATCCGGTCGACGGCAAGCCCAACATCTTCGATCACGCCACCAAGGAACTTTCCCAGGATGCGATGATCTGCTGGTTGCTCAAATGGTCAGCCGCCCCTGCCAACGACGATAGCGAAAAGGCGCTCCGGCAGCTCGGGCGCGATTTCATAGACGCGATGCTCGCCAAGCATGACGTAGCGTTGGCCGGGATCGTGGAAAACGTCAAACTCTTCCAACAGGACAATGGCATCGACGTACTCGCGCGTGTCGAGGAAGAAGGCGGCAGGCAGCACGTGCTTTTGATCGAGGACAAGACGGACACCAACGACCGCGGCGATCAGTTGTCGCGGTATCTCAAAGCCGTCAGGGACGGAAGGACTGGCTTGGAGGATGTACCTGAACATTGCCCGATATGCCCGATATACTTGAAGACTGGAAATCAGTCGCTCCACAGAACGCGCAAGATAGAGCACGAGTACGGCTACAAGGTTTTCGACCGCGCAGATTTTCTCGCCGTTTTGAACGGGTATCAGGGCGCCGATTCAATCGTGATGCAGTTCCGGGCACGCCTCCAGTCGCTTGAAGACGACTTTAACGGATGGAATGATTGGAGGCATGAAGACCGCGAAGATTGGTCATTGGCTGCTTGGCAAGGCTTCTATCAAACACTGGAAAACAGGTTTGAGGGCTGCAACGGAGAGATGGATTGGGGCTACGTGAATCCACGTAGTGGGGATGGTTTCCTGGGTTTCTGGTGGTTTCCGTTTCCAGATGGCGGTCTATACCTGCAACTGGAAACCAGACCGGCTGATCCCGGCAGGCAAAGGCTGTGCTTCAAGGTCGAGCCAACGGACAACGGAAGACGGGCGAAAGAGTACTACGAACTGCTTTGCCAAGCTGCAGAAACAACGGGCAACGACGTAATGGAGCGGCCACGGCGCTTTGGGCACGGTAGCACTATGACCGTCGCACACTGGGTGGGAGACTGGTTCGAGTTCGGAGCAGAGGGAACGCCGGATATGGACAAGATCGTCCAGAATCTGTGGCGAGCGCAACGGCTACTCCATTCGGCATGGAGTATTGTGGGAACACAAGACTAACGGCAAGAAGCAGTGGACTAAGCTCCGGGGACAAGGTTCTCTTTCCACCATGTTGAGGAGGACTCCTGAGGCTACTGCCTCGGAGCGGCAGAAAGACTCCTGTCGCTGGCGTCGCCAGGGGTTTGGTTTGACAAGCGGAAAGCAACCCAACTACTAACAGATTCGACCCGGCCTTGCTCCCGTAGAACGCGCAGCGAAGGCCGTCGCCGCGTAACCATGCAACCACACCGAGAAAGGATCGACCTCGGCCCCACCCCCTACGACCGGTTCGTGGCAGGGGAGGGGATCCCCGTGCTCACGGGCTACCATATCCGCGACATCCTGGAGGTGGAGCTGGCGCCCTGGGGACGCATGGGCGCGCGCGGGTGCTACCTCAACATGGCCGACCAGCAGGACACCGACGCGTACATCTGCGAGATTGCGCGCGGTGAGCAGACGCTGCCGCAGCGGCATCTTTTCGAGGCCATCGTCTACGTGGCCCACGGCCAGGGGGCGACCTCGGTGTGGCAGGAGGGGGTGCCCACGAAGACCTTCGAGTGGAGCGCCGGCGCCGCCTTCGCGATCCCGCTGAACGCCTCCTACCAGCACTTCAACGTCTCCGGCACCGAGCCGGTGCGGCTGTTGGCCTCCACCACCTGCCCGCGCCTGCTCAACATGTTCCACAACGAGGATTTCCTCTTCCGCAACCCGTTCGTGTTTCAGGACCGCTTTCGCGACGAGGACGACTACTTCCGCGCCAACAAGCGGTTGGCCACCCGGTGCTGGGAGACCAACCTGATCCCTGACGTCAACGAGTTCGCGCTGGACGACTTTCCGTTGAAGGGGAAGGGTGTGCGCATCATGCGCTTCACGCTGGCGGACACCACCTACGGCTGCCACGTCCAGGAGTTCCCGGTGGGGAGCCGCAGCCACTTCCACCGGCACGGTCCCGGCGCCATCCTCATCGTTACCGAGGGCGAGGGCTACGTCATGCTGTGGCGCGAGGGCGACACGGAGCAGGGGGTCTACGAGATCCGCCCGGGCACCATCTACTCGCCGGGCGACCTCATGTACCACGGCCATTTCAACACCGGCCATACCACCATGCGCCACTTCGCCATCCGCGGGCGGAGCCCCAAGTACACCAGCGACCGCTTCCCCAACCCGCTGTGGAACATGCTCATGATCGACGAGGAGCCCGCGGGCATCCACGACCGCTACCTGCGGGATCTGGAACGCAACGGCGTCAAGGCGGAGGTTTCGGTGGTGCGTGAATGACGGCGGCGAACGAACGGTAGGGTACCCGGTAGGGGCGACCCGCGGTCGCCCTCCGGGCGGCAAACCGCCGGTGCCGATATGAGGCAGAAACCGGAAGCGAGGATCTGATGGGATACTATCCGGTCTACGACGACCTGCGGGGCTTCATCGACGAGGCCAAGAAAGTCAGCGAGTGGCGCGACGTGAACGGCGCCGATTGGGACCGCGAGATCGGCGCCATCGTCGAGGCGTCCGCCGAGCTCATCCCCCAGGCGCCCATGCTGATCTTCGACAACATCAAGGATTACCCGCGGGGCTACCGGCTGCTGAGCCTGCCCTACGCCTCCTACAAGCGCGTGGCCGTGGCGCTGGGGCTGCCCACCGACCTGCCCAAGCTGGAGCTGTTGCGGCTGGCGGCGCGCAAGGTGAAGTCGGCCCAGCCGCTGGCCCCCAGGGAGGTGGGTTCGTCGCCCGTGATGGAGAACGTCTTCACCGGCGTCGACGTGGACCTGTTCAAGTTCCCGGCGCCGCGCTTCCACGAGCACGACGGCGGGCGCTATCTCGGCACCGCCGACAGCCTGGTGAACGCCGATCCCGACAGCGACTACATCAATTCCGGCACCTACCGGATGCAGCTCCACGACCGCAATCTCCTGGGGCTGTGGATGAGTCCGGGGCAGCAGGGGCGGCTCATCTGCATGCGCTACTGGGAGCAGGGCAAGAGCTGTCCGGTGGTGGCCACCTTCGGGCAGAACCCGCTGGTGTTCATGACCTCCTACTCGAAGCTTCCCTGGGGACGCTCGGAGCACGAGATGGTGGGCGGCCTGATGGGCCGGCCCATGGAGTACATCCGCGGCCCGGTGACCGGCCTGCCGATTCCGGCCAGCGCCGAGATCGCCATCGAGGGGGAGATCCCCCCGCCGTCGGAGGAAGCGCGCGAGGAGGGCCCCTTCGGCGAGTGGCCGGGCTACTACTCCGGCGGCACCATCGGCACCGGCGTGGACCAGCCCGTCATCCGGGTCAAGGCGCTCTATCACCGCAACGACCCGATCCTGGAAGACGCCGCCCCCATGTGGCCCGGCGCCATCAAGATGGACCTGCACCTGTCGTCGGGAGTGCTCTGGGACCAGCTCGAGGCCGCCGGCATCCAGGACATCACCGGCGTCTACAGCCACACCTCGTTCATGGTGGTGGTGGCCATCAAGCAGCGCTATGCCGGCCACGCCAAGCAGGCCGGCATGGCCGCGCTGAGCTGCTCGGCGGCGGCGCGCAACGGCCGCTACGTGGTGGTGGTGGACGACGACATCGACCCCAGCAACCTGAAGGAAGTCATCTGGGCGATGATGACCCGCGTCGATCCCAAGACCAACATCGACCTGGTGGACAGCGCCTGGAGCACGCCGCTCGATCCGCGCATGCCGCCGGACAAGCGCGAGTCGGGCGACCACACCAACAGCCGGGCGCTGATCTGCGCGGTGCGGCCGTTCGAGTGGCGCGACAAGTTCCCGCGGGTGAGCCGGTCGAGCCGGGAGCTGCGCGAGCAGGTCATCAAGAAGTTCGGGAACATCATCCCGTTCCCGGGGGTCTGAGGAGAGTCCCGTCGCGACATGACGACCGGGCACCCAACCCGTCGTATGCCGTGTCATCGCTACGATGTGATGACCGGTAGGGTCGACCGGTCGCCACGGTACAACGACCGGTAGGGGCGACCGGCGGTCGCCCTCCGTGGCCAAACGCCGGATTCGTGAGACAGGACACTAGAGAGGACTGCATGTCACGCATTCTACGTATGGGCATGGCCGGTCTGGGCGTCGCGAGCACCCAGATCCTGCCGGTGCTGCAGCAGGTGGAGCACATCGAGATCGCCGCGGCCACCGACATCCGCAAGGACGCCCTGGCCAAATTCGCCGAGGAGTACGGCGCGGCCACGTTCGACGACGTCGCCGCCATGTGCGCCAGCCCCGACGTGGACTTCGTCTACATCGCCACCCCCAACGAGCTGCACGCCGAGCACGTGATTACCGCCGCCCGCCACGGCAAGCACGCCATCGTCGAGAAGCCCATGGCGCTGTCCATCGAGCAGTGCGAGGCCATGAACCGCGCCGCCGAGGAGAACGGCACCGTGCTGCTGTGCGGCCACACCCACAGCTTCGATCCGCCCATCCGCAAGATCCGCGAGATCGTCAAGAGCGGCGAGCTGGGGAAGCTGCGGATGCTCCATTCATGGAACTTCAACGAGTTCATGTACCGCCCGCGCATGAGCCACGAGCTGGCCACCAGCCACGGCGTGGTGCTGAACCAGGGTCCCCACCACGTGGACATCGTCCGGCTCATCGGCGGCGGCATGCTCAGGAGCGTGCGCGCCACCACCGGAATCTGGGACCCCGCGCGGCCCCACGAGGGCAGCTACATCTGCTACCTCGAGTTCGAGGACGGCGTTCCGGCGACGCTTGTGTACAACGGCTACGGTTTCTTCGACACCGCCGAGCTGTTCGACTGGGTGGGCGAGGGCGGACAGCCTCGGGACCCGGAGCACAACCTCAAGGTGCGCAGGCGGCTCAGGCACATCGGCAGCGCCGCCGAGGAGGAGCAGCTCAAGGAAGAGATGCGCTACGGGAGCGCGCGCGAAGGCGAATTCAGCCACGTCTGGCACGGCCCCCGGCGCCAGCCGTTCTTCGGCCTCACCCTGGTGTCCTGCGAGCGCGGCGATATCCGCCAGTCCCCGGACGGGCTCATCGTCTACGGCGAGGACGGGCGGAGGGAGGTCGACCTCACGGTGGGGCGCCGGGGCCGCGAGGCCGAGGTGGAGGAGCTCTACGAGGCCGTGGTACAAGGGCGGCCGGTCTTTCACGACGGGCGCTGGGGAGAGGCCACGCTGGAGGTGTGCTTGGCCATGCTGCAGTCCTCGGCCGAGAAGCGCGAGGTGTTGCTGGAACGGCAGGTGCCGTGCGAATGAAGAACAAGCCGTAACGGCGCGACCCTGTCATTCGGGCGAAAGCATGCGCCGTACCCCGATACGGGGCCGGAATCCAGGGGACAGGAACGGTGGAATTCAAGAGAGCCAAACCAAGGAGGAAGCAATGAAAAGATGGTTGGTGTTGACGAGTTTGGCGGTGTCGGTCGCGTTCGCGGGCTCCGCCCTCGCGATGGACGACATCCGCGCCAAGATGATCGAGAAGGCCAAGAAGGAAGGGGAGTTCGTGGTGGCCGGCAGCAACGCCGGGGAGTTCCGGGACAAGCTCAAGGGATTCCGCAAGAAATATCCGTGGCTCCAGGTCAAGGCGTTCGACGCCAACACCTCGGCGACCATCAACCGGGTGGTAACCGAGGCCAAGGCCGGCAAGCTCACCATCGACATGGTGGGGGTGGACGAGAGCGGCACCGAGTCGCTGGCGCAAAAGGGATTGCTCAAAGGCTATGACTACCCGCACATGAAGGACATGCTCGGCAACACCCAGCCCAGGCACGGGCTTTATGTCGACGGCTTCATGAACCCGCGGGTCCAGGGAATTTACAACACCGACCTGGTCAAGCCCGGGGACGCGCCGAAGAGCTGGGATGACATGATCTCGGCCAAGTACAAGGGACTGGCCCTGCTGTCGCGCTCCAGCGAGGAGTTCCCCTCCCGGCTGGCCTGGATCTGGGGCAGCGCCGACAAGCTCAACTGGGAGAAGAGCTTCGATTTCTTCACCAGGATGGTCGAGAACCAGAAACCCGCTATCGGGCGCGGCTATTCCGGCGGCACCAAGCGCGTGGCCGCCGGTGACGTGGGCATCTTCTGGTTCCCCGCCCTGGGCCCCTACGCCAGGCTCAAGGCCAAGGGTGCGCCCATCGCGATGATCTCCTTTCCGAAGTTCCCCATGACCTTTCGCTCCTACGCCATCATGAAGGACGCGCCGCATCCCGCGGG
Organism: uncultured Binatia bacterium (SeqCode); assembly: GCA_965204205.1. Lineage (GTDB taxonomy): Bacteria > Desulfobacterota > Binatia > UBA9968 > JAJDTQ01 > JAJDTQ01. Next base: position 3,801,977 of record OZ241976.1, on the reverse strand, counting down.
CTCCTGGCTCCTCATCGACTACCTCATGTCGCCCGAGGGCCAGTACGAGTATACCCAGGTGGTGAGCGCCAAGGTGGTGGTAAACAAGCACGCCAAGTCCGGCAAGCTGGCCAAGCTCCTGGTGGACGGCGGCGCCACCGCCGACAAGGCGGCGCTGGTGGAGCCGGATACCGCGGCGAAGATCTACACGCCGGAGGTGCTGAAGAAGTCCGAGGACTTCTTCTTCAAGCTGCTCGGCATCAAGTAGCGTTCGGTAGAGCGCGGGCCGTGCAGCCATGGGCGCACGGCCCGCCGGTCAAGCCATGAACAGCGCCGCGGGCAAGCGCGACACGCGTAGCGCAGGGGCCCTCCGGGGCCCCGCGCTGGATCTCCGGCTGGTGGCCTTCTGGAGCATCGCCGTCGTCATTGGCATGCTCGTCGTGGTGCCGCTGGGCCTGTTGGTCGTCAACAGCTTTCGTGCCGCCTCGATCGGCGATCTCGGGTTCAGTCTTACGGGGCTGACCCTGAACAACTACGTCGAAGCCTACAGCAGCCCGGCCACTTTCCGGATGCTGCTCAACTCGTTGTGGTTCGCGGTCGGCTCCATGATCCTGGCCATGTGCATGGGCGGCGTCCTGGCGTTCCTGGCCGAGCGCACCGACATGCGCTGGCGCGACGCGATCCCGATGATGGTGATGATCCCGCTGATCATGCCGTCGGTGGTCAAGGGCATCGCCTGGATCTTTCTTCTTTCCCCGCGCATCGGGGTCATCAACCAGGTGGGACGCTGGCTCGGTCTGGACGGCCCCATCCTGAGCGCCTACTCGCTGCCGGCCATGATCTGGGTCGAGGGCGTGAGCATGAGCCCGCTGGCGTTCCTGCTCATCGCCGGCACCATCCGTCGCATGGACCCTTCCCTGGAGGAAGCGGCCCTGGGGAGCGGCGCGTCCACCTGGACCACCTTCTCCAAGGTGCTGCTGCCGCTGCTCAAGCCGGGCCTGGCGGGGGTTGCCATCCTGCTCTTCGTGCGCGGCATCGAGGCCTTCGAGATCCCCATGCTGATGGGCTTCAGCTCGGGGATTTTCGTGTTCAGCACCACCATCTACTACTCCATCCGCGGCGCCTTCCCGCCGGACTACGGGCTGGGGTTCGCCTACAGCATGACCCTGGTGGTGGTGACGCTGATCGCCATCCTGTTCTACCAGCGCCAGCTCCGCCACTCCGAGCGCTACACCGTCGTGGTTGGCAAGGGCTACCGGCCGAGGCTCGTGCCCCTGGGCAAGTGGACATGGCCGGCATGGGGGTTCGTCGGCTTCTACTTCGTCTTCGCGGCCGTCCTTCCGCTGCTGATCCTGGTGTGGAGCTCGCTGCTGCCCTACTACCGTCCGCCGTCGCTGAAGGCGCTGTCGGCCGTGAGCCTGGAGAATTACTGGGAACTGTTCGCGTCGCCGGCGCTCCTGAACGTCGCCGGCAACACCTTGCTCCTGGGAGGCATCAGCAGCATCGCCATCATGTTCCTGGCGATCCTGTGCTCGTGGTTCGTCTATCGCACGAGCATCACCGGCCGGAAGGTGCTGGACGTGGTGGTGTTCCTGCCCTACGCGGTCTCGGGCATGGTCATCGGCGTTGCCTTCCTGGTGGTGTTCCTGTCGTTTCCCAATCCACTCTACAACACCATCTGGATCATTGTCCTGGCCTACATCGTCAACTACCTGCCCATCGGCACCCGCTTCACCAACGCCGCCGTGGTGCAGGTGCACAAGGAGCTGGAGGAGGCGGCCTGGGGCAGCGGCGCCGGCTTCTGGACCACGCTCCGGTTCGTGTGGTTTCCGCTGCTGCTGCCGGCGCTGGTGAACGGCTTCCTGTTCGTCCTGATCCTGAGCTTCAAGGTCATGTCCATCGCCATGCTGCTGCGCGGCCCCGACAGCATGGTGCTGTCCGTCTACCTCTGGCACCTGTGGGACACCGGCAACCCCGGGACTTCCTCCGCTCTCTCCGTGCTGCTGGTCGTGGTGGTGACGGCCCTGAGCGTATTCGCCCGCCGGCTGGGAGGAGGCGTTGCGGGAGGACGCGAGCTGTAGTGCCTGTTTCCTGTCTCATAACGATGCTTGGGAGGCAGGACACCGGCCGCCGGTCGTGTTGACATGAAGGGTCACATGCCGAATCCTTGAAAGATGCCGCGCGTCGTTACCACCGTTCTGTGCCCATTGCTCCTTGCGCTCTCGCTCGCGGCGCCGCCGGCGCGCGCCAATCCCCACGTGTGGGTCGAGGCCAGGATGGCGTTCGAGTTCGAGGACCACAAGGTCAAGGGGCTTGCGTTCACGTGGCGTTTCGACGAGTACAACAGCTCCCACACCATCCAATCCTACGACCGCGACGGCGACGGGTTTCTCACGCGGGCGGAGATGCGAGCGCTTCGCGCCGGCATCTTCGACCCGCTCGGGCAGGCCGGCTACCACGTGCACGTGTGGGCGGCCGGCGGGAAACGCGAAGGCCACGAGGTCGATCGCTTCGCGGCAAGAATCGTGGAAAAGCGGCTCGTCATCGAGTTCTCCGTGCCGGTCACGCCGGCTGCCGATCCGAGTGAAGGTCCCGTGATCGTCAGCCTGTTCGATCCCGAGAACGTGGTGGACATCGGCTTGGCCCCGTCGGGTTTCCTGGGGGTGACGGGCAAGCTGAAACCGGACTGCAAGTTTCTGGTCGGCCGCGGCAAGGGTGAGCAGTCCGGTCATCCCCGGCCCGTGACGCTCAGGTGCGGAGGGTGAGCCGTGACCAGCGAACACCCGCGCAGGAACCGGAAGCCGAGCTTGACCGTCGTACTGGTGGCGGCTGGCATCGGCTTGCTGGCGGGACCGGTTGTCGCGCCGCCGGTGCTGTCCCAGGCGACCGCCGTGACACCGGAAATCGAGATCGTCGAGGACGAGGGCGGGGCGTTGGCGACGTTCACCGAGTACGTCAAGGATTTCCAGCGCCGGGCCAATGCCGAGATCGCCACCTACATGAAGGCCATTGAGCGCGGTGACGACCTCGGGGCATTCTTCTTCGGCCTCGCCATCGCGTTCGCCTACGGCATCTTCCACGCGTTCGGACCGGGGCACGGGAAGTTCATCATCGTCTCGTACTTCCTCGGTCGGGAAGCGCGGGTGATGCGCGGCGTGGTCATGGCCATCCAGGTCGCCATCGTCCACGTCATCGCGGCCGTCGTCATCGTCTGGCTGGCGGACACGATCCTCCGGGCCGGCTTCGGCATGGGGCTCTCCGAAGTGCCGGGCGTACGCGCCGCGAGCTTTCTCATCATCGTCGGGATTGGCTTGTACATGCTGTACCAGGCCGCGCGAACGTCGAGGGGCCAGGTATCCGACGGTGGGGCGGGGCAGGGGCACGGCCACGGCCGTGAGCATCCGCACATCCATGGCCGCGACACGGGGGCCGACCACGGGCACAGCCATGGCGGCAGGTTCGAAGGAGGCATGCTCGCCCTCGCGGCGGGCATGGTCCCCTGTCCCGGAGCCGTTCTGATCATGCTGTACGCGGTGGCCAACGACATGATCTACCCCGGGTTCCTGCTTGTGGGTGCGATGTCGCTCGGCATCGGATCGTCGATCTGCGCGGTGGGGGTCGGAACCATTCTCGCCCGGCAGGTTGCCATGCAGTTCATGGAGCGGTCAGGCAGCAGCCGGGGCACACGAATCCTGCACACGACCCTCAACTACGCCGGGGCCACGTTCGTGACCCTCGTCGGACTGGTGTCGTTCATCGCATTTCTCGACGTGCCGCTGGGGTAGGGAAGGTCGGCCAAGTCCGATCCGCGGTCAAAGCGCATGCCGCGGACCGGCGGGCGGATGCGTTGCGCGGGCGCAAGGAGGGCGTCATGATCAACGAGCCGCAGACCCATTTCCGCGGGATCCTGGTCGCCAACCGGAGCGAGATCGCCATCCGTGTGTTTCGTGGCGGTCGAGCTCGGCATCCTGACCTTCACGATATTGCCGAACATGCGGTTGACCTCGGCAATATCGTGAAGGTCACCCCGTCCTCCAAAGTGGAGCACCACGGTCGACACCGCACTGGGCTACGTGGACTTGAGACTCCGGTGTATTGATGTTATGGTGTATTGGTGTTTTACACAAACGGAGTGTGTGACGCATGACACGTTTGACCATTACCCTGGCGGACCGAACGCACCGCGCCTTGAAGGAGGCGGCGGCACGGCAGGGTCGTTCCATGGCAGCGATTATTGAAGAGAGCCTGGAAATGAGGGGCATCCGGACCTTGGACAGTGCCCGGGAGATAGTCGCTGGCGTACGGGAGAGGTCGGATCTCGATGCCGACGCCGCTATGGTGCTGGCGGTCAAGGAGACAAGGCTTCATCGGAAGGGGCGGTAGCGCTGCTTGGCCAGCGACGGGGACGGGGTCGGTGAATGCCGAGAATTTGCGTTGTCGACACCAACGTCGTCGTGTCGGGTTTGATCGCGGCGGGTTCAAGCAGCCCGCCGGCGCGAATTCTGAACGCGATGCTCGACGGTAAACTCATGTACCTGATGTCGCACCAGCTACTCGACGAATACTCTGCCGTACTGGGTCGACCGGCGATTGTCCGGGCCCATGGGCTCCCCCCAGACACCGTTGACCGGTTGCTCACGGAGTTGGTTGCAAACTCCGTTTGGCGTGAGCCCAATCCCGTCGCCGGCGCTCTGGACCCGGGAGACGACCACCTGTGGGCGTTGCTCGCCAGTGAACCGACGGCACAACTGGTCACGGGTGACCGGCTGCTCCTGGAAATCCCGCCGAGGGGCGTCTCCGTAGTTTCCCCGCGTGCGCTGGTGGATGCTCTCCCCCAGTGAAGACATGATCGCTGCTCATCACCAGCCGGCTTGTGGCTGCCGAGGATCACGCAAATGATTCGAGTCAGCAGTCTTGAAAAGGTCTATGAAACCGCGGAGCGCGACGCCGTTCGTGCCCTAGCGGGGATTGATTTCCTTGTCGACGAAGGGGAGTTCTACGTGCTCCTGGGACCGTCCGGGTGCGGCAAGAGCACGACCCTGCGCTGCATCGCGGGCTTTGAGGAGCCCACCGGCGGCATGATCGAGATCGGCGATCAGGTCGTCTACTCGAGCGCGGACGGGGTCAACGTACCCCCGGCCAAGCGGGACTTCGGCATCGTCTTCCAGTCCTACGCCATCTGGCCGCACATGGACGTGTTCCACAACGTCTCGTTTCCGCTGGTGCACGGGCAGGGGAGCCGGCCGCCGCGCCGGGAGGTGAGGGAGCGGGTGATGCGGGCGTTGGAGTTGACCCAGCTTCAGGATCTGGCCGACCGTCCGGCGCCGTTCTTGAGCGGCGGCCAGCAGCAGCGGGTGGCCCTGGCCCGGGCGCTGGTGCGCGAGCCCAGCGTGCTGTTGCTCGACGAGCCGCTCAGCAACCTGGACGCCAAGCTCCGGGAGGAGATGCGGATGCAGATCCGCGACATCACCAAGCGGCTCAACATCACCAGCATCTACGTCACCCACGACCAGCTAGAAGCCCTCACCATGGCCGACCGGGTCTCGGTCATGAGCCTCGGCGAGATCATGCAGGAAGACTCTCCGCTGGAGATCTACAAGCACCCCTCGGGCCAGTTCGTGGCCCAGTTCATCGGCGTCGCGAACCTGATCCCGGGCCGTATCGAGTCCGTCGACGATGGCCACATGGGCCGGGTGGCGACGGCCGTGGGCAGTTTCTCCAGCACCTTGTCTCCCGGACTCCGGTCCGGGGATCAGGTGTCCCTGATGATTCGCCCGGAGGACGGGGTCGTTCAAGCGGACGACGCGGAGAACCCGGACAACGTCGTTCGTGGCGAGGTCAACTCCGTGGTTTTCGTGGGCGAGATGCTGGACTGCACCCTGACCCTCCCGGGGCTGGACATGCGCGTCAAGGTGCACCCCTCCACTATACTGACCGTGGGCGAGACGGTGGCGGTTCACGTCCCGCCGGAACGCTGCCACGCTATCGCCGGCACTGCCTGAAGACCCCGTAGTGAAGCGACGGTTGCCGACGGGTCCCGGCAGAGGCGGTCCGACCCTATCGTGTTTCGGCCTTGCCGCCCAGATGTTTCTCAAGAAACGCCGCGATCGACGCGACGATATGTGATTCCGATTTCGGGTTCCAGATGTTGTGGGTAGCGGTCTCGAATTCCACGAGGTCCGCGGTCTTGCCGCCTTCCTTCAGCAGATGGAACATCTCCTGGGAATGGAACACCGGGACGCGTTTATCGCGAGACCCCACGATGAACTGTATCGGCGCGACGATCCCATCGAGGTTGTTGACAGGCGAAACTTCGGCCAACGCGACCTCCGGCAGGTCGTGCCTCCCGAAATATATTCGCCAAAGAACGCGGTGACTCGGTATCAACCAGTCGGTTTTCCAGAATGCGACGGCATCGGTTATGGCGTTGATGGCAATTCCTGCCTTGAAGGCGTCAGGGTGATGCGTCAGCATGACGAGTGTAAGAAATCCGCCGAAACTGTCCCCGAGCAGTGCGATCCCATCGCGTTTGGCATGCCCGTTCGCTATGGCCCATTCGGCGGCATCCAGGACATCGTGCTGTAGACTCCCGAACAGCGTCCCCTTTCCCGCGGCGAGAAACCTTCTGTCGTAGCCGTGGGATCCGCGATAGTTAAGCCTGAGCACCGCGTAGCCCTTGCTGGCAAGAAACGGAACCAACGAAGAGGCAGGCCAGAAATACCTGAACCATGGACCGCCGTGAAGCATGAGAATCATCGGGGCGGGACGGGGGGCCTCGGGATCCTGCGGCAACGTCAGATACCCGTAGATCTCCAGGCCGTCACGCGCCGGCAACGTCACCGGTCGAGAGGGCGACGGCGGATACGACGCCAGGGAGCTGCCTGACAATTCCCGGGACGTATTCTTCTCGAGATCGAGAAGGTACCAGCCGAGGTGGAGTTCAGGGTTGGCCACCGCAACGACGGCGGATCTTGCCGCAACGTCGATGCTCGCAAAATCTATGCGGGAAGGTTTGCCGACTTTCTCGTGCAGCGCCTCGTATGCGGCCTCGATCCCGTCGTGGAAGTGCACGACGACCTGGTAATCCGGGTTGTACGAAGCGAGCAAGGGTGTGTCGTTGCCGTCCTTGTCGAAAAGGACAACCGCCTTCGTCAGATCGTAGCGATCGTGCTCGAAGAAAACTTCTTCCGTTCCCGTCTCGATATTCAGCCGGACCAACGCCACCCTCTCGCGTTGCCGGTTGGAGAGTGCCCAAACCGTGCCATCCTGCAGAACGGACCCGATGGGTGCCAGATCCGTGTAGTACGGGATATAGCGGAACACCGAGGCCCATTTTCCCGACGATGTAAGGGATTGGAACACGCGTTGCCCTGCAGCCGTTGCCTTGATCCTTGCGGCGATACGACCCTCGGTCGTCTCGAGCCATTGCAAGACGCCCCGACCGTCTTTGACCAAGACCTCGCACTCGGTCACTACGTTGTCCTCGCCGGAATCCAGGCTCAAGTCACAGCGATAGAGCCGCTGACGGCCCCGTGAAGTCCGGGCGATCAGAAAGGGAGCTCTTGGCGAAGGGAAACGGAGAACTCTCGGCGCTTCGTCCGCCGGGATAGCCTCCGGTCCGGTAAGTACGATCTTCTGGATGCGTTGGGTATCGGGGGTTAGTGACAGCCGGTACAGTTCGTTGTCCTTGGCGACTGCGTACGCGACGTCGCTGCTTTCGCCCCAAACGACCTGAATGAAGGAATGCTCCAGGAAACCGAAAGACCGACCTGAAGCGGTTTCCACGACGTCGACAGAGGTACCGCCCTCGTGATCGCGCACAACGGCCATCTTGGCGCCGTCATATGACAGCAGGTGCCGCCTTTCCGTGGGCTGCGTATGTATCTGGCGGTTGGACGTAGTGTCGCGGCAGCCCCCCAGCGCCATGGCCGCAACAAGGCTCATCGAGGCGAAGACGCAAGAAAGACCGCACCGTGGAAGAGGTTTCCCGGTCTGCCGGCACCCGTCCCGCGACGCACCCGCGGCTGCGTTACCGGGAGTTCGTTTCGAGAAGCTTGTGAACAATGTACTGAAGGTTGAGCCGCCTTGCCAAAGCAAGCGGTGAAACATCTCGGCTTGCGCCACAGCGATTGTAGTTCTTCAATTCCGGATCCTTTTTCAGAAGCACGAGAACGATTTCACGGTGCTTCCTGGCAACGGCCGCACAGATTGCTCCAGCCGAAGGCCCACGGGTGGACGCGCCTTTCTTCAGCAGAAACACCACCATCTCGGTCCGACCGAAAAGTGCCGCCGCCATGAGGATCGGCCTTCTTATGACGCGGCCCCGCGCGAAGCGCGGATGCTGGAAGCGAATAACCGTATTCGGATCGAAGTTCTTGACCGCGGCCCTGCGCAACCCCTTCATGTCGCCGGTCGTCACGAGCGTGGCGAGAGCGTCCGTCGAGGGGCGCTCGGGCGCCGGGCGGCGGGCTGCCTGTGGCTCTTCCACCCTCGGAACGGCGATCCCTCGGACGCCCACCCTGGAGAGCAGCGACTCGAGGGTTCCGGCGTCGACTTGAGCGGAAACCGGGCAGTAGAAACCATTCACGCGAGTGTTGCCGAGGGTGTCGGAGTCGCTGATCGAGCCGTCATTGAAATGGAGAATGAACACCGCGCACCGATGCTTGTCTGCCGTGAAGATCAGGAACTCGGCCGGCCCCAGCGCGGTCCCCGCGGTGCCGCTGGCAACGGTCGAGAAAGCCTTGTCCGTGAATCGCCCGAGACTCTTTGCATACTGATCGAGACTAAACGGCCGGTTGGCCGAGTAGTGGAAGCCGGGAGGAAGTGTATGAACTTTAACCTGAAAGACCGGAAGACGCCGGGACCCGGCTCTCCATTGAGACCGATATTGCTCGGCGGACTGGTCGCTCTCGCCGAAGGGACGGTAGTGATGCACCGCCGTGTAGTCATCCAAGTCACGTCCCGAGAACACGATCCGGGTTTCCGCCTCGGTGATTCCCCGCCACCTCTGCGCGAAAGCGTCCGTGGATGCGGCCAGAACAAGCGCGAGAACCAGGGGAAAAAGATTGCCGAGCAGCACGCTGCGCATGATCGGCCTCGATGAAATTGCAGGCTGTGGCCGCGGCCGGCTTTCTCCTGTAAAATCCGTCATCGGACAACGGGGACGGAACGCCTATTCTTATACGACAATTCGTTCAATAACCACAGCATACCACGCTAGACCCGTGTAAAAAGACCCACGGGGCAACAGCCGGGGCCTTTCCGCGGCCACTCCCAATTCAAAACCAACAGGAGACAGCTTGTGATCATAGACATCCACAACCACATCGTCGCGGGCGAGGAGCTGAGCCGCTATCAGGCCAGCCTCATCAACAGCCGCGGGTTTCACGGCAAGCGCAGGTCCCCCGTCACCGAGGAAAGCATCAGGACGGCCACCTGGAACGGCCACAAGCACACCGAGGTGCTGGACCAGGTGGGCACCGACATGGCGTTCATCTCGCCACGTCCGTACACAATGATGCACTCGGAGAAGCCCGAGAAGATCGTCCGCTGGTACTGCGAGGCCGTCAACGACGCCATCGCGCTTCAAGTCAAGGTCGAGCCCACCCGGTTCCGCGGCATCGCCGGCCTGCCGCAGAATGCCGGCGTCGGCCCCGAGAATACCTTCGAGGAGATCGACCGCTGCATCAACGAGCTGGGCATGGTGGGCGTCATGATCAACCCCGACCCCGGAGAGGGAGACGGCATGACGCCGGGCATGGGCGACGAGTACTGGTATCCCCTTTACGAGAAGATGGTGGCCATGGACATCCCCGGCCTGATCCATCCCGCGGGTTGCCGGAACCAGCGTGAATCGTTCCACGGCCACTTCATCACCGAGGAAAGCATCGCCATTCTCTCGCTCCTGAACTCCAATGTCTTCACCGACTTCCCCGGCCTGAAGCTCATCGTCTCCCACGGTGGCGGATCGGTCCCCTACCAGGTGGGACGCTGGCGCTCCCAACTCCGCGGCCCCAACAACACCGAGAACTTCGACGACCGCCTGCGCCAGCTCTACTTCGACTCAGCCCTCTACAACACCGAGTCCCTGGAGCTGCTCTTCAGGGTCGTCACGCCCGACCGCTGCCTCTTCGGCAGCGAACGCCCCGGCGCCGGCTCCAAGCCCAACCCCCGCACCGGCCGCTGGTACGACGACGTCAAGTCGCTCATCGAGGAGATGGACTGGCTGAGCGAGGAGCAGAAGGCGGGGGTCCTGGGAGGGAATGCGGAGAAGGTGTTCAGCCGGTTCGAGCTGTAGGGAGAGTGGATGTCACGCACCACCATCAACATCAATGATGAAGCGTGTGTCGCTTGCTGGGATCGATGCTTCCATGAAACGCATTGCAGAGCGCTTACGGAGGGGAATGCCGGGTACATGGTGTCTGGTCAATTCGCAGCATAATCTGCGGAGGATTTTTCGTTGTCGGCAAGGCGCGATGACGAGCAGTGGCGGGTACCACGCGAGGAAGAGCAACGCGGCCGACGGCGAAAAAGACCCGCAGATTATGCTGCGAATTGACCAGACACCACACTAGAGGCGCGAGAAAGGCTGGTTGACGAAGCCGTAGCGCAGATGCCGGAGGGCCATAGGCAATTTCCGATCGGGTTCGAACGTGGCGACCACGACTGGGGTGCTCTTGACGTCGCTGGCGCGGACGCGCTCCCCGCAGTGCGATGGAAACTCGACAACTTGGCAAAAATAAGACCCGAGCAACGGCTCGCCCAGTCGGAGGCCCCAGCGTGTGTGGGATGTCGTCTGAGGGATAATCGAGCACATCCTAGATAGCGCCTGAGGTCTCGCGTGTCGTGCCGATTTCACCATCACTGTCGGCCCGCCCGCTCAAACGCATACGCTGCCCGATAAAGCGTCATCTCGTCGAAAAGCCTCCCCACCAGCATCATCCCGACGGGCCGTCCGTCCGTGGTGGCGCCACACGGCAGGGTGATGGCCGGGTGGCCGGTGACATCGAAGGGGCCTGTGTTTGCCAACATTTCGGTGGCTCTTCGGGAGCGTTCGGCGGCGTTCGCGTGGGCGCCGGGGAGGGGCGTCGCCGCCATGGGTGTGGTGGGCATGAGAAGCAGATCGTATTCGGAGAGCACTTGGTCATAGGCGCGGCGGATGGTGCGGCGGAGGTGCTGGGCCTTGACGTAGTAGCGTCCCGGGTGGCGTCCGCGCACGAAGCCGCCGAACAGGATCAGCGTCATCAGGTTCTCGGGCAGTTCCCGCCAGCGTTGGCGCCAGGCTGAGAAATGTTCCGCCGCGCTCAAGGAGCCGAGACCTTCGGCGTCGGGCATGATGCCGCTATCGCCCATGGACTGGGCCAGGCCTTCGACATATATGGGCTGGCCCAGCAGCCATGCCCTCTCGTGAACGAGCACCGAGACCTCTGCCACATGGAGGCCCAGTGTGGCCATCACGTCGGCGGCGGCCCGGACGCGCTCATCCACTTCGGCTTCCGCGTTGCGCTGTCCGAAGCCTTCCTTGATGACGGCTACGCGCAAGCGCTTTGCGCCGGCGCGTCGCGCGGCAGTGTACTTCACCGGTTGCCACGAGCTTGGCTGGCGCGGGTCCATGCCGTCGCGTCCGGCCAGCACCTCCAGCAGCAGGGCGTTGTCGTGCACGTCGCGTGTCATGGGGCCGCAGTGGTCCACGGCCGGGTCCACGCCCAGGATGCCGGTGCAGGGGACGAGGCCGTGGCTGGGCTTGAGGCCGACGATGCCGCACCAGGCCGCGGGTACCCGGATGGAACCGGCCTGGTCGCAGCCCAGCGCCATGTCGGCGTCGCCCGTGGCCACGGCCACGGCGCTGCCGGATGACGAGCCGCCCGCCGAGTAGCCGGCCTTGTGCGGGTTGATGACCGGCCCGTTGGCGCCGGTATGGCTCCCGCCCGAAAGGGAGAGGTATTCGCAGTTGGTCTTGCCGATGATCTCGGCGCCGGCATGGAGCGCCCGGGTGACCACGGTGGCGTCGACGTCCGGCACGTAGCCTTCCAGGAACGAGGCGCCGTTCATCGTCGGCAACCCTGCCACACTGATAGAGTCCTTCACGGCCAGGGTCTTGCCCGCCAGCCGGCCGCGGTACTCTTCCCGGATGGAGGTCTTCACGAACCAGGCGTTGTAGCGGTTCAGGTCCCGTTCCGGGCGGCGCCAGGAGCGCCGCCGAGCCGGCGGCGCGGGGTCGGGCGCCTCCTCGACCAGCGCATAGGCGCGCGAGAAACCCTCCATACGCTCCAGGTAACCGATCAGCTCGTCGTCGGACAGATCGATGCCGAGATCGTCCGCGACGGCGCGAATCTGGTCGAGCGTCGGTTTTTCGAAGGGCATTGAATTGCTTTCAAGGGGGCCGAGTTGGTTGCCAAGGACGAGCGCGCCGAACTGGCAACGTGAGGTTAGCGGCGGGCTGAAGCCTTGACATACAGGTGGCGGCCTATGGCTCCCATTGCCGCGTCCACCTGATCCATTCGCGAGTTGTGGTGAACGTCAAGGATCCGATCTACTTGCGGCAGGTGCCAGCCGAGGCGACGCGCCAGTTCTGCCTTGCCGATGCCCTGCTCCCGCATCCCTTGGTACAACATCACCTTGACGGCGGTGAGCGTAGGCAGCACCGCGACGACCCGTCCCCGCGATGGTTGCGGTATATCCCGTCCGTCGTGGATGCGGGCCGCTATCGCCTCTTCCAGCGCGTCAACCGCCCGTGCGAGCGCGTCCTTTGGGTCAGCTCCGAAGGTGGTGAGCTCTGGAAAATCCCGAGACGTGGCGAGCAGGGTGCCGTCGTCTTCTTCGAGCAAGATAGGATAGGCCAGCATCAGTCCAACCCCAGGTCCTTCTTGATCTTGGCCACCAGCTTTGGCCCCAATTCCTTACCGCCGCCGTGCATGGGCAACTGTGTCGTACGATCCCCGCGGCGGACTGTCAGATGACCGCTGCCGCCCTTGTGCGTTTGAAAAGTACAGCCGCGTCGCCTGAGCCAGCGCCGGAGCTCGTTGGCGTTCATCTGTATTGAACAGGATACACAACAGATGTGTTAACTTCAACAGAAGTGTTGTGTAGGCATCAACCTTGGGCGCCGGGTTCGGCCGCATATAGCTCGTCGATGAACCCCGAGTCGTCCAGGTCCCGGAGGTAGTGCAGGTCCCATAGTGACATCGGGCTCAGCTCTTTCGCCTTGGGGGCGTCCATGCAGCACAGCGTGTAAGCGTTGGCGACGCCCCGGATGTCGGGGTAGGGCTTGGAGGCGAGCTTGGTGACGCTGTTGTAGCGGCCTCCGGACGCGGGGATGCGCTCCTTGAGATCGGCCAGCATCGCCTCGGTCTCTTCCCGGTGCGTCTTGGCGTAGTGGATCCCCAGGACCATGGCCTTCACCAGCCGCTCGCCCAGCCCGGGCCGTTCCCGCAGCACGTTCATTCCGGTGGTGATGGTGGGACCGTTGATCATGGGCAGGGGCTCCAGCGGCAGCACGTGCAGGCCCGCCTGTTCGTAGACCTCGGTGTTGCCGGTCACCAGCGCGGCGTCGATCTCGCCGGCTTTGAAGGCGTCCGGCAGCACGTCGCGGAGCGCGTGGGTATCCTCCGCCAGGTGGACCCATTCCACGTCGTCCAGCTCCAGCCCGGCGCGCATGATGTACAGCATGTGGTTGCCGCGGGGATGGTGGTAGCCGCCCGCCGAGTCGCGTACGGCGGTGTCGCCGAGACGGCCGCCTTCGATCTCGGCCAGGGACTGCACCGGCTTGCGGGAGATCAGGCGGTCGTTGACGCTGTTGCCGGGCGAGGCGATGGAGACGATGGGCTTTCCATTGGCCACCAGGGCATAGGGCGAGATGTGGTTCCCGGATACGAAATCGATCTCGCCGGCGAAGAGCGCCTTCTCGGTGGTGGCCGAGCTGTTGTTGAACTCGAAGCTGGTGACCTCGATGCCGACCTCTTGCCAGATGCCCGCCTTGTCCAGGACCTCCCAGATGGGAAGGTGGGTAGGGGATCGGTAGATGCCACGGATGCGGATGGGTTCAGGTGTGCTCATGCCAACGGGTCCTTTCTGGCTTTCTTATGCATTTCGGTCTTCAAGCTACCAACTCGCCGGTTTCCGGATATTGGTGCCGGGGATAGGGTCCGGCAGTTGAGAGCGCTCCAGGGCGTTGGGCCGGATGTGTCTGGTGAAGTCCGCATGCACCATGAGCTGCCGCGATGGCTTGACGTTTCCCGGCGTCACGAGTCCGATCCGTTTGCCGTGATGCTGTCTGACCAGATGCATTGCTTCGGCGATGTCGCTGTCGTTGGTGACGACGACGGCGCAATCGTAGGCGTCCAGCCAGCCGTCGTTGAGCAGATGCACCGCGAGGTTGACGTCCGAGCCCGTCTCCTCGGTCCCGATCACCTCGGCGGTCCGGCGGTTTCCGACCGGGCGCGCGAGCGGGGCGCGCACCGCATGACTCAGGAAGTGACCGAAGTACACCTCAATCTGGGGCCGGTATTGCCGTAGCGCTCTCAGATAGACGTCCTGGCGCTGCGGCTTTGACGGGTCCACGACAGTCCCCGAAACTCTTGCCGTGAAATACTTGATCGCGAGGATATCGTGATGCGGTTGGAGCACGTTCTCGAAAAGTGCGACGAGGTCCAGCCACTTCCATGACGATCCTTTGACTGCTCCGTAGTAGAGATTGAACCCGTCTACATAGACAAATGTGCGCATCAACGGCCGCCGAAAAAGCAAGGGCCTCCGAAGAGGCCCCGCGCCCTGCGGTCGAAACCGCAGGGGGTATTGCGGACAATCTAGCTTCGCCCGCGAGGAAGATCAATAGCTTGGTTCAACCCGGGGCCTCCTCGTCCGCCAGCGTTCGGTAGTAGCGCCAGGCTGACTGCGTGGCATTGCCGCGCTTGCGTTTCGTCCGCGTGATGATGGCGATTTCCTCGTCGGGGATCGGGTGTGGCGTTCCCAGCAGCGCGGCGCGGTAGTTCATCTCCGCCAGCTCGTTGAGCTTGATGGCGGTGATGGTGGCTTCCTCGACGCTCGCGCCGGCGGTGGTGATGCCGTGGCTGCGCATGAGGCAGGCGGGCTTGTCGCCCATGACTCCGGCGAACTCCTCTCCCAACTCGTCGTTGGACACGGTGATGCTGCGTTCGTACTCCGGGATCCCCTGCATCAGCAGCCGGATGCTGGTGGGGTCATAGGCGCCGTAGATGGGCAGCAGCGGCTTCCTGCAGATGGTGAAGAGCACGACCGTGGCGGGGTGGATGTGGATGACGCTCCGGACGTCGTCGCGCGTTCGGTAGAGCCAACTGTGGATGTAGACCTCCTGGGGCGGGTCGAGGTCGTCCGATCCCTCGAGCTTCTTGCCGTCCAGGTCCACCAGGATCACGTCGCCCGGCCCCGTGTACCGCACCCCGGTCTCGGCCGGACCCCGGGCGCGGATGAGGAAGGTGTCGGTGCCCGCCACCCGCGCGCTCACGTGGCCGCTGGTGCTCTTGGTGAGGTCGAGCTTGCCCAGGATCCGAGAGGACAGGGCCACCAGCTCGCGCTGCTCCTGCAACCGGTCCATGGCTGCGAGCTACCGGCCCGCGGCGGCGTTGCGCAGTCGCTTTTGCGTCTCGGGACCCACCAGGGACTCTGCCAGCCGGGTGTCGAGCATCTCGTTCTCTTCCGGGTCGCGGACGATGCCCTTGGGGTCCTCCCCGGCCTCGACCCGGTCCATCTCCCGGTTCATCAGCTCCCGCAACATGACGATGCCGCGGTCGGAGGTGGCCAGCCGCTCGGTGGTGCGGTCGGCGATGGGCCCCTGGGTCTCCCAGGCCATGTGGTCCTGGCACTGGACCTCGTTCAGGCGGAAGCGTGTGAAGGGGTGGATCTCGTCGGGCGGGTCCTTGTAGGGCGCGATGTATTCCACCTCGGGCGCGGTTTCCTCCTCGATGCGGCCGTCCTCGTTCCGGAAGAAGCGGACGAAGAAGATCTTGGTGTGGGTGTCGTCCATGGGCACCCGGATCTGGGTGGCGTTGGCCTGACGGAGGATGTTCGGGAAGATCAGCGGGTGCTCGTCGGCATGGCCGCTCGTGTAGACGCGGTGCTTCATGATGCCATGCTCGAACTCGTAGAAGTCGAAGCTGGCCACGTCGTCGGTGAAGCCCCGGGTCACGTTCACCGGGGTCCGGTGCTTGAGCGATGTGTCCTGGTGGAGTATCTGGAGGTGCGCGGGATCCACCGAGTTCTCCATCGCCTGGAACCAGTTGCAGTCGAGCCGGGGCTGCACGAAGATCTTCCGCTTGCCGTCCTTGCGCACCCACACGTCGTAGCGGGGGATCAGCGGTTGCGGCTGCGGTCCCATGTAGGTCCAGTACAGGCCGATGAAGCGCTGCACCGGATAGGCCTTCTGCTTGACGGTGAGGCAGAACTTGCTTTCCTCCGGCTCGGCCGGTGTCTCGAGACAGTTGCCGTTCACGTCGTACAGCCAGCCGTGGTAGGCGCAGGCGAGGCCGCGTTCCTCGACCCGGCCGTAGGAGAGAGACACGCCGCGGTGGGCGCAGCGGTCGTCGATGAGGCCGACCCGTCCGGTGGTGTCGCGGAACAGCACCAGGTTCTCGCCGAGCATGCGCACGAAGCGCACGGGGTTCTCCTCGGTCAGCTCCGCGGCCACGGCCACGGGCAGCCAGTAGCGCCGCAGCAGTTCGCCGGCCGGCGTTCCCGGCCCGACACGCGTCAAGCGGTCATTCTGTTCCTGTGTCAACATGGATGGGTCCTCCCCCAGTTGATTCGGGTGTCGGAATGCGGGGCCTTCCTGTCGTCAATGCGTTCACGGGCGGGCTTGAAACCCGCGCCAACAACCCCCCGGTCAGAAGGGGCACGGCACCTGGTGCTCCAGGCGGATCTCCCGCCGTTCCTTCGACGACTGCAGCATGGCCAGACAGACCTCCAGGGAGGCCTTGCCCCAGCTTCCGTCAGGGAA
Source organism: uncultured Binatia bacterium (SeqCode) (assembly GCA_965204205.1). Taxonomy (GTDB): domain Bacteria; phylum Desulfobacterota; class Binatia; order UBA9968; family JAJDTQ01; genus JAJDTQ01. The sequence continues at coordinate 3,785,029 of OZ241976.1, read as the reverse complement.
GACCGGGCGCTCTTCGACGAGGCCCGCGCGCAGCTCGATTAGCTCCGCGGCGCGCCCGTAGCGCGGACCGCAGGCGATTTCCTCCCGGCCGTCCTGGGTGTACACGTACAGCCCGTCCGGGGACTGGCGGATCGCCCCCCGCTCGCAACTCACGATGGTGAGACCGAAGAAGGGCTGGTGCATCCGGTCCTCGGCCGCGGCCTGCTTCGCCGCGAGCCGATACTTCTCCTGCGCCGCGATGGGGCCGGCGAGCCGTTCCCCCTTGGTTTTCCGCTCCACCAGGTAGCCGCCCTCGCCGATGTCCCAGGTCAGCTCGGTGACGTCGAAATAGCCGTAGCCGTTGAAGCTCATGCTGGCGACGGCGCCGTCCTCGAACTCCAGCATGGCGGCGAAATTCCCCTCGGTGTCGAAGTTGGGGTCCCACCGCCCGGCGATCGCCCGCACGCTCTTGACCAGCCCGCCGCCGAGGCAGCGGACGATGTCCGTCTGGTGCGGGCCCTGGCGGTAGACCAAGCCGCCCCCCTGCCCGGTGTCCACCTCGGAGGCGATGCGTGGCCGCTGCAGCCAGTTGTTGTAGTTCATGGTCTGGATGTGGATGACCCGGCCCAGCCGCCCCGAGCTTACGATCTCGCGCATGCGCCGCACCGGCGGGTCGTACACCTTGGAGTGGCCCTGCAAGAGCTTGACGCCGTTGCGGGCGGCCGCGGTCACCATGCGGTCGGCCTCTTCCAGTGTCACCGCCATGGGCTTCTCGGTGATGACGTGCTTGCCGTGCTCCGCCGCCGTCACCGTGTGGTCCGCGTGGAACACGTTGGGGGTGGCGATCCACACCGCGTCCACCGTATCGCTCCGGCACAGTGCCTCGACGTCGTCGAACACCGTGCCACCGTGTTTCCCGGTGAACTCTTCCAGCGCCTCGGGACGGATGTCCGCTCCCGCCGCCAATTTCACCCCCTCGGCCTTGTGGATCACCGAGAGGATCTGGCGCGACGCGGCGCCGAGTCCGGCGATGCCGAGTCTGAGCGGTTTCATCGCGGGCCTCGCTATTTTCACCCTCGCAGCCGGCGGTAGCGCCGGATCAGCGTGTTGGTGGAGCTGTCGTGGTGGAGTTCCGGCGTCTCGGCGCTTTCCAGCTCCGGGACGATGCGCTGGGCTAGGGCCTTGCCCAGCTCCACGCCCCACTGGTCGAAGGAGTTGATGCCCCATATGGAGCCCTGCACGAACACCTTGTGCTCGTAGAGGCCGATGATCGTACCCAGGGTCTCGGGGGTCAGGCGCTCTGCCAGGATGGTGTTGGTGGGGCGGTTGCCTTCGAAGGTCCGGTGCGGCACCTGGACGGCCTCCATGCCCTCGGCGGCGGCTTCGTCCGCGGTCTTGCCGAAGGCCAGCGCCTCGGTCTGGGCGAACAGGTTCGCCATCAGGAGATCGTGGTGGTTCCCCAGGGGATTGAGGGTCTGGCAGAAGCCGATGAAGTCGCAGGGGATGAGCTTCGTGCCCTGGTGGATCAACTGGTAGTAGGCGTGCTGGCCGTTGGTGCCCGGCTGTCCCCAGATGATCGGGCCGGTCTGGTAGTCCACCACCTCGCCGTCGAGGGTGACGTGTTTGCCGTTGCTCTCCATGTCGAGCTGCTGGCAGTACGCGCTCAGGCGCCAGAGGTACTGGTCGTAGGGGAGGATGGAATGGGTCTCGGCGCCGAAGAAGTTGTTGTACCAGATGCCCAGGAGGCCCAGGAGCACCGGCAGGTTCTCTTCGAAGGGGGCGATGCGGAAGTGCTCGTCCATGTCGTGGAGGCCGCCCAGCATGGCGCGGAAGTGGTCCGGCCCCACGGCGATCATCAACGACAGGCCGATGGCCGAGTCGTAGGAGTAGCGGCCCCCGACCCAGTCCCAGAAGCCGAACATGTTGTCGGTGTCGATGCCGAAGCGCCGCACCTCGTCGTGGTTGGTGGATACCGCCACGAAATGGCTGGCCACCGCCGCGTCGTCCTCGAGGGCGGCGAGGCACCATTCCCGCGCCGTGTGGGCGTTCTGCAGGGTCTCCAGGGTGGTGAAGGTCTTGGAGCTTACGACGAAAAGTGTTTCCGCGGGGTCCAGGCCCTGCGTGGTCTCGGCGAAGTCGGTGCCGTCCACGTTGGAGACGAAGCCCAGGCTGAGGGCCCGGTCGCTGTAATGCCGTAGCGCCTCGTAGGCCATCACCGGTCCCAGGTCCGAGCCGCCGATGCCGATGTTGACCACGTTGCGGATGCGCTTACCGGTGTACCCCTTCCACTCGCCGGAACGGACCCGGTCCGCGAAGGACGACATCCGGTCGAGCACGCCGTGCACGTCGGGCACCACGTCCTCGCCGTCCACCAGGATTTGCCGCCCGCGGGGCGCCCGCAGCGCCACGTGCAGCACCGGCCGGCCCTCGGTGACGTTGATCCGCTCGCCGCCGAACATGGCGTCGATGCGTTCCCGCAGCCCGGTGGCTCGCGCCAGCTCCAGCAAGAGGCTCAGGGTCTCGCCGGTGATGCGGTTCTTGGAGTAGTCGAGGTAGAGCCCCTCGCCCTCGACGGCGAACCGCTCGCCGCGCTTTGCGTCTTCGGCGAACAGCGAGCGCAGGTGCACGTCCTTGATCTTGCGGTAGTGCTCGACGAGGTTCTGCCAGGCCGGCAAGCCGGTGAGGCGATGAGTGGCGATGACGGCTCCTCCTTTTCTTCTCCGCGGTCCTTACTCTCCGCGATTCAGCGTCACCGAGACATCGCCCTTGGTGACCCGCACATGGCCCAGGTCGGTCTTCCTGGCCAGTTGCTCCACCATCGCCACCACCGGAGACGTGGTGCTCACGTAGGCCCGCGGCGGCGCGGCCGCGCGCATCTGGGCGATCTCGTCCTCGCTCAGGAGCCAGCGCAACAGCAGCTCCTCATCCGACACCCCGTCGCCGCCCAGCCGGGCGCGCATCTCCGAGAGGGGCGTCTCTTCCGGCTCCTGCGCCGCGATCTCCCGGGCCCGCGGCCGGTCCAGGATCTTGTCCTTGACGTTGGGGTCCATGAGCCGGGCGCCTTCCTCGCCGGCGCGTCCCAAGGCGTAGCGGATGACCTGGTCGGTGACTTCCTTGTAGCGGTCGCCCACGATGACGTTAAGCGCCGCCTGGCTGCCCACGAACTGGGACAGCGGCGTCACCATGATGGGGTAGCCGAACTCGGCGCGCACCTGGATGGATTCCTCCAGGGCCTTCGGGAACCGGTCGCCCAGGCGCACCTTGTCGAGCTGGTGCTGCAGGTTGGACAGCATGCCGCCGGGAACCTGGTGCTGGTACTGGGCGTAGTCGTACTCCACCGGCTTGCCGATGGGGAAGCCCTCGCGCCTGGCGATGGTCATGAAGTGCTCGGAGACGGGCTCCAGCGCCGACTCGTCCACCAGCGGGTTGTAGCCCAGCGCCCGGGCGTTGCGGGCCACGTTGAAGACCGAGGGATTGGAGGAGCTGTCCGCCAGCGGCGGCACCGCGGTATTGATGCTCCGGATCCCCAGGTCCAGGGCCTCCAGGCAGCACAGCGGCCCCAGGCCGGTGGTGCAGTGGGTGTGCAGCTCAATGGGGATGCCGTTGCAGTTCTCGTACATCACCGGCACCAGTGTGCGCATGCGCTCGGGGGTGAGCAGGCCGCCGGGGTCCTTGAGGCAGATGAGCGGCACGTCCAGCGAAGCCGCCTCGCGGGTCTTCTGCGCGAAGTACTCGTCGTTGTGCTTGGGCGACACCGAGTAGATCATGTTGATGATGGGCTTGATGCCCACTTCCCGTGACACCTTGACCTTGCGCGTCCACCCCGCCAGGTCGTTCCATTCCTCGGAGATGCGCGCCTCGCGGATGCCGTTGGCGGCCATGCGCTCCATGAACAGCCGGTACATGCACAGCGGGTTGAACTCGAAGGTGTTGACCCGCCCGGCGATGACCCGGAGCGGCGTCTCGGTGATGCGCTGCGCCACCAGCCGCACCCGTTCCCAGGGGTCCTCCTTGAGCTCCCGCACGCACTTCTTCAAGTGCGACCCGGAGATCAGCTCCATGGCCTCGAATCCCGCCCGGTCCATCTGCCCGGCCACCGACAGCATCATGCCCGTGGTCATGTTCTCCGCCCACAGGCTCTGGTGTCCGTCGCGCAGGGTGGTGTCGACGAAGGTGACGTCCTTGCTCATGTGGTCCTCCAAACCTGCGAATGAACTTATTGCGGCGGGGCGCAAATCTCAACCGCTGCGGCTTGAGAGCGGGTTGGCCAGTCAGCGGGTCTATGGCTTGGCTGGGCGGGCTTCCTTGTCGAGAGCGGCAATACCGGTCAAGGTGATCGGGGGACGGTCGGGGAATTCCGCAACGAGGCTCAATTTTCCACCCATCGCTTCAACATAGCCGCTGAGTGTGGATATCAGGAGGTCGCTACGTTTCTCGATTCGCGATACGTTCTCCTGCTTGATTCCGAGCTCCCTGGCCACGTGTACTTGCGTTTTCTTTCGCGCCTTGCGCAAGTCTTGCAAGGACATCTCTTCGGCAATCAGCTCCTTTGCCCGCTCCAGTACCTTCTTCCGGCGGGATTTGGGGAGTTTCCCGATTCTCTCCGTCAGGGTCGTCATCGCGACCTCCTTCCGCGTTTCAGCCGGTCCAAATGTGCGTCGAACCTTTCGTCGGCCTTCTTGATCAGCGCCGCGTAAAATCGTCTGGCGCTAATGCCTGATTTGTCACCAGCCACGAGCACTATGGCCTTCCGTTGCGGGTCGAACGCAAAAGCGACTCGCCAAACCCCGTTATCAGCCCGGAAGCGCAACTCTTTCATGTTGACGTGGCGTGATCCCTTCAAGGTGTCCACTCGCGGCCGACCGAGCGCCGGCCCCAACGTCTCAAGAAGCTTGGCTTGGGCGAGCAGTTCATCCTGTACAGAAAAGGACAGTGCATCGAATTCTGAGTCGAAAGCAGGAGCGAATTCGACTGTCCATGCCATGCTTTATTATGCCTCAGAGGGCATATGCCGTCAAGGTCATATTGTCGACTTGTTGCTCGTGTGTGTTCAGGCGAGTCCGTAGAAACGCCGGGGATTGTCGCAGAGGATTTTTTCCACCACGCCGGACGGGACGTCCTCCTTGCGCCGCATCACCGCCACCATGCCGTCTTCCCGGGACTGGTCCTGGTGGCCGTAGTCGGACCCTATGATGATGTGGTCCTCGCCGATGTGGGTCAGCAGGTAGGGCAGGTCCTCGTCGGCTTCGGCGGCCACGTAGAGCCGGTAGTCCCGGAACAGTTTGGGTCCCCAGTCGAGGCTCGCGTCCGCGTCGCCGCCGGCATTTAGTTTGGCGCCGCTGGCCCGTTGCAGATGGTGCAGCACGTAGGGCACCCACGAGGCGGAGGCCTCGATGAAGCCGAAGCGGACGTCCGGAAAGCGCTCCGGGATCTTGTGGGCCACCAAGTCACGGAAGGCGAACAGCGGCAGCGAGCGCACGTGGGGCAGGTTGTGGCTGAAGTTCCGGTCGAAGACCCGGGTTATCTCCGGCGCCCCCGCGCCTGTGTGGATGCAGATGGCCATGCCGAGCCGGTTGGCGGCTTCGTATACCGGATAGAAATAGGATTCGGCGAGTGACCGGTCTCCTTCGACCCCGCGGAAGAACACTCCCACGGCGCCGTGGTCCCGAGCCGTCTCGATCTGCCGCACCGAGGCGTCCATATCCCGTAACGGCGGCACCACCACCCAGCGCAGCCGGTCCCCGGCGGTCTTCCATGCCTCGGCCAGATAGCGGTTGTAGGCCCCGCAGATGGCCACCTCCAGGGCCACGTCTACCTCCAGGTAGCTCAGCAGCAGGGTAGGGTACACCACCTCCGCGTCCACCCCGCGCTTGTCCATGTCCCGCACCCGCGCCGCCGGGTCCGTGACGTACCGCACCGACGCTGCGATGTCGGTCCGGGCATTCTCCCTGTCCGATCCGCCCACCGCCACCAGTGCGCTGCCCTTGCCGAACCGCTTGGGCACGGCCATGCCGTCGATCAGCCAAACCTGGTTGTTTTCTCCGTAGACGCTGTCCTCCGTGGTCGACGCCAGCACCGGCCGCCGCTGGTACATCTCCGAATCGAAGAGTTCCCACATTCCGGGATGCTCGATAATGTGTGTGTCCGCGTCGACGACGCCTGGCATGGCTTCCTCCTTCGGGGCGGGTGTGTTCCTGCATGGCAGGATTCGGGTGGGCAGGTCAATGTGGAAGTCGAAATACCCTAGTTGGCCACGCTCTTGACGTCTTTCCACTGATTGCTATTTGGATCAAAGGTTTGAACGATCTCGAATGTGTATGTCTTCCCACCATCCAGCGACGAGTAGTGTATCACGACAGACCGCGCCAATTTCGTTGGATCCTTGGCAAGGTCCATGATGTGTCGAAACTTCTCCACGCCGACGGTATAACTCCACTCCGAGCGGTCATCGGGAAATCGAACCTCATCTTCCATAGTATACGAATGCAGGAGAGCCGCATTATATTCAATCCGGATGTCCTGTCGGCTTATCCTTGCAGGCGAGTTCTTTACTCGAAACGCAATTCGGCTGGGGTCGGAGGTTATTCGTCCGTCATCAAGATAACTGTAACTGATCGCCCAGACATAGGGTCTTTGAGACACGACAAAAGATACTTGGGTGAAGTACGCAGAGTACACGGACACCGCCAAGGCAAGAAGGGCGATGCCGATCGGCGTATATTGCGCGACGTAGCCGGATTTCGGCCAATTTTCGACAAATGCTTCGATTTTGAGCATGCCATGGTCTCCAGTGGACCCTGCTTACGGTGGTCCTTTCGACAATCAACAGTCGGCAATACACTGGCCATAAGTGGTGCGGCATCGGGCGGTGTGTTCTACATACGTCTGCTTGAGCCGGCAACGCTGAATGTAGAACTCTTTTGCACCGTCTGACATAACGCTCCAGGTGCACAGGCGAGCTTGACACTGACCAGCTGGCCAACGTCCCAGTTGGCGGCAATGACCGATACAACCTCGCAATTCGCGGGAAAGGCAGACGTCGAACGTCTTCCGGCTCTGGGCTTGGCAGGAATCGTTGAGCGAACGGCACCTGTCCTTGCACGCCTCGGCTGCGCTCCAGCGGCGATGCTGCTCAAGCTGTCGCCGATGGATTTCCAGCACGCACGCTATGTAGCTGTTGTACTTCTCGTCGGAGACATCGTTGGCATTCAGTATTGCTCTGATGTAGCGGCGAACATCGGCGATACTCCGGGCGGAAGAACGGTCGTATTCGGCTTCGAGTTCCGCCCTGAGGCCGTCGTCAAGCCCACCTCCGCAAATGGCGATTGTTGAAGTGGATTTGAGATCTGACGATACCGAGTTCGCGTGGCCGCATGCAACGAGTATCAAACAGGGCAGGAGGCAAAACCAATGGGTGAACTTTAGGCCGGGTGGCATCGACGGCTCCTCAACTACGCTGTGTGCGCGCGTCCGGTTGGCGGCTGTCTGTACGGCCACAAGCGGGGTAAAGGTGTCCCGGCAAAGGACAATACTTCACTCACAGAATCATGATACATCATTTCTCCCAAATTTGGTCCCCAAGCGGTCACTGGGGGAAGGATGCACTTGGCGCGCCGACGGGCAGTAGGTAACACCCGTTCAATTCCGGTTGACGCCCTCCCTTCAACCCGGATAGTCTCGAAACGAATCCACAGCTATCCACGGAAGGAGAGCGATCCAATGGGATGGGTAGACGCTGACGCGCATGTCGTCGAGAGCCCGCGTACGTGGGACTATCTGGCGCCCTCGGAGCAGAAGTACCGGCCGGCCCTTTTCGACCCCAATGACGGGACGGAGCGGCAGAACTGGGTCATCGACGGGAAGATCCGGGGGCTGTTCCGGTTCACGTTCACGGAGGAGGCGTTGGTGGAGCGGTCGCGCAAGACCGGCAGGCAGATGACCACCAGCATGGAGACCCGCGATGTGGCCAACGTGGGGGCGCGGCTGGCGCACATGGACGAGTTGGGCATCGACGTGCAGGTGCTTTACACGAGCATCTTCCTGGACCAGTGCACCGAGCGTCCGGAAGTGGACGTGGCCCTTTGCGGCGCCTACAACCGCTGGCTGGCGGACATCTGGAAGGAAGGCAAGGGGCGGCTGCGCTGGATGTGCGTGCTGCCGTTTCTCAGCATGCCGGACGCCATGGACCAGTTGCGCTTCGCCAAGGAGAACGGCGCCTGCGGCATCTTCATGCGGCCGATGGAGGGTCCCCGCACCGTGGACGACCCGTACTTCTTCCCGATCTACGAGGAGGCTTCGAAGCTGGACCTGTGCATCGGGCTGCACCAGTCCAACGGCAATGCCAACCTCGTGGACATGCTGGGCAACGCCGACGGCACCCGCGACTTCTTCTGCCAGTACCGCATCTTCAACGTCGGTGCGTGCTTCCGGCTGGTGAGCTCCGGCGTGCCCAAGACCTTCCCCAAGCTCCGGTTCGGCTTCATCGAGACCGCGGCGTCGTGGATTCCGTGGGTGGTCTACGAGTTGCGGCGGCGGATCGACACGGTGGAGGACAAGCTGCCGGAGGACCTGCTGAAGGAGTACAACCTGTACGTGACCTGCCAGATCGGCGACGACGTGCCGTACCTGATGCAACAGGCCGGCGAGGGCGCGCTGATGATCGGCACGGACTACGGGCACGCCGATTCATCCACCGAGTTGGAGGCGCTCACCTCGCTCAAGGAGACCGGTGGCATCAGCGAGGAGATGCACACCAGGATCGTGGACGACAATCCGCGGCAGTTCTATGGGCTGTAGGAGCGATGCGGGTGCGGGCCGCGACCGTCCGAAACCGGTTCGCAAGAGTGGAAGCGTTACTCGCGACCGTTTCCGGACGATCGGCCCCGGATGGATGTCCGCAACGTCGGTGCGGGACGGGTAGGCCGAGGCGGCAGGCTCGGCTAACCCTTGGCCGATATCGAGATACAGACCTCGTAGGTTGTGTCACCGATTTTTTTTTCGTAGCAGAACGCGGTTTCTCCGGAAACGGCCCTGGCTGTTGATGCCGCCGTAGAGTTCTCCAGTTCATCTATCCTGCTCAGGGCTTCGTCCATCCTTCTTTGCGCTTCTTCCATTGAGTCCACACGAAACTTCATGGCGATCCTCCTTGCTGGAAAATAGTGTTGCTTTTTGCTACAGGCGCAATGTCGTTTTGTCAACTGTTAGTGGAGTTTCCCACACCTAAACCGCACAGAGAAGAACGCCCGCGTGCACGTAAGGCTCTCCGGTGTGCCGAGCGTGAGGCGGAGGCGGTTCGGCCGGCGTAGCCTATCCCCGGGTCGGGCCGGCGACCGTTGCATCCACCGTGAAAAGATACCCGTAGAACTCGAGCATGCGCTCCGGCCGACTCTGTTCCAGGCGCGCTCGTGCTTCGGGGCCAAGAACGAAGGTCCGGCAAGGTTCGACGGCAATCGTCGTGTTGGTTGCCGGGCCCGTGTCATACGCGCCACGGGGCTCGATCACGTCGCCGGGGGAGAGTTGCCGGATCCGGGTGCCATCGGAGTCGAACTGGGACGCCTGACCCTCGCGCAGGATTTGCAGGCCGTTGCGCGGCTGGCCGGCCGCGACCATGGTTTCCCCCGCGCCGTATTCCCGTGGCTCCATCCACTCCCCAAGGTCCTCCAGCAACTCCTCTATGAAGGCCTGCCGCTCGAGTTGGCGTGCGAAGTCGTCGACGACCCGTTCCAGAAGCGTGTCGCGCAAGTGCTCTGCACTCTCCAACTGGGAACGCCATTTCGCCAGGACGATCTCCTCGCATTGCTCCAGGGCGTAGTCCTCATCGTGCTCCTTCACGACGTTGGCCCAAACGGCGGGGGGAAGCTCCGTCTCGAGTGCCGTCTCCAGCCGTTCGGACGCACCGGCCAAAACGATCCCCACACCTCCGGCGTCGGCGGCCCGGATAAACCGGACCAACGCATTGACCGCCGACAAGTCGAAGCCCGAGACGCCCTCGAAGTTCAGTAGAATGCACGTCGGCACGGGCTCGTCTTTCAACGACAGCTTGAGCCGGTCCGCCAGCCGATAGGCGCTGCCGAAGAACAGGTAGCCACGAAGCCGGTAGGCCTGGACGCGTTCACCTTCTCCGAAGAGGATTGCGCGCTCCGGAACCGGCCGGGTCCTTTTGCTCTGGCGATCACGCATGGTGAAACCGGAGTGAACCACATCCAGGCGGCTCAAGCTGATGACGAAGATGGCCGAAGTGATCAGCATCCCGATCCCGACCCCCTCGAGAAAGCCGAACGTCACGATGGTCGCGAACATGATGACGATGATGGAGTAGTCGGTCCAGGCGAGCCTCCGCCAGGTGCCTATGAGCCAGGCATCCATCATGGTCAACCCCAGGAACAGGAGAACCCCGGCGACCAGCGGCACCGGAAAGAGGTTCAGGAGCGCGTCGCCCGCGACCAGGGCGGCGCCGAGCGCCAGGGCGGTGAACAGTCCGGTAAGGCGGGTCGTGGCCCCCAGCAGGAAGTTTCGAATGCAGGCGGCGGCAATCAGGCAGCCCGGAGGCGCCCCGCCCACGCCTGTCACGATATTCGCCCATCCGGCTACGCGGAACTCCCGGTTCCAATCCAGGTCGACATTCGCCGCTACCTCGGTGCCGCCGAGATTCATTGCCACGCACACCAGGGTGACCGTGAACAGAATGAGCAGGTTCGGTATCTGCCCGGCGAACTCGGACCAGTGGATGTAGGGCAGGTCGGCGGGGCCGATGGGAGGCCACACTCCTCCGCCGGACAAGCCTGAGAAGAGCAGGCCCGCGGCCCGCGCTTCTTCCGCCGGCATCCCGAACAGGGCCAGACCGAGTTGAAACGCCACCGCGACCACGAGGAAGCTCGCCGGAAAGATCATGAAGCTCTTCCAACGCTTCATCACGACGAACAACCCGAGCCCGTACGCCATTCCGATGCCCAGCTTCAGGGCCGTACCGCCATCCATCGGCGGAACCAGGCCGCCCTCCTCCAGGGTGATGTCCAGCAGCCGCAACCCTACCAGGCACGCCAGCCCCCCCGTCCCGGCGACGAATCCTCCCGACACGGGATAGGGAATGAACCGCAGGAATCTGGCCAACTGGAAGTACCCGATGGCGAAGAAGCATGCACCCACTGCCATCGTTCCCAGCAACGCCGTGGCAACGACGGTGGCGTACAGAGCTCTTCCATCCAGATCCACCGTGGTCGTGATGGCCACCAGCATCATCACCGAGGGCAGCGGGGCGCCGGCGACCGCACCCCGGAATCCGCTCCCAAGCGCGGTGATGGTGGCCATGGTGAAATAGCCGAAGAGCAGGAGGCCTACGCCGAGGGAAAGGAAGGGTGTCAGCGGGCCCGAGAAGATACCCGCGGCCATCGAGACGCTGAAGACGAGAAGCTGGACGCCGAAGATCAGTCCGCACGACAGCGCGGGAATGAGCTTCTTCGAGCCCAGGTCCCGTCCCAGTTCGCCGAGCATTGCCTTGATGACGTCCATCGGGATCCCGTATGTCCTTTCGTTCAGGCTGGCCGCCACGGCTTCGACCGGACGAGCGTCGGCAGGTGGAACAGCAACGGGATCGCGCAAAGGCCGGCGCCGAGCGCCGGAACGACCCAATCATCGAGCGGTGGAACCGCGAGCAGGGCGCCTCCAAGGACAAGACACGCCGCGGCGGCCCCTCCAACCAACGTGAGGCGGGCGCGGCCGGCGAGACCGAGGGACACCGCTCCCAGGCCGGCAAAGGTCAGCAGCGAAACCAGGACGATTTCGATCGCATCGCCGCGCATGAGGAGCTGGGGCCGGAAAATGAATGCGAACGGGATGAGGTACTTCGGCATCCCGAGCGCGGCTGCCAGCCACCCGGTTGTCCAGTAGTTGCTCTTCGCGATTGAGGCGGCGGCATAGGCGCCGAGCGCCACCGGCGGCGTGATCATGGCCGCCAGCGCCGCATAGAACACGAACAGGTGGGCGTCCAGGAGCCCGACGCCGAGCTTCACGATGGCGTGGCTGACCAGCAGCGCCACCAGCAGGTACGAGAGGGTGGAGGGGATGCCCAGCCCGAGCATCACGCAGGCGGCGAACGCGCATATGAGGAGGAACGGGAGATTTCCCGCGGACCATCCGATCATCAACCCGGGAAGCTTGGTCCCCAGTCCGGTGAGCAGGACGGAGCCCGCGATGATTCCGAGGGCGAGACAGGCGATGGCCACGTCCACCAGTTCGCGGCCGCTGTCATGGAGAGCCGTCAGCAGCTTCCGCGGGGTCAGGCGGATCTTCCAGGGAAGGCTCACCGCGATGCATGCCGCCATGGCGGTCATCACGGAGGTCTGCAGCGGGTTGCGATTGCCCAGCAGGTAGATGAGCGCGCCGAGGGTGCAGAGGAACGTCAGCACGCCCGGATGCATCAATGCCGCCCGAACCGACGGCACCTCCTCGTCCAGCAGCGTCGGATCCGGGGCCTCGAACACCTCGCTGCGGCGGATGCGCAGCCAGACCGCGAGTCCCAGCGTCAGGAAGTAGAGCAGCGCGGGGATCAGGGCGGCCAGTATGACATCCACGTACGCAACATCGAGGAGCACGATCATGAAGAAGACCGCGAAGCCCATGACCGGCGGCATGATCTGGCCGCCGCTCGAGGCCGCGGCCTCGATGGCCGCGGCCAGCTCTCCGCGGATGCCGACGCGCTTCATCAGCGGAATCGTCATGCTCCCGGAGATGTACACGTTGCCCATGGTGCTTCCCGAGACCGTGCCCACCAGGGCGCTGGACATGACCGCCATAAGGGGCGGTCCGGTGCGGCCCAATCCGAACAGGGCCCGCGACAGCCCCATCACGAAGTCCATGGCGCCGACTTGCTGCAACACCTTTCCCAGGATGAGGAACAGCGCCATGTACTTGAGGCATGCGCCCAGCGCGAAGCCCATGATACCGGCGTCATTCAGGTAGAGGAAGGATATGATCCGCTCGAGGCTGAACCCGCGGTGCCCGGCGAGCCACACGGGAAGGTGTTGTCCGAGGAACAGGTGCAGGAGGAACAGGGCTGCGACCGCGGCCAGGCCGGTGCCCAGGGTGCGGCTGACCGACACCAGGATCAGGTAGATGCCCGCGATTCCGATGATGATATCCGCCCGGTTGGGTATTCCCTCGCGATACGGCAGCTCCTGGGCATTGAAAATGATGTAGCCGAACACGACGAGGCCGAGCGCAAGGTGAATGCAGTCGAGACCTCGTCCGAGTCGGGTGCGGGAAGGAGTCCCGAAGAAGAAGGTGGAAACCGCCAGCAGCGCGACGATCGCGCGCTCCGACAACGGGAAGCCCGGTTGCCAGTAATTGTAGAGCGCGTACAGGGGCAGGGCCAGGAGAAGAGACTGCCGTATCCGGTCCCGTAACCCCCCCACGTTATGTTCGATGTCCTTTGCCCGGCCTCACGGGGAGGGTCAGCCGCCCCGCTTCCAGAGCCCGGCCTCTTTCCAGTACCGGATCGCTCCGGGGTGGTACGGGAAGGGGTCGGACGAGGACGTGAAGACGGCGGGATTCTCCACCGCCGCGCGGACCGCGGGCAGCAACAGGACGATGTCCTCGATCCGCTGGTGCAGGGTCTTCACGAGCGTGTAGGCGTCCTTCTCGGGCAGGTCGTCCCGGGCGGTGAGAGCCGACATGGTCAGGCTCGGACCGTAGTTGCGAAAATCGAGGTACGGGAGGGAACCGGGCTCGAATGCGAAGGCCGTGAGCCCGGCCTTATCGAGCCCCGCCTTGTCCACCCGGGCCCACACCGCCTCGTTGGCGCTCGTGTACTGCTGGATGATCGCGGCGAGCTTGTCCCCCACCGTCCAGGCGAGGGCCGCGTCGATGCGCCCCTCCGCCAGGAACCGGTAACGGTCGGGGGAGGAGAGCGGCACCTCCTCCACGTCGTCGATCCAGGCGACGCCCTGGCTTCTCCAGAACGGCTCATGAAGCGCGGATGTCCGCAGGCTGGAGCCGAGTCCGACCCGTTTGCCCTTGATGTCGGCAAAGGTCTCGATGCCGGCTCCCTTCCGCGCGATCAGGTGTCCGATAATGTGGACGAAGCCCATCAGGGTGCGGAGTTCGCGGTAGGGCTTCTCCCCCGGTTGCAGGTTCTTTCCTTTCCACGCATTGCGCATGGCCGCGCCGGTGATGCTGATGATGCCGAGATTGGCCTCGCCGCGCCGGATGAGACGGGAGTTCTCGATGCTTCCACCCGTGACCGCAACCTCGAACCTCCCCTTGGGGAACGCCTTCGAGAAAACCTGTTGCATGGCCGTGCCGAGAATGTGCGGCGTCGAGCCGGCGGAAGCCGTGCCGACGGTGAACCCTTCCAGCGCATGCGCGGCCGGAAGCACGACCAGGACCGACATCAGCAGGCACACCGCCCAAGCGGCGGCTTGGAATTTCGTCCTGGCGGCACCGCCACCTGCGGCTTTCTCTACGTGACAAGCACTTCTACCCGAGTTCATAGTGGCCTCCTCTAGGTGTTTTGGGTACGATACCCGCTGTCCGTGGGAGTCCGGGCTCCCGGTACTACCGTGCCGATCCGGCGGCGGGTGCCTTGCCGGGTGCTGCGAGCGTCTTTATCATGCCCCCGTCAATGGTTATGGTTTCGCCGGTAATGTAACTGGCGGCGTCGGATGCGAGGAACGCGACCAACCTGCCCACGTCTTCCGGATCGCCGATGCGTTTGAGCGCCGTCCGCGCGGCCAATGCTTCCGCAAACTCAGGGCTGCTGTTCACACGCTCCCTCGTCAGGTCCGTCAGGATCAGCCCGGGAGTGACGGCATTGACACGGATGCCCTTCGGTCCCCAGTCGGCGGCGAGCGCCCGTGTCATGGCATTGATCGCTCCCTTGGTGGCGGTATACGCGACACGGCCGACCACCCCCCGCAGGCTGGCCACCGAAGATATGTTGATGATGGAGCCTCCACCCCGCTCCATCATGGCGGGCCCGAGCCCTATTGAAAGCATGAGGAACGATCGGAAATTGACGGCGAGGATGAGGTCCAGGTCCGCCTCGGTCAGGGTTTCGGGTGCGCCCCCGATGGCCATGCCGGCATTGTTGACGAGCACGTCCACGCCGCCTGTCCGCGACAGCACGTCCTCGGCCAGACGCAGGCCCGCTCCCGAGGGGGCCAGGTCGGCGGGAATGACGAGCGGATCGTTCCGAAGCTCGCCCGCGACCCGCTCCAGGTCCGCGACCGCGCGCCCGGTCAAGACCACCCGTGCCCCCGACGCATCGAGCTCCCGAGCGACTGCTTCCCCGATGCCGCGACTCGAGCCCGTCACAAGCGCCGTCTTCGATGCGAGAACACTCATGCCCTGTTTGCCTCCGATAAGCGTGTGGATTAGCCGTCCCTCCGGTCACCGCGGAACATCACGCAAACTAGCATCGGCATCCCGGGTGTTGCAAATAGCGACAACTTTCCGGTTCAGAGTCCACGGGGGCGCGGGGCGGCAACGTCTGGCGACGCACGCACCGATTGGCTCGCGGGGCATAGTGTCATCATTGTCAGCGGGAAGGTACGCCTGTGTATCCCGTGCCGTTGATTGACAGGCGGGTTTGAAGGGAATTATATGGCGGTGGACTCCTATACTATTCGCGGTTCGAAGCCCGCCCCCTCCAGAAGACGGCGGACGGAAGAGGAACACTCATGATCGGATATCCTGTAATCGACGCGGACGGGCACCTGACCGAGCCCATGACCGCCTACCGGGAGAGGATACCGGAGCCTTACAGCACGGCTCGCGAGCTGTTTCCCCAGGACGGCTGGGACCGCGACCTGGGGCGCATGGGGCACCGGGTGGCGGACCCCGAGCGGGAGCTTGCGGACATCGATGCCGAGGGCATCGACACTGCGGTACTGTTCCCGACCGCGGGTTTGAGCATCGGCAACGTGCGCGACCCGGCCCGGGCGCGGGTGCTGGCCACGGCCTACAACCAGTGGCTCCACGAGTTCTGCGGCGCGTCGCCCGATCGCATCAAGGGCGTGGGCATCGTCGGCCTCCAGGAGGTCGAGAGCGCGGTGGAGGAGCTGGAGCGGCTGGTGGAGTTGGGCATGGTGGCGGTGCAGGTGCCTACTTACGTGGCCTGGCGCAAGCTCTCGGACCGGGAGCTGGACCCGTTCTACGCCGCGGTGGAGCGGCTGGGCGTGCCCATCGCCGTCCACAGCCAGCCGCGCGACGCCGCCGGCACCGACCGCTTCGACAAGTTCCTGGCCATCCACGCGGTGACCCATCCGTTCGAGCAGATGATCGCCATGACCCAGCTCATCTTCGGCGGCGTGCTGGAGCGCTATCCCAGGCTGAAGGTGGGTTTCCTGGAGTCGGGCGCCGGCTGGGTGCCGTACTGGATGGACCGGCTGGACGAGGAGTGGGAGAAGCGGGGCGACGTGGAGGCGCCGCTGTGCACGCGCGCGCCCAGCGAGTACGTGACGAGCGGCCGGTGCTACTTCGGCGTGGAATGCGAGGAGCTCACCATCCCCGACGCCATCCGCCACATCGGCGACCGCTGCCTGCTGTACTCGTCCGACAACCCCCACTGGGACACGGACTGGCCCCACTCGGTGGAGAAGCTGCGCGGGCGCGAGGACCTCACCGACGAGAACAAGTACCGCATCCTTTGTCGGAACGCGGCTGACTTCTATGGCGTGCCGGTAAGCGAGATCGCCGCCGTGCCGGCGCAGGGCTAGGAACCTGCATTCCTACGCCGGCGCTCCGCGCCGCCGACGTTCCGTTTGAAGCTGTATACGAGTGTGTGAATGTAGGGGCGACCGGCCGGTCGCCCCTACCGGAGATGGTTCCGCCTTACAGGGTTCCCGAGCTCTTGACCGGGGGCATGTGCTCCTCCGGCCCTTCGTCCTCGTCGACCCAACCCCCCTGTTCGGCCTCGTTCAGCACATTCAGGATGGTGTCCACCAGCTTCCTGGCGGAATCGACGCTCAACTCCACGGCGACCCGCGCGCCCGGCCCCTCGGCCTCGTTGACGAAGTCGATGTTGAGGGAGTGCTCCCGGAAGACGTGGTAGGGGTGGTCATAGGCTACGTTGGCCTGGTTGACCTTGAACCAGTCTTCCGAGTTCTTGCCGCTGCCCTCCATCACGACCTTCCTGGCGATCATCGTGCACATGATCGTCTCCTTTCGCGTTCTTCGGAAATGAACCCGCGGGTCGGGCCCGGAAGCGTGCGCCGTTTCCGGCGCGCGTTCCGGGCTTCCCGGCGATCCGCCTAGCCGAGCTGCTTCCCGAAGAAGTCGAGGAGCTTCTTCCAGCCGTCTACCGCCTGTTCCTGACGGTAGTTGGGGCGGTCGTAGTAAAAGAAGCCGTGGCCGGCGCCGTCGTAGCGATGGAACTCGTAGTCCTTGCCGTGCTTCTTGAGCTCGGCCTCGTGCTGGTCCACCTGCTCCGGCGTCGGGCTCTTGTCGTCGTTGCCGAAGATGCCGAGGATCGGGCACGAGAGGTCCGCGGTGTAGTCGATGGGAGCGACGGGCTGCTTCTCGGTGAGGTCGTCGCCGCTCGCCACCACGCGGCCGCCCCAGCACTCCACCACCGCGTCGAACCCCTTGGCGCGGCACGCGGTGAGAAAGGCGTGGCGCCCGCCCGAACAGGTGCCCCAGATGCCCACCTTGCCGTTGTGGTAGGGCATGGAACGCAGGTAGTTCATGGCGCCGGTCAGGTCGCCTACGACCTGGTCGTCGGCCACGCCGCCGTCGGCGCGGATCTTCGCGGCCACGTCTTCCGGCGTACCGGAGCCGGCCCGGTGATAGAGGTCGGGGCAGATGGTGGCAAAACCGTGGTGCGCCAGCCTGCGCGTGGCCTCGCGGTACCACTCGTCCCAGCCGGGCAGATGGTGGATCGCCACCACGCCCGGGAACGGCCCCGCGCCGAGCGGACGCGCGTAGTAGGCGTTGATGGTGTCGCCGTTGTTTCCCTGGATGGTGATGGTCTCGGCCAGCATTCCCTCGTATTGGTCGGTCGTGTACATGATTCCCTCCTTCAAGATTTGCCTTGGTTGAACCGACGCCGGAACGCGACGACGCCCGGTCCGGCTTCGCGCGTTCGCTGACAGAACTAATAACAAGGCGACGGGAAATTCAACCCCGCGCCTCTCGCGCGGCTTGACGGAGGGAACCGCGCTTCAGTAGGATGAACCGGCGTGGCGTGGCGCCCGACAGTAGGGACGGCTTCGAGCCGCACCTGCTCGCGCCGCGACCGAACGAAAGGACGCGAAGGAGGACTGCCCATGTATGTCTGTCTATCCCCCGGAGGCCAGTTGTTGACCCACGGCGAAACCGCCTGCGACAAGCTGTTGGTGGGCACCGTCGACGGTGTCTTCTCGTTCCACCGGGCCAACGGTTCGTGGCGGCAGGACAACGTGCACCTGCCCGGGAAGCACGCCAGCTCCGTCGTCTTCGAGCCCACGACGGAGACGCTGTTCGTCGGCACCTACGGCTGCGAGATCTACGTCAGCGCGGATCAGGGACGCACCTGGGAGAAGCGCGACAACGGCATCGGCGACAAGGAGATTTACTCGCTGGCCACCCAGTTGGTGGACGGCAAGCCCAGGGTCTACGCCGGCACGCAGCCCGCGCACCTCTACTACACGGACGACCTCGGCAAGAGCTGGACGGAGCTGCCGGGGTTGCGGCAGGTGCCGGGCGTCGAGAAGTGGACCTTTCCGGCGGAGCCGCACCAGGCCCATGCCAAGAGCATCACGTTCCATCCCACCAACCCGGACATCATCCACGTGGCGGTGGAAGTCGGCGGCTTCCTGCGCACCACGGACGGCGGCAAGACCTGGACCACCATCCCCAACATCAACCCGGACGCCCACCGCGTGTTCGTGCCCTCCAACGACCCGGACAAGCTCTATGGTACGGCGCCCACCACCAACTGCGGACCCGAGGTCACCGCCGGCTTCTGCGTCAGCGCCGACGGCGGCGAGACCTGGAAGAGCATGACGCCGCGGGACTTCCGGATCGGCTACGTGGACCCGTTCTTCATCCACCCGCGGGATCCCAAGCTGCTGTTCGTGGCCGGCGCCAAGACCGGTCCCGGAACGTGGCGCAAGATCCACACGGCGGACGCCCGGGTGGCGCGCAGCCGTGACGGCGGCGAGACCTGGGACATCCTGGGCGAGGGCCTGCCCGAGCACATCCGCGCCAACATCGAGGGCATGTGCATGGACGCCTGGAACGGCGGCTACGCCATCTTCGCCGGCACCACCGACGGCGACATCTTCTACAGCGAGGACGAGGGCGAGCACTGGACCACCATCGCCAAGGGCATCGGCCCGGTGTCCAAGTCGCACCACCACATCAACCTCTCCCTGGAGGGCGACGCCGCGCATCATTAGCACAGTCGCCCGCGCGAACCCGCGACGAGATCGGCAAGGCTTCCCGTAGCCGGCAACGCGCCGGCCGCGGGGGCCTGCCGTAGTTTCGCGGGTCGCCGCACGAGACACCACACCGGCGGGGCTCCGCCCTTGTTCATCCTTTCATACGTTCGGGTCGCGGTCCTGAGCCTGACGCTGCTGCTGCATCTCTTGGCCGGCGAGGGCTTGAGGAAGTTCCTTCGGGGTTGGCGCAGGCGCAGACCGGAGGTGCGTACCCTGAACATTGCCGCCGGCAACCGGCAAATGGCCGCCGACCTCTACGCCGTGCGGGACGGACGGCCACGCGCCGGCCTGCTCGTCACCCACGGGGTGCTCGAAACGGGCAAGGACGATCCGCGCCTGGTGGCGTTGGCCAACGAACTGGCGGCCTGCGGGTTCGCCGTCCTGGTCCCCGAGCTCGAGGGCCTCAAGTCGCTTCGGCTGGAGATGGAGGAGTCCGACGACATCGTTGCGGCCTTTCGCTTCATGCTCTCGCGGGAAGAGGTGGACGAGGCCCGTGCGGGCCTGTTCGGCATAAGCTTCGCCGCCGGACCGGTTGTGAAGGCGGCGGCGGATCCGTCCATCCGCGAACGGGTGAAGTTCGTGGTTTCCTTCGGCGGCTACTACGACACCGTCAACATCATCCGCTACCTCACCACCGGCCGGGACGAGTACCGAGGCCACCGGCATGTCCAGCCGCCGGAGATCTACGCGCGTTACGTGTTCGTGAAGAACCTCCTGGTCCATTTGACGGCGGAGGAGGATCGCAAGGCGCTATCAGGCCTGCTCGATGACATGGAGCGGGAGGTCCAGGCGGGCGCCACCCGCTGGGAAGGGGAGGCGCCGGTGATCCCGCTGGACCGGCTCACGGCGGCCGGACGGGCTGTTTGCGAGCTGATCTGCAACCAGGACCCGGCCCGGGTCGGGGACCTGATCGAGGCCACCGAACCCGCGGTGCGGAACTACCTGGAGAGCCTGTCCCTGCGCACGATCATCCCGCAAGTGGAGGCGCGGTTGCTCATCGGGCACGGCGACACCGACCCGCTGATCCCCTCCACCGAGAGCCTGCGGCTGGCGGACGCACTACCGGAGCCGAGCCGTGCCCACGTCGCCATTCTGAAGGTCGTCAGTCACGTGGACGCGCGTCTTTCCGTGCGCTCGGTCCGCGAGTTCCTGACGACCACCCTCCCGTCCTGCTGCCGGTTCTACGGGCTGATCTTCCGGATCCTGCGGCAGCAACGCGATTAACAACCTGTTAGGGCGCTGACTAAATTTAGTCGCCCGGATAAATTTAGCTTTGTTTCTTACTTTTCGTGGACGAAACCCTTAAGATCACCTTCCATCCCGTTTCCATGCGAACATCACCGAGGAGGAAACCACAGCCATGAGCTTTGAGCCCAAATCGCCGGCGTTCTGGGACAAGGGTGCCTTGCGCAAGGAACTCGATCGCGTGTTCGACATCTGTTACGGCTGCACGCTTTGCCACACACTGTGCCCGTCCTTCGTGAGCCTGTTCCAGATGATGGACGAGAACTTCGGTGACGCGACTTCGCTCAAGGACGAGCAGATGAAGCTGGTGGTGGACCAGTGCTACCAGTGCAAGCTGTGCGATCCCATCTGTCCGTACGTGCCGCCCCACGAGTGGGACATCGACTTCCCCCGGACGATGATGCGGGCCACCCTCGTGGAGGCCAAAGAACAGGGCGTGAGCTGGGCCGACCGGTTGATGGGGGACACGGACCGGGCCGGGCGGCTGGCGAGCTTGATGGCGCCGCTGGTCAACTGGGCCAACCGGACGCCGTTCATGCGCCGCCTGATGGAGAAGTACCTGGGCGTGCACCGCGACCGCCTGCTGCCCACCTACCACGGACAGACCTTCGCCAAGTGGAACCGCAAGCGTCCCGCGGCCCCCAAGGGCGCCGGCGAGGAGAAGGCGGCGTTGTTCTACACCTGCACCGTCAACTACAACGAGCCCGACATCGGCAAGGCGGCGGTGGGCGTGCTGGAGAAGAACGGCGTCGAGTGCACCGTCCCCGAGCAGCAGTGCTGCGGTATGCCGTTCATCGACGTGGGACTGCTGGATGAGGCGGTGCAGAAGATCGAGGCCAACGTCAAGAGCCTGAGCGAAGCCGTGCGCCAAGGTTACAAGATCGTGGTGCCCACCGCGAGCTGCAGCTACATGCTCAGGCAGGACTACCCGCGCATGCTGCCCACCGACGACACGAAGCTGGTGGCGGAGAACACCCTGGACCTGTCGGAGTATCTGGTGCAGCTAAACGAGAACGGCAAGCTGGACGTCAACTTCTCCCAGGCCGTCGGCAAGATCCGTTATCACCAGCCGTGCCATCTCAAGGCGCAGGACATCGGCTTCAAGGCCCAGGAGCTGATGCAGCTCATCCCCGATTCGGAAGTCTCCCGCATGCAATGCTGCAGCGGGCATGACGGGACCTGGAGCGTCAAGAAGGAGAACTTCGAGGCGTCGATGCAGGTGGGCCGGCCGCTGTTCAAGTTCATGAGGCCGGACGACGCCTGTACGGTGACGGACTGTCCGTTGTCGGCGGTTCAGGTGGAGCAGGGGACCGGCAGAAAGCCGGTGCACCCCATCATCGTCATGGCGCGGGCCTACGGGCTCGAGGTCGAGTCATAGGCCCGCGCCGGTTCCGGAATCTCGTCTTTCCCTGGGTTACCTCGGATCGAGGATCCAGCCCCCTTCCTTTTCCAGGCCGATGACGTACTCGTCGTCGGCCTCCGAGGGCATGACCTCCGCCAGGTGCCTGGCGTAGTCTTCGTCGGACAGCAGCTCGCCGGTGACGCTGTAGGGCTTGCCGGCGTGGTTGCCGATGTAGCGGCGGAACTTGTCGCTGGGAATCGTCAACTGTGGCTGGTCGCCGGGGATGTTGTGGTTCAGGGCGTCCACCAGTGCCGAGACTTCCTTGAAGAAGGTGGCCCGCGACAGTTCGTTCAGCGCGTCCATGTCCGCGGGCTCGTCGTACAGGTGCTCGTCGTAGCGTCCCTTCAGGCCCCAGACATAGGCCCAGTGGGCCGAGCTGGACTCGTCTTGCCCGAACAGGTCGTAGGCGGTGGAGATCCACTTGTTGAAGTACTTCTGGACGATGCTCATGGGGATCTTGCCGGCCTTGACGATGCGCATCAGACCGATGTTTCCCTGCGCCAGGTGGTATGCTTCTTCCTTCAGCATCGGCAACGTGCTGCGGCCCAGCGGCGCGAAGGCGCTGCGGCTGAGCATGTTGAGCTGGTACTTGCCGTCGCGGTCGATGAAGCTCGTGTAGGTGAAGAAGTCCAGCCAGTTCCGCACCGGCTGGTTGAAGGAGTCCAGCAGGCGCGAGCCCTCGGACGCGCGCCGCTCCAGCAACCGCTGCGATTGCCGCTTGCCGGAGTCGCCAAACTGGGTCACCAGCACGTAGGCCATCTGCCAGCCGTGCCGCATCTCTTCGCGGTTGATGCGGATCAGGTTCTTCAGGTCCACGTCGGTGGGGGCGCGCTCGATCAGGTTGGTCTGCTGCTCGACAGAGGCGAACTCCGTGTCCCCCTGGAACTCGATCAGGTGGGCCAGCGCGTCCTGGATCCGCTGGTCGGGGATGTCGGTCACCTTTTCCCACTTGGGCCGTCCGGCGTATTCCCCGAACTCGATCTCGTTGCTCTCCACGTCGTCGAGCTTGGTCTCGAAGGTGTAGTCGCCACCGATGAGCTCCATCGGGTAGCCGATGTCGTCGTGCCACTGATGGAACGCGTCCACCCAGTCGTCGAAGGTGTCGATCT
The DNA here is from genome assembly GCA_965204205.1 of uncultured Binatia bacterium (SeqCode). Taxonomy (GTDB): domain Bacteria; phylum Desulfobacterota; class Binatia; order UBA9968; family JAJDTQ01; genus JAJDTQ01. The sequence continues at coordinate 3,761,879 of OZ241976.1, read as the reverse complement.
TTTCCTTCTTTATCAGCATGTCCTGCTCCTTGTGCTAATGAACGCTCGTACGAAAATCCCTTGCAACACAAAGTCCCGAGGCCGTGTAGCCGCGGAGAAGTCCGGCTGAGAGGTCGATGGCTGCAAAGGCTTTCTTTTAATGTGATCGGCGCAATTTTGCAAGCCAAAAACGGCTATGGCCGCAACTTCTCTAGTGCGGATTCGCCTCCTCAACCCACGGTGCCGCCGCTGCTGATGCTCTGGATACCTATGGTGCTGTCGGTGATCACGTCTACCACCGTGGGCTTTCCCTTCTTCACGGCTTCCTTTACGGCATCCTGAATCTCGGCGGGGTTCTCCACCCGCAGACCTTCGGCGCCGAAGCCCCGGGCCACCGCGGCGAAGTCGGTGTCGTTGAAGGCGGCGGGCGAATCGCCCCCGAGGTCTCCGGTGGCGATCATTCCCAGCGCCGAGTTGTTCATGACCACGAAGACCACCGGCAGGTCGTATTGCACCGCGGTGGCGATGACGTGCACGGACATGGAGAACCCGCCGTCGCCGCTCACGCTCACCACCGGCCGATCCGGGTGCACGAGCTTGGCCCCCACCGCCGCGGGGGCGCCCCAGCCCATGCCGGCGAGTCCGCCGGGCACGAACAGGGTCCCCGGCGCCCGGGTCTGATAGTAGTGGGCCATCCACACCCGGTTGCTGCCGGCGTCGAGGGTGACGATGGTATCCGGATCCAGCGCTTCGTTGAGGTCCTTGACCAGCCGCTGGGGCATGATCGGCACGGCGCCGGAGTGAAGCGCGGTGTTGTCGAAGTAGTTTTCCGCGCGCTTGCGTTCCTCCAGCCGCGCCGCTCCTTGCCGGTCGCTGCGCTGAAGGCCCTCTCCGCCCGTCTGAAGCAGTTGCTTCAAAACGGCCTTGGCATCGCCGATGAGCGAGACCGCCACGGGATAGGACCAGCCGGCGTTCCTGGGTTCGATGTCGATCTGGATCAGTGTCTGCCGGTCGCTGTCGATGAGCAGCTCGCTGTTGGTGTCGTTGGGGGCCAGCCGGGAGCCCACCACCAGGATCGTGTCCGCTTCCTGAATCACGCTGTTGGCCACCGGCTGGCCGTACCGGCCCATCATGCCGAGGGCCAGCGGGTGGCTTTCCGGGAACGCGCTCTTGCCGTTGTAGGTCGTGGCCACCGGGCTTCCCAGCAACTCGGCCATGGCCGCCAGCTCATCGTAGGCTTTCGCCGCGTGGACTCCGTTGCCGGCGATGATGACCGGCCGCTCAGCCTCCTTCAGCAGCTCGATGGCCGAAATCACCTCCGTCACCGCCGGCATGGTCGGGTCCCCTTGCAGCCAGTGTTCGGTGGAGTGGACCCGTGGCGGCTTGTCCGGATCCAGCTCGCCCGCGATAGCCGCCTGGCGCATGATCACCGCGGTGGGCCCGTGACGCCCGGTGGTGGCGTGCTTGATGGCCATCTGAAGTCCCAGCACCGCTTCCTTGGGGGTGGCGGCGAGGACGGAGAACTTGGTAATCCCGGAAAAAAGGCCCCTCAGGTCGAACCCGCCATAATGTCCCCAGCCGCTTGCGTTCCTGGGATTCAGGGAGAAGTCGCCGCCCTCGGTGGTGTCCGCCAGCACTACCATGGGCGAACCGGCGAGCTGGGCTTCCAGCGTGCCGAAGATGGCGTTGGTGCCGATGAACGCCCCCTGGCCGAGGACCACCCCGGGGCGGCCCGTGAGCCGGCCGTAGACGTCGGCCATGACCGAGGCCGCCTGCTCGTGCCGCACCAGGATCGGACGCACCCGATCCGCGTAGTCGGACAGCGAATCGAATATGCGCATGGCGCTGCCGCCCGGTATGCCGAACACGAAGTCCACCCGTGCCTCGGCAAGGACCTCGCAAATCTTCCTGTGCGCCTCGATCATGAACCGCTCCCGCACCCGGCGGCCCGAGGCACACGGCATTCAACATGAACGAAGACCTGCTCCGTCACGGTGGTGGTGCACGCCCTGTTTCTATCCAACGACGGTGATCTCTTCTATGGGAAACTGCGTGGTGACCTGCGGTCCTTCCTCGGTCACCACCAGCATCTCCTCCAGCCGGACGCCCCACTGGAGCGGCTTGCCGTGCTGGGTCTCGAGCGCGAAGCTCATGCCCGGCTCGATCACCACGGGGTGGTCCAGGGAGTAGATGCGCGACACCACCGGGGTGTCGTACTGGGCCAGACCGAGTCCGTGCCCCCACAGGTTGGCGGCCGCCTGGTCCTCTTCTTCGTACCCCCAGGTATCCTTGGCCGACGGCCACACCTCGGCGATGTCCTTGGTGGTGGCGCCCGGCCGCACCTTGTCGATGGCATCGTAGAGCCACCTGTAGGCGAGGTCGTAGTACCTCCGCTGCTCGTCGGTGGGCTTCTTGCCGACGCAGTAGGTGCGGTACATGCAGCTCTTGTAGCCGTTCCAGGTCACCGCGGCCATGTCGATGATGACCAAGTCTCCCGGTTGGATGATGCGGTCGGAGAAATGCCGCCAGTTGGGCCAACTGTTGGGCCCTGACGACACGATGATGTCCTCCACGTCCTCGATGCCGGGGATGTTGTAGAGGAACTCCATGGCGAAAGCCGTGATCTGATGCTCCTGCATGCCGGCCACGAGGAAGTGCGAGATGGCGGTATGGCAAGCGTCGCAGATGGCCGCGACGATGCGCATGGCCTCGAGCTCGTCGATGTTCTTGATGGCGCGGGCCGAGACCATGGGGGACATGCCGTCGGTCCACTGGATGCCGTGGGCGTTGAAGGAGTTGATCATGTTGAGGTCGATGAAGTCGACGCCCAGCGGCGCCTTGTCGACCCCGTACTTCTTCATTTCGTCCAGAATCGCGCGAGTGAACTTGGTCACCTGCTGCTCGGCCGCGCCGCCGACCGCGCCCTTGATCCACGAATACGCGTAGCGCACGTTGTCCCTGGGGATCCACGGGCAGTGGCGGTTGATCTGGGTGCCGATGTCTCCCTGCTCGAACAGCACCGGCTCCGCCCCCTCGCACAGAAGCGCGTAGCGCAGTCCCGGCTTGAGCCGGCACCATCCGGGGGTCACGGTGCTGGTGACGTAGCGGACGTTCTCGTCGTACATCACCAGCATGGCCCCGAGCCCGGCGGTCTTCATGGCCTCCCGCGCCCGGTTCAGGCGATACTCGCGCAGGCGGTTCCAGTTGATGCGCTGCTGCCAGTCGGTTCCCACCAGACCAAAGCTCGATGTCGAACGCTCGACCATGGAAGACTCCTTTCAGGTGCGGTTACGCGCGGTTTGACTGGATCACTTCGCGGTTGATCAACGAATAGGGCAGCTCTCCCTCGAGCACGCTGACCACCTGCCCCACGGCGCGCCGGCGCATGTCCGCCCGGGCCTCTTCGGAAAGCCAGGCGGAGTGGGGCGTCAGGATGACGTTGTCGAGGCTCGTGATGGCATCGCCCGCCTCGGGCGGCTCCCGCTCCAGCACGTCAAGGCCGGCGCCGGCGATGTCGCCCTGCTCCACGGCCCGGACGAGATCCGCCTGGTTCACGATCCTGCCCCGGGCGACGTTGATGAGGAACGCCGTGGATTTCATCTTCGCGAACACCCCGGCGTTCATTATGCCTTCGGTGGCGGGCATCAGCGGAACGTGGACTGAAACGTAGTCCGACGCCGCCAGCAACGTGTCGAGGTCCGTCAGTTCCGCGCCCAGCCCCCGGGCCGCGGCCTCGTCCACGTACGGGTCGCTGGCCAGGACCCTGAGTCCGAAGCCGTGCGCCCTGGCCGCCACGGCCTTGCCGATCTGCCCGATTCCCACGAGCCCCAGCGTCTGCCCGCGAAGCCGTCGCAGCACCGGCATCTTCGCCAGGTCCCAAGTGCCGTCCCGGGCGATGCGCCCCGCCGGGAACAATCCCCGGCCGCAGGCCAGCAGCATCGCCATGGCCTGGTCCGCCACCTCGTCGATGCAGTACTCCGTGGTGTTGGCCACCATGATCCCGCACCCTGTCGCAGCGTCCACGTCCACGTTGTCGTAGCCGATGCCGAAGCGGACGATGACCTTGCAGCGCTCCAGGCTCTCGATGACCCTGGGCGTCATGCGCGCGTAGGTGTTGAGGATGGCATCGGCGTCCCGGCACAGCGCGATGACGTCGTCCTCGCCCTTGCACTGGCCGATGACGAGTTCGGTGTCCATCTCCCGAAACATCCGCACTTCGTCGTCCATGGACGGGAACAGGTGGTCGGTGACGGCGACGGTGTGGCGTGGCATTGAGAAGAGAGTTCCCGGTCAGCGAGTCCGGGGAGCTTACTACACGTTGATCGGGGGTTTCAATCGGCGGGCTGACACGCCAAGCGTCGCTGCGGGAGCGGCCCTCGCCGGTTCATTGACTTCAACCGGTCAACCTGTGCTCCCTTGCGTGGGTGATGTCCGTGTCGGCTACGGGGCGAACCTGTGACTGCAAGACAGTTGCCAGCGCGGCCGTGTTGCCGTCGAGGGTCAGAAACTCGACCTCAAAGGCCTCCCTACGGGGGTAGATTTGGACGATCGTCCCAACGTCGCCGATTTTCAGGCGGTGGTCGGGAATATCGTCCGTAAGCACGATACGGTCATGTTCCTTGAACATCTTGCTATCTCCTCAGCGCGTGGGCTCGCTTCGCGCGAACGTCGTAACCCGCAACTTCTATGCCGCCTTTCAGGAGACGCGACGCCACCGCGGTCCCCAACAAACCCAGGCCCACGATTCCCACTCGATCCATGCACGGATGCCTCCTTGCTGCAAGGCGTTTGAATTCACGTTCCTCTATACCATGGGTCCACGAGGCGCGAAGCGGCGTTTTGGCTCGCGGCATTCGCTTCGATCTGTTAACCGGTTGCCACGGAGCACGCGCCTCGAGGAGCAAGTCATGAGGCCCAGGATATTCGTTACCCAACCCATCCCCGACAGCGCGTTGAGCCTGTTGCGGCAACACGGCGACGTGGAGATCAATCCCGATTCCGCCCGGATCATGACCAAGGCGGAGTTGGTGGCGGCCGTGAAAAAGTGCGACTACCTGTTCTGCCTTCTGCACGATAACGTGGGTCGGGAAGTCATCGCCGCCAACCCGGATCTCAGGATGGTGGCGAGCATGGCCATCATTCCAGCTGGCATCGACGTGGCGGAGGCCACCGCGCGACGAATCCCGGTGACGACCATCCCGCCGATGGTCACCGAAGAGACAGCGGATCTGGCTTGGGGGCTCATGCTCGCGGTAGCCCGGAACATCGTGGCAGGGGACCGCACGCTTCGGCAGGGGGTATTCCCGGGTTCCCAATCCATGCATCTGGTAGGGCAGGGGGTCTACGGGAAGACCTTGGGCATAGTGGGGCTCGGTCGCATCGGCGAAGCCATGGCCCGGCGCGCCCGTGGGTTCGACATGCGCGTGCTCTACCACAAGCGGAGCCGTCTGGCTGCCCGGAGGGAAAGGCAACTCGGCGCCGAGTACGTCTCCCTCGAAGAACTGCTTTGCCGCGCCGACTTCGTTTCCGTTAACGCCGCCAGCACCTCTCAGAACCGGCACCTTATCGGCGCCGCGGAGTTGCGGATCATGAAGCCCACGGCCTACCTTGTCAACACCGCGCGCGGCCCGCTGGTAGACGAGGTCGCGCTGGCAACCGCTTTACGGGAGAAGGTCATAGCCGGGGCTGCGCTGGACGTGTACGAGCGTGAGCCCGAGGTCCATCCGAGTCTGAAGGAGTGCGACAGCGTCGTACTGACGCCGCATCTTGGGAGCGCGGTGTCCGAGACCCGGGAGAGGATGGCCCTGATCGTGGCGGAGAACATCATCGCGGCCATGGAAGGCCGACGCCCGCCTAACCTTTGCAACCCAGAGATCTATGGACGGGAATAAGAGACAGAGTCACTCGGGCCTTCTTCCGCGAAGTCGCTGCTCCAGAAGAAGGGAGGCGACGCTCTTCACATCGATCCCCTCGTCTCCGTTGTGCACGTCGCCTTCCGCTGCATTGAGCAGCTCGTACAGGGTCAGGCGCGCCTGATCCCGTTTGGGGTCTGCCGCACTCATCGCGATCAGTCGTCCATCAACGCCACCGCCCGGGTCGGTCCGCCGTGCGAGCCCTTGAGCCGCAGGGGGAAGCCGACGAAGGTGAAGCGCTTGCCCACCACTTCTGTCAGCACCAGGTTCTCGTAGTGGGTGATGTGGTGGAAGCGGCACATCATGTGGCACGGGTAGGTCTTGCTGATGGGGTTGTCCGGGGTCGGCGTGTCCACTCCGAAGGTCTTGACGCCCTTTTCCACCAGCCACATGCTGCCTTCCTCGCCCAGGCCCGGAAACGTCGTGAGGTACTCCGGCTGCCCTTTGTAACGGTCGTAGGTGCCGGTGTAGAGCAGCAGGATGTCACCCTTTTTGAGCTCGTGGCCGGACTTCTCCACCGCGGCGTCCAGCTCGTCCGGCATGATGTCGGTGTGCGCCTCCTTGTGGGACACATCGATGCAGAGGGCCGGGCCGTAGAACAGGTCCAGAGGCATCTGGTCGATGGTGGCGGCCCCCGGCCGCGGGTCCAGGTGGCTGAAGGAGTCCACATGGGTCGGGCCGTTGTCGTTCAGCAGGATGCCCGTGGTCTGGAACGAGAAGCCGCCCTCGAACCGTTGCGCGGTTTCCTCGTGGGTGGCGTGCTGGAAGATGACGGTCTTCAGGTGCCCGGGATAGACGTTCATCCCCTGGTAGATCTCCACCGACAAATCCACTAGACGAGCCATCGAATACCTCCTTCGTATTTCCGCATCGTTGTTACGATATTTCACAAATTCGCGTGACAATTATCAAATTATCGCGATATGGCTTTACTGTAATCGTTTTCAGGCCGATAGCTTCCTAGTAAGTCACCAGTCCCGCCGATACATTCATGTCCTCACCCGTTATCGACCGAGCTCCGTCAGACGCCAGGAACAGCACCGCGGCCGCCACTTCTCCGGGTTCCACCAGGCGGTTGAGCGGCGAGCCTCCCGCCAACTCGGCGCGTACCTCGTCGACGCTGATGCCTCTCCCTTCCGCCTGCTTCCGCATCACCCATTCGATGCGTTCGCCTTCCACCGCGCCCGGGGAGATCAGGTTCACGCGAACGCCGTAGGGCCCCGTTTCCAGCGCCAGTGTGCGGGTCAGTCCCACCAGGGCCAGCTTGCTGGCGGCGTAGGGCGTCCTGCCCCACAACGGCCGCTTGCCGGTCATGGACCCGATGATCACCACGACGCCGGACCGCCTTTCGATCATGGACGGCAGGAACGCCCGGCAGCACAGGAACGTCCCGGTAACGTTGACCGCGAAGGTGGCCTCCCAATCCGCGGGGTCTGTCTCCCACAGGGCGGCGGAGGGCCCCCCCACGCCGCTGTTGTTCACCAGCAGGTCCACGCGCCCGAAGTGATGGAGGATCTTTCGCGCGGACTCCTCCACGCCGGCGGAATCGGTGATGTCGGTAACCGCCACGAGGGCTCGCCGCCCGAGTCCTTCCACGATGGCGCGGGTTTCCTCGAGCGCCTCCGCGTTCCGGGCGGCCAGCGCCACGTCGGCACCTTCCCGCGCCAACGTCACCGCGATCTCCCGTCCGATGCCACGGCCGGCTCCGGTAACGACGGCTACCTTGTCCTTCAGCATGGACGAGCTCAACGGCAACTCCTACGATCCCTCGCCCGGCACGTCGTCGAACCGTCGCGGGTCCAGCCTGAGGCGGGCGGTGATGGCGTGGCCCTGCATGTGTTCCGCCTCGGAGATGGCGTCGGCGGCGGGCGCGACCCGGCGCGAGCCCTCGGCGGCGACCCGCTGGTAGGTGACGGTCTTGAGGAACTTGCCGACCCACAGGCCGCCGGTGTAGCGGGCGGCGCCGGCGGTGGGCAGCACGTGGTTGGTGCCGATGGATTTGTCGGAATAGACCACGGTAGCGTGCCGGCCCAGGAAGAGCGTGCCGTAGTTGCTCAAGCGCTCCAGGAACCAGTCGGGAGCCCGGGTCTGGACCTCGAGGTGCTCCGGGGCGAAGGCGTCGGCCTCCCGCACCATCTCCTCGTCGCTGTCGCAGACGGTGATGCTGCCGTAGTCGCGCCACGCCGGCCCGGCGATGTCCGCGGTGGGCCAGGTTGCCAGCCAGCGGTCCACTTCCCGCGCCGTGGCCTCGGCCAACTCGCGCGACGTGGTCACCAGCGCCGCGGGCGAGGTGGGGCCGTGCTCCGCCTGGCCGAGCAGGTCCGCAGCCACGATCTCCGGGTCGGCGGAGTCGTCCGCGATGATCAGGATCTCCGTGGGCCCGGCCAAAAGGTCGATGCCCGTCTGCCCGAAGAGCTGCCGCTTGGCCTCGGCCACGTAGGCGTTGCCGGCGCCCACCAGCATGTCCACCGGCTCCAGGTCCTCGATGCCGAAGGCGAGGGCGGCCAGCGCCTGCACCCCGCCGATGCAGAAGATCTCGTCGGCTCCGGACGACGCCATGGCGAAAAGCTGGGGCGGGTGCATGCCCTGGCCCTTGCGCGGCGGGGCGCTGGCCGCGACCCGTGGGACGCCAGCGGCCTTGGGCGTCACGATGGTCATGATCGCCGACGCGATGAGCGGATAGGCGCCTCCCGGCGTGTAGGCTCCCACGGAACGCACCGGTATCCACCTCTGCCCGAGCACCACGCCGGGCATGGTCTCGCGCTCGAAGTCCTGGACGCTCTGCCGCTGAAGCCCGGCGAAGTTGCGCACCTGTTCCTGGGCGAAGCGGATGTGCTCCTTGAGCGTGTCGTCGGTGGCCGCCTCGGCCTCGTCGATCTCCTGCCGCGGTACCCGGAACGAGGGAGGGCTCCAGTTGTCGAAATGTTGCGAGTACCGGCGCACCGCGGCCTCGCCCTCGTTTTCCACCGCGCGGAGAATCTCGCTGACCGTGGCGCGGATCTGGTCCGTAACCGCCCGCGGCTTGGGCTTGGGGGTCTTCAGGCGTTCCGCCATGATGCTCCGTACCGGGTGTTGCGGTTCGATCGTCCTTCCGCGCGTGGCCGGGAGCGGCCGGGTTTGTACCCCGCCCCTACCGTGCGTCGTGGCACACGCGGCGCTTGCTACTCGAACTCGAGAGTCTTGGCTTCCAGGCCGAGGGCGATCTTGCCCACGGTCTCCATGCACCGGTCGTTGGCCGGCGGCATGACGATGCCGGCCAGCGCGTCCCGGAAATGGCGTTCCACCGGCAGCGAACGCAGCAGGCCCCGGCCGCCTGTCAGCCGGATGGCCCGCTCGGCGATCTCCCTGGCGGCCTCGGTGGCCAGGTACTTCGCCTGGTTCAGGATGAAGGTCAGCTCCACCCGGTCGGTGTTGCCGCGCAGCATTCCCAGCCGCTCCACCGCCCGCCGTGCGCTCTCCAGGAGCGTCGCCATCTCGCCGATCTGCCGCTGTATCCGGAGGTCGGCGGCGAGGCTGCCGCTCATGCCGCGAAACTGGGTCTTCTTGACGTAGTCCACGCAGAAGTCGTAGGCGGCTTCCGCGATGCCGAAGTACACGCCGGTGTACCCGGTGGACCAGATGCTCATGTCCTTGCCGAGGATCGCGCCCGGCTCGCCCACGACGTTCTCCGGCAGGATCTCGACGTCGTTGAAACGGATGGAGTTGGAGACCGTGCCGCGCATGCCGATGGTGTCCCAGTCGTCCATGATCTCGATGCCGGGCTGGTCGGAGCGTATGAGCACGTTCAAAAGGCCGTCGCTCAAGTCCTCGGCGCCGTCCAGCAGGCTCCACGTGAAGTAGTAGGTGGCGCCGGTGGAGAGCGAGCAGAAGTGCTTGGTGCCGCTGAGCCTGTACTTCCCGTCCTCCTGCCGGATGGAGGTGCGGATGGCCGCCTTGTCGCGAAAGGAGCTGCCGGGCTCGCTGGTGATGGAGGCGAAGATGGCGCCGTCGTCCACCACCGACTTGAAGTAGCGCTGCTGCTGCTCGGGGCTGGCGAGCTGCAGCAGGAAGTCGACGATGGCGCAGTGCATGTTGAAGGTGAGTCCGGTGGCCGCGCACCCCTTGGCGATCCTGGACAGGATCACCGCGTAGGTCAGGGAGTCGGCGCCGATGCCGCCGTGTTCCCGGGGCACCATGAGCGCCAGCAGCCCGGTCTCCCGCAGGTCCTCGTAGTTCTCGAAAGGGAAGCGCGCCTCCTGGTCGACGGCCCGCGCCCTGGCGGCGAACTTCTCCCTGCTCAGGGTCTCGGCGAGGTCCACCCAGGTCTGGAACTTTTCTGGAACCTGAAATCCCATCATGAGCGTGGGCGGCGGAGCACCCGCCTCAATCCCGGTCGGCCTGGTTGCTGATCTGGCGCAGCTCGATCATGTTGCCGAAGGGGTCCCGAAGGAATACCTGCTGCGAGTCGGCGCCCACGAGGCCGTCGATCTGCCAGTACGCGACCCCTTGTGCGTCCAGCTCCCGGCGCGTCTCGACGATGTCCTCCACGGCCAGCGCAACGTGAGGGATCGTCGGGTCCTCGGTGTCGCTGCGCGCGGGCGGCGACTTTCCCGCCGCGCCCATGAGATGGATCTGTGCCGATTGCGGACCTTCACCGACGTCGAGCCAGAGCCCGGGCACACCGGGGATGTCTGGGCGTTTGGAATCGAGGGGGATGCCCAGCACGTCCACGTAGAAGCGCCGGGCCTCGGCCACGGCATCCGCGGTGGGTTCTATGCGGATGCCGTGGTGGTCCAGTTTGAGAACCTTGATGGGCATGATGACGCTCGTTTGTTCAGAGCACGCGCCGGATCGTCTTGCCATCGAATCGCAAGACAACGCCCGCAACCCGTCATTCCCGCTCAAGCGGGAACCCAGGAGGGGTGAGGCGGGGAAGCACACCCGTTTCCCCCTCCTGCCTGGATTCCGGCCCCCGATCGGGGTCGAGGGCAAGCTTCCGCGGGAATGACGGAGAGGCAGACGCCTCAGGCCGGCCGCTTGACGCTCCGGTCCGCGCCGATCTGCACCCGGTACACCAGGGCGTCACTGCCCGGGGCCGAGTGGATGTTGTGGGGCTCGCCGGCGTCGAAATACACCACCGAGCCCGGTCCGCAGCGCTGCTCGTTGCGCTGGGCGTCGATGCCCACGCACTCGCCCTCCACCACGTAATAGATCTCCACGGCGCCGGGGTGGCTGTGCAGGTGCGGGCCCGGGGTTTCGCCGTCGCGGAAGCAGGCGATGGTGACCGAGCACTGGTCGTTGTTGATGACCCGGTTCCGGATGTAGCCGCCCTCGGCCTTTTCCGAATAGGGCGCATCGGGATTCTGGTCCGAGAACTTGCCCACGTCCTTGACGTTGAAGACTTCCATTGGGGATCCTTTCCTCTAGTCCTTGGTCAGGAACCAGGTGACCAGGCTGTTGAACTCCTGCCACTGGTCCAGCCACAGAAAATGGTTGGCCTTGTCGAACACGTGCATTTGGGCGTCGGGGATGCGCTTGTAGAGCGACAGGCCGGGGTCGACGCCCTTGTTGGAGTTCTTGCCCCACACCACCAGGGTGGGCCGGTCGATGTCCTGGACGTGGTCGCGGATGTGCTTGCCGTCGAAGCCGTACATGTCCGAGTGGCCCACCAGGCCCTGGTCGCCCCAGTACTCCTTGCCCTTGTGGTCCATGTACATCTTGTTCCACTTCTTGGAGAGGTTCATGAGGTAGTCCAGGAACTCCTCCGACACCATGGACTTGTCGTAGAAGAAGACGCTTGCGTACTTGCGCAGTCCTTCCCGGGTGTCCGTCAGACCCTCCTTGGGCATCATGCTGTTGGGCTCGAAGACTTCCTTGAAGTAGGGCAGTTCGCCGCTGCCTACTTTCTGCTGCACGCCGTCGATCTCCACGTACGCCGGCGTCTCGGTGTCGTTCTCGGTCTTTAGAGCCGAGCCCGCGGTGCTGCCGCTGTCGATGAGGATCAGCTTCTTCACCAGGTCCGGGCGCTTCAGCGTGATGTAGGTGACGATCCAGCCGCCCTGGGACTGGCCGGCCAGGTTGATGGGCCCGATGTCGAGGGCCTCGATGAAACTGATGACGTGCTCGGCGCGCACCCGTACGTGCCCCAGCATGTCCAGGTCCCGGGGCGGGTCGGTGTCGCCGTGTCCCAACTCGTCGATGGCGAACACGTGGAAGTGCTCGGACAGCGGGATGACGTTGGGATACCACCGGTAGAGGCCCATGCCCACTTCGATGGAACCGCCGTGCACCAGCAGCAGCCGGTCCGCGTCCTTGTCGCCGGCTTCCACGTAATGAGTCCGGTAACCGTCGGCGGTCACGAACTTGCTATCGAACTTGTCGGGGCTGTTGAACAGGGTCTCCACGGATTCCTCCTATGCGATTCGTGCGGCGGGGCTGCCCGCCGCGACTAAGGCTTGGACAGGTACCAGGTCACCAGGCTCACGAAGTCCTTCGGGTGGTCGAGCCACAGGAAGTGGTTGGCCTTGTCGAAGATGTGGAGCTGGGCGTCCGGTATGCGCTTGTAGAGGGCGAGTCCGGGGTCGACGCCCTTGTTGGAGTTCTTGGCCCAGATGACCAGGGTAGGCGTCCTGATCTCGTGCACGCGGTCCCGGATGTGCACGCCGTCGACGTAGAACTCCTTGGAGTGCTCCCGCATGTCGGTGTTGTCCCAGAACTCTTTGCCCTTGTGGGTGAAGTAGAGGTCGTTCCACTTCTGGGCGAACTTGTAGAGGTGCTCCACCCATTCGTCGGTGACCATGTGCTTGGCGTAGATGTAGGTGCTGACGAACTTGCGGATGCCTTCCTTCGTGCTGGTGAGGCCCTCCTTGGGGTGCATGGTGCCCTCTTCGAAGACCTCCTTCATGTACGGCAGCACGCCGTCCTTCACGTCCACCATGGCCCCGTCCACCTCCACCTGCTTGGGTGACTTCTCGTCGGTGCTGAGGGCCGAGCCGGCGGTGCTGCCGGAGTCGATGAGCACGAGCTTCTTCACCAGGTCCGGCCGCTTGATGGTGATATAGGTGACGATCCAGCCGCCGGTGGATTGCCCCACCAGGTTGACGGGGCCCAGGTCCATGGCCTCGATGAAGCTGATGACGTGCTCCGCGCGCACGGTGGGCCGCCAGAGGTCCGCGGTGTCCCGCGGCGGGTCGGTCTCGCCATGGCCCAGCTCGTCGATGGCGTAGACGTGGAACTTCTCCGCCAGCGGCAGCACCACCGGGTACCAGCGGTACAGGTCCATGCCGATGTCGATGCCGCCGCCGTGTACCAGCAGCAGGCTCTCGGGGTTGTCCTTGCCGGCCTCGACGTAGTGGGTGCGGTATCCGTCGGCGGTCGCGAACTTGCTCTCGAACTTGTCGGGACTGTTGAAAAGGGTCGGTGTTTCCATGGGGTACCCTCGCTGGCGTGGTTTGAAAGCCCGGCGGGCGGTCGCCGGCCGGAGTTACAGCGTTACAGCGCGCGTGGCGGCATTGTTGCCGCGCCGGTTTTACGGGTGCGGCGTCCAGCCGCACTCGGTCGTTTCGTTTTGCCCCAAGCGCCAACGCGCGTCAAACCGTCGGCCCGTGCAGACTCCGGCTTGACGCGCGTTATGGTGCTGGGTGCCTACTTTACAGCGGACCCTTGTAGGGGCGACCGGCCGGTCGCCCCTACAATCAGATTACAGTCTACAATCGGGCCTGGCCTACTTGTCCAGCCAGGCGTGGGTCACGCCGCCGTCGGACCAGCGCACGTCGCCGCGGCAGTTGGTCTTCATGTTCTTCAGGTGCGTCCGGGCCGCCTGGAAGATCGGCAGGTGCCCCAGCAGCACGTGGGGCAGATCCTGGTTGATCAGGTCCAGAGCCTTGCGGTAGATGACTCTGCGCCTGGCGGTATCCCTCGTCACGCGGCCTTCATCCACGAGGGCGTTGTATTCGGGGTTGTCCCAGGCCATGTAGTTGTTCCTCTGACCTTTCCGGAAGAACCGGTAGAAAAGGCTGTCCGGATCCGGCGCGTAGGTGAGATGACCGGGGCTGACGTCGAAGTCCTGGGCCCTTTGCTTCTTGCTATGCGCGGCGCGGTCCATCACCTGGAACTTCAGGTTGATACCGACCTTCTTGAGCTGCGCCTGGGCCAGCGTGGACAGGTTCAGGATGACGGTCTCGTTGCGGACGATGGTAACGAGGTCGACGCCCTTCTCGTGGCCGGCCTCCTTCATCAACGCCCTGGCCTTGTCCAGGTTCGCCTCTTTGTAGGGGTCCTTCACGTCGTCGAAGTACCACGCCGAGCCCGGATAGTACATCTGCGTCTCGGCCGTGGCCATTCCCCAGGTGATGCCGTCCATCAGCGCCTGCTTGTCGAGGGCATAGGCGACGGCCTGGCGCAGGCGGATGTCCTTGAGAGGACCCTTGGACACGTTGAGAACCAGGTAGAACCAGCGTGCGCCCGGTTTGAACGAAGGCGTGATGCCCTTGGGCGGCTTTGCCTTGATGGGCTGCGCCTGCTCGAACGGCACCGTCCAGACCCAGTCCACGTCGCCGGTCCTCAGCGCCGTATAGCGCACGGTGTCGTCCAGGATGGGCCGCATAACGACCTCGTCCACGTAGGGGAGTTGGTTACCCTTGGCGTCCTTCTTCCAGTAGTTCTTGAACCGTTTCAACTTCACGTGTTGCTTGGGCTGCCATTCCACGAACTCGAACGCGCCCGTGCCGATGGGCTTGGGCGGCTTGGACTCGAAGCTGTCCGAGTGGGTGATGAACGCTACCAGCGGACGGAACTTCACGAGGAATCCGGCGTCCGGCTTGTCGAGCGTCATCTTTACCCGGTACTTGTCGACCACCTCGATGCCCTTGATGGAGTTGAAGTTGCCGCGCCGCCGGGACTTGGTCTTCGGGTCCAGGAAGTGCTCGTAGTTCTTCTTCACGTCCTCGGCCGTCAGCTCCTTGCCGTTGTGGAACATCACGCCCTCGCGCAGTTTGAAGGTGTAGGCCTTGCCGTCGGGCGCAACTTCCCAGGACTCGGCCAGGCCGGGCGCGATGTCGCATTTCTCGTCGTAGTCCACGAGGCTCTCGGCCACCAGAATCCCCATCTGGGCCGTGGGGTTCCCGACCGTACGGTGCAGGTCAGGGGTGTTCAGATCGGCGTACATGCCCAGAGTCAGGGTGCCGCCGTACTTCTGCGCCGCCGCGTCGTTGGGCGCGGCTAGACCGAAAGCCAGCAGCAGGGCGGCTAACGAAAGCGATAGTCTCGTACTCATCTGTTCCTCCTTTGGTTGCTTTCCTCGACTTCCGAAGTCCGGAAAAATTCACATCACACAATTCGACCCTCAAGGTCAACCGCCTAGTGTCGCGTCCCGTGAGTTCCTGGCACAATTCGCTGGTCCTTTTCGCCGTCGGCGGCGTTGCTCTTCCTCGCGTGGTGCCCGCCACTGCTCGTCATCGCGCCTTGCCGACGACAAAAAATCCTGCGCGACTTGTGCCAGGAACTCACGGGACGCGACACCAGAGCACGCTACTCCAGCGTGATCCTGGGGTTGGCGTACTTGTACAGAATGTCCACGAAGAAGTTCACCACCACGAAGATCACCGCGAAGATCAGGATCAGTGCCTGCACCAGCGGGTAGTCGCGGCCGTAGACCGCGCCCACCACCAGGCTCCCCACCCCGGGCCAGGCGAAAACGTGTTCGACGATGACGGTGCCGCCGAGCAGCCGGCCGAACTGGAGGCCGATGACCGTGAGCACCGGTACCAGCGCGTTCTTGAGCGTATGCTTGAAGATCACCCGCCGCTCGGCCAGGCCCTTGGCCCGGGCCGTGCGCACGTATTCCTTGCCGATCTCCTCCAGCATCTCCGAGCGGGTCATGCGAGCGACGATGGCGGCCATGCCCGTGCCCAGGGTAATCGAGGGAAGGATCAGATACGACAACGTGGTCCACGGAGCGGTGAGGGAGGCCTCGTACCCGGACGAAGGCAGGATGGGAAAGTACAGGCTGAAGGCCAGGATCAGCAGGATGCCCAGCCAGAAATTGGGAATCGAGATGCCCAGCAGCGCGAACGACATGGCGGTGTAGTCGCTGGCGGAGTTGCGACGGATGGCCGCGATGACTCCCGCGGGGATCGAGATCAGGATGGAGACGACGGTCGAGAAGATGGTCAGCAGGATGGTGGCCGGGAAACGCTCGACGATCAACTCCATGTTCGACCGTTGGTAATGGATCGATTCGCCGAAGTCGCCGATCAGGACGCCGCCGAGCCACACCAGGTACTGCACGTGCAGCGGTTTGTCGAGGCCAAGGATCCTTTCGAAATCTTCACGAACGGACGGGTCGGTAAGGTCCTCTGTTGCGAAGATGAAGTCCACGGGGTCTCCCGGGATCATGTGCAGCAGGGAGAAAACGATGACCGAAACCAGGAAGAGCACCGGAAAGAGGATCAGCAGGCGGTTGATGATGTACTGGCGCAATGCGATTCGTCCTTCTAGCGCATGTGGCAGGCTACCTGGCGCCCGCCCGCTTTTCTCTCCAGCGGCGGCTCCATCTCGGCGCACACCGGCTCGGCGATGGGGCAGCGGCCGCGGAACACGCAGCCTGGCGGCCGGTCGATGAGGTTGACCATCTCCCCCTCCAGCACCCGGGGCCGGAACTCACGGCTGGGATCCGGCTCGGGGATGGCCGACACCAGTGCCTCGGTGTACGGATGCGCCGGCTTGTCGAACAGATCCTCCACCGCGCCCACCTCGACGATCTTGCCGCCGTACATGACCGCGACGCGCTCACAGAAGTAGTCCACGACGCTCAGGTCGTGTGCGATGAACAGGTAGGTCAACCCCTTGGTCTGCTGCAGTTGCCGGAACAGGTTGAGGATCTGCGCGCGCACCGAAACGTCCAGGGCCGACACCGCCTCGTCGGCGATGATCAGATCCGGCTCCAGCGCCATGGCCCGGGCGATGCTGATGCGCTGCCGCTGTCCGCCGCTGAACTCGTGGGGATAGCGGTCCCGGTGCTCCGCCTGCAGCCCCACCATCTCCAGCAACTCCACCACCCGGTCCCCTACCTGGTTGGCGGGAACGATGTCGTGGAGCTTGAGCGGGTTGCCGAGGATGTCCCGCACCCGCATGCGAGGGTTCAGGGACGTGTAGGGATCCTGGAACACCATCTGGATGCGGCGGCGGAACTTGTGGAACGCGGAACGGGGCATCTCCAGGATCTCCTGCCCCTCGAAATGCACCTTGCCCCGGGTGGCGTCCAACAGCCGGGTGATCAGCCGGGCGGTGGTGGACTTGCCGCTGCCGCTTTCCCCCACCAGGCCGAAGGTCTCGCCTTTCTCGATGGAGAAGTTGATCCCGTCCACCGCCTTGAGCTCCGCGCCCTTGCCGCCGAACAGCGAGAAGAACGAAGTCAGGGAGAAATACTTCGCCAGGTCGTCGACTCTGAGGATCTCTTCCCGCATGACGTCCTCAAGCCGTGTGGAGGTGACAGGCCACCTGCCGGCTCTTGACCGAGGCGAGCCGTGGATCTTCCTGGCCGCACACGTCCATGCTCTGGTCGCACCGGGGGCGGAAGTTGCAGCCTTGCGGCGGGTCCAGCAGGTTGCACACTACGCCCGGTATGGGATCAAGCAGCCGGTCGCGTTCGCCCCGCCGCGGCAGCGCCCGCAAGAGCCCCTGGGTGTAGGGGTGGAGGGGGTTCTCGAAGATGGACTTCCGGTCCGCCAACTCCACGATGTTGCCCGCGTACATCACCGCGATGTGGTCGCACAGCACCGCGGCCACGCCGAGGTCGTGGGTGATGAAGATCAACGACTTGCCCAACTGCTCCAGCAGCTCCCGGAGCAAATCCAGGATCTGTGCCTGGATGGTCACGTCCAGGGCGGTGGTGGGCTCGTCGGCGATCAGCAGGTCCGGGTTGCACGCCAGCGCGATGGCGATCATGACCCGCTGGCGCATGCCCCCGCTGAACTCGTGGGGGTAGCTGTCGAGCCGTTCCCTGGGATTGGGTATCCCCACCTTGTTGAGCATGTCCGCGGCGCGTTCGTAGGCCTCCTTTTTTCGCAGGCCCTCGTGGATCACGTAACCTTCCGCCACCTGGTCGCCGACGGTGTAAGCGGGGTTCAGCGCCACCATGGGTTCCTGGAAGATCATGGAGATGCGGCTGCCCCGGTAGGAGCGCATCTCCGATTCCGTCTTGGTGAGAAGATCTTCGCCCTTGAACAGGACCTGTCCGTTGGTGATCCTGCCAGGCGGCTGGGGGACCAGTCGCATGAGCGATAGCGCCAACACGCTCTTCCCCGACCCGGTCTCACCCACGATGCCCAGGGTCTGCCGCTCCGCGAGCTGGAACGAGACCCGGTCCACCGCGGTCAGGATTCCCTTGCGGAGAAAGAAGCGGGTCTCCAGGTCCCGGACGTCCAGCAGCGCCTCAGGCACTCGACCTCTCCTCGCTCAGACGCGGGTCCAGGACGTCCCGGAGGCCGTCCCCCAAGAGGTTGAGACCCAGCACGGAAAAGCAGATGGCGAGCCCGGGGAAGATGGCGGCCCAGGGATAGAACTCCATGGTTGAGCGGGCCGCGTGCAGGATGCTGCCCCAACTCGGGGTGGGCGGCGGCACGCCGATGCCCAGGAAGCTCAGTGACGCCTCGGCGATGATGGCGTGGGCGAAGTCGAGGGTTGCCTGGACCAGCACCGGCGCCATGCAGTTGGGCAGGATCTGCCGGAACAGCACGCGCAGGTTGGACTCCCCCTGCACCATGGCCGCTTCCACGTATTCCTTTTCCCGTTCCTTGAGCACGGAGGCCCGTACGAGACGGGCGAAGTTTGGCGTATAGCGAATGGCCAGGGCGATGCACACGTTGGTGAGTGAGGCGCCGAGGGCGGCCATCAGAGCGATGGCCAACAGCAGGCCGGGGAACGCCATCACCGCGTCCATGATGCGCATCAAAACGTTGTCCACGGCTCTTCCGGCGAAGCCCGATACCGCGCCCAGGAAGATCCCCGCCGCCAGCGCCAGGGTGACGGAGCCGAGCCCGGCGATGACCGAGATGCGCGCGCCGTAGACCACGCGCGAGAAGATGTCGCGGCCGAAGGTGTCGGTGCCGAAGGGGTGGTCGGCGGACAGCGGCACCAGCCGCGCCGTCAGGTCCACTTCATCGGGGTCATAGTAGGCGATCTGCGGAGCGAACAGGGCGACGACGAACACGAACGACACGAACAGGAGTCCAGCCACCGCCATGCGGTTTTCGGAGAACCGTACGAGCCAGTCGCGGACCGATGCGAAGGCGCCGCCGACGCGGCCGATCCCGCTTATGGTTGCTGCTTCAGCGCCCGTCCCATTGGACATGGAATGCCCCTCACGCCTCTTCGAGGCGATGTGACCCTATGCTCCATACGTCTTCGCTCAAACTCCGTCAAGCGTATTCGCAGCGCCGGGACATGAGCCCCGCGCTCAGGAGAGCAGGTCGCCTTGGCGTGTGCCCGGCACGCTCTCGAAGGGCTGGTGGGGCAGGGCCCAGCGACGTTCCAGCAGGCGCACGGCGCGTACGATCAACAGGGTCAGGAGGAGGTAGATCAGGCCCGCCAGCGCGAAGAATTCCACCGCCAGGTAGGTGCGTGCGATGAGGGTGCGCGCGACGCCGGTAAGGTCGAGCAGCGTGATGGTGCTGGCCAGGGCGCTGCCCTTCAGCAAAAGTATCGCCTCGTTGCCGTAAGCCGGCAGCGCCTGGCGCACGGCCCGGGGCAGCACGATCAGGCGTATTTCCTGCCAGCGCGAGAAACCCAGCGCCCGCGCCGCCTCCCGGTCCCCTCGCGGCACCGCCAGCATGCCGCCGCGGATGATTTCGGCCGTGTAGGCGGCGGTGTTCAGGCTGAAGGCGATGATCGCACACCAGTACGCCTCACCCAGGACGGGCCACAGGTAGCTGTCGCGGACCGCCGCGAACTGCGCCAGGCCGTAGTAGACCAGGAAGATCTGGACCAGGAGGGGCGTGCCGCGGAAGAAGAACACGTAGCCGTAGGCCGGCGCCCGGAGCCAGCCGTGCCGCGACGTCCGCATGAGCGCCAGCGGGAAGGCCAGGGCGGTGCCCGCCAGCATCGCCAGCGCCGTCAGTTGAACCGTAAGCCATGCGCCCGCCAATAGCTGCGGGACGTCGTGGGCGGCCGTTCCGTAGAGCCCCGCGATCATCCGGACCACCCCATGCCGCGCGACGCGCGACGCTCCAACACCTGTATGCCGGCCATGGAGACCGCGGTCATGGCGAGGTAGATGACCGCCGCGGCGAGATAGAAAGTGAACGGTTGCTGCGTGTAGCTGACCGCCAGGGCGCTCTTGCGCATCAACTCGTCCAGCCCCACCACCGACACCAGGGAAGTGTCCTTGAGCAGCACCAGGAACAGGTTGCCCAGGCCCGGAAGCGCTGTCCGCCAGACCTGCGGCAGCAGCACGCGGCGAAACACTCCCATCCGTGTGAGACCCAAGGCGTAGGCCGCCTCGGTCTGCCCCGGCGGGACGGCGAGAAACGCGCCCCGGAGCACCTCGGTCGCGTAGGCGCCGAAGGTCAGGCTCAAGGCCGCAACCCCCGCGAGAAAGGGATTCAACTCGAAGAACCCGGTAAAGCCGAACAGCGCGGCCACGCGCCCGATGGCCGCCGACGCGCCGAAGTAGACGATCAGGACCACGAGCAACTCCGGCACGCCGCGCACGGCGGTGGTGTATGCCTGGGCGGCGGTACGTAGCGGCCGCCGGCGGGACATCCGCGCCGCCGCCCCGGCAACGCCCAGCAGCAGGCCGCCGGCGAGGGAAGCGACCGCCAGCCCCGCGGTTACCAGGGTCCCTGCCGCGAGTTGGGCGCCGAAGCCGAGCAGCAGCGCCGGGGGCTCGTTCATGCGGATCGCTGAAGCGAGGCGCTCATTGCAGGACGGAATTTACCCGGCAACGACCTTGCCGTGGGGCCGCGCGCCACTAGTAGATGCTGAAGGGAAAATAACGCGCGTTGATCGTGGCATAGGTGCCGTCGGCGAGTATGGCCGCCAGCGCGGCGTTGAGGCGTTGCCGCAACGTGTTGTCCTCCTTGCGCACGGCGATGCCGATGCCCTCGTCCAGCTCGTAGGCGTCGCCCACCATCTCGAAACCCGCGCCCGCCCTGGTCTTGAGCCATTCGTGAAGCACCAGCCCATCGGCGAAGATGGCGTCGAGCCTTCGGGCGGCCAGGTCGAGATAGGCATCGGTCTGCTTGTCGTAGAGCTTCACCTTCGCGCCGCCGGCATTCTTTGCCAGCCAGCCCGCCGCAATGGTGGCGCGCTGGGTGCCGACGGTCTTGCCGGCGAGATTGGCGGGATCGAAACCGCCGCCCTTTGCGGCCACGAAGCGTACCTTGTTGCTGTAGTACTTGTCGGTGAAGCTCACCACCTTCTTGCGCTCGTCGGTGATCGACATGCTCGCCACGATGGCGTCGTACTTTCCCGCAAGAAGCGCCGGGATGATGCCGTCCCAGTCCTGCGCCACCAGCTTGCACTCCACCTTCAACCGCTCGCAAAGTGCCAGGGCGATGTCGATGTCGAACCCTTTGAGCTTCCCCGACTGGTCGACGAAGTTGAACGGCGGGTAGTAGCCCTCGCTGCCGATCCGCAGCGGGTTGGGCACGCCGGCGCCGGGTTCCGCCGCTTCCGCGACCGACAGCCAGGGCGCCAGAAGCGCCGCCCCAAGACATGCGATTAGCCGTTTCATGGATCCCCCTCCAGTGCTTGTGTCGGCCCAACGGGTGGACTCTCTCACAGAGTACCTGAAAACGATTGTCGACTCCAAGACGAGGCTTGGTTCCCCACCCGAAGGAAGTTGACTATCAAGGCAGATGGGATAACATGGCCTCCCATGCCCGCTTCAACCTCAGAGAGGATCCGCGCGCGGCTCGGTCACCCGATCATCGACTCCGATGGACATACGGTAGAGCTCACGCCCGTGTACCTGGACTACCTCAAGCAGGCGGGCGGCCCGGACATCGTCGACCGGTACGTGAAGGCCACCGCGGCCCGTGGGACCAACCGCTGGCACGACATGTCGGAGAGCGAGCGGCGGCACGAGTGGACGCGCTGTCCGCCGTGGTGGGCACGGCCCACCGGCACGCTGGACCGCGCCACGGCCTCCTTGCCGCGTCTGCTCCACGAGAGGATGGACGAGTTGGGGCTGGACTTTGCGGTCCTCTATCCCACCGAAGGCCAGGGCGGGCCGCCGGTCTTCCGGGACGAGGAGCTCCGCAGGGTCTCGTGCCGCGCCCTCAACACCTTTCACGCCGACATCTACCGTGACTGCGCCGACCGCATCACCCCGGCCGCGGTGATTCCGTTCGAGAACCCGCGGGAGGCCATGGAGGAGATGGAGCACGCGGTCAAGGTGCTCGGCCTCAAGGTCATCGTCTTCACCCATCAGCGCCGTCCCATCCCAAGGGGACAAGGGGGCTCGCCGGAGTCGGCCCAGTACGCCTGGCGGCTTGACACGTTCGGAATCGACAGCGAGTACGACTACGACCCGGTATGGGCCAAGTGCGTCGAGCTGGGGGCGGTTCCCACCTCCCATGCCGGCTCCCAGGGCATCGGCACCCGCCAGTCCATATCCAACTACGCGTACAACCACATCGGCCATTTCGCCGCGGCCAACGAGGCCATCTGCAAGTCGTTGTTCATGGGCGGCGTCACCCGGCGCTTCCCCGGGATCCGGCTGGGCTTTCTCGAATGCGGCGTCGCGTGGGCCTGCGTGCTCTACGCGGACCTGGTGGGGCATTGGGAGAAGCGGGGACCCAAGGGGATCCACAACCTGAATCCGGACAACCTCGATCAGGAAGAGTTGCTGCGACTTGTAGGCGAGTACGGCAACGACCGGGTGAAGGAGCGGTTGGGGGACATCCGCAAGTTCTTCGAGGGAACCGACGCCTCGGCCATCGGCAACTACCGCAAGGCCCACGAACTGAGGCACCCGGACAACCTCGACGACTGGGCGCGGTGCGAGATCGAGGAGGCGGAAGAGATCCGCGACCTGTTCGTGCCGCATTTCTTCTTCGGCTGCGAGGCGGACGACCCCACGGTGGTGTGGGCCTTTAACGCGCGGGTCAACCCCTTCGGCGCGCGCCTGAACGCCATGATGAGCTCCGACCTGGGACACTGGGACGTGGCGGACATGCGGGAAGTGGTCCCCGAGGCTTACGAGCTGCTGGAGCGGGGGCTCCTCAGCGAAGACGACTTCCGCGACTTTGCGTTCACCAACGCCGCCCGGTTCTACACGGAGATGAACCCGGATTTCTTTGCCGGGACCGTGTGCGAGGAAGCGGTGGTGAAGGGCCTTTCCTCGAAGTCGGTCATCTGAGGAAAAACTGAACGATTGGGATGGCGTCCTTCGACTTCGCTTCGCTACGCCTGTCCTGAGCATGGTCGAAGGGCTCGGGACGAACGGTTTCGGGAGTCTGTTTTCGTTTGTCCGGAGCCCCCCGAAGGCGCTCACCAACAACTGACGGGAGATTCATGGTGATTCGTATCGGCGTGATCGGCGTGGGGTTTGGTGCGAAGGTGCAGGCCCCGGCGTTCCAGGACGAAGGATTCGAGGTGGTGGCGATCTGTTCCCGGAGGGAGGAGCGGGCGCGGGAGGCGGCGGCGAGCCTGGGAATACCGCACGCGTACACCGACTACCGCGCGTTGCTGGAGCAGCCGGACCTGGACGCTGTGAGCATCGTCACGCCGCCCAACCTTCACCATGACATGACGGTGGCGGCGTTGGACGCCGGCAAGCACGTGCTGTGCGAGAAGCCCTTCGCCATGGACGAGGCCGAGGCCAAGGCGATGGTGGACAAGGCCCGCGGCACCGGCCTGACCGCCATGGTCGCCCACGAGTTCCGCTTCGCGCCGGCCCGGGCGTACGTCAAGGAGTTGCTGGAGCAGGGCTACGTCGGCGAGTTCCAGAGTGCGTCCGTGACCCTCTTCATGCGGGGCGGTCCGCCCGGCGGCCGGCCCGGTTTCGACTGGCGCCAGCAGTACTCCTACGGGGGCGGACAACTGGGCGGCCTGGGGTCCCACTACATCGATTGCCTGCGGGACTGGTTCGGCGACGTCGCCAGTGTCAGCGGCCGGGTGTTCACGCCGGAGAACGGCGCCCACGGCGACGACACCTCCGACGAGGCCTTCGGCCTGCTCATGAGCTTCGCCAACGGCGGCTGGGCGTCGGTGGCGGCCAACTTCGCCGCCCCCTTGGGCTCGAAGGTGCGGATGGAGATCCACGGAGCCGAGGGGAGCCTGAGCCTCTCCCACGGGGGTCCGAATCCGCCGGCCGACGGCACCGTCCTGGGAGCGCGGCACGCCGAGGACAAGGAGTTGCACGAGCTTCCCGTCCCCGAACGCTTCCAAGTGGTGGCGGACGAGCGGGACGCGCGGCTGGGGGCCTTCCGCGTGCTGGCCGGCCGGTTCGGTCGCGGCATCGAAGAGGGTACCTCGCCGACCCCCAACTTCGAGGACGCCTACCGTTGCCAACAGATCATGGATGCCGTGCGCTTCGGCACGGCCGCCCGGTGGGCCGAGTTCGTGGAATAGAGGCAGTCGAAGGAGTCCCGCCATGGCCAAGAACGGCTTCAAGGTGCTCGACAGCGACATGCACGTCTTCGAGCCCCACGACCTGTACCTGAAGTACATGGATCCCAAGTGGGGCGACCGGATCCCGCGGGGCGAGCCGCGGAAGCGCCATGGGCAGATCCGGTTCACGTTCGCCGACGGCACGCCGGTGCGCCCCGGCGGCGCGGGAATGCGATCGCCCCGGGGCGCCCAGGAAGAGCGCTTCGAGAAGGTCGCGCCCCATTACCGGAACTCGCTCGAGCGGGACTACGACCCGGTATCGCAGCTCGATGCCATGGACGTGGAAGGCCTGGACGTGGCCGTGCTGTTCCGCACCTTTCCGCTTCACTGCGACGACGGCCTGGAGGCCGACTACGCCATGGCCTTGTGCGGCGCCTGGAACGACTGGATCTTCGACTTCTGCAAGGAGGACCCGGCGCGGATGAAGTTCGCGGCGCTGATCACACTCCACGATGTGGACCTGGCGGTGGAGGAGGCCCGGCGCGCGGTGGAAGATCTCGGGGCCGCGGGGCTTTGCCTCGTGCCGGAACCCGTCAACGGCAACCACATCCATGACCGCTATTTCGACCCGCTGTGGGCCGAGGCGGAACGCTCGGGAGTGCCCATCTGCTTCCACCCCGCGGGCTTCCCCCGGCAGGAGCACGCGGCGCTGCGTTTCGTCGGCCACCCCAACGATGGCTTCCTGGTGAGCACTTACAGCAAGGCGCTGGAGCTGATGATGGCCATCGGCAGCTTCTGCGGCGGCGGCGTGCTGGAGCGCTTCCCGCGGCTGCGGGCAGTGTTCCTGGAGGGCAACTGCAGTTGGCTGCCGTGGTTGCTGTACCGCATGGACGAGCGCTGGCAGGACCGCAAGGACCAGCTCGACGAGCCCTTGAGCCGGCCGCCCAGCGACTACTTCCTGCGCCAGTGCTTCGTGTCGGTGGACCCGGACGAGAGACTCGTCGCCGACGTCATCGGCCGGGTGGGAGACGACAACCTGGTGATCTCCACCGACTACCCCCACGACGACGCCCACTGGCCCCACGCCATGGAGACGTTCCTGGGCATCGACGGGGTCACGGACGCGTCGCGGAGGAAGATACTCTGGGACAACTGCGCCCGGCTTTACGATGTGACCGGCCCGGAAGGCTGACGACACTTCGACCCGTCATTCCGGCGAACGCCGGAATCCGGGGGAGGAGGGGCGAGGGGTTCGCAATGCCCCCAGGTCCCACTCCCTGGATTCCGGCCCCGTATCAAGCACGGGACGGGCTTTTCACCGGAATGACGGAGAGCGGCGCCGGAACGACGGATTCGGGGCGTCGTAGGGACTGACTTCCCATGCTCACCCGCTACGCACGCGGCACCTTCAGCGTCGACTGGGAGGACCGCTACGACTTCCCGGGACTGCGGCGCAAGCGCGTCGAGAAGGCCCAGCGCGAGCTGGCGGATTCCGACCTGTCGGCCCTGCTGCTGTGGAAGGACGAGAACGTCCGTTACCTCACGAGCCTGAGGGCCCAACTCATCACCGGCAAGACCACCGCCTTGAACGGCGTGCTGCTGGCCAGGGGCGAGGAGCCGATCCTGCTCTGCTCGGGTGGCGAGCACGACAAGGCGCGCTTCGGCATGCCCTGGCTGTCGAGCGTGCACACCATCCCGATCATGGAGCAGCGGGAGTTGTCGGACGGTTTCGTCACCTCGGTGCTGAAGCCCCTGTTGGGTGACTTGAAGCTCACCGGCGGCCGCCTCGGCATAGACCAGGCGCCGCTGTGCCTCATCGAGTCGCTGCGGAACCATCTCCCGGAGGTCGAGGTTGCGGACGGCGACGTGGTCATGCAGCGGGCGCGTTGGGTGAAGCTCGACGAGGAGATCGCCGTCATCGAGGAGTCCTGCGCGCTGGGCGACAGCGTCACCCAACGGGCCCTGGACGAGACCCGCGCCGGACGCCGCGAATGCGAGGTGGCGGGCGACGCCATGCAGACGCTCTTCCACCTGGGCGGAGAGATGGCGCACGTGATCACGCCGTACGTGGCCTCCGGCGAGCACATGTCGCCGCCGCACCGCATCTGTACCGACAAGATCATGCGCAACGGCGATCTCTGCTTCATCGACATCGGCGCCATGTGGAACGGCTACTTCGCCGACATCGGACGCACCACCATCGTCGGCAAGCCCACCCGCCGCCAGAAGGAGATCTACACCGCGGTGTACGAGGGGCTCATGGCGGGCATCGAGCGCATGCGGCCGGGCAACACCAACAAGGACGTGTCCGACGCCATCGTCGCCCGCATCGGCCGCTACGGGCTCGCCGACCACCTGTTCAGCCTGTTCATCGGCCACGGTATCGGCATGGGCGCCAACGAGCCTCCCTACATCGGCGAGACCTTTCCCGGCGCCACCGTCTTCGAGCTCCGGCCCAACATGGTCTTCGCCGTTGAGCCGCTGGTCTGGGTCCCGGACGTCCGTGGCGGCGGCGGCGTGCGCATCGAGGACATGGTGCTGGTCACCGACGAC
Source organism: uncultured Binatia bacterium (SeqCode) (assembly GCA_965204205.1). Lineage (GTDB taxonomy): Bacteria > Desulfobacterota > Binatia > UBA9968 > JAJDTQ01 > JAJDTQ01. Next base: position 3,734,901 of record OZ241976.1, on the reverse strand, counting down.
GAGCCGCACATCCTCTCGCGGGTCGAGTACGAGGATCGGTTGTTGCTGTAGTCTGTATCACCTTACCGTTTGCCCAACCGGTGTCGACTTGGTTTACTCAACAACATGCAGCCGATGAGTCTTCGAGCGTGGCGGCACCCGTGGACCGTCTTGCGAGGCTTGGCCCAGGGCGCGCTCCTGGCGCTTCTCTTCGTATCGACCGCCGCCGCCGGGGATGGGCGGCTGCAACTCGACTACAGGGCCTATTTCGGCAGCCTCCACGCCGCTAATCTCGGTTTCATCGTCAACTTCGATACGGCCGCGTATGATTCGGATGCCGCCCGTTATGATCTCCATGCGACGGCGTACGCCGTGCAGGTGCGTCTGAAGACCACCGGCTTGGCAAAGATCGCGCGCTGGAAGGCTACGGCGTACTCGCGCGGCGCGCTTCTTTCGGGGGAGGTCGTGCCGACCCGGGCGGGCTACCGGAGCAAGCGATGGACGAAGAAGCGTCTGGTGGAGTTCGGCTTCGATGAGGGAACGCCGAAGCTCGTGCGCATGAAGCCGCGCAGGAAGTCCAAGGTTTCCGCCTCCCAGCTCAAGGGAGCGCTCGATCCCGCCGGCGCCTTTCTCGCCTTGCTCTCGCGCTTCGATGCAGGCCGTGGATGCGAGATGCGGATTCCGATCTTCGACGGGCGCCGCCTCCGTGAGCTGGTAGGGGAGGTGCACGGAGACGGCGCCGGGCGGCTCCAGGCCGGCCGCTACTCGCCCTTCACCGGTCCCACGACGGACTGCCGAGTGCGGCTCGAGCAGAGGGCGGGGTTCAAGCAGAGAAACGGCGACGCGCGAAACCGCGGCGACACCCGGATGCAACTCCGGATGGGGCGGGTGTTCGACGAGGTGCCGCCGGTGCCGGTGCGCCTTGCCACCGGCACCCGGTACGGCTCGCTGGTCGCGTACCTCCACCGCGCCAGGCTCACCGCGGACGGCGCGAAGCGGGAGCTGCGCCCCCGCCACGGCAGGAAGCGCCGCCGCTAGTCCGCCTTCGTCCCATCCTGCTCCGAAGCAGCGCCACGGCCCATGCCGCCTTGCGCGCCCCCCTCCGCCCACTTCATCGCAGCGAAAGCGCCCGCTCCGAAAACCGCGTAAGCGGCAATGTGCGCGTACAGGGTCCCATCGAAACTCAGGCCCACGAATGCTCCAAGCGGCAGCGCGATGAAGGTGGGGAGCGAAGCGACCACGGACGCTCCCACGCCGGCGATGTGGCCCAGGGGCTCCATGGCGAGCGCATTGAGGTTTCCGAAGAGGAAACCGACGCTCGAAAAGACGACGAGCATGTAGGCCATGAACAGCCACAACGGTGGAAGCCCGTCGAAGGCCAGGGCCAGCGGCCACGCAACCACCGAGACGAGGGTGAGGGACACCGTCGCCGTCATGGCCACCCGGCGCATCCCGTGCTTCAACACGACGCGGCCGTTCGTGAGCGAGGCGCAACCGATGGCCAGGGCCAGCACTCCGAAATAGGCCGGGAAGAGCGCGCCGGTGCTGTAGGCTTCCTGGAAGATTTGTTGGGCGGAGCTCAGGTAGGCGACGAACGTCGCCAACACGCATCCGGTGGCGAGGGTATATCCCAGCGCGGTCCGAATCCTCAGGATTTCCAGGACGCCTCTACCGATGGTCCGCGGGGCGAACGGCCGCCGGCGGGCGGCGGGCAGGGTCTCCGCCTGCCGAAGCGCGAACCATGCGAATGCGATGGCGGCGACGGCAAACAACATGGCGAATATCGCACGCCAGCCTCCCAGCCACAGGATACCCTGTCCGAGGGCCGGAGCCACGGCGGGAACGAGGACGAACACGGCCATGGCGAAGGACATGAGACGGGCCATTTGCCGTCCTTCGTACTGATCGCGCACCAGGGCTATGATCACGATGCGCGGTCCGGCGACCCCGATGCCCTGCAGGACACGGCTCGCGATCATCACCTCGAAGGTGCGTGCGAAGACGCTCATGAGGCATCCCGTCATGAACAGGACGACGCCGGCATGGATAGCGGTCCTGCGGCCAAGGCGATCGGAGAGCGGGCCGAAGACCATCTGACCGAGGCCGAGGCCGAGGAATAGACCCGTGACAACGAACTGGACGTCGTTTCGGTGCGTCGCCCCGAGGTCGTCGCCGATGGCGGGCAGCGCCGGCAGCATTACGTCGGTGCTGAGGGCCGGGAGCGACATCAGCAGGGCGACGAGGGGAACAAACTCGCCGAGACGAAGGGCGGGTGTTCGATTTTGAACTGGACTCTACTCCTTCCCCAGGAACCACGTCGCCAGATTGTTGAAGTCCTCGGGCTGGTCCAGCCAGATGAAGTGGCTGGCCTTGTCGAAGATGTGCATCTGGGCGTTGGGGATGCTCTTGTAGAGATCGTAGCCGGGGTCGATGCCCTTGTTGGAGTTGCGTCCCCACATGACCAGGGTCGGGACGCTGATCCTGTGGACGTGGTCGCGGATGTGGGCGCCGTCGAAGTAGTACATCTCGCTGGCGCCCTGCATGCCGTTCCTCTCCCAGTACTCCTTGCCCTTGTGCGCCATGTAGAGGTCGTTCCAACGGGCCGACAGCTCCATCAGGTGGTCCAGGTACTCCTCGGTGACCATGTCCTTGTTGTAGACGAAGGCTCCGACGTACTTGCGGAGGCCGTCCCGCGTGTCGGTGAGCCCCTCCTTGGGCATCATGGTGCCGGGCTCGAACACGTCCTTGAAGTAGGGGAGGTCGCCGCTGCCGTCCACCTCCACCTGCTGGCCGTCCACCTCGATGACCTGCCGTCCCTCGCCCGGCTTGCGGATGCCCGATCCCGCGGTGCTGCCGCTGTCGACGAGGATGAGCTTCTTCACAAGGTCCGGCCGCTTGATGGTGATGTAGGTGACGATCCAGCCCCCTTGCGACTGCCCGATGAGGTTCACCGGCGCCAAGTCCAGGGCCTCGATGAAGCTGATGACGTGCTCCGCGCGCACGCGCACGTGTCCCAGGTCGTCGAGGTTGCGCGGCGGGTCGGTCTGTCCGTGGCCCAATTCGTCGATGGCATAGACGTGAAGGCGCTCGCCCAGCGGCACGATGTTCGGGTACCAGCGGTAGTTGCCCATGCCGATCTCGTTGGCGCCGCCGTGGCACATGACCACGCGCTCCGGGTTCGACTCGCCGGCCTCGATGTAGTGGGTCTTGTAGCCGTCGGCGGTGACGAAGCGGCTGTTCCACTTGTCCGGGCTGTTGAAGATGGTTGGCCTTTCCATTGACTAGTCCTCCTCCTTCTTGGTGACGAACCAGAGCACCAGGTCGTTGAAATCCCGAACCTGGTCCCACCAGCAGAAGTGGCTGGCCTTGTCCAGGATGTGCATCTGCGCGTTGGGCATGCGCTTGTAGAGCTCGTACTGCGGGTCGATGCCCTTCACCGAGTTCTTGCCGGCGATGAACAGCGTCGGGTTCTTGATCCGGTGGACGTGGTCGCGGATGTGCTTCCCTTCGAAGAAGTACATGTCATGGTGGCCCTTGACGTCCTGCTTGCCCCAGAACTTCTTGCCCCGGTGCTCCAGGTAAAAGGCCGTCCAGCGCCTGGAGGTTTCCTCCAGGTAGTCCACGTACTCGTCGGTGACCATCGAGTGGTCGTAGGCGAAGGTCTCCGTGTACATGCGGATGCCGTCGCGGGTGTCCAGCAGTCCCTCCTTGGGCAGCATGGTGCCGGGCTCGAAGATCTTCTTGAAGTAGGGCAGCTCGCCGCTGCCGGTCTCTATCTTCTCCCCGTCGATCTCCTGGACGTCGCCGACGTCGTTCCGGGCGCCGGTCTTGAAGCCCGACCCCGCGGTGCTGCCGCTGTCCACCAGCACGAGCCTCTTCACCAGCTCCGGGCGGGTGATGGTGATGTAGGTGACGATCCAGCCGCCCTGGGACTGGCCGCACAGGTTGATGGGCCCGAGCCCCTTCTCCTCGATGAAGCGGACGACGTGCTCGGCGCGCACCCGCACGTGGCCCAGGTCGGCGATGTCCCGTGGCGGGTCGGTGAAGCCGTGGCCCAGCTCGTCGACGGCGAAGACGTGGAGCTTCTCGGCCAGCGGGAGCACCGTGGGGTACCACCGGTAGAGGCCCGCCCCCAGCGCCGCGCTGCCGCCGTGCACCAGCAGCAGCCGGTCGTCGGCCGGATCGCCGGCCTCGATGAAATGGGTCTGGTAGCCGTCGATGGTCTCGTCGTGCTTCGTGTACTTGTCGGGGCGGTTGAACAATGTCTCCACGTGCGTACCTCCTCCGGGAAGGGTCGGCGGCCCGCGCGGGGGGCGACCGCCGGTCGCCCCTACAAAGTACCGCAGACCCTCCGGTAGGGGCGACCGGCGGTCGCCCTGTTCGCGCTACTCCTTCTCGATGAACCACTCCACGATGGCATTGAAGTCCTGCCACTGGTCCAGCCACAGGAAGTGGTTGGCCTTGTCGAGGATGTGCATCTGGGCGTTGGGGAAGAGCTTGTAGAGCAGGAACCCCATGTCGAGGCCCTTGTTGGAGTTCTTGCCCCACACCACCAGCGTGGGCGTCCGGATCTTGTGCACGTGCTCGCGGATGTGCTTGCCGTCGATCTCCAGTTGCCGGCGCTGGCCGGCCAGGGTCTGCTTGGCCCAGTATTTCTCCCCCCGGTGTTCGTCGTAGAGCCGGCTCCACCTGCCCGACAGCTCCATCAGGTGGTCGAGGAACTCCTCGGTGACCATGGCCTTGTCGTAGAAGAACGCGCTGGCGTACTGGCGCACGCCCTCGCGAGTGTCGGTCAGCCCTTTCTTGGGGCGCATGGTGCCCGGCTCGAACAGCACCTTCTGGTAGGGCAACTCCTGGGTGTCGCCGGACACCGCGACACCGTCCACCTCGGTGGTGGCGGTCTGCAATGACGCCACCTCAGCGGGCCGTCCGGCGGTGCTGCCGCTGTCGATGAGGATCAGCTTCCGGACCAGGTCCGGCCGCAGCAGGGTGATGTAGGTGACGATCCAGCCGCCCTGGGACTGGCCGGCGAGGTTGACCGGGCCGAGACCGAGGGTCTCGATGAAGTTCAGCACGTGGTCGGCCCGCACCCGGATGTGGCTCAGCTCGTCGAGGTTCCGGGGCGGGTCGGAATACCCGCTGCCGAGCTCGTCGATGGCGAACACGTGGAACTTCTTTGCCAGCGGGACGATGTTGGCGTACCAGCGGTAGCAGCCCATCCCCACCTCGATGGCGCCCCCGTGCACCAACAGCAGCTTCTGGGGGTTCCCTTCCCCCGCCTCGATGTAGTGGGTCTTGTAGCCGTCGACCGTGGCGAAGCGGCTCTCGAACTTGTCGGGGCTGTTGAACAAGGTTTCCATTTCCATGGGGATGCCTCCTCGGGTGAGCTGCAATCCCCATGCATATTATTTCGGTGGGGTCGAGGCAACCAGTGCGCCCTCGGGGGAGGCGCTGAAGCCGGCTGGAGAAACATGCACCGGGATGAAGATCAGGGAAAGAGCACCAGCTTGGCCAGCAGAGCCAAAACGGCCGGCATAAAGCTGAACATGGCCAGCTTCAGTCCTGTAACATCGCGCTTGAGTGGGCTGATGTCTTCCTTCATCTCAGCCTTGAATTCGGCGAACTCGCCCTTCATCTCGGCCCTGAATTCGGCGAAGTCTTGCCTGGTGGCGAGGTTCTCGGTCACTCACCCGCCTTCTTCAGCGCCACGGCGTTGTCGAGTTGTCCCGCACGGTGCGGCGCCGGTGGCGCATCTTGACACCGCGGGGTCTTTTTGTTGCTCTACGGGCGGAGTCCCACCGGAGAACCTCGACAGGTCATGGCCAAGAACACTTTGCGAGTCGGCGTAGCCGGCCTCGAAGAATCGGTGTCGATGCTCGCAACCCGTCCCTCCTGCGCCCATCTCCGTCATTCCCGCGGAAGTGGGAATCCGGGCAGGGCGGAACGGGGCCTTCGCGCACGCACGGCTGCCTTCCTGGCCGGGCTGTTGCTGATCGGGGCCTGGAGCGGCATCGCCGCCGCTGACCGGAACTTCTCGCAGTATCCGGGGTTTGCCGAGTACTTCGCGGCGAACCCGCCGGCCGACGCCGCGGGCCCGGCCGACCGGGCGCTGGCGCGCCGCCACGCGCCCCGCTTCCACCTGCCCGCGGGCCACGAAGGGCCCATCGATTTCTACCGCGACTACGTCGCCCACGGTTATCTCGTGACCGGGGACGGCGTCCGCATCGACGGTCCCACCCCGGCGGACCTGAACCGGCACCGTGACGACGTCCGCGCCGAGTTCACCCACCTGCCCGGAGATACCAGACCGCGCCCGGTGGTCTACGCCGCGGTGGAGCGCACCGCCCTGTGGGCGCCGAGAGAATCGGGCCGGACGCCCGAGGAGTTCACTGTCGTGACCTACCACTTGGTGTTCCGGGTGAGCGGTCTGCCCGCGGGGTTGTCCCTTGCCGCCGCCATCCCGCTCCGGCTGGTAGCGGACCTCGACGACTGGCACCAGCTCGACCACTACACCGCTGCGTTCGTGGTGCTGGACGCCGCCGGACGTCCGGTCGCCCTCACCCTGCAGCAGCACAACTACCTGCGCACCTACCTGGTCGGCGAGTCGGTGGAGCCCGGGCCCGACGGCCGCTTCGACATCGACGTAGCCATCCGCTCGAACGAGCTGTACCCCCACCTGCCGGGACGGACGGCGCGGCGCGCGGTGCGTTTCCTGGACCATGACGCCAGGGCCTTCATGATGGGCTTCGGCAAGCGCCCGATGATGTCCGCGGACGACATCACCGAACCGCACCGCGCCGTCAACTACGAGCTCGCGTTCCTCCCCGGCTCCGACGCCTTCTACTCGTTCCACGGTTTCCTCGGCGAGCGCCGCCGGTTGCCCGGCCGCGACGGTCCGCCCGGCGCCCGCTACAACACGCTGCCCGGGCTCAAGCCCCTGCCGGCGCAGATCCTCGACGGCTACTGGCGGGAGGGGCACGATGGCGACTGGGCGCGTTATCAGCGCAGCCGGGAGCACGGCACCGGCCCCGCCGGGTTCGCCCGCGCGCAGGCAGAGGTCTTCCATCACAACCTGGCGTGTCTGCGCGTTGAGCGTAGAGGTTGCGCGCCGCGGTAGCGGCCCGGCTCAAGGGTTCACCTCGCGGGAGACTTCGGCGCGAGCCGCCCGGACCAGCCCTAGGCCTGAAACGCCGTCGCCACCACCAGGTACAGCGTGGTGCCGAGCAGGTCGTTGAAGGCGGTGACCAGGGGGCCGGCGGCGACGGCGGGGTCGCGGTTGAGCTTGTAGAAGATGATCGGCTGCACGGTGCCGACGCAGGCGGCGGCGGTGACGGAGATGACCATGCCGATGAGGACGGCGAGGGACAGGTTGAGGATGTCCGGGGTGCCCATGTTGATGAGGTAGCTGGCAGCGGCGGTAAGGAGGCCGCAGCTTGCGCCCAGGACCAGCCCGGTGGCGGCTTCGCGGGCGATGACGGACAGGATGCGCTGGAAGGAGAGGGTGCCGAGGGCGATGGCCCGCACCACCAGGGTGGACGACTGGAGGCCCACGGCGCCGGCGGTGGCGATGATCACCGGCAGGAAGGCGGCCAACAGCGCCATCTTCTCGAAGGTGGCCACGAAGACCTTGGAGATCACCAGCGCCACCACGAGCCCCAGCAGCACCGTGGTCACCACCCAGGACAAGCGTTCGCCCACGCGCTTGAGCACGGAGTCGCGGGCCAGGTTGATGGACTCGCCCTCCACGCCCGCGATGGCGTAAATGTCCTTGCTGGCCTCTTCTTCGATGACGTCCACCACGTCGTCGATGGTGACTCGGCCCACCAGACGCTCCTGCTCGTCGACGACGGGAACGGAGACGAAATCGTACTTCTGCAGGATCCGGGCGACCTCGTCCTGGGGCATCTCCAACGGCACGGAGATCACCGGCCGGTCCATGATGTCGGCCACGGCTTCGTCCGGACGCGCCAGCACGAGATAACTGAGGGGCAGGATGCCGGTGACCCGTCTCTCCACGTTCACCACGAAGACATCGTGGACCTCGGGCACGTCGTCGTGCGCCCGCCGGATGAGCCCGATGGCCTGCTCCACGGTGGCGTACTGCGGCACCGACACGTACTCTGTCTGCATGATGCCGCCGGCGGTGTCCGGCGGGTGATCCAGCAGGTCGCCGATCTCCTCCGCCAGCTCGGACGGCATCTGCGCCAGGACGGTGGGGGCGCGCTCCTCCGGCAGGGTTTCGAGCAGATCCGCGGCATCGTCGGTATCGAGCTCACCCACCAGGCCGGCCAGCTCCCGGTCCGAGAGGGTCGCCACCAGTTCGTCGCGCACCGCCGGCGTGACCAGGCTCAGTACCGCGGAGGACCCCGCGGACGAGAGCAGGCCGAACACCCGCTGCCGGACCCGGGGCTCGTCGAGCTGGTCCAGCAGCTCGGCGATGTCGGCGGGGTGCGCGTCAACCAATCGTTGCCGCACATCGTCGTAGCGGCCCAGCCCGGTCATCATGACGATGTTCTCCAAGGCCACGCCGGGCGGCAGAAGGCCCGGAGCCTCGTTCTCAGGCTGTTCCGGCGAAGGTGTTTCCGGCGATCTTTGCATCTCTGCTCGCGGCACGAGCCGGTTCGAGCTCGTGATCGACGAGAATACTTTGGTTGTCTATGGGGATTTCATACCCGGGACAGGTTAAGAGCGCATTAAATTTCTTGCTCTCGCCAAGGCAAAAAGGCAAGGGATGGAAATTTACCTTGAGCGTCGTTCGGCTATAATGGGCGGCGTCCGGCCGGACCGTCGACGTATTTCCCGGCTTGTTGGTCCCGGTAACCGGAGACCACCGGCGGTCGGCAAAGGGGAGACGCACGATGGCGAGTTACGACTACGACCTGGTCTGCATCGGCAGCGGCCCCGCGGGGCAGCGCGCCGCCGTCCAGGCGGCCAAGGTGGGGAAGAGGGTAGCGCTGGTGGAGAAGCAGCGCTTCGTGGGCGGCATCTGCATCGACAACGGCACCATCCCTTCCAAGACCTTTCGCGAGGCGGTGCGCCGGGTCTACTCGAGGCCCGGCCTGGAGGTAATGGACCCGTTTGCCACCAGCGGCCGGAGCCGCCCCACCATGCAGCAGTTGGTGGGCCACGTGCACCGGGTGATCCAGCGGGAGATCGCGGTGGTGGACGATGCCCTCACCCGGAACGACGTCAAGATCCTCCACGCCCGCGGCGAGTTCGTCGACCCCCATACGATTCGGCTGGAGGCGGAGGGAGAGCGGCGCGTCATCACCACCGACAAGGTCCTGATCGCGGTGGGAACGCGGCCGGGAGAGCCCCGCGGCATGGCCCCCGACGGCCGGACGGTCATCACCTCGGACGACATCCTCGGTATCGAGGACCTGCCGCAGACCATGGCGGTGGTGGGCGCGGGCGTCATCGGCATCGAATACGCTTCCATGTTCGCGGCCCTGGGGGTGCGCGTCACCGTCATCGACGCGCGCGAGCGGCCGTTGGAGTTCATGGACTACGAGATCGTCGACGAGCTGATGCATCAGCTCCGCAAGGCCGACGTGACGTTCCGTTGCGGCGACGCGGTGGAAGAGGTGGAGATCGTCGAGACTCCGAAGCGGCAGGGGCTCTTGAAGCTCCACTCGGGCAAGTTCCTGGTGGCCGACGTGATCCTCGTCTCGGCGGGCCGTCAGGGGGCGTCGTCCGGCCTGAACCTGGAGGCGGTGGGTCTCGAGGCCGATGAGCGCGGCCGCCTCCGGGTCGACGAGGACTTCCGCACGCCGGTGGAGAACATCTGGGCGGCCGGCGACCTCATCGGCTTCCCGGCCCTGGCCGCCATGTCCTCCGAGCAGGGCAGGCTGGCGGCCTGCCGCATGTTCGGGGTGGACGCGGAGCCCATCGGCCATCACTATCCCATCGGCATCTACGCCATCCCGGAGATGTCTTCGGTGGGGGCCACGGAAGAAGAGCTGACGAACCAGAAGGTCCCCTACGAGACCGGGGTGGCGCGCTACAAGGAGATCTCCCGCGGCATCATCCTCGGCGACGACTCCGGCATGTTCAAGATGCTCTTCCACCGTGACGACGGCCGTCTCCTGGGTTGCCATTGCATCGGCAGCGGCGCCACCGAGCTCATTCACGTCGGGCAGGCGGTGTTGGGACTGGGCGGGGGGCTGGACTACTTTCTCAAGACCGTGTTCAACTATCCGACGCTGGCCGAGTGCTACAAGACCGCGGCCTTCCACGCGGCCAACAAGCTCGCCCTGATCAGCCACGCCAAGACGTTCATCGACGGAAACGGCCCCGCCTGACACCGGCTTCGGGTTCGTTGTTGCTTGCGTTGCGTAACAGAACGTCAACGAACACTTCCCTCTTCCGACGCGGCCGCGTCACCGTCAAAACATACGGACACGTTACGCTTGAGTGCGGAAACTTCGGTCCGAACGGTCCGGTTGCCGGACTTGTCCGCGGTCGTTCGGTTCATGGAGGTGACAACGTGTCGAATCATACGAAAACGGCGCCGCTGTTCTACCGCACGGTCTGGCTCTCCGACATCCACCTGGGATTTCGCGGCTGCAGCGCCGCGTCCCTGCTGGCCTTCCTGCGTTCGGTGGAATGCGAATTTCTCTACCTCGTCGGCGACATCATCGACATCTGGTCGGTGCGCAAGCGGCCGTTCTGGCCTCAGGACCATAGCAACGTTCTACGAACGATCCTCGGCAAGGCGAAGTACGGCACCAAGGTGATCTACGTGCCGGGCAATCACGACGAGATGCTCCGCGACTACGACGGCATGGCCTTCGGCAACATCCAGATCGCGGATCGCATCGTTCACCGCAAGGCCGACGGCAAGCGTTTCCTGGTCATCCACGGCGACCAGTTCGACAGCGTGGTGCGCTCCTCCAGGGCCATCGCGCTCCTGGGCAGCCATGCCTACGACCTGCTGCTGGCCATCAACACGCGGCTCAACGTCGCCCGGCGCAAGCTCGGGCTGCCTTACTGGTCCCTGGCCGGCGCCATCAAGCACAAGGTCAAGAATGCCGTGCGCTACATCAGCAACTTCGAGGCCGCGGTGGCGTTCGAGGCTGCCCGCGTGGGCGTGGACGGCGTCATCTGCGGGCACATCCACCGTCCCCAGATCGTTCCCCTGAACGACATCACCTACTGCAACTGCGGCGACTGGGTGGAGAGCAACAGCGCGCTGGTGGAGCACGGCGACGGCAGGCTGGAGCTGCTGCAGTGGCAGGACACGCGCCGCATCGCCAGGCGCGACCGGGCGCCGGCCTCTGAGCCGGTGCCGCTGCTCTCCGACAACGGCGACGCCCACCAACGGAACGGGGTGCGCCCCGGTCTCTGACAAACGGTCTAGGGACTACGCCGAGGACGAGTTCTTTCGCGCCGACGGCGCGGACGCGGGTTGGGTCCGGCGCCGTGAACCCGCTCTGGACCGAATCGAAGGGCGAGGGAGGGGCTGGCTGCCGTGCCACCCCAACGGTGCGGCTCGATCAGCTCCAGCAGTGCGACGAAGCGCCGCGTCAACTCCCGCCACGTGTGTTGGCGCGCGTAGGCGACACAGTCCTGCGGATCGAGGTCCAAGGCGCCGAGGACGGCGGCGCGAAGGTCATGGTCCAGCACGCCGGTCCTGCCGTTGTCGACCACGTCCAGCGGTCCGGTGACCGGGAAGGCGGCCACCGGGACGCCGCAGGCCATGGCTTCGAGCATGACGAGCCCGAAGGTGTCGGTCAGGCTCGGGAAGACGAACACGTCGGCCGCGGCCACGTACGCGGCAAGCTCGTCCCCGAGCTTCTGTCCCACGAACCGCGCGTCCGGATAGCGAAAGCGCAGGCTCGGCAGGTCCGGACCGTCCCCGACGACGTACTTCGTCCCAGGCAGGTCGAGACTCAGAAACGCCTCGATGTTCTTTTCCACGGACACCCGTCCCATGTACATGGACAGCGGCCGTGAGCCTGGCAGGAACGACTTGGGACTCGGCTTGAACAGGTTCGTGTCGACGCCGCGGGCCCAGATGGCGAGGTTGCGGAACCCCTGTTCTCGGAGGTGATTGGCGAGGGAGCGGGTCGCCACGAAGGTACGGGCCGCGCTGCCGTGATACTTGCGCAGGTAGCCATACGACCAGCTCACGGGAAACGGAACGCGCGCGCGGATGTACTCCGGGAAGAGGGTGTGAAACGACGTGGTGAAGGGAACCCTGAGCCGGCCGCAGGTGGAGCGGGCGGCGTGTCCGAGGGGTCCCTCGGTGGCTATGTGGATGGAGTCGGGCTGGAACGTGCGCAGTATCCTTTCGACCCCTCTCCCCGGAAAGAGCGCCAAACGGATCGACGGATAGGTGGGACAGGGGAAGGTGGTAAAGTCGGACGGCGTCACGAAGAGCGGTTCGTGCCCCAGTTCCGCAAGGTGCGCCCGCGTGTGCTGCAGCGTACGCACCACTCCGTTGACCTGCGGTTCCCAAGCATCGGTGACGACCGCGATCTTCATGCCTGGAGAGAGCTTGGCAGGCGATGGTTAAGGACCGGTAACGCCGGGGTCAAGTCTTGGTCGCGATCGGGAACCCGTGGGCTCTTTGTCGCGTGGTGCCGCCACGGAGGGCGGCCGCCGGGCGCCCCTACACTTTGTCGCGCGTTGCCAGGCTGGCGTTGAGGATGTCGCCGTGGAGGTCCACCGCCGTGAGCCCGCAGTAGTCGAGGTCGTAGCCGGCGCGCACCTCGATGCCGCCCTCCAGGAGCCGTTGCAGCACCAGGCGGCGGAAGCTCCCGTGGCCCATGACGCCGCCCTCGTGCTCCTTCAGGTCGGCCTCCTCGTGGGTGGAGAAATAGACCGCCTGCTCGGCCGTGAGGCCGTAGCGGGTGGTGAGGGCCTTGAAGCAGTCCGCCGACCAGTACCCGGTCTGTTCCTCGGTGGCCCCGCCGGCATAGAACTCCGCGACGGTTCCTTCCCAGAGGATCGTCCGCTTGAAGTCGATCTTGGCCCGGAACTCGGCCAGCATCGGCTCCAGGTACACCTCGTCCTCCCCGATCCCCAGGGCCCTGGCGGTCTCGAGCACCACGTGGATGTGACCCGGGGGCTCGGGGTGCAGCAGTTCGTCGGCCAGCTTCCGGGCCATGGGCGCCATGAGGTCGCGGTTCCGGCGGAAGAAAGCGATGTGCTTGTGGTAGGAGGCGGCCTCCAGAGTGTTGATCTCAATGGTGTAAGACGCCCAGTTCCTGAAGAACGTGCGCAGCGCGGCGCGCGGCAGACTTCCCTCCATGAGCTGGATCATGAAGGGCGAGCCGGTCACCCGCTCGCGCCACCGTTGCGCCACCTTGCGGTAGTGTTCGTCGACGTAGGCCTTGGCGTCACTGGTATTCATCGCGGGGATGATCATCTGCGTTCCGGTCCTTTCAATCCCGGCAGGGTAGGACGACGGTGCACTGTCCCACCAATATTCGCCGGTCTTCCTGGTTCGTGCCTTCGAGCTCGCAGCGGATCCATGGGTCGGCGGGGGCGGCGGATTTCTCGGCCGCCCGCGCCGCGAACCGCATCCTGTCGCCCTCGAAAGTGGAGTAGGTGTGCCTCACGCTGAGTTTTCGCAGCAGCCCGCGGGGCCCCAGCCAATCGGTGAGCATGCGCATAAGCAGCGCCTGCCGGTAGGCGCCGCTGGCGATGAAGGTGCGCAGGCCGGCGTGTTCGCGAACCCAGTCACGGTCGTAGTGGAGCTGCTGGGTGTTTTCCTGGAGCCCGGCCCAGCGTACGGTATCGACGACGGTCAGGGGGCCGTACTCGCGCGACACCAGCTCCGCGCCCGGTGCGACGTCCTCGAAGAATCTTTGTGGTTCCGTGTTTGCCATCTCTTCGTTGCCGCGGTTCAGACGGCGCCCGTCTCCGCCAGCGCCTCGCGCTCGGCGGGGGAGTAGCCCAGCTCGGCGAGGATCTCGGCGTTGTGCTGTCCGATGGTGGGCGCCGGCGTCATCTCCTGTCCTCGCACTCGTGCGACCGGGCCTCGCGGAAACGGGATTCGGCCGAAGCGTGGATCGTCCGTTTCGGTGAGATATCCACGGGCGACGAGATGCGGATCGCCGGCGAGGTCCAGCGGCGTCGATACCGGCGAGGAGGGAAAGCGGCGCCGTTGGCCTTCCTCGACGATCTCGGCCTTGGTCAACTGCTTCGACCAAGCCAGCACCCGGTCCATGATGAAGTCTTTCTTCTCGCGTTGCACGTCGTCGGACGCCAGGGATGGATCGGCCATCAACTCGGGGTCCCCGACCCACTCCGTAAACTTCTCCCACCGGCCGGGGCGGTTGATCTGGCTCACCACCCAGTGGCCGTCCTTGCAGGGCAGCGCGCCGGATATGGCCGTGATCGTGCCGCGGTTGCCGCGCCGCTCGGTTCGGGTGCCGGAGAAGGTGTACTCCACCATGGCCTGCTCGACGAAGGTCCCCAGGCAGTCCTGCATGGAGATTCGGACGCGTTGCCCCGTTCCGGCGGTTCGGAGAACGTGCAGGGCGGCGGCGGTACCGACCGCCGCTTGTATCCCGGTTGCCAGGTAGATCATGTGGCCGCCCAGGAGGGTGGGCGGGCCGTCGCGCTGTCCGGTCAGGGAGAGCAGGCCGGAGCGGGCATAGGCGCACAGCTCGTCCGCTTCCTCCTCCACGTCGGTCCACACGAGATCGGCCTTGACGTTGCCGTTGTCGACGGGCAGCGGTTGGCTGGTGATTACGGCGTCGGCGGTCTGCACCAACTTGTGGAGCACCTGCCTTCCCGCGACGGAGTCCAGGTCGATGGAGAGGCTGCGCTTGCCGGCGTTCAGGAAATGGTGAAAGGCTCCCTGTTCCGCGTCGGGCACGTCTCCCAGGAACGGGCCGGTCCAGCGCACCGCGCCACCGTCGGGAGGCTCAACCCGGACGATGTCGTGGCCGGACTCCGCCAGAAGGCGAGCGGCATAGGCTCCGGCAAGGGAGCCGAGGTCGACGATGCGCGACATGGTCAAACCGGCCGTCCTTCGAGTCAGCGCCGCTCGCGCGCCGCGTAGCCTGTCCGGAGGCTTCTCGAAGGCCACTCCTCCGCCTTCCGTTCCGGGAACAGCGCCACCGTGTGACGCCGGGTAAACACCAAGTCGCTCTCTCCGTTGCGCACTTCCTCCATCTGCGTGACGTAGATGCCAATGCCCATCCGACCCTCACGGGCGGCGATGTCGACGATACGGCTTTGGTAGGAAAGCGGCTCGCCCAGGTAGACGGGTTTCAGCCACGCGGTCTCGCTGCCCGCGTTGCGGACGTTGGTATAGGCCGGCGGGACGGGAAGCTGCCGGCGCACGTCGATGGTGGAACCTTTCCCTTCCTCGGGCTCCTTGAGACTGAAAGGCGTCCAGCCGACCAGGATGGGCGGCAGGAGACGGCCACTGTAGCCGGCCGAGCGGGCGAAGTCGTCGTCGAGCCACAGCGGGTTCGCGTCGCCGGTGGCGTCCACGTAACGTCGGACATCCGAAGCCGTCAGTGGCTCCAGGGCGCGCACCGGGCCAGTGTGGCCGATGCAGCCGCGCAATTCGTCGGAGATGATGGTTTCGGCGGATTCGCTCATCGGAGTGTCAGGCCGAATCGTTGGCGGGCGGCATGCGCGGGGCATCCGGTTCGGTCCGAGGGCATCATACCAGGGCTCCCGTGCCCGCCAGCTCCGACAGCTCGCTCTCCGGGAGGCCCAGCCATTCGCGCAGCACCTCCCGCGAGTGCTGTCCCAGACGAGGGGCCGGCGTTGCCGGCGGCGGGGCGCTCTCCGAAAACTCGACGGGTAGCGCCGTCGTCAGCATCGAGCCGACCCGCGGCTCCTCCATGCGCTTGTAGGCCCCGGACGGTGCGCCGTCTTCCACCACGTCCTGCACCCGGCGCATGCGGGACGCGGAGACGCCGGCCTGCTTGAGCCGTCGCTCCACCTCCGCGCTCTCGAGCCCGCGGGTCCACGCCTCGATGCGTGCATCGATGGCGTCGTGGTGGCGCATCCGCGCCGACACGGTGGCGAAGCGGCCGTCGCCCGCCAGGCCGGCGTCCGGGACCGCCTCGTCCACGGCTTCGGCCAACGCCCGCCACTGCGCGTCGTCGCGGACGCTCACCGCGCACCATTGGTCGTTTCCCGCGCAGCGGTACACGCCTTGGGGCGCGAATCGAGCCGAGCGGTTGCCCGTCCGCTCCGGGTTTTGTCCGCTCACCGCGCTGAACAACAGCAGCGGCGCGATCATCGAAACGCTGCACTCGAACTGGCCCATGTCAAGATGGATGCCTGCGCCGGTGCTCTCGCGTTCGGTCAGCGCGCCGATGACGGCGTAGCAGGTGTGGAGCCCGCCGATGTAGTCGTTCCAGGAATTCGAGATGGCGGTGGGCGGATCGCCCTCGGCACCGGTGACCTGCATGAGCCCGGCGTATCCCTGCAGGTTCATGTTCATGCTGGTCCAGTCGCGGCGGGGTCCCGTGTTGCCGTAGCCCGACATGCTGGCGAATATCAGCCGCGGGTTGGCCTGCCGGAGCGACTCGTATCCCAGCCCCAGCCGGTCCATGACCCCCGCGCTGAAGTTCTCCACCACCACGTCCGCGGCTGCCGCCAGGCGCCGGGCGACGTCACGGCCTCCCGGATGCTTCAGGTCGATGGCCACCGACCGCTTGTTCCTGTTCGTGTTTAGGTAGGAAGCATGCCGCCCGTCCGAGTGCCGGTAGGCCGACGGCCACGGAAAATCGGGATGCCTGCTGCTCTCCACCCGCACCACGTCCGCCCCCAGGTCGGCCAGCAGCCGCGTGCAGAACGGCGCCGCCAGCACGTGCCCGAAGTCGAGGACGCGGACTCCGGACAAGGGCGGTGCGCCGTCGTTCGCTGTCATTCTGCCCCGCTCATGGCCCATGCCACGTGATCCCATATGTAGGGGCGGGTTTCAAACCCGTCGGTGTCCGCCATGCCGGCACCCCGGGTGCGGTGCCAGGCACGTAGGTCGGATTAGCGAAGCGTAATCCGACACCGGTCCCGGTTCCTGCATGCCGTCAAGGCGGACGGGATGAAAGTTGACACACATCCGCCATAACCCTATATAATCGCCACGGAATCACCCGGCACTGCCTCAATCGACGAACGTGAACAGAAGGGTCCAAGCGAACAGGATGAATCGCATGAACGAATTCGTGGACACCAGACAGGGGTTGCTGCACCGCGAGGTCTTCGTCTCCCAGGACATCTACGAGCAGGAGCTGGAGCGGATTTTCGCCCGCTGTTGGCTGTTCGTGGGGCACGAGACCCAGATCCCCAATTCCAACGATTTCCTCGCCACCTATATGGGCGAGGACCCGGTGCTGCTCTGGCGCGGCGGGGACGGGACGGTGCGGGCGTTCCTCAACATGTGCCGTCACCGGGGCAACCGGGTGTGCCGGGCGGACCAGGGCAACGCCAGCTCGTTCATGTGCACCTACCACGGCTGGTGCTACGGCAACGACGGCAAGCTCATCGGCGTGCCCGGCATGAAGGAGATCTACAGCAACGAGCTGGACATGTCGCAGTGGGGACTGGTGGAAGTGGCGCAGCTCGACACCTGCAAGGGGCTCATCTTCGCCACCTTCGACCCCGAGGCGCCGCCGCTGATGGACTACCTGGGCGGACAGGACCAGGAGCTGAGCTTCATGTTCGATCGGCGCGCCGGCGGTACCGAGGTCATCGGCGGCGTGCACAAGTGGGTGATGAACGCCAACTGGAAGTACGCCGCGGACAACTTCTTCGGCGACGACGGCCACCACACCGTGACCCATGCTTCGGTGCGCCGCGTGCCGGTGGACGTCCGGTACTACCCGCAGACCAACGACGATGCGCGTCCCGATACCGACCGCGGGCTCTCACGGGTCGCCGAAGGCCTCATACGGGACTACCACCAGGAGCATTTTGACGAGCTGATCGAGCGCGTCGGCCCCGACATGGCCGAGCGCCCCGGGCTGGTCACCACCGTCTTCCCCAACCTGTCGCCCAACTTCAGCCGGCACATGATCCGGCTGTGGCACCCCAAGGGGCCGGACAAGACCGAGATCTGGTCCTACTGCGTCGTGGACAAGGACGCGCCCGACGAAGTCAAGACCGCCATGCGCCTGCACCTGACCCAGACCTTCGGCCCGGCCGGGAACCTGGAGCAGGACGACATGAACAACTGGATCCAGTGCACCGACACCGCCCGCGGTGTGATCGCGAAGCGCTACCCGCAGAACATCCAGGCCCACCTCGGGCACGAGGACCGCTGCCCGCCCATCGGCGGCGGCAGGCGGCTGCGCGCCTTCTACTCCCGCTGGGAGATGATGATGAAGGCCGAGAACTGGGACGACGTCGACCTGGAGACCCGGTACTGGTGACGCCCCCCGCCGGCGTCCTGCTGACGGCTATCGACGGCACAACAAGAGAAGGGTGACGCGACGTGACCGACCACGATCTTTGGCATGAGATCAACGACTTCCTCGTCCGCGAGGCGCGGCTGCTGGACGATCGCGCGTTCGAGGAGTGGCTGGAGCTGTTCACCGACGACATCGTCTACTGGATGCCGGAGCGGACCAATCCATGGGAGAGCGACGATCCTGCGGACAGCGTGTCCAAGCCCGGCGAGCTGGCGCTCTTCGAGGAGACCAAGGAGACCCTGCACACACGGGTGGCGCGCCTCGCCACCGGCATGGCGTGGTCGGAAGTGCCGCCGTCCCGCACCCGCCACCTGGTCACCAACGTGCAGGTGGAACCGGGTGCCACCGAGTCCGAGCTGCGGGTGCGCTCCTACTTCATGGTGTACCGGACCCAGCTCGAGCACAGCCAGGACGTCTTCGTCGGCGAGCGCGACGACGTGCTGCGAAGGGTCGGCGATGAGTTGAAGATCGCACGCCGCACCATCCTGCTGGACCAGGCGGTGTTGCAGTCGCCCAACCTGAGCATCTTTTTCTAGGGGGTGCGGGATGAACCAGTTGAATGATCTCGTGGATACCCGGCAAGGGCTGCTCGACCGGCGGATCTTCGTCTCCAAAGACATCTACCAGCAGGAGCTGGAACGGATCTTCGCGCGCTGCTGGCTGTTCCTCGGCCACGAGACCCAGATCCCCAACCCCAACGACTTCCTCGCCACCTACATGGGAGAGGACCCGGTGCTGCTCTGCCGGGGCGGAGACAGCACCATCCGGGCGTTTCTGAACATGTGCCGCCACCGCGGCAACCGGGTGTGCCGCGCCGACCAGGGCAATGCCAGCTCCTTCATGTGCACTTACCACGGCTGGTGCTACAGCAACGACGGCAAGCTCATCGGCGTGCCCGGCATGAAGGAGATCTACAGCGGCGAGCTGGACATGAAGCAATGGGGCCTCGTGGAAGTGGCCCAACTGGACGTATACAAGGGACTCATCTTCGCCACCTTCGACCCCAAGGCGCCGCCGCTGCTGGACTACCTGGGAGGCCAGGAGCAGGAGCTGGGCGTCATGTTCGACCGCCGCGCCGGCGGCACCGAGATCATCGGCGGGGTGCACAAATGGGTGATGAACGCCAACTGGAAGTACGCCGCCGACAACTTCTTCGGTGACGACGGCCACCACACCGTCACCCACGTGTCCGTGCGCGAGGTGCCCGTGGACGAGCTGTCCTACCCCCGCACCAACGAGGAGCCCCGCCCCTATGCCGACGACATCGGCTTCACCAGGGTCGCCGGCGGCATCATCCGGGACTACCTGCTCGACCACTTCGACGAGGCCGTGGAACGCATCGGCCGCGACCTCGCCCAGCAGGCCGGCCTCGTCACCACCGTCTTCCCCAACGTCTCGCCCAACTTCATCCGGCACATGATCCGCGTGTGGCATCCCAGGGGCCCCGAGAAGACCGAGATCTGGTCCTACTGCGTCGTCGACAAGGATGCGCCCCCGGAAATCAAGACCGCCATGCGTCGCCACCTCACCCAGACCTTCGGCCCCAGCGGCAACCTCGAGCAGGACGACATGAACAACTGGGAGCAGTGCACCGGCACCGCCCGCGGCGTCATCGCCCGCCGCTACCCCCAGAACATGCAGGCCCACCTCGGCCACGAGGAAAAGTCCGGCGCGTTCGGCGGCGGGAAACGGCTGCGGCAGTTCTACGCCCGCTGGGCGATGATGATGGAGGCGGAGAGCTGGGGTGAGGTGGATCTGGAGACGAAGTACTACTGAGGGTCTTTCGCGATGGTTGCGACGTGGTCCTGCCTTGCCTGAACCACCGCACGCACCTGCTTCAGTGCCAGGAACATCCGCGCGGGGTTGCTGGGGAAGCTCGCAAATCCGAAGCCTTCGTACCACGCTTTGCGACGCGCGAATGCTTTTTCGCCACCGTCGGAGATGACGTCGAGGAGGATGGCATGGCAGCCCGCCACATCGGAAACCACGCATGCCTTTTCGAAGACGTGGTGCATGAGGATACCGCCTAGACCTCTGCCCTGCGCTGTCTTGTCCACTGCGACCTGCCCGAGGAAAAGCACCGGGACCTCCCCATGGTCGGGCGCTCCCCGCGGGCGACGCTTTAGTTCGTCCACATTAATCATGCCCATGTTGATTGCATGGTAGCCCAGGATTCGTGCACTCTCATCTTCGACGGCGACATAGACGCGGGTCATGTCGTCCTTCTGCTGCTTCTTGGCACTCAACTTCAGGTAGTTGTTCATACGACTGACACCGCAGTCGAAATCGGCGCGGTCATGCCGCGCCGGATCGAAGCGCTCGATTCTGAGGGCCGATGGTTCAGTCGGCATGAATCACGCGCGCACGGTAGTTTCGAGCTGCCTCAAGAGCGCGCGCGGTTGGAGCGGGTGGGGCGTCGAGGGCCGCGACGAACACCTCGGCATCCTCTTGTGTCAGAACATGCCGAGACTGCAAGTCAAGCACACGTGTAGCCTCACGCTCGATCGCTGCGCGCAAGAACACTGACTTGTCCACGGCCAGCACGAGAGCGGCACGCTCGATGAGGCTCGCCAGCCGGTCATCGTGGCGCACCTGAGTTGTCCTGGTCTGTTTCGCCGAAACCCTTGACACGGTGTCCAAGTTCAACATGACCTTCCCCTTCCTTGTCTTGACATGTAATGCGTTTCGCATTACATGTCAAGGGCTGTTCGGTTCCAGGAGTCGACACCCCCAGTCCTGCGAACAATTCGCCTGACTTGTCGAAAAGACTGGAGCCACCCGCCGGACTCGAACCGGCGACCTACTGATTACGAATCAGTTGCTCTACCATCTGAGCTAGGGTGGCAATAAAGGCGTGACCGGGCGGGGAACAACTATTTTATCAGTGTGCCGCGCGTGTCGGCAAGCCGTCACCGCGCCGCCATCCGCCCTCCCTCCACGGGCAGGTCGGCGCCGGTGATGTAGTCCGCCCATTGGGAGGCAAGGAACAGCACCGGCCCGACGAAGTCCTCGATCTCGCCCTTACGGCCCAGGGCGGGCGGGGTGAACTCGCCAGCGGTGTGGTCGGGCTCGGGGCCCTCGCTGGCGCCCTTGGCGATGGCTTCGTACTCGTAGATGGTGGTGAGGCGGTTGGGGGTGAAGCCCGGGCTCACGGAGTTGACGTTGATGTTGTCCCGGCCGAGCTCCACGGCCATCTGCCGGGTGAGCATGACGACGCCGCCTTTGGCGGCACTGTAGGCGGAGCCGCCGGCGGTGCCCCGGTGTCCGGCGATGGAGGCGATGTTGACGATCTTGCCGCCGCCCTGGCGTTTCATCACCGGCGCCACGTGGCGGGTGGTGAGGTAGGCGGCCTTGAGGCAGATGTCGAGCACGAAGTCCCACTCGCCGGGCTCCATTTCGATGATGGTCTTGGGCGGGTAGATCTGCACGGCCGCGGCGTTGACAACGACGTCGATGCGGCCCAGGCGCTCCACCACCCCGTTGACCATGCGGGCCACGTCGGCGTCGTCGGAGACGTCGCAGCAGGCGGGGACCGCCTCCACGTCACCGGTGAGCTTGCCGATGCACTCGAGGGCCTTCTCTTCCCTCAAGTCGTTGATGGCCAGCTTGGCGCCGTGATCGGCAAAGCCCTGGGAAAAGGCCGTGCCGAGCACGCCGGCGCCGCCGGTTATCAGGACCACTTTGTCCTTGAGTCCGAGATCTCTCATTGAATATCTCCTACCGCTGCGCTGCCCGAAGTTGTGGCACGGCCCGCAGCGACTCCACGTGCACCAGAGCCTCCGCCCGAGTCACCACCGTCGCGTACTTGCTGTTCATTTCGTAGAGGTTCACGAGGTGCGAGAACGGCGAGCGGTCGAACGTGCCTTCCTCAACCACGAACACGGTGTATCCGTTGGAATAGCCGTCGATGACCGTGGAGCGGACGCAGCCGGACGTGGAGGCGCCGGTGACGATCAGCGAGTCGACGCCCTTGCGCGTCAGGTACGTGGTCAGGTGGGTGCCGAAGAACGCGCTGGCCCGTGCCTTGTGCACCACCCACTCGTCCTTGCGCGGACGGATCATCTGCGGGAACTGCACCGCAAGGTCGCTCGCGGTGGTGGGTTCCGTGGCGCGCTTGGTGGCGTTGCCGAACACCGCCTTGAAGTCAGGGTCGCTGGTCGAATAGACCACCGGCACCTTGCTCTTGCGGCAGGCGACCAGCAGTTTCCGGATGTGGGGCAACGCCTGCCACGCGGCCTTGCCGCAGCTCGACCGAAACTCGTCGATGGCGTCCAGGGTCTCCATCGGTCTGGTCCCGGTGAAGGCGGTGATGACGTCGATGATGAGCAGCGCCGGCCGCTGTCCGAAGGGTTGCTTGCCCTTGTAGCCGGCCTTCTCGTAGATCCGGCGGTCGTATTCCGGGACGATCTTTTCCCAATCTCTCATGTTGTACCTCCCAGGAGTTTCGGGGTCGCGTGCCGGGACTGGCACGGATGAGTGTGAAACCCGCCCCTACACATATACCAACAGTGGATGACACTCAAATGTGGGGCAGGGAAGGGTCGTGGGAATGGGCTTCGTTGATTCGAACTATGGGTAGAAGGTCAGCTTGACCAGCAAGGCGAGGATGGCCGGGCCGAAGCTGAACACGGCGAAACGGAGGACGGCGAACTGTTTGTCGAGTCTCGAGAGGTCTTCCTTGGTGGCCATGTTGGCTTCGACCATGGCGGGGAAGCCGCGGTCACGCCCGCAACGTTGCCAGTATGTTCCGGGCTGCGTCGCGTGGTTCGGCGGCTTCGGAGATGGCGGAGATAAGTGCGATGCAAGCGGTGCCGTGGGCCTTTATTTCGGGGATGTGGTCCTGCTTGATGCCGCCGATGGCGAAGACCGGGACCGAGGCGGCGTCGGTGGCCGCCTTCAGTGCGGCGGGTCCCTGGGGATCGCCGAAGGGGATCTTGGACGTGGTGAGGTAGACCGGTCCGAACAGGACGAAGTCGGCTCCCGCCTCGGCGGCCGCGGACACCTCCTCCGGAGAATGGGTGGAGACGCCGATCTTGCGGTCCGGACCTAGCAGTTCACGAGCTACGTCGACGGACATGGAGTTGGCGGCCAGGTGCACACCGGCGGCGTCCGCGGCCAGCGCCACATCCACCCGGTCGTTGATGAAAAGCTCCGCGCCGTAGCGATCGCACAAACGTTTCACCACGCGGGCCAGCTCCAGCAGTTCCCGTCCTCCCAGGTCTTTCTCCCGGAGCTGCACGGCCCGGACCCCGCCCTCCAGGGCCTCCTCCAGCACCCACGGGAGATCGCGGCCCGCCGTGGCATGGCGGTCCGTGACGAGATAGAGGTCGAAGTCGATGAAACTCAAATATCTGTTGCCCCGACGGACGTCGAAGTAGACGGAACCCCCGGGTTGCTGTCCGACGGCCCCTCGCGGCCCCGGGTCAGGTGAGGAGCCCCTCGATGGGGCTCGATGCGGTGGCGTAGAGCTTCCTGGGAATGCGGCCGGCCAGGAATGCCTTGCGGCCGGCCTCCACCGCCTGCTTCATGGCGTCGGCCATGAGCACGGGATCCTTGGCGCCGGCGATGGCGGTGTTCATGAGCACGCCGTCGCAGCCCATCTCCATGACGATGGCGGCGTCGGAAGCGGTGCCCACGCCGGCGTCCACGATCACCGGTATGGACACGTTCTCCTGGATGATGCGGATGTTGTAGGGGTTGCGGATGCCCAGGCCCGAGCCGATGGGCGCGGCCAGCGGCATGACCGCGGCGCAGCCCATGTCCGCGAGCTTCTTGGCGGTGACCACGTCGTCGCTGATGTACGGCAGCACGGTGAAGCCGTCCTCCACCAGCAGGCGGGCGGCCTCCAGGGTCCCGGGCGTGTCCGGGAACAGGGTCTTGTCGTCGCCGATGACCTCGAGCTTGACCATGTCGCCGACGCCGGCCTCCCGGGCCAGCCGGCAGGTGCGCACGGCTTCCTCCGGCGTATAGCAGCCGGCGGTGTTGGGGAGGATGGTGAACTTCTTGGGGTCCAGGTAGTCGAGCAGGTTCTCCTGATCCCGGTCGACGATGTTCACGCGCCGCACCGCCACCGTGACGATCTCCGCCCCGGAAACCTCGATGGCCTTGCGGGTCTCCTCGAAGTCGCGGTATTTGCCGGTGCCGACGATCAGCCGCGAGCGGAATTCCTTACCGGCCAGCCGCAGGCAATCGGTCGATGCCGCTTCCGGGACTTGGGGTTTGGATTCGGTCATGACTCTAACCGCCGCCGACGAAGTGGACGATCTCCACCTCGTCACCTTGCTTCAACTGGGTGGCGCCGTGCGCGTCCCGGGACACGACCTCGGCGTTGAGCTCCACCACCACGCGTCCGGGCCGGATCTCCAGGTCCTCCAGGAGTTGGGCGACGCTGATGTCGGGCGACACTTCGCTGTCCTTGCCGTTGATACGGATGACCACAACGGACTCCCCAGGGTCCGAGTCTTATAGAATACTAGTTAACGGAACACGACACTAGCGCGCCGCAGCGATCTTGATCTCCAGCACGCCGATGCCGTCCACCTCGCCCTCCACCTTGTCGCCGACGTTGAGGAAGATGGGCGGGGTGCGGGCGAAGCCGACGCCCGAGGGCGTTCCCGTGCTGATGATGTCGCCGGGTTCCAGGGTCAGGCCGTCGGAAAGGTGTTCGATGGTCGCGGGAATGTCGAAGATCATGTCCCGGGTGTTGCCGTCCTGCATGGTCTCGCCATTGACCCGGCACTGGAGCCGGACACTACTCGGGTCGGGCATGGCGCTCTTGTGCACGATGCTGGGTCCCAACGGGCAAAAGGTGTCCAGGGATTTGCCCTTCCACCACTGGAGGTGCCGGCGCTGCAGGTCGCGGGCGGTCATGTCCAGACAGATGGTGTAGCCGAAGATGTAGTCGTTGGCCTTGGCGCGGGGGATGTTCCGGCCCTTGCGGCCGATGACCACCGCGAGCTCCACCTCCCAGTCGATCTTGCTGGTGGCCGAATGTGCCAGCAGCCGGCCCTGGTCGCCGATCACCGCGGTGGCCGGCTTGGTGAAGAACACCGGCACCTCGGGTGTGTTGAGCTGCACGCCCCGCGCGCGCACGCCTTCGTCGATGTGCTCCTGGTAGTTGACCCCCAGGCAGATGACGTTCTTTCGAGGCACGGGGATCGGCGACAGCAGCCGTGCGCGGTTGCGCTTCACCAGGATCCCCGCCTGGGCGAGCCTGCGGATGCCCTTGGAATCCAGCCCCTCGACGTACCGGGCCGCCTTCTTGGCCGTGTTCACGGCCTTGGCGCCGGCCTCGATGAATGACTGCATGCCTTCCAGGTAAGAGGCCGTGCTTCCCGGCAGATAGCGTCTGCTGACTTCCCGGAGGTCGACGATCTGATCGTCCTCGATCATCAATCCGAGGCGGGTCTTGCTGCGAAAACTGTAGGTGACGAAGCGCATCGACGAACTCCTCCTCTCTGCGGCCGGATCCCTTGCGGGACTGCGAGGCTCTCTTATGAAGATCCGTGTGGACAGGCGTCCGGAAAAGAACGCCATATCCTCATAGAGAAGCGCCGTAGCGTTGTCAACCCGCCCCCGGTCCTCGCCGGCCGCGTCGCGAAATTGCACGGCCGGGTGGGTGGTGGTACCTTCTCACGTGTGAAGAAATCCAAGGGACAGCGTACCGCCATGGAGGTGGGGGACCGCGTCCTGGTGAAGGGCGACATGCGCAAGCAGGTCATGCTGGTGGCCAGGGTGGATATTCCCCACTCGACACAGAAGGTCTTCGTGACGCGGTCGGGGGGCGACTTCACGGTGGGCCTCAAGCTCTGGAAATCGGACTATACCTGGAGTGAGAAGAACCAGATGTGGGTGTCAAAACGTTGACAGCCACGTGGACACCCCTCTCGTGGTGCTGACGGATGGCGCAAGACCTGGAAACGCTCCTCGGCGGCCTGCGCGAAGGCAAGGCGCCGGCCATCGTCCTGCTCCACGGCGATGAGTTCCGCGTCCGCGGCGCGAGCCGCGCCATCCTGAAGCTGGTCGCCCCTGATTCGGATCGCGGCCTGGGCATTTCGACGTTCGACGGCCGGTCCGCGTCGTGGGACGAGGTCGAAGCCGCCCTCATGACCCCCTCCCTGTTCGTCGCCGCCTGCACGGCCGTGGTGGAAAACGTTCCCTGGTTCGCTCCCCCCGAGCGCAAGGCGGAACCCGCGGAACCGTCGGACGAGGAGAAGCCGGTTCCCGGCATTCCCAAGGCGGAAGAGCCGGGGAGGGTCCTCCAACTCCTGGAGCAGGGGTTGCCGGACGGCACCCGCCTTCTGCTGCTGGCGCCCCAGGTGGACAAGCGCGGGCGCGCCTACAAGCAGTTGAGCCGCCAGGGCTGTGTCCTCGACCTGTCGGTGGAACGGGACCGGAGCGGCCGCATCCGCCGCGAGTCCCTCGCCGCGTTTCTCGACCAGCACCTCCGGCGGGCGCGCAAGAGAATCGATCCCCAGGCCCGGGAGGCGTTGCTGTCCCGCTGCGGGAACGAGCTTTGGGGCGTCCACCAGGAGATCGAGAAGCTGCTGTTGTACGTGGGCGATGCCGAGACCGTGGACGTGTCCGCCGTCGAGGAGATCTTCACCGACCAGTCGGAGAGCTGGGTCTTCGACCTCACCGACTCCCTGGGGCAAAAGGACGCAATCGAGGCCCTGGGGTTCCTCAGGCGCCTCATGGCCGACGGAGAGTATCCGCTGCGGGTTCTGGGCGCCATCGCCAGCCAAGTGCGCCGCCTCCTGAGCGCCCGGCAGCTCCTGGACAATGAGCTGGCCCGGGTCTGGCGCCCGCGCATGTCCTACACCGAGTTCCAGCAACGGATTCCCGCCGACACCGAGGGCCTCCCAACCAAGAGCCCCTACGCCAACTACCTGACGCTTCAGCGGGCGGAGCGGTTTACCCTTTCCGAGCTCACGGGGTTTCTCCGGCTGATGCGGGAAACCGACGCCCGCCTCAAGTCGTCCGGCCACCAGCCCCAGGCCGTGATGGAAGGGCTGATCCTCGAGATGTGCCGCCCGCGAGCGGGCCTCGATGGCTCCTTTCTCTCAGGGAGAGCCCTGAAGGGAGTCTCCGAACCTAGCCGTTCGCCCTGAGCCCTTCGACAAGCTCAGGACAGGCTTTGCGAAGCGAAGTCGCAGGGCGCCGACCCCGCGTCGGACGGAGTTTTTTCGGCGACCTGCTAAAGATCCCGACGGTTCCGCCGATTCCTTAAGAAAGGAGTCGGGCTATGGCGCCAGGGTTCTTGCGACGGTTTTCCCTTCCAACGGCGGCGCTTCTGCTGGGGGCGTTCCTTTGCGGTTTTCTCGTCCCTCTCCTGTACGGGCGCTGGAGCGGAGGGGCGCCGTGCCCGGAGCCCGTGGCCGGCGTTTCAGCCGCCGCGACGGCGGGCTCATCCTCCGCGGCCGATCTGCCGGTGGTGGACGTGATGGAAGTCGAACGGCTCCAGGAACTGGCGGGCGTGCTGGCGCGGGTGCGGGGCCGGGTCTACCGCGTGGGGCACTCGTCCAAGAGCAACACCTACTTCCTGGACTTCGGCCCCTCGCGATCCGCCTTTACGGCCGTCATCTTCTCGTCCACGGTGGAAGCCTTCCTGCGCGAAGATGCCCATCCGAACCAGTTCCAGGGACGGGAAGTGGAACTCACCGGACGCATCAAGGACGATCCCAAGTACGGGCTGGAGATGATCCTGGAGAGCCCGGCGCAGATCAGGGTGCTGCCATGAGGCCGAATCGTAGAGGTATAGGCGCGTTTCTTGGGTATTCCGAGCACGTCGCCTGCATCCGAAGGAAAAAGCCTGCTGGGTTCAACTTGACTGGAGATATTATATCACATATGTAACATGCATGGCTAAGGGATCGTCAGGTCGAGTCGTGATCGTGGTCGAGCCAGGATTGAAGCGGGAACTCTATGTGGAACTCGCTCGCCACGGTCTAACGCTGAAGGCATGGTTTGTCGAACAAGCAGCACATTTTCTTGAAACAAGTCAACAGCCGGCACTATTTTCGGAAGACGACATCAATGGCCACAGGCCGCAGATTCCGAGTGGTACTCGTTCATCAGCCGAAGAGGACAGCAAATGAACTATGCGAGACCCATGGAGAAGACACGCATGAACGAAGCGACGGCCACGCCCTGCTTGGAAGGCGTTGCCACACCCCCGCTCCCCCGTGACACGGTTCTTCACGATCACAAGAAGAACGGTGTGCGTGCGGAAAATCGGTTGTTGGGTTCCTTCTCACCCATCGCCGGGTTGAGCTATGGCGAAAGCGGCACCGGCAACGCCCTAATTCATGGAGAGAACTTGCGTGTCTTAGACGCGTTACAGAGTCGGTACGCCGGCAGAGTGCAGTGCGTGTACATTGACCCGCCATACAACAACCAGGAGAAGTACCGGCACTACTTGGATACCCGAAGTCACGAGGTTTGGCTCGACATGATGGTGGCTCGGCTCCGGGCAATCAGACCTCTGCTGTCTATAGACGGCTCGCTCTGGATCTCGATAGACGATCGTGAGATCCACTACCTCAAGGTGGCCGCGGATGAGATTTTTGGACGGGAGAATTTCGTCACGACGGTCGTGTGGCAGCAAAGAACATCGCGCGAAAACCGGAAAGTATTCTCCAACAATCACGAGTATTTGCTCGTCTACTCGCTCGACCAGCGCAAGTTTCGAGCGAAACGCAACCTGTTGGCGGGTGGATCAGCGCTACTCGCTCGCTATAAGAACCCGGATTCGGACCCGCGAGGCCCGTGGCAATCGGTCTCCGCCAATGTCCAAGCCGGGCATGCAACAGCGTCCCAGTTCTATGATCTGGTGGCACCAAGCGGTAACGTGCATCGGCCGCCCGAAGGACGCTGCTGGGTATACACACAAGAAAAAATGCAACGGGAGATCGCCGCAGGGAACATCTGGTTCGGCAAGACTGGAGAGGGAGTGCCGAGGATCAAGCGGTTTCTCAAGTCCTCCAAGGTGGGTCTGACTCCAGAAACGTTATGGCCAGCCGGTGAGGTAGGAACGAACGACGAAGCCAAGAAGCAACTCTTGAAGCTTTTCCCTGACCAGGATGTATTCGACACGCCGAAACCTGAAGGACTCATTCGCCGAGTGCTTGAGATCGCGACGGAGCCTGGCGATCTTGTTCTCGACGCCTTCCTTGGGTCTGGCACTACTACAGCCGTGGCACACAAGTTAAACCGGAGGTACATCGGCATTGAGCACGGCGAGCATGCCCTCACGTACTGCGCGGCACGTTTGCGACTGGTGGTGGACGGGGACGCGACTGGGATCTCCAACGAGGCTTGTTGGAGAGGTGGCGGCGGGTTCGACTTCTACAGATTACTCGGCTGAAGATTTGGCGAGGCGACGAATGCCGACCATCCCGACGCAGCTACCGCTCCTGCCCGATCTCGCAGCGGAGAGGAGCGTGCAGCGCACTATTCACTATCTCGGCAGTAAGCTAAGGCTTTTGGACCCAATTAGACGCGCTGTTGCAGCCGTGGCGCCGGTCGGTCAACCGGTGTGCGACCTCTTCTCCGGATCCGGAATCGTATCGCTTGCCCTCGCGTCCGACTGGGACGTCACATCAGTGGATATTCAGGAATATTCTCGCATCCTCTGTAGTGGTTTAGTCAATCCGCCGAAGAACGCTAGCGACGAAGGGTTCAGGCTTTGCGACCGAGCCTCTGCCGGGTCGTTGCGCTCGCAGCTCCGATACGCTTTGCGCGGCCTGCTAGCGCTTGAGCGGCACTGCGTGGCTGATGCCGCAGACGGATCAGCGGACGGCCTGAGCGATCTACTTGAGCACGGCTCTCTGCTTGCACTCAACTGTCGCGACCGCATGCCGCCTCGACTCCGTAGCGAAATGAACGCCGCGCTAGACACGCTCAACGAACAAGGTTTGGCTACAGGACCGGAAACAGTTGTGACCCGCCATTTCGGAGGTCGGTACTTCTCCTGGGAGCAGGCCATCGACTTGGATGCGTTGCTGGCACAGGTCCACTTCTTAGACGCTCCTTTTCAGGATTTCTATCTCGCAGCAGCATTGGTTGTCGCTAGCGATGCCGTGAACACGGTCGGGAAGCACTTTGCCCAACCGATCAAGCTGCGCGACGCTAAGGGTGTCCCGAAGAGGCACCTAGTGAAGCAGACGTTGCGCGACCGCACGTTGAGCATCTTCGACAGTTACCGCGCGTGCTGCGACTCGCTTTCCACGCTTCGTCGACCCCGAGGGCGTCACCGTGCCATTCGGTTGGACTACCTCGACTTTCTCAAAAGCGATACCACTCCGTTTGCCGCCGTTTATGCGGACCCGCCC
The DNA here is from genome assembly GCA_965204205.1 of uncultured Binatia bacterium (SeqCode). Lineage (GTDB taxonomy): Bacteria > Desulfobacterota > Binatia > UBA9968 > JAJDTQ01 > JAJDTQ01. The sequence continues at coordinate 3,704,201 of OZ241976.1, read as the reverse complement.
TACACTCGAGATCACTACAGCCGCTACTATCACGTTCTAGAGACAATGACGCTGCGGGACGAACCCGAGGTGGCGACGACGAAAATACGTTCGAATGGCGTTCCGCGACTTAGTCGCGGGATCTACCGATTGGAACGCCACCAATCGTCTTTTTGCATTCCGACGAAAGCACCAAGGGCATTTGAACAGCTGTTTGTCGGGGTGGCCAAGCGCCGAATTCCATTGATTCTATCGTACTCGCCGTATGAGGCGACCGCTAGAAATCGTCCTCGCCTTCTAACCATCGACCAGCTACTCAGTATTGCGAAGGAGCACTTCAACGAGGTTGAACTTGTCCCCGTCGATGGGATATCTCACAATAAGTTAAACACCACGGAGCGGAACGTGGATGTCGAATGTCCCGCTGAAGTGTTAATTAGCTGCCGCCCCTAGACCATTCCAAGGAGTTGTGCCAGTTCCACAATCGCGCGACTAGGCATCAAAGAACCAGTTGTCCGGCCATGCATTCCGCAGCTCTACTGCGGGCACTATTGTACGTGGAAGCTGGTTGCGCGGGCGATTGAGTCGGTGACGATTCGCCGCAAGGAAGTCAGCCACATGTGGGTAGGATTGATCATCGGGCATTAGAATCGTATAGCGGCAGGTCTGATCGCTGATGCGATGAAAGATAACTATGGGCTTAGGCGGCTGTTGTGGGTATGCGCCGATTTCCGCTGCCAGCCCTAGTTCATAATACCAATTTCGACTTCCTCCCTTGTGACCGCACGGACGCTCTTCCGCTGGCCCCACGCCGTCTGTTTGGGTGACGGGCCAAAGACGCAGAACATCGCCGGTGTTTGGTAGGACCTCGAAGAAGTTATTGATGAACCATTCAGGGAATGCAGCTTGGCCCCACCGTCCTGGTCCTGCCAACTCGGCAATCAGAACGGGTTCTTCCAAGTGCTTGCCGTCGATCTGGTCTTCTTCCTCCCGACCACCGTTGGGTATCGGCGGAAGGACGTGGCGACGCCCGCGACGCGGGAACGGATTGCGGCTAGACCCGGCACGCTCACCGCGTGGCGGTCGACGAGTACGCTCGGTTGTGAGGATGCCTCGCGCTTCAAGTCGATTTACATCGTCGTGGCTCTTTACTTCGAACAAGCCCTCGGGATTCGAGACAAACCACTCGCGGACGGCCTGTTTAATGGGGGTTAGAGACTCGACCGGATCACCTTCGTCTGTGTCGAGGATTATTCCGGCTTCGATGTTAAGCCCGTTGATTCCCCGCGACGTCATATTCGCCGAGCCGACGTACGCGACCTCTCGACCATTGCGGTAGCAAAGGTGAATGGTCTTGGGATGGTAGAAGCCGTCAGCGTAGCTCACGACTCCAAGTAGCGCGCCGGGCCGCGGTAGCCCGAGAACGTCGACCAATTGATGCACTGCGGTGGATTGAGTCTCGCCGTCATTGGAACCAATCAGGACAACGGTATCGAGTTGTTCTTTTGCTAGTCGCTTCAACGCCGGTATAAACACACCGAGCACGCTAGCTTCGAAGAAACCCGATTGCCATCTAATCCCGACGACATCCGCTGTCAACACGGCGCGTAGCCACGGGAAAAGGGCATCTTCCCGCGGATCCCCGGTACCGTTGTCGATGTACCTCATAGATGGACGAGCTAGGCGATTTTCCTTCATACATCAAGTGACGATAGCGTCATTGTTCGCGAGCGAGCGCTGTGGTTGGTACCGATCACTGAACCCGTCCTCGCCGTGAAGCACACCTAGCTCGATCCCCGGCTCGGTTGTCCAGGCGTGCTTCACTACGCTGGGAAAGGCCACGGGGACGGTGGACAGCAGCCGGGTTTGCGGTCGATGACCGGTGTTGTGGTTGTGTTGATGCCTCCTGGGATCAACAATCCGGTTGTCGGAAGGAGAGTTTCACCTGGTCCACGGAACTGAATTTCAGACAGAATTTCAGACATACTCTACACGACCAGGTTTCAAACTCGCCTGCACCGGCTGCGGTACCGGGTGCCGTTTTCTTGGATCGCTTGGCGTTTTCGGTTAAGCTCGGCGTTTATGGAGAACCGGCCACAGCAGCGCTGCATGGTTTGCGCCAAGGTCGTTCCGCTGAGCGGCGGCATCTGCCAGCCCTGCAACGAGAAGATTCGCGCCCAGGCCCAGGGAGCCCAGCGGGACATTCGCGACCGCTCCGACCGGGAACTGCGCAAGTACGGCGGCAAGCCGGAGAAGTAGGAAGCCCGTTCCCGTCGCTCAACCCGCCTGGATTCCCGCTTCCGCGGAAATGACGGGCTCCGAGGGCGGCGTCACACCCGCGCGAATGACAGGGGATCCACGACACTTCGAATCCATCGGCAACCGCCTCGGATTCCGCGAGGCGCCTTCGGGCGACGACGAGTTGAACCTCGTATGGCGCGGCGGCCGTTTCCCGGCCCTCTTGTGCCTCGGCATTGCCTGTTTTCTGTTGCTGCTTTCCTTTCCGGTCTTTCTCGCCATCCGTGCCCATGGGCTCGACAGCGCGGTGGGGAACCTGTGGTACTTCCCGGCCATGAACGTGGTGCTGTTCGGGGTGGTGGCGTTCCTGCTGACGCTCAAGCGGACGATCCGGATCGATCGGCGCGCCAGCCGGGTGCACCTCTCCCGCACCAGCCTGTTCATGCGGCGCCGGTTGACGCTGGAGTTCGACGAGGTGCGGGCCCTCAGGGTGGCCGACGACCAGGTCTACAGCGGTTTCGCGGTGGCGGGCTCCACGGCCGGGCAGAAATCCTTCCCGGCCCGCTCCCTGCGCCTGCTCCTTTCCGGTTCGCGGTCGGTGCTGCTCGACCGGGGCGGCGGCAGGCGGCTCGACGAGCTCGCGGAGCGCATCGGGCGCTTCATGGACAAGCCGGTGGAGGCGGTGCCGCGCGGCAGCCCGGCGGCTCCCGGCGGGGGTTGACCGGCCACCGGATTCTTCCTATAAACAGGGCGTCGTTCGGGTATCTTCACGGACCCCGCCAGTGAATCAATCTCACGATCGGAGACGGATTTTCATGGATAAGAAGATCAAGTTTCGCGTCAACGGGACGGAGCACGAGATGGAGGTGCCCACCAACCGGCTGTTGGTGGACCTGCTCCGTTACGATCTGGGCCTCACCGGAACCAAGGAAGGCTGCAGCGTCGGCGTGTGCGGCGCGTGCACCGTGCTGGTCGACGGCGAGATGGTGAGCTCGTGTCTCGCCCTGGCGGTATTCGCCGACGGCCACGACGTCACCACGGTGGAGGGCCTGGCCCAGGACGGCGAGTTGCACCCGGTGCAGCAGAGCTTCATCCGCTACGGCGGTTTCCAGTGCGGCATCTGCACTCCCGGCCAGGTGGTGGCGGCCAAGGCATTGCTGGATCAAAATCCCAGGCCCAACGAGGAAGAGATCAAGGACTGGATGATGGGCAACCTGTGCCGTTGCACCGGCTACTACAAGATCATCGAGTCCATCGAGAAGGCGCACGAGTTCGCCAAGTAAGGGGTTCAAGGAATGATCGCTTTTGACTACCGCACTCCCGGAAGCCTCGAAGAGGCCTACGCGGACCTGAAGGAAGTCGGCTCCGACGGCAAGATCATCGCCGGCGGCACCGCGCTGGTGATCATGATGAAGCAGCAGCTCGTGCAGCCGAGTTGCGTCATCAGCCTGCGCAACGTGTCCGGGCTGACCGATATATCGGCAAACAACGGCAGCGTGCATATCGGCGGCCTCGTGACCCACGCCCATCTGGACGCGTCCGACGTGGTCCAGGGCAAGCTCCCGGTACTGGGCGCCACCTACCACCACGTGGCCACGCAGCGCGTGCGCACCATGGCCACGGTGGGCGGCGGCCTCGCCCACGCCGACCCCAACCAGGACCCGCCGCCGACCTTCATCGCCCTGGGCGCCAGCTTCGAGTTGGGTTCCGCGGGCGGCACCCGCTCGGTGGCGGCGGAGGACTTCTTCAGCGACTACTACGAGACCGTGCTCGATCCCGAGGAGATCGTCACCGGCGTGAGCGTGCCGCTCATGGCGGCCAACAGCGGCGCCGCCTATCTCAAGTTCCTGCCGCGCTCGGCCGACGACTACGCCACCGTCAGCGCGGCCGCGGTGGTCACCCTCGACGACGCCAAGTCCACCATCCAGGACGTCCGCATCGCCATGGGCAGCGTCAACACCACGCCCATCCGGGCCACGGCTTCCGAAGACGTGCTCCGGGGGCAGCCCGTGAAGTCGGAAGGGCTCCGCGAAGCCGGCGAGAAGGCCAAGGAGCACACCGACCCGGTCAGCGACTTCCGCGGCTCGGGATCCTACAAGACGCAGATGGCCGCCGTGTTCGTGCGGCGCGCGCTCGAGCAGGCCATCGCCAACGCGAGCTGAGGGGAGGACGGGGTGAAATTCAGTCAAAGCGCAACCGTGCCCGCGGGCCGCGAGCCCCTGTGGCAGCTTCTCATGGACATTCCCCGGGTGGCCACCTGCCTCCCCGGAGTCCAGGACGTCGAACAGGTGGACGGGGAAACCTATCAGGGGACCCTGAAGGTCCGGGTAGGCCCCATCGCCCTGAGCCTGCAGGGTAAGATCGTCCTGGAGGAAAAGGACCAGGACGCCTGGCGCGCGGCGCTACGGGCCGAGGCCGAGGACCGGCGCGTGGCCGGCGCCATGCGCGGCAAGTCCACCATGGAGCTCAAGGAGCTGAACTCCGAAGAGACCGAGTTGACCGTGGAGACCGACGTCAACATCCTCGGCAAGATCGGCGAGTTCGGCCAGCCCATCATCCGCAAGAAGGCCGACCAGATGCTCAACACCTTCATCGACAACATCAAGAAGGAGCTGGCGGCGAACTGACCCTCTGAGTTCCCAGGTTCATCGAACCAAACGGGCGGCCGGTAGGTGCAAAGATTGCCGGCCGCCCGTTTTTTTGTGCTGCCAGGGTGACGTGACACCCGGTTCTACGCAACATATACAGTTTACAACTGACTCACTATCAGTTATTCATTGATACTAAGTCAGTTATCAACTGTATATAATCATGCTGTTCACGTATCCTCAACTAGACGATGACGAGAAACGAGTAGAGGTGGCGACGGCTCGGATCCGGGCCGATCTGCGTCACTACGTCGTCACGGCGCCACGCCGCTGGACAGGTCTGTTGGCCCGCATGACTCGGGCTCGCGCCCTCATGGCCTCCAACAGCGTGGAGGGCATCAATGTGTCCGACGAGGACGCCATCGCCGCGATCGACGGTGAAGACCCGGCAAACACTGACCGTGAGACGTGGCGGGCCGTCGTCGGCTACCGCGAGGCGATGGACTACATTCTCCAGCGTCGGCAGAGCCCGTCATTCACGATCACGGAGGACGTGCTCCTGGCAGTCCACTTCATGATCTGCCAGTCGGATATGGCGTCACATCCGGGTCAATACCGCCCCGGCTGGGTCGGTGTCAGGAATACCAAGACCGGTGAAGTGGTGCACGAGGGGGTAGACCGTGACCAACTGGAGCCTCTCGTCCGTGAGCTTCTGGACTACGTGAACCATGCTGAGGTCGATTCAGTCTTCCTGCGTGCGGCCATGACGCATCTGAACCTGGCGCTGCTGCATCCATTTACGGATGGCAACGGCCGAACGGCCAGATGCATCCATACCGCGGTGTTGGCTGGCGACGGGATCGTGACGCCACCCTTCTCTTCAATCGAGGAATACATAGGCCACAATCAACAGAACTACTATAACGTGTTGGCGGAGGTCGGCGGCGGCGCATGGAATCCACGGCGCAATGCCAAGCCGTGGGTTCGCTTCTGCTTGGCCGGCCATTACCGGCAGGCACAGACCCTTCTTCGCCGGACCCGAGAGTTGGAAAGGGTCTATGCGGAACTCATGAACCTGGTGGAGTCCAGAGGGTTTCCAGAGCGCACGGCCATGGCGCTGCTCCAGGCTGCCTTCGGCAGCAAGGTAAGAAACTCGTCGTATCGAGTGAGCGCGGATGTGTCCAACAACCTCGCCAGCCGTGATCTGAAGATGCTCGTGGATGCGAACCTTCTTGTTTCGGAGGGCGAAAAGCGGGGTCGCTTCTATACGGCGGCCCCAACGGTGGCAGAGATTCGCGGGAGGTTGCGCCTCCCGAGGCCGATCGACGATCCTTTCGACCCAAACGGGCAGCTTCAGATTTCTACTGGTCAGACAGATCTTTTCCCTGCCAACTGACTTTGATCCGTCAACCGGAAGTCCGGGCTTAGGTGATCCGCCGATGCACCGGACGGTATCCGGCTCCCCTCGCCGCGTTGAGCCCGATCTGATAACGTCGTTGGGCAGGGCCCATGGATCATTCTGGATTGAACTCGGGTGTACTGGTGAAGGTCGAAACGGATCAAACAGGAGACGATCTTTCAGCCAAGCTGCGGGAGACGATCAGCCGGGAGTGCGCCGGGAACGGACCGCCCGGCCTCGTCCGCGTGGAAACCGTGATCCCTTTCACGGATGCGCTTGCATGGCTGCGGGTGCAGGCGCCTTCCGCCACGAGGATGTATTGGGCCGACCGGGATGGCCGGGATGAAGTGGCCGGTGTCGGGGCGGCGGATCTTCTCGCGGGTGTGAATTCGGACGGCGCGGATTCGCTGTTCGAACGGTTGCGAAGTCGGCTTGGGGCCGGGGAAACGGCGGCGAGGTACTTCGGCGGCATGCGCTTCAACGGCCGAAGCGGCTCGGATGAATCCTGGCGAGACTTCGGAAGCTACCGTTTCGTGCTGCCGCGATTCGAGCTGAGTCAACGGGGCTCGGACAGCGTGCTGGCCTGCCAGTGGCTGCGCTCGGCCGATGCGGTCGACGACCTGATGAGAGAGGTCGATGCGCTGGTCTTCCCGGCCTCCGAGGCCGCGTGCGCACACCCGGCGGCCACTGCCCGCGAGGATCTGCCGAACAGGGCCGGATGGGACATCGCCGTAGCGGAGACACTCGCTCTCGTTTCCGGAGACTCCGTCGGCAAGGTTGTCCTGGCCCGGAAATCGGTCTTCGGGTTCCCGGTCGACCTGGATCCCGTTGTCTGCCTTCACGCCTTGTTGCCGGAGGCGGAGCACTGCTACCGGTTCTGTTTCGTGCCCGCGACAGGCCGGGCCTTCCTCGGGGCGCCGCCGGAACGTTTGTACCGCCGGGAGGGGCGGCGCATCCATTGCGACGCCATCGCCGGCACGCGCACGCGCGGGGTCGGCGCTTCCCTGGACCGGCAACTGGAACGGGACCTCATGGGCAGCGACAAGGAGCGGCGGGAGCAGGACTACGTGGTCCGGGGGATCCGGGAAAGCCTCGCGCCGCTGTGCCGTTCGCTGAACGCCGGTACAAATCCGTCGGTGGTGAAGCTGCGCCAGTGCCAGCATCTCATGAGCAACTTCGAGGGCATGCTCCGAGACGGCGTCGGCGACGCCGAGCTGTTGAAGGCGCTTCACCCCACACCGGCTGTCGGCGGCTATCCCACCGAAAGCGCCCTCCGGGAGATCGAGAAGCGGGAACCCTTCGACCGCGGCTGGTACGCGGGTCCGGTGGGCTGGGTAGGGCGTGACAGCGCCGAGTTCGCGGTGGCGATCCGCTCCGGGCTCGTGCAAGGCTCCACGCTCTCCGTGTTCGCCGGCGCGGGAATCGTCGCCGGCTCGGTGCCCGGGGACGAATGGGACGAGCTGGACTACAAGATCAGCCACTTCACCCATGCCTTGAACCTTCCGCGATGAGTCATCCGACCAACCTTCAAGCCCCCAACATCAACCACCTGTGGGCGTCGCTGCTGATCGAGGAGCTCGTGCGCAACGGTGTCGACACGTTCTGCGTCGCTCCGGGGTCGCGCAGCACGCCGCTGGTGGTGGCGGTGGCGCGAAACGACCGGGCCCGGAGCATTGTCCACTACGACGAGCGCGGCGCTGCCTTCCACGCGCTGGGGTACGGGCGCACTACCGGGACGCCGGCCGCGGTCATCACTACCTCGGGCAGTGCCCTGGCCAACGTGTGGCCGGCGGTGGTGGAGGCATCGCTGGAGAGAGTGCCGCTGCTGGTCTTGAGCGGCGACCGGCCCCCGGAGCTTCACGACGCCGGCGCCAACCAGACCATGGACCAGGTGAAGTTCTTCGGCGCCTACGCGGAATGGTCGGCGAATCTCCCGTGCCCTTCCACCGACGTCGATCCGGCGGTGGTGCTGACCACCGTGGACCAGGCGGTGAGCCGCTGCAGCACGCCGTCCGGGGGCGCGGTTCACATCAACTGCATGTTCCGGGAACCACTGGCCCCCACGGAGCACAGCGGGGACTTCGAAGCGTATCTGGAACCGGTGCGGTCATGGCGCGACGGCAGCCACGCCTACAGCCGTTACGACCGCGCGCCGTCCCGGCCCGATGCGGACATGCTGGCGGAGGTAGCGGAGTTGGCCGCGCGCCGTCCGCGCGGCCTTCTGGTGGCGGGCCGGCTGGCGGATGCGGAAACGCGCGCGGCGGTGGCCGGTCTTGCCAACGTGCTGGGCTGGCCGCTTCTTCCCGACGTGACCTCCGGGCTCCGGCTGGACAGCCGGCCCGGCACCGCGGTGCCCTACCAGGACGTCCTGCTCGGCTCGCCGGAGTTCATGCAACGCCATCCCATCGAGGCCGTGATCCACGTCGGCGGTCGGTGGACCTCCAGGCGGCTTCCGGACCACCTGGAGGCGGCCCCGCCGAAGGACTACGTGGTGGTGGACGAGCACCCGGACCGCCAGGACCCCATTCACCGTGCCACCAGGCGGTTCCAGCTTCCGGTGGCGGAGTTCTGCAGGGCCTTGAAGGCCATGATCGGAAGTTCTCGTGGGGCGGGAGATGCAGCGAAGGCTCCCGTGGGCGGCGAAGCCGGAGGGGCGCCGGACGCCGGCTGGCTCGCGAGCTGGCAGCGCGCGTCCGAACACGTGGGGGGGCGGTTCGACGAGCTGTTCTCGCGGGATCGGGCCTTGAGCGAGCCGAGCGTCGCATGGCTCGTGTCGCGTCATATCGGTGCTGGAGAGGGGCTGTACCTGGCGTCGAGCATGCCCGTCCGCGACGTGGACACCTTCGGCCGCGCGGGACCGGAGCCGCCCGTCGTGGCCGCCAACCGGGGCGCCAGCGGCGTCGACGGCACCATCGCCACCGCCACCGGATTCGCCCGGGGCCTGGGGAAATGCGCGACCCTCCTGATCGGCGACCAGGCGTTCCTGCACGACCTGAACTCGCTGAGGTTGTGCCGGACCCTCGATACGCCGTTCGTCATCGTCGTCTTGAACAACGACGGCGGCGGGATCTTCTCGTTCCTTCCCGTCGCCCGCTTCGTCGATGTCTTCGAGCGCTACTTCGGCGCCCCCCACGGCATGACGTTCGAGCACGCCGCCGCCTTGTTCGATTTGGAATACGCGCAGCCGTCCTCGGTGGACGAGTTCGTCAGCGCCTACGAACAGGCCCGGCAGCGGAGCCGAACCACCGTCATCGAGGTACAGACCGGGCGCCAGGACAACTACGACCTTCACCTGAGCCTGCGGAAAACCGTTCTGGAAGGACTGTAGCCGTCTCGACTTGCTCGCCCGCGCGTCGACTGGACGTGCGCAAGTACACTTGACACTCCGTCCAGGGGGCCTCATGATGGAAGTGGTGTACCTCAGCATGCTCAAGACGGTGATGGCGAAGAAGGGGTGCCGGCGGTCCGACGTGGCCAGGGCCGCGGGGGTGAGCCGCCAGGCCGTTTCTCTCTGGTTTACGCAAGACGACGATTTCCATAACCTGCACGTCGCCAATCTCCTGAACCTGAGCGATGGACTCGGTATAGACCCGGCCGAATTGCTCAAACCGCTCCCCGGTATCTCGGATCCCGCCGCTGTGCGGCGGCTCTACGCAGAGTTCTGCTGGGATCGCTCATACCCGGACATCTACGGCTTCCTGGTCGCGTTGGCCGGATCACGGCCGCGTGCGGTCGCGCGGTTCATCGAATGTAGAGGCATCTACGAGGCGGCAGCGGTCTTGGGCAAGGGTGTATGGCGCGCATACCGCCGTGGAATCCGCAAGCATCTGGCTCCAGCGAAGCGCGAGGAGATCGACACTGTATGGAAGGTTCATCACGATTTGACCCGTCTCTAGCGGATCGGGTCCTGTCGCCGCCGCTGCTGAAATCGCTCAGGCATGTCTTCGCACAGGGAATAAGCGGTTGTCTCCTCGTTGGCGGCACCGCCTTGGCCGGCTTCTATGCGGCGCATCGGCGGTCGGACGACCTAGACCTGTTCACGGGCAATGCCATTTCGTTCAGGCAAACCGTTTTGGCCGTTCGTTCCCTGAGGTCCATCGGTGTCGAGTTCGATGAGAGGAGTGGAAGCAACCAGTACTACCGGGCCGTCTGTGGTCTCGAAGATCTCAGTTTCACGGTGGACGTGGTTCTCGACGAGCGACTCCTTGATATCGCCGAAACCAATGCCGCCGGTGACGTCGTCGTGGCCGGTTTGCCGACCCTCTTCGCCATGAAGGCGGCGTCGCTCGTTTCGAGGTGCAGCGAAAAGGACCTCTACGACCTTCTGTGGTTGTTCAATGCGTATCCCGAGAAAGAACTCTCCGACCTTATCGACCTTGGGCGGACCATCGATGCCGGGATGAATGGTGAAGCCCTTGTCTACAGTATGGGGAGTGTCGAGTTGGAGCGTCAGGCATGCGAATTCGCCGTGGACTTCGGCGTCTCCGCGGCCACGGTATTCGCAAGGATAACGGCGTTCCGAAGGGATCTCCTGAGAGCGGTCGACCTCCACCTTTCCTCCGGGTCGAACAGCACGCTCCGCGACGTCGTCCGCCGAATAAGAAAACTGTAAGTCTCGTTGGCCTGTCAAGGCGCCGGACCGTCCGCCGGCGTTCAGGAGTTTAAATTGCCCGAGTCACGTCGACTTCATTACGAGACCCGTGTTCGCGGCAGAGACGCGGACCACGGGTTCGTGCTGCTGTTCCTTCACGGCTTCATGGGCTCCGGGCGGGACTGGACGGAGACAGTGGAGGCGTTGCCGGACTGCCGGTGCATTCTGGTGGATCTTCCAGGCCACGGGCTGAGCGCCGGCTGCCCGGGCGGCCTCTATCGGATGCCCGAGACAGCACGCGCGTTGCTGGCGGTGCTGGACGATTTGGGCGTGGGGCAGTGCGTGCCGGTGGGTTACTCCATGGGCGGGCGGCTGGCGCTCTACCTGGCGTTGACCCACCCGGACCGTTGCCGCGCCCTGGTCGTCGAATCTGGTTCGCCCGGTCTGGCGTCAAAGCAGGAACGCGCGGCCCGGCGGGAGTGGGACGAAGCCAAGGCGTCCGAGCTGGAAAGGCAAGGGCTCGACACCTTCCTGGAGGCCTGGTACCGGCAGCCGCTGTTCCACTCCATCGGCCGTGACGAAACACGCTTTGCCGGGCTCATGGACCGGCGGCGGCACAACGACCCGGCGGGCCTGGCCCGCTCCCTCCGTTTGATGGGCACGGGTTCCCAGCCATCGCTCTGGCCCCGGCTCTCGGAAATACCGTTTGCGTGGCTGGCCGTGGCCGGCGAGCTCGACTCCCGCTACAGAAAAACCATGCAGGATATGGTAAGCGTCTCGGAAAAGGGCAGGCTCGCGATCATCCCGGACGCGGGTCACAACACGCATTTCGAGAACCCCGAGGCGTTCTCCCGCACCCTGCGGGAGTTCCTTGTCTCCCGCGGGTGAGACCCCGCGGGGAATCGTCTTCGAAACCAGACGGAAGCTAGAGGACAGCCATGATCGAATGGACCGAGGCGGGACAGTACACCGACATCAAGTATCACAAGACCGACGGCATCGCGAAGATCACCATCAACCGGCCGGAGGTCCGCAACGCCTTCCGGCCGCTGACGGTGGAGGAGATGATCCAGGCGCTGGACGATGCCCGGAACGACCAGACCATCGGCGTCGTGATCCTGACCGGCGAGGGCAAGGAGGCTTTCTGCTCCGGCGGCGACCAGAAGGTGCGTGGCGATTCGGGGTACAAGGACGGGGCCGGCGTGCACCGGCTGAACGTGCTGGAGTTCCAGCGCCAGATGCGCAGCTCTCCCAAGCCCGTCATCGCCATGGTGGCGGGATATGCCGTGGGCGGCGGCCACGTGCTTCACGTCATGTGCGACCTCACCATCGCCGCCGACAACGCCATCTTCGGGCAGACCGGACCGCGGGTAGGCTCCTTCGACGGCGGCTACGGCGCCACCTATCTGGCGCGCATCGTCGGGCAGAAGAAGGCCCGTGAGATCTGGTACCTGTGCCGGCAGTACAACGCGCAGCAGGCCCTGGACATGGGCTTGGTGAACGCGGTGGTGCCCTACCAACGGCTCGAGGAGGAGACGGTCCAGTGGTGCCGCGAGATCCTCGCCAACTCGCCCATCGCCATCCGCTGCCTCAAGGCCGCGTTCAACGCCGACTGCGACGGCCAGGCCGGACTGCAGGAGCTGGCGGGCAACGCCACCATGCTCTTCTACATGACCGAGGAGGGCCAGGAGGGACGGAACGCCTTCGTCGAGAAGCGCAAGCCGGACTTCTCGAAGTTCCCCAGGCGCCCCTGAACCACTGGCAGCGGACCCAGTGGCACAGGATCCCCGCCCCGAGCCGCCCGGCGCCGTCTCCGTCTGGCTTCTGGCGGCGAGACCCAAGACCCTCTGGGCCTCCATCGCCCCGGTAGTGATCGGCACCGCCATGGCCTTCGGCGACGGCGGGTTCCACGCGCCCGCGGCGCTCGTGGCGCTGGTGTGCTCGGTGCTGATCCAGGTCGTCACCAACTTCTCCAACGACCTGTTCGATTTCCAGAAGGGCGCGGATACCGAGGCCCGGCAGGGACCGCTCCGGGTCACCCAGGCCGGGCTGGTCAGCCCCGGCATGATGAAGCGCGGCATCTTCGTGGTGTTGACGCTGACGCTCCTGGGCGGGCTCTACCTCATCTGGCGCGGTGGCTGGCCCGCGGTCTTCATCGGCGTCTTCTCGGTGACGGCCGGGTTGCTCTACACCGGCGGCCCCCGTCCCCTGGGTTATCTGGGCCTGGGCGACCTCTTCGTGCTGGTGTTCTTCGGTCCCGTGGCGGTGGCCGGCACCTACTACGTGCAGGCGCTGACCGTCAACGCCACGGTGATCGTCGCCGGGCTGGCCCCGGGGCTCCTGTCCGTAGCCATCCTCGCGGTCAACAACCTCCGCGACGCCGACGAAGACCGCCGGACCGGCAAGCGGACGCTCGCGGTCCGCTTCGGCCCCCGCTTCGCCCGCGTCGAATACATCACCGCCGTGGTCGTGGCCTGCCTGCTGCCGCTGCTGCTCTACGTCGCCTCGGGGCAACACCCCTATTCGGTTGCCGCTGCCGCGGTCGTTGTCGTGGCGCTGCCGGCGTTCCGCCGCCTCTTCTCGGTCGAAGGCCCGCTACTGAATCCCGTCCTCGCCTACACCGCCCGGCTGCTACTGCTATACAGCGCGGTGTTCTCCATCGGTTGGGTGGTGTGAACGGGCCGATGGTCAGGCCGACCCGCGGGTGGCGGATCATGCTTCGTCAATCCGGCCCACCGATGGCGGGGCCGGCGGAGGAATCGGGCTGCGGGGTGTCGACCAACCATTCGAGCCACACGCCGTGGTTCTCACCGTTTGCCAAGTGGGTCTCGTGCCTGGCGCCGTTCTTATATGAGACCAGGGCCAGTGCGGCCTGATCGTCGCGTGCGCCCCTCCTGGTGGAGATAACCGAAAGATCCCGTCGAGATCCATGGCGGGCAATCGACTCCGCAAATTGTTCACGGGCAACCGGCGAGAGGTTGGTGAAGACACGCACGACGCACAACGCCGCATCCCCTGGGACATCCGCCAGCAACTCGGGGAGCAGCACGGCTCCGTCTCCGGCGATGATCTCCGGTGTTTCTTCCCGTGCCACCGTGATGGCGTTCTCCAGCAAACGTGCCCGCTCTTCGTTCCCGGGCCAAATCAGCGAACGAAGCCATAGTGTTTCTTCGGGGTCGCTGACGTCAACGGGATCGAGGTCTACCCCCAGGCGACGGCTTACCTCCGGCAGTGTCGCCGGAACGGGCGGAGTCAACGTCCCCCGCAGGACACACCCGATTTGAACGGGCGACCTCGGTTCTCCCGACCGTAGGCCGTTCCCGTAGTCGTAGCCGTAGCGGTCCCACAGAAGGTTCAACCCGGCCGCCGCGCCTATCTCCAGGAGGTACAGGGGCCGGCCCCGTGCCTGGCGGGAGACCAGGACAAACGCCGGCAGCAGCAACGCGGACCGCCGCACTTCGTTGGTCTGGACCCTGTGAGTGGCGAGGATCGCCGTGATCTCGCCGGCGTACTCGAGACAGAACGTGCGGAAATGGGGGTAGGGGTCTTCGAGGGTTGCGGACGGGTTCTCGTAGAACGCGGCCAGGGGGTGCCGTGTTCCCTTCAGGAGGAGGAACTGAACGGCCGCGAGTAACAAATTGGCGGCCCTCTCACCCTTTTGGGCTCGTGCGGCCAACGTCAGGATTTCCCGGTCGTCCGCGATGCCCGTGGCGAGCCGCGCGTAAAGGGGCGAGGACTCGCGACATTGCCTGGCGAAGGTTTGGAATTGGCCGGAGACGGTTTCCAATACCGGCGTTTGAGAACGGTTGGACATTGCGAAAGGTTACGTCACCGGCGACGGGAGTTCAAAATGCCGGCAGGCTAGTGATATCAATGGGGAGTGCCACGCAAGGTCGAGGAAAACACGGAACCCGCTGCGGAAGCCCCGGACAACCTGGACGCCGTGACCATCTCGAGCTGCCGGATCTTTCGCTATCGCCTGCCGCTGACGGGGCCGTTGCCGCTAGCGAGTGGAGTGATTCACGAGCGCGCGGGGGCGCTGATCCGGATCGAATCGAACTCAGGCGCGTCGGGTTGGGGCGACGTGGCGCCGTTGCCGGGATTCAGCCGTGAGAGCCTACGGGAGGCCGAGGCGGAGTTGAAATCGTGGGCGGGGCGTCTGCGGGGCGCAAGGTTCGATCCACGGGATGACAGTCTCAAATCGTGGCTTGGGTGCGAGTCGACGGAACGCGTGCCCCCGTCGGTACGGTTCGGATTGGAGACGGCGCTGGCGGGGCTGTCACGACGGACGGAGGATGGGGCGGCCACCGAGTTGGCGTGTTTCGAGGGGACCCTTCCAGTCAACGGGTTGCTGGCGGGTTCCAGCGAGCAGGTGCTCGCGGATGCCCGGAAGCTCCGGGACGAGGGGTATCGGGCGGTCAAGCTCAAGGTGGGCGGCCGCCCGGTGGCGGAGGACGTGGAGCTCGCTCGGGCGGTGCGTTCCGTGATCGGAGACGGCGTGGGCTTGAGGCTGGATGCGAACCGAAGCTGGAGCCTGGAGCAGGCGGTGGCGTTTGGGCGCGAGATCGGCGACCCCGGAATCGAATACTTGGAGGAACCCTTGCGTAACCCGGCACACCTGGGGGAGTTGTTCGACGCCGCCGGCATCCGGGTGGCTCTGGACGAGAGCCTTCAGGAACTCCGGCCGGACGATCTCGAAGGGCGCCGCGACGTATGCGCGGTGGTCCTCAAACCGACACTTCTGGGCGGTATTGTCAAAGCACGGGAATGGGTGGCCAAGGCGCTGGCGCTGAACGTGCGCCCGGTGATCAGTTCCTGCTTCGAGAGCGGCGTCGGACTGCTGTCGCTGGCGGCGCTGGCCTGGACCTCCACCGCGGACGCGGTGCCCGCGGGTCTCGACACCTATCGCTGGCTCGATGCCGACGTGGTCCGGCCGCGCATCCCGTTCCACGCGGGCGCCATCGAGTGGAACGATACCCTGGCCCGGGGCCACCATATCGATGTCGGCCGGCTGAGCGAGATAGGGTATGACTGAGATTCGCTGCCTCCTGGAAGAAGCGGCCGAACGCCATGGTCGCAGGCCGGCGGTGGTCAACGGGGCGCGGACCGTCTCCTACGCGGAGTTGCACGAACGCGTGGCGGTGACGGCGGCGGCGCTTCGACAGGCCGGATGCAACCCCGCCGAGCGCGTGGCCATCTTCGCGCCCAACAGCCCGGACTACCTGGTCTGGCTGCTGGCGATCCTCCGTCTGGGAGCGGTCTGTTGTCCCATGAATACCCGCCTCCCGCACCGCACGGTGGCGGACCTCCTGGGCCGTGTCGGCGTCCGCAAGCTGGTGGTCCGGGACGTCGACGACAGGCTCGGCGACATCCCGAGCGGCGTGGAGATGTTGCAGGGCCGCCAGTTCGCGGCGACCGGGAAGCCCCCGGAGGAGGACGCCGGTTCGATCATGCCGCTCCACCGCCCGGCAACCATCGTCTTCACCTCCGGCAGCACCGGCACCCCCAAGGCGGTGCTCCACTCCTACGGCAACCATTACTACAACGCCCGGGGTTCCAACCGAAACCTGCCGCTGGCCGCCGGCGACCGCTGGTTGCTGGACCTGCCACTCTATCACGTGGGCGGCCTCGGCATCCTCTTCCGCTGCCTGCTGACCGGCGCCACCGTCGTGATGCCGGACAAGGGCGAGACCCTGGATGCGGTCCTGAGCCGTTACGACGTCACGCACCTGTCCGTGGTGGTGACGCAACTGCACCGGCTGTTGCAGCAGCCCGAGTCCGTGCGTTACCCTGCGCTCCGCTACATCATCCTGGGTGGCAGCCCGGTTCCGCTGAAGCTGCTGGAGCGGGCGGGCGAGCGCGGCTTGCCGGTGTTCGCCAGCTATGGCTGCACCGAGATGGCCTCGCAGGTGGCCACCACCGGCCCCGGTTCCACCACGCGGCAACGGCTCACTTCGGGGAAGCTGCTGCCATACCGAAAGCTCCGGATCGGCCACGAGGGGGAGATCCAGTTGGCCGGAGAGACCCTGTTCATGGGCTATGTGGAAGGTGACGGCGTAAGGCGGCCCCTCACCGGCGACGGCTGGTTCGCCACCGGCGACTTGGGGCGGATCGACGAAGACGGGTACCTGACGGTCATCGGACGCCGCGACAACCGGTTCTTCTCGGGCGGCGAGACCATCCACCCCGAGGAGATCGAGCGGGCCTTGACCGATCATGACGGGGTCGAGCAGGCGGTGGTGGTGCCTGTTCCTGACGAGGAATTCGGCCAGCGCTGCGTGGCGTTCGTGCAGTCCCGCAAAGAGTGTCCCGAGGGCCCGGCACTGGCGGCATGGCTGGGAGAGACCCTGCCGCGCTACAAGGTGCCGGACGCGTTCTATCAATGGCCAGAGACCGATGTCCACAATTTCAAGATCGACCGGGCACGGTTCCGCCGGCTGGCGCTGGATGGACCGACGGCGCCGTTGGGCGCGAGCGAACTAGCAGGAGGAAGCGCATGACGGCAGCGAAGCAGGGCAGGGCGAAGGCGCCGGGGCGCGGGGACGGCAACCGGGAACTGGTAGAGCTGCTCCGGCGCATGTGGCTGATACGCGCCTTCGAGGAGAAGGTGTCGGCCCTCTACGCCGCGCGGGAGATCGTCGGCCTGCTCCATCTCGGCATCGGGCAGGAGGCGGTGGCCGTGGGCGTGTGCGGCCTGCTCGACACCGATGACCTGGTCTACGGCGGACACCGCTCCCACGGCCACGCCATCGCCAAGGGGGCGGACGTGAACCGGCTCATGGCGGAGCTCGCCGGTCGCGCAACCGGCTATTGCCGCGGCAAGGGCGGGTCCATGCACGTGGTGGCGGCGGAGGCCGGGTTCGTCACCGCCAGCGGCGTCGTCGGCGGCACGGTGCCGCTTGCGCTGGGTGCGGCCTTCGCCGCCAGGGAGAAGGACGCGGGGCGGGTGGCGGTGGTGTTCTTCGGCGACGGCGCCGGCCAGACCGGTCCCTTCCATGAGTCGCTCAACATCGCCAGCCTGTGGCGGCTGCCGGTGATCTTCGTGTGCGAGAACAACGGCTACGCCGAGTTCACGCCGCTCTCCGCCCACACCAAGGTGGAGCGATTGGCGCAGCACGCCGGCACCTACGGAATCCCCAGCGCCACCGTGGACGGCAACGACATCCTGGCGGTGCGCACGGCCATGGGCCGGGCCGTGGCCACCGCCCGCGCCGGCAAGGGCCCGACCTTCGTCGAGTGCCTGACCTACCGCCTCCGGGGACACTACGAGGGCGACCCGGGCAAGTACCGGGAGCTGTCCCAGTTGGCGGACTGGAAGAAGAAGGACCCCATCGCGCGCTTCACCCGGGTGCTGAAACGCCGGCGGGCCGCCTCCGCCGGGGACTTCGAGAAAGCCGAGAGCGACGCGCGCAAGCGGGTGGAAGAGGCGGCGGAATTCGCCCTGTCGTCTCCCTGGCCCGCGCCCGAGGAGACCATAACACAGGTGTACAGGTGAGGCGATCATGGCGGAGCTGACCTATCTGGAGGCCATTCGCGCCGGCCTGCTGTCCGAGATGAGGGCAGACCCCTCGGTCTACGTCTTCGGGGAGGACGTGGCGCTGGGCGGCCCGTTCGGGGTCACCCAGGGGATCGCCGAGGAGCTCGGCGCGCACCGGGTGGTGAACACCCCCATCAGCGAGGGCACGGTCATGGGCGTGGCCATCGGCGCGGCGCTGTCGGGCCTGCGCCCGGTGGTGGAGATCATGTTCGTGGACTTCATTACTTTGGCCATGGACCAGCTCGTCAACCACGCCGCCAAGCTCCACTACATGTCCGGCGGACAACTGAAGGTGCCGCTGACGGTCCGGGTGCAGTGCGGCGTCCAGGGCAACATGGGAGCCCACCACTCCCAGAGCCTCGAGTCGTGGTTTCTGCATGTCCCGGGCCTTAAGGTGGTCATGCCGTCGAACCCGGCCGACGCCGAAAGCCTCATGCGCGACGCCATCCGCGACGACAACCCGGTGCTGTTCGTGGAGCACCGAGGACTCTATTTCACCCGCGCCGAGGCGCCCGAGGGCGGGAGCGGCCTTGCCATGGACCAGGCGGCGGTGCTCCGGGAGGGCGTAGACGTGACCGTGGCGGCGGTCTCCAGGATGGTGGGGCCGGCACTGGAGGCGGCGGAGGCGCTGGCGGGCGAGGAGGTTTCCGTGGAGGTCGTCGACCTCCGGAGCCTGGTGCCGCTGGACGTCGGCACGTTGGTGGAGTCGGTCAGGAAGACGTCACGGCTGATCGTGGTGCACGAGGCGGTGGAGCAGGGCGGAGTGGGCGCCGAGGTCGCCGCGCGGGTCCAGGAGGATGCCCTCTACTACCTCGACAGCCCCATCCTCCGGGTAGCCGCCCCCAACGCCCCGGTGCCGTGCGCCCCGCCGCTGGAGACATTCTTCGTTCCCGGCAAGGAACGGATCATGAATGCCGTGCACCGGGCGCTGTCCACTTAGCTCGCCTGACACGTAAGCCTTCTCCTGCCGTCAAGGAGACACCATGGTCATATTCTCCTATTCAAAAGGAGAAAAGATCGGTATATTCTCCTTTGTATAAGGAGAATAGTCCTGGAAGCGCTCCCCACAACCCTCCGGCATGTGCTGGTCGAACAGCTTGCCGAGTCATTGCGAGCATCGCCCCCTTCCCACACTCCCCGTCGCGTGCACGGGCTTACGGGGTTTCCCGGCAAGGCAACGGCGGTGGTAGGCATGCGCCGGGCCGGCAAGACCACCTTTCTGCACCAGTTGCGGCAGGAGTTCATGCAAACGGGCGAGGTGCCGTCCCGAACCCCCTACGTTTCGTTCGAGGATGAAAGGCTTGCCGGCCTGGAGGGCCGCCATCTGGATTTCCTCCTTGACGAGTACCAGCGACATTCGACGCCGGGAGCGGGGGCGTCGCCTGTCATGTGGTGCTTTGACGAGATCCAGTTGGTTCCCGGCTGGGAACGCTTCGTGCGCCGGTTGCTGGATACGGAAGCCGTGCAGGTGTTCGTCACCGGCTCCTCGGCTGCCCTGCTTTCTCGGGAAATCGCCACTGCGTTGCGCGGTCGGGCATGGCAGGTGCTCATGCATCCGTTCGGCTTCGACGAGGCGCTTCGCCACCAGGGGCTGGAGCTTCCGCAACGGACGGAAGGCCTGCCCCGGGACGAACGCGTGCACCTCGAGCGGGAATTCGCGACGTGGCTGGTTGCCGGGGGGTTTCCCGAAGCGCAGGGGTTGGACGCCGCGTCGCGGCATCAATTGCTGCGCGACTACGTGGACGTGGCGGTGCTTCGAGACGTGGTGGAACGGCACTCGGTCGGGAACGTCACCGGGCTCCGGTGGCTCGTGCGTCAGTTGCTCGGGAATGCGGGCGGGTCGTTCAGTGTCGAGAAGTTCCATGCCGCACTCAGGTCCCAGGGCATAGCCATCGCCAGAGATACGGTCCATCAGTTGCTCGGCTATCTTGAAGACTGTTTCCTCGTGCGTGTCGTTTGGATGGAGTCGAACTCCGAGCGCCAACGTATGGTAAATCCACGCAAGGCGTATCCCGTCGATGCGGGCCTGATTCCCGTGTTTGACCGCACGGGCCGGGCCAACGTCGGGCACGCCCTGGAAACGGCGGTGTTGATCGAACTGGAGCGGCGCCGGTTCGACGTCACCTATGTTCGCACCCGACAGGGATACGCGGTCGACTTCCTGGCTCGCTCGGCTGATGGACGCCGGGAACTGATCCAGATATGCGCTGATGCCTCCGACCCGGGCACCGCGGAACGCGAGCTGCGAGCCCTGACAGCGGCAGGGCAGCAATTTCGCGACGCAGGAATGCGCCTTCTGACCCTGACCCGTGACGGCATACCTGACCCGTTGCCGGACGGCGTCGCGGCCGAGCCCGCATGGATTTGGATGCTTGGCTCAAGCGATCCGGTTTGACGTACAGCCGGGTGCCTGTCCGAGTGGAGCACCACGGGTGGGGCGACCGGCAGGTCGCCCTTACCGGTGCAGCCACTTCGGCTTGCGTTTCTCCACGAACGCCTGGACGCCTTCTTCCACGTCTTCGGTTTCCAGCAGGTCCCGCAGGTAGATTTCCTCCGAGCGGGCGAGGGCGGCGGAGATTTCCTTGAGGCCTATTTCCCGCAGGCCCTTGAGGGTGATGCGCAGAACCGCCCGGCTCTTGTCCAGCAGCTCGTTCCGAAGCTCTTTCAGCGCCTGGTCGAGCCGGTCCCGGGGAGCGACACGGTTCACCAAGCCGATGGACTCGGCTTCCCGAGCCGACAGGCGGCGGCCGGTGAGTATCATCTCCGCGGCCCGGTGATAGCCGATCTGGGAGGAAAAACGCGCCAGCGCCACCGGCGGAAAGCAGCCGACGGTAATTTCCGGCGTCGCGAACAGGCTCTCTTCCGAGGCGATAACCAGGTCGCAGGACGAGGCCAGCTCGCATCCGCCGCCCAGGCAGATGCCGTCGACGACGGCGATGGTTGGCTGGCGGAGACTCATCAGCTTGCGGATGACGCCGTGCACGAGGTCGAGCATCTCCGGCACCTGTGAGCGGGTGTGGTCCTTGACGTCCACGCCGGCGGAGAAGGCGCGTTCGCCCGCGCCGCTGATCTCCACCAGCTCCACCCCCTCGTCCCGGTCCAGTTCGTCGAGGATCTGCCGCAACTCCCGCAGCAACGCCAGGTTGAGCACGTTCAGAGGCGGCCGGTCGATGACCACGGACGCCACCCCGCCGGTTTTCTCCAGGTGAGTTCCCGCCATCGCCTCCCCTTGGCTAGTGTCCTGTCCCACACATAAGTTGACAAATCTGCTTGTCTTTTTCGCCGTCGGCTGCGTTGCTCTTCCTCGCGTGGTACCCGCCACTGCTCGTCATCGCGCCTTGCCGACGACGAAAAATCCTCCGCATATTATGCTGCGAATTAATCAGACACCACACTAGAACTGGAACACCAGCGACTTGATGGTGACCGGGACGGTGCCGGACGGCTCGAGCACCCGGCCCAGGTCGATGAAGTCGAAGTCACGAAGGGTGACGCCGTCCAGCGCCAGCACGTCGCCCTCGAGCCCGAAGTCCTGCTTGAGAATGGTGCCGACGAGACCCGCCAGGTCGTGGTCGAATACCAGGTAGATGGGTCGTTTCCGCGCCACCGTTTGCGCCAGGCCTTCCAGCAAGCCCCGGCAGAAGGCGGCGATGCGAAACGCCGCGGGCGGACCCTGCCACAGGAACACCAGGGCCACCTCGGCTTCGCCCTCCGCGAGGTCGAAGCTGCTGAAATGGTTCCGGATAGCGTGTGCCATGGCTGTCGGGTCGATGTCACCGTCCAGATCCACCGGCGGCCGCAGCACCTGGAGGTTCTTGCGCGGCAAGAGCCCGCCGTCGGAGCGGTAGATGGTGTTGCCGGACACCTGCACCGTATGTTGCGCCGCGCCCATGACCGTGGCCCGGATGCACTCACGGGCGCTCACCAGGCTTCCGGGTAGCGCGCCCTGGTCGATGCGGCGCCGCAGCGCCTTCCCCAGGGGCGCCCCGAGGTCACCGTGGGACTCGTGCTCCTGGCCGTACACGTATTCGCTGACGCCGCCGGAAAAGACCACGGCGTCGCATTCGCCGCGGTGGTCCAGGGGAGGGCTCAGCCACAGCCGCTCCAGCTCCGGCGCGGCGGCGTCGCCCCGGGCCAGGGTCAGCACCACGTCCGCCATGTGGTCGGCCAGGCGTTCGATGTCGGCGGAGCCGGCGGTGTCTCCGACGTTCCAGTCCAGCCCCACATGGCCCGCCAGGGCCTGGCCGCCGGGCTCCAGCACCGTGATGGCTCCGTTGCCGTCGGTGGCCAGCAGCCGTCCGCCCACGTGGAAGGCGGCGGTGTCGAGGACCCGTCCGCGATCGGCGAGGGCCAGCTTGGTGGTGCCGCCGCCGATGTCGATGTTGAGGACGCGGCACTTCTGTTCCACGGAGAAGGCCACGGCGCCGGACCCGTGGGCGGCCAGCAGGGCCTCGAAGTTGTGGCCGGCGGTGGCGCACACGAAGTCTCCCCGCTGGTCGGCGAAGAGGTCGGCGATGGCCCGGGCGTTGTCTCGCCGGATCGCCTCGCCGGTGAGGATGATGGCCCCGGTGTTCACATCGTCGGGAGTGAGCCCGGCTTCCTCGTAGGCGTCGTCCACGAGGCGGCCCAGGGCCTCGTCGTCGATGCGCTCGCGGTTGGCGGTGTAGGGGGTGAACCGTATGGGGGAGAGGTAGAGGGTCTTCCGGTCCGTGACCACGAAACGGCTGGACAGCTCGCGTCCCAGCCGCCTGAGCACGAGACGCGAGAACAGGATCTGGGAGGTCGCCGTTCCCACGTCGATGCCGACGCTGGTCAGGGTGATGGTGTCGAGCTTCCAGAGAGGATGGTCTTCTTCTTCCTCCGGTGTGTCCCCGTCGTGATCGTGATCGTCTCCGATGTCGTGCATGGTCTGAGCTTCCCGGTGCCGTGGATCTACCAGCGGACGGAGGCCCGCAGAGTCAAGCCGTGCTCAGCCGCCCGGTGGGATCGCTCGCGGCGCGTTCCCTGTAGTGCGAGGTCGAGCGATGACATCATCCTCAACCGCGCGCCGGTGCGGTACTCCCTGGTGCCCCGGCCCGACAGGAGAACTCCCGTATAGGGCGTCAAAACGGCCCGCCCCCCGAATGCCGGCAGGCCGTAACCCAACTCGCCCGCCATGCGCATCGCGGCATCCGCCGAACCGGCCCCCGTTCCGGTGAGGCCGCGCTCCCAGAGCCGGTCGATGCCGCTGTAGGGCAGACCCCACGAGGGGGCGACGCTGACCGAGAAACCCCGGCCCGCGGCACCGGGATCGAGGCGCAACGAGCCGCCGGCACCCCACTCCTCGTGGTCGCCGCCGTGGGCCACCAGCATCCGGCCGCGGCCCTCCACGGTGAGGCCGAGCGAACGGTCCACATACTTCAGGGCGCCCCCGATCTCGAATCCCGCTCCGGTCTCGCCGGCGCCGCCATCGGCGAGGACGCCAAGCTCCAGGGAAGGGGTCAGCAGACCGCCGGTGTCGAACTGCCGCGTGTGGCGCCCCTCCAGCGCGAGTCGAAGCCGGCTCACGGTGGAGGTGAGCTCGTCCATGTCCCCGGAGCCGTGGATCTCGGCTCGGGCCAGCGCGCCCCGGCCTTTCAACTCCACGGCGGTCTCTCCGCCGGGCAACAGATCGTCGCTCGAATACACCGTGCCGTTGGCGCCCACCGCCCCGGACCACTGGGTCAGGTCGCTGCCGCTGGCGTGTTCCTCGGTATCGTGGTTGACGTGCACCCGGCCCCAACCGTGTCCGGCCATGGCCCATACCGCAACCCCCGATTCCAGCATCCAGCCCACGTAGGGGTTGAGGCTCGTCAGCGTGGTTTCGTGATCGCCATGCCGGGGGTCGACGCCGATCCGTTCCGTGTAGTCGAGGTTTCCCTTCGAGAGGGACAGGGACAGCCCGGCGAGCAGGTTGCGCTTCAACATCACGTCCGTGCCGAAATGGGCGCTCACGACGCTTCCTTCCCAGTCGATGTCGTTCGAGCCGCCGGAGAGACTCTGATAGTCGCCGTTGCCCCACAGCGCCAGGCCGCCCGGGGCGCTGCCGAAAGGGTTCAGCGGCAACGCGAACGACGAGCCCGCGAGGAACCGCGCCGGAGCCGCCCGCCCGTCGCCGATGGCCTTGCCGTGGGTTGCCAGCGCGAGAAGCGGGTCCGAAGCCCCGCCAATGCTCAAGCGTGCAGTGGGCGGGTTGGCGCTCGACAGACGCGAGTTGACGCGGTCGCTCACTGCGCTCACGGCGCTCGACAGGATCGCGCGCGACACCGCGGGCAGCACGACGCGGTTGACTTGCCCGATGCGGGCCTGCCGCGGCGGATACACGCCGGGGTCGGTGAGTTCGAGCAACGCCATGCCCACCCTGTCGACCTGTTGCAGCCTGCTGAAGCCTTCTTCTTCCATGTCGCTGAGAGTCGGCGACATGCCGGAACCGGGATAGTGGGCGCAGTAGGGGCTGTCCGGATCGTCGGCGTTGCCGTCGCCCGTGGCGACGCGCCTGAGGCGGCAGTCGAGGGACTGCCACCAGGCGCCGACGCTGTCGAAGTCGCCGCCCCTATAGATTTGGTCGCCGGTGTCGTTGACCAGCCTCTTGGTCTCCGGGTCGAGATCGGCGTAGGCGTTTCGAGCCGCGGCGGTTTCCTCCTGTGTCGCCGAGAAACCGTACAGGGCGAGGACCCATTGAGTCGGGTTGAGGGCACCCCACCAGCGCATGGCCGGTGGAGAGTCCGGGGGATAGACGCCGGGATCCATGCGTTCGAGCAAGGCCTGCCCGACCTCGTCCACACGGGCCTTTTCAGCGTCGCCGAGCAGCGGCGTCCTGCCGGAGCCCGGATAGTGGGCGCAGTAGGGGCTGTTCGCATCGTCGGCGTTGCCGTCGCCCACGGCGACGCGCTTCAGGCGGCAGTCCAGGCGCTCCCACCAAGCGCCGACGCTCCTTGAGGCGGTGAGACCGTACACTTGCGAGGCCGTGGTGTGAACCAGCCTCTTGGTCTCCGGGTCCAGGTCGCCGTACATGGGCTCGGCGGCCGCGCGCTCCTCGGGGGACGCGGTGTCGCCATACAGGGCGGCCACCCTCTGCGCCGGTTCGAGGACGTTCCACCAGCCCATGAACGGGGGGATGTCCCGGGGGTACACGCCGGGATCCATGCGCCCGAGCAAGGCCTGCCCGACCCTGTCCACGTGGGCCTTTTCGGCGTCGCCGAGCAGCGGCGTCCGACCCGAACCCGGATAGTCGGCACAGTAAGGGCTCTCGGTATCCTCGGTGTTGCCGTCGCCGGTGGCGACGCGTCGGAGCCGGCAGTCGAGGCCCCACCACCAGGCGCCGAGGCTGCCGAACTCCATGTTGCCGCCGATGGCCTCCACGGCGTCGTTGACCAGCCCCCTGGTTTCCATGTCCAGGTCCGCATACAGGTTCTCGGCGGCGGCGGTCTGCGCCGGAGTCGGTTCGGCGCCGTGCAGCGCGGCCGCTCTCTGTGGAGGCGTGAGGAAATCCCACCAGCGCATGGCCGCGTCGCTGTGGGGGACCGTTTCCGACGGCGGTTCTTCGGTCTGCGCGTGGGCCTGACCCTGAAGGCCGAACGGAAGAAAGGCAAGCAGCGCGAGAATCATGAGGCTGGACAACGATCCGAGCCGTCGTTCGCGGCGGTGTCCCGGTCTGGTACGTATCAAGGCGTCGATCTCCGGCTGTGGTTGGTCGGTGTCGGTCAGTCGATAAAGCTTCCCTCTGCGTCCGGGAGGTTGCCCTGCTCGCCCGGCAGGTTGCCGTGCTCGTCCGGGAACAGGACCTTCACGGCCTCGGCACCGCCCACGCCGGTGCACCACGGCACCATGTTCTTCATCCGGCAGGTGATGCCGCGCTTGGCCAGCTCATCCTCGAAGATGCGGTGAATCTCCGGGTCCTCGTCCTCGTATTCCACCTGGTAGCCGCCCTTCTTGCCGCTGACTTCGCCGGTGCGGAGCACCGTGGATTCCTGGGCCTGCCAGCGGTTGACCGCGTACTTGCGCGACAGCCCCTGGTTCATCACCAGGTAGGTGGCCGGCGTCTCGCCGACGTTGAAGTGCTGGTGCAGCCACAGGCCCTGTCCCGCGCCGGAGAGGTAGAGGCTCCCTTCCTTCCAGTCGCAGCGGACGCGCTCCTCGTCGCCCCGCTGGGCGAGCACGTAGCCCTCGCCCTCGATGATGTAGAGGTGCGCGCCGGGGCCGTGGCGGTGGGACTTCTTGTAGTAGCCGGACTCGAAGCGCGACACGTGGGACTCCATCAGCCCGGAGCCCATGACCATGAACGCGTTGGTGCCGCCGCCGCCGCGGCTCTTCCACTCGTACAGCGGCAGCTTGCGGATGTCGGGGATGAAGTTCGTCTCCCACACCCGGCCCTTGTAAAGCTTGGCCTCGGCGGTGAAGTAGTCCGGCTCGCCCTGGTAGCGGTCGTCGAAGTCGTAGCTGTTGTTGAAGATGAAGTGCTCGCTGTTCCACTGCCGGAAGATCTGGGGCAGGTCGGTTACCGAGAACCACCGGGCCGGCTGGGAGAGGCTGGCGTTGAAGAACTGGTGCCAGGCGTTGGTGGGCGGCACGAAGTAGCTGCCCGGACCCCACTCGAAGGTCTGCTTCTCGCCGCCCTCGCGCCACACCGAGCAGGAGCCGTGGCCCGAAACCACGTAGATGGCCTCCGTGTACATGTGCCGCAGCGGCGCGGTGTAGCCTCCCGGCGGAAGCTCGACGATGTGCTCGTCGCCGCCGTTATCGCCGTCGAGGTAGCACAGGGCGCCCTTGACGCCGTCGCCCTTGCGCGGCCACGGCCCCACCTCCACCGTTTTCATGTCCTCGATGAAGACCCCGCCTACGAGCGGGGCGCCCTCGCGTTCACGCCATTCGGCATAGGAGTCGGTGCGCACGAGCGCGGGTTGTGTCTCCGGATCCAGGGGGGCGGTGGGTATGGTCACGGCGGTACCTCTCGTGGTTTGGTGCCAAACGGTATGCGATAACAGGACGTTGTTGTCAATCTGACCGGACGGTTCCCGTCCGGCGGTGACCACGGAAAGGAGCAACCCATGCCTGGCCCTCTGAACGACATCCGTGTGGTGGACTTCACTCACGCCCTGAACGGCCCGTTTTGCACCATGCTGCTGGGACACCTGGGAGCGGAGGTCATCAAGATCGAGCCGCCCCAGGGCGACAACTTCCGCCGCTCCTGGATGGCACCGGACGCGGGCAAGGACGGCTACGAGTTCCTGTGGATCAACGTCAACAAGAAGAGCGTGGTGCTGAACCTCAAGACCGAGCGCGGCGTCGAGCTGGCGCGCGGGCTCATCGCCCGCGCCGACGTGATGGTGGAGAACTACCAGAAGGGGACCATGGAGCGTTTCGGGCTCGACTACGACTCGGTCAGGGACATCAACCCGCGGCTGATCTATGCCTGCTCGCGCGGCTATGGCGAATGGGGTCCCTACGCCGACTACGGCAACACCGCGGCCACCAACAACAGCATGACCGGCTGGACCCACACCGCCTGGGAGTACGCCGGCGCCAAGGGCACCAAGTCCCTGGGCATCGGCGACGAAGCCGCAGGCGTCAGCATGACCGTGGGGGTCCTTGCCGCGCTCCACGCCCGCGAGCGCACCGGCGAGGGCCAGCGGATCGTGGTGTCCATGCAGGAGGCCGTGCTGGGCTTCATGGTCAGCTCCATGCACGAGCACTTCACCGGCAACATGGTGGGCAACACCCCCATGGAGGTGGCCGACGGCTACTTCACGCTGCGGATTCCCCACCTGGATGACAGTGGATGGAGCGTGCTGGCGGAGAGGATGGGCCAACCGGAGTTGGCGACGGACGCTCGCTTCGCCGACGTGGCGGCCCGGCGGAACAACAAGGACGAGCTGGACCGGATCGTCCGGGACTGGGCCCGCGCCCACACCCGGCAGGAGATCTGGGACGCCGTGCGCGATCTCGGCTACTTCGGCGCGCCGGTGCTGTCCAAGGCCGAGGTGCTGGACGATCCCCACATCAAGGCGCGCAACGCCTTCATCGAGCGCGACCACCCCACCGCCGGCCCCACCACGCTGCTGGCTCCATGGATCCACATGTCGCAAACGCCCGCGTCCATCCGCGACGACGCCCCCGCAATCGGCCAGCACACCGACGAGGTGCTTGGCGGACTGCTGGGGCTTACCGAGGCGGAGTTGGCGCACTTGCGTGAAGCTGCGGTCATCCGCTGATGCGGCCGCCTTACTTCAGCATGTGCCAGTCTTCTGTCGACTCGGAGTGGACGAGATCGGCTTCGATCTTCATGTTGCCCTTCAATCCCCCGAGTTGCTTAGCGGATGGGAGTTCCGCAGGGGTCTTGTCCGGGAACTCGCACAGGTCGGCGATGACGCAGCGCGGGCACTCGGGCTTGCGCGCCTTGCAGATGTAGCGGCCATGCAGGATGAGCCAGTGGTGGGCGTCCTTGCGGAACTCGGGAGGCGTGAGGCGGGTGAGCCGGGTCTCCACCTCGAGGGGGTTCTTCCCCTTGGCCATGCGTGTGCGGTTGGCGACGCGGAAGATATGCGTGTCCACCGCGATGGTGGGCTCGCCGAAGGCGGTGTTGAGGATGACGTTGGCGGTCTTCCGGCCCACCCCGGGGAGCTTCTCCAGGGCCTCGCGGGTGCGCGGCACCTGGCCGCCGTGCTCGTCGATGAGGATCCTGCAGGTCTTGATGATGTTATCGGCCTTGCTGTTGAACAGGCCGATGGTGCGGATGTAGCGCTTGAGCCTCTTGACGCCGAGGCGAAGGATCTTCTCGGGCGTGTTGGCTACCGGAAACAGCTCGGCGGTGGCCTTGTTGACGCTCACGTCGGTGGCCTGGGCCGAAAGCACCACGGCTACCAGTAGCTCGAACGGATCCACCCAGTCCAATTCGGTTGAAGGGCTGGGATTGTTCTTCTGGAGCCGTGTGTAGATGGCGGTGCGCTTCTGCCGGTTCATGGGCGTAGTCGGAGTCCCTCCATCTCCGCTGCGGTTGCAAGCCGCGAGTCCAGACAGACAAACGTCATGGGCTCCTCATCAGCGATCGTTTCATGACACCCCCTTTTGTCAGTTGCCTCGGACCAACCCAAGTCGAATTCCGGTTTCCGCCGACCGTGTCGACACTTGGCCGCACGCTCCTCGACGGGAATCAGGGTATGTACTGCTCGTCCTGCAGGAACAGCTCACTGGGAATCTCGGTCCCCAGGCCCTTTTCCCTGCAGCGACTATAGATGAGATGGGCGACGGCGGTAAACTGAACGCCGTCGCCGCGCAAGACCAACCCCGTGATTTGGCTGTCGGAGGTGCGTCCGGGGTGGGTTCCCGCGATGACGTCCCCCAACAAGGGCAGCTTGTCCCACTCGATTGAGGTCGGCCGCGTGTACTGGTCCTTGCCGTGCTCGGGGATCGCTTCGGCGCCGCCGATGGCGTACCGCATCCAGCGCCTGCCGTGGCGGTTCATGGTCAGGACGTCGCAGCGTTCCCAACCCGCGATCTCCAGCTCGACGTCCGAGACGTTGCTGACGAACTGGCCGGGCTCCAGCCAGTCGGCCATCACCACCGGGTCCTTGGAGTTGGTGGCCATGTATACGATGTCCGCGCCGCGCACCGCCTCGCGGGCGGACGCGACCGGTACGATCTCGATACCGGCCTCCTTTGACATCTGCTCAGCGAACCGTTCCTTGTTGCCGGGAGTCGGGCTGTACACTTCGATCTTCTCCAGGTTGTCGAGGGCCGCGAAACAATGGGCGGCCCCCTGGGCCTGCCATCCGGTTCCGATGAGGGCCATGGTGCGGGAGTCCTTTCGCGCCAGGTGCTTCGCGCCCACCGCCCCGGTGCCCGCCACCCGGAACTTCTGGAGATAGCCGTCGTGGATGATGGCCAGCAGCTCGCCGGTGCCGGAGCTGTATACGAAGATGAGGCCGCAGAACCTTCCGTCCTTGCGGCCGGGCACCCGCCGTTGAAGTACTCTGCCGTCCTGCTCGAAGTAGGTAATGATGTCGGAGTCGATGCGGTCCGTCGTGACGTCCAGCCGCGCGATCGCGCCGCTCAGCGAGGTGAACGAGTGGTGGGTCGGGTCGCCTCCGCCTTCGGGAAACCGGGGGTGGTCCCGGTAGTCGTCGGGGTCCCTCGGCGTGAAGACCCGGTACGGCGGCGCGTTGACGGCGCCGCCGGTGGCCAACTCCAGCGCCGCCAGCTCCAACGCGTCGTTCACCTCCGACGGGTCGAGAACTCTCTCCACGGTCGGATTGTCGATTATGAGTGTCATTTGACCTCCTGGATCTCGATACAACGTAGGTCGGGTTAGCCGAAGGCGTAACCCGACATCCGTTTTGTCCCATGTCGGATTACGCTTCGCTAATCCGACCTACGTCTATCCTCTTGCGGAGCGAAGTCCCACCGTGTCCCTCAGTCACGGCGTCCCACCCCCCGGGTCCACGGTCCGATGAGCAGGGCCGTGGTGATTCCGGCGGCCCCCACCAGCCCCAGAAGCAGCCACGGCACATAGGCGTGGCTGTGGAAGTGGTCGACGAGGGCGCCGGCTGCATACGGTCCGACGACGCCTCCCCACATGTAGAAGAAGCTCATGCTGCCGCGGATGGTGCCGAAGCGGCGCCGCCCGAAATAGTCTCCCACCGCGGCCCATATGACCGGTATCGACGAGTCCAGCACGCTGAACAGGGTGGCGAACAGCAGCAACCCCCAGAGCGTGGTGCTCCACATCAGGACGAGGACCGCGATGAAGGAAAGCACCATGCACCAGGCCACCAGCCGTACCTTGTTGGTCTGGTCGGCAATCCATCCCATGATGAAGTGGGCCACGATGTTCATGCCGTTGAACCACGACAGCGGGAGCGCCGCGGCGAGAGGCGTCAGGCCCTTCCACTCCATCAGCGGCACGAAGTGCACGATGACGGTGGTGTAGGCGGCGGTCCGGGTGGTCATCCACAAGACGAAGAGCCAGAAGACCGGGGTGCGCATGGCGCGCCCGGCTTCGTAGTCGGACTCGCCGTGGGTCTCCGTCGCGTCATTCTCCGACCCGTCCTCTCGTTCCCCGGACGGCGGGGTAGAGGACGACGCCGTCTCCGCGGAAATTTGCAGACCCATGCTCTCGGGCGACCGGCGAATCCTCAGGGCCAGGGGCGTGGCCACGAACAGGAACACGCATCCAGCCGTGAACGCGGCGGTTCGCCAGCCCCAGAAGTGGACGGCCACCGCCAGCAGGACCGTGACGACGGTTCCGCCCACGGGCATGGCGGCGCTCAGACAGGTCAGCGCCCGCGCCCGATAACGCCGGAACCAGTTGACGGCCAGCACCGCGGGAGCGTGCACGAAACCCGCCGTGAAGGTCAGGGAGATCACGCCGACGTAGATGATCAGGAAGCTCGTGTAGCTGTCGACGGTGGAAAAGAGAAGATAGCCGATGCCGCACATGAGCGACGCGGTGAGGATCACGGGCTTGGGGCCGAAGCGGTCGATGAGGTAGCCCGCCAGCGGACCCTCGATGGCGCCCTCGGCCCGAGCCAGGGAGAACGCCAGCGAAGTGGCCGCGTGGCTGATACCCAGCTCTTTCTGGATGGGAAGGAAGTAGACCGTGAACCCGAAGCTGTGGAGCCCGCCGCCGATGGTCCGGATGAGGGCCGTCAGCCCCATCATCCGCCAGCCGTAGTAGAGGTCCGACAGCCGGCGGCGAAGCCCCTTGATCGACAGCAAGCGGATTCACCCGCCGGGCGGCCCGTCGCTCGACGTTCGGTTCGTCGTCAAGCGCGGCGGGCCGCCCGTTCGGAGCTGTTTTATTTCCCGGCTTCCCGGAGCGCCCGCAGCACGTTCTCGGGGCTCAGCGGGAGCCTGCGCACGCGTACGCCGGTGGCGTTGTAGATGGCGTTGGCGATGCAGGCCATGGGCGGCACCGAGCCGATCTCGCCCGCGCCCTTGGTGCCGTAGGGTCCGGCGCCGGGATAGCCCGACACGGTGATGGCCTCGATGCGCGGCAGCATGTTGATGGTCGGCATCAGGTAGTCGACGAAGGTCGGATTGAGGGTCCGGCCGTCGCCGTCGTGGACCACCTGCTCGCACAGCGCCTGGCCCAGGCTCATGGCCGCGGCGCCCTCGATCTGGCCTTCCACCGCCTTGGGGTGGACCACGAAGCCCACGTCGTGCACGGCCACGTACTTCAAGATCTTCACATTGCCGGTGTCGGTGTCCACCTCCACCATGGCGGCGTGGGTGGTGAAGGGCTGGGAGCTGCCGGTCTCCCGCTCGTGGGCCTGGGAGGCCTTGGAGTCGAAGTAGCCGCGGCCGATGACGTCGCCGATCTCGTTGTGCCCGGCGTTGCACACCGACGCCAGCGACACCGATCGGGACGGCGCTCCCTTGACCTGGATCTGCCTGTCGACGATCTCCAGGTCTTCGGGGCTCGCTTCGAGCTGGCCCGCGGCCATGCGCAGGATCTGGTCGCGGGCGTCCTCGGCCGCCAGCTTGACGGCGTTGCCGGACACCAGCATCGAGCGGCTGCCCACCGTGCCGGCGTCCCAGGGACTCGCGTCCGTGTCCACGTTGAGCACGGTGACGTCGTCGGTGGGAATGCCCAGCACCTCGGCCACGATCATGGGGATGCCGAACCGGGCCGCGGTACCGTAGTCCACCTTGCCGATGTGCACCGTGGCGGAGCCGTCCTCGTTCATCTTCACCACCGCGCCGCCGCCGGGACCCGAGCCTTCGATCCAGGCGCCGGTAGCGAAGCCGATGCCCTGGTTCTTCCCCAGCTTCACCTTGCCCCAGCCGATCTTTTCCTTGGCGAGGTTCAGGGTCTCGGCCAGCGAGCTGTCGCGCAGCTTGGGGACGCCGACGATGCTGTCGCCCTTCTCGGGCACGTTCTTCAAACGGAACTCGATGGGGTCCATGCCCAATTCGGCGGCGATGGACTCCATGTGGGACTCCATCGCGAAGGTGGCCTGGGGGCCGCCGGGTCCGCGCACCGGACCGCACACCTGCTTGTTGGTGTAGACGGTGAAGCCGTCCATGTGGATGTTGGGGAGGCGGTACCAGCCGCCCACCATCTGGGTGCAGCGGCCGCCGGCCTGGTTGCCGAAGCCCGAGTAGCCGCCGGCGTCGTACACCACCTTGCCCTGGCGCGCCACCAGGGTGCCGTCCTTCTTGACGCCGCTCTTGATGTAGATCTTGCAGCCCGAGCGGATGGTGGTGGAGATGGTCTCCTCGGCCTTGTCCATGACGATCATCACCGGCTGCTTGGCGGTGAGCGCCAGCAGCGCGCAGATGGGCTCCAGCGCGGCGCTGGAGGTGACCCCGCTGCCCTTGCCGCCGAAGCCGCCGCCGATGTCGGTGGAGATGACCCGCACGCTGTTGAGCGGCAGTCCGGTCAGGGCGGCGACCTCCGTGCGCACCGGGAAAGGCGCCTGGGCGTTGGCCCAGACGGTGATGCGGCCGTCCTCCTCGGGCCGGGCCGCGGCGATGCGCGGCTCCAGGTACTGGGGATGGATCATCCTGGTCTCGTAGACCTCGTCCACCACCACGTCGGCCTCCGCCATGGCGGCCTCTGCATCGCCGATGTTCACCCCGGTGTAGCCGCAGACGTTCTTGACCTGGACGCCTTCCGGCAGGTTCTTGGGCAGCGGCATATCCTCGTGGATGGTGGGCGCCGACTCCTTCATGGTCTCTTCGGGATCCACCACCACCGGCAACGGCTCGTAGGTCACCTTGATCTTCTTGAGCGCTTCCTTGACCAGCGCCTGGTTGTCCGCCGCCACCGCCGCCACCGGGTCGCCCATGTAGCGGACCTTGTCCTTGGCGAGGATGTAGCGGTCGATGTAGGAGCGCCCGTAGCGCACGTCCGGCGCGTCCGCCGCGGTCACCACCGTGCGCACGCCGGGGATGGCCTTGGCCTCGCTGGTGTCGATGCCGACGATCTTGGCGTGGGCGTACTCGCTCCGCAGCACCCCGCCCGCCAGCGCGTCCGGCAGGTTCAGGTCGATGCCGTAGATGCCCTTGCCCACCACCCGTTCGACCCCGCCCATGCGGGGCATGTCGGTTCCCAGGACGGTGTATTCAGCCTTTGCCATGGGTCCTCACTCCTTCCCATTCGTTCAGGACTTTCGCCCGGGGTCCACGTCGCGGTGGAACCCGCAGAGGGCGACCGCCGGTCGCCCCTACCTCATTTGCTTGGCGGCCAGCTCCACCGCGTCGAAGATCTTGGTGTAGCCGGTGCACCGGCAGATGTTGCCCGAAATGGCCTCCTCCACCTCCTCGGCGGTGGGGGTCTTGGTGCGGTCCAGCAGGGCCTTCAGGGAGACGATGAATCCCGGCGTGCAGTAGCCGCACTGCACCGCGCCGGTGTCGATGAAGGCCTGCTGCACCGGGTGCAGCTCGTCGCCGTCGGCGATGCCTTCCACCGTGACCACGTCGGTTCCCGCCGCGTCCGCTCCCAGCACCACGCAGGAGTTCACCGGCTTGCCGTCCATGATGATGGTGCAGGCGCCGCACTCGCCCGTGTTGCAGCAGAGCTTGACGCCCTTGTAGCCCAGCGTGTCGCGCAGGAAGTCCACCAGCGCCGTGGACGGCTCCAGCTCGGCCGTGTGCGTTTTTCCGTTTACCGTGAGTGTGATCTCCAGGCCCATCACGCCACCTCCTTGCCCGTTAACGCCTTCCAGCATTGCTCCAGCCCCCGGCGCGTCAGCGCGTCCACGATCCAGCCGCGGTACTCGCCGCTGCTGCGCTGATCGGTAATGGGGCTCGACTCCGAAGCCGCGCTCGCCCCCGCTTCCTTTACCAGGGCGGCGTCCAGCGCCTTGCCCGAAACCAGCGCCTCGGTCTTTGGCGCGCGGATGGGCGTCGGCGCCACCGCCCCCAGGCCGATGCGCACGTCGTCCAGCGCGCTCTTGTCCGCGTTGGCCGTGGCCATCACCGCCACCCCCACCATGGCGATGTCCATGGGCCCGCGCACCGCGTGCTTGAGGTAGACGGCGTGGTTGCCGTCGGCGGGGTAGGGGACGTTGATGCCCGTCAGCATGCCCTTGGAGCCGAGGCTCGTCTCGCCCGGTCCCTTGAAGAACGCGCTGAAGGGCTCGGTGCGGGCGCCGTCGGAAAAGGTCACCTCGGCCTCGGCCTCGAGCACCAGCAGCGGCGCCAGGGTCTCGCCGGAAGGAGAGGCCCGGCAGATGTTGCCGCCGATGGTGGCGGTGTTGCGGATCTGCAGCGAGGCGAACTGGTGCGCCGCCGACCACAGGAGCGGAAGCCGCTCGCGCACGAGGTCGCTTTCCTCCAGCTCGTGGATGGTGGCCAGCGGCCCGATGCGGACGCCGCCGTTGCTCTCGCGGATGGCGTTCAGGTCCGGGATGCGCTTGATGTTCACCAGGCATCCCGGCTCGTCCTTGTACTTGATGTCCACCATCACGTCGGTGCCGCCGGCAATGACCTCCGCCTGCTCGCCGTGCCGGTCCAGCAGCGAAAGCGCCTCGCTGACGCTCTTGGGTTCGAAGTAGTCCATGGGGTGGGTGCCTCCCTGTAATTGGTTCCCCGAGTCTGACGCTTCTCTTAGCCCAGTCGAGACCCGGATGGCAAGACGCGCAGGTTCCTCCGGTGGCATACGGCGCTGTCGCACATCAGGCTCGATGGTTGACGCGGTCCGGACTCCTTGGGACGCACCGGTAAGTAAATTACACCTTGATTCATGTCATATAACCACTATAGTATGGTTAATTATGACAAAAGATGAAGATCGGTCCCGCCACGTGGAAGAAGGCTTAAGCGTAACAGATGCGGCTGGAGTGACATACCTTCAGCGGGAATTGTCGGCCCTCGCCCGGCGCGCGCTCAAGACATTCCCCATTGTCGTCGTCACCGGACTCCGGCAGGCGGGCAAGACGACCTTCCTGCAACGCGACAGCGCCTTTCGGGGACGGCGATATGTGACTCTGGATGATTTCGCGGCGCTGGAGGCGGCGCGGCTGGATCCCGAGAGCCTCGTCCGCGGGCAAGAGCCGGTCACCATCGACGAGGTGCAGCGCTGCCCGGAACTGCTGGTCGCCATCAAGCGCGCTGTTGATGAGCGGCGGACGCCGGGCCGATTCGTACTGAGCGGTTCCGCCAATCTTTCCCTGCTAAAGGGGGTGAGTGAGTCGCTCGCCGGGCGGGCGATTTCGCTTACCCTGGGGCCTTTTTCCCGGCGCGAACGGCTTGGGGACACACAAGAGCCGTTCCTGGTCAGCTTCTTGAAAGAGTCGCGACTTCCTCCATCCGCGTCCTCCTCGGCGTTGACCGACAGGGAAGTTCTGCATGGTGGCATGCCGGCCATTGTCGTTGGCGAAAACGTCGACCGAGACCTGTGGCTTCTGGCCTACGAGCAAACCTATCTCGAACGCGACGTGCGCGACCTGACACAGGTTGCCGACCTTGTGACGTTTCGGACGCTCCTGCGTCTGGCCGCGGCGCGGACCGGTCAGGTTCTGAATCAGAGTGAAATCGCCCGGGATGCCCGGCTTCCGGTCAGTACCGCGGTACGCTATCTTGGCCTGCTGGAAGCGTCCTTCGTGGTAGATCGCCTGCCGCCATATATACGAAGTCGTACGACTCGTTTGCTGAAATCGCCGAAGATATTTCTCACGGATTCGGGCCTGGCCTCTCATCTGACGTCAACCTCGGACATCCGTGTGGCGGCAGACGAACCCTTGCGGGGAGCCCTGTACGAAACCTTTGTGCACCAGAACCTGACGGGTATTCTCGGCGCTCATCTCCCAGATGCGGAGTTGGGTTTCTGGAGCATACAGGGACGCCACGAGGTGGACTTCGTCATCTCCCACAAACGCCGCTGCATCGCGGTTGAAGTCAAGGCCGCCAGCCGGTTTCGCCAAAGAGATCTGGCCGGCCTGCGGGCCTTCAGAGAGAAGACTCCGGGCGCGCCTGTCGGCATTCTTGCCTACAACGGCGCTGAGGCGTTTGCTCCGGAGAAGGGCCTGTTTGTGATACCCTTGGGGCTGTTGTTGTCCTGAGGGGATGCTGCCCGCGCAATGAGCCGAGCGCTTGAGCGCTCGCCGCCAAAGCCAGACGGTTCTCTTGAGCGTGCCGGGTTGCGGCCGGGCTTTCCCGCAGACTGCGTGGGGTGCTATGGTCGTCGCCGCTCGGGCGGGGGATCTTCCCCGACGGCGACGTTTTGGGATTTTCCTTAGGGGAACCGCGAATGGTTGAAGCCTGTGAGTTATGCCAACAACCGGCTGAACTCTGTCGATCACACGTCATACCAGAGTGGGCATATGAAGGAGCTTATGACCACAAACATAAATATGTTGCCTTTGACGTGCTGAACCAGAAAAAAGGCAAACCACAACACCAAACGACAGGCCAATGGAGAAATCTCGACGGAGGCAGATTGTGGGGAACGGATCTGGATTATCAGAAATTAAGACTGTTTCTCCTTTCTGTCCTTTGGAGATTTGACGTTGCCATGGGCGATATTGGGGAGAACGTATTACTTGGGCCACACAGCGAGAAGATTCGATTGATGTTGTTGAAAAAGGTTGCTCCAGATCCGACCGTGTATCCCTGAATGATGATGCGGGTTCTGGAAGGTGAACAATGGAAGAGGGTCGGATTGAGATGGCCAATCAAGGGACGATGGGATGGTCAACGAGCATACTCTGCGGCATTCAGGGGAATCGGGTTGTTGTACATCGTGGGAAAAAGAAGGCTGAGGCCGGAGCAGCAACGAGGATGCATAAGCGCCGAGGGGAAACTGGTCATGGGAACCAGCCAAGCTGCAGGATGGTCCGGTCATATGGGTAAATTACGAATTTGTTGGCCGCCGGAGAGCGCGATTCAGAAAACCGCGGGTCGATCCAGTTAAGTTGTTTGTGTGGCGAAATCAAAGACTTGTGACGATGAGTCGGGCGTAGTGATGTTGTCTTGGCGGGCCACCGGCACCGACCGGCGGCTCATCACGATTTGACAGCGATCCGGAGGAACGGTCATGGCGAAGGAAAGTCTGGAGTACCGGGAGCACTGGGGGCGGGAAGGCTTCGCGGGCACGGGGGTGAACGTCGCCCGGACGCACCACAGCCCCGATTTTATTTCCGTCACCGGTCCGCATGTGCCGCACAGGCTGAATGTCGCCGCCGTGGCCTTGCCGGATCGAGACGATGCCGAAGCGCTGGCGGTCCCGATCCACAAGGGCCGCACCGGCATCCATCTCAGCGTCTCCGGGCGCGCACGGCCCATGCCTTTTGTACTTTCCAACGTCGAGGCCGACGAGGTGCACTTCGTGCACGAAGGCGAGTTGGAGTTCCGCACGGCATACGGCACGCTCACCGGGGAGCCGGGCGACTTCGTGGTGATTCCGCGCGGCATTCCTTATCGGGTCCGGCCACAGACCGGTCCGAGCCTGTCGGTCATCGTCGAAACTCCCGGAGCGGTCCGCTTCGAGCCGTCGCCCACGTTCGGCACAGGGCTCCGGCGCGCGGTGATCGGCGAGGACGAAGCTCAGGACGTGGAGACGGTGCTCCTGCTCAAGTCCTTCGACGGCGTGACCCGCTACGTCAAGCCGACCAACCCGCTGGCCACCCAGGCTCTTCTTGACGGCCCCAGTCCGGTGTGGAAGCTGAATCTGAGGGACGTCCCCACCGATCCGAACGGTCCTCCGGTCCAGTTCATTACGTCGCCCGGGCGGGACGAGCTTTTCTACAACCTGAGCGCCCGCCACAAGCGGCGCCCGCCCATCCACAACAACGTGGACTACGACGAGCTCATCTACTACTTCGAGGGCCCGGGCGCCTGGGGCGGCGTGAGCGAGCCGGGCGTGTTGACCTGCGTGCCCAAGGGCGTGATGCACCACGGGCCGTCCGAGGACGTGCCCGAGGGCTACTACGCCTGGATGCTGGAGTCGCGCTGCACCCTGCGCCTCACCGACGCCGGCGCCGCCGCCGCGGAGCTCATGGAGACCGACCTGTACGGACCCCATGCGGCGGGCGGGAACGGCAAGGCCAACGGCCGGTAGGCTGTAAAACCTTTGCGTTGGCGTCCCCGACGTTCCCTGCACCGGCACGGCGGCCTGTCCTCCCTGGCCGTCCGTGACTTCCGGCTGCTGTACATCGCCCTTTTCGGGACCTCGGTCAGCTACCAGCTTCAGCGCACCATCGAGCTTTGGCTGGTGTACGAAATCACCGGCTCCCCCCTGTTGACCGGGTTCACCGGCCTGGTTCGCGGCTTGGCCACGGTCGTGTTCCAACTGGCCGGAGGAGTCGTGGCCGACCGTATCGACCGGCGGCGGTTCGTGATCCTGGTCCAGGGCGTGAATGCCGTGATCACCCTGTCGCTGGGAACGCTGGCCCTCACCGGCCTCATCCAGGTGTGGCACATCTACCTGGCGGCCTTCGTGAACTCGACCCTGACCACCGCGGCCGGACCGGCGCGGACCGCCATGAT
The DNA here is from genome assembly GCA_965204205.1 of uncultured Binatia bacterium (SeqCode). Lineage (GTDB taxonomy): Bacteria > Desulfobacterota > Binatia > UBA9968 > JAJDTQ01 > JAJDTQ01. The sequence continues at coordinate 3,664,422 of OZ241976.1, read as the reverse complement.
CCCGGGGCTCGTGCCGCGGGAACTGCTGGTCAACGCCTTCGCCCAGGTGGCGTCCGTGCGCAAGCTGTCGCAGCTCGTGGGCCCCGCGGTGGGCGGCGTGCTGATCGGCGTCGCCGGCTCCGGATGGACCTACGGGGTCGCCTGCCTGATCTACGTCGTGTCCGTCCCGATCATGGTCTGCATGCGCTACGAGTCCGGGCCGCTGGACCTGGAACAGTCGCCGGTAAAGAGCCTGCTCGAAGGGATCGCCTTCATCCGGCGCAACTCGCTGATCGTCGTGCTGCTGGTGACCGAGTTCGCGGCGGTCTTCTTCGGCAGCTACCGCGCGCTGCTGCCGATCTTCGCCGTGGCCATGGGCCTCGGGCCGGAGGGCCTGGGCATCCTGCTGGCCGCGCCGGCGCTGGGCTCGCTCCCCGGTGTGGCCACGGTCATGTGGCTGGGGAACATCTCCTACAAGGGCCTGTTCATCGCGTTCAGCGTCATCGCCTACGCCGGCTGCCTTTTCGGGCTGGCGTTCTCGACGTGGTTTCTCGGATCGGTGGCGATCCTGTTCCTGGTGGGCGTCTTCGACGCCCTGCAAGCCGTGGTGCGCCAGGTGGTGATCCAGGCCCGCACCCCGGACAACCTGAGAGGCCGCGCCGCGAGCTTCCAGCGCATCCTGGGCGTGGGAGCTCCTTCTCTCGGCGAGGCCCACTCCGGTGCCATCGCGGCACTGATCGGCGCGCCGTGGACGCTGATGGTGACAGCGGCGGTCTGTATCGGGCTGACCGCGGGGCTGGTGGTGAAGCGGAGTGATTTGCGGGATCGGGATTTGTGAACACGGTTCTTCAGGGTGCCAGACTGCTGGACTCGTCCATGATGTTGGACTACAATAGTAGTCATAAATGTGACACTAAAGGAGGCAGAATGAAGTTCATTTCAGTGCGAGACCTCCGTGGGCGTACGTCACAACTCTGGCGCGATCTCAGACAAGAAAAGGACTTCGTGGTGACCAACAACGGTAAACCCGTTGCCATCCTCACATCGACGGACGCGGACTCATTCGAGCGGTCGCTCCGGGACATCCGCCAGTCCCGGGCCAATGCGGCGCTCGCCGACCTTCAACACGACGCCGCGGAACGGGGGCTCAACAACCTGTCCATGGATGAAATCGACGCCGAGATCCAGGCATCGCGCAAGCGCCGAGAACCGGGTTGAAGATCGCACTGGATACCAACGTTCTGGTTGCCGGCATCCTGTCGCCCTATGGTCCTCCCGCCGCAATACTTCGATCAATCTTGGCCGGCAGAATCACCGTCTGTTTCGACCAGCGGATCCTTGCCGAGTACCGGGATGTCCTGACGAGGGGTCGGCTCGGTCTTGACGGGCGACTGGTTGCGGCCCTTCTGGAGAACGTTGAAGCCAGCGGCGAGTCTGTATTGGCCGAGCCGCTTACTCTGGACCTGCCCCATGCGGCGGATGGGATGTTCGTGGAGGTAGCGGTGGCGGCTCATGCCGATTGTATCGTGACAGGCAATTCCAGGCACTTTCCCGAGGACCGCCTGCGAGGCGCACGTGTTCTCTCACCGCGACTGTTCCTCGAGGAGTATTTGGAAGATTAGGGGCTTGTCGGGTGAGGACCGAGTCTTCGGACCGGCGCCATTTCGTGGGCGTTAGTCTTCGACTGTGTCGCTCGTCTTCTCCCGAGAGGTAATACACGCGAACCCAACGACAGCGGCTCGCAGGTAGCATATCTGCTATCACCAGGCAATGCGTGGGGAACCCTTGGAATAGTAGGTCCTTACCGTAAACCCGGCTTCCTCTCGTACCATTTCGCTGCCTGCTCATAGGCGTGTGCCACCTGGAACACCAAGCTTTCCTGGAAGCACGCACCCACTATCTGCAACCCTAACGGCAGTCCGCCCTCCGTGAACCCGCAGCACACGCTCAGCACCGGCAGGCCGGTGACGTTGAAGGGGATGGTGGCGCGGGTGCCGATGCTGCCGCTGGGGTGGCGGAAGGGGATGCGGCGGCCGTCGATTTCGGCGAAGCCCTGCTTGCATTCCTCGATGGTGGGGGCGGCGATGCCGACGGTGGGGGCGGCGATCACTTGCACGTCGTGGAGGGCCTCTTCGAACTCGCGGCAGATGACGCGCCGGACCCGCTGGGAGGTGACGTAGGTCGAGGCGGGGACGGTGAGGGAGGCGATGTTCCGGTGCAGCAGTTCGCGGCTGTAGTCCCGGGGCTGTTTGCGGATGTAGGGCTCGTGGGCGACGAGGTTCTCGCACCGGCTGGTGGCGGTCTGGACGGCGGGGACCGCGTCCATGTGCGGGATGGTGACGTCCTTGACCTGCATGCCCAGGGACTCCAGGGCGACGAGGGCGTCCCGGAATGCCTTGTCGACCTCGTCCACCATGAGTTCTTGAAAGTAGCTGTCGACGACGCCGACCTTCATGCCGGCCACGGCGCTGCCCAGGGCTTCCGTGTAGTCGGGCACGGGTTCGGCGGAGCTCAGGGGGTCGTTGGCGTCCTCGCCGGCGATGGCCGCGAGCGCCAGCGCACAGTCTTCCACCGTCTTCGTGAAGGGGCCGAAGTGGTCGGAGGAGAAGCCGCCGGTGCCGGCGACGCCGCCGTAGCGGCTCACCCGGCCGTAGGTGGCTTTGAGGCCGACGGTGCCGCACCAGGCGGCGGGGTTCCGCACCGAGCCGGCGTTGTCGGTGCCGATGGAAACGAGGCAAAGGTCGGCCGCGACCGCGGCGGCCGAGCCGCCGCTGGAACCCCCCGGCACGCGAGTCGTGTCCCATGGGTTGTAGGTGGTGCCGAAGTAGGGGTTCATGGTGGTGCCGCCGCCGGCCCACTCGTGCATGTTGTTCTTGCCCAGGACGATGGCCCCGGCCTCCCGCAGGCGGGTCACTACCGTGGCGTCGAAGTCGGGCTTCCAGTCCGCGAGGATCTGGCTCCCGGCCGTGGTGGGGTAGCCCTTGACGGCGAGGTTGTCCTTGATGGACACCGGCACGCCGTGCAGCGGGCCGCGATAGTTGCCCCGGCCGATCTCCTCCTCGGCATGGCGCGCCGCCGCCAGGGCGTCATCTTCCATGACGGTGCTGTAGGCGTTGATCACCGGGTTGAGGCGCTTGATCCGCTCCAGGTAGGCGGCGGCGACCTCCACCGGCGAGACCTCACGGGAGGCGATGCGCGGGGCGAGGTTGGCGATGGTCAGGGTTGTGGGGTTCAGCTCGGGCATGGGGCTTCCTTGCGGGCGGGGCTGTGAATCGAAAAGCGCACGGTTCGCCACGGCGGACTACATGGCGAAGAGCCGCATGGCGTTGTCGCCCAGGATCTTCTCCTTGTCCTCGTCGGAGATGCCCTCCAGCTCCTGCACCATCCGAACCGTGCCTTCCTTCCAGGTGCCCGACGGGTCGTTGTGCGGGTAGTCGCTACCCACCGTCAGGTTGTGGTCCTTCCAAAAGTCGCAGGCGTAGCGGATGGAGGTCTCGGCGGCGAAGGCCGACACCCAGATCTGGCTGAAGAACTCGCTGGGGGCCTTGCCGAGCTTTTTGCGGGCGTCGGGGTCCATGTCCAGGCGGTTCATGAGCCAGGGCACGAAGGCGGCCGAGCCCTCCACGAAGCAGATGCGAAGGTCCGGGAACTCCTTCAGCGCGCCGCGCAGGATCAGGCTGCCCATGTCGACGATGTAGCGGAACGGGAACGCCAGCAGGAAGGGCAGGGCGTTGTTGTCGGCTTCCAGGAAGAGCTGCTCGATGCCCACCAGCGCCGGGTTGGGATGGCCCTGGCGGTCCGAGGCGGTGTCGTGCACCAGGATCGGCACGTCGAGCTGGCACACCTTGTCGTAGAATGGCCACAGCCGCTCCGCTCCGAGGTTGGCGTCCTCGAAGCCGCCCATGAACTTCACGGCCTTGAGGCCGAGCTGGTTCACCATCCGGTCCAGCTCCTTGCAGGATTCCTCCACGTCCGGCAGGAACACCCAGCCGACGCCGATGTAGCGCTCGGGGTGGGCGCATTCCGCGAGGTCCCGGGCCACCGCGTCGTTGTAGCGCCGCGCCAGCTCGCACCCCAGGTCCCGGTCCCAGGTGTACAGCAGCTCGCGGTTCTCGGGGATGAGCACGTGTTTGTCGAAGCCTTCGAAGTCGGCCTGCGCCACGCGGGTATCCAGGTCCCAGCGCCCCTTGGGGGCCTGGTTCTTGATGAGGGTGCCGTCCGGCAGCACCGACTTGACCTCATCGCCGTTCCGCACCACGCGGGGCGACTCGGGATACTCGTCGCTGATGCCCTCCAGGAACTTCACCGGGAAGTAGTGGGTGTCGCAATCGATGTACATGGTGGTCCTCCGAAACGGTCTGTGACTCTCGGGGTGCTGCTGCCCGGTGTCGGATTACGCTTCGCTAATCCGACCTACGTTTCTGCGATTTTGGCCTTACGATCTTCCCGTAGGTCGGGTTAGCCGAAGGCGTAACCCGACGCGGCTCTCTACGCATACGTGAAGATCGCCCGCCCCAAAATCTTCCCTTCATCCAGGTCGGCCACCGCCTCGTTGACCTGGTCCAGGCTGTAGCGGCGCGTCACGAGGTCGTCCAGCTTGAGCTTGCCTTCCCGGTACCAGCGGACGAACGTGGGGAAGTCCCGGTCCGGGAGGCAGTCGCCGGCGTGGGTGCGGGTGAAGTAGCGTCCTCCGGCGAAGAGGTTGGTGTTGATGAGCGGCGTGGCGCCCGGGGGCGGCAGGCCGATCAGAAGCGCGGTGCCGCCGCGCTCGAGCCCCGGAGCGCCGGTACGTACGGAACGCAGGATCTGGTCCTGGGTGGTGGGATGTCCCACTGCGTCCAGCGCATAGTCGGCGCCGCCGCCGGTCAACTCGGTGATGGCCTCCACCGGGTCTACATTGCCGGCGTTGATGCAGTGGGTGGCGCCGAAGCCCTTGGCGAACTCCAGCTTCTCGTCGTCCAGGTCCACGGCGATGAGCGGGTAGGCGTCCACCACCGCGGCGGCCGATATGGCGCACATGCCGATGCCGCCCACCCCGTAGACGGCCACCGACTGCCCCGGGCCTACCCTCAACGTGTTGATGATGGCGCCGGAGCCGGTGGTGACCGCGCAGCCGATGACGGAGGTCACCTCCGTGTCCACGTCGTCGTCCATCGGCAGCACCACCCGCTCGGACGCCACCAGGTGCTCGGCCCAGGTGGACGCCGACGCCCAGATGGACTGTTCGCGCCAGATGGCCGGGATCGGTGGCCGCATGTTGAGGGCATGGGAGACGGGCGGCAACGGCGACTCGGGAGCGTTGCGGTCCACCCAGGTTGTGAACACGTGGTCGCCTTCCTTCACGTGGGTGACGTCGCGGCCCTTGGCCACCACCACGCCGGTGGACTCGTGTCCCAGGAGCGCCGGCAGCTTGGAGCGCTGCTCCTCCGGCGAGCGCTGGATCTGGTGGAGCTGGGAGTGGCAGATGCCGCTGGCGTAGAGCTTCACCAGCACCTGGTCGGGAGCCGGGTCCGGGAACGTGACCTCGTCCACTACCAGGGGCTTGCGCGATTCGACCAGGATTGCGGCCCGGGACTTCGTTGGCATGGCGCGTTCCTTTCCGTCAGACGACCTTGGGGCCGTTCCGGTCCGAAGGCCGTGTTGCCGCGCGATGGGGCGGCTTCAGCATTTTCGTGAGTAGTTGCCGGCGGGTGGTTTGTCAAGGGAACGCGGGCGGGGTTTCCGCTGGTTCCGTGGCCGAAAAGGTGGTATCCACGACTACGGAATCCGGTGCCCCGGCACCAGAAAATCGGGAGGTAGCGATCATGTCCATTATCGATGCCGACGCCCACGTCGTCGAGTCCGAGCATACCTGGGACTACATGGAACCGGCCGACCGGAAGTATCGCCCGATCGTCGTCAAGCCGACCGGCGAGGGCGGCGGCGAGTACTGGTTCATCGACGGCAAGATCCGGGGACTGGTGCGGATCGTCATGACCGCCCAGGAGCTGGGCGAGGTGGCCGACCGCACCGGCCGCGTCATGTTCACTCCCCAGGAAACGCGCGAGATGGAGAACGTCGAGGCCCGCCTCAAGCACATGGACGAGCTGGGCATAGACGTCCAGGTGCTCTATCCCACGATCTTCATCGAGCAGGTCACCGACAAGGCCTCGGTGGAGATCCCGCTCTGCAAGAGCTACAACCGCTGGCTCGCCGACCTTCACAGCCGGGGGAAAGGACGGCTGCGCTGGATCTGCGTGCTGCCGCTGCTGGACATGAGCACGGCCCTGGAGGAGCTGGAGTACTGCAAGCAGAACGGCGCCTGCGGGGTCTTCATGCGCCCCATCGAGGGCCACCGCCTGCTGACCGATCCCTACTTCTATCCCCTCTACGAGAAGACGAGCGAGCTCGACATGGCCGTGGGCGTGCACGTCGGCAACGGCAACCCCCAGGAGCTGGACCTCGTCTCCCAGTACAACGGCGGCGGCAGCTTCTGGAAGTTCCGCATCCCGGTCATCGGCATGTTCCACTCGGTGATCATGGGCGAGATTCCCAAGATGTTCCCCAAGCTCCGCTTCCACTGGGCCGAGGCCGCGGCGCTCTGGGTCCCCTACGTCGTCAAGGATCTCCAGCGCCGCTGGGGCGCGCAGAACAAGGACCTGCCGGACAACATCCTGAAGGAGTACCGGCAGTACGTGTCGTGCCAGACCGACGACGACGTCGACTACGTCCTCAGGTACTCGGGCGAGGACAACATCGTCATCGGCACCGACTACGGCCACAACGACCAGTCCACCGAGATCGAGGCGCTGCGGAACCTGAAGGAGCTGGGCAGCATCACCGAGCCTCAGTACGAGAAGATCGTGACGCAGAACCCCAAGGAGCTGTTCGCGCTGCAGTAGGCAGCGGCGGGTTTCCCCCTCTCGCGTGTTCTGGCGGTCCCTTACCCTGCCTCGGGACAGGCCGGCGATCCAAGGTAGGTCCTGGCCGAATCGATCGCCAGTCTGCCGGGCGCCATGTAGCGCCGGCCGACCAGCAGCGGAAAGGCCATCTTGCTGCGATCCGTCAGGTTGACCTGCGTAGGCGCGTAGTAGCCCGCTATACAGATTCCCATCCGCACCACCGGGCGCTCGACCACGCCGACTCCGGCGCGGCGGATGCGCACGACTCGCACCAGGCGGCGGCGGAAAATCACCGAGCGGTCGCCCGTCTTCACTGTGAAGCGCACCCACTCCCGGCCGTCCCTGGTGTAGCGCTCGATGTTGACGGCGTGAATGGATGTCATGTCCGCACCGGTATCCATTTTAGCCTTTATGGCCAGGTCGGGCAGGCCGCGGAGCACGACCACCGCATTCTCCAGATAGCCGACGATGGTGATCGGACGGGCGTCGGCTCGGGCGGACCCATGGGAGTCCGCAAGCGCCGGCCCGGAAGCAAGGATGATGGCGGTTGCGGAGCCTGTCGCCAAGACACTTGCAACCCGTGCAACTCGCCGGAACGTTATCCTCATCATGCAATTTTCCCCGAGCTCGTTCGGCCGCCTCACATCGGTCTATCGGCGCCGTCGATTGAAAGAGAGCCTTGAGCCCGCCCTTCGTCGTCGCGCGGTCAATCGGCCGTGGTGCGCACGCGCCAACGCTGGTACTTGGCCCGGGTCTCGTCGCAGTTGTCCAGGGTCAGCCCCCGTATGAGATGCACCGGGCGGCCGCCCCCTCCCTCGCGCGACTTGCCGCCCGCCACCGTCACGCACAGCTTCGGCGCGGCCTTGGCAACGATCGCGCCGTTGTCCGTCATCGAGAAGCCCTGCCCCGGAGACCCGTCGCACTTCGCCAGCCCCAGCCGGGCACCCGCCTCGGCCGCCGCCGTCATGCATACGTCGAACCCCGGCATGTGGAACCGCCCCGCCTTGATGGCGTCGCTGTCGAACCCCTGGTCGACGCCGATCTGCCCCTGGTAGCTGTAGCAACTGTGGGCCTGAAGACCCCTGTCGACCTTGGCGCGTTGCTTGTAGCCGCGGATGTCGAGGCAGAAGCCGCGCTGGTCGTCGAGGCGGTCGACGAGGAGCACCTCCACCACATCGCCGGCGTGCGCCGGGCCGGCCAGCGAAGCGACTGCGAGCATGGCCGCCAGGATCAATCCGAGATATTTCATGAGGCCTCCGTTCGTAGACAACGCGTTCGATTCTCGAGTTTCTGCAATCGTGCGGACGCACCCTTACGCTGATTGGACGCGGTGAGGTTTCTGCCCGAGTTTCAGCAACCGCGCGGCCGTGCCCCCCAGGATATCGTCTTTGACCTGATCAGCAAGGTCGAGGCCCCTGACGGCCTCGATATACTCGCGGATCGCCTGGTTGCCCTTGCCGCCCTGGGTGCTCACGCCGGTGAAGTTCTGCGGATAGTCGGTGGCGAACACGAGCCGTTCCGGGCGGATGCCCAGCAACCCGCAACGGAAGGCGGTAATGCCGCCCTCGAAGCCCGAGAGGTCGAAGTAGAGTCGATCGAAATACTCCTCGAACGAATGCTTCAAGGTGCCGAACCGATGCGCCATGGCCACCAGCCGGTCCTTGAGCGCCACGATGCCGCCGCCGAAGTGCCCGATGACGAAGTCGATCTCCGGGTGGCGGTCCAGCACGCCGCCGGCGATCAGCCGTATGGTGGCGATGGTGAGGTCGATCTCCCTGCCGATGATGCGCGGCAGATCGTAGCCCTGAATGGAATCGTAACCCTTGGGCACCAGCGCCGGGTGCACGAAGATCGGGACGCCGAGCCGCGCGACCCGTTCATAGAACCGGTCCAGCTCCGGCGCATCCAGAAACAGCCCGCCGACTTGTGAAGTGATGGTAACGCCGTGGAGCCCGCGCTCCAGGATCGCCCGATCCAGCTCGTCCAGGGCTTTGTCCCCTTCGAGAACAGGCGCATGCGCCAATCCGGCGAACCGCCCGTTGTACTGCCGTTCCAGCTCCGTGTAGCTGTCGTTGATGACCCTGCAATCCTCGAGGCTCCCGTCCCAGCCCAGGTGGCAGGACACCACCGACACGTCCACCCCGGCTTCGTCCATGTCCCGAAGCTGCGCCTCCGCGTCATAGAGTTTCGCATGAAGGGTCATCCGCGGCACCCCGCCCTCGGTGGCCACGGCGACCTTGTCCGAGTAGAGCCCCTTCTGGCGCGCCAACTCCTCGGGTACGTAGTGATGCTGAAAGTCTACGACCATGGGTCAGCTCATCGGGCGAAGGCCGAGGAGCCGACGTAGGCTCTCCTCGACCTGTCCCATGATTGCATCGGAAGCTCGCCCCGCCGGCTCGATGAGGTATTCTTTGTCCAAGGTTATAATCTGGGACACGTTGATGACGGATGTCTTCCGCAACCCCGTTCCTCGCCGGGCAAGGGTGACATTAGCAGGTGCCTCAGCCAGTCGCAGGTTGGACGTGATGGCCAACGCCACCACGGTCCGAATTAGGCTTCGGTTGAAGCTGTCGGATTGAACGATCAGAACAGGTCGGCGGTACCCCGGCTCCGACCGCCCCGGAACCGGCAAGTCCGCCCACCAGATCTCACCGCGATTCACCACTCGTCCTCGGCAGATAAAGAGAGGAACTGGAGAGCTTCGAGTCGTTTGTCGAGTGCGGAAATCGAAGGGTCGTCGCCGTACACGGCGTTGAGCCGTTCCGTCACTCGATCGTCGCTGTGCCGCGCAACGAACTCGCCGACAGCCTTCGTGTAGAGCTCGCTCCGGGAGATTCCCAATCTCTTGGCCGTACGCTCACCGGCCTGGAACACTTCGTCTCGGATGGAAATAGCAGTCTTCATGATGCCAGAGTATAACCTAGGTTATACTCTGCTGCAAGCCGCGCAAGACCATTGACCGACAAGCCATGGACATGTGAATATGTTTGCGGCAACGGAGTCTGTCGCGTCATGAGCACCAACGAGAACATCATCCCCAGCACCTGCTGGGAGTGCAGCGCCCATTGCGGATCGCTGGTCACCGTCGAGGACGGACGGGTGACCAGGGTGTCGCCGTACCCGGAGCATCCGGCGTCGCTGGGGGCGTTCTGCGTGAAGGGGATACGGGGGTTGCCGGAGCTGACCTATCATCCGGACCGGGTGCTGTACCCTATGAAGCGCACCGGGCCGCGGGGTGGCGGGCGGTGGCAGCGGGTGTCGTGGGACGAGGCGCTGGACGAGATGGCGGAGGCGATGCTGGCGGTGCGGGAACGGTACGGGCCGACGGCGCTGTGCGGGGCGGTCAGCAACGCGCACTTCAGCCGCGGGGTTATGTTGGCGCTGCTCTTGCGCGCGTACGGCTCGCCCAACTGGATGATGAACCAGGACCTGTGCGGCGGATGCCGGGCGCTGAGCGACCGGATCACGGGGCTCGCCATCAGCAAGGGCGAGGACATCGACAACACCCGTTGCGCGCTCGTCGTGGGGCGCAATCCGTATGCGGCGGACCCGCCGCAATGGCAGGCGCTGAAGCGCGCCAAGGCGAAGGGGGCGCGGGTCGTCGTCATCGATCCCGGCGAGACGCCGGCGTCCACCATGGCCGACCTCTGGCTGCGGCCGCGCCCGGGCACGGACGCGGCCATCGGGCTGGCGATGATCCATTGGCTGGTGGAGCACGGGCGTTACGACCGCGATTTCGTGGAGCGCTGGTGCCACGGCTTCGATGCGCTGGTGGAGCGGGCGGCGCAGTACCCGGCCGAACGCGCCGCGGAGCTGACCGGGGTGCCGCGGGAGGACATCGAGAAGGCGGCGGAATATTACGCCGATGGGCCGTCGTGCTTCGTGAGCGGGCACGGCATCGACGCCTTCAGCGCCGGGGTCCAGACCTTCCGGGCGTTCCATTGCCTGGTGGCCATCAGCGGCAACCTGGACCGCGAGGGCGGCAACCGGCGCGTCAAGAAACCGGCCGGGTTCACTAACTACATCGAGGTCCTGCACAAGCCCGAGTTCCGGCTGCCCCTGGAGGTGGAGAACCGGACCATCGGCGCGGACCGCTTCCCGCTGTGGGCGGGGCCCGAGGGCTGGCAGACGGCGTGCCACAATCCGTCGGTGATCGAGGCAGTGCTCAGCGGCAAACCGTACCCGGTGCGGGCCATGTACGTGAGCGGCGTGAACATCGTGGTGACCTATCCCGATACCCCGAAGACCCTGGCGGCGCTGAAGTCCCTGGATTTCCTCGCGGTGGCCACTCACATGATGAACCCCACCGCTGAACAGGCCGACATCGTGCTGCCCAAGACCACCGGGCTGGAGGACGAGGAGGTCTCGCTGGAGGGCTCCGGTCCGTGCCTGAGCCTGATCCAGCCGGCGGTGGAACCGCTCGGCGAGGCGCGCGGCGATTTCCGTATCGCCCGCGACCTGGCCCGGCGTGCGGGGGCGCGCGGGCTTACCGAAACGCGCCGGTTCATTCCGTGGGAGACAAAGCGCGAGTTCAACGAGTTCCTGCTGGGCGACTGCGGCGTCACCGTGGGGCAGATGCGGGAGAAGGGTTACGCCAACTTCCCGTTCACCTACGGCGACTTCGAGAAGGCCGGGTTCAAGACCAGGACCGGCAAGGTGGAGCTCTACTCCGAGCGGCTGGCCGAGCTGGGCCTCGACCCGCTGCCGGACTACACGCCGACTCGCGCGGAACGCGAGGCACCCGCGGTGCGCGACGCCTACCCGTTGACGCTGCTCACCGGGGTGCGGGAGCGTACCTACCACCACTCGCGCTTCCGCGACCAGGGCTGGGCACGCAAGGTGTCGCCGGACCCATGGCTTCAACTGCACCCGGATACGGCGACACGGTACAGCTTGGTGGAAGACGACTGGGTTTGGGTGGAGACCGCCGGCGGGCCGGGGCGCTGCCGCCTGAAGGTCCGGGTCACGGAAGCCACGTTGCCCGGGGTGGCGCGCACAGGCATGGGCTGGTGGTACCCGGAGGCTGAAGGCCCTCACCGCGGCGCGCTGGAGGTGAACATCAACGCCGCTATGCGCTATGATGGGCCGTGGGATCCGGTGACGGGTTCCGCGGATACCCGCGGGCTGCCGTGCCGCATCGCCAAGGTCGAGCGCTTGTGAGAAGAATGCGCCCTTCGACTTCGCTTGGCGAAGCCTGTCCTGAGCTTGTTGAAGGGCTCAGGGCGAACGGGGGGGAGGGCTTCGGAGGAAGAACGATGAGCAACCGAAACAGACAACCGGCCGTGCTGAGTGAGCCCGTGGTGGACCCCGCGGCCTGGACCGCGGCGGAGCTGGATACCGACCCGAGCTGGATCTACCAGTTGGCCGAGAGCGATATCGCGGAGCTGGACGCGGCCGTGGCTCGGGTGGAAGAGCGAGGGCTGGATATCATGGACATCCAGCGCGACGACTTTGTGCTCCCGACCCTGGGCGGGCGGCTGGACGACGTCGCCGACGAGGTGGTCAACGGTCGTGGCATAGGGCTCATACGGGGCGTGCCGGTGGAGCGTTACAACCGCGTGCAGGCGGCCATCGCATTCTGGGGGATCGGCACCTTCCTGGGCGTTCCCGTCTCCCAGAACGCCAAGGGGCACCTCCTGGGCCACGTGGCCGATCTCGGCTCGCACTCTCTCACGAACCCGAAGCATCGTGGCTACCAGACCCACGACATGCTGCCGTTCCACTGCGACTCCAGCGACGTGGTGGTGCTGATGTGCCTGCACCCGGCCAAGTCCGGCGGTTTGAGCCGCTTCACCAGCGCCCTCAACGTCTACAACGAGATGCTGAAACGCCGCCCCGAGCTCGTGCCGGAGCTGGCCGCGCCCGTCTACCGCGACCGCCGCGGCGAGATCCCGGAAGGCAAGAAGCCGTGGTGGCAACTCCCGGTGTTCAACTTCTACGAAGGGTACCTGACCGTGAACGTGGGCGGCACCTACATCCGCTCGGCGCAACGTTTCGAAGAGCTGCCGCGCCACTCGGAGGCGCTGAAGGAGGCCCTGGACCTCTGCAGCCATCTCTGCGACGAGCTGTCGTACGACATGGAGTTCCTGCAGGGCGACGTGCAGGTCCTGCACAACCACGTCACGTGCCACTCGCGCACCGAGTTCGAGGACTACCCGGAGCCCGAGCGAAGGCGGAACCTGCTGCGCCTGTGGCTCGCCACCCCCGAAGGCCGGCCACTGCCGCCGACTTACCGCGACCGCTACGGCCATCTGAACGACGGCGAACGGCCGGGCGGCGGCATCGTCGTGCCGGGCACCGTCTACACGGCGCCGCTGTATCCGGAATAGGGAAGGTTGAAAGCACAGTTCCAAGACGGTTGCGCCAGCACTGATCGGGCGCTATATTCTGTCTCATAAAAACACCGCCGCGCCGCACGCTACAATCCAAGAGGGCTCATGCCCCGCGTGCGGTGGCGGCACCCACCTCCCAGTCAGTGTCTCAGCCCAGTTTGGTTTCTCAATTATGCAGTCGCGTAGGTACGCTGTTCTCATCGATGCGGGTTTTCTTAAGCGAAAACTTGGATCGCGTGACCAACCGCTGACTGCTGACAAGGTCCGCGATTTCATCGACGAGGTAACGAAACACCCCGAACTCGCCGATCTCCGCTTACACCGCGTCTACTTCTACGACGCTCCACCCCTCAAGTCGGGTCAGAGGAAGCCGCTGGGAGGTGGGAACGTCGAGTTGGCCAACACGGCTCTTGCACGGAACAACCAACGCCTGCATCAAGAACTACGAGGTGTGCCCTTCGTGGCGCTGAGGATGGGCGACTTGCGTTTTCGAGGCTGGACTTTGGACACTTGGAAACTGCCGGACGACGATCTTCAATTCCAGATTACCGCGGACGATCTTCGCCCCAACGTGCATCAGAAGGGCGTCGATATGAGGATTGGACTGGACATCGCGTCGCTGACCTTGAAGAAGCACGTTGAGATCATAGTCCTGGTAACTGGAGACAGCGATTTCGTACCGGCTATGAAATTCGCTCGCCGCGAAGGCGCGCAGCTCTTCCTCGTGGCTCTAGGCAGTCGAGTTACCGACGATGTGCGTGAGCACTGCGACTTGATGCTCGACATGCCAGGCACATTCGAACCCTGACCGAAGGTAGTCTCAGTACGGCCGGCAGAGGCGGTCGCGGCCGCCCCAGATGTCGATGCCGCCGGCGATGACGTCGCGGGCTTCCATGGTCAAGGGGTCGCCGGCGGCCACGTAGGGCGCGCCGGGGTAGCCGATGAGTTGGAGCTGGTCGTAGGCGCCCACCACGCGGTCGGCCGCGGGCAGCTCCACCACGACGTCGCGGTTGCCGGTGCTGATCACGGCGTCCGCCTCCTTTTCATAGTAGAGCAGCGGCGCGTCGGCGCCGTCCTTGCCGCCGTACTCGTAGGTGATGAGGACGGTCTTGATGCCTTTTTCCTCGCAGCCCTTCACCGTCAGCATGACCTCGATGAAGGCGTTCCCCGATCCCGTGCGCGTGATCAGGGCGGCGTCGGCGCCCAGGGACATGGCCACCCGCACGGCGTTGTTCGCGGCGATCTCCTTCTCGCGGGAGGTCTCGAAGCCGATGCGCTCGAGGATGACCCCGGCGAACCGGTAGCGCTTGTCGCGCAGGAGCCCCTCCACAAGGGGCTGGTGTTGCCAGTTCCAGGTAATCGGGTGGTAGCTGACGGTGCGGATGGTGCTGGGGGTGATGGCGCCGTCGGTCAGCTCGTTGGGATGGATTACCGTGGATAGAGACTCCTGGACCGGGAAGCCGTAGTAGGCGACGTTGGACGGCTTGTTGTCGGGTTCGGTGAAGACACCGATGATGACCACGGCGCACGGGAGATCGTCTACGGCGGCGTCGGGGTCGTGGATTTCCACACTGTCGGGCGCAAGCCCCGTGGTGGTCTCGGCCAAGTGTAGCGCCGTGCCGAACTCCGCGTGCTGGATGGCCTGATGCGCCTCGTAGGCGGACAGTCCGTCTTCCAGGTCCACGGTCATGACGAGGTTGTTCAGGGAGCTGAACGGGGTCATGTCCGCGCCCGGACCCCACATGTCCAGGATGGCGCTGCGCTGGGCGGTGGTGCCGGTGCGGACGGTGCCCTCGTAGGCGACGGCGGTGACCAGCGCCATGCCCGATAGCCGGTGGGTGCGGCCCTGGCCCACGGGGGCAACCGGCCCCAGGACTCCCGGGAAAACTTGCCCCGCGCCCTCGGTCTTGACGCGCGGCTCTACCACGTCGCGGATGCCGGTTACCCGCGTCTTCTCGCCGGGGCGCACCACGTCGAAGGCGGCTGAACGCACCCGGGGGTCCTGCTCCGCCAGGGCCGCCAGTCCTTCGGCGTCTACCTCCAACACGCCGGACTCATAGTGCGTCTCCCGGCCGAGGCGGATCTCGCGCACGCGGTACTCTGCCAGCTCAAGAGCGTTCATGGCTGACTTGCCGCCGCCTCGCCCCCCTGGATTCCGGCCCCGTATCGGGGTACGGGGCATGCTTTCGCCGGAATGACGGATTCGGGCATTGGCAGGCTCTCTTCGCGGCGTTGACCGGCGCGGGCCGGAGTACCGTTTTTCGCACGAGCATGGTTCACGGCGCGTCAGTGCATGTGCTGGCCGCCGTCCACGCTGATGGACTGGCCGGTGATGAAGTCGGCGTCGTCGGAGGACAGGAAGATGACCGTGCCCACCAGGTCGTCCGGGTACTGGTCGCGCTGGAACGCGCGGCTCTTGCGCCGGTTTTCCAGTTGCTGGGGGGTGGTGACGCCGTCCTGGTTGTCGCTCGATATAGTGAGGCCGGGCATGATAGCGTTGACGCTGATCCCGTCGGGGCCGATCTCACGCGCCAGCGCCCGGGTGAACCCCAGCACGCCAGCCTTGGAGGTGACGTAGTGCAGGAACATCGGCGTCCCGCCCAGGATGGTTCCCGAGGAGATGTTGATGATCTTGCCCTTGCCCTGCTCCTTCATGGCCGGGTAGACCGCCTGCACGCACAGGTGCAGGCCCTTGACATTCACCGCCATGACCCGGTCCCATTCGTCCTCGCCGATCTCCATGAAGGACTTCTTGGTGAGCGCGGTGTACAAGGCCGCGTTGTTCACCAGCACGTCGATCCGGCCGTAGGCCTTCAGCACCGCGTCCGCCATCTCGCGGGTCTTCTCCGGGGAAGCGACGTCCACCGCCACGGGGATGGCGTCGCCGCCGTCCTTCTTGATCTCCTCCGCCACCTGGCTGGCGGCCTCCACCTGGATGTCGGCCACGGCGACCTTGGCGCCTTCCTTCGCCAGCCCCTTGGAGTAGGCTCGGCCGATGCCGACGCCGCCGCCCGTTACGATCGCGACCTTACCGTCCAAACGCATGGTTGAATCCTCCTTTGCTGAAACCTTCTTGGCGCCCCTCGACTTCGCGTCGCTGACTCGGCGCTACGCTCAGGGCGAACGGTTGGGGGCTTCGCGGAGCGAAGTCGAAGGACGAACGCAAACTTCTCTTAAAGCCGATACAGCTCCACCGCCGTCTTCCACAGCACCTGCTCCGCGTCCTCCTCCGAGATGCCGCACTCCCTGACGACCTTGATCCTTGCCGGATAAAGCGACTCCGGCACCTCGATGCACCTCCATGTCGGGGACCAGTCGGTGCCGAACATGATGCGGTTCGCGCCGATGGTCTCCACCGCCCGGCGCAAGTGCTCGGCGGTGGTGGAGGTCGTATCGAAATACACGTTGGGGTTGCGCATGGCAACGATCAGCGCCGATTCGAAGTAGTGCTGGATCGCCCGTCCCATCTTGGTGAGGACGATGGGAACCTCGGGATAACGCCCGGCGATCTCGTCCACGTAGATGGGATCGGCGTAGTACATGCGGCCGGGGAACTGGGTCCAACCGGTGGCGATCAGGAGCGGCACCCGGTAGTCCGCCAGGGTCTCCATGACGGGGCGGAGGTCGTCCGCGATCTTGACCGGGTGGGTTTCCGTTGTGAACGGTCCGCCGTGGGATTCGCCGATGCCCTTGAAGCCCAGCCGCTCGATGCGGTCGGCGATCTGCGCCGGCGCCGCCTCGCGGAGCGCCGGCGCGTTCTCCCAGACGCCATTGCCCGAGTAGTCCTCGCCCACACTCGCCAGCCCGTAGAGCCGGTCCGGATGCCGCGCCACCGCCGCCGCGGTCTTCTCGTCCTTCTGGTCGGGGCTGTCGCAGCCGCCGGTGGTCATGATCAGCGCCTTGTCGACGCCGTACCGGTCCATGTCGGCGATCAGCTCGTCGACGTAGTCCACCAGCGGCTCGGTGTCCCGCGCACGGTACAACTCGGGATGGTTGCGGCGGAAGCCTATGAGGTCCGGGACGCTGCGGATCTTGTCGCGCAGGTCCCGGTAGGCGGGCGGCCCGAAGGGGTGGCAATGGACCTCGACGATCATGCGCTTCCTTCGTTGTCAGCCCGCCTCGGCGTTGCGGCGGTCACTGTTTGGGGACCAGGATGCTCCTCAACCTGGCCATCAGCTCGGCGTCGAGCTCGAAGAACTCGTTGAACGCCTGGGCGACCCGGGGGCCGGGAATCGGATTGATGATGAGCCTGGACTTTTTCGCCTCGGCCAGCAGCTCCGGGTCCTTGAAGGTGTCGGCGAAGGCCTTGCGCAGGAGCTCCACGCGGTCCTTGGGCGTGCCCGGAGGCAGCGAGAAGGCGCGCAGGATCTCGTGGGCGTTGCGGCCCACCACGCCCGCCAACTGCCGCTGCGCGTCGTTCTTGGTGAACTCCAGGAGGTTCGGGACATTGGGGAAACTCGGGTGTCGTCCGACGCCCACCTGGATCACGAAGTTCAGCTCTCCGGCGGGGATCTGCTTCGGCCAGTACGAGAAGATGACGTCGGGACTCCAGCAGCCGCCCATGACCTCCCGCTTCTCGATGGCCAGGCGGATCCTGGCGGCCCCGCCATAACCTTCGATCAGGTGGACGGGAACTCCTGTGATGTTGTGGACCAGCCTGGGGATGTCCGAGATGGAGCTGCCCGGTCCCATGCCGCCGAGCTTGAGCGGTTTTTTGGCCGCGAGCCACTCGTCCATGTTGGTGATGCCGCTGTCCTTGGCCACGATGCAGGCGGTGTAGCTGGGCTTGGGGACGGTGATCCATTCGAACTTCCGGGCATCGAACTGGACCCGCTTGTTGCCCAGGACCTGCTGCAGCACCAGGGTCCCCACCCAGTGCCCGATGGTGAGGCCGTCGGGCTTGGCCTTGTTGTACATGTAGTTGGCGGCGATGAGGTTGCCGGCCCCGGTCATGCTGGTCACCAGGGTCCTGGGGGCTCCGGGAATGTGCTTGGGGAGGTGCCGGGCCACCAGCCGCGCATAGGTGTCGAAACCGCCGCCCGGAGCGGAGCCCACGATGATGCGTATGGTCTTGCCCTCGTAGAAGTCCGCCGCTGACGCCGTCATCGCGGTCATGGCGATGAGGGCGATGACGAAGGCGGCTCGGAACAATGAAGCACGATTGAGTCTCACGGGTTTTCCTCCTTCTCGAACGCAACGGTTCGGAACGGCCCTCGGCCGGGATCTATGTCTCGTCGGGCATCGCAAGCCGGCAGTGCACGGCTTCGGCCAGCAGGTCGGTGATCAGGAACGCCTCCTTGAGGTCGCGGCCCCGGGCCACGGTGCCGTGGCCCCGCAGGATCACCACCGGGTGCCGGCGCAGTTCCTCGGCCACCGGCGCCGGGTCCGCGACCGTCGGACCATCGTGGGAGATCACCGGCACGGCGCCGAGACTATACTCCTCTTCGAAGCTCAACGGTACGAATTCGTTCCGGCGGTGGCAATAGGCGATGATCGCGGGCGGATGGGCATGGACCACCGCCCGGGCGTCGGTTGCCGCGTAGACGGCGAGATGGAGAGGCGTTTCGCTGGAGGGGTGGCGTTTGGGGTCGACGGCGTTTCCCCTTGCGTCGATCTCGACCACATCGCTTGCGTTCAGGAAGCCCAGCGCCGCGTGCTGGCCGGTGATTAGGTACCGGCTCCTGCCCGAGCGGCAACTGAGATTGCCGCCCCAGCCGCTCACCAAGTGGCGTTCGAACAGCCGCTCGCCCCACTTGATGATCTCGCCCCGCGAGCCTTTCGAACGCTGCGTCATAGATACCGATCATCCCGCTCCACGCCCTTCTAGTACGAAACCCACCGTTGGCCAAGCACGCCGGTCACAGCCACTCCACCGCCTTGAGGGCGATCTCCATGATCCGCTCCTCGGCCCGAAGGAACGACGGGTCGCGAAATCCCAGCCTGCCGGTCACGCATTCGTCCGAGACCGCCAGGATCGCGCCCGCCTTGGCGTTGCGCACCTGGGCCACGGTCAGAAACGCGGAGGTGACCATGTCGATGGCGGCGATTCCCCGGCGCTCCAGGTCGGCCAGCAGTTCCGGCGTCTCCCGGAACAGCGCGTCGGTGGTGAACACCGGGCCGTGGTGCACCGGCACCCCGAGGCTCTCGGCCGCCCGCGCGAGGGCCTCCACCACCCGTGGGTGGGCGAGGGTGGCGAAGTCTTCCGGGACGTAACGGGGGCTGGCGCCGTCGCCGCGGACCGCGCCGGTGGCGATGACGATGTCGCCGAGCTTCACGGCTTCCTGGAGGGAGCCGCAGCTCCCCACCCGCATCAGGGTTTCCACTCCGCCGGCGCACAGCAGCTCCGTGGTGATGGCGGACTCCGCGGCGTAGCGGCCGCCGTTGCCCACGGTGACCCGGTGGGGGCCGAGCGAGCCCGTGTACACCTCGTGGTCCTTCGAGGCGAGGGCCTTCCGAGGTTCCACCAGCGCGCGCCGCAGCTTCGCGGCCCGCTCCCGGGGGCCCGGAACCAGCGCGATCGTGCCAAGACAGCCGGGCTTGAAACCCAGCCGGGACAGCATCTTCTCCGCGGTGATGTGGGGTTCGCTTCTCATGGCTCCGCGCCGGCAGTCCCGGCGGGCACATCCACGCCGCGCCCGAGCCGCAGCAGCAGCAGCTTGAACGCGGCCACGTCCCGGTCGAGGGTGCGCCGCACCGCCTCGGTGTAGATCCGTGCCTGGTGACGGTAGTCGTGCATGACCTCCGCGATGTCGCCGTCGGCCACCTGGTCGGTCTTGTAGTCGGCCACGTACAGTTGCCCGTCGCGCTCGTAGACCACGTCGATGACGCCTTCCATGATCTGCCCGTTCCAGGGCATCACGAAGTGCATCTCGCGGCCCAGGATGCGCGCGGATCGCAGTTCGTCGTAGACGGCGGACTCGGTCAGGGTGGTCCAGATGTCCTTCAACTCCCGGGCGACGGTTTGCCGATGCGCCGCCGGGAGGTCGGTGCCATGTCTGGCGATGGCTCGGTCGAGGTCTTCTTCGACACGGCTGGTGTCAAAGTCCCAATGCTCCAGCACCCGGTGGGCCAGCGTTCCGAGAGTCCGCGCGATGTCGGGCTGCAGGTTGCCGCCACGCGGTCGGTCCGTGTCGATCTCTCCCGCCTCGCCGGCGGCCTTGAGCCGGGTGGGAGTGAGGAACAGCGGGGTCTGGCGGCGGGTTTCGCAGTCTTCCCATCGCCTCCGCCACACCTCCTCGTACCATGTCCAGTCCTCTGCATCCCGCGCCGGTTTCCGCCGGCCGCCTTTTGCCGCGGCATCCTCCACCACCACTTCGACTTCCATCTCACCCGTGCCGCAGGAGACGACGTCCGGCCCGGCCTGCGCGAGGCTGAGGCCCGTCGCCTCATCCAGCATGGCCAGCAGGCTGTCGCTCCGCGCCCTTGTCTCGCCTCCGGAGGCGAAAGAAATGACCAGCCGTTCACGCGGCCGGGTCATGGCCACGTACAGAAGCCGGCTGCGCTCGTACACTTCCCTGTCGCGCCGTTTCGCATCGAGAAAGACGCCGGCGAGGCTCGACAGGTCTCCGATGCGCAAGCCGGCCAGCCCCGTGGCCCAGTCCCGCCGCACCTCGACCTCCGGGGATCGGTTGCCGCCGGTGCCGCCCAGGGCGTCGGCCAGCACCACCATGGGGAATTCAAGGCCCTTGGCCCGGTGGATGCTCATGATCCTCACGGCGTCCAGGGTCTCTTCCTCCAGCGGGCTCTCGGGCTCGTTCTCCCGGTCCAGGACCCGGCGTTCCAGTTCGGCGACCACGTCCTTCAGCGTCCCGCTGCCTTCGGCGCTGGTCTCCTCGGCCACGAGGCGGATCTTCTCCAGATTGGCGACCGCCTGCTGGCCTGCCCCGGTGCTTGCCGCCAGGACGGACAGGGGCAGCTCCCGGAAGACCCGCTCCACCGCCCGTCCGGCTTCGAGGAAGCGCGCCTCGCGGTGCAGGCGATGGAGCCGCTGATAGAGATCCAGGGTCGGCCGGGGAAGGTCCACCCAGCGGGGATCGGCCGCCATGCGGTAGCTGAGAAGCCTCTTCCGGCTCAACTCGTAGATCTCCACGTCGTCGTGTCCGCCCACCGGCGAGCGGAGCACGCCCACCAGCGCCAGGCGGTCATGAGGGTTGTCGATGGCTCGCAGCAGATTGACGGCGTCGATGACTTCCTGGGTGGCGTAGAAGTCGCGCTCGCCTTCCACCACGTAGCCGATATCCCGCCGGCGCAGCGCGTCCAGGTAGACCTGCACGTTGGTGAGGGCGCGCAGGAGGAAGGCAACGTGGCCGGGCCGCGCGGGCACCAGGTCACCGTCCCGGTCGTGGAGGTGGATACGGCCCACCACCTCCTCGTCGAGCCAGCGGGCCAGGGATTCCGCCTCCAGCCGGCGTGCCGCGTCGGCGTTGAGCTTCTGCCCCGCGGTCGTCACGCGGCGTAGCCGGACCGGCCTTGGCCCTGGCCCGGCCGACGGCTCCCTTCGACCCTGCTCGGACGGCGCTCCACCACGCCTTTCCCGAGGGTCGGCGAAGGGCTCCGGGTGAGCGGGAGTTGTCACCGCGGCGCTTTCGGGGCCGGGCTGAAGCGCGATGTACTCCGGTTGAAGGCCGGGCCGTTCCCGGATCAGGTTCGAGAAGATGCCGTTCACCACGTCCAGGATGCGGGCGTCGCTGCGGAAGTTGGCCGTCAGCGGGTAGCGGAGCCCGCCCTGGGCCACGATCACTTCCTGGATGACCTTCAGGTAGGCTTCGATGTCGGCGCCGCGGAACCCGTAGACGGACTGCTTGGGGTCTCCCACCACGAAGAGCTTGTCGGCGGCCAGTCGGATGTCGCGCCAGGTCGCCGCACGCCGGGAGCGCTCTTCGCACAGCCACAGCAGGATCTCGTACTGGAGCGGGTCGGTGTCCTGGAACTCGTCCACCAGGATGGCCCGGTATCGGTCCTTCAACTCTTCGCGGATGCGCGGGTGGTCGCGCAGGAGGTCGCGCGCGCGCACGAGAAGGCCGTCGAAGGTCACCAGGCCCTTGCGGGTGAACTCCGCGCGGCACTGCCGGGCGAAGGGCGTGAGCAGGGCGCAGAGCCGGTCGATCTCCCCGTGGTCGACGGAGGCCAGCGCGCCCGCGGCCCTCAGGATCGCGCTCGCGCGGTCGAAATCATCCGGGGTCCATCCCTTCACGGAGGACGGTTTCTTCTGCAGACGGTCCAAGTCTTCAGGGTTGACCGAGACGTCTCCGCCGCCCTCCGCCCGCATCGACTGAATGACGTCCCGCGCCACTGCCAGCGCCAGTTCTATGTTCCGGCGTTCCGGGTGACGTGCGATGAGGTCCGTCACGGCTTCATGTAGCTCGCCCAGCCACTTCTCGAGGAAGTCGGCGGAGTCACCCGATGCGCCGGCGCGCCCGATCTTTTCCAGGTCCACGTTTTCCGCGCACAGGCCCAGCGCCAGCTCGCCGATCTGCTCCAGCGGGAAACGCGTGAGGACCTGCTTCCACTCCGCGGTCCTGGGCCCCGCGTCCGACAGCTCGCCGTCGAGCCACAGGCCCCAGGCGATGTCGAAGTGCCTCCTCAGAAGCCTTTCGTCTCCTTCCCGGAACCCGGGGTCGAGCCCGGTCTCCAGCGGGTAGAGCCTGAGCAGCGAGGCGGCGAAGCCGTGGATGGTGCCGATCTGAGCCCGCTCCAGGTCCACCAGCGCATCGCGAGCGCGGCCCCGGACTTCATCGGACGTGAGTCCGTAACGTTCGCACAGGGCGTCGATCTCTTCGGTGCCGATCTCTTCGGTCCCGGCCTGCCGTGCGGCCCCGTTCCCGGCCAGCGCTTCCAGCCGATCGCGCAGGCGCGCCTTCATCTCGTTGGCCGCCTTGTTGGTGAAGGTCAGGGCCACCAGCTCGGTCATGCCCACCGGCGCCGGCTCGCGCATCAGCAGGTTGACGCAGCGCTCCACCAGCAGGGTGGTCTTGCCGGTGCCCGCACCCGCGGTCACCACCACGTTGCGGTCGAAGGTGGTGGAGGCCAGGCGGCGTTGCCGGTCGTCCGCGGGCGGATGAGTCATGGCGTCCCGGTCCGCTGTTTCGCCTGCCGCATCCTGGCCAGCGCCTCCGCCGCGGGATGCCTGGCGGCGCGCGTGGCCGACGGGAAGTGGTCCTTGCGGCAGATCTCCGATACCTGGCAGAAGCGGCAGTAGTCGCCTCGCACCGGGGGGAACTCGCCGTTCCGGATGCCCCTCAGCAGGCGCGTGACCGTGTCGCGAATCTTCTTGCCGTCGGGTTGCCGCCACGACTGTCCCGTGAACTCCTTCGCCACCAGCGGCCCCTGGTCCCAGCGGGGTGCGAGGAAGTACCAGGCCGCATCGATGGCGGTCCCGGGCGGGGCTTGCCGGCCGATCTCATCGCCGGCGGCCAGCAGCAGGTAGACCGGCAGTTGGAGCCTGCGTCCCTGGACAGCGGCGAGCACGGGGTTCTTGTCCACCGTCCCGGGTTCCTTGCCGCTCTTGTACTTGTAGTCGATGACCCGGTAACGGCCGCTGTGAGCATCGTGATCGACGCGGTCGAGGCGGCCCTGAAGCGGGAGGCCCCGGAGGTCTTCCGGCCACTCCGTGTCGAGTTGCGCCCTCAGGTCCCGTTCCAGCCCTACGGGGCGAAAGCCCGAGCCCGCCATTTCCTGCCGGTCCGCCCGCACCGCCTCGCGCAGCATCGCGAGCAGGTCCTCCTTGGCCGTTTCCCACGCCGCCGGGTAGCCGGTGGGGCTGCGTTTCTCGAAGGCGGACAGGACCCGGGCGCCGGCGCTGTCGAGCCACTCGCGCCAGGCGTCCCCGAAGGCGCGGTCGGGGTCGTCGTAGAACGCCTGCAGGATGTCGTGACAGATCTGGCCCTGTTCCAGCGCCTGGACCGGGGCGGTCCATTCGGGCCGCTCCAGCCGTTCCAGGCGAAGGACGCGGCCGGCGAAGTACTGGAAGGGGCAGCGCCCGTAGGCCTCCAGCGTCGTCGGCGAGATACGATGTTCCAGGAGCTGGCGCCACGCTTCCGGCAGCGGGCCGGTGACGCCGTCGAACGGCCCCGGCGCGCCCGCCGGGTCGTCGAGGGCGCGGATGGCCGCCAGGCTTCTCTCGAAGGTTTCCATGGACGCGCCGGCGATGAGCGCTTGCGGGCGCGGGTCCTCGCCGCACAGCGCCCGCCGCACCGAAAGCTCTTCGGGCAGGAGCCACCGGGGGTCGTCGAAGGGCGGGGCGTCGCGCTTGCCGAGGACGCTCTTGGGAATGGACCGGGAGCTCGTGTCCGCGTCCATGGCGGGAGACACCGCGCGGAGGTACCACGACGGCGCCAGCGCGCGTCCGGCCGAATCCGCCCGCGGCCACGTGCAACAGAGGCGCTCGGCGGCCGAGCCCGACAGCAGGGCGAACAGCAGCTTCTCTTCGTCGTAACCCGCCAGCTTCGAAGAGATCTTGTAGCCCAGCACGGTTTCCAGCGTGCGCCGGGCGCGGTCCGGCAGGAACGGGTCCTCGCGGATGGTGCGGGGAAACACGCCCTCGTTCATGCCCACGAGGAAGAGGGCACGGAACGGGATGCCCCGGGCCGCCCCCGCATCGAGCACCTGCACGCCCGGCACGGGCACGCGCATCAGCGGCACCGAGCCCCGGTCCAGGGCCTTGCGCAGGGCCGCGACGAAATCCGGGAGCGCTACCTTCCCGCCGACGGCGTCCAGGGCGGCCAGCCCGTCGAAGGTTTCGTCGATGGCACGGGTCATCTCGGGTTCGTTTTCATCCGGGATCGGCGGCAGGAAGCGGTCGATGATCGCGCGCCAGCGGGCGGCGAGATCGGACCAGGCGCCTTCCCGTGGCAGGGCGCTCAGGTCCGCGTGCAGGGCCTCGACGGTGTCCATCAGTGTGCCGGTCTGCTCCGGCTCGACGCGGAGTCGCCGGCCTTCGTCCTCCTCGTCCACCAGGCTCAAATCGAGTCCGGTGTCGCGGTAGCGTTCCAGGCGCCGCCACTCGCCCATGCCGCGGCCGATGCCCAGCCACCGCGTGGCCACGTCCCACAGCTCGGGCCGGGGGTCGGCCACGCTGCCCGGGACCTCGGCGAAGTTGAAGTGATGGGAGGCCAGCAGGTCGACGACGCCGGCGCGGGGATAGTCCCGGACCGGCAGGTCCAACAGCGCCAGCGCGGCCCGGACCCGCTGGAAGCGATTGAGCGGCTCCCGCGCGGGTGTGTGGTACGGGATTCCGTGGGCGGGGAAGATTTCCCTGATCCAGGGCAGGTAGGGGTCGAGGGTTCGCGCTACCACCCCCGCGTGCCGGAAATCGAGGCCCTCCTCCTCCACCAGCCGGAGCAGCTGCTTGGCCACGGCCAGGACCTCGTCTCGCGGACTGGCGCAACTGAGAACCTCGCGCCGGGGCGCGGGCCCGGCGCCGTTCCCCGCGCCGCCGTCCAGCAGGTCGACGACTTCGTCCGCCCCGGCAAGTCCCCGCAGGTAGCGGTCATGGAAGTCCTGGGCGAAGGACCAGTCCGGGTGTCCCTGGGCAAGCGGGTAGAACAGGGTCACCGGGAAGTTGGCGGAAATGCTTCGGAAGAGCTCCAACTGCGTCTGGGTCAGTTCGTAGAAGCCGTAGTAGCAGATGCGCTCGAATCGCCCGAGCCAGCGCGAGAGGGGTGCCTCGGCCGCCGCCAGGCCGTCGAGATCCTGGTGGTCCCGTGCCTGCCACTCCGGGAAGCGGAGCTTCACCTGCCGGTACAACTCGAAGAGATCGCCCAAGGCGGTCCGCTCCCTGCCGCCGAAATGGCCCTCCAGCAACGCCTCCAGCGCCGGCTCCGGGTCCACCATGGCGTCCTTGAGGTCGCGCAGGCTCTGCCACAACGCGGCGCAGCCCCCTTCGTTGTCGATGATGCGGGCGAACCGCCCTTGGGCCGGGAGCACGCGTTTCAGCGCCTCCTCCATGAAGGTCTCGTCGCGGACCGCGGGCTCCGTCCCGTGCGCCTCCTGAAGCAGTTCCCTGGTGAGCTGGGAAAAGCTGAGGATGCGGAAGTTCAACAGGCCGAGGCCGCGCTCTTCGGTCAACAGGACCTTCAAACGCTGGCGCAGCTTCTCCGAAGGCACCACCACCAGCAACGGCGCCAGCGGGTCTTTCTCGCGGCGCCCGCGGATTTCCTTCACCAGGGCGTCTTCCAGTTGAGGGTGGTAGGGACCGAGAACGATTTTCATGGCACAGCCGAAGGAGGCCGTCTCAAGCAACGGAATCTCCCAGGACTTTGGCAGACCCCGCGCGCGTTGCCAAGGTCAATCCGCTGCTGCTAATGTCGGCCCCGTGAAAGTCCACTTTCTCGGCTCCGGGGACGCCTTCGGCAGCGGCGGCCGAAACCAGACGGCCTATCTCCTGGAGGACGGCTCGCACCTCTATCTTCTCGACTGCGGGCCTTCGACGCTGCCGGCCCTGAGGCGCGCCGGTCTGGACCCGGCGGACCTGGACGCGGTGATCCTGAGCCACCTGCACGGCGACCACTTCGGCGGCCTGCCCTTCTTCTTCATCCACTACCTGTACGACCGGCCCCGGAGCCGTCCGCTGGAGGTAGCCGGCCCTCCCGGCACCGAGAAGCGCGTGCGCGATCTGATGCGGCTCATGTACGGCGAGAAAGAGCTGCCGTTTGTCTGCTTTGCCGAGATGGAGCCGGACGCCGTCACCGCCGTGGCCGGGGCCGAGGTGCTGGCCTTCCGGGTCCCGCACCAGACCGACGCCGTCTCCCTCGGGCTCCGGGTCACTGTTGCCCGGCGCACCGTGCTCTTTTCCGGCGATTCGAGCTGGACGGACCAGTTCATCACCCACAGCCGGGGCGCCGACCTGTTCATCTGCGAGTGCTGCCACTACGACGACCCGTCCCCCTCCCACATGAGCTACGTGGAGATCGCCGCGCGCCGCGAGCGGCTGGAATGCGGGCAACTGATCCTCACCCACATGGGCGAAGAGATGCTGGCCCGGCGCGAATCGTTGCCGGTCGCGACCGCGGAGGACGGCATGGTGGTAGACATCTAGGGCAGGCTGGGGCGCGTCCCGGAAATCAGTTGACGGCGGGCGGACGTGATTCGCGCTCTCGATCAACCACCCGTCCCTTGCGCGAAGCACGACGCGCGGCGCTGCTGCAACCGTCTCCTGATTTCCGGGCCGCGCCCCAGCCTGCCCGCTGCACCTGCCAAAACTTGACATCCCGCCGGGTGTCTCCTACAAACCGGCCATGCCTAGAGTCACTTTCATGCCCCTGGGACAGAGCTTCGAGGTCGAGGACGGCACCACCATCCTGGTGGCGGCGATACGCAACGGCGTGAAGCTTCGCCACGACTGCACCGAGGCCATCTGCGGCACCGACAAGGTGAAGATCCTGTCCGGCGAGAACAACCTGAGCCCCATGGACGACAACGAGGACCTGACGCTCTCGATGCTCGAATCGGACGACGCCGACCGCCTGGGATGCGTGGCCAAGGTGCTGGGCGACGTGATCGTGGAGATACCGGCGGAGTAACGGACACGCCTCTTCGCTAGAAAGGCTTTCCCTCACGCCGACTTTGGAGCCACACCGCTACAAGTCGAGCCCCCCGGCTCACCCATAATGGCGCCGTGTGAACACTGACACATGCGCACGACCCCGAAGCGGCGGGCTTAATGCCGTGCACGGAAGCCCAACGGGCGTTTCTCAGGGAAAGCACAGGGAGGGGCCTCATTCAGGCCATCTTGGAGCCGATCCGTGTCGATCCTGCGGTGAGGTCGAATTTCCCCATGAGATGGCACGTGAAACTTTCGAAGAACTTGGGACCCAGCGCCACAAATCTGTGATCCAGCTAAAGGATCTCCCCGACGTGCCGACGTTACCAAATATGGCGACACAGAGATATCGATCTGGTATAAGGGGCCACCCGATGAGTTCCTGATCCATGGTCGCACGGTGGCTCCGCGGTGTGGTTCCACACACCGACGGCTTGCCATGATAAACTCGACTTGGCCGCGATGTCGAGGTTGCCCGACACAAGTCGCTTGAAATTGCCCGGAGGACCTGGAAGTTGAGTGTTGCATCACCAAATGCCCGCCTGACAAAGAGTACTTCAAAGCGCTCCTCTCAGTCTGCAGTCACCGATTTGGCCGCAAACGAGTTGATTTTTGCTGTCGTGGGAGCGGCAGGATCCGGCACGAGCGAGATTGCCCAAACATTGGCGGCCCTGCTTCCACAGCACGGCTATGATCCTACAGTGTTGAAGGCTCGCCTCGTGATAGAGTCGCGGTCGGTCGAATCCGGCCAAAACCAGCTAGGCGACACAAGACTTGCCAAGAGCGAAGCGTTACAGGATGCCGGCGACGCCTTGAGGGAGACGAGCGGCGATAACGCCGCTGTCGCTGTAGGACTTGTAAAGGAAATACGCGCCAAACGTGCCCAAAGTCAGGGCGCCGAGCTGGAACCCAACAAACCAGTCGAACCTGATGGTACCAAACGCGCCTATATTCTCGATTCCATCCGCCATCCTGACGAAGTCGGACTATTACGTCGGGTGTACCAACAGGCGTTTTGCTTGATCGGTGTTTTCTGTCAAGAGGACGAGCGGTTTGGTCGCCTCAGCGCTGGCAAATATTCGGATGCGAGTGCCAACGACATTCAGCGCTTCATGCGACGGGATGAGAATGCTCCCGAACTACATGGTCAGAAAGTGTCGGACGCCTTCCACCTTTCCGACTATTTCGTGGACAACACGCGTCCGCGATTCGTTAAGGTTGGTAACAACAAGAC
This sequence comes from uncultured Binatia bacterium (SeqCode), assembly GCA_965204205.1. Taxonomy (GTDB): domain Bacteria; phylum Desulfobacterota; class Binatia; order UBA9968; family JAJDTQ01; genus JAJDTQ01. Next base: position 3,635,457 of record OZ241976.1, on the reverse strand, counting down.
GCCAAATCAGGACTGGGACGTTTCTGACCAACTTGGCCGCCTCGTCGATATCCTCACTCGGGATCGTCTGATTCGGCCAAGGCCGAATGAAATAGGAATGTTCCACGCTCACGGTGCCCGAATGCAGAGCAGTTGCCTGTCCAGGCAGGTTGGTGCGGCGTTGTTGGATGAACGGGGCGCAGTGGTCGCCACTGGCACAAACGAAGTTCCTCGAGCCGGTGGGGGTGTCTACGGTGGTGTACTTCTACGAGATGGAAACGCCGACCCAGAACCAGAGCAGGACTTCCGGTGTTTCGCCTACAACAAATTCTGCACGAATACTCGTCAACAAAATTTGATCATTGATGAGCTTCTTGGAGTCATCGGCGAAGCGACGGGACGCAGCGTCCCGAATGATATGAAGGCCCGAATTAAGAACAGTCGGATCGGCCAGCTCTTGGAGTTCAGCCGGGCTGTTCATGCTGAAATGGATGCCCTGTTGTCGGCAGCACGAAACGGCATCAAGACTGTTGGGTCGCGGCTATTCGTCACCACATTCCCATGTCATAGCTGTGCGCGGCATATCGTGACTGCTGGAGTCGAAGAGGTGCAATACATCGAGCCGTACCTGAAAAGCCAAGCCATTCCTCTACATGGCGATGCGATTGTGACGGATCCGAAAAGTTGGAAGCCGCCTTCAGGACCTGAACCAACGAAAGACTTCCCTAATGTTCTGTTTCGCGCGTTCATCGGCGTCGCCCCACGGCTCTACCGTCGGGCATTCATGAAGGACGGGGAATTGAAGGATGCCAGTACTGGCGAAATGACACGGGCCGCGACGGACGACTATGCGAGTTCGAGAACGCTCAGGGTGAGCTATGCGGAGGTCGAGGCGCGACTGTCCTCACTATGACCTCGGGGAATGCCGATGAGTGCACGCGAATCAACTGCCCATCTTCGTCTGGTAGTTCAACGACCGAGGGCCAATTCGACGGAATCGCCCGAAGGAGAAACCAGACCGAAACAGTTGTCGTTGTGGTACCCAGACCGTTCGGCGATTTTTTTGCTGAGCGTCGCGTCTATGAGTCGTGAAGAGTTCACGGCTGTTCTCCGAAGGTGCGTACCGCAGTGGGTGATCGACATCCGAGCAGTTCCGCGGTTTGACAGGATAGCGGCATCGCGGAATGAGGCCTTTCGGCTATTTGAGGAGCTCGGGGCTACATACGTAGACTTATTTGGACGGCTCGGTATTACGTCATATGATTCGACAGAATCCAATCCGGCCAAATGGGGCGGTACGGTCGTTGACCTTCTCAGGAACTCGGGTCGGTGCGGCCCATACGTATTCCTGTTAGACAATGAGAAACTGACGGCAAGAACACGGGTATTACTGCCTAGCGTCGTCGGCGAACTCGTGGGTGATGGGCTGAAAATTGAGACTATCACTCATATGAAGTGAGTTGGAGGTAGAATCGGGACGTGGTCACCAAGTATGCAGAATTGCCCGTTTCGTGGTCCATTTTGTGAAGCGTGGTCTTGCGACCTTGCGGTTGCGAATCGATTTGGAGGTACAAGCTGGAGGCCCAAATGAGCAGAGTCAAGGACGCTCTCGACCGCAACGGATCCCTGGTCATGCCCGGGGTCTACGATGCCCTGAGCGCGCGCATCGCGGAGCGCGCCGGCTTCGACGTGATCTTCACCACCGGCTACGGCATCTCGGCCACCCTGCTGGGGGAGCCGGACTTCGGCATCCTGACCCAGAGCGAGATGCTGAGCACCATCTACCGCATCTGCGGGGCGGTGCCGACGCCGGTCATCGTCGACTCGGACACCGGTTACGGCAACGCGGTGAACGTGGTCCGCACGGTCACCGAGCTCAAGAGGGCGGGGGCGGCCGGCATGTTCCTGGAGGACCAGGTCTGGCCCAAGCGCTGCGGCCACATGCGGGGCAAGCAGGTGGTGCCCCTGGACGAGTATCTCAAGAAGCTGAACGCCGCGGTGGCGACCAAGGCAGGCGGCGACCTCTTCATCGTGGCGCGGACCGACGCCCGCCAGGCCCTGGGTCTCGACGAGGCCATCCGGCGCGGCATCGCCTTCAAGGAGAACGGCGCCGACGCGGTGTTCATCGAGGCGCCGGAGAACCGGGAGGAGATGCAAGAGATCGCCCGCAACATCCCCGGCCCGCTGGTGGCCAACATGATCGAGCGGGGGGTCACGCCGCTCATGACGCCGGCGGAGCTGGCAGAGCTGGGGTTCGCGCTGATCGTTTGGCCCGTGGGACCGCTCTACTCCGCGGCCATGGCCCTCAAGAACTACTACTCCAACCTGAAGGAGCAGGGCACCGGCGAGGCCCTCATGGACCGGCTGCTGCCGTTTGACGAGTTTCACCAGATCGTGGGGCTGGAGGAGAAGTACGCTCTGGACGAGAAGTATCGGACGTGACGACCTCCCTCAGCGGGAGCGGGGTCATGGCGCCGTCCGGCAGGTCCAGCAGCAGCCGGCGCACCTCTCTCACGTCGGCTTGCAGGTTCAGGCTGGTGATCTGACTCAGAAGGTCCGCCATGAGCCGGCTGTCATCCGCGACGCCATATCGATAGATCTGGAAGTAGGCCTTCCCTTCGTCCACCCCCACCTTGGCGTGCTGGTAGATCACCCGCACGGGCATGCCTTTCGGCACCCGCGGATACAGGTAGGCGATGTCCTCGGGATACAGCCGTATGCAGCCGTGGGTGACGCGGCGGCCGATGGCCCACGGGTTGTTGGTGCCGTGTATGCCGTAGGTGGTGTGGGACAAGCGCATCCAGTATTTGCCCAGAGGGTTGTCCGGGCCCGGCGGGACCACCTTGCGGGGCACCTCCATCTCCGCCTGGATGGATTTCGGTACGTACCAGGTAGGGTTCGTGCGCTTCTGGCCGACTCGGTACGTCCCGTCCGGGGTGTTCTGGCCCTCCCTGCCCACTCCCAGCGGGAAGGTCATGACCCTGGAATCGGGCAGATAGTAGTAGAGCCTCATCTCGGGAATGTTGAGGACGATCCCCTCCTTGGGCGCGTCGGGAAGGATCCAGCGGGAGGGGACCGTGACCCAGGTGCCTTCGCCCGGGAGCCAGGGGTCCACGCCGGGGTTGGCCCGTTTCAGCTCCCGGTAGCCGAGGTGATACAGGCGGGCGATGTCGAGCAGGGTGTCCTTGTGCTCGGCGACGTGTATCCCGGTGAGGCCGATGATGGTCGAAGCGGCGCCCGGGTCCGCATCGATTTCCGGGGGTTCCCGGTATTCGAAGACGGTGGTGGCGGGCGTCCATTCGTAGGCCATGGCGGGCAGTCCGAGCGCAGCCAGCGCAGCGGCCATCAATACCCCGAGAGACATTCCCCTCATTGCACCCCCTGATGGGACCGTGCGCGGCTGCGGCGATCCCGCCTCGCGCGGACCCTGAAATGCCCGGCCCGGTTCAGTTTTCGGGACGGTTGAAATGTGCAGCCCCGGATTATACCATCTTTTGCTCACACCGTTTAGAAAGGACCGCAAATGCCGTTCGTCGCCGCGATGGCCGCGAGCCACGCACCCAACATGCTGCTCGATCCGGGCGCCGAGTGGGAGGAGTTCATGAAGCTCCACTACCGCATGGCGCCGCAGGCGGCCAACACCAAGCCTTCCCTGGAAGTGCAGCAAAAGCTGCGCGAGGACGCCGAGACCGCTTTTTCCGTGCTTCGCGCCGACATGGAAGCCGCCCGGCCCGACGTTCTGATCGTGGTCGCCAACGATCAGTTCGTGAACTTCTTCTTCGACAACATTCCGACCTTCTTCGTCACGCTGGCGGACGAGGTGCACGGCCAGTTCACCCGGTACGATTTCCACTACCGGAATCACCCCGGGCTGGGGCGGGCCATCCTGGAAGCCGGCGTCGGCGCCGGACTGGATCTGTCCTTCGGCGAGGACATCGAGCTTCAGCACACGCAGATGGTGCCGCTCCATTTCCTGCTCCGCGAGCCCGAGATCCCCATCCTGCCCATTTTCGTCAACACCTGGATCGACCCGCTGCCGACACCCGCGCGGTGCTACGCGCTCGGAGGCCTGATCCGGCAGGTGGCGGACGCCGCAACCGAACGGGTGGCCATCCTCGCCACCGGCGGCCTGTCGCACTTCCCCGGGTCCCCGCGTATCGGCGAGATCGATACCAGCTTCGATGAAGGGCTGCTCCGGCAAATGCGCGACGGCGAGGGTCCCGCGTTGGCCGGTCTGACCCTGGAGCAGTTGCGGCAGTCGGGCAACTCCGAGTTCCTGAACTGGATGGTGACCGTCGGAGCCGTGGGCGATACACCGGCCTCCGCCACCTTCTACATGCCCGACCACGTCGCCACCGGGTGGGGGTTCGCGAGCTGGAAGCTCTGACTCGCGGACACGCGCCAACAACAGGATCGAAGTCGCACGGGAGCATCGCATGAGCCGTTACCACCTGAACCGGTTTCTGTTCGACCTCAAGATGAAGCCCGCCACCCTGGAGCAGGCGCGCGCGGACCTGGACGGGGCCTTGTCGGGCTATGACCTGAGCGCGGAGGAGATCGCCGCGGTCAAGACCGGGGACCCGCGGCGGCTGCGGCCTCTCGGCGCCCACGGCATGCTGTCGCTCTACCTGATGCGGCTGGACTCGGAGTTCGACGACAACATCTACTGGACACAGAAGTGAAGGCGGGCGTCCGCCGGCGCGCCGCCTGGAGGCGGACGCGGCGGATCCGGTAACGAAGAAGAGGAGCTTGGATGGATCTGGGATTGGCAGGCAAGGTGGCGCTGGTGGGAGGCGCGAGTCAGGGAATGGGCAAGGCGATCGCCAAGGGTTTCGCGGCGGAAGGCGCGAAGGTGAGCATTTGCGCACGGGGCGGCGAGGCGCTGGAACGCGCCGCGGACGAGATCCGCGAGGCCACCGGCGGCGACGTCCTTGCCACGGTGGCGGACATGTCGAGCTACGATGACATCCGCAACTACGTGGACAAGAGTATCGAGGCCTTCGGGCGCGTCGACGTGGTGGTGAACAACGCCGGCGGTCCCCCCTTCGGCGCGTTCGACGCGTTGAGCGAGGATGATTGGACGGCGGCCTACAATTTGAGCCTGATGGGCACGGTACGGCTTACGCGGGAAACCGTGCCGCACATGAAGAAAGCCGGGGCGGGGCGCATCATCAACATCACGTCCTACGGCATCAAGGAGCCCATCCCCAATCTGATCCTGTCGAACACGTTCCGCACCGGCGTGGTGGGTTGGACCAAGACGCTGTCGCGCGAGTTGGCGCCCGACAACATCCTCATCAACACGGTGATGCCTGGACGCATCGACACCGAGCGACATCACAACCTCAACGTGGCGCGGGCCAAGCGGCTCAACCTGCCGCTCGAGCAGGTTCAGGAACAGAGCAAGGCGGAGATCGCCGTGGGCCGTTTCGGGCAGTCCGAGGAAGTGGCGGACCTGGTGGTGTTTCTGGGGTCCGACCGCGCGAGCTACATCACGGGGACGGCGATCCTGATCGACGGCGGGCTGGTCAGGACACTCATGTAGGCCGGCCCCGCAGGGTCGAGAACGGCGGGAGGATTGAGGCATGGTGTACTACATCGTCCAGTGGGACCTGCCGGATCAAAAGGCCAACCTGACGATCTACAGCAACAAGGCCAAGAACGACTGGCTGCCGATGACGCTGGCGGCACCGGGGGTCAAGGAGATCCGCAATCTCCGCAACCCCCTGGAGGTCAGCCCCCAGGTGGCGATCATGATCGAGTTCGAATCTCTCCAGGCATGGGAGAGCTACATCGAATCTCAGGACTACATCCGCATCATGCGCGAGCTGAGAATCCTCGGCTGCACCAACTTCCACGCCCAGATCTGGTCCCCGTCCCGCTACTTCCCCGAGTCGCTGAAGCGGGAAGACTAGCCCCCGGTAATGGGCAGGGGCGGACATGGCTACCCGGCTCCGGCACGCGCTCACCGCCGCCCCCCAAGGTGATGACTTCCGGTAGGTCGGGCCGTTGTCATTCATGGAGAACCGTTCGATAATATGACATTGGTCCGGTCGTATCTTCGGACGAAGAGCAATTCAGGAGGGTGGTGCCATGTCTTCACGTCCCAGTGACAGATCGTGTTGGCAAGCGAGTCTCGCCAGGGTCCGTGTGCCTTGGGGGTCTTGGGTGGCAGCTTTTCTCGTTTTGTGGATGGTCGCCTATGCCCTGGTCGTCTCTCCGGCATTCGGCGGTTTCCGCGAGGGGCGCGCCGCGTTTCGCGCCGGAGACCACGAAACGGCCCTGGCGGAGTTTCGTCAGGCCGCTGAGCGCGGACATAGGGCATCCCAGTACTTTCTGGGCCTGATGCACCGCCGGGGGCGGGGGGTCGCCAAAGACTATGCGGAAGCCGCGCGGTGGTACCGCATGGCCGCGGAGCAGGGGCACCCCAGGGCGCAGTACTGGCTGGGCGTGCTTTACCGCCGCGGGCAAGGGGTGACCAAGGATATGGCCGAGGCATTCCAGTGGTTCCGGAAGGCGGGCGAGCAGGGCAATCGTGATGCACAGTTCTGGGTCGGCCGGTTATATAACACGGGCAAGGGAGTGGAACGTGACTTCGGCGAGGCGGTTGGGTGGTACCGGAAGTCGGCGGAGCAGGGCCACAAGGTGGCCCAGAACAACCTCGGATTTCATTATTGGCGAGGCATTGGCGTGACGGAAGACGACACGCAAGCGAGGCTGTGGTTCGGGAAAGCCGCGGAACAGGGTCTGCCCATGGCGCAGAGGAACTTCGGCATCCTGCTTTCGGAAGGCAGAGGGGGGCCGGAAGACCTGGTCGAAGCGTACAAATGGCTGACCATTTCCCTGGCCAAGCGGCCCCACGAGGAAGCTGCCTCGGTCCTCGACGCCATAGAGAAGCGCATGACCTGGGATGAGGTCGCCGAAGGGAAAAAACGGGCGGAGAGCTGGAGTCCGCAGTCCGGCAACTAGCAGCGTGAGGCCCGCCGTGAAAAGGATCACAGTGCGGCCATCGGGGACCGCGATTGTCTGGCTCGGGTTGTGGATCGTCTTGCTTGCCGGGGCCGTGAGGCCCGCGCTCGCCGGGTTCGCCGAGGGTGAGGCGGCGTATGCTTCGCGCGACTACAAATCGGCGTACCCGGAATTCCGCAAGGCGGCCGACCAGGGCCACGCCGGCGCGCAATATCATCTCGGAGCGATGTACCGCCGGGGACAAGGAGTTCGGACGGACCCGGTGGAGGCCGTGGGGTGGTACCGCAAGGCGGCCGAGCAGGGTCACGCCCAGGCCGAATTCTGGCTTGGCTGGATGTACGGCAGGGGGCGGGGAATCGAGAAAGACTACGCGGAAGCCGCCCGGTGGTATGGCAAGGCCGCGGAGCAGGGACATGCCATGGCCCAGCACAACCTCGGCATGCTTTACAGACAGGGCAGGGGAGTGCCGCGAAATCGGGTCGAAGCCTACAAGTGGTTCAGCCTTTTCGTGGCGCAAAGGCCGAACAGTCAGCTTGCCTGGGTGCTTGGCGACCTGGAAGAGCACATGACGCAAATGGAGATTGCCGAGGCGAAGGAACGCGCGGCGAACTGGCGGCCGGCTTCGGGCAACTAGTACTGTCGCGATAAAAAACAGCCTCCCGGCCGCTGTCCTTCCTTCCCGCTCCTTGAACGTGGACGCCCGTGTAAACAGATTCGAGGTCCTCCGGACCAGGACGCCGAAGTTCGTCGTCGGAGAGGACTTCCGGCCGGCCGCGGTCCTGGCGCCGATCCAGATGCGTCCGGACGGAGACCATCTGATCCTGACGTTGCGGGCGGACAACCTTAGCTCCCACAGCGGACAGGTGGCGTTTCCCGGCGGGAGCGTGGATCCGGATGACGACGGTCCGGTGGCCACGGCGTTGCGGGAGACCGAGGAAGAGATCGGCGTCGACCGCGGTGACGTGCGCATCCTGGGCCAGCTCGACCAGGTGTTCGCGGGCTACAATTTCCTGGTGACCCCGTTCGTGGGGCTGATTCCCCACCCGTACGAGTTTCGTCCCGATCCGCGGGAAACGGCCGAGGTGTTCTCCGTGCCGGTGGCCGCCCTGTTGCGGCAGGAGGCGTTCACGCTCGACTCCCGCCTGTCGCAGAGGTCGGAACCCATCTACCACTTTCAGTACGAGGAGTGGGACATCTGGGGGGCAACGGCCCGGATGGTCAAGCAGTTGCTCGAGCTCGTGTACGGCTACGAAGCGAAGGGGTCACGGCGGACGTAGACGAACGGGCGGAACGGCAGACGGCCCGGTGCGGGGGCTAGTCCAGGTCGATATCCTTGAGGGGCTTCTCGATGGGCTCGTCCTTGGCCTTCTTGAACAGTTCCTGAAACTTGCGGTCGAGCACCTTGCCCTTGTCCTTTTCCGCATCGAGGATGTGACGGTACTTCTGGTCGCGCTGCGTGGCCTCTTCCCGGAGCAGGCGGCCGGCGTCCTTGAGATCCGGCGCCTTGTGTTGCGGGGGCGGCGCCTCGTGCCGCAACACCACCGCCAGCGACGGGTCCGCGATCAGGATCGCGCCGCAGCACGGGCAATCCAGCTTGATCGTCGTGGCTTCCTGGTCCGACATGAGGTTTCCCTCCCGTGCCTCGACCGCGGCCGGCTAGCCGCGCAACTCGATCTGCTCGCCGTCGGGCCCGCCGAAGACGACCCGGCGCCAGCCTTCCTCCCGCGGCTCCCGCGCCGCCGTCCGGTGGGGCTCCCGCAGGAGCGGCACGCCCCGCCGCTGCAACTCCGTGACCGTTTCGTCGAAGCTGTCGGTCTCCAGGCAGAAGTGGAAACCGGCCATGGAGCCGTCGCTCCTGTGGGTCAGCTCCAGCACGGTGTCGCCCAGCTTGAGGTAGGCGATCTGCATCCCCGCCGTGGCCTGGTGCTGAAAGTACTTCCGGAAGCCGAAGTTTTCCTCGTAGAAGGCGATGGTGCGGTCCAGGTCCGCGACATGCAGCGCCACGTGGTCGATTCTCTTGAACATGGCCGTCTCCCCGTGCGCGGACTATAGCACGATTGCGGTTCCAAGTCCCCCGGGTTCATCCTGCATCGATAAGCTGTCTCGCCGCGGCGGGAGTGAGAATCGGCACCGGAAACTCGGGCGCCAGGGCCAGCAGATCGCCATCGCCGGTCAACAGGGCATCGGCTCTTCCCGCCAGCGCCAGCTCGAGGAAAGGGCGGTCGAAAGGATCGCGACAATGCGGTACGGCCGGGGGCTTCGATACGGTGACGGTTTCGCACCACGGAAGGTAGTCCGCCAGCAGGTCTTCGCGTTCTTGGTCGGTCAGTTGGAATTTCGGGTAGGACAAGACCCGCAAGAGCTCCAGTGCCGTCGTCTGGCCCGCCAGCGGAATGATGGTTCCCGACTGCCACGCATGACGCAGCCACGATAGCGATCCGGCGGGAAACAGCAGGGCCGACAGCAAGACGTTGGTGTCGAGCACCCAGCGCAGCGCGGTCATTCAACCCTACGCGCCCAAGCCACGGCTTTGGCCACATCGTCCTCGTCCACGCCGAGTTCGGCCAGTTTTGCACGCACGGCCTCGACGCGCGTCAGACGCACGGGCGTCAGCACGATCCGGCCTGCCTCCCTGGTCACATCGAAATACTCGTAGCCTTGAAGACCGCCCACCACCGCCTTCGGCAAGGTAAGTTGGTTCTTTGAGGTTAGCTTCGCCAGCATTTGGTACGCGCCTCCTCACCTGATCGTAAGAAAAGAAGGAAACCATGATTCCTTTCCAACTGCAAGACCGCAGGCAGGCGGTCAAGAGACGCGGTCCTTGCATCCACCGCATGGATTCTGCACCATGGGTCGCGTCCATGCCTGTCTACCGCCTCACCCGCGAGCTCGTTTTCCCCGACCCGCAGGAGGCGGAACCGAACGGGCTGCTGGCGGTGGGTGGCGACCTCGGCAGCGAGCGTCTCCTGCTGGCGTACTCCTTGGGCATCTTTCCCTGGTACAGCGAAGGACAGCCGATCCTGTGGTGGTCGCCGGATCCACGCTGCGTCCTCGACCTGGACGACTTCCACGTGTCCAGGCGCCTGCGGCGTGTCTTGAACCAGGGACGGTTCCGGGTCACCTTCGACGAGGACTTTTCCGGTGTGATCCGTGCCTGCGGATCCGTCGAGCGGCCCGGCCAGGAAGGTACGTGGATCACGCCTGAAATGGAACGGGCCTACGTGCGTCTCCACGAGGCCGGCCTGGCCCACTCGGTGGAATGCCGGATCGGCGCCGAGCTGGTCGGAGGCGTCTACGGCATCGCCCTCGGCAGGGGGTTCTTCGGCGAGTCGATGTTTCACCGGGAGAGGGACGCCTCCAAGGTAGCGCTGGCGGGCCTGGTCGAGCGGCTCGCGGGTTGGGGCTTCCATTTCATCGACGCGCAGGTTACAACCTCCCATGTCTTGAGCCTCGGCGCCCGGGAGGTGCCGCGGACGGCTTTCCTGGAGAGTCTGGACGCGGCGTTGCGCCATCCGACCCGGCGCGGAAGCTGGCGAGGCGTGTAGAGGCGGGTTTCCAACCCGCCCGCCGCCGGCCAACCCCTGAGGGCCGGCAGACGCAAAACGATGAAGGGAGGGGCCTCGGATGGCCACGGTCAAGGAAGCGTTTACCTACAAGTTCCAGTCAACCAAGAACTCGGAAATCGAGGAAGCGAGCTTCTCGCCGGGAGACGAGGTGGAGGTGGTGAAGGAGTGGGACAACGATATGGCCCTGGTGAGGAATGGCGACGGCGTGGTCTTTAACGTGCCGAAGAAAAACCTCGACATGTAAGGAACGCGGGCCGGTAGGCCCGCCGGCCGTCACCCGCCGCGGAACTCGTCCGGGAAGAGCCGCAGGGCGCTTTCGATGGGCGGGCCGGGCATGTTGATCAGGCTGCAGAACCCCTTCCCCTTGTTGAACGCGATCAACTTTCCGAACTGCTCCAGCAGCGCATCGTTCCCCTGGCCTTCCTGAACCTTCTTGAGCAGCGCCACCAGCATGTTGGTTTCCATGCGGCACGCCGGGCACTGGCCGCAGGATTCCCGGGCGAAGAAATCCGCGATCCGCACGACCTCGTCCACCACCGAATCGCCTTCGGTCAGCACCTTGACGACGCCGCATCCGATGGATGAGCCCGCCTCGCGCAGGGAATCGTGATCCAGCGGGACGTCGAGGTTGTCGGGCAAAAGGAATCCCGAGGACGGGCCACCCGGCAGAATGGCCTTGATGCGCTTGCCGCCTTTCAGGCCGCCGCCGCATTCCTCCACGAGGTGGCGCAGCGGGGTGCCCAGGGGCAGCTCGTAGACCCCCGGCCGCTCCATCTCGTCCCCCAGCGAGAAGACCATGGTCCCGGAGCTCTCGGCGGTGCCGAAGGTACGGAACCACTCCGGTCCCCTGGCGACGATGGGCGCGATGTTGGCCAGCGTTTCCACGTTGTTCACCAGGCTGGGCTTGCCGAACAGGCCCTCGGTGACCGGAAACGGCGGCTTTGGCCGGGGCAGCGGCTCCTTTCCCTCGATGACCTCCAGCGCGGCGGTGTCCTCGCCGGCGACATAGTTCGACGGCGCGGCCACCAACACGAGTTCCAGGTCGAAACCGGAGCCGGCGATGTCCTCGCCCCAGTAGCCCGCCTCCCGGGCCTCGCGCATGGCGTTCTCGACCGCGCCTGTGGCGGCGTCGTAGCCGTGGTTGATGTAGAGGTAGGCCTTCTCCGCCTGCACCGCGTAGGCCGCGAGGATGATCCCGTCGAGGATGAGATGGGGGACGTTCTCCATGAGCACCCGGTCCTTGTGGCTGCCGGGCTCGTCTTCGCCCCCGTTCATGACCACGTAACGGGGTGTTTCCGGGCTTTCCAGGGTCAGGGCCAGCTTCCTGCCGGTAGGGAACCCTGCGCCGCCGCGACCACGCAGGCCGGAGGCTTCCACCCTGGCGATGATTTCCTGGGGAGAGAGCGCTCCCAGGCGCGCAAGAGCCTCGTACCCGCCCCTCGAACGATAGGCGTCAAGCCCCTCGAGTCCCTCCACCACGCCTCGCGGGAACAGGATGCCTTCCATGGCGGCTAAAAGACTCCGGTGTCGAGCAACTGGTAGATGAGCTCCTTGAGGGAAGGATCGATCTTGTCGAGACGTTCCACGTGCGCGCCGCCGGCCAGGTGTTCGACGATCTCGTCAACGTCCTCTTTCTTCACGCCGGCGTACCAGCACTTGTCGGGATAGACGACCATGTTGGGGCCTTCCTGGCAGGCGCCGAAGCACATGTACGAACGCACCTCCACGTTGCCCAGCCCTTTGGCCGCCACCCGCTCCTGCAACTCCTTCATCAACTCTTCGGAGCCTCGACTCTTGCAGTCGACATTCTGACAGACAAGGCAGAAACGATTCACAGGGTTCTCCTTGCTCGGAACGGCAGAAAGACCCATGGCCGGCATGGGTCTTCGAGGGGTTCTCCGTCCGCGAGGAGGCGACCGACTAGTTCATCTGAAGAACCCAGTCCTTGTCCTTGAAGATCTCGTTCAGGACGCGCTCGTCCTCGGCGTCGGGAAGCACCTCGGAAAGATGTTTCTCATATTCCGACTCGGAGAGCAAATCGCCCTCGACGCTGTACGGCATTCCCACATGGTCGCCGATGGAGCGGTTGAACCTGACGTCGGGAATACTGAGCCGGGGCTCGCCTTCGGGAAGGAAGTTGTTGAGGTTGTCCACCAGGCCCCGGCACTCGTCGAGGTAGAGCGACCGGGACAGCTCGTTGAGCTTTTCCTTGTCCGCGGGCTCGGCGGCGGTGGCCTCGTCGAAGCGGCCCTTGATGCCACAGACATAGGCCCACTGGGCCGAAGAGGAATGGTCGGTGCCGAAGAGGTCGTAGGCGGTGGACAGCCACTTGTTGAAGTACTTCTGGATGATGGGGACGGGGATGCGGTTGGCCCTGACGATGCGGGTAAGGCCGGTGTTGCCGGTGAACATGTGGAAGAACTCTTCCTTGAGCATGGCCGAGACGCTGCGCGCCAGCGGCGCGAAGGCGGAGTGGCTGAGCATGGTGAGCTGGAACTTGCCGTCCCGGTCCACGAACTGCGTGTAGGTGAAGAAGTCGAGCCAGTTGTTCACCGGCTGGTTGAACGACCCGAGCAGGCGCTTCTGCTCGTTGGCCCGCCGCTCCAGGAGCTTCCGCGCCTCGAGCCTGCCGGTTTCGCCGAAGTACTTCACCAGCAGGTAGCACATCTGCCAGCCGTGTCTCATTTCGTCGCTGTTGACCCGGATCAGCGCCTGGCGGTCGTAGTCGGTGGGGGCGTTGTCCAGCAGGTTCTTCTGCTGTTCGACGGAGGCGAACTCGGTGTCGCCCTGGTAGACGATGAGGGTGAGCAGGGCGTCCCGGATGGACTGGTTCGGTATCTGCCCGACGCGTTCCCACTTGGAGTCGCCCTGGTAGTCGCCGAACTCGATGTCGTCGCAGCGGATGTCGCCGAGCTTGGTCTCGAACTTGTAGTCTCCCAGCAGGTCGGCGTCGTAGCCGATGTCCGTCTGCCATTCCCTGAAGCAGTCAACCCAGTCGTCGAAGGTGGATATCCTGGTCATTGCCCTGACTCCTTGTTTCTTATGGATTCTCTAACGAGCGTTCGATGGTTCTAACGATCGTTCGCTTACCTTAATGCATCTTCGGGTCAAGGTCAACCCCCGGGCCGGGAATCGCCGTCCGGCCGCGGCGAATTTCTCCTCCCTGCCCTTTTCTTTGGCCCGGATTTGTGAAACAAGAAGAAACTTAATGTCTGTACGGCGTCTCGCGACGCAAAAGCTCAGGAGGCTCGTTATGCATAGTCGAATCGTGCGTATCGCCATGGTTTCGGCGCTTGTCCTCGCGTTGGTCCCGTCCCTCGCAGTGGGAGCGGACGACTTCTTCAAGGGCAAGACCATTCGTTTCGTGGTCGGATTCTCTCCGGGCGGCGGTTTCGACACCTACACCCGGCTGATTGCCCGCCACTTCGGCAAACATGTCCCCGGCAACCCCAGGACGGTGGTTCAGAACCGGACCGGCGCCGGCAGCATGATCGCCGCCAACTACATCTACGCCAAGGCCAAGCCCGACGGCCTGACCATCGGCAACTGGATCGGCCCCCTGGTGCTGCAGCACGTGCTCGGCAAGAAGGGTATCCGGTTCGACGGGCGCAAGTTCAACTGGCTCGGTGTCCCGTCCACGGACGACAACACCTGTGCGCTCACCAAGGCCAGCGGCATCAACAACGTCAAGGAGTGGCTCAACTCCAAGAGGCCGGTCAAGATCGGCGCCACCGGTCCCGGCTCGACCACCGATGACGTGCCCAAGCTGATCAAGGCCGCGACGGACCTGCCGATACAGATCATCGAGGGTTACGGCGGTACCGCGATCATACGGCTGGCGGCGGAAAAGGGCGAGATCGACGGCGGCTGCTGGGCGTGGCAGTCCATTAAGCCGACCTGGAGCCAGGGTATCGAAAGCGGCAACGTCAAGCCCGTCCTCCAGGTGGGCCCGGACAAGCATCCCGACCTCCAGGACGTGGGGGTGGCATTCGATTTGGCCAAGGGTGACACCGGCAAGAAGCTGTTGGGGGTGGCCGCTGACGTCTACCGCGCCCTGTCGCGGCCCTACAGCCTGCCGCCCGGAGTGCCCGCGGACCGGGTCAAGACGCTCCAGAAGGCCTTCACCGATACCTTGAAGGACCCCGAGCTGGTCGCCGCCGCCAAGAAGTCGAAGGTGGAGTTGAACCCGCACGACGGCAATTGGGTGGCGAAGAAGATGCAGGGGCTCTACGACATGGACGCCGACACGTTGTCCTTGTTGAAGAAGACCCTGTTGCCGAAGAAGTAGTTACGCATCCCAGGGAGGAGACGGTCTTCCGGCCACGCGTGGCGTGTGCCGGGAGGCCGTTCAGCGTGTGCGCGGTGTAGCCCGGACGTGCGCCAGGCCGGAATACACGGCACGTTGGTTCGGGTCCTTTCAGACCGTTCCTGATCCGGACCGGCTAACCAAGTCATCTCTTCGATCCGGTCACTTCTTTCACTGAAAGCCAAGGCATCATGGCTGAGATGGTTCAGGCCTTCGGGGCCGGCCTAGCACAAGTCTTTACCGGCACGACCTTCACGCTCATGATGCTGGGCATCGTGATCGGTTTCGCCGTGGGCATTCTGCCCGGCCTCGGCGGCCCGGTCACGCTGGCGCTGATGCTGCCCTTCATCTTCAAGATGGAGGCGGTGGAGGCGTTCGCCTTCCTGCTGGGCATGTCCGCGGTCACCGCCACCACCGGGGACATCACTTCCATCCTGTTCGGCATACCGGGGGAGGCCATTACCGCCTCCACCATTGTCGATGGCCATCCCATGGCCAAGAAGGGCGAGGCCGGCCGTGCGCTCGGCGCCTCGCTCATGAGCTCGCTGGTAGGCGCCGTTTTCGGCGCTTTCGCACTGGCCCTGGCCATCCCGATAGTCCGTCCGTTGGTGCTCGCGATCGGGTCGCCGGAGTTCTTCATGCTGGCGCTCCTTGGAGTCACCTTCCTGGCCGCGCTAAGCGGTGCGGCCGTCATCCGAGGCCTCACCGCGGCCGCCGTGGGGCTCATGCTCGCCACCGTGGGGCTCGACCCGATCTCCGGCATCGAACGATTTACCTTCGACAACCTGTACCTCTGGGACGGGATCAATCTGGTTCCCGTCACTCTCGGCCTCTTCGCCATCCCCGAGGTCATCGAGCTGTCGGTCAAGGGTTCCAGCATCGCGGAGGAGAAGGTCGAGAAGCTGGGCGGCGTCATGGAGGGCGTCAAGGACACTTTCCGCCACTGGGCCCTGGTTTTGCGCTGCAGCGCCATCGGCACCTACATCGGCATCATTCCGGGCATGGGCGGTGCCGTTTCCCAGTGGGTCGCCTACGCCCACGCGGTGCAGAGCTCGCCCGACAAGGAGCGCTTCGGCAAAGGGGCGGTGGAAGGCGTCCTGGGTCCCGGCGCGGCCAACAACTCGAACCTCGGCGGCGCCCTGGTGCCCACCATCGCGTTCGGGGTCCCGGGCAGCGTCACCATGGCCATCCTGCTGGGCGCCTTCATCATCCAGGGGCTCGTGCCGGGACCGCCGATGCTGGAGCCGGCAAGTCGGGGGGGCAACCTCGAGCTCACGTTCTCGTTCGTGTGGATCGTCGTCGTCTCCAACATCATCACGGTCTCCATCTGTTTCATCTTCCTCAAGCAGCTCGCGCGCATCACCGAGGTGCGCGGCAGCCTGGTGCTGCCGTTTCTGCTGGTGCTCATCTACCTGGGCGGCTTCGCCCAGAACAACGCCTTCGAGGACCTCATCGTGGTGCTGGTCTTCGGGCTGTTGGGCTGGGTCATGGTGCAACTCGACTGGCCGCGCCCGCCGCTCCTGCTGGGCCTGGTGTTGGGATCGTTGGCGGAGAAGAACCTGTTCCTGGCCACGGACAACTACGGCTGGGTGTGGGTCGGCTTCCCGGGTGTGCTGATCATCGGACTGATCATCCTGGCGGGTATCCTCTACCCGATCTACCAGCGTAAGCGGGATGACAAACGGAAAGCCGCCGGAGGTGTCCCCGCGTCCGTTCCCGTCCCCGAGCTGGAGGCCGTAGAGGGGCCCAAGCCCCTTACCCTCTGGAACGTGGCCTTTACGGCGGTGCTGCTGGTCGGATTCATCTGGGGAGTGTGGGAGGCCAGGGAGTGGGGCTTCCGCGCCAGCCTGTTTCCATGGGTCATCGGCATTCCCGGAGTCCTGCTCACGCTGGCCCAGTTCGAAATAGACCTTGTCGGACTTCTGAAACAGCGCCGGGCGGCGATGCCGTCGGAGGGGGCGAACCCGGTGGTCGTGAAGCGGACGCTGGCCATCGTGGGCTGGATTCTCGGCTTCTTCGTCTCCATCTGGCTGCTCGGTTTCTCCATCACCGTGCCTCTCTGCACGTTCCTCTTCCTCAAGGTGGGGGCCGCGGAAAAATGGTTCATCAGCGTCCTGTTGACGCTGCTGGCATGGGCGGGATTCTACTTCGTCTTCGTCCACTCGTTGAGCCTGCCGTTCCCGCCCGGAACCCTGGTGGAGATGTTCACGGGCTGACCCTGCCGTGATTGACAGTGGCCGAGCGAAGGGACTAGGGTATCCCTTCAGTTCCGGTAGACCACCGCACGCGCTCGCAAAGGAGATCCATCCGCATGAAAGTCTACAATTTCGACCTTTTGGCCTATCCGGAGGTTCCCGAGGACGTTCCGGGAACGCCGGTGCCAAGCTCCTTCTTCGATCCGCCGGTAGGCTCGCGCAACTACCGGGAGCACCTGGAAGAGATGGCCTACTGCGAGGAGCTGGGGTTCGAGGGGGTCGTGTTCAACGAGCACCACTACAGCGCCTACGGCACCATGCCGTCGCCGAACCTCATCGCCGCGGCGTTGAGCCAGAAAACCAAGCACATCAAGATCGGCGTCCTCGGCAACATCCTGCCGCTGCGCCAGCACCCCGTGCGCGTGGCCGAAGAGTACGCCATGATCGACTGCCTGTCCGAAGGCCGCCTGATCGCCGGCTTCGTCCGCGGCATTCCGTCAGAGTATCTCTGGTACAACGTCAAGCCGCAGGAGTCCCGGGGACGGTTCGGGGAAGCCTTCGACGTCATCATGAGGGCCTGGACCGAGCCGGTGTGGAGCTACGAGGGCGAGTTCTTCCGGTTCGAGAACTGCGCCATCTGGCCGCGGCCGGTGCAGCAGCCGCACCCGCCCATCTGGGTGGCCGCGCGCAGCGCCGAGTCCATCGAATGGTGCGTCAAGCGCAAGGTCCCCATCGCGCAGGTGTACCAGACCACGGACCAGATCGAGGACACCTTCAATTACTACCGCAAGGTGGCCACGGAAGACGGCTGGGAGGGCGGTCCCGACAAATTCGTCCTCTGCCGCCACATCTACGTGGGCGAGACCGACGAGCAGGCGCGCGCCGAGGCCGAGCCGCCGATGCGGTACTTCTTCACGTTGTGGAACCGCGGCTTCAACGAAGCCAAGACGGACATCGCCGTCGACCAGCGCAAGGTCAAGGCGGCGATGGTGAGCGACAGGTCCTCCAGTTACTTCCGCCCGGGCAACGAGGAGCGGGTCAATTTCCACCCCATGAGCTGGGAGCAGCTCATCGACACCGGCTTCGTCATCGCCGGCAGCCCCGACACCGTGGCGCGGCAGGTCAACCAGCAGATGAGCCAGATCGGCGCCGACCACTTCATGGGCATGTTCCACATCGGGAACCTCGCCCACGACAAGGTCATCGGCTCCCTGAACCGCTTCCACAAGGAGGTCATGCCGAGGCTGAACGGGGCCTGAACCGAAGCAACCGTCACGTCCCTGGCCAGCCCTCGTGAAACAGCGCGCGAGGCGGAGCATCGTGCTCATGTCCCTCATCCGTATTCTCGCGGCAGTCCTGGTACTGGCGCTCCCGCCGCTGCTTGGAGCGGGCGCCTCGGCGCAGGAGCGCACCCTGACTTTCGTGGTGGGCGCCGGCGCCGGCAGCGTCTTCGACAACTACACCCGCATCCTGGCCCGGCACATCGGCCGGCATCTCCCCGGCCACCCCAGGGTCGCCGTCCGGAACATGGTGGGAGGAGGTGGCACGGTTGCCGCCGAGTACCTCTACCGCGAAGCCAAGCCCGACGGACGAACGGTGGGCAACTGGCCGGGCGATATCATCCACAACCAGATATTCGGCAGCAAGGAAGTGCGGCTCGACACCCGGCGCTTCGCCTGGGTGGGCGCGGTCTCGACCCTGCATCCCGTCTGCGTGCTCACCGAGGCAAGCGGCATCGGCGACCTTGCCGGGTGGGCCGGCGCCAACAGACCGGTCAAGCTCGGAGGCATCGGCCGCGACGACGCCACCACCAACATGTCGCGTGTCCTGGGCGCGGCCCTGGGCCTTCCCATCAAGCTCATTCATGGGTTCAAGGGTCCGGAGAACGTGCGTCTGGCCGCCGCGAACCGGGAGCTGGAAGGCGGGTGCTGGTACTGGCAGGACGTGAAGAAGGGATGGGGGAAGATGCTCGGCACCAGGGACGCCAAGGTGGTGCTCCAGGCCATGGCCGAGCCACACCCGGACCTGCCCTCGGTGCCCAACGCCGTGGATTTGGTCAAGTCGCAGGACGACCGGATGCTTCTCATGTACGGCGTGCACGACCCGGGGAAGATCGCGCGCGCCTATTCGCTACCGCCCGGCACCCCTGGCGCGCATGTGGCGGTGCTGCGCAAGGCGTTGGCCGACACCGTGGCCGACCCGGCGTTCGTCGCCGAGGCCAGCGGCCAGGGCCTGGAGATCCGGCCGCTGGCCGGCGCGGCGATCGAGAAGACCGTCAAGGGACTCTTCGGGCTGGATCCGACCCTTATCGTGCGGCTCCGCAAGCTGCTCTTCCCGGAAAAACCCGCCGGCAACAGGCAGGCCCAGTAGCCGCGCGTCCGAAACCGTCCCGCACCGCGCTGATGAGGTACCGGAGGTTGGAAACCCGCCCCTACGCCTCCCTGCCGCGAATCAGCCGCTCCACCGTGTAGTCCATGACCGGCTCGTCGCGCTGATTCTTCACCAAGTGCCGGCAGCGGACGATGGCCGCGTTGCGGGACTTGGTGCGGCGGCTTTCGAGCACCTCGATCTCGACCCCGATGGTGTCCCCGACCTTGACTGGACGGTAAAGCCGCATGCCCTTGAGCCCGACGAACGCCAGTCCGGTTCCGTGCAGCATGCCGGTCTGGGTGGTCAACCCTTCCGCCAGCGCGAACGTGAGGCTGCCCGGTGCGATGCGCTCGCCGTACTCGGTCTCGTCCCGCATGTACTCCACATCCATGAAAAGCGGCTCCACCAGACCAACCAGGTGGACGAACTGCACCACGTCGGTCTCCGTGACCGTGCGCCGGAGGGTCTTGTGGACCTCGCCGGGGCGGAACTCTTCGAAGGTCATCCCGTGTTGCATGCCTGATTCCTCCACCTGGAAGGACGCCATTCTGCTTACTCGGACAGGCTCCTAGGAGTCTGTACCGCATAGATCCTTGGGGGATCGACGCGGCGGGTTGTTGTATGATGAACTGGAGTCATGAGCAAGACGTATCAGCCGTGGACGCAGGACCAAGCGTATCTGCTTCCCCCGTCGCTGCGTGAGTGGCTTCCGGAGGACCATCTGGCGTGGTTCATTCTGGATGTGGTCGGGCAACTGGACCTGAGCGCGATCGAGGGGGCGATACAGTCGAAGGACTGGCGGGGTCAGCGGCCTTATCACCCGTCGATGATGGTGGCGTTGCTGGTGTACGCGTACTGCACCGGGGTGTACTCGTCGCGTGGCATCGAGCGGGCGTGCCATGAAGACGTGGCGTTTCGGGTGATTACGGGCAACGTGCAACCGTACTTCACCACCATCAACGAGTTTCGCCGGATGCACCGCGAGCAGTTCGCGGCGTTGTTCGTGCAAGTGCTGAAGCTGTGCCGGCGGGCGGGTTTGGTGAAGCTTCGACACGTGGCGATAGACGGGACCAAGGTGAAGGCGAACGCGAGCAAGCACAAGGCGATGAGCTACAAGCGCATGCTCTGGGAGGAGCGTCGGCTGCGAGCGGAGGTGGAGCGGCTTTTGGAAGAGGCGGACGCGGCCGATACCTCGGAGGATGCCCGCTACGGGGCGCAGGCGCGCGGAGACGAGTTGCCCAAGGAGCTTCGCCGGCGCGAGAGCCGGCTTGAACGCATCCGCGAGGCAAAGGTGGCGCTGGAGGCCGAGGCGCGCAAGAGCCGAGCGCAGACGCTGCGCGAACAGGCCGAGAGGAGCGAACGCACCGCCCAGAGGCATCCCGAGGAGGTGGTGCGCCGTCGTGCGCGCACCAACGCGGCGCAGCGGCGCGCGCAGGCCGAGGAGTTCGACCCCAGCGACGACGACACCCCCGACGGCGGCAGCGCGACAGGAGAGTTGGCGCGAAAGCCCACCCTGGCGACGCCCGAGGGCAGGCCCGTCGACAAGGCGCAGCGCAACTTCACCGACCCCGACAGCTCCATCATGAAGGGCGCCGATGGGTTCATTCAGGCCTACAACGCGCAGCTTGCCGTCGATGAAGCCCATCAAGTCATTGTCGCCTGTGGCGTCACCGACCAACCCGCGGACGCGGCCAACCTCGAACCGATGCTCGAACGGGTGAAAGCCAACGTGGGGGCTGCGCCCGAGCATGCGACGGGCGATTCGGGCTACTGGAATCCGCAGGTCGAAGGGCGCGCGCGAGCATTGGGCACGGAGGCGTGGGTGGCCACCGGACGGGTTCGGCATGGAGATGCGGGACCGGCCACACGCACCGGCCACCCGCCCGATACACTCGACCCCATCGAGCGCATGCGCTGGCGACTCGATACCCCACAGGGGCGAGCCCTGTACGCGCGTCGCAAGGCCGTGGTCGAGCCCGTCAACGGCCAAATCAAGCACGCCCGGCGATTCCGCCAGTTCTCCGTGCGTGGCATCCATGCCGTTGACGCCGAGTGGGTTATGGTGAGCCTGTGTCACAACGTTCTCAAGCTGTTCGGTCACCCGGCCGCCGAACCCAGTCCGGCTTGACAGACCTACTTCCGATGCCTCAATCACCTGCGACAAACCAAATCGCTCCCGGTATCTCCTCTCAGACAAAGGTGACTATTATGAACCCACATCACGACTCCTGCACATCCCCGTCCCAACCGCTACGCCGTACGGACTCCTAGCCCAGCGTCCCCTTGCCTCGCAGTTCCGCGACGGCCGCGTCGTCCAGCTCGAGCCATTCCTTGAGCACCGGGTCGTTGTGTTCCCCCAACAGTGGCGGCGCCAGCCGGATGGAAGCCGGAGTACCCGAGAGCTTCACGGGGAGTCCGGCCATCCGCACCTTGCCGGCGGTCGGGTGGTCGATCTCCCGAACCATCCCGGTGGCCCGTACCTGAGCGGATTCGAAGACTTCCCGGACATTCTGGACCGGAGAGCACGGCACCCCGGCGTGGTTCAGGAGCTCGATCCACTCGTGGCGCGGGCGGGCCCGGAACAGCTCGTCGAGGATCGCGATGAGCGCGTCCCGATTCTCCACCCGATGCGCATTGGTGTCGAAGCGCCCGTCACCGGCCAGCTCCGGCCGTCCGGCCGCCTCGCAGAACCGTGCCCAGATGGCGTCGTTGGCCATGGCCACCACGAGGTGGCCGTCCGCCGTCGGAAAGCTCTGGTACGGCACGATGTTGGGGTGCGCGTTGCCCCAGCGTCCGGGCACTTGGCCGGTCACAAGGTAGTTGCTGCCGGCGTTGATAAGGCTGGCCACCTCGGCCTCCATGAGGGAGGTCTCGATCCGTTGCCCCTCGCCGGTCTTCTCCCGCGCGTAGAGCGCCGCCGCGATGGACTTGCCGAGCATCAGCCCGGCGACCACGTCGATGATGGCCACGCCCACCTTGGAGGGCTCGCCGTCCGCCGGGCCGGTGATGCTCATCAGGCCGCCCCAGGCCTGCATGGCGAGGTCGTAGCCGGGCCGGTCCTTCATGGGACCGCTGGCGCCGAAGGCCGACAGCGAGGCATAGATCAGGCGCGGGTTCTCCCGCCGGACGTCCGCTTCGGACAGGCCCCAGCCCGCCAGCTTGCCGGGGCGGAAGTTCTCCATCAGCACGTCCGCCCGCAACGCCAGCCGGCGCAGCAGCGCGATGCCGTCCGGCGTCCTCAGATCCAGGGTGACGCTGCGCTTGTTGCGGTTGACGCACAGGAAGTAGGCGCTCTCGCCGCCCTGGAACGGCGGCCCCCAGCTTCGCGTGTCGTCGCCCCGGCCGGGTTGCTCGACCTTGACGACCTCCGCGCCCAGGTCGCCCAGGAACATGGTGCAGTATGGCCCGGCCAGGACCCGCGTCAGGTCCAGCACCCGCACCCCGTGGAGCGGGCCGTGGGCCGGGCTCATTCGAAATCCACGCCCTGCTCGCGCAGGATCTCGTGCAGCGTCTCGGCCCCGAGCCACAGTCCGGGCATGCCGCCCGGAATGGCCGACACCTCCACCGCCTCCAGCACCTGGCGCGGCGTGGCGCCGAGCTTGAGCGCCCGCTCGCTGTGGATCCGTACGCCGCGGGGCCGGTTCAGGGCGCAGGTGATGCCCACCATGATCAGCTCCTTGGTCTTCCGGTCCAGCGCCCCCTCGCGTCCGAAGGTGCCGTCGACGAACAGCCCGGTGAGGTGCCGGGAGTATTCCGGATCGAGGTCGGCGATGATTTCGTAGGCCTTGTTGGTGGCGCCGAGCGATACGTCCTCGAAAGCCTTGCGCGCGTCGTCCGCCATGTCGAGTCTCCTTTCCGGGCCATGCCGCGACATGCTCATGGTGCGCAATCGCATGGTCCGTGGTCCCTTGTAGCAGCACGGCCGTGCACGGCAAAGCGTCGGAGGACTCCAGCGCGTCATTCCCGCGGAACAGACTGTGAAAAAACTCTCCGTGGTTACGGACATGGCACCCACACCGCGTATCGTCATTCCGGCGAAAGCCGGAATCCAGGGGCGGGGAGGGGTGCCGTCACCGGGGACCGGCAATTGACACGGCAACAGCCCGGCCGTTACCTTGGGTCAACGTCGGCACGGAGGAATAAGGACATGACCGGAAGGGAATTCGTCGAATCACTATGGAACCGCTACCACCATGAGCTGGAGGGGCCCGTCATCGCTATCCGCAAGGCGCTGGCGGAGCTGGACCCGCAAAGCCCTGAATTCGTCGGCCTCATGCAGCGGCAGGCGAAGAAGGAGCTGGCTCACGCGGTGGCGTTCACCAAGGCGCTGCTGCAATACGGCGAGTTGGAGCCTCACGAGCGCGCGGGCGTGGCCGAGCAGGCGGCCGACGAGTACAAGCACTACGCGCTCATCAAGGACTACCTGACCGGTCGCGGTGCCGCCGACGATGTTCCCGCCGAGGCTTACGACGGCTACTTCGGGCAGTTCCTCACCGGCGACGTGCGCGCCTTCCGGCTCTGCAACATCGCCGAGAAGTCCGCTGTCGTGTTCATGGAGCACATGCGGGACGTCACCCCCGATCCGGTGGTGCGGCAACTCGCCAAGGATATCGTCGACGACGAGGAAGGCCACGAGGACATGGTCATGGAGAAGCTGGCGCGCTTCGCCGAGGACCCCGGCAACCGCGAGTTCCTGGAGAACATGTTCGTCCAGAGCTGGGGCAGCCAGAAGGAAGGCGTGATCCGCGAAGGACGGGAGCTGGGCATCGACGTCGACGCGATCCTCCGCCGGTTCAAGGATCGGTCCGCGGGAGGGTCGGGCTAGTGTCGTGTCCCGTAAATTCCTGCGATAAGTTGCGCAGGGATTTTTGTCGTCGGCAAGGCGCGATGACGAGCAGTGGCGGGCACCACGCGAGGAAGAGCAACGCAGCCGACGGCAAAAAGGACAAGCAAATTATTGCAGGAATTTACGGGACACGACACTAGGAGCCTGTCCGGGTAGGGGCGACCGGCGGTCGCCCCCGCGGCGGCGCCCAGACGATGGGCGACCGCCGATCGCCTGTACACGGGGTTGACTGCAACGCCCGCCCTCAGCGCGTTTGCCGGTGACGGCTTCAGTGCCAGAAGCCGTGTTTCCGCACCACCTCCATGTAGTCCGCGATTCCTTTTTCCAGAGAATACTGAGGCTTGTAGCCGAGGATGCGTTGGGACGCGGACAGGTCGACGCGGGGCCGGGCTTTCTTCTTGCCGGCTCCCGGGGCCAGCGCGACGGCTCGGCCGGGCAGCAGCCTGCGCAGCGCCCGAAGGAAGTCCGCGGGGCCGTAGTTCTTCCCGGCGCCCACGTGGAACGCCTTGCCGGGCGCGTCCTTGGCGGTGCAGGCCAGGGCGATGCCGCGGCCGACATCGGCGGCGTAGACGAAATCGTTGGGTCCCACGTGCCGGTCCTCGAGCTCGATGGGCGCGTCGCCCATACACGCGCGCACCAGATCGTTCATGGCGATGCCGCCGCCGGAGCCGCCGCGATAGTGCCCCGGGCCGTAGACGCCGGTGGGGCGGATGCGGACGCATTCCATGCCGTAGTAGTTCTCGTACGCGTCCAACAGCACCTCGTTGGCCACCTTGGTAGCGGGGTAGAAGCGGTTGCCCCAGCGCGGGGCGTCCTCCTTGACCGGCCCCTTGCGGATGTTGTCCCAGTCGTAGACGCCGAACGTGCTGAGGTGCACCAGCCGCCTGATCCGGGAGATCTGGCAGGCCTCGAAGACGTTCACCGACCCTACGGTGTTGGTCTGGAAGCCGCGGTAGGGCGGGCTCTCCACCTGGCCGCCGATGAAACCGGCGGTGTGCACCACTACGTCCGGCTTGGCCTGGGACAGGGCTCTAAGCAGATTGGGGAAGTCCAGCAGGTCGCCGCGCACCGTTGTGACGCGTTTCTTGCCCGCGATGGCGGCGACATAGTCCGGATCGGGACTCAGGTCGTAGATGTGAACGCCGTGTCCTTTCTGCGTCAGCTCCCTGGCCGTATGGCACCCGAGCATTCCGGCGCCGGTGATGAATACTCTCATCGGTTCCTCCCGGTTTCTGGTTGAAATTGCCGCCCTTGGTTGCGGGCCGGCGGCGGACGATGCTTCCCTGGCCGCAAACCCGGAAATCTGTCACAGGTGCCGCCGAACCGTCAAGGACGGCCGCGCACGCCGCACCGTCAGGCGTGCGTGGCGGTTTCGAGATTTGTCTTGACCTCCAGCCGGACGGAGTATATCCTCTCGACGCGAAAGGTTCAGGAACTATGCCAAACACGACCAAAATCGAGGTTACAGTCAACGGCGTCGGCCGGGCCGCCGAGGTGGAGCCGCGGCTGCTGCTGGTGCACTATTTGCGGGACGTCCTCGCTCTGACGGGGACCCACGTCGGTTGCGAGACCAGCCTGTGCGGCGCCTGCACCGTAATGGTGGACGGCGCGGCGGTGAAGTCCTGCACGCTGCTGGCCGTCCAGGCGGACGGGTGCGAGGTCCGGACCATCGAATCGCTCGCCACCGACGAGGGGCTTCATCCGATCCAGGAGGCGTTCTGGGAGTGCCACGGGCTCCAGTGCGGTTTCTGCACGCCCGGCATGATCATGGCCACGCAGCAGCTCCTCCAGGAGAACCCGAGCCCCTCGGAGGAGGAGATCCGCCACGGTCTCGAAGGCAACATCTGCCGTTGTACCGGGTACAAGCATATCGTCGACGCGGTGCAGCAGGCCGCGGAACAAATGAAAGCTGGGACGTAAGCCATGCCGGTAAGCAAGCTCGTAGGAACCAAGGTAAAGAGGCGTGAAGACCCGCGCCTGGTGCAGGGTCTCTCGCACTACGTGGACGATCTGCGGATGGCCGACGTGATGCACGTGGCCCTCCTGCGGAGCCCCCACGCCCACGCCCGCATCAACGGCATCGACACGGACGCCGCGCGCGCGTTGTCCGGCGTCGTCAGCGTCGTCACCGGCGCGGACATCGGCGACAGCGTGGGGTCGGTCCCCTGCGCGGCGGCCAACCCGACGCTGCGCACTCCGCCGCACCCGGTGCTGGCCCAGGGCGAGGCGCGCTACGTGGGAGAGCCGGTGGCCGCGGTGGTGGCCGAGGATTCGTACACCGCCCGGGACGCCCTCGACTTGATCGAGGTGGACTACGAGCCGCTGCCCGCGGTCTCGGACCTGGAGAAGGCGCTGCAGCCGGGTTCCCCGCTCGTCCATTCCCAGTGGGACAGCAACCAGGCCTTCACCTTCGAGTGCGGCACCGGGGACATGGACAAGGCCCGCGCCGAGGCGGACGTCATCGTCAAGCAGAAGTTCATCCACCAGCGGCTGGCGCCGATCCCGGTGGAGACCCGTGGCGTGGTGGCGCGGTACTTCCCCGGTGAGGACGAGCTGACCGTCTGGAGCTCGACCCAGATTCCGCATCTCCTCCGGGCCATGCTGGCGCTGGTGCTCGGGTTCCCGGAACATCGCATCCGCATCATCGCCCCCGAGGTGGGCGGCGGCTTCGGCTGCAAGCTGAACGTCTACCGGGAAGAGGCGCTGTTGGCCCACCTGGCCATGAAGCTCAAGGGCACGGTCAAGTGGATCGAAGGACGGCGCGAGAACATCCAGGCGACGATCCACGGACGCGGACAGGTGGGCACGGTGGAAGCGGCCGTGAAGAAGGACGGCACCATCCTGGGCGTTACCTACGACAGCCTGCTGGATACCGGCGCCTATCACCAGCTCCTCACGCCGGGAATGCCGCCGCTCACCGGCCTGATGATCAGCGGCTCCTACAAGATCCCGGCCTTGAAGTTCACTTCCACCGGCGGCTTCACCAACAAGGTGGCCACCGACGCCTATCGCGGCGCCGGCAGGCCCGAAGCCACCCTGGTCATCGAGCGCACCATGGACCTCATCGCCCGGGAGCTGGACATGGACCCGGTGGAGGTGCGCCGGAAGAACTTCGCCCAGCCCGACGATTTCCCGCTGGCGGTGGCCACCGGGCTCGCCTATGACAGCGGCAACTACCAGGCGGCGCTGGACAAGGCGCTGGAGATGGTGGGCTACGAGGACCTTCGCGCCGAGCAGAAGCGGGCGAGAGAAGAAGGCCGCTACCTGGGCATCGGCTTTTCCACCTACGTCGAGATCTGCGCCATGGGTCCCTCCGCGGCGCTGCCGGCGGGCGGCTGGGAAAGCGGCACCGTGCGGCTGGACTTCACCGGCAAGACCACCGTGCTGACGGGCGTGTCGCCCCACGGCCAGGGAGAGGAGACCACCTTCGCGCAGATCGTCTCCGACGAGCTCGGGGTTCCCATCGAAGACGTCGCGGTGCTCCACGGCGATACGGCCGTGGTCCCCAACGGCATCGGCACCTTCGGGAGCCGGGGCATCTCCGTCGGCGGCACCGCCGTGTACATGGCGACGCAGAAGGTCCGGGAGAAGGCCGAGGCCATCGCCGCCAACGTGCTGGAGTGCAGCGCCGAGGACCTGGAGTTCGAGGACGGCAAGTTCTCGGTGAAGGGTGTTCCCGACAAGGGCATCACCATCCAGGAGGTCGCCCTGCAGGCGCACGTGGCCACCAAGCTGCCCGCGGGCATGGAGCCGGGACTGCAGGCGACGTCGGTGTTCGAGCCCTCGAACTTCACGTTCCCCTTCGGCACGCACATCTGCGTGGTGGAGGTGGATACTCAGAGCGGGGAGATCAAGATCCTCAGGTACATCGCCGTGGACGACTGCGGCAAGGTCATCAACCCGATGATCGTCGACGGCCAGGTGCAGGGCGGCATCGCCCAGGGACTCGGACAGGCGCTCCTGGAAGAGGTGGTCTACGACGAGGACGGCCAGCTCGTCACCGGCAGCCTCATGGACTACGCCGTGGCCCGGGCGGAAGACCTGCCGCCGCTGGAGTTCGCCCGCACGGAGACCCCGTCGCCGGTGAATCCCATGGGAGTCAAGGGAGTGGGCGAGGCCGGCACCATCGGATCGACGCCCTCCATCGTCAACGCGGTGGTGGATGCGCTGGCGCCGTTCGGCGTCACCCATATCGACATGCCGCTGAAGCCCGAGAAGATCTGGCGCCTGTGCCAGGGCGGCGCCAAGTAACAACCAGATAACGAGAGCCGATCATGATACCTGCAGCTTTCGATTATATCGTTCCCGATAGTCTCGAGGCGGCCGCGGCCAGTCTTGCGGACGCCGGCGACAACGCCAAGGTGATGGCCGGCGGACACAGCCTGTTGCCGATGATGAAATTGCGGCTCGCGCAGCCCGGAGTGGTCATCGACCTCAAGCGGCTGGACTCGCTGCGCCGGATCCAGGTGGACGGCGGCGCGCTCCGCATCGGCGCGCTCGTGACGCACCACCAGGTCGAGACCTCCGGCGAGGTGAACGAGAACTGCGCGCTGCTGGCCGAGGTCGCGGGCAGCATCGGCGACCCGCAGGTGCGCAACCGCGGCACCATCGGCGGCAGCGTGGTCCACGCGGACCCGGCCGCGGACTGGCCCGCGGCGCTGCTGGCCACGGGCGCCGAGGTGACGCTGACCAGCAAGGACGGCTCGCGGTCGGTGGCTGCGCGGGACTTCTTCCTGGGGCCGTTGACCAGCGCCATCGAGGCCAACGAGATCCTCACCGGGGTGAGCGTCCCCGTGGCGGCCGCCGGCACCCGCGCCGCGTACCGGAAGGTCAAGCAGAAGGCATCGGGCTTCGCCATCGTCGGCGTCGCCGTGTGCCTGCGGACCGACGGCGACACCTGCAGCGACATCGGCATCGGCGTCACCGGCCTCGCCGGCTGCCCTTTCCGGGCCTCCGCGGCGGAGGACCAGCTCAGGGGCAAGGCGCTGACGGCCGATAACATCGCCGCGGCCGCCTCCGGGGTGGCGGAAGGCGTCGACGCCCTCGACGACATCCACGCGTCCGGCGAGTTCCGTGCCCATCTGGCGCGGCTCAACACCGCCCGCGCCATCCAGGACGCCCTCGGCAGCTAGTTCCGCAAGCGAGGCCGGCCCCGCGCCGGCCTCGCATCGACTCCGACAAGGACCGAACCCATGCCCAAGGCGCTCAGCGGCCTGATGGGAATGCGCCACATCGCCCTCAACGTCAAGGACGTCGAGCGCTCGAAAGCCTTCTACCAGGACGTCCTGGGCATGGAAGTCGTGTGGCAGCCCGACCCCCGGAACGCCTACCTCAGCTCGGGGACGGACAACCTCGCCCTGCACGAAACCGCTGGCGACCGGGCCCCCGCCGCCACGTCGTCCCTCGACCACCTGGGCTTCATCGTCTCCGACCCTGAACGCGTCCAGGAGCTCGAAAGCGAGTTCCGCGCCAGGCAGGTCGCCATCATCAAGCCCTTCAAGCGCCACCGCGACGGCAGCGCCTCTTTCTACTGCGCCGACCCCGACGGCGTGGTCATCCAGATGCTCTACGAGCCGACGCTGAGCGGGCAGGCGATCGCGAACCGCTGACCGAGCAGCGCGCGACGCGCCGATCGCCAAGGCCGGGTCCGTTCCGGGCATTTCGCGAACTTGTCATCTGCAACCCGCCACAACGTGGACAACGGTTCTCTTTTTGTACAGAGTTGTTCTCTATTGCGAAAGAAATATATTGACACCCGATTTCCGGTATGAAAATATTTTGCTTCGTCTTTAGGAAAATCAATCCAAAGGAGGCAGACATGAGATTCTTCCGGAGTCTTAAGGTATTGATGTTCGTGGTGGCGCTGGCGTCTTTGGCGGTCAGCCAAGCCCACGCCGCATGTACCGGCAGCGACGAAATAGCCGCCGGGCAGGCCCAATGTCTAACCCATGCGAAAGGGGTCGACAGTTGGTACATAGCGACCAACTGTTCGGAATACGGGGAGGTCGCGGCCAAGGTCGTTTACAGCTCGGGGACCGCCAATCATACTCTCACAAGCGCCAGCCCGAGGACGAATTTGTCCGGAGCTGCCAGCGTCTACTGTTGCAAGGACCTGGGCGACTTGTGCAACAGAAGTGATGTGGTGACGCCCAGCAATTGCCGGACCCAGTTCGAGAGCAGCGACGCGAACGATTCCTGTGACCTCCTCGGCGATCCCACTGTCACCAACAACCATACCAAGTGTTCTTTTTCCGCCGAATGCGGAGAGGATAACCAAACGATTACTGCAGCCGTAGCTTACACGTCCATGGACGACCTGAACTACTGCCCGGGTGGCCTGGTCCAGGACGCAGAATGCCCCCAAGAGTAAGGTTGGACATACACTCTTCTCGATTGTCTTGGGGGAGCCTCCCTCATCGACCCGTGAACGCGCCCTCCGGGTTCCGCCGGCAAGTTGGTGGAAATAGGTCGGTCGCAGCCGTTGGCCGCCGGGGCAGGCGTAGCTGTCCGTCGCGCCGTCGTAACGGAACCGGGACTTGGTGAAAGGCCCCTTTTTCTTTGTCGGGGACCGATCCTCCGGCTTGGGCACGTGCGCCGTGACCCCGCCCGCCTCGCAGGCTTCGATGTCGTCGATCTTGTAGTACCCCTTGTCGGCCACCGCATCGATCCTGTCGACCGCGAGGTTTTCACGCGCGGCCACCGCTGTCTGCGCGAGCAGACCAAAGTCGTTCAGGTTGTTGTAGACCCGCTGCTCAGCGATCAGGCTGTGTTTCACATCCACTGCGATCTGGACGTTGTAGCCCACCACGCCGCCCTTGCCGGTCCTCATCACCCGCGAGTCCGGGTCGGTCAGCGACAGCTGTCCGCGACCGCTTTCCTCCAGCTTGTCCCGGTACTCCCTTAAGGTCGCGCGGCGTTCCCGGAGCGCTTCGATCTTCCCTTCCAGATCCACCGCTGCGTCGCCGCCGGCATCGTCCGCGTCCGCCTCATCCATCTGCCTCAAGTAACGCTCCAGGCGCTGACTCGAACGGATACGGTTCAGGTAGCCGTAGTAACCTGTGGTTCAGCAACCGATACCGAGCCACGCCACCCGGGATGCGGCTCCGGGCCCTCCCGGGTGCCTGCACGTCCGCACTCCCATCAACCGTTCCGATGCGTGATGGAATCCCGCCGACCACTGCTGGGCTTCATCGTCTCCGACATCGCCCGTGTCCGGGAGCTGGAAGCCGATTGCCCGGGTGGCCTGGTCCAAGACGACACTCAAATCTCTTTTAGTGCATGATTATTTCCTTATTTTTCATTTTATCTCTTTACAACATAAACTTTCTCGTCTATAGATGACGCACAATTTTAGAAATTGGTATCAAATAGGGAGGTTTGAGGAATGAGAAACGTGGCGAAATGGACGTGTATTGCCCGGATGCGGGCACCCTGTAGGCGAACGGTTGCGGGTCGGACACGAGCGAATGAACCGCGATCCGGAATAAGGAGGAGGAAATCATGAAAATCGTCTGGAGTCTTCGGGTATCGATGTTGGTGGTGGCGCTGTCGTTGACTGCGGTCAGCCAAGTCCATGCCACCACCGCCGCCACGTGTACGGGCGGCAACGAAGTAGCTGCCGCTAGCGCCCAATGTCTGTTCACTAACACGCAAGAAGTGAGCGGAACTCATGATTGGTGGGTAAATACCAAATGTCAAAATTATGGGGACGTCGCCGTGAAGATCGACTTCACTACCTTGACGGACCAGTTTTATACCCTCGATTCCGAGAATGTTCATGAGTCGGGCTCAGGGCAGGTTAACGCCATATACTGTTGCAAGGACCGGGGCGACCTGTGCAACAGAAGTGATCTGGTGACGCCCGCCAATTGCAAGAGGGAGTTCGCCGAGAGCGACGCGGCCGATTCCTGTACCATCAGCGGCGATCCAACCGTCGACGACGACCATACGGAGTGCACATTTACCGCCCAATGCGGAGACAATAACGACGAATATACCCGAACGATAAAGTACTACTACATGGAACACTTGGACTACTGCCCGGATGGCGACGATGCCGTGGTCCCATTCGAGAATTGCTCGGAAGATTAGCTATCCCCGATATGGACCTGGTGTACTGCCCGGACGCGGGCAACCTCCAGGCGGACGATTGCGGATCGGATACAAGCGAATGAACCGCGATCCGCAACCGGCCGCGGCCGCTCACGGAACGGCAGGACCCAGGTCACCAATGCGTATGGAGTCACGCGGACCACCGCTGGAGGCCGCTGCCCGTCTGGCCGGCCTGTTTGCCCTCATGGTCGGCCTGCTCGGCGTCGGGCCGGCGGCGGCCGCCGGGAATGGCCGGAGCGGTTTCGTGGATGTCACGGAAGCGGTGGGCCTCGACTATCGCGTGAAGTTCCGTCCGGAAGAGGAAGGGTCCGATGCGGACCACGGCGGCAGGGAGGACGGAGGCCTTACCCTGTTCGACATCGACAACGACGGCCGGCTCGAGCTCTACGTTGCCCACGGAGACCACGAAACCGGCCGTTTGTTCACCTACGACGGCAGCCGGTTCGTAAGGCTCCCCCGCAACGGCGGCATCGAGCCGACCGGTATGGACCGGGCCGGATACTTCATCGACCTTGACGGCGACCGCAGGGCGGATTTCGTTTCGATCCAGTCGCTGGGAGTGGAGATCTTCCGGGGTGACGGGGCGGGACGCTTCGAGAAGGCCGCCGACCTGTTCGGTTTCCCAACGCATCGGGCCACCCACTCCGTGGCCGCCGCCGACTACGACGGCGACGGCGACCTCGATCTTTTCTTTGCCCACTGGAACAACGCGTGGAACGGGTTCCGGCCGCCGTCGCACTATCTATGGCGAAACGACGGCAAGGGGCGCTACGAGGACGTCAGCCGGATCGTGCAGGTCCGCCCCGGACGGCTTCCCGGAGCGAAGGTCGAGCGGGAATTCTCGTTTACCCCGACCTTCGCCGATATCGACGCCGACGGCGATCCCGACCTGCTGCTGGCCGGTGATTTCGGCTCGAGCCAGGTCCTGCGCAACGATGCCGGGAAGGTCTTCACCGACATCGGAGGGACGGTTCTCACCGACGAGAACGGCATGGGCGCCGCGGTCGGCGACTACGACCGGGACGGGGACCTCGACTGGTTCGTCACCAGCATCCACGACCCGGACGGGAAAACCGACTACGGTCCCACCGGGAACCGCATGTACCGGAACGTCGAAGGTTCCGGCCGGTTCGAAGACGTGACGGAACGGGCGGGCGTGCGCGAGGGGGGCTGGGGCTGGGGCGTCTGCCTCGCCGATTTCGACAATGACGGTTATCTCGACGTCTTTCAGACCAACGGCTGGTTCGACGAGTTCATTGAAGGTGAAGGCCCCGGAGGCCCCGTGGAGGTGAAGGAGTTCCTGGAGGACCCGTCGCGGCTGTTCATGTCCAACTCGGACGGCACCTTCACGGAGCAGGCCGCGGCTCTTGGCGTCGGCCACAAGGGGCAGGGACGCGGCGTGGTGTGCACGGACTACAACGGTGACGGCAGGGTCGACCTGTTCATTGCGAACCACGGCGCGGCGCCGACGGTCTATGCCAACGTCTTCGAGAACGGCAATCACTGGCTGGCGGTGGACCTCGCCGGCCGGGATGCGAACCCCTTGGGCATCGGTGCGCGGGTCACGCTGCATGCGTCGTCGGGCAGCCAGATGCGGGAAGTCCGGCTGGGCGGCGCCTATCTCTCGCAGGCGCCCGCCACTCTCCATTTCGGGTTGGGCCGGGACCGGGTGGTCGCCGCCATCGAGGTAAGGTGGCCGGGGCCCGGGAAACAGACTAGCCGCCTGGAGAACATACCGGCCAACCGGCGGCTGACGATTCGTCAACCCGCGCCCGAGGGCTTCCTGCTCCGGGTCGTGGACGGGGGCGGAGGGGGCCTGTACCCGGAAGAGGAAACGGTTTCCATCGAGGCCGCGGCGCCGGAAGCGAACTACCGCTTCAGCCATTGGAGCACCGGCGGAGGGGGCGCGTTCGGCGACGCCCGGTCATCCCGTACGACCTTCGTGATGCCCGCGGCCCCCGTCACCGTGTCCGCCAACTACCTGCCCGGCCCCGCGGGGTCACGGGAGAGGTTCTCGGTGGCGCGGCTTTGGATGGAGGTGATGCTGCAGGCGATCCGAGACGACGTCGCCCGCCCGACGGTCCACGCCCGCAATCTTTTCCACCTTGCCGCCGCGATGTACGACGCCTGGGCTTCCTATTCCCCGACAGCCAGACCCTACGTGTTCGGAGACACGGAGTCGCCCTGCAAGCCGTCGGTCCCGCCCGCCGCCAACGGCCTGGAGGCCGCCCGGGAGGAGGCCGTCAGCTACGCCGCCTGGCGGCTCATCCGGCATCGCTTCCGGCTCTCGCCGGGCGCCCTACGGACCAGACGGAACGCCGACACGCTCCTGGCGGCTCTCGGCCACGACCCCGGCCTCGTCCCCGATGCGGTGGCGGCCCGCCCGCCCGCGGCGCTGGGCCACTGCCTGGGCGGCCTCTACATCACCCGTGGCCTGACCGACGGTTCGAACGAAGCGGACGACTACCGGAGCACCGCCTACTACCCCGTGAACTCGCCCCTGGACCCTTCCGAGCCGGACAATCCCGGCTTGAGCGATCCCGACCGCTGGCAGCCGTTGGAGTTGGGCCGGTACGTCGACCAGGCGGGCCGCCTGGGGGAGGAGATCCCGGAGTTCGTGAGCCCGGAATGGGGCCGGGTGCTGCCGTTCTCGCTGACCCGCGAAGACCTGACGGTGCACAAGCGGGACGGCGCCGAGTACCACGTCTACCACGACCCGGGACCACCGCCGACCCTGAGCGGACCCCTCTCGGATCTGTACAGGTGGGGGTTCGCCCTGGTCGCGCGCTGGTCGTCGCATCTTTCGCCACACGACGGCGTGCTGATCGACATCGCACCCTCGGGGATGGGCAACATCCGCTCCTATCCCGCCAGCTTCGATGAGCACCGCGACTTCTACGGGCAGGCCGTCATGGGCCCCGGCCACACGATCAATCCCGCCACCGGCGAGGCCTATGAGCCGCAGCTCGTGCCGCGGGGCGACTATGTCCGCGTGGTCGCGGAGTTCTGGGCCGACGGACCCGACTCGGAAACGCCTCCCGGCCACTGGTTCGTGATCCTCAACGCGGTCGGCGACCATGAGCGGTTCGTTCGACGGTTCGGCGGACAGGGCCCGCGGCTGGGCGCGCTGGAATGGGACGTCAAGGCCTATCTCGCGTTGGGCGGCGCCATGCACGACGCGGCCATCGCGGCCTGGGGAGTCAAGGGGTGGTACGACTACATCCGGCCCATCTCGGCCTTGAGGGGGATGGCCGGGCGCGGTCAGTCCGGCGATCCCGCGCTGCCCTCCTGGTCCGCCGCCGGCATCCCGCTGATGGAGGGGTTCATCGAGCTTGTCGGCCCGGGAGATCCGCTGGCGGGCGCGGACGGCGTCCACGTCGACAAGGTCAAGCTGCTTGCATGGCGCGGTCCCGATCTCATCGACGATCCCTCCACCGATGCCGCCGGCGTCGGCTGGATCCTCGCGGAAAACTGGTGGCCGTACCAGCGGCCGTCCTTCGTCACCCCGCCGTTCGCCGGCTACGTGTCCGGCCATTCGACCTATTCGCGCGCCGCCGCGGAGGTGTTGACCGCGCTGACCGGCGATCCGTTCTTTCCGGGCGGGATGAGCGATTTCCCGATCCCGGCGAACAGCTTCCTGGTCTTCGAGCGCGGACCGTCGGTGGACATGACCTTGCAGTGGGCCACCTATCGCGACGCCGCCGACCAGTGCAGCCTGTCACGGATCTGGGGCGGCATACACCCGCCGGCGGACGACGTCCCCGGCCGCCTCATCGGCGCCAAGGTAGGCCACGACGCCTTTCGGCTGGCGCGGTCCTACATCGAGGGCGCCGCCCCGGACCGTTCTGTGCAATAGGCTCCGCCGCTCCGTTGCCGAGAAGCCTTGGCAGTGAGTTTTTTGTTGACAAATTTTTTATTAAAGGTAAATATCGGGGTTAATATTAAATAATATCATTCTAGATATGGAACACAGAACGTCCGTTCAAGGAGGTGCAAGATGAAATGGTTCGCGAAGAGGTTGGTGTTGGCGCTGGCCGCCTTGGCGGTGACGGCGCTCACCGTTGGTCCGACCCATGCTTCTTGTGGGTCGAGTAACCGGACGAGTCATCGGAGTTCGGAGTGTCTGGAGGCGAGCTGGAAGAACAGGTCTTGGCCTAGTAACACGACGTACTCAGTCCAAAACGAATGTGCGTCATGGGGAAAAGTGGTGGCGAAAATCGATATAAGGAGCAAGGCGGACAAAACGTTGCACCTTGACGATGCAACTCGGCGCACGGGCGACGTCGGCCCGTTCAGGATTAACTGGATTTATTGCTGTAGCGACATCAGTGAGCTGTGCAACAAGTCCGATGTCTTGACCTCAGACAATTGCAACGACGAGTTCTCTGATAGTCCCGCGGCCACACGCTGTTCGATAGATGAGGACGAAACGAAGGTCGACTCTCATAAATGCGTGTTTGATATAAGTTGCGAATACACCAACAACAGCGGAACTGAGTATACGCTTGTTGATGATGAAAAAGAGATTTCCTACCCGGATGCAGACATTCTGAGTTTCTGTCGAGGCATTTTGCAAACCACCGCATGTATTGAGTAGGGCATTCGGCTGGGTCAAGTCCGAGAAGTGCTGGATTATTGGGAGGGGGAAGCATTAGCTGAGGCGGTTGGGCAGCAACACCTTGGCGCCGCCCGCGGTGAAGCCCCACGCCGCCAGCACCGGCTCTCCTGAACGCAGAAGATACGCGTTTCTGTAACGGCAACTTGCAAACCCACCGCATGTTAGACGGCGCGGTTTGGCGGTCAGTTGTCCGCGAGCGCCTCCGCCAGCTGTTCCGCCGCGGCTTCGCCGTCGTGGATGCAGTCGGCAATGCCGACGCCGCGGTAGCTCTTGCCGGCGAGGGTCAGGGTGGGGAACCGCCGCAGACGGGTTTCGATTCTTTCGACCCGGCCCGGGTGGCCGACGTTGTACTGGGGCATGCTGTCGGTATAGCGGGCGGTGCGGCAGAGTGTCGCCACGCCGGAGATGCCGAGTAGCGCCTCCAGGTCCTCCCGGACCTGGGATTCCAGGGCCTCGTCGGGTTGGTCCAGCAGGTCCGCCTGCAGCACGCCTCCCGCGAAGCAGCGTAGCAGGGCGACGTCTTCGGGAGCCCTTCCGGCGTACTTCACGCTGCTGAAGGTGCAGGCCATGATCTTGCGGCGTTCCACGTGCGGGACCACGAATCCGTAGCCGTCGAGGGGGTGTGCGATATCGCCCCGCCGATACGCCAGGTTGACGGTGGCGGTGGACGAGAAGGGAATCGCCCTCAGCTCCGAGGCCAGCCCGGGATCCAGGGGCGTCAGGGCTGCCGCCGCGGCATCGGCCGGCAGGGTGCAGATCACGGCGTCGGCCTCGAGCCGGGCGCGGTTGGTGTCGACTCGCCAGCGGCGGGTGCCGGGGTCCCATCCCAGTTCGCGGACCGTCTCGCCGGGGTGCACCACGCCGGGGCCGAGGGACTCCTCGATTCGGCGCACCAGAACTTCCATGCCGCCGTCGATGCTTACGAAAAGGCTCCAGCGCGCGCCGGTCTCGTCGCCGGCCCGGGCACGGCGCTTTTGCGCCCGGCGGGTTCCGATGATGACGCTGCCGGGGTCGCGCTCCATCCGCGGGAACCGGGGCATGGTCGCGGCCAGGCTGAGGGCCTCCGGGTCGGCGGCGTAGATCCCGCCGATGAGGGGCTGGGCGACGCGCTCCAGGACTTCCCGTCCGAGCCGGCGGCGCACGAACGAGGCCAGGCTCTCGTCGCCGTCGTCAACGCGCCTGGACACCAGCGGCTCCAGCGCCATGCGCAGCTTGCCGCCCCAGGAGAACACGGGGCTGCGCAGCACCGGGCCCACCCGCGTGGGGGCCATCAAGAGGAACCCCTCGGGCAGCGGCGTGAGCGCGCCCCGGTGGACGGTGTAGAGCTTCAACGCACCCTGCCGCAGCGCAATGAGGCGGTCGGTGAGCCCTAGGCGCTCGCACAGGCGCAACGCCGCGGGCTTCTCGGTGATGTAGGAATCCGGACCGAGTTCGATGAGCAGATCGTCGGCGTGCTCGGTGGCGATGACGCCGCCGAGGCGGTGAGAAGCTTCCAGCAGGGTGACGCGCAGGTCCAGGGAACCGGCGCGGCTCAACTCGGTGAGCCGATGGGCCGCGGCCAGGCCCGAGATGCCGCCGCCGATGACGATGATGTCCTTGGTCATTCCTGCCACAAAACCGGACGCCGAAGGGTCAGAACTTGGAATTCGTGGGATACTTCACGGATATAGTTGCAATACTGGCTATCCGCTGAGCTCGTGCACCGCGTCCACCATGGCCCTTACGTGGTCCACGGGGGTCTCGGGGAGGATGCCGTGGCCGAGGTTGAAGATGTGGCCCGGACGGCCTTCGGCGCGGCGCAGGATGTCCCGCACCCGCCGGCGGATCTCGGCCGGCGGGGCGAACAGGGCCACGGGGTCGAGGTTGCCCTGGATGGCCACGTCATGGCCCACCCGGCCCCAGGCCGCGTCCAGGTCCACGCGCCAGTCGACGCCCAGCACGTCGCTGCCGGCCTCGCGCATGAGCTCCAGCAGGCCCGCAGTGCCGGTGCCGAAGTGGATGACCGGGACGCCGGGGGTTACGGCCGCCACCAGGCGGCGCATGTGCGGCAGCACGTATTCGCGATAGTCGTCCGGCGCAAGGCACCCCACCCAACTGTCGAAGACCTGGAGGGCGTCGATGCCGGCCCCGATCTGGGCGTTGACGTAGGAGACCGTGGACGTCACCAGCCGCTCCATGAGCGTGTTCCAGGCGCCCGGGTCGGTGTGGAACAGGCGCTTGGTGTGGATGTAGTTCCGCGAAGCGCCGCCTTCGACGAGGTAGGACGCCAGCGTAAAGGGGGCGCCGCAGAAGCCGATCAGCGGCACGCTGCCGGCCAGGGCCGCGCGGGTGGCGCGGATGGCGTCGCACACGTACGACAGGGACTCTTCCGGCGCCGGGTCGCGCAGCGCGTCGACGTCCCGGCCGGTCCTCACCGGCCGTTGGATCTTCGGTCCGCCTTCGGCGTATTCCAGCCCCACCCCCATGGGCTCCAGCAGCAGGAGGATGT
Source organism: uncultured Binatia bacterium (SeqCode) (assembly GCA_965204205.1). Lineage (GTDB taxonomy): Bacteria > Desulfobacterota > Binatia > UBA9968 > JAJDTQ01 > JAJDTQ01. Next base: position 3,596,008 of record OZ241976.1, on the reverse strand, counting down.
CGGCGAAGATGATGGCGGCGTCCACGTCGAGACGCTCCACCGGCGTCACGGTGACCTCCGCCACGAGGTCCGGGGTCTTGCACAGGTCGAGAAAGCCGACCCTGGCCCTCACGTCGCGGTACTCCTTCATGTAGCGCCCGGCCTGGCGCATGAGCCATACCGGCGTGTAGGGGGGCTTGCCGCGGCGGCAGGCGGTGAGGAACGGATGCTGTGGCGAGACGTCGTTCATGACCCCGGATTCAATGTTCCCGGTTCTTTCCCGCCCCCAGGGTGACGGTTTCGGCGCCGTACTTGTGCCGCAGCCGGTCGATGCCTTTGTAGAGCTGGTCGATGGAGGCGCGCTCGCGGTAGTCGAAGATCGAGTCCTGCCACCCCTCGGTGGTGATGCCGCTGGTGCTCACCCCGAGCAGGCGCACCGGCCGGTCCGGCGCAAGATTCGCCGCCAGCAGTTCCCGCGCGACCCTGAAGATGTCGACGTCGAAGCACGTGGGCGCCTTCAGGGTGCGGGAGCGGGTGATGGTCTTGAAGTCGGAGTAGCGCAACTTCAGGGTGATGCGGCGGGCGCGCCCGCCCTGGCGGCGCAGTCGGGCCGCCACCTCCCCCACGAGTCGTCCCAGCACCTGTTCCATGTCCGCCGCGTCCAGGAGCGGCTGCGCCAGGGTGGTCTCGCTCCCGATCGAGTGCTCGTGGACGTGCCCGCTCGACTCCGGGCGGTGGAGGTCCAGGTAGCGCCGCCCGAGCCGGGGGTGCGCCAGGAGCTGGGCCACGGTGGCTACGCCGCAGGCCGTCAGCTCCCGATGCGTCTTCGGGCCGACGCCGGGGATGATGGAAACGTCGAGAGGTCCCAGGAAACGTTCTTCCGATCCCGGCGGCACGTAGAGCAGGCCCCGGGGCTTGACCGTGGTGGCGGCGACCTTGGCCACGGTGGGGTGGGTGGCGAGCCCGCCGGACGACGGCAGCCCCAGCTCGCTCCGGATGCGGCCGATGATCTCGTCGGCGACGCCGATGGGGTGCCCCATCAGCCGTTCCGTTCCGGTCAGATTCACCAGCCCCTCGTCGATGGAGAACGCCCGTACATCGGGCGAAAACGTGCGCAGCAGGTCGAATACCCTTGCCGAGAATTCGCTGTAGACCTTGCGCCGGCCGGGAACGAAGATTCCGTCGGGGCAGAGCCGCCGCGCCTGGAATCCCGGCATGGCCGACCGGACTCCGAACCGGCGCGCTTCGTAGGACGCGGAGGTCACCACCCCGCGACCCGAGCCGCCGCCCACCATCACCGGCTTGCCTTCCAGGGATGGGTCCAGGACGCGTTCCACGGACACGTAGAACGAGTCCATGTCGATGTGCAGGTAGAAGCCCATAGGGAGCCTTCATGTTAACAGCCCCGGGAAACTCCGGGCAATGGAAACGGAACCCGATGGCATTCCTCTTGCTCCCTTCCTATGATGAAAGGGGGGTGAGGCATGGCACGAGCCAGGGTCGTCTACGAGTGTCAGAACTGTGGTTTCCAGTCTCCCAAGTGGCTGGGCCGGTGTCCGGACTGCGGCCGCTGGGATTCACTGGTGGAGGAAGCGGTTGCCGCCCCGTCCGGCGCCCGGGGAGACGGCGATGCCGGGCCCGCGCGGGAGCCTTCGCCCATCCACGCCGTCACCACCGAGACGGGCAGCCGCCCGCGCTCGGGAATCGAGGAGTTCGACCGGGTCCTCGGAGGCGGCCTGGTGGACGGCTCCGCCGTGCTCATCGGCGGCGACCCGGGCATCGGCAAGTCGACCCTGCTGCTCCAGGCGGTGGCGGGACTGAGCCATGACGGGCCGCCCTGCCTCTACGTCTCCGGCGAGGAGTCGGAGCAGCAGGTCAAGATGCGCGGCCGGCGCATCGCGCTGGCGTCCTCGAACCTGCTGGTGCTGAGCGAGACGTCGCTGGAGCGCATCCTGGAGCAGGTCAGGGCGGTCAAGCCCGCCGTGCTGGTGGTGGATTCCATACAGACGGTGCACACGACCGCCATCCCGTCGGCCCCGGGGAGCATCGGCCAGGTGCGGGAATGCTCGAGCGCGCTGATCTCCATGGCCAAGAAGACCGGCATCGCCACCTTTCTCGTCGGGCACGTGACCAAGGACGGCGCCATCGCCGGTCCGCGGGTCCTCGAGCACATGGTGGACACGGTGCTCTACTTCGAGGGCGAGCGCGGCCACAGCTTCCGCATCCTGCGGGCGGTCAAGAACCGCTTCGGCTCCACCAACGAGATCGGCGTGTTCGAGATGCAGGAAGCGGGCCTGCGGGAGGTGTCCAACCCTTCGCAGATCTTCCTTTCCGAGCGCCCGCTGGGAGGGTCGGGTTCGGTGGTGGTCCCGAGCATGGAGGGCACCCGCCCGATCCTGGTGGAGATCCAGTCGCTGGTGACCCGGTCCTTCCTCACGCTGCCCCGGCGCACCTGCATCGGCGTCGACGCCAACCGCCTCGCCCTGATCCTCGCCATCCTGGAGAAGCGCAAGGGGATGAACTTCTTCGACAAGGACGTGTTCATCAACGTGGCCGGCGGCGTGAACGTCTCGGAACCCGCCGTCGACCTGGGCCTGGCGGTGGGGGTGGGCTCCAGCGCCCTGGACCGGGCGGTGGACCCCTACATGATCTTCGTGGGCGAGGTGGGCCTGGCGGGGGAGATCCGCACGGTGACCCGGGCGGAGGCCCGGGTGGCCGAGGCCGGCAAGCTCGGGTTCCGCAAGTGTATCCTGCCCCAGGGCAATTGCCGCCAGCTCCAGCACGTGGAGCAACCCGAGCTGCTGGGCGTGAGCTCGCTGGAAGAGTGTTGGGAGATACTGTTCTGACGCAGGGGCCGGCCCGGTGGCGGTGCGTCCCCGAGGGCGACCGCGGGTCGCCCCTACCGCAGACCGCCCTACCCGCCCGTGGGGGACCCGCGGTGGCCCCGAACGAACGCCCGCCACGGCAGACCACCCTCCCACCCGTAGGGGCGACCCGCGGTCGCCCCCGAGAATCTCCCCTACAGGCCCAGGCCCGGCGTCACGTTCTCGGAGAAGAGGGCCACCGACCGCAAGGCTTCGTCGAGGGAGATGTCGCCGAACGCGAACTGTCCGATGAAGTAGTTGGCGCCGGCCGTGGCGAGCTGGGATTCCAGGAAGTTCCGCACCGTGTCCGGGCTGCCGGCGATCCCCTGGCCGGAGGCCAGGACCCCGTCGAAGTCCGGGGGCCGCTGGTGCCTGGGGGCGCTTCCCCTGAGCCGGAACAGGTGGTTGAAGCTCCTGTGCCAGATGGGATAGGCCCTGTGGGCGATGCGGAGCGCGGTGGCGTCGTCATCGGCCACCACCACGAAGCGGCCGATGCCGATCTTCGGCAGGGCGCCTTCGCCGTTTCCGTGGATTTCTTTCCAGACCTCGCGGAACCGGTCCGTGAAGCTTCGCGTGAGCGCCGCCGGGTCCAGGCTGACGATGTTGAGCCCCCGGCGGGCGGCGCGCTCGGCGCTCTCGGGGGAATGCACCCCGTACCAGAGCGGAGGGTGGGGTTTCTGGAACGGTTCCAGCTCCATGGGCACGTCCTTGAAGTTGAAGAACTCGCCGGCGAAGTCGAGGGTTTTCCGCGTCAATCCCTTGAGGATGAGATCGAGACCCTCCGCGTAGATTCGCTGCGCCTCCGAGGGGTCCTGCCCGAACACCGCCAGCTCGATTGGGGAGGCGCCCCGGCCGAAGCCGATGTCCAGCCGCCCGCCGCTCATCTGGTCGAGCATGCAGATTTCCTCGATGAGCCGGAGCGGATGGTAGAGCGGCAGCGCGTAGACCAACGGCCCGAAGCGAAGCCGCCGGGTCCGCTGGGCCACCGCGGCCAGGAAAACGCTGGGTGACGGCGCCATCCCCAGCGGCGTCGAATGGTGCTCCGCCACGTGGTAGGCGTGGAAGCCCTCCCGGTCGTACGCCTCGATCAGCGTCAGACGCTCCTCGTAGTAGTCCCTCAACGGCAGGTCGCCGCGGTCCAGATGGTCGAATACGCCGTAGTCCATGTAGTTCCCCGGGTGATGAGCCCGTCCACCTCTTCGTTGGTGAGGGCCGCGTCCACGATGGCGTGTTGCGGGCAAGGAGCGCAGCAGGCTCCGCGTCCGCGGCCTTGGCCGCCTCGCCGATGGCGTCCCGAACACGTCCGGGGTATTCGTAGCGGTTCTCCTCGTTGCCGGTGGCATGGAACGCTACGACAGGTCCGACGAGTCTGTCAACGATCCTCCCGATCCTCCTGGACAGCGCGGCGGCAGTTGGGATAATAGGTTAGAGAGCTCACCCCCGATCCCGGTGCCGACGAAACAAGCTCATACACATTTGGCCAGCGGGTTCCGTTGAGCCGCACGCGATGCCCGAAATCATTCTGTCCGATATCGTCCTCTACATCCTTTCCGGGATCGTCCTGGGCTTTCTCATCGGCCTGACCGGCATCGGCGGCGGGGTGCTGACGGTGCCGTTCCTGCTGCTGTTCATAGGTCTCGAGCCCATCGCGGCGGTGGGCACCGCCGGCCTCTACGGCGTTCTCACCAAGATCTGGGCCGCCGTGCGGCACTACCGGCAGGGGACCGTCAACGTGGACGTCGGCGTGCGGTTCTTTTTTGCCGCGGTCCCGGGAATCCTGGCGGGGTCGCTGGCGGTCAAGTGGAGCCGGATCTCACTTTCCCCAAGTGGCGTCGAGACCCTTCAGGATGTCGTCAGCTACATGGTGATGGCGTCCATCTGCTTCGCGCTGGTGGCGCTGCTGTTCGACTACGAACGCTTGGACACCCGTTTCCTCTCTTCGAGACGGGGATATGCCGTGAAGTTTCCCTCCCTCTTCCTCGTCGGCGCGGTGATGGGGATGACCTCCATCGGGGGAGGCATCCTGATCATTCCCTCGCTGCTGCTCTTCTACCGCGAGACTTCCCGCTACGTCGGCACATCCATCTTCGTCGCGCTGCTCCTGATGACGGTGATGTCCACCCTTTACGCGTTCATCGGACGCGGCGAGGGGGTCACGGACGTCGATCTCACCGCCGCCGTGTTCATGTCCGCGGGATCCCTGGCCGGGGTCCACTACGGCGCCGCGCTGTGCAAGCGGATGCACCCGAGACGGTTGCAGGCCGTTGTCATCGGCGTGATCGTCCTCGCGGTGGTGATGATGGCGGCGGACCGCTTCTGGTAGCGGTGTGCCGCCCGCTCCCTGCGCCGCCCCGCGTTCATCGAAGATTTGACCCGGGGCCGCCCAGGAACTATTACAATTGGATGAATCGGGCACGAACACGTGCCACGCGGGCTCGCGGCCGGGGCCGTCTCCCTGCATTCTGACAAATGGCGACCATCGACACGTCGGCAAATGGCCGGGGTTCCGGCGATAACCCGGACTCGCGGCCGGGCAAGTACGTATACGCGCGTACGTATGCCGGCATGGCCATCGACAAGGACCGCGATGCCGGTGACGACGCGGCGATCCTGTGGCGCATCTTCCAGCTCGCGGCACGGCAACGGCTGCGGCTCGTCCTGGCCGCGGTGACGATCGTGGCGGCGGCGTTCTTCCAGCTCCTGATCCCCCAGTACATGGGGGACGCGGTGGACGGCGCGGTGAGGCTGCTGGGCAGCGGGTCGGCGTCGGACCAGGAGGCGCGGGACGCCCTCTACGCCACCGCGCTGCTGCTGCTGGGGGCCGCGACCCTGCGCGGCCTGTGCACCCTGATCCACAACTACTGCGGTGAAACCCTGGGCCACCAGCTCGCCTACCGGCTCCGGATGGCCTTCTATGACAAGCTGCAGCATCTGAACTTCACCTTTCACGACCGCGTCCATACGGGAGAGCTCATCACCCGCGGGATGCTGGACCTGGAAGGAGTCCGCTCCTTCATGAACATGGGTCCGTTGCGGCTGCTGCTTTTTCTGGTCCTGGTGAGCGTGGGAGCCTACGTGCTGGTGTCCACCGACCTGTTCCTCGGGGTGCTGAGCCTCAGCTTCGTGCCGTTCGTGGCGTGGCGTTCCACCACCATGAGGTTCCGGCTTCGGGAGATGTGGTTCGCCCTGCAGGAGCGGATGGCGGTACTGGGCCGGATCATGGACGAGAACCTGACCGGCATCCGAGTGGTGCGGGCGTTCGGGGCGGAGCCCTACGAGCTGGACAAGTACCGTGCGGCGTCGGACCACGCCTTCGCCCTGGCGGCCCGCCGAATCCGGACGCGGGTTTCCGCCGCCACTTCCATGAACTTCGCGTTCTTCGTGGCCATGGGCCTGGTGTTGTGGGTCGGAGGAACGCGGGTGATCAACGGCTACATGACCGTCGGCACGCTGACCGAGTTTCTCGCCTTCATGACCATCCTCCAGCAGCCGGTGCGTCAGCTCGGCATGGTGGTGAACGCTTTCGCGCGGGCGACCACCTGCGGCGCACGGCTGTTCGCGGTGCTGGATCTCGAGCCCCCTATCCGCGACAGCGACGGCGCCCGCTCGCTGGAGGTGCCCGACGGAGTCCTGGAGTTCGAGGACGTGTCCTTTACCTATGCCGGCGAGGGCGCGCCGCCGGTGCTCCGGGGCGTCTCGTTCCGGGTGGAACGGGGCAAGACTCTCGGGATCGTCGGTCCGCCGGGAAGCGGCAAGTCCACCATCGCCCACCTGCTCCCGCGCTACTATGACGTCACCGGCGGACGCATCACCGTGGACGGTCAGGACATACGCGACGTCACCCTCGATTCCCTGCGGCGCACCGTGCGCGTGGTCCAGCAGGACCCGTTTCTGTTCACCTCTTCCCTGGAGAACAACATCGCCTACGGCGATCCGTGGGCGGATGAGGCCACGATCCGGGACTCCGCCGCCAGCGCCCAGATCGGCGGCTTCATCGACCAGCTCCCGGACCGGTACGGAACCTTGGTGGGGGAACGTGGGGTGTCTTTGTCGGGCGGGCAGAAGCAGCGGGTCGCCATCGCCCGTACCGCCCTGCTGCGGCCGTCGATACTGGTGCTCGACGATTCCATGGCAGCCATCGACGCGGGCACCGAACAGCGGATCCGCGAAGCCCTCGGAGAACACAGGAAGAGGTGCGCGACCCTGATCGTCTCCCATCGCCTCGGGGCGCTGCGCCACGCCGACGAGATCATCTTCATCGAGGGCGGGCGCATCGTCGAACGCGGCACCCACGACGAGCTGGTGGCGCAACGCGGCCGGTACGCGGCGCTGTTCGCTCTCCAGACCCTGGACGGCCCCCTTCAGGACATCGTCGACCTCGCGGCGGAAGCCGGGGTGAGGGGAGGGACCGACGCATGAACGCGGCCAAGGCCTGGGGCGGCCGGACGCGTCCGCCGCGAGCCGTGGTGGGCTCGCAGATCAGCCGCGACGAGGAGATGTTCGGTGCCGCCTTCGACCGGCACGTGGTGCGGCGTTTCCTGGCCTACGTCTATCCCTACCGGCGGCGCCTGTATTTCGCCATCGGCGCGCTGCTGCTCTTTACCGGCGCTCAGCTTGCCATTCCCCTGGTGATCCGCCACGCCATCGACTACGCCATCATTCCCGCCCAAGGCGACGCCGCCCTGCTGGGGTTCGCCGTTGTCATCTTCGCCGCGGTGATCCTGGTGAACTACGCCGCCAACTACGCCCAGGACTGGCTCGTGGGCCTTACCGGCGAGGAGGTCATCTTCGACCTGCGCGGCGCCATGTTCGCCCACCTGCAGTACGTCGCCCTGGCCTTCATGGACAAGACCGAGGTCGGCCGCATGATGTCGCGCCTGCAAGGGGACGTCTACGCCCTCCAGGAGTTCCTGGAGAACTCGGTCACGGCCTTCGGCGACCTCCTGCTGCTCTTCGGCATCGTGGTCATCATGCTGTGGCTGGACTTCCACCTCGGCCTGCTGACGCTGTCGGTGGTGCCCATCCTGTTCTTCGTTCGCCTGGTGTGGTTGCCGCGCGCCCGGGTCGCCTTCCGCTATGCGCGGGAAACCAACTCCATCGCCAACGGCGCCTTGGCCGAAGGCATTCACGCGGTCCGTACCGTTCAGGGAATGCGGCGGGAGGCCGTCAATTTCGATCTGTACGACGAGAAGGGGACGGAGAACCTGAATGCCCACCTGCGCTCGGCGCAGTACGCCCAGGTCATGGTCCCGATTGTCGAGTCGTTGACCGGGGCCGCTTTCGGGGTGGTCATCGTGGTGGGCGGCTCTCTGGTTCTCGACGGCGACCTGGACCTGGGCATCATGGTGGCCTTCCTGTTCTACGTGCAACGGTTCTTCGACCCCATCCGGTCCCTCACCATCCAGTACAGCGTCATGCAGCGCGCCATGGCCTCCGGGCAACGCATCTTCGAGGTCCTCGACGTGCCGTTGGCGGTCCAGGACAAGCCCGACGCCATTGCACCCGAGGATGTCACCGGCCGCATCGAGTTCCGCGACGTCACTTTCGGCTACGAGAAGAACCAGCCGGTGCTGAAGAACATCGACTTCACCATCGAGCCCGGGGAGACGGTGGCGCTGGTGGGGCCCACCGGGTCCGGCAAGACCAGCACGACGGCGCTGCTGCACCGTTTCTACGACGTGTGGGAGGGCGCCATCCTGCTCGACGGACGCGACGTGCGGGACTACGCGGCCGCGGCGCTGGGCAAGCACATTGCGATGGTGCTGCAGGACCCGTTCCTGTTCACCGGCACGATCCGGGACAACATCCGCTTCCGCACCACCGACGCCACCGACCAGACCATCGAGCGCGCCGCGAGGATCGTCGGCGCCCATGAGTTCATCATGCGCTGGCCGGACGGCTACGACACCGTGCTCGACCAGGGAGGCGGCAACCTGTCGCTGGGACAGCGTCAGCTCCTGAGCTTCGCCCGAGCGCTGGTGGCGGACGCCAGGGTCCTGGTCCTGGACGAGGCCACGGCCAACATCGATTCTTATACCGAACGGCAGATACAGATCGGCCTGACGGCGCTGCTGGAAGGCCGCACCGGCATCGTCATCGCCCATCGGCTTGCCACCGTGAGAGACGCCGACCGCATCATCGTCCTTCAGGACGGCCGGATCGTGGAGACGGGAACCCACCAAGAGTTGACCGCGCGTAAAGGCCTGTACGCGCGGCTGTACGCGCTGAACTACGCTTCTTTCGACGACCTGCCGGAAGAGCTCGTGAGGGACGCGGTCCTGGAGACGGGGCGGTCCTGAGAGGGTTTTCGCCGGGGGGTCCGACCGTTCGGCCTCCGACGGAACTCCACGGGTTTCGGAGAGAGAGGGTTATACCGGCTCGGGCACCAACTCGCCCGCTTGCTTGACGATGGAGCGCAACGACATCTGCTCGGGACGGCTCCGGGCGAGCACCAGCATGCCGAGCAACAAGGTATGCAGCGTATTCGCCGCGGAAGTCGCGTCCACGCTGGCGGAGATTTCCCTGGAGGCCTGACCCTTTTCGATCATGGTTCGGAAGAAGCCCTCCGCGTCGGTAAATCCGTCGGCTACCAGGGAGCCGATCTCGGGGTCGTGAGCCGACAACTCGAGGGCGGTGTTGACCAGAAAACAGCCATCCCGGGAACCTTGGTCCAGCGTTGCGTCCGCGACCGATTCGAAGGGGTTCAGCACCGCTTGGCGAGGGGGTTTCGACGTCGACAGCGTTTTAAAAAAGTCCGTGCGATCCTGGTCGTAGTGGCGCAACGCTCTCATGAACAGGGAGCGTTTCCCGCCGAAGGTCCCGTAGAGGCTGCCCCGTCCGATCCCCATGCCGTCGACGAGGTCCTGTATGGACGTGGCCTTGTACCCATGGACCCAGAAAAGCCTCATGGCCTTCATGAGAGCCTCGTGTTCGTCAAACTCCTTCGGTCTGCCCATAAATGATTCCCCTCGTGCGCTTTTTCCGCCGTACAACGGGAAGTAGACGGATCCTTTGGCGCAACAATTCTACGCAATCATACCCAAAAAACAGCGTATTAATCGCAGTTTTTTCAACTTCCTCCAACAGGCGCTTGCCTCTATCCTGGAAAATCACCGATTGTACCAGTTCAGAGAAGAAGAAATCATACAATATTGCTACACCCGTGATCAACCGACCCGGACCCCTCCTCGATTTGCCGATTCGCGAAGTAAACGACCTGCTGCTCACGAAGGGACGCACACCAGTCCACGAAACCGCTACGGTTCGTCGATGGCGGCGACTCTCAATGGCGTAATCGAGCTCCGGCGAGGTTGAAGTCCGGCCGTGACAAGCGGCGAAATCACCAGCTCTCTGCGAAGGGATGGGGAAGGAGGTGGGTGCCGGCGTCCAGTTGGTGAATCGAACCGCAACCGAGGAGGCGCATGGTGTCCTCGATTTCCTTCTTGAAGATCGCGAACGCCTTACGGACGCCGGCTTCGCCGCCCGCGCCGAGCCCGTAGACGTAGGCGCGTCCGGCGAGCACGGCATCGGCTCCGTGCGCCAAGGCAATGACCACGTCGGCGCCGGATCGAACCCCCCCGTCCAGCAGGACCTTGACTCCCGAGCCCTTGAGGGCCGGCGCGATCTCCTTCAACATGTAAAGGGTGGGGTAGACGCGGTCCATCTGACGTCCGCCATGGTTGGATACGACGATGGCGTCCGCTCCGTGTTCCACCGCCAGCCGCGCATCCTCGACGCATTGCACTCCCTTGATGATGACGGGTCTGTCGCCCCAGATTTCGCGAACCCACGGCAGGTGGTCCCAGGTGACGGCGGAAGCGCGCAGTTGCGTGCCGATATCGGTGTAGGGCATGGGCGTGCCGTCGTTCAGGATGACGTTGCGGAATTGCATCATTCCACCGTCCGAGTAGTAGCTCTTGACCCAGGAAAGATACCGCATCATCTGCGGCGCGAACTCGAGTTTCTGGAACGCGGTGCCGTTGATGGCGCGTGACGCGCCCATCCATTCGTGGTGGGCGCGGTTTCCGGGGACGGCGGTATCGATGGTCAGGATGAGGGCCGAGTAGCCCGCGTTCTTGGCCCGCTCGATGCCGCGGGCCGCCACCTCCTGTCCACCGACGAGATAGAGTTGAAACCAGCACGGCCCCTTCGACGCGGCACTGACCTCTTCCAGGTCGGTCCCCGTCAGGGTGGAGAGGATACAGATGGTTCCGGCTTCTCCCACGGCCTTGGCCGCCACTGCCTCGCCATGGGGCCAGATCATCCTTGGGCTGCCGATGGGGCCGGCGATCACCGGAAGGTCGATCTCGTGCCCGAGAATTTCGGTGCGCGTCTCCACCGACTCAAGCCGCACTCCCGACCTGGGCTTGAACCGTTCCCTCTCGAACGCTTCGACGTTGTCCCGGAGGGAGATCTCGTTGTCGGCGCCGCCGCGGTAGTATTCCCGAACGATGGGCGGCACGCGCTTCTCCATCACCTGGCGGAGATGGGCCACGGTGACGCACCGTTCGACCGCTCTTGCCCAGCGCTTCTCGCTGCGCGCATGGGCCCATCTCAGGTAGGGTCCGAGCAGGGGCATATTTCGCAGAATAATGGCTTGTGGCGTCCTACGTCAAACTTTTGGCGCCCTCACCGTTCCTTCGGGTCCAGCGCATCGCGCAGGCCGTCGCCGAGGAAGTTGAGGCTGAACAGGGTGGCGGCGAGAAACGTGGCGGGAAAGATCAAGGTCCAGGGTTGCGTTTCCATCTGGGTCGCCCCCTCGCTGATCAGCACGCCCCAGCTCGTCATGGGCTCCTGGATGCCGAGGCCGAGGAAGCTCAGGAAGCTCTCGAACAGGATGGCGCGGGGAACGGTGAGGGTGGCGAATACCGCCACCGGTCCCAGGACGTTGGGAATGACGTGCCTGAGAACGATCCACATGGACGGCGCGCCCATGGCCCGGGCCGCCTCGACGAACTCCCGGCGCTTGATGGAAAGGGTCTGGCCGCGGACGATCCGCGCCATGTCGAGCCATTCCACCATGCCGATGGCGACGAAGATCAGCACCACGTGGCGGCCGAAGTAGACCATCAGCAGGATGACGAAGAACATGAAGGGGAGGGCGTAGAGGATGTCCACGAAGCGCATCATGAGCGAGTCGGTGACGCCGCCGAAATAGCCGGACACCGTGCCCCACGCCACCCCCACGATGACGCTGACCACCGACGCCGCGAGCCCCACCGCGAGGGAGATGCGTCCGGCGTAGAGGGTGCGCAGGAGCAGATCCCGGCCGTTGGCGTCGGTGCCGAACAGGTGTCCCCCGGCGAGGCTGGGGCCGGTGCCGATGGCCTCCCAGAAGATCTCGTCGATGGCGTAGGGCGAGAGCATCGGCACGGCGACCGCGAGGACGGCGAGGACGCCCAGCGTGACCGCTCCGGCCATGGCGGCGCGGTTCCGCCGCAGGTGGGCGGCGGCGTCGCGCCAGGGGCTGCGGGCCTCGGGAACGGCGACCCGGTGCGTGTCCGGGCTCGTCGCGGCCTCAGCCATGGAGCACCTCCGGCCGCGGTGTCGCGACGCTATTCACGGGACCGCACCCGTGGGTCCAGGACGCCGTACAGCATATCGACCAGGAGGTTGAGCGCGATGATCAGCGCGCCGTAGGTGACCACGACCCCCATCACCAGGGTGTAGTCGCGGTTGAGGGCTCCCTGGACGAAGTAGCGGCCGAGGCCCGGGATGCCGAAGATCTGCTCGATGACTACCGACCCGGTGACGATGCCGGCGGTGGCGGGTCCGAGGTAGGAAACCACCGGCGTCAGCGCGTTCTTGAGGGCGTGGCGGAAGACGACGCGCCGTTCCGTAAGCCCCTTGGCGCGGCCGGTACGGATGAAGTCGGCGTTCAGCACCTCGATCATGCTGCCCCGGGAAAGTCGCGCGATGTAGGCCACCTGCGGCAGCGCCAGGGAGATCACCGGCAGCAGCAGGTGGCGCACGCCGCCGTCGCCCAGGCCGCCCACCGGCAGGAGGTTCAGGTAGACGCCGATGACCAGCGACAGCAGCGGCGCCACCACGAAGTTGGGCACCGCGATGCCGGTCATGGCCACTCCCATGACCAGGTGGTCCGCCACCGAGTTGCGGCGCCGGGCGGCCCAGGCCCCCAGGCCGACCCCGCAGAACACCGCCACGGCCATGGCCCACAGGCCGATCTTGAGCGAGACCGGAAAGCCGGCGGCGATCAGCTCGGTGACGGTGAAGTCGCGGTACTTGAAGGACGGACCGAAGTCACCGCGCGCGAGGCCCGCGAGGTAGCGGACGAACTGCTGCGGCAGCGGCTCGTCGAGATGGTAGACCCGGTTCAGGTTGGCCGAGATCTCGGGCGGCACCACCCGTTCCCGGTCGAAGGGTCCGCCCGGCGCCAGGCGGATCATGAAGAAGGCGATGGCGATGATGATGAACAGCGTCGGCACGGCCGACGCCAACCGCCGTATCACATAGGTCCACAAGGGAGGTCCACGATCTCTGGCGGGCCTTGCGTGCTGGGCCTAGGCCCGGCCGATCAGGGCGCGAGCGAAAGATACCGGGTCGGATGCACGTCCATGACGTTGTCCTTCCACCCCTTGACCCGAGGGCTCACCAGGTGCTGGGTCGTGTAGTGGTAGATGGGGATGATGGGGAGGTCCTTCAGCAGGATGCTCTCCGCCTTCTGCATGAGCTTGGCCCGGACGTCCAGGTCGGTTCCCGTCTCCGCCTTGCGCATGAGGGCGTCGTACTCGGAGTTGGCGTACCCCGCGGGGTTCATGGTGCCGACGCCGCCCTTGAGCAGCTCGAGGAAGGTGTTGGCGTCGTTGTAGTCGCCGATCCAGCCGGCCCGGAGCACGTCGAACTGCATGGCGCGGCGGGTCGTGAGATAGACCTTCCACTCCTGGTTGAAGAGCTCTGTCCGGACGCCCAGGGCCTTTTTCCACATTCCCGAGATGGCTATGGCGATGCGCTTGTGGTTGTCGCTGGTGTTGTACAGGATCTGCACCTTCAGAGGGTTGTCCTTCGAGTATCCCGCTTCGGCGTAGAGCTTCCTTGCACGGGCGAGACGTTCGGCCTTGGACAGTCCCTTCCAGGGCACCGTGGCTCCCGCGTACCGGTTGACGCCCGGGGGGACCCAGGCGTAGGCGGGGATCTCGCCGCCCTTGGTGACCTTGCCGGTGAGGATTTCCCGGTCGATGGTCATAGCCAGCGCGTTGCGCAGTCCCGGCCGGTCGCGGAACGGCGCTTTCGTCAGGTTGAGGGCGTAATAATAGGTCCCGAGATAAGCGGTATTGTGGAACTGCGCCGCGAGGTTTTTCTCCACCCACGCGATCTGGTCGGGGGGCACGTCATAGGTGATGTCCAGCTCGCCGCTCCGGAACCGCTTGAGCTCGGTGCTCGTGTTCTCCGTGGGGTGGAAGACCACCGCATCGATACGCACGTCGGTCGCGTCCCAATAGTGCGGGTTGCGCTCCAGACGGATGTGGCTCTGGGGAACCCATTCGGTCAGGCGGTAGGCTCCGTTGGAGACCAGGTTGCCGGCCCGGGTCCACTTGTCTCCGTGGCGCTCCAGCGTCTTGGGATGAACGGGATACGCGTGAGGGTGCGTGAGCATGCCGATGAAGTAGGGCGTCGGCGCCTTGAGGGTCACCTCCAGGGTGTGCGCGTCGACGGCTTCCACCCCGAGCCGCTCGAGTTCCTTGATCGTGCCCTTGGTGATCTCCTCGCCGTTGGCGATGGGCCAGAGGATGAAGGCGTAGCCGGAGCCCACTCCCGGATCCACGCCCCGCCTCAACGCGAAGACGAAGTCGTGAGCCGTGACCGGATCGCCGTTGGACCACTTGGCGTTCTTGCGCAGGCGGAACGTGTAGACCTTGCCGTCGTCGCTCAGGGTCCAGCTCTCCGCCACGCCCGGGATCAGGGAGCCGTCGGCGGCCTCCGCCACGAGACCCTCGAAGAGGTCGCGCTGGATGCCGGCAGCGGGAACACCCGACGACTTGTGCACGTCCAGGGTCTCCGGCTCAGCGCCGTTGCCCCGCTGGAGGATGTTCTCGGCAGCGTAGGCGGAAGAAATGCCCAGCAGCAGCATGACGGAGAGGAGGATGACCGGCGTTCGGGTGGATGTTCCGGGGCGATGCCTTGCGGATGTTTCGAGCATGTCCGAGGCCTCCCAAGGGGTGTCGGGGGTTATTGACGGTGCACCGGCACAAAGGCCAACGCACTACATGTGGTTGTCTGACAGGCTAGCATACCACATTTTGTTGTCTAACTGCCCAGGCGGAAGATCTCGGACGGCCCCGGCCGTTCCTCGCGGCAAGCTGGACAGGTTGGGAAGGGTGTGGTGGAGCGGAGCCCAAGGGATGAACGGCCGCCGCCGATATCCTGTCCGCTCCGCCCGCTCCGTTCAGAAGCCGGGAACCGCCGGCTTCGGGCTCTCGGGAAACAGACCGTGCTTGGTGAGGAACTCGATCATGAAGCGATCGAACAGCCAGGGTTGCTCGATCTGGCAGGCATGGCCCGCGCCGGGCAGGACCTTCATCTCGCAGCCGGGTATCCGCTCCTGCAGCGCGGCCGCCGTGGGGTGGGAGTTGTCCTCGCTACCGCTGAGGATGATGACCGGGCAGGCGATGCCCGAGTGATGGCCTTCAGGCTCCGGCGCCTGCATGGCCCGGAACTGGTGGAGGATCGTCTCCACGTCCGCGAACTCGTTGCGTTCCGCGAACAGGTTGGCGAAGAAATGCGCCATCGGCGTCACGCGAAACGCAGGGCTCAGGTCCTCGAACGTGTAGGCCCAGCGATAGCCGATTCCCTTCTTGCCGTAGGCGTCGATGCGCCGGGCGGCGAACTCCTTGCCCGGCGTGTAGCCTGTGCCCGACAGGATGATCGCCGGCGTCCGCTCGGGATGCTGGTGGTACATGTACGGCGCGATCGCCGACCCCACCGAGCACCCCACCAGGATGGCGTCCTCCCCGGGCAGCGCGTCGTCGACGGCCTCCCAGCACGCCTCCGCCATATCGTCCATGGTCAGACCGGCCCCGGCCTTCGGCGACCGTCCATACCCCGGAATATCGATGGCGATGCACCGGTACCACGTCGACAGATGCGCCATCTGGAAGATCCAGCACGACTGGTCCATCGGGTTCGGATGGATGAACGCCATCACCGGCCCGGTGCGGCCCATGCGCTCGTAGTAGAGGGGGCCGTCAACGTTGTTCGCCATGATGTTCCTCTGTTTCGGTGGACCCGGCCGATGGTTCAGGCGTCCCCGGGAAAAGGTCGTGCTTGGTGAGGAACTCGATCATCAAGCGGTCGAACAGCCAGGGCTGCTCCATCTGGCAAGCGTGTCCAGCGCCGGGCAACACGTTCAACTCGCAACCCGGTATCTGTGCCTGCAAGGCGAACGAGCGCGGGTGGGCGTTGTCCTCGCTGCCGGTGAGGATGATGACCGGACACCCGATGCCGGAGTAATGGCCCTCCGGCTCCTGCTCCTGGAGCGCCCGGAACTGGTGACAGATCGTGTCCACGTCCGCGAACTCGTTGCGTTCGGTGAACAGGTTGGCGAAGAAATGCGCCAGCGGCGTGGCTCGGAACGCCGGACTCAAGTCCTCGAACGTGTACCTCCAGCGAAAGCCGATGCCGTTGGAGCGGTAGGTGTCGATGCGCCGTTGGAAGTTGCTCTTGTCGGTCGAATATCCCTTGCCCGACAGGATCATCGCCTTCGTCCGGTCGGGACGCTGGTGATACATGTAGGGGGCGATGGCCGATCCCACCGAAGAGCCCACCAGTATCGCGGCCTCCCCGGGAAAAGCGTCGTCGATAGCTTCCCAGCACGCCTCCGCCATGTCATCCATGGTCAGCCCCGCCTCCGCCCCCGGCGACCGCCCGTACCCCGGAACGTCGATGGCGATGCACCGGTACCACGTCGACAGATGCGCCATCTGGAAGATCCAGCAAGACTGGTCCATCGGGTTCGGATGGATGAACGCCATCACCGGCCCATTGCGGCCCATGCGCTCGTAGTAGAGGGGTCCGTCAATGTGGTTGGCCATCATGCCTTCCAGTATTCCCTTGCGCCTACCCCGCCCGCATCCCCGCCAGCGCCTCTACGATGGCGTCCGCCTCCAGCCCCATCTCCAGGATCTCGATGTTTTCGGCGTACTGGTCGGGGTCGATGGCGGCTTTCACGTCGGGCTCGAAGACGTGGTAGGCGGGGAGGCCGAGTTCCACGCCGGCCAGGGGTCCGGCGTAGGAGGGGTCGCCGGTGGTGACGGTCTCGAACTGGACCTGGCTGCTCTCGGTGGTGGGGGCGCCGAGCAGCACGACGATGCCGTCCTTTCCGTATTCTTCCGCGAGTTCCTTGATTCGACCTTGATCCTCAAGGTCCATGGCCCCAGCGGCTGTTCAGACGAAGCACTGGGTGGCGGCGTACGCGACCTCGCCTCCCAGTCCCGCGATGGCCTGCTCGATGACAGGGGCGGGGACGCCGTCCCGCTCTCCGAGGATGATCAGCTTCTTGCCGTTGAGGGTGATGGGTTGTGCCGACATGAGGGTTCTCCTTGTTTCTGGGTGTCAATTCTTGAACTATATCCCTTTGCTGGAAATGCAACTGAATTCAACGAGTTACGTCTGTCTCGGCTACTCCTGGTTGCGTTCGATCAACACCGACATCCCATCCGTCAGCTCGGTCATCTGGCCCAGGAATAGGCTGGCGCGGGCCACCAGCAGGCAGTTCCGGATGGCGCCGGCCGCCATCTCCCGCAACGCGTGGGGCACGTACACGAAACCCGAGGCGATGTGCCCCTGGGTGGGGGCGTAGCCGCATACCCCCTTTGCCCGCGCGAAGCCGGCGATGTCGCTCCGGTCGATCTCCTTGGCCATGGCCAGCATGGCCGCCATCATCTTGTAGTTGCGGGCGGCCACGTCGCCGGCCTTGGCCGACACGGTGATGTCCGGGTTGTGCAGCTCGGTGACCACACGATCAAGCCGGTCGACGCCCCATTCTAGCCGCCGCAGCGGCTCCAGGACAAGCTCCCTGAACTGCTTGTCGAGGGCGGCGCCGGCCTTGATCGGGTGGCGGCCGACGGCCTGTAGGTTCACCGTCGGGCCGCGGCCGTCGTCGCGGCCTATCCATACGGCCACAGCGGACAGCGCGTCTTCCAGCACCGGGATTCCTTGCTCCAGGTGGTAGAGGGACTTCATGCCGAGCTTGGGAAGCGATCCGCCGCCCACCACGACCACGTTCTCGAACACGCCGCTCTCCACCAGCGAGGCGCCGATGACCATGGCGGGAATGGGCGCGGCGCAGAAGTCCTTGATGTCGATGCCGGTGCCGAGGTCGCATCCCGCGAACTCGGCGATAGCCTTGGCCATGTTGCCGCCGCCGCGCTGGTAGCGGTCGCCCACGGCCTCCTCCGAGCAGCTCAGCACGAGGTCGACGTCACCCAGCCCCAGGCCGTCGACGTGGTTCAGCAGCTCGTGCACGGCGAGAGCGCTGGAGACCTTGCAACTGAGGTTCTCCAGCAGCACCGCGGCGGACAGCGCCTCGTCCTCGGAGTGGCCCGTCTTCACCACTCCCACGGGTGCGCCTTCGCCGCCGGCAAAGAGTGGCAGGGTGTCGGAGGACTCCGACTCGGCGTCCATCTGCGCGTCGGTGAGCAGCGCCGGGGCGCGGGAGGCCAGCGGCGCCGTGAGCGGCGAGTCCGACAGCACCGGACCCATCTCCTCCCAGAACCGTTCCCGCAGCAGCACGTGCTTGAACGGGTCCGCGCAGGCGAGCAGGGCGAGGAAACGCCGTTCCTCCATGATATGGCCGAAAGGCGGTTCGCCGCCGTCCGCGTCGGCGAGCTTGTCGAACCAGGGCTGCTCCACCTCCCACAGACGCGCCGGCGCCTGGCTCCCGACGAACACCTGGTTGGGCAGGTAGCGGCACGCCTCGTCGTAGCTCCACAGGCCCCGCGTCAGCTCCGCCAGGAAGTCCGGCTTGGCCTTGGCTTCCCGGAACGGCTTTGAGCCGTAGCGCACCAGGCTTGGGGTGTGGGCGAGGGAGGTGGCCGCGCCCCGGATGACGGGTCGATTCGTGGACATGGAGTGGACTCTATAACGTGCGGGAAGGGCCGGCAAGGCCGCGCCACGGCTCGGGAGATGGCGCCCTTCGACTTCGCTTCGCTACGCCGAAGGGCGCCATACACCCCACTCCCCTCGACCCGCCGCCTTCCTTGTAATATGATCCGCGCATGCCATGAGGGACCATGAGGGCCGGACTGCCGAGCCGTCGCCACGCGCCGCCGGCCGCCACGCCCGTGGGGAGGACACCATGCAGGATTCGAATCAGAAGCAGTTCGCCATGGACGCGGTCGAGGAGAACGGGAACAACATCGCGCTCCTCGGCGACAACATCTTCTATTTCGCCGAGCTGGGGATGCAGGAGTTCCGCACCACCGGGCTCATGACCGAGATCCTGGAACAGGCCGGCTTCGAGATCGAATGGAACATCTCGGGCATGCCCACCGCCTTCATCGCCACCTACGGGTCCGGCAAGCCGGTGGTGGCGCTCCACACCGAGTTCGATGCCACGCCTTCGAGCTCGCAGATGGCCGGGGTGACCGAACAGAAGCCCATCGTCGACGGCGCGCCCGGCCACACCGAGGGGCACAACGTCAACGCCGCGGTGATGATCGGCGCGGCGGTGGCGGTCAAGAAGACCATGGAGCAGTTCGGCATCCAGGGCACGCTGCGGGTGTACGGCGCTCCCGCCGAGGAGCAGCTCGTGAGCCGCCCGTATTTCGTCCGCGACGGCTACTTCAAGGACGTGGACGTGGCCCTGCACGATCACATCGGTTCCAACCTGGGGACCGTGTACGGCCTGCGCCAGTACGCGCTGATCTCCGCCGAGTTCACCTTCAAGGGTGAGAGCGCCCACGCCGCCACCTCGCCCTGGAACGCGCGCGACGCCCTGGACGCGGCGGTGCTGATGGATATCGGCTGGGACAAGCTCAGGGAGCACCTGGAGCCGTCCCAGCGCAGCCACCGGGTCATCAGCAACGGCGGCGACCAGCCCAACGTCATCCCCAACACCTCCACCATCTGGTGGTTCTTCCGCGAGGCCACCGCCGAGAGGGCCCGGGCGTTGTTCGAGAAGGCCAAGCGCGTGGCCCAGGGCGCGGCCACCATGACCGACACCTCCTATTCGGTGAACGTGCTCAGCGCGGTGGCGCCTACCCGCTGCAACCGCACCCTCGCGGAGGTGATCCAGAACAACATCGAGGCCGTGGGCATGCCGGAATGGAGCGAGTCCGAGCAGAAGCTCGTCACCGACCTGCAGGCCAAGGTCAACGTCAAGGCAACCGGAATGCCCAATCAGGTGGCGCCGCTACGCGAGGCGGTGCAGTCCGTGTCCGCCAACGACTCCGGCGACGTCTGCTGGGTGGTGCCGTCGGGCGTGGTGAACTTCCCGTCCAACATCCCGGGCATCGCGTACCACCACTGGGGCGCGGGCGTCTCGCTGGCCACCACCATTGCCCACAAGGGAGCCGTGGCCGGGGCCAAGACCATGGCCGCCTCGGCCGTCGACCTCCTGATGGACCCGGAACTGGTGGCTCGAGCCAAGGAAACCTTCAGGGAAGAGATCGGCGACGTGGAGTACCGGCCGCTCCTGCCCGACGACCAGCAGCCGCCGCTGGACCTCAACCGCATCATCATGGAACGTTACCGCACCGCCATGGAAGCGCACTATCCCAAGGAGAAGCCCGCATTCAGTTGACGCTGCCGCTCGGAGGTCGGGAGGTGCGCCTGCGTGCGCTGCTCGACCGCGCCACGGCCGGCGAGAGGGTCCAGCGCAGGCCCCGGCTCCGTCCGTCGCTGGCCGACAAGGTGCTGCGGGACCCTTTCTGGCTGTGGTGCCAATACCACGCGCCCGCGGGTGAGGCGGTCAACGAGATCGGCCGCTACGAGCAGATGCGCTACCGCCGCGGCGTCGAGCACGAGGACGCCTGGGTGGCCGCGCACTATCCGGATGCCCTGGCGATCCGGCCCGACTTCGGCCACGAGGCCCTCGTCCGCACCCTCCGGGCCATGCTCGACGGCGTTGCCGCCATCCACCAGCCGCAACTGTGGGACCTCGGCCGCGATGTCTACGGCCGCGGCGACCTGCTGGTGCGCGACGACAGCCACGCCTCGGACCTGGGGCCCTACCACTACCGGGTCATCGAGATAAAGCGGGCGCGCAAGCTCAGAGACTCCTTCGCGCTCCAGGCCGCCTTCTACAACCGCACCGTCGGCGCCATCCAGGGCTACACCCCGGCGCGGGTGACCGTCGCGCTGCGGGAAGAGGTCCGTCCGGTGGACGTTTCCGCCTTCGGGAACCGGATCGACCGCGTGGCCGCACGGTGGACGGGGCTGCGTGACGCCAACGCGGAACAACCGGAGCCGGGGAGGCCTCCCGACGTCACCGACTCGCCCTGGCGCGTTTACGGCAACCGGCTGGTACACGAGCGCTGGGACCTGGTATTGCTGGCCGGGGTGCGGGCGCCGGAGCGGGTCAAGCTGCGCGCCGCCGGTATCCACAGTGTGGATGAACTGTGGAAACGCCCGCTCGGGGAAATCGAGGAGATCCTGGGGCCGCATCACGGCGCCACCGCCTACCACGTGGCCCAAAGCTACAGGACCGGACAACCCGTCGCCAAGCCCGGCCGAGAGCTGCGGATACCCCGGGCCAAACGGTCCCTGTACTTCGACTTCGAGACCTCCGACGACGTGCATCCCGCCATGCCGCCCCACGTCTACCTCATCGGCTGCTGGGACGGCTCCCGCGACCAGTTCGTCAAGTTCCTCGCTCGTGGCCCCGAGGACGAAGGCGAGATCTTCGAAGGCTTCCTCGACTACGTGGGCGACGACGTCGAAGCCGCGCGCCTCTACCACTGGACCGACTACGAGGTGTGGCAAATGAAGGCCGTCATGCGCCGCTGGCCGCGGCTCGAGGGGCGGCTGGCGCGCCTTCTCGGCTCCTGCGTCGACCTGAAGCAATGCATCCAGGACGCCGTCTACCTGCCCGTGCCGCGATTCTCCATCAAGAGCGTCGCCCCGGCCCTGGGCTTCAACTGGCGCCAGCGGGATTTCGGCGCCTACGACGCGCTCCTCTGCTACTGGGACTCCATCGACACCGGCGACCGCTCCCTGGCCGAAAAGGCCGTCCGCTACAACGAGGACGACTGCCTCGCCATGTGGCACGTGGACCAGAAGCTCACCGGCGGCGCGTGAATCGGAAAGCCTGGATTCCCGGGTCAAGCCCGGGAATGACAGAAAGGTGTCGAACAGGCTATGTCAAAACTGCTGTTGGATACGGAATGGCAGGGACGCCCCGCCACCGTCATTCCGGCGAAAGCCGGAATCCAGGCGGGAGGGTCACCCCTTCCGGGCAATGGCGCGGGCCTCTTCCAGGTCCCGGCCGCCGGTCAGGCGCAGAATCTCCGCCTCGTAGCCGCTCATGAGCGGCGTGACGATGCCGCTCCGCTTCGCGTCCATGAGATAGCTGATACCGTCCCGCCCGGTGGCTCCGGACGGAGCCGCCGCGCTCTCGATGGCCAGACACGCCAGCAGTTCGGCGGTCGGTTCCCAGATGTTCGCCCGGAGCGCCGCGTGGAGCACCACGTCCATCCCGGCGAAGCTGTCCAGGCGTCCCAGGAAGGCGCTGTCCGGGTCGGCCGGGTCCACGTCGGCGTAGACGTCGCTGCTGCCCACGCGGTTCCGCTCCCGCCGGTAGAGCATGTCCTGTGCGGCGGTCTCGGTCACCGCATCCTCAAGGACCAATACCACCCCGGATACTCTCGCGCCGCCTCGCGCCACGGGCACCAGCGTGGGCGCACGGTCGCGTACGCGGCTGCTGCGGGAGAACTCGATGCTGAAGGGCGTCTCGACTCCCGTAACGCGGCGAACGATCAGCGGCGCGATTTCAGCTCCCGGATTTGGAATCAAGGAACCGTAGGCGAGGATCCCGATCGTCATCGGGGTCGCATTCTGACAGCGCCTTTAAAGCGCTGCAACGTCCGGTCTCGGAGGATTGGGGTTCGTGGCCACAACTTCGAGAAACAAGTTCCGGAATTTCTGGAGTTTAACTTCCTGATTTGTCGAGTTCGGTGGAGTGTTGGAGGCAACGTGCGATGATTAACTGCCATACATAGGGTTATGAGGATATGGTGTGAACCGAGGAGCGCGCCGCATATCGCAGCGTTGGTGTCCGTGCCGCCGCCGCGCATGACGGTGTCCACCACGGCTTCCTCCAGACCAGACCGATTCGTCCGACAGACCCACGACTTCAAACTACTCCTTGCCGAGGTTGCATATAGTAGCCTATGCGCTACTATGCGGTATGGAAGAAGCACGGCCCCGACAGGTTGTGGCGTATGTGGCGAGGGATGGGAGTGCCCCGTTCGCGGATTGGCTACGGGGTCTCAGGGACCGAACGGCACGAAACGGTATTCGGGTCAGGATCGCACGGCTTCGTTTGGGCAATCTCGGTGATCACAAATCTCTGGGCGGCGGTGTGTTGGAGTTGCGTGTGGATATCGGACCGGGTTACCGAGTGTACATCGGACGGGATGGACCCCGTTTCATTCTCCTCCTGTCCGGCGGAACCAAGAGAACCCAGACGGAAGATATCAGGAAGGCTCAGGAATATTGGGCTGACTACCTTGGAGGGTAGGCGTATGCCAAAACGAACGATTCCCTACGAAGACATCCTCCATGAAGACCTTCAGGACCCTGAGGAAGCCGCGGCCTATCTGACCGCTGCCCTTGAAGACAAGTCCGGAACGGGATCGGATGTTTTCCTGCTGGCCCTGCGCGATGTTGCGAAAGCCCGCGGCATCAGGCAACTCGCCGAGGACACCCACTTGAGCCGTGAGAGTCTTTACCGGACGCTATCGCGGAAGGGCAATCCCCGTTTCTCTACGCTTGAAGCCGTGTTGGAGAGCTTGGGGTTGCGGCTGTCGGTGGAGGTCATAGCGGACGGCAAGGTTCCGCCGGGCAGAGCCGGTGCGGCGCTGTGAAATGGCGTGAATTGTCAACGACGACCGTAGAGGCTATAAATCCGGCCACTCCCGGTCTGTGTTTTGCCGGGCATCCTATCCATCATGACCATTCCCGCATTTGACCTCCTGAAACCCGGCACCGTGGCCGAAGCCAGCCAGATGCTTCTGGAACACGGCGACGATGCGCGGCCCATCGCCGGCGGCACGACGCTGGTGATCCTGATGAAGCAGCGGGCGCTGCGTTTCTCCCACCTGGTGGACCTGCAGGCGATTCCGGGGCTCGAACGAATTACCGACAACGACGACGGCCTGAGCATCGGGGCGCTGGCCACCCACCGGTCGGTGGAGCGATCGCCCCTGGTGCAGCGGCGCGCGCCGGCACTGGCCCAGGCGTTCAGCCACGTGGGCAATGTCCGCATCCGGGAAACCGCGTCCGTGGGCGGGAACCTGGCTCACGCGGACTACCGGCTGGACCCGCCGCCGGTGTTGCTGGTTCACGGCGCGGAGGTGGTGCTGGCCGGAGGCGGAGGCAGCCGCGTGGTGGCGTTGAAGGACTTCTACCGCGGCATGTACGAGACGGCTCTGGAGCCGGGAGAGATCCTGGTGGAGGTGCACGTGCCGCACGTGGCTCCGGCGGCCCGGACGGTCTACTCGCGGTTCAGCTCGCTCTCGGCCAACGACTGGCCGTGCATCGGGGTGGCGGCGCTCCTGTCCCTCGACGGCGGCGGGGAGGTCGGGGAGCTGCGGCTCGGCCTCAGCGGCGTGGCGGAAGCGCCGCTCCTGGCCGCGGGCCTAGGCCGATTCCAGGGGGAAAGCTGCTCCGAGGAACTCTGGGACGCGGTGTGCGATGCTGTCGACGAGAAGCTCTCCCCGGTCTCGGACCTGCGCGGCAGCGCGGACTACAAGCGCGCGATGACCCGGGTGTGGGTCAAGCGGACGCTCAGGGAGCTGGCGTCTTCGTGAGGTGAATGCGTGGCGGACTATTCCATCGTCGGTAAGCCGGTCGACCGCCGGGACGCCGTGCAGAAGGTGACGGGCCGGGCGCTGCACGTGGGCAACATGGAGCCGCCGGGGCTGCTGCACGTGGCGGTGCTCAGGAGCCCGCACCCCCACGCGCGCATCGTCGGCATGGACAAGTCCCGGGCCGAGGCCAACCCCGGCGTCGTCGCGGTGCTCACGGGCGCCGACATCGCCGCCATGCCCGGCATCACCCCCTACCACGGGCCGGCGTTCGCCGATCAGCCGGTGCTGGCCATCGACCGGGTGCGCCACGAGGGCGAGCAGGTGGTGGCGGTGGCGGCGGAGAGCCGGCGCGCGGCGGAAGAGGCGCTGGAGCTCGTGGAGGTGGAGTACGATCCGCTGCCGGTGGTGCTGGACGTGCTCGACGCCATCAGGCCGGACGCGCCCATCATCCACGACGATGTCCGTCCCTCGGGAGCGTTCGCCGACCTGGCCCACGTGCAGGCCGGGGACCGGTCGAACATCTGCTACCACTACAAGCTGCGCAAGGGAGACGTGGAAAAGGCCTTCGCCGAGGCCGACCGGATCTTCGAGGACGTCTTCACGGCGCCGCCCGCTCAGCACGTGCCCATGGAGCCTCACGTCTCGCTGGCGTACCTGGACGAGGGCGGGCGCATCAACATCCACACCGCCAGCCAGTCGCCGTCCTTCGTCCGGGGCGAGCTGGCGCGCATGCTGGGCGTGCCCATGAACCGCATCCGGGTGCGCGTCCCGTACCTGGGCGGCGGCTACGGCGCCAAGCTCTACAACAAGCTGGAGCCCATCGTGGCGCTGCTCGCCATGAAGACCGGCCGGCCGGTGAAGTACAGCCTGAGCCGGGAGGAAGAGTTCCAGACCGTCACCAAGCACGGCGTGGTGGTCAAGCTCAAGACCGCGGTCAAGGGCGCGGCCATGACCGCGCGCAAGTGCGAAGTGTACTGGGACACCGGCGCCTTCGCCGAGATCGGTCCGCGCATCGTGCACAAGTCGGGCTATACCTCGTCCGGTCCGTACAAGATCCCCAATGTTTCCATCGACTCCTACTGCGTCTACACCAACAAGCCGCCGGCGGGGCCGTTCCGGGGCTTCGGCGTGCCCCAGGTGATCTGGGCCTACGACTCGCAGATGGACATCGTCGCCCGGGGCCTGGGCGAGGACCCGGTGGAGTTCCGCCTGGAGCATGCGCTGGAGGAGGGGGACCTCTACGTTACCGGAACGCCCATCCACGCGTGCGGCCTGAAGGAAGCGGTGCAGCGGGCGGCGGAGGCCGTGGGGTGGGATCAGCCCAAGGAGGCCCCCTCCGGCACGAAGCGCCGCGGCAAGGGCATCGCCTGCGGGGTGAAGGCGGTGCTGACGCCGTCTATCTCCGGGGCCATCGTCATCCTCAATGCCGACGGCAGCGCCAACGTGCTCAGCAGCACGGTGGAGATGGGCCAGGGATCGGAGAGCCTGCTGGCGCAGATCGCCGCCGAGGAGCTCGGGATGCCTTTCGACCGGGTGCACGTGGTGCAGCCCGACACCGACGTCACCCCCTACGACACCATCAGCGCGGGAAGCCGATCCACCTACCACATGGGCAACGCCGTGCGCATGGCCGCCGCCAAGGTCAAGGAAGAGCTGTTCGAGGCCGTGGCGGGCAAGCTGGAGATCGACGCCGCCGACCTGGAAGCCCGCGACGGGCGGGTGTTCGTGCGCGGCGCCGAGGAGCGGGGCATGACCGTCACCGAGGCTTTCCTGGCCAAGTTCGGCAGCCTCGGCACCACCATCGTGGGAGAAGGCCTTTGCCAGCCGGTGGTGACGCCCATGGACCCCGAGACCGGCATGTCCGAGAAGTGCACCGAGTACTGGTTCGCCTCGGCCAGCGCCGTGGAGGTGGAGGTGGACCTGGAGACCGGCCGCCTGGAGGTCCTGCAGTTCCACGCCGCCGGCGACGCCGGCACCGCCATCAACCCCAAGTACTGCGAGCAGCAGCTCGTCGGCGCGGCCACCATGCACCTCGGGCTGACCCTGTTCGAGCAGATGGTGTTCCAGGACGGACAGCTCCTCAACGGCTCCCTGCTGGACTACCAGATCGCCTCCATCAAGGACGTGCCCGCGGCCTGCCACCCCATCGTGGTGCAGGTGCCCCACAAGGACGGCCCCTTCGGCGCCAAGGGCATCGGCGAGACCGGCGCCCTGACCGTGGCCGCGGCCGTGGCCAACGCGGTGGAAGACGCCGTGGGCGTACGAGTGCACGACATCCCGCTTACCGCGGAACGGATCCACGAGGCTCTCAAGGCCGCGGGGAAGGTGAACGGTGCGTAGGGGCGGGTTTCAAACCGGCCCGTGCCCGGGATACGGAACCGGGGTCGGTCATGGGAAACGTGGCGAGTTGACGGAGCGAGATTCGTGGAACGTGTGATCAGCATCACGGTCAACGGCCGGCAGCGGGAGCTGGAGGTCAACGACGCCGACACCCTGCTGGAGGTCCTGCGTGACGGCCTCAAGCTCTGGAGCGTCCGGGAGTCCTGCGGCGTGGGCGCGTGCGGGAGTTGCACGGTCCTGCTGGACGGGAGGCCGGTGAGCGCGTGCTTCCTGCTCGCCGCACGTCTCGACGGCTGCACCGTCGAAACCGTCGAGGGGCTGGGCGGCGGCAATGCGCTGCACCCGATCCAGCAGGCTTTCCTCGATCACGACGCCGCCCAGTGCGGCTACTGCACCCCGGGCTTCATCATGGCCGCCAAGGCGCTGCTCGAAGAGCACGGGGACCCTACCGACGAACAGATCCGCGAATACCTTTCGGGCAACCTGTGCCGTTGCGGCGGCTACCCCAACATCATGCGAGCGGTCCGCGCCGCGGCAGGGCGGATGAGCGAGGGTTAACGCAAATGGCTCGGATCGATTGGGCTGGCGTCCTTCGACTTCGCTCCGCTACGCTCAGGACGAACGGAACAGGGACCACGCCCTTTCAACGCAACAGCCGTTCGTCCTGAGCGTAGCGGAGCGTCAGCGGAGCGAAGTCGAAGGACGCGATACCTTCTCAGAGGATGATCATGGATTCCGCTCCTGCTCCAGACCGCCTGTCAGCGCTGCTCAAACCCCGCAACATCGCGCTGATCGGCGCCTCCGAGCGTGCCCCCCACGCGGCCGCGCTCATGCGCAACCTGTTCCGGTTCGGCTTTCCGAAGGACCGCATCTACCCCGTCAACCCGCGCTACGAGCAGCTCTTCGACCTGCCGTGCTACCCGTCGGTGGGCGCCGTGCCGGGTGAGGTGGACCTGGCGGTGGTTGCGATTCCGCGCGACGGCACCGTGCAGGTGATGGAGGAGTGCGCGGCCAAGGGCGTGCGCGCCGCGCTCACCGTGGCCACGGGCTTCGGCGAGTTCGACGACACCGGCCGGAAGTATCAGGCGGAGCTGGCCCGCATCGTGCGCGAGCACGGCATCGCGCTGGCGGGTCCCAACACGCTGGGCTATCTGGCCCTCGAAAGCGGCGCCGCGCTGTGGTCGTCGCCGCTCCCCGAGCTCCTGACCACCGGACCGGTGAGTGCGGTGTTCAGCAGCGCCGGCCTGCTCAACCTCTTCCTCAACACCGCCGCCGACCGTTGCCTGGGGTTCCGCTATGCCATCGCCCCCGGCAACCAGGTGGGTGCGGGCTTCACCGATTACCTGCGGGCCGCGGTGGACGACGACGGCACCCGGGTCATCGTCGCCGTCATCGAGTCCATGAGCCGTCCCGAGGAGATGGCGGGGCTGCTGGACCTGGCGCGGGAGCGCGGGAAGGTGGTGATCGCGCTCAGGCTCGGGCGCTCCCAAAAGGGCGGCCGCGCGGTCGCCTCGCACTCGGGCAACATGGCCACCTCCGGCGCGGTGTGGGACGGGCTCTTCCGGCAGAAGGGCGTCATCCCGGTGGACAATCTGGACCAGATGCTGGAAGTCACCGCCCTGGCCGTGGGTACCCCGGAGCCTTTCCGACTGCCCGGCTCCGGCGGCGTCGGCATCGTCACCATCTCCGGGGGCGATTGCAGCTTCCTGGCGGACATCTGCGAGCGTAACGGCGTGGACCTGCCCGAGCCCTCCGGCGCCACCTACGAGGCGTTGCGCAGCCACTTCGACAAGGAGGGCTTCAACGGCAACCCCCTGGACATCGAGGAACTGCACTGGGCCGACCGGCCCGGGTATCTTGAATGTCTGGAAACCTTCATGCGCGACGACAACTTCGCGGTGGTCTGCTGCCGCCTGAATCTGCCCAAGAGCCCCAGCGACCGCCTGATGCAGTTGTACCGGGAGTCGGCGGCGGCGCTCCGGCGTGGCGGCAAGCCGTTCGTGTTCCTCTCCCGGGCGAGCGAACAACTCGACCGTGCCTGGTTCGAGTTTTTCACCGAGCTGAACGTGCCCCTGCTGCTGGAGTACGAGAAGTCGCTGCGGGCGGTGCGCGATGTCCTCGGGCTGTCGCGGCGCGGCAACCACGGCGCCCCGGCCGGTGACGGTGCGACGTCACCCGCCGTGTCCCGGGAAGAGACCGCGGCGCTGCGCGCGCTCGTGGCCGGGGACGACAACACCCACGCCACCGTGCAGCGGCTGCTTCGCAACTACGGCATCCCGACCGCTCCCGGGCGCCTGGCCCGCTCCCGCGAGGAGGCGGTGGAAGGCGCCGGGAGCATGGGCTTCCCGGTGGCCCTGAAGGTCGAGTCCACGGACCTGCCCCACAAGACCGAGGCGGGTGGCGTGCGCCTCAACCTGGGCAACGCGGAGGAAGTGGCCGCCGCCCACGACCGGTTGCTGGAGGACGTGGCGCGGAGCGCGCCCGACGCCCGCATCGACGGAGTGCTGGTGCAGAAGATGGTGCAGGGCGTCGCCGAGGTCATTATCGGGACCTCACGCACACCGGACCTGGGCATCTGCCTCGTGTTCGGCCTGGGCGGCATCTACACCGAGGTGCTGAAGGACGTGCAGTTCCGGCTGCCGCCGCTGGGCCTGGACGAGGCCCACGACATGATCCGGGAAATCCGCGCCTACCCGCTGCTCGCCGGGGCGCGGGGCCGGCCCAAGGCGGACGTGCAAGCCTTGGCGGAGGCCATCGTGGCGCTGTCCCGGCTGGCGCTGGACTTTCGCGACGAGGTGGACGAAATCGAGTTCAACCCCCTCATGGTCCTGCCGGAGGGGCAGGGGGTCCTGGCGGTGGACACGCTGATCCGGCGCGTGGATGCGCAATCCTCGTAGCCGCCGTAAACGCGCGGAGACCGGTAGGGCAGGTTCCGAGCCTATTCCGGCGCGCAGAGTTTGTAGGTGCGGGTTTCCAAACCCGCCCTGGCGCGTAAAGTTGTAGGGGCGGGTTCCAACCCCGCCCGTGTACGCGTATTCAAGGAGCACCGTCATGAAGATCACGGACCTGCAGGTGGAGACCCTCGAGCTGCCGTACAAGAAGCCTCTCATCACCGCCACCAACCAGTTCTACTCGTCCAACGGGTTCCTGGTGAGCGTGGAGTCGGACTCGGGGCACGTGGGCTATGGCTACATCGATGTGTTTCCCAGGACCGGCGAGACCGTAGGATCGGCCCGCTACGCCATCGAGGAGATCATGCGGCCACTCCTGCTGGGGCAGCCCATCGAGGAGATGAACCGGCTGAACCGGCTCATCAATTTCCGGATGATGGACAACCGGCGCGCCAAGGGTGGCGTGGACATGGCGCTGTACGACCTGCTGGGCAAGTGCTACGGAGCGCCCCTCTACGTGCTTCTGGGCGGGCTGGTGCGCAGGGAGATCACGGTCATCAAGATGGTGAGCGTGGGGTCGCCGATGGAGATGGCGCGGGAGTGCCGCGAGTTGGTGGGCGAGGGTTATCGGGCGCTGAAGCTCAAGGTCAGGGGCGAGGTCGGGCTGGACCTCGCGCGGGTGACGGCGGTGCGCGACGCGGTGGGACCGGACGTCTACATCAAGGTGGACGCCAACGAGGCTTTCGACGCGAAGTCGGCCGTGCGCATGGCCGCGGGCATGGCGGAGTTGGGGGTATCGGTGTTCGAGCAGCCGGTGCCCCGGCATCACTACGCGGCCCTGGCCGAGGTGAAGGCCCAGTCCAGCATCAAGATCGAGGCCGACCAGTCGGCAAGCGCGGTGCACGATGCCTTCCGGCTCATCCGCGACAACGCCTGCGATTCCATCAACACCGGCATCCTCAAGGCCGGCGGCGTGCAGCAGACCCGGCAGATCGCCGACATGTGCGCGCTCACGGGAATCGAGTGCGGCCTCAGCAACATCGCCGCCTGCATGGTGGGCGACGCCGCGCTGCTGCACGTGGCCCTAAGCTCTCCCGGCGTGTCCGGGTTCTGCGAGATCGGCGAGTGCGAGGCCCTCACCGGCGACCCGTTCACCGGCATCAAGGTGGTGGACGGAAAGCTCGGCGTCCCGGAAGGCCCGGGGCTGGGCGTCACCCGGGGTTGAGACCTTGGGCAACGGTTTCACTGCCTCGGGCTCGGTGTCCGGCGCCTGGGGGGAGGCGACGGCTTGCCCGGACTTCGCGCCCCGCTTCCCGTGGCTGGGCGGCGACCTGCAGACCCTCCGGTATTATTTCTTTCCCTGCAGCGAGGACTTGTCGGCCTGGCCCGAGGAGCGCTTGAGCTTGCCCGTGCCGAACGGCGGCGGCGACACGCTGTTGGCCGCGCTTCATCGCCCCGAGGCCGCCACGGACCGCCCGCTGGTGATCCTGGTGCACGGGCTCACCGGCTGCGAGGGCAGCTCCTACATGTTCGAGACCACCCGCTCTTTCCTGCGGCTCGGATATCCCGTCATGCGCCTCAACCTCCGGGGCGCGGGGCCGTCGCGGAGCACCTGCCGCCGGAGCTATTGCGGCGGCTCCGGAGACAACGTCGAGGCGGCGCTGTCCGTTCTCGACGTCGAGGAGGCACGCCGGGGCATCGTGCTGATCGGGTTCTCCCTCGGCGGAACCGTGATCCTGCACTATCTGGCGCAACACGCCCCCGTGGTGGCGCCCGTCTGCGCCATAACGGTGTCGACGCCGCTCGACCTGGGCGCGGTCATCCGAAGGCTGATGCGCCCCCGCAATACGCTCTACCACCGGTGGCTGCTGGCGCGCATGAAGGAGGCGGTGGTCGGCGGCGCCTCCGAGATCTCCCCGGGACAGCAGGCCGCCGTCCTGGCCGCCCGCAGCATCCGCGAGTTCGACAACGCCTTCACCGCGCCGCACCACGGTTTCGCGGACTGCGACGACTACTACACGCGCTGCTCGGTCACCGGATTGCTCGACCGTATCGACACGCCGATGATGCTGCTGCACGCCAGGAACGATCCTTGGATCCCGGCCGCTCCCTACGAGGATATCGCCCGTGACATCCCTTCCAACGTGACCCTGATGCTCACCGACGGCGGCGGCCACGTGGGCTTCCACGACCGCCGTAACGACACGCCTTGGTACAACACGGTCATGCAGGCGTACCTTGAGCGGTTCCTCCCCGCAGGATGGAAACAGCCGTGCGCACCCCCCGCTGTCACCGGCTCAAAATGATCGAGATGGTCCCGGTCATGACCGCGAAGGTGCCGGTGACGGTGCGGGTGTTGATGCGCTCGAGGCCGCGCAGGAAGACCACGGTGAGGATCAGGGTCCACAAGGGGCTCGAGGCGACGATGGGAGACACCACCACGACGCGGCCGAGGCTCACGGCGATGAGCGAGAGCAGCGAGCCGGCGGATTCGAAGAAGCCCGACAGGATGAACGGTGGCACCGCGCTGCGGCTGAGCACGAACTGCTCGGACCGGAGACGAACTTGGACGTAGGGGCCGAGCGAGACGAAGGACACGATGGCCAGGACGGCGGCAAAATAGAGGGGTTCGTTGGAGATGTCGAAGGCGATGCGCCTGATCGGGAAGGCAACGCCGGCGAACAGGGCCGCCAGGAGCGAAAAGATCCCCTCCCACCAGCGATAGCGCAGGCCCGATTCCGCCGGCTGCCAGGAGATCAGCGTGATGCCGCCCACCACCAGAAGGGTCCCGGCGATGATGCCCAGGCTCGCCTGCTCGCCGAGGAAGACGATGGCGATGACCGCGCTCCAGAGCGGGTAGGTGTTGCGCAGGGGCTCGGCCCGCGCCGCTCCCAGCCGGTGGATGCCGGTCAACTGGAGAAGGCTGGTGGCGGTCTGCAGCACCCCCAACCCCACGAACAGCAGCAGCGGCGTCCATTCGACGTGGGGAATGCCGCCCATCAGGAACACTCCGCCCCAGAACACGACCGTGCGCAGGAAGAGCAGCACGCAGGCCGCGGTCAGCGGCGAGGAGTAATGCATCCCCATGCGCGCGGTGATGGTGCCCCCGGAGTAGAGGATGGCGGCGGCCAGGGCGATGAATTCGGGTCGCATGGGATGTAGCCGGTTGTTTGAAGAACTCCGTCTGACACGGGCGGCGCCCTTCGACTTCGCTACTACGCTCAGGGCGAACGTTTAAGCTGGAAACCCCGTACGCCCTGAGCGTAGCGAAGCGAAGTCGAAGGGCGCCAGAGGGAGTCTTTCATCGTGCCCCATGCTCCAGGTTTGCATCAAGCCCGCGCGCTTCAACTAGGCACGCGGTTCACAGCAGCGGCAGAATCGCGCCGAACAGCACGCCCTCGAACAGCGTCCGTTGCAGCACGAACTCCAGGCTCGCGTACACCAGCGCCCACACGGTCACGGCCGCGACCGCGCACCGCGGCCAGGAGAGGCGGCCGAAACTGCGCAGGAACAGGACCATGTAGATGGGGATGGTGAGGAGGAAGCCGATGAGGAGCACCAGCGCGCAGAAGATCCCCAGCCAGGCCACGACGGGGGCGGCCTTGGTCCAGGGCGCCACTTCCACGGAGTCGTCGGGCGCCGCCCGAGGGGAGAGCAGCTCGCGTCCCAGGCAGAACAGGATGAACACCAGGGTCGGGATTCCCAGCACCAGCGGCACCAGCCCGCCCTGCCCGTCGAACCCGAAGGACGGGATGACCACCACCAGCACTACCGCCAGGTAGAGCAGGTTGACGATGACGTAGCTGTAGTTCACGCGCTTCATGGCGTCGGCGTCGAGCGGGTGCGGAGCCGGGTGATCAAGGGGACCGCCACCATGGTCAGGATGAGGATCCAGGAGATGACGCTGTTGAAGAAACCGAGATAGCTGCCGTCGTGGATCCTGAGGGTCAGCAGGAACGACTTCTCGGCCAGGCTGCCCAGCACGAAGCCGATGACCAGGGGCAGCACCGGGACCCCGGCCCGCCGCATGCCGAAGCCGAGGATGCCCAGCAGCACCACCAGCACCACGTCCCAGATGTTCTCCCGCAGGATGTAGGTCCCCGCCAGGGCCACCACCGCGATGATGGCGGACAGGTAGTGCACCGGCACCCGGGTGATGATGGCCAGGTAGCGGGCGGCCAGCAGGCCGAAGATGCTCGCGAAGGCGTTGGAGACCACGTAGCCGTTCAGCAGGGTCCAGATGAAGATGGGTTTGTCGAGGATCAGCTGCGGACCCGGCGAAACCCCGTGCATGATGAAGATGCTCAGCAAGAGCGCCATGGCCAGGCTTCCGGGAATGCCGAAACTCAGGGTCGTCAGCAGCGCTCCGCCGTCCTTGGAGTCGTTGGCCGCTTCGCTGGCGATGATCCCCTCGGGGCTGCCGGTGCCGAAGGAGGCCGGGTCCCTGGACGACTGCACGGCCACGGTGTAGGCGATGAGGTTGGCGGTCTCGCCGCCTACCCCGGGAATGATCCCCACCAGCGTGCCGATGGACGAGCTGCGCAGCAGGCAGACGGCGTGGCGGAAGTTCTCCATCACCCCCTGCCACGCGCCCCGGATGGTGGCCTGGATGTTGTCCTTGGCGATGGTGCCGCCCTGGGCCGAGTAGTTGATCAGCTCGCCGATGGCGAACAGCCCGACGAAGAACGGGATCAGGGGGATGCCGTCCCACAGGTACTCGCTTCCCATGGTGTAGCGGATGAGGCCGGTGGGCTCGTTGAGGCCCACCAGGGACAGCAGGATGCCGACCCCGCCGGCGATGAGCCCGTTCAGGAGAGACCCCTGGCTCACCGTGGCGGTGGTCACCAGTCCGAACACCACCAGCCAGAAGATCTCCGGATGGCCGAAGGCGATCACCAGCGGGCGCATGACCTGGATCAGCAGCGCCAGGATCACGAGCCCGAACAGCGCCCCCAGGAGACACGCCCCGGCCGACAGCCCCAGCGCCCGCGCCGCCTCGCCGCGCTTGGCCATGGGGTAGCCGTCGAAGCAGGTGGCGGCGTTCACCGGAGTGCCCGGTGTGTTCAGCAGGATGGCGCTGATGGAGCCGCCGAAGGAGCTGGCGCCCATGATGCCCGAGAACAGGTAGACCGCGGTGATGGCGTCCCAGGTGAAGGTGAACGGCAGCAGCATCGACATGGCGAGGATGCCGCCGAGGCCAGGGACCGCGCCGAAGATGAGGCCGATGACGCTGCCGAAGAACAGCGTCAGAAGGACGTGCGGCTCGGCGATGGTGACCAGCGCGCCGCCGAAACCCTCAAACATGAACGCCCGTTTCCTGTGTCGCGGGACCGCGGAGAGCCTGACACGGTCCCGGAAGGCGGGACCGTGTCAGGTCGCCAGGGGCAAGGATCACTTGATGTACTTCTTGAGCAGCGGGGTATTGTCCCCCACCAGCGAGATCATGTCGGCGATGAGCTTGGTGGTGTTTTGCCGGCTCAACGGCGCCACGATGTTGCCGTTGGCTTCGATCCTTTCCTTCAACGCCGCGTCGTTGTTGACCTTCACCAGGGCCGCTTCCACCACGGACGCGATGTTGTCCGGGGTCTTGGGCGGCAGCGCGTAGAGGTTCTGTCCCACCAGCGAAGCCGATCCCAGCGCCGGGAACCCCTGTTCCACGCCGGTAGGGATGTCCGGGAACTTGGGGTGCCGTTTCGGCAGGTAGACGACGACGGCCTTGGCCTCACCGGACTGGACCGCGGTGGTCCAGCGCTTGGTCAGGGGCAGGTTCGTGATGGTGATATCGCCGCGGATAATGCCCGTGATCAGCTCCGGTCCCTTGAAGCCGGCGATGAACTCCACCGGGAAGCCCACCAGGTTGGCGGTGATGACGGAGATGGGGAAGGTGTTCCCGCCGGTTCCGGTGATGCCCGCCCGGATGGCTTTCTTGGCCGTCTTCATCTGCTTGAGGGACGTCCAGTGGTCCTTGCCCTCCTTGGTGGTGGCCTGCATGAAGTACGGGTTGGACACTTGGCGTCCGATCCAGGTGAAGCTCCGCAGGTCGGGCTTCATCCCCCGCGCGACCTGGTTGACGGCCTGTCCGGGCAGGTTGATGGCGGCCATGGTGTGGCCGTCGGGCTTGGCCCGGTTCAGGATGGTCACGGAGTTCCTGCCGCCGGCGCCCGGCACGTTGCGGATGAGCACGGGGACCCCCAGCAGCTTCGACATGACCTCGCCCTGGAGCCGCGCCGCGGTGTCCATGGCGCCGCCCACCGTGAAGCCCACCAGGATGGTGATGGGCTTGCTGGGCTTCCACGCGTCCGCGGCGGTCGCCGGCGTCACCGCCAGCGCCAGGGCCGCAGCCACGAGCATCGCGAGACAGGCTTTGAACAACGATTTCGGAATTCGCATCATGGGCTCCTTTCGGTTTGAAGAAGATCTTTCAGGAGAATACTTTCCAGACGATGGCCATGGTGAAAGCGAGGTTGAAGCCGATCATCCACTTCAACAGAAGCAATTGCCCTTCGATCCGTTGGGTGTCGGCCCTGGTGGCCAATTGCGTTTCGATGGCTTCCGCGAACGCCTCTTTCTGCGCTTCCGCGAAGGCGACGGCCTGCTTGTGTTCAAGTCCCGCCTCTTCAAGACGTTGCGCGAATTTCAGCGTATCGAATGTCGTCAGACTCATGGTGTTTGCAGTGGTGGAGCGCCAACGCGCGTGAAAAGTTTCGCACTCCTTCAATCCCCGGTCAAGGTCTTTGGTGATCGCAACAGCGACGGATCGAAGGCCTTCAGCAGTCCCTCCAGCCGTACCGCCCGAACCTGCTCCCGGGGTGGCCTGGCCCGCTGCGGATACTGCACCGGCGGCGCCGGCTTGGTGGCGTCCAGGATCATCACCGCGCCCATGACGGGCTCGTGGGCGCCGTCCACGGTGTAGGTCCAGTTGGACGGCAGCAGGTCGCCCGGCCCGTTCCAGTCCGGGATCGTGAGCAAGTCCTTGTCCGGGCGCATGCGCGTCCCCACCGCCCAGGTCACCTCCGGCTCGTTGAACACGTTGATGTCCTCATCAACCACCACCACGCAGCGCAGATTCTCGGGTTCCGTGGATATGGCGGCCATCGCCGCCCGCTTCACCTCCGAGTCCCGGGTCTTGCGGATGGAGATGTAGCAATGGGTGCGCGCGTGGGCCGGCACGTTGACGTTGACCACGCCGGGGACGGCCTCCCGCACCCGCCGGTAGATGGTGCCCATGCGCGGCAGGCTGCCCAGCACCAGGTGCTCCTGGCCCGCCGGGAAGACGTCGTAGTAGATGGGGTTCCGGCGCATGGTCATGGCCGAAACATGCATGACGGGCTGGGCGCCGACGCTCACGTAGTAGCCGGTCCACTCGCCGAACGGGCCTTCGAGGCGCGTCTCGTCCGGCAGGAGCCGCCCCTCGATGACGATCTCCGCGTCGGCCGGCACCATGAGGTCCACGGTCTCGGCCTTGACCAGCTCGATGGGTTCCTGTAACAGCGCGCCCGCCTCGGCGAACTCGCCGCCGATGCCCGGCAGCCGCGACACCGCCCCGAGCATGAAGGTGGGGTAGTGCCCGACCACCAGCGCGAACTCTGTGGGTTCGCCCCGCTCCGAGTTGCGCCGGTAGATGTAGCCGCCGTGGTGGCTGCCCTGGATGTAGACCCCGAGGGTGCGGGGGTCGTGGACCTGGTGGCGGTAGAGGCCGGCGTTCTGGGCTCCGGTGTCGGGGTCCTTGAGGACCATCACGCCGCCGGTGATGTAGGGCCCGGCGTCCAGCTCGTTGTGGAACGGGATCGGGAGAGCCGACAGGTCCACCGCGTCACCCTTGAGCACCACCTCCTTCACCGGTCCGTCGGCAACGGTCTCCGCCTGGATGGGTCTGGCCTGGCGCTCCCCGTACACCCGGGCCATGTCCGGCACGCTCGTATCCAGGGCCAGGGCCAGCCGCTCGTAGGTGGCCGTCAGGTTGATCACCAGCGGGATGGACGAGCCCTCCACGTCGGTAAAGAACAACGCGGGAAACCTGCCGTCCTCGCCCAGCCGCTCGGCGATGGCGGTGATGTCGAACCTCCGGTCCACGCGCCGGGTGACCATGCGGATCTGGTCCGGCGCCGATGCCGCGAGCTGCTCGATGAACGCGCGCAGGTCCTTTGCCATGGATGTGTCCTTTCCAGCCCTTGGCGGGGAATCCCCTTCATCCATAGCACGCCCCGAGGCTCCCGTGCAGGTCCTTGAATTCGCGCCGTCTATGTCATAGACGATAACCTTTCGAGAGACTTGCCATGGGAACTTATCTGCTTCGCCGCCTGATCGGGACGATCCCGGTCATGGTGCTGATCAGCCTCCTGGTCTTCCTGCTGATCCAGGCGGCTCCGGGCGACCCCACGCTCATGCTGCTGGGCGAGGACAGCACCCAGGAGGATATCGACCAGGCCACGAAACGGTGGGGCCTCGACCAGCCCATCTACGTCCAGTACATCAAGTTCTTCACGTCCGCGGTCCAGGGGGACTTCGGCCGCTCCTTCAAGTACGACGAGCCGGTGCTGGACGTGATCGTCAACCGGATTCCGGCGACCCTGGAGCTGGCCACCGCCTCGGTCATCATCGCGGTCATCTTCGCGATACCCCTGGGGGTGTGGGCCGCGGCCAAGCCCAACTCCTGGGTGGACAACACCGGCACCACCTTCGGCTTGTTCGGCATCAGCATGCCCAGCTTCTGGTTCGGCATCATGCTGATCCTGCTGTTCGCCGGGATACTCAATATTCTCCCGTCCGCGGGACGGGATACTTACGGCATCGCCGGCGAGGTCATCACCGGGTTCTACATTCTCGACAGCGCGCTCCAGGGGAACTGGGCCGGCGTGCGCGACGGCGCGGAGCACGTGTTCCTGCCGGCCCTGGCGCTGGGCTCCAACATGCTGGGGATCCTGATGCGCGTGACCCGGTCGTCGGTGCTGGAGGTCATGCACGAGGAGTACGTGACCACGGCCCGGGCCAAGGGGCTGGTGGAGCGCAAGGTGCTGTGGCGCCACGTGGTGAGCAACGCGCTGATCCCGGTCATCACCGTCGTGGGCCTGGAGCTGGGAACGCTCTTGAGCGGCTCGATCATCGTGGAGACGGTTTTCTCGTGGCCCGGCAGCGGCAGTCTGCTCGTAACCGCTCTCAACGCCAGGGATCATCCGCTGGTGACCGGGCTGGTGCTGGTGTACACGGCGGCGTTCGTTGCCATCAACTTCCTGATCGACGTGCTCTATGCAATCATCGACCCAAGAATCCGGTATTAATATCGGCAACATGGGCCAGCCGGAAACCGGCGCCAAGCGGCGCGGCGGCCAGTGGTGGCGCCGGTGGATGCGTACCAAGGTCTACATCGGCGGTTCCATCGTCCTGATATTCATCATCGTGGGCGCCCTCGGGCCGCTGGTGGCGCCCTACGATCCCAACCGTCAGAGCCTGGAGACCATGCTGTGGGCGCCCCAGTGGTTCTGGGGACCCCATTTCCTCGGCACCGACAACCTCGGCAGGGACATCCTGAGCCGCATCATCTTCGGCGCCCGGGTCTCCCTGCTGATCGCCTTCGCCGTGGTCTTCATCTCCGGTTTCGTGGGCGTGATTCTTGGAGCCACTTCCGGGTATTTCGGCGGCAACGTCGATTTTACCATCCAGAAGTTCGTGGAAGTGGTGTGGGCGTTTCCGCCGCTCCTGCTGGCGCTCAGCATCATGGCGTTCCTGGGACAGGGGTTGGGCAACCTCATCCTGGCGCTGGTGGCGCAGCGCTGGATCCAGTACTGCCGGGTGACGCGGGGGCAGAGCCTGTCCCTCAAGGCCCGGGAGTTCGTGATCTCCGCCAAGTCGCTGGGCGCCAGCGACACCGCGATCATCACGCGCCACATCATCCCGAACCTCATCCAGGTGTCGCTGGTCATCGGCACCTTCGCCATGGCGTCTTCCATCATCTCGGAGGCGAGCCTGAGCTTTCTGGGCCTGGGCGTGCCCCCGGAGATTCCCACCTGGGGCACCATGCTGGCCGACGGCCGCATCTACATCAGCACGGCCTGGTGGCTGGCGCTGTTCCCGGGGCTGTCGATCTTCGTCACGGTGCTCGGCATCAACCTCCTGGGCGACGCGTTGCGGGACGTCCTGGACCCGAGGCTCAAGCGGGCGGGAACCTACATTTGACATCGTCGACGCCACGGCTGGGCATGGTCCTGTATCACGGCATCGACAGCGGCGGGGAGTTGCGCAACTATGCCCGCATCGCGGAGGAGGCCGGCTTCGATTCCCTGTGGGTGACCGAGCGCTACTTTCACGAGGAGACCTTCTCGCTGCTGGGATTCCTCGCCGCCGCCACGAGCCGCATACGGCTGGGCCTGGGCGTCACCAATCCCTACACGCGAAACCCCGCGCTGCTGGGCATGTGCGCGGCGACCCTGGACCGGATCTCCGGAGGGCGCTTCCTCCTGGGCCTGGGCCGGAGCGACAAGTGGGTGATCGAGGGGCGCATGGGCATGCCCTACGAGCGGCCGCTGGACCACATGAAGGACACGGTGGCGCAGCTCAGGCAGCTCCTGGCCGGCGAGCGCGTCAGCGGCGGACGCGCCTACTGGGACCTCAAGGACGTGCGGCTGGCGGTGAAGCCGGCGCAGGAACGCCTGCCGGTCTACCTGGCCGCAATCGGGCCCAGGGCGCTGCGGCTGGCGGGCGCCGCGGCCGACGGCGTGCTGCTGAACGCCTACGTGCCCGCGAGCTACGTGCGCTACGCGGTGAAGGAGATCGCGGCCGCGGCCCGGGAGGCCGGCCGCGATCCGGCCTCCATCGACATCGCCTGCATGCTCATCGTGCGGCTCACCGACGATCCCGCGCGAATGATGCCGGCCCTCAAGGAACGGATGGTCCGGCTCCTGGCCGAGCCCTTCGTGGGCGAGGTGCTGCTGGAGCGGGGCGGCTTCGACCCGGGCATCCTGCCGCCGTTGCGCGCCACCGCCGAAGGCCAGGGCGAGAAGGCTGCCGTGCACCTGATCACCGACGCCATGGTGGAGGCGTTCTACCTGCTGGGCGATGCCGCAACCTGCCGCCGGCGCATCGACGAGTACCGCGACGCCGGAGTGGACCATCCGCTGCTGCTGCCCCGGCTCGAGGACTACGAGGGCACCGTTGAGGCGCTGGGGCCGCGCCCCTAGGGGCGACCGGGCGTCGTCCGGCCGGGCGGGATAGCATCCGATGATCAGAGTGTTGTCATCCTATGGTGGAGCTCTTGAAACGGCGCGGTTCCATGACGAATGCAACACCTGACATGCTCAACCCGCGGCGCCGCAATCCGTTGAACGTCCGGTTCTTCTACGGCTGGATCGTGGTGGCGACCACTTTCACGGCGTCGCTTCTGGCCTCTGGTATCCGCGCCGCGCCGCAGACCTTCGTGCGGCCGTTGGAAGCGGAGTTCGGCTGGGGCCGTGGGGCGATCAACGCCGCCGTATCCATCAACCTGGTGCTCTACGGCGCCATCGGCCCTTTCGCCGGGCGGGTCCAGGACCGCCGGGGGCCGCGGGTGGTGATGCTCATCGCGCTGGCGCTGTTGGCGTTGGGGGCGGGGGCCACCTCGTCGATCAACCGTCTCTGGGAGTTCCTGCTGGTGTGGGGCCTGATCGTCGGCACCGGCGCGGGCGGCATTTCGTCGGTGCTGGCGGCCAGCGTCGCCCATCGCTGGTTCGTGCGCCATCGCGGCGTGGTGCTGGGGCTGTTGAACAGCGCCGGCTCCACCGGGCAGCTCATCTTCATCCCGGTAGTGCTGGGCATGGTCGTGGCCTGGGGCTGGCGCGTCGCCGCCCTGACCCTTTCGAGCCTGGGGGTGGTGGCCTTCGTGCTGGTGTGGTGGCTCATGCGCAACGACCCGGCCGAAGTCGGGGACGAGCCGCTGGGCGAGTCGGAGGCCAAAGCCTCCGCGGCCGCGCAACCGGGCGGTGTCCCGCCGGTCACCGCCACCACGGTGCGGGACGCGCTCCGGACGCGGACCTTCTGGCTGCTGGCCGGCGGCTACGCCATCTGCGGCGGCACCTCCAACGGCCTCATCGGCGCCAACATGATCCCGCACGCCCTGGACATCGGCATCAGCCACCAGGTGGCCAGCGTGACCGTGGGCATCATGGCCGGGCTGAACTTCGTCGGCACCATGGGCGCCGGGTGGCTCTGCGACCGCATGGACCCGCGCAAGGTGCTGGCCTGGATCTACGCTCTGCGGGCGGTCTCGCTGTTCATCCTGCCGTCGGTCACCGGCCCCGCCGGCATGTTCGTCTTCGCGGTGATCTACGGCCTGGACTGGTTCGCGACGGTGCCGCCAGTGGTGGCCATTGCCGGCAACACCTTCGGCAAGAACTCGGTGGGCAGTATCTACGGCCTGATCTTTCTGGCGCACCAGTTGGGCGGCGCCGCCATGGCCCAGGGCAGCGGCATCGCCTACGATGTGTTCGGCGACTACGTTCCGTCCTTCCTCACCGGCGCGGTGCTGGCCGTGCTGGCCGCGGGCATGTCGATGGCCATCGCCAAGGACCCGCCGGCCCCGCTGACGCCGCCCCAACCCGGGCTGGCTGCTACGTAGGACAACGGTGAAAGCGTCCTTCGACTTCGCTCGGCGGACCTCGCTACGCTCAGGACGAACGGATGAACTCAGGACGAACGGATAGGCTCTCCAGACACCACACTAGGACCGACGGAGAAACCCCATGGCTTGTGATCCCGACTACCTCAGCTTTTCCGACGCGGAGTACGCGCGCCGCAATGCGGCGGTGCGGGCACGCATGGACGGTTTGGGCCTGGAGGCCGTGGTGTTTTACGGCAGCCGCACGGCGCCGGACATCCACTACCTGAGCAACTGGTTGACCACCAGCGAGGCGTACTTCATCTATCCGCGCCAGGGCGAACCGACCCTCTTCGTCCAGTTGTCGAACCACCTGCCCAACGCCAAGCGGATGGCGGTCATCGACGATGTGCGCTTCGGGGGCTCCAGCCCCACCGGCTCGGTGGACTCGGTGCCGCGGGTGCTGGAGAACCTGAAGGAGCGGGGCCTGGAGAAGGGCGCGGTGGGTCTTTGCGGCAATTTGCCTTACCGGCATTACCTGCGGCTCGTGGAGGCGTTGCCGGGGGTCGAATGGAAGGACTTCAGCGCCCAGATGCGCGACCAGCGCCAGGTCAAGAGCGCCGAGGAGATCGAACGCCTGCGCCGGGCCGCGGCCATGAGCGACGACTCGGTGGCAGCCCTGAGGGAACAGGCGCGGCCCGGCATCCCGGAACACGAGTTGGCCCGGATCGTCGAGGACGTCTACCTCGGCAAGGGCGGCATCAACGGCATCCACTTCATGATCACCACCTCCATGCACGACCCTGGAGGCGGCGTGCCGCAGCAGCACCTGTCCAACCGCGTGCTGCAGAAGGGCGACGTGCTGGTCACCGAGATCAGCACCAACTACGCCGGCTACACCGGCCAGGTGCTGCGCACCTTCACCATCGGCGAGGAGCCCACGCCCGAGTATAAACGCCTCCACGACGTGGCCGTCGAGGCCTTCGACCGCATCGCCGCCGTCATCAAGGCGGGCGCCGGGACGGCGGCGGCGCTGGAAGCCGCGGACGTGGTCCACGAGCGCGGCTTCACGGTTTACGACGACGTGGTCCACGGCGCCAGCCAGTTGCCGCCGATCCTGCGGACGTCGAAGACCAGCCGCGGGACCCCGCCGGACTTCCGCTTCGAAACCGACATGTGCCTGGTGATTCAGCCCAACGTGGTGACCGAAGACGGCTTGCGCGGGGTGCAGTTCGGCGAGATGATGCGGGTGACCGACACCGGGCTGGAGAACATGCACGATTGCCCGCGCGAGCTGATCGTGTGCCGCAACGGGTGATGGTTCGCGAGTCCCGCGGCCGCGGGCGGGTTTGAAACCCGCCCCTACGGTCGTCGCGCCTTGCCGACAATCGAGAATTCCGCGCAGCCTTGGGGGTCTTGCTCGTGAGACACGATACTCGACAAATGGGGGCTCATGGGGCCGCCGGGTTGGCGATGGCGCTGGCGGCGTTTTTGTGGCTGTGCCCGGCAGGCGCCGCCGAGGATCGTGTGGCTCGGGGCAAGTACCTCGCCCGCGCGGGCCTGTGCGTCGCCTGCCACACCGACTTCAAGAACAAGGGCGCCGAGTTGTCCGGGGGCTACGGCATCAAGGTCCCTTTCGGCACCATTTACAGCACCAACATCACTCCGGACCCTGAAACCGGCATCGGCGGGTGGAGCGACGAGGAGTTCCTCCGGGCCATGCGGAGCGGCATCGGCCGCCGCGGCCAGCATCTCTTCCCGGCCTTCCCCTACACCTCCTTCACTCGGATGACCGACGAGG
Organism: uncultured Binatia bacterium (SeqCode); assembly: GCA_965204205.1. Lineage (GTDB taxonomy): Bacteria > Desulfobacterota > Binatia > UBA9968 > JAJDTQ01 > JAJDTQ01. Next base: position 3,551,582 of record OZ241976.1, on the reverse strand, counting down.
ACATCCTGGCCCTCAAGGCTTACCTTTCCACGGTCAAGCCGGTCCGGAGGGAGAACCGGGAGCCCGAGCTGACCGTTCCCTTCAACTGGCGTTTCCTGTTGGCGGGCTGGAAATGGCGGTACTTCGAGGAAGGCCCGTGGACACCCGACCCCGACAAGCCCGCGCAGTGGAACCGGGGCGCCTATCTCGTCCAGGCGGTGACGCACTGCGCCGAGTGCCACACTCCCCGGGACTGGGCCGGCGGACTACAACGGGAGCTGCTGATGGCGGGGGCCGTTGACGGCCCCGAGGGCGAGGTCGCGCCCAACATCACCCCGCACGAGAAGACCGGCCTGGGCGACTGGTCCGTGGAGGACATGGCAGATCTCCTCAAGAGCAGCTACAAGCCCGACGGCGACAACGTCCAGGGCCTGATGGAGCGGGTCATCATCCACGGCTACGAGCACATGACCGACGAGGACCTCACCGCCATCGCCGTCTACCTGCGCTCGCTGCCGCCCATCGACAACCGGATCGAGTAGGGCTGCGTCTCCCTTTCCGTGACTTGGACAGGGGTCGGCGCCCTTCGACTTCGCTTCGCTCAGGGCGAACGGAGACTTCATCAGGATTCCGGAACTCAACCGTTCGCCCTGAGTCCTTCGACAGGGCTCAGGACAGGCTTCGCGAAGCGAAGTCGAAGGCCGCCGACCGAGTTTTTCAACAACCCGTCAGGGCGGACCCTCCAGTCCCAGCAGCCTGGCCGCATTCCCCCCACAAACCGCGTTGGAGCCGCCCAACCCCGCGCGCTCCAGCAGTCCCAGCGGATCCTTCTCGCCCATATCGTAGGGGTAGTCGGTGCCCAGCAGGAGCCGCTCCTCGCCCGCCAGGTCGCGCAGGAAGGCGAGCATGCGCGGGTCGTGCAGGATGGTGTCGAAGTAGAAGCGGCGAAAGTACGTTTCCGGGCCGCCGGGCGCCGCCCGGGCCGCTGCCAGCGCGCCGTGGCCGTGTACCACCCGCCCGAGGAGATAGGGAAGGGCGCCGCCGCCATGCACCAGGCAGATGTTGAGGGAGGGGTAGCGTTCCAGCACGCCCCCCAGGATCAACGACGTGGCGGCAATGGCGGTGTCCGTGGGATTCCCCACCAGGTTGTTCATGTAGTAGCGGCTCAACCGTTCCGGGGCCGCGACCCGGTGGGGATGCAGTTGCACCAGAACGCCGAGGTCGGCGGCGCATTCAAAGAACGGCCGGAACGCCTCGTCGTCGAGGTTGACGCCATTGATGTGGGTGCCGATCTCCACCATGCGGATGCCCAGGCGCTCCACCGCGTAGCGAAGCTCCTCCACCGACTCCCGGCTCGACTGCATGGGGACCGTGGCCACCGGGATCAGGCCCGGCTCGCCGCGCGCCGCTTCGGCGTTTGTCTCGTTGAAGAGCCGCGACACCGCCTGCCCGTCAATTCCCTCCAACTGGTAAGTGACGATGGTCATGGGCGGCGACAGCACCTGCCGGTCCAGCCCCCGCTCCCGCATGGCGGTCAAACGCGCCGGCAGGTCCGAGAGAAACGGCTGCAGCGCCGCGGGGCGGCCTTCTCCCACCCGCAGCGTCAACCCGCCCGAGCCGTCCTCCTCGATGTGGCAGCCGTGCCGGCCGCCCTCCCGGCGCATGCCCCGGATCCACTCGGGCGGGGTGAAGTGGGCGTGAATGTCGATGACTGGCTCGGGCATCTTCGCTCTTTCCAGGGTGGCTATTCTTTCTTCGCCATCACGTCGGCGGCGGCCAGGTTCTCGCCGACCCGGTGGAACGGCCGGCCCGAGTCGGTGACCGCCAGGACGACGACGATCTCGTCGGCGCGGGGGGCGTCGGGCACGGAGACCTGCATCGAGTCGAAATGGCTGAACTTCCAGACGTCGTCCTTGTGGTGCAGCGGGCAATCGATGGCGGTCCCCGGACCGCCGATCTTCGTGGTCGAGGGCATGACCGAGCTCGCCGGACCGACGATCTCCCGCACCGGCCGGCCCAGGCGCGGATGCATCACGGCGGCGGCGTGTTCCCGCTCTCCCTTCTCGCCGACGATCGCCGCCTTGCCGTAGCTGTGGACGGCGGCGCCGTCGATCCCGAGGGCGTCGATGGCGCGTTGAGCGAGAAGGCCTCCGAGCTCCGCGCCCGCCTTCTGCAATTCTTCGAGCTCCTCGTCGTAGACCCCGGCATAGGGGTTGGCGATGACCGCGATGGCGGCGGCCTGACGCGACGCGGGTTCCACCGGCCGGTCGAGTTCCCGGCGAGTCTCCTCGACAATGGTGACGAGCTTACGGATCTCCATACGGCTTCCTCCTCGTGTCCGCTGGGGTTCACTGGTCAGGGTACTATGCCATCATCGGTTCTCGTTGCAACGCCCATGGTCAGGCTTGGACGTCCACCGCTGATCCAATCCCGCTCGACAAAGCCCGGTTTGACAATTACCCTCCCGATGTTGTTTCTTAGGGAACCCCGAAAAATCGGGCAGATACGACATTTGCGACCAGGAGGACCGTTATGAGAAAGTGGGTTGCCATCGCGTTGTTGCTGACTTTCGCGGCGTTCGCGCAAGCGACCACCGTTGCGGCGGCGGACTTCCCCAAGAAGAACATCACGATCATCGTTGCCGGGTCACCCGGGGGCGGTTTCGACCGGTTTGCCCGGGCCATCGGCAAGACCATGAGCAAGTTCCTTCCCAAGGGCGTGCATGTCGTGGTCAAGAACATCACCGGCGGCGGACTGGTCATCGGCACGGTGGCCATGTACAAGGCCAAGCCCGACGGCTACACGCTCGGGCACCTGTTCACCGACGGCATGCTCGGCAAGCAGTTGATCAGCGGCGTCGCAAAGACCGGCTACGACGTCACCAAGTTCACCTATATCGCCCGGGTCGCGGCCGAGCCCTACAGCCTCATCGTCGGCAAGAACTCCAAGTTCCATTCCCTCGAAGACCTCCAGAAGGCCAAACGTGTGAAATGGGGCGTTGAGGGCATCGGCGTGTCGCGTTGGATCCCCACCTTCGTCACGGCCAAGGAGTTGGGCATCCAGATGGACGTGGTGTCGGGTTACCGCGGGACCAGCGAAGGCATACCCGCCATGATACGGAACGACTTCGACGTGTACCTGCAACCCATCGACCACCCCGCCACCGCCATTTACCTCAAGTCCGGCGACGTGAGGCCGATCCTCCACCTGCACAGCGAGAGGCCGGTGAACGCGCCCGACACCCCGACCGCCCAGGACAAGGGCCACGATCTCCGCCTTTACGTCGGCCGCAGCATCGTGGCGCCGCCGGGCCTGCCCGACGACCGGAAGAAGATCCTGGAAGAGCTGTTCGTGAAGACCATGAACGACCCGGAATACCTGGCGATCTGGAAAAAGAGCAATACCCCCGTCGTCCCCGGCGACTCCAAGGCCGCCCAGGCCGACCTGGACAACTACGTGAAGGCCTACAGCAAGTACACCCAGGCCATGCGCGACGCGTTGCCGAAGTAACCGTGGTCTAGTGTCCTGCGTCACAAATAGCTTGATGAATCCGCGGGTCCTTTTCGCCGTCGGCTGCGTTGCTCTTCCTCGCGTGGTGCGCGCCACTGCTCGTCATCGCGCCTTGCCGACGACAAAAATGCCCTCGCGGATTCATCAAGCTATTTGTGACGCAGGACACTAGCGGCAGTCAGGGAACGGGGGTCCGTCTTCCGATGGATCCCCGTTTTCACGCTTCCACAGAAAGCGAAATTGGATGAACCATCCCGCGGGCCCGCAGTCCAAGCCACGCCCACCCATACCCTTGCCCTTCCATTACGCCTGGCTCATCGTGGCGGTGACTTTCTTCGCCAGTTTCAACGGCGCCGGCATCCGGGTGGTCCCCACCGTGCTGATCCATCCGCTGGAAGCGGACTTCGGGTGGGCCCGCTCGGCCATCACCTTCGGGATTTCCATCAATCTCCTGCTCTACGGCGTTGCCGCGCCCTTCGTGGGATGGATCCTGGACAAGTACGGCCCGCGGCGGGTCATGCTGATCTCGCTTACCCTGCTCTCGACCGGTCTGCTCTGCACGACGCTGGTGAGCCAGTTGTGGCAGTTCTGGCTCACTTGGGGCGTGATGGTGGGGCTCGGGGCGGGCGGCATGTCGGGTGTGCTCTCCGCTTCGGTGGCGCATCGCTGGTTCAACGCCCGGCGCGGGCTCGCGGTGGGGCTCCTTAGCAGCGGCAGCTCCTCGGGACAGATCGTCTTCATCCCGTTCATGCTCTTTATCATTTCGTTCATGGGCTGGCGCATGGGCTCCTACGTCCTGGTGGCCTGTACGGCCGCGGCGGTGACCCTGGTCTGGTTGCTCATGCGCGACAAGCCCTCCGACATCGGCCTGGAACCCTACAACCACGGGCCGGCGGCTGACCAGATTCCGGTGGTCGGCAAACCGGCGGCCAAGGGGGAGGAAGCGAAGCCCGCGGGTCCGGTCATGGGAATCAAGGACGCCATCAAGACGCCGACCTTCTGGCTCCTGTGCGGCGTGTTCTCCATCTGCGGCGGTACCGCCAACGGGCTCATCGGCACCCACCTGATTCCCCATGCCCTGGAGAACGGCTTCGACAAGGTCACTGTCGGCACCGCGGTCACCATCATGGGGACCATGAACATCGTCGGGACGCTGTTCTCGGGATGGCTGGCGGACCGTGTCGACCCGCGGAAGCTCATCGCCGCGGTGTTCACATTGCGGGGATTGTCGCTCTTCTATCTGACCTTCGTGGACAACACCCAGGGACTCATCATCTTCACGATCATCTACGGGCTTGACTGGTTCGCCACGGTTCCGCCGGTGGTCATGATCGCGGGCCAGACCTTCGGCAAGCAGTCCATCGGGCGGATCTACGGCTGGATCTTCCTGTCGCACCAGATAGGCGGGTTCGCCATGGCCAACGGCGGCGGCCTGCTCTACGACTACGTCGGCAACTACGAGATGGCGTTCTTCGCCGGTGGCTGGATGGGATTGATGGCCGCGGCGTTCGGGCTCAGCATCCGGAAGAGGACGTTGCCGCCCCTGGGACCGGCACCCGCGGGAGCGCCCGCGTAGGACAAGGGCACGGAGATCGAGCGGCGTCGGAGGCAGGCGGCGCGCGGAACCGGCGCTACGACCGCTTGTCCTTGCCGGCGGCGTCGTAGTCGTAGACGTACTGCCAGGGTACCGAGCAGTGGGCCCAGACCAGGGGCTCGAACTTCTCCCACCACTCCAGGTCCCGCCCCTCCATGCTCAGGACGCGCACCATGCGCACCATGTCCTGGATCTGGTACTTCTCCAGGGCGGGCTCGAAGGCGGGCATGATGCCTTTGCCCTTCTTGATGATCCGGCGGATCTCGAACACGTCCCGGTTATCCACGGTGTGGCGGAAATCCGGAACCTTGGCGGAAAGGGCCTTGGCGATGGGGCCGTCGCCGCGGCCTCCGGGGCCGTGGCAGCTTGCGCAGCGCTGGGCGTAGACGAGCCGCATCTCCTCCTCGCGAATGCAGCCGGACAGGGCCACCAGGCCCAGGAGGCCCAGCCACGCCGGGAGGAGCACTTTGCGGAGGAGCGGCTTCGTCGAAATCACCTTCCCGTCCTATCATCTCCGATGCGCGAACGAAATAAGCCGGAAAACGTCGAGAGGGTTCCCCCGGCGGGGTCCGGCGACGGTTGGCTTTCCTTCCCCGAACCGATACGCTTGTGCGCGTCTACGTGTGGTCAACGAGAGGTCGTGGGGATGGCCATCAGAATCACCCGGGTCTACACCCGCAGCGGCGATGACGGCATGACGGCTCTCGTGGGCGGGAAGCGGGTCCCCAAGGACGCTGTCCGGATCGAAGCCTACGGCGCCGTCGATGAGCTCAACGCCATCGTCGGTCTGGTGCGCGCCTGGAACGAGGAGGGGAAGGGGGCGCACGAGCTTCACCGCAAGCTCGACGCCATGCTCCAGGACATCCAGCAGGAGCTCTTCGACCTGGGCAGCGAGCTGGCGACCCCCGGGGACTTCACCTACGAAGGCATGCACCGGATGGGCGAGGAAGAGGTGGTCCGGCTCGAGCGGGTCATCGATGAATGCCAGGAAGAGCTGGAGCCGCTCAAGTCCTTCATCCTTCCCGGAGGCGGGCCTATCAGCGCGCAGCTCCACCAGTGCCGCACGGTGTGCCGGCGGGCGGAGCGGGAGATCCTGCGGCTGTCGCGGATCGAGAACGTCGGCGAATGGCCGCTTCGTTACGTCAACCGTTTGAGTGATCTTTTCTTTGTGCTGGGGCGATGGGTGGGCAAGAACCTGGGGGAGACGGAATACCTCTGGCAAAGGGGATTGAAGTAGATCCATACGGCGCCCCGGCGGTTTGGCCGGCGGGGCGGAGTCGACAGGGGGCCGAAAAATGGCGGGAATCCTTGAAGGCAGGAAGGCGTTGATCTTCGGCGTGGCCAATGACCGGAGCATTGCCTGGGCGGTGGCGCAGGAGCTCCGCGCCCAGGGGGCCGAGCTGGCCTTCACCTACGCCGGGGAGGTGCTGGAGAAGCGCGTGCGGCCTTTGGCCGAGGGCATCGGCTCCACGCTTATCCTGCCGTGCGACGTCACCCGGGACCAGGAGATCGAGGCGGTCTTCGACGCGGTCGGACGCGAGTGGGGCGGTCTCGACATCCTGGTGCACGCCATCGCCTACGCCAACAAGGAAGACCTGTCGCAGCCGTACGTGCAGACCGGCCGCGAGGGCTTCCACATGGCGCTGGACATCAGCAGCTACTCGCTGGTGGTGCTGACCCGCCACGCCGCCGAGCTCATGAAGGGACGCGGCGGCGCGGTGGTGACGCTGACTTACATGGGGTCCGAGAAGGTCGTGCCCAACTACAACGTCATGGGCGTGGCGAAGGCCGCCTTGGAAGCCAGCGTCCGTTACCTGGCCCACGATCTCGGCCCGGACGGCATCCGGGTCAACGCCATCTCGGCCGGCCCGGTGAAGACCCTGGCGGCGGCCGGCATCGCCGGGTTCCGGGAAATGCTGCGCCTCGCCGGCGAGCGGGCCCCGCTCAAGCGCAACGTCGAGGCCGCCGAAATCGGCAGGACCGCCGTCTACCTCGTGAGCGACCTGGGGAGCGGCGTCACCGGCGAGACGCTGCACGTCGACGCGGGCTACAACGTGATGGGTATGTGAAACCGGCGCGTACGCCGGCGTTCATGGAAGGGACGTTCCGCCGGACGCGCGAAGAAACAGCAGGGGGAAACCGTGAAGGAGATATCTCCGCAGGAAGCGTACGAAACGCTGCGGCAAGACCACCAGGCCGTCTACATCGATGTGCGCACGGTGGAGGAGTTCACCGCCGGCCATCCCGAGGGCGCGGTCAACATCCCCATCGCGTTCCTCGATCCGGCCCAGGGCATGGTGTTCAATCCGGAGTTCGTCGAAGTGGTGGAGCGGCATTTCGCCAGGGACCGGCGCTTGCTGTTGGGTTGCAAGGCGGGCCCGCGATCCAACAACGCCGCGAACCTGCTGGAGCAGCACGGCTACCAGGACGTTGCCAGCGTGCGTGGCGGATTCGGCGGGATGGTCGACCCCTACGGGCAGGTGGTGGTCGAAGGCTGGGCGGGCCTGGGCCTCCCGGTGAGCCAGGATAACGGCGACGGCACGAGCTACGAATCGCTGGCGGCCGAGCAAGGGTAAGTTTATGGACACCTTCCACTCGTTCTTCATCGGATTGGCCAACATCCTGCCGTTCTCCCCGGCCGGACAGGACCCGTTCCTGTTCATGCTCATCGGCATCGCCATCGGCTTCGTGGTGGGGATCCTGCCGGGACTCGGGGGCGCCACCACCCTGGCGCTCATGCTGCCCTTCATCTACAAGATGGACCCCACCACGGCGTTCGCGTTCCTGCTGGGCTCCAACGCGGTGACCGCCACCACCGGCGATATCACCTCGATCCTCTTCGGCGTGCCCGGCGAGGGCATTACCGCCGCCACCATCGTCGACGGCCATCCCATGGCGAAGAAGGGAGAGGCGGGGCGCGCCCTCGGGGCCGCGCTCATGAGCTCGCTGGTGGGGGCGGTCTTCGGCGCCTTCGCCCTGGCCCTGGCCATTCCCATCGTGCAGCCGCTGGTGTTGTCCATCGGTTCCTCGGAGTTCTTCATGCTGGCCCTCCTGGGGATCACCTTCGTGGCCTCCCTGAGCGGCGGCAACATCCTCAAGGGGTTGTGCACCGGCGCCTTCGGGCTGGTTCTCTCCACCATAGGCCTCGATCCCATCGAAAGCGTCCCGCGCTTCACCCTCGACCCGGTCATCGGCGAGGACGCCGCGCTGTTCCTGTGGGACGGCCTGTCGCTGGTGTCGGTGACCGTGGGGCTGTTCGCCATTCCCGAGATCATCGACCTGTCGGTGCAGGGATCGAGCATCGCGCGGCAGAGCACCGGCAAGCTGGGCGGCGTCATGCAGGGCATCATCGACACGTTCCGGCACTGGAAGCTCGTGCTGGCGTGCAGCGCCATCGGCTCCTACATCGGCCTCATCCCGGGACTGGGAGGCGGGCCCGCCCAGTGGGTGGCGTACGCCCACGCCGTTCAGAGCTCGCCGGGCGACAAGGAGCGTTTCGGCAAGGGGGCCATCGAGGGCGTTCTTGGACCCGGCGCGGCCAACAACTCCAAGGAAGGCGGCTCGCTGGTCCCGACCATCGCGTTCGGGGTGCCGGGCAGCGTCTCCATGGCGATCCTGCTGGGAGCCTTCATCATCCAGGGAATCGTCCCGGGGCCCGACCTCCTCGATCCGGCCAAGCACCTGGACCTGACGTTCTCGTTCGTCTGGATCATCGTGGTTTCCAACATCATCACCGTGGCCGTCTGCCTGGTGTTCCTGAACCAGCTCGCGCGCATCACCTTCGTCAAGGGGACCTACCTGATCCCGTTCCTGCTGCTGCTCATCTACCTGGGCGGCTTCGCCGTCAACAATGCCTTCGGCGACATCTTGATGGTGTTGATATTCGGCGCGGTGGGATGGCTGATGGTGCGGTTCGACTGGCAACGGCCGCCGCTCTTGCTGGGACTGGTCCTCGGCGGCATCGCCGAGAACAACCTCTTCATCGCAACCAAGGTCTACGGCGCCGGGTTCGTGTTGCGGCCGGGTGTGCTGTTCATCTCCCTGCTGATTCTGGCGGGACTGTTCTACCCCGTGTTTCAGGCCTGGCGGGAGAAGAAGCGGGCCGAGCGCCACGAAGCCAGGTTCGAGGTGCCCGGGGTCACGAAGCAGGAGGAAGTGATCTCGCGTAACGAGCGCGTGGCCAGCGGCGTCTTCGCCCTGTGCTTCGTCGCTTTGTTCGCTTACGTTCTGCGCGAGTGCTTCTTCGGCTTCGGCGCTTACGAGGAGCGCGCCGCGCTGTTCCCGGTGATCATCGGCGTGCCGGCTTTCGTCATCAGCATCGTGGTCTTCGTGAAGGAGCTCACCACAGCCACCAAAACCGTAGTGCACGGCGAGGAGGGCGTGGAGGAGGTCGAGGAAATCTCCCCCGAGGAAACCCGGCGACGCACCCTGGCCATCGGCGCCTGGGTGGTGGGATTCTTCGTCTCCATCTGGCTCATCGGCTTCGTCTATTCGTCACTGGTGGCGACGTTCCTCTATCTCAAGTTCGGAGCTCGCGAGGCTTGGCCCATCACCGTCATTCTCACGGTGGTGGCCTATGTTTTCTTCGCCGGCATCTTCGATTGGCTCCTCCACCTGCCCTTTCCGCCCGGCGAGCTGTTCGTCTGGCTGGGGCTCGACTGAGGACCGGGACGCCGCGTTCCGGCCCGCGGTGCATTGACCGGTTCCGGGGCGTGGGATAGACTTTGAGGCATGCGGAGAGCCCTCCACTGCTGGGCCGTGGTGCTGTTGCTCGCGTGCTACGCCACCGCGTTTCTCCGCGTCCCGCCTGCCCATGGCCTTTCCCAGGACGAGGAGATCCGCATCAGCCGCCAGTTGCGGCAGGAGGCTCGCCGCCGGTACCAGTTCATCGAGGATCCCGAGGTCGCGTTGTACGTCGACCGCATCGGCCGCCGGATTCTCGATGCCGTAGGAAACACCCGGTATCCTTATCGTTTCTTTGTCATCGAGGACTCCTCGATGAATGCGTTCGCGGTGCCCGGGGGCAGCATTTTCGTGCACTCGGGACTGATCCGGCGCGTGGAGACCTCGGACGAGTTGGCGTCGGTGGTCGCACACGAGATCGTCCATGTGAACGCGCGGCACTTCGCGACTCTGCTCGAGAACACCGACACGACCATGATCATCGGGATGCTCGGGGTTTTCCTGGCGCCGGTCCTGGGGCCCGTCGCCCTTGCCGGCCCCGCCGTCGCCATGTCCCAGCAACTGGAGTTCAGCCGGCAAATGGAGGAGCAGGCGGACAATCTTGGCGTTGGCTACCTGGCTCGGGCCGGTTACGATCCGGATGGCGCGGTGAGCTTCATGAAGCGGATGTACCGCGAACGGATCCTCAATCCCGTGGGGAGGCCATCGTATCTGCTGACCCATCCGCTGAGCCAGAAACGCATCGCTAATCTGACGGCGTCGATCCGCGCCCTCGGGCTCACGCGCCCGCGCTACCGGGGCGCCGACGACATCGAACGGTTGAAGCTGTTGCTCGAGCTGCGAGAAAAGCCGGAAGAGGTGGTCAAGCGCTTGAGGAAGGCCCACGAGCGCCTTCCGGAAGCGGTCGAACCGGCGCATTCCCTGGGCATCGCCTATGCCGCCACCGGCCGGTGGATTCGAGCCCGGGAAATGCTCGAAAAGGCTGCCCGGTTGGACCCGGGGACCCCGTACCTGGACCGGGATCTGGGACGGGTCTACATCCACACCGAGCAGCTCGCCAAGGCCCACGCCGCCTTCGCACGAATGCTGGCGCGAGAACCCAACGATCCCATCACGCACCTGTACGAGGGGCGGCTCCTCGAAAAGGAGTCGCGCTTCCGGCAGGCGACGCGGGCGTATCTGCGGCTGCGCCAGCTTGCGCCGTTCTGGCCCGAGGCCGCTCGCAGGCTGGGCTATGCCTACCGCAAGCTGAATCAGCCCGGTAAAGCCCACTACTACCTGGCGCAATCGTACCTGCTGCGGGACGAGACCGGAAAGGCGGTCGATTCGCTGGAGCGCGCCGCCCAGCAATACCCGCAGGACTCCCCGAGGCGGCAGGTGATCATGGACGAGATCGCCGCCATCCGGGCCGGAGGTTGACGTACGCGACATGCGACCGTCCCGGGGTCAATCGCCCAGCGCCGCCCGCAGGCGTTTGCGTGCTTGAACGTAGATCTGGCAGATCCTGCCCTCTGTCAGTCCGAGTCCTTCTCCGATCTCCCTGAACTTGAGCTCCTGGTAGTGGCGCAGGGTCACCACCAGGCGTTCCCGTTCCGGTAGCCGCGCCACCGCCCGCTTGAGCTTGTCCACCAGGTCCCGGTGCTCGACGCAGACGAGCGGGTCCTGGTAGAGTCCCTGTCCCGAAGCGGCGGCGTCGACAAGGACGTCGGCGCCGCCGCAGGACGGGTCGTCCAGGCTCAACCACCCCTGTTCCGCTACCCGGTAGCTGATCCTGTGATAGGTCTCCAACGGCACCTCCAGCTCCTTCGCCATTTCCTCGGACGTGGCCTCCCGGCACAGTTGTTCGGAGAGCCGCCTGCGCGCGGCCGCAAACCGGCTCGCCCAGGCCCGGATCGACCGGCTCACCCAGTCGAGAGAACGCAGGCACTGGATCATCTCCCCGTATATGCGGTACCGGGCGTAGACGTAGAAGGAGACGCCCCGCTCGGGTTCGTACCGCTCCAGGGCCTCGAGCAGGCCCACCACGCCGGAGTTCACCAGCGCATTCAGATCGTATCCGGACGGCAAGCGGCGGTGGACGTGGCGGGCCATGCGTTCGACGAGCGGCAGGTATCCGCTGACGACCTCCTCGGGGGAGGCGTCTCTGTCCACGGGTGGATAGGGTGCCGGTTTGCTCGCCGGCGGCGGCTCTTCCATGGACCAACCGCGGAGCAACGGCTGTGCCATAGAGTCGAAGAGCTCGACAATCCAGAAATCACAGGCACTTGGACGCGGCGCGCAAGCGCGTGCCGCGGGGGTGGTGTGTCAACGGAGTGTGACCGGCGTCATGCGGTCGCCGCCATTGTCCTAACGATAGAGTTCCATCAGCTCCACCAGACCGAGGGCGCGCATTTCGCTGAAGAGATACCGCTTTATGTCATCCACCCGGTCCAGCCCCAGAGCCTCCTGTCCGATGGCGACGGCCCGCTCGTAGGTCACCGAGCGCACCAGCTTCCGCACCACCGGAATGGACAGCGACTCCATGCTGAATTCTTCGAGGCCCATGCCCATCAACAGCAGGGTCGACAGCGGGTCCCCGGCCATCTCCCCGCACATGGCCACGCCCTTGCCCTTGTCCTTGGCCGCCCGAATGACCTGGCTGAGGGCGGCGAGGACCGCCGGATGGAAGGGCTCGTAAAGAGAAGCAACCTTGCGATTCCCGCGATCGACGGCCAGCAGGTACTGGATCAGGTCGTTGGTGCCGATGCTGACGAAGTCCACCTCCTCCACCAGCCGATGTGCCATCTGCACCGCCGATGGCACCTCGACCATGATTCCCAGCTCCATGTCGGCATCGAAGGGCACCCCGTTCCGCGCGAGATCGGTCTTGACCTCCCGCAACATGGCCTTGACCCGGAGGATCTCCTCGAGACTCGATACCATGGGGATCAACATGCGCACCGGCCCCAGCGCCCCGGCGCGCAGGATGGCCCGGAGCTGCATATCGAAGGTCTCCGACGCCTCCAGGGAGACCCGGATGGAGCGCCATCCGAGGAACGGATTGGGCTCGGCGCGGGCCATGCTCACGTAGGGCGGATACTTGTCCGCGCCGATGTCGAGGGTGCGGATGGTCACCGACTTGCCGTTCATGCCTTCCACCACCTTCTGGTAGAGGGCGAACTGCTGCGCCTCGGTGGGGAAGTCGTGATAGGCGAGAAACGGAATCTCGGTCCGGTAAAGGCCGATGCCTTCCGCTCCATGTGTCTGGGCGAAGCGGATGTCCGTCAGCAGGCCCATGTTGGCCAGCAGCCGGACCCGGTGCCCGTCGGTGGTCTCGGCCGGCAGGTCCCGCATCTCGTCGAGCTCGCGGTTGACGGCGAGATAGTGGCGCTCCATCCGGTCGTACTCGCCGATGATCTCCTTGTTGGGATTGACGAACACGACCCCGGAGTTGCCGTCGACGATCAGGGAGTCCTCTTTCCGGACGTTCTCCAGCAGCCCCTCCGCCGCCACCACGGTGGGAATCTCGAAGGACTTGGCCAGCAGCGACGCGTGGGAGGTAACCCCGCCGGTGGCGAGCACGATACCCTGGAAACGGTCGCGTTCGACGATGGCGAGGTCGGCCGGAGAAAGATCCTCCGCCACCAGCACGGCGTCACCCTCCGGGACCACCAGCCTTCGGTCCTCCGAGCCGGCCAGATTGTCCAGCAGTCTCTCGGCGACGTCACGGATGTCCGCCGTGCGCTCCTTGAGGTAGCGGTCATCGACTTCGCTGACGGTCCGTATGTGTCTGCGGAAGACGCTGCTGACGGCATAGTAGGCGGTGAGGTGTTCGGCCAGGATACGGCGTTCGATCTGGTCCTTCAGCACCGGGTCGTTCAGCAGCATCCGGTGTACGTCGAAAATCGCCCCGGCCTCGTCGGAGATGAGGGCGATCATGCGGGTCTTGATCTCTTCCACCTGGGCCACGGCCCGTTGCAACGCCGAGCGGAAGCGCTCCAGCTCGCCCTGGGGATGGCCGGTATGGGTCTTCTGGATGGCGGCCAGGTCCATGCGCCGGTGCATGATGTGGGCCTTGCCGTAGGCGAAGCCGGGGCAGGCGGCCAGCCCGGTCAGGCGGCTGCGGAACTTCCTCGGCCTCTCGCTCGTACGTTCCTTGCCCCGTCCCTCATAGGACCTGAGCCGCTTGAGCGCGTTGACCATGCGCTCCCGGGACTGCTTGCGTTCGCGCTCCTTGTCCTTGAGCGAGTCCACAAGCCGGGCGTGTACGATGATGGTGGAAACCTGTGCGGAGATGGCCTTGAGGAGCCGGACCTCCTCCTGGGTGAACTCGCGCGGCCGGGAGGTCTGCACCACCAGCACGCCGATGGGGGTCTTCTGTGCGTTGACGGGAACGCCGAAGAAGGAGTGGTACCGTTCCTCCCCGGTTTCGGGAAAGTACAGGAAACGGGGATGGGAGGGGGCATCCACGACCATCACGGGCTCCCGGGTCTCCACCACCAGTCCCGCCAGCCCCTCGTCGGCGGTCATGGACACCCTCCCCACGGACGCCGGGTCCAGGCCCCTCGTGGCGCTCAGAGTCAGCCTTCCACTCTCGGCATCGAGGAGATAGACCGAGCAGACTTCGGTCTGCATGCGCTTCGCGACGATGCCGGCGATGCTGTTGAGGCACCCTCGGAGGTCGTCGGCTTCGTCGACGAAGCGGCTGATCTCCTCCAGGGTGACGAGATGGGAGGCGTCGTCCTCCGCGGCGGTGGCGGGTAGGTGCAGCATGGATGCGTTCCCGGGTGTTGAAAACGGAGTTCGTCATCAGAGTTTCGCAGGATTTCCCGCTCTCGGCAAGGCGCGCCGGCGGGCGGGTCGGGGGCCGGCCGCCCTTTCCGGAGAGGGTTCAAGAGGCTGATTTGACCCGGTTTCGGGCAGATGTTACGTTGCCCGAATGTCAGCTGAATGGCCCGCCGAGAACACGGAAAACACCACCGATACCCTGGAAACACACGTGAAGGCGATCCTGACGGCGCTTGGGGAAGACCCCGCCAGGGAAGGGCTCGAGAGGACTCCCGCGCGGGTCGCCGCGGCCTGGAGATACCTGACCGGAGGTTACGGCGAGGATCCGGGTTCCATCATCAACGGCGCCCTGTTCACCGAAGACTACCAGGAGATGATCGTCGAGAAGGACATCGACTTCTATTCTCTCTGTGAGCATCACATGCTGCCTTTTCACGGCAAGGCCCACGTGGCGTACATCCCGCGCAAGAAGATCATCGGGGTTTCCAAGCTGGCGCGGCTGGTGGACGCCTACGCCCGGCGCCTGCAGGTGCAGGAGCGGCTGACGAACCAGATCGCCAGCACCATCATGGACCGCGTCAACCCTCTGGGAGCGGCGGTGGTGATGGAGGCGGAACACATGTGCATGCGCATGCGCGGCGTTCAGAAACAAAACTCCACCATCGTCACCAGCGCGCTGTTGGGGGCCTTCCGCACGCAGGAAAAGACTCGTGCCGAGTTCATGAATCTCATCCGCGGTCACGGCTCCTGACCGATGCCCATGGAAGTCAAGCTGAGAGAAATCTCCCCCACGCGGGTCAACACCACGCTGCTGGCGTTGCCGGTCACGGACAAGGGCCTCAACGACGGTTTGGCGCGACGGCTCGACCGCCAGCTCGAGGGCAGGCTCGGTGCCTTGGTGAAAAGGAGCGGCTTCGTCGCGCGGCGGGGAAGCTCGTTGCTGGCGGCGACACACGGCGGCATGCCCGCGGGCCACGTGCTGCTGGTTGGACTGGGCAAACACGAGGAGGTAGGGCTCCACGCCTGGCGCACGGCGGGCGCCGTCGCCGCCAGGGAGGGAGGACGGGTCTGGGCCGACGAGGCGATCTTCATGTTGCCTCCGGACCAGCAGACCGAATCGGTGGTCGGGGCGGTGGCGGAGGGCGCCCTGCTGAACGCCTACCGCTTCACCAAGTATCGCTCCAACGACAAGCAAAAGGGGCGGTTGCGCACGCTCATCCTCGGACGGACCGCGTCGGGGCGGAGCGCCGCGCTCACGCGCGCGCTGAAGAACGCCAGGCTTGCGACGTCGGCGGTGTGCCTGGCCCGGGATCTGGTGAACGAGCCGCCGTCCACGGCAACCGCCAGCTACCTGTCGGAGCAGGCCACGGTTCACTGCCGCGGCGAGGGGCTGAAGGTGGAGGTCTGGGGCAAGCGGAAGATCGAGCAGATGAAGCTGGCGGGCCTGCTGGCGGTCAACCAGGGCAGCCGCGAGGAGCCGCGCTTCATCCACATGCGCTACAGGCCCAAGGGCCGGCCGCAGCGGAAGGTCGCCCTCGTGGGGAAGGGAATCACCTTCGATTCCGGCGGTCTTTCCCTCAAGCCGGCGCGCTCCATGGAGACCATGAAGATCGACATGGCGGGGGCCGCCACGGTCATCGGAGTCATGAGCGTGCTCCCCGAGTTGGCGCCCGACGCCGAGGTGCTGGGCCTGGTGCCGACCACCGACAACCTGCCGGACGGCGGCGCGCAGAAACCGGGAGACGTAATCCGCTACCTCAACGGGAAGACCGTCGAGGTCATGAATACCGACGCCGAGGGGCGGCTGATCCTCGCGGACGCCCTGCTGCTGGCGGGCCGCGAGAAGCCCGACTGCATGATCAATCTCGCCACCCTCACGGGCGCCTGCATCGTGGCCCTGGGCAACGAAGTGGCGGGGCTCTTCAGCAACGACGAGGACCTGACCGGCAAGCTCATCGAGTGCAGCCGCGACGCCGGAGAGAACCTCTGGCGGTTGCCGCTGACGCCCGAGTACCGCGAGGACATCAAGAGCCAGGTCGCGGACATCAAGAACGTGGGCGGGGGTTCGGCCGGCGCCATCACCGCGGCGCTGTTCCTGCAGGAATTCGTCGGCGACATTCCCTGGGCGCATCTGGACATCGCCGGCCCCGCCTTCGCGGCCAAGGGTCACGCCCTGTGCCCGAAAGGGGGCACGGGTTTCGGGGTGCGGACCTTGTTGAACCTACTCGCGGGAAGCTCTCTAGAATGATCGGAAAGGGAGATACGTCTCGATGGAAATATCCCACGTAGCGGACAACGAGTTCGAAGCCGAAGTCATCGGCGCATCCATGCCGGTGCTGGTGGATTTCTGGGCCCCCTGGTGCGGGCCGTGCAAGTCCATCGCCCCGGTGCTGGAAGAACTGGCGCGGGAATACGACGGCAGGCTCAAGGTGGTGAAGATCAACGTCGACGAGAACCCGGAAACGCCCAGCCGCTTCGGCGTGCGGGGAATTCCCAACCTGATGATCTTCAAGGAAGGGAGCCTTTCGGGTCAGATCGTCGGCGCGGCTCCGAAAGCAAGGCTGGTGAGCGAGATCGACAAGGCCCTGGGCTAGTGCCCTAGCGCGTATTGCGCCTCATGCTGATGCTGATCAGCAGCCCCACCGCCACCAGCGTGGTGACCAGCGAAGACCCGCCGTAGCTGATGAGGGGCAACGGGATGCCCACCACCGGCAGCAGGCCGGTCACCATGCCGATGTTGATGGTGAACTGCCAGAACAGGATGGCGGTCAATCCCGCGGCCAGCAGCACCCCGAAGCGGTCCTGGGCGCGCCGGACCACCCGTAGCGCGAGCAGGATCAGCAACGCGTAGGCCGCCAGCAGCAGCACGCATCCCGAGAACCCCCATTCCTCGGCGAATACGGAGAAGATGAAGTCCGTGTGTTGCTCCGGAAGAAACTCCAACCGGTTTTGGCTGCCTTCCAGATAACCCTTGCCCCAGAGACGGCCCGAGCCGATGGCGATCTTGGACTGGACCACGTGATAGCCGGCGCCGAGAGGGTCGGACTCGGGATTCATGAAGGTCCAGATACGGGTCTTCTGATACGGCTTCAGAAACTTCCATCCCACCGGCAGCGCGGCAACGGCGGCAAGGCTGAAGTAGAGCAGCGACCGTATGCGCAGCCCCGACATGACCACGACCCCCATGGCGATGAGAAAGATCAGCACGGCGGTGCCGAGGTCCGGCTGCAGCAGCACCAGCGCAAGCACCGGCGCGCACAGCATCAGGGGCACTCCCAGGGCCGTCAGGGAATATCCGGGCTCGTAGTAGCAAAGCGTCTTGGCCAGCACCAGCACCAGCACCAGCTTGGCGAACTCCGAGGGCTGGAACGAGAAGAATCTCAGGTCCAGCCACCGCTGCGAGCCGCCGCTGGTGATGCCGATGACCAACACCAGCGCCAGGAGGATGACCACTGCACCGTAGATGGGGTACGCCCAGCGGTTCAGGTGCTGGTAGTCCACGGCGAAGGTCGCGACCATCAGCACCAGGCCGATGACGAGCCAGTAGGACTGCTTGGTGGCCAGGTAGCGCGGGCATTCTTCGTCGGCGCCGCAGGTGGCGCTGTAGATGGTCATGATACCCACCAAGGCCAGAACCGCGGTCAGGATGAACAAGGGCCAGTCGAAGCCGGTTACGAGGCGGCGATCAATTTGCATGGTCTGTCCGACGGGGCCCCGAGCCGATGAAAACCATCGGCTCTTCGTGGTCCTCGAAGTTCATGTCGTAGCCCTCGCTTCGGAAGTAGGCTTCGATGACCCGCTTGGCGATGGGTGCGGCGACGGCGCCCCCCTGGCCGCCGTGCTCCACCAGGGTAGCGACGGCGATCTCCGGCTCCTCGGTCGGGGCATAGCCCACGAACCAGGCGTGGTCCCTGACCACGTACGGGAGGTCCTCGCTCTTGACCGCCTCGCCACGCATCTCCGCCACCTGGGCCGTTCCGGTCTTTCCGGCGATGTCGACGATCTTCGAACGCGCCCGCTTTCCCGTGCCGCGCCGTCCGTGAACCACGTCGACCAGCGCCTTGCGCACGAGGGCCATGTTCTCTTCCCGCAGGTCCGCCGTGCCGGTTCGGATCGGCCCGTACTCTTCCATGACCTCGCCTTCGGCGGAAAGCACGCGCTTTACGAACCACGGGCGATAGACCGTCCCCCCGTTGGCCACGGTGGCCACCAGGCTGGCCATCTGCAGCGGCGTCACACCGAGAAAACCCTGGCCGATGGCGACCAGGGGGGTTTCGCCGGGATACCACGGGGCGCCGAAACGGCGCCGCTTCCATGCCCGGTCGGGAACCAGTCCGGGGCTTTCGCCGTCCAGATCGATGCCGGTGGGTTCGCCCAGGCCGAAACGCCGCGCGTATCGCGCTATCTTGTCGACGCCCAGCCGTTGCGCCAGCTGGTAGAAGTAGACGTCGCAGGACTGCACCAGGGCCTGGTGCATGGCGATGTGGCCGTGGCCGTGTTTCTTCCAATCCCTGAGCGTGCGATTCCCTACCTTGTAGGTTCCGCTGCAGAACAGCCGCTGGTCCGGGGAGATGACACGTTCCTGCAACGCCGCCAGCGCGGTGACGATCTTGAACGTCGAGCCGGGCGGGAAATGTCCCTGCAACGCCCGGTTGTGCAAAGGGGTTTCGTTGTCCGCCATCAGTTGACGCCACTCGTCGGGCGTCATGCCGCGGGCGAAGGAGTTGGGGTCGAAGGCGGGAGTGCTCACCAGCGCGAGCACGGCGCCGGTATTCGCGTCGAGGGCGACGATGGCGCCCTCCTTCCCCTTCAACGCGTCGTACGCCACCCGCTGAACGTCCAGGTCAAGGGTCAGAACGACGTTGTGCCCGGGCGTCGCCTTGAGACGATCGATGACGCGGACCTTGCGGCCGGTGGCGTCCACCTCCACCTTTTCTCCTCCACTGCGTCCCGCCAGGTGCCGCTCCCACCGCTTCTCGAGGCCCGCCTGCCCGATGGCGTCCCCGCGCCGGTAGCCCCTCCGGCGGAGGGCCTGCAACTGCTCGGTGTTGACCTCGCCCAGGTAGCCGAGCACGTGTGCGGTCATCGAGTCCGTCAGGTAGCTGCGCCGGGCCTTGACGCTGACGTACACCCCCGGGAGGTCCAGGCGATGCGTCTCCACCGCCACCACCGACGGCCAATCCACGTCGCGGATGAGCGTGACCCCTTTCGATCCCTTGGTGTGCTGAACGGCCTCCACGAAGCGCTCGCCGTCGCCGTCGACCATGTTCGCGAGGCGCCGCAGGGTGGTCTCCGGAACCGGTGGGTCTTCGGGCGCATAGCGCACGTCGAAGGAGGGCCGGCTGTTGATCAGGAGCCGGTTCTTTCGGTCGAACACCATGCCCCGAACCGCGGGAATCCGCTCCAGCCGGATGCGGTTGTGTTCGGACATGACGGTGTAGCGCTTGCCCTGCAGGATCTGCAGGGTCCACAGGCGGTAGGTGAGGAAGGCAAAAACCAGCAGGATCAACAGCCCGAAGATCCGTATTCGTCCGCGAAACTCCGTCTGGGTTCGGGAGGTTGGCCTAAGAGGCAGCATTGACGAGGGAGGAAGGTTTCTTCACGGTCTCCATTCGGTTCTGTATGGAGCGCAGCATCAGGAACAGCAAGGGCGCGATGCAGGCGGAGAAAAGCGCTTCCCGGAATATGGCGTCGGCGACCACCACCCAGCCGCCCGCGGTCAACTCGAACAGCGGGGAAATCACGATCAGCGTGCCGACTTTCAGCCACACCGCCACGAACACCGTCACGGCGCTGACCAGTGCGCCGTAGGCCCAGACGTACCGGAAGACCACGTATACCACCAGGAATACCGCGGTGAAGGCCAGGGCGTTCACGCCCGGCTGGGGACTCGACAGGATGTCGATGGCGTATCCCAACAGGAAAGTCGCCCAGACGGCCTCGACCCGTGGGCGGTTTAGCGCCCAGTAGACGCAAAGGATCAGGGTCAGGTCGGGAATGATGGGCGTCCAGCTCGCCAGGTGAAGGACCGTGGACTGCAGGACGACGAAGACCAGGCCGATGCCGAAAAAGACCAGCGATACGTTCATGGCGTGGCTGACTGCGCCGGCTCACGGCCCCGCGTGGAGGCCGACGACACCGCCCGTTTGGGTTTGTCGGAGATGAAGAGCACTTCTTCCATCACCAGCGGGTCCACCGCCAGCGAAACCCGCACGCGCCGGAAAAGCCCGGGACCGTCGTCCGCGATGTCGATGATGGTGCCGACCAGGAGTCCCTTGGGGAATGTCCCGTCCAGCCCCGAGGTGATGAGCCGGTCGCCGGGACGGACATCCTCGTTGCGGCCCATGTACTTCACGATGGGCTCTCCGTCCACCGACCCGGAAACGATGCCGCGCACCCGGGTCCGCTGCGTGATGATATCGAGCCCGCTCTTGTGGTCCGTCAGCAGCATGACCTTGGCGGTGTCATCTTCCACGGACACGACCTTGCCGACCACGCCGCGCGGCGTGATCACCGCCATGCCCTGATGAATGCCCGCGCCTTTCCCCTTGTCCACCGTGATGGTGCGGAACCAGCTGCTCGGGCTGTGGGTGATCACCGTGGCGGCGACGGATTGCCGCAGGATCCGCGTTCTGATCTCCAGCAGCTCGGTGAGGCGGTCGTTGGCGAGCTTGGCTTCGAAGAGCCGGTTGCGCTCGGCCTCGAGGGCGGCGACCTGCTCCTTGAGGGTCTGGTTCTCATTCCACAGATCCTTGAAGGCCACGTAGTTGACCTGCAGGTTGTGGATCGCCGCGCCCACCGCGTGCAGCGATTTCTTGAGCGGCTTCATGGACTGCGAAAGCAGCCGGGTGACCGGTTCTCCTTCGTTCGGGGCGCTGGAGGAAACGGTGACGACGTAGAAGGCCAGCGCCAGGGCGAGCACGCAGTGGATCGGAATCCGGTACCGGCGTAACAGGGTGACGGCGAGAAAACCGGCTTTGCTCGAGCGGGTGTCCTGCTGACGGGGGTTGGAGGGTCGCTGCGGTGACCGGCGTGAGTCCGCAGTTCTCCCTGTCCTGGCTGCGGGCACGGTAGACTCTGTCCTTTCAGTTGATCGTTACATCCTTGAGCAGGTCGATCTCGTCCAGCACCATGCCTGCTCCCATCACCACGGACGTCAAAGGATCTCCCGCAAGGGTTACCGGAAGCCCGGTTTCTTCGCTGATCAGCGAGTCCAGGTTCCTGAGCAATGAGCCGCCGCCGGCCAGCACGATGCCGCGGTCGACGATGTCCGATGCCAGTTCCGGAGGGGTGCGCTCCAGAGAAACGCGAACGGCGTCCAGTATCTGGTTGATGGGCTCCAGCAGGCAATCGCGGATCTCCTCGTCCGAGATCAGCACGGTCTTGGGTACGCCCGCCACCAGGTCCCGCCCCTTGATCTCCATGGTACGGATCTCTTCGCCGGGATAGGCGGAACCGATGGTGATCTTGATGAGCTCGGCGGTGCGTTCCCCGATCATCAGGTTGTGGCGCCGCTTGATGAACTGGACGATGGCTTCGTCCTGCTTGTCGCCTCCCACCCGGATGGACTTCGAGTAGACGATGCCCGCCAGGGAGATCACGGCCACCTCGGTGGTCCCGCCGCCGATGTCCACGATCATGTTCCCGGTGGGTTCGGTGATGGGCAGCCCCGAGCCGATGGCCGCGGCCATGGGTTGTTCGATGAGGTAGACTTCGCGGGCGCCCGCCGATTCCGCCGACTCACGCACCGCGCGCTTTTCCACCTCGGTAATGCCGAAGGGCACTCCGACGATGACCCTCGGACGCACCAGAGAGCGGCGGTGGTGCACCAGCTTGATGAAGTAATCGAGCATCGCCTCGGTGGTCTCGAAATCGGCGATCACCCCATCCCGCAAAGGGCGGATGGCGACGATGCTGCCGGGTGTGCGCCCCAGCATCTTCTTCGCCGCGGTGCCGACGGAGAGGATTCTCTTCTCCCCGCGTCCGTTCTTCTGCACCGCAACGACCGACGGCTCGTTGCACACCACGCCCTCGTTCTTGATGTATATCAGAGTGTTCGCGGTGCCCAGATCAATGGCCAGATCGTTGGAAACGAGGCCATAGACCCTGTCGAGAAACCTCATGCAACCCCTCTTGTGCGGCAAGATGTAAGAACCGCCTAAAGATATCAGAACTGAACCCGTGCTACAACAAATGAAGGGGAGGGCGGTTTCGGTGCTGCCCTTCCCTTAATCGCGGCGGGTACCTATAATGAGCGCCGGTTCGCGACCGCGTGCGGAGCGACATCTTGTGCCTCGAGGAGCGTTTCGAAGATGCTTGACGTGCTGCGAAAGAGGAAACGATCGTGGTTGGTGCTGCTGCTGCTCGGCGTCGGCGTGCTGGCTTTCGTCATGGTCGGCGTCGGCCCCCAGGGAGGGCAGGAGCGGGTGGTCACCATCGCCGAGGTGAACGGCGAAAAGATCACCTACACCGAGCTCGAAAGGCAGTACTACCGGATGCTTCAGACCTACCGGCAACTGGCCGGAGGCCGGCTGTCTCCCGCCGACCTCGAGGCCCTGAATCTCAGGGGCCAACTGCTGGAAGAGATGATCCAGCAACGGCTGTTGTTGCAGGCCGCCCACGAGTTGGGATTGCAGGTCACCGATGACGAGCTGGCGGAGGGTATTGCCGACAACCCCGCCTTCCAGGCCGGAGGCCGGTTCGACAAGAACGTGTATACGCAGGCGCTACGCAGCCAGGGGCTGACGCCCGGTGAGTTCGAGGCCCGCCAGCGCCAGGGGTTGACCATTCAGAAGCTTCAGGATCTGCTCCAGCACTCCATCCCGGTCACGGCCGCCGAGGTCGAGGAGCGCTACCGGACGGACAACGAGGAGATCGCGCTCGGGTTCGTCCGGTTGAAGACCGATGACTTCGTGGATGGGGTCGAGGTCGACGACGAAGAGATCAAGGCCTATTACGACGGCAACGGCGCGCTCCTGCGGGAACCGCTCAAGGTCAAGGCGCGTTACGCGGCCTACCGGGTGAAGGACTTTTCCGCCGGCATCGCGGTTTCCGACGAGGATGTCCGCGCCTACTACGACGTCTACCGCGACCGGCGGTTCCGCAGGCGGGAGGCGGTGAAGTTCAGCCAGATCTTCATCCCCGCGCCGGAAGGCACCGCGCCGGAAGAAAAGGAGGCGGCGCACAAGCAACTGGAGGACGTCCTGCGGGAAGCCCGCGGTGGCGCGGACTTCGCCGAATTGGCCAAGCAGCATTCCAAGGACGACAGCGCCGCCCGCGGCGGCGACATGGGCTTCGTGAACAGGGGTCAACTGGTGGAGCCGCTGGACACGGCTCTGTTCGCACTGGCGGAAGGCGAGGTGAGCGACGTCGTCGAGAGCGCTTTCGGGCTGCACCTTCTGAGGGCGGTGGAGAAGCAGAAGGACGAGGTCATGGAGCTCGACGAGGTGAGGGAGCGGATCGTCGATGCTCTCACCCTCGAACGCGGCAGCGCCAAGGCCGCGCGGGCGGCGGAGGAAGACCGCGAAAGGGTCCTGGACGGCGCCCCGCTGGCGGATGTCGCCTCGAAGCGCGGCATCGAGCTGTCGCGGACGCGCCTGTTCAGCGCCGGGGAGACGCTCGACGAGATCGGTGACGTGGAGGAGTTCTACCGCGCGGCCCTGTCCCTGAAGCCGGAGCAAGTAGGGCCCATCATCCCGACTCCGGACGCGCTGTACCTCATGGATGTCGCGCAACGGATCGAACCCGCGATCCCGCCCCTGGACGACGTGAAGGACAGGATTCAAGAGACCCTCGTCCGCAGGAAGGCCCGGGAGCGCGCGCAAGAGAAGGGCGACGAGCTTTTGGCGGAGATCAAGGCGGCGTCCGATCTCGCCACCGTGGCGGCGGCTCACGGGCTCACCGTGGAGGATACCGGGCTGTTCCCGCGGGCACAGGCGGAGATTCCGGAGATCGGGTTCCTTCCCCTGCCCCTGGGGCGGCTCACGGTATCCGAGGAGAAGCCCGTGGTGGATACCGCCTACCTCCAGGACGATACGGTCTATGTCATGGTTCTGCGGAAGACGGTGGCGGCCGACCCGGCCGAGCTGTCCAAGGCGAAGGAGGAGCTGACCCGCCAACTCCGTGACGAGAAACGGCAACGGGCGTTGAGCCGGTTGATCGAGAACCTTAAGGCCAACGCCAAGATCGAGATCCATCCGGAGTTCATCTGACGCCAACGCCCGCCATGCAGATTTTCCTGCTACGTCACGGTGAGACCCGGTGGAACCGGGAGGGCCGGTGCCAGGGCAGCTCGGACATCGAGCTCAACGAGACCGGTCACCGGCAGGCCGGGGAGGTTGCCGCGCACTTGAGCCGGCGCCGCATCGATGCGGTCTATTCCAGCGACCTGCGCCGGGCCCGGCAAACCGCGGAGATCGTCGGCGAGCCCCACGACGTCGCGGTGAACGTAGACCCCGACCTTCGCGAGCTCGACCACGGCGAGATGGAAGGCCTGACCTTCGTTGAAGTGCGCGAGAAGTTCGCGGAGCTGATCGAGTTGTGGCGGTCGCAGCCGTTGGCGGTGGTGCTCCCGGGAGGGGAGCGCCTGATCGACGTGGAACGCCGAACGTGGTCCGCGCTCAACCGTATCGTGGAGACCCACGACGACGAAGACAGCATCGTCGTGGTCAGCCACAACTTCCCTATCGTGGCCGTTCTGTGCAGGATCAGCCGCACCTCGCTGAACCATTACCGCACCTTCCACCTGAAACCCTGTGACTTCAGCCACGTGAGCTTTACGCGCGCGGGGGGCTGGGAGATCCGGGAGGCGGTGGCCACCCCCTCGCAAGTCGGCGAGTCGGCGTGAGAAAGGAGAATTCCATGAGAATCGTTCACACCATGATTCGGGTCAAGCACCTGGACGAGAGCCTGAAGTTCTACTGCGACGGATTGGGGATGAAGGTCCTGAAGCAGAAGGACTACGAGTCCGGCCGCTTCACCAACACCTTCGTGGGTTACGGCTCCGAGGAGGACAACGCCGTCATCGAGCTGACCTACAACTGGGATACCCACGAGTACGACGTCGGCGACGGCTTCGGCCATATCGCCATCGGCGTGCCGGACGTGTACGCGACCTGCGACGACCTGCGCGAGAAGGGGGTCAAGATCACCCGCGACGCGGGTCCCATGAAGCACGGCGGCGGGGTGATCGCGTTCATCGAGGATCCCAACGGGTACAAGATCGAGTTGACCACCCGGAAGGAGTAGGGCCGGCGCCTTGCCGACGACAAAAATTCCTGCGCGACTTATGCCAGGAACCCACGGGACGCGACACTAGATCCCCAGCAGTTCGCGTGAAGTTTTCTCCGTCCAGGAGCGGACCTCGGTGGCATTCTCCTGCTCGTCCACGACAGCCAGGGCCCTCTTGAGCGGGCCGAGCCCGCCGCAGTAGTCCGAGCCGAAGACCACGCCGCCGGAACCCATCACGTCGGTGAGAAAGGGGAGGGCCTTGGGCCTGACGCTGGCCGTGTCGATGAGGAAGTGCTCGAGGAAGATGTCGGAGTAGCGCTTGTCTCCGTCGGGGCCCCTGTGCCGCCAGGACATCCTCTGCACCAGCAGGGGGATGCCGCCGCCGCCGCTTCGTATGACCACCTTGAGGTTCGGATGGCGGTCGAAGACGCCGCCGGCGATCATGCGCATGACGCACTCGTTGACGCTGGCGTCGGAGAGCACGGCATAGGATACTCCGGCGCCGCCGTCCTCGAGCCGCTGGAGGGTCGGGTCCTTGGCGTTGCCGCTGCCGTGCAGGAACAGCGGCAGGCCGAGCTCCGACACCTTGGCGAAGATGGGATCGAGCTCCGGAAGGTCCACCTTCATCTCGCCGTCCACCCGCGGGTAGATGAGCACGGCCCTGAAGCCCCGGGACGCCATTCGCTCGATCTCTTCCACCGATGCATCGATGTTCTTGAACGAGAGGGCGGTGATGCCGCCGAACCGGTCCGTGTGGCCGCCGATGCGCTCCGCGAGCACGTCGTTGGAAAGACGCGCCATCTCCAGGGCGTCCGCCGCCTCGAGCTGGTCGGCGTCCTCGCTGGCGCCCTGGGAGACGAGCTGGAAGTCGATGCCCGCCTCGTCCAGTTCCGCCAGTCTCTTCTCGAAGTCGGCCGAGTCGTAGTCGTCGACCTTCGGCGCCTTCCCGGCCTTCTGCCGGAAAGCGTTTACCAGTTCCGGGGCGGTGTGGTGCGAGTGCCAGTCGATCAGCATGGGTTCCTCCCGTGGCGCCGGCGCGGCCGGCCGTTCGATATTGAAGCGGGGATTATAGGTCCCGTTCGTCAGCCGGGTCAATGACTGTTCCGGCTTCCCGCAAAGACCGTCCATCCGCCATTCCCGCGAAAGCATGCCCTCGGCCATGATCGGGGACGGAAATCCAGGGAAGGGGAGGCCGGAATGACGTCCGGGCGGGCCGTGAATTTGACTGGGTTGCGTGCTTCGGCTAATCGTGGGGCAACATCACCAAAGCCCCTTCAACGCACGTCTTGCAAGCGTCGACGGGATTGTCTCGGAGGAACTTCATGGCCACTGCTGTCATCGACGGTATCGAGATCTACTACGAAACCTATGGCTCGGGGCCGCCGCTCCTGATGTTCGCGCCCGGCGGGTTCGATTCCACCATCGAGAAGTGGCGCGTCGCCAGCGCATGGACGGGCATCGACGCCCTGGCCAGGCTCGGCTCCAAGCACCAGGTCATCGCGTACGACCGGCGCGAGGCGGGACAATCCGGGGGACGGGTGGAACGGCTCACCTGGACCGCTTACGCGCGCGAGGGCAAGCAGCTCCTGGACCACCTCGGGATCGATTCGGCCTTCGTCATGGGGGGCTGCATGGGCTGCTCGGTGGCGCTTTCCTTCGGCGTCAACTATCCGGAGGCGACCCGCGGCATGATCCTGCACTGGCCGGTGGGCGGATACCGCTGGAAGACGGCGAGCCAGGCGCGATTCGCCACCCACCTGGACTTCGTGCGGGAGAACGGCATACAGGGCGTGGTCGACCGGGCCTCCAAGGGCACGACCTTCTGGACCGATCCCGAGTCAGGACCCTGGGCGTCGGTCATCGCCCGGGACAGCGCGTTCGCCGGGCGATTCGCCGCCGAGGATCCGGAGCGCTACATGGGCATCATCGCCACCAGCGGCCCGGATCTCTTCGACCGCGACACCGCCACCGGCGCCACCCCCGAGGAGGTGATGGGCATCAAGGCGCCGGCGGTCATCATGCCCGGCGACGATCCTTCCCACGCCACCTCCGGGGCTCACTACCTTCGCGAGTGTCTCCCCAACGGAGAGTTCTGGAACGTCATGCCGCCCGACCAGACCACCGAGAACGTTTGCGAGCGGGCGCTGGAGTTCACCCGGGCTCACGGGTAACGCCGCACCGCCGGCCACATGGCACTGTTCATCAAGGCCGAGGAGCTCGAGGGCCTCATCTCCATCACCGAGGCCGTCGACGCCATGGAGAAGGGGTTCGCCTCACAGGTGGACCACCCGATCTTCAGCCTTCCGCGCCAGCGGATGCTGGCGGACAACCGGCGTATCACCGTCCACTCCGGAGGGTGCGTGCCGCTCGCCGTGGCCGGGACCTTCGTCCACTACGAACGCCACAACTACACGGCCGAGGACCAGAGCTACGGGGCGGTGGGGAAGCGGGTCTACGTCAGCTACGACAGCGAGACCGGTGAGCTGCTCGCCATCATTGCCGGCTGTCCTCCCTTTTACCGCCGCCAGACCGCCGAGGACGAGTTCGCCACCGAGACCGCCATCACCAGCGCCGTCGGCACCCAGCGCATGGCCCGAGAGGACGCCCGCGTCCTGGGGATCTTGGGCAGCGGGCGCCAGGCCCGGCGCCATCTGGAGGCCATGTGCGCCATCCGGCCCATCACCGAGGTCAGGGTCTACAGCCGCAACGCCGACAACCGCCGTGCCTTCTGCGAGACCATGCAGCCTTACGTGGACGCGGAGCTCAAGCCCGTAGAGCGGCCCGAGGACGCGGCCCGGAGCGTGGACATCATCGTCTGCGCCACCGGCAGCAATTTCCCGGTGGTCTTCGGGCGCTGGCTCGAGGAGGGGGTTCACGTCACCTCGATCGTGGGCAGCAACAAGGAGCTCTTGATGGAAGGGCTGGTGAGCCGTCCGCGCCGGGAGCTCGACGACGAGGTGCTGGCCCGGGCCGACGTCATCGTGGCCACCCTCGTGCAGCAGGGCGTCCAGGACGAGCAGGGCGATCTGCTGGAACCCGTCCGGAACGGCGTGATCACCTGGGACGACGTCAAGGACCTGAGCGCGCTGGTGACCGGGAAGGTCCGGGGACGCGGGAGCGAGCGGGACGTCACCCTCTTCAAGCAGAACAGCGATCAGGGCGTGGGATACATGGCCCTGGCGCGGCTGGCCCACGACAAGGCCCGGGCTGCCGGCGTCGGCATGGAGTTCTAGGGGCCTGTTGAGCGCTCTCGAGCGTCATCGCTACCTGTTCCTGGCCTCCCTCGGAACGGTCCTTTACGTAACCTGCCTCGGGTTGCGCGACCTTTGGTTTCCCAACGAGCCCAATGTCGCCCAGACCGCCCTCGCCATGTACCTGAGCGGGGATTGGGTCGTGCCGCGGCGCATGGGGGCCGTCTGGCTCGACTATCCCCCGTTGCTCTACTGGGCGGGCTCCATCGCTTCCACGATCCTCGGCTCCGTCAGCGAGGTGTCGTTGCGCCTGCCCTCGGCCCTGGGCGCCATCGCCCTCGCCCTCGCCACCTGCGCCATGGGTTCGCGCTGGTTCGGGCCTTCCGTCGGGCTGTGGGCGGGCTTGGTGTTGCTGACGTTCCCCCAGTTCGCGCTCCAGGCCGTCGGCTATCGTCCCGACATGCTGTTCAGCCTGTTCATCGCCTCGGGGCTCCTGGTCTACGCTTCCGGCAGCGGCCCGGAGCCGTCGTTGCCGGCGCGGGTGGCGGGGTTCGTCCTGTTCGGCCTGGCCATGCTGACGAAGGGCCCTCTGGGACTCCTGCTGCCCGGCCTGGTGCTGTGCCTGTGGCACGGCGCACGGCGGGAATGGCGTCCGCTCGTCATGCTTGCCCCCCTCGCCTTGGTGAGCCTGGCGATGTACTTGGCGTGGTTGGTGGCGTGCGCGCACCAGACCGGCGCGGGCAACGTCCTGCAGGAGCTGTGGCGGCAGAACGCGGTGCGTTTCGCAAGCGGATCTCAGGGGCATGCCCGTCCCGTCTACTACTACGCCTCCACGATATGGCACGACATGGCGCCGTGGAGCCTGCTGCTGCCGTTGGCGTTGTGGTGGGGCTGGCGTCGGCGGACCTGGAGCGATCCCAGGCAGCAGTTGCTGCTCTGGTGGCTGGGGATTTTCTTCGCGTTTCTTTCCGTCGCCGCGACCAAGCGCCAGCTATACCTGCTGCCCGCCTACCCGGCGGCCGCTCTCCTCGTCGGCCAATGGGCCGCGGCGGTGGTCGGCGGGCGGGACGGATTCGACGGGCTTGAGCGGCGCCTTGCCACGGCCGCGGCGGTGCTCGCGGGTTCGCTGCTGGTGCTCCTGGGAGGCGTGCTGATGTCGGCGGCCCTGGGCGCGGACCTGCTGGTGCAGCGGCTGGGGCTGGACCCCCCGGAGGCAGCGGTTGCCCGGAGTCTTCGGGCGCCGGGTCTCGGGATCGGCCTCGTGAGCGGCGCCGCGGGCGTTTGGGTCCTGCGCGCGCGGCGCTATCCGGACTTGTCACGGGCATTGTGCCGGCTCGCCGTCGGCGTCGTGGCGGTGTGTTTCCTGGTGTTGAGCTGGCTCATGCCCCGGTTCAATCCGGTCAAGACCTATGAGCCGGCGGGACGCTGGATCGCCGGGAACGTCGGTTCGGAAACCGTGGTCGGTCTTGCGAATCCGCGCCGGGGACGGGCCAAGATGGCCGCATTCGGATTCTATTCACGGCGCAACGTGGAGCTCCTGGACAGCGAAGAGGCGATCGAGCGCTTCCTGCGGGATCATCCGGGCTCCGCCGTGCTTCTGGCCGGCGACGCCGCCGAGACGATTTACGGCCCGGGAAACACGGACTGGCAGCTCCAGGTGGCGAAGGACCTGACGGCGGGGGGAGATCGCTACCTCGTTCTCCGGCAACAGTGAATCGGGGCGTCACGGTTGGCGATCCTGTTTCGTTTTTTATCCTCGCTTCACGTGATAGATTTAAAGACATGGGGTTGAACACCGGGGACCACGGAGCACGGACAACGGAGTCGGGCGCAACGAGAAATGCCATGACCAACCGCTCACCAACGGAAGAGAGGCATCCGATGCAAAGGTTCCTGGTATCACTTGCCGTCTTGTTTCTGTTCGCTTCGTTGTTCGCCACCCCGTCGAGCGCGCAGCAAGTTACCCGGGAAGACCTGGCTCAGCGAGTGACCAAGGCGCAGTTCGCGTTTCGGGACTTCCAGAAGGATCCGCGGATGACGTGGTTCCGGCAAAATGTGCGTTACGCCAAGGGGCTTCTCATCATGCCGGAGCTGTTCAAGGGAGGATTTTTCTTCGGCGGATCCGGGGGTCAAGGCGTGTTGCTGGCCCAGGACGCCGCGGGTACGTGGAGTCATCCGGCTTTCTACGACGTGGGGTCCGCTTCTTTCGGTCTCCAGTTCGGCGCCGCCGGCGGCCAGGTCATCCTCATGATCATGACCGAACGAGGCTTGAGGAGATTCCTGAAGGACAAGTTCCAGCTCGGCGCCGACGCCAGCATCAGCGTGGGTCCCGAAGGGATCGGAGCAAAGGCCGAGATCTTCGACATCTTCTCGTTCTCCCGCGTCAAGGGAATATTCGCGGGTCTCGTCGTCGAGGGCGGAGTCGTGGTCATCAACCGGGCCGACAACCAGACCTACTACGGCCAGACCAACCTCTCTCCGCGAGACATACTTCTCCGAAGAAAGGTCAAGAACCCGCAGGCGGACGAGCTTGTCCGCACCCTTGCCGAAGCGTCGCGCTAGCGCGGCGAGCGGGCTCCCGGGGGCACGCGGGTTTGAGCCCCGCTCCCGTCAGGCTGGCGTGAACTTGTAGAGCGTCACGTCCTCGGTGACGTCCTCGAACACCACCTCCACCGGTTGGTCGCATTCGAGCTGGTCCGGCGACTCGTTCACTACGTTGCTCACCAGCCGCGGCCCCTCGTCCAGCTGAATGACCGCGAACACGTAGGGAACCTCGCCCTCGAAACCCGGGTGGTACACCCGGTGGTAGACTCCGAACGAGTGGATCCTGCCGCGGCCGGAAGCCTTCTTCCAGTCCCACTCCGTGCTCCAGCAATGCGGACAGGTGGAGTTCGGCGGGAACCAGTAGCCGCTGCATTGGCGGCACTGCGGCAACAGCAGCTCGTGGCGCTTGCAACCCTCCCAGAAGGGCTCGGACTCGACGGTGGGATACGGCAACGGCTTGGCGTACTCGCTCATGACGCATCCCTCGCCAGGATCATCGCCGACTGGCAGGCCGTGTTGCCGCCGTGGCCGCTGACCAGGGCTATCTCGGCGTCCTGCACCTGGCGGTCCGGGCCGTGCTCGTGACGGACCTGCCGGACGCCCTCGACGATCTGCAGCATGCCCTCGGTATGGCCCTCGGAAAGCTGTCCGCCCGAGGTGTTGGTGGGGAGTCGTCCCCCCAGCCGAAGCGCCCCCGAGGCCGCGAAGGGGCCGCCTTCGCCCTTCCCGCAAAAGCCGTAGTCCTCGAGCTGGAGCAGCACCATCTGCGTGAAGCAGTCGTAGAGCTGGGCGGTGTCTACGTCATCGGGGCGGATGCCGGCCATGCGGTAGGCCGCCTCGCCCGCCTCCCTGGCTCCGGTGGTGAGCATGTTGCTCTCCTCGAACCAGCCGCTGAGGCGGTTGCCGAAGCCGAACCCCATGATGTAGGCGGGAGGGCTCTTCAGGTCCCTGGCGCGCTCCGCCGAGGTCACCACCACCGCCGCGGCGCCGTCGATGTAGATGCTGCAGTCGTAGAGGCACAGCGGGTCGACGATCATGCGTGCGTTCAGGTATTCCTCCATGGTCAGGGGCTTCTGGAAGAAGGCGTTGGGGTTCCGGCT
Organism: uncultured Binatia bacterium (SeqCode); assembly: GCA_965204205.1. Classification (GTDB taxonomy): domain Bacteria; phylum Desulfobacterota; class Binatia; order UBA9968; family JAJDTQ01; genus JAJDTQ01. Next base: position 3,518,985 of record OZ241976.1, on the reverse strand, counting down.
CGCGTGTTCGCGGAACGCCACCGCGATGTGGCCCAGTTGTTCCTTGGTGGTGCCGTAGAGCTTCATGTGGCGCCGGGCGGAGACCGCGTAGTTGGACGGGGCGCCGAACCAGCCGAACTCCGGCCCGAACTCCCCCTGGTTCTGGATGCCGATGTTGACCCGCTTGCGCGCCGCCTCGGTGCGGTGCGTCCGGGACCAGGTGTCCCGCCCGAAGCCGACCACCACGGTGTTGCAAAGCCCCGCGTCGATGGCCATGCAGGCCATGGCCACCCCCAGCACCTGGCTGGCGCCGCCGTTGTCCGTGGACGTGCTGTAGGTGACGTTCAGGCCCAGCGCCTCCCCCACCCGCTGGTGATGGCAGTAGACGTCGTCCGGTCCCCGCGTGATGAGCCCGTCGACGTCCGCCTTGGTCAGCCCCGCGTCCGCAATGGCGTTCCGCGCCGCCACCGCGAACATCCCGATGGGACCCATCTCCGGAACCTTGCCGAGCTTGCTGTGCCCGACTCCCGCGATAGCGTACTTGCCTCGAAGGTTGCTCATGGGATTCCTCCTGGGTGAGTCTGGTGATCCTTCCGTTGATCCGGAGGCCACGATACACGAAACGGGAGGGTTCGGCGAGGGGTGTTCTTGCCGGAAGGGGATCCGGCTCACTCCCCCTGCAGCGCCACGATGGGATCCAGGCTGGCCGCCTGGCGCGCCGGCTGGAATCCGAAGAAGATGCCGATGACGGAGGAAACGCCCAGCCCGGCCGCGACGGAGTTCGAAGAGACAAAGAACTCCCACCCCGTGAACTGGCAGATGCCGTAGGTGGCCCCGATTCCCGCGAGCGTGCCCATGAGGCCGCCGACCACGGTGAGGATCACGGCCTCGATCAGGAATTGGTTCTGGATGTCCTTCCGCCTCGCGCCGAGGGCCCGGCGGACGCCGATTTCGCGGCGGCGCTCGGCGACGGAGATCAACATGATGTTCATCACGCCTATGCCGCCCACGATGAGACTGATACTGCCCACCGAGCCCAGCAGCAACGTCATCACGCCGAGTTGCGATTCCATCTGCTCGACAAGCTGCTTGGCGCTCTTGAACTGGAGCTTGACATCGGGCGTCCGTTGCCGGAACCAGGTCGACGCCATCCGGGTGGCCTCCTTGTGGTGCAATTGACGGCTCGAGCGGGCAATCACCAGCTTGATCCCCCGATTCGGTATCAACCGTTGCGCGGTGGTGATCGGGATGAAGACCGAGTAGTTGGCCTCTACCTGGAACGGTAGCCCGTACTGTCGCGGCGAATCCCGCAGCTCCCCGATCACGGTCAGGACGCGGTCGCCGAATTCCACGGTGGCGCCGATCACGTCGAGAGTACCCCGGCGCCGCATGTCGGCCGCTACCCCCGCGCCGATGACGCACCAGAACCTGTCCGTATCGAGGTCGGAGATGAACCTTCCGGCGACGACTTCGAGCTTGTTGATGGCGGCGAAAGATTCCGTGACACCCTGGAGACTGTTGGCCCGTACGGACCGGCCCCCGTGTTTGAAGTTCCCGCTGGATCTGATCACCGGCGCCGCGGACACGATCGCCGGCACCGAATCGGCAAACTCCAGCGCGGCCGGAAGCGGAATAGGCGGCGAGCGGCGATCGTCGCGCACGTGGACGGAGAGGATATCGGTGCCGAGGCGCTCGAACTTCTTGCGGGACTCCGCCGTTGCGACCTCGCCGACCGAAACCATCGCGATCACGGAAGCGATGCCGATCATGATGCCGAGGAGCCCCAGCAGGGTGCGAAGCCGGGCGCGGGCGAGGCCGCGCGCCGCCTCGCGCATATCGGCTACGAATGCCCCGGTTGTGCGTCTCATGGCGGTGCCGAACGCCGGGCGTTCATGCGGTGTCCTCGTGGAGTCGGCCGTCGGCAATCCGCACGCGGCGCCGGCACTGCTCGGCGAGGCCGGCATCATGGGTGATGATCACGATGGTGATCTTGTCCTGGAGGTTGAGGCGCAACAGGAGCGCCATGATCTCGGCGGCGGTGGCGGCGTCCAGCGCCCCCGTGGGCTCGTCCGCCAGCACCACCGCTGGCTCTCCCACCAGCGCCCTCGCTATCGCCACGCGCTGTTTCTGGCCTCCCGAGAGCTGGTCCGGGCGGTGGTCCGCCCGGTCCGGAATTCCCACCCTGTCCAGGGTCTCCCGCGCACGGCGCTTGGCTTCATGGCGTTGGACGTGGCGGTAAACCAGCGGCAGCGCTACGTTCTCCACCGCCGTCAGTTGCGGCAACAGGTTGAAGGATTGAAACACGAAGCCGATTTGGGCGTTGCGAAACTCCGACAGCTCCGTGTCGTTCAATGTCGAGGTCTCACGGCCGTTGAGGAGGTAGGTGCCGGCGCTGGGCCGGGCCAGCAGGCCGACGATGTTCATCAACGTGGACTTTCCGCTGCCTGACGGGCCCATGACCGACAGCAGATCCCCCTCCACGACCTCGAGGGAGATGCCCTTGAGGACCTGCACCTCCACCGGGCCCAGCCGGTAGCTTTTTCGGATATCCACCAGCGTCAGCATCCGCACCCCTCAACCGTCCGACACCAGGATCTTTTCGCCGGCCTTGAGACCGGTGGTGACCTCGACCCCGTTCCGGGTGGTGGAACCGACATGGACGCTGCGTTCCCGCGTCTCGCCCGTCTTCGGATCCACGACGAACACCCGGCGCCGGCTGCCGCTTCCGCTGACCGCGCCGATGGGCACCACCAGCGCGTGCGGGTTGCTGTAGGTGACGATCCTCAGCCGCGCGGACATTCCCACCCGCAGGGCCGCCCGCTTGGCCGCGTCCAGGTCCTCCAGGTCGACCCGGACCTCGAAGCGCGGCGCGGCCCGCGATCTTCGTTCCGCCTCGGAAGAGACGTGGTTCACCACCCCCCGGAGTTTCAGACCGGGGAAGGCGTTGCCCGTCACCGATACCTCCTGGCCGACCTTGAGCCGGACCACGTCGATCTCGTCGGCGCCGGTGACGGCGGCGACACTCGTGAAGTCCCCGATGCGGAGCAGCACCTGGCCTTTCTTCACCTCGGCGCCGCTGATGAGGCCCCGGTTGCGATTTCGCGGCGCCAGCACCGAGCCGCCTATCGGCGCCCGGATGCGGCTCTGCTCCAACTCCTTCTCGAGCGTGAGCATTTCGGTGCGGGCCCGCTCCATCGCCAGACGCGCCGTATTCACCTCTTCCTTGCCGCCCTTGGCGCGCACCGCGGCCAACTCCTGCTCCGCCGCCTCGAAGTCCAGCAGTTGGCTCGTATAACTGCGCTTCGCGTCCTCGTGGTCGGAGGCCGAGATCAGCCCCTGCTTGAACAGAAAGGTGCTCTTGTTGATCCTGTTGCGCTGCCCCTCCAGGGCGAGCTTGGCCTTGCTGAAGCTGCGCCGCGCGCGCGACATCTCGGTCCCGTCGTCCCAGTTCTCGAGGGTCTCGAAGGACTTCCGTGCCTTGAGGTATGCGGACCGCGCCTCGTGGTAACTCTTTCGGGTCTGCGACAGATCCAGTTCGATCAGCAGATCCCCCTTCTTGACCACCTGCCCTACCCGGAAGCCCACCGTTCTTACGGTGCCCTCCACCTGACTCCTCACCGCGACTTGCCGTCCCGGCACCAGGTGGCCCTTCAACGCGATGTCGCGGGACACGGGCCGGGGCCGGACGGTCACCGTTCCCGATGAGCCGTCGGGGACCGTGGCCACCGCGATGTCCCCGGACCGGAACCAATCGAGCGGGTGGAACCCGTCCAGCGGTCGCCACGACCACAGCCCGGCCCCCACGAACATGGCGATCACCAGGACCATCCCGAGCCCTTGAGCGACACGCACCTTCCTGAGCGCCGCCGTCAGCGCCTCGCTACGCTCCTCCACCTGCCGGTAAGCGGTTTGAAGCTCCACGTGTTGCGCCTCGACCGCCTTGGCCATCCGCAGCTCGGTCTCACGCAACGTGCGAAGCTCCGTGATATCGCTGAACACGACGATCAACGCCACCGGCTCCCAGTCCGCTCCCTGGCGCTCGCGCAGATACGAGATCGCTACCGAAAGCGACCGTACCCCGTCGGCTGTGTCCACCTCCACCACCTGGCGCTCGCTTGGGGGCCTCTGCCCGATGGCGTCCACGATCAGCTCCGTGAACCCGTCGTAGCCTTCGCGCGCGATGAACAACTCCCCGAAGGTGGTGCCGGCGGCCTCATCCGGGTCCACCCCCAGGATGCCGGCCCCCGCCGGGTTCAGCGTCTCGATGACGCCGCCGAAACCGACTACGAGCACACCGTCCAGCAGGTTGTCCAGGACCCGTCGATGAATGTCCGCGGTGGTCATGGCGCGACCTTCCCGATGTCGATGTTCCAGGTATCCAGGGTGGTGGCGAGGGTCTGGTCAAGCGAAGTCAGGGCGTTCCGGTAGTTGATGACCGTGTCGAGCTCCCGGTTCTGGGCGCGCACCAGGTCGTCCTCGAACCGGCCGAGCTGGAAGCTCGACGACAGGCCCTGACGCAGCTTGCTCCGCTCGATGTCCAGTTTCCGCTCGGCCAAGGAGCGCGATTTGCGGGCAAGCTCGATCTGGCGAAGGCCGACCTCCACGTTGTGCAACGCCCGCCGCACGGCGATCCGAATCCGCTGACGGACCTCCGCCAGACCCATCTGTGCCCGCCTGACGTTGTTGTTGGCGCGCGCCAACGCACGCTTCCCGGAACGGTCCCACAACGGCACCGTCAGATTCACCCGCCCGCCGTAGTCGGTGGGTGCCCCGCCGGTGTCGCGGGAAACATCGGCTTCGAGCCGCAGATCCCACAAGAGGTTGTTCTGGGCGATGGCCAGATTGATCCGCGCTCTTTTGACGTTCAACAGCGCCCGCAGATGGTCGGTCCGCCGCGCCAGCGCCTTCTCCATGCTTTGCCCCGGGTCGGGCCGCGCCGGCAGGATGGCGGGTTCTTCCGAAACCGCGACCTCGGAGGCTCCGTCGACGTCGAGGGTGTTGATCAACGTCGAACTGGCGTTGGACAGGCGCTCTTCGTCGCCTGCCACCGTCAGCTCCCGGTTGGCCACTTCCGCCTCGGATTGCAGAATCTCCCGTTCCGCCATCCGCCCCGCCCGGATCAGCGTGCGGTTGATCTCAAGCTGCTTCCGTGCCCGCTCGAGCGCATCCCGGCTAATTTCAAGCCGCCGTTTGGCCTGGCTCACGGCCCGGTAGGCCGTGATGACCGAGGTGACCACGCCGGCGATGCCGTCGCGGAAGGAACGGACGTTGATCTGCTCGTCTATGCGCGCGAAGCGTAGCGGCGCGGTGTCTACTTCTGTGCCGAAACCCTTGAGAAGCGGCTGAGAAAAATTCAGGCTTGCCCTCGCCGACCGGTTCTCCTGTCCGGACACCGGCTGCGACAGGTTCAAGCTGAATGTGCCGCCCGTGGGAACCCGCAGGCTCGGCCCGACGGAAACCCTTGTTGCCGTCTTGCGGTCCCTTTCGGCCGTGGCCGAGGCGCCGATCCTGGCCTTCGGACGGTAACGTTCTTCAGCCGCCTCCAGCCCGAGCTGCTGTTCCTCACGCCCCAGCCGCGCTTCGATGACCGCGCGGCTGTTTTCCAAGGCGAGGAAGATCGCTTCCTTCAGCGTCAGTTGGATGCGCCCCTGCTGAGCTTCGCGCTGGCCAACGATCTCTTGCTGCCGCCGGTCCTGGCCCGGGATGCCTTGTTGTCGAGCTGGTGAATCAGCTCCGTGCGCTGTAGCCGCCAGCACCGCGGCGGCCGTCCAGACAAGACAGAGGGCCGAAGGGCGTTGGGTCCGGGTTTCGATGGCAGTCTCTCCCTTGAAACGTCCAGTGTAGGCAGATAGTTGTGCCCCTAATAGCAATTTCCTTCTCATATAATGAAATTTTTGGCAACAATCGTAACGCTGTTGGTGGGGATTGTTACGAAGCAGGCACAAATGCGGCAGCACCGTCGGCGGCGGCGGCGTCCGTGTCTTGGTGGAACGAGGCGGCAGAAGGTGCGCGGGTTGCCGGTGAGGACGACGCGCGGGAACACGGGGTCACATTAAGGAAATGGGGAGTGAGAAATTGAGGAGTGAGAAATGGGGATGGTGGAGCCGATGGGGATCGAACCCACGACCTCTAGATTGCGAACCTAGCGCTCTCCCAGCTGAGCTACGGCCCCACGCATTGCGGTGGCTATAAATTAACACTCCTCATGCCATAAGTAAATGAACCCGCTGGATGGCAGCAAAGGGAACCGGTCCTGCCGCCGTTGGCCGAGGGCGGCACACCCCCGCGCGCCGGTCATGATCGCAGGACAGGGCGCGCCGGCTCGAGGAACGGTCCGGCGGCCGCCCTTGACAGGCTACCGGCGAGTTTCGTACGCCTGCCCTCAACATGAAGACCGCGTACTTCGATCTGATCTCCGGAATCAGCGGGGACATGACCGTGGCGGCGCTGCTGGACCTGGGGGTGCCGCGCAAGCGGCTTCAGGAGGAGCTGGACAAGCTCACGGGCGTCGATTTCCGCATTCGGGTGGGTAGGAAGACCGTCAACGGTGTCCGGGCGGGCCGGTTCCGGGTCATGGCCGGGAAGGGCCAGCCCGGACGGAGCTGGTCCGGCATTCGCCGGCTGATCGAGCGGAGCAGGCTGCCGGCGGAGGTGAAGGCTCGCGCCATCGCGGTCTTCTCGAAGCTGGCCGAGGCCGAGGGGAAGGTCCACGGCGTCTTGCCGGAGGACGTTCACTTCCACGAGGTGGGCGCGGTGGACTCCATCGTCGATGTCGTCGCCGCCGCCATCGGCACCTGTCACCTGGATATCGACGCCTTCGCCTGTTCCGTCGTGCCGCTGGGCCGGGGCCTGACCGGTTCGCTGCACGGCGTGTTGCCGGTTCCGGCGCCGGCGACACTGGAGTTGCTGAAGGGCTTCCCGGCCGAGGACGCGCGCCTGGAGGCGGAGAACGTCACACCCACCGGGGCCGCCATCCTTTCGGCCCTCGTTTCGCAAAAGGGTGAACTTCCGGCCATGCGAATCGAGCGGACAGGCTACGGCGCGGGCACGTTGGAGTTCCCGGACCGCCCCAACGTGTTGCGTATCGTTCTGGGCGAAAGCGAGGCGGCTCCGGATCGCGACCGCATGCTGGTGATGGAGACCCACATCGACGACATGAACCCGGAGATCTACGACTACGTGCTGGATCTCCTGTTCGCCGCCGGGGCCCGGGACGTGACGCTGTCGCCCGTTCAGATGAAGAAGAACCGGCCGGGCACGCTGTTGCGCGTCGTCGCGGAGCCGGAGCTCAGGGAGGCCCTGGCCGGAATCGTGCTGCGAGAGACGTCGACCCTGGGTGTGCGGTGCTATCCGGTGGACCGCCTCGTGCTGCGGCGCGAGACGCGGAAGCTCAAGACCGGCTTCGGAACCTTGACGGTCAAGGTTGCGGAAGAGCCCGGAGGCGGAATGAGGGCGACACCGGAATACGACGAGGCGCGGAAGGTCGCGGTGTCGAAGAAGGTCCCGTTGAAGGCGGTGTACGACGAGGTTACCCGCTGTTTCATCGGCCGTGCGCGGTAGCCGGCCGGGATCGAAGGCGTCTCGCCCTTGCCGGGGGCGGGTGCTCGTCCCCTTGTGATCGCTCCCGATCCCCGCGCCGGATCCGGGACCGCCCACGCTCACATGATCTGCTTCAGGTAGTCCAGCTCCAGGTGCCGCTTGAACAGGCTGCCCAGGTCCCGGCGCGTCTCCCGCGGCCCGTCGGCTCCCAGGGCTCCGAGGAAAGGGATCTTCCCGAGGCACGGCACCTTGGTCATTTCCTGGAGGGTCCGCGCGTTGGTGGCGGTGGCCGGCGTCCCCTCGCTTTCCATGTCGTTGAGTATGTAGCCGGTTACGTTCAGCCCCAGACAGGCCCCGTGCTCGATGGTCAGGACGGCGTGGTTGATGGCGCCGAGGCGGTTGCCCACCACCACCAGGACCGCGAGACCCAACTCCCGCGCCAGATCGGCGTAGGTGTAGTCGGCGACCAGGGGCACCATCAGGCCGCCGGCCCCTTCCACCAGCATGAGGTCGTGGGCGGCGCCCATGTCGTGGCACAGCCGCACCAGGAAGTCGGGCCGGATGCGGACGGCGGCGTGGGCGGCGGCCACGCTGGGGGCCGCGGGAACGCCCAGCCGGTAGGGACAGATCCGGTCGATGGACTGGTTGCTGCCGGCCGCGGCCTTGAGGAAGGTGGCGTCCTGGGGCACCAGGTGTCCCTTCTCGTTGCGGCAGCCGGACTCGGCGGGCTTCATCACCCCGACCTTGAGGCCGGCGTCCTTGAAGGCGGCGGCGAGGCCGCACGCCACCAGGGTCTTGCCCACGCCGGTGTCGGTGCCGGTGATGAAGAAGCCTCGGCTCATCGTTCTCCCGTGACTTGCCGGATCGAGTCCCGCACGACGTCCACCAGGGTTATGAGCTCGCCGTCACTGATGGTGAGGGGCGGCAGCATGATGAGGGTGGCTCCCAGCGGGCGCACGATGACGCCGCGCCGGCGGGCCTCCAGCACCACCTGGTTGGCGATCCTGAGGCCGGGGTCGTAGGGTTCGCCGCCCGCCTTGTCCCGCACCAGCTCCATCCCGGTCATGAAGCCGCGCTGGCGAATCTCGCGCACGTGGGGAAGGGTGAGGACGTCGTTCCGGAGCCGGTCCTCGAGCCAGGCGATCTTGACGGGGACCTTCTCCATGAGCGCATCCCGCTCGAAGATGTCCAGACCTGCCAGCGCCACCGCGCAGCCCAGCGGGTTGCCGGTATAGGTGTGGCCGTGGAAGAAGCTCTTGAACTCGCCATAGTCGCCCAAGAACGCCGAGAAGATCTCCTCGCTGGCGAAGGTCGCGGCCAGCGGCAGGTAGCCGCCGGTGATTCCCTTGCCCACGCACATGAGGTCCGGGCTCACGCCGTCGTGCTCGCAGGCCCACATCCGTCCCGTGTGGCCGAAACCCGTGGCCACCTCGTCGGCGATGAACAGGATGCCGTTGTCCTGGCAGATGTCCCGGATGGCCTTGACGTAGCCGGTGGGCTGGGGCCACATGCCCGCGGCCCCCTGCATCACCGGCTCCATGATGAAGGCCGCCAGCCGCTCCTTCTCGCGGCCGACCGCGTCTCGGGCCTCCGCCACCGACCGCTCCATCGCCTCGGCCTCGCTCAGGCCCTGCTCCCGCCGGTAGGCGTAGGGAGGCTTCACCGCCAGGGCGGGGAAGAGCAGGTCGCGGTGGAAGTGGTGGAACAGGTCGCTGTAACCCACGCTCATGGCCCCCACCGTGTCGCCGTGATAGGACTCCTCGAGTCGCGCGAACAGGGTCCTGCGGGGCTCGCCCAGGAGCTGCCAGTACTGCACCGCCAGCTTGAGCGCCACCTCCACGGCGGTGGCGCCGCTGTCCGAATAGAAGACGCGGGTGAGGCCCTCAGGCACCAGGGCCGTGAGCCGGGCGGCCAGCTCGATTCCCGGCACGTGGCTCAGCCCCAGGAAGGTCGAGTGCGCGATGCGATCGGTCTGCGCCTTGAGGGCCCGGTCCAGCTCGGGACGCCGGTGGCCGAACAGGTTGCACCACAGCGACGAAACCCCGTCGAGATAGCGGTTGCCGTGGACATCGATCAGGTAACTGCCTTCCCCCTCGGCGATGATGCAGGGGTCTTCGCCCATCCACTCCCGCATCTGGGTGAAAGGGTGCCACAGGTGCGTGTGGTCCATGTTCTTGAGGGTTTCGTATTTGTCGCTGCTGCCCATGGTGCTCCGTTTGTGCGGCGTTTCCTTCGCGGTCCGTGTCGGATTGCGCTTTGCCGATCCGACCTATGTCTTCCCGGTGGCGGCCGTTGCCGGTACGCTCGCGTTCCCGTGGCCGGGCAGGCTCTCGCCGGCCCGCGCGAAGGCGTCCAGGGCCCGGTCCAGTTGTTCGGTGGTGTGCGTCGCCATGGTGGTGACCCGCAGGCGGGACGTCCCCGGCGGCACCGTGGGCGGGCGGATGCCCTGTACGTAGAAGCCGGAGTCGAGGAGCCGACCCGCGAGTCGCATGCACGGCTGCTCCTCTCCCACCATGACGGGGATGATCTGGGTGCTGCCGCCCACGGTGTAGCCGAGTCGCTCCAGGCCGTCCCGGAGGTGCCGGGCGTTGCGCTGCAAGGCGCATAGCCGCTCCGGCTCCTTCTCCACCAGCTCCACGGCGGCCGCGGCCATGGCCAGCACCATCGGCGGCAGCGAGGTGGTGAAGATGAAGCTGCGCGCGCGGTTGACGAGCAGGTCCTTCAGGTTCGCCTTGCCGGCGACATACGCGCCGAAGGCTCCCAGGGCCTTTCCCAGGGTACCCATCTGGACCAGGACGCGGTCCCCCAGCCCGAGCTCCGCCACCACGCCGGCGCCGTTGGGCCCCCGCACCCCGGTGGCGTGGGCTTCGTCCACCATCACCATCGCGCCGTGGCGCTCGGCCATCTCCACCATCTCCCGCAGCGGCGCGATGTCCCCGTCCATGCTGAAGACGGACTCGGTGACGATGAGCTTCCGCGCCTTGGCGGGGGCATCCTCGAGCAGGCCTTCCAGGTGGTCCATGTCGCAGTGGCGGTACACCGACACCGCCGCGCGGGCGAGCCGGCAGCCGTCGATGATGCTGGCGTGGTTGAGCTCGTCGCTCAGCACCACGTCGTCCTTCTCCGCCAGCGTGGCGATGATGCCGACGTTGGCCTGGTAGCCGCTGTTGAACACCAACGCCGCCTCGGTTCCCTTGAAGCAGGCGATGCGCCGCTCCAGGTCCTCGTGGACGGTCATGTTGCCGGAGATGAGCCGCGACGCCCCGGAGCCGCAACCGTAGCGGTCCAGCGCCTCCCTGGCGGCTTCCTTCAGGGCGGGATGGTTGGCAATCCCCAGGTAGTTGTTGGAGGACAGGTTCAGCACCTCCCGGCCGTCGAGGCGGACGGTGGCGTCCTGCTCGCCGTCGACGACCTTCAACTCCCGGTAGAGGTTCCGGCTCCTGATCTCCTCCAGCCGTCGTTCGATGAAATCGGCCATGGCTCCGGTTGGGTTGATAGCAGAAATACCGCCACCGAACCAGAAAGCCGCTTCCGGATCCCGGGCCCGGCCCGGCGCCATGCCTCCTCCTTCCGCCACCCTCGGTATTCCCGCTTCCCGCGCGAGCGGAAATCCACGGGTAGGAGGACACGTTGACTTTGGCGAAACCGTACCTAGATTTTTTGAAGGATTCGAGGGAATCCGGAGGAATCATGGACATCAATCGCTTGACCGAAAAGTCACAGGAAGCGCTGCGCGAGGCACAGAATCTGGCCTCGCGCCGCCACCACCAGGGGGTGGACGTCGAGCACCTGCTCAGCGCCCTGATGGAGCCGTCCGACGGCATCGTCACCACGCTGTTGACCCAGACCGGCGTCCCCGTCCCGGCGGTGAAGAAGGGCCTCGAGCAGGAGCTCGACCGCATCCCCCGGGTCACCGGAGCGGGGGCCGCGGCCGGGCCGGAGCAGCTCTACGTCACCCAGCGGCTGTCGCGGCTGCTCACCCGGGCCGAGGATGAGGCCGCGAATCTCAAGGACGAATACGTCAGCGTCGAGCACCTGCTGTTGGCGATTCTCGAAGAGGGCGGCAAGGCGAGCCGGGTGCTTCGCGCCAACGGGGTCGACCGCGACACGCTGCTGGGTGCGCTCCGGAAGGTGCGCGGCCACCAGCGCGTCACCAGCCAGAATCCCGAAGGCACCTACCAGGCGCTGGAACGGTACGGGCGGGACCTGACCCGGCTCGCGGGCCAGGGCAAGCTCGATCCCGTCATCGGCCGGGACGAGGAGATCCGCCGGGTGGTGCAGGTGCTGTCGCGCCGCACCAAAAACAACCCCGTGCTCATCGGCGATCCGGGTGTCGGCAAGACCGCCATCGTGGAAGGACTGGCGCTGCGCATCGTCGCGGGCGACGTGCCCGAGGGGCTCAAGCGGAAGCGCATCGTGGTGCTGGACATGGGGCTGCTCATCGCCGGCGCCAAGTACCGCGGCGAGTTCGAGGAGCGCCTCAAGGCCGTGCTCAAGGAGGTGCAGGAGTCCTCGGGCGAGGTGATCCTGTTCATCGACGAGCTGCACACCGTGGTGGGGGCGGGCGCCGCCGAGGGCGCCATGGACGCCGGCAACCTGTTGAAGCCGATGCTGGCCCGGGGCGAGCTCCACTGCATCGGCGCCACGACCCTGGATGAGTACCGCAAGTACGTGGAGAAGGACCGCGCGCTCGAGCGGCGTTTCCAGCCGGTTACCGTGGACCAGCCCACCGTGGAAGACACCGTCTCCATCCTGCGGGGCCTGCGGGAGCGCTATGAGTTGCACCACGGCGTGCGCATCAAGGACGCCGCGCTGGTGACCGCGGCGGTGCTGTCGCACCGTTACATCAGCGACCGCTTCCTGCCCGACAAGGCCATCGACCTGGTGGACGAGGCGGCCTCCAAGCTGCGCACCGAGATCGACTCCATGCCCGCGGAGCTGGACCAGGCTTCGCGCCAGGTGATGCAGCTCGAGATCGAGCGCGAGGCCCTGCGCAAGGAGACCGACGACGCCTCGCGGGACCGCCTGGCCAGGCTCGAGAGCGAGCTCGCCAACCTCAAGGAAGAGGCCAACAAGCTCAGCGCGCGCTGGGAGATGGAGAAGGACGCCATCGCCCGCCTGCGCGCCCTCAAGGAAGAGATCGACGAGACCCGCCGGGCGATGGAGCAGGCGGAGCGCGAGTACGACCTCAACCGGGTGGCCGAGCTCAAGTACGGCAAGCTGGCGGAGCTGGAGAGCGACCTCGCCAGACAGGAAGACAGCCTCGGGACCGAGGACGGCGGGGTGCTGCTCAAGGAGGAGGTGGACGAGGACGACATCGCCGAGGTGGTGTCGCGCTGGACCGGCGTGCCGGTGTCGAAGCTCCTGGAGGGCGAGCGCGAGAAGCTGCTGCGCCTGGGCGACCATCTGCACAAGCGCCTCATCGGCCAGGACGAGGCGGTGTCGGCGGTGGCCGACGCGGTGGTGCGAGCGCGTTCGGGGCTCAAGGACCCGAACCGGCCCATCGGCTCGTTCATCTTCCTGGGCCCCACCGGCGTGGGCAAGACCGAGCTGGGCCGGGCGCTGGCGGAGTTCCTGTTCGACGACGAGGCCAACATGGTGCGCCTCGACATGTCCGAGTACATGGAGAAGCACACCGTGGCGCGCCTCGTGGGCGCCCCGCCGGGATACGTGGGATACGACGAGGGCGGGCAGCTCACCGAGGCGGTGCGCCGCCATCCCTACTCGGTGGTGCTGTTCGACGAGGTCGAGAAGGCCCATCCCGACGTCTTCAATGTCATGCTGCAGATCCTCGACGACGGCCGTCTGACCGACGGCCACGGCCGCACCGTGGACTTCAAGAACACGGTGGTGATCATGACCTCCAACATCGGCAGCCAACTCATTCTGAACTACAGCGGCCGCGCCGACGACAGCGGTTACGAGGCCATGAAGCGGGAGGTGCTGGACTTGCTCCGGCGGGAGTTCCGCCCCGAGTTCCTGAACCGGGTGGACGACATCGTGGTGTTCCACGGCCTTACCCGTGACGACCTCCGGGAGATCGTCGAGATCCAGCTCGGCCACCTGCGCGAGCGCCTGGCCGAGCGCCAGATCCGGCTGGAGCTCACCCGGAAGGCCAAGGACCACTTCGTGGATACCGGCTACGATCCCGCCTACGGCGCCCGGCCGTTGAAGAGGCTTATCCAGAAGGAGCTCGAGACCGCCCTGGCACGGAAGCTCCTGGCCGGCGAGGTCAAGGACCACAGCCGGGTGGTGGTGGACCACGACGGCGACGGACTCACGGTGTCGGCGTCGCCGGTGGCGGACGCGGCGTAGATCCTCGCCGCTGGGCGTCATTTGCAATGGTCGCGAGGGCTGGCTAAAATCGTCGGATGCAGTCCCTCCTGAGAAAAAACATCGAAGATCTGGAAGGTTACACGCCGGGAGAGCAGCCCAAGCAGGTTGACCTCATCAAGCTCAACACCAACGAAAACCCCTATCCGCCATCGCCCAGGGTCCTGGCCGCGGTGCGCAAGGAACTGAATTCTTCGCTGCGCATGTATCCCGATCCGGTTGCGCTGGCTCTGCGGCAGCGCGCGGCCGTCCTCTACAACGTCCGCCCGGAGAACGTCATGGCGGGCAACGGCTCGGACGAGTTGCTGTCCATCCTGATGCGCTGCTACGTGGGCGATGAAGACACCGTCGCCTACCCGGTTCCCACCTACAGCCTGTACGAGACGCTGATCGCCATCCAGGACGGGCGCAGCCTCATGCTCCCCTATCCCGACGACTTCGCCATACCGGCGCCGCTCTACTCCCAGTCGAGCAAGGTGACCATCCTGTGCAACCCCAACGCCCCCTCGGGCACCCTGGAGCCGGTGAGCGAGATCGCCCGCCTGGCGCGTTCGGTGGCCGGGCTCCTGATCGTGGACGAGGCCTACATCGACTTCGCCGACGCCGACGAGAGTGCCATCGCGCTGGTCAAGCGCTTCCCCAACCTGGTGGTGCTGCGCACTTTCTCCAAGGCCTTCTCGCTGGCGGGCATGCGCGTGGGGCTGGCCTTCGGCAGCGAGGACATCGTGCGCAACATGCTCAAGGTCAAGGACTCCTACAACCTCTGCCGTCTGAGCCTGTCGGCGGCGGTGGCGGCGCTGGAAGACGTGGAGTGGATGAGGCGGAACGTCGGGCGGATCCAGCGCACCCGCAAGACGCTGATCCGGGGCCTGCGCAAGCTGGGCTTCGAGGTGCAGCCGTCCCAGGCCAACTTCGTGATGGCGAAGCTGGGCAGCGAAAGCATCCGCTGGCTGCACGAGGGACTCAGGGACAGGGGCGTCCTGGTGCGCTTCTTCGACACCCCCGAGCTTCGCAACATGATGCGGGTGACCGTGGGGAAGCCGGCGGAGATCCGGGCGCTGCTGAAGGAGACGGAGGCGCTGCTGCAGGGGCGCGGGTTTATCCGCAAGGCGTCTTAGCGGCGGGCGGGGCGGTCGTCCCCGCACGTGAGTGTGTCTCCGCGGTGTTCCTGGCGGCCGACCTCCCTGGCCCGGTCCCGCTACTACACGGCGGCGTTCAGGCGCCGGTTCTCCTCCACGCGGATCTTCACGATCCTTCGGCCCTCCACGTCGACGATGGTTAGCCGGTGGCCGTCGGTCTCGATCTTCTCGCCGCCGCGGGGAATCCGCTTCAGCTTGGCCAGCACGAACCCCGCCAGGGTGTGGTAGTCCACCGATTCCTCGAAGGGCAGGTCGTAGTCGGACTGGAGGTCCCGGAGCAGGGCGGAGCCCGACACCACCAGCGAGCCGTCGGGCAGCCGCTCCACCGGGCCGCGCTCCTCGGCGTCGTACTCGTCGCGGATCTCGCCGACGATCTCCTCGATGATGTCCTCCAGCGTCACCAGTCCTTCAACCTCTCCGTACTCGTTCACCACCAGCGCCAAGGCCATGCGCCGGCGCTGCAGGTCCTTCAGGAGCTGGCTGATGGGCAGCGAGCTGGGGACGAAGAAAGGAGGATGCAGCATGTTGCGGAGGTCGATGGGCTCGTTGGCCTGCATCGCCCGCAGGATGTCCTTGTTGTAGGCGATGCCCAGGACTTGATCGAGGTCGTTTTCGTACACCGGCAAGCGGGAGAAGCCGCTCTCCACGAAGTTCAACAGGATGTCGGCCGGCTCCGTCGTGACGTCGACCGCGTGAATCTCGGTGCGCGGAATCATCACCGCCCGCACCGGCGTGTCCACGAAGTCGAAGACGCTGTGGATCAGCTCCTTCTCGGTCTCGTCGAAGATCCCCTTGGCGGTGCCTTCCCGTATGAGCGACTTGACCTCTTCCTCGGAGATGAAGCTGGCGGTGCCGGTCTCCTTGCCGCCGAAGATCCGCAACACCACGTTGCTGGAGCGCGTCAGAATTTGAACCAGGAAAGACGTGCTTCGGGAGATGGCGTCGATGGGAAGCGCCACGAAGAACGCGATGCGTTCGGAGAAGCGCAGCGCCAGGGACTTGGGCACGAGTTCCCCAAGGACCAGGCTGAGATAGGCGATGGGCAGGACCACGATGAGGATGGCGGCGTAGTTGCCCCAGGTCTCCGCGTAAGGGACCGGCAGCGACTGGAGGTGCGGCTGAAGCACCCGGATGGCCCCAGCGCCGCCGATGGCGGAGGCCAGGGTGCCGACGAAGGTGATGCCGATCTGGACCGTGGCGAGGAACCGGTCGGGCTCGTCCTTGAGCCGGCCAAGGGCCGCGGCCGAGCGTGCGCCTCTGCCGTGAACCTGGTCGATACGCGTCCTGCGCGTCGCGATCACGGCGATTTCCGCGGCGGCGAAGAAGCCGTTGGCGAGGATCAACAAAAAGATGACGGCTCCACCCAACCATATGCTGTCAAGCATGAATCAATCTCCCGTCCGGAATGCCGGGACGCAAAAGGGCGATGAAGGACGCCGCCCCCGGACGGACCGGGTGCGGAGAAGTCCCACGGACCTTCAGCTCAGTTCAGGGGCACATGGGTCCCGGCGGAGCAATCGAGATTTTGAGGGGGTACGGGAAAACGATGGGGGCCTTCAGGGGCGGCATGCGCGACGGCGGCTTACTGTCATCCTGCGGGTCATCTGACATCGACGGACTCCTTGTCTCCGTTGCGCCGGAGACGGGCGTTGGAATAGGCACAGAATTTCCTCCATCTGCGGCGAAAATGCAAGCGCCTTCTTCGGTCGTCGTCAACACGCCTTGGCGCCATGTCACTGCCTGGATGCCGCTTCTTTCAGGATGTCGCGAGCTTTGTCATGGCCCCTTTTCACAGCCAGGTCCAGGGGCGTCCTTCCTCGTTTGTCTTCAAGGTCGGAGTCGGCGCCGGCGGTGAGGAGCGCGGCGATGGTCTCGGCGTCGTTCTTGGAGACGGCGGAATGGAGCGGGGTGTTGCCCCACTTGTCCCGTGTATTGGGGTCGGCTTTGGCGGCGATCAACGCGGCGAGCGCTTTCGCTTTTTTGTACGACGACACGGCATAGTGGAGCGCGGTTTTCCCGTCCCTGCGTTTGACGTTCAGGTCGGCGCCGGCGGCGAGGAGCGCGGCGATGCTTTCGGCGTCGTTCTTGGAGACGGCGGAGTGGAGCGGGGTCTGGCCTCTATTGTCTCGCGTATTGGGATCGGCTTTGGCGGCGATCAACGCGGCGAATGCCTTCGCCCTCCGATACGACACGGCGTAGTGGAGTGCCGTTTTCCCGTCCCCGCGTTTGACGTTCAGGTCGGCGCCGGCGGCGAGGAGCGCGGCGATGCTCTTTTCGTGGTCCTTTTCGACCGCGTGATGCAGCGGGGTCTTGTCGCTCTCGCTCCTGGCGCTTGGGTTCGCGCCGGCGGCTAGAAGGACGTCGATCGTCTTGACGTGCCTCCTCGCCGCGGCGTAGTGCAAGGGAGTATCCCCGTTTTCGTCCTTGGCGCCAGCGTCGACGCCGGCCGCGATGAGCGCGGCTGCGGTCTTTGTGTGATCCTTCCAGGCCGCGAGATGCAAGGGGGTACGGTCGTCCTTATCCTTGGCGTTCGGGTCGCCGCCCGCGGCAACGAGTGTGGCAATGGCATCGGCATGGCCGTTCCATGCCGCCACATGAAGTGAGGTCATGACGGACTTGTGCCTGACGTCCGGGTCGGCGCCCGCCTCGAGAAGGGCGTCGATGGCCTTTCCGCGATTTTTCTGGACCGCAAGATGCAAGGGGGTCCGTTCATTTCCGTTCTTGGCGTTGGGGTCGGCTTTGGCGGCATGAAGCGCGGCAATGGCGTCCGCTTGGCCCTCCCATGCCGCATGGTGTAGGGGAGTGTTACCGTCGTTACGCTTCACATTCGGATCCGCGCCGCCGGCGATGAGGGTGGCGATGGATCTGGCGTGTCCCTTGTGCGCGGCCCAGTGCAGCGCGGTGATTCCGTCCTCGTTCTTCGCACCCGGGTCCGCGCCGCCGGCAATAAGAGCGGCGATCGCCTCCGTCCTGTCCTTCTCGGCCGCATCGTACAGCGGGGTAGCCCCACGGTTGCTCTTCGTGTTCGGGTCTGCGCCGCCGGCAATAAGGGCGGCAATAGCCTTGACGTGGCCCTGCCAGGCGGCCCAATGCAGGGGAGTATCGCCGTCGTTGTCCTTGGTGTTCGGATCTGCGCCGCCGGCGATGAGCGCGGTGATGGTGGCATCATCACCCTGCTTGGCGGCGGTCAACAGGCTCGAATTGAGGTCCGCTCCCGCAAAGCCGGGGAGGGCCAGAAGGAGTATGAAGACAAGAAAGGGGTGTTGGCGACAACGCATGTCGGGTCTCCGGGAATGATCATAAAAGGATTCCTTAGCTGACAAGGGTTTGTCAACAGTGCCCGTGAGGTTGAGCGGTTGATCGGGTGGATACAATGGAGTGACGTGACGGCCTGTCGAACGGGTGGTTAGTTGACCTGCCCACCCTTATCCGTTATTCAAACCATCTTGAGCGTTTGGCCCATGACGACGCGCCGAGTCCCACGACTGCTGAAGGAATGTCTCGAAGGGCGGTCCTTAGCGCCGGGCGACGCACTCCTGCTGTCCAGTGTCGAGGGAGATGAGTATACTGCGCTTCTCCGAGCGGCCGCGGAGTTGCGCGACCGTCACAAGGGCCGGACGGTCACCTTCTCGCCCAAGGTCTTCATCCCGCTGACCAATCTCTGCCGCGACTTCTGCGGCTATTGCACGTTCCGCAAGGCCCCTGGAGAGGAAGGCTCCCGCACCTTGACGCTGGACGAGGTGCTGGAGACGGTGCGCCGAGCTGGGATGATGGGCTGCACCGAGGTGCTTTTCAGCCTGGGGGACAAGCCCGAGGCGATCTATCCCGAGATGCGGGAGTTCCTGAGGCAGGCCGGTTACCGGAGGACGCTGGAATATCTTTATGACGCCTGTCGTGTCGTGCTGGAAGAGACCGGTTTGCTGCCCCACGCCAACCCCGGGCTCATGGCCCGTGCGGACCTGGAACGGCTCAGGCAGGTCAACGTGAGCATGGGGCTCATGTTGGAGAACGTCAGCGAACGTCTCATGGAACCCGGCGGCGCCCACGCCGATGCTCCGGACAAGAAGCCGGCCGCGCGGCTCCGGACCCTGGCGGGAGCGGGCCGGTTGCGGATCCCGTTCACCACCGGGATCCTGATCGGCATCGGCGAGACCTGGGAGGAGCGCATCGCGTCGCTGTACGCCATCCGGGAGCTGCACGAGCGTTACGGCCACATCCAGGAAGTGATCGTGCAGAACTTCCGGGTGAAGCCCGAGATTCCCATGCATGACCAGCCGCACGCGGACTACGGCGAGGAGGCGCGGACCATCGCCCTGGCGCGGCTTATCCTGGGCGGCGACATGAACGTCCAGGCGCCGCCCAACCTCACGCCGGAATGCTACGAATGGTACCTCAACGCGGGCATCAACGACTGGGGCGGGGTATCGCCGGTGACCCGCGACTTCATCAACCCCGAGGCTCCCTGGCCCGAGCTGGTGGAGCTTGCCGAGCGCACCGCCGCCGCGGGTTTCACCTTGAGGCCCCGGCTACCCGTCTACCCGGAATACATCGCCCGGGCGGAGCGGTTCATCGCGCCCGAGCTGATCCCCTACGTAGAGAGGCTATGCGGCGATGACGGGTTCGTCGCCGCTGGAGGAAATCATGAGCCACATCGAAGCGATGTTCGACTATGACGACGGGGCCGAACGGCTTTACCGGCTGCTGCCCCGCATCGAGGATCGAGTCGCACGAATCCTGGAAAGGGCCCTGGAGGGCCACGAGATCACGAGGGAGGAAGGGCTGGCGCTGTCGGAGGTGACCGGCGACGAGCTTGCCGCCCTGTCGGTGACGGCCGACCTGATGCGGCAGGCCAAGGTGGGCGACCGCGTCACCTACGTGGTGTGCCGCAACATCAACTTCACCAACGTGTGTTACGTGGGCTGCAAGTTTTGCGCCTTCCACACCGGCCCCAACAAGCCCGGAAGCTGGGACAATTCGCTGGAAGAGGTGGCCGACAAGGCCGAGGAGGCGTGGAACCGGGGCGCCACCGAGATCTGCATGCAGGGCGGCCTGCCCCGCGGCATGGCGCCCTTCTACTACCGGGACCTGTTGCAGTCCATCCGCTCGCGGGTTCCCGGCATCCACATCCACGCCTACTCGCCCATGGAGATCACCTACGGCGTGGAGCTCACCGGCATGCCCCTGGACGACTACCTGCGGATGCTGCGCGACGCCGGCCTCGACAGCGTGCCGGGCACGGCGGCGGAGATCCTCGACGACGAGGTGCGGATGGTGCTGTCGAAGAACAAGGTCAGCACCGAGCAATGGACCCGGGTGATCCGGACCGCCCACGAGGTGGGAATCTTCACGACTTCCACCATGATGTACGGCCACCGGGAGAACGGCGGCCACTGGGTCAACCACATGCTGCTCCTGCGGGACATCCAGAAGGAGACCGGCGGCTTCACCGAGTTCGTGCCGCTGGGATTCGTGCACGAGAACACCGCGCTCTACGCCCAGGGGCTGGCGCGGCCCGGCCCCACCGAGGAGGAGGACATCCGGGTCCACGCGCTGGCGCGGGTACTGCTCAACGACACCATCCCCAACGTCCAGGTCTCCTGGGTGAAGATGGGACGGCGCATTTCGCAGCTCTGTCTCCGGTCCGGCGCCAACGACTTCGGCGGTACGCTCATGGAAGAGAGCATCTCGCGGCTGGCGGGCTCCACCGAGGGGCAGATGATCTGGCCTCACGAGTTCCGCTCGCTGATCCGCGGGATCAACCGGACTCCCGCCGAGCGCTCCACCGGCTACGAGATCCTGAGAACCTGGGACGGCGGGCGGGAAGTCCCCGCCAACGGGTTCCCGGCGTCCGCCAGCGCATCTGCCCAGCCGGCGGCCGGTCTGTAACCCCATGATCGTGCTCCTCACCGGAGGCACCGGCGGCGCCAAGCTGGTCCTGGGCTTCCACGAGGAGACGGCGCCGGAAGACCTGGTGGTGGTGTGCAACACCGCCGACGACTCGGCGGTTCACGGCCTCCACGTTTCCCCTGACGTCGACACCATCGTCTACACCCTCGCCGGGCTCATCGACCCGGCCAAGGGCTGGGGCATCCGTGACGACACCTTCAACGTGCTGGACCAGCTCCGGCGTCTCGGCAACGAGACCTGGTTTCATCTCGGCGATCGCGACATCGCCACCCACCTGACCCGCACCCGTCTGCTGGCGGAGGGGCAGCCGCTGTCACGCGTCACCGCCGCGCTGTGCCGCGAGCTCGGGGTGAGGTCGGCCGTGCTGCCCATGTGCGACGAGAAGGTGGAGACCCGGCTCTCGACGACGGAAGGCGAGATCTCTTTCCAGGAGTATTTCGTCAAGGCCCGCTGGCAGCCCGACGTGCTGAGTCTGCGGTACCGGGGCGTCGAGGGTTGCCGTCCCGCGCCGGGGCTGCTGGAAGCCATTCACGGCGCCGCCATGGTGGTGGTGTGCCCCAGCAACCCGGCCACCAGCATCGGCCCCGTCCTGGCGGTGCCCGGCGTGCGGGAGGCGCTACGGGCGGCATCCGCCACGGTTGTGGCGGTGAGCCCGATGGTGCAGGGACGCTCCTTCAGCGGCCCGGCCCACAAGCTCATGGCTACGCTCGGCGTGGAGGCGTCGGTGACGGGCCTCGCCGCGGCCTACCGAGATTTCGCGGATGTGCTGGTCATCGATGCGGAGGACCGCAACCTGCAACCCGCCATCGAGCAGCTTGGCGTCGACGTACGGACCACCTCCATCCGCATGGACACCTTGGCCGACAAGAAACGGCTGGCCCGGGAATTGCTGCAATTCTCCGGTTGAGACAACGTCCTGATCGTGCGCATTGCAAGTTTCAAAATTTGCCGGTCAGGTGTTAAGGGGTTGGTTCGATCATGAAGGTTGGCGCGCTCATTCCGGTGAAGGGATTTCAAGGAGCCAAGCAGCGGCTTTCCGCGCGGCTCAGCGCGCCCGAGCGCTCGGAGCTGATGAAGGCCATGGTGCACGACGTCGTCGCCGAGGTGACGCGGGCTCAGGGAATTCATCGGACGTATGTCGTCACCGGGTCCGACGAGGTCGAGGGATGGGTTTCGGCGTTCAACCTGGACGTGATCCGGGAACCGGACGAAACCGGTGAGACCGACGCGGTCCACTTCGCCCTTGACGTGTTGAAGGCCGCGGGCATGGACGTGGCCCTGGTGGTGCCCGGGGACATCCCGCTGCTGCGCGCCGGCGACGTGGAGTCCGTGCTCCAGGCCGCGCCCGCCGGCTCCGACAAACCCTTCGCCGTCCTCACGCCCTCGCACGACCGCATGGGCACCAACGCGCTGCTGCTGGCGCCGCCCGACGTGCTCCGGCTCCGGTTCGGACACGACAGCTTCCGCTATCATCTGAACGAGGCGGCGGCCCGCGGCGCCGCCGTCAAGGTTGTCGAGAATCCGCGCATTGCACTGGATGTCGACGAGCCCGCCGACCTCGAGCAACTGGTCCGCCGTCTCGAAGGCGGTCGCACCCGCGACCGCCTCGCCGCCATGAAGGACAACGGCAGCAGCTTCTTCGCAACCGCGGGTTGACCCGCCGGCTTGATGCGGCGCCTCGAAATCATTGCCGTGGAGGGGCTTGGCGAGATCCAGCCCGGCGACCCGTTGGGGCGCCTGGTGGTCGAGACCTGCGAGCGCCTGGGAGTCGCCTTGTTGCACGGCGACATCCTGGTTCTGGCGCAGAAGATCGTCTCCAAGTCCGAGGACCGTGCCGTGGACCTTCGCGGCGTCACGCCGTCGTCCGACGCCTTGGAGCTCTCGGCGGAGCTCGACGGCAAGGACCCGCGTCTGCTGGAGCTCATCCTGCGGGAGAGCCGCCGCGTCGTCGCCAAGGGCCGCAGCACCATCGTCGTCGAGACCCATCACGGCTTCGTGTGCGC
Source organism: uncultured Binatia bacterium (SeqCode) (assembly GCA_965204205.1). Taxonomy (GTDB): domain Bacteria; phylum Desulfobacterota; class Binatia; order UBA9968; family JAJDTQ01; genus JAJDTQ01. The sequence goes on along the minus strand of OZ241976.1, from coordinate 3,496,085 downwards.
CAACGCCGGCATCGACCTGTCGAACATCGGCGTGGAGCGAGCCCTGCTGCTGCCCAAGGATCCCGACGGTTCCGCCCGGCGCATCCGGGGAGAGGTGCAGCGGCTCACGGGCACCGCCGTGGGCGTCCTCATCACCGACACCTTCGGGCGCCCCTGGCGCCTGGGCACCACCGACGTGGCCATCGGCGTGGCGGGCTTCGGCGCGCTCATCGACTACCGCGGAGGGAAGGACCCCTATGGGTACGAGCTCAAGGCGTCGGTCACCGCCGTGGCCGATCAGGTCGCGGGAGCCGCGGAGCTGGTCATGGGAAAGACGAGCCAGGTTCCCGCCGCCATCGTCCGGGGGCTGGATTTACCGCCACACGAGGGTTCCGCGAAGGACCTGATCCGGCCGGCTGCGGACGACTTGTTCCGAGGACAGTAGCGTAAGACGGTGCCCTTCGACTTCGCTACGCTCAGGGCGAACGGGCAGCCCGGCCTCAAGAGAAGGGGCGTATTTGTGGCACCCGACGCGAACGTGCTATGAGCCTTTCCATGCAGGATTCCATTTCAATCGCAATCGTGGGAGGGACCGGAAGTCTGGGAATGGGCCTGGCGAGTCGCCTGGCGCGGCCCGGGGTGAAGGTCCTGATCGGTTCGCGCGACGCCCAGAAGGGCGCGGACGCCGCCAGGGATTTGAACGACAGGCTGGGCACCGACTTCGTGGAGGGGATGATCAACGCCGACGCGGTCCGGGAAGCGGAGCTGGCGGTCATTTCGGTTCCGTACGAGGGGCAGGAGAAGATGGTGACCGACCTGGCCGAGGAGTTGCGGGGCAAGATCGTCATCGACGCGGTGGTGCCTCTGCTCAAGGGCAGGCCGTTCGTGCCCGAAGCCGGCTCGGCGCTGCTGGAGGCCCAGAAGATCCTGGGCGACGGCACCCCGGTCATCGGCGCGCTGCACAACATCTCGGCGTTGGACCTGAGCGCTCCGGAAGAGCCCTTGGGCGACGTCCTGGTCTGCGGCGACAGCCGGGAGGCCAAGGACCGGGTCATCGAGCTGCTGGAGCGCATCGGCGCCACCGGCCTGGACGCCGGACCGGCGGTCAACGCCTACGTGGTGGAAGGGCTCACCGGCGTCCTCATCGCCCTCAACCGCCGCTACAAGTCGAAGCACGCCAGCGTCAGAATTACGGGAATTCACTAGCCCGCCGCACCGTGGCGGGAGTAGCGTTGTCGGGGCGGGTTTCAAACCCGCCCGCGCCCGCATCGCGCCGGCGGCCGATACGGCGCCAGGAATCAGGAGGCGGAACCCATGAGCCTACCCGTCATCGACGCCGACGGTCACGTGATCGAGGACGAGTCCATCGTCGATTACATCGAGGAGCCCTACCGCAGCCAGGCCAGCAAGCGCATCCTGACGCGGGTCTTCCCCTCCCTGGACTACCACCACCTGGGGCTCAAGTACCTGAGCGAGGGCGCCTTCGGCGGCGGCGAGCCGGTGACTCCGGAGGACTGGCGGTCGTTCGTGGAGGAGGCCGGGTTCGAGTGCAGCGTGCTTTACCCCACCTGGGGCCTCGCCATGGGCAACATCAGCATGCCCGACTGGGCATGCGCCGTGGCCCACGCCTACAACAGTTGGCTCCACGATCGGTATCTGAAGGACAACCCGCGCCTCAAGGGCATGGCGCTGCTCCCGCTCCAGGATCCGCAGGAGGCGGTCAGGGAACTGCGACGGGCGGTGACCGAGCTGGGCATGCTCGGGGCCATGTTGCCCTCGCGCGGTCTGCCCATGGACCTGGGCCACCGGACCTACTGGGAAGTCTATGCCGAGGCCGAACGGCTGGGCTGCGGGCTGGCGGTGCACGGCGGCTGCCACCACGGCATGGGCCTCGACACCCTGGAGGCGTTCGTTCCCATCGCCGGGCTGGGCCATCCCTTCAGCCTGATGATCGCCTTCTCCGGCATGGTCTACCACGGCGTCTTCGACCGCTTCCCGAACCTGCGGGTGGCCTTCCTGGAAGGCGGCGCCGGCTGGCTGACCTTCTGGATGGACCGCATGGACCGGTCCCACGGCTTCTTCGGGGAGTGGAACTCCCACGGCAACTACCACGGCCCCGATCCGGAGCGTGAGCCCAGCCGGTACGCAACGCTGGACAACGTCTTCGTGGGCTGCGAGGGCGGTGAGAACGGGCTGGACTACCAGATCCAGCGGGCCGGCAACGAGCGGTTCCTCTTCGCCAGCGACTTCCCGCACGAGATCGGCCCGGGCGACATCGGCCACGAGATCGCCGAGGTGGCCGAGAACCCGGCCCTCACCGACGACGACAAGGCCGCCATCCTGGCAGGGAACGCCCGCCGCTTCTACCGGCTGGGTCAGTAGCGCGTTGCCCACCGGCGGCCGGTCCGCGTCCGTTCCCGGCCGGCCGCGGCGTCACTCTTTCCCGCCCGCGCTCGCGGCCGCGTCATCCAGGGCGTTGCCGCGCCGATACGCCTCGCGCCCGGCGAGCCGCGACCAGTACGCCTCGAAGGCCGGGCGCTTTTCGATCGTGTCGTACTGCATGCCCCAACCGATGTGCGACCCCACGTAGACGTCGGCGGCGGAGAAGGTATTCCCGGCGACGTAGCCGCCGCCCTCCACGGCCTTCTCCAGCGCGTCCATCACCGTGGCGAAGTTGCCGTAGCCGACCATCGATTCCTTGTCCTCCGGCACGGCGAGACCGAAGGCGCGGTTGGTGACCGCCGCTTCCAGGGGCCCGGCGGCGAAGAACAGCCAGCGGTAGTAGGCGGCGCGCTGTCCGCTGGGAGGAGCCAATCCGGCGCCAGGGAAGGCATCGGCGAGGTAGGCGCAGATGGCGGCGCACTCGGTGACGATCGCGTCGCCGTGGCGGATCGCCGGAACCTTGCCCATGGGGTTGATGGCCAGGTACTCCGGGGACTTCATCATCGGGCCGAACTCCACCAGTTCGGTACGGTAAGAGACGCCCGACTCCTCCAGCATCCAGCGCACGATGCGCCCGCGCGACATCGGGTTGGTATAGAAAACGAGCTCCTCGTTCACGGCCCTTCTCCTTTCAGTCCTTGAGCGAGCGTCCTGTCCGGCTCATACGGATGGGCAATCCGCGGGTCCTTGTTGCCGTCGGCCGCGTTGTCTTCCTCGTGCGGTGCCGGGTCGTCGGGGGCGACCGCGGGTCGCCCCTACCCGTTGTCACCCTTCCCCAGGACAAACCGTCGTGGCGCTCTTGCCCACGACGAACCATCCGCCGGTTTCAGGCTTCCTCCGAGGGCATGTACTTTCCCTCTTCGTCCAGGGTGATCTGCCTGCGTTCGTTGAGGCGCCCAACCAGCGCCATGACGGTGGCGAACCCTTCGTCCGCGTAGGCGTCCAGCAGCTCGCTGAAGGTCAACCGCTTGTCGCGCAGCATGTCGAGGGTCTGTTCCGCGAGCCGTTCGATGGCGTCGTCGCCGGCGGCCGGCGGTTGAGGTGCGGCCGGTGACTCGCCCATGTAGTCGTCCAGCGCCACCTTCCCCTGGTTGTGGTAGACGATGCGGTTGTAGCGGTAGCGCGGCACGTTCTCGGGAATGGTGGCGTCGATGCCCATCTTGGCGGTGGTGGGAACGCCGTTGGCGCTCGGCGGGATGGACGGGTCCAGCGGCTTGGAACGGGCATTGGAGAGGATGACGGTGTCGCGGTCCGCCTGCACGCGGGTGGCGATGGCCCATTCCACCTCCACGGGATCGTAGATGTCGATGTCGTCGTCGGTGACCACCACGTACTTGATGTCGGCGATGGACAGGAGCGCGGCGATGGCGTTCTTGCCGTCGCCCGGGCTCTTCTTGATGGACGCCACGATGTGCCAGTGGCAGCAGCCTCCCGGGGTCACGTTGATGGCGGTGACCTGCACGCCGGTCTCCGCCATCACGCGCCAGGCCGCGGCCTCGTAGATCGGGGCGCTCATCCACAGGTTCTCCCAGGGCATGTGCAGCGCGTAGTAGATGGGGTCGCGGCGGTGCAGCACGGACTTGATGTGGACGTTGGGGTTCCGGTGGGTGCCGCCCACCAGGCGCGAGAACTCGCCGAACGGGCCCTCGGGGTGCACCCAGCCCTCGGGCGGGATCTCTCCTTCCAGGACGATCTCGGAGCCGGCGATGAACGGCACCGGCCCGGCCACTCCCGGCGTGAGCTCCACCGGGCGCCCGCCGAGGCCGCCGGCGAAGCCCAGCTCGTTGGTTCCCAGCGACGCCTTGAAGAGCGCTCCCATGAGCTCCCGCGGGTGCACGCCGATGGAGATGGAGATGGGCAGCGGGCGGTTCTCCGCCAGCGCCCGCCTGGTGAAGTTGTGGAGGTTGTTGGGGGTGACGATGTCGATGCCGGTGACGTTGCGCTCCTTGAGCATCAGGCGGTAGCAACCGGCGTTCATGCCGTACTCCGGGTCCTCGGAGATCACCACCGCGGCGGTGATCATGGGCGCGCCGTCCAGGGTGGAGAAGATCGGCACCGGCAGCTTGAACAGGTCGACGTCGTCGCCCAGTTGCATGTGCTCCTTCACCGGGGCTTTCTCCACCATGACCGGGTCGATGGAGTTGGACATGGCCCACTGGAAGCGCTTGTGGATCTCGGGGTAGGGAGCGTCCAAGGCGAGGCCCAGGCGCTCGCGCTTTTGCAGCAGCCCGCACGCCACCGGCATGGAGTACCCTGCCGGATTCTCGAACAGCAGTGCCTTGTCGCTCTGGTCGGTGAGGGCCGCCACGTCCCGCAGATCCACCGGCTTGCGGATGTCCAGCAACTCGTCGTTGGCGCGCAGGAGATCGATGTACTCCCGAAAGGTCCCGTTCATGGCTCGCCACCTCCAGACGGCAACATAGCCAAGAGGTCAGGCTGCATCAACCGGGCCGCGGCGACTGCGCCATTTTCTGTCATTCCCGCGAACCAGGCTGTGTCAACACTGCTGTCGGATACGGAATGGCAGGGACGTCCCGTATCGTCATTCCGGCGAAAGCCGGAATCCAGGAGTGGAGGGGACGAGCGTTTGACGGTCCGATTGACACCCGCACGAGGGCGAGGAATATTGGTTCAGCGTCATTGACAGCGGAGACAAGCGTGATCGATCAACAATTGCTCGATATCCTGGCATGTCCCGAGACCCGGGAGGCGGTTTCGCTGGCCGACGAGGCTCTCATCGAGAGCCTCAACCGGAAGATCGAAGCGGGGCAACTGGTCAATCGCGCGGGCGAAACGGTAACCGAGCCCATCGACGGCGGGCTCGTGCGCGAGGACGGCCGGTACCTGTACGTGATCCGGGACGAGATCCCCGTGATGCTCGTCGAGCAGGGGATACCGTTGGAAGAGGCTGCCGGCGACCGTTGACGACACATCCCGACCTTGACCTCTCCCCAGCCATGGGCTAGTCAGTTCTTCTCCGTGCCGGAGTGGTGGAATTGGTAGACGCGCTGGACTCAAAATCCAGTAGGGGCAACCCTGTGGGGGTTCGAGTCCCCCCTCCGGCACCAATCCTTTCCGGAAGCATCGCTTCCACGGAGGTACCCATGAGCATCGAGCTGTACTACGCCCCTACCACCTGTGCGCTGGCGCCCTATATCACCCTGACCGAGGCCGGCGCGGACTTCGAGGTGAAGCCGCTAAACTTCCGGGCCGGGCAGAACCGGACCGAGGAGTACATGAAGCTCAACCCCAAACACAAGGTGCCGTTGCTGGTGGTGGACGGGAAGACGCTGACCGAGAACGTCGCCATCCATGTGTGGATCGCACGCCGCTTTCCGGATGCCGGGCTGCTGCCGTCGGATCCCTGGGACGAGGTCAAGGCAATCTCGATCATGTCCTGGTGCGCATCCGGTATCCACCCGTACCTCAGCCGCATCAATTCGCCGGCCAAGGTGTGCGACGTGGAGGCGACCGAGGAGAGCGTGTCCCGTATCGCGGGCGAGTTCCTAGCCGAGGTCTACGGCATCGCCGAGGGCATGCTGGAGGGGCGCGAGTACTTCTTCGACCACTTCACGGCGCCGGATGCGCACTTCTTCTGGTGCGTCCGCCGCAGCACCCAGTTCGAAATCGACCTGGAGCCCTATCCCAACACCCGGGCCCATTTCGCGCGCATGCAGACCCGCCCCAGCGTCCAGAAGCTGCTGGCCTTCGAGAAGGAAGTGCAGGCGTCGTTCGTGTAGGGATTAGGTGGCGAGCGCTATTCGTTGTCTGTCCGCTCAGTCGCGTTTTTCCGGGCAAGAGCCCCTGGTTGTAGCGCCCTCATCCTCGCCAGAGGTTTGCTGGACGCACTTGGCAGTCTCCGGCCATGGCCACGGGGAACCAGGACGAAATGCCCGTCAAATATATGGTCAAATAGACTGTCAAAATAAGCCATAAAGTCTGTGATCAAATTTAATATATCATGTATAATCAACTAGATAGGGTTGATTCAGTGACTGCCAACTATTGCGCCAAATAGTAGGTAATATGGACTGGAAGCGATTTTCCTTTGAATTCCAACTGGATGTAAGCGGACTCTTTCAGGATCTTGTCTTGATTGAAGCGTATAGGGAGGCTTCGCTCAATTTAGCGTTTCCTCAGGAGTGGCAGGTGCAGTTGGACAAGCTGAATCGTGTACGCGCAGTTCATGGTACGACGGCCATTGAAGGTAATCCTCTGTCAGAGGCTGAAGTTGCGCGGCAAATCGAGTTGCCGGATCTGGAAGATAACCGGCGTACCGCAACCAAGGAGCAACTCCAGATCAGAAACGCTGAGGCTGCGCAGTCATGGATGAGGAAACGATTTGTGCCGGGCCATCCGCCTCTTGGACTGGAAGACATTTTGAACCTCCACAAGATGGTTACCCGCGAGTCTGATACCACCAACAACGTTCCCGGCAAACTTCGCAACTTCTCCGTGACCGTAGGCACGGAAGATCTCGGGGGGATCCATAGAGGAGCGCCTTACGAGAGCTTGTCGAGCCTGATGGCGGACTACATCGATTTTATCAATTCGCGTCAGCTCGCGGAGAATCACCCCGTGATACGTGCTTTGCTCGCACATTTTTTCTTGGTCACCATCCATCCTTTTGGTGATGGCAACGGGAGGGTTTCAAGGCTAGTCGAAGCGGGTATCCTGTTTCAACTTGGGTACAATGTTCACGGGTTTTATGGGCTGTCCAACTACTTTTATCGCCATGAACAGGAGTACAAGACAATCCTCCAACAATGTCGGGAACACCAGCCTTTTGACCTCACCCCCTTTGTCCGTTTCGGCGTTGCCGGGTTTGCAAGCGAGCTTAGGGGCATCAACAATTTCATCAAGGCAAGAATCAATCGGTTGGTGTACCGCACCATGCTCGTCAGGGCCTTCAACAAGAAGACAGGCGCGCGGAGACGCCTGTTGAATCAGCGGGAGTACCAACTCCTCGACTTCCTTCTAAGCGAGACAGAACCGGTGGACCCCTTCTCCGATGAGTCTTCCCGAAGAGTGGCGCTGGCGGAGTTGCTTGAGGACAGGTACGTGAAATCTGCGTACAGGGACGTTACGAGGCGGACTTTCCATCGAGAGCTGCTCCGGCTCCGGGATCTGGGATTCATCATGTTCGCCAAGGATGCCGAGATAGGGGACTGGATAGTGGAACTGGATCTCGGGGCGATCTCAAAATACTAACCACCGCTCCAAGGCGACACGGAGGGCGGGCTTTATTCCCCTCCACCGGGCCTTGGCTTCGGGCGTACGAGCCACGCCCCCAGGGCCGGCAGCAACACCACGGCGGCGATCATGTTCACCAGGAACATGAACATCAACACCGTGCCCATGTCGGCCTGGAACTTGAGCGGAGCGACGATCCAGGTGCCTACGCCCGCCGCCAGGGTGAGGCCGGTGAGCACCACGCCGGCGCCGGTGATGTTGAGCGTGCGCTCGTAGGCGGTGGCGAAGTCGAGCCCCTCGTCGAGGTGCGTGCGCAGCCTGCCGTAGATGTAGATGGCGTAGTCGACGCCGATTCCCACTCCCAGGGCCACCACCGGCAGCGTCGAGATCTTGAGGCCGATCTCCAGGATCGCCATGAGCCCGTAGGCCAGCAGCGACACCGCGGCCAGCGGCACGATGATGCACACGGTGGCGGTGACCGAGCGGAACGAGATCAGGCACAGCAGGATCACCCCGGCGAAGACGTACCCCAGGATCGGGAACTGGGAGGCGTCCACCTCCTCGTTGGTGGCGGCCATGACCCCGACGTTGCCGCCGGCGAGCCGGAACTTGACACGGTCGAGGGTGTTGCGGCGCTGGAAGTCCTTGGTGGCGTCGACGATGCGCTGGATGGTTTCGGCCTTGTGGTCGGTGGTGTAGATCAGCACCGGCAGCACGCTGCAGTCGTTGTTGATGAGGCCGCTGCTGGTGGGCACCGGGGACACCGATTGCACCAGCGAGTAGCGGTTGCGGGGCAGGGTGCGCCACTTGAGATTGCCCTCGTTCCAGCCGGCGTTGATGTTGCGGGCGACGCCGGCGAGGCTCAGCACGGACTGCACGCCGTCCACGTTGCGCACATGCCAGGCGAACTCGTCCAGGGTGGTGAGCACCTCGTAGTCGATGCAGCCGTCCGGCACGGTCTCGGCGAAGACGGTGAGCACGTCGACGCCGATCTTGAAACGGTCGGTGATGACCGCGATGTCCTGATTGTACACGGACTCGGCCCGCAGCTCCGGAACGCCTTGATGACTGTCCCCCACCCGGACCTGGACGGCGTAGTGCGCCCCTACTGCCACCAGTATGGCGGCAAGAGCCACCGTCACCGCCGCGGGGCCCCGGCGCGCCAGCCGCGCCACGCGGGACCACAACGGCCGCAGGACGCTGTCCCGCTCGCCCGCCGCCTGCCGCTGCGCGTCGCTCATGCGGAAATACGAGAGCAGCACCGGCAAAAGCGCCAGGTTGGTGAGGATGATGGCCACGATGCCCAGGCTGGCGGTGATGGCGGTCTCCCGGATCACCTGGACCTCGATGAGCGAAATGGTGATAAAGCCTACCGAGTCGGACGCGAGGGCCACCGAGCCCGGCAGCAGCAGGCGCCGGAAGCTGGCCCGGGCGGCGTCGAGGCCGGCCGCCCCCGCCACCACCTCCGCCCGCACCGAGCTGACCATCTGCACGCCGTGGCTGACGCCCACCGCGAATACCAGGAACGGCACCAGGATGGACATGGGATCGATGCCGAATCCCAGTGCGGTGACCGTGCCGAGCTGCCACACCACCGCCACCAGCGAGCACACCAGCGGCGGGATGGTGAGACGCAACGACCGGGTGTAGAGGAACACGAACAGGGCGGTGACCAGGAACGTGATCCCGAAGAACGCGATGACCCGGGCGGCCCCGGCGGCAACGTCTCCCACCAGCTTGGCGAACCCGATGACGTGCACGTGCACGTCCACACCGGCGTTCTCTTGCCCCTTCACGCGAATGTCCTCGAGCTGATCCGCCACCTCGATGTAGTCGAGCCGCTCGCCGGTATGGGGGTGGAACTCCTGCAGCCTGCCGGTCACGATGGCGCCGGTGAAATCGTTGGCCACCAGCCGGCCCACGATTCCGGCCTTGATGGCGTTCTCGCGCACCCGCGCGAGGCCCTCCTCGGTGGGGCGGAAGTCCGCCGGCAGCACGTTGCCGGAAGTCACGCCATCCTCCACGACTTCGATGTAGCGTACGTTGGGGGTGAGGATGGAGGCCACCTGGGTGCGGTCGATGCCGGGCAGGAAGAACATCGCGTCGGTGACCTGCTTCAGGACGGTGAAGAACTCCGGGGTGAACATGTCGCCTTCGCGCGCCATGATCGCGATCACCACCCGGTCGGCGCCGCCGAACTCGTCCCGGTGCTTCAGGAAGTTCTGCATGTACTCGTGCTTGAGAGGCACCAGCTTGAAGAATCCGGCGTCCACCCGCAACTGCGCCGCGTACCATCCCATGACGATGGTAACGAGCGCGAAGGCGGCGAGCACGAGGCCGCGCCGTGCGAAAAGGCATCGCTCGATACGGGCCGTGAAAGGGTTCGGCGGAGAGGATACCGGTACGTTGGGCATGGGCGGCGGTTCGGGGATGGGAGTTACTCGGGCAGAGGCTGTCGCCGGACGCCGAACTCTCCGGTCAGCAGAACGCCGCCGTCGGCCAGTGCCAGCGCCGATGTGATGCCCTGGCGTGAGGGCAGGCGGGTGGCGGTGACGCTACGGCCCCCATCCCGGCTGGTGACCAGGACCCCTTCAACCCCGGTGAGGAACACGAGCCCCGAAGGCAAGCGGATGGCGTCGGTAAGGGTGGCGGTGGTGCCGGTGGCCACCTGCGTCCAGTTCTCGCCGCCGTCTTCGGAGCGAAACAGGTGCCCTCGGAGCCCCAGCAACAGGATCTGTTTCTCGTCCAGCACCAACGCACCGTACCACGAGCCGGTATACGGAGAGGGAAGCTCGCGCCAACTCTCGCCGCCGTCGTCGCTACGGTACACGACTCCGGCTTCCGCGGCCATGAACAGCCGTTCCGGGCCGGCCGGTACGATCTCGTTCAGATGGAAGTCGTCCTTGCTGATGGCGCGGGAGGCCCAGGTCTCGCCGCCGTCCCGGGTGGCCAGGAAATAGCCGTAGGCGCCCACCGCAAAGCCCGCCTGCTTGTCCCGGAACCACACGTCCAGCAGCGGCCGCTCTTCTTCCGGCGCCCGGTGTTGCAGCCGCCAGGTGTCGCCGGCGTCGTCGGTGCGGAGGATGACGGCATCGTGTCCCACCGCCCAGCCCGTGTTCTCGTCATGCATGTGCACCGCGGTGAGAAGGGCGCGGGCGGGCACCTGTGACTGCTTCCAGGTTGCGCCGTTGTCGTCGGAGACCAGGACGTGGCCGCGCTGCCCTACGACCACGACCCGCGAGCCGGCCAGCGCCGCGTCGAGCAGCAACGACTTGGCGGCGAGGGGAGCCTCCACCGCCGGTTTGGCGTTACCGGAGGTCTGCCCTGCCAGACACAGGACCAGGACCGGCAGCAGGGTCGCCAAACTCCAACGGGTCTTGTGCGGGCGGGAACGACGTGTCGGGTTCGTGCGGCTCACCGCCGGCCCGCGCGGCGCAGGGAGCTCGGCTTGAAGTCCCGGTCCCTGAACTTGATGTCGTACGTGCACATCGGGAACTCGTTGTCGAGCCCGAGGGCGAGGTAGCGTCCGGCCTGCAGATCGTGGTGGATTTCCAGGGTCGGCCACGTAAGGGGCTTTTCGTAGAAGTTGATGACGTGGCCTTCGGACACTCGCCAGAGCTGGTCGCGGGTGTCGTAGATGTCCGCCAGCATGATCTGCCAGGAGTCCTCGTCGATGTAGAAGGTCCGCCGCTTGTAGACGTGGCTGGCGCCCTCCTTGAGCGTCGCGTCGACGATCCATACCCGGTGCAGCTCGTAGCGCAGGTGTTCCGGGTTCACGTGCAGCGGCTTGATGATGTCGTCGAAGGAGAGCTCGCCGCTATGCACCCGGTAGGCGTTGTACGGCACGTACATCTCGCGCTTGCCCACGAGCTTCCAGTCGTAGCGGTCCACCGCGCCGTTGAACATGTCGAACTGGTCCGCGGTGCGCAGTCCGTCCGAAGTCGTCCCGGGGTTGTCATACGCGATGTTGGGCGCCCGCCGTACCCGGCGCTGGCCCGGGTTGTAGGTCCAGGCCCGCCGCGGCGAGCGGGCCTGGTTCATGGCCTCGTGCACCAGCACGATACCGCCCGCGAGCCGCGCCGGCGCGGTCACCCGCTGCTTGAACAGGATCATGGTGTCGCCGAGCTCTTCCGGTGTCATGCCCGGGAGCGAGTAGCGGATACGGACGTTCACGGCGTACTTGACCAGCGTGTAGTCGCCGCCGCGGGTGACGGCCGCCTGGCCCAGCGTGCAGGACACCGCCTCGCCTCGATAGCGCAACAGATGGTTCCAGATCACCTCCAGCCCGTTCTTGGGAATCGGGAAGGGAATGCCGATGACGGCGCCGTCGACACCGTTGCCGTCGTCCACGAGCTTCGTCACGGAGGCGATCTTCCGGGTGGCGTCGTAGATGCGCTGCGGCACCGAGGCGCTGCGCCGGGTCGGGTACACGTTCAGCTTGTAGGTGGGATAGGTCTCCAGCAAGCGCTGGAGGCCCACGGAGAGCTTGTCCCGGTACTTGTCCAGGTTCGCATTGTCGATGGTGAACAGCGGTTTGTCGCTACCGTACGGATCGCGGTGGTGTTCCCCTAGTTGGTAGCCCTCCGGCGGTTTGGTGATGCCTCCGGTCCACTCCGGGATGGTGCCGTCGGCATTGCCGGCCCGCTCGGCTCCGAGAGGAGTCAGGTCCTTGCCGAGACGCGCGATCTCGTCGGCGGAGAGTTCCGCTGACGCGGGAGAGGCTAACGCGCACGCCAGCGCGAGCGCGATGCCGAATCGAATCGTGAGTGCATTCATTTTCATGCGCCTAGAATGAGTATTTCACCGTGGCGGTGATGAAATCACGGTCTCTCAACTTGTTCCCGTCGCCGGCAAACTGGGTGTAGGCGATGTCGGCCTGCCAGCGGCTGAGGTAGTCGGCGCCAAGGCCGAGAGTCAGCGCGGTCCGGCCCTCCACGAACGGGCCGCTGGGCGCGGGGCTGTTGCCGCTGACGTCCTGCCCGAAGCGAAGATACGGGAACAGGTTCACCGGGCCGACCGCCCTGTTGTAGTCGAGCCGGACCGCCAGACGATAGCCCCAGGAGGTGGCGTCGGCGTCGTTGAGTTCGTCCCCGACCAAGCCTTCCCCGACCGAGCCGGCGGGGCTCTCCAGGGGATTGTCGGTCGGAGTCAGAGCCGCCGCGGCCACACCTTTGCCGGGCGGAATGTCGTGGACATGCATCAGCGCCGCTTCGGCCACGAACACCCCGCCGTCCGCTCCGAGAACGGGACCGAACACCTTGGTGGCGGTGGCCTGGGCCTGACTTACGTCAAGCGGGACGTAGCCCACGGTGTCCGCGCGGTACAAGCCGCGCGCGGCGTTCATTCCGATGCACTCGCCAACTGCCTGTTGCTGCGGGATGCCGCCACGGAGTTTCGGTTCGATACAATCGGGCAATTTAGTGAACGGCTCCAGCGCATCGGCGAACACCCTGCGTTCTGCCTTTTGTAACGGCGCGTTACGCCGATAGGAGTACTCGCCCTGCAGCGCGAGGCCCGTCGGCCCGAGCGTGGTGTTGAAGCTGACGCCGTAGAGCTGAATGTCCTCTGGATACTCGATGAAGTAATACCCCTTGTCGGCGTAGGCGTTGATGCCGACGGCCTGGGCGGCGCCGCCAGCGAGACGTATAAGGGGCTCATACTGAGCTGTAACCTGGGCCGTAAGCTGGTCTGTCGTTTCGGCTTGAACTCGTTGTGCGAGGGCGCCACATTCCGGGCTTTGCATTGGGGAGCGGCACTGCGCTTGGGCCAAGGCCGCGGCCACGGCCACGGGGACAGCCTGGGCGGCAGCCTCGGTGACAGCGCCGGTCACGATCTCCCGTGCAGCGGTGCCAATCTCGCCGGCCTTCCTCAAGCCGATCCCCGCGTCCCTCGCGGTTCCGGTATGCGCGCTCACGACCGGCAGGCGGCTGTGGTAGTTCATGAAGTAGAAGCCGATCTCGGTATTGCCCACTTCCTCCAAGAGATAGCGGAACGCGATTCCCCATTGTCCCGCGTCGCGGGGGTCGTGGTCTGCATCGCGATCCGCTATCAGGAAGTTGGGATCGTTGCGGAGGACGTCGCCGAAAGCGCTGGCGGCCGACGTTTGCGAGAAGATGAGGAAGGGATTCTGTTCAGGGGTCAGCCCCATGTCGCCGAGGTCCAGTCCGGGCAGGGCGATGACAGCCCGTTCCGCGCCCGGGCCGACGTAGTCGGTGACCGAGAAGTAGCTGCCCACCGCGTCGATCTCGGTCTTCTCCCAGGCGAGCTGGTAGAAACCCTCCATCGAGAGGTTGAGGGCTCCCTCCACGGACGCCGAAATCAGGGGGACCGCGAGCAATGCCTCTCGCAACTCGGAGCCCGGAACCCTGAGCTTGCTCACGTCGAACGGGTTGACGGCGTTGATGCCGTTCTGGATGAACGTGCTCTCGCCCCAGTTGAGCACGTGGTTGCCCAACCGGACGTCCACCCCAAATTCGTCGAAGTCGAGGTTGGCCGAGACGTATGCGTCCAGCAGGTCAAGGTCCTTTCCTGCCGCGGCCTTTGCGTCCGGGTGCAGTTCCCGGTATTCCCGGGTTCCGTTCTCGTTCTCGTGGTCGAAGAACCCGCTCGCGCGCAGGAACAGCCCGATGTTCTGGTAACCCACCTCGAGATCGCTGGTGAACTTCACCGCGTTGCTGACGATCCCGCGGTCGTAGTTGCTGGCGCCTTCATTGTCGTTGACGCTCGATGTCAGTTTCGGGTCCTGCCCCTCGACGCGGACGGTCACCCCGTAGGAAATGGTGGTATCTAAACTCGCCTCCACGTCGCCGGAACTCAGGTCCACCGCGACGGCCTGCCCTACCCAGAGGAAGGAGGTCACGGCGAGCACCGCTACGGCTGGAACAACAACTTGGCGGATACGCTTCCAAATCATCATGCCCCGCGACTATCACTATCTCATATTGGATGTCAAGGTGGGGAGTTTGAACGCAATTTTGGCATACCAAATCCGGTATCGTTGTTGTCTTACTGACGATTCGCGGGATATCGCAGTTGGGTATTCTGAAGGATGTCGTATCGACCCCAGGACAGGTTTTTTCGCAAGGCCAAGCGCGAGGGTTACCGTTCCCGGGCGGCCTACAAGCTGCTGGAGATCAACCAGCGCTTCCGGGTGATCCGGCCGGGGAGTGTCGTGGTGGACCTGGGGGCGGCGCCCGGCGGTTGGCTCCAGGTTGCCGCGGAAGCGGCCGGTCAGCGGGGGCGGGTGCTGGGCTTCGACCTGCAATCCATCCAACCCCTCTCCCGGCCGCGGGTGGAGACGTTCGAGCTGGATGTTCTGGCGCAAGATGCGTCGGAACGCATCGGCGCCCTCGCCGGAGGGGCCGTGGACTGCGTTCTCTCCGACATGGCGCCGCGCCTCTCCGGCATCCGTGACGCCGACCGCCGGAACGCCCTGGAGCTTACCCGGAAGGCGTTCGAAATCGCCCGTGCGATCCTGAAAGCCCGCGGCTCGTTCCTGTTCAAGACCTTCGCCGGAGCCGACGTGGAGGGCCTCCTGAAGGAGATGTCGGACGGTTTCCAGACGGTGCAGCGAGTGCGGTCCGCGGCCACTCGTAAGGGGTCGTCGGAGATGTACGTGGTGGGCAAGGGTTTCAAGGGCACAACGCAGGGAGGCGACGGAGTGTCCGGAACTGCTTCCGTGGGGGGCTCTCCGGGCTGAGCCTCCCGGCTCGTCCGGCGTCTATTCCACGGTCACGCTCTTGGCGAGGTTGCGCGGCTGGTCCACGTCGGTGCCGCGGTGGACCGCGATGTGGTAGGCGAGGAGTTGCATAGGGATGGTCAGCACCACCGGCGCTAGGTGGTAGGGGACCTTGGGAACGACGAGCGTGGACTCCGGCGCCATGCTCTCGTCGGGCTCGTCGGTGACGATGAGCAGGTTGCCACCCCGCGCTTCGACTTCCTTCAGGTTGCCCAGGGTCTTCGGGTAGTAGTGGTCCCTGGGCAGGATCATCACCACCGGCATGCTCTCGTCGATGAGGGCGATGGGGCCGTGCTTCATCTCTCCGGCTGGATACCCCTCGGCGTGGATGTACGAGATCTCTTTCAGCTTGAGTGCCCCTTCGAGCGCGATGGGATAGTTGATGCCCCGGCCCAGGTATAGGACGTCGTCGGCGTGGCTCAGTCCGTGGGCCAGCTCGTGGATGTTTTCCTCGAGCTTCAGGGCGGCCTCGATCCACCCGGGCAGCCGGGTTGCGTCCTCCAAGAGCCGCGTGGCCGCCTCCGCACTGAGTTGCCCGTTGAGCCGCCCCAGTTGCACGGCCAGCAGGTAGAGCGCGGTGAGCTGGGTGGTGAACGCCTTGGTGCTGGCTACGCTGATCTCCGGGCCGGCGTGGGTGTAGAAGACGCCGTCGGACTTCCGCGCCAGGGACGAATCGACGACGTTGCAGACGGACACGGCCCGGGCGCCTTGCTGCCGCCCCACCTCCAGGGCCGCCAGCGTGTCCGCGGTCTCCCCCGACTGGCTCACCGGCAGGAGCAGCGAATCCGGTCCCAGTAGCGGGGTGCGGTGCCGGAATTCCGAGCCGTAGTCGACCTCGGCGGGGATGCGCGCCAGCTCCTCGATCAGGAACTTGCCCACCAGCGCCGCGTGCCACGCGGTGCCGCATCCCACCAGGTGGATCTTCCGGGTGCTCGCCAGTTGTTTCTCGGTGAGGTTCAGCTCCGCCTCGTTGATGGCGCCGGATTCGAGGGAGATGCGCCCGCGCAGGGTGTCGGTGACGGCCTGGGGCTGCTCATGGATCTCCTTCAGCATGAAGTGCCGGTAGCCGCCCTTTTGCGCGGCCACGGCATCCCATGTGATCCGCCGGGTGGGCCGCGCGACCACGCGCGCCTTCGAGTCGAGGATGCGGTAGCCGTCGGCCCGGACCTCGGCGATCTCGCCGTCCTCCAGGAACGCCACGTCCCGGGTGTACTCCAGCAGCGCCGGGACATCCGAGGCGACAAAGGTCTCGCCGTCGCCCGCGCCGACGACCATGGGCGAGGCGTTTTTGGCCACGACGAGCCGGTGAGGCTCGCGTTGGCTCAGGAACACCAGGGCGTAAGAGCCGTGGATCTCGCGAATGGTCTCGCGGACGGCGTCGAGCAGGTCCATTCCCCGGGCGAGCCTGGCGTCCGCGAAGTGGGCGACCAGCTCGGTGTCGGTCTCCGACGCCAGCTCCGCGCCGCTTTCCGGAAGGGCTTCCTTGAGCTCCAGGTAGTTCTCGATGATGCCGTTGTGCACCACCACCGTATCGCCGGCCCGGTGTGGGTGGGCGTTGGCCTCGGAAGGGCCGCCGTGGGTCGCCCAGCGCGTGTGGCCGATGCCGGCATGCCCCGTGACGGGAGCCTCGGCCAGGAGCGCCTCCAGCCTGGCGAGCTTGCCCTCCGCACGTCGCAGCGCAATCCCGCCGCCGTTCAGAACGGCGATTCCCGCCGAGTCATAGCCCCGGTACTCGAGTTTCCTCAGGCTGTCGAGGAGCACCGGGGCCGCGTCCCGGCCGCCGATATATCCGACGATCCCGCACATGGGCTGCTACGGTTTCACGTTCCCAACCGGATACGCATCCATGCCCTTATTTCCTTTTCCTTTCCCGGAAGCCGGCCACCCAGTCCTCGACGTGCCGCTGTGGCGCGCGGCTCAGGGCCAGGGCGCCGGCGGGCACGTCCTTGGTGATGGTGGAGCCGGCGCCGATGTAGGCGTCGTCGCCCACCGCCACGGGCGCCACGAGCTGGGTGTCGCTGCCCACCTGGACGCGGTCGCCGATGGTGGTGCGGTGCTTGTCGAAGCCGTCGTAGTTGCAGGTGATGGTCCCGGCGCCGATGTTGGCGTCCCGGCCGAGGTCGGTGTCGCCGATGTAGCTCAGGTGGCTGGCCTTGGTGGACTCGCCCACCGACGAGTTCTTGACCTCCACGAAGTTGCCGATGTGGACGTTGCGCTCGAGCACGGTGCCGGGGCGCAGGTGCGCGAACGGGCCGACGCTGACCCCCTCCTCGATGTCGCAGTCGTCCAGCACCACCGAGAAACGCAGGTGGACCTCGTCGGCCAGACGCACGTTGGTGAGGTAGGCGCTGCCGTCGACGCGGCACCGGGCGCCCACCACCGTGCGGCCCAGCAGGTGGCTGTTGGGGCCGATGACGGTATCCTCCCCGATGGTAGCCTCGGCGTCGATGTAGGTGCTGTTCGGGTCCTTGAGGGTCACGCCCCGTTCCATCCACTTGCGGTTGATCTCGCTTTGCAATGCCTTTTCCATCCAGGCGAGCTCCTCTCTGTTGTTCACGCCCCGGAATTCGCGTGGGTCGTCCAAGGTCACGCTGCCGACGCGGGCCTCCCTTTCGGCGGCGAAGCGGGCGACGTCCGGCAGGTAGTACTCGCCCTGGTGGTTGCGGTTGTCGAGGGCCGCCAGGGCGGCGCGAAGAAAATCCGACGACGCCAGGTAGAGGCCGACGTTGATCTCCCGGACCGCCCTCTCGGCCTCGGTGGCGTCCCGTTCCTCCGCGATTCCGACGATGTCGCCGTCCGGGCGCCGCAGGATGCGGCCGTAGCCGGAGGGGTCTTCCAGCGTGGCCACGGCCAGGGTGAGGTCGTTGGCCCGCGACCGGTGCGCGGCCAGCATCCCGGACAGGCTGCGGCGCGAGAGCAGCGGCACGTCGCCGTTGAGGATCAGGACGTCGCCGGCGAAATCGCCGAGGGCCTCGGCGCCACATCGGGCGGCATGGCCGGTGCCGAGTTGCTCGTGCTGCAGCACCCAGCCGCCCTCTTCCACTCCGGGAAACGCCCCCCGGATCCGCTCGACGCCATGGCCCACGACCACCAGGACGCGGTCCGGCTCCAGCCCGGCGCAGGCTTCCAGCACGTGCGACAGAAGCGGTTTGCCGCCCAGAAGATGCAGCACCTTCGGGGTGGCGGATCGCATCCGCTTGCCCTGGCCCGCGGCCAGGATGATGACGCCAAGCCCGCCCATACGCAGGAGAAACTATAACCCAAGGGAGGGGCCTCTCGCCAGAGAGACCGGCGTCGGGCGCAAGCGGCCGTACATTGACAAGCACGTGATTTTCCAATAACTCTTACCGTACTTCGCTAAAGGTGGTCGAGTTCGTATGGAAGAGCATTCCGGCTGGTATTACTTCATGGAGATCGTGACCAAGCCCGACAACATTCCCATCGTGGGCATGCTGATTCTCGTCCTGTTCTTTTCCTGGGTCGGTCTGAAGCAGGCTCTCAGGAACGACAAGCTGATCGATGAGGGCCGAGAGGACGAAATCCCTGATAAGATGTGGAAGTAGAGGTCGGGGGCGGTGGTCCCTGGCGGTGCTGATCACCGTTGCGGTCCTGATCGTTGGCGGAGAAACACGCTCCGCGCTGGTGGACGAAGAGCTGTGGCGGAGCGGCCGAAAGGACTTGGCCGCGGGCAAGTTCGCGGATGCCGGCGAGAAGTTCGAGAAGCTGCTCGAGCGGTACCCGGAAGAGCCGCAACTACTGCAGGTGGCGGGTCTGGCGGCTCTCCGGCTGAGAGACACGGAGACCGCCCTGACCCACGTCAGGAAGGCCGTGGCGCTGGCTCCGGATGACGCCGAGGCATTGACGCTGCTGGGCTGGCTCGATCTTGAAGTGGCGGGCGACGTCGACACGGCCATCGCGTCGTACCGAAGGGTGGCGGCGCTCAAGCCCGAGGTTCCCGAGGTCCACAACAACCTGGGGGTGGCACTCAAGCGAAAGGGTGACCTGGAGAACGCCATCGGGAGCTTCTCCCGCGCCCTGGAGCTCAACCCGGACTTCACCCAGGCCGCCAGCAACCGCGGCTGGGTGCATGTGGAGCAGGGCGATTGGCAGGCGGCGAGGGCCGACTTCGAGAAGACCCTGTCGCTCCGGCCCGAGGACGAGGGGGCGCTGTACGGTCTGGCCCGGGTGCGCAAGGAGCTGCGCGACTACTCCGGCGCCCAGGAAACGCTGGCGCGGCTGAGCCGCGAGTCCGGGAATTTCGTATACTGGCTCGAATGGGCCATGGTCGGGCTGGTGCGGTACTATTGGGTGTTCCTGTTGCTGGCTTTGGGTTTGTTCTTCCACTTCCGGTACAAGGCAAGGAGAAGGGTGAAGGTCGATGGCTGAAGCTGCCAAGAAGAGAAAGGGCACGGCGCTGCTGGCCGTGATGAACGAGAACTGCACGAGCTGCGCCGGGTCACCCCTGTGCGAGGTGCACTGTCCGGTGGACGACTGCATCAACCTCCTTTACGAGGAGATGCCCGGAGGCGGCCTCAAGCCCTATCGTGTCTGGGTGGACAACGAGAAGTGCATCGGCTGCCAGATGTGCTACAGCGACGACCTCACCAAGATCCACGAGCACAAGAACACCGGCGACATCTTTTTCGAGTACGGCAACCGCATGTACGACGCCAACAAGAAGATCCTGGAAAAAGAGCAGGAGCCCAAGAAGAGCGAGCTCCAGCTCATCGGCACCGACTCCGAGGACCGCCTCGACAAGAAGATCTGCCCCTGGGACGCCATCAGCATGGTGGAATACGACGACGCCCTCGAACTCTCCAAGCTCTACTACGACCCCGAACTCATCTCCACCGAAGACGGCGTCTACTCCATCGACGACAAGGGCAAGGAAGAGCTGGAAGACCGGCAGATGGAGGGGTTCTAGCCTCCTCGCGCTGACCCGTCATTCCCGCGAAAGCGGGAATGACGCTCAGATCACCTTATTCAAGGGGTACTCGACGATCCCGACGGCGCCGTTGCGCGTGAGCTCGGGGATGAGCTCGCGGACCACGTCCTCGGCGATGATGCTTTCCACCGAGAACCACTTCCTGCCTTTCAGAGCCGGGGTGTCGTAGAGGGTCGCGACGGTCGGCGCGGTGACGCTGGGGATGAGACCGATGATCTTCTCCAAGTCGTCTGCCATCACGTTCATCTTGATGCCGACCTGGTGCTCGGCGGCCAGGGCACCCTGGAGCAGCATGCTGATCTGCTCGATCTTGGCGCGTTTCCAGGGGTCCTGCCAGGCGTCCTTGTTGGCAATGAGCTGGGGCGCGGACTCCAGCAGGTCGGTGACGATGCGGAGACCGTGGGCGCGGATGGTGCCGCCGGTCTCGGTCACCTCGACGATGGCATCGGCCAGGCCCTCGGCGGCCTTGGCCTCGGTGGCGCCCCAGGAAAACTCCACGTCCACGGGCGTGTCATGCGCCTCGAACAGCCGCCGGGTGAAGTTCACCATCTCGGTGGCGACCTTCTTGCCCTTGAGGTCTTCGATCTTCTGTACCGGCGAGTCGTGGGGCACGGCCAGCACCCAGCGGGTGGGCCGGAAGCTGGTCTTGGCGTAGATCAGCTCGGTGATGTACTCGACCTGGGAATCGTTCTCCTGTATCCAGTCCTTGCCGGTGATGCCGGCGTCCAGGGTGCCGTCCTCCACGTAGCGGGACATCTCCTGGGCGCGCACGACGCTGCAGTTCAGGGACTTGTCGTCGATGGACGGGAAGTAGCTCCGGTCCATGCCGGTGATCTTCCATCCGGACTTGCGGAACAGCTCGATGGTGGACTTCTCGAGGCTCCCCTTGGGGAGCCCCAGCTTGAGTTGGCTCACTTGTTGTAGACCTCCTCGGGGTTGAATACCTTCTCCGCCCACACCTCCCAGTCCTCACCGGTATCGCGGCGGAAGAAACAGGTGCGGTAGCCCAGGTGGCAGGCGCCGCCGCCCAACTGGTCGATCTTCAGGATGAGCGTGTCGTTGTCGCAGTCCACCAGGATGTCCTTGACCACCTGGAAGTGGCCGGACTCCTCACCCTTGAGCCAGAGCTTGTCCCGGGAACGGCTGTAGTAATGGGCCTTGCCGGTCTTGCGCGTGAGATCGAACGCCTGCTCGTTCATGTAGGCGAGCATGAGGACGTCCAGGGTCTCGTGGTCCTGCACCACCACCGGCACGATTCCTCCGCCCTTGGCAAAATCGATGGTCTCCATTCGGGTCTCTACCCCTTTCTCGGATCTGTGTTCGGGAATGCGCTGGTCACCCGGAGCCCGCGGCGGCGGGAGGGTGTGACTGGTTCGCACTATGCAAAAAAGGAAATAAAACATACAAAGGTTGGGCGCGCAAATGGCGGCTTGGCGGCCCTTTTTCCGAGCAATCCGAGGACGTTGACATGAGCGAATTCGTGGTCGTGTACATCACGGCGTCGGGCGAAAACGCCAGCGATCTGGCGAGCGCGCTGGTGCGCGAGAAGCTGGCCGCCTGCGTCAACCGCATACCCGGGGTCGAGTCCACCTACACCTGGGAGGGGCAGGTGGAGCGCGACACCGAGGACCTCCTCGTGGTCAAGACCCGCGCCGATCTCTTCGACCGCCTCAAGGCCAGGGTCCGGGCGCTGCACGCGTACGATGTCCCCGAGGTCATCGCCGTCCCCATCGCCGAGGGCAGCGAAAGCTACCTGGAGTGGATGACCGCGGTCCTGTCCAAGGGCGAGGAATGACCCGGCGCCGCCACGAGGGCGCGCCGCCGGCGCATCTTGCGCTCCTGGCCGCTATTGTCTAAGTGTCCTGTATCGTTAGCGACTTGCCAGCCAGGGAGACCCGACCATGAGAGACCTCCAGGAATTCATCGCGGCAGAGGAGAAGCGCCGCCCGGGCGACGTGATCCGGGTGACGGATCCCATCGACCCCAACAAGTGCGAGACCACTGCCTTCCTCAAGCACCTCGATGACCGCGGGCTGGAGAAGATGGTGCTGTTCGAGAACGTGAAGACTCTGGAAGGAAAGCAGTCGCCGTTTCCGCTCTTCTACAACCCCTGGGTGAGCCGGCAGTTCTGCGCCGACGGCATCGGCATGGGCGACCTCACGTCCAACATGGAGCTGAGCCTCGAGGTCTCGCGGCTGGAGAAGGAGAAGGGGGACACCGAGGTGATCGCCCCCGACACGGCTCCTTGCCAGGAGGTGGTTCTCAAGGGCTCGGACGTCGACCTGGCGAAGTTTCCCATCCCCATGCACCACGACCTCGACGTGGGCCCCTACTGGACCATGGCCTGCGTCATGAAGGGAGAGTCGGCGCCGTTCTACGACATCACCTTCACCAAGAACCTGTACTACGACGGCCGCACCATGAGCTTCTCGGCCCACAAGCACCACCACCTGGAAGCCATCGTCAGCGAGAACGAGGCGAAGGACCAGCGCGCGCCGGTGATCATTGTCATGGGGCACCACCCGGCGTTCTACTTCTCGTCCTGCTGCATGACCCCCTACGGCAACGACGACTACCAGAGCGCCGCCGCCTTCCTGCGCGAGCCGCTGCGGCTGACGCCGTCGGTAACCTGGGGCGAGGACTTCCTCGTGCCCGCCGACGCCGAGATCATCGTCGAGGGCGAGGTGCCGCCCAACGTGCGGCGTTCCCAGAACCCCTTCGGCGAGGTCCTGCGCTACTACCAGGTGACTATGGACGTGCCCATCGTGGAGGTCACCGCCGTCACCCATCGCAGGAACGCCGTGCTGCAGGACATCTGGGCGGGCCAGAAGGACCACTGGAACCTCGGCGGCATCACCAAGGAAGGCAGCGTCTACAATTCCATCAAGCGCAACATCCCGGGCATCCGGGCCATCAACCTGCCCCACTCGGGCTGCGCCCGGGTGATCTGCTACATCTCCATCAAGAAGGAGTTCCCCAACGAGCCCAAGAAGGCGGCCCTGCAGGCCTTCGCCGACATGCCCAACCTGAAGCTGTGCGTGGTGGTGGACGACGACGTGGACGTGTTCAACGAGCGCGAGGTGATGTGGGCCGTGGGCACCCGCACCCACTGGGACCGGGACCTGGACGTCATCCGCGAGGTCCAGAACTTCCGCGGCTGGCTCGGCGACAGCGTCGCCGTGGTGGACGCCACCCGCCCCCTGGAAGGCGAGTTCCCCATCAAGAATGAAGTGCCCATCGAGGCCATGAAACGGGTCGACGTCAGCAAGTACGTCTAGGCGGTTGTTGAAAGCTCTTCTCTGAATGAAAACCCGTTCGTCCTGAGCGTAGCGACGCGAAGTCGAAGGACAGCTCACTATCTCCGCTCTCGGGAAAGGGAATCAGGCCGTGGCCAAGCTGAAATTCTACTACAAGAACACCTGAACGACCTGTCGCAAGGCAAGAAGTTTCTTGCAATCACAGGGGGCGGAGCTGGAGGAGAGGGAGTACGGCAAGCAGCCGTTGACCGTAGAAGAGCTGGATTCCATCATCGGCGCCGGGCCGGTGACGGATTTCCTCAACACCCGGACGCCGCTCTACCGCGAGCGGAAGATGAAGGACAACCCTCCCAGCAAGGAGGAGGCCATCCGGCTGATGCTCGGAGACCAGAACCTCTTGCGGCGCCCGGTCACCATCAAGGGCAAGCGCAAGGTCGCCGGCTTCGACGAGGCCGCCTTGAAGGCCCTCCTATAGCCGCATGGCCGAGATCAGCTTCGACGACTTCCTGAAGGTCGACGTGCGCGTCGGCACTATCACCCGGGTGGACCCCTTCCCCGAGGCGCGCAGGCCCGCCTACAAGCTGTACGTGGACTTCGGCCCCGAGATCGGCGAACGCAAGAGCTCGGCCCAGGTTACCCATCACTACAGCGCGGAAGAACTGGTGGGCCGGCAGGTCGCCGCCGTGGTCAATTTCCCGCCCAAGCAGATCGGACCGTTCCGCTCCGAGATCCTCGTGCTCGGCTTCCCCGACACTGACGGCGAAGTGGTGATGATCGAGCCCAACCGGCCGGTGCCCAACGGCGGCAGGCTGTTTTGAAAAACCGCCTGCTCCGGATCCGGCGCAGGCGGCTTTCGTGCGGGATAACCTGACGCTTCAGGCGCGCCGTGTCACTACGACGCCCCCTTCCCCTCCGTCTCCACCGGCTGGTAGATCTCGCTCCCCGACTTCTTGAACTCCTCGGCCTTCTCCTGCATGCCCGCGTCCAGGGCCTTTTCGGCGGCGATGCCCTTGCCGGCGGCGTAGTCGCGGACGTCCTGGGTGATCTTCATGGAGCAGAAGTGGGGGCCGCACATGGAGCAGAAGTGGGCGACCTTGGCGCCCTGGGCGGGCAGGGTCTCGTCGTGGAACTCCTGGGCGGTCTCGGGGTCGAGGCTCAGGTTGAACTGGTCCTCCCAGCGGAACTCGAAGCGGGCGTCGCTGAGGGCGTCGTCCCGGACCTGGGCGCCGGGGTGCCCCTTGGCCAGGTCGGCGGCGTGGGCGGCGACCTTGTAGGTGATGACGCCGTCCTTGACATCCTTTTTGTTGGGCAGCCCCAGGTGCTCCTTGGGGGTGACGTAGCAGAGCATGGCGGTGCCGTACCAGCCGATCATGGCCGCGCCGATGGCGCTGGTGATGTGGTCGTAGCCGGGGGCGATGTCCGTCGTCAGGGGCCCAAGGGTGTAGAAGGGCGCTTCATGGCACAGCTCGAGCTGCTTGGTCATGTTCTCCTGGATCAGGTGCATGGGCACGTGGCCCGGGCCCTCGATCATCACCTGGACGTCGTGCTCCCAGGCGATCTTGGTGAGCTCGCCCAGGGTGGCCAGCTCGCCCATCTGCGCCTCGTCGTTGGCGTCGGCGATGCTGCCCGGACGGAGCCCGTCGCCCAGCGAGAAGGCCACGTCGTAGGCCTTCATGATCTCGCAGATCTCCTCGAAACGGGTGTAGAGGAAGCTCTCCTGGTGGTGCGCCAGACACCACTTGGCGAGGATGGAGCCGCCGCGGGAGACGATGCCGGTGCGGCGTTTGGCGGTCAGCGGCACGTAGCGCAGCAACACGCCGGCGTGGATGGTGAAGTAGTCGACGCCCTGCTCGGCCTGCTCGATCAGCGTGTCGCGGTAGATCTCCCAGGTCAGCTCCTCCGCCTTGCCGTTGACCTTCTCCAGCGCCTGGTAGATGGGCACGGTGCCGATGGGCACCGGGGAGTTCCGCAGGATCCACTCGCGGGTCTCGTGGATGTTGGCGCCGGTGGACAGGTCCATGACCGTATCCGCGCCCCAGCGCGTGGCCCAGATCATCTTCTCCACCTCTTCCTCGATGGAGGAGGTGACCGCCGAGTTGCCGATGTTGGCGTTGATCTTCACCAGGAAGTTCCGGCCGATGATCATCGGCTCGGTCTCGGGGTGGTTGACGTTGCAGGGGATGATGGCCCGTCCCCGGGCCACCTCGTCGCGCACGAACTCGGGGGTGACGAAGGAAGGAATCGACGCTCCGAAGTGGTTGCCGGCGTGGTGCCCGGCGCCCTCGCCGTTGAGCGCGGCCTCGCGGCCGATGTTCTCGCGCACGGCGACGTATTCCATCTCCGGGGTGATGACGCCCTTGCGGGCGTAGTGCATCTGGCTCACGTTGCCGCCGGGCTTGGCCCGCAGCACGGGCCGGCGCGCCATCTCGGGGAAGCGCTGCGCGACGTCGTCCTTGCCGTTGGGCCGGTAGTGGGACTCGGTCTCCACGGTGTCGCCCCGGGCGGCGATCCAGTCCCCCCGCAGCGGCTTGAGCCCCTGCCGGACATCGATCTTCGCCGAGGGATCGGTGTAGGGGCCGGAGGTGTCGTAGACCCGCAGGCGCGGGCGTTCTACGCTTCCGTTGCCGCCGTTGCCGGCATGCCCGTTGGCCCCGGTGGCGCCGTGGCTGATCTCGCGCATGGCCACCTTGACCCCGTGGGGTCCCGCCCCGGATACGTAGACCTTTCCGGAGGCCGGGAACGGGTCCGTGGTGATCGCGGAATTCTGCTTGACCTCTCCGTCTTTCCTGGACATGACTTGCCTCCCTTCCGGGGCTCGCCGCGTTCTTGTCTCGGTTGCGCTCGGTGCTCGTAAGGGTTTGTTACGGTACCGTAAGCTTCAACTTCTATCCCAATCGGACTCTTGCGGTCAAGGAAACGATTCCCGCCTGCGCGGGAACGACGGAGAACGTGGTTCCTATTCCGAGTCGTACCGGACGAGCGAGAACAGCTCCTGCTGGAGCTTCTCCCGCGGCTTGAGGAAGCCGAGCTCGATGATGCAGGCGTGCTCGAACACCGTGGCGCCGAGCTTGTCCACGAGATCGGCGGCGGCGGCCGCCGTGCCGCCGGTGGCGACGAGATCGTCCACCAGCAGTACGCGGGAGCCGGAAGCGAGGGCGTCGTTGTGCACTTCCAGGGTGTCGGTGCCGTATTCCAGCTCGTAGGTCGCCTGCAGCGTTTCGTAGGGAAGCTTGCCGGGCTTGCGTATCACACACAGTCCCTTGCCCAGGCGATAGGCCAGGGCCGCGCCGATGATGAACCCGCGGGACTCGACGCCCACCACGGTGTCCAGCGCGGCGGACTCGTAGCGCTCGGCGAACAGGTCGATGGTCTTGCGGAACAGCGGTCCGTTCCCCACCAGCGGGGTGATGTCCTTGAACACGATGCCGGGCTTGGGGAAGTCGTGGATGTCGCGGATGATGGCGCGAATGTCGTCGATGGTGCTCGTCATGCGGGTTGGGCTAACACAGTCACGGCAAATACGAAAGCGGGTTCCGGGCGACGTTGTTCCTGCGAATCTCGAAGTGGAGGTGCGGGGTAGCGACCCGCCCGGTGTCGCCGACTTCGGCGATGACCTGCCTGCGGGCCACCTTCTGTCCCGGCCGCACGAGGTTCCTGCGGTTGTGCGCGTACACCGATGCGAAGCCCCTCCGGTGGCGCACGATGATGAGGTTCCCGTAGCCGCGCAGGTGATCGCTGTAGATGACATGTCCCGCTGCCGCCGCCCGGATCGGAGTGCCCGACGGCGCGGCGATGTCGATGCCGTCGTTCAGACTGTCGTGGCGTGGATCGAACCTGGCGGTGATCTTCCCCCGTACCGGCCAGATGAAGCCCTGCTTCGACCGCCTCGCCGCCGCCGGCCTCCGGGTCTTGGCCACCCGAGCCTTGCGCGAAGCGGCGTCGGGTTTTTTCCGGGAAGTGACCTTCTGCCGAGGCGTCTCCGGCGCGGCCGCCTTGCCCCGGGCCGTCTTTCCGGGAACGATCCTGCCGCGCGGCGCCTTTCCGGGTAAGGCCTTTACGGAAGGGCGCGGTTTGGGCGCCACCGTGGGACGCGGCCGCGTGGGTTCCTTGATGGGGGTGATGATCTGCACCGGCAGGGTGCGGGTAGCGCCGGGAATGAACAGCCGCCGGCCGATCTTGATGTCCCGCGCATCCGTGATGCGGTTGATGCGCGCCAGGGCCGTGTAGTCCAGGCCGTACGCCTTGCCGATGCGGTAGAGGTTCTCGCCCTTCTTGACGACGTGGTAGACGCCGGTCCTTTTGGCGGGTTTGCTCGGAGCC
Source organism: uncultured Binatia bacterium (SeqCode) (assembly GCA_965204205.1). GTDB lineage: Bacteria > Desulfobacterota > Binatia > UBA9968 > JAJDTQ01 > JAJDTQ01. Next base: position 3,468,211 of record OZ241976.1, on the reverse strand, counting down.
TGGCCGGGCGCCCGGCGGAACACGTCGCGGTTGTGGGCGTAGTTGCAGCCGGATACGGCGAGGAAGATGAGGAGGTTGAGCAGCCCGAGAGCGCGAAAGCCTAGCCCGGCCAACCGTACCTCCCCAACAGCTTGACGAACCGACATCCTCCGAGGTCCGTTTCTTCAAGGCCAGTGGGAGTCCGCGTCGTGAGTTTCAGGGTCTGGGACTGGTCGTCGCCGATGGGAATGATCAATCGCCCCCCGGCCGCGAGTTGCTGAGCCAGGGGCGCCGGGGTCTTCGGCGCGCCGGCCGCCACGATGATGGCATCGTAAGGGGCGTGTTCCGACCATCCGAGGGTGCCGTCTCCCATGTGGAGCGCCACGTTGTAGTAGCGCAGCTCATCGAGCCGGGTCCGGGCCTGCACGGCCAGCTCGCGCAGCTTCTCGACCGAGAAGACGTTGGCGCACAACTCCGCCAGCAGCGCCGTCTGGTAGGCGGAGCCGGTGCCGACCTCCAGCACGCGTTCGGTGCCCTTGAGCTTGAGGGCCTGCAGCATGTAGCCGACGATGTAAGGTTGGGAGATGGTCTGTTTCGCGCCGATGGGCAAAGGGTCGTCGTCGTAGGCGCGGTTCACCAGGGCCGGTTCCACGAACAGATGGCGCGGCACCTTGCGCATGGCGCGGATCACCCGGGGGTCGCGGATCCCCCGGTCACGCAACTGGGTCTGGACCATCCGTTCCCTGGAACCCTCGAATCCTGCGACGCTACGGCTATTTGAGCTCACGGCGGTAGATTAGGGTCGCGGCACGGGCTGTCATGGTCCGGGTAATTGAAATGGTCGGGGCGACTGGATTTGAACCAGCGACCACACGCACCCCAAGCGTGTGCGCTACCAGGCTGCGCTACGCCCCGACACTATTGGAAAAGTCTTAACACTCTACCGGAAACGGGTCAATTCGGAGCGGCGGCAGAGTAGGGTGCCGGAGGCTGCGTGGGTGAATTCCGTAGAGACGACCGGCCGGTCGCCCCCGACCCGGACGGACAATCAGGAGATCATGTTCCGGAGGGAGGTCAGATCTTCCTTGATCTGGAGCAGGGCTTCCTTGTACTCGGGGTCCGGCCACGCGGCGGGCTCCTGGTCGGCGGGGTCACGCTGCTTGAGCTTCTTCCGCGCTCCTTCGATGGTGTACCCCTCGGCGTACAGGAGCTGCTTGATCTGAAGCAGCAACTCCACGTCCTTACGCCGGTAGAGGCGGTGGCGGGACGGCGCCTTGCCCGGGTTCAGGATGTCGAACTCGGTTTCCCAGTAGCGCAGCACGTGCGGCTTCAGCTTCAGCAGGGAGCTGACTTCGCCGATCTTGAAATAGAGCTTGTCGGGAATGACGACGGCCATGGATCCGATGATATCACGAAATCGTCAGACTGTCGGTATCGGGGGGCTCGCCGGGAGCGGAGTTCATGTTCTTCTTGAGGGTCTGGCTGGGCTTGAACGTCAGCACCTTGCGGCCGGCGATGGTGATCTCCTCGCCGGTCTGGGGGTTGCGCCCCTTGCGCGGCTGCTTTCCGTGGATGACGAAGTTCCCGAATCCCGAGATCTTTACCTTGTCGCCTTTCTCAAGGTGGGCCTTGATGATCTCGAACGTGGCCTCGACGACGTCGGTGGCCTCTTTCTTCGAAAACCCTACCCTTTCGTAGATCCGATTGATGATATCAGCCTTGGTCATGGTTGCCCTCCTCCGAGGAGAATCGGCCAGGGTCCGTCACCGCAGTGTGGCGTCGAACGCGTCACAAAGCCGGCGGGTCAGATCCTCGTGCACCGTGTTGACCTCGTGATCCGTGAGGGTTCTCTCCGTCGATCGGTAATACACCTTGTAGGCCAGGCTCTTCCTGCCTTCGCTGATGGGAGCGCCGGTGTACTCGTCGAATACGTTCACTCTTTCGATGAGAGCTCGGTCCAGGTCCCGCACCCAATCGATCACGGTCCGACTCGGGAAGTCTTGGGCCACGACGATGGCAAGATCGCGCTCCACCGCGGGGAAGCGGGGTAAGGGACGGACCTTGAAATCTGGCCGAGCATAGTGAACGACGGCACCGAAGTCAAGCTCGAAAAGAAAGAAGGGAGGCAGGTCCAATTCCTCGCGAACTCGCGGACTTATCTCGCCAACGTAACCCACGGACGCGTCTCCGGCCGAGACGGTGGAGAATCCCCCGGGGTGCAGGATCGGCGGCGGTGCGTCGGCGGCCCAGCGGGAATCCGCGTGGCCCATGCCTTCGAGGAGATCCTCCACGATGCCCTTCATGTCAGCGAACGAGAACGGCCGATTCTCGGCTCTGAGGCCCCGCCGAGGCCGGTAGCCGCGAATGAGGCCGGCGACGTTCATCCGTTCCGTATAGCCTCCGTCGCCTCCGAGCGAGAACACCTTGTTCAGCTCGAAGATCATCGAGCTCTCGCCACGGCGCTCGGAGTGGTAGTGCAGGTTCTCCATCAGGCCGGGCAGCAGGCTCAGGCGCATCTCGTCCGTTTCCTGGCGCAGCGGGTTGGTGATGCGGACGGGCTTGCCGTCCTCGCCCCAGAGGCCCGGAAAGGTCCGGTTCATCGCCGGCGAGCAGAAGGGCAGCGTCACCACCTCGCTCAACCCCTCCGCGGTCAGCAGCGAGCGCGTCTTGCGCACCCAGCGAAGCAGCGGGTCGCCCTGGACGCCCATCCTCACCGCCGGAAGCGTGGCCGGGATGTTGTCGTAACCGTGGACGCGCGCCAGCTCCTCGACGATGTCCGCCTCGCGGGTGAGGTCGAAACGGTACGAGGGCGGCGACACCACCACGTCGTGCCTGGAAGCGCCCTTGATCCCGATCCCGAGGGACTCGATGATGCCGTGGATCCGCTCTCGGGGCAGCTCGACCCCCAGGGCGCGCTTGACGCTGGCGTAGCGCAGCGTGATCTCCGAGGGCTCGCGCGCGCCCGGGTAGGCGTCGGCGAATCCGGCCACCACCTCGGCCTCGCCCATCCCTTCCCACAGCGCCACCGCCCGGTCCATGGCGTAGCGCGTCCCCTCCGGGTCCACGCCCCTCTCGAACCGGTGCGAGGCTTCGGTGTGCATACCCATGCGCTTGGCCGTCCGCCGGATGCTCAGGGGGTCGAAGTGGGCGCTCTCCAGCAGCACCGATTCCGTTCGGTCGGTGACCTCCGAGCCCGCGCCGCCCATGACGCCGGCCAGGGCCGCCGGGGCGTCGCCGTCGCAGATCAGCAGGTCGTCGGGATGGAGCGCCCGCTCGGACCCGTCGAGGGTGGTCAACGTGCTCGCCTCCCCGGCGGTGCGGACGACGATGCGCCCGGTGGTGATCTGCCGCGCGTCGAAGGCGTGGAGCGGCTGGCCCGTCTCCAGCATGACGTAGTTGGTCACGTCCACGATGTGGTTGATGGAGCGGATGCCGCAGGCTTCGAGCCGGAAGCGGAGCCACGGCGGTGACGGCGCCGGACGCAGCCCGTGGATGAGCCGGGCCGAGTAGCGCGGACACAACGCCGGATCCAGGATTTCCACCGAGACCGGTATCGTCGGCGGGTGGTCGCGGAGGTGATCGGGAATGACCGGGACCCGGAGCGTACGTCCGGTAAGCGCGCAGATCTCCCGCGCCAGCCCCAGGACGCTCAGGCAGTCGCCCCGGTTGGGAGTGATGCTGACCTCCAGCATCCAGTCGTCCAGGCCCAGGTATCGCTGGAGAGAGGTCCCCGCCGGGGCGTCGCCGGGCAGGTCCATGATGCCGCGGTGGTCGTCGGAAAAGCCCAGCTCCTTCTCCGAGCAGAGCATCCCGTCGGACGGGACCCCGCGGATGGGGCGCCTTTCGATGGCCTGTCCCGACGGCAGCATGGAGCCCACGCGCAGAAACGCCGTCTTCATGCCCGGCCGGACGTTGGGAGCGCCGCACACGATGCGCAAAGGCTCGCCGTCGTCGTGGATCACGCACACGGACAGCCGGTCGGCGTTGGGATGGGGCTGGACCTCGGCCACTTCGACGATCAGCGCGCCGGTATCGTCCGCCAAGGGCTTGACCGCTTCCACCTCGAGCCCCGCGTGGGTCAGCCTTTCGGCCAGTTCGCCGGGCCCGAAGGATTCCCCGCCGTCGGCGTCGGGGACCTCCACCAACTCCATCAGCCAGTTGAAAGTCAGCTTCATGATCCGTTCAGGGGGGAAACTGTCTCAGGAAGCGGATGTCGTTCTGGAAGAACATCCGGATGTCGTCCATCCCGTACTTGAGCATGGCGATGCGCTCCACGCCCATGCCGAACGCAAAGCCCGAGAAGGCCTCGGTATCGTATCCCACGAAGTCGAACACGTTGGGGTCGATCATTCCCGAGCCCAGGATCTCCAGCCACCCGGAGCCGCGGCACACGCGGCAACTGCCCGAGTCCTCGTCGCTACGGCACAGGATGCAGCCGATGTCCACCTCGGCGCTCGGCTCGGTGAAGGGGAAGAAGCTCGGGCGGAAGCGCACGCGCACCTCGTCCTGGAAGATCTGTTCCAGGAAGTGGGTCAGGACGCCCTTCAGATCGCCGAAGGTGATGTCATGGTCCACCATGAAGCCTTCCACCTGGTGGAAGACGGGGGAGTGGGTGGCGTCGTCGTCGTGGCGATAGACGGCCCCCGGCGCGATGACCTGCAGCGGCGGCCGGCGTTGCTCCATGACGCGGATCTGCACCGGCGAGGTGTGGGTGCGGAGCACGTGGTCGTCCGACACGAAGAAGGTGTCCTGCATGTCCCGCGCCGGGTGGTCCCTGGGAATGTTGAGCGCCTCGAAGTTGTGGTAGTCGTCCTCCACGTCGGGCCCGCGGGCGATCTCGAATCCCATGCCGGTGAAGACGTCGATAATCTCGTCGGTGACCCGGGTGAGGGGATGCACGCGGCCCCGCTCCGGGCGGTTGCCGGGCAGGGTGACGTCCAGGCGGGGGCCTCCGTCCACGAGGGTCGCCGCATTCTCCCGCAGACCCTTCAGCCGGGCTTCGAGAAGTTCCTCGAGCTCCGCCCGCCGGCGGTTGAGCTCCTGGCCCGCGCGCGGCCTTTCGCCGGCCGGCAGCTCCCTGAGTCCGCGCATCAGCGCGGTGAGCCGCCCGCCCTTGCGGCCCAGGTAGTCGATGCGTATCTGCTCGAGCTCCTGTTCCGAGGCGCACCGTTCAAGGCGCCCGACGGCCTCCTCATGGAGCTTCTCGAGGGTCTCGACCATGAGCGGAAACGGTGTCAGACCCCCGGATCGGGATCCGCGGTAGCGTCGGCTTGGGAACCGGGGGCTTGCTCCGGATCATGGCCGAGGGCAAGCTTGGCGCACCGCGCGACCTGGTCGAACACCGCCGCGTCCGTTGCCGCGAGGTCGGCCAGGATCTTGCGGTCCAGCGCCACGCCGGCCTTCTTCAAGCCGTGAATCAGCCGGCTGTAGGACAAGCCGTTGACCCGGGCGCCGGCGCTGATGCGGATGTTCCACAAGCCCCGGAAGGTCCGCTTGCGCACCCGCCGGTCCCGGTAGGCGTAGACGAGTCCGCGTTCGACCGTCTCCCTGGCGACCCGGTACAGTCTGCGGCGACCGCCGACGTACCCCTTGGCCGCCTTCATGATCTTTCTTCGGCGCCGGCGGGAAGCCGGTCCGCCCTTTACTCTAGGCATGGCGTCTACTCCTCGAACAAATGTCAACAAGGGCGCTGCCGGCGAGGGCGCGCCCGGGTGCTTCGTGCATACGGGTGGTGATGTCGGTGGATCCCGTTGCCGGGACTTGAGTCGCTGCCCGGCCCCTCCCTACAAGTAGGGAATCAGGCGTCGCATGGTCTTCGCTTCGTAGCTCGATACCGACTCGGCCTGTCTCAGGCGGCGTTTCCGCTTACGGCTCTTGGTGGAGAGTATATGGCTCTTGAAGCCGCGCCGCCTCATGACCTTTCCACTCTTGCTGACCTTGAACCTCTTGGCCGCCCCCCTCTTGGTCTTTATCTTGGGCATCCTGTTTCCTTGTCCCTGAATAGTGTTGTGCAGAGTCGAATAATGCGTTCGTCCCGAGCCCTTCGACAAGCCTGTCCCGAGCTTGACGAAGGGCTCGGGACAGGCGCAGCGAGTCCTGAGCCTGTCGAAGGGCGAGCGAAGTCAAACGGCCTTCATGCGTTGCTCTTCGGCGTCAACAGCATGGCCATGTTCCGCCCTTCCAGCTTGGGCGACACGTCCAGCTTCGCCAAGTCCTGGACTTCGTCGAAAACTCCGTTGAGCATGGCCCGGCCGAGCTCCGGGTGGGTGATCTCCCGGCCTCGAAAGAACACCGACACCTTGACTCGCTGTCCCCGCTCGAGGAAGCGCCGGATGTTCCTCACCTTGAAATCCAGGTCATGCTGGTTGGTCCGGGCCCCCATCTTGACTTCCTTGACCGCGACGAAGGTTGCGTTCCGTTTCGCCTCCTGCGTCTTCTTCTTCTGCAGGTAACGGAACTTGCCGTAGTCCAGGAGACGGCACACGGGAGGCTGTGCGTCCGGAGCCACTTCCACCAGATCGAGCTCCTGCTGTTCCGCGATGCTCAGGGCTTCATGCAACGGCATGACCCCAAGCTGTGCGCTTTCGGCGTCGATGACGCGGACCTCGCGCGCCCGGATCTGCTGGTTGATTCTCGTGGGCCGCGCTATAAATCACCTCCTGAAAAAGCACCCGGCTTCATTGGGCCGCCTCCGTTTCCTGTTGCACGTCCTCCCGCAACCGGTCGAGGAATGCCTCCACCGGCATGGCCGGGAGGTTCTCTCCGCCGCGTTTCCTCGCCGACAGCGTGCCATTCTGCACTTCCTTGTCGCCGATGACCAGCGCGTACGGGATCTTGGCCACCTGGGCTTCCCGGATCTTGAACCCCAGCTTCTCGTTGCGATCGTCCAGTTCCACCCGCCATCCGTCGGCCCGAAGCCTGTCGCGCACGCTGGCGGCATACGGATTCTGTTGATCCGTCACCGTCACGATACGCGACTGCACCGGCGCCAGCCACAGCGGAAAGGCCCCTCCGGTGTGCTCGATCAACAGCGCCATGAAGCGTTCGATGGAGCCGAGAATCGCCCGGTGAATCATCACCGGCCGTTCAACCGCTCCCGCGGGCGAGATGAAACCGAGGTCGAACCGTTCGGGCATGGAGAAGTCGAGTTGGACGGTGCCGAGCTGCCAGCCGCGCTTCATCGCGTCCTTGACCACGAAATCGATCTTCGGGCCATAAAAGGCGCCATCGCCTTCACTGATCTCATAGGCTACGTCCCGTTTCTCCAGCGAGGCGGCCAGGGCCGCCTCCGCCCGCTCCCAGGTCTCCAGGGCTCCCAGGTATTGGTCCGGCCTGGTGGAAAGGAATACCTCCAGATCCTGGAAGTTGAACCTATGATATACCTCGCGAAGCATGTCAAGGAGGTGATTGACTTCCTCCCCGATTTGCTCCGGGGTGCAGAATATGTGGGCGTCGTCCTGGGAGAAGCTGCGTACCCGGGTGAGTCCGGCGGTGACGCCGGACTTCTCGTAGCGGTGCAGGCGGCCGAAGTCGGCCAGGCGCAGCGGAAGGTCCCGGTAGGAGCGCTTCTTCGACGCGTAGATGAAGGTGTGGCTCGGGCAGTTCATGGGCTTCACCCCGAACTCGCGCTCGTCGATGTGGGTGAAGTACATGTTGTCCTTGTAGTGGTCGTAGTGCCCCGACCGGTGCCACAGGCCGGCGTCGAAGATCTGCGGGGTGATCACCTCCTCGTAGCCGTAGCGCCGGTACTGGCCGCGCATGTACTCCACGAGCGTGTTGTAGATCAACGCCCCCTTGGGGTGGAAGAACGGGCTCGCCGGGGCCGCCGGATGGAAGCTGAAGAGGTCCAGCTCCTTGCCGAGCTTGCGGTGGTCCCGCTTGCGCGCCTCCTCCAGCAGCGCCAGGTGCTGCTTCAATTCCTTTCGGGACGGGAACGCGGTGCCGTAGATGCGCTGGAGCATCTCGTTCTTCTCGTCGCCGCGCCAGTAGGCGCCGGCCACGGAGGTCAGCTTGAAGGCCTGGATGAACCCGGTGCTGGGCAAGTGGGGGCCGCGGCAGAGATCGACCCAGTCCCCCTGGCGGTAGAGCGAGACGGTCTCTTCGGGGATCTCCGAGAGGATCTCGACCTTGTAGTCCTCGCCCATGCCGCGGAACAGCTCGACGGCCTCGGCCTTGGACAGCTCCTCGCGGGCGATGGACAGGTCCTGTCCCGCCAGCTCGCGCATCCGTTCCTCGATCTTCTCTATCTCTTCGGGCGTGAACGGCTTGTCGCGCTTGAAGTCGTAGTAGAAACCCTCCTGGGTGGTGGGGCCGATGGTCACCTGGGTGCCCGGAAACAGGCTCTGGACCGCCTGGGCCATGAGGTGGGCCGTGGAATGGCGCAGGATGTCGACGCCCTCGGGGCTGTCGAGGGGGATCCCTTCGACGGTGCAGTCCTCGGTCACCGGCCTGGCCAGGTCGACGGCGGCGCCGTCCACCGCCGCCGCAACGATGCGCCTGCCATCGGGCGCCGACGTGCCGATGTCTCCGGCTCGAATGCCGGGAGCGGCCTCGACCGTCTCGCCCCCGGGTACGGTTACGCGAATCTTCCTCATTCTATCCTGTTATGATCGGCAAACAGCGGATTTTCTTTACGGCAGGCAACCGCGGGGAATGGTAGGCACGGGCGGGATTGAACCGCCGACCTCTTCCGCGTCAAGGAAGCGCTCTCCCACTGAGCTACGTGCCTCGATGCATCTTCGCAAAGGTCTGATTTTACTACCAAACCATAGGGGTTGTGTCAATGGCGAGCGCTGGCGGCGAGCTTGCGGAGCTGTCCCGAGACCTTCGCCGTGACCAGCGCGGTGATGCGCACGTCGCCGTCGTCGTACTCCTCGGTGAGCACGCGTCCGCGGGCCCGCAGGAACGGGATGACGACGCTTTCGGATTGCGGCAGCGTCAGGCAAATGGTCTGCTTGCCCCGGTCCAGCAAACCGCCGATGGTCTCCAGCAGGGGATCGATGCCCGCGCCGGTGCGGGCGGAGATGGGACAGAGGCCCTCGTGGCCGTTGTGCGGGTAGACGGGCAGGCCGTCGGCGACGTCGATCTTGTTGGGTACGACCAGGCGCGGGGTCTCGGCCGCGCCGATGTCATCCAGCACCGAATCGACGATGGCGAGTTGCTGCTCCGCCAGTGGACTCGTGGGGTCCATCACGCACAGCAGCAGATCCGCCTGGTGGATCTCTTCCAGCGTGGCCTTGAAGGCGTCCATCAGGGTGTGGGGGATCTTGTTGATAAAGCCCACCGTGTCCACCAGCATCACCTTCTCCCCGTTGGGCAGCCGCAACGCCCGGGTGCGTGGATCGAGGGTGGCGAAGAGCTTGTCCTCCACCAGCGCTCCCGCCCGGGTGAGGCGGTTCATCAGCGTGGACTTCCCGGAGTTGGTGTAGCCCACCAGCGCTACGGTTGGGTAGGGGATGGATTCGCGCTCCTTGCGCTGCAGCCGCCGGGTCTTGGCGACGCCGTCCAGGCGCCGTTTGAGCCGGCCGATGCGTTCCCGGATGCGTCTGCGGTCCACCTCGAGCTGGGTTTCGCCCGGACCGCGGGTGCCGATGCCCCCGGCCAGCCGGGACAGGTGGGACCACAGCCGGGTCAAGCGCGGCAGCAGGTACTGGAGTTGCGCCAGCTCCACCTGCAGCTTGCCTTCGCGGCTCCGGGCCCGTTGGGCAAAGATGTCGAGGATGAGCTGGGTGCGGTCGACGACCCGCAGGTCGAAGGCTGTCTCCAGGTTTCGTTGCTGCGCCGGCGTGAGGTCGTTGTCGAAGATGACCAGGTCCGGCCGCTGTTCTTCCGTGAAGGCGCGGATCTCCTCGACCTTGCCGGAGCCCACCAGGGTGGAGCTGTGGACCCTGCCGGAGCTCTGGCTGAAGACGCCGACGACCTGGGCGCCCGCGCTGGCGGCGAGTCCCCGGAGCTCCTCCAGGCTGTCCTCCAGGGGCACGCCGGCGCCGGAGGCGGGCGTCTCCATGCCCACCAGCACCGCGCGTTCGCGCTCTTCGTCCGGGCGGACTGGTTCCCCGTTACGCGACACTAGTTCCTTCTCGCGGTGATGCCGAACTTTCGGTGCACGGTGTCCAGCAGGGCCTTCGACGGATTGATGCGGAAGTCGGCCGGTCCGATGACCTTGGTCTCCCGGGAGGCGGTGGTCATGTGCAGGTAGACCGAGGCGGGTCCTTCCTCCCGGGCGATGAGGTCGTGGAACGCCTGCAGCTCTCCGCGGTTGTCTTCGGTCAGGAAGAAGTGGACTTCCCGGGGGGCCTTGCCCGCGGGGGCGGCGATGGCCGCCGCGCAGGCCTCCTCCAGCGGCAGGATGTCGTTAACGATGAGGGTGATGCGCTCCTCGCCCACGTCGAGCCTGCCCTTGACCCGGATGGGATCGTCACGTCCGATGCAGTCGGCCGTCTGCCGGTAGGTGTCGGGCCACGCGATGGTATCCACGAACCCGGTCTTGTCCTCGAGGTTGAAGTTGGCGTAGCGCTCGCCCTTCTTGGTGTTCTTGAGCTTCAGCGCCGTCACCACCCCTACCATGGTCACCTCGCCGTTGCCGCCGTTGCCCCGGACCTGGTTCGCGGGCAGCACTTGGAGGCGCTTGAAGGACTCCTCGAACCGGTCCAGCGGATGGCCGGTGATGTAGAAGCCGAGGGTTTCCTTCTCGAAGGCCAGGAGCTGGCCGTCGCTCCACTCCTCCACGGACTCGTAGGCGTCCATGGAGTCGCTCGGCGGCACCTCCAGCAGGTCGAACATGCCGAACTGGGAGCTGTCCCGGTCCCGCTGGGACGACTGGCCCGCCTTCAGCGCGTCGTCCAGCGCCGCCATCAGGCGGGCACGGTACACGCCGGTGGAATCGAAGGCGCCGCACTTGACGAGGCTTTCCACGACTCGGCGGTTGACCACCTTGAGGTCCACGCGCCGGCAAAAATCGAAGAGCGATTCGAACGGGCCGGTCTGCTCCCGGGTCTCCTTGACGGCCTCGACCGCCTTCCCGCCGACGTTCTTGACCGCCGACAGGCCGAAGCGGACCCGCTCCCCCGCCACCGTGAATTCGGCGCCGCCCTCGTTGACGTCGGGGGGCAGCACCTCGATGCCCTGCTCCCGGCACTCGGCGAGGTTCTTGATGACCTTGTCGGTGTCGCCCATTTCCGAGCTCATCAAGGCCGCCATGAACTCCACCGGATAGTGCGCCTTGAGGTAGGCGGTGTGGTAGGAGACCAGCGCATAGGCGGCGGAATGGGACTTGTTGAAACCGTAGCGCGCGAAGGTCTCCATCTGGTCGAAGATCGCGGTTCCGTGCTCTTCCTTGATGTCGTTGGCGCGCGCCCCCTCGACGAACCGCTGCCGCTGGCTGGCCATCTCCTCGGGATCCTTCTTGCCCATGGCGCGGCGCAGGATGTCGGCATCGCCGAGGCTGTAGTTGCCCATGGTCTGGGCGATCTGCATCACCTGTTCCTGGTACACGATGACGCCGTAGGTGTCCTTCAGGATCGGGCGCAGGGCGGGGTGCAGGTAGGACGTCTTCTCCTTCCCGCTCTTGCGCTTGATGTATTCCTCCGCCATGCCGCTGTCGAGGGGTCCCGGGCGGTAGAGGGCGAGGATGGCCACCAGGTCCTCGAAGCAGTTGGGCTTGATGCGCACGCTCATGTCCCGGATGCCCGTGCTTTCCAGCTGGAAGATCCCGGTGGTGTTGCCGCTGCCGACCAGGCCGTAGGCCTCCTGGTCGTCCAGGCCCACGGTCTTGAGATCGGGCGCCGTGCCGCGACTCTCGCGGATCAGGTCCAGGCAATCGTGGATAAGGGTCAGCGTCTTGAGCCCCAGGAAGTCGAACTTGATGAGCCCGATCTTCTCCACGCTCGACATGTCGTATTGGGTGACGATGCCGCCGTCCCGGTCCACGTAGAGAGGCAGGGTGTCCACCAGCGGCAGGTGGGAGATCACCACCCCGGCGGCGTGGGTCGACGAGTGCCGGGTGAGGCCCTCGAGGCGCAGGGCGTGGCTGATGAGGTTGGCCACGCGCGGGTCTTCGTCCGCCAACTGGTTCAGTCGCGGCTCCTGCTTGAGGGCGTCGGTGAGCGAACAGTCGAAGCCTTGCCGGGAAGCGGGCACCAGCTTGGCGATGGCGTCGGTCTCGCCGAAGGACAGTCCCACGGCGCGGCCCACGTCGCGTATGGCGGCCTTGGCCTTGAGGGTCCCGAAGGTGGTGATCTGGGCGACCTTGTCGGCGCCGTACTTTTCCTTGACGTAGCGGATCACCTCGTCACGGCCGCGGATGCAGAAGTCCACGTCGATGTCCGGCATGGAGCGCCGCTCCGGGTTCAGGAAGCGCTCGAACAACAGGTTGTGCCGGATCGGGTCGAGGTCGGTGATGCGCAGGGCGTAGGCCACCAGGCTGCCGGCCGCCGAGCCGCGCCCCGGACCCACCGGGATGCCCTTGTCCTTGGCGTAGTTGATGAAGTCCGCGACGATGAGGAAGTAGCCGGGGAACTGCATGCTCTTGATGACGTCCAACTCGTAGTCGAGCCGTGCACGGTAAGCGTCGCGGTCGACCTCGCCGGCGTCCTGGAGCCGGCGGTCGAGCCCCTCGCGGGCGCACGCGTCCAGGTAGTCGTCCAGGCTCTGGGAGTCGGGCGCCTCGTAGTGCGGGAAGTGGTACTTGCCGAACTCGATCTCCACCTCGCAGCGTTCCGCGATGGCCACGCTCTGGTCCACGGCGTCGGGCATGTGGGCGAATCCCTCCAGCATCTGGTCGGTGGACTTGAAGAAGAGCTCCTCGGTGTCCATCTTCATCCGGTTGGGGTCGTTGTGGCCCTTGCCGGTCTGGATGCACAGAAGGATGTCGTGTGCGTGGGCGTCCTCGGGATCGAGGTAGTGGCAGTCGTTGGTGGCGACGATGGGAAGGGACAGCTCCTTGCCCAGCTCGATGATGCCGGCGTTGACCTTTTCCTGCAGCGGCAGCTTGTTGTCCTGTGCCTCCAGATAGTAGCGGCCGTCGAAGATGGCCCGGTAGTCCTCCGCGACCTTTCTGGCCTGGTCCATGGACCCCAGGGTCAGGGCCTTGGCCATCTCGCCGCTCAGGCAACCGCTCAGGGCGATGATGCCGGCGTTGAACTCGCGCAAGAGTTCCTTGTCGATCCGCGGCTTGTAGTAGAATCCCTCGGTGAAGCCCCGGGTGACCAGCCGGCACAGGTTGCGATAGCCCTCGCCGTTCATGGCCAGCAGGATCAGGTGGTGGTTGTGTTCCCTGTTGCCGCGGTCGATCCCCTGGCGCTCGTAGCGGCTGCCCGGAGCCACGTAGACCTCGCAGCCGAGGATCGGCTTGATCCCGGCCGCCACCGCCTTGCGGTAGAACTCCACCGCGCCGAACATGTTGCCGTGGTCGGTCATGGCGATGGCCGGCTGCCCCAGGCTCTTGGCCCGCTCGATCAGCGGGTCGATCTTGTTGGCGCCGTCCAGCAGGCTGTACTGGGTGTGGCAATGAAGGTGTACGAAGTTGCTCATTCCCATTCGATGGTTGCGGGGGGCTTGGACGAGACGTCGTAGACCACCCGGTTTATGCCGCGCACCTCGTTGATGATGCGGTTGGAAATGCGGCCCAGGAGCTCCGGAGGGAGCGTGACCCAGTCCGCGGTCATGCCGTCCTGGCTTTCCACGGCCCTTACCGCCGCCACGTTCTCGTAGGTGCGTTCGTCGCCCATGACGCCCACCGTCCGGATCGGCAGGAGGACGGCGAAGGACTGCCAGATGCGTTCGTACAGGCCGGCGTTGCGGACTTCCTCCACCACGATGGCGTCGGCGGCGCGCAAGAGGCGGAGCCGCTCCTCGGTGACGTCGCCCAGGATGCGGATGGCAAGGCCCGGTCCGGGAAACGGCTGCCGGTGGATCCACTTGTCCGGCAGGCCCAGCTCCCGCCCCAGCTCGCGGACCTCGTCCTTGAAGAGCTCCCGCAGGGGCTCCACCAGCTCGAAGTTCATGTGCTTCGGAAGTCCGCCGACGTTGTGATGGCTCTTGATGAGCGCGGACGGACCGGCGTTGGGCACGGACTCGATGACGTCCGGATAGAGCGTCCCCTGGCACAGGAAGGGGAAATCGCCGAGCTTGCGGGTCTCGTCCTCGAACACGCGGATGAAGAGGTTGCCGATGCGCTTGCGCTTCTCCTCCGGGTCCTCCACCCCCTCCAGGACGTCGAGGAACCGCCGGGACGCGTCCACGTAGCGGAAACCCGCGCCGAAACGCTCGCCCATGACCCCGGATACGGCTTCCGCCTCGCCCTGCCGCAGCAGCCCGTTGTTGACGAAGACGCACACCAGCCGGTCGCCGATGGCGCGGTGCACCAGGGTGGCGGCCACCGACGAGTCGACGCCGCCGCTCAGGCCGCACAACACGCGGCCGTCACCCACCTGTTGGCGGATCTTTTCGACCGTGGCCGTGGCGAAGTGCTCCATGTCCCAGTCGGCGGCGCAGCGGCAGATACGGAAAAGGAAGTTCTCGAGAACGGTCCGGCCGTTTCGGGTGTGCACCACCTCGGGATGAAACTGCAGGCCGTAGAAACGCCGCCGGCCGTCGGTGAAGGCGGCAATGGGGGAGTTGGCCGTGTGGCCGATGACCGACCAGTCGTCGGGCAGGGAGGTCATGCGGTCGCCGTGGCTCATCCACACGCTCTGGGCGGCTTCCGCCTCGAGTCCCGCGAAAAGGTCGCCGGCGTCGTCGACGGTCAGGTCGGCGAGACCGAATTCGCGCTCGGTGGCTTCCGCCACGCCGCCCCCCATGGCCTGGTTGATGATGCCCATGCCGTAGCAGATGCCGAGGAAGGGCACGGGCAGCCGGAACAACTCGGGCCCCACGGTGGGGGCGTCGCTGCTGTAGACGCTGGCGGGTCCGCCGGACAGGATGACGCCGGCGGGCTCGAGCCGCGCCAGGCGTTCCACCGGAGTATCGAAGGGGTGGATCTCGCAGTAGACCCGGGCTTCGCGCACACGGCGCGCGATCAGTTGGGTGTACTGGGACCCGAAGTCCAGAATGACGATCATTCTCTGCGATAGTTGGGCGCTTCGTTGGTGATGAAGACGTCGTGGACGTGCCCTTCGGTCAGGCCGGCGGCGGTGACCTGCATGAAGCGGGCGCGGGTCTGCAACTCCTCGATGTTGGAGCAGCCGACGTAGCCCATGCCGGCGCGCACGCCGCCGATGAGCTGATAGACGTTGGCCGCCAGGGTGCCGCGGTAGGGCACCTGGCCTTCGACCCCTTCCGGGACCAGCTTAACGTCTTCCTCCACGTCGTCCTGGGCGTAGCGGTCCCTGCTGCCTTCCCGCATGGCGCCGATGGAGCCCATGCCGCGGTAGACCTTGTAGGTGCGGCCCTGGTAGAGCACGGTTTCGCCCGGGCTCTCCTCGCACCCGCCGAACAGCGTGCCGATCATCACCGAGCCGGCTCCCGCCGCCAGCGCCTTGGTGATGTCCCCCGAGTACTTGATGCCGCCGTCGGAAACGAGCGGAACGCCGGTGCGGGCGCCCACCCGGGCGCAGTCGGCTATGGCGCTGAGCTGCGGGACGCCGACGCCGGATACCACCCGGGTGGTGCAGATGGAGCCCGGGCCGACACCCACCTTGACGCCGTTGACCCCGGCGTCGACGAGCGCCTGGGTTCCCTGGGCGGTGGCGACGTTGCCGGCGATGAGCTCGAGCTCGGGGTAGTCGCGGCGGATTTGCGCCACCACTTCCAGCACCTTGCTGGAGTGGCCATGTGCGGTGTCCACCGCGATCACGTCGACGCCGGAGCGGACCAGCGCCTCCACGCGCTCCTCCCGGTCGGGGCCCACGCCCACCGCGGCGCCTACCCGCAACTGGCCGCGGTCGTCCTTGCAGGCCATCGGATGCCGGGTCTTCTTCTCGATGTCCTTGACCGTGATCAGGCCCTTGAGACGGTAGTTGTCGTCCACCACCAGCAGCTTCTCGATCCGGTGCTGGTGCAGGAGCTCCTGGGCCTCGTCGAGGTCGACGCCGTCCCTCACGGTTACCAGGTTGTCCTTGGTCATCAGCTCGTCGACGCAGCGCTCCAGGTTCTTCTCGAAGCGGAGGTCGCGGTTGGTCAGGATCCCCACCAGCCGCCCGCCCAGCGTCACCGGCAGGCCCGAGATGCCGTGCTTCTCCATCAGCTCCCGCGCCGCGGAGATCTTCTGATGAGGGTTGACGGTGACGGGGTCCGAGATCATGCCGCTCTCGAACTTCTTGACCTTTTCCACCTCCTTGGCCTGCGCGTCCGTGGACATGTTGCGGTGGATGAAGCCCATGCCCCCTTCCTGGGCCATGGCGATGGCCGTGCGGGCCTCGGTGACCGTGTCCATGGCCGCGCTCAGGAGCGGGATGTTGAGCTGGATGCGCTCCGTCAACCGGGTGGTGACATCGGTGTCGCGCGGCAGAATCGAAGATTCCGCGGGCACCAGGAGCACGTCATCGAACGTCAGGCCTACCGGCAAGACTTCCTGGTCGAGCATCCTTCACCTCGAGACGAACGGTGGGAAAACGGCGCAAAAAAAGCCCAGACGTGGGCCTGGGCTTGGGGGTCGCTGGAGCGTCATCATGCTGTCCATAACACGTCCTAGCAAGATTTCTCCGCGCTGGCAAGTTTCTCTTTTTTTGCCCCAGCGAGGCGGGCCCAGGATGCTCGCCGACTCAATGATTTTCCATGGTTGCGGTCTCGCCGCTGCCGGCCGGCTAAAGATCGGGAGGGCGGCGCCGAATAGATATCCAGGCATGTTTTCAAGGATTTACGGCGCGTCGCTTCACGGCATCGAAGCGCTCAAGGTGGCGGTGGAAGTCGACATCGCGTCGGGACTGCCGAACCTGGTCATGGCGGGCCTGCCCGAGGGCGCCGTGCGCGAGAGCAGGGTGCGTGTGCGGGCGGCGTTGAGGAATTGCGGCTATCCCTTCCCGCCGCAAAGGATCACCATCAACCTCGCCCCCGCCGACGTCAAGAAGGAAGGGTCGGGCTATGACCTGCCCATGGCCCTGGGCATCGTCGCGGCGCAAGGCGGCGTGCAGCCGGGGCATCTCTCCGACTACCTGCTGGCGGGGGAGCTATCGCTGGACGGCGCCGTCAAGCCGGTCCGCGGCGCGCTACCCATCGCGGCGGCCGCCAAGGCGCAGGGGCTCAGGGGACTGATCCTCCCGCGCTCCAACGGTGCGGAAGCCGCGGTGGTCGAGGGCATCGCCGTCTTCGGCGTGGAGAGCCTTGCCGAGGTCGTGGAGTTCCTGAACGGAGAACGGGAGATCGAGCCCATCCGGGTCGACTTGGCCCGGCTGTTCCGCCAGCATGCAATCCACGATGCCGACTTCAGCGACGTTCGCGGGCAGCCCCACGTCAAGCGCGCGCTGGAGGTGGCGGCGGCCGGCGGCCACAATGTGCTTCTGATGGGTCCGCCCGGGTCTGGCAAGACCATGCTGGCCAAGCGGCTTCCCAGCATTCTTCCGGACCTGACCCTGGCGGAAGCCCTGGAGACCACCAAGATCCACAGCGTCACTGGGGTCTTGGGCGAGCGTGCGCTGGTGGCGGTGCGGCCGTTCCGTTCGCCTCACCACACCATTTCCGACGCCGGGCTGGTGGGCGGCGGCACGGTTCCGAAGCCGGGAGAGGTGTCCCTGGCCCACAACGGCGTGCTGTTTCTCGACGAGGTGCCGGAGTTCCGCCGCAACGTCCTCGAGGTGCTGCGCCAGCCCCTGGAGGACGGCCGCATCACCGTCGTCCGGGCCGCCGGCGCCATCGACTATCCGGCCGCGTTCATGCTTGTGGCCGCCATGAATCCCTGCCCCTGCGGGTTTTTCTCGGATCCCCAGAAGGAATGCCGTTGCACCCCCATGCAGATCACCCGCTACCGCTCCCGGGTTTCCGGGCCTCTGCTCGATCGCATCGACATCCAGGTGGAAGTGCCCGCGGTGGCCTACGAGGCGCTAGCGTCCCGGGACCCGGGCGAGTCCTCCGAGACCATCCGCGCCCGCGTGAACCAGGCGCGGGGGGCACAGGTGGAGCGCTTCGGCGCAACGGGGATTCATGCCAACGCGCGCATGAGCGCGCGCGACGTGCGTCGATACTGTCGCGTGGACACGGCGGGCGAGCAGCTTCTGGAAACCGCCATCGACAGGCTCGGACTGAGCGCCCGCGCCTACGTGCGCATCCTCAAGGTCGGTCGCACCATCGCCGACCTCGATGGCGCCGAAGAGATCCGGCCGCCGCACATCGCCGAGGCCATCCAGTACCGCAGCCTGGACCGACCTCCTTGTTAGCTATCATTTATTTCAGTACCGTTCGCCCCGGCCCAGCGTTCGGTCAGCTACGGAAGGCACGTCATCTTCTTTGCACGGGTTGCGGCGGCGGGTGACAATCCGGTCATCCTGCGGATCGTTCACCAACGCCGTCATTTGCCCGCGTTGGTCTATTTCGAGGATCTGGACGGCTGAGACTCGTGGTCGGACTTCCGGCGTACGATCTCCGACACGTGTTGCAACCCGTCCCGGTCCATGGTCTGGAGGAGTTCTTCCGCCATCCTCCTGGCGATCATCGGTCCGCGGTACGGAAGGGCGCTGTTGACCTGCACGAGCGCGCAGCCGCTTTCCCTCATCATGGTGCAGGCATCGCGCCCGTCGTAGATGCCGCCGTTGCCTACGAGTGTGATCCTGCCCTCCAGACGGGCCGCGGCGCCGCGGACCTGGTCCCGCGCCTTGGGGAAGAGCGGCCGTCCGCTGTAGCCGCCCTTTTCCGGATCCGGGTTGAAGGCGGGATCGATGGTGCTGTTGCCGATGATGACGGCATCGATGGCGGGGTCCAGCAGCTCGCGGCACATGGCCATGGCGATGTCGCGGAGAATGGGCGGCATGTCCGGCGAAAACTTGGGCCAGAGGGGCTTTCGCCGCCCCATGCCGGCGGCTTGCGCCAGATCGTCGGCCTTTTTCACCAGGCCGGTCAGCAACATTTCCAACCGGCTTCCTTCCTGCAGCTCCCGCAGGTTCAGCGTGTTGGGCGAGCTGATGCAGATCTCGAAGAAGTCCGCGTACGGATAGAGCTTTTCCAGGGAATAGGCGTAATCGTCGAGGGCGTCGTCGATGGGTGTTTGCAACGCTTTGCCGAGGCTGATCCCGAAGGGGACCGGCAGCCTGGGCTGGCGTTCCAGCATGTCCGCCAGGGTGTCCGCGCCGCGGTTGTTGAACCCGAGACGGTTCCACAGCGCCCGGTTCGGCACGTCCCGGAACAGGCGAGGCCGCGGGTTGCCGGGCTGGCCGTGGCGGGGCGTCACGGACCCCACCGTGACGAACCCGAAGCCCAGGGCCGCCAGCGCGGGGGCCGCGATGCCGTTCTTGTCGACGCCCGCGGCCACGCCGATGGGGTTTCTGAAACGCATCCCGCACAGGGTCTGCTCTAGGCGCGGCTCGGGTTCGGGCTCGCGCCCGGCCAGGAGCGCCTGCAGCCACGACCGGGAGTTCGCCGCCCGCAACACGCTCAAGGCGGCATTGTGCGCGGTCTCGGCGTCGATGCGGAACAGCAGCGGCGCCAGTATCTTCTCGTAGAACATGGACGGGGAGCGATTCAGTCGCCGTCGAAGATCCACTCCAGCAACGACATCCTGATGAACATGCCGTTGCCCGCCTGCCGGAAGTACCACGCCCTGGGGTCCGAGTCGACTTCCGGCGGGATCTCCGCCAGCCGCGGCAGCGGGTGCATGAGCACGGCGTGCGGCTTCATGAGGTCGAGCTGTGCGGGGCCGATGACGAACCGGGAGTGGAGCTCCTCGTGGGCCGATTCGGGGCCGAGGCGTTCCTTCTGGACCCGCGTCCAATAGACCACGTCGCTCTGCGGCAGGGCATCCTCCAGGCGCGACTCCTCGGCGAATGCCACCCCTTTCTCGTGGAGGTGGTCCTTGATGTCCGCTCCCATCCTGAGGGGGTCCGGAGCTACGAACAGGATGCGGATGCCGCCGAACTTCGCCAGCAGGTAGGCCAGCGAACGGGCGGTCCGCCCGTTGGCCAGGTCCCCGCCGATGGTCACGGTGAGACCGTCGATGGAGCCGAGGGCCTGGTGGATGGTGTAGAGGTCCAGCAGCGCCTGGGTCGGGTGCTGCCCGGCTCCGTCACCGGCGTTGATGATGGGAACGGTGCTGTAGCGGGCGGCGCGCTCCGCGGCCCCGATCTCGTAGTGCCGCAACGCGATCACGTCCGGGTAGTATTCGCACAGGACCCGGATGGTGTCTTCCAGGCTTTCGCCCTTGATGGCCGAGGAGAACTCGCGGGCGTTCTCCGTCGCCACCACGCTCATGCCGAGGTGCTCGGCGGCGGCGCCGAAGGACATCCGGGTCCGGGTGGAGGGCTCGTAGAAGACGCTGAACAGGGTCTTGCCGCGATGGAGTTGGGTCAGCGCGGCCTTCTCGGACGGTGTGGCCATGCGACGGCGGAACTCATCCGCCCGCCGGAAAAGGCCGTCGAGGATCGAGCGGTCGAACTGCTGCGAATACAGTACGTGTCGCATAGCCCGCGGGTACGGGCCACTACCCTGCCTGGTCCAGGACCTGTTCGGGCAGAACGGTTTGCGACCCGATGGCGACGGGTTTGAGGGTCCCGTCCGGACCGAAGTCGATCTTGCAGCCGGCGAGCTCGCCGGCCAGTTTCACCTTGCCGCTGTTGACCAGGTGGATGACCACGGCCTTCAGTTCGTCGGGAGTCTTGGCATACTCGCCTACGGCGTTGACGACGTCAAGAAGCGTGAGTGATTGCATCGTTGGGTCCTCGTTCGAAGGATGATTATTCTTGATGTCCTGATGAAGCAATGATCGTGCCATCCCATGCGCCACGCCAAGGCATCGAAATGACGTGACTCACGGGCTCCTCCGGGCGTTACCGTCGACAGAATCGTCGATCAGTGACGCTCTTGTCGACGGTTTCGTGTCGTCTGTGACGCCGACCGAGGTCGAATACGGAAGAACGCGGATGTAAAAAAACCCCCCGGGGGCCGGTCATGGCGCGCTCCCGAGGGGATCATCTGGCGTGTCAGCAGAACAACCCGTTATTACTACGGATCGGGTCCTGTTGTCAACAGGAAATGCTTACTTGCGCGCCTTGATCTCCTCGATCAACTGGGGGATGACCTTGAAGACGTCGCCCACGATCCCGAGGTCGCACATCTGGAAGATGGGGGCGTCGGCGTCCTTGTTGACGGCGACGATTGTCTTGGAGTCCTTCATGCCCGCCAGGTGCTGCACGGCGCCGGAGATGCCGCAGGCGATGTAGAGGTCGGGCTTGACGGTCTTGCCGGTCTGGCCGATCTGCAGGGAATAGGGCACCCAGCCGGAGTCCACCACGGCGCGCGTTGCTCCCACGGCGCCCCCCAGCAGGTCCGCCAGCTCCCGCAGCATGTCGAAGTTTTCTTCCGCGGCCAGCCCGCGTCCGCCGGCGACGATGACGCCGGCGCTGTCCAACTGGGGCCCCTCGGCCTTGGCGGCGACCTTCTCCTTGAGGCGGATCTTGCGGAGTTCCGAATCCTCCGGGGGCGCGACTTCCTCCACCACCGGAGTCCTGGGGTTCGGGGCGGGCTCGAAGGCCTTGGGCCGTACGAGCAGCAGCTTGACGTCGTCGTGCACCAGCGTCGAGGTGTTCCAGTAGCTGGCTCCCAGTGCGGGAATCTTGGCCTCGACGGCGCCGTCGGTCAAGGTGAAGTCGGCGACGTCCGTAATGGCGCCGCAGTCGAGGCTGGCGCTCAAGGCCGCGGCCACGTCGCGGCCCCCGTAGCTCGACGCCAGCAGCACCGCCGCGGGTTTGTGTTGCCGTATCAGGGACTCCACCACCGTCGCCGCGGGCAACGTCAGGTAGTCGCGGAAGACCGGGTCCGCCGACCGGTAGACCTTGCTCGCGCCGTGCCGGCCCAGCAGCTCCACCGCGTCGTCGGGGGCCGGACCCAGCAGGATCGCCTCGGCGGTTCCGACCTCCGCGGCCTTCGTCACCATTTCCAGCGTCGTGGAGGTGACGGCGTCGTCCACCACCTCCCCATAGACCCAAATGACGTCCGACATCTAAATGACCTTGGCCTCTGCCAGGAAATCGGCGATGCGCTTGCCGCCTTCGCCCTCGTCCTCCACGACCTCGCCGACCTCGCGCTTGGGCGGCCTGCCGACCTCCAGCACCTTTTCGCGCGCTCCCTGCTCGCCCACGTCGTCCGCGCCGAGCCCGAGGTCCTCGATGGAGTATTCCAGGATCTCTTTACGCTTGGCCGCCATGATGCCCCTGAGTTGCGGGTAACGCGGCTCGTTGATGCCGCTGGTGACCGTCACCAGCGCAGGAAGCTCGGCCTCGACCACGTCGTAGCCGTTCTCGCTCTGGCGCTTGATGGACAGCGTCGAGCCCTCCACGGTCATCTCGTTGGCGAAGGTCACCGGCGGCACTCCCAGCAGCCGCGCCACTTGGCCGGGCACGATGCCGGAGTAGCTGTCGCTGCTCTCGGTGCCGCAGATGATCAGGTCGAAGGGTTTCTTGGCGATGGCCGCGGCCAAGGCCTTGGCCGTCGCCAGGGTGTCCGATCCCGCCAGCGCGTCGTCGTAGATGTGCACCGCGGAGGTGGCCCCCATGGCCAGCGCGGTGCGGATGCCGATGGTGATTTCGTTGAACCCCATGGTCACCAGCGTGACCGTGCCGCCCTCCTTCTCCATCAGCCGCAGGGCCTCTTCCACCGCGCTGGCCGCGGCCGGGTCCAGCTCGTGGGCGACGCCCTTGCGGATCAGGCGCTTCGAGGCCGGATCGATCTCGATGGTTACGGTGCTGGCGGGGATGATCTTGCCGCAGACCACAATGTCCAAGGTGCGAACCTCCGGTAAGGTGTGTGGGGGCCGGCCACGCCGGCTAGAGTGCGGGTTGGAAAGACAGGGCCGGAGGGGCTTGGGTTTCCGGAGCGGCTACTCCAGCCACTCGGATACCTTCCCCTCCATCACCAGGTCCAGGACCTCCTTGCAGTCCTGCAGGGCCTGGTCCACGATCTTGTCGTCCTTGATGTTGGGTATCGCCCGGTTGACGGCGCCGTGGACCGCGGTGATGCAGTCCTTCAGGTGCTCGTCCAGCTCGACGGTATTGGGTGCCTTCGTCATCGCGGATCCGACCTCAGATGTAGAGCCGTCCCTCGGTGGGATCGGGGATATCGAGCCCCATGTCGGTGATGAGAGCGTTGACCTCCGCGGTGTACTCCGCCCGCTGCTGGCGGTTGGTGCGCCTCTTGAGCCCCCAGTGGCGGTACCGCTCGGACCGTTTTGACTCGTCCCGGCCGAACATGTCCAGGCCCTTGACGTACCAGTAGTCGATGGACTTCTGGACGCGCTCCTTGGACTCGTCTCCCTTGTTCGCCATCTCGCGAGTCAGGTTGGTGCCGTAGTCGATGTGGCCGACCTCTTCCTGCTTCATGGTAGGAAGGATCTCGGCAAGGGGCACGTAGCTGCAGTCCTCGAACTCTTCGAGCTGGTAGCTCCCCACCCGGTCGATCAGGAAACCGAAGACGGCGAAGTCTTCCCAGGTGGTGATCTTGCCGCGGAAGGCCTCCACGTAACGCTTCTGGTTCGGCCAGCTCAGGACGTACGATACGTCCTCGCCGACATCGCCGGCCAGACGTGCCATCTTCCGGTAGTGGTCCATCTCTTCGGCGGCCGTGCGCGCCACCACGAGCTGGTCCAGCTTCGTCGGCGCGTTGGGAAGCATGTCCTCGATGTAGAGATGCGGCCCGCCGATCTCGCAGTCGCACTGGATTGCAAGCACCCGCTTCAGCAGGTCCTGGTACTCCGGATCCATCTTCTCGAAGTCCTTGAGCTCGACCTTGTCGGTGAACATGGGCATGTCTCCTTGGATGAAATACCGAATGATTCCCGGTTAGCAGAAGCGGTTGTCGAACGCAAGCAGAGAACGCCGAGCTGTTGCTTCAGCGAGCCTTTTGCCCGACGATGTAAGAATTGTGAGTCGTACACTTGAACGCATTCGCCGGCTGATTTCCGAGGAAAACGTCCAAGTCTCGGAGCACGGATACGAGGAGTTGGCGGCCGACGGATTGCTTGCACGGGAATTGGTGGAAGGTGTAGAAGCTGCTGAGATCATTGAGGACTATCCCTGCCCGATCCTGAAAAATGGGGACAGGGGTTTAGGCGGAGGCGTCAATGAGTAAGAGAACGCGGACGAAGCTTGACCACTTCCACTGCTTGAGCGGGGTTGCAAGACATGCCGGATAGTGTTCTCAGCAGCGAGACGGTGCCGAAGAACTCGGGCCGCGCCTATACTGTAAGGAAGGGTCAGTGCATCCGGGTGGCCGGCCGGTCGATCGTGGATTTCGTCGCCTTCAACCTGCATGACCTCACCGAGCGGTTCGATCAGGCCAGGACGAAGACCAACCAGTGCAAGATCTTCATCAGCACCGGGGATCAGCTCCTGTCGAAGGACAACAATCCGATGTTGACGATTGTTGCGGACACCTTCGAAGAAGGGCGGCACGACCTGCAGAAGGGCATGTGCAGCCGCAAGCGGTTTGAGCTGGTGGCCGCGGGACTGTCCCGGCGAATCTTCATCGAGGGAATCGACCCCAATCCGAAGAAGCCGGAAGACCTTCCCACACACGGGTGCTATGAGAACCTGTCGGAGGCGGTCCGTCCGTGGGACATCGCCCCGGTGGATGTCCCGAGCCCCTTCAACATCTTTCAGACCATGCGCATCGATCCTGACACCGGCGCCCTGCTCGACACCTTCGTCCGCCCGAAGGATGAGGCCCACGTGGATTTCCGCGCGGAGATGGACTGTCTGGTGGCGGTCAGCGCCTGTCCGGAGTCCGGCCGGGGAGAGGCCATCCGGGTGGAGGTATTCGACACGGAGGGCGGATGACCATGGATGTCCGCGAAGCCTTCCGTATAGCCGACGAGCACGTCGACGATGCCGAACTGGACGCGCTGTTCGCCGAGCTGCTGCGCGCGCCTTCCGAGCACACGGAGCTCATGGAAGCCGATCCGGCCGTGACGGCCTTCATTGCTGACGTGGTGGCGCCGAGGCTCGAAGCCTTCAGCGGAACGGCGCCTCGAATCGACGGTATGGGTAACCTGCTCTGGCAATTCGGTGGAGCGGCGTCGGACCCGGCGGACGGTTTGCTCGTCGTGGGCTATGCCATGACCTATCCTGCGAGCACCATGCCGGAGCCGTTCTCGGGAAAGGTCGTGCCCGGGGAGCCCTACGGGCTAGAGGGACCGTGCGTGTGGGGCCGGGGCGGCTGCGAACAGAAGGCGGCGCTGGCCGCCATGCTTGCGGGCACGGCCGCGGTGACGCGGTCGGGCCGGGAACTGGCGCGGCCCTTGTCCCTGGCCGTGAGCACGGCCGGGGAAACCGGACGGCACGACGCGGCGCGATACATGCTGGAGCGGGAGGGGCTTGCGGCCCGCTACGGCATCGTCGGGCTGGGCACGACCAACCGGGTCTGTCTGGGCAACAAGGGCCGGATCGACGTGGACGTGGTGGTGCGCGGCAAGTCCTGCCACAGCAGCACGCCATGGGCCGGGATCAACGCGGTGGACGGCGCCCGTGCGGTGCTGGAGCGTCTCGACGGTCTGGTGGACGGCCTCTCCCACCCCGAGTTGGGGGAAGCCAGCCTGGTGGCCACCCACATAGAAAGCGGCCCCGACATCCTGCACACCATCCAGGACCATTGCCGGCTGACCCTCGACCGGCGCCTGTTGCCGGGCGACGATCCCGCGGAGGCCCTGGCCGTCATCACCCAGGCCCTGGCCGACCTGGAGCCCTGGGAGGTGGAAGTCACCCGGGGCAACTTCATGTATCCGGCCGAGGTGTCCGAAGACAGCGAGGTAGCCGTGGCTCTCGCCGCGGCGGGTGAGCTGGTCGGGGAGACCGGGCCGCCGCTCTGGTTCCCGGCGGCACTGGACGCGGGCTACCTGAACGAGAAAGGCATCGAGACCGTCATGTTCGGTCCCGGAGACCTGGCCTTCGCCCACACCGACGCCGAGGTGGTGCCGCTGGAGCAGGTGCGCCGGGCGGCCAGGGTCTATGCGGCAGCCGCCCTGCAAATGCTCGCATGACGTCGAGATGGCGCCCTTCGACTTCGCTTCGCTACGCTCAGGGCGAACGGTTAAGTCAAGGAATCTTGAGTAAAACCCCGTTCGCCTTGAGCCCTTCGAGAGACTCAGGAGAGGCTTTGCGAAGCGAAGTCGAAGGGCGCCATCTCTCCCCAATTAAAAAAGGGACCCTCCCGATGCCTCGCGACATCGAAAGGATCCCTTTCGCCGGTGTCTTGAAGATGCGGGCCGCAGCCTCTACTTCTTCATCCAACCCTTGTTGTTATACCAAGCCAGGGCCTTGTCGTAGAACTCCTGGAACATGATGTCCTTCATCGCCGGGATCTTGGTGTCCTTGGCGATGGACTTGGTCCAGAACGCCGACTCGATGTAGGCTTCGATGCCCGCCGCGGTTGCCTGACAGCGATCGGGAATGGACTTCGCTTCCACCACCTCGATCTCGTACATCTTCTTGGCGATGTGCGGCTTGTTGCGCATCACGTTCTGGTAGACGTTCAGCACTTCTTCGGCGTTCTTGGGATCGTTGACAAAGGCGCAACCCCGAATGAGCGTGCCGAACAGGGCGACGGCCTTGTCAGGGTTGTCCTTGATGAAGTTCTTGTTCATCGCGAGCTGCAGGAACGCGTATTCCTTGACGAACTGTTCCGCGGCGCCGAGAACGGTCAAGCCCGCGTCCCGCGCGGCCAGCATCTTGCCGAAGGTAAGGGAGCCGACGTCGATCTTGCCGGCCTTGACGCCGGCCAGGCGCGCGGACGAACCGCCGACCTTCACCAGACGCACATCCTTCTCCGGGATGCCCGCGGTCTGCAGCAGCTTGAGGGAGACGTAGACGTTGCCGGACGTGGGCGAGCTGATGCCCACCTTCACCGGCCGCGGCAGGTCCTTGTAGGACTTGACGTGCTTACCGCCCACGAGCCAATAGGGCAGGGTGTTCAACTCGGTGCCGACGATGCGGATGTTGCTGCCCGGTCGAATGGCCAGCGCGATGTTGTCGTCCGATCCGAAGAAGGGGAGCTGGCCCCGCTCCAGGGCGAGGACCGCGGCATTCTCGCCGCCCGAAACCGAGTAAACCCTCGCGTCGTAGCCGATGTCCTTGAAGAAACCCTTGTGAATGCCTACCTGCTCCACCAGCGACGTGGTGGAGTTGGTCTGCGCCACCGGGATGCGGAGCTTCTCCAACGCGAGCGCCTGACCGCCGAACAGCAGTCCCACGCCCAACAGGGCCGCGACGATTCCCTTGACGATGCACTTCTCCCTCATGCGTTTCCTCCTTGGTTAACGGCTGCCGTGCAGCGCTCGAAAAAAGGGCCGCCTCCGACGTCGTCACGCCGGAGGCAGCCCGTGCTTCGTTACTTCTTCATCCAGCCCTTGTTCTTGTACCAGGCCAGCGCCCGGTCGTAGAACTCGGGAAACATGATGTCCTTTGCGGGCGGAATCTTGGTGTCTGCCGCGATGGACTTACTCCAGACGGCCGACTCGATGTACGCCTTGATAGCCGACTCGGTGATCTGGCACCGGTTGGGGATGGACCCGCCGAGCACCTCGATCTCGTACATCTCCTTGCCGATGTCGTCGGGGTTGCGCATGACTTTCGTGATGACGTGCATCACCTCTTCCCTGTTCTTGGGGTCGTTCACGAAGGCGCACCCGCGGATCAGGGTGCCGAACATGGCCTCGGCCTTGTCCGGGTTGTCCTTGATGTAGTTCTTGTTCATGGCGAGTTGAAGGAATGCGTATTCCTTGACGAACTGGTTTGCCGCGCCAAGGATCGACAAGTCCGCCTTCTTGGCCCGCAGCATCATGCCGAATGTCAGCGAGCCGACGTCGATCTTGCCGCCCTTCACGCCCGCCAGCCGCGCCGACGATCCCCCGACCTTGACCAGGCGGGTGTCCTTCTGGGGTATGCCGGCCGCCTCGAGAAGCTTGAGGGACACGTAAACGTTACCCGAGGTGGGGGAGCTGATCCCGACCTTCACGGGCCGCGGCAGGTCCTTGTAGGCCTTGACGTGCTTCCCGGCCACGAGCCAGTACGGCAACACGTTCATCTCGCTGCCGATGACGCGGATGTTGCTGCCGGGTCGAATGGCCAGGGGGATGTTGTCGTCCGATCCGAAGAAGGGGAGCTGGCCCCGTTCCAGGGCAAGGACGGCGGCGTTCTCGCCACCCGATACCGAGTAGACCCTGGCGTTGTAGCCGATCTCCTTGAAGAAGCCCTTGTGGATGGCCGTCTGCTCCACCAGGGCGGTGGTGGTGCTGGTCATCGCGACCGGGATGCGGAGATCCTCCATTGCGAGCGCCTGTCCGCCGAACAGCAGACCGGCTCCCAGAAAGGCCGCGGCAATGGTTCTTGCAATGCGCTTGGTACTCATGAGTAGTCCTCCTTCGCTACTTCAGGGCCGGCGTCCGCCGGCCCATGACAGGCACGCTTCCAACTAGACAACGGCGACTCTTCTTGCGACAAGTTCAGGTTTCATCGGCTTCCCTCCTTGTTTGTGAGACTCAGCCCAGAACTTCGCGTGATTGCCGGTGGATAGGAAACGGGGTTGGCGGCTGCCGGGCGGAAGGCGCGCTACTCCTCCATAGCCTTGCGGGCTTCGTCCGCCAGGAGTTCCCAGATGTCGTGTTTGATCTGCAGGAACTCGGGCTCCTCCTTTACACGCAGCGTGCGAGGAGTGGGAAAGGGTACCTTGATCTCCTTCATGATGGTCCCGGGCCGGAAACTGAAGCAGAACACGATGTCGGAAAGAAAGACGGCTTCCTCGATGTCATGGGTGACGAACACCACGATCTTGCCCGAGTTCTTCCAGTCGATCATTCGCTGGAGCTCCTCCTGCATGAGGAGCCGCGTCTGAGCGTCCAGGGACGCGAACGGCTCGTCCATCAGAAGAATTTCGGGGTTCACCGCCAGCGCCCGGGCGAGGTTCACCCGCTGCTGCATGCCGCCGGAAAGCTCGTGAGGGTAGTGGCTCTCGAAACCCCGCAACCCGACGATCTGCGTGTACTTGTCGCAGATCTCCATCTTCTCCGTGGCGCTCTTGGTACGGTCGTTCTCGATGCCGAACTTGATGTTGTCGGTCACGTTGCGCCAGGGCAGCAACAGGGCCTGCTGGAACACCACGGCCTTGTTGGGCGTCGGGCCGACCACCTCGTCCCCGTCCAGAAGGATGCGCCCCCTGGTGGGGGGGAGCAATCCGTGGATCATGTGCAGCATGGTCGTCTTGCCGCACCCGCTGGGTCCAACGAACGAATAGAACGTCCCGGGCCGGAGGTCCATGTCGATGCCGCCCACGGCATGGACGGTCTCCCCGGTGGGTTTCATGAATGTCTTGTGGACTTGCTCTACCTGAATCTGTGACGACACGGACTACTCCTGTAGTTGGGTATCACGCCAAGGCGCCATCCGGCGCTCGATCACGAGGATGACCTGGTTGAGGATCACGCCGGTGCCGGCGAGCATGGCCGCGCACGACATCATGAGCGGCATGTTGAAGGTGTCGAGGCCCTTGAATAGTTGATAGCCGAGCCCGGCGTAGGCGCCGAAATACTCTCCCACCACGACTCCCACGATCCCGCGGGAGATGCCGAGGCGCAGCCCCGTGACAATGTAGGGGAGCGAACCCGGAATGAGGATCTTGTAGAGGACCTGGCGCTGGGGAACGCAGAACGAGTTGGCCAGGGTCTGGAACTCCTTGCCGACGCTCAGGACCCCCGTGTAGGTGTTCAGGACGATGGGGACCACCGCGGTGATGAGGACGATGACGATCTTGGCGGTGAGGTCCACGCCGAACCAGATGATGATGAGCGGGGCCAGGGCCACCGACGGGGTGGCGTAGATGGCGCTCAGCCAGGGATCGAAGAACTCCCGGAAGACGCGGCTGATGCCGAACACCATGCCGAAGCCGATGCCCGAGGCCGCGGCCACGGCGTAGCCCCAGAAGAACTCGATGCCGCTGATCCGGAGGTCGTCGAGGATCTCTCCGCTGGCGAAGAGCCCGTAGGTGTAGGTGACGACCCGCCACGGGCCCACGAAGAACAACTCGCTGCCGACTTGCCAGTCCGCGAACTGCCAGAACACCGCGACGATGGAGAGGCCGAAGACGGCGTTCAACCACTTACGCTGCTGCTGATAAAAGTTTGACAAGGCTCCCATGGATCTGCTTCCGGCTTTATCGACCTAGACCAAGGTCTTCCTGTAGGGCGTGGCCCACCGCTCGACGCCTTTCAGAATCTCGTTGCCGGCGATGCCCATGATAGTCAGCAACGAAATGCCCACCATCATCTCCGCCACGTGAAACGTCTGCGTCGCATGGTCGATCATGTAGCCGATGCCCGCCTCGGCGCCGAACAGCTCGGCGACCATGATGGTGACCACCGACCGCGAGTAGCCCAGCCTCAGGCCCGCGATCAGGAACGGCAGCGATCCGGGCACGATGATCTTGGTCAGCATGGCCCAGAACGAGATGTTGAAGGCCCGTCCCAGCATGCGGAACTCGCCCTGCACGTTCTTGATGCCGGCCTGGGTGTTGATGATCACGGGGAAGACCGACGCCAGGGTGATGACGCCGACCTTGGAGGCGATGCCCAGCCCCAGCCAGATGATGAACAGCGGCGCGGCCACCGAGCGCGGCGTGGCGTAGAGGCCCACCAGGATGGGGGAGAACATCTCGTCCAGCGTCCGGCTGAAGGCCACGGCCGCGCCGATCACGACCCCCAGCCCCATGGCGAGGGCGAAGCCGTACACCAGCTCGGTGCCGCTGTAGCTCACGTGCTCCCAAAAGCGCGGCTCATAGATCAGCACTCCGAACTCGATCACCACCGCGACGGGGCCGGTGAAGAAGTCCGGATCGTCGAAGATGAAGTCGATGAACTCCCACGTCAACAGCGCCAGGACCACGGACAGGCAGAAGTTGATGCCGATGCGGTGCCGGTTGTAGGTCGCTCTCACCGACGCGCCGAACGACGAATCGGATTCTTCGAGGGGTATCTCTTGTGTCTTGCTCATGGAACTCGATGGGCGTGGGAATGGGGACGAAGATCGGTCAAGGTCTGCGTCATACGGGTATTGCGGACATATGTCAAGCGGTTTCGCTCTAGCAATTTCTCGCGATTTTTCGGGCGGATTGGGTGCCGTCGGGGTTTGTCCCGGCGGGCGCCGGCTAAGGCCGTCTACACGACGATTACCTCGTCCGCCTCGTCGACTTCCGCGACCCTGACGCGCACCTCGCCGCCCTTCGACACGTCGACTTCCTTGCCCACGAAGCGGGCCTCGATGGGCAGCTCGCGCTCCCCCCGGTCCACGAGCACGGCGAGTAAGATGGCCCGCGGCCGGCCAAGCGCCATGAGGTGGTCTACGGCGGCCCGCACGGTTCGGCCGGTATGGAGCACGTCATCGAACAGGATCAGGGTCTTGTCCGTGATCTCGAACGGGATGTGGGTGGCGTCGATGCGCCCCTTGGGCAAGAGGGTGTTCAGGTCGTCGCGGTAGAGCGTGATGTCGAGTTCGCCCACGGGCACCTGGAGCCCGTGCCTCTCCTGCAGGGTCCCCGCCACCCGCCGGGCCAGCGTGGGGCCC
Organism: uncultured Binatia bacterium (SeqCode); assembly: GCA_965204205.1. GTDB lineage: Bacteria > Desulfobacterota > Binatia > UBA9968 > JAJDTQ01 > JAJDTQ01. Next base: position 3,436,556 of record OZ241976.1, on the reverse strand, counting down.
CGGGTGCGGATGCCGATGAACGCCAGCGGGCCGGAGTCCGGGTACTCCTCGGAGATGCGCCGGGCAAAGCCCGAGAGGACTCGTTTGATCTGAGTGGCGCTGAGCACCCGTGTCGCCTTGGCTGCCTTAGATTTCTGCATGAGCGGCTCTCAGGAGGGCCTCCACCAGCAACTGCGTCCCGAGGCAGATGTCCTCGGGGTCGGTCCATTCCGTGGGGTTGTGGCTGACTCCGTTGGTGCTGGGAATGAAGATCATGCCGGTGGGGGTGATCCTGGCCATCTGCATGGCGTCGTGCCCGGCGCCGGACGGCATCACCTCGAAGGGAACCTGCCGTTCCTCGCACATCCCGCGGATGAGGGCGATCATGCCCGGGTGCATCGGCACCGGCTCCTCGTCCCGGATGGTAACGATCTCGGCCTTCACCCCCCGCTCCCGGGCGATCCGCCGGGCCCGCTTCCGGATCAGTCCGGCCACCTTGCGCTTGGAGGCGGAGGTGATGCTGCGCACGTCCACCTGCAGCTCCGCCCGCCCGGGTATGGCGTTGATGACCCCCGGCTCCACCTTGACGGCGCCCACCGTGCCCACCACCCGGCCCTTGTCCGTGGCGGCGTGCTCCCGGCAGGCCTCGTCGATGTAGGTGATGAGGTAACCGGCCGCCACCAGGGCGTCCTTGCGCATTTCCATGGGAGTGGTGCCACTGTGATCGGCCCGGCCCTTGAAAACCACCCGGAAGCGGCTAGGGGCCGCGATGGCGGTGACCACGCCGATCTTCTTCTTCCTCGATTCCAGAACGGGTCCCTGCTCGATGTGCAGCTCCAGGTAGGCCTTGACCGTCTTGGGGTCGCGTCTGAGGGAGGCGAGATTGTCGCGGTAGATGCCGAGGCTCGACAGCACGTCCTCGAGCCGGGTGCCTCCCGCGTCCACCGCATTGGCGAAATCGTCCATGGTGACGTCGCCGGCCACCAGGCTGCTGCCCAGCGTGGCGAAACCGAAGCGGCTCGATTCCTCTCCCACGAAGCAGACGCTTTCCAGCGGGACGGGCAGGGGCACGCCGCTCTCCTTGATGGTCCGCACCGCTTCGAGGGCGCCGATGACCCCCACCGGACCGTCGTAACGTCCACCCTGGACCACCGAATCGAGGTGCGATCCGGCCAGCACCGCCGGTCCTTCCCGCCCCCCGGACAGTCGCCCGAATATGTTGCCGGCGGCGTCCACACGTACGTCGAGGCCCGCTTGGTTCATCAGGTGGACCAGCAGTTGGCGGGAGCGCAGCTCGTGCACCGAGAACACCAGCCGGGTGACCGATCCGCCCTCGCCCAGGCCGATGCGCGAAACCGCGTTGAGGTCCCGCAAAAGCCTGTCTTTATTGATCCGGGGGACTTCCATCCGACGACTCGACGGGTTGGGGAAGATGAGCATGGTAACAGGAAAGGGAGGTTGGGAACAGCGGCTGGCAAAGCGGCGGTGGTCGTGTTAACGAAACCTGATTCGTGGCCGTCGTGCCCTTCGACTTCGCTCCGCTCCGCGGAGCTACGCTCAGGGCGCCCGCGGGAGGCCCTTCAACATGGAGAACCATATCCATGTCAGAGACCGGAAAAAGAATCGCCCAGCTATTGCTGAGCACGCAGTCCATCCAGGTGTACGACGAGCGGCCTTTCGTGTTCGTCTCGGGCCGGGTCTCGCCGGTCTACATCGACTGCCGGCGGCTGCTTTCCTTCCCCGAGGCGCGCGACGAGATCCTCGAGGCCCTGGCGCAGATCGCGCGCCGCGATATCGGGCTCGACAACATGGACGTGGTGGCCGGCGGTGAAACCGCGGGCATCCCCTATGCCGCCTTCGTGTCCCACTACCTGCGAAAACCCATGATCTACATCCGCAAGAACCCCAAGGGCTACGGCCACACCAACCAGATCGAAGGGGTCCTCGACGAGGGGCAGCGGGTCACGCTGGTGGAAGACTTGGTCACCGACGGCTTCAGCAAGCTCCGCTTCAACATCGGCGTGCGCGCCCAGAAGGCGCGCATCACTCACTGCCTCTGCGTCTTCGAGTACAGCTCCGACGAGCTGGACCTGCACGAGGGGAAGAAGAACCTGGGCGACCACGACATCAGCCTGCACACCCTGTCCAACTGGGACGACGTCCTGAGCGCCGGCGCGGAGACCGGTTTCTTCTCGGAGGAGAGCCGGACCCAGATCCTCGATTTCCTCAACGACCCCTCCAACTGGGGCCGCCGCATGGGCTTCGAGTAGGGAACTGTCGGCAGGTCCTCAACACCCGAAACCGTCGTTCCGGCGAAAGCATGTCCCGTACCGCGATACGGGGCCGGAATCCAGGGCCCGAAACCGTCATTCCGGCGAAAGCTGGAATCCAGGCGGGGCGGGGCTTGTGGGTTGACTTCACCCCTCTTCGTAGATCTCGACGTCCACCGGCTTGCCGCCCACCGGCATGTCCGGGCAAGCGCTGAACGCTGCCAGAAGATCCCGCTCCGCCCGCATGTCGACGTTGGTCGGCGCCTCGGGCCGGATGGCGGTGTGCTGCATGAGCCCGGTTTCGCCGTCGATGATCATGTGCTGGAACAGGTTGAACGGGCTCGGCACATCCTCCGGCGCGATCCCGTAGGGCGCCAGCGCCCCCGACAGGTTCTCCCAGCAGCCGTGGTCCGGGATCTCGTCGTCGCGGTAGTCCCGGTGGTAGTATTCCCGCAACCGTCCCTCCTCCTTGGCCAACTGGAAGCGGCGTCCGCTGCACATGCCCTTCTGCAGGTCGTGGGTGCCTTCCTCGAAGGTGTCCGCCACGATGGTCATGAAGTGCCGGTTGTCCCGGGACATGAGCTTGTCGCCGGTGCTCAGGAAGATCTTCCCGTTGTAGACCTTGGTCCGCGCCTGGTCGAACCGCTCCCGCAGGTTGTGCCGGTCCAGCACCAGGAAGTCCACCGTGGACATGGCGATGATGCGGATGATCTGCCCCTGCTTCAGGTCCCCGGACCAGCCCGTGTTGGCGGCGACGTGCTCGCCGAATACCTTTCTCATGTTCGCCCTCCTTCGTAGCCGAACTGTGGCGTGCCGGGCGCGCATTTTCAACACTCCACCGGGCAGGGTTACCTGAATTTCCGGTTCACCGGATCGCGGTAATCAGCACCACGCCCAGCACGATCAGCACGGCGGCCACCACCTTCCGCATGGTAATCACCTCCTCCTCCCGCAAGAACACGGCGGACAGCACCAGGCTGTAGAGTGGGCTCAGGCTCGACAGCGGCGCGACGATGACCACGTCCGACAGGTACAGGGACATGTAGATGCTGGCGACGCCGAGGGTCACGGCGCAGCCGGCCAGGAGGAAGTAACCCAGGGAGCGGCGGTCGAAGGCGACGGCGGACCACTTGCGCGAGAGGGAAAGGGAAACCGCCACGGCGATCAGGGAGGTGCCGGTGGTGACCGCGGCGCCTAGGATCGGCAGGGTGATCTGCGCCAGTCCGACCTTGCGGATGACCTGGGTGGAGCCGGCGACGAAGGCGCTCAACAGCGGCAGGGCGACGAAGACGTTGAGCCACGCGCCGCTCCCTTCCTCCCGCAGGCTCAGCAGAATGATGCCGAAGACCACGAGCGCCGTTCCCGCGCCCACCGCCGGCGTGAGCTGTTCGCCGAGCACGGCGATGGCCATCAGCGACGAGAACAGCGGCGTGGTGGCCCGGATCGGCGAGGTTACCGCCACCCCGACCTTTTCCACGCTCAGGTAGGCCAGAAAGCGGGTGCCGCCGGGCTGGATCAGCCCCACCAGCACGAAGATCAGGAGTTCCGGACGGATGATCCGGTCCCACGGGACCACGATCAGCACGAAGCTCCAGAAGGAAAGCACATTGATGGCGAGCGAGATGACGGTGGCGGTGATGGGGTTGCCGTGCGCCAGCCCCTTCTTCAGGAGAATCAGGTTGATGGCGGTGAAGAGCCCGCAGGCGAGCGCGAAGGCTTCGGCCGGGATCACTTGAAGGGCGGGGATTCCGTCGGGCGCGCGCCGATCAGAACCGGACGACCGCGGCGCCCCAGGCGAAACCGGCGCCGAAGGCGTTCAGGAGAACGATGTCGCCGTCGGCGATGCGGCCTTCCCGCCGGACCTCGTCCAGCGCCACGGGGATGGAGGCCGCCGACGTGTTGCCGTACTTGTGGACGTTGACGATCACCTTCTCCATGGGGATGCCGAGCCGCGAGGCCAGGGCGGTGATGATCCTGCGATTGGCCTGGTGGGGGACGACGAGGGAGATGTCTTCGACGCCCAGCCCGGCGTCGTCGAGGACCTGGCGGCTGATCTCTTCCATGGACCGCACCGCCACCTTGAACACTTCCTTGCCGTTCATGTAGATGGAGTGCTCGCGCTTCTCCACGGTCTCCGGCGTGGCCGGCTTCTTGGAGCCGCCGGCCCGTATGTAGAGTGTCTCGGCGTAGGAGCCGTCGGTCTGAAGGCGGCTGCTGAGTATGCCCCGGTCGCCGTTGTCGCTTGCGCTTACCACCGCGGCGCCGGCGCCGTCGCCGAACAGGATGCAGGTGCTGCGGTCCTGCCAATCCAGGAAGCGGCTCAGAACATCCGTGCCCACTACCAGGGCCTTGCCGATCCGGCCGGACCGGACAAACATGTCGGTCACCGAAAGCGCGTTCAGAAAGCCCGAGCACGCGGCATTGACGTCGAACGAGAACACCTCCCGGGCGCCCAGCTTGGCTTCCAGCACGCAGGCCAGGCTGGGGAACTGGTAGTCCGCGGTGCAGGTGCCGCAGATGATGGCGTCCAGGTCCCCGACCGCGACGCCGGCGTCCTCCAGCGCGCGCTCCGAAGCGCGCAGCGCCAGGTCCGAGGCGGCCTGATTCTCCTCCAGCACGCGGCGTTCCTTGATGCCCGTGCGGGTGGTGATCCATTCGTCGCTGGTGTCGACGATCTTGGCGAGGTCGTCGTTGGTGACTACCGTGGAGGGGACGGCGGAGCCGGTGCCCAGAATGACGCTGCGCGGTACGGTTTGTGTCATGTCGCCTTCCTGAGCAGGATGCACGCGTTGGTGCCGCCGAATCCGAAGGAATTCGAAAGGGCGACGCCGGGGTCTGCCTGCCGCGGCTCGTTGGGTACGTAGTCGAGATCACAGTCGGGGTCGGGCGTTTCGTAGTTGATGGTGGGCGGGAGCACGCCGTGATGCAGCGCCAGCACGCTGTATATGGCCTCCACCGCGCCGGCCGCGCCCAGCAGGTGACCGGTCATGGACTTGGTGGAGCTCACCGCGAGGTTGCCGGCGTGGTCGCCGAAGACGGTCTTGATGGCCGCGGTCTCGTTGGCGTCGTTGTACGGCGTCGAGGTGCCGTGGGCGTTGATGTAGTCCACGTCCCCGGCGGCGATGCCGGCGTCCTCCAGGGTCAATGCCATGCAGCGGGCGGCGCCTTCGCCGTCCGGGGACGGGGAGGTGATGTGGTAGGCGTCGCCGTTGGTGGCGTAGCCGATCATCTCGGCGTAGATGGTGGCGCCGCGGCGGACGGCGCGCTCGCGCTCCTCTAGCACCAGCATGCCGGCGCCTTCGGACATGACGAAGCCGTCCCGGTCCTTGTCGAACGGCCGGCTGGCCCCCTCGGGGTCGTCGTTGCGCGTGGACAGCGCCTTCATGGCGGCGAACCCGCCCAGCCCCAGCGGGGTGGTGGCGGCTTCGGTGCCGCCGGCGATGACCGCGTCCTGCCGACCGTCCCGAATCAGGTGGAACGCCTCTCCCAAGGCGTTGTTGCCCGACGCGCAAGCCGAGGTCGGAGTCCAGTTCACGCCCTTCAGGCCGTAGCGGATGGCGATCTGTCCCGGCGCCAGGTTGGAGATGACCTTGGGGATGAAGAAGGGGGAGATCTTGCGCGGCCCCTGTCTCATGTACACTTCGTGGTAGTGCTCGATGGTGGCGATGCCGCAGAACCCCACGCCCACGATGGACCCGGCCCGGAACGCCTCGTCGCCGTCGACGGAGAACCCGCTGTCCTCGACGGCCAGCTGGGCCGCGGCCAGGGCGTATTGCATGAACAGGTCCATCTTCTTGACTTCGCGCGCGTCGATGAAGTCCCCGGGCTCGAAGCCCTCCACCTGCCCGCCGATGCGGCTCGCGAACGATTCGATGCCTTCGATGCGGGTGATGGGACCGATGCCCGAACGGCCGGCCTGAACCGCCTCCCAGTTGGCGTCCACGCCGATGCCCAGGGGCGTCAGCATCCCCATTCCGGTAATGACCACTCTGCGTCCGTTAGGGTTTCCCATGATGGCTCGTGTCGGTCGGTTCGCGTCGGTCGGCTCTACCGATACTTCTCGTGTATTTCGAGCACGTCCCGGATGCGCGTCGCGATGCGTTCGCCGCCGGCATCCAGTTGCGCGGCCTCCTCCGACCGCATGCGATCCAGCACGGTGGCCACGGAGTTGCGCAGCGCGGAGAGATCGTAGCCTCCCTCCAGCAGGAAGGCGATCCTGCCGCCGGCGTGTTTCCGGGCCAGTTCCAGCAGTGCGTCGGCCATGACGCCGAAGCCCCCTTCGGTGACGCCCATGGCGGCCAAGGGGTCGTCCCGGTGCGAGTCGAAGCCGGCCGACACCAGCAGCCAATCGGGCTGGTAGCGTTCGATGGCCGGGACGACGATGTCCCTGAAGACCGCGAGGTACTCGGCGTCGCCGCAGCCCGCCGGCAACGGGACGTTTACCGTGTATCCTTCGCCCTTGCCGGCGCCGGTCTCGTCCGCGGCCCCGGTCCCCGGATAGTAAGGGTACTGGTGGGTGGACAGGAACAGCACCGAGGGGTCGTCGTAAAACGCCTCCTGCGAGCCGTTGCCGTGGTGCACGTCCCAGTCCACGATCGCCACCCGCCCTGCGCCGTGGGCCTTCTGCAGGTACCGGGCGCCGATGGCCACGGTGTTGAACAGGCAGAAACCCATGCCCCGGTCCGGCAAGGCGTGATGTCCCGGCGGCCGCACCATGGTGAAGCCGTTGGCGTACTCGGCGGCCGCCACCCCGTCCAGCACCTGGAGGAAGCCGCCCACCGCCATCAGCGCCACCCCGAAGGAGTCGCGGCAGGTGATGGTGTCTCCGTCGAGCGCGAACCGGTTGTGCTCGGAGGTGGAGCGCACCAGGTCGATGTAGCCGGAGCCGTGGCACAGCTCCAGCTCGTCTTGCACCGCCGAGCGCAACGGAAGGAGCTCGAAGTCGTCGCTCCCGTCCACGACCTCGCCGGCGAGATCGAGAAGCGTCTTCAATCGTTGCGGGCTCTCGGGATGATAGGGGCCGGGCTGGTGCTTCAGGAACACCGGGTCGGCGACGATGGCGGAACGAGGCATGTTAAACGAGCACCATACCACCAGCGAACAGACGGAGTCAAAGCGCGAAGTCCCGCCCCAGGGCACTCTTTGACTCGCTCCGGCAAATGCCTTAGCCTAGCGTTGGGAGCCGAAATGTTTGGTATTGGAATGCCTGAACTGCTCTTGATCCTGGCCGTGGCCCTGATCATTCTCGGGCCCAAGAAGCTGCCCGAGATCGCGCGTTCCCTTGGACGGGGGATCGCCGAGTTTCGCCGCACCACCGACGACGTGAAGCGGGAGATGCAGGCCGCCGCGGACGAGATCGACACCCGTCCGGAAAGCGGGAATACGGGCACCGAGCCGTCCGGAGAAGGCGAACCCGCCAATACCATATCTCCACCGGGCGACCCCACCAAGAAAGAAGAGTGAACGCGGACGAAGGAGTGAGCGGAGAGGCGGGGGAGCGGCTGTCGGACGACGCCAGCATGCCCCTGACGGCTCACCTCGAAGAGCTCCGCTCCCGGCTCATCAAGTGCTCCCTGGCCGTTCTCGCGGGCTTCGTCGTCTGCTACGTGGCGGCCGACCATCTCATTCGCTTCATGACCGCGCCCCTCCTCCGGTTGGAGGCCGCCGGCCTTACCGTGATCGGCACCGGCGTGGCGGAGGCTTTCTTCGCCAAGCTGAAGGTGGCGTTCGTGGCGGCGATCTTCCTGGCGCTGCCGGTGTTGCTGTGGCACGCCTGGAAGTTCGTGGCGCCGGGCCTCTACCGTCGCGAACAGCGCTACACCAAGGGCTTCGTCGCCTTCGGCACGGTGTTCTTCCTCTTGGGCGCAGCCTTCTGCTACGTGGTCATCTTCGACATCGGCTACCGGTTCTTCCTGGACCAGTACCAGCAGTTGAACGTCCGTCCGGCGATCCGCGTCAGCGAGTACCTGTCTTTCTCGGCCAAGCTGATGCTGGCCTTCGGCGTGGTTTTCGAGTTGCCGGTGGCGGGGGTGTTCCTGGCCCGGGTGGGGATCATCGACCACCGCATGATGATCAACCGTTTCCCCTACGCGTTTCTCGGCATCGTCGTGCTGGGCGCCGTCCTCACCCCGCCCGACGTGATCTCGCAGGTGTTGCTGGCGCTGCCGCTGACCGCGCTCTACGGCTTGACCGTCGTGGTTGTGTACTTCATGCGGCGGAAGGAATAGAGATTCGATCGGTTTGTTGATGCCCCCGCCGTCATTCCGTCGAGGGTAGGGGCGACCCGCGGTCGCCCTCGCACGGTTCACCGCGTCCTACGAACCTACTCCACGATCGCGAGCACCTGTCCCGACTCCACCGACTCCCCGGTCTTGACGCGGATCTCCTTGACTTCGCCGGGACTGGGCGCCCGCACTTCGTTCTCCATCTTCATGGCTTCGACGATCACCAGCCCCTGGCCCTTGTCCACGGTGTCGCCCTCGTTGACGAGCACGGCCACCACCTTGCCGGGCATGGGGATCCTGACCTCCTGCCGTCCGGACACCTCGATGCCGGACTGCCGGCCGCCGACCCGCACCTGGCGCTCGTCGGACATGCTGATGTGATAGGTGCGGCCGTCCAGCAGCACGCGGTATTCGTCCTCGGTGGTGTCCACGTCCACCTCGAAGGAGCGGTTGTCGATCAGCAGCGAATAGTTGTTCCGCCCCGTCCGCCTCCCGTCCACCATGAACTCGTGCCCGTCCACCACCACCTTGTAGAGGGACTTCTCGGTCTCGGTGATGCGCACCACCGACGTCTGGCCGCCGAGCTTTGCGATGAACGCCACGGTGCTACCACCCGTTCCGCGGGCTCGACGCGCCGGAGTGGAGCCGTAGCGCCTCCCGGCGGCCGGCCTCGCGCCATTCGGATTTCTCCGCCGCCCCTTTCTCCACCATCCGGAGCGCGCGCTCCTGCTCCCGGTGCAGCGCCACGATGGCCGCCGAGGCCAGCGCGACATGGCGGTCGGGATACACCTGCTGCATGGTCATGAAGTCCCGCTGCTCGTCCACGAACCCGGTGTAGACGTCGGCCTCGATGAACTGGGGGTGTCGCAGCATCCATTGGTGGAAGGGGATGTTGGTCTTGACGCCGCGCACCTGGTACTCGCGCAGGGCCCGCTTGAGGCGCCGTATGGCCTCGGCGCGGTCCTCGCCCCAGACGATGAGCTTGGCGATCATGGGGTCGTAGTGGATCGGGATGTCGCCGCCCTCGTAGACGCCGCAGTCGTTGCGGATGCCGAATCCCTCGGGCAGCCGCAAGCCCTCGATCTTTCCCGGGCACGGCATGAAGTCGGTCTCGGGGTCCTCGGCGTAGATGCGGCATTCGATGGCGTGCCCGGTGGGGCGGATCTGCCGCTGCGACCACGGCAGGGGCGTGCCCGCGGCCACGTTGATCTGCGCCTTCACCAGGTCGATGCCCATGACCCGCTCGGTGATGGCGTGCTCCACCTGCAGGCGGGTATTCATCTCCAGGAAGTAGAAATTCTTGTGGCGGTCCACCAGGAATTCCATGGTGCCGACGCCGGTGTAGCCGAGGGCCCTCGCCCCCTGGGCGGCGGTCTTGCCCATGGCCTTCTGCATCCGGAGGTCGATGGTCGGTGCGGGACACTCCTCGATGATCTTCTGGTGGCGGCGCTGGATGGAGCACTCCCGGGTGTACAGGTGCAGCACCTTGCCGTAGATGTCGGCCAATAGCTGGACTTCGATGTGGCGGCACCGCTCCAGGTATTTCTCGACGTAGAGGCGGGAGTCGCCGAAGGAGGAGGCCGCCTCGGAGCGTGCCGCGCGATAGGCGGAGCGTATCTCGTCGGCGGACTCCACCAGCCGCAGCCCCTTGCCGCCGCCGCCGGCCACGGCCTTGAGGACGCAGGGGTAGCCGATGGACTCGGCGGTCTCGAACACTTCGTCCTCGGAGCTGAGGATGTCGTCGGAGCCTGGAATCACCGGCAGCCGTGCCTTTTTCATCAGCGCCCGGGCGTTGACCTTGTCGCCCATCTGCTTGATGACTTCCGGAGACGGCCCCAGGAAAACGATGCCGGCCTCGTCGCAGGCCCGGGCGAAGTCCGCGTTCTCGGCGAGAAAGCCGTAACCGGGGTGTATGGCGTCGGCCCGGCTCTTCTTGGCGGCGTCGATGATCCGGTCGATGCGGAGGTAGCTCTCGGTGGAGGGGGCCGGCCCTACCGGATAGGAGTAGTCGGCGTACTTGACGTGAAGCGCCTCGCGGTCGGCCTCGGAGTAGACCGCGACGCTCTCGAGGTCCAGCTCGCGGCATGCCCGTATGATGCGGACGGCGATCTCGCCGCGGTTGGCTACCAGGATCCGTTTGAACATCTCGGGACGGTTCCGCTGCTCGCCCCGCTCTCAGAGCGGGATGTTTCCGTGTTTTCTGGGAAGGCTGTTGTCGCGCTTCTTCTTCAGCATCTCCAGCGACCGGATGAGCGTGGGGCGGGTGTCCTCGGGTACGATGATGGCGTCGAGGTTTCCCAGCTCGGCGGACCGGAACGGGTTGGCGAAAAGCCTGCGGTAGTCGTCCACCAGTTTCTGCCGGGTCTTCTTTTCGTCCTTGGCTTCCTTGAGCTGGTCGCGGAAGACGATGTTGATGGCTCCCTCGGGGCCCATCACGGCGATCTCCGAGGCCGGATAGGCCAGGTTGATGTCGCCGCGCAGGAACTTGCTGGCCATGACGATGTATCCGCCGCCGTAGGCCTTGCGGGTGATCACGGTGATTTTCGGCACCGTCGCCTCGGCGTAGGCGAACAAGAGCTTGGCGCCGTGGCGGATGATGCCGTCGTACTCCTGTCCGGTGCCCGGGAGGAAGCCCGGGACGTCGACGAAGGTGATGACCGGGATGTTGAAGCAGTCGCAGAAACGCACGAAACGGGCCGCCTTCACCGACGCGTTGATGTCGAGACAACCCGCCAGGTGAGCCGGCTGGTTGCCGACGATGCCCACCGTCCGTCCGCCCAGCCGCGCGAACGCCACCACGATGTTGGGCGCGAACTCCTTGTGGACCTCGTAGAAGTAGCCCTCGTCCACCACCGCGGCCACCAGCTCTTTCATGTCGTAGGGCAGGTTGGGGTTCTCCGGCACCACGTGCTGCAGGCGCTGGTCGCGGCGGTGGGGGTCGTCCTCGGTGGGACGGAACGGCGGCTCCTCCAGGTTGTTGCCGGGCAGGAAGCTCATGAGCTCGCGGATCATGAGCAGGCAGTCCTTGTCGTTGTCCGCGGAGAAATGGGCCACGCCGCTCTTGCGGGTGTGGGTCTCGGCCCCGCCCAACTCTTCCTTGGTGACTTCTTCGTGGGTGACGGTCTTGATGACGTCCGGGCCGGTGATGAACATGTACCCGGTGTTCCGGGTCATGAAGATGAAGTCGGTGATGGCGGGCGAGTAGACCGCGCCGCCGGCGCACGGTCCCATGATGGCGGATATCTGCGGGACCACGCCCGACGCCGTGACGTTGTTGGCGAAGATGCGGGCGTAGCCGTCGAGGCTGACCACTCCCTCCTGAATGCGCGCGCCCCCGGAGTCGTTGATGCCCAGGATCGGCGCGCCGTTCTGCATGGCCAGTTCCTGGACCTTGCAGATCTTGTCCGCCACCACCCCGCTCAGGCTGCCCCCGAAGACGGTGAAGTCCTGGGCGTAGACGAAGACGGTGCGGCCGTCGATGGTGCCGGACCCGGTGACCACGGCGTCCCCGGGAATCTTCTGATCCTGCATGTCGAAATCGGTGCATTCGTGGGTCCGCAGGCGGTCCAGCTCCACGAAGCTGCCCTGGTCCAGCAGGATTTCGATGCGTTCCCGGGCCAGCAGCTTGCCCTCCTTGTGCTGCCGGCGGATGCGCACCTCGCCGCCCCCGAGCTCCGCCCGGCGGTCCAGCTCTTTAAGCCTGAGAAGCCGATCCTCTACAGCCATCAACGCCCCTTGCCCGCGTGCTTCCGATGGGTCGTGACCGGTTCGTGTCCATCGAGTCCCGTGCGCTGGCGGGACGGTCTGCCGCCAGGGGCCTCGGTTCGGTCTCTTGACCCCGGAACGTCGCCGCGGTTATCAATGTCGGTGGATCCTGGGAACACAACAGAACCCCGGGGATTGTAGTTTCCCCATAGGGAAAATTCAAGGATTGTCCCGGACTCCGCCGTATCCCAAGTCTCGCCGACCATGACCGGAGCGCCATCATATCCATTCTTCTCGGACCCGCCGCCGAGAATAGCGGGGCATCGCGGCGCCGCCGGGACCGTGCCCGAAAACACCCTGGCTTCGTTTCGCCGCGGCCTGGAGGACGGCGCGACCTTTGTCGAGCTTGACGTTCACGCCAGCCGCGACGGCGAGATCGTCATCATCCACGACGGTACCGTCCAACGCACCACCGACGGCAGCGGCGCGGTGCGGGAAATGGACCTGGCGGAGTTGGGGCGGCTCGACGCCGGTTTCCGCTTCACCCCCGACGGCGGCGCCACCCATCCGTTCCGCGGCCGGGGGATCGGCGTGCCCGCCCTGCGGGAGTTCTTCTCGGAGTTTCCGCGGACCAGGGCCACGCTGGAGATCAAGGAGTTGCCGGCGCCGGCCCTCGAGTCGCTGTTCGATCTGGTGGAGGAGTTCGGCAAGGCGGAGGAGGTGCTGGTGGCGGCCGAAGACGACGCCACGATGGGCGCCGCCCGCGCGGTCATACGCCGTCGCGGCCTTCCCGTCGCCACGGGATTCTCCACCGGCGAGATCCGCGCCTTCATGACCGCGTTCTGGACGGGCAGGGAGTTGCCGCCGGACGTTCCCGGCCGGGCGCTGCAGATCCCGCGGCGCTACATGGGCATGGACCTCGTCACCCGGGCATCGGTGGACGCCGCCCACAGCCGGAGCGTCGAGGTCCACGTCTGGACCGTCAACGAGGTGGACGAGATGAGGGACCTCCTGGCCCTCGGGGTCGACGGCATCATCACGGACTACCCGGCCCGGTTGCGGGACCTGCTCCATCCACCACAAGCACGTTGACCCGCTGGTCGCCCGCCGATGGAACGCGAAATCCCGAACCAGCGCATGCCGCCCCTGCTCGATGCGTTGGACCAGACCGACAAGGCGGTGGTCCGCCGCGCGGTAGAGGAGCTGGTGGCACTGGCCGCCGACGAGCCGGAGGTGGCCGAGGTGTTGGCGCAAAGGCTGCGCGAAGCGCCACGGTGGCCTGTCGCCTACGCCCTCGGCCAGATCACGCGCCCCTCGGCGCCCTGCCTCGAAATGCTCGCCTGGGGGCTCGGGAGCGGAGACCAGGACCTCCGCTGGGCCACGCAGCTTCTGCTCACCGACCTCGGAAAGCGCTATCCGGAGGTAGTCTCCCGCCTGGAAGCGCTGCTGCGGGAAGGCTCGGCAACCCAGCGGCGAATGGCGGTCTACTGTCTGCGGGACATCGCCACGGCCGGGGCCGGTTTGCCGGCGGTGTTCCTGGAGGCCATGCGCGACCCCGAGCCACTGGTCCGGGTGGCGGTAGTGACCAGCCTCGCCAAGGCCTCCGAAGTAGGCGCGGAGACGCTGGATGCGGTCAGGAGCGCCGCCGCGGGCGACGCCGACGCCAGGGTCCGTAACGCCGCGGCCTTTGCCCTGAAGCGGCTTTCGGACGTTCCGAAGCCGTTGCCGTAGGGCAATTTCATGCCCGCTCCCGCGCCGGATTCCTCCGCGGCACAAAAAATTTGACAAAGGGCCCCGCCTACCCTAAGATGTCCTTCAAGCAGGGAAAGGAGGTGGTCAAAATATGAGTGACATATGTAGCTGCGAGGTGACTGAGACCTAGGCTCTCGAGCCTTTTCGGAATTGAGGGTCTTGGTCAATTCCGACAGTACACCGAGCCCTGGCTGGCCAACGCGTCAGCCAGGGCTTTTTCGTTCCATTTTCGTATCTCTGGCGGTCCGTTTCTCCGACAGTCTTCCCGCCGTCCCGGGTCAAGCCGTTTCCCGCCAGCCGATGAAGCTAGCCTGCCTGCCGGTGATACCGGCGCCGATGCTCGATTCCCGCCGGTAGGAGAAGAACTCGGTAGCGCTGCAGGCGGTGCAGGGGCCTGTTGTGGAAATCCGTTCCTCCGGCACTCCAGCCGCCGCCAGAAGCGCCGTGTTCAACCGTCTCAGGTCGAGGTAGGTCTTGCCGTCCCTGCATTCGCGTGATGCTTCCGCTGTATCGCCCCACGCTCGGACCAGCGGTTCCGAGACGTCGGCGCCGATCTCGTAGCAGCAGGGTCCGATGGCCGGACCCACGGCGCACCATAACTCTTGGGGTCCGGTTCCGTAGCGGTTTTCGATGTGCCGCACCGTCTTGGCGGCCACGCCGGACAAGGTGCCGCGCCAGCCCGCGTGGATCACCGCGGCCAGCTTCCGCCGGGGTGTATTAGCCCAGCAGAGGATGGGCACGCAGTCGGCTGTCAGCACGCCCAGGAAAACCCCCGGCGCTTCGGTGACCATGGCGTCGCCCTCGCCGGCGTCCTTGCACGGCACGGCGACGTCGATGACATGGTCGCCGTGTCGTTGCCGCATCGTGACCATTCGGGTGCCGGCCATGCCCACGGCGCCCTTCATGGCGCAGTAGTTGTCCTTGACCGCCTGGGGGTCGTCGCCCACCGAGAAGGAGACGTTGAGGCTTGCGAACGCGCCTTGGCTGTTTCCGCCGTTGCGTCCCAGAAAACCGTGTCGCAATCCGGATTCGGCTTCCCACTCGGCCACCTGGTAAACCTTGATGTCCATGTCTCTCCCACGCACTGGGTCGGGCGACCGGCGGGTCGCCCCTACAAGGAGGTCGTCCCGCCGGCGGGTTTTCGGAGCTGGCTCCTGGCAGGCTGTTGAAAAACTCCGTTGGTACGGGTTGGCGC
Organism: uncultured Binatia bacterium (SeqCode); assembly: GCA_965204205.1. Taxonomy (GTDB): domain Bacteria; phylum Desulfobacterota; class Binatia; order UBA9968; family JAJDTQ01; genus JAJDTQ01. The sequence continues at coordinate 3,421,431 of OZ241976.1, read as the reverse complement.
CCTTCGACTTCGCTTCGCCTGTCCTGAGCCCTTCGTCAAGCTCAGGACAGGCGAAGCGAAGTCGAAGGGCGCCAACTCAACAGCCTACTAGAATCGCGACAACAGGGCGCCGAAGCCGTCGAGCCTGTCCGACAGCCCGTTCTGCCGCAACGCGTACCAGTAGATGGCGGTGTTGATGGCGATGACCGGCTTCCCCAGGCGGCTCTCGGCTTCCCCCGCCAGCCGCGCCATGACCAGGTTGGTGCCCACCTGCACCACCGCGTCCACGTCGCTGCCGTCCACGTCGGCGATGGCCGCCTCCAGCTCGTCCGCCTGCACGTGTGCGATCAGCACCGGGCTCTCGCACTTGAGCCCCTTGAGGCGCGCCACCTCGTATCCACAGTCGGCAAAGAAGCGCACCACCTGGGCGTCGCCCACCGGCATGTACGGCGTGATCACCCCGACGCGCTTGATGCTGCCGTAGGCTTCCAGCGCCGCCTCACAGGCATAGGAGCCCATGGCGACCCGCACCCCGGCCCGCCGCTCCACCGCTTCGAGGAGCCGCCGGCTGCCCTCGACCCCGTCCCAGAAAGTCTCCGAGGACATCCCCATGATCAAGTAGTCGGGCCTGCAGGTCATGACCCGGTCGATGGCGTTGTCGATTTCCGCGCGGATGTTCCGCATCAACTGCTCGAAGTCCGCGTCGTCGTGGATGGGATCGTCGGGAATCCAGATCCGCGCAAAGTGGTTGGTCACGCCGCGCGGCCGCATGTCGTCGAACTCGGGCTGCACGGAGGTGTTGGTGGAAGGGGCGATTACCGCGAACTTCCGCCGCCAGCCCAGGGCGTCAACCATACATGCTCCTCTCTTCCGCGGCTCCGTGCCGGACACGGGGCGCGGGCGAGTTTGAAACCCGCCCCTACATTCGTTGCCGCGTCCTTGGCAGGAACCCGCGCATTCCGGAACCTGCGAGTATGGTGCAGGTTACAGGCTCACGGTATAACATCCTGGGGTCACGCAACTGAAGCAGGCCGAAGAACGGAAGGGACGAGATGGCGATACCGGAACGCTACAACACGGGTTACAACGTCGGCGTGGGCGGGGCGGTGGTTCGGGACGGACGGTTGCTGTTCGTGCGGCGTGCGTCGCGCCGCGGGCGCGGCAACTGGCAGGTGCCCGGCGGCTTCATCGAGCCGGACGAGACCATGGAGGACGCGGTGGTCCGGGAGGTGGCGGAGGAGGCGGGAGTGGAGGCGGAGGTCGAGGGGGTGCTCGGCGTGCGCAGCCGCTACGACGAGGACTCCGGCAACAGCCTTTACGTCGTGCTGCTGCTCCGGGGAATCACCGCGGAGCCCAGGCCGGACCTTCGGGAAGTGGACCGGGCGGTGTACCTTTCGCTGGACGAGATCCGCGCCCTGGACCCGCTGCCGCAGACCAACTGGGAGGTCGCCCAGACCGCCCTGTCGCCCGAGCGGCGGCTGCTGATGCCCAAGACGGTTTCGAACCAGCGGGGTCAGATCTTCAACCTCTTCATCGGGTAGCAGACATCCGCGGCCGGCCGTTTGGTTGCAAGTCCGCACCCCCCATGTTACACGGAAACCCCATGAACAACGTGGAACCGAGGTACGCCGATCTCGCGGGAAAATCCCTCGCCGGACAGCTCCTGTCGCCCGCGGAAATGAGGTCGGTCATCGACGGAGCGGACGAGCGGCTGCCGGAGCTGCTCGAGGCGGCGTTCCGCGTCCGCTACCACTACTACGGCAAGAAAGTGCAGATCCACGTTCTGATGAACGCCAAGAGCGGACTCTGCCCCGAGGACTGCGGCTACTGCTCGCAGTCGTCGGTGTCCGACGCCGAGATCGACAAGTACCCGTTCCTCGCCAAGGACGAGTTGGTGGACGCCGCCGTCAGGGCCAGGGAGGCGGGCGCCATGCGCTTCTGCCTGGTCAACAGCGGCCGCGGCCCCACGCTCAAGGAAACCGAGAAGATGGCCGAGGCCGTGGCCGAGATCAAGAGCAAGGTCCCCATCAACATCTGCGCGTGCATGGGGCTCTTGACCGAGTCCAAGGCGCGGATCCTCAAGGACGCCGGCGTCGAGCGCATCAACCACAACCTGAACACCAGCAGCCGCTATCACCCCGAGGTCGTCTCCACCCACACCTACGACGACCGGGTGGCGACCCTGGAGAGCGTCAAGGCCGCGGGGCTGTCCACCTGCTGCGGCGGCATCATCGGCCTCGGCGAGCAGGACGACGACGTCATGGACCTGGCGGTGTCGTTGCGGGAACTGGACGTGGACTCCATCCCGGTGAACTTTCTCCACGCCATCCCCGGGACTCCCATGGAAGGGCGCTCGAACCTGACGCCGCAGTACTGTCTCAGGGTCCTGTGCCTGTTCCGCTTCGTCAATCCGAGCAAGGAGATCCGCGTGGCCGGCGGCCGGGAAGTCAACCTGCGCTCGCTGCAGCCGCTGAGCCTCTATCCGGCCAACTCGATCTTCGTCAACGGCTACCTGACCACGTCGGGCCAGGCCGCCTCCGATGCCCACCGGATGATCGAGGACCTGGGCTTCGAGATAGAGACGCCCGAGCAGGACGCGCTGCCGGGGCAGCAGGGCATCGCGCAAAACGCGGCCGACGTCTAAATCGCAGGAGAAAGCGCCGTGGCACGAATAACCGTCGAAGATTGCCTCAACGAAGTAACCAACCGCTTCAAGCTCGTGATGCTCGGCTCCCAGCGCACCAAGCAGCTCCTCAAGGGCGCCAAGCCCCTGGTGGACGCCGACAACCGCGAGATCGTCGTGGCCTTGCGGGAGATCGCCGCTGGCAAGGTGCGGGAATCGCAGCCCGAGGTGCCGGAGATAGAGTAGGCTACTCCTAACCTCATCGGGCTGCGTTCCGGGGACAGATCGTGTCCATTGCCGCGCCGATCCGAAGTCGATCAACACCGGCGCACCGTCCGGCCAGCCGTCCTTTCTGCTTCAATCGTCCATCCAGGGTTTCGCAGTCGATGTACTCCATCGCGATGTATGCCGTGCCGTGTGTCTCGAAGTAGGTATGCATCCGCACGATGCTGGGATGGTCCAGGCGCGCCAGCGTCCGGGCTTCGTCGAGGATGCGCCAATCCAGGGGGTGATTTGCTGATGGAAGACGCGACCATTCTTGAAACGACACTTGCTGACGTAAAGGCAGAGGAGTATCGCTCGCCGCAAGGGCTACGTCGTGTCCCGAGACGAGTTCTTGGATGTCCTGCCCGGCTTCCGCGTAGACTTGGTGGCCCGAAAAGGTGACGAGGTAAAGGTCATCGAGGTGAAATGTCGGTCTACGCTGACTGCCAATCCCCACGCGGCCGAACTGGCACGGCTTGTCAACGCAAGGCCTGGGTGGAGCTTCGAGTTGATCCTGGTAGGCCAACCCGAAGGGCTGGAATCACCTGACGGCGCGGAGTCGTTTGAAGGAGAAAGCATCCTTCAACGGGTTGAACAGGCTGAGAGAGTTCTTGAGGCAGGTTTCCCGGAGGCGGCGTTCTTGTTGGCTTGGTCGGCTTTCGAGGCCCGGTTGAGAGCGATGATCGAGGAAGAGGGGGTTTCGGTCAAGCGCATCACGACTTCAGGTTACGTCCTCAATCTCGCAGTCATCCACGGTGTGATCTCAAGAGACGACTATAAGAATTTGGCTGGCATGATGAAATACAGCAATGCGCTTGCTCACGGGTTCGGGGTCGACGGGTTCGGTGACGACCTGGTGAGGGACTTGATTGGGACGACCAATCGTCTCCTGAGTACGGATACTCGAAGCCGACGGACGTAGCCCCCTGCCGGCGGCCGTATCCATCAGGTGCCAGAACTTTCCCGATCTCTTATCCACACGGAATCCTGAGAAGCTACCTTGCCGTCCCATCAAGTACGAGCCGTGCAACAAATGTCGGCCACTGCTACGATTCTCGGGCCGTGAACAATCGCCGAACTCCAGTCCGACACCTTCGCCACAGGCCGGACGCAACAGGGACGATGCCGAGCTTCAGGGGTCAGGCCCTCTGCGGCTCGATGATGACCTTCAGCGAGTCCTTGGCGTTGGCCACGAGTTGAAAGCCTTTTCCCGTCTCGGCGAGCGAAAGCCGGTGGGTGACCAGTTCATCCACGCTCACCTTGCCGCCGGCCAACAGATCCACCGCATCCTTCAAATCCTGCGGACTCGCGCCGTATGAGGTGACGAGGCTGATCTCGTCGCGCCACATCTCGTATAGAGGCATGGGCACTTCTTGCCCCGCGGCCGTGGAGGCGAAGAAGAGGAGCTTGCCGCCGCGCTCGACGCTCTGGAACGCCTGCCGGATCGCCGGGGCGGCACCGGTGCAGACGATCACGAGGTCCGCCAGCCGGCCGTCGCAGGCTTCGCCAAGGCTCGCCGGCACGTCGTCGGTGGCATTGAAGGTGTGGTGGGCCCCCATGGAGCGCGCAAGGCGCAGGCGTTCTTCGTTGATGTCGGTGGCGACCAGGGTTTTCACCCCGCGGCTCCGCGCCACCTGGACGTGCAGCAGGCCGGCGATGCCGGAGCCGATGACCAGTACGTTCTCCTGCATGGGCGCGCGGGCGTGGTCCTGTGCCCGGACGACACACCCCAGCGGCTCGACGAAGGAGCCCTGCTCGAAGGAAAGCGTGTCGGGAAGCAGGAAGGTGCCGGAATCGACGTTGACCTTGGGCAGCCGCAGGTACTCGGCGAAGCCGCCGGGATCGAAGTGGGTCTCCCGCATGAGCTGACAGACGGAGGCGTGCCCGGAGCGGCAGTGGCGGCACTCGTTGCAGGGTACGTGGTGGGTGGTGACGATGCGGTCGCCGGGCGCGAAACCGGTCACACCGGTGCCCACTTCCGCCACTTCGCCGGTGACCTCGTGTCCGAGGACCTTCGGCGCCTGCTTGCGCCGGTACCATTCCAGCACGTCGGTGCCGCAGATGCCGCTGGCCTGCACCCGCATCAGCAATTCCCCGGGACCGGCCTGGGGAACCGGCAGTTCCTCCAGCCGGACGTCATCATTGCTGTAGTACATGGCGACGCGCATGGCGGTTCCACACCACTCCGCGTGGATTCCGGCTTTAGCCGGAATGACGGTTTCGACGGTGGCGCGCTAGCCGGCCGCGCGTTCCGCCGCCGACGGCTTCGACGCTTCGTAGATCCGGTAGGCTTCCTCGGTGGAGGCGCCGCCGTGAACGATGGCCCGCACCGCCTGGATCATCCCCGCGGGGCTGTCGGACTGGAAGATGTTCCGGCCCATGTCGACGCCCACCGCGCCGTGGTCAACGGCATTTTTGGTGAGCTCCAGCGCTTCCATCTCCGGGGTCTTCTTGCCACCCGCAACGATCACGGGAATCGGGCAGCTGTTGACCAGGTTCTCGAAGCCCTCGCAGTAGTAGGTCTTGACGATGTGGGCGCCGAGCTCGGCGGCGATGCGGCACGACAGGCTGAGGTAGCGCTCATCCCGGGCCATGTTGGTGCCCACGGCGGTGACCGCGAGCACGGGAATGCCGTACCGCTCGCCCTCGTCCACCAGCTTGGCCAGGCTCACCAGCGTTTCCTTCTCGAACTCCGAGCCCACGAAGATCGACAGGGCCATGGCCGAGACGTTCAGCCGGATGGCGTCCTCGATGGATACGGTGATGTCCTCGTTGGAAAGCTCCTTCAGGATGCTGGTGCCGCCGGATACGCGCAGCACCACCGGCGCCTGCATGCCGGCGTCGACCGCGGTGCGCAGCACGCCGCGGGTGAGCATGATGGCGTCGGCGTGGGGCAGCAGCGGCTCGATGGTCTCCCGCGGTTGCTCCAGCCCGCTCGTCGGGCCCAGGAAATAGCCGTGATCCACGGCCAGCATCACGCAGCGCCCGTCATCCGGCTGGATGATGCGCGCCATTCTGTTTTCCATACCCCAGTGCATACGGCCTCCCTGCGTTTCAAGCTGGTTTTGTGTCTCGGGTGAGACAGGACAGACACTACCACATAGGCGGACAGCCTGCGAGTCCGCCCCCACGCCGCCCTCAAGTTGACAGCTATAGGCCTTTCGGTTACGCAGGGGTCCGTGAGTGATCTTCCCCCAAGCGTGGGCCGCCACTACGTCCAGGTAGGCCAGATCCGTACCCATTACCTCGAGGCCGGGGTCGGCCGCCGCCCCACCGTGGTGCTGATCCACAGCGGTGAGTTCGGCGGCCGCGCGGAGTTCAGTTGGCGCTACAACATCGCCCAACTCGGCGAGTATTTCCATGTCTACGCGCCGGACCTGGCCGGCTTCGGGCGCACCGATCTCGTCTACAGCTTCAGCGACGCGCTGGGTTTCCGGCTCAAGCACGTCGACGGTTTTCTCCGGACCATGTGCCTCGGCCCGGTGCATCTCATCGGCAACTCCTTCGGCGGCGGCTTCTGCCTCCAGATGGCAACGGACCCGCGCTTCGACGTCGCCTCGGTCATCGCCGTGAGCGGCGGCGGCAAGGCGCCCGACAACGACGAGCGCAAGGTGCTCACCGGCTACACCGGCGAGCGGGAGCAAATGCGCGAGATCCTGAAGGTTTGCTTCTACAACGAGCGCTGGTGGGCCGACGACGTGGTGGAGGAGCGCTGGCAGGCCAGCCTGGAACCGGGGGTGTGGGAGGCCTGCGCCGCCGCCCGCCTGGCGCCCTCGGGACAGCCACGGGGATTCCGCCCGGTGCGGCCGGACTACGGCAGCATCCGCTGTCCGGTGCTGATCGTCGCCGGCGACCAGGACCCGCTGCGGTTTCCGACCTACGCCACCGACCTGCAGAGCGAGATACCCGGATCCGAGGTGAAGGTATTCGAGAACTCGCGGCACTGCTCCCACGCCGAGCACCCGCAGGAGTTCAACGCATTGGCCATCGATTTCATCCAACGGCACGCGGCAGGGGAGCAGGGTTCATGACGTGGGTTTCAGAGACCATGGAGGTCGATGGTGTCAAGCTGGGAGTCCGCCAACACGGGGAGGGCGCCCCGGTGGTGATCCTCTACGGCGACCAACTCGACACGCAGATACCCCCCTTCGACGACGCCCTGGCGGCGCGTTTCCGGGCGGTGGTGCCGTCGCTGCCCGGGGTGAACCAATCGGAGTTGCCCGAGTGGATCGGTGACATGGAGGACCTTGCGTTCCTGGGGCTCGATATCGCCGAGTCTCTTGGCGCCGGCCCGGTGGATGTCATCGGCCATGGATTCGGCGGTTGGGTGGCGGCGGAAATGGCGGTGCGCTCGGGGCAGCAGATCCGGCGCCTGGCGCTGATCGATTCGGTGGGCATCAAGGTTTCGGCACCCACCGTGCGCGACGTGCAGGATGTCTATGTCTACACGGCGGCGGAAGTCGCCGAGCTGGCGTGGCACGACCCGGCGGCCGCCAAGGTGCTCCGCTGGCCGGGCATGGAGGGCGTCGAAGGCGACGAGCTGCTCACGCTGCTGCGCAACCGCCAGTCGGTGCTGAAGTTCGCCTGGCGTCCTTTCATGTACAATCCCAAGCTCGTGCGGCGGCTCGCCCGGGTGCGGGTCCCGACCCACGTGTTCTGGGGCGAGGGCGACCGGGTGGTGACCCCGGACTACGGGCGCGCACTCCAGCAGGCGATTCCGGGCGCCGGTTTCACGGCGATTCCCGGCGCCGGCCATTACCCGCAGTGGGAGCAGCCGGAGGCCTTGGCGCGGGCGGTCACGGAGTTCCTGGAGAGCTAGAAAGAGGAGGACCAGGAGATGCTGGCCTATCACTTCACCGAAATGCCCTATCCCTTCCTGCCGGACGATGCGGAGGAAACCTACGGCGCCATGCGCGTCACCCTGCCCAACCGGTATTGCGACCCCAAGATCGCCCACGATCTCTACAACCGCTACCTCGACGAGTACGAGTACGCCGACGAACTGGGCCTGGAGATCATGCTCAACGAGCACCACGCCACCGCCACCTGCATGGCGGCCAACGTCTCCATCACTGCCGGCACCCTGGTGCGGCGCACCAAGCGCGCCAGGATCCTGGTGCTGGGCTTCCCGCTGGCGCACCGAAGCCCCATCCAGGTGGCCGAGGACGCCGCCATGCTGGACGTCATCTCGGGCGGGCGCCTCATCGCCGGCTTCGTCCGCGGCGTGGGCACCGAGATCCATCCCGCCAACACCAACCCCTCCGACACCCGCGAGCGGATGCAGGAGGCCCACGACCTCATCATCAAGGCGTGGAAGACCCAGGACGTGTTCAACTGGGAGGGCAAGCACTACCACTACCGCTACGTCAACCCGTGGCCGCGGCCCTACCAGCAGCCCCATCCGCCCATCTGGATCACCGGCAGCCAGCCGGCGGCGGTGCCCTGGGTGGCCGACCACCACTACACCCTGGCCACCGTGCTCACCTCCTACGAGCAGACCGAAGCCCTCTTCGGCGCCTACCGCAAACGCTGCGAGGAGATGAACTACCCCGAGCCGGGAAGCGACAGGTTCGCCTACTGCGCCCTGACCTTCACCGGCGAGACCGACCAGAAGGCCGAGGAGGGCGGCCGCAAGCTCCTCTGGTACCTCAACAAGCGCCGCCCCGTGGGCTTCTTCGCCCCGCCGGGATTCGTGCCGCCCCAGGGCCTCACCCGCTTCTTCGACCCCAAGGGCAACGCCCGCTACAACCGGGCCTACGAGGACCTCATCAACCAAGGCGTCATCATCGCTGGCACCCCGAAGAAGGTCATCGAGAAGGTCAGATACCTCCACGACCGCTGCGGCGTCGGCCACTTGCTCATGATGAACCAAGCAGGGTTCATGACACACGAGGAGACCAAGCGGAGCATGGAGTTGTTCGCGACGGAGGTTTATCCGGAGTTGCGGACGTGGCAGTGAGGCGGGCCGTTCCTCTCAGGTGTCAAACGGGCCTGCGGTGGTTCTCGACAACAGCCAACCGACCGGAAAGTGGTGACTCACCAGCAATGGTTGCAATCCAGGGTTTCGGCGACGAAGAACCGCGGAGCGTCGGACTTTTTCAGTCTGAGTTTAGCCTGGCACACGGGACATTCCAGGAACTCGCCGAAGTGTCGATTAACGAAATCCGCCATTCGTGAGCGTCCGGCTACGAACAACGATTCAAACGCCCCAACGGATGTGAAGGTCAGCCAGTCTCCATATCTTTTAGTGGGTTTGCCCATTCTCGAATACAGCTCGATCTGCAAGAGGTTGAGGAAGAAGAGGAGTGTGGCCAATTCTCTGTATGTACCGTTCTCGTACACGTCGTTGTCCGCTGGATTCTTGAATATGAAGTTGACGTTATAGTTCTCGGTTTGTATCGCTGAGAACTCGGTCACTAGATGTGTTGCCTTGTCGAACAGTACGGCTAAGCCAGCGGGGTTTTGTCGATCGAATACAGTGTCGTAAATTCGTTCCGCGCTGAGCAAGCCGGTGTGTCTACAGACCTTCAAGGCCGAGTCTAGAAGTGACTTGACCCCCGCTCTGTTTAACCGCTGCCGGTTCAAAAGGTTCTTCGCATCTAACTTCATCCGGTCGAAGCAGCGTTCTTCATCCGCGCACATTTGCGCGGCAAGCAGCATGCCCTCCTTGAGAGGTTTCCGAAATAGAGTAAACGCTACCGCAAATTTTCGCTTTTCGAGCGCTCTCAATCCCTCGTAAATGAAGTGGAGCATGTCCGCATAGAGCGCAACGCAAAGGTGGTTGATGACCACACGGCGCTCGAGATCGCCACGCCCCGATTCGTTTAGGAAGTCCAGTATGTGAAGACCACTCTCGAGAAGGCGGCGATCCTCGTTGGTCAAAGACTCAAGAGTAACGTGCCCTGCCTTTTGGATTTCCATTTGAACTAAGAGGTTTGTCATGAGGTCATGCAAATGGAAGCAGAACTCGTGCTGAGGCTGAGATTTTGGGGGAATGTTTTTGAGTCGACTCTGATCAATAATCCCTAATCTATTCGACTCTCGCCTCGTTTCTTGTGCGGCTGTGGAGGCGGGCCGATGCCGTCTGAGTGTGCCGGCACGCCTCGGTTGACGCAGCCAGCTCCCGGGTGGATAATCTTCGCCTAAATTGCGGAGAGAAGAAGCGTCACTCACCGCAAACGGCCTGCGGCGCCTTCACGTTTCTTCACGCTCAGGACTGACGATTCACCTCGATCTGTACGTCCCGGACGCTTTCCATCAACGCATCAAACCGCGGCGCCTCGTCACGAACGATGCCGGCGGTCCGCATCGCCTCGTAGTCGGTTCGGAGACGGGCGAGTTGGTCTTCGTCGGGAACGAGCCTCAGCCGACCGTCCAGGCAATGACCATAGTTGGCGTAACTGGTGTTGAAGAAAACCGTCTTATGCCGGACGACATCCTCGAAGATAGCGCGGTCGGAGAGCGCCGCTCGGCTGGTGTCGTGGTGGGCCAGGCACGCCAAGTCGAACCAGTGCCGAGAAATCCGTTCCGGGTTCTGCGAAAGCCTGCGCCTGTGGCACTCGATATGGATGAGGGTGGCCTTCTCCCAGAAGGTTCGGACGGGGGAGAGGACCGTCACCATCGCCCTGGGGTAGTCGAGGTCGTTGGTCAGGGCGGCAATTTCGGGAGTGATCACATGCCGCTCGTTGGGATCGATGACGTTGCGGCCACCGAACTCGAGCAATACTTCGCTTGCAAGGTAACCGACGGTGTTTTCGACTGTCGACGGGTACGCAAACCAAACCCTCTCGCCGTTGTCGTTGATCCGGACTCTGTGCTGACCGGACGTCGCGAGCCCTTCGGCCGCGGTCTCCAGAGCGGGCACGACGACATTCTGGGTGTAGGCTTTCACCGAGGAGCTGAGCCGGTTGCGGAAGCGCTTGATTTGGGACTGGTTGACGTCCGGAGCGAAGGGGTTAAAACCATCGCTAAAAGCGCGGTAGTCGAAGGTGATGTCGACATCTTCCGAAAATCGGTCAATGATTCTGTAGACTTTCGAAAGGGACGTGCCGCCCCTGAAGGCCATCGGGTTATGGTTGGGGATGGAGAAGAGGATTTCCAGAACCCAGCAGAGCCAGATGTCCTTTTCGAGTATGACCGCCGGCTGCCCGGATCTGGCTGCGACCGTCTCAAGGATTTCTTTCCGATCCCGAGCGTTCAGCGACAGGAAGGCCTCAGCCATAAGTGATGTCCCGGCCAGAGGCGTCAAGCGCCGCCGCCAGCCAACCCGGAACATCGGCAGATCGGAGTTTCTCGAACTCCTCTGCTCCCACGGTGGACTCGATCGTGGCGACCGTCTCAGCCGTCACGTTGTCCTTGCCGAGATACCAGAGGGCGGCGAGCGCGAGGCCCGCCGTCTCACCGACGAACTGAAGCCGCCGATGGTTTGACGTGTGTATCATCCTGACCGTCATGTTGCCGATACGGATCGAGCGGCTTGACGCACTGGTATGGAACACCGGTACAGTCGGCACCTGGGTGCTGAGCCCGAGGCGTCGGGCGGCTTCCGCCCCATGAACCTGAACAGTCTCGCCGTTGTTTCTGGCGATGGTCTGAATTACCTCAAAGACGCTGGGCACAACATTGCCGACGAACCGGCTGTTGTGGGGACGAACGAAGACCCCACGGGAGAGACGCTCGATTGCACCTTCGTGGACGATACGCGAAAGGGACCGGTCGACGGCTCCGCGCTTCCCGCAATTGACAAAACGCGAGGCCGTGAAGGGTTTGCCCTTGGGAAGACTACGTATACGGATTCGAATGGCTTCCATCGTGGACATGGCAAGGTTCTCGTTTGTCCGAAAATATAGTGGTTTTTTAGACCACAGTCAAGGATGAATTCAGCAGGTGCTGGACACCAGTTCGTAGCTCGTGCTGCGGCCGCCGGCTTGGCTACGGACCAGGATGCCACGGTCGATGAGGTTCCGGATGTCTCGATTCGCCGTGTCTTGAGAACAGTGGTTCATCGTCGCCCACTTCGACGAGGTGAGTTTCCCTTCGAACCCGTCCAGCAGCCGGTTTAGGACCTTCACTTGGCGCTCATTCAATAGTTCGCGGCTATGGGCCTCCCAAAAACGGGACTTTGTCAAGACGACGGTGAGGGTATGCTGAACGTTTTCAATGGCGCGTGCGAGACATTCGAGGAACCAAGCCTGCCAATCGGTGATATCCAAGCCGCCTTTCTGAGTCGTCTCGAGGTTGTCGTAGTAGGCGTTTCGCTCCAGGCGGATCTGGGCGGACATGCTGTAGAAACGCTCGGGGCTCCCTTCCGACCGGGCCAGCGCCATGTCCGTGATCGCCCGCGCGATGCGGCCGTTGCCGTCGTCGAAGGGATGAATGGTGACGAACCAGAGATGGGCGATGCCGGCGGCGAGCACGGGTTCCATGGACTGTGTGTCTTCGAACCATTCCAGGAACCTGGGAATCTCGTCCCGGAGGCGCTCGGCCGGCGGAGCGGTATAGTGAACGCGCTGGCGGCCGAGGGGGCGTGAGACCACTTCCATCGGCTCGTCCGCGTCATCGCGCCACTCGCCGACGCGAATGCGGCGCATGCCGCTGCGCCCGGTCGGGAACAGGGCGGCGTGCCACGACAACAGCCGTTCTTCCGTCAAGGGCGCGGCGTAATTCCGGGTGGCGTCGAGCGCCATTTCGACGGCGCCGTCGACGTTTCGATCCGGGGCCGGAAGGCCGCCGACATCCAGGCCGAGGCGGTTCCCAATCGACGAGCGGACCTGGTCGGGAACGAGTATCTCTCCCTCGATCTCGTTGGTCTTCACGACATCCTCGGTGAGCATGCGCAACGTGGCTTCGCTGCGCATCTCGAAACCCAGGGCCACCATGCGGCCGAGCAGCTTTCCCTGGATGTAGCGTGCGTGTGCGAGCGGTTTGGCGAGTCGAGCCGTATCCTGCTCGAACCACGGCCATTCCGGGCGTTGCCAGATGTACGCAGGGTATTCTCCGTACAACATGCGGTGAATATAGCATCCATCCCCCTGCATCGGCAAGCATATCTCCGCTAATCTTGCGGAGATAATGGGCTCCAATCTCCGCAGCCATCCCGGGACGCTTCGGGTAGCCTCCAAAACCGCCAAAGGCCGTCCTCTGAAAGCGGAGTCGCCTTCTCTTCAGATTTTGTCGGCTGAGCCGAGTAACTAGGAGGCATGTCTCCTAGTGGCGGTTGTCGATTGACAACCGCATCTGAAAGGACTATGTGTGAGAAGGAAACGCCATCCGAGCAAGGAGGTCGAAGCTGCACTCAAGGCGCTGGAAGCTGTGGGATGGAGCGTCAAGGAAGCCAAGGGGCATAGCGCACATGCCTGGGGTTACGTGCTCTGTCCGGCCAATGTACGGGATGCCTGCCGTTCCGGCGTCTTCTGTCGGATGTCGGTCTGGAGTACACCGCACAGCCCGCAGGCTCACGCACGCGAGCTACTCAGGAAGGCTGATGGCTGTGTGGTGAAGGGGGACAGCGACCATGACTGAGAAGGCGTTCGAGTTCGATCTGGTGTGCGCGTTGCCGGAGGGGACGGACGAGGGAGCCATTCTTGATGCACTCTACGAAGCCGGGTGCGATGATGCGGCCGTTGGTCTTGGTGCGTCGGGCCTCATCGGATTGGGGTTTATGCGTGTCGGGCGGGATCCGGAGGCCGTGATTTCCGAGACGGTGCATCAGGTCCTGAGGAGCCTTCCCGACGGGACGAAGCTTCGGGAGGTGAAGCCGGACCTCGTCAGCTTGGCGGACGTTGCCGCGCGGCTCAAGGTGACGCGGCAAGCCCTGCAAAAGAGGAAGATGCCGCCCCCTTCTTTGGGCGGGTTGTACAGAGCATCGGAGATGCCCCCCTATCTGGACGCCGTCCCGGGGAAGCTGAGAGAAGGTTTTCGCGCCGCTCAGGCATGGTTTGCCGCTGCCCGTGGTGCACAACGCATAAACGCCAGGATCAGTCTTGCGGAGTCCACGGGCCACGGGGAATCCCTCTAGTTGCACGGGTGCGTGGCGGCCATGCCCTTGATGGTCAGTCGTGCGGGGCGGCTCCTGTGGGTGGATTGGGCCTGGGTCATTGCGATTTGTCAATTTTATCACTGTATTTCTGACACATGCCCAGCCTGTCCAAGCGAATAGTAGAGCACGCCAGTTCGCTCCCCGAGGGCACGCCGATCTGTGCCGGCGCACTGCTTCATCTCGGAGGCCGCGCGGCAGTCGATCAGGCGCTCTCGCGCCTCGCACGCTCTGGGAGGCAGATGCGGATCTGCCAAGGGATCTACATGAAACCGGTCGAAACCCGGTTTGGGCGTTACGCGCCCAGCATCGGCAAGGCGATTCAGGCACTGGCGATCCTGTGGGGCGAGACTATCGCCCCCTCCGGCGGTGCCGCGGCGCATGCTCTGGGCCTCACGACCCAAGTCCCCGTGCGGTCGGTCTATCTCACATCCGGTCCCGATCGCCGTTTGCGGTTCGGCAACCTGGAAGTCGAGTTGCGCCATGCACCGCGCTGGCAGCTCACGGCTCCGCACCGCAAGGCCGGCGATGTCATCCGTGCCCTGGCCTGGATTGGCCCGGCCGAGATTGAAGACGGGCTACAAGCTGTTCTGCCAAGCCTCTCTCGCGAGGACATCGACGAGCTTGCCGCGGCGCGGGCTGTCATGCCGCATTGGATGGCGGAGCCGGTGAGCGCCCTTGTCCCGCGTGGCTGAGTTGCCGTCCCATAGCCTTCATCCCATCAACGCTCCGAACCCCACCCCGCTCAAGATCGCGCCCACGACGCCGAAACCCATGTAGGCGGCGAACACCTGCCAGCGTACCAGCGACCACACGGCGACCAAGGCTGGAACGCAAGTCACGGCGCCGGCGACCATGAAGGCCAGGGCCGCGCCGGCGCTCATGCCCTGTTCCATGAGGCCGGCAACGAGGGCGGGCGCGGCATAGCCGTTGAGGTAGGCCGGTGTACCCACCAGGGCGCCGATCACGATGGGGCCGGCCCCGGGTCCGCCGACCAGGCCTGCGATCAACGCGGCCGGCACGTAGGTGACGAGCAGGGCCTGGATGAGGTATGCGAACGCCAGCCACTTGGCCAGGAACCGCGCATTGTCCAGCGCTTCGGAACGGAAGGTGGCCGTCCGCGACGGCTCGCGCCAGAATCGCCAGACAATCTCGCCCGTCTCGAGGGTGCTGCCGCAGGCGCCGCAACCGCCCGCCGCGTCTTCCCGCAGGGGGGCGGCGAACGCATGGCGCCGGACGAGAAGGCGCACGCCGAAGCCGCCGAAGACACCGATGGCGACGGCCGCGGCCGCCTTCCCCAGCGCGAAGTCCCAGCCGAGGGCGGCGGCGGTAATGAGCGCGGCGGGAGGATCGATGACGGGGGAGGACAGCCAAAAGGCCATGATGGCGGAGAGCGGCGCGCCGATCGCCAGCAGCGCCGCGATGAAGGGGATGACCTCACAGGAGCAAAAGGGGGCGAGGCCGCCGACAAGCGCCGCCAGGAAGATCATGCGCGTCTCGCGTCCCTCGAAGGCGCGCGCCACGAGGGCGGTGGTTCCCGTCGCCTTGAGATACGCGATGAGCAGCACCGCCGCGGCGATGAAGGGCACCGTTCCCGCGAACGCCGCCAACGCGATACGCAGGATGTCCGGCAATCTGCCGATATCCAGCAACGCCACGGCGAGCGGGTTCGCCAGCATGAGGCCCCAGACCGACGCCATGCCCCGGACCCCCATGCGCAGCCCGTTGAATCTGCTCAGAACCAGTTCCGTCATGACGGCTCCCTCGTGAGCGCCGCCCGCGCCGCACGGGCCTGCAGCGATGGGCAAGCATCGACGCAACACTCTTCGAGCAGAAATGCCGCAAGCGCCTCGAGACGGCGGTAGGCGGCACGGTTGATCACGACCCGGCCCCGGCGTTCCTGCTCGACCAGCCCGCCCGCGGCGAGGAAGCCGAGATGATGGGCGAGCGTTGAGGCCGGCAAGCCGCAGCGCTCCTGGACCTCGCCTACCGTGAGCCCTTCGTTCCCGGCGCGCACGAGCAGGCGCAGCACCGTGAGCCTCGGTTCGGAGCCGCACGCGGCGAACCCCTGCGCCGCTTCCTCGAGGGCCAGCGCGGAAACTGTCAGGGTCCTGGGATGAGCCATCGTATCCATATAACTAATTTTATAGTTCTATTTTATGATGTCAACCCCTGCGCAAAGATCCACCGTGTCCCTCAGTTGCCCTTGGAGGTTTGCCTCTTCGGCGGCTTCCCCCAGCCACAGGTGCACCCGCCACGGCGTTTTCATTGACACGAAACCGACCCAAAGGTATCAAGGTCTGTTGATACGTTTCCAAACGGCAATAGTTTGTCGGTTTCGTAAATGAAAGAAAGCGTCTCCCTCCTCGCCATCGGTGACGTTCACCTCGGCACGGTCTGTTCGGGCCTGCCCCACGGGATTTCATCCTGGGGGGTGGACCCGAGAGAGCTCACGCCCGCGGCCGGACTCCGGCTTTCCGTTGATTTTGCCATCGAGCAGCGGGTGGATGCGGTGCTGTTTGCCGGCGATGTCGTTGAGAGCACCAATGCGAGATTCGAGGCGATGTTGCCGCTCGAGGAATGCGTTCGACGGCTACTGGACGCGGGAATCGAGGTCATTGCGGTCGCCGGCAACCACGATGTCGAGGCACTGCCGCGGCTCGCCTCCGTGATGGACGGGTTCACCTTGCTGGGCGCCGGCGGCCGGTGGGAGGCGACAACGATATCGAGAGGCGGTTCTCCCGTCGTCCAGGTAGTCGGCTGGTCCTTCGGCGAAACGCACGTGCGCCAGAGTCCGGTGGCGGAGTTGCTCCGGCAGCCGCTTCGGGCGCCGTCGCCTCCTGTTCCCAGGATCGGTCTGCTGCACGCGGACCTGAACGCGCCGGGCGGACATTTCGCGCCCGTCAGCCAGGCCCAGCTCGATGGTACCGGCTACGACGCCTGGCTCCTGGGCCACGTCCACCAGCCTTCCCTCGGAGAGTCATCTACGTCAAAGGGAACCCGGCCGTGCGGTTATCTCGGTTCGCTTGCCGGGCTCGACCCGTCGGAGACGGGCCCTCATGGCCCCTGGCGCCTGGTGGTGTCCGGCGACGGCAACCTGGACCTCATGCACATCCCGCTTGCGCCGCTGAGATGGGAGCATGTGGCCGTGTCGGTCGAAGGCGTGGAACGGGTCGAGGACATGGCTGACAGGTTGTTGAGCGAGGCAAGGAGGCTTGTCCATCGACTCGAGCAGGACGCCCCTCCTCCCCGCGCCCTCGGTCTGCACGCGCGGCTTACCGGGACGACTGCCTGCTATGAGGAGATCCGCCGCTGGATCGCGCGCGGCGAGTGGAGAGCCTTGGGAGAACTCGTCGGCGGCACGGCGGTTTTCTTCAACAGGATCATCGACGCCACGGAGTTGCGGCTGGACCTCCCGGAGATCGCCTCCGGAGACGATCCGGCGGCGCTGATGGCGCGGCGGTTGCTGACACTCGGACGCGACGATGAACGGTCGAGGGCGCTGCTGGACGAAGCGCGCGCGGCGTTGAACGAGACCGCCCGGCAAGACGTGTGGTTGCCCGTTCAGGATCATCGCCGTGCGACGGACCCCTTGTCGGACCATGCCCTGCGGGATCTTCTCCTCCGCTCGGGGAAGGCGGCGTTGAACGCCATGCTTTCCGAACGCGAGCAAGGCGATCCATCGTGAAGCTGAAGCGGCTTGCCATCGATCGGCTGCCCGGGATCAGCGAACCCTTCGAGATCGAAGCGGCGGGAGCGGGCTTCCACGTCGTGTTCGGCCCCAACGGCATCGGCAAGTCGAGCATCTGTCGCGCGGTGGAGGGATTGTACTGGGAAGACCGCGGTCCCTCGCGGCCGGCGTCGGTGAACGGCGAATTCGAGCTGGACGGAGAATCGTGGCGGGGAGAGCGCGAAGGCGAACGTGTGCGTTGGCAACGAGACGGTGAGCGCAATGTTTCTCCGAATCTGCCCCCGTCGCACAACCACCGGTGTTTCTTTCTGAACCTCTGGGATCTGATCGATGCCTCCCGGGACGGCACCGCAGACATCGCCTCGGAGATCCGGCGGCAGATGTCCGGCGGATTCGATCTGGACAGGATCGCCTCGGAGCTGTTCGCCGGCGTCACCACCCACCGCGGCCGCGGCGTGCGGAACGATTTCAATAAGGCGTCGGACAATGTGCGGGAGGCGATGGGAAAACACACCGACCTCCAGCAGCGCGCAAGTGAACTTGGAGAACTGAAGACGCAGCTCCGTGACGCGGAGACCGCCGCCCGCCGGCTCGCTCTCGTGGACCGCGCCATCGGGCTCGCCCGCCGCCGGGAAGAGCTTGCGGGTGTCGTGGAGAGAATCGACGCCCTGCCGGACGCACTGGCGAGCATGACCGGCAAGGAGGTCGGGGAGCTCGAGCGGCAGCAGGCTCAGGTGGACAAGCTCGCCGAACGGGCCCGCTCGCTGGAGAACGAGCTGGATGAAGCACGCGAGGCGCGGCGGGAGTCCGGACTTTCCGACTCTCTGGAGCAGGTCGACCTTGCCGCCTGGCGCGAAGACGCGGACGAGTTGGGACGGATCGAAGTGGCGCTCGAGGCGGCAAGGAGCGAACGCAGCGCCACTCGGAGCAAGCTTGCGTCGGAATTGAACGCCATGGCCGGGGGCGACGTCAACCATGTAGCGCTGACGTTGCCCGAGCATGGAGAGTTGTTCGAGTTCCTGCGGGCAAGCCACGCACATGATACTCGGGTCGGCGTCGTCCGGGAAAGGCTGCGTCTCTTGGAACGCGCCGCTGAACCGGAGAGCGGCCGGCGAGAGCTCGAGACGTTCCGGGACGCGGCCGAGGCTTTGCGTTGCTGGCTGCGCGTGTCCGAACCCGAGGGTGCGGCGGTCAGGGTCCGGGCCCGGTGGCCCTGGCTCCTGCCGGGCCTCGCGTTGCTGTTGGCGGGTGCCGCGCCGGCCGTGCTCGTACCGTCCCTGCCGGTAGACCCGTTCCTGACCGCGCTTGCGGCCGCGGGCGCCGGCATGGCGTTGGCGGCGTTGCTCGTGAGCAATCGAAGAACCTCCCGTGCCCGCAGAAGTGCCGCACGGGCGGCGTTCGAGATGCTGGGCGTCGCAGAGCCCGACCGGTGGGACATGCCGTCGGTGGAGTCACGGCTGCGCGGCGTGGAGGAGGAAGCCGCTGAGCTCCAGGTTTTCCTGGAGCGGGCGCGTGACCGTGGCGTGGAGCGGCAAGCCCTGGAAAACGAGCTGGAGGCCTTGCGGGAACAGAAACACACCCTCGATGCCCGCAGACAGGAACTGACCGGCAGGCTCGGCCTCGGTACGCTTCCACCCGATGCGGAGCTGGTGGATTTCGTGCGGGCGCTCGATCACTACCGCCTGGCCCGTGGTGATGACGAAGCCGCCGCGGGCAAGGTCCAGGGCCTTGAAGAACGGCATGCCGCTCTACTGGCGAGCCTGACGGGTGTCCTGGAAGCTCATGGGGAACCGCGGCCGACAAGCGCCGCAACCGCCACCGCGCGCCTCAACCATCTGGCGGACCGGAACTGGCGGTTGGAGCGGGCGCTCTCCGACGAAAGGTCCGTGACGCGTCAACTCGGTGAGAACGCCGCCGCCCGCCAGGGGGCGCTCGGTTCCATCGGCCGGATCTACTCCGAAGCGGGACTGAAGGAGGAGGACCTGAACGGCCTGTTGTCGCTCGTCCAGTCATTGCAGCGGTATCGCGAGCTGGACCACGAAAAGACAAGCCTCGAGGGCCAGATCGGTCTCGATCGCGCGGAACTCGAAAAGGCCGGTGAATCCGAGCTGGCCGAATGCGACGTTCTATCGCTTGTTCCGATCAAGGACGGCTTGTCCCGCCAGGCGGCGAGAGCCGGCGAGTTGAGGAAAGAGATTGCCGAGATCGCTGCCCTGACGAACGAAGCAAAGAGCGGCCGCGGCGTGCAGGAACTCATCGCCGTCCGTGAAGAAGCCCGTGCGAGGCTGCGGGACCTCCGCGACGAGGCGTTGTACGCCAAGGCGGGGAGATATCTCGTCGACGCGGTCGAAGAGGAATACGAACAGACGCGGATGCCTCGCGTCCTCGAACGCGCACGCGACCACTTCTCCGGTTTCACTTATCACAACTATGAAGTGCGTCTGGGCAAGGACCAGGAGACCCCACGCCTCTTGGCCGTCGAGCTGAACAACGGAGAAGAAAGGGAGCTCGACGAGCTCTCGGGCGGCACACGCGCCCAGTTGCTGTTGGCGGCGCGCATTGCGTTCGCCGAGCAGGTGGAGCAGGGAAAGGTCCTGCCGCTGTTCCTCGACGAAGCGCTCGACCAGAGCGACCCCAAGCGATTCGAGGCCGTCGTGCGAAGCCTCGGGCGCATCGCGAGGGACCAGGACCGCCAGATATTCTATCTCACCAGCGATCCTCTTGACGTCGACCGGATTCGGGATGCGCTCGGCAAGGAGGATTGCGAGATCGCCGCCGTCATCGACCTGGGCTGGATACGAACGAACGCGGTCAGCGCGGGCGGCCCGCAGGCGCTCCGCGTTGATACGGGACCGACCGTCCCCGCGCCCGACGGGCGGTCGCCCGAGGACTATGGCGCGGCTCTCGGTGTGCCGGCGTTCCGTCCCGCGCTCGGATACGCGGAGCAGCATTTCTTCTACGTCCTGTGGGACGATCTGGACCTGTTGCACGACCTTCTGTCCAACGGAATCGAGCGGGCGGGCCAGTGGAAGACGGTTACCGGCACTCCGCTCGCCACAAGGTTGGGTTCCCGTTCCATCGCTCCGCCGGAGATCCCTTTGCGACTGGACTTGCTCAAGGTCTTTTGCGAGTTGTACCAGCAGGGCAGGGGTCGGCCCGCTGGCCGCGACGCCCTCGAGGACAGCGGCGTCCTGACCGAGCGGTTCCTCGATGAAGCGGTGGCCATCGCGCGCGAGCTGGATGGCGATCCGGAGAGGCTGCTCGCCGCCCTCGGCCAGAACCGGCATCCACGTGTGCGGGGTCTCCGGAGAAGCAGCTTCAAGAGGCTCAAGCGCCATCTGATCGAGAACGGCTATCTCGACGAACGCCATGTCCTTACCGAGGAGGAACTACAGCTCCGTGCACTCACCACCCCGGCGGCCGACAGATTGCCGCAAGGGATCGCCAGCGGCTGCCTCAAGCGCTGGTGGGAGTGGGCGCAGAAGTTCTCTGAACCTCAATCGCTATAGGGGGCCGGTCCGTGGTGGTTGCTTACTCGACGAGGCGGACGCTTAGTCGTTCAGCGCGGCAACGGACGTTGCGAATTGGAGAATCAGGGCGCGGCAGTTTCGTCCGTCAATGCCGCAGCCTCCGGTCGATTTCCGCTTTGTCGTCTTGCCGTAGCGCCTCCCGGTCGTAGTCGGCCGCGATGTTTTCCAGAATACTCCCTACGTAGGGGTAGTGAGGGCTCCGCTGGCTGGCCCAGCTTCGATACTTCTCCGCAAGGTCGCGTTCCTGCTCCCCTCCCTCCCCGATGGCGCGTGAGATCACGCCGCGTCCATTGTGGATGCCGATGCTGAATCCTGAACCGATATCCGGGGATCCAATCTCTTCCATCGCTTCGCACACTGCGAGACAAGGCTTGATGCCGTCGTCATGAGCCGGAGCCCTCGACAAAATCTGACCGATATAGTGATCTCCGATTTTCACGCGGCCATACTCTGCGCACAGTCGCCGCGCCTCGGCTATCCACTGAGACAACACTTCCACATCAATGTCGCCTCCTTCCCCGATACCCGGAACAAGGCTGATCCGTTCAAGAAGCCCGTAAGCGGCGGCAGTCAGTACGGCCCGTTTCCCGGTGTCTTCGGTTTGCCATTCGGGAGGATCTTGTCCTCCGTCGTCACGCTTGAATAATAGTGCCAGGACTTGAACAAAGCCAAAAGGAGATTCGGACAGCCACCGCTCCAGGTTGGGAATCCCGTGCTCACTGTATTCCAACGCTTGGATATACATGAATTCCAATCGTACCATCTCGTCTCGGCTGACGTCGCCGCGGCCGTCGAGTTCGCTCAATGCCTCTGAGATATCGTGACTCTCAAGCCGGTATCGGTCCGCGGATTCAGCGTCAGCGGTGCCGGCATCGAAGAGAAGACGTTTCAGCCGCGACGACTCGATTTTGGACAACTCCAGGTGCGCAACGTGGAACGCAGCACGGGGACGTTTCACGTCCAGTAGGCGATCGATGAGTTCGATCAGTTCCGACTCGTCGTAACGGTTCCATTCCGGGACAACCGCCCGCCAATAGTGATCTTGGACTTCCGCGTCGTACCGGTCGAGCAGGCGCCACGTGCGTCGCCCTAACGGAGCGCAACGGTGTAGTCGGGCGATCTGACCGGTGTCAGCGTCCACGGCGGCAGCCGTAAGAAGAGTGCCGCGCGCGTCGTCGCCAACGGACCAGAGAAACCCCCGAATGCACAACTCGGCCTTCTCCTGCAGATGGCTGGCGACAGAAAGGCATTGCCTCAGAAAATCAACTCGCGCTTCTTCGTCCGGGATGCAGGGTTCCAACCCCGCCCCAACGACACCGGGCGCGCCGGTATCCGACAGTAGCGCGGTGACGCCCTCGAATCCGCGTTCGGTCCATATCTCCTTCATCGCAGCGGTGCGGAGCCCACGCGTTGTCTCGGCGTCCTTCTCATAGTCGCGCGCTCCGTCCTCGATTTCGTCGGAGGAAGGCTCAACCCAAGAATTTGTGAATAGCCAGGCATGCCGGACCACCGGATCCCGTGGTTCCAGCCGATCGTGTGCCACGCGCGCCCGGTCCACCGCCGTACCTTGCAGGCCGTGTCGACGACCGCGCCGGGTAAACGCGAACCGACGAATCCGTTCTCGAAGATCGGCTTTGGCCCTGTCGTCCGTTTTCGAATCCGCCCATGTATCGATCAAGTCCCAAACCGTGTTCTGGCCTTCGTCGGGCAATTCATGAATTCGCTCCAGGAGATCTCCAAGCGTCCGTTGGTCATGCTTCGGCCATTCAAGGGCGAGCGCGAGTGCCTTGTGCCTGAACTCATGGAATTGTCCCAGCGTTACGTCAGCGCTCGGGGAGTCGGCCCGCCAGCGCGGCCGGTAGCTGGGAAACGCCGTTTGGGGACCGGTATTCAACTGTGCGACACAAACTTGCCAGCCGATATCCGGAAACCGCTTCGTCAACGTCTCAAGGGCCTCGATCCGTTCCGCGAGCGAAGCGGACGTCTGCGGCAACCACGACCGGTAGAGCGCGGCAAGGCTGCCGGAGGGTTTGTTCGCCCAGTTGTCGGCGATCGTGATCGTCGACAGTCGCGCGAGTATCAGGCTCACGCGCCCGAGATGATTCCAGGCGAGATACTCCAAGGCCCACAATAGTCCCGTTCGCAGACATCGACCGAACGGGCCGCTTTCGTTGGGCTTAAGTAGTCCGAAGACGGTTGGCTCCGGCTCTCGCAGATCGGCTTCGATCAGCTTGAGGAACGTTTCCGGAGCGGCCTCGGCATAGTTAGGAAGATCGTCCTGGTGCGAAAGCAGCTTGTTGATCGTCAGCGGCGTGAGCAACCGGTGGACGAGAGAGGAAACCCGAGTTTCGAGGTCGCCATTCAGTCGGTTCCGGAACAGTGTGCCGCCGTGGACCGAGAGAAGCACCAACGTTTCGCGGATGCCCTCCCGTAGCGCCGCGGAGTGATCGCGTACCTTGCCATGTACGTTGGCGAGCCATCTCTCGTCTTCCGGCAATTCGAGTGCGGGATCTGTTTCCGAAAGTACGCGTTTCGCCACGGAGAACAAATTGTCGAGATCTGATTCGGTCACGAATCTGGCAATCCCGAACAGGGCGTCGATCCGTGAGACCACTCCCCGATATTCCCCTGTAGACCACAGGGGTGAGTCTTCGAGAGCCAACAACTCCATGAGGCCGGTTTCCACGTCGTTTGCGCCGTCCGCACGGGCGAGCCGCCGGATCACCTCGCAGTCGGCTGGAGAGGTTTTACGCCAAGCACCGACCAGCGCCGCCGGCAGCAACTTCCGCGCCGTCTGAGCGTCCTCCGCCCAGGCAGGGCCGCGGACCGCTGGGCTCGTGGAAAGCCGCCGGCGCAGGACGGTCGGTGACCGACCCGATTCCCGGGCGAGCACGTGGATCTTGTCATTGGGTAGTTCCATCGATTCCAGGGCGTCCGAGAAGTCTTTCCAACCCGGAAGCCCGAGCCTGATGTCGGGTTTCGCGTTCACATCGTTACTGGGCCGGACAATGACGCAGTGACAACGCCGGTGGAGGTCCCCGATCTGGGTTTCGACATGGTCGTTGTGAACGACCGCCATGCGCGGGACGGCATTCGATTCATGAAACCGTCGCACGGCTTCAGGCGTGTCAAACACGAGTGTGCCGGTGCCCGGCTCGCCTGTTTCAGACTTGGCCTCGCCCACAAGACAACATAGGAAAGCAAGCGCCTCATCGCGAGAGTCGGCAGCCACGATGAAAGGTCGCGTCGGCGGTCCGCCCAGCCAACGCCGGAACTCGGCGGAGAACTCCTGGATCGCTGCAGTAAACAGAGTAGGTGAGAGCACCGGGTCGCAAATCTCGGCCCAATCGGACCAGCATCGTTCGAGCGAGCGATAGCCACTATGGTGATTGCCGAGCCGTTCAGCAAACCAGATTTGCGTCGGCGCGGACTGCTCAAGCCATTGTTCCAGATCGCTCGCATCGTAGGCGCGAACATCCTTCCAGTTTCCAAGGGCCGCCTTTTCGTCCCGCCATTTTTCTTTTCCTTTCCCCGGCCAGTTGCGCGGTGTCACGAAGACGAACGTCATGTCGCGCCGTTCCTGTGGCGGGACCGATTTCATACGCGCGACATAGACGTGCTCTGCCTTGCGTTTGGGATCTTGGTCGCAACCAAACTCCCAGCCGGACTTGTCTTCCGGAATCCATGGCGTCGGCGTCTTGGCCTCGACGACGCCATCCCATCCAGGCCGTTCCGCATTGTCGAAGGCAGGAAAATCGACATGAGTGAGTTCGCGCCCGGTGGAGTGGATCAGCCGCCGCAACAGCGCTGGAAGTTCGTGTCGTGCATTGATCTCATCAGCCCAGCCGTCAAATTCCCTGGCCTTGACCGAGATGAGTTCTGGAGCGTGCCGACCAGCGACCACCGGTCGCCTAGCGGCTTCGCCGTGGCGGTCGTACCGTGCTTGGAGATCCAGCAAAGTCTCACGATCCGCTCCGAAGGCGCGCTCCAACCGTAACGCCATCTCCGGCGACAAGGCGGCCTTGCCATTCAGGAAGTTGGACAACGCCGGCCGCCCGATACCGAGCAGCGTGGCAGCCTTGGTAACCGTCATGCCTTCCGGAATGACATGGCGCCTGACATATACGCCGGGATGGACCGGCCTCTCGGTTGCTGCAGGTGCGATCATGCTTCAGACTCCCTTGCATACCGTACGTCAACAAGCAATTGTAGGTCGTAGCGCGACACAATACAAGCGCTTGGCGCTAGCGCCGTACTAAAGGGACTGTCGGCCAGGATATCGCCGGCGAGCAAAACTGAGTTGGAGTTCAATGCCGTGAGACGACCGCTGAAGCGAGGGAGGAGCAGCAGAACATGAGGGTTGTCATCGACTGCAACGTCCTGGTTTCGGCAGCTCGGTCTGGCGGAGTTTGTGGCAAGGTCATTGTCGAGGCGATACGTGACCACGAGGTCGTGGTCTCCGAACCTATTGTGGAGGAGTACGACGCGATTGCCGGACGACTTGCTCACGCCCCGTACCGCGACGGCCTTCTAGCCATCATCGCGCAACTTGAACAGGTCGCTACCGTTGTCGAGCCGGTGGATACGGTGTTCGGTCTCAATGACCCCGACGATGAAGTCTATCTGGCGACCGCGGTGGCTGGCGGCGCTGTTCTCATCACCGGCAACAGGCGAGATTTTGTGAAACGTCGGTACGGGCCGGTCGAGGTCATCTCTCCTCGTGCATTTCTGGACCGAACGGAATAAGAAATGGTAATGTCCAACAGGCTGAGACCTGGCACTTTAGGTCTTGTAAGCGATCAACTTGACTGCGTTACAAGCCTCCCTTGCTACGCCGAGGCGCTCGGCCGTCTTTACCCCTTCCGCCGCGCTCCCTACGAAGGCGGGCGATGTCGGCGATGACGTCTTCCATGATCTCGTCCTCGGCGCGCCCGGCGTCCTCGGGCGAGATCTCAATACGGGTGAGGATGGATGCAATTTGGTCGGCGGCCGCGTTACGGTCTACCACTTCCTTGGGACGAAAAAGGATACCGTCTCCAACCACGGTTGCCTCCAAGAGATCGCCCTCATGCAGATCGAGCCCTTTCCGCAGCTTGGCCGGAATGGTGACCTGGAATTTCGGCTTCACGGTGACTAGAGACATGGTCAGCCTCGTGTGAGAAAGTAGTAAAGTTGTCCTATCACGTGGTGCTTGGATAAGCAATATCGGACCGTCCGACACGTGGTCACGGCTCGCCCTCCGGCTTAGCTAGGGATCGGGCACCAGCACGGGCTTGAGCGCCTCGCCGTCCCGGATGAGTTCAAATGCGCGAGGCGCGTCCGAAAGTGGCAGGACGTGGCTGCGGACCGGGGCGAGATCGACGGCGCCGGCGGCGAGCAACTCGGTGGCGCGTTGCCAGGTCTGCCAGATCAGGCGCCCGTGGATGTTGTGCATCACGGGGCACTTGAGCAGCCAGTAGGTGAAGTCGACGGGAATCGCCGCCGGGGGCGCGCCCACCAGCCGGAAGTCGCCGCCCTTGGCGAGGGAGGCGAAGACGGCGTTGAAACCGGCTTCGGTGCCCGACAGCTCGACACCGACGTCGGCGCCCGCGCCGCCGGTCATGTCGCGGATGACGCTCGCCACGTCCTCGCTGCCGGCATCCACCGCGCGGTCGGCGCCCATGGTTTCGGCCGCGCGGAGACGGACCGGGTTGATGTCGCAGGCGATGATCGTGGCGGCGCCCAGGGCGCGCGCGACCGCCACCGCCATGAGCCCGATGGGGCCGCAACCGTTCACCAGCACCGACAACCCCGCGACGCCGGCGCCCGCGAGGCAG
Organism: uncultured Binatia bacterium (SeqCode); assembly: GCA_965204205.1. Classification (GTDB taxonomy): domain Bacteria; phylum Desulfobacterota; class Binatia; order UBA9968; family JAJDTQ01; genus JAJDTQ01. The sequence goes on along the minus strand of OZ241976.1, from coordinate 3,394,493 downwards.
GCGTGGACGGCGATGCCGAACGGCTCGAGCATGGCCGCGGTTTCGTGCGGAAGCCCGGGCGGGTTCACCCATGCGATGGAGGCGGGCACCGTCAGGTACTCGGCGAATCCGCCGTCGATGTCGATGCCGGGGTAGCGGGTCTGCTCGCAGAGATGGGCGCGTCCGAGCCGGCAGGACCGGCAGCGGCCGCAGAATATGTGGCTCTCGAGGCTCACCCGATCGCCCACGGCGAGGCCCTCGACTCCCGGCCCTATGGCCTCGACCGTGCCCGAAACCTCGTGGCCGAGCACCCGGGGCAGCACCATCCGGCGCGCCATGCGCGGCGCCCAGTTGTAGATCTGCATGTCGGTGCCGCAGATTCCCGCGGCGCCGACCCGGATCAGCAGTTCGCCGGGGCCAGGGTCGCGCGGCTCCATCTCGCGGACGGCGATGCCGCCCGCCGCGGGAGCAATCTTCTGGAGGGTCAGCAAGGCTCCCTACAGGTGATAGATGTCGACCGGCCCTTCGAGCCGGTCGTCGATGAAGGTGATCTTCTTTTTCGCGATCCTGAGCGCGCCGTCGATACGCCTGAACGCGAAGTCGTAGCGGCTGCCGCGGGTCGCCGCCCCTTTCTTGCCGTAGACGTGCACGATGCAGTTGGCGGTGGCCTCGACCGCGTCTCCCTCCGCGCTCTCCACCAGCACGTTGCCGATGACATGCACCGTGCGGTCGAGCGGGAGCGAAGCCCAGGATTGGCGTGACTCGATGCGGAACACCCGGTCCTCGAGCCGGCCGCGGTCCTTGAGATAGAGCAGGTTGAGCTGGGTCTCGGGATCGGTGGTGGTCTCCTCCTCGCTCGCCCAGGCCGGCACCCAGTACACGGCATCCTCGGCATAGAGATCGAGCCACTCATTCCAGCGGCGCCGGTCGAGCAGCATCGCCTCGCGGTTGATCAGCGCGGCGACCTCGCGCTCCAGGGCCGCGTCGATGCCGTTCGTGCTCATCTAGTGCCGCGCCCCCTCTCCAGGCGATCCAGCCAGGCGCGGTAGAAACCGTGAAACATCCCCTCGTGCTCCCAGTCGGGGCAGGACGACACCGGCTCGAAGCCCAGGTCACGGGCGTCCCGGTCGGCGCCGGCGACGAGGTCGGACAAGCCCCGGGTCATGTCGTTCCACTGGCTCGGCGGCCCGAGCGAGCCGTCCTGGATGGCTTCGAGCGCGGCGGCGTCGTCCGACGTCGCCATCCCGGCCGTGAGGTAGAAGTCCTCGAACTTCCTGAGCCGCGCGGACCGCGCCCCCCGGCTCTCTCCCCTCGGGGCGATGCAGTAGACCGAGACCTCCGTCAATTCGGGCGAGACCGGTTTCACCAGCCGGATCTGCGTCGACGGGTTGTCCATCAGCATCACGTTGGGGAAGAGATACAGGTTGCGGCCGCGATTGAGGATCCAGTCGGCCTCGGCCGGTTCCCGATTCTCTTCGAGCCATTCCCGCGCCTCGTAGATCGGCCGCACATGGGGCGTGGTGTGCAGCGCCCATAGACCCATGTGTCCGTTGCCGAAGTCGTAGGTGCCGCTGGGCACCTTGCCCCTGATGCGCCCGGACTCGGTGCGGCCCATGCCGGCCGTGCCGTCGCGGGCCTCGCGCTGGGCCGTGGTGGATGCGAACACGCTGTGGAGGGTGGTGACGTGGTAGCCGTCGACGCTGTTCTCGGCCTGCAGCTTCCAGTTGCCGTGGACCACGTAGGTGGAGCAGCCGGGCACGACTTCCAGCCCGTTTTGCGCCTGGTCGGCCAGCAGGTCGATCCAGCGCGCCGCCGCCGCCAGATAGTCCTGCAGCGCCGGGACGTCGCTTCTCAGGCTCCCGAACACGAACCCCTTGTAGGAGTCGAGGGCGCCGATCCGCGGGAGGTCGAAGCGTCCGCCCGAGCGCTCCGTCGCGGCGTAAGCCGGCTCCTCGTTCTTGATCCGGATGCAGCGCCCGCCACGGTCGTACACCCAGCCGTGGAAACGGCAGGTGAGCACGTTGGCGTTCCCCTGCCTGAGCGGGGTCAGCAGGGCGCCCCGATGCGAACACACATTGATGAAGCAGCCGAGCGACCCATCCGTCTGGCGCATCACGAAAACCGGCTGGCGGCCGATCTCGGTCGCCCAGTAGTCGCCCGGCTTCTCTATCTGGCTTTCGTGGCAGAGGAAGACCCATCCGTCCTCGAAGATGCGCTGGATCTCCGCCTCGAAGACGGCCTCGTCGGTGTAGACTGCCCGGTCGACCCGGAAGACGCCCTGGTCGACCCGGTCATCCACCAGGTGGCGGAAGTCGTTTCGAGAGATGACACCTGCCTCCGTCGTGGACATGATACGCTTCTCCTCCACCGAAGGTATAGAAGGTGTTCGGATGAATCAAGGACCGGCACAACCAACGCTGGTCAGCGTTAGCGGGACCAAAACCGGAGAGGGAAAACGATGCTGTTATAACGTGACGTAAGGTGTTACTTTAAAGGCGTCATGTATGCAAACACCGCACCACGTGCCCGCAACGTCATCGCGGATCTGGCGGCCCGCGGCCAGTATTACTTTACCGCGGCCGAGCTTCGGTCGACGCTGGGCGTCTCCGATGAGGCCGCAAGGCAGGCGTTGAGCCGCTTGGCGGCGAGGGGCGCGATTGCCAGTCCCGGGCGCGGTTTCTACATCATCGTGCCGCCCGAGTACAGGCGGCTCGGCTGCCTGCCGGCGGATCAGTTCGTCCCGGCTCTCATGGAGAGCCGGATGGTCCGATACTATGTAGGCCTCCTGTCGGCTGCACAATACCACGGGGCCGCCCATCATCGTCCGCAGGAATTCCAGGTGATCGTTGAGAGGAACAGGCCCGCGATCACGTGCGGTTCGGTCAAGGTGGCTTTCGTCGCGCGCCGGAACATGGGCATCGTGCCGGTACAGAGCTTCAACAATCCGCGCGGAACGGTTTTGGTCTCCACCGTGGAGGCGACGGCGGTCGATCTCGTCGGTTACATGCATCGCGCCGGCGGGGTGGATCGGGTCGCTGGCGTTCTCTCCGAACTCGGCGAGGAAATGGACCCGAAGCGCCTCGTCGATGCTTCGAGGACGGGGTCGACCCTTTGGGCTCAGCGTCTGGGTTACCTTCTGGAACACGTTGGCGCCGGAGACAAGGCCGTGCTGCTCAAGGATCACGTGCAAAAGACCGCGCGAAACTTCACGAAACTGCTACCGAGTGCGAATGCCGAAGGTGCACCGCGGTCGAAAGACTGGCGGTTGTACGTCAACGTGGCTGTCGAGACGGAAGCATGATTCCGCGGGACTACATCACGGAATGGCGGGTGCGAGCCCCATGGAGCGAGGATTTCCAGGTCGAGCAGGACCTGATCATCAGTCGTGCCCTGGTTGAGATATTCTCCGAACCGGTCCTCGCCGAGGCGCTGGCCCTCCGAGGCGGGACGGCGCTCTACAAGCTCTACATCACGCCGCCCGCGCGCTATTCCGAGGACATCGATCTGGTACAAGTGCGACCCGGCCCCGCCGGTCCGTTGATGGATGCCTTGCGAGGCGTTCTCGATCCCTGGCTCGGCGAAGCGCGATGGAAACAGTCCCAAGGCCGGGTGACGTTCGGCTACCGGTTCATGTCCGAGGACGTCCCGGCGATTCGTCTTCGCCTCAAGGTCGAGATCAATTCACGCGAGCATTTCGCCGTGTTCGGCTTCGCCAAAAGGTCGTTCTCCGTGGAATCAAGGTGGTATGCCGGCACGTCCGATATCGTGACCTTCGAGTTCGACGAGCTGCTTGCGACCAAGTTGAGAGCACTCTACCAGCGCCGGAAGGGCCGGGACCTGTTCGACTTGGCAACCGGACTCGACGACAAGCGGACCGATCCGCGGAAGATCGTGGCAGCCTTCCGGAAGTACATGGACCACGAAGCACATCCGGTGACGGGTGCGATGTTCGTGAGGAACCTCGCAGGCAAGCTCAGCGACCCGCAATTCGACGCCGACATGAGCGCCCTTCTGACGCAGGGCTACGAGTGGCGGCCGTCGGAATCGGCACGAGCGGTCTCGGAGCGGCTGATTTCTCTCCTTCCAGGCGAGCCATAAGAGACAGAGGGTCCGCTAACCGGTGGTGTAGACCTTCTCGATGGCGCCCACCGCATCCGCCGCCGCAACGTCGGCGCCCGCTTCCGTGAGGATCCGGCCCAGCGCTTCGATGAGCGCCAGCACGTTCTCCTTCCGGCTCGACTCGCCCATGAGCCCGATGCGCCAGGTCTTCCCGGCCAGGGCGCCGAGGCCGCCGCCGATCTCGATGTTGAAGTCCAGCAGCAGCCGTTTCCGGACCTCGCCGTCGTTGAGTCCCTCGGGTATGCGGACACTGTTGAGCATCCACAGGCGATGGCCTTCCTGGGCCGCGAGCTGGATGCCCAGGACGTCGAGGCCGGCGGCCAGCGCCCGGTGGTTCAGCTCATGCCTTGCGAACCGGGCTTCCAGGCCTTCCTTTTCCACCTCGCTCAGGGCGGCGTGGAGGCTGTAGTTCATGGAGATGGGGGCGGTGTGGTGGTAAGCGCGGTCCTCGCCCCAGTAGCGCTCGATCATGGTCAGGTCCAGGTACCAGCTCTTGACCTTGTCCTTGCGCCGGCCGAGCTTGTCGCGCGCGGCCTGGTTGAACGACACCGGCGACAGCCCGGGAGGGCAGCTCAGGCACTTCTGGGTGCCGCTGTAGGCGGCGTCGACGTTCCAGGCGTCGAGGGTCACGGGGCAACCGCCCAGCGAGGTCACGGTGTCCAGCACCAGCAGGGCGCCGGCGTCGTGAGCGAGCCGGGAGATCTCCTCCACCGGCTGCCACACCCCGGTGGAGGTTTCGGCGTGCACCAGGGTCACGATGTCGACCTTGTTTTCCTTCAGGGCCTGCTCGACCTGCTCCGGCCGGATGATCTCGCCCCACGGGGCCTCGACTTTCACCAGGTTTCCGCCCAGGCGCTCGACGATGTCCGCCATGCGCGTTCCGAAGACGCCGTTCACGCATACCAGCACGGTGTCGCCTTCCTCGACGAGGTTCACGAGACAGGTCTCCATGCCGGCGCTGCCGGTGCCCGACACCGGGAAGGTCAGGTCGTTGCCGGTGTGGAAGAGCCGGCGCAGCATGGCCTTGCTCTCTTCCATGATCTTGAAAAATTCGGGATCGAGATGGCCGACCACCGGGGCCGACAGCGCCTCCAGCACGTTTGGATGCGGGTTGCTGGGGCCGGGTCCGAGAAGGATTCTGCGGGGCGGATTCAACGGTGAAGCCATGCGGTTGCTCCTGTTCGCGATTGCTTGGATTTCTTTGTTTGTGAGCGGCTCGGCCGCGGTGTATCCTGATGTTTTTCAAGGTAATAGCACCCGCGAAGCGGGGCGACAAACCTTCCTGCCCGCATGAGCCTCGATAAGCACATGGCGAAGACCCTTGCCGGGAACCGGATGCTGGCGGCCGGTGACGCGGTGCTGGTGGGGGTATCCGGCGGACCGGATTCCGTCGCTTTGCTGCACATTCTGCACCGGATCGGTGCATCCCTCGGCCTCCGCCTCGAGGTGGCCCACGTGGAACACGGTATCCGCGGCCACGAGAGCCGGCAGGACGCCGGGTTCGTCCGCGACATGGCCGCCGGGCTGTCCCTGCCTTTCCACCTCGAGTGCCTGAAGCCAGCGCAATCCGCCATGGAGCGGGGTGCGGGAAACCTTGAGGCCGCGGCCCGGGACCGGCGTTACCGGTTCTTCGCCGAGGTGGCCGCGAAGCGGGGGATCGGCAAGGTCGCGGTGGGGCACAACCGCGACGACCAGGTGGAGACCATGCTCATGTGGCTGCTCCGGGGCTGCGGCCCCGAGGGGCTGACGGGCATGCCGGCGTTGCGGCCCCTGGCTCCGGACGTCCCCGGCGCCGAAGAGACCGTGTTGATCCGTCCGCTACTGGAGGTCCCCCGTGACGAGATCCTCGCCTTTCTGGACAGCCGCGGGCTGGGTTACCGGGAGGACCGCACCAACCGTGACACCGGCTACCTGCGGAACTGGATCCGCTTGAACCTGTTGCCGGAAATCCGGGGTCGCAGCGACGGCGGCCTGGAGCAGCGGCTTGCCCGGTTGAGCGCCATGTTGCGTTCCGACAACGTCGTGCTGGACCGATGGTCGGCGGAGTCCCACAGCCGGGTCAGTCGCGGGGATACCCTGGACCGCACGGCGTTTCTCGGGCTCGAACCCGAGCTCCGGGCCCGGATGGTGAGGTACTGGTTGAAACGCAATCTGGGGACGCTTCGCCGCATCGGCTTCGCCCACGTGGACGCCGTGTTGAAGGTCATTGCCGGAAACAGTCCCCACGGCAGGGTGTCCCTCCCGGGCTCCCGGACCGTAGTCCGGGAATACGACTCCGTGCGGCTGATCCAATCAGCCGACACGGTCGCCGAGGACTATTCGTACCCGCTTCCGCTGGAAGGCGAGATCGAGGTCCCCGAAGCCGGCGTCCGCGTCACCGCGTGGTGCTCCGACAGCCGGGAGAGCCCCGACGCCGACCTGGAGGCGGTCTTCGACCTCGCCCGGTTGAGGCATGCCGGCGGCGACCTCCGGATGCGGAATTGCCGGCCCGGAGACCGGCTCCGGCCCCTGGGAATGACCGGACACAAGAAGCTCAAGGACCTCTTCATCGACCTCAAGGTGCCGCGCTCCCGGCGCCGGACCCTGCCGCTGCTCCTGGCGGGGGAGGAGATCCTGTGGGTGCCGGGCTGCGCCCGCAGCGATTTCGCCACGGTGGAGCCCGACACCGGGGCGGTCTGGCGGGTCAGGGTCTCGTAGCGACCGCCGCGACGCCGCTGGCGCCTCGGTTGACTTGGGCCATTCCGGTTCTTATTGAATTGAAGTAGGCATACCCGTGTGTTAACTTTTTTCGGGGAAAGAGAAGGTTGGAGAAACCCCCTTTGAATCAAGCGACCAAAAACCTCGCCCTGTGGCTCGTCCTGGGGCTGATGTTCCTGTTGTTGTTCAACGTCTTCACCCGGCAGCAGGGGCGGGAGCCCGAGATCATCTTCAGCGACTTCTGGTCCGCGGTGGAGCGCGGCGACGTCCAGGAGGTGACCATTCAGGGCCAGCACGTCCACGGCAAGTACCAGAGCGGCGAGCGGTTCCGGACCTTTTCCCCCAGCGATCCGGATATGGTCAAGACGCTCCGGGAGAAGAACATCCGCATCGCCGCCAAGCCCGAGGACGATTCCCCGTGGTATTTCGTGCTGCTGGTCAACTGGTTCCCGATGCTGCTGCTGATCGGCGTGTGGATCTTCTTCATGCGGCAGATGCAGGTGGGGGGCGGCAAGGCCATGTCCTTCGGCAAGAGCCGGGCGCGCCTTCTGAACGAGAACCAGGCGCGGGTCACGTTCAGCGACGTGGCCGGGGTGGACGAGGCCAAGGACGAGCTCCAGGAAGTCATCGCGTTCCTCAAGGACCCCAAGAAGTTCACCCGCCTGGGCGGCCGCATCCCCAAGGGCTGCCTCCTGGTGGGCCCTCCGGGCACCGGCAAGACCCTGCTGGCCCGGGCCATCGCGGGTGAGGCCGGGGTGCCGTTCTTCAGCATCAGCGGCTCGGATTTCGTCGAGATGTTCGTTGGCGTGGGCGCCTCGCGGGTACGCGACCTGTTCGTGCAGGCCAAGAAGCAGGCGCCGTGCATCGTCTTCGTCGACGAGATCGACGCGGTCGGACGCCAGCGCGGCGCCGGCCTCGGCGGCGGGCACGACGAGCGCGAGCAGACCCTCAACCAGTTGCTGGTGGAAATGGACGGCTTCGAGGCCAACGACGGCGTCATCCTCATCGCCGCCACCAACCGGCCCGACGTGCTGGATCCGGCCTTGCTGCGGCCGGGCCGGTTCGACCGCCGCGTGGTGGTGCCGCGGCCCGACGTCAAGGGGCGCGAGGGCATCCTGGCGGTGCACAGCCGGCAGGTGCCCCTGGACAACGACGTGGATATCCGGGTGCTGGCCCGCGGGACTCCGGGCTTCGCCGGCGCCGACCTCGAGAACCTTGTGAACGAGGCGGCCCTGCTCGCGGCGCGCCACGACAAGGAAAAGGTCAACATGAATGACTTTGAGCTCGCCAAGGACAAAGTCATGATGGGGACCGAGCGCAAGAGCATGATCATCAGCGACGAGGAGAAGCGGAACACCGCCTATCACGAGGCCGGCCACGCGCTGGTGGCGAAGCTCCTGCCGGGGGCGGACCCGGTCCACAAGGTGACCATCATCCCGCGCGGCATGGCTCTGGGGCTGACCCAGCAGCTTCCCATGGACGAGCGGCACAGCCAGGACAAACAGCATCTGCTGAACAACGTCACCATCCTGTTCGGCGGCCGCGTGGCGGAAGAGCTGATCCTGGAAAACATGACCACGGGGGCGGGCAACGACATCGAGCGCGCCACCGAGATCGCCCACCGGATGGTGTGCGAGTGGGGCATGAGCGAGAAGCTGGGGCCCATGACCTTCGGCAAGAAGGAAGAGCAGATCTTTCTCGGCCGCGACTTCACCCAGCAGCAGGACTACTCGGAAAGCACCGCGGTGGAGATCGACAAGGAGGTCCGGCACATCATCCATGGGTGCTACACCACGGCCAAGGAGATCCTGACCACCCACATCGAGCTCTTGCACCGGGTCGCCAAGGAGCTGCTGGACAAGGAAGTGCTGGACGGCGCGGAGATCGACGTCATCGTCACGGAATACATGGAAGACGGCGGTCCCGAGCCCACGACACCCGCTCCCGCCAGCGCCTGACCGGACTGGCATCCCCAGACACCGTTCACCTCCGTGTCATTCCCGCGCAAGCGGGAATCCGGGGGTGGTGGGGAAATACAATAACCGTGGTTCCCTGCCTCACCCATCCTGGATTCCCGCTTGCGCGGGAATGACGCTCGCGGATGTCGGCGCCATTTCGTACAACGCGGAAGAGACCATGGCTACTCCCTTGCAAGGCCGCTCCGAGCCGCTGCCGTCCGAGGCCCTGGGCAGGGGGCCGGATCGGGTACTGGTCACCCGTCACGGCGACGTGGACATGCGTTCCCGCACGGCGGTGATGGGCATCCTGAACGTCACCCCGGACTCCTTCTCCGACGGCGGCCGCTACCCCGATACCGAGTCGGCGGTGGCCCGGGGTGTCGAGATGGTGCGGCAGGGCGCGGGCATCGTGGACGTGGGCGGGGAATCGACGCGCCCGGGGGCGGCGCCGGTTTCGGCGTCCGAGGAGCTCGAGCGGGTCGTGCCGGTGATTCGCGAGTTGCGGCGGCGGGTCGAGGTGCCCATAAGCATCGACACCTACAAGGAAGAGGTGGCCCGAGGGGCGCTGGAGGCGGGAGCGGACATGGTGAACGACGTCAGCGCCTTGCGTTTCGACCCCGCCATGGTCGACCTGGTGGCGCGGGAAGGCGTTCCGGTGGTGTTGATGCACATGAAGGGCCGGCCCCGGACCATGCAGGTCGCGCCGCGCTATCGTGACGTGGTCGCGGAGGTCACCGCGTTTCTTCGGGAACGTGTCGCCTTTGCGGTGAATAGCGGCGTTGCCGCGGAACGTATCGTGGTGGATCCGGGCATCGGCTTCGGAAAGGACCTGGACCACAACCTGGAGCTGTTGCGGCGCCTGGGTACGCTGGCGTCGCTGGGCCGGCCGGTCCTGGTGGGTCTCTCGCGGAAGGCGTTCCTCGGCCGTTTGCAGGAGACCGAGGGATCGCAGAGCCGCCTGGAGGGCAGTCTCGCCGGGGCGGCGGCCGCGGTCCTGGCGGGAGCCGACATGGTTCGGGTCCATGACGTGCTGGAGACTTGCCGGGCGGTGCGTGTGGCGGACGCCATCCGGGGCGCCCGGGAGGTTCCATGGAAGGGAGCCGATGACGTCGGATAAGCCACAAGAGAATCCGCACCCGAGCCGGCTGTTCGGCACCGACGGCGTTCGCGGCATCGCCAACCAGGAACCGATGACCTCGGAGACGTCGTTGAGGCTCGGCCGGGCGATCGCCCACGTGGTCGGCGACGACGGCCTCGGCAAGCCCGTGCGCGGCGCCCTGGGGCGAAAGCGCACGCACCGGCGACGGATTCTCGTGGGCAAGGACACCCGGCTGTCCGGCTACATGTTCGAGACCGCGCTGGCGTCCGGGATCTGTTCCATGGGGGCCGACGTCCTGCTGGTGGGCCCGCTGCCCACCCCGGCCGTGGCGTTCCTCACCCGCAGCATGCGCGCGGACGCCGGGGTGGTGATCTCCGCGTCGCACAACCCCTACCAGGACAACGGCATTAAGTTCTTTTCCAGCGACGGCTTCAAGCTCCCCGATGAATGGGAACGGCGCATGGAAGCCATGGTCCGGAACGGAGAGCACGACGCCCATCGCCCGGTGGCCACCGAGATCGGCAAGGCGTACCGCATCGACGATGCTTTGGGGAGGACCGTCGATTTTCTCAAGGGCGCGTTCCCGAGCCACCTGACCCTGGAGGGGCTCAAGGTCGTGGTGGACTGCGCCAACGGCGCCGGGTACCGCGTGGCGCCGGAGGTCCTGACGGAGCTTGGCGCCGAGGTCATTCCGGTGGCGGTGGAGCCCGACGGCACCAACATCAACCAGGACTGCGGCTCGGTGCACCCGGAGAAGGCAAGGGCGGCCTTGCGCGAGCACGGCGCGGACTTGGCCGTGTGCCTGGACGGCGATGCCGACCGCGCGCTGTTCATCGACGAGAGCGGCGAGCTCGTGGACGGCGACGAGATCCTGGCCATGTGCGCGGTCGAGCTGAAACGCGCCGGGCGCCTCCCCACCGGAACGGTGGTGGCGACGGTGATGAGCAACATGGGACTCGACCTCGCCCTGCGCGGGCACGGCATCGATGTGCTGCGCACCGCCATCGGCGACCGCTACGTGGTGGAGGCCATGCGGCGCGACGGCCACAACCTCGGCGGCGAGCAGTCCGGCCACCTGGTTTTCCTGGACCACAACACCACCGGCGACGGTTGCCTCACCGCCCTGCAGTTGCTGGCGCTCATGACCGAGCGGGAAAGGCCCCTGGGTGAGCTTCGCCGCATCATGGGCAAGCTGCCGCAGGTCGTCGTCAACGTCCAGGTCCGCGAGAAGCGTCCGCTCTCCGAGCTGGCCCGGGTGCAGGCGCGCATCACCGAGAGCGAGCACCGGCTGGACGGCCGCGGCCGAGTGCTGGTGCGCTATTCCGGCACCGAGCCGCTGGCCCGGGTGATGCTCGAGGGAGAGTCGGAGGACGAGATCCGGCGGCTGGCCCAGGGAATCGCCGACGCCATCGAGGCCGATCTGGGGGTGCCGGCATGACCCGTCTCGGCGTCAACGTAGACCACGTGGCCACCGTTCGGCAGGCGCGCATGATCGATATCCCGGACCCGGTGGAGGCCGCGCTGCTGGCCGAGCAGGCCGGTGCCGACCTGATCACGGTGCACCTGCGCGAAGACCGTCGTCACATCCAGGAGCGCGATGTCTTCCGCCTGCGGGAACGCCTGACGTCGGGGCTCAACCTGGAAATGGCCGGAACCCCGGAAATGGCCGGCCACGCCTTGGCCCTCAAGCCCGATGACGCCTGCCTGGTGCCCGAGCGGCGCGAGGAGCTGACCACCGAGGGTGGGCTTGACGTGGTCACTCACGGCACGCAGCTCAGGGACGCGGTTTCCCGGCTACGCGACGCCGGGATCCGGGTGAGCCTGTTCGTGGATCCGGACCTGAAGCAGCTCGAAGCCAGCCGGGAGGCGGGCGCCGACGCCGTGGAGATTCACACCGGCGCCTACTGCGACGCCGGCGGGCCGCGGCAGGACGAAGAGCTCGAAGCCGTGCGCAGGGCCGCCGCGGCGGCGGCCGGCCTGGGGCTGGAGGTCCACGGCGGACACGGTCTCAACGCCAGCAACGTCACGCCCATTGCCGCCATCGAGGAGATCGTCGAGCTCAACATCGGGCACAGCATCGTCGCCCGTGCGATCATGGTCGGCATGGTCCAGGCGGTGAAGGAGATGAAGGCCCTCATCAGCGCGGCGAAGCCCGCCGGTTCATGACCCATGCACGTCGTAACCGCAGAGGAGATGCGCCGGCTGGACCATCTCACCATCCACACGCACGGCGTGCCGGGCCTGAGCCTCATGGAGCGCGCGGGGCAGAGTGTGGTGGACGTCATCCTCAAGCGCTGGACCCAGCTCGCCAAGCGCGGCGTCCTGGTGCTGGCGGGCAAGGGCAACAACGGCGGCGACGGTCTGGTCATCGCCCGCCTGCTGCGCGAGAGGGATTTCCCCTGCGAGGTGGCGTGCATCGCCCGGGCCGAAGACGTCTCGCCGGACGCGGCCACCAACCTCCAACGGTACCGCTCCGCCGGCGGCCGGTTCACGGAGGTCCCTCCTGGAGACCTCGAAACCCTGCGCCGCCGGATCCACGACAAGGGGCTGCTGGTGGACGCACTCCTGGGAACCGGGTTGCGCAGCCCGGTGGAGGGATTCCTGGCGGATGTGGTGGAGCTCATGAATGCGTCGGGCGTGGCCATCGTTGCCGTGGACACGCCGTCGGGGCTGGATTCGGACAAGGGGACTCCCTTGGGAGCGACCATCCAGGCGGAGGTCACGGTCACCCTTGGTTATCCCAAGACCGGACAGGTGGTCCACCCCGGTGTCGTCTACTGCGGCGACCTGGTAGTGGCCGATATCGGCATCCACCAGGAGGCGGTGGCCGAAGTGAAGCCCTCGGTGGAGCTGCTGGATCCGGCCGACATGGTTTGGCTCCTGCCCGGGCGGGCCGAAGACACCCACAAGGGCAGCTATGGCCACCTCTTGGTGATGGCCGGGTCGCGGGGAAAGACCGGCGCCGCCGTGCTTGCCTGTCGCGGCGCCATGAGGGTGGGCACCGGGCTGACAACCCTGGCGGCGCCTCGCGGACTCAACGACATCCTGGCCGGCGCCATGGCGGAGCCAATGACCGAGGCGCTGGGGGAGCCGGGCGCGGAGCAATGGCCGGCCGTGGCCGAGGCCGACTGGCGCGCTTTGGCCGAGCGCAAGAGCGCGGTCCTGTTCGGACCCGGGGTGGGCGTTCATGCCTCGACCCAGAAAACGCTGGACACGCTGCTGGAACATTGCAGCCTGCCGTTGCTCATCGACGCCGACGGGCTCAACAACCTGGCGGTGGACGTGAGCCGGCTGCGGGAGGCGCGGGTTCCGCCGGTGCTGACGCCGCACCCCGGGGAGATGAGCCGCCTGACCGGCCTGGATACGGCGGAGGTCAACGGCGACCGTGTCGGCATCGCCCGAGCGTTTGCCGCGGACCATCGATGCCACCTCGTCCTCAAGGGCGCGAGGACCGTCATGGCCGCCCCGGACGGCCGCGTGTCCATCAACCCCACGGGCAATCCCGGAATGGCCACCGGGGGCATGGGCGACGTGCTCTCCGGCATCGTCGCCGGTTTTCTGGCCCAGGGCCTCGCGCCGGAGGACGCGGTTCGCCTGGGCGTGTACCTTCACGGTCGCACCGGCGACCGGGTGGCGGAGGACCGCGGCATGGTAGGGCTCATCGCCTCGGACCTGGTGGACGAACTGCCGCGGGCCATCCGGGAACTGACGGAAATCCGGGAGATGATAGGGGCTTGAGGCGCCAGTGAGACGGAATTGTAGCGAGTACAATGAATAGCAGCGAGTACGATGTCACCACCGGCTCGCCGGAGGCCACCCGGGCGCTCGGGCGTGCCCTGGCCAGGGTGTTGGGCGGCGGCGAGATCCTGGGGCTTTCCGGGGATCTCGGGAGTGGCAAGACCTGTTTCGTGCACGGCCTCGCCGAGGGGCTCGAAGTGGGCGGGAACAGTTGGGTCCGGAGCCCGACCTTCACGCTCATCAACGAGTACGAGGGCAGGCTGCCGCTGATCCACGTGGACCTGTTCCGCGTGGCCCAGGGAGCCGAGATGGAGGATCTGCACCTGGAGGAGTACTTCGCCGCCGCCGGCGTCTGTGTGATCGAGTGGTTCGAGCGCCTCGACGCGGTGGGGGTCGACGAGTTCCTCGGCATCAACTTCCGTTACGTGGACGAGGAGCACCGGGAGCTGCGCTTCGTCGGCCACGGACGTCGTTACGAGGAGATGATCGCGGCGTTGAAGAGGGATTGATGGCGTTGGTCGTACAGAAATACGGCGGCACCTCCGTCGGGATGGTGGAGCGCATCCGCAACGTCGCGAGCCGCGTGGCCGCCGCCCGCGAACGGGGAGATGACGTGGTGGTGGTGGTTTCCGCCATGTCCGGCGAGACCAACCGGCTCCTCAACCTGGCCAACCAGGTGTCGTCGCACGTGGACGACCGCGAGATCGACGTGCTGCTGGCGTCCGGGGAACAGGTGTCCTGCGCCCTGCTGGCGCTGGCGCTGAAGGACCTGGGCCAGCCGGCGCGCTCGTTCCTCGGCCACCAGGTACGCATCGCCACCGACAGCGTGCACGGCCGGGCGCGGATCAAGAGCATCGACTCCACCCGCGTGCTGGAGTCGCTCAAGCGCGACGAGGTCGTGGTGGTGGCGGGCTTTCAGGGCGTGGACGAGGGCGACAACATCACCACCCTGGGGCGCGGCGGGTCGGATACCAGCGCCGTTGCCATGGCCGCCGCCCTGGGCGCCTCGGTGTGCGAGATCTATACCGACGTGGACGGGATCTATACGGCCGATCCCTTCGTGTGCCCCAGGGCGCGCAAGCTGGAGCGGATCACCTACGACGAAATGCTGGAGATGGCCAGCCTGGGCGCCCGGGTGCTGCAGATCCGCTCGGTGGAGACGGCGAAGAGGTTCGGCGTCAGGGTGCACCTGCGCTCGAGCTTCAACGACGCCGAGGGCACCTGGCTGGTGGAGGAGGACGAACAAATGGACTCGGTTCTGGTTTCGGCAGTGACCTGCGACAACGACGAAGCCAAGATCACCATCCGCAGCGTGCCGGACCGCCCCGGGCTCGCCGCCCAGATCTTCGGCCCCATTGCCGACGCCGACATCGTGGTGGATATGATCATCCAGAATGCCAGCGCCGACGGCACCACCGACGTCACTTTCACGGTGCCCAAGAAGGATCACCCAAAGGCCATGGAATTGATTGAAAAAAACGCGGCCTTGATCCAAGCTAGGGGAGTGACCTCCGACACGCATATCGCCAAGGTGTCGGTGGTGGGCGTCGGAGTGAGAACCAACGCGGGCGTGGCGGCGAAGATGTTCCAGGCCCTGGCGGAACAGTCGATCAACATCGAGATGATCTCGACCTCGGAGATCAAGGTGTCGGTGGTGGTGGCCGAGAAGGACAGCCGCAGGGCGGTGGATTCGTTGCATGCTACGTTGATCGAAAGCAGGTGAGTGCATGAGTGACTTGTTGTTGTACGACACGACCTTGAGGGACGGGTGCCAGAGCGAGGATGTCTCCTTCAGCCTGAAGGACAAGCTGCGCGTCGCCGAGAGCCTGGTGGAGCTGGGCATTCACTACATCGAAGGCGGCTATCCCGGCTCCAACCCCCGCGACGCCGAGTTCTTCAAGGCGGTCGGAAAGCTGAATCTCAGGAAGACCCGGGTGGCGTCCTTCGGCACCACCCGGAGGCCGTCGGTGAAGCCGGCCCAGGACGCCAGCCTGAAGCTCCTGCTGGCGGCCAAGACCCCGGTGGTGACGCTGGTGGGCAAGACCTGGGACCTCCACGTGCGCGACGACCTGCGCATCAGCAAGAAGGCCAACCTGGAGGTCATCGCCGACTCCATCGAGTTCATGAAGTCGCGCGTCGACGAGGTGATCTTCGACGCCGAGCATTTCTTCGACGGCTACCGCAGCAATCCCGAATACGCGCTGGAGTGCCTCGAGGCGGCGGCGGAGGGCGGCGCCGACTGGATCGTGCTGTGCGACACCAACGGCGGTGGCATGCCCGCCGATATCGGCGCGGCGGTGGCGCGCGCCAAGGAGACGGTGAAGACGCCGCTGGGCATCCACTGCCACAACGACTGCGAGCTGGCCGTGGCCAACACCATGGTGGCGGTGGAGAACGGCGTGCGCCAGGTCCAGGGCACCATCAACGGCTTCGGGGAGCGCTGCGGCAACATGAACCTGTGCTCGGTGCTGCCCAACCTGCAGTTGAAGCTGGGCTACAAGTGCGTCCGGCCGTCGCAGTTGCGCAAGTTGCGGGAGATCTCGCACCTCGTGTACGAGCTGGCCAACGTCGTGCCCAGCAAGCGGCAGGCCTACGTGGGCGACAGCGCGTTCGCGCACAAGGGCGGCCTCCACGTCTCGGGCATCATCAAGAACCGCGAGACCTACGAGCACATCGAACCGGAGCTCGTGGGCAGCCGCCAGCGTGTGCTGGTCTCCGACCTGTCCGGCCGTAGCAACATCGTCTACAAGGCCCGGGAGTACGACATCGACCTGCACGGCCAGGACCAGGCCGTCCATCAGATCCTCAACCGGATCAAGGAGCTGGAGAGCCAGGGCTACGAGTTCGAGGCCGCCGAAGCATCCTTCGAGCTGTTGATCCAGGAGGCGCTGGGACGGAAGAAGCGCAATTTCCGCCTGGACGGGTTCCGGGTCATCGACGAGAAGCGGGTGGAGAACGAGCCGCCGCTCGCCGAGGCCACCGTCAAGGTGGAGGTGAACGGGGTGATGGAGCACGCGGCGGCGCTGGGCAGCGGGCCCGTGCACGCCCTCGACCGGGCCCTCCGCAAGGCGCTCACGGGGTTCTACCCGTCGCTCGAGGAAGTGGAGTTGCTGGACTACAAGGTCCGGGTGCTGTCGTCCGGGGAGGGCACCGGCGCCACCGTCCGGGTTCTCATCGAGTCGGGGGACGGCCAGACCCAGTGGGGCACGGTGGGGGTGTCTCAGAATGTCATCGAGGCGAGTTGGCAGGCGCTCGTGGACAGCATCGACTACAAGCTCTACAAGGACAAGAAGAGACGGGGCCACGCGGGGAAGGCCCATGCCGGCAAGGCGCCGGCCGCACCGGCCCCCGCGCACTGACGAGAGCGTCGGACAGGGACGGCCGCCCATGTGGAGCATTCTGAAAGAGGATATCCGGGTGGCGTTCGAGCGGGATCCCGCGGCACGGAACCTGTTCGAGGTCCTGCTCTGCTACCCCGGAGTGCACGCGCTGTTGCTCCATCGCTTCGCGCACCGGCTGTGGCGCGGCGGCTTGCGGAACCCCGCGCGGCTGGTGAGTCACCTGAGCCGCTTTCTCACCGGCGTGGAAATCCATCCCGGGGCCGCCGTGGGCCGCCGGTTCTTCATCGATCACGGCATGGGAGTGGTCATCGGCGAGACCTCGGAGATCGGCGATGACGTGACCCTGTTTCAGGGCGTGACCCTGGGCGGCATCAGCATGCGCCGGGAAAAGCGCCACCCCACGGTGGAGGAACGCGTCGTCATCGGCGCCGGCGCCACCGTGCTGGGGCCGGTGGTGGTGGGGCGGAACAGCAAGATCGGCTCCGGGTCGGTGGTGGTGAAGGACGTGCCGGAGAACTCCACGGTGGTCGGCGTGCCGGGAAAGGTCGTGGAAGGGCACGGCGTGCACGGGGATCCGGTGGAGACCCCCATTACCCTCGATCACGACCGGCTCCCGGACCCCATGGCCAAGTCGCTCAGCAATCTGGCGGAATACATCCAGAAGCTCGAGAAACGGGTGAACGAGCTCGACGCCAAGCAGGGCGGTCTGGAGGCCCGGCAGCGCGAAGAGGTCGAAGAGACCCGCCGCTACAAGAACTAGGAACCCCGGACCGGGCAGCACGGTGAAACCATCGGAGAGAAAAGTGGCGGTGGCCATGAGCGGGGGCGTGGACAGCTCGGTGGCGGCCGGCCTCCTGGTAGAGCAGGGGTACCAGGTGGAGGGGGTGTCGTTGCGCCTTTGGGAGGGGCGGAACCTGGGGCCGCGCAACTGCTCGGATCACCGGGGCGCGGAGGAGGTGGCGGGCCTGTTGGGCATCCCGCACACCGTGCTGGACCAGCGGGACGACTTCCGCAAGGCGGTGGTAGCGCCTTTCGCGCGGAGCTACCTGGACGGCACCACGCCCAATCCGTGCGTCGCCTGCAACCGCCATTTCAAGATCGAGAAGCTGTTGGAGTGGGCCGAGGCCAAGGGGATTTCCCGGGTGGCCACCGGTCACTACGCCCGCACCGGGCGCCGTTCCGGCGATCCCTCGCTGCTGCGCGGGTCGGACCGCAACAAGGACCAGTCGTACTTCCTCTTCGCGCTCTCGACGCGCCAGCTCGAGCACGTCGTGTTCCCCCTGGGTGATCTTCACAAGGAAGCCGTGCGCGCCAAGGCGCGCGACTTGGGGCTTCCGGTGGCCGAACGGGTGGAGAGCCAGGACATCTGTCTCGGTGACCACCGCACGGTGGTGGAGTCCTTCGCCGGGCCGGAGCAGCTCGGTTCCGGGGAGATCGTGGACCGCCGCGGAAACGTCCTGGGCCGGCACCATGGGGTGCACGGGTTCACCGTGGGGCAGCGAAGAGGCCTCGGCATCGCGGCGTCACGGCCGTTGTACGTGCTCCGCATCGACGCGGCACGGAGACGCGTGGTGGTGGGCGGGCGCGAAGAGCTGAGCACCCCCTCCTTTACCGCCAGCCGCCTGAACTGGCTCGCGGCTCCCCCGGACCGGGAAACCGCCGCCGAGGTGCAGGTGCGCTACCGCTCGCAACCCGTGCCATGCACACTGAGGCCCCTGAACGGCCACGGCGTCGAGGTCCGCCCCGACGAGCCGCTGGCGTCGGTGACACCGGGGCAGGCCGCGGTGTTCTACCGCGATGACCGGGTCCTGGGCGGGGGCTGGATCGACAGGACGCCGGCCCTCGTGCCGTCCTCCTGACCGCCGGATGCCCATGCGCGTCGCCATCAAGACACTGGGTTGCAAGATCAACCAGTACGACTCCGCGGTGATCCAGGAGCGCCTGGCCCGGGAGTCCTGCTCGCTGGTGCGGTTCGAGGATCCGGCCGACGTCTACGTCCTCAATACCTGCACGGTGACGGACCGGGCCGACTGGGAGGCGCGCCAGCTCGTGCGCAAGGCCCGACGGCGCAGCCCGGCGGCGCGCGTCGTGGTGACGGGCTGCTACGCGCAGGTGAGCCCGGACGAGGTGTCACGGGTCCCCGGTGTCGACTTCGTGGTGGGGCTCAACCGCATGGACGAGCTGGTGGGCTACGTCACGGAGCACGAGACCGGGGCCGGGCCGGCGGTCTCGGTGGGCAACCCACGGGACCAGCGCGGCGTGGGTGTTCTGGGAGCGCGGCGCTTCCTTGGCCGCACCCGCGCCTTCCTCAAGGTCCAGGAAGGGTGCAACTTCGCCTGCAGCTACTGCATCATCCCCACCGCCCGCGGCCGCAGCCGCAGCGTGCCGCCGGAGCGGGTCCTGGAGCAGGTGGGCGGCCTCGCGGAGGCAGGTTTCCGGGAAATCGTCCTCACCGGCATCCACCTGGGAGGCTACGGCTACGATCTCGCGCCCCGGGTCTCTCTGAGCGCGCTGGTGAACCGTATTGCCGAGAGCGGTTTGATCCGCCGCCTGCGCCTGAGCTCCCTGGACCCACGGGAGGTGACCGACGAGCTGCTGGCGGTGATGGCGGACTCGGAGGTGGTCTGCCCGCACCTGCACGTGTGCGTCCAGGCGGGCGAGGACGGCATCCTCAAGAAGATGCGCCGCAACTACGATACCGCCTTCTTCGCCCGGTTGATGGCGCGGGCGCGCGGCAAGCTGCCGCGGGCCGCGCTGGGGACGGATGTGATCGTGGGTTTCCCGGGGGAGACGGAGGCCGCCTTCGGGGCATCGCTGGATTTCCTCGCGGATTCGCCGCTGACCTACTTTCACGTGTTCCCCTATTCCGTGCGCCGGGGAACGCCGGCAGCGGACATGCCCGAGCAGATCCCGCCGGCCGAGAGGAAGGACCGCTCGCGCCGGGCACGGGAGCTCGGCATGCGGAAGAAGCACGAGTTCTACCGGAGTGAGGTCGGCCGCCGGGTGTCTGTGCTGGTGGAAGAGCCGGTGGCCGGTGAGCCGGGTGCGCTCAAGGGCTACAGCCGCAACTACCTGCCGGTGGCCCTCACCGGCGGTGCCGACCTCGTCCACCGCGAGGTCCGGGTGAGGCTCCGGCGGTGGTCCCGCGGACGCCTGTGGGGAGAAGTCGAATGCTGACCGGGGATTCCGCCGAAATCGAAGGCCTCCAGGACGCCCTCGGCTACCGCTTCAGGGATCGAGCTCTGTTGAACCGCTGCCTCACCCACGTATCCTGCGGCGGCGGCATGGGTGCCCACAACGAATCCCTGGAGTTCCTAGGCGACGCGGTGCTGAGCCTGGCCATCAGCGACCTGCTGATGCGCCGGTTCCCGGAAAGAAGCGAGGGCGATCTCTCGCGCATGCGTGCGTCGCTGGTGAACCGGCGGGTGCTGGCGGAAAAGGCGCGCTTCCTGCGGATCGGCGAGGTGTTGCGGGTGGGGAAGGGCGAGGAGCGCACCGGCGGCCGGCACAAGGAGTCGATCCTGGCGGCGTCGTTCGAGGCGCTGCTGGGCGGGATCTACTGGGAGGCCGGTTACGAAGCGGTAAGGCCGGTGGTGGAGAGCCATTTCACCGGCGACCTGGAGGACGGCGGCCTCGGTCAGGACGACTACAAGACCCGTCTCCAGGAGGTCAGCCAGCGCCTCTACCGCGTTCCGCCCACCTACCGGCTGGTCAGGGAAACCGGTCCGAGCCATGACCGGTATTTCGAGACGGAGATCCGGGTAGGAGGCCACCTGGTAGGCCAGGGACACGGCCGAAGCAAGAAGCAGTCCGAGCAGGAAGCCGCAAGGCGTGCGCTGGAGATGCTCCAGGGGCAGGGGCAGCAATAGCGTCCGGGCTCCATGTCGGTCATCCATGGCGCAGCTCACGTACAAGGACGCCGGCGTGGACGTGGCAGGGGCCAACCGGCTGGTCCGCTCGATCGCGTCCATGGCCCGCGAGACCGCCAGGCCAGGCCTCATGAGAGGCGTCGGCGGGTTCGGCGGGCTCTTCGATCTCTCTCGCGTCCGCGGGCGGCGGCCCGTGCTGGTGTCGTCCACGGACGGTGTCGGCACCAAGCTCAGGATCGCCTTCATGGCCGATCGCCACGACACCGTGGGCATCGACCTCGTGGCCATGAGCGTCAACGACATCGTTACCCAGGCGGCGCAGCCGCTGTTCTTCCTCGACTACTTCGCCACCGGTAAGCTGAAACCCGCCACCTTCAAGGCGGTGGTGGGCGGGGTGGCGGAAGGGTGCCGTCTCGCTGGGTGCGCGCTCCTGGGTGGAGAGACCGCGGAGATGCCTTCCTTCTACCGGGACGGCGAGTACGACCTGGCGGGTTTCTGTGTCGGCATCGTCGAGAAGGAACGCATACCCGACCCGCGGGCCGTGCGCGTTGGCGACGTGATCATCGGCCTGCCCTCCAGCGGGCTCCACAGCAACGGCTATTCGCTGGCGCGGAAGGTCCTGCTGGAGGCGGCGAAGCTCCGGTTGAGATCCCGGGTCGCGGAGCTGGGGAATTCCCTGGCGGACGAGTTGCTGAAGCCCACCCGGATCTACGCCCGCCTGATCCAGAGCCTGACCGCGCGCCACCGGATCAAGGGCATCGCCCACATCACCGGCGGCGGCATCGTGGAAAACCTGCCCAGGGTGCTGCCGCCCGGCGTGCGCGCGTGGATCCGGCGGGGAAGCTGGCCCACGCCTCCGATCTTCGATCTCATCGCGCGGCTGGGCGGAGTGGCCCAGGCGGAGATGGATCGTACCTTCAACAACGGCATCGGCATGGCGTTGGTTGTGGGCGCGGAGGAGGCGGCAGGCGTCGAGCGCGCCCTGCGTCGCCGCCGCGAACCCCATGCCGTCATCGGCGAGATCCGCAGGGGCCGCCGCGGCGTTTCGTTCCTGAAGTAGAGGCGGGTTTCGAACCCGCCGCGTGCGAGTTCAATGGCGCAAGACGCGAGCTTTCCCATGAAGCGCAAACTCCCCATCGGTGTGCTGCTCTCGGGCGGGGGCACGAACCTCCAGGCGATCATCGACGCCATCGAGCAGGATCGGCTGGACGCGGAGATCCGCACCGTCGTCAGCAACCGCGAGAACGCCTACGGCCTTACCCGCGCCCGCAACCACAATATCCCCTTCACCGTCATCGACCACCGCGGCCAGCCATCGCGGGAGGCCTACGACCGGGTGGTGGTGGAGCATCTCAAGGACCAGGGCGTGGAGCTCGTGGTGCTGGCCGGATTCATGCGGCTGCTGTCGCCGTTGTTCATCCAGAGCTTCCCCGACCGCATCATGAACATCCACCCGGCGCTGTCGCCCTCCTTCGCCGGTCTCCACGGCCAGCGGCAGGCCTTCGAATACGGCGTCAAGTTCTCCGGCTGCACCGTCCACTTCGTGAGCGAAGGTTGCGACGAAGGCCCCGTCATCATCCAGGCCGCGGTCCCGGTCCTGCCCGACGACACCGAGGAAACCCTCGCCCAACGCATCCTGGTCCAGGAGCACCGCATCTATCCCCGCGCCATCCAGCTCTACGGCGAAGGCCGGCTCGTCATCGAGGGCAGGAAAGTGCGGGTGACCGGGGAGGACGGCGTTGCCCGGAGCGAGACCGCGCTGGTGAACCCGCCCCTGCCGGAATAGGCTGGCTTGTGGTCCACTCGATATCTGGACCTGCTCTCGGGCGCCTATCTGGCTCGCCAACTGCATCCGGGGCCCGGCCTGACCCATGCCCTGGCGACGTCAGCAACCGTGAGGACACATTTCGGGGAAGGCCACGAAGAGGTACGCCATGCGAAGATTCGCGATCGGTCTTCTCAACCTGTTTCGACGGATATCCCTGTTTATCTGGAAGCTGCGCGGCAGGACGGAAGACGATGTTGCCGCGCGGCGGGTGACCGGTGGCGAGTCATGGGACGAGTTCTGCGACACGTTGAAGGCCGCGGGCGCCGCCTTGCAGTTTCCGGGGACGCCGCGAGACCCCTTCAATCAGGCGGAAGGATACCGCTATCTAAGCCGTGTCGCCCGCGCCGGTTTGATGGCGTTCATCGAGCACGCCGATCCCAAGGCTCCAGTGTTGCACCGCGTGGTCGATGAGGTCACCAAGCTGGGCGCGGACAACCCCGACAATTTCTATCAGACCGCCGCGCTGAACGGCGCTTGCGAGTACAGGATCACCGGGCGGCGCAACACCATTGCCTATCTGAGCTTCGGCACCCAGTCCGGGAACTACGGTGAGGGCGGCGGGTTGCCCCCTACCGGCCACATCGAGGCTGATCAAATCGAGATGGATGAGGATGGCCGTTTCGAGTTGATACTCAGCCGCCATCCACAGGACGGAAACTGGCTCCCCATGACACCCGAAACCGGAACCCTGGTCGTGCGCCAGACCTATCTGGACCGGGTGACCGAGGTCCCGGCGAATCTGCATATCGAGCGCATCAACTGTCCGAACCGCGAGCGCAGTCCGTCACCCCTCACGCCCAGGCAGTTGGATGAGGGCTTGCGAAAGGTGGGAGCGCTGGTGGCCGGCGCGCCGTTGCTGTTCGCCAAGTGGGCGCGCGACTTCCAGCGGCACAGCAACGAGCTGCCGAAGTTCGATCCGGAAAGGGCACTTGCGGCGGGAGGCGATCCCAACATCACGTACTACCACAGCCACTGGGCCGTCGCGGAAGACGAGGCGCTCCTGATCGAGGTTACGCCGCCGGAATGCGAATACTGGAACTTTCAACTGAACAACTACTGGATGGAATCCCTGGACTACCGTCATCACAGGATCCACACCAACAAGCATCTCGCCCATTACGAAGACGACAGGTCCGTACGTCTGATCGTCGCCCATGCGGACCCCGGTCGGCCCAACTGGCTCGAAACCGCCGGACACACCACCGGAACCATGTGCTTCCGGTGGGTACGGGCCAAGGAGCCCCCGCGACCCCGGACGCGTCTGGTCCAATTGAGCAGCCTGAAGGATTAGTCGAAGGCAAGGGCATGGCCATGTTCAAGAAGGGCCTGGAAACCTCGACGGACTATGTCCGTCCCTACCGTCCTCTGCCGATCAAGGCCTTCAACTTCATCGGCCGGACCGCGGCAAACCTCGGCGGGTCCAATACCCTGAAGGTGGAGACGCTGATCGATCATGCTATGCGGAAGACCGGGCTCACGGACTTCGGAGACGATGGACACCTCGGGGCATTGGAAGTGCTCGTCGGGTCCATCAATCACGAGGCCCGACTGACGGCAACGGGCAGGCTGATACAGAAGGCACGGTTCGCCGGTGCGCTGGTTCAGCGGTTGCGGATTCAGGAGCTCCTCAAGAGACATCCGGAGATTCACGAAATCGATCTCGGTTCCGTCATTCTCGTCACCGGATTGCAGCGCACCGGAACCACGTTGCTGCACCGTCTGCTGTTTACCAATCCGGAGATTCGCGGCGTAACCGGCGGGGAGGCCCTCGATCCCGTTCCGGCAGGTGATGTCGAGGCGGGCGGAGACGCCGTCCGAAAAACACGCGCAAGGCGCGCTCGACGGGTGCTTGCCTACCTCTCCCCGCAACTGGACATGATTCATCCGATGGACCCGGATGAACCGGAAGAAGATGTCCTTCTGCTGGATCTGAATTTCATGAGCCAGGTGCCGGAAGCGACCATGCACGTCCCGACCTACTCCCGCTGGCTGGAGGACCAGGACCACACTCGCACTTACGAGTATTTGCGCAAGGTCCTCAAGATTCTGTGCTGGCAGCATCCCGGCGGCGGACGCTGGGTTCTCAAGACCCCGCACCACATGGAATACCTCGACGTGTTCCTGAAGGTCTTTCCCGACGCCGTGATCGTCCAGACACACAGGGACCCGCGCCGGACATTGCCGTCCTTCTGTAGCATGGTCGCGCACACCCGCGCGATCTTCAGCGACGCCATCGACCCGGGTGAGATCGCCGGACATTGGTTCAGGAAGGCACGAAGGATGGTTGAACGGACCATGCAGATCCGGGACGGGTTGAATCCCGATCCATGCATGGACGTATCGTATTACGATCTCACACGAAGTCCTGTTGCCGAGCTCCGGCGAATTGCCCGACGCGCGGGAATCGGTTTCGATGACGAGGCCGTGCGAACAACCGAGCAATACATGAACGCCAATCCACGGAATCGTTTCGGCAAGCACAACTACAATTCGAGCGATTTCGGCTTGAACGAGGAAGCCATCGAACAACACTTTTCTTTCTATCGGGAGAGGTATGCCATCCCGTTCGAATAGCACGTTCAGACACGCCGTCCTCAAGGCGATACGGGATATCAGGCAACCGAGGGTCTCGCCCGTGAGCCCGGTCCCGGATGACGTGCGCATCGACGGCAAGACCTGCCTGGTGACCGGAGCGAGCAGCGGGTTGGGCAAAGCGGCGGCCGTGGAGCTCGCCAAGCGCGGCGGGCACATGATCCTGGCCTGCCGGCCGGGACACCCGGAAACCCGTGGCGAGATCATCCGGCTGTCGGGCTCCGCCACCGTGGAAATGGTGGAAGTGGACCTGGCGGATCTGGCGTCCGTGCACCGCTTCTGCGACCGTATGGCCCGACAGGGGATACGCACCGACATCGCCGTGCTGAACGCCGGCTTGATGGCGCGAAAGTCGCGGAAGACCCCGCAGGGGTACGAGACGATGTTCGCCGTGCATTTTCTGGCCAACCGGGTGATGATCGACCGCTGGCTGCGGGACGGGGTGATTCGCCCAGGCGATCCCGCTCGCAAGATTCCGCGTATTGTCTTCGTTACATCGGAAACACACCGATCCGGTCACGCCATCGACTTCGATCGTTTGGGCGCATACGCGGACTATGGAATGAAGGAAAGCCTGAAATACTATGGCTTCAGCAAGCTGGTGCAGTGCACGTTCGCAACCGAATTGTCGCGCCGGCTCAACCCGCACCTCAAGGTCGAAGTGGCCGTGCACGCCGTGTGTCCCGGAGGAATGGCCACGAACATCGCGAGGGAGGCGCCGTCCCTGCTGAAGCCGGTGCTGAACGGCCTGTTCCGGCGTGTCTTTCAGTCGCCGGAAAAGGCAGTCGAGCCCGTCATCTATCTCTGTTGTGCGGAAGAACCCGGTTCGGCTACCGGGATCTACTTGCACTTGATGGAACGCAAATCGGTGTCGCCCGCGGCAGCGGACCCGGAGAACGGAATCAGGCTGTGGGAAGCCAGTGAAGCGTTGTTGGCGACGTCACGGGAATTACGCTGACGGACGTCAGGGGCATGCAGTTCGCGGCAAGAGGCGGAGATCACCATGGACGCATGTGAAGTCAGCACCGATCCCATCCGGATCCACGCGTCGGCGGACCTCGTCTGGGAGGTCCTCACCGATCTCGACAACCCGATCGCGCCTGCTGACATTCGACGCCCGGCCTGATCGGATGCTGGTGCCTATTCCTTGTCGTTGGTTCCCACCACCACGGTGTAGAGCGAGCAGCGGGAGTAGCGGTAGTGCCTGCAACCGGTGAAGGAGGTCTCTTCCAGGAACGGCTTGAGCCTGAGGTTGGTGCTCCAGCCGAGCCGGCGGGTGATGGGATCGAGGGACCTCGTCAGCGCGCCCCAGAAGCGTGACTCGGTGGTGAAATGGTTCACGACGACGATGGTTCCGCCGGGACGGCAGACGCGCTGCATCTCGGCCATCATGCGGACGGGGTCGGGCACCACCGACACCACGTGGAACGCCATCACGTAGTCGAAGGCGTCGTCGGCAAAGGCGAGGTTCAGGGCGTCCATCTCTCTCACCTCGAGGTGGCGCCAGTCGTTCTTGGCGATCTTCTCCTGCGCGTGGGCGAGCATCTTGGGCGCCATGTCGATGCCGACGACGTGGCAGTCGCGCGGATAGGCGGGAAACGAGGTGCCGGTGCCGACGCCCACCTCCAGGATCTGCGCCCCGGAGGGAAGGTTCAAATCCTGGATCACCGTCCGTTCGCGAGAGTAGAAGAACTTCGCGAACGTCTTGTCGTAGAGAGGCGCAAGATCCGAATAGAGCCTGCTCTCGTGGGCTCCCAACTCTGCCATGTTCTTGCGTGCGCCTGTTCGCGACATACAGACCCGTCAGGTGTAGTCTTTGGATGATCTCGGCAACGATGTCTGTTGCAAGGGAAACCGACAGAACAATCTCAATTCAAGTATCAATTGAGGCTTCTCTTGTCAAGTTGCGAGCTATGCACGGCGGGAATCCGGTGGTTGGTAATCCGCCTGCTTCTTGGCTAGATTGAAGACAGGCCGCCTTCCGGTGTATCCACCCCCGTGAGGCTTTCAACTACCTGTTTTCTAAAGCTGTTCCGCTTCTTCCCGTCATGTCCGGCATCGCGCGGTTGATCGAATATCTCTGGCAGTATCGGCGCCGTTACCTGCTCGGCGGGCTGTGCCTGGTAGGCACCACGAGCCTGCTGATGGTGGTGCCGTGGTGGGTTCGGGGCGCCATCGACGTCATCGAGCGGGGCGATCCCCACTCCGAGCTGGGCGGCTACGTGCTGTGGATCGCACTGGCGGCGGTCGGCGGCGGTCTGCTGCGAGGGATCGCCCGGTCCATCATCTTCAACGCCGGCAGGAACGTCGAGTACGACATCCGGAACGACCTCTTCGCCCATCTCGAGAAGCTTCCGCTCGGCTACTACCAGTCCCAGAAAACCGGCGACCTTATGTCCCGGGCCGTCAACGACATCAACGCCGTGCGCATGCTGCTGGGCCCCGGCTTCCTGAACCTGGTCAATACCCCTCTCTACCTCGTCTACGCGGCGGTGTTCATGCTCGCCATGAATGTGCGGCTGACGCTGGCGGTGGGCGCTTGCCTGATGCTGCTGGCGTTGGTGTTCGGGCGGTTTCGCGGCCGGATCCGGCGCGCGTCGCTCAGGGTCCAGCGGCAGATGTCGCGCATGAGCGCCCATGTCCAGGAGAACCTGAGCGGGATGCACGTGGTGAAGGCGTACGTGCAGGCGGAGCCTCAGACCGCGCGGTTCACAGAGCTCAACGGCGAGTACCAGGTGCGCAGCATGGACCTGGCCCGCGTCCGCGGCATGATCAACCCCATAATGTTGGCGCTGCACGGCTTCACGGTGCTGGTGGTGCTGTGGTACGGCGGCTGGTTGATCATGAGGGAGCAGACCGGCGTGGCCGACCTGGTGGCATTCATCCTGTACCTCAACGTGCTCGCTTGGCCCATGGCGGCTTTCGGTTGGATGATCTCGCTGATCGAACGCGGGCGCGCCGCCATGGAGCGGCTGGAGGAGGTCTTCGCCGTAGAGCCCTCCATCGCCGATCCGGAAAGCCCGCTGGCTCCGACGGACAAGAAACGCGGCATCGAGTTCGACCATGTGTCGTTCGCCTACAACGGCGAGGCGGTGCTCCGGGACGTCAGCTTCGAGGTGCCGCCCGGCCGCAAGCTGGCCATCGTCGGACGTACCGGCGCGGGCAAGAGCACGCTGACCCACCTGATCCCGCGCCTCCACGACGTCACTGCCGGCGCCATCCGCATCGGCGGTGTCGATATCCGTTCGTTGTCCCTGGAACAGTTGCGCGGGGTCATCGGCTACGCGCCGCAGGATCCCTTTCTGTTCTCCACCTCCATCCAGGAAAACCTGAAGTTCGGCGACGCCGGCGCCACCGAACAAGAGGTCCGTCGTGTCCTGGGGGTGGCCGACCTGGAGAACGAGGTGGAGATCTTCCCGGAGGGTATCGACACCCGGGTGGGTGAACGGGGCATCGCGCTCTCGGGCGGCCAGAAGCAGCGGGCAACGCTGGCCCGAGCGATTCTGGCGGACCCCGAGGTGCTGATCCTGGACGATTGCCTCTCAAGCGTGGATTCCCAGACCGAGCGGAGGATACTCCACGGCTTCGGCAGCGCCCTCAAGGACAAGACCTGCATCATCGTCTCCCACCGGATGGCGGTGATCAAGGAAGCCGACGAGATACTGGTGCTGGAGGACGGCCGCATCGTCGAGCGTGGAAACCACGAGTCCCTGCTCCGCGCCGAGGGGGTCTACTCGCGGATGTACCGCCGGCAGCAGATGTCGGACGAGTTGGACGAGCTGTAACGGGATGGCTGGGATGGTGAGCCACCATGCGAATCACCCGCCCGGCCCGGAAACGTCATTCCGGGCTTGACCCGGAATCCAGGTGTATCGGATGCACGCGACGGAAGAGCAGGAGAATGTTTCCGGCAAGGCCTACGACGTAGAGCTGGCCCGGCGTCTCTGGCGGTTCCTGCGGCCGCACCGGAAGGTGTTCTTCCTGTCGCTGCTGCTCCTGCCGGTGCACCAGCTCTTCAATCTGGTCCAGCCGCTCCTTCTCAAGGCCGGCATCGACGCCGTCGGCGCCGGCGACGGCTTCACGCTGCTTACGACCGGCGTGCTGTTCGGCGTGGCCTTGCTGGCGGAAGCCGGGGCGTTCTTCTTCCAGTACTACCTGTCCATGCTGGTTGCGCAGCGGTGTCTTGCCGACATGCGCGTCGCGTTGTTCTCCCACGTGCAGCGCCTGCCCATGAGCTACTTCGACCGCAACCCGGTGGGCCGGCTCATGACCCGCATGACCACGGACGTGGAGGTGCTCCAGGAGATGTTCGCCGCGGGCGCCATGAACCTGGTGGCCGACTTGGTGCTCATCGTCGCCATCGTCGCCATCATGATGTCGCTGCACCTGGAGATGGCGCTGGTGTCGCTGGCGCTGATGCCGTTCCTCCTGCTGGGCATCAACGTCTTCCGCCTCAAGGCGCGTCAGACCTACCGCCTGATCCGCACCCGCATCGCCCGAGTCAACGCTTATCTCGGCGAGGCCATTCCGGGCATGGCCGTGATCCAGCTCTTCAACCGGCAGGCCCGGAGCTTCGAGGAGTTCGACGATCTGAACCGCGCCCACCGCGACGCCATCCAGCGCTCCAACGTGTACGAGGCGTCGTTGTTCTCCATGGTGGAGGCCGCCGGCTCGTTGAGCATCGCGCTGCTGCTCTGGTACGGCGGCGGCGAGGTGCTGCAGGGAGTCATCGGCATCGGCACGTTCGTGGCCTTCAGCGAGTACATCCGGCGGCTGTTCGTGCCGCTGCGCGACTTCAGCAACAAGTACGCGGTGATCCAGGCGGCCATGACCGCGGCCGAGCGGATCTTCGAGCTGCTGGACACGCCGGTGGAGGTGCCGGGCCGCGCGTCCGTTGCTCCCGTCCCCGCGGTGGTTCATCCAAACCCCGGCGCGGTGGAGTTCGAAGACGTCTGGTTCAGCTACCGTCCCGGCGACCCGGTGCTCAAGGGCGTTTCGTTCAGGATCGAGCCCGGCGAGCGGGTGGCGGTAATCGGCGCCACCGGCTCCGGCAAGACCACCACCATCAAGCTCATGAGCCGGTTCTACGACGTGGACAGCGGCGCCGTGCGGGTGGGCGGCCGCGACGTGCGCGACTGGGACCTCGACGCCCTGCGCCGCCACATGGGGGTGGTGCTCCAGGACGTCTTCCTGTTCTCCGGGGACATCGTCTCGAACCTGAAACTCGGCAACCCGGACGTTCCCGAGGACAGGATCCGCACCGCCCTGCGCAACGCCAACGCCGAGGGCTTTGTGCGGCGCCTGCCCGGCGGTTTGCAGGCCCCGGTGCGGGAGCGGGGCAACAACCTGTCGGCGGGGCAGCGGCAGCTCCTGGCGCTGGTGCGCATGTTCGTGGTCGATCCCGAGATCCTGGTGCTGGACGAAGCCACTTCCAGCGTCGACACCGAGACCGAGTTCCTGGTGCAGGGCGCCTTCGAGAAGATCATGGCCAACCGCACCTGTCTGGTCATCGCCCATCGCCTGTCCACCATCCGCAACGCCGACCGCATCGTGGTGTTCCACCGGGGGGTGATACGCGAGGTGGGCTCCCACGCCGAGTTGATGGAGCAGGGTGGCGTCTACTACCGTCTCCACCAGTTGCAGTTCCAGGAGGAAGGCGCGCCGGGTGCCCCCGGCGCCTGACACCACACTAGCGAAGGGTAGGGGCGACCGGCGGTCGCCCCAGGGCCGGCGACGCGAAAACATGGGAACAAAAGTGTCCGTTACCCTAAAGACATTCCTCGCGGGCTGCCTTCTGCTCCTGACCCTGTCAGGCTGCACGCCGGAGTACTACATCCGCGCCGCTTACGAAGAGGGCCGCATCCTCTGGCGCCGCAAACCCATCAGCGCGATGCTGGCCGGGGATGCCATCGCCCCGGACGTCCGCCGGAAGCTCGAGATGGTGCTCGCCGTCCGGGACTTCGCCGCCGACCGGTTGCGGATGAACGTCGGCGGCAGCTACGCCGCCTACTCCTACGTGGACCGGCGCGTGCTGCTGCACGTGCTGACCGCCGTGCCCAAGACCTCCCTGCAGCCCCATACCTGGTGGTTCCCTCTCGTGGGCCGCATGCCCTACAAGGGCTACTTCGACCCGGACGACGCCCGCGAGGAAGCCCGCGCCCTGGCGGCGCTGGGACACGACACCAACATCCGGCCTGCCGGCGCCTTCAGCACCCTGGGCTGGTTCGACGACCCGTTGCTGGGGCATCTCCTGAAGCTCGACCGGGTGAGCCTGGCGGAGGTCGTCCTGCACGAGCTGCTTCACAACACGCTGTTCGTGAAGGGCTCGGCGGCCTTCAACGAAAGCCTCGCCAACTTCGTCGGCAAGCGCGGCGCCATCGATTTCTTCGTCCGGCGCCACGGCGCCGAGAGCCCCGAAGCCAAGGCCGCCCGCCGGGCATGGCGGGAGGAGCTGGAGTTCTCGGGTCACATGATGGAGTTGGTGGGGTGTCTGCGCGACCTCTACGGCGGCGACCTGCCCGAGGCGGACAAGCTGCGCCGCCGCGAGGAGGTGTTCGCTCGGAGCCGGCGCCAGTGGGCGAGCGCGCTGGAGGGCAGGCCCGGCCACCGCCACGTGTCTTTCAGCCGCCGGCCCCTCGACAACGCCGTGATCCTGCAGAGCCTCCTGTACGTCACCGAGCTCGCGCGGTTCGAGGAGATCTACCGGCGTGAAGGGCAGAACCTGCGCCGCGCCGTCGAGGCCGTCCGCGCCGCCACGCGGGACGCCCAAGATCCGTTCGACGCGCTGCCTCGAATCGCCCCTCGTCCTCGGCGCGGCGAGTGCGCATGAACAAGCTGCTGGCCATCATCCGGCTCCGTTGCCCCCGCTGCGCCGCCGGCGCCATTTTCGCGAGCCTCTTCAGGATGAACAGCCGGTGCCCGGTCTGCGCCCTTGAGTTCGAGCGCGAGCAGGGTTACTTTGTCGGCGCCATGTACTTCAGCTACGCGCTGGCCCTGGCGGTGGTCCTGCCGGTCGTCGTGGTCATGCTGCTGCTCGGCTTCGGCGCCGCCCCGATCTACGGCGTGTCCTGCCTGGTGTTGGTCGTGGCGTCCCCGTTCCTTTTCCGCTACTCCCGGGTCATCTGGATCCACCTCGACCAGGTGATCGATCCGAGGTGAGGGGAGAGATCATCATGGCAACGGTCGAGGGCGAGAACGGCGAGTTGAGATTCGCCGCCGACAAGATGCTCGGACGGCTGGCCAAGTGGCTCCGGATCATCGGCCAGGACGTCGTCTACGGGCAGCATCTTTCCGGTCAGGGCCTGGTGCGCACGGCAACACGGGAGCGGCGGCTCATGCTCACTCGGGACCGGAAGGTATGGCGGCGGAACCGGGACCAAAGCATCTTCATCCGACACGATCATTTCCGGGAGCAGTTGAAGCAGGTGGTGGAAGCGTGCGGGCTGGACCCTTTCGAGGGTCTCTTGACCCGCTGCGTCGAGTGCAACGAGCCGTTGGAGCCCGTCGCGAAGGAGCAGGTGAAGGATGCCGTGCCGCCCTATGTCTTCGAAACCCAGGAAGTTTTTTCGGTCTGCCGCCGCTGCCGCCGGGTCTTCTGGCCCGCCACCCACCAGCAGCTCATGGTGGAGGAGTTGAAGCGCCTGGGATTCGCCGCTCCTGGAAATTGAAACGGCCGTGTGCTAGGTTCCGTTTGTTAGTTCCAACCAGTCGTTCCCGGGTAGCTCAGTCGGTAGAGCAGGTGGCTGTTAACCACTTTGTCGGGGGTTCGAGTCCCTCCCCGGGAGCCAATTTCCCACACGCGAACGATTCCGGTTGAAGCAAGACCCCGAAGTGAGAACCCCTCGGGGTCTTGTCGTTTCCGGCGTTGTGGAACGGGTTCCCCTTCAGGATCCCTGCGGCCAGACGAAGTCGGGGCGAAGCCCTTCGTAAACCGGGCGGCCGTCGTCCGGTTTCGGGACACCGGTGGCCGGATCGTAGAAGGCGTGATAGGTGGCCGGCATGCTGTTCGGGTCAAAGCCCATCAGGTTCGGCGCGACGGCGCGAATACGCTTCTGCTTGTCATCGAGCATAATGGGTGCGCCGCAGTCCTTGCAGGTGCAGAGTTCCAGGGGACCATCCGGGTTTTGATCGTTGAACGGCTGGCGGTTCAAATTGTCGGGGTTGTCTACGGTGAGATCCCCGTGAGCGAAAAACGCCACATGGGTCGTGGGTTGTCCCGTAATGCGCTTGCAGACGGAACAGTGACAGGTGTGGACGTCGATCGGATCGTTGTCCGAGCTCGTACGTATACAGTTGCACCCTCCTGAATAGGCCATGATTCCCTCCTCCTTGTTTGCGCCCGACTACCTCGCCCACGGTGACCCCTCGCCGTGGGCACAATGCTTTCCGTAAGGGCCGCATACTATCCCAGGCGGCGCTTCGCACGCAACCAACAAGATGCTGGCGCTTTCGGGGATAATGCTGTTGTAGTACTGTGCACCTTGACAGACTACTAATCATATGAAAAAATTTTGGTAGTCATATGAGTTAGACGGATACTGGGTATGCCACGGCCACTTCAGAACGTTTCCGACGGAGGGCTTCTCGCTCCGATCGTAGACCGGCGCAGGATTGCGGTGGTGGTCAAGGCCGTGGCGCGCGCGGCGGATGCCTGGGACCTTTCCCATCCCGAGGGGGCCGCGCTGTTCGATGTGCCGACGGCCACCTGGAGCCGAATGAAGGCCGGGAGCTACCGTGGCACCCTCGACCGGGACAAGGTGATGCGCGCGAGTCTGATCATCGGTTTGTTCAACGGACTTGGGTCGTTGTTCAAGGGCCCCTTGGCCCACGCCTGGCCCAAGGCTCCCAATGCCGGTCCCGGTTTCGAGGGCAGGACGCCCGTCCAGGTCATGTGCGAAGGCGGCATCCCCGCCATGATGAAGGTCCGCCAGCACATCGACGCCCTGAGAGGCGGGGCGTGATCCGCGCGGCGGATCTCCCGGTCCGCGACGTCGTCGAGCCCGCAACCGTTCGGCTGGTCACCGCCGATTACCTGAGCGAGCCAGCTTTGGGGTTGCTCGCCGATGATCCGTCCGAAATCGCGATTCTGGAAGAGATCGAAGGGCTCACATCGGCCATGACGCCTCTGGCGACGGCGGTGCCGGCCGGCATCCAACCGGGAGAACTCTTGACGGAAGCGGACGGCTACGGCTGGAACTACGTCAACGCGGCATTCTGCCACACGCGCCCCACGGGAAACCGGTTCAACGGCCCGGAACGGGGAGCATGGTATGCGGCGTACGGCAACGCCGCCGCCGACACGGCCAGGGCCGAAGTCGCATGGCACCTCACGCGCGAGCTTCGCGCCATTGGAATCTACGACAACATGACCACGTACAGGGAGCTTCTTGCCGGCTTCATCAGCCGCTTTCACGATCTCGGCAAGAGGACGGACGACGAGGTCTTCAGCGCGGCCCCGGCGGTGGCCTATCCCGCCGGACAGGCACTGGGGCGGGAGATCCTGGAGGAGGGCGGCAACGGCGTGCTGTACCCGTCCGCCCGCTACGAAGGCGGAAGATGTCTGGCGGCGCTACGCCCCAACCTCGTCCAGAACATCCGCGAAGGCGAGACCTGGGTGTTCAGATGGGCGGGGTCGCCGGAGGTGGAGATGGTGAGGGTGTGATCAACTTGAGCGAGACTTGGAATGCGTGGGTGAGGTGGTATGTTTTCCGTGTCGCGGCCAGAATCGCCCTTGCAGTCAAAGACTGAGGACCACCACGATATTGATCTGGTTCGCAAGACCGGGAATCTCTTCGCCCACAAACTCCATGGATTGGGTCTCGAAAGTCCTCGACACGATCAGGGCAGAAAAGAAGCAGTCGAGCAAGAGTGATCGTATCCGCCTCCACGTGCACGAGGCTGACGCAACGTCATGACCGGCAAGCTTCCCATCAACCTTCACGACTTGCTGCGCCAGCGGACCATCGAGGGCGAGCGCGTCGAGTACAAGGCCGGTTGGAATCCGAAGGCCGTGCTTCACACCATCTGCGCCTTTGCCAACGACTTTCACAATCTGGGCGGCGGTTACGTGGTAGTGGGAGTCGAGGAACGGAACGGCCGTCCCGTCTTACCGCCCAAGGGCATCGATCCCGATTCGGTTGACGCGATACAGAGAGAACTGCTGAATCTCGGACACGCGGCCATACAGCCTCAGTACCACCCGCTTGCGGCCACTTATGAAGTCGATGGTCGGACAATCCTCGTATTGTGGGCGCCCGGCGGCGAGACCCGGCCCTACAAGGCCCGGCTGGGCCTGACGCCGAAACGGCAAGAGTGGGGCTATTTCATCCGCAAGCACAGCAGCACCGTCCGCGCCAAGGGCCAGGACGAGCGCGAGTTGCTGAGCCTGACCGCCACCGTGCCCTTCGACGATCGATATCGCCAAACGGCTTCGCTGGATGACCTGTCCCATCGGCTTATCCGGGAGTTTCTGCGGGACATCGGCAGCGACCTCGCTTCTGAAGCAGCCGATCTGTCGGTGGCGGCCCTTGGTCAGCGCATGAACATTGTCGGCGGACCGCCAGAAGCGATGTTTCCCAAGAACGTCGGGTTGCTGTTCTTCAACGACCGCCCCCACGACTTCTTCCCCGCAACACAGATCGACGTCGTGTGGTTCCCGGACGGCCCGGGTGGGGACCGATTCGAGGAAAAGGAGCTCCGTGGCCCACTGTCGATCATCCTCAGCGAGGCAATCGGCTACATTGAGCGGAACTACCTGAAGGAAACGATCGTCAAGCATCCGCACAAGCCGGAAGCCGAACGATTCTGGAACTTTCCCATCGGCGCAATCGAGGAGGCGCTGGTCAACGCCGTCTACCATCGCTCTTACGAGGAGCGGGAGCCGGTGGAGGTGCGCATCACCCCTGACGAGTTGGCGGTCTTGAGCTTCCCGGGCGCCGACCGATCCATCCGCATGGAAGATTTCGAGAAAGGGGAAGCCGTCAGCCGCCGCTACCGCAACCGCCGAATCGGAGAGTTTCTCAAGGAACTCGATCTGGCTGAAGGCAGGTCAACCGGAGTGCCCAAGATCCTGCGGGCAATGCGGGAAAACGGTTCTCCGGCCCCGATTTTCGAAAGCGACGAGGACCGCACGTGGTTTCTGGTCCGTCTTCCAGTGCACGTACGGGTACGTTCGGAGCCAACCGTGCAAGATGCCCCGCAAGACACCGAACATGAGACCGAACATGTCGAGCGCCTGGTAGCGGCCCTTAGGGGCGAAATGGACCGCGCCCAATTGCAGGCGGCCTTGAAACTGACGCACCGGCCTCATTTCCTCATGGCATACCTCCGCCCCGCCCTCGAAGCCCGCCTGATCGAAATGACGCTCCCCGACAAACCAACCAGCCGGAAGCAGCGCTATCGGCGCACTGTCGCTGGCGAAGCCCTGGCGCGACGAACGTCTGTTGAGGGCCTGGCGACGGGGGGTTACAAGGGGAGGAAATCATCGTGAGGAAACGACGGAACGCCGAAGAACGGGAGATTCTGGAGCACTTCGAGCGGGGGGAGTTGACGCCTGCCTCCGGCGCCCAGCGCGAGGTGGAGACGGCCCGGCACGCGGCCCGCAATACGTGCAACAAGACCCGGAGAGTCAACTCGCGGTTCACCGAGCGCGACTTCGACCTCGCCCACGCGCGTGCACGCGAGGAGGGTATTCCGTACCAGACGCTGTTGTCGAGCGTCATTCACAAGTATCTTTCCGGACGCCTGACCGAGAAACGGTAACAAGCGTCATCGCCCAGGATTCGCAGCAGGAAGCCGGTAGCGCGTCATCGCCGACCCCATGGCCGGCCCTTCCTCCAGCATGGACCCAACCGCAACAGTCCTCGTCACCGGCGCCACCGGCTACATCGGCGGCCGACTGACCCCTCGCCTCCTGGCGGAACGGCATCGCGTGCGCGTGCTCGCCCGCAACGCGGCGCGGGTAGGTTCGCGGTCATGGGCGGACCAAGTGGAGATCGTCGAAGGCGACGCGCTGGATCGCGATACGTTGGCCCAAGCCTTGGCCGGGGTGGACTGCGCCTACTACCTGATCCACAGCATGGGCAGCGGCGCCAAGTTTCATGAGCTGGACGTCGACGCGGCGCGGCTCTTCGGCCACGTGGCGAAGGAAGCCGGCGTTCGCCGCATCGTCTACCTGGGAGGTCTGGGGGACCCGAAGGCCGACCTGTCGCAACACCTCCGTTCCAGGCAGGATACCGGGCGGGCGCTCCGTGAAGGCGGTGTTCCGGTGACGGAGTTCAGGGCGGCGGTGATCGTCGGCTCCGGCAGCATCTCCTTCGAGATGATCCGCTACCTGGTGGAGCGGCTTCCGGTGATGGTCTGCCCCCGGTGGGTGTATTCGCGGGTCCAGCCCATCGCGGTGAACGACGTGCTGGACTACCTGGCGGCGGCCCCGACCAATGCCGCCTGCGGTGACAAGGTCATCGAGATCGGCGGCGATGGCGTCACCACCTACAGGGGGATGATGCTGGGCTACGCCCGGGCTCGGGGCCTCCGGCGTTGGCTCGTGCCGGTGCCGGTGCTGACGCCGCGTCTGTCGTCGTACTGGGTGCACTGGATCACGCCGATCCCTTCCGGGGTGAGCGGGCCGCTCATCGACGGGCTCCGGAACGAGGTGGTGGTGACCGACGATCTGGCCCGGGAGCTGTTTCCGGCGATCGCGCCCGGGGATTACGCCGGGGCCGTCGCCGAGGTGCTCGACGACCTGGAGCACGGCCGCATCGAGACGGCGTGGAGCGACGCTCACGGCGCGCCCGCGCCGGCGGAATCCTTCTCCCGGGTGGAGTCCCACGAAGGGATGATATTCGAGCGCCGCGCGCGGCGGGTGGACGCATCCGCCGGGGAGGTGTACCGGGTGTTCACCGGCATCGGCGGCAAGCGGGGATGGTTCTACGGCGACTGGATGTGGCGCCTCCGCGGCATGGTGGACCGTCTGCTGGGCGGAGCGGGGTTGCGCCGGGGACGCCGGCACCCGGACGAGCTGCGGGTCGGCGACGCGCTGGATTTCTGGCGGGTGGAGGCGCTGGAGCCGGGCCGGTTGGTGCGCCTCAGCGCGGAGATGAAGCTGCCGGGCCGCGCCTGGCTACAGTTCCGAGTGTGGGAGACCGAGGACGGCAAGACCCAACTGGAGCAGACCGCCGCCTTCCTTCCCAAGGGGCTGGGCGGGCTGCTTTACTGGTACGGCCTCTACCCGGTCCACGCGCGGATCTTCGACGGGCTGGCGCGGGAGATCGCGCGGAGGGCGGAGGCCTGACTGTAACTCCAGCTACCGGAGGTGCGATATGGCGGAAACGACAGTATTCGAACCCGGCGGGTACCGATACGTGCGGGGGCGGTTCCAGTACTCGGGGGGCGTCTTGGCGGAGCCGGGGTACGTCATCGAACGCGCCCGGTTCGTGCGGCCCGTGCCGCTTGACGAAGGGTTCCGCCGGATCGAGGCCTATCTTGACGCACTCGGGCGGCCGCCCACCGCGTTCTGCGCTTGTGAGCTGCGCTCGCCAGGGCAGTTCACGGAAGAAGGTTTCATCGCCTTCAATCGGGTCTATGTGGGCACGCTTGAACGGTGGGGCATCTTCAAGGACGAGGACAATCCCGTCGCGCGCTCAAACGTATGCCCCGAGGTGCATCCTCCGATCGAACCCAGCTTCCATGCATTTTCGTACACGGTGCCGGCCGGGGCGAGCGGTGCGGCGGGGCTGAAGAGCTTCGTAATCGCGGGCTCCGGCGAAGCGCCCGAAGGACCGGGAGGGTACGGGGAGCGGATCATCCGTCTCGGGGACACTTCGCCCGATGCGATGCGGGAAAAGGCGAAGTTCGTGCTCGAAGCGCTGGAGCTTCGGATGGCGGCGTTGGGCCTGACCTGGGCGGACGCCACCACGAGCCAGCTCTACACGGTCCACGAAATCCACGGGTTTCTCGCCGACGAGATCGTCCGCCGGGGCGCGGCGCCGGACGGTGTTACGTGGACCTACGCGCGGCCGCCGGTCCAGGGACTGGAATTTGAAATGGACGTCCGGAGTGTACCCGTGGAACGGGTAATCGGCTGAATCCCGTGGGGCGCCCGGCGGCTCTCCCGAGCCCACGTGCGGCGGGAAGACGGAGGTAACTCCACCACAACAGGAGGTCTCATCATGCGTTTCGGCATCGCGTTCGGGAGCTACCCCTCGGACCTGGAGCGGGCGGGCGTCGTCAGCGACTTCACCGAAAGGGCGCGGGTGGCCCACGCCAGCAACTACGAGGCGCTGTTCGTGGCGCAGCACTACTCCACCGGACCCGACGCGGCGATGCTGCAGTCGCTGCCGCTGCTGGCGTACTTCGCCGGCCTGACCCCCGGCATGCACCTGGGGACGGCGATATTCCTGCTGCCCATGCACCAGCCGCTGATGGTGGCCGAGTACACCGCCACCCTCGACAACCTGTGCGACGGCAAGTTCCTGTTCGGCGTCGGCCAGGGCTATCGCGACGTCGAGTTCACCTCCATGGGCGTGCCCATGCGCGAGAAACGGCCGCGGCTCGAGGAGGGCATCGAGGTGGTGAAGCGACTGTGGACCGAGGACGAGGTGCGGCACGAGGGCCGGTACTACCGGATCGACGGCGTCACCATCCATCCCAAGCCCCTGCGGAAGCCCCGGCCGCCGATCCTGCTGGGGGCCGACACCGTGCCCACCGTCGAGCGGGTGCCGCGGGTGGCCGACCACTGGATCGCCAGCCGCCGCCACACCAAGACCTTCCTGCGCGAGGCCGTGCCCGCGTACAAGCGCGCCCTGGAAGAGCAGGGGAGGCCTTTCGAAGGTCTCTACATCTTCCGCGACCTGTGCGTGGCCGACAGCCGCAAGGAGGCGGAAGACCGCATCCGCGAGGGCTACGAGCGCCGCTACGAACGCTACCAGCGCTGGGGCCAGCCGGGCGAACGCTACGACCTGCCGTTCGAGCAGCTTCAGCAGGACCGCCTGGTCCTCGGCAGCCCGGCCGAAGTGGCCGAGCAGGTGCTCTCCTACCACCAGGAGTTCGGCGCCGAGATCATGTGGTTCATGGTCGACTGGCCCGGCATGGACTCCTCCCTCACCCTGGAAACTATCCAGCGCTTCGGCGAGGAGGTCATCCCCGAGCTCAAGCGGCTGACGCCGGAGTGTCCGTTGCCGTAGGTGGAAAGAGCTTGCGTTGGTAGCCGTTTTTCTGCCGGACTTGCACGCCATCCGGTGTTATTGTAAATAACTGACTTAAATTACAATAGCTAACGACGCTATTGAAATATCTTCAATAGAGGCGGGTCCGGTATGCAGCGCGGCGAATGCGGAATTTATGAGTTGACTCGTGTCGGCGAGGAACGCGTTCGTGCTTTCGTGCCGGCACCCCTTCCTCCCAAACCCCCCTTGGTCCTGGACGGCGCCTTGCAACAGGCAATGGAATCGGCTGGCGTGGCCCTTGGCCGCCTCGATGGGGTTACGACGCTGCTTCCGGACCACGCGCTCTTCCTTTACGCCTACGTCCGCAAGGAAGCGGTGCTCTCGTCCCAGATCGAGGGTACGCAGTCCTCGTTCTCGGATCTTCTTCTCTTCGAATTGGAGGAAGCCCCCGGAGCGCCGGTCGACGACGCCGTCGAGGTCTCGAACTACGTGGCGGCGCTCCACCACGGTTTGCGGCGTCTGGGAGAGCAGTTCCCGCTGTCGAACCGCCTCATCCGCGAGATCCACGCCGTTCTGTTGCCGGGGGAACGGAACCTGTCCAAGACGCCCGGTGAGTTTCGCCGTTCACAGAACTGGATCGGCGGCTCGCGGCCGGGCAACGCAGTCTTCGTGCCGCCTCCACATACGGCCGTGCCCGCCTGCATGGCGGCGCTTGAAGTTTTTCTTTACTCCAAGGAGTTGCCGGTGCTGCTGCGCGCCGCGCTGGCGCACGTGCAGTTCGAAACCATTCACCCGTTTCTCGACGGCAACGGGCGCGTGGGGCGGTTGCTGATCACCCTGCTGCTGTGCCAGGCCGGCGTGCTGCGTGAGCCGCTCCTGTACCTCAGTCTTTTCCTGAAGCAAAACCGGGCCACCTACTACGATCTGCTGAGCCGCGTGCGTCGAACCGGGGACTGGGAAGCATGGCTGGACTTCTTCCTCGAAGGCGTGAAACTGACGGCCGATGGCGCGGTCGGCACCTCCCAACGCCTGTCGCGGATGTTTCAGGATGACCGGGAGCGGGTCCGGACGGTGGGAGGCCGGCGAGCGGGGACGGCGCTTCGTGTCCACGACGCGCTCAAGTCCCGGCCGATCCTGTCGCTGCCCGTGGCGTGCCGTGATACGGAGCTTGCCTTTCACACCGTCGCGTCAGCCATGGAGCTGCTCGTGAGCCAGGGAATCGCGCGGGAGATTACCGGCAGACAGCGTGGCCGGCTGTTCGTCTATGACGGCTATCTCTCCCTCCTCAACGAAGGCACGGAGGCGCCGTAACGGCGCGAGGTCGATGATCCCGGAGGCGCGCATGAACGCACCCTGGTCCGGCACCATCGTATCCGTGCAGCCGCGCATAAGACTGCTGCGTTCTTTCGACCAGCGCTCTCACAGCTATCGCGGCTACGTGCTGCGGATCGACGGGACTTTCGCCGGGGAGCGCGGGGAGGCCGGTGTCGCCGTGGGGCGGGCGGCGCATGCGAAGCACGGGTTCCGCGCCGGCATGGAGGTGAGGGGGGAGGCGGTGCCCGTGCCCAATCCGAACACGGAAACGGCCGAGTGGTACAAGGCGAGCGGGTTCAAGGTCGTCCGGGATGCCGGAGTGGAGGCGTCGGCCGTGCCGCCGTTCCACGGCGTGCCGCCGGACCTGGAAACGTACCACGAGCGGGGCCACCGGCGGCTCGATCCCCGCACCTACGAAAGCCGGTGCGCCACCTGCATCTGGGGTTGCCGGATGCCGGTGACGTTGATACTGGACCAATGGAACCCATCGCGGAAGCGGTACCGGGTCGAAACCTTCTGCTATGGTCCGAAGAGCTGCGACCATTACCAGGCTGGGCGGATGCGCACGGTTCCGGGCAGGCACGGGATGTCCTACACCGAGGGCGAATGGGTCGACGAGTCCGACACGGCGCACAGGGGCCC
Source organism: uncultured Binatia bacterium (SeqCode) (assembly GCA_965204205.1). Taxonomy (GTDB): domain Bacteria; phylum Desulfobacterota; class Binatia; order UBA9968; family JAJDTQ01; genus JAJDTQ01. The sequence goes on along the minus strand of OZ241976.1, from coordinate 3,352,153 downwards.
TGACGAATGAGCAAGCACCCGCACTCACCCTTCCACGATCACGCGCACGCGGCGGAGTTCGACCGGCGGGCGGTGCTGTCGGACATCCGCGGACAGTTGGCGGAGCGGTTGATCGAGGCCATGGCATTGCGCGGCGACGAGACCGTGCTGGACGTGGCCACGGGCACGGGCCGCTTCGCCCGGCCGGTTTCCCGGCATCTGGCCGGCGGGAGCGTGGTGGGCATCGACGAGGCGCTGGCCATGCTGCGGGTGTCGCAGGAATCGGACGCGGGTCCCATTCCCCGGTACGAACGGATCGCCGCCACCGCCGAGCGCATGCCGTTGCGGGCCGGCATCTGCGACCGCGCGTGGGTGGCCTTCAGCCTGCATCACTTCGTCAGCGCACGGGACATGGTGGCGGAGGCCCGACGGGTGCTCAAGCCAGGCGGCCGGCTGCTCATACTCGATCCGGTGATCCTGCCGGCGGACGATGCGCTGGACGCCGCGGTCAACGGGCTCATCAACGAGGTCTTCCAGAAGTCCCACGGCGCCGGATTCCGGTTCTTCACGACGGAGGAGGTCCGCCAATTGATGACGGACGGCGGGCTGGAGGTGGTGCGCACGGACTGCCACACCTGCGCCGTGGACCAGGACGGTACCGAAGGCATCCCCACGGGCCGCCACTGGATGGAGGTGGCGGACGAGTTGGAACGGCGTCCGGCGGAACTGCGCGACCGCTTCGCGGACAGGTACTTTCGCTACGAGAAGGCCGGCGAACGGCTTCACATCACCGGCGGCTTCCACTATGGTCTCATCGCCGGAGAGAAGCGCCCGGAGGCCGGGAGCTGACGGTTCGTCACACGCGCGTCCCGACCGGCAACCCAACCGCTGAACGGAGGAAACATGAAGACACCATCCTCACTCATCACCCTGGGCACGTCGGGCGGCCCTTCGCTGACACCGCGCCGGGCGCAGACCTCGCATCTGCTCACCGTCAACGGCACCTACTACGTGGTGGACGCCGGCGACGGCGTGGCCAGGCGCATGGCCAGGGCCGGCGCCGACGTGCGCAAGGTCGGGGTCATCTTCCTCACCCACCACCACGACGACCACACCGCGGGCCTCGGCACCCTCATGTCGCTGGCCTGGGACGGTCAGCGCACCGAGCCCATCAACGTCTACGGCCCGCCCCGCACCAAGGAGCTGGTGGACGCCACGGTGGCGTACTGCAGCATCAGCGCCGACATCCGCATCGCCGACGGCGGCCGCAGCGTGCCGCTGCACAAGGTGTTCTTCGGCCATGACGTGGGCGTCGGCGAGGTCTACCAGGACGACAACGTCCGGGTGACCTCGGTGGCGAACACCCACTTCAGCTTCCACCGGGGCGACGCCGAAGGCCGCTACAAGTCCTACTCCTACCGCTTCGAGACCCCCGACCGGGTCATCGTGTTCACCGGCGACACCGGCGCCAGCGCCGCGGTCACCGCGCTGGCCAGGGACGCCGACGTGCTGGTTACCGAGACCTCGTCGTGCGACGAGCGCAAGAACGCCATGATCAAGGACGGCCGCTGGGAGGCCATGAGCACGGCCGAGCAGGAAGGCATCATGCGCCAGGCCACCCAAGGGCACATGGGGCTGGAGAACATCGGCGCGCTGGCGACCCAGGCCGGCGTCAGGAAGGTGGTGCTGTCCCACTTCACCCGCCGCGTCGACAGCACCGACTACGAGCCCTGGGCCGAGGAGGTGAGGAAGCACTACCCGGGCGAGGTGGTGGTGGCCGAAGACTGCATGGAGTTCTAGCGTCGGCGGGGCATTCGCCGGTCCGTGTAGCGGCCGGTGCTAAAACCGCCCGCGCCGCGGGCCTTCGGCCCGCTTGACCAGGACGACGACCATGGAGATCATCGGCACCGCGGCCGCGCGCGTGGACGGGGTGGCCAAGGTCACGGGGCAGGCCGAGTACGCCTCGGACATCACGCTCCCCGGCATGGTCTGCGGCAAGATCCTGCGGAGCCCGCACGCCCACGCTCGCATCGTCTCCATGGACACACGGGCAGCGGAGCGGATGCCCGGGGTCCACGCCATCCTCACCCGTGAGGACTTTCGCCACCGAAACCCCTGGTTTAGCGGCAGGATCCAGGATCATCCCATCGTCGCGCTGGACCGCGCGCTGTTCGCCGGGCAACCGGTGGCCGCGGTGGCGGCGGATGACGAGGGTGCGGCCGAAGACGCGCTCCGTGCGGTGGCGGTGGAGTACGAGCCCCTGCCGGCGGTAGTCACCATCGAGGAAGCCGTAGCCGACGGCGCGCCGCAAATCCACGAGGCCTCCCCCGGCAACATCTGCTTCAGCGACCGGCTGGAGAAGGGCGACGTGGCGGCCGGATTCGCCGAGGCCGACACCGTGGTGGAGGACACCTTCACCTTCCCCATGGTGTACCACTACGCCATGGAGCCCCACGTGGCCATCGCCAAGGTCGACGCCGACGGGGTGACGGTGTGGAGCTCCTGCGCCCATCCCTTCGGCGTCCAGCTCGAGCTCGCTCACATCTTCGACCTGCCGTTGTCCGCCGTCCGCGTCATCATTCCGTACGTGGGCGGCGCCTACGGCAGCAAGTCCGGGGCCAAGATCGAGCCCCTGGCGGTGGCACTGGCGCAGAAGTGCGGCCGCCCGGTGCGGGTGGCCCAGAACGTTTCCGAGGCGATGATGACCGTGCGGCGGCACTCGGCCTTGTGCCGGGTCCGCACCGGGGCGAAGCGCGACGGCACCCTGGTGGCCAGGGAAGCGCAAATCTACCTCAACACCGGCGCCTTCGCCGAGCTCGGCCCGGTTGTAACGAGCCGCACCCTCACGCGCATCCTGGGGCCGTACCGGCTCCTCCACATCCGTGTCGAATCCCACTGCGTGTACACCAACACCGTGTCCGCGGCCTCGTTCCGTTCCATCGGCGGCCCGCAGACCGCCTGGGCCAACGAGTCGCAGATGGACATCCTCGCCGACCGGCTGGGGATGGACCCCCTGGGCTTCCGCCTGAAGAACCTGCTGCACCGGGGCGAGGAGCTGAAGCCCGGCGGCAAGCCCCTGGACGCCGACCTCCGGCAAGGGCTGCGGCAGGTCACCAGACGGCTGGGGTGGGACGGGCCGGCGGCGCCTTCGGGCAAAGGTCGCGGGCTGGCGTTCGGGGTGACCGATCCGGGAGCGCCGCTGGCCTCCACCTCCACCGTGCACGTCCTGTCCGACGGCAGCGTGGTGCTGCTCATCGGCACCTCCGAGATCGGCCAGGGCTCGCGCACGGTCATGAGCCAGATCGTGGCCGAGGAGTTGCGGGTTCCCCTGGACAAGGTGCGGGTACGCCCGCCGGACACGGCCTATACCCCCTACGACCGTTCCACCGGGTCGAGCCGCTCCACCACGGTCATGGGCAAGGCCACCCAGTCGGCGGCGGCGGACGCCCGCGAACAGATCCTGGAGCTGGCCATGGAGCATTTCGAGGCTCCGCGGGAGGCCGTGGAGCTGGCCGGCGGCGAGGCCCGGGCCGGCGGCCAGGGCGTCTCCTACGGCGAGCTCATCCGCAGGCACTTCGCCATGCAGGGAGGCGAGATCGTGGGCCGCGGCTACGCCCACAGCGGCATGGCTCCGACACCCGCCAACCCGCTTTTCTGGGAGATCGGCATCGGCGGGGTGGAGCTTGACGTGGACCGGGAAACGGGGGAAGTGCGGCTCGAGCGCTACATCATGGCCGCGGACGTGGGCAAGGCGCTTAACCCGCTCCAGTGCGAGGGCCAGGACGAGGGTGCCGCCATGATGGGCATAGGCCACGCGCTGATGGAATCCATCGAGTACGGCGACGGCCAGATCCTGAACCCGAATCTCGTGGACTACCGCGTGCCGGGCTTCGAGAACCTGCCCGCGACCTTCGAATCGATACTGGTGGAGAACGGTGACGGCCCCGGCCCCTACGGCGCCAAGGGCATGGGAGAGGGCGGCATCATCCCGGTGGCGCCGGCCGTGGCCAACGCCGTGTTCCGCTGCACCGGCGCCCGTGTCAGGGATCTTCCGCTGACGCCGGAGAAGGTCTGGCGCGCCATGCGCCGAAACGAATAGCGTCCTTCGACTTCGCGCCGCTGGCGCGGCGCTACGCTCAGGACGAACGGTTGTAGGACTGTTCCGCTACACTCAAGTTGTAGGACTGCTTCGCTACGCTCCTACAGGCCGTAGAACACCCGCGAATTGGTGTTGAGGATCTTCTCGGCCTGATCGTTGTCGATCCGGCCCTCGTCCACCCAGTTGCGCACTTCGTTGAGCCCGCTCAGGTTGGCCGAGATGTCGGTGTGGCTGTAGTCCGTGCCGATGATCAGGTTGTCCTCGGTGTGGAACTTCAGGAGCGCCTCGACGTCGTCGATGGGGTCGATGGTGATGTACGTGCGGTTCTTTCGGAAGATGTCGGGGTCGAGGTCGTGCAGTAGCGGCAGCGTGGTCCCCGTGCCGCGGAGCGCGGCGCGCTTCGTCGCTCCAAGCTGCGACATCACGTAGGGTATCCACGACGCCCCCGATTCGATGAACCCGAACCTCAGGTTGGGGAACATTTCCGGTACCTTGGAGGTCACCAGTTCGGCGAAGGCGTTCATGATAGGGAAGCCCCGGTCCCACTCGCGCGCCGGCAGCGGATGGCCGGTGTGGAAGCACAGGGGCATGTCCAGGCGGTTGGCCTCCTCGTACACCGGAAAGAAATGCGGGTCGGTGACCTTGCGGCCGATGTCGAAGCCGCGCTTGAAGATGCCGCACGCTCCGTGCTCCTTGGCCCAGCGCAGCTCCTCGATCCCCATTTCCGGGTTCAGCCAGGGCAGCACCGCGGCCCACTGCAGCCGCCCGTTGGTGGGCGCGCACTTCTCCGCCAGCCAGCGGTTGTAAGTGGTGGCCAGCGCCCACTCGGCTTCGGCGTTCTGGGTGTTGTGGCGGATGAAGAAGGTCGGGAAGATGACCTGGATGTCCACGCCCATCTCGTCCATGTGGGCGAGACGCCCTTCCACGTCGTCCAGCTCCCGGCGCACCCGCGGCGGATGGTTGATCTCGTCCCGCACCGCGCGGTTCTGGAGTCTTCCCTCCACCACCCAACTGCGCCGGGTGGTGGTGTTGAAGCCGGCCCGGTTGGCCTCGTCGTCCGACATGTGAACCGTCACCGGCATGTATTTCGCGTAGGGAGTATTCTCCAACGCGGCCCAGGTGGACTCGGACTCGTCAACGTGGGTATCGGCATCGATCACGGACATGGCTAACCTCCTGCACTGGAACGGCCGAAACTTGCCCAACCGTCGGCCTGCATTGTGGCTTTGGAATTTTCATGTACCCTAGCAACATTCGTGGGCCGCGGCAATTTCCGCGCGCCGCGTGACGTGGCCTGAACGTGATCGTCTGCGACACGTCCGCTACGACCGTTCCCCAACCCCCTCCCGCGTCTCCTCGATCACCAGGTCCACCACCGCGCGCAGCGCGTCGTCGTCGCTGTCTCCCTCCACCTTCCGAAGGCGGAACAGGTCGATCTGCCGGTCGGCGCCGGTGCCCTCGCGGATGATGGTGAGGGTGTGTTGCAGCTCTTTCTCGCAGCCCAGGGCCTGGGCGTCGCCGGCCAGCTCGTCGACGAGCTCGGCGGCGAAGTCCTCGATGTCCTTGCGGCCTCCCGCGCGGGTGTCGCCGTGGAAGCCCAAGACGCCGTAGCGCTGGGCCAGCCAGCGGTTCTCGGCGATGATCTCGGTGGGCGGCTCGGCCGGCAGCCCGCCCTCGCGGTCGAGCCGGGACAGGTACCGGATGAGGCAGGCGTACAGGGCGGCGATGCACATGGCGTCCTCGATGCGCGGGCACAGGTCGCAGATGCGCAGTTCGATGGTGGGGAAGCGCACCGACGGGCGGATGTCCCACCACAGCTCGCTGCCGTCGCCGATGAGCTGCATCCTCTGGTAGTCGGCCACCAGTTGGTCGAACTCGGCGCGGGACCACATGGGACCGGGCAGGCCGGTACGCGGGAGCGCTCCCATGATGCTCAACCGGTAGGACTTGAAGCCGGTCTCGCGGCCGGCGCTGAAGGGCGACGAGGTGGAGACGGCGTGCAGCAAGGGCAGGTAGCGCCGCATCGCCGTCATGACCCGGATCCGGGAATCCGCGTCGCCGAAGCCGGCGTGGATGTGCATGCCGCTTACGAGAAGCCGCCGTGCGGTCTCCTGGAACGTGTTCGCCAACCTTTCGTACCGTTCCTTGGGCGTGCTCATCTGTGATTGCCACGCCGCGAAGGGATGGGTAGAGGCGGCCAGGATCGCGGCGTCGTGCCGGCTGGCCGCCTCCGCCACGATACGGCGGGTTTCCTTCAGCGCGCCGCGCAGGTCGCCCACCGACTCGCACACCCGGGTATTGGTCTCGATCTGGGAGCGCAGAAACTCGTGCACGAAGCCGTGGGCGCCGCGGTTTTTCTCGCACCAATCGAAGATCCCCGGGTCCGGGTCGGAGATGATGTCACGGCTGTCGGGATCGACAAGCCAGAACTCCTCCTCGATGCCAAAGGTGATATCCACGTCTCTCTGTGCCTCCGCCTCTTCGTCTTCGCTTTCGCTCATGAGTCTGCGCAGTCGCTGGAACGCCATGCTCGCCTCGCTCGTGTCAGTCGGCCTGTGCCGTACGGACCACCGGAACTGCCCGCGGAAAGCGTCGCACGGGGAAGAGATATCGCACGGCCCGCGCGGGGAGGCAAGGACCGATGCGCACGCGCAGCCGGCGAGGCGCACCCGGAGGGCGCGTCGGCGTCCTCCCGTTTTGTTTCCGCCGCGGGTTGCGGACAAGGGGCTGGCCATTGTATAAGCGCGTTGATCCCTCGGGCTCGGGTTCTTCTAGGCATCGGACCGCATCACCGACGTCGGCATGATCACGCCCCATCGAGCAATCGCGCCCCTTCTCGCTCTGGCCTTTTCCCTGACGCTGCTCCACTCCGACGCGGAGGCTTGCACGGACGGTCAAGGTGCAGGCGCGGGAGCCGCCTGCGAGGATAAGGACCGCCCCCGGGCCCGCCACGGCCATGACGTCCGGCAGCGTGACGACTCCGGGAGCATGGTCCACATCGAGCGGATGACATGCCAGGACGGGGCGGTGGCCCGGTGGCACCCCGTGGATCGCGACGTGGTGACGTTCAAGGTCAACAACTGGGCCGGCGTGTCCCTGGAGGTGGCGCTGGCCGTGCGCCGCGGCGTGTTGCAATGGAACCGGGTGCAGCCGTTCTACGCCATGTGGGAAACCGCGAGCGAAGGCGCCGACATCACCATCGAGCTCTACGACGACGTGTTCCCGGGCATCGTCGGCGCCACCAAGGTCAAGTGCCGCAACGGTCGGGAGGGCATCCGCAAGGCCTACGTCTACCTCGGGCTCAGGGGGATGGGCGCCGTGGAGACCCAGAACATGACCGCCCACGAGATCGGCCACGCCATGGGACTGGGCCATTCCGACCGCAGCCACGACCTCATGGACGCGAAGCTGGCGGAGAAGGACATCGACGAGCGCATGATCTGCCCCAGCAACCTCAATCGCGCCGGTTTGATCGCCGGGACCCACTCCTACGCCATTCCCGAGGAGGAGTGGACCGAGGTCGAGTGCTGGGGACGGATTCGCGGATGAGCTCCGGACGGACCATCCCCTCCGCCTTGACCGATTTCCCTGACGTCGAAAGGGTTCTGGAAGGCAGACAGGCCGCCGTCTTTCTCGACTACGACGGCACCTTGACCCCCATCGTCGACACCCCCGCGCAGGCGGTGCTCTCCGATGACATGCGCGCCACCCTGCGGCATCTGGGCGACCGTTGCGTCACGGCGGTCATAAGCGGACGCGGGCGCGCGGACGTGCAGGAACGGGTCCGGCTCGACAATCTCTTCTACGCCGGGACTCACGGCTACGACATCGTCGGACCCGCGGGTTCCGGCATTTCCCACCAGGTGGGGCACGAGTTCCCGCCGCTCGTCAAGGAGCTGCACCAGCGCCTGGACGCCGCGCTGGCGCACGTTCCCGGCCTGTTGCTGGAGACCAAGGGACACTCCCTGGCCGTTCACTACCGCCTCGTGGACGAGGCGGCGGTGCCCGATGTCGAAACCGTGGTGGACGGCCTGCTGCGAGATTACGCCGGGCTGCGCAAGGCCCATGGCAAGAAGGTGTTCGAAGTCAGGCCACGGTTCGACTGGAACAAGGGCAAGGCGGTGGAATGGATCCTCCAGGCCCTCGGGGTCGACCACGTGCCCCTGTACCTCGGCGACGACACCACGGACGAGGACGGCTTCGAGGCGGTGCGGGACAGGGGGGTGGGGATCCTCGTGGCGGACCGGCCCAGGGAGACGGCGGCGGGCTACCGGCTCAGGGACGACGCGGAGGTGGGACGGTTCCTTCAGCGTCTTGCACGGACGCTACGTGAGCCCGCGTGAGATGAACCCCGGCCGGGCCTGGCAACGGGCACGCCGCCGCGGGTTCCTTGCCACGCGCGCTTCGACTTCGGTCGCCCTCCGACAAGCTCAGGATTCCCTACGCTCAGGACGAACGGAGGGAGCCGTCGGACAACCGTTCGTCCTGAGCCCTTCGACAAGGCTCAGGACAGGCGTAGCGCAGCGAAGTCGAAGGACGCCAATACTCGGATGACGGACCGGCGCGAAGAGTTGTGGACCCGGCTTCGGGACGCCGGAATCGCGGGGGTGCCGGACGAGTTTTCGGTGACGTACGCGCACCAGGCGATTCCAGCCGCGGTCCTGGCCGAGATCGACGGTTTCATCCGCGTCTTCGAGGACGTAACCACCCGCGCCCTATGGCAGGACAACGTCATCGCCTCGTCCGGCCAGGAGGTGCCGCGTGGACGGCCGGAAGTCTGTTTCTTCAGTGCGTGGGATTTTCACCTGCCGCCCGACGCGCCGTGGCAGGTCATCGAGTTCAACGACAACGGCTCCGGGCTGCTCTACGCCGGCCTCATCAACGCGTACTACCACGCGCTCCTGGAACCGCACCGTCAGGCGGTTCTCGAAACCCCGCCGTCGGCCGCCGAGCTCGAGCGGCGCGTCACCCGTATGGTACGCCGGGAGGCGGAGGGCTTCTTCGGCGCCGTGCCCGAGGGACTCTTTCTCATCCTCGACGAACCCGAAGCGCTGGAACGGGGCAAGTTCCGGGGCGAGATGGACATGTTGCGCGAGCTCTTCCGCGGCGAGGGCTGGCGCGCCGAGGTGGCGTCGACCGCGCAACTCCGCTGGGATGGCGAGCGGCTCTGGCACGACGGCGAGCCGGTGTCGTTCATCGTGAACCGTTCCACCGACTTCTTCCTGGAGAAAGAGGGAACGCGCGCGTTGCGCGAGGCTTTCCTTGGCGGCAGCGTGTACGTCGCGCCCAGTCCCTTCACCTACGCCACCCGCAGCGACAAGCGTCTGCTGGAGTTCCTTTCGCTTCCCGCGTGGGACCGGGAGCTGGGAATCGACGCCCGCGAGCGGGAAGTCCTGAGCCGGCACATCCCGGAGACCCGCGTGCTCCGCGCCGACAACCTCGACGCCATCGCCGAAAACCGGGAGCAGTTCGTGTTCAAGCCGATGCGCAGCCACGCCAGCCGGGGTTTTCTTCCCAGCGCGCGGGTGGGGCGCTCGCGCCTGCAGCGGCTGGTGCGGAAGGGCGAGGATTACGTCGCCCAGAGGAAGGTGGGACGGCCGCGGATCGAGGTCGACGGCGACTCCTACGTATGGGCGGACCTGCGGGTGTGGGCGTATCGGGGCGAGCGCGTGCTGCTGTCGGGCCGCACCTCCATCGACGCCGACTCGCTCGACCTTAGGCCGCCGGCGGGATGGATACCCACCTTCGCCGCGAAACCGGTGCGACCGTTGTAGGGGCGGGTTTCGAATCCGCCCGTGCCCGGCTCCGCACGATGGAACGGTCGCCCTCCTAGTTTGTTTCATCCCGGCGCGGGAGTTGCACGCCCCCGCGGGTTATTCTACGGTCCCTTATCTGCCAACGGAGGAACGAAACATGATCGAAGTCAACGGACTCACCGGCGCGGAAGCCTTTCTGCGCGTTCTGTCGGGCATGGGCGTGGAGCGGATCTTCGCGTCGCCGGGCTCGGAGTGGTCGCCGGTGTGGGAGGCTTTGGCCAAGCCGGACGAGAGCATGCCGGTCTACCTGAGTTCGCGGCACGAGGAGATCGCGCTGGCCATGGCCAGCGGTTACGCCAAGGCCACCGGCAAGCTCCCCGGGGTCATGATCCATACCACCGTGGGCGCGCTCCACGGCTCCATGGCGCTCCGCGGCGCGCTCCACGAGCAGGTGCCGATGGTGGTGTTCACCGGCGAGTCCCTCGCCTTCGGCGAGGACGACGGACCCGATCCCGGCGGCCAGTGGATGCGCTTCCTCTCCGACGTGGGCGGCCCGGCCGCGTTGGTGGACCGCTGCGTGAAGTGGAGCTTCGGGGTCAACGACAAGCACATCCTGGTCTCCACCATCCAGCGTGCTTGCCAGATGGCCATGAGCTCGCCCCGGGGGCCGGTGTTCGTGTCGCTGCCCATGGAGTACCTGTTCGACAAGGTCACGCGCGAGGCGCCGCTGAAGGTGTCGATGCCGTCGATGCCGAGCCCGGATCCGGCTGCTATCGACGAGCTGGCGGGCCTGTTGCGGACCGCCCGGAATCCCGTGATCGTAAGCGAGAACGCCGGCAAGAACGGCGCCATCGTCGACCTCATGGTGGAGTTGGCGGAGCTGCTCAACGCCCCGGTGGTGGAGACCCGCAGCAGCGGCTTCTTCAACTTCCCGCGGGACCACGAGTTGCACGGCGGCTTCGAGCCCGGCGAGTTCATGGCCGACGCCGACGTGGTCTGCCTCGTCGGCGCCACCCAGCCGTGGCATCCGGCCTCGGCGGCCCAGAGTGCCACGGTGGTGGCCCTGGACGAGGAGCCGCTGCACATGAACCTGCCCTACTGGGGCGTGCAGGTGGACGCGAGCATCGCCGGGGAGCTGGAGGCGTCCTTGGGGGCGTTGCTGGCACGGCTCCGCGAGGACGGCGTGGAGGGCGCCGGCGCCGCCGAACGCAGGGCGAGGGTGCGCGAGCAGGGCGCGGCGCGGCGGGCGGCCTGGGCCGAGCAGGCACAGAAGCTCGAATCGAAGGAGCCCATGGACACCAACTGGGTCATGTACCAGCTCAACCAGGTGCTTCCCGACGACGTCTACCTGGTGGAGGAGACCATCACCCACCGCATGGCGCTGCACCAGTACCTGGACCGGGTGAAGCCCGGCAACTTCTACAGCGGCTGCATCGGCGGCCTCGGCACCGGCCTCGGCACCGCCCTGGGGGTCAAGGCCGCGCATCCCGAGAAGCCGGTGGTGCTGGTCATCGGCGACGGCTCCTTCAACTACAACCCCGGCCTCGCGGGCTTCGGCTTCGCCCAGGAGTTCCGCATGCCGATCCTCGTCGTGCTCATGAACAACCACGGCTACAAGTCCATGAAGCGCGGCGTGCCGGCGTACTACCCCGAAGGCTGGGCGGTGCGCACCAACCAGTTCGTGGGCACCTCCATAGCGCCCGCCCCCGACTACGCCGCGGTCACCCGCGCCTTCGACGGCTTCGGCGAGCGGGTGCAGAGCCCCGCCGAGGTCAAGGGGGCGCTCGAACGGGGCCTCCAGGCGGCCCGGGAAGGGCGGCTGGCGCTGGTGGATGTCTGGCTGGAGCCCGTGAACGACTAGGAGCCTGCCCGGAATAGGGGCGACCGCGGGTCGCCCCTACGGGAGTCTGCCTCGGGCTTGGGTTTGAAGGAGGTTGTAGGGGCGTACACCTGGTCGCGGTCCCATCCCGCCACGTCTGCCTCGGGCTTGGGTTTCAAGGAGATTGTAGGGGCGACCGGCGGTCGCCCTTTGGGGGCTGAGGCGCGGGCTTTCGGAAGCACAAGGAGCATTTCCGTGAAAATTCTTCGCTTCAACGACGACCGTATCGGCGTCCTCAAGAACGACGGCGACGTCGTGGACGTGAGCGGCATCATCCAGTACAGGGTGCAAAAGGGTCCCCAGCGGGTGATGGAGGAGGTGATCGCCAACTTCGACGACTACCGCAAGGAGTTCGACCGGCTGTGCCGGGAAGGGTCGGGCTTCCCGCTGAGCGTCGCCAAGCTGCTGGCCCCCATTCCGCGCCCGAGCAAGTGCCTGGCCGCCTTCGTCAACTACCTCGACTCGCCGGAACGCACCCCCGACACCCTGCCCATCGAGTTCTTCTACAAGGCGCCGGAACTCCTGGGGCCGGAAGGCGCGGTGGAGCTGTCCGACATCCCCGCCGTGGCCGTGACCCAGCCCGAGGCCGAGCTAGCCTTCGTCATGGGATCATGCGGCCGAAACGTCTCCGAGTCCGACGCCATGGACGCGGTGTTCGGCTACGTGCCGTTCTTCGATATCTCGAACCGGGGCATGGTGCGCCGGACCCAGTTCCTGCCCAAGGGACAGAGCACCCACAGCCCCTGCGGCCCCTGGATCACCACCGCGGACGAGGTCGCCGACCCCCACGACCTGACGGTGAAGTCCTGGGTAGGCGGCGAGGCCCGGCAGGACTACAGCACCCGCCACATGGCCCACAAGATCCCCGAGCTGGTCTCATGGCTGTCGCGCTTCGTGCAGCTCCAGCCCGGCGACGTCATCGCCACCGGCACCTACCACGTCGGCCTCGGCCCCATGAACGACGGCGACACCCTCGAGATCGAAATCGAAAAGCTCGGCAAGGCCAGCTTCACCGTCAAGGCCGAAGGCCCGCCCAAGGACGTGGAGTGGATCCCGGGCAAGTCGCAACCGCCTGCCGGGGGCGGGATGTCGAAGGTGTGAAGGGACAGGGCTTAGTGTCGCCCCCATGTGTCGGGAAAGGACTCGGGAAGACCGTTCATACTGGACGTGCGAAAGTCGGCAGCCAACTACTCCGGTTTGAGTTGGCTACAGGCTCCCCTGGGTAAACTGCCATATATACATACTAGCTTACGTGGGGGTGGGGCGAGGGTTAACCTCGCAGCACCTCTTCGATGTCTCTTCTTTCAAGGCCAACTACTGCGTTGCAACTGGACCACATCGCCTCGTTCACCATTCTTGCGGTAATGCCCATTTTTCCCGGAATGTCGTGATGTACTACAGTTGCTGAATTTCTTAATGGGATATTTCCACCAAAAATGTGGTTGGCCTGTTCCCTTCCCTGTAGACTGACCGCAATTTTCGGGTCCACCGGGAACAGGAATGCTCTGAGCTCTCCGCGCTCTACCCAGCACCCACCCCTGCTTCCAATAATGAATCTTGAGTTGTCTACGATCCTCCATGCCGTGACGGTGAACTCCGGATTGCGTTTTCTGAAGATCTCGTCAGCTAGCGCTCCCGTTCGTGCGCTCGCGCGGTTGTGTTGCCGGTAGACGTACAGTAGTTCATCACTAGGCGTTAGAGATTTCCCCAGTTCTTTCTCGATCCATTCTTGCAAATTCCGTTCTTCGCTTTCTTGCCGCCTGCGCCATAGCTCGTGCCCAGCTTCTTCCGACCGAAACATCGTTCTTAAGCAATAGTCAGCTACAGCTTGCACCCATTCTTCCTGCTTATGTGGACCGCATTTTACTGCAACGAAACGACTCCGATTGGTGTCGAGCTTCTTGACCCATTTGATCATTCCCTTGATGGCCCGAGCCCATTCATTCTCAAGCTTCTGTAAAGCTTCTGCGGTAACTTCGGTCCATTCTGGTTCACTTGCAAGTAGTGCTTTCTCCCCCTGCTGCATTAGCTTTGGAGGTTTGGCAAGGACCCTTTCACCATGGTCCTGGAAGAAAATATCTCTAACAGGCATTAGTCGGATTACTGCATCGTCTTTCTCTGCGAAATGCACCTTCCCTCGGGCGGGTTTTCGGAACCCCCTTTAAAATGAACTGTGGGATGTAGTGGTCTCGTCTCAAGGTTCCCCATCCTCTCTCTTTATTGCTTGGGCTGGCGCGGTTGAAGCGACGACCCAACCACATCGCCCGTTCTAAGCTGTATCGGCACCCCGTGTCTTGTCGAGTCGGACGTGCCAATCGCGGCAGCCGCCGACTCTTCATCAGCCGTGGCTACAGTAAAGCAGAGCCAATCGACCATGAGGACCTGAGCCTCTACCTGCCGAAAAACGTTCGACGCGCCATTCGCTTTTCTTGGCTCCGAGTGGGGTAAACCGCTCAAAAAGGGACTTAGCAGGCCGTGGAAAAACCCACGGATTTGAGTGTTGGTGACTGATGCAAAGGGAATCGGACCCTCGACGGGCTGGGATAGAGGTCATTCGCACGCCTTTTCATGCCAACGACCGTGGCGCAGACGCACGCCTCCACAGGAAGTGTGGTCACGTGCCCACTCCCAAGGTGCGCAGCCGCACCAGGTTGTAGGCCGCGAAGGTCAGGGTGAACTGGAAGTCCACCTTCGGAAGCCCCCGATGCTTGAGCTTGCGCAACCCGCCGACGGTCTTGGCCCATCCGAAGGCTTCCTCGATCCGCTTGCGCACTCGCTGGCTCTGAGTGTAGCCAGCGTGGCGGGTGGTGCGGCCGTCAATGGCCGAACGCCGATTGGTGTCGTTCTGCGCCACATGAGGACTCGCGTTCGCCCAGCGCAACCCCTCGACAAAGTCACGGGTATCGTACCCCTTGTCCGCACCCACGGTGAGCCGGCCCTTGCCGGGTCGCCCCTCGATCATGGACAGCGCCGACTCCCGCTCAGCCCGGCCGCTGGCCTGGGTGGTACGCGTGTCGACGATCAGTCCATGGCGGTTGTCCATCAAGGCATGCCCCAGGTAGCACAACTTCGCTTCCTGCCCCTTGCCCTTGCGGTACTGCAGGGCCTGCGGGTCGGTGGTGGACTCATGGGTCGCATTGCTGCGCTTCTCGCCCCGGAAGTCCTCCTCGGCATTGCGTCCGCCGCCGCCCCGCGGTCCCTCGCCCCCTTTGGGGCGAAACGACTTCATCGACGCCCAGGCCTCCAGCAGCGTCCCATCGACACTGAAGTGCTCATCCGACAAAAGCCGGGCGTCACGCGCCTGCACCAGGATCTTCGCAAAGAACTCCCGGGCGATGTCCGAGCCGATCAACCGCTCCCGGTTCTTCGTGAACGTCGAGTGGTCCCACATCGCCTCGTCCATCGACAGCCCCACAAACCACCGGAACAAGAGGTTGTAGTCCAGTTGCTCCACCAACAGCCGCTCGCTGCGGATCGAGTAAAGCACCTGCAACAGCAACGCCCGCAGCAACTGTTCCGGCGCGATCGAAGGCCGCCCCGTGTGCGAGTACATCGCCTCCAACTCCCCGGACAGATCTTCCAGCGCCCGGTTCACCATCTCCCGGATCGGTCGCAACGGATGGTCCTTGGGAACACGGGCTTCCGGCGATACATAGCTGAACATGCCTTCTTGACGCGGATCAGTGCCTCTCATCGACTCCTCCGTCCCAGTACGAACATACAAAATATGTACCCGCGTCAGACGGACTTTTTCAACAACCTGTTAGTGAGTTGTCTCCCTATCGGAAAAGGGCTAATGGGGGCGTATGGAGCAAGTCATCCGTCCTGTGGTCGACTACGCAGTCACGCTCATTGTCGAGCGGTGGCCCGAAGCCATTTTGGTCGTCGGCATGATCGGTGTATGGCGCTGGCTCATGGGGCACAAACTCCGGAACCGCATTGCGGCCCTGGAGGCGCGGGAACGGTCATCTGGTATCAGTCAGGTGATCACGGTCCACCACCACGGCAACGTCATCCATGATTATGGTCACCAACTCCGAGACGCCATAGACGCGGAGAAGACGACTCAAAACCTGAGGGAGACGATCAGGGATCTTCCTCAAATACCGCTTGGGGATGGTCATACTTACGCCGAGCTGCCCAATCACACAAACATCGTTACAATGGCCGATGGCTCAATGCGGCTGGCCTTGCCAATTTCCCTTTCCGCTTCGTTCGAGGGGGAATTAGAAGGCGAGTTGAGTGCTACTGTTGAACTGAAGAAGCGCGATTCATGAGACACCCCGACAAAGGCCCTAAAGAGCAGAAGACTGAGACCCCGACAGCGAAAGGGGAGTTAACGAAATGGGTCCCCTCAAAAAGGCCAAAAGGCCGTAGCGTCTAGCGTTTTCCTCTCCGAGGCCACTGCTGGGCCGCGTGCAGGATACGAAGAACCGTTACGGCTTCTTCGTCCTCGGTATAGACCACAATATAATTTGAACGCACCAGCATCTCACGGGTGCCTTCCACGCGGCCTTTCCTGTACAGCCTTGGGTTCTCCGGCAAGCGCGATACCTTGGTTTCGATATCTTCCTTCAAGGCTTGGGCGGCACCGGGATTGTCGTCCGAGATGTAGTCGACGATCACCATCAGGTCGGCGACTGCGGTCAACTTCCACTCAAGACCGCGCACGGCGCTTTCCGTCGATCAGCGCCTGGGCTCTGTCCATGACCTGCTCGTGCGGAATAACAGGGCGTGGATCGTCCAAGGCTTCACGTACCTTGGCACGGAACCATTTGTCGTGGGCTTCGGGGTCTGCGGTCAGGCCGGCGGGCAAACCACCCTCTGCGGCAACTCGGGTCAGGAGAATGCGCACGGCATCCGAGAGCGTCAGGCCGACGCCAGCCAAAGTGTCGGCGGCTTTGTTCTTCAGTTGATCATCTACCCGGACATGAAGCATTGACGTGTGGGCTGCCATTGGCTGCTCCTTTCCATGAACCAATCTACGCATCTCAATTGAGATACGCAAGTGGTAAGGGAGAAATTTCAACCGGCGCCTTCCTGGCTAGTCTCGTTTCAGTTCCGCCAGTTCATCGCGCAACGCACGAATCTCGATTTGCAGGTCCGTGAGGGTCGGCTCGGAGCTCGACCGGGTGGATAGCTCGCTTCCGCCTTCTCCGTGTCCGTGCGTCTGCATCGCGTCGACGATGATGCCGATGAACAGGTTCAGCACGGCGAACGACGTGATCAGGATGAACGGTACGAAGAAGAGCCACGCCTGCGGGAACACTTCCATGACCGGCCGCACGATGCCCATGGACCAGCTCTCCAGGGTCATGATCTGGAACAGGGTATAGGCCGAGCTGCCGATGTTGCCGAACCACTCCGGGAAGCGGTCTGCGAACAGGTTGGTGGCCATCACCGAGAACACGAAGTAGATCACCGCCAGCAGCATCACCACCGAGCCCATGCCGGGCACCGCGTGAAGCAGCGCTCCGACCACCCGGCGCATGGAGGGCACCGCGGAGATCAGCCGGAAGACCCGCAGAATGCGCAGCGCCCGCATCACCGAGAGAAACTCGGTGGCCGGGATCAGCGCGATGGCGACCACGATGGTGTCGAAGTGGTTCCAGGCGTCGCGGACGAAGTCGCGGCGCTGCCCCACCACCTTGAGCAGGATCTCCACCACGAAAATCCCCAGGATCACCCGGTCGGCCAGCTTGAGGAAGCTCCCCGCCGCGGCCATCGCCGCCGGGTTGGTCTCCAGCGCCAGCACCACGGCGTTCAGCACGATCAGGATCGTGATCCAGCGTTGCGTCGCACGGTTCTCGACGAATGAGCGGATACGGTCGGTGCCGATCAATTTCCCTGGCCCTTGTTCACCGCCTCCCTGATGCGGGACCCACCGGCGTCACGGAATTTCCCGGCGTTGGCAAGCTCGTCGGAGATCTCGATTGTCGTCTTCATCTTCTCCACCCGTATGGTTCACAATACGGGTAGCCTTGCCATGCGGCGCGATTTGCCGCAACCATCGAAAGCCCGTGAAGACTCAGGCTTCCACCGGCTCGAACACGAGTTCCGGCACCACCACCTCCCAAGGGTCGCACTTGATCGTGTCGTGATATTTGGGGTCCGCTATCTCACGGTTCCACTCCACGATGGCGAACACCTTGGCGGACCGGCAGCGCATGCCGGGCGGCGGTGCGAAACTCGCGGCGAGACGGCCCACCGCCGAGCCGTTCCTGTCCAGGATCTCCCAGCGCCCGCCGCTCAGGAGCCGTGTTTCGAGGCGGTCGCCGGGCGACAGCGCGGCAATCGCCCGGTGCGTCGGATGTCCGGCACTGCGGCGTCCGGCAAAGCCCAGGTCCACCTCCCGGAGCGTGGGCTGGACGTGGCGGTATCGGAGCGCGGCAGGGCAGGACGGGAGCGCCACCGGTTGCCGACACAGGACCGACTCGCGCTTGAGCAGCCCGTCCTGCAGCGAGGGTTCCTCCTTGAACCACGCCAGCGCCAGGGTCTCGCGAGCCCGCGTCATGGCCACGTAGTACAGCCGCCGCGGCGCGTCGGCGTCCTCGTCACGCCCGACCTTCTTCCAGCCGCCGTCCAGCACGGCCACGTGGTCGAACTCCAGCCCCTTGGCGCGGTGGGCGGTGAGCAGCAGGAGCCCGCGTTGGCGCCGCCGGATCTCCCGGCCCCACTCGGCCAGCCACTCGATGAAGTGGTCGACCGGGACTTCGCCGCCGCCGGTTTCCAGCGCGTGTTCGGCGATGGCCTGACGCAACAGCTCGTGCCAGGGATCGGACGGTTGCGCCTCCGCCCAACCGCGCAGAGTCGCTTCGTCCACGAGCCCGGTCCGGCGTTCGCGAAGCCACTCGACCAATCTTCGGGTTTCGCGCAGCCGCCAGAAGCTCGGGATCTCTTCGTTGCCCATCTGCGCCGGGATGTTGTTAGCCTCGCAGAACGCGCGGACGGGCTGCAGATAGCTCCACTCGCGCGCGATCACGGCACACCGCGCCCAGTCCCATTTCGGCGACCGCTGCGAGAGTCGTTGCATCTCTCCCATGACGGTCCTGGCCTGCGCCACCGGGTCTCCCGGCACGGGCAGGATCTGCACCCGTCCCCGGCCCGCCGGGTCCAGCACCTGCCACGTTCCGCCGGGGGCGTCCTTGGCGCGCGCCGCGTTGACGCGGATGGGATGCTCGTCTTTCATCCGCTCGCGCGCCGGCGCGATGACGGCGTTGGCGGCGTCGACGATGTGCGCGGTGGAGCGGTAGTTCTCGACCAGGTGCACGGGCCTCGGCCCGTAGTCCTCCTGGAAGCGGCGGATATACTCCACCGAGGCGCCGTTGAAGGCGTAGATGTTCTGGTCGTCGTCTCCGACGGCGAACACGGTGAGCTTGCCGTCGTCGTCCTCGAGGGTGCGCCCGGCCAGCGCCGAGATCAGCTCGTACTGTTCGGCGGCGATGTCCTGGTACTCGTCCACCAGGATCCAGCGGAACCCGGCCAGGAGTCGCGTGCGCTGCTCGTCGGCGTCTTCCGGCGGCAACCCCCGACCGCGCAGGAGATCCACCGCCCGGCGCATGACCTCCCGGAACGTCTCGTCATCGGGGCGCTCTGCGCGCCCGGTGAAGCTGGCCCCGGTCAAGCGCATGGCCAGGGCGTGGCAAGTGAGTACGGTCACGCCCCTCGCGTCGTCGCCGATCAGTTCTCCCAG
The DNA here is from genome assembly GCA_965204205.1 of uncultured Binatia bacterium (SeqCode). Taxonomy (GTDB): domain Bacteria; phylum Desulfobacterota; class Binatia; order UBA9968; family JAJDTQ01; genus JAJDTQ01. The sequence continues at coordinate 3,332,747 of OZ241976.1, read as the reverse complement.
CCGGCGCCGGATGTCCACGGCGGCGTGCCGGTTGTACGCCAGCGCCAGGATGCCGCGGGCATTCTCGCGCCGCGCCCGGATGAGATAGGCGATGCGGTGGACCAGCGCCCGGGTCTTGCCGGAACCGGGACCGGCCAGCACCAGCACGTTGGTCTGCTCACGGTCGTCGGCGACGATGCGCTGCTGCACCGGATTCCCGAGGTCCTCGACGATGGCCTGCCACGACGCGGGAGTGGTCTGCCGGCCGATCTCGCGGGTGCGGCCGGGCAGCCAGCGTTCCAGGAACTCTTCCTGCTTCAGGGCGAAGTAGTCCAGCGCCAACCGGGTCGCCTCGGCCACCGCCGCCAGGCCGCGCTCCGCGAACTCCACCATCACGTGGATTTGAAGAACCTGCCCCTTGTAGTGCAGCGAAAGAGGCTCGAAGTCGACGTTGGCAAAGCCCCGCCGTTCCCTTTGCAGGTGTATGGTCATGGCCGGGCGGAACACCGCCAACCCCTTGTTGAGGCGGATGACCTCCAGCTCGTGCAGCCACAGCAGCGCCCGGTCCAGCAGCTTGGCGGGGTGCCGGATCCTGCTCTTGATCTCCAGGTCCGATTCGATGGCCCCGGTCAGCTTGCCCAGCGTCGTCTCCGCCAGCAGGTCCGTGCCGCGAGCGCCCGGCGGCAGACATTCAAGAAGGTGCGACAGCAGGAGCTTGGCGCCGTTCCGCCGGATTTGCGCGGTCTTCTCCAGGTCCTCCCACTCGCGATGCAGCGTCACGCGCGCGGTTTCGGCGTCGAGCTTGCGCGCGGTCAGGCTGCCGGCGGCGCCGTCCTCGCCGCGGCCGTCGTAGGCGATGCCGCGGATGATGCGCCACAGCCGCTCCGGCAGGGGGTCGGTCACATCCTCGTCCCGCAGCACCTGGGAGGCGATGCGCAAGTGCAGCGTCGACGTGTCGCCCTTGCCCAGGTCCGGCGCCGCCTCCCGCATGTGCCAGATCAGCGCGCTCTCCAGTTCGGCCGCCGCCTCCAGGCGCCGCGAGGAGGAGCGTTCCACGCCGGCGTGGACGAACGCGGTGAGTGCCGTGTCGTTGCTGGCGATGCCCAGCCGCTCCAGGTCGTAGAGCGCGTGGCGGACGCCCTCGGGGCCGAGCCCGGACAAGCCCATCAAGTCGTCGGTGCTGAGGCCCTCGTCCGGCCGGGCGTCGATCAGCGCCGCGGCCACGCGTTCCAGCCGGTCGCGATAGTCCCTCGTCATGGGTGCCCGCCCAAGGCGCTCGCGGACTTCCCGCGCTGACCGCACCCGCAGCGACGACGGGAACACCTGCACCCGGTTCTCCTCGCGGGTCAGCAGCTTCGCCTCCTCCAGCCAGGCGACGGCCGTGCGCACGCGGGTGTCGTCGGTGGTGGAGTCGCGCTCGAACACCTGCTCGTCGTCCTCGCCCAGGATCTCGCCCGCGGTGGCCACCACCTCGCCGTCCAGGCGCTTCTTCCGGTCCAGGTTGCGCAGCGCCCGCAGGATGCCGTGGATCTCCGCCCGGGTCAGGCGCGAGCGGGCCGACATGCCGAACTGCCGCTCCACGTCGTCCACCCCGTACAGCAGCACGCAGCGCGCGGCGGCCCGGTCGCGGCCGGCGCGCCCCGCTTCCTGGAGGTAGTTCTCCAGCGAGCCCGGAATGTCGGCATGGATCACCAGGCGCACGTCGGGCTTGTCGATGCCCATGCCGAAGGCGTTGGTGGCGGCGATGGCGCGCAGCTCGCCGTTGATGAAGCGTTGCTGCACGTCCTTCTTGGTCTCGGGCGGCAGGCCGGCGTGGAAATGGTCGGCGGCCACTTCCTTGAGTTGCAGGAACTCCGCCACCTCCTCGCTCTGCCGCCGCGTGGCGCAATAGATGATGGCGCCGCCGGAGGTCTCCGGCGGCAGGTGCTGCGTCAGCACTTGGTGAATATCGGCGAATTTCTGGCCCCCGGAGGTCGGCATGACCTCGAAGGTCAGGTTGGACCGCTCGACGCCGCCGTTGACCACCGCCAGCTCGATGCCGATCCGGTCGCGGAAGTGGCGGGTGATGTCGTCCACCACGTCCGGCTTGGCGGTGGCGGTGAGACACAGCACCGGCGGCGGCTCGCCGTCGGCACTCTCCCGGATGAAGCGGCCCACGTAGAGGTAGTCGGGCCGGAAGTCGTGCCCCCAGCGCGACAGGCAATGGGCCTCGTCCAGCACCCAGGCGCCGATCTCCCGCTGGCCGAGGGCGCGGCGCAGCGCGGGCGCCCGGAGCTGCTCGGGAGAGACGAGCAGGATGCCCGCGTCCCCCAGCCGCACCCGGTCCAGCGCGTCGGCGCGCTCCGGCATGGACAGCAGCCCGTTCACGGTCACGCAGCAGGCGATGCCGCGTGCCTCCAGCCCCGCCACCTGGTCCGCCATCAGCGCCACCAGCGGCGAGATCACCACCGTGAGCGCGCCGGTCTTGTCGTAGCGCGACAGCGCCGGGATCTGGTAGCACAGCGACTTCCCCGTGCCCGTGGGCAGGATCCCGAGCACGTGCCGCCCGGTCATGGCCGCCTCGACGATGGTGCGCTGCATCGGCCACCCCTGGTCGTCCACCGGTTCGGGTCGGAAGTCGTCGAACCCGAACCAGAGCTTGAGCTCTTTGCGAGGATCGTGGCGTTCCCGGCACCAGCCGCAGGAGGGGTCCGTGCAGGCGGTGTCCCGCAGCCGCCGCACCAACCGTCCCGCCTCCGGGAACTGGTGGCGAACCCACGGCGGCATGACCGAGTTGCCGCCGGCCACCGAGAGCCATGCCAGCGCGTAGGCCAGGGGCCAGCGGGCGCGGGCCTCCGCCCAGCCGGTGCGCGGCTCGGCGGCCACGTTTCGAGCGTGAATGTCGCAGCCGGCCCCATTCAGCCGTGCGCAAATTGCCGCTCTAGCTTCGGCGTCCGACGGCCGGCGGGCGCCGCGGAGATCCGAAAAGAGGTCGTCCTGCGCACGGTCCTTGCCCTCCGGCTCCGGCGTGACGAGCCAATGCCAGGCCGTCAGCAGGTCGGGGTCGGTTTCCCGCAGGGCACGACGCTGGTCCTCGAACACCTCCAGGGCCAGCCGGGCGTCCAACAGGGGATCGTTCAACTGCCGGCGCCTGAGACCGCCGTCCTGGTAGTGCTTCACGAGATGGTGATAGGGGTTGCGCGGGAAGGCCAGCGGGCTGAGGCGGAGCGTGTCGATGGCGGGCAGTTTGAGCAGCCGGAGATCGGGCTCGGCCGCGGTCAGGTGGGGCAGGTCGAACTCGATGAGGTTGTGGCCGAGGACGAAGGAGGCGCCGTCGGCGAACTCGTCGAGCTGCCTCAGCGCCGTGGCCAAGCCGTCGCCCGAGTGAGTCAGAGCTCGGCCGGTATCGGCGCGAATCGCGCCGATTGCATGAATGACGCCGCTCTCCTTGCCGACTTCGAGGTCCAGGGCCAGGCATCCGGACAACGAAGAGGGGTGCCGGGGTGGCGGCGTTCCGGCGTTGGGTGGCGGCTGCATCGAAAGTGAGTGTGCTGGCAACCCGTCCAGGCTTCAGGACTCGGTTTGTGCACGGAGAGCAACGCCGTAATCTTCGTCAAATATTTGTCGATGTGTCAAATACTGAGCCCTTCGACAGGCTCAGGACTGGCGTAGCGAAGCGAAGTCGAAGGGCGCCGACCCATCTCCCGGACGGAGTTTCGGCCCGTCGGGCTAGAAACTCAACGAGATGTCGCGGTGGTGCGACAGGCAGGCGGCCACTTCCTTGGCCATCGCGGTGGGCAGCCGTTCGAGTTGGCGGATGCCGATGGTGCCGCGCAGGGCGTCCTCATACGCGGCGAGACCGGAGTCGAGGTCCCGGGCGGCGCGGGTGCGCCATTCAAGCTCGCGCTCCAACTGGGCCAGCGCCTCGCCCAGCCGCTTCTCCGCGCGCCGGCGGCCGGACGTGCCCCGCCTCAGGTCGGAACGCGCCTTGGACAGGGCGTCCCGCAGCTCGTAGGTCCCGGGGACCTTCCGGAGCCCGCGCTCGGCGTCGCGGACCGCTTCGCCCGCCTGCTTGGCCGGTTGCGTGTCCACGATCTCCGGCAGTGCCTTGAGCTTCGCGCCGGCGGCTTCCAGCTCCGGCACCTTGGCCAGCATCTCGCGCACCGTCCGCACGGAGGAGGCGGCGTCGTCGACGTTGCGCCGGTAGTTGCGGCGGGCGGTGTTCTCCTTCTTCTCCAGGGACAGGTAGCGTTTGCGCAGCTCCTTCTCGCCCTCCGGACGCGTCGCCTCCACCTGTTCCCTTCGCTTCGTCAGCTCCTCGACCTCGTGGCGCAGCTCCGCCACCAGCTCGGGGTCGGCATCGCGTCCCAGCCGCCGGATGGTGGTGCGGATCTCGCGGACCTCGCGGTCGATGCGCCGTTCGTCCGCGTTGATGCGCCGGACCACGGCATGGGTGGACTGGTAGGTCTCCCCGAAGGCGCTTCGTTCCGCGTCGGTGCGGCGCACTTCCGAGACCAGGTCGAAGGTCCGGGCGGCCTTTTCCATGCCGCCGGTCAGGCTGCGGCGCACCTTGTCCGGCAGATAGCTCGTGTCGAGGCCCTGCGCCGTGCGGATGCTCGCCCGTATCGCCTGGCCGTCGCGGTCGTAGACCTCGAACAGGTTCCGCTCCAGGCAGCGCTGGAGCCGCGGGTTCCGCGGCGGCGGCGCGGTCTCGCCGGTGAGGGACGTGCGCGCCGGCAGGTAGTTCACCAGCGGAGGATAGAAGCCGACGATGCCCAGGGCCACGAGCTGCAGCGCGATGAACGGGACCACGCCCCGGTAGATGTCCGTGGTCAGCACCGACGGCGGCGCGACTCCGCGCAGGTAGAACAGCGCGAAGCCGAACGGCGGCGTGAGGAAGGAGGTCTGCATGTTGACGCCGATCATGACGCCGAGCCACACCGCGGTGATGTTGGCCGACGGATCCGACAGCAGGATGGGCGCCACGATGGGCACCACCACCACCGCGATCTCGATGAAGTCGAGGAAGAAGCCGAGGATGAAGATGACCGCCATGACCACCACGAACTGGGTCCAGAAACCGCCGGGCAGGGTGGTCAGGAACTCCTTCACCAGCTCCTCGCCGCCGAAGCCCCGGAAGGCGGCGGTGAGCATGGCCGCGCCCAGCAGGATGATGAAGACCATGGCGGTGGTCTTGGCGGTCTCCACCATGACGCCGGCGAGCATCCGCTCCGCGCGGTAGGCGCGCCAGCCGCTCCAGATCACCGCCACCAGCAGCCCGGTCACCGCGACGGCGGCGAGGGCGACGCCGGTGGCCTCGTAGGCGCCGTGGATGGTGCGGATGTTCAGGTCGAAGGTCGCCAGCAGGATGAACAGGGCGATCAGCGAGACGCCGGCGATGATGGCCGGCGTGAAGCTTCCGCGCTGTCCTTCGGTGAGCCGGTACCCCGCCATGATGGTGGCGCCGACGGCGCCGATGGCGCCGGCCTGGTTGACCGTGGCGATGCCGGCGATGATGGAGCCGAGCACGGCCAGGATCAGCGCCAGCGGCGGCACCAGCGCCAGCACCACCTTGACGGCGAACTCGCGGTCGAAGCGTCCCTCCAGAGGGATGGCCGGGGCGTTGCCGGGCCGTATGAGCGCCACCGCAAGGATGTAGATGACGTACAGGCCCACCAGCACCAACCCCGGCACGATGGCGCCCAGGAACATGTCGCCGGCGCTGGCCGAGGTGATATCGAACTCCGTGGGCATGACGAAGTTGCCGGTGGCGGCCTTGTAGTCCACCTGCCGCAGCGTGCTGGCCTGGTCGGTGGCGTTGGAGAGCTGGTCGGCCAGGATGATGAGCACCACCGAGGGCGGGATGATCTGCCCCAGGGTGCCGGCTGCGGAGATGGTGCCGGTGGCGAGCCGGCGCGAGTAGCCGTTGCGCAGCATGGCCGGCAGCGAGATCAGGCCCATGGCCACCACCGTGGCGCCGAGAATCCCGGTGGTGGCGGCGAGCAGCGCCCCCACCAGCACCACCGAGATGCCGAGGCCGCCCGGCACCGGCCCGAACAGCCGCGCCATGGTCACCAGCAGGTCCTCGGCGATCTTGGACCGCTGCAGCATGATGCCCATGAACACGAACAGCGGCACCGCGATGATGGTGTCGCGTTCCACCTCCCAGTAGACGCCCCGGAAATTGGTGACCCCCGCCGTGAGCCACTGAATCGGACCGTCCTGGGTGAAGAACGAGTGGGTGTCGCCGGTGAAGACGTAGCCGGCGACGGCCGCCAGCGCGATGGTCAGGATGGCCGAGCCGGGCAATGCAAAGGCCACCGGGTACCCCGATGCCAGGGCCCCCGCCATGGCCAGGATCAGCAGTGCGAGGAAGAGGTGTTCCACGGGTCAGGACGCTTCAGGTGTTGGATACGTCTCGGCCTGTCCGCGCAGGATCGCCATGCTGTCCAGGAAGTACGCCAGGAACTGCGTCATCATGGACACGGCGTACACGGCGAGGAATCCCGCCATGAGGTACTTGACGTAGAGGCCGAACCCGCTTTGTGTGGTCTCGAAATAGAGCAGCGGGCTGTTGATGACCGATGCCTTGCCCGCCATGCCCACGCCGAGAATGGTCCAGCACAGGGGCACCCCCAGCACCATGGAGCCCCAGGCGTTGACCAGGGCCTTGCGCTTCTCGGTGAAATGCGTGAACAGCACGTCCACGCGGACGTGGCCCCCGGCCACCAGGGTATGGGCGCTGGCGAACAGGAACAGCGCGGCGTACCAGAAACGGACCAGGTCCCCCATGAAGGCCTGCTCATAGGAGAAGATGAAGCGGGCGATGACGATCTGGAACTCGGCCACCACCACCAGCAACGCGAGCCAGATGAAGTCGAGCCCCCGCCTGAAGCAGGCCACCACTCCCGCCGCGACGATGAGCGGGAAGTGCACGTAGGCGCCGCGGAAGCTCGAGACGCCCAGCCGTTGGGCCAGCGCCTCGCCGAACACCGCGGGCAACAGTCCTTCCACGCGCAGGAACGAGATCACTCCGTCGGCGATGCCGATGAAGAACACGGCCCAGAACGCCGCGGCGATGACATAGGCGGTGACGGAGTGGAGCAGCGCGGCGTCCGACGCGAACGGCCGCTCCCGCGTCCATAGCGCCATGACGATGACGGCGATCACCGTCAGGACATAGCTGGCGAGTTGCAACCACGCCTGGAGGAGCGCCGTCCCGCCAAGCGGCGCATCCCCGAACATGCCCGCCGCGCCGGGCCAACCTTGCCAGAAGTCGAGATAGTTATTGAAAAGGTAGACGAACGTGGTCGCGGCCAATGACAGCGCCAACGCGCGGTAGAGCGCATTTGTCGTGCCGGGCCCTCTCGCGCCCGCGTCTGACCGAGCCTGTGTCACGGTGGAAAGACCTGGGGACCTGTCACACTACGGGCCGGCTCTCGGCAGGGAGCCGGCCCGTAGTCCCGGATGTTCAGGAGACGCCCAACACGCGGTTGCGCTGCGCCACGTACGCCTGGTCGGAGAGGTTCGACCACCCTCCGACCTCCCGGCGCGCCTTGTCGAAGCTCTCGTGGATGCGCTTGGCGAGATCGCTGTGGGTCACCACTCCGGCGAACACTTCCTCGGCCGCCTTCCCGAACGCGTCGTACACGTCGTCGTTGAACTTGCGCACGGTCACGCCCTGGTCGCGCGTCAGCCGGGCCAGCGCAGCGCCGTTCTTGGCGTTGTACTCCGACATCATCACGTCGTTCTCCATGCCCGCCGCGGCCTCGATCAGTTCCTGGTCGGCTTTTGACAGCCCGTCCCAGAACTTTTTGTTGAAGGTCGCCGAAAGCATCGAGCCGGGCTCGTGCATGCCGGGGTAGTAGTAGTACTTGGCCGCTTCGTAGAACTTCATGACCTCATCGTTCCACGGTCCGACCCATTCGGTGGCGTCGATGGCGCCCGAGACCAGGTTCTCATAGATCTGGCCGCCCGGCAGCGACACCGGCGAGGCGCCGATCTTCGCCATGACGTCGCCGCCCAGACCCGGGATACGCATCTTCAGGCCCTTGAGGTCGTCGGCGCTGTTGATCTCCTTGCGGAACCAGCCGCCCATCTGGACGCCCGTGTTGCCGCACATCACGCCCTTGAGCCCGAACCCCCCGGCCAGCTCGTCCCAGAGCTCCTGACCTCCGCCGAAACGGACCCAGGCATTCATCTCGGTGTAGGTGAGTCCGAAGGGTACGGACGTGAAGTAGGCCCAGCCGGGATGCTTGCCTTTCCAGTAGTATTCGGCGGCGTGGTAGGCCTGCGCGTTGCCCGAGGCCACCTCGTCGAACGAGTCGAAGGCGCCGACGCGTTCGTTGGCGGCGAAGTAGGTCACCTGGAAGCGGCCGTCGCTCATGTCCTGCAGGCGCTTGGCAAAGCGCTGCGCCCCGGTGCCGAGGCCCGGGAAGTCGCGCGGCCAGGTGGTGACCAGGGCGATCTCGATCCGGTCCTTCATGGCGGCCGGGGCCTTCTGGGCCTGGACCAGCTTGCCGCTCGACAAGACCGTGGCGGCCGTGCCGACAGCGGCACCGGTGATAAAGTCACGACGTTTCATGGGTTCCTCCTTGTGGATGAGTTGTTTGTCATCTGGACCGGAAATACTACGACAAGCGGGAGCCTGGTGCAACGATAAACTCCTGTCCTGCTTGTCTGACGGATGGCGTATCGTCAGTTGCGTTCACGCACGCTGGTCACCAGCAAACCGAACACGGCGAACGCCACCACCGAGCCCAGCAGCATGGCCAGCGTCATGCTGCCCAGCCTGGTGATCAGCAGCCCCATGCCCAGCGGAGTGGTTTGGGCGGCCACGTAGTGCATGGACATGACGAGGCCGCTTGCCTCGCCCACCCGGCCCTTGGCAACGGTGTCCTGGGCCAGCGCCACCACCAGCGAGGGCACCGGCGACTTGCACAGGCCCAGGAGACAGATGCCCGCGGCCAGCGCCAACGGATGCGTAAGCCAACCGTAGACGGCCAGCACCACCAGCACGCCGGGAAAGGCGCCCATGAGGATGATGCGCTTCCGCCCCAGACGGTCGGACAGCATCCCCAGCACCATGGCCCCGAGAATGGGGGTGGCGCCCCAGGCCGCCATCACCAACCCCGCCTCGTCGAGCGTCAGCTTCACGGCCTCGCGCAGGAACGTCGGGGTCCAGGACGAGGTGATCCAGAACACCGAGCCGCCGAAGAATTGCGCCGCGGCCAGAAGGACCATGTTCCGGTTCATTATCCGGGGCCCTCCCCCGCGCGCCGCGCGCGGGGCCGCCTGTGCCCGGACCGGTTCCCGGATCCGGAACCACTGGACCAGCGCGATGCTGGCGGCGATGCTCCCCACCGTGATCATCGCCCCGCGCCACCCGACACGCTGGATGATGGCGGCGGCGACGATGGGGCCGCTGACGCTGCCGAGGCCGTAGGTGGCGGACAGCATGCCCATCCCGAGGCCCCGCCTGGTGGGCAGAAGGTCCGATACCAGGGACAGCACCGAGGCGGTGAGGGCGCCGTATCCTAGACCGGCCAGCGCCAGCAAGGCGACCGCCGCCCCGTAGCTCTGGACGGTCGACACCAGCCCGAAGCCGGCGCCCAGGGCGAAGCCCCCGGCAACCAGGACGCTGCGCCGGCCCAGATGGTCGGAGAGTCGTCCGGCCGACCAGCTCGCGCACGCCGCGGCGATGAAGACGGGAGGGAAGAGGGCGCCCCACAACTCCGCGGGGAGCCCCAGGCCGGTGCCGATCTCCGGCAGGCCGATCCCCATAACCGCCACCACCATGGCCGGGCCCACCGCCGAGAGGGCCGCGACCAGTACGGACGCCCAGTCGGTCCGCGTGGACTCGGGAGCCGCGGCGGCCGGCACGGGTCAGCGATCCCGGTACGATGAAAGAAACGGCCCCGCCGGGGGCGGGGCCGGGTTGTGGTTGAAGACGGCCAAGCTATGCGCCGATGGCGATCTCGTTGATGCAGGGCAGGCCGCTGGCGATCGTGCGGCAGCCCGACTCCTCGACGATCATGATCTCGCCTTCGGAGGTGGCGGCGATGATGCCGGGGCCGTCGGGATCGGGTACCGTGTCCATGATACCGCCCGGCAGGTCCTCGGCCACCGTCTTCCATCCGGCGGCGTCGTGCTCGCTCCGCAGGATGGCCGCGCTGGCCCGCACCTTGCGTACCCAGGTGTTGGGCCGGCCCAGGGTCACGCCCAGGTACAGGCTGCCGTCCCCGGTCTCGGTGACGGTGGTGCCGTAGGTCCGGGTGTCGGACGGGGTAATCTCATCCCAGTGAGCGGCGCGGTCGCGGCTCCGGAAGATCCCCTCGCCGCAGGCCGCCACCACCATCTCGGGCTCGTGCCTGCAGTGGTGCAGTTGATGGATGTCGCGGTCCCACAGCCCCTCGTTGGCCGTGCGCCAGTCCTCGCCGTTGTCGTCGCTCACCAGTAGCCCGCCCACCTCGATGCCGGCGTAGAGCCGCGAGGGCGAGGAGGGGTCCCCGGTGAGGTAGCGCGTCCGGGGCGCCTGGGCCGGGTTCGGCGGAAAGACCCCGCAGGCGCCGCCCTGGCGCACGCCCGGCAACTCCTCCCAGCCCTTTCCGGGAGCGCCGTGAAAGAGCGCCGCCGGACGGGTGCCCACGAACAGCGACCCCGGCAGCGCCCACAGCGAGAAGATGTCCAGATGGGGCACGTTGGGGCTCGACCGGGTCCAGGTCTCGCCGCCGTCGTGGGTGTAGAACAGCCCCGAATGCTCGGTGCCGCCGTACACGATCCGCGGGTCCTCCGGATCGACGGCGATGCAACTCAGGTTCCAGAACGTCAGGTCGCGTTCAACCTGTTTCCAGGAATCGCCGTTCTTCTCGAAACGGTACCACCCGGAATGGGTCATGACGTGAAGCGCCCTGCTGTGACCATTGGTATCGCTCATGGCGGTCTCCTCTCGCGGGGTGTGGCTGGACGGACTCGAAGAGCTTGCCGACCTGTACCAGCCTTGAGCCTTCGGTGTCAAGTTTCCGGCCCTCCGGGGTCGAGTTCACGGCGCGCCTTCCGTCGGGCCGGCTTCCACCGGATTCTTTCGAAAAAAGCTATTTTTTTCAAATAAATGTCTTGGAATAAAAATCTCTTTCCTGTATGCAGATTTTCGAAACTGAAATGAACATTCGGTTCAATTGGATTATTGCGATCAACGCCTGCCGATTCCCGCACGGATGGCAGGCGGTTCCCGGGGGTCGACATGGCAGAACTGGAAAATCGTTCCCGCGCGGCCGCGCCCACGGCGGTGGTTTCAGCCCGTGCCTGGGCCGCGTCCGGCCTTTTCGTCCTGGTCGCCGTTTTGTTGGCGTTGCCCTTCGCGGGCCGCGCGCAGGCGCAGACCCTGAGCATCGACGACGCGAGTGCTACCGAGGGCAGCGGGGTGGTGTTCACGGTAACGCTGTCGGCGGCGAGCACGGACACGGTCACGGTGAGCTATGCCACCTCGGTTGAATCGGGTAACACCGCGGAAGCGGCGGACTTCACGGCGGTGACGGCCGGGACGCTGACGTTCACGGCGGGGGACACCTCCGAGAGCCTGACGGTGAGCACCGTACAGGACACGACCGACGAGGACGACGAGACCTTCACGGTGACGCTGTCGGACGCCACCAACGCGGCGATCACGGACGCCACGGGCACGGGCACCATCAACGACGACGACCCGACCCCGACGGCGACCGCCACCCCGCACCCTGTCCTTGACCCGGGCGCCCGTCACGAGGTCACCGAGGGTGAAACGGCGAGCTGGACGGTGACGCTGTCGGCGGCGAGCGAGAGGACGCTGACGTCGACGTTCGATGTTTCTAGACCTGCCCTTACTGGCAATTCGTCAGACTTCACGAACCCGGCGGCCTTGGTTTTTGCGCCGATGGAGACGGAGAAGACCGCTACGGTAGCGACGGTCGACGACAGGCGCGACGAACCCGATGAGAGGTTCAGCCTCACCACCCCTTCCTTTTCGGACGTACGGTTCCCGACGGTGCATTTCTACATCGTCGACAACGACGATCCGCCGACGCTGAGCATCGCCGACGCGAGTGCGGACGAGGGCAACGGTGCGGAGTTTACGGCGACCCTGTCGCGGTCGAGCGAGAAGACGGTGACGGTGCGCTACACGGCGTCGGTGGAGACCGGCGATACCGCGGCATCGGGCGACCTGTCGGGGACGCTGTCGGGGACGCTGACCTTTGCGGGGGCCGCCGGCGGGGGTCCCAGGTCGCGGACGTTCACGATCGCGACGAGGGCAGACACGGTCGACGAGGACAACGAGACCTTCACGGTGACGCTGTCGAACCCGTCCAACGCGACCATCGACGATGTCGACGACGCCACGGGCACCATCGTGGACGACGATTCCGCGTCGCTGAGCATCAACGACGCGAGCGCCTCGGAGGGCGTGGGGGTGGGGTTCACGGTGACGCTGTCGACGTCGAGCCAGAAGACGGTGACGGTGCGGTACGCGACCTCGGTGGGAACGGACGACACCGCGGAGTCGACGGACTTCACGGCGGTGACGTCGACGGTGATGGGTACGCCCCTGGACTACGCGACCCTGACGTTCACGCCGGGGGACACCTCGGAGAATCTGACGGTGAGCACCGTCGAGGACACGGTCGACGAGGACAACGAGACCTTCACGGTGACGCTGTCGGACGCCACGAACGCGGCGATCACGGACGCCACGGGCACGGGCACCGTCAACGACGACGACCCGACCCCGACGGCGACCTTCACTCCGGACCCTGTCCTTGACCCGGGCGCCCGTCACGAGGTCACCGAGGGTGGAACGGCGAGCTGGACGGTGACGCTGTCGGCGGCGAGCGAGAGGACGCTGACAGCGACGTTCGGATTTGGTGTAGGTGCAGGGGATGCCAACTTCATTAACACGTCGGACCACACGCAACCGGCGCCCTTGATCTTCTCGCCGGGGGACACGGAGGAGACAGTTTCGGTAACGGCGGTCGACGACATGATCGACGAGCCCGTCGAGGCGTTGGTGCTCGGGAAGGCTCCCGATTCCGAAGTGCGCTTCTCGTTGCCGACCGCGGTATTCTACATCATCGACAACGACGATCCGCCAACGCTCAGCATCAACGACGCGAGTGCGGACGAGGGCGACGGGGCGGAGTTTACGGCGACCCTGTCGGCGGCGAGCGAGAAGACGATCACGGTGGGCTACACGGCGTCGGTGGAGACCGGCGATACCGCGGCATCGGGCGACCTGTCGGGGACGCCGTCGGGGACGCTGACTTTTGCGAGGGCGCGCGGTGGGGGTCCCACGTCGCGCACGTTCACGATCGCGACGAAGGAAGACAACGTCGACGAGGACGACGAGACCTTCACGGTGACGCTGTCGAACCCGTCCAACGCGACCATCGACGATGTCGACGACGCCACGGGCACGGGCACCATCGTGGACGACGATTCCGCGGCGTTGAGCATCACCGACGCGAGCGCCACGGAGGGCGGCGGGGTGGTGTTCAGGGTGACGCTGTCGACGCCGAGCCAGGAGACGGTGACGGTGAGGTACGCGGCCTCGGTAGCAGCGGGCGACACCGCGGAGTCGACGGATTTCACGGCGGTGACGTCGATGGACGTGGATACGACCCTGAGCTACGCGACGCTGACGTTCGCGCCGGGGCAGACGTCGAAGAACCTGACGGTGGCGACGACGCAGGACATGACCGACGAGGACAACGAGACCTTCACGGTGACGCTGTCGAACGCCGCGAACGCATCGATCACGGACGCCACGGGCACGGGCACGATCAACGACAACGACGCCGCGCCGAAGCTGCGCATCACCGGCGGTTCGGCCGACGAGGGCGAGAGTGTGAGCTTCCCGGTGCTGCTGTCGACGGCGAGCGAGAAGACGGTGACGGTCAGGTACGCGACGTCGGTGGCCTCGGGCGACACGGCGGAAGCGGCGGACTTCACGGCGGTGACGTCGACGGTGATGACCGCGACGGTGGACTACGCCACGCTGACGTTTTCGCCGAGCGAGACGTCGAAGACGGTGACGGTAAGCACGACGGAGGACACGGTCGACGAGGACAACGAGACCTTCACGATGACGCTGTCGAACCCGGCGAACGCGACCATCATGACGGCCGGCGCCAGGGGGACGATCGACGACGACGACGATCCGCCGACGATCCGGATCGTCGCGGACGCGTCGGCCACCGAGGGGTCGGACGTGGAATTCACGGTCGAGCTGTCCGCGGCGAGCGAGAAGCGGGTCTCGTACAGGTTCGACGCCCGCGTGGCTTCGGGCGACACCGCCGAATCGACCGACCTTTCCACCGGCCAACGTTCCTTCACCCTGTCGCCCGGAACGACCTCCCGCACCCACGCGACGTCCACGCGCGACGACAGCACCGACGAGGACGACGAGACGTTCACCGTCTCGCTGGCCGAGGTCGTGAACGCCACCATCGCCACCGGAGAGGGGACACGAACGGGGACGATCAACGACGACGACGATCCGCCGACGGTGGAGATTGCCGCCGCGTCGGCGAGCGAGGGGGACGACGTCGAGTTCACGGTGAGGCTGTCGGCGCGGAGCGAGAAGGTCGTGACGATAGCGTACGCGACGTCGGTGGCCTCGGACGACACGGCCAAGGCGGCGGACTTCACGGCGGTGACGGCGACGACCCTGACCTTTTCGGCGGGGGACACGTCGAAGACGGCGCCGGTGGGCACGGTGGAGGACGACATCGACGAGCGCGACGAGACCTTCACGGCGACGCTGTCGGGTGCGTCGAACACGACGATCGAGATGGATAAGGGGTCGGCCACCGGGACCATCCGGGACGACGATCCGACGCCCACGGCGACCCTGGCCCTGTCGCCCCTATCGGTGGGGGAGAACAGCGGCACGGCGGTGACGGTGACGGCGTCGTTGAACCATCCGTCGACGGAGGCGACCACGGTGACGGTGACGGCGGCGGCGGTGAGTCCGGCGGTGGCGGGGGACTTCGAGTTGAGCGCGAACCGGACGCTGACCATCGCGGCGGAGCAGACGGCGAGCACGGGGACGGTGAGCGTGACGCCGGTGGACAACGACGTGGACGCGCCGGACAAGCGGGTGAGGGTTTCGGCGACGGCGCAGAACGACCATGCGGTGAGCGGGCCGGCGGACGTGCACCTGGCGGTCACGGACAACGAGCCGCCGCCCAAGGTGACGCTGGTGGTGGCGGACAGCTCGATCCGGGAGTCGGACGATGCGGAGGAGGACGGCGACCAGCACGTGACGACGGTGCGGGCGACGCAGGAGCATCCGTCGAGCGAGGCGACGACGGTCACGATCACGGCGTCGGCGGGCGACTTCACGTTGAGCAGTTCCGGGAGGTTGACGATAGCGGCCGGGGCGACGGAGAGCAGCGCGTCGGTGACGCTGACGGCGGTGGACAACGACGTGGACGCGCCGGACAAGGAGCTGAAGGTGGTGGCGACGGCGGTGAACACGCAGGGGGTGGAGCAGCCCGACGGGGTGGGGTTGACGATCGAGGACGAGGATCCGGCGCCGGACGTGACGCTGACGCTGTCGGCGACGACGTTGGGGGAGGTGAGCGGACGGGTGACGGTGAGGGCGGGGTTGAGCCATCCGTCGAGCGAGGCGACGACGGTGACGCTGACGGCGACGGCGGTGAGTCCCGCGGAGGCGGCGGACTTCGTGTTGACCGGGAGCATACTGACGATACCGGCGGGGGACACGCGGAGCAGCGGCGCGGCGACGCTGACGGCGGTGGACAACGACGTGGACGCTCCGGACAAGGAAGTGACGGTTTCTGCGGCGGTGGCGAACACGCAGGGGGTTGGGGCGACTCCGGGGGACGAGACGCTGACCATTACGGACGACGATCCGGCGCCGTCGGTGACGCTGCATCTGAGCCGCAACCCGGTGGGAGAGGCGGGGGGCCAGGCGGCGGTGACGGCGCGGCTGAGCCATCCGTCGAGCGAGGCGACGACGGTGACGGTGACGGCGCAAGCGGTGAGTCCGGCGGCGGCGGCCGACTACGAGCTGGCCGGGTCCTCGCTGAGCATCCCGGCGGGGCTGACGGACAGCGTGGGTACGGTGACGCTGACGGCGGAGGACAACGACGTGGACGCGTCGGACAAGCGGGTGAGGGTGTCGGGGGCGGCGGCGAACAGTCAGGGGATAGCGGGGGACCCGGCGGACGTGACGCTGACGATAGCGGACGACGATACGCGGGGCTTCGTGTGGAATCCCGCGGTGTTCACGACGCGGGAACTGTGGGCCGAGACCTACACCGTGGCCTTGACCTCGAAGCCGACGGACACGGTCACGGTGACGGTGTCGTCTTCCCGTGCGACGTTGGCGCTGGGAAGCCTGAACACGCACGATAGCCCCGCGGCGCAGAAGACGCTGACGTTCACGGCTCAGAACTGGTCAACCGCGCAACAGTTGAGAGTGTTGTGGCGTGAGGAGGACTCCGACCTGCAAACGGGCGAGTACTCGATACGGCATTCGGCGGCGGGAGGAGACTACGCGGGCCTGAGCCGGAACTATCCTGCAACGGTCCTGGAATTCCGGCAGGACGCGGACGACGTGCTGGTGCTGTCGACGGACCGCATCCGGGTCCGGGAGGGCGAGGGACTGGTAAATATCAGGTTGCTGGCGACGGTCGGGGGGTGGATCCCCCAGCAGTCAACGAACGTGGCCGTGACCGTGGCCGCGGGTACGGCGACGGCCGACGACTTCACCGCCGCTCCCGAGACCTTCACCATGGTGATTCCGGAATCAGGCTTTTCCGTGAATCGCACCTTTCAGTTGCAACCGAACGATGACGGAATCGACGAAGGGGACGAGACGGTACGGATCACCGCGACGCTGGCGGGGGTGGCGGTGACGCCGGCCGTCGTGACGATCATGGACGACGACACGCGCGGGGTGACGGTAACGCCGTCGGGTTTGCAAGTGGGCGAGGGCGGCAGCCGCGGCTACACGGTGGTGCTGGACTCGGAGCCCAGCGGGGAGGTGACGGTGACGCCGTCGGTGTCGGGGAACAGCGACGTGACGGTGAGCCCGGCGGCGCTGACGTTCACGGCGGACAACTGGGAGACGGCGCAGACGGTGACGGTATCGGCGGCGGACGACGCGGACGTGGCGGACGACCAGGCGACGGTGAGGCACACGGTGTCGGGGGCGGACTACGGCGACAACAACGTGACGGCGGCATCGGTGCTGGTGACGGTGGCGGACGACGACGGGCGGGGCGTGGTGGTGTCGACCCGGGACCTGGCGGTGCAGGAAGGGGGAAGCGCAACCTACACGGTGGCGCTGAACTCGCAGCCGACGGGCAGCGTAACGGTGAGGCCGTCGGCGACCGGGGACGGGGACGTGACGGCGAGCCCGGCGGCGCTGACGTTCACGGCGGCGAGCTGGGAGACGGCGCAGACGGTGACGGTATCGGCCGCGAACGACGCGGACGCGGCGAACGACCGGGCTTCGATTTCGCACGCGGTGTCCGGGGCGGACTACGGGGCCAACCGGGTGATCGCGCCGGAGGTGTTGGTGACGGTGAGCGACGCCGGGCGGATCCGAGGGCGGGCGACGCTCACGACAAACCCGCGAACGGTGACGGAGAACCGGTCGGCGAGTGTGACGGTGACGGCAACGCTGGACGGCGCGGCGCGGACGACGGACACGGTGGTGACGGTTCTGGTGCGTGGAGGCACGGCGTCGGCGAACGATTTCTCCGCGGGCCCGGCGGCGTTCCTGTTGACCATCCGGGCGAACCAGACCTCGGGAACGGCGAGGTTTACCCTGAGGGCGGGCGACGACGGCTTCGACGATGACGACGAGACCGTCATTCTGAGCGCGACGGCGGATTTTCTCGATATCGACGACGTGGTGATGACCATCACGGACGACGACGAGCGGGGGTTGCGGGCGTCTCCGTCGTCGCTGACGGTGGACGAGGACAGCAGCGCGGTCTACCGGGTGGGGCTGAACTCGCGGCCGACCGACACGGTGACGGTGACGCCGGCGGTGGACGGGGCCCGGGAGGTGACGGTGTCGCCGGAGACGCTGACGTTCACCTCCACGGACTGGAAGCAGCAAAAGGAGTTTACGGTGTTCGCGCGGCGGGACGCGGACGGGGAGGACGACGACGAGGCGGTGGTGACGCATACGGCGGCGGGCGGAGACTACGACGGGGTGGAGGGCGGCACGGTGATGGTGGACGTGCGGGACGACGGGGTGGAGTTCGAGGGGGTGTCGCTGGGGGTGGACTTGGCGGCGGTGGACGAGGGGGGAGGGACGCGGACGGTGACAGTGACCGCGGACCTGGCCATCGACCCGTTTCCCAACGACACGGTGTTGACGGTGGTGGTGGAGGGCGGCACGGCAACGGAGGGGACGGACTTCGCCGACGTGGCGGACTTCACGTTGACGATCGCGGCCAACCAGACGCAGGGGCAGGGGACGTTCGAGCTGACGCCGGAGGCGGACATCATTGACGAGGGCGAGGGGGAGACGGTGCTGGTGAGCGCGACGGCCCCGGACCTTCTGGTGCGGCGGACGGAGGTGACGATCACGGACGACGACGAGACGGAGACGTCGGTGACCTTGACGGTGTCGCCGGAGAGCGTGTCGGAGGGGGCGCCGGCGGAGGACCAGGCGGTGACGGTGACGGCGGCGTTCGCGGCGGCGGCTCGTACGGAGGAGACGGAGGTGCGGGTGTCGGTGAGGGCCGGGACGGCGCGGCAGGGCACGGACTTCGCGGCGGTGAGCGACTTCGTGTTGACGATACCGGCGGGGATGACGAGCGGGGAGCAGGCGTTCACGCTGGCGCCGGTGGACGACAACCTGGACGAGCCCGACGAGACGGTGGTGGTGCGGGGGCGGGCGTCGGGTCTGGACGTGACGCCCTCGGAGGGAGTGGAAGTAACGATCGCGGACGACGAGGACACGCCGGAAGCCACCCTGGTGCTGACGCCGGCGACGATCCGGGAGGACGGGGGCGTGAGCCGGGTGACGGCGACGCTGAGCCCGGCGTCGAGCCAGCCGACGACGATCACGGTTTCGGCGGTGCCGGCGGCGGGGACCGAGGACGGAGACTTCAGGCAGAGCGGGACGCGGCTGAGCATTCGGGCGGGCGCGACCCGAAGCAGCGGGACGGTGACGTTGCGGGCGACGGACAACGAGGTGGAGGCGGCGGCGAACAAGCAGGTGACGGTTTCCGGGGTGGCGGAGAACAGCTTCGGCGTGGAGGCGGCGGTGGCGGCCCGGACGCTGACGATCACGGACGACGAATCGCCGTCGACGGGGGTGGTGCTGACGGTGTCGCCGGACCTGGTGAGGGAGGGGCGCAGCCGCCGGGTGGGGGTGACGGCCAGGCTGAACGGAGCGGAGCGCGACGCGGATACGGAGGTGGCGGTGACGGTGTCGGGGGACACGGCCACGGAAGGAGACGACTTTGACGCGGTTGCGGGTTTCACGCTCACGATCGCGGCGGGACGCACGTCGGGGACGGGGGCCTTCGATCTGGCGGCGCTGGACGACGAGTTGGACGAGCTGGACGAGACGGTGCGCGTGGCCGGTACGGCATCCGGGCTGACGGTGACCGGGGCGGCGGTGACGATCACGGAGCAGGCGCCGCCGCCCCCGCCGCGGCCGCCGCGGCCGCCCGAGCCGCCGCAGCCGGTGCTGAGCGTGACGCTTGCGGCGTCACCCCAGCAGGTAGGGGAAGGCGCGGCGGAAGATGCCCGGACGGTGACGGTGACGGCGACGCTGGCGGGCGAGCCGCGGGCGGAGGCCACCGAGGTAGCGGTGACGGTGAGCGGAGGTACGGCGGTGGCGGGGGAGGACTTTGCCGCGGTGGCAGCGTTCACGGTGACGATCGCGGCGGGGGAGACGAGCGGGACGGGGAGCTTCGAGCTGGTGCCGGTGGACGACGCGGTGGACGAGGGGGACGAGACGGTGGCGGTGACCGGCAGCGCATCGGGAGCGACCGTGTTGCCGGCCGGGGGCCTTGAGGTGACGATCGCGGACGACGATGAGCGCGGGGTGACGGTGACGCCGGCGGCGCTGAGCGTGTCGAAGGGCGGCAGCGGCAGTTACGAGGTGTCTTTGACCTCGCGGCCGACGGCGGCGGTGACCGTCGAGGTGTCTTCGGACAATCCGGCGGTGACGGCGGCGCCGGCGCTGTTGAGGTTCGAGCCGGAGCAGTGGGAGGAGGCGCGGGAGGTGACGGTGACGGCGGCGGCCGGGTTGTCGGACGGCGCCATGGTGGAGTTGACGCACACGGTGGCGGGCGGGGACTACGGGGAGGTGGCAGCGGAGGCGGTGACGGTGACGGTGACGGCACTGGACGTGACTCTGGCGCTGTCGCCGGAGCGGGTGTCGGAGGGCGCGGCGGAAGATGCCCGGACGGTGACGGTGACGGCGACGCTGGCGGGCGAGCCGCGGGCGGAGGCCACCGAGGTAGCGGTGACGGTGAGCGGAGGTACGGCGGTGGCGGGGGAGGACTTTGCGGCGGTGGCGGCGTTCACGGTGACGATTGCGGCGGGGGAGACGAGCGGGACGGGGAGCTTCGAGCTGGTGCCGGTGGACGACGCGGTGGACGAGGGGGACGAGACGGTAGTGGTGACCGGCAGCGCATCGGGAGCGACCGTGTTGCCGGCCGGGGGCCTTGAGGTGACGATCGCGGACGACGATGAGCGCGGGGTGACGGTGACGCCGGCGGCGCTGAGCGTGTCGAAGGGCGGCAGCGGCAGTTACGAGGTGTCCTTGACCTCGCGGCCGACGGCGGCGGTGACCATCGAGGTGTCCTCGGACGATCCGGCGGTGACGGCGGCGCCGGCGCTGTTGAGGTTCGAGCCGGAGCAGTGGGAGGAGGCGCGGGAGGTGACGGTGACGGCGGCGGAGGCGGCCGGGTTGTCGGACGGCGCCATGGTGGAGTTGACGCACACGGTGGCGGGCGGGGACTACGGGGAGGTGGCAGCGGCGGCGGCGGTGACGGTGACGGTAACGGCACTGGACGTGACTCTGGCGCTGTCGCCGGAGCGGGTGTCGGAGGGCGCGGCGGAAGATGCCCGGACGGTGACGGTGACGGCGACGCTCGACGGCGCAGCGCGTCCGGTAGACACGGAAGTGACGGTGACGGTGACGGGCGGCCCGGCGGTGGCGGGGGAGGACTTTGTGGCGGTGGCGGCGTTCACGGTGACGATTGCGGCGGGGGAGACGAGCGGGACGGGGAGCTTCGAGCTGGTGCCGGTGGACGACGCGGTGGACGAGGGGGACGAGACGGTAGTGGTGACCGGCAGCGCATCGGGAGCGACCGTGTTGCCGGCCGGGGGCCTTGAGGTGACGATCGCGGACGACGATGAGCGCGGGGTGACGGTGACGCCGGCGGCGCTGAGCGTGTCGAAGGGCGGCAGCGGCAGTTACGAGGTGTCCTTGACCTCGCGGCCGACGGCGGCGGTGACCGTCGAGGTGTCTTCGGACGATCCGGCGGTGACGGCGTCGCCGGCGCTGTTGAGGTTCGAGCCGGAGCAGTGGGAGGAGGCGCGGGAGGTGACGGTGACGGCGGCGGAGGCGGCCGGGTTGTCGGACGGCGCCATGGTGGAGTTGACGCACACGGTGGCGGGCGGGGACTACGGGGAGGTGGCAGCGGAGGCGGTGACGGTGACGGTAACGGCGCCGGGCGTAACGTTGGCGCTGTCGCCGGAGCGGGTGTCGGAGAACGCGGCGGAAGATGCCCGGACGGTGACGGTGACGGCGACGCTGGCGGGCGAGCCGCGGGCGGAGGCCACCGAGGTAGCGGTGACGGTGAGCGGAGGTACGGCGGTGGCGGGGGAGGACTTTGCGGCGGTGGCGGCGTTCACGGTGACGATTGCGGCGGGGGAGACGAGCGGGACGGGGAGCTTCGAGCTGGTGCCGGTGGACGACGCGGTGGACGAGGGGGACGAGACGGTAGTGGTGACCGGCAGGGCACCCGGGACCGGCTCTCCGGTGACGCTGCTGACGATCGTCGACGATGACGAGCGGGGCGTGATGGTGATGCCCACGGCGCTGACGGTGCCGGAGGGCGGCAGCGGAGCCTATGCGGTGACGCTCGCCTCGCAACCGACCTCGGACGTCACGATCACGGTGAGTTCGGATGATTCCGACGTGACGGCAGATCCTTCAACCCTGACGTTCACGGCGTCGGGTTGGAACACGTCCCAAACGGTTGCGGTGGGCGCGCGGGATGATGAGTTGGTGGAAGATGACGCAACCGCGCGGCTGACCCACGCCGCGAGGGGCGGCGGATACGGATCGGTGACGGTGGATTCGGTGGCGGTGACCGTGCCGGGCCACGAGGTCGACGGCATGGCGGCGACGTTCAAGGTTTCGGCGGCGGGCGAGGTGGCGGTGCCGGACGGCACGCCGGTTCCGAGCGGCACGCGGGTGACGCTGCCGGCCGCCCTGGCCGGCGAGACGCTCGTGCTGACGGCGGTCGCGGATGGCGAGGCCCCGGCCGATCCGCCGCGCGGCTTCAGGGCCGGCGACGCGGTGGTGGATATCGAGCTGGGGAGTGGAATGGCGCTGGCGGCCGGACAGACCGCGACGGTGTGCCTGCCGGTGGAGGGAGGTGGGAGAGAGCACGTGTACCGCTACGACGAGTCGCCGGACCCGCCGGCATGGGTGCGGTTGGAAGAGCCCTCGGGAGGCTCTCCGGCCGGGTTGGCGTGCGGGGTTACTGACCGTTTTTCGCTGTTCGCGGTGGTGTCGCCGCCGAACGAAGCGGTGGCGAGGGGCTGGTTGGGACGCTTCGGGCGCATGGCCGCGCAGCAAGTGGTGGACGCCGTGCAGGACCGCATGACGGCGGCGCGCACGGCGGGTCTTGAAGGAACCCTGGCGGGACAAGGCATCGGTGGAACGGACCGCAAGGCGTGGGAGAGCGCCATCGGCCGGCCCGGGGCCGGTGGCGGGCTGGAAGCGCTGGAGCGCCGGATCGAGGCCGGTTCGGGGTGGGCCGAGGATGGGGGCCTGACGTTCCGCCCCCTGACGGTGGGCGATCTGCTGGGCGGGACGCGGTTTTCGGTGACGGGGAGCACGTCCACCGGCGAGTCCGTGGGCCTGTGGGGCCGGGGCGCGATGTCCCGCTTCAGCGGCCGGGAAGGAGAGGCGAGGCTCGAGGGCGACGTCGCCACGGCAATGCTGGGGGCCGACTGGGCCTCCGGGGACGACGGCCTGATGGCGGGTCTGGCGCTCTCGCACAGCAGGGGCGACGGCGTCTGGCAGCGGGAGGGCGGCGAGCAGGAGGACGAGGTCGAGTCGTCGCTGACGGGGGTGTATCCGTACGTCGCGTACGAGGTCACGGACCGGCTTTCGGTGTGGGGCGTGGCAGGGCACGGACGGGGCGGGTTGACGATTCCGGACGGGTCGAGGACCATCGAGGCGGACATCGACATGACGATGACGGCGGCCGGCGTGCGCAGCGACCTGCTGAGGGCCGGTAGCGGGGGCGGCCCGGACCTGGCGCTCAAGGTCGACGGGCTGTACTTGCGCATCGGCTCGAACGCGGCGCAGGGGCTGGAGGCGGTGGAGGCCGACGTGGGCCGCGTGCGTCTCGGAGTGGAAGGCTCCTGGGCGATGGGGACCGGCAACGGGCCGGCGCTGACCCCGAGTGTGGAGATCGGAGTGCGTCATGATTGGGGCGGCGTCGAGACCGGCATGGGCGTCGAAGTCGGCGGCGGGTTGGCCTATTCCGATCCGGGATGGGGTGTGACCGCGAGGCTGAACGCGCGCGGGCTGGTCGCCCACAAGGCCGAGGACTTCGAGGACTGGGGCGTGTCGGGCGCGTTGGCCGTGGATCTCGATCCCTCCTCGGAGCGCGGGTTTTCCGTCTCGCTGCGCCAGTCGCTGGGGTCCGCGTCCTCGGACGGCGTGGACGCGCTGTTCCGTCGCGACGGCCTGACGGGGCTCGCCGGGGACGGCAACGCCGGCAACGGCAACCGGCTGGAGGCGGAGACGGCCTACGGGTTCGGGGTCTTGGAAGACCGCTTTACCGGAACGCCGTACTTGAGGTTCGGCGTGAGCCGGACCGGCCGCGACTACACCCTGGGCTGGCGCCTGGCGCCGCTGCCTTCGAGGGACGTCGAGTTGGAGTTCCGCGCCGGCGCCACCCGGCGTGAGACCGCCGGCGAGGACGAACCGGAGCACGGGGTCGCGCTGGAGGCAAAGCTGCGCTGGTAGGGTGGATTCCGGTATCCGGGACCGTCAGGCGTCGGCGAGCAACGGGTTCAGCTTGCGGAAGAACTCGCCGATCTCGCCCTGGTAGCTGTAGTCGGCCAGCGACTCGATGTGGGTGGACTCCCGGTTGACGATGGCCAGGAGCGCGCCGGCCTGCTTGGCGATGACGGGGAACGACGCCGCCGGCTGCACCACCAGCGACGAGCCCACCACGACGAAGACGTCCGCCGCCTCGCTCCAGACCTGGGCCTGCTGCATGGCCGCCTGGGGCATGGGCTGGCCGAAGGAGATGGTGCCGGTTTTCAGCAGGCCGTCGCACGCGTCGCAGCGCGGCGAGGTGAACTCCTCGCCCAGGCTCGCCAGGACCTCGTCCGGATCGAACTCCTTGCGGCAACTCAGGCACACGACGGTGCGGTCCGAGCCGTGCAGCTCGACGATCTTCTCGTCCGACACGCCGCCCCGGCTGTGCAGGCCGTCGATGTTCTGGGTGATGAGCCCGAGCAGCTTGCCGCGCTTCTCGAAGTCGCCGATGGAGGTGTGGCCGATGTTGGGCTTGACGTCCTTGTATAGCTGGTAGCTCTCTTTCTTCCGCTGCCACGCCTGGACGCGCGCCTCCTCGCTGCTCATGAACTCGTCGAAGTACACGGGTTTCATGCGGGTCCACTTGCCGCCGGGGCTTCGGAAGTCGGGGATGCCCGATTCGGTGCTGATGCCCGCGCCGGTGAAGAAGACGATGTCCGTGGCGCGCCTGAGTGTTGCGGCGAAGTCGTCGAGGTTCATAAGCGTCCTTGGAGCCGGGCCGTCATGTGCCGGATGTGATCCTGTCCGCCGAAGAACACGGCCAGGACACGGACGGCCTGGGTTTCATCATGGACGTCGAACCAGTAGATCGCCCGTCCGATGGCCAAGTGCCGCAAGCCCGGCAGGAGATCGTCGTGGCGTTGGCCCCGATGAGGCATGGCCGGTATATGGTCCGCCGCCGCACGGATCTCCAGAATCCGCGCCTCCGCATGATTGAGTGTGCTCTCGGGGCTCTCGCCGAAACCGAGGTAGCTGTCGAGGAGATGGTCGAAGATAAGCCCGAAATCGCGTTCCGCCTCGGCCGAGAACTCAAGACGGCACGCCATGCGCCCGGCGTTTCTCCGAAATCAGTTCCGCCAACCGGCCGTCCATCCCTTCCGCGCTGACAAAGGCGCCGGCACGACGGCGGGTGAGAACCTCCCGCAGCGCCGCAAGCTCCAGCTCCTCGGCGTCCATACGCCGGCGCAGCAGGTCGACGCCTTGCTGGAGGACCGCGCTGAGACTGGCGTAGCGTCCGGTCTCCACCAGCGTCCTGGCGAAGGCGTGCTGCTCGTCGGTGAGCGAGATCGACGACTTGACGGCCATGTAGAGTCTCCCTTACGGGCAAGGTGCCACTTGGTAGCACCGTTGTCAACGGCGAAACCATGGACATTGACTCGGTCCAAGCGGGACGATATGGCATAGTGGCGTGGCAACCGGGGCGCCGTCGCGCCGTCGTTACGCGCGCGAGGACTTGCCGGCCCCCTGCGATGCGCCCGACAAGGGTGGGTTTGAAGCCCGCCCCTACACCAGACGACCGAGGTAGACCATGGCTACAGGCAAGATCGTGGGCGTACCCACCCCCCGGGTGGAGGGGGAAGGCAAGGTGACGGGCGAAGCCGTCTACGCGGTGGACGTGACCCTTCCGGACATGCTGTGGGGCAAGGTCCTGCGGAGCCCGATCCCCTGTGGGAAGATCAAGCGAATCGACACCAGCAAGGCGGAGCAGGTGCCCGGGGTACGGGCCGTCGTCACCGGCGCCGACGTGGCCGGGCTCAAGATCGGCCGGCGGCTGTGCGACATGTCGATCCTGGCGGAGGACGTGGTGCGCTTCGTGGGCGAGAAGGTGGCGGCAGTGGCGGCCGACAGCGAGGAGGCGGCCGAGCGGGCGGCGGAGCTCATCGAGGTGGAGTACGAGGACCTGGAACCCGTGCTGGACCCGCTGGAGGCGGTGAAGCCCTCGGCGCCGGTGATCCATCCCGACGTGATGAACTACGACGGCCTCATGGCGCCGCTGGAGTCGCCCACCAACACCTTCGTGTACCTGACCTGGGGCAAGGGCGACATCGAACAGGGTTTCGCCGAATCGGACCTCATCGTGGAGAACACGTTCTACACGCAGCCGGTGCACCAGGGCTACATCGAGCCGCATTCGTGCGTGGTGAGCGTGAAGGATTCCGGGGAGGCGGAGATCTGGTCGTGCAGCAAAACCCCGTTCGGGTTGCGGCAACAGATCGCCAAGGCCCTCCAGGTGCCGTTCGAGAGCCTGATAGTGCATCCCTGCTACATCGGCGGCGACTTCGGCGGCAAGGGCGACTTCATGGACGTGGCCGTGGCCTACGTGCTGTCGCGAAAGAGCGGGCGTCCGGTGAAGATGGTGATGGATTACGACGAGGAGCTCATGGCCGGCAACCCGCGCCACGCCTGCACCATCAAGGTGCGCACCGGCGTGAAGCGCGACGGTCGCATCATGGCGCACCACCTCGACTTCATCTTCGACAGCGGCGCCTACGGCGCCTTCAAGCCCATCGGCTTTCTCTTCGGCGCCCAGGAGGCGGGAGGCGCCTACCGGATGCCACACCACCTGAGCGAGGAGCGGGTAGTCTACACCAACAAGATCCCGTGCGGGCACATGCGCGCGCCGGGGGACCCCCAGGGCTTCTTCGCCACCGAGAGCCAGATGGACGCGGTGGCCGGGGAGCTTGGGATGGACCCGGTGGAGTTCCGCAGGATCAACCTGATGCACGACGGCGACGAGTCGCCCACCGGCCACGTGCTGCACCACATCAAGGCCGAGGAAACCCTGGACATGGCCCTCGCGGAGTCCGGCTACCGCGCGCCCAAGGGCGCCAACACCGGGCGCGGCGTGGCCGTGGCCCAGTGGCTGCCGCTGGGCGGCGAGTGCTACGCCTTCGTGACCATCGATACCGACGGGACCATCACGGTTTCGTGCGCGGCCATGGACCAGGGCAGCGGCACCTACACGGTGCTCCGGCAACTGGTGGCGCAGGAGCTCCAGGTGCCGCTGGAATCGGTCAACCTCGAGACCCTGGACTCCACCCGGGTGGAGAAGGATCAGGGCCTGGGCGGCAGCCGCGGCACCCGCATCTACGGCAACGCCGCCTACAGCGCGGTGACCGAGGCCAAGGAGGAGTTGCTGCGGATCGCCGCCGAGGCCCTGGACACCGAGGTGGACAAGCTGGCGGTGGCCGAGGGAGGCGTGACCCGGCTCGACGCCGAACAGCGCATGACCTACGGCGAGCTGGCCACGGCCAAGGGTTCCGCCATCAAGGGCGAAGGCCACTACAACAACACCACCATGGGACCGGAGGCGTCCATGTGCGCCCAGGTGGCGGAGGTGGAGGTGGACCCGGAAACCGGCCAGGTGGAGTTGCGCAAGGTCACCGCGGCGCTCAACACCGGCACCATCATCAACCCGCTGATGCACCAGGGCCAGATCGACGGCGCCATCATCATGGGCGTGGGCTACGCGCTCATGGAGGACGTGCAGTTCGACGACGGCAAGGTCACCACCGCCAACCTCGGCGACTACAAGATCCCCACCATCCGCGATCTGCCCGAGCTGCGCACGGCGCTGATCCAGTCCGACACCGGCAGCGGCCCCTACAACAGCATGAGCATCGGCGAGACTCCCATCATCCCGTTCGCCGCGGCAGTGGCCAACGCGGTGGCCGACGCCACCGGCTCGCGCGTCCATTCGCTGCCCATCACCGCCGAGAAGGTGCTGTCGAGGATGGCGGAGCCCGCCGCCTCGGCCCCTCAGGCCGCCCGCCAGGGTCTGGACAGTGTCCTGCCCCGGAACTAGCGCCCTGTTTGCAGCTTCGAAACACCGGTCATGAGGCAGGGCGCCAGGTTCATGTCGCAGGGCACGAGGTTCGTGTCCACCTTCTGGATCGCGTTCGCAGGCGCCTTCGCCCATGCGGTCAGCACCGGCCTCGCCTACTTCGGCCTGAGCGCCTATTTCCCCTCCTTCGAGCGGGAGTTCGGCTGGAGCCGCACCGCCATAGCCGGGGCCTTCTCCATGGCCCGAGTGGAATCCGGGCTGCTGGGGCCGGCCGAGGGCTACATGACCGACCGGCTCGGTCCCAGGCGGGTGATGTACCTGGGGATCGTGATCTCGGCCCTGGGCTTCCTCGGCATGAGTCTCGTGAACACCCTGCCGATGCTCTACGTCACCATCGTCGTGGGCATCGTGTTGGGCTCCAGCATCGGCTTCTACATTCCCGTCAGCGTCGTGGTGGCTACGCTGTACCGAGCTCGCCGGAGCCTCGCCTTCGGAATCTTCCGCATGGGGCCGGGCCTCTCGGGTTTGATGGTGCCGTTGGTGGGCCTGATGATCGTCTGGTGGGGTTGGCGCGCCGCTTCGGTGGCCTCGGCGGTGATCATCGTCGTCATGGGCTGGCCCCTGGCGCGGGCCATCGGCGGCGCGTACGAACGGGGCGCGGGTCTGACGGAGACACCAACAAGCACGCCGGGGGGCGCCGCCGCCACGGCCCCGCGGCCCGAGGTCTCGCTGACGCTCAAGGAGGCGCTACGCACGCGGTCGTTCTGGTTCCTCGCCGCGGTGATGGGGCTGCGGCAGATGGTCACCGAGGGGGTCTCGGTCCATCTCGTGATCCTGCTGGTGGACCGGGGCTGGCGGCAGGAGGTTGCGGCCTCGCTGCTCGGAACCTCCGCCCTCATCGGCGTCCCGGCGCGCCTGGCCTTCGGCTGGATGGGGGACTTCATCGACAAGCGCCGGCTGATGATCGGCTTGTTGAGCGCCCTCACCGCGTCGGTGCTGATCATGGGCATGACCACTTCACCCGCGTGGTTCATGGCCGGGCTGGTGGTGTATTCGCTCTGCTACGGGGGTCTCGCCTCGCTCCAGGAGGCCATCCGCGCCGACTACTTCGGCATCCGTTACTTCGCCCAGATCCAGGGCTACAGCCGCCTGTTCGTCACCGCCGGCAGCGTCATGGGGCCCATCGGCGCCGGCTTCTTCTACGACCTCACCCACAGCTACACCGTGCCCCTGATGATCTTCGCCGCGTCGGCCTTCACGTCGACGGTGCTGATGTTCTGGACGCTGCCTCCGGCAGCGCGTTCTTCTTCTACGTGAACGGTAGAACTCAAGGGGTTTAAGGTGGGAATAAACTCCGGCCAGAAGGCTCTCTTGGTCGTGGATGCCCCCAAGCCGATACAAGGGCCAAACGTGACGAAGCGAAGGAGTTGCGTGGCGGCTTAAGTTTCGTGTGTACCGCTATTTCCTCGCGCTCAGGATTTGCCGCCATCCCCGTACGGCAGGGGTTCCTCTGCCACCCTTAGCAGTGCATTGTCTTCTCCGGAATAATGTCGGAGGACGTTCGCGAGTTTGGCTGCCACGACGTCCGGTTCTTTTAGCTCGCATTCCCAGACGGTGATTACTCTCCAGCCAAGCAGGCTCGCCTTTCGGCGGTTTTGTTTGTCGCGTTGGATGGTCCGTTGAAATTTCGGTATCCAATACTCCTGACGACTTGCAGGCGTAGTGGCTCGTGGGCAGCCTGCATGTCTGTGCCAAAAACAGCCATGTACGAAGATCATGGCCTTGTACTTCGGGAGCACAATGTCCGGTTTGCCGGGCAGGTGTCGGTCGTGTAAACGAAACCGAAAGCCCTGCCGGTGTAAGAACGATCGCACGGTCTTCTCCGGGAGGGTGTCCTTGGAGCGGACCCGTTGCATAATTTCTCGTCGTTTTTCGGGAAGAAAGGTATCCAACGAAATAGTCAACCTAATTGGATTTTGAGGCTCAGATCAGTCTCATTCTCGTCTATAATCCGATTATAGATAGTGATTAGTTCGCGCAGGCTGACAGCGCGTCCTTCAGTATTGAATTTGCTTCTTTCTAACACGTTTGCTGCTATAAATTGCTCAATCTCGAGTACTTCGACACGGTCGCTTACAGCTCTGTTTCTGGCGAGTGAGTACGCGGTCCCGACTTCGCCCTTGATTGTGACGATTAGAGGCCGTAGGTTCTCATCGAGGTTGTCGCAGCATTTTGTAATGAGACCTTCTGATGGGGCTGTCGTAACATGCACCACTGTGTTACCAACGAGAAAGTCACCCTTTCGCCCAGTGGGAGCGTCAGCAACTGAGGCCCCGCTGTGTTCAATCACTTCTCCGGGAAGAGCGATTTCAAGTTTCGCTCCTACCAAGTGTTGCATCACGGTACCAGTAACCATTGTACCGTGGGATTCCTTCTGACGTGCGAACGCTGCGTCGATGAGGTGCGATATGATGCTCCGAAGGGACTTCGACGCATCGATCCGTAGTTTGAACGGTTTTGAAGCGAAATACTGCCTGACGCGACTTATCCACCAGCTTTCAATGGCGTCGAAATCGATCAGACCTTCCTGTTTGAGGTCGTTGAGCAACTTCACATAGGTGGCCATTCCTTCTATACTGCCTCGGCTTGTGCGACCACCCTCTGCGGCCAAGACGCGGTCGATCCCGTGCTTCGCGAGGATTCTCTGTACAGCTTGTCTACTCAGTCCGGAGACTTGACCCTTTTGGGAAGTAAGGAAGTCGTTTGCGGAAAAAGGTGACGTGCTTTTCCGCCTCGCTACATCCGTAATAAATAGCACCAGAGCAAGCTTCCCTTTGCTCCGTATAGAGTGTTCGGAAGCGTATTTCTCTAACCTCGAAAGGAGTGTCACGCTAGGCAGCTTTGGTTCCCCTTATTGTTTGTTCAAGCAAGGGGCTGAGGTAGTTTATCGAGATCCACTCAATCACAGGTACGCAGACGGCGTCCCCGAAACCGAAGAGCGCCTTGTTCAAGTTGACCGAAATCGGGAAGTCATCAGCGCCCATAAGCTTGGCGCACTCTCTCGGAGTCAAGAGCCGAACCCTGAGGTGTCCGTGACCGGCTTGCACTAAAATTTGGCGAGCGCTACCTCCTCGTGGGGTACGCAAGCAGCCAGCCAAACCGTCGGTGCGCAATTCCGCCATCGTCCGGCCCGCTCTCACGCGTCTGAAGACCGTACCATAAGACCACACTGCGCCGTACATCATCTCTTGCAACTGCTGGAAGTGTTTCTCGCTCATTTGGTTGACCAAATAGTCGCGCCTCTTTTTGTTCCACCAGAACGGCGAATCGTCGGGGAGATCCTCGATCACGCTCTCAAGATTGACCGATCTGCTCGGGAGCGACGGTAGCGGCCTAATGTCCCAAGCGATTTCCGGATGCCGAAACACGAACTCAGCGAGTTGCTTGGGGCGGACGGGGCTTTCGTAGAACCCAAGTGTTTCCCAAACCTCGTCAGGTTTTGTCCTCTCACCCTGTAGGTGACCTACAATAAACAACCGAGGTCGACTTTGCGGGACGAAATGTGCGGCGTCAATTATCAGCACATCGACCAAATAGCCGAGTTGATTAAGGGACAACAAGGCCGCCTGGATGTCACGTCCGCCCTTCGAGGTCAGAAAGCCTGGCACATTTTCGAGCAAAATCAGTGAAGGACGGCGTTTCTCCATTCCTTCAAGAAGCCGCACAAATCCCCAATACGCCGAAGATTGTTTGCCGCCCAGCCCTCTCCGGCTGCCTGCTAGGGAAAGATCGTTGCAAGGGAATGACGCGGTGGCCAATGCCGTGGTTGGAACGTCCTTGGACGCCAACTCGTGGATGTCCCCGAGATGGAAATGCGTCGGATCATCTGCAAATTGTGCCGAATACATCTCATATTTGGCTTCATCGATGTCGTTTGCGAAGGCTAAGGTCCAACCGTCTTTCTCGAGACCCATCCTCATAAGACCTACCCCGGCGAAAAACTCGACAAAGGTGCGGTGATCGATCGCCTCTACAGGGGTCGGGACGCTTCCCGAAGCTTTCATGTTTACCTCGATCCGGTCACGGACCGTCAATGTTCCGCCAAGTGCCACGAGGGGAGATGACGGCCCCAAAGAGCCAGCATCGACAGCTTCGTAAAACCATACAGTGGTGTACTACGGTAGTCAACGCAGTATGAGCTCGGGTTAGAGCAAAGCGAAAGTGTCCCTTTACCGGAAGGAAGGAGGGCAAGGGATTGCCCGAAGGCAGACGAGGGGATGATCCTGAGAGTGTTGGACCAACTGGCACCTCCGGTTCAGAGGGCGGACCGGAGAAATCCAGCGCAGACCCTGGACCTCGTGGTAGTCATGGACTGCGCGCGGTGCTCTCCGGCAGGCGAGCTAAGTTCTCGGCCATCACCTGCGACGGCCTTCCTTTCTTTCGCCTGCTTCAACTAAACCTCTTCGACCGCCGCCCTCTCCTCGATGTCCTCCTGCCCCTTGCCCCCCGCTCCTCAACTCCCTCTTCGCCTTCGACTGAAGTTTGTGGGGCTGAGGCGGGCTCTTATGGCATAGACCTATTCAGTTCACGGAAACTTTTGGGGACAGAATATGTAGTAGTCGTCTCCAGGTGTCGAGTAATTCTTGACGTTATAGAGATTCGCAGGCGCATAGCAAAGCTGTATTCTGTCATCTTGCAGGGCTAGCATCGCGGCACCGATGGTCGATATCTTTGTATTCAAGGGCGCTATGACTGTGTTAACGTTTGTTTGTGTCTGGACCTGTCGCAAAAGTGCCTCTCTTGTCGCATCTACGTCGTAAGTCTTGAAGACAAAGGTGTTTACATGCGCTAGAGTCCGTCGAAGTTCCTCATGTATTCGTTGGTTTGTTGTATGGTGTGGTGCAGCTCCTTGTTCACTGGCGTCGCTAATACCCAAAGACACGGCGGACGGCTCACACAAACGGACCAACTCCAAGGCCCTCTCAAATTCGAAGCCGACGAGGACGATTAGGTGGGTGGGCAACGTCGGAGAAACCCGGCCTGGATATCCGATGACAGATCGTACTTCACGGATTCCTTTAGAAAGCCACTTCTGTTCGGGAGAGTCCCCGACGGAGTACTCCTTGGCGTTCGTGTAGACAAAGCATATGTTGTCGGTTGTCCGCAGTGTGCGCGCTAAGAAAAACAGCGACATTAGCAACGTCTCGCGCGTAAATGCTGTGACGTCGAACAGTATCCGTTTCGGAGGCCCAGTGACCACGTCGTTTATGGCCGTGGCGATGTTTTCGGCCGATAACACCGGGTCGTCTGAGCGGACAGTCAACTCCCTAATGTTTCCCTCGAATTCGTCCCGCATCGTTTTAAGGTTGGCGGCGATAGCGTCGCCGTACGTGGTATTGTTGGCGATCACGGCACTGCGGACACTAGCGCGGGGAAGCTGTCGGAGCACGGAAAGGCACCGGATCTCGAAGCTGGCGGAAGCGAAGAAAACGTCCACTGGCGGGTCACCAAGTGCGTTGGCAAGACTGGTCAACAGGCCGGAGTGTGTGTCCATCGAAGGTTACTCCGGATCCCCGAATAAGAGCAGCTGGGCGGCGTCTAGCTCCGCGGATAGCCCCCTTGTTTCCAGCCTTCTAAGGACTCTTGACGGGTTAGTCATCCCTTCCCGCAGTATTGTACTCGGAAGCCACAAATAGCCGGCGAAGCTGGACGGGTCCAGTTTGAAGAAGGGTGCCAAGCGACGGGTTAGGACGTATAGCCGAGCGCGACCAGTCCCGTCCTTGTCTCCAATGGAAGACTTGTGAAAATAACCGTACTGTACTCCCAAGTCGAAAGCGCGGGTTAAAGTGTCGTCTGGCGATCCAGAAACTGCAACTGAAAACACTCGTCGCTCGGAGTCGTTAGATACCAGTTTTAGGTAAAATAGGCCGCCAAGAAAATTGATCAGATTACGGAGGTTGTCCATGTGCCTATGGATCTCGGCAACCGGCAAAAACCCTGGTTCAGCCGAGCTAGGCACATCAACTTCAGAGCCTATGTTCTCAAATTCTTTAAAAAGCAAATCGTACGCGCGTTGGCGTGCCACCTTGTTCTGAACGTCTGGCCTAATTTCGTTGATGCTTACGCCACTTGCGGCGCTATGTTGGTCGTCGTACATGATGGCTGCGGATTCGAGAAAGTAGCGCACGAGTCCCGAGGAAATGTGGACCAGTTGGTCGAAGCCAGCATAACTGTATGTGCTGGTGGATTTCGCCGTACCCCCGAGTGACCGAATGTACTCCGGGCGAGCATAGCGACTTGAGTCGTCGTGCGGCCTGTAGCCGCGGCCTTTGGTGGCCCACTCCGACCTTATGCGGCGACCGATATTCTCAATTTCGGCCTCCTGGGTCGCATCGGGGGGAAAGAAGTCGTGTGGAGTACGGTCAATGCCGGCCGTACTCAGTCTACGGCGGACGATTTCGGTCATTCGTTGTAAGTAGGTTCCACGACGTGTGGTATATATGTCCGAAACTTCGACTGCTTGGAAATCGTGTGGCGACTGTATAGGTAGTCCTGAAATGGTGGAGAATGTCTTGTACCGATGCTGCGTCGATATCTTAATGCTTACATCGGCCTGGGTTCTCGTGGATACCCACGAGTTAAGCACGAGCGTTTGGGACAAGTTCAAATAATCTGCGTCGTCAACGAGGAGATAATAGGGTACAGCGGGTAGGAACGAAAGGTTCTTCAATCCCGCCAAAAGAGGCAACAAAAAATCCAAGTAGCCGCACAGCGCGCCGTCATAGTGGACCGGTTGGTCCCACGTTAGTCGCTTTACGTACTGCACGATGGCGTCGTATAGTCGTTCGCAGGTTCCGGCAATAACGGAAAAAACGACGGAAGGGTCGCGGGTCGTAGGTGTTGGCGATGTTTCCTGACCGCAAATCGCGAGACGGTCCCGAAAGATGCCTTCGTAGTAGTTGATGATCTCCTCCACGGATTTGTCGTCCGTGGGCAAACTAAACCTAGAGAGCGCACCAAATACTTTAGCCGCGGCGAAACTAGTAAGGACGTGTTCGTTAAGTACTAAGTCCGCGTGCCGACCCTTGAGTCGTCGGAAATCGGTGAGGTTCGGTGTAGAGCCCGTGTTCTTGATTGAGATCAAGAAAGCCAAGAAAGGCAGATCCACGAGCGGGTTGTTTGTGGCTATGGTTTGGCAGTCAGGCAGTAGGTATCTAAAGATCATGCTCTTGCCGCAACCGCGAGGTCCGTTCAACATCGTGTGTCCCGGCGTCCGAATCTTAGCGAAGTCGGTGAATGGGTCGACGAAAAGAGCGTGGACCTCGTGAGCTTCCATATTCTCGGGTGTGAGGACCTTGAACGGATTTTGTGTAAGGTCAAGGGAGGTCATGGGAGCGTCTCACGGCCTGTCAGTGTGTCGAGAAGTTGAGCCCCGGTCAATAGCGGCGGCGTACCGGGGACAACCAGTTCGTCAATAGATTGAGGCTGGTCGCCTGGGTAACCGCGTTGCGCGAGGCGATAGCGGATTGTCCGATGCGGGTCAACGCTGTTTTGGTCTTTGTAAATTTTAATTTCGACGTCGATGGCATCAATGTGTACGAAATCGTGGGTGAATCGCATGCAGTATTCGCGTTCATAGTGCATCTTGACTGTTCGCTTGTAGATTTCATCGAGTAGATAGGTTTGACCGGGACCTTTTCCTAGCAGGGACGCGTGATCCTTGTTGAAGCTGTACCGGAGGTCGATAATGCGGTTGTGTGGATGGATCGCGACGGAATGGAGAGCTGACGCATATCTGTGAAAAACTTCGCTGTCCTTTGGCAGTAGTTTCAATTCGTCGACGGCCCTGGCGGCGCGGCGAGAATCGTCCGCAAGTTCGTCGGAAAATCGCAGAATTGCGGCGAGGGCTTGGTAGCGAACCGCCTTTCCCATCACGAGATCGCTGACCGGTAGACGGGCGATGGTGTCCTTGTCGCCGTTGTTGTGGCCCCCGTGCGCGCGTGCGATCTGCTGTATGGCGCGGTGTTCGACCGCATCGCCGGCTAGCATGGGACGTACGACAGCCATGACGTCGGAATGATTCTTCTCGTGGCCCGGTCGACCGTAGATGTTCCCGATGTCGTGAAAATGTATGGCCAACAACAGGAGATAGACTTCGTATGCGGAGAACTTTGGGTACTCGTCGGGCGGATGAGACAGTAGGTGGCTCGCACGTTCGATCACAGTTGCGATGTGTCGTGGTCCGTGGTCGGTGAGGAAACCGTCACCGCGCATGAGAGGACCTTTTTCGACATGGGGATGAATCTCCTCAGCCAAGTACGACGAAACAACCTTGAAAACGTCGGGGTATGGCTTGGACGCGTGAGGGAACCCGTCAGTTTGCGAGACCAACCAGTTGTCGAGGGAGACGAGGACGTCGGCGAGTGCTTGGGTCATTGCTGCGCGCTCCGACGCACGGCGTTAAAAACGCTTCGGGCTAGTAGCGGCGGAACAGCGTTTCCCACCTGCTGCTGCTGAAAACCAATGCTTCCGACAAACGTGTAGCGGTCGGGAAAAGACTGTATTCGGGCGGCCTCGCGGACGGACAGACCACGATTTTGCGTTGGGTGGATCAACATGTTCTTGCGAAAATTTCCAATCACTATAGATGGTCGGTCGGCTCTCAATCGGTGGTAGATGCCGGTGTGGCAGCGTGAGCGGTCCTCGTAGTTGAGCATTAGTGCCGACGGAATATCCTGCCAATTCCCGCCTTGTGGGACATACTTGTAGCGTCGGACCACAGTGAGAGAGTTTCGGGTGACCAAGTGATTGCAGCATACGTCGTTACGCCCGCGTAGTTTGTGCCCGTACCGTGACGGTGGTGCTTCGCTATACGCTTGGCAGCAAA
Organism: uncultured Binatia bacterium (SeqCode); assembly: GCA_965204205.1. Lineage (GTDB taxonomy): Bacteria > Desulfobacterota > Binatia > UBA9968 > JAJDTQ01 > JAJDTQ01. The sequence continues at coordinate 3,295,787 of OZ241976.1, read as the reverse complement.
CGGTGGCGCCGTTTTCCAGAACTGGTAGGTCGCGGATCGCGTCGTCGACAGTCAAGGATGGCGAAAGACGGGGACGGGGGAAGGAGAAAGCGGTACCGTCGCGAGAGCCCACGAGAAAAAACCGTGCACGATTCTGCGGCACTCCGTAGTGAATAGCATTCAATACCCTCGCGCTTAACCGATAGTCCTCGGAGAGATGCTCGGTGATGTGGGTTAAGAAGAGTCCGCCAGCTGTATCGACAATGCCTTGGACGTTCTCGAATACGATCCAGGCGGGTCGCAACTCGCGGACAATCCGTAAGAATTCCTCAAAGAGCCAATTGGAAGCGTTCGCGGAGTTACGGGTTCGGGCATTCGACCAGGAAAACCCCTGGCAAGGGGGGCCGCCGAAAACCACAAGTTTGTCACGGATATGCTTCCAGGGCGACAACAGGTTTGAGGTTAAGTGCCGAATGTCGTGAGGGAAAACGACGGTCCGGGGTTGGTTCCGTCTGTAGGTCTGTGCCGCGTGAAGGTCGGACTCAACGGCGAGGTCTACGTGAATTCCGGCTTGGCGAGCACCGAGGCTCATACCGCCTGCTCCTGCGAATAGGTCGATTCCAATCATGGGTTCCCGAAAATCTAGTCGATCGTAAAGAGGGACGCAACTTTCGGATCTATGCGCCTGGTGCAGATCTACGACTTCACCGACCGGCACACCGCGTCCCCGAAGATCGTGTGGCTTGGCTTCACGTCGACGGTGCTGGTGTTCTGGACCCCGCGGTGCCGGCCATCCCGCTCAAGCACCCCTTCGTCGTTGTGCCGCGCCCCCAGCCCTATATCCCGGTTTGACCCGGGATATAGGGCTGGACGTGACTCCCTGCGCCACCCATCCCCTGGACCCCGGATCAAGTCCAGGGTGAAGTTGCAGCGGACTCCGGTTCATTGTACTCGTGAGAGCGATGGAACCATCCGGCTTCAGTGTGCCCAGAGACAAGCGATACTTCGAGGATTATGTGCCCGGTTCGGTGCACGAATTCGGCCCGGTGAGCCTTGAAGAGGCCGAGATCATCGACTTCGGCAAGCGCTTCGTACCGCAGCCGTACCACGTCGATGCGGAGCTCGCCAGGAAAACGATCTACAAGGGCCTGATCGCCAGCGGCTGGCACACTGCCGCGGCCATGATGCGCGTCTACTCCGACAACTATCTCTCGGCGGTGGCCAACCTCGGCTCCCCGGGCGTGGACGAGCTCCGCTGGAACAAGCCCGTGCGGCCGGGTGACCGGCTGACGGTGCGGGTCACGGTGCTGGAGACGCGGCGGTCGAGCTCGAAGCCAGACCGCGGCATCGTGAACTCGTTCCTCGAGACCCTGAACCAGGACGGCGACGTGGTCATGAGCATGAAGATGATCAACTTCATGACGGCCCGGCAGGAGTCCGCATAGCATCCTCGGGCCGGCAACGCGCGGCAGGACGCGCACACGGAGCAAGGAAAGGCGTGATCTACGATATCGAAATCAATTCCGCGGCACACTATCCGGCGGCGGACGTGGTGGGCTTGGTGGAGCGGGCCGAGCAGGCGGGCTTCGGGGCGTTCTGGAAGGGCGAATCCAACAGCACCGACCCCATGGTGCTGATCTCGGCGGCGGCGAGCCGCACCAGCACCATCAAGCTGGGCACGGCCATCTACCACATCTACGGCCGTAGCCCGGTGACGCTGGGGTTGCAGGCGGCGACGCTGCAGGACCTCTCGGGCGGGCGCGTGCTGCTGGGACTGGGGGTGGCCAACAAGGCCATCGCCGCATGGCATGGCGGGGTCTTCGACCGCCCGCTCCGGCGCGCGCGGGAGTACATGGATATCGTGCGCAAGGTGGTGGCCGGAGAGCGCGTCGAATACGAAGGGGAGGTCTATGGCACCGGCAAGCGCTTCCAGCTCTCGTGGAAACCGCGGTATCCGCGCATGCCGATCTATCTGGCGGCCTTGGGGCCGCAGATGACGCGCTTGGCAGGAAGGACGTCGGACGGGGTCTTCATCAACATGGCGACCGCGGACAAGATTCGCGAGATCGCCGACCGGGCTCAGGCGGCGGCCGGGGCCGTGGGACGGGGGCCGTTGGAGGTGATCGCCAAGGTGCGCGTGTCCCTCAATCCGGACCGCGAGGTGGCGCGCTCCAAGCTGCGCCAGGCGCTGACCTTCTACAACATCGCGGACCACTACAGCGACATGCTGCGGGAGCAGGGCTTCGTCGCGGAAGTGGACGCGGTGCAGGAGGCGTTCCGCAGCGGCGGGTTCAAGGCCGCCATGGGCGCCCTCACCGACGACTACATGGACCGGCTGCCCGTGATCCCGGCAACGTCGGTGGAGGAGATCAAGGACCGGCTGGCGCCGTACGTGGAGGCCGGAGTGACGCGGATGGTGGTGCCCTACGTCCCGGTGAGCGAGCCCGCCGCCGAAGACGCCGGACGCTTCATCACCGCTTGGGGAAAGGAATCTGCCCCCTGATGCCGGACTGGCAGGCAGGAATGTAGGGGCAGATTCAAACCCGTCCGTGCCACTCCCGGCAGCCATCCGGTTGGTGGCAGCAATACAAGAAGCGCCATCGGAAAGTGAGGACAACGCATGTGTGATTTCGCAGCAGACGCCGAGGCCGCCGGCATCCTGGTAGGCCGGACCCTCACCGTGGAACGCGTCCGTCAGCTCAACGCCAAGGACTACTTCTACCAGATGCTCAAGGACAACCCCGAGATGCTCAAGATCTACCCGGGCATCGAGGACGAGCTGTTGGAGAACGCCATCGACTGTCACATCCACGCCTATCCCGACTTCGTGCACCGCTCGCAGGACATGATCGAGATCGCCATCGACGCATCCAAGGCGGGCATGCGCGCGCTGGCCTTCAAGGACCACTGGAACGTCAGCGCCAACGCCTGTTACGTGGTGCAGCGCCACGTCGACTACCTCGTCGAGAAGGGGGAGCTGGAGCACCGGGTGGAGGTCTACGGCGGCTGCGGCATGTGCTACGGCATGAACCCCGAGTACGTCCGCATAGCGCTCCAGTACCCCAACGCCAAGATGATCTGGTTCCCGACCTTCACCTCGTTCGGCTTCTGGCGCAGTGCCGGCCACCCGGAACGGGGCGGCGTGCGGCTGGTGAGCGAGGAGGGCGAGGTGCTGCCGGAGGTGGTGGAGATCATGAAGATGGCGGTGGAGAACAAGGTCGGCATCGGCTTCGGCCACACCGACTTCGAGGAACTGCTGCCGCTGTGCAAGAAGGCCAGGGAACTGGGCGTGCGCGCCACCCTGGACCACCCGCTCCTGGAGCTCAACAAGCTCCTGCTGGACGAGATGAAGGAGTTGGCGGACCTGGGCGTCTACGTCGGCACCTACTGCCAGCCCATGATCCCGAGCCTCTACCAGCCGGTGGCCGACCCCATGGAAACCGTCAAGACCATCGCCGAGATCGGCCCCGAGCGCTGCATCATCGGCAGCGACTTCGGCCAGGTGCTGCACCTGAAGGCCGTCGACGGCATGCGGGTCTTCATCCGCGCGCTGCTGGGCTTCGGCATCACCAAGGAGCAGATTTCCATCATGCTGAAGGACAATCCGGCCAAGCTGATGTGGCTGGACGACTGAGACGCGGAGACAAGGAGTCGACGGAAATGGCTGAACCACTGAACCGGCACAGCCGGGCCATCACCCAGGGGCCGGACCGGGCGCCGTCCCGGGCCATGTTCAAGGCGGTGGGGCTGACGGACGAGGACCTCGACCGCCCGCTGGTGGGCATCGCCAACACCTGGATCGAGGTGATGCCGTGCAACTTCCACCTGCGGCGGCTGTCCGCCAAGGTGAAGGAAGGCATCCGCGCCGCCGGCGGCACTCCCATCGAGTTCAACACCGTGGCGGTGTCCGACGGCATCTCCATGGGTACGGAGGGGATGAAGGCGTCGCTCATCAGCCGCGAGGTCATCGCCGATTCCATCGAGCTGGTCACCCGCGGACACCTGTTCGACGCGGTGGTGGCGCTGTCCGGTTGCGACAAGACCATCCCCGGCACGGTCATGGCGCTGGCGCGGCTGGACCTGCCGTCGCTGATGCTCTACGGCGGCTCCATCATGCCCGGCCGGTTCCAGGGGCGCGACGTCACCATCCAGGACGTGTTCGAGGGGGTCGGCGCCCACGCCGCCAAGAAGATGACCGACGCGGAGCTGCTGGAACTCGAGAGCAATGCCTGTCCGGGACCGGGAGCGTGCGGCGGACAGTTTACCGCCAACACCATGGCCACCGCCTTCGAGATCCTGGGGATCTCGCCCATCGGCAGCGCCAGCGTGCCGGCCATGGACGACAGCAAGGACGACGTCGCCTACCGCGTCGGCGAGATGGTCATGGACCTCGTGCGCAAGAACCTGACCGCGCGGCAGATCATCACCCGCGAGGCGCTGGAGAACGCGGTCGCCTCCATCGCCGCCACCGGCGGCTCCACCAACGGCGTGCTGCATCTGCTCGGGGTGGCGCGCGAAGCGGAGGTGGACCTGCGCATAGACGACTTCGACCGCATCAGCTCCCGCACGCCGTTGATCGCGGACCTGAAGCCCGGCGGCCGCTTCGTCGCCAACGACCTCTACCGTGCCGGCGGGATTCCGCTGGTGGCGCGCCGCCTGCTGGACGCGGGCAAGCTCAACGGCGACTGCCTGACCGTAACCGGGAAGACGCTGGGCGAGGAGGTGCGGGACGCGGAGGAGACGCCGGGCCAGGAGGTCGTGCTGCCGGTATCCGAGCCGCTGAAGCCCACCGGAGGGCTGGTGATCCTCAAGGGCAACCTGGCCCCCGAGGGCTGCGTGGTCAAGGTGGCCGGCCACGAGCGCACCCGCCACGGCGGCCCGGCGCGGGTGTTCGACCGCGAGGAGGACTCCTTCAAGGCGGTGCAGCAGGGCGAGATCAAGGCGGGCGACGTGGTGGTGATCCGCTACGAGGGCCCCATGGGCGGGCCGGGCATGCGCGAGATGCTGGGGGTCACCGCGGCCCTGGTGGGCGCCGGACTCGGCGAGTCCGTGGCGCTCCTCACCGACGGCCGCTTCTCCGGCGCCACCCACGGCCTCATGGCCGGCCACGTGGCCCCGGAGGCCGCCCGGGGCGGCCCCATCGCCGCGGTGCGCGACGGCGACACCATCACCTTCGACGTCGACGCCCGGCGCCTCGACGTGGAGATCTCCGGGGAGGAGATGGACAAGCGCCTGCGCGAGTGGAAGGCGCCGGCGCCGCGCTACGCCAGCGGCGTCATGGCCAAGTACGCGCGGCTGGTGTCGTCGGCGTCGGAGGGCGCGGTGACGAGGTAAGTCGGCTATTCGTCAAGGAGGTGCACAATGGCCAAGTACAACAAGATGTCCATGCCTTTGAAGGACGTGAAGGACAAGGAGTTCCTGGCGCGCAGGCTCAATTGCACGGGGGTCGGTTTCGGCATCGTCCGCATCAAGCCGGGAAAGGGCGCCGAGTACGTGCATCAGCACAAGGTGCAGGAGGAGGTGTTCATGACCCTCAAGGGCGACGGCACCATCATCCTGGACGGGCGCCGCATCCCCATGCCCGAGGGCACCGTCATCCGGGTGAGCCCGGAGGTCAACCGCGCCATCGGCAACGACTCCAAGCGGGACGTGGTGTTCCTGTGCATGGGCGCAGTCCCGCCGAAGAACTTTCCCTTGGGCGGCCGCACGCTGTTGGGCGACGGCATCCCGCACCGGGACAAGGTGCCGCGCTGGAAGAAGGCGTAGCACTCCGTTGAACCGCCCGTCCGGTCGTACTAACATGGACGGGTCCGGTGAGTTCCGGGGAGCCCCTCGATGAGCAAGCGCGAACACGACCTGGATCGCGACGTCGCCGTCCAGACCGAGAAGAAGCTCAAGCGGCCGTCGCTCTTCAAGGTGCTGCTGCACAACGACGACTACACCACCAAGGAATTCGTGGTGCAGATCCTGGAGTACGTGTTCAACAAGGACAACACCGAGGCCGTGCAGATCATGCTGCACGTGCACCGGAACGGCATCGGCGTGGCCGGGGTCTATCCCTACGAGGTGGCGGAGACCAAGGTGAAGACCGTGGAGAGCCTGGCGCGGCAGTACGAGTACCCGCTCAAGTGCTCCATCGAAGAGGAATGAGCTTCGAAGGACAGTGAGCTGCGAAGAGGTAACGGCGTGATCACCAAGAACCTGGAAGCGGTGCTCAAGGCGGCCTACGACGAGGCCAGGAATCGGCGGCACGAGTTCGTCTGCGTCGAGCACCTGCTATGGGTCCTGCTGGATGATCAGCACGCCAGTGATGTCATCGTCAACTGCGGCGGCGACCTCGACCGGCTGCGGGGCGAGCTGGAGGAGTTCTTCGAGTCCCGTCTGGAGACGCTTCCGGAGGGCGCGGACAAGGAGCCCGAGCAGACCCTGGGCTTCCACCGCATCGTCCAGCGCGCCTTTATCCACGCCCAGTCCTCGGAAAAGGCCGAGATCCAGGGCAGCGACCTGCTGGTGGCCATGTACCGCGAGCAGCAGTGCTACGCGCGCTACCTGCTGGAAGCGCAGGACATCAGCCGCTTCGACCTCATCAACTACATCTCCCACGGGGTCTCCAAGCTGCCCGAGGAAGAACCGCAACAGACTCCCGCACCGGAGGAGGACGAGGAGGGGGGGCAGGCGCCCCAGCGCAACCCGCTGGAAGCCTTCACCACCGAGCTGGTGGAGAAGGCCTCCAAGGGGCTCCTGGACCCGCTCATCGGCCGCAACAACGAGATCGCCCGCACCATCCACGTGCTGTGCCGGCGGCGCAAGAACAACCCCATCTACGTGGGCGACCCGGGGGTGGGGAAGACCGCCATCGCCGAGGGGCTGGCGCTGCGGGTCCACGAGCAGAACGTGCCGGAGGCGTTGCAGGACACCCGCATCTACGCCCTGGACATGGGCGCGGTGCTGGCCGGGACCAAGTTCCGCGGCGAGTTCGAGGCGCGCCTGAAGGGTGTCATCACCGCGCTCAAGGACAAGCCCGGCGCTATCCTGTTCATCGACGAGATCCACACCGTGGTGGGCGCCGGCGCCACCAGCGGCGGCTCGCTGGACGCCTCCAACATCCTGAAGCCGGTGCTGGCGTCGGGCGAGATCAAGTGCATCGGCTCCACAACGTACCACGACTACCGGAGCTACTTCGAGCGCGACCGGGCGCTGTCGCGGCGGTTCCAGCGCATCGAGGTGCCCGAGCCCAGCATCGACGAGACCGTCAAGATCCTGCAGGGGCTGAAGCCACACTACGAGAAGCACCACGGCGTAACCTACAGCCAGCCGGCGCTGCGCACCGCGGCAAAACTCTCGGCCAAGCACATCAACGACCGCTTCCTGCCGGACAAGGCCATCGACGTCATCGACGAGGTGGGCGCGTCGGTGCGGATACTGCCGCCGGAGAAGCGCAAGAAGACCATCGGCCCCAAGGACGTGGAGCAGATCGTCGCCACCATGGCGAAGATCCCGCCGCGCAGCGTCTCCAGCTCGGACCGGGAGCAGCTCGGCAACCTGGACCGGGATCTCAAGCTCGTGGTCTTCGGCCAGGACGAGGCCATCGACGCCCTTGCCAGCACCATCAAGCTCTCGCGCTCCGGTCTCGGCCAGCCCGAGAAGCCCACCGGCTGCTTCCTGTTCTCCGGACCCACCGGGGTGGGCAAGACCGAGGCGGCCAAGCAGTTGGCGCAGATCATGGGCATCGAGTTCCTGCGCTTCGACATGAGCGAGTACATGGAGAAGCACACGGTGTCGCGCCTGCTGGGAGCGCCTCCGGGATACGTGGGGTTCGACCAGGGCGGGCTCCTGACCGACGCTATCCGCAAGACCCCCTACGCCGTGCTGCTGCTGGATGAGATCGAGAAGGCCCACCCGGACCTGTTCAACGTGCTGCTGCAGGTCATGGACCACGCTACGCTCACCGACAACAACGGCAAGAAGGCCGACTTCCGCAACATCATCCTGATCATGACCACCAACGCCGGCGGCCGGGAGATGAGCGGCACCGCCCTGGGGTTCGCCCACAACTCCAACATCGGCAAGGGCAAGGAAGCCATCGAGAAGATGTTCAGCCCCGAGTTCCGCAACCGCCTGGACGCCACCATCTTCTTCAACTCCCTGAGCCCCGTGGTGATCGAGAAGATCGTCGACAAGTTCATCACCCAGCTCGACGCCCAGTTGAACGAGCGCAAGGTCACCATCCAGCTCGAGCCTGCCGCCCGGACCTGGCTCGCCGAGCGCGGCTACGACCCCCACTTCGGCGCCCGCCCCATGGCCCGCCTGATCGACAACGAGATCAAGAAGCTCCTGGCCGACGAGATCCTCTTCGGCCAACTCCAGAACGGCGGCCGCGTCCGCGTCGACGAGAAGGACGGCGAGCTGGTGTTCGAGTACGAGGGATAGCCTCGCCAGCACGCGATCGATCCCATGGCCACGCGCGTCTAACGGTTTAGGGCCGGTTGACCCCGGTTCACTCTTGTTACGCCAGTTGCATGGCGGAGCATTCTTTGATGGCTGCTGTTATCTCGGGCCGTCGGATCGTCACAACATCGTCGAAGATTTCCTGGACAAAAGGGGCCACCCAGTACTGCGAACCGTCGACCGGTTGCACGCCACACTCCAGAGCGTCGCGATAGTCACTTGACATCATGTAGTGGTAATTGAGGTAGAAGCTATATGCCAAGTGAAGAATGAATAGATCCTCTACGTCGCTATCGAATTGATCAAAAAGCCGGCGACGATCTTGTATTCGCTCGCCCTCGTTGAGCAGGACATGTCGATAGAAACTGTAGTGGGTATGGTCGTTGCATCGAGCAAGGATTCGTCGATAGAGGTCGTCCGCCATGAGAAGCTCAGTGATCCGCTTTGGCCTGTCGGAGTCTCGAATGTAGTTGACCATTTCGCGGCTCTTCGGGAGTTTTCGAGTGCCCTTCAGCCAGGCTTGGATTCTGTCAACAATGCCATAATTGACACGGAGATGTTCGTCTAGCAGCACATTGACGTAGATGTTGATCACGGCTGAATCGTAGTACTTGCGGAGCAGAGCATACGCGTCGTTGAGTCGGCCAGACTCCAGAACGACGCGAATAGAGTCGAGCGTGCCTTGCATCGACGAATAGACATATGTGTCTAGGTTCACGATGGCTGACGTGCCGTGCCCTGCCCACAGGAACACAGATTCCGCCAATTTTTGATAGAAGCTGACGTACCGCGTAAGATTGGCGAATACGGTGTGCGCTTTGTACTCCTCGCTTTGGATCTGGACCATTCCGGTGCTTTGTCTTCCCGAGGGTAGTGCGGTATCGGTCGGCGTAATCTCTTCCAGTTCACTTCTCAGCCCCTGCTCGATACGCCACAGGTCGTGTGCTTGTTGCATCTTGAGCCAGAGTTCTGGTCCATTTCCCACAAGTCTTCCGATTCGTAGTGCCATTTCCACCGTTATGGGGTGGGTACACGCGAGAATTCGGTGCAGTTGCTGGCGCGAAACGCCAAGGCGCCTGGAAGCCTCGCTGATAGAGAACCCGAGGGCGGGCAGAACATCGGCGCGTAAGACTTCGCCGGGATGAATGGGGGCACGTTCGAAGGGGCGTTTGACTCCGAGTTTCGTCATTCCTTTCCCTCAATGGTACCGTTTAAGATTGAACGGTAACGCTCCACAATCCTGAGGGCGCCAAAGCCGATAGACCATAGGCGTTGGACTGACGGCAACTGACCCCCTCCCAAGCAAAGCCTACCGAGGGTCTCTGACCGGGAATCCTGAGCATTTCTGGACTGTAGCAAAATATGTTACAATGTCAAGCTCCGTGTGGGAGCGAAAAGACAAATCTTAGTTAACGGCTATTGACTAAATTTAGTCAACATATATTATCTAAACCTGTGGCGCCCATCGACCCTCGCTTTGCTGCGCACAATTTTCATCTTGAGGATCCGGAACTGTTTCGCAGCTTGGATCCGCAACTCCGGGAACTGCGCCGTCTGCCGGTAGCGTACCGTTATCCCCTCCTTGAGCAACTTCCCTTGGGTCAGCCAGGGATCTACTCGATTACCGGCGGTCGGAGGATCGGCAAGTCAACGGTTCTGAAGCAGTGGATGTGTGATTTGCTGGACCGGGGCGTCGATGCAGAGTGCATCCATTACCTGACCGGCGAGTTGATCGATGATCATCACTCGCTTGTTGCGTTAATTGAACGATCTGCGCCGGAGCGTTCTCCCACGCAACCCGCGTACCTGCTCATTGACGAAGTCACATACATTCGCGGCTGGGACCGGGGCGTCAAGTTCCTGGCCGATGCAGGTCTGCTGGAAGATGTCGTCCTGGTTCTTACCGGCTCCGATTCGATCATCATTCGCGAGGCGCGCGCGTTGCTCCCCGGTCGGCGGGGCCGGGCCTCTCGCGTCGACTTCCATCTCTACCCGTTGTCTTTCTCGGAGTATCTGGATCTGTCAGGAATCACCCGCGACGCTTTGGGAATTCCGATTTCGTCTGAGACCGCCAATGTACTGATTGAAGCCCTGCAACATTATCTCATTCATGGCGGATACCTGACCGCCATCAATGACATGGCGGCTCATGGTCGCATCGAACCAGCGACCTTTGCGGTGTACTGCGACTGGATCCGAGGTGACATGGCGAAACGGGGCAAGCAGGAACATTTCCTGGAGGAGATACTTGGCAGCGTTGTCCGGCGTTATGGTAGCCAAGTGACGTGGAACAGCCTAGCGCGCGATCTTTCCATTGACCATCCGGCTACGGTCGCCGACTATATGGCGCTCCTTTCCCGGATGGACGTAGTCCTCGTGCAGCACGCTTTGCGGGAAGACCGTCTCGCAGCGGCACCGAAAAAGGCTCGCAAGGTGGTCTTCACGGACCCTTTTATCTTTCACGCTGTGCGGAGCTGGCTCAGTCCGGTGACAGACCCTTTCACCACACAGGTCGCACCGGTGCTGACGAATCCCGAGTGGACGGGAAAGCTGGCGGAAGCGTGTGCCGTGGCGCACCACCACCGCCTACACCCTACGTTCTACATTAAGGGAGACGGCGAGGTCGACATCGCATACCTCACCGGCGGGGGCTTCCAGCCGGTTGAGGTAAAGTGGACCGGACAGATTCGTTCGGCAGACTTGAAACAGGCCCGGAAGTACCCCAACAGTATCGTGTGTTCAAGGGTGGCAAACCCGGGCCGCATCCACGGACTGCCGAACGAGTTGCTTCCCTTACACCTAATGCGCCTGGGTGACTCACCTCACTACGTGACGTGGTAGCCGAACTACGGAAAGCGGGCTCTCTGAGACGAGCGAAAGAGAAGAGGGCGGAGGCTATGGGACAACGTAGAGACGAGAAACACGCCGACCTCTCCGACCTGTACGCCGACGACCCCGAGCGGGCCGACCGGATCGTGTTCGGACGCGTGCCGCACACGGGCCGCCGAGGTTTTCTCAAAGGCGCGGGTCTTGCAGCCATGGCGGCGGCTGTCGGCGCGGCGGTTCCCTTTCACCGGAACATGCCGACCGTGTTCGTCCCGGAAGTCCTCGCCGCCGATCCGATCAGGATTGCGGGCAAGGACGGCCTCACCCTCCTCGGCGAGCGACCGCTGAACGCCGAGACGCCGTCTCATCTGCTTGACGACGAGGTTACTCCGACCGCCCGGCACTTTATTCGGAACAACGGCATCGCCCCCGAGAATATGGACGCTCGCGTCTGGCGTTTGCGAATCGACGGTCTCGTGCACCGGCCGATGGATCTGAGCATCGAGGACCTGAGGAGGCATTTCGAGGTCGTGACACGACGCCTGACCATCGAATGCGGCGGCAACGGCCGGGCGTTCTTCAATCCGTGGGTGGGCGGCAACCAATGGACAATGGGAGCGGTGGCCTGTTCGGAGTGGACGGGTGTCCGGCTCGCCGATGTCCTGAAGGCGGCCGGGGTCAAGGACAACGTTGTCTACACCGCCCACGTTGGCGCGGATACGCATATGTCCGGCAAGAAGGGTGAGCTTCCGCTCTCCCGAGGAGTGCCCATCGAGAAGGCCATGGACCCGCACAACCTCATCGCCTTCGGCATGAACGGGGGACCGTTGCATCCCATGAACGGGGCGCCGCTACGGTTGGTGATCCCCGGCTGGTCGGGCTCCTGTTCCCAGAAGTGGCTCACCCGGATCTGGCTGCGCGACGTGGTGCACGATGGAGCCAAGATGACCGGAAGCTCCTACCGTGTTCCGGCGTATCCCATCGAGCCCGGCGAGAAGGTGCCGGACAGCGCCATGACCATCATCGGCGCCATGCCGGTGAAGTCGCTGATCACGACTCCCGAGACAGGTCTGTCCATAGCCGGCCGGAACCTGTCGGTTGTCGGGCATGCGTGGGCAGGCGACAACTCGGTGGCGCGCGTCGACGTTTCCATCGACTTCGGGGCTACCTGGCAGCCGGCCGAGCTGAGGGATCCGCCCAACCGCTACGCGTGGCAGCGATGGTCCGCGAAGCTGGAGTTCCGCAGGAAGGGCTACTACAAGGTCTGTGCTCGAGCCACAGACGACAAGGGGACCAGCCAACCCTTCGCCGTGGCGTGGAATCCCAAGGGCTACCTCAACAACTCGATGCACCGGATCTCGGTGCGCGTGAGTTGACGGCCGGTCACTGCTCGGTCAGTGCTTCGTCTGCTCTTTTTCAACAGGCTCCCCTCCGACAGATGCTCCTTCCAGACCCGTGTCTCTGGCGCCGCAGTTGGCAGATTGTGTTGGCGTGTAAGTTAAAACTACTATGATTTCTGACACAATCACGGGTTGGTGTAATCATCCAATCAACAGCACGGCCGACAAAATCATGAAGAGGGTTTCCGGATACGGCAAGGGAAAGTGGGTGTGCACGCCTAAGGATTTTCTAGACCTCGGGAGTAGGGAGGCCATTGACCAAGCCTTGTCTCGGCTCGTTAAAGTTGGGCGTCTGCGTCGTCTCGGCCACGGTCTTTACGACATGCCCCGAACCAGCCACGTGTTGAAGCAACTCGCTCCGGCAGATTTGGATGCCGCGGTCGCAGCGTTGGCAAGGCGGGACGGCGTCCGGGTCATGCCCGATGGCTTAGCGGCCGCGAATCAGTTGCGGCTCACGAACGCGGTCCCCGCGAAGCGGAATTACGTGACCGATGGCCCTTCAAGGACGCTGACAATCGACGGACGGACGCTACGGTTTCGGCATGCTGGGCCGAGCGTCATGCAGTGGTTCGGAAGACCGGCTGCACCGGTGGTCCAAGCGTTGAGGTGGCTCGGCCGGGACGCCGCCAAGGATGCACAGGTCATCGCGATCTTGACTCGCCAGCTCCCCGACGACGTAAAGCTTGATCTATTGCACAACGGTCGAGACCTGCCTGGTTGGGCGTTGCCAATCGCTCGTCGCATCGCGGGAGCCGTGGCCGAGGCCGCATGAGTGGCGATTCCGCGTCCTTTCTTGCCCTACCGGTCCAGGATCGAAGAGATATCTTCGAGGCAGCGGCGCGTCGCCTCGATACGTTACCCGGCTATGTGGAAAAGGACTTCTGGGTCTGCCTTGTCCTGGACGCACTCTACCACGGGGTACCCGACGACCATCCGAAATTGCTGTTCAAGGGCGGTACTTCCCTCTCCAAGGCATTTGGACTCATCCACCGGTTCTCTGAAGACATTGACCTTGTGGTTCATCGTAGCGGTCTTGGTTTCGAAGGGGAGCGCGACCCGACCATGGCAATTCGCCTGTCGAACAACAAACGGGCGACCCTCTTCGAAGAGCTCAAGGCGTCGTGCAGCGCGTACGTTCGAGGGGCGCTGCGAACTGCATTGACGACGAGGATCAGCGGGGTAACGGAAGGATGCCGCGTCGGTCCGGACGAGGATGATATCGACCGGCAGACACTTTTCGTCGAATATCCCACTCTGTATCCAAGCTCGGATGTCGCGTATGTGGCACCGCGCGTACGGATCGAGGCGGGAGCGAAGTCGAAGCTTGAACCTAGTCGTCTTCCCGCTCCCCCTTTTTCAACGGGCTCCCCTCAAGCAGATACTCCTGGCGCGCGGCGGTCTCCGCCCGCTCTTCCCGCAGGTAGCGTTCCAGGGCCTGCCGGAAGCGCTTGTCGCGGACGTAGTGGGCGCTGTAGGTCTTGGCGGCCTCCAGGCCGCGGAGGTTCTTGAAGCTGCCGCCGGCGCCGGCTTCGAAGCGGGCCAGGGACTCGTTGATGCAGTGCTCGATGGCGCCGTAGTAGCAGACGTTGAAGTGCAGGTAGCGGTGGTCCTCGAAGGCGCCCCAGTAGCGGCCGTAGAGGGCATCGGGGCCGCGGATGTTGAAGGTGCCGGCGATGATGCGGCCGTCGCGTTCTGCGACGATGGGGCAGAGGTAGGGATAGGGCCGCTTCAGCAGCTCGTCGAAGAAGCGGCCGTTGAGATACTGCCGGCCGTAGTACAGGCGGTCGATGTGGTGCTTGTAGAGCTCGAACAGGGTGCGTTGGACGTCCGGGGTGATCTCGCCGTAGGGCAGCGCCCGGACGCGGATGCCCTGGTTGTCCAGCTCCCGCTGCTCGCGCTTGATCTTGTTGCGGCGGCCGCTCCGGAAGGCGCCCAGGTAGTCGTCGAAGGTATCGTAGTCACGGTTCTGCCAGTGGAACTGGAGGCCGATCTTGGGGATGAAGTCGAGATCCTCCAGCGCGTTCATTTCCTCCTCGTCGCAGAAGTTGATGTGGATGGACGAGAGCTCGTTGCCGCGGCAGATCTCCACCAGCGCCCGGCCCAGGACGGCGATGACGCCCCGCCGGTCGATTCCCGGGGCGGTGAGGAAGCGCGAGCCCGCCACCGGCGTGAAGGGAACGCCCACCAGCATCTTGGGGTAGTACTGGATGCCGGACTGCATGGCGTAGGAAGCCCACTGGTGGTCGAAGACGAACTCCCCCATGCTGTGGGACTTGAGGTACATGGGGCAGGCGCCGAGGAGATCCTCGCCCCGTTCGACGACAAGGTGGTGCGGCGCCCAGCCGGTGCGGTCGCAGACGCAGCCCGTGTCCTCCAGGCAGTCCAGCCAGTCCCAGCGCATGAACGGCGAGCCGTCCCGCAGCAGGGAATCCCACGCCTCCCGCGACACTTCGTTGATGCGCCGGACGATGCGGACCGAGAGCCGTTCCTCCTCCATGGCCCCACCTTCTTGCCAGAAGGACCCTATCAGGTCTAGCTAGTGTCCTTTCTGGCTGATCGAACCGTGCAAGGGTAGGGGCGACCGGCGGTCGCCCTCACAGGACCACGGCAACACGGAATACGGGCGAGGAAAACGGTGACTCTCTTCGCGCTTGGCCTCCTCCTGGCGGCTGCCTTCATTCACGCGACCTGGAACCTTCTGCTCAAGAGAGCCGCGGGTGGGCCGGCGTTCCAATGGCTGTTCGCCGTTCTGTCGGTCGGGCTTTACTTTCCCGCGGTGCTGGTGCTGGGGTGGTATCGCCCCAGTCCCGTGGACGCGAACGTGGTTGCCGTGATCGCGGTGAGCAGCGTCTTGCACACGCTTTACTACGGCGTTCTGCAGCGTGGGTACCGCGCGGGCGACCTGTCCGTGGTCTATCCGCTGGCCCGAGGCACCGGACCGTTCCTGGCCGTCATCGGAGCCGTGCTGATTCTGGGAGAACGTCCCACCGCCGGGGTCGTTGCCGGCGGGATGCTCATCATCCTCGGGGTCTTCGTCCTGAGTGGCGGGGGCGCCTGGTCCCGGCGCGGCGGACCGTCCCGGGCCGCCGTGATGTACGGCGTGGCCACCGGGGTGGTGATCGCGAGCTACACGCTATGGGACAAGAACGCCGTGAGCGCGGTAGGCATCGCGCCGTTGCTCCTCGACTGGGGCACCAACTGCGGGCGCGCCGTGCTGCTGGCGCCCGTCGCCTTGCGACGCCGGCGCGAGTTGCGCAGCCACTGGCTGAAACACCGCCGGGAGGCGTTGGGAGTGGCGCTGCTGAACCCGCTGGCCTACATCCTGGTGCTGACGGCGTTGCAGGTCACGCCGGTCAGCCACATCGCACCCGCCCGCGAGATCAGCATCCTGATCGGGTCGTTCATGGGGATACGGCTGCTTGGCGAAGGAAACGCAAGGGTGCGGCTGCTGGGCGCGGCCAGCATGACGGTGGGGCTGATCCTCATCGTCACGGGCGGGTCGGCAACATAGCCCGCGACATCGGGCCAGCCAGGAAGGCTCCGATCAATTGTGTCGTGCCCTTCGACTTCGCTTCGCTACGCTCAGGGCGAACGGTTGACAGGAACCCCCGTTCGCCACAGAGCCTGACAAGATTCTGTTCGCCCTGAGCGTAGCGAAGCGAAGTCGAAGGGCGCCATCTTCACCGTCGCGGAGGTTTGCGAAAGCTCGGGTCAGGTGTCCCCTTCCAGCAGCGGGCGACGAAGGGGTAGCCCTCGGTGATGAAGTAGGCGTAGGAGCCGGCGGGGAACTCGGCGGACCGGGTCACGGCGCCATTGCATTCATCCAGATCGCCGCTGCCGGCGACGTATTTCCAGTCCTGCACGAAGGCGCCGTCGTGGGCACCGTCGGGTTGATCCCCGCCCGGGCGCGCGCCGGGTTTCAGCCGGTACGAGCTCCGGACCTTGCGGACGCCGTTCCCCAGGTCGCCGGTGATGGCGTAGATCGGAAAGCCGTCCGCCGCCCAGCCGATCAGGGGCGAATGGGCGTCCGCCTTCCAGTTCAGTTCCCGCATCAGACCGGTGGGCAGCGAGTGATAGTGGTAGGCGCCGCTCCGCTGGACGTGGGCGTGGTTGGCATCCAGCCCCAGCCGCACCGCCCCTCCAAGGGCGTCGTAGTTCCAGCCGCCGCGGCGCCGGCCGTGCCAGTACTCCGCGGTAGGCGCCTCGAACGGAACGCCGTTGACCGCCACGCCCCAGAGCCAGCGGCGCGAAGCGGTCGTCTCGCTTGTCCGTGCCGGTTGGGTGGTGGCGGTGAACGTGTAGTCCTGCGGGGTGATGGTGTGTGGGTTACCGCGGTTCGGGAAGGTCCCCACCGGGTGCGACGGGATGCCGTTGGAGGCGATGGTCCGGGTGGTGCCGGACACCTCGATGGATACGCGCGGGGTGCCGGCCGTTTCGGTCGCGGGCACCAGGGTCACGGCGGCGCTTTCGGTCGCGGTATGGAAGCGGCCTCGCCGCCTGCCTTCCCGTTGGGCCATGACCGTGGCCGCAAACAGCAGCGCGGTCACAACTGCGACTATGCAGACAAACGGTTTCATGGGGATCAGCCTATTCATGCAAGTTAGACTTGGCGGGGTTCCGGGGAAGGAGACAAGCGCGGTACGGCGGATCCCGTAGGGCGGCCGGCGGTCGCCCCTACCTAGCGTGTCGGGTTACGCCTTCGGCTAACCCGACGTACTTCGGAGTACCCGCCGTGACGTTCGGAGACCTGTAGGTCGGATTAGCGAAGCGTAATCCGACACACCCTAGCTGCGATTCGATGGAGGCTGGAAACCGCGTCAGGCGTTCCCCGCCAGTTGCCGCAGCACGTACTCCAGGATGCCGCCGTGGCGGTGGTACGCCAGTTCGGCGGGCGTGTCGACGCGGCAGGTGACCCGGAAGGTGGTCACCTTGCCCTCCGCGCTGGTCGCCGTGACCTCCAGCTCCTTGCGCACGCTCAGGCCGTCAGCCACGCCGGTGACGTCGTAGGTCTCGAAGCCGCTGAGGCCCAGCGACTCGGCGTTCTCGCCCTTCATGAACTCCAGCGGCAGGATGCCCATGCCGATCAGGTTGCTCCGGTGGATGCGCTCGAAGCTCTCGACAATGGCGGCCTTGATGCCCAGGAGACGCGGCCCCTTGGCGGCCCAGTCACGGGACGAGCCGGTGCCGTACTCCTTGCCGGCGATGACGATGAGCGGCGTGCCTTCCTCCTGGTACTTCATGGCCGCGTCGAAGATGGACATCTGCTCGTTGTCGGGCTGGTGCACGGTGAAGCCGCCCTCGGTGCCCGGCGCGATCTGGTTGCGCAGCCGCACGTTGGCGAAGGTGCCGCGCATCATCACCTCGTGGTTGCCGCGGCGGGCGCCGTACTGGTTGAAGTCCTTAGGCTCCACCCCGTGCTCGGTGAGATAGCGCGCGGCCGGGCCGTTGCGCTCGATGGAGCCGGCCGGGGAGATGTGGTCGGTGGTCACCGAGTCTCCCAGCAGTGCCAGCACCCGCGCCCCCTTGATGTCCTGGGGCGCGGCCGGCTCTGCCGGTATGTCGCCGAAGAACGGGATCTGTCGGACATAGGTGGAGTCCTCGTCCCAGGAGAACAGCTCGCCCTCGGGAACGGGCATGCTGCGCCACATGTCGTCGCCGGTGAACACGTCGCTGTACTCCTTGCGGAAGGCGTCGGCGGTGACGCCCTTGGCCACCTCCGCGCGCACCTCCTCGGGGCTGGGCCAGATCTCGCTGAGCATCACCGGCTTTCCGTCGGAGTCCTGGCCGATGGGGTCGTTGTAGAGGTCCACGTCCATGTTGCCGGCGATGGCGTAAGCCACCACCAGCGGCGGCGAGGCCAGGTAGTTGGCCCGGATGCTGGGGTGGATACGGCCTTCGAAGTTGCGGTTGCCCGAAAGCACGGCGCTGGTGACGAGGTTGCCTTCCTGGATAGCGTTGTTGATGTTCTCCGGCAGCGGCCCGCCGTTGCCCACGCAGGTGGTGCAGCCGTAGCCCACTAGGTGGAACCCCAGCTCGCCCAGCGGCTCCAGCAGCCCGGTTTGCGTCAGGTACTCGGTGACGACCTTGGAGCCCGGCGCCAGGCTGGTCTTGACCCAGGGCTTGGCCTTGAGGCCGCGCGCCGCGGCCTTCTTCGCCAGCAGGCCCGCGCCCACCATCACCGACGGGTTGGAGGTGTTGGTGCAGCTCGTGATGGCGGAGATCACCACCGAGCCGTGGGTGAGGTCAAAGGAGTCGCCGTTCTGTTGCACCGGCACGGTGCTCGGGGTGTCGCCGCCCTTCATGGTGGGCAGGGCCTCGGCGAAGGACTGCTTGACGCCGCTTAGCGGCACCCGGTCCTGGGGCCGGCGCGGCCCCGCCAGGCTGGGCTCCACCTCGCCCAGGTCGAGTTCCAGGGTATCGGTGAACACCGGGTCCGGCGTCTCGTCGGTGCGGAACAGTCCTTGCTCCTTGCAGTAGGCCTCCACCAGGCCGATGAGCTCGGGGCTCCGGTTGGAAAGCTTCAGGTACTCCAGGGTCTCGTTGTCCACGGGGAAGAAGCCCACGGTGGCGCCGTACTCCGGCGCCATGTTGCCGATGGTGGCCCGATCCGCCAGCGCCAGGCTCGACAGCCCCGGCCCGTAGAACTCCACGAACTTCTCCACCACGCCCTTGGCCCGCAGCATCTGCACGATGGTCAGCACCAGGTCGGTGGCGGTGGCGCCCTCGGGCAGCCGCCCGTGGAGCTTGAAGCCGATGACCTCGGGGATCAGCATGATCAGCGGCTGGCCCAGCATGGCGGCCTCGGCCTCGATGCCGCCCACGCCCCAGCCCACGATGCCGAGCCCGTTGATCATGGTCGTGTGGGAATCCGCGCCCACCAGCGTGTCGGGATAGGCCAAGGCGTCGCCGTTGGACTGGGCGGTGAAAACCACCTTGCCCAGGAACTCCAGGTTGACCTGGTGGACGATGCCCGTGTCGGGCGGCACCACGCTGAAGTTGTCGAACGCCTTCTGGCCCCAGCGCAGGAACGCGTACCGTTCCTGGTTGCGCTCGTACTCGAGCTTCGAGTTGGAGGCGAAGGCCTGCAGCGAGCCGAAGTGGTCCACCTGCACGGAGTGGTCGATGACCAGGTCCACGGGCTGGAGCGGATTGATGCGTTTCGGGTCGCCCCCCAGTTGGCGGATACCGTCGCGCATGGCCGCCAGGTCCACCACCGCGGGAACCCCGGTGAGGTCCTGCAGCAGGATGCGCGCCGGCATGAACGCGATCTCCTTGTCCGGCTTGGCGTTGGGGTCCCAGCCCGCCAGCGCCCGGATGTCGTCGGCCGACACGTGGTGGTCGTCCTCGCGACGGAGCAGGTTCTCCAGCAGGATCTTGAGGGAAAACGGTAATCGCTCCACCGGCAGCGAAGTCTCCTTCGCCAGGGCGTCGAGCCGGTAGATCTGATAACGATTGCCTCCCACCTCGAGCGGCGAGGCGGTGTGAAACGTATCGATGCTCTGTGCTGCCATGGTCAGCTCCTTGGTATGGATTTCGGTTTCAGGCGGTCCGGAAGGACGCAGGCGGATGGAAGCCGCAGGGCCTTGAAACATTCTTTCTAGCGTAACCGCTGCGGCTTGCCAAATTCGAGCGTGAGGTGTTAGCCCAAAGCGATAATGCCCCTTGTCCGCAAAGCCAAGAAGTTCCCGGCCTGTCCTTGGCCACGACCGACGGATACGGTGTTTGTCGTCCGGTCCGGGCGCCGCTCCCGAGCACAGGTGACGGGAGGAGGGAAGAATGGTGACCACGAGCGGCAATCTGCGCGTTGACGGTGCGCGCCTGTGGGCGAGCATCATGGAGATGGCGAAGATCGGCGCCCTGCCCGGCGGAGGCTGCGGCCGGCTCGCGCTGACCGACGACGACAGGCGCGGGCGCGATCTCTTCGCTTCCTGGTGTGAGCAGGCCGGCTGCGCGGTCACCGTGGACGAGATGGGCAACATGTTCGCGCGGCGCCCGGGACGGAATCCCGATCTCCTCCCGGTGGCCGCCGGCAGCCATCTCGACACCCAACCCCACGGCGGCAAGTTCGACGGGGTCTTCGGGGTGCTGGCCGCGCTGGAGGCCGTGCGCACTCTCAACGACGCCGGGGTCGAGACGGAAGCACCGATCGAGGTCATCAACTGGACCAACGAGGAAGGCTCGCGCTTCGCCCCCGGGATGATCGCATCCGGGGTGTTCGCGGGACTGTTCGATCAGGACTTCGCCTACGGGGTCCGGAACCGCGAGGGCGAGACGCTCGGCGACGAGCTCGCGCGTATCGGGTACAGGGGGACCGAGTCCTGTGGCGAACACCCCCTGGGCGTTCTGTTCGAGGCCCACATCGAGCAGGGTCCGATCCTCGAGGCAGAGGGGATCCCCATCGGGGTGGTGAGCGGCGCTCAGGGCCGGCGCTGGTACGACGTCGAGGTGCGCGGACGCGATTCGCATGCCGGTACGACGCCGATGCCCGCCCGCAAGGATGCCCTGGCGGCGGCGGCGCGGATGGCGGCACGGGTCGAGGACATCGCGCTCGGCAAGGCGCCGAATGCGGTCGGCACCGTCGGTCAGTTCGACGTGAGCCCGAACTCCCGCAACACCATTCCCGGCGAGGTGCGGTTCTCGGTCGACATCCGCCATCCCGATGCCGGCGTCCTGGCCGCGATGGATGCCGAGGTTCGCGATTCGTTCACCGCCATTGCCGAGCGGGGCGACGTGGAGGTGACCATCGACCAGATATCCGAGAACCCTCCGATCGAGTTCGATGCCCGGTGCGTGGAAGCGGTTCGGGAGGCTGCGGCCGGGCTGGGGTACGCCCACAAGGACATCGTGTCGGGTGCCGGCCACGATGCCTGTCAGGTCTGCACGGTGGTTCCCACCGGCATGATCTTCGTGCCCTGCGAAGACGGCATCAGCCACAACGAGATCGAGAGCGCGACCCCGGAGGCTCTGGAGATGGGCTGCAACGTGCTGCTGCACGCCATGCTCGCGATGGCGAGGGTGCAGGCCGGCCGCGGGACTTACACCGCCTGATCCCGGTGCAGTTGCGCGATGGTGCCGGCGTCGTAGCCGAGCTCTTGCAGGATCGAGTCGGTGGCGTCGCCGAGTTCGGGGATGGGGTCGTAGCGGGCCGGGCTGTCGGAGAGGTTGAGCGGGCTGCCGATGACCGGCACCTTGCCCACGGGCGAGTCCACCTCCCGGATCATGCGCCGGGCGGCTGCCTGGGGGTGGGCCAGAACCTGGGCGATGCCGCGGACCTTGCCGTTGGGCAGTTCCGCCGCCTGGAGGCGTTCGAGCCAGGTCTCGTGGCCGTGCTCCAGGAAGAGCTGCTCGATGGTCTCTTCCAGCACGCCGCGGTTCTCCTTGCGCGCCTCCACCGTGGCGAAGCGGAGGTCTTCCATGAGCGAGGGACGTTCCATCACCTTGAGGCAGAAGGTCTCCCAGTCTTTGGGGGTGGCCACGGCCAAGTTCACGTACTCGCCGTCTCCCGCCATATAGGGCCCATAGGGGGTGACGTAGTGGTGCCGCATACCCACCCTGTCGGGTTCCTCGCCCCGGTGCCAATAGTGGTGCGGGAAGTACCCGAGCCAGGAGAGGATGCTCTCGAACATGGAGATGTCGATGACCTGCCCCTCGCCGGTCTTCTCCCGCTGGAAGAGCGCCAGGACGATGCCTAGGGCTGCGTACATCCCGGAGGCGATGTCCGACACCGACACGCCGGCCCGGGCGGGCTTGTCGGGATAGCCGGTGGTGGCGATGATGCCGGCCTCGCCCTGGATGAGCAGGTCGTACGCCTTGACGTCCCGGTAGGGGCCGTCCTGGCCGTAGCCCGAGAGGGAGCAGTAGACGAGCCGTGGGTTCAACTCGTGGAGGGTCTCCCAGCCGAGCCCCACGCGCTCAGCCACGCCGGGGGCATAGTTCTCGAAGAAGACGTCGGTGGTCTTCGCCAGCTTGTGCAGGATCTCCAGGGCCTCGGGCTTCTTGACGTCCACCGTGAGGCTTCTCTTGTTTCGGTTGAGCCACACGTAGCCCGAGGACAGGCCCTTCACGGCGGTGTCCCAGTGGCGGATGAGGTCGCCGACGCCGGGGCGCTCGATCTTGATGACCTCCGCCCCCATCTCTCCCAGGAGGCCGGTGCCGAAAGGGCCCGCGAGCACCTGCTCGAAGGCCATGACCCGCACGCCGCTGAGGGCCAGACGGCCGTTGGCGTCAGGCGAGTTCACGGGTGCGCTCCGTCTGCCGCCGGTGGCGGCAGACCACGTCTCTGCGTCGGCCTACTCACCGTCGACAATCTCCGGGAAGATGTCCCGCCGCGGGGCGAACTCCTTGCGCCACACCATGACGCTGCGGGTGTAGTCGATGACCACCTTGCCCTCCTGCTGCACGCCGCGGGTGCGCACCTTGACGATGCCCCACTGGGGCTTCGACCTGGAGTCTCGCTTCTCCACCACCTCGGACTGGGAGTAGAGGGTGTCGCCGGCGAACAGCGGGTTGGGCAGCGTGATCTGGTCCCAACCCAGCGCGAAGCCGTTCTCGCTCACGTCGGCCACGCCCATGCCCGCCACGATGGCGAGGGTGAGGGCGCTGTTGATCAGGCACTTCCCAAACTCGGTGCGCTTGCCGTACTCGTTGTTGAAGTGGATCTGGTTGCTGTTGTTGGTGAGCAGCGTGAACCAGATGTTGTCGTTCTCCGTCACCGTGCGCCCGACCCGGCACCGGTAGACGTCGCCGACGTTGAAGTCTTCGAAATAACGGCCTTCCCAACCCTTTACGACTGCCATGAGCGCTCTCCTTCCAGACGAGTTCTCTGGACCGATGTAGGTCGGGTTAGCCGAAGGCGTAAACCGACGCAAGCGTAGCACGGGCCACGCGTCACCGCGCCTTGATCACGATGTCGCCGAACCAGGCGACCGCGGACTCTTGGGTGTTGTCGGTGTCGGTCATCAGGGCGACGCCGGAAATCCGCGGCGGGTCCCCGCCGAAGGCCTTTCTGTAGTCTTCCACGAGATTCCTTGACTCGCTGACCCACCGGCCCACCTTCTCCTTCCCGCTTTGCAGGACGATCATCATCACACGGTCGGTGTAAGGGTTGGGGACGAGGGTCCCCACCGGGCTCTTGCTTTCCCAGATGTAGGTGAGGGCGCCCATGGGCGGGTACTCGCCGCGGGCGAGCCGGATGGCCTCGTACTTGGCCCGCTCGAAGAAGCCCACCTTGTCGGGGTCGTACTTGAAGGTGATGTACAGGCGGGCGGGGTAGTCGTCGCCGTCCTTGCGGGTGACGTCGCCCTTCTTCAGGATGTTCTCCACCTTCCAGCGCCACTCGATCACCGGATACCGCACCGGGTCGATGTCCACCGGGCGCACCAGCCCCGAGGCCGAGCCCCGACTTACCGCCTTGACCGCCACGGTACCTCCGTCGTCCACCAGCGAGTATTCCGTGTGCTTTTCGATCTTCTCGAAGGTGAGCGGTTCCCAGGATTCGGGGAAAGGGCCGCCGGCGTTGGCGCGGGAAAATTTCCCCACTTCGAGGACAATCGGCGACTGCGCTCCGACGGTTACGGCCGTCAGGGCGAGGGTAAGCGCGATCTTGAAGAGCGAAATTGGCATTCGTATTCCCACTCTGTATAGTACCGCACACCCATGATGGATTTCACCCTGACCGAGGACCAAGTGCAGCTCCGGGAGGAGATCCGCAAGGTCTGCCAGGACTTTTCCGACCCGTATTGGCGTGAGGTGGATGCCAAGGGCGAGTACCCCGAAGCGTTCGTGCGCAAGCTCACGGAGCTGGGCTGGCTGGCGGCGCTGATCCCCGAGGAGTACGGCGGCATCGGCCTCGGCATCACCGAGGCGAGCATCATCCTGGAGGAGATCAACCGCTGGGGCGGCAACGCCACCGCGTGCCACGCGCAGATGTACACCATGGGCACCGTCCTGCGGCACGGCAGCGAGGAGCAGAAGCGGCGCTACCTGCCCAGGGTGGCCAGCGGCGAAATCCGGCTCCAGGCGTTCGGCGTGACCGAGCCCGACTCGGGCACCGAGACCACGCGCATCCGCACCACGGCGGTGCGCAAGGGCGACCGCTACGTGGTGAACGGGCAGAAGATCTTCATCTCCCGGGTGTTGCAGTCGGACCTGATGCTGCTGCTCGCGCGGACCACGCCTTACGACGAGCTCGAGGACAAGACCCGAGGGCTGTCGGCCTTCCTGGTGGACCTGCGCGAGGCCGGCGACGCGCTGGAAGTGAAGCCCCTGGACATGATGATCAATCATCACACCAACGCGCTCTTCTTCTCCGATCTGGAGGTGCCGGCGGAGAACCTCATCGGCGAAGAGGGCATGGGCTTCCGCTACATCATCGACGGTTGGAACGCCGAGCGCATCCTGATCGCCGCCGAGGCGGTGGGGGACGGGCGCTGGTTCGTGGACCGGGCGGCGCGCTACGCCGGCGAGCGGGAGGTGTTCGGCCGCCCCATCGGCGCCAACCAGGGTATCCAGTTCCCCATCGCCCAGGCCTACGCCCACATCGAGGCGGCGGACCTGGTACGCTGGCAGGCGGCCTCGAAGTTCGACCGCGGCGAGCGCTGCGGCGCAGAGGCCAACATGGCCAAGCTCCTGGCCTCCGAAGCCTCCTGGGAGGCCGCCAACGCCTGCATGACCACCCACGGCGGCTACGGGCTTTCGGTGGACTACGATGTCGAACGCAAGTTCCGCGAGACCCGGCTCCTGACCATCGCGCCGGTCAGCAACAACCTGGTGCTGGCCTACCTGGGGCAGCACGTGCTGGGGATGCCGCGGTCGTACTGAGGAAAGGCCGGAAGACTTCGTATGGACCTGCAACGTTCCTGGATGTTCGTGCCGGGTCACCGGCAGCGGATGATCGACAAGGCCTTGGGGCTGGACGCCGACGCCTTGATGCTGGACATCGAGGACGGCGTGGCGCCGGCGGAGAAGGACCAGGCGCGGCAACTCATCGGCGAGGCCCTGGGCCGCGAGCGTGGACCCGGGGAGCCGTTGCGCTACGTGCGCATCAACGCCATCGGCCATCAGCGCATGGCGGACGATCTGGCGGCGGTGCTGCGGCCGGGTCTCGACGGGCTGGTGCTGCCCAAGGTGGAGTCTCCGGAAGAGATCGCGACGGTGGAGGCCCTGGTCGCGGAGCACGAGGCGGCCTACGAGGCGATGGTGAAGCTGCTGGTGGCCATCGAGAGTCCCAAGGGCCTGCTGGCGGCCCCGGCCATCGCCGCGTGCTCGCCGCGGGTCGTCGGGCTCATGTTCGGGGCGGAGGACTTCGGCCGGGAGCTGGGACTCCCCACCTCCCGCGAGGGGGAGGCGCAGGAGCTGCTCTACGCCCGCTCCGCCCTGGTGGTGGCGGCGGCCTCGGCCCATGTACAGGCGGTGGACGGAGTGTGGGTGGACCTCCAGGACCCGGACGGACTGGTCGGGTTCGCGCGGCAGTCGCGGCGGCTGGGCTTCACCGGCATGTCGTCCATTCATCCGGCCCAGATTGCCCCCATAAACGCCGCCTTCAGCCCGGGCCCCGACGAGATCGACTACGCCCGGAGGGTCATCGAGGCGTACGAGGAGGCCCAGGCCCGGGGCGACGGCTCGGTGGCCTTCGGCGGCCAGCTCATCGACCGCCCCATCATCGAGCGGGCGCGCCGGACCCTGGAACTCGCTGAAGCTCTGACTCGTACATGAGGTTCCCATGCCCAAGGTAGAAAACGCCGAAAACATCCGGTGCCTCACCGCCACCAACCCCGGCTACATGACCCTGCGGGGCACCAACCAGTATCTGCTGGGCTGCGACGAGATCACGATCATCGACTGCGCCCTGGGGTCGGACGAGAACATCGACGGGTTGCTGGGCGAGATGGAGGCACTGGGCGGGAGCCGCATCACCCGCATCCTGTTGACCCACATCCACATGGACCACTGCGGCGGCGCGCTGGCGCTCAAGCAGCGTACCGGCGCGGAGGTCGGCATCTCCCGGGTGCGCGCCGGCCACCTCGGCGGCGAGGACTTCACCTACGACGAGGGCGACCGCATCCGCTACGACGGCGGCGAGCTGGAGGTGGTGTTCACCCCGGGCCACGAGGCGGGGCATTGCTGCTTCTACGAGCGCGAAAAGAAGATCCTGTTCTCCGGCGACCACATCCTGGGCAAGGGCACAACGGTGGTTCCGGCGGGTGAGGGGAACATGGTCGACTACATGGCGTCCCTGGAAAAGCTCCTTTCCCTGGACATCCGCCTGCTCCTTCCGGGGCACGGTCCGTTCGTGACCGAGCCCATGGCCAAGATCCGGGAATACATCGATCATCGCCTGATGCGCGAGGACCAGATCCTCCAGGGGCTGCGGGACGGCCGCCATTCCATCGGCGACTTGGTGGAGGTCATCTACGTGGACTACCCGCCTGCCCTCATGCGCGTTGCCCACTCCTCGGTCGAGGCCCATCTCTTGAAGCTCATCGCCGAGGAGCGGGTGCACCGGGAAGGAGACCGGTACTTCTTGGGGACCGAATGAACAGGTCGCAGACACATGAAGGGCGCAACGAGGCACAGAGTTCATTCTGAAGAGCCTTACAGGTTCCGTTGTAATTGGCTAGTTCTCGTCAATCAGTCATCGCAATGCTATATTTGCAAGCGTGAAATATCTCAACCGACGCTTGCAACCGTCCATAGAGTCCGCCTTGACGGAGCAGTCCGCGGTGGGCCTGCTTGGTCCGCGTCAGGTGGGCAAGACCACACTTGCGCGTCGCATCGCCGGCGATCGCCGGGCTATCTATTTCGACCTGGAGAACCCGGAGGACCAAGCCGTGCTGAGTGATCCACGGGGCCAGCTCGGGATGTATCGGGACCGGCTCGTGATCCTCGACGAAGTGCAGCGGATGCCGGGGCTGTTTCAGATTCTGCGTGGGTTGATCGATGAATATCGCCGGGCGAACCAGGGCGAAGGCCGTTTCCTGCTCCTCGGCTCCTCGTCGCCTGAACTGTTGCGGCAAACGGCGGAGTCCCTGGCCGGCCGCATCGCCTACCGGGAACTCATGCCCCTGGACCTGAGCGAGACCGGCGACGAAGACGCCGGACGCCTGTGGTCGCGAGGAGGTTTTCCGGGCGCCTGGTTGGCCGCCAGCGACGGCGCCAGCTTCACATGGCGACGGGATTTTATCCGCACATACCTGGAGCGTGACATTCTGTTTTTTGACTCCCGCCTGCCGGCCGAGACCCTGCGCCGGCTGTGGACCATGCTCGCCCACGCCCAGGGGGCACCCTTCAACGCCGCGCGGCTGTCCGCGGCCCTCACCCTTCACGTGCGCACCCTGCAACGCTACGTGGACCTCCTGGTGGACCTGCTGCTGGTCCGCCGCCTTCCGCCCTGGTCCGGCAACGTCGGCAAGCGTCTTGTCCGTGCGCCCCGCCTCTACCTGCGCGACAGCGGCGTTGCCCACGCCTTGTTGGGCCTGCGCACCCTGGAAGACGTGCTGGCCCACCCCGTGGCCGGCGGCAGTTGGGAAGGCTTCGTTATCGAGAACCTGCTGGCCGTCGCGCCGTCTTGGGTGCAGCCGTTCTACTACCGCACCCAGGCCGGCGCCGAAGTGGACCTGGTGCTGGAATTCGACCCAGGGCGTCGCTGGGCCGTCGAGATCAAGCGATCCGTCAGCGCCCCCACGCCCTCCAGGGGCTTCCACATCGCCTGCGCGGACATCGATGCCGCCCGGCGAGTCGTCGTCTACGGCGGCTCCCGGCGCTTCCTCCAACCTGGCGGGATCGAAACCATTCCCCTGGGCGGGCTGATGGACGAATTGGCCGCCGAGGCCGGAGAAGCGGCCTGACGCCGGCTGCCTTCACTGCCCCGCCGGCGGCCATACCTCCACCAGCACCACCGGCAACCCTTCATCGGACAGGCGGGCGCCGTACTCCCTGGCTGCCTCCTCCCCGGTGAATGTGCCGAGGCGCACCCGATAGTAGCCCTCGTGGGGCTCGATCACCACCGGCCTGTCATGGCGGCTCTCGAGCCGGGCCTTCAGCTCACGGGCCTTCGCCAGGTCCGAGAATGCCCCGACCTGCAACGTGTAGTCGAGGTGGTCGGGAATGGCGGTGAGCGGATAGCCGCCGGTGTCCACGACGTCCACGCGGACCGGGGCCGTTCCCGGCCGGATCATGTCCACCGCTTCGGCGGCGGCGTGGGAGAGGTCGATGACCCGTCCCTTGACGAACGGTCCTCGGTCGTTGATCAGCACGGTGACCGATTTGCCGTTGGTGAGGTTGGTGACCCGCACGCTGGAGCCCAGCGGCAGGGTCTGGTGCGCCGCCGTCATGGCGTACTGGTCGTAGACGGTGCCGCTGGTGGTCTTCTTGCCGTGGAACCCGGGGCCGTACCAGGAGGCGATGCCCTCCTGTACGAGCGGCACCGCGGGAGGCGTGGCAACCTGGGGCGGCGGAGCCGGCGGCTTGGTGGGAGCGCAGGCGGAGAGCAGCAGGAGGAAGAAGCCGGCCCAGGGCATGAGAGCGGCGGCCTGCCGCCAAGGACGTGCGGGGACCATCGAGGAATGATTATACCGCAATGTCGGCCGGGGCGCACGGTCGGGGTGTCGCCCGAGGGTTCCCGTTTACGGAGCGGCGTGAATTGTGGTAATTTTCGGTCATGTCCGGACATTCCAAGTGGAGCACCATCAGGCACAAGAAGGCGGCCAAGGACGCCAAGCGGGGCAAGCTTTTCACCAAGTTCATCAAGGAAATCACCGTCGCGGCCCGAATGGGCGGGGGTGACATCACCAGCAACCCGCGCCTGCGCACGGCCGTGCAGACCGCCCGCGACAACAGCATGCCCAACGACAACATCGAGCGCGCCATCAAGAAGGGGACCGGCGAGTTCGAAGGGGTGTCCTACGAGGAGGTCAGCTACGAGGGCTACGGGCCCGGCGGCGCGGCCTTCCTGGTGCAGGTCCTGACCGACAACCGCAACCGCACGGTGTCGGATATCCGGCGGCTGTTCAACAAGCACGGCGGGAGCCTGGGGGAGACCGGCTGCGTGGCCTGGATGTTCGACAACAAGGGCCTCATCGTCGTGTCGAAGGAGGCGGCGGAGGAGGACGTTTTGCTGGGGCTCGCCCTGGAGGCCGGCGCCGAGGACGTCACCGAGAGCGACGACGTATTCGAGATCGTGACCCTGCCCGAGGACTTCGCCGCGGTGCGGGAGAGCCTGGAGAACGGGAATATCCCGGTGCTCTCGGCCGAGGTCACCATGATCCCCAAGAACACCACGCCGCTGGGCGAGAAGGAAGCCGTGCAGACCCTCAGCCTCACCGAGGACCTCGAGGACCTCGACGATGTCCAGAGCGTTGCGGCGAACTTCGACATCCCGGACGAGATCCTCGAGAAGGCCGGTTGACGCCGCCGGAGAAGGAAAGATCGAAACCATCCTGGGCATAGACCCCGGAACCCTCAAGACCGGCTGGGGCGTGATCCGGACGGACGGAACCCGCCTCGAACACGTCGCCCACGGCACCGTGCGCACCTCCCCCGGCCAATCCCAGGACCGCCGCCTGCAGCGGATATTCACGGAGCTGGCCAGGGTCATCGCGGACTACGAGCCCGCGCACGTCAGTCTGGAGAAGGTCTTTCTGGCGCGCAACGTCCAGAGCGCGCTCAAGCTCGGTCAGGTGCGCGGGGTCACGCTCCTGGCCGCGGCGGAACGGAACGTCGCGGTGTCCGAATACAGCGCCAACCAGATCAAGAAGGCGTTGACCGGGTACGGACACGCGGCCAAGGGCCAGATGCAGCAGATGGTGACGGCCATCCTGGGGCTGCCGGACGAGCCCGCGGAGGATGCGGCCGACGCGCTGGCGGCCGCCATATGCCACGGCCACCTGTGGGCCTTCCGCACCAGCGTTCCGGCCGCCGCCGGCGGAAGGGGAAGAAGCTCCCGCGGGTTGCGCTGGCCCGCGGATGCCGTTCCCGGCGGCAAGAGCTGAAGGACGCGGGTCCTTCCAGGGACCCGTCGCGAG
This sequence comes from uncultured Binatia bacterium (SeqCode), assembly GCA_965204205.1. Taxonomy (GTDB): domain Bacteria; phylum Desulfobacterota; class Binatia; order UBA9968; family JAJDTQ01; genus JAJDTQ01. The sequence continues at coordinate 3,265,114 of OZ241976.1, read as the reverse complement.
AAGTCATCGTTGAACCATCCCGAGTCCCGTCGTGATCGCTAAGGTTCGCGGAATACTGGACCACAAGGCGCCGGGCGAGGTCATCGTCGACGTCGGCGGCGTCGGCTACCAGTTGTTCACGGCCCTCAGCGTGTTCTACCGGCTTCCGGAGGTGGGAGAGCCGGTGACGCTGTTGGTGTACACCCACGTCCGGGAAGATGCGCTGCAGTTGTTCGGGTTCTTCGATCCGGCGGAGAAGCAGGCCTTCGTGCTGCTGACCGGGGTGTCGGGGATCGGCCCCCGGCTGGCCCTCAACATCCTGTCGGGCATGGCCGCCGGCGAGTTGCTGGGCGCCCTCGGGGACGGCGACGTCGCCCGCCTGGTGTCGATCCCCGGGGTCGGCAAGCGCCTGGCTGATCGCATGATCGTCGAGCTGCGTGATAAGATTGACGTGCTTCCCGAAGCCGCGCCGGAGCCGGCGGCCGCCTCGGGCATTCGTGGCGACGCGCTGTCGGCCCTGGTGAATCTCGGCTACCGCCGCGCCGATGCCGAGCGCGCGGTACGGCAGGTCCTGGGCCAGGGAGCCGTCGAGCTCGAAACGGTGCTGAAGGAAGCCCTGCGCCTGCTCAGCCTGTAGCGGGGCGTCAGCCTCGGCGGAACCGCGTTCATGGAAAACAGGACCATCTCACCCACCGGCACCGAGGAGGACGTCCTCTACGACTCGAGCCTGCGGCCCCGGCGGTTCAGCGAATACTTCGGCCAGGAGAAGGTCAAGGCCAACCTGGCCGTGGCCATTACCGCCGCCAAGCGGCGCGGCGACGTGCTGGACCACCTCCTGTTCCACGGTCCGCCGGGCCTGGGCAAGACCTCCCTGGCCCATCTCATTTCCAGGGAGATGGAGGTGGACATCCGGCCCACCTCCGGTCCGGTGGTGGAGCGCCCCGGCGATCTCGCCGCCCTGCTCACCAATCTCGACACCGGCGACGTCCTGTTCATCGACGAGATCCATCGCCTCAACCACGTGGTGGAGGAGGTGCTGTACCCGGCCATGGAGGACTTCCAGGTGGACGTGATGATCGGGCAGGGGCCCGGCGCCAAGTCCATCAAGCTGGACCTCAAGCGCTTCACCCTCATCGGCGCCACCACCCGTTCCGGCCTGCTGACCCCCGCTCTGCGCAACCGCTTCGGCGCCGTGTTCCGCCTCGACTTCTACGAGACCGAGGTGCTGGCGAGGCTGCTCGCCCGCTCCGCGTCGCTCCTCGGCGTGGGCGGCGACGAGGCCGGCTTCATGGAGATCGCCCGCCGCTCCCGCGGCACGCCGCGTATCGCCAACCGGCTGCTGCGGCGGGTCCGGGACTACGCGGAAGTCCATGGCGAGGGACGGATCACCCGGCCTGTCGCGTGCCGGGCTCTCGAGATGCTGGAGGTGGACGAGCAGGGCTGCGACAAGATGGATACGCTGATCCTCACCACCATCATCGACAAGTTCGACGGCGGCCCGGTGGGACTGGATACACTCGCCGCCGCCATCGGCGAGGAAAGAGGCACCATCGAGGACGCCTACGAACCGTACCTGATCCAGGCGGGTTTCCTGGAGCGCCGCCCCCAGGGCCGGGTCGCCACGCCGGTGGCCTACCGGCACCTCGGGCGCTCCCAGTCGGCGTCGCGCGTGGACCGCGAGAAGCGGCAGAAACGGCTCCTGTAGGGGGACGGCGGCGCCTCATTTCCTTTGTGCTTTCATTCCGAAAACGATAGAACGAACTCCGGGGGGAAGCCGTTTGGCCACTCCAGCCGACACAGTCAAGACCAACGAAGAGCCGTCGGGTTCGCTACGGTCCGAGGAACGGAAACGGCGCAGGCGCGAAGGGTGGGTGATCCTCATCGCCGCCCTGATGATCCTGCTGTTCGCGTTCTTCGAAGAGATCCTGCCCGACGTCTCGGCGGACTACGCCCTTACCAGCAACATCGCGTTCTTCCTGCTGGTCAACATCAACATCATCCTGCTGGTGCTGCTGGTGTTCCTGGTGTCGCGGAACCTTTTGAAGCTCGTGCTGGACCGCCGCCGGCGGATCCTCGGCTCCCGTCTCCAGGGCAGGCTCGTGCTGGCCTTCATCGGCATCTCGCTGGTGCCCACCCTGATGCTGTTTTTTATCGCCGAGAGCCTGGTCACGCGCTCCGTCGACAAGTGGTTCGACTCGCAGATCGTGAACGCGCTCAAGGGCTCCCTGGACATCAGCGCGACCTACTACCAGAACTCCGCCAACAACGCGCTGTTCTTCGCCCGGCAACTGAGCCAGCGCATCGGTGACCAGAACCTCCTTGAGGCCAAGAAGGCCGAAGGCCTGAACCGCCTCGTGGAGGACAAGCAGCGGGAGTACAAACTCGGCACCGTGGAGATCTACAGGCCCGACGGGACCGCGCTGGTCAAGGCCTTCAATGACCAGGTGCCCACCGGGGTCACGGTCAGCCCGCGGGAGGATTTCCTGAACAGCGCCCTGCGTGGCCTGGAGGTGACCCGCACCCAGCCGCTGGGCGAGGGGGACGTGCTGCGCGGAGCGGTGCCGGTGTACGGCGACGGCCGCAGAATCATCGGCGTCGTGGTGGTGGACTATTTCGTGCCCAAGAGCATCAGCAAGAAGGCGCAGCAGATATCCCGTTCCTACGAGGAGCACAAGCACCTTGCCATTCTCAAGGAGCCGGTGAAGACAACCTACATGCTGACCCTGCTCCTCATCACCCTTGTCATGATCTTCGCCGCGACGTGGTTCGGCCTGGCTCTGGCCAAGGGCATCACCGTGCCGATCCAGCAGTTGGCGGAAGGCACGCACGAGGTGGCGCACGGCAACCTGGACTACCGCATCGATGCCAGCGGCGACGACGAGATCGGCACGCTGGTGGCGTCCTTCAACCAGATGACGGCGGATCTCAAGCGCACCAACTCGGAGCTGGAGCAGCGGCGCCAGTACATGGAGACGCTGCTGGCCAACATCACCGCCGGGGTCATCTCGGTGGACCGGCACGGCACCGTGACCATCGTCAACAAGGCGGCCCAGCACACCCTGGGCATACAGGCGGCGGAGGTGATACGGCGCCACTACGAGGAGGCGTTGCAGACCCCGCGGCTGCAGCCGTTGCTGGAGGTGATCGAACAGGTGAAGGCCGGCGTGGAGGTGGAACGCGGCGTCCGTCTCGACGGTCCGGGCGGCGAGCGCACGCTGATGACCGTGGCCGCCAGCCTGCGGGACGACGACGGCAACACGCTCGGCATCATGGTCTTCATGGAGGACATCACCGAAATACAGAAGGTCCAGCGGGTGGAGGCATGGCGCGAGGTGGCGCGCCGCATCGCGCACGAGATCAAGAATCCGCTGACGCCGATCCAGCTCTCGGCACAACGCCTGCGCAAACGCTACGAGAACGTCCTGGACGGCGACGGGGCGGTCCTCGACAAGTGTACCTCCACCATCATCCGGCAGGTCGACGAGCTCAAGACCCTGGTGAACGAGTTCTCGAATTTCGCGCGGCTACCCACCGCGCAGCTCTTGCCGGACGATCTCAGCGACGTCGTCCGCGAGGCGTTGTTCCTGTTCAAGGAGGGGCACCCGGAGGTGGAGTTCGATTTCTCGGCACAGCCGTCGATTCCGCCCGTCGAGGTGGATCGGGAGCAGATCAAGCGCGCCCTGTTCAACCTGCTGGACAATGCCGTGGCGTCCCTGGACGGCAGCGGGCGCATCGAGATCGCCACCCGGTATGACGAGACTTTCGGCATGGTGCGGCTGGAAGTGGCGGACGAGGGCGAGGGCATCGCGCGGGAAGACCGCGGACGCGTCTTCGAACCCTACTACTCCACCAAGAAGGACGGCACCGGCCTCGGCCTCTCCATCGTCGGCACCATCGTGGCCGATCATCGCGGATACATTCGCGTCCGCCCGAACCAGCCCCGCGGCACGCGCTTCATCATGGAGTTCCCGGTGACCGCGCAGGCGGATCCGTCGGACATCCGTGCCAGCGAGGCATCCTGACCGGGAACCGCGCCCGAGGATCCGATATCCGGGCGCGGGCGGCGGGCGAAGAAGACCCATGGAGGATTCGGAAAGCATGAAACCGGCGCAAAGAACCGTGCTGGTCGTGGATGATGAGGACGTCATCCGGGAGACCGTGCGGGAGATTCTTACCGACGAAGGCTACCGCGTGATTGCCGCCCTGGACGGGTCGGAGGTCATGAGCATGGTGGCCAAGGAAGACCCCGACGTCGTCCTGCTGGACGTGTGGATGCCCGAGCGGGACGGGATCGTGCTGCTCAAGGAGATCCGGCGGGAACGTCCGGAGGCCCGTGTGATCATGATCTCCGGCCACGGCAGCATCCACACGGCGGTGACGGCGACCAAGCTCGGAGCCTTCGACTTCATCGAGAAGCCGCTTTCGCTGGACGGCCTGCTGGCGGCCATCAAGCGCGCCTGCGGCGACGCCAGGCGCGAGGCGCCCGCAAGCGAAGAGGGCCTTCGGACCCCGGAGAGCAGGGTCATTTCCTACCGGGTCGGGGCCCCCGGAGGAGGCGGCGTGCCGCAGAAAACCCTCAATAAGAGCGTGGTGGCCTGCGGACTGGGGCTTCATTCGGGTGTCAGCACGGGGGTCATCCTGCACCCGTTGCCGGAGAACAGCGGGATCCATTTCGGGGGAATTTCCGGCGACGCCACCGTGCCCGCCCACCTGGACTACGTGCGTTCCACCGATTTCGCCACCTCGCTGCAGCGCAACGGCGTGGTGGTCGGAACCGTGGAGCACTTGTTGGCGACGCTTCACTCGTACGGCATCACGAACCTCTTGATCAAGATGTACGGCGAGATCCCCATCATGGACGGGTCCGCCATCGAGTTCTGCCGCCTGATCGAGGAGGCGGGCGTGGCGGAGCAGCAGGGCGAAAGCTCGGAGATCGTCATCGACCGGACCCTGCGGGTCGCCGGGGAGGGCGAGGAGGAGATCCTGGTCGAGCCCGCGGACGGCTTCACCGTTCACTACCGCCTGCAGTATCCGAGCCCGGTGGGAACGCAGGAGTACACGTACGTCTACAGGGGCGCGGATTCATTCCGTGACGAGATCGCCCCGGCACGGACCTTCGGCTTCCTGCGCGATTTCGAGAAGCTCGAGCGCATGGGGCTCATCAAGGGGGGCCGCCTCGGCAACTGCATCCTGGTGGACGACGAGAGAGTCATCAACACCGAGTTGCGATTCGATGACGAGTTCGTACGCCACAAGATCCTGGACATCGTCGGGGACTTTTCGCTCATCGGCCGCCCCGTACGCGGCCGCGTGACGGCGAAGATGACCGGTCACGCCGACAACATCGCGCTGTTGCGCCAGGTGGCGGAGATCTACTGCCCCGCGGAGCGCTCCGGCGCCGGAGCGGGCGCCCTTACCGCGTCTCCGTGACCGGCGGCTGTCAGTCCGTCAGCCCCAGCCCGCGCGTGTACGCGGCCGGCAGCCGGGTCAGCTTGCGGTCCCGGTTGAGGCAGGCATGCTTGGTCCAGCCTGACGCCAGGGTGACGCCCTCCGTTTCCAGACCGATCCGATAGTTGAATCGAAGCGCGACGCGGCCGAGGGATTCGATGGTGGTCTCGATTCGCAGCAGGTTGTCGTACAGCGCCGGCCTGCGATAGCGGCATTGCACTTCGGTGACCGGGAAGAAGATCCCGTCCCGCTCCGCCCGCTCGTAGGGAACTCCCGCCTGACGCATGAACTCGGTCCGGCCGATCTCGAACCACCGGAGGTAGTTGGCGTAGTAGGCCACTCCCATCTGGTCCGTGTCGCCGTAGATGACACGATAGGTGGTGATGTTCTTCACGGTCGGGATACCAGGAGCCTGTCCGAGTAAGTAGAATGGCGCCCTTCGACAAGCTCGGGACAGGCGTAGCGAAGCGTAAGCGGAGCGAAGTCGAAGGACGCCGTCTGGTCAGTCGTCGGCTTCGCCGCCAAGGGGGTTGCTCTGGTTGAAGTCCCAGCGGTCACGGCTGGCCACCTGGACATCCAGGGAACCGTCGCCCCGGATCACGTGGAAGGTGATGACGTCCCCGGCGCGCTTCTTCCAGAGCGCGCGGTAGAGCTGGGGCCGCGTCTGCACTTCCTGTCCCTCCACCGTAAGGATAATGTCGCCCTGCATCAGTCCGGATTTCTCCGCCGGCCCCGACGGCGTGACCCCGGTGACCAGTACGTGGCCGCCCAGGGCCTGGGGGTAGAAACCGAGCCAGGGGCGGGGCGGCCGGCTGCGCACCCGTCCGAACCGCTTCAGCTCGTCCGCGTCGCGTAGGTAGTACTCCACCGGGATGGCCATCGTGAACTTGCCGATGTCGTTCAGGTTGAGGGAAACCACGCCCATGAGGCGGCCCCGGGAGTCCGCCAGCGTGCCGCCGCCGAAGCCCGGATTGAAGGCGCTTATGCGAATGGTCCGCTCAAGCAGGTATTCCCACTGTCCGTCGTAACCTTCGAGGGAGGTGACCATGCCGTCGCTGACCCGCCGGGATTGCTGTCCGCTGCTGGCGACCATGAACGCGGACTGGCCGATGGTGACGTTTTCCGCCGGCCGCAGGAAGGGCAGGTCGGTGGCGTCGATGTTCACCAGGGCTAGACCGCTGTCGAAGTCCTGCGCCGTGAGGCGGCCCGGGTATTGCTGGCCGTCGGACAGCGTTACGGTGATGGCCTCGGCGCCGTTGACGACGTAGTTGACGGTGAGGATGGTGCCGGTGGCATCGACGAGCGTGCCGGAGCCCATGCGCTCTGTCCCCAGGTTCCGCGCCGACGGATGATCCGACGGCACCCGGGTGCTGAGGTCGACCGTGGCCAGCAGAACCGCGTGCAGCAATCCCAGCCGCGCGTTCACGCTCCACCTCCGGAAAGCCCGAACACGCGGTGCCGGCGGGGTTCCCGCCGTCGACGATGATCCACTAAACCCACGTGACCCACTAAACCCGCGTGACCCATTAAACCCACGTGATCCATTAAACCCACGTGATCCGGAGAATCCACGGCTTCTTGCGTTAGCAGAAACGATCCGGGTTCACAAGGTGCGCCTGTCGCACCGGCGATCCCGCATTGACAAGGGCGGCGTTCGCCCGCTATGAAAACGGGACTGGAGTCGTCTTGCGAATTCCCCTCAACCGGATCGACACCGTACCGCGGGAAAGCCGGTTCTCCGAGATACCCGAGATCGATGTGGCGGCAGTTTCGGCGGTGCGCTTCCCGGTGCCGGTCCACGTCAACGTGACCTGCTACCGGTCCGGCCGGGAGATCTTTTTCCACGGCGGCCTGAAGGGGGAGGCGGAAGGAGAGTGCAGCCGCTGCCTGGAGAGATTCCCGTTCGTCATCGAAAAAACCTTCGACTTCGTGTTGACCCCGGACCCCCTTCCGACTAATAGAAACATGGAACTCACGGCGGACGAAATGGGCTTGAGCTTCTACTCCGGGGAAGACATCGACCTCTCGCCCTACGTCCGCGAGCAGACCCTGCTCGCCCTGCCCCTCCGGCCGCTGTGCAGCGAGAGCTGCCGTGGCCTGTGCCCCGGTTGCGGTGCCGAGTTGAACCGTACCGTTTGCGGGTGCACGTCGCCGGGGGATCCCCGCATGGCCATATTCCGTAACCTCCGGCTGGACCGTTAGCGACGAAGCGCGGCGAGTCGAGAAATTGAACAGGCAGGACGGAAACAAAGATGCCCGTACCCAAGAGAAGAACCTCCAACAGCAAGAGAAACAAGCGCCGAGCCCACGACGCCATCGTCGCTCCGCAGTGGATAACGTGCCCGCGCTGCGGTGAAGCCACCTTGAGACACAGAGTCTGCGCCAGTTGCGGCTACTACAAGGCTCGGTCCGTAAGACCCGGCGAGGAAACCTAGCGGCCCTTCCCTGGCATGGTCCGTGATGCGGCGGATTATCGTTGACGCGATGGGCGGGGACCACGGCCCGGGCGTTGTCGTCGCGGGTGCCCTGCAGGCCGCCAAGGAATACGGGGTCGAGATCATCCTGGTGAGCGAGTCGGACGCGGTCGACTCCGAGTTGTCCCGTCACTCGTACGATTCGACGGCCGTACGCGTCGTCGCCGCCTCCTCCTCCATCGACATGCACGACTCCCCCAGCCGTGCCCTGAAGCAGAAGGACTCGTCCATGAGGGTCGCCTTCGACCGGCTCAAGGCCGGCGAGGGGGACGCGTTGGTGAGCGCCGGCAACTCCGGCGCCATGATGGCCATCGGCATGTTCGTGCTCGGCCGCCTGCCCGGGGTGGACCGGCCGGCGATCCTCACGGTGACGCCTTCGGTGTCCGGAGGAACGGTGCTGCTGGACGGCGGCGCCAATGCGGAGTGCAAGGCGCGGCAGCTCGTCCAGTTCGCCCACATGGGCGCCATCTACGCCGACAAGATCCTGGGCATCGCGGGTCCCCGGGTGGGCGTCCTGAGCAACGGCGAGGAAGACGGCAAGGGCAACGACCTCACGCGCGAGGCGATCCATGAGCTGCGCTCCTCGGACTTGAACTTCATGGGTCACGTGGAAGGACGCGACATTACCAACGGACGGGTGAACGTGGTGGTCTGCGATGGTTTCACGGGCAACGTGGCGCTCAAGACCATGGAAGGACTCGGACAGTTCGTCTCCTCGGTGCTGAAGGGGGCGTTCCGGAGCAGCCTTCTCAGCCGCCTGGGCTACCTGCTGTGCCGGGGCGCCATCGGGCGCGCCTATGACCGTCTGGACTATGCGCACTACGGCGGGGCCCCCTTGATCGGACTGAACGGGGTCGCCATCGTCGCTCACGGAGGCTCGTCGGCCGAGGCCATCAAGAACGCCGTCCGGGTTGCGGCCGAAGCCGTGTCGCAGAACATCAACGGATATATCGTGAACGCGTTGGAGAGCCGCGGCGAATGAAGGACGGCAACCGCACCGCCTTCGTCTTTCCCGGGCAGGGTTCGCAGTACGTGGGTATGGGGCAGGCCCTGTGCGAACGTTTCCCGGAGGCGGACGCCGTGTTCCGAGAGGCGGAAGAGGCGCTGGGGCTGGGCCTTCGCGGGCTGTGCTTCAGCGGCCCGGAAGCCGACCTCAACCGGACCGAACATACCCAGCCGGCGATCCTGACGGTGTCGGTGGCTGCTCTGCGGGTGCTGGAAGCGCACGTCGGCATCGAGCCCGCCTGGGTTGCCGGGCACAGCCTCGGCGAATACAGCGCCCTGGTGTGCGCCGGGGCGTTGGGACTGGCGGACGCGGTCCGGGTGGTGCGGCAGCGCGGCCGGCTCATGCAGCAGGCGGTGCCAGACGGAGAAGGAGGCATGGCCGCGGTTCTGGGTCTGGAGGAGGCGGCGGTCCGCGAGCTCTGCGAAGAGGCGGGCCGGGGTGAGGTGGTGGCTCCGGCCAACCTGAACGGCGGCGGGCAGGTGGTGGTTTCGGGCGCTCGGGAGGCGGTCCGGCGGGCGGTGCAGTTGGCCCGGGACCGGGGCGCGAGGAAAGTGGTGGAGCTTTCGGTGAGCGCTCCTTTTCACTGCGCGTTGATGACGCCGGCGGCGAAGGGTTTGCGGGACGTGCTGGAGGGGGTGGAGGTGGGGCCGCTGCGGATGGGAGTCGTCACCAACGTGGAGGCGGCCCTGAACGCCGATCCCGGACGCGTCAAGACTCTTCTGATGGAGCAGGTGGTGGCGCCGGTGCGGTGGGAGGAATCCGTCAGGGTCCTGGCCGGAGTTGGCTGCGAACGGGTCATCGAGCTGGGCCCGGGAAGGGTCCTGTCGGGCCTCGTCAGGCGCATCGACCGGAGCATGAGCACGTCCAACCTGGAAAAGCCCGAGGACCTGGAGAAGCTCGGGGCGGAGGCCTGACCATGGCTGAGGGAGCGCTGGCGGACAGGGTCGCGCTGGTCACCGGCGGCAGCCGGGGTATCGGGCGGGAGATCGTCCTGCGCCTGGCGGGTCTGGGCGCCAGCGTGATCATCAACTACCGGGAGAGCGCGGAGGCCGCGCGGGAGGTGCTGGAGCAGGTGCTGGCCGCAAACGGCAGTGCCGCGTTGCTGCCGTTCGACGTCGCAAGCCAGGATCAGGTCGACGATGCCTTCAAGCAGGTCGTTGACCAGCATGAGAAAGTTGATATTTTAGTGAACAACGCGGGGATCGCCATCGACGGTTTGCTGATGCGCCAACCGGCCCCCGACTGGGACCGGATCATCGACGTCAACCTCCGGGGTATATTCCACTGCACCAAGGCGGCCAGCAGGAGGATGGTCCGGCAGCGGTACGGCCGGATCGTCAACCTGACCTCGGTGACCGGACAGATGGGCAACGCCGGTCAGGCCGTGTACGCCGCCACCAAGGCGGGCATCGTGGGATTCACCAAGTCCATGGCGCGCGAGCTGGCGCCGCGCGGCATCACCGTCAACGCCGTGGCCCCCGGCTTCATCGAAACGGAAATGACCGCCGCGCTGGACGAGGACACCCGGAGCAAGTATCTTGACGCGATTCCCCTGGGCCGGTTCGGGAGCGGCGACGACGTAGCCCGGACGGTGGCGTTTCTGGTGGGTCCCGGAGCCGGATACATCACCGGAGAAACCATCGCCGTCAACGGCGGCCTGTACATGTGAGGGTGACGCAGCACTGGTGAGAGACGAGACAGGAGGTACAGTATGGCAACGGACGTCGAGGCTAGGGTCAAGGCGATCATCTGCGAGCAACTGGGAGTGAGCGACGCTGAAGTCAGTCCCGAAGCTTCGTTCATCGAGGACCTGGGCGCCGATTCCCTGGACATCGTCGAGCTGGTCATGGCGTTGGAGGAGGAGTACGAGATGGAGATCTCCGACGAAGACGCCGAAAAGATCAAGACGGTGCAGGACGTGATCGACTACATCGAAAGCCACCGATGATCAACGACAGCCTGGAGCAGGTCGACCCGGAAGTATTCGAGGCGATTTGCAACGAGGGCGAACGGCAGGAATCCACCCTGGAGCTGATCGCCTCAGAGAACATCGTGAGTGTGGCCGTTATGGAAGCCCAGGGCTCGCTCATGACCAACAAGTACGCCGAAGGCTATCCCGGCAGACGCTACTACGGCGGTTGCGAGCACGTGGACGTGGTGGAGCGCCTTGCGGTAGAGCGAGCCCGGGACCTCTTCGGCGCGGAGCACGTGAACGTCCAGCCGCACTCGGGTACCCAAGCCAACATGGCGGTCTATTTTGCGGTCTTGAACCCCGGCGACACCTACCTCGGAATGGATCTTTCGCACGGCGGCCACCTGTCCATGGGAAGTCCGGTGAACTTCTCCGGCCGGCTGTACAACGTGGTGCCCTACGGGGTGTCGGAGGAAACCGAGACCATCGACTACGATGCCCTGGCCGAGCTGGCGCGGGAACAGCGCCCGCGGCTCATCGTGGCGGGAGCGAGCGCCTATCCGCGCACGATAGACTACGAAAGGTTCCGCGCCATTGCCGACGACGTGGGAGCGTTGCTGATGGTGGACATCGCGCACATCGCCGGCCTGGTCGCCGCCGGCTGCCACCCGAGCCCGGTCCCCCATGCGGATTTCGTGACCACGACCACGCACAAGACCCTGCGCGGCGCCCGCGGCGGGATGATCCTCTGCAAGGAAGAGCACGCCAAGACCCTCAACAGCCGCGTCTTCCCGGGCATGCAGGGCGGTCCCTTGATGCACGTCATCGCCGCCAAGGCGGTGGCCCTGAAGGAAGCGGCCGCGCCGGAGTTCGCGAGCTACCAGCGGCAGATCGTCGCCAACGCCAAGGCCCTGGCCGGGGCTTTGGCGGACCAGGGGTTTCGTCTGGTGTCGGGCGGTACCGACAATCACCTCATGCTCATGGACCTGCGCGACTCGGAGCTCACCGGAAAGCTGGCGCAGGAGACCCTCGAACGGGCGGGGATCACCGCCAACCGCAACACCGTGCCCTTCGAAACCCGCTCCCCGTTCGTGACCAGCGGCGTGCGTATCGGCACCCCGGCGGTCACCACCCGCGGCATGAAGGAGCCGGAGATGCGGGTGATCGCGGAGCTGATCCAGCGCGCCCTCGCCCTTGTCGGAGACGACGAAGGACTGGACGCCATCGCCGCCGAGGTGTGTGCTTTGTGCGAGCGCTTTCCGGTCTATCGCGGGAACTCCACGGCTCGGCAGGCCTGATGCCGGACCGCCGTGGCCCGGAACGGTCAGGCGTCCCATGAAATGCCCCTTCTGCCGCCAGTCCAATAACCACGTCATCGACTCCCGTCTCGGGAAGGACGGCGAGATGATCCGCCGCCGCCGGGAATGCATCGCGTGCTCGCGCCGCTTCACCACCTACGAGCGCGTGGAGGAAGCCATGCCCATGGTGGTGAAGAAGGACGGCCGCCGCGAGGCCTTCGACCGGCTCAAGGTCATCAACGGCCTGAAGCGGGCCTGCCAGAAACGCCCGGTCAGCATGGATGCCATCGAGGCCATGGCCGACCGCATCGAGCGCGGCGTCCAGGAACGGGGCGAGAAGGAGGTGCCGGGTTCCATCATCGGCGAGGCGGCGATGCGCGAGCTTCACGACGCCGATGCGGTTGCCTACGTCCGCTTCGCCTCGGTGTACCGTTCCTTCAAGGACCTCAACGAGTTCATGGCCGAGCTGGAGGACCTCCTCAACCAGCGGACGAACCGCGCCGCGCCCAAGTCGCCGCGCAAGGCGCGCCGGAAGTCCGCGCGCGCGGACGGCCCCGCGACGCCTGGTCCCTCCGGAAGCGGATCGGGATGAAAGGGGTTGTGGGCGATTCATGGCCGCGGGCGTTTTCCGCACAGGCATGCACGTTTCCGAGCAGAGCGATCGGCAATACATGGGCGCGGCCCTGAGGCTGGCGCGCCGGGCGGCGGGCAGGACCAGTCCGAATCCCATGGTGGGCGCGGTCGTGGTGCGGCAGGACCGCGTCGTAGGGCGTGGCCATCACGCCCGCGCCGGCTCGGAACACGCCGAGGTGGTGGCGCTTCGCGATGCCGGCACGGCGGCCCGGGGCGCCACCCTCTATGTCAACCTGGAGCCGTGCAGCCACTTCGGCCGTACGGCCCCGTGCGTACACGCCGTCATCGAGGCGGGTGTCGGGCGGGTGGTGGCGGGTATGATCGACCCCAATCCGGCCGTGGCGGGCCGCGGCGTGCAGGCGCTGCGGGACGCGGGCATCCGCGTGGATGTGCCGGTGCGGGAGGATGACTGCCGGCGGCTCAACGAGGCCTTCGTCAAGCACGTCACTCGCGGACTGCCCTTCGTCACCCTCAAGCTGGCAGCCTCCCTGGACGGCCGCATCGCCACCGCCACCGGGGACTCCCGCTGGGTCACCGGTCCGGCGGCGCGCCGCTACGTGCACCGGCTGCGCAACGAGCTGGATGCCGTCCTGGTGGGCTCGGGCACCGTTCTCGCCGATGACCCGCGGCTTACTTGCCGCCTGCCGGGAGGGCGCGACCCGCTACGCGTGGTGCTGGACGGCCGCCTGCGCACGCCCTTGACCGCCAAGCTGGTGACCCAGCCGCACCCCGAGAAGACGGTGCTGGTCACCCGGAACGACACGCCGGTGGACCGCCGGAAGCGTCTGGAAGACCTGGGGGTGCAGGTATGGCGCTTCCCGGCGGACCGCGGCCGCGTCTCGTTCCGGCGCGTGCTCCGCAAGCTCGCCCGCGCCGGCGTGCTCAGCGTCCTGGTGGAAGGCGGCGCCGTGACCGCGGCTCGCGCCGTCTCGGAAAGAGCCGTGGACAAGGTCTTGTGTTTCTACGCCCCCAAGTTGATCGGCGCCGAGGGCCTGCCCATGGTAGGCGGCCTCGGCATCGAGCGCATGCGCCAGACGCCGCGCCTGAGCGGACCGGCGGTCCGGCGCGTCGGCGAGGACATTCTGGTGTCGGCGTATCTGTGAGGGAAGCATGTTTACCGGACTCATCGAGGATGTCGGCCGGGTGCGCCGCTGGCACGCCGCCCCCGAGGGCGGGGAGCTCACCGTCGAGACCGGGCTGCCCGGGAGGGAGATCTCGCTGGGGGACAGCATCGCGGTGAACGGCTGCTGCCTGACTGTGGTCAAGAAGGCCGGCCGCCGGCTTTCGGTGGATGTTTCTCCCGAGACCTTGAAGCGCACGAACCTGGCGGATCTGCGCGAGGGCGACCGCATCAACCTGGAGCGGCCGCTTCAGGTCAACGACCGGCTCGGCGGACACATGGTCACGGGACACGTCGATGCCGTGGGGCAGATCACCCGCGTGGAGCCGAGCGGCGACTTCACCTCCTTCCGCTTCCGCGCGCCCGCGGCCGTCGGCCGCCTGTTGGTGCCCAAGGGCTCCGTTGCCGTCGACGGCATCAGCTTGACCGTGAACGAGTGCACCTCGCGCTCTTTCTCGGTGGCGATCATACCTTTCACGCTGGCGCACACGAATTTGCAGAGCCGCGGTGTTGGTGATAGAGTCAACCTCGAAGCCGACATCATCGGCAAGTATGTCCTGCAATTCGTGAAGGCCTATCACACTCCGTCGCGCGCGCCGGGCACCCGGTGATATGAACGGCGGCCTGAAACCTCCATGTCTCTGACGCCCATCGAAGAAATCTCGGAAGAACTCCGTCAGGGTCGCTCGGTCCTGCTTGTCGACGAGCCAAGCGACGACGGCGTGGGCTTCGTGTGCATCCCCGCGGAAAAGGTGACGCCCGAGTCGATCAATACCATGCTGCGCCATGCCCGGGGCGTTCTCTATCTGGCGTTGCACCCTTCCTACATGCAGCGGTTGGGGTTCCGGGCCGAGGAACCCGCCAACCTGGTTCCGGGCCACGCCCCGGTCGGCGCTCCGGTGGGCGCCAACTCGGCGCTGGGTCTCGAGGTGTCCGCCGCCGGCAGGGCCGCTACCATCCGCGCATGTGTCCGGCCGGACGCGGGGCCTCGTGATTTCGTGATGCCGGGCAACGTGTTGCCGGTGCAAGCCGGTCAGGGGGGCGTGCTGGCCAGGGCGGGTACGGCCGAGGCGGCGGTGGATCTGGCAAAGCTGTCGGGCCTGCAGCCGGCGGCGGCGTTCTGCCAGGTGTTGACCGAGGACGGCGCCATCGCGGTCGGGGCCCAGCTCCAGGAATTCGCCCAAGCGCACGATCTGCCGATGGTTTCCATCGTGGATCTCGTCGCCCACCGTTTGCGCCACGAAGCGACGATACGCAAGGTGTGGGAGGAAGACTTCCCGAGCATTCACGGCCGGTCCTTCAAGGCGATTCTCTACCGCACGAGCCTGGATCCGTTCGAGCACATGGCCTTGGTGAAAGGGGATGTGGGCGGCCGTGACAACGTCCTGGTGCGGGTGCATTCCGAGTGCCTCACCGGCGATGTCTTCTCGTCGGAACGGTGCGACTGCGGCGACCAGTTGCGCGCGGCCATCCGCATCATCGACGAGGAGGAGTGCGGTGCCATCGTGTACATGCACCAGGAAGGGCGCGGCATCGGCCTGACCAACAAGATCAAGGCGTACGCGCTGCAGGACCAGGGGCGCGACACCGCCGAGGCGAACCTGGAACTGGGGTTCGACGTGGACCTGCGCGACTACGGGGTGGCCGCGGAGATCCTGCGGAACCTCGGCATCCAACGCCTGCGCCTGCTGACCAACAACCCGCGCAAGATCGTCAGCCTCGAGGGCTATGGCCTGTCCGTGAGCGAACGCGTGCCGCTCGAAGTCCGGCCCAACGACGGCAACGCCCGTTATCTCCAGACCAAGCGCGACAAGCTCGGACACCTCCTCACTCACCTCGAGGGGAAATGAGCACAGCGTCCCGAGAGGGCCGGCCATGCGAGTGATCGAAGGAAAACTGGAAGCCACGGCGATGCGCTTCGGCATCATCGCCAGCCGGTTCAACGGCTTCATCACCGAGCGTCTCCTCGACGGCGCGGTGAGCGCGTTGAGGCGGCATGGTGCCGACACGGACGAAAACGTCGATGTGGTGTGGGTGCCGGGCGCCTTCGAGATCTCCTTTTGCGCCCACAAGATGGCGAAGAGCGGCAAGTACGACGCCTTGATCTGTGTCGGGGCCGTTGTTCGCGGAGAGACGCCCCACTTCGACTACATCTGCGGCGAAGCCTCGCGAGGCGTGGGCAATGCCATGAACCAGCACGGGGTCCCTATCGCCTTCGGCCTGCTGACGACCAACACGGTGGAGCAGGCGGTTGACCGCGCCGGGGCGAAGATGGGCAACAAGGGGTTCGAAGCCGCCGTCACCGCCATTGAAATGGCGAGCCTGAGCAAAGAGCTTGCCTGAACTCCGGTGAGCTGCACGACAGCCTGTCCCGCGCCCCGGTTTCCAATCGCAGAGACCCGATGGTCGGTATTCGCCGCAAGGCTAGGGAGCTGGCGTTGCAGGTGCTCTATCAGATGGAGATCACCGGAGACCCTTCTCCCGCCGGTCCGGACGTGTTCTGGGGGCACTTTCCGTCGCGTCCGGGAGCCAGGGACTTCGCCCAGCGCCTGATCTCCGGGACCGTGGAGCACCGGACGGAAATCGACGGGCTGCTGGAGAAGGCGGCGGAGAACTGGACGCTCGGCCGCATGTCGAAGGTGGACCTCATCATCCTTCGGCTCGCCACCTACGAACTGGTCTATTGCCCGGACATCCCTTTGAACGTAAGCATCGACGAAGCCATTGAGATCGGCAACCGCTACGGGTCGGACGACTCCTCCGCCTTCATCAACGGAGTCCTCGACCACGTCGCGCATGCCCATGGACTGGGTGTCCCGCTTCACGGGACGCCGGAAGAGTGAACGGCCGGAACCATGATCGAAAAGTACGAGTTCTGGAAAATCGAAGAGCGCTGGCAAGGGGAGTGGGAGCAGCGCGAGAGCTTCCGCGTCGGCGAAGCCTCGGAGTTCCCCAAGTACTACCTGCTGGAGATGTTCCCCTACCCGTCGGGGCGGATCCACATGGGTCACGTGCGGAACTATTCCATCGGAGACGTCATCGCCCGATACAAGCGCATGCGCGGCTTCAACGTGCTGCATCCCATGGGGTGGGATGCCTTCGGCCTGCCGGCGGAGAACGCCGCCATCGCCAACAACGTGCATCCCGCCCGCTGGACCGTGGAGAACATCGACTACATGCGGGCGCAGCTCAAGAAGATGGGGTTCAGCTACGACTGGGCCCGTGAGCTGGCGACCTCCGATGCGAGCTACTACCGTTGGGAACAGGTGTTCTTCCTGGAGATGCTCGCGCGCGGCCTGGCCTACAAGCGCAACTCCGCCGTCAACTGGTGCACCGGTTGCGAGACCGTTCTGGCCAACGAGCAGGTGGTGGACGGGAGCTGCTGGCGCTGCGAGCAGGAGGTGGTCATGCGCGAGCTGCCCCAGTGGTTCTTCCGCATCACCGCCTACGCGGAGGACCTGCTGGCGGCATGCGACGACCTCCCGGGTTGGCCGGACAAGGTGCTCACCATGCAGCGCAACTGGATCGGCAAGTCCATCGGCGCCGAGATCCGCTTCCCGCTGGTGGACCGGGAGGGCGACCTCGCCGTCTTCACCACCCGCCAGGATACGGTCTACGGCGCCACCTTCCTTTCCCTGGCCGCCGAACACCCCATGGCCCTGGAACTCGCCGAAGGCACGCCGCAGGAAGGCGCGGCCCGGGAGTTCGCCCAGAGGGTCAAGCGCATCAGCCATTCCCGTCGCGGCGACGCGGAGATGGAAAAGGAGGGGATCTTCACCGGCTCGTTCTGTCTGAACCCCTTCACCGGCGAGAAGATCCCCATCTACCTGGCCAACTTCGTCCTGATGGAGTACGGCACCGGCGCGGTCATGGCGGTTCCGGCCCACGACCAGAGGGACTTCGAGTTCGCCGGGAAGTACGGCCTGCCGGTGCGGCCGGTGATCCATCCGCGCGGCTCCACGCTGGTTGCCGACGAGATGACCGAAGCGTACACGGCCGAGGGAGTGATGGCCGAGAGCGGCCACTTTGACGGCTTGGGAAGCGAGGAGGGACGGACGCGGGTCGCCGAGTTCCTCGAGGAGCGGGACTGGGGCAAGGCCACCGTGCGCTACCGGCTGCGTGACTGGGGCATCTCCCGCCAGCGTTACTGGGGCGCGCCCATCCCCGTGGTCTATTGCGACGCCTGCGGCATGGCGCCGGTCCCGGTGGACGAGTTGCCGGTGCGGCTGCCCACCAACGTGGAGTTCACCGGCGCGGGGGGCTCGCCCCTGGCCAATCTGCCGGAGTTCTACGAGACCACCTGCCCGACCTGCCGGGGGCCGGCCCGCCGGGAGACCGATACCATGGACACGTTCGTGGAATCGTCGTGGTACTTCGCGCGCTACGCCTGTCCGGACGAGGACCGTCAACCCCTCGATCGCCGGCGCACGGACTACTGGATGGCGGTGGACCAGTACGTGGGCGGCGTCGAGCACGCGGTGCTGCACCTCCTGTACGCGCGCTTCTACACCCGCGTTCTGCGCGACATGGGCTGGCTGTCGGTATCCGAGCCGTTCACGAACCTCCTGACCCAGGGCATGGTCATCAAGGACGGCGCCAAGATGTCCAAGTCCAAGATGAACGTCGTCGACCCGGACGAACTGATCCATCGCTATGGCGCGGACACCGCGCGCCTGTTCACCCTGTTCGCGGCCCCGCCGGAGAAGGACCTGGACTGGAGCGACCAGGGGGTCGAGGGCGCCCACCGGTTCCTCAACCGGGTGTGGCGCTTCGCCATGAGACACCGCGAGCGGTTGGCGGCGGTGGCGGCGGATTCCAGCACGCTACCGTCGTCCGACGGCCTCAAGGAACTCCGCCGTCGCGTCCACTGGACCATCAAGAAGGTCACCGACGACATCGAGCAGCGGTTCCACTTCAACACCGCCATCGCCGCTATCATGGAGCTCCACAACGCCCTGGGCGCGGTGGGCGCCGACGAGTTGCGGGCGGAGGACGGCGCGGCGCTGGTGAAGGCCGCGCTGGAGACTGAGATCGTGCTGCTGGCGCCGTTCGTGCCGCATATCGCCAGCGAGCTGTGGGAGCGGCTGGGCCACGCCGAGTCCCTGGCGGACGTGCCGTGGCCGGAGCATTCCGAGGAGGCGCTGGTGCAGGAGAGCCAGCTCATCGTCGTGCAGGTCAACGGCAAGCTGCGCGGAAAGATCTCCGTTCCGGCGGATGCCGCCGCGGAGCATGTCGAGACCGCCGCCCTGGCCGATGCGCGGGTGGCATCCTTCATCGACGGCCGCGCGGTGCGGCGGGTCGTGCAGGTGCCCGGCCGGCTGGTCAACATCGTGATCGAGGGATGACCTTGAACCGCCGGCCCGCCTGGCTGCTACCGGTTTCGTTGAGCGCGGCGCTCGCGGCGGGGGCTTGCGGTTACCGGTTCGTGGAGCCGGGCGCGGGGCTGCCCGGCGACGTCCGCACCATCCACGTGGAGGTCTTCGTCAATCGCACCCGCAGCACGGGTTTGGAGGACGGTCTGGCCCAGGCGGTGCGGCGGGAGTTGGCGCGACAGCGGCGGCCCCGCGTCACCGAGCGCCCCGAGGACGCCGACGCGATCCTTTCGGGAGTCATCCGGCACTACGGCGAAAGGGACGTCGCCGTCAACCGGTTCGACCAGGTATTGCAGGTGGAAACGCGGTTGGAGGTGGAGGCCACGCTCAGGCGCCGGCGGTCCGGGGAGGCCTTGTGGACGCCGCGGCTCATCCGTCTCCGTGAGGTCTACGATGCCGCCAGAGGAGCGGTGGTACCCGGTTCTTCCGGGTTTCTTCAAAACACCCTGAATCTGGAGGACGTGAGCCGGCTGGCCGATGCCCGGCTGGCCGAGGATTCCCGCGCGGCGGCGAGCAAACGGCTGCTGGAAAGGTTTGGCCGGTTGATACGGCAGCGGATGGCGGAAGGGTTTTGATGGGGCGCCGCCGAGGTCCAGGGAAGGCCTTGCGGCACGCGGGGGGTCTCGAGACCGGGCGCTAGTTCGAGGGCGCGGGTTCGGCGGCTGCGGCCGCCGCCGCGGTCACGGCCTGATGGCCGGCCCGGGCCAGACGGGAGAGCTTTCTCGACGCCGTGTTGCGCTTGATCACGCCCTTGACCACGGCCTTGTCGAGCAGCCCGTTGACTTCCTTGATCCTTTCCGCGATGGCCTCCGGGTCCTTCTTGTCGATGGCTTCCCGGACCTTCTTGACCAGGGTCTTGACGCTGGACTGGAGCGACTGGTTGCGCCGCCGGCGGCGAAGGCTCTGCTGGTGCCGCTTGACGGCCGACTTGTGGTTCGCCAAAGTTTACCTCCTGAAAGTCTCGTTTTGTAACACCGCATGAGTGATGAGTCAACGGCCGGCGAGTTCGGCAGGGTGGCCAAGGCGACGGGCGTCGTCGGCTCCCTGACGTTCCTGAGTCGCATCTCGGGGCTCGCCAGGGATATCGTCATCGGCTACCTGCTGGGGGCGCAGAGCGCGGCCGACGCGTTTTTCGTCGCCTTCCGGATACCGAACCTGTTGCGGCGCCTTACCGCGGAGGGAGCGCTTTCCGCGGGTTTCGTGCCGGTGCTTTCCGAATGGCTGACCACCCGAGGCCGCCGGCAGGCCATCGAGGCGAGCCGGACCATCGTCACCTTCGCCGTGCTGTTCCTCATCCTGCTGACGGCGGCGGGGGTGCTCTTCCCGTCGCCGCTCACCCGTTTGTTCGCGCCCGGGTTCGCCGCGGCTCCGGAGAAGTTTTCCCTGACCGTGCAGTTGGTCCGGATCATGTTCCCGGCCATCTTCTTCGTCAGTCTCGTGGCCCTCGCCATGGGCTACCTGAACACCTTCCGCCACTTCATGGCGCCGTCGCTGGCGCCGGTGTTGCTGAACCTGTCGATCATCGCGGCGGCTTTCCTGCTCATACCCGTGCTGTCGGAACCGGTCATGAGCCTGGCCTACGGCGTGCTGCTCGGCAGCGTGGCCCAGCTCCTGCTGCAGTTGCCGTTTCTCCACCGGCACGGGTTCTCGTGGCGGCCGCGGTTCGACTTTCGCAGCCCGGCGCTGCTGCGGTTCCTGGGGCTCATGGGCCCCGCGGTGGTCGGCGCCGCGGTGTATCAATTGAACGTTCTCGTGAGCACCATCCTGGCCTCGCTGCTGGAGCCGGGCAGCGTCTCCTACCTTTACTATGCAGACCGGTTGCTCCAGTTTCCTCTCGGGGTGTTCGCGGTCGCCCTGGGCACGGCCGCGCTGCCGAGCTTCTCGTCGCTCGCCGCGCGCAACGACCTGACCGGTCTGAGGACGACCCTCGGTTACTCGTTGCGGATGGTGAACTTCATCTCGCTGCCGTCCGCCCTGGGGTTGATGGTCATCGCGGTGCCCGTGTTCTCGCTGCTGTTCCAGCGCGGGGCGTTCGGCGCCGAGGACGTCGCGGCCAGCGCTCGGGCGCTGGTATTCCTCGCCCTGGGCCTGTGGGCCGTTTCCGCGAGCCGTGTTCTCGTCCCCCTGTTTCACTCCATGCAGGATACGCGCACGCCGGTTCGGGTAGCGTTCTGGACCTTCGTGCTCAATCTGTTGCTGAGCCTGATGCTGATGGGACCCGTGTACGCAACGCACGGGGACGGCTGGTTCGTGGTCGCCGTCGCGGCCCTGAGTCAGGCCATCGGCCTGCTCGGCCTGTCCTACGCCGGGCTGGCCCTGGCCAACTCGTTGTCGGCGACCTTTCAGTTCGTCGCGCTCATGTGGCTCGTAACCCGCCGCATCGGCGGGTTTGCCTGGAGGGAGTACCTTTCGTCGCTGTGGCGCAACCTGACGGCGGCGGCGCTCATGGCCGGTCCGCTGATGTGGGTGGCCGGAAGAATGCAGTGGGCGCCGGGCTCCGGAACCCTGCCGGTGCAGGCTCTGAGCTTTGTCGCCCTGGTCGCGGGCGGCGTGGCGCTATACGCCACGGCCGCAAGGTTGTTGCGAAGTCCTGACTGGCTGGTAGCGCGGAACCTGGGAGTCGCCCTCATGGAGCGACTCCCGTTCCGGGTGAGGACGTGACGTTGCGCCACGCCGCGCGGGTCACCGCAACGCTATTTCTTCATAGACTTTTCGAACACCGCCTCCGCCTTGTCGGCGGCGCGCTCCGCTCGTTCGGCGGCGGCTTCCGCCTTGGCGACGGAATCGGCAGCGCTCTTCGCGGCGGCTTCGGCCTTCGCGGCGGCGGCGGCAGCGCTCTTGGCGGCAGCCTGCGCGCTGCCTGAAGCGCCCTGCGACGCCTTGGTCGCGGCCTCGACCGCCTGAACGTTGACCTTGTACTCCGGGTGTTCGTGTTCCGGCAAACAACCGCTGCCCAGCAGTGTAAGCACCCCCAGCGATACCGCGAACCTTCCGAGTACGCTCGCGTATTGAGTTGTAGAGTTCACAGCTGCCTCCTTCTCTAGGGTTCGGTTCGTTGACGTAGAGCGGAGATCACATCTACGAGACAGATTGCAAGCAAGACTACCCTGATTCATCCGCCAGTTCAACAGTAATTCACTATCGAACATGAGAAATTCGCTTTTTTGAGAGGGTTTTGTCACAAAATGCCCCGGGCGCCGCTTGTCTTTCGCGTGCGTTGTTGCGATCTGATAAAGATGGGATTTCGCGGATAGTCCCTGGCGCCGTCCTCGACCTCCGTGGGTGCGGCAAGCGGGGATCACCAGTTCCATGACCCCGATTCTCCCGAGACTCACCGACGAGATGGAGAGGGCGCGTTCGGCCCTCATTCGATCCCTGGCGGTCGTGTTGGTCCTGTTCGTCGGGAGTTTCCTGCTTGCTCCGCAACTCTTCGAGGTCCTGGTCGAGCCCCTTCGAAGCCGCCTTCAACCGGGACAGAGCCTCATCGGCACCGGGGTGGCCGAGGTCTTCTTCGTGGAGATCAAGGTGGCGTTCCTCGTTGCCGTGCTGGCCGGGTGCCCGGTCATCTTCCACCAGTTATGGCTCTTGTTGGCGCCCTTGTTCGGCGCCGAGGACAAGACCGCCTACCTGGTGGGGTTCGTCGCAGCCACTTCGGTGCTCTTCGTGTCGGGCGCGGCGTTCTGCTACCAGGCGGTGTTGCCCCTGGCGTTCCTGTATTTCCTGGAACAATACGGCGCCATCGGAGCCGATCCGGAGATCCGCGTCGCGGAATACTTCTCCTTCTTCTCCCGTATCGTCGTCGCCTTCGGCATAACCTTTCAGTTGCCGGTGTTCTCGTTTTTCCTGGCCCGGCTGGGGTTTTGGAACCACGTCTTCCTCTGGCGACAGTTCCGCTACGCCGTGCTGGTCATGTTCATCCTGGCGGCGGTGTTGACCCCGCCGGATGTGGTGTCCCAGGTCCTGTTGGCCGGTCCGTTGATCGTCCTCTACCTTCTCAGTATCGGTATCGCCTACGTTTTCGGCCGCAAGCCGCCGGAATAGACGATTGTCGGGGGATTTCCAATGGGAGTGTCCTTCGACTTCGCGACGCTTCGCGTCGCAAAGTCGAAGGACGACCCACTCGAAGGACGATTCACTTTCTCGGACGAGACACTAGCCGCACTCAATCGGCGTAGTCGGGCTCTTCGCGGTCGAGGATGCGTTTCAGGGCCGAGAAGTGACGCTCCGCCGCCAGGTTTTCCCCGCCCGCCCTTTGCTTGCGCAGGTAGTCGGTGGTTTCCCGGCACATTCGCCGGAGCCGGTGTCCGCCGGCATCCGCGAGCACCTGGACCTGGCAGGCCCGTTCCAGGAAGTACAATCTGTCAAAGGCCTCCGCCACGGTCCTGCCGGCGGTGATGACCCCGTGGTTGGCCATAAAGAGTACGTTCTTGCCGGTCATCACCCCGGCGATGCGCCCGCCTTCCGTCCGGTCGAGCACCAGTCCGTTGTAGTCCTCGAGATAGGCGACGTCGTCGTCGAACCGGGTGCTGGTCTGGTGAACCATCTCCAGGCGGCCACCCTGACGGCAGGCGATGGCGGTGGCGTAGGGCATGTGGGTGTGCAGCAGGCAACGGAAGTCTTCCGGGTTGGCCCGGTGCAGCGGCGCGTGGATGTGGAGCGCGGTTGGCTCCACCTCATGGGAACCCTCCAGGCGGTTTCCCTGGAAGTCCGTGAGAAGGAGGTTGCTGGCCGTGATCTCGGTCCAGTGCAGCGGATACGGATTCAGCAGCATCAGGTCGTCCCTGCCGGGCAGGAGAAGGCTGAAGTGGTTGTCGACGGCCTCGTGAAAACCGAACCGGACCGCCAACCGGTATGCAGCGGCGAGGTCGATGCGCGCCTGCCTGGCCGCTTCCGCGTCGTACCAGGGCGTTTCTCTTCTCTTTGCCACGATGGACACCCCCCGTTGTGTGGTCGAATGCACGGCCCCGGCCGCGCACCCGAGAACCGTGGAGCGATTGTGAAGCAATCGGACGGCGGGCGCAACCATCCGCCGCGCGCCGGCGGAACGGGCCGTCGCCGCGCACCCGATTCCGTCGCCGCTGCCGTCCGGGTCGATGGCGCGGGCGCCGCTTGATTACCTGCTTGCCAGCACCTAAACTGGCCGTGACGAGCCCTCCGACGCCGCAAGCGCTCCGGTATGCATACCCTCGAACAGCTCTACAGCAACTCCCTCGCGCTGCTGACGGACCTCTACCAGCTCACCATGGCGTATGCCTACTGGAAGTCCGGGACCGCGCGGAAGGAAGCGGTGTTTCATCTCTCCTTCCGCGAAAACCCCTATGACGGCGGCTTTGCCGTGGGATGTGGGCTCGGGCACGTGGTCGGCGTACTGGACCGTTTCGGCTTCGAAGCGAGCGACCTCGACTACCTTTCCCGGTTGCAGGGCAATGACGGCGAGCCGTTGTTCGAAGAGCGTTTCCTCGAATACCTGCGGGATTGCCGGTTCGCCTGTGACGTGGACGCCATTCCCGAAGGGACGGTGGTGTTCCCCCACGAGCCGCTGGTGCGGGTCCGGGGCCCCATCCTCCAGGGCCAGATCCTCGAGACGGTGCTGCTCAACATCATCTGCTTCCAGACCCTCATCGCCACCAAGGCGGCGCGGGTGTGCCAATCGGCCCGCGGCGAGCCGGTGCTGGAGTTCGGACTGCGAAGGGCCCAGGGGTTCGACGGGGCGCTGGCGGCCAGCCGCGCGGCCTACGTGGGCGGTTGCGCCGGGACCTCCAACGCCCTTGCCGGCAAGCTCTTCGACATCCCGGTGAAGGGCACTCACGCCCACAGTTGGGTGCTGTCCTTCGACGACGAGACGGAGGCCTTCGAGACCTACGCCGACGCCATGCCCAACAATTGCCTCCTGCTCGTCGACACCTTCGACAGCCTGAACGGCGTGCGCAAGGCGGTGGAGATCGGCCGCAGGCTGCGGGAGCGGGGCCACGAGATGGTGGGCATCCGGCTGGACTCGGGAGACCTGGCGTTTCTCAGCATCGAGGCGCGGCAGATCCTCGACGAGGCCGGTTTCCCGGACGCGGTCATCATCGGCAGCAACGATCTCGACGAGCACGTGATCGCGTCGCTCAAGGAGGAAGGCGCGCGCATCAACGTCTGGGGCGTGGGCACCAAGCTCGCCACCGGCTACGATCAGCCCGCCCTCGGCGGCGTCTACAAGCTGTCGTGCGTGCGCTCCGAGGGCGACGAGTGGGTCAACAAGGTGAAGCTCTCGGAGCAGGCCATCAAGGTGTCGACGCCGGGCATCCTCCAGGCGCGCCGTTTCCGCCAGGGCGAGCGCTTCGTCGCCGACGCCATCTACGACGAGACCCTGGGCATTGCCGACGGCTGCAGCATCGTCGATCCCATGAACATGACCCGCCGGAAACACATTTCCGGCGGCACCGGGTTCGAAGACCTGCTGGTGCCGGTGTTCCGCGCGGGCGAGCCGGTGTACGAAGTGCCGTCGGTGCACACGGCCCGGGAGCGGGCCCAGGCCCAGTTGGCGGGTTTCCACAACAGCATCAAGCGGCGGGTGAACCCGCACGAGTACCCGGTGGGCCTCGAAGCCCGGCTCCACGAGATGAAGACCCGGCTGGTGCTGCAGGCCCGCGGGGTAAACGGGGTGGGTTAGCCCTTCACCCGACACCGGGTGCCGCGCGCGGCCTCGCTTCCGCGGTTGCCTGATTCAGGGCACCTTATGAAAACGTTTGCACCCCTTCGCGGCCTGGCCGCCCAGGTGGGCCGGCAACGCCTCAGGCTCTTGGGCTTCATCACCCTGGCGCACGTCGCCATCCACTGGTTCATGCAGATCCTGCCCGTACTGGGGCCGACCCTCAAGTCGAACGTGGGTCTCAACGACGTGCAGCTTGGCGGTCTCGCCTCCATGAGGATGCTCGTCCAGGCCGCGTTGGACGTGCCGTCGGGAATGCTTGCGGACACCTGGGTGCGCCAACGGGCGCTCATCGTAACCTCGTCGCTGGTGTGCATGGGGCTCTGCTACTGGGTGTTCGGGGCGCTGTCCGGCTACGGGTGGTGGCTGCTTGCCGTCGCGCTCCTGGCCGCGGGAACGACGCTGTTTCACCCGGCGTCGGTGGCCTCGCTGTCGAACCAGTTCCCGGAGAACCGGGCCACGGTTATCGGGGTCTACGGCATGGGCGCCACCCTCGGCAACACGCTGACCCCGCCGACCATGGGTCTCCTGCTGGAGAACTTCGCCTGGCAACGGGTGATGGAGAGCCAGTTCCTGGTGGGGCTCGCGGCGGCGGGGCTGGTGTGGATCTATGCCGCGCGCATGTTCGAAGGGGACGAGGTCCCGACCAAGAAACCGAGACCGTTTCAGGAGATCAAGGAGCTGGCGCGGAATCCCGTGGTTCTGGTGCTGATGCTGGTCCGAAGCTTCAACCAGATCGCGCGGCAGGTGACCATGACGTTCCTGCCGATCTACCTCGTCGAGTACCTGGGTTACGCCGATTTCGGGATGGGCGTCTATCTCATGATCATGAGCGTGTCCGGTCTCGTGGCCCAGCCCGTGATGGGGGTCCTGTCGGACCGGCTGGGGCGCAAGGCGGTGCTGGCGCCTTCGTTGCTCATGCTTGGGCTGGTGTACTTCCTTCTGCAATGGGCGACGGCGGGAGTGGCGTTGGCGGTTGTGGTGGTCGCCATCGGGTTTCTCTTCTATACGGTGGCCAACGTGACGACGGCGGCGGCGCTCGACGTGGCGGGAAAGGGCAGCCAGGCATCCTCCTTCGGGCTGGTGTCCCTGGGCACCCATATCCTGGTGGTGCCCGCGCCCACGCTGGCGGGTTATCTCATCCAGCGCTTCGGTATCATGGCGGCCTTCTTCTTCCCCGGGGTCTGCCTGGTGGCCGGCGCATGCATCGTGTTCCCGCTGAGGTTCCACAGGGAGTGACGCGGTGCGCTGTGGCAAGGACGGCTTTCCCGGCGCGCTTTGAGATGGCGCCCTGCGTTTGACCTCGACGGCGTCCGGGTGGTAGTGGCATTCCCGAACCCTGACCCCACGGGAGGTTTAGAATGAACGAGATTTCCGTTGTCGATGCCGACGGCCATCTGATCGAGTCCATACCCGAGATGGCGGAGTACATGGTGCCGGACGCCAAGGACTACGCGTTGAATCCGCCCCGCAACCGGGCGGGCGTGTTCCCCTCCATCGACGGCATGCACTACCCGGAGACCGAGGAGATGACCGCGGAGAGCCGTGTCAACCCGGTCCGGGCCAGCGACGAGCGCACGGGCTCCGGCGAGGACATCTTCGAGTTCGTGAAGAAGGCGGAGATCACCGACTCGGTGCTCTACGCCACCGAGGGGCTGTCGCTGGGGTTCATCCAGCAGCCCAGCTACGCGGTCAAGGTCTGCCGCGCCTACAACGACTACGTCATCGACCGCTACCGCGGCATCAGCAAGCGGCTGCATCCCATCGCGCTGCTGCCCATGCAGGACCCCAAGGCGGCGGCAGTCGAGTTGCGCCGGTGCGTGAAGGAGAAGGGGCTGCTGGGCGGCATGCTTCCCTCCACCGGGCTGGAGCTGAACCTGGGCCACGAGTTCTTCGCGCCCGTCTACGAGGAAGCGGCGGAGCTTGGCTGTGTTCTAGGGATCCACGGCGGCTCCAACCGCGGCGTGGGCATGGACACGTTCAGCAGCCGGCTGGGCTCCCGGCTGCTGCACCACCCGGTGCCGCTGATGATCGCGCTGGTGTCGTTCATCTACCACCGTTGGTTCGACCGCTATCCGACCCTCAAGGTGGCGTTCCTGGAGGGGGGATGCGCGTGGCTCACCTGCATCGCCGACCGCATGGAGCGGGACGCCGAGCTGGAAGGGCTTTCGTGCAAGCCGCTGCCGGACTACATCGCCAGCGGCCAGATCCTCATCGGCTGCGAGGGCAACGACGTGAGCCTGCCGTACCTGGCCGGGCGGGTCGGCATCGAGCCGTTCGCCTACTCCTCGGACTATCCCCACGAGGTGGACCTGCCGGCGGCCCGCAAGATGATCGAGGAGACGCGCAACCACGCGGAGCTTTCCGAAGACCACAAGGCGGCGGTGCTGGGGGAGAACGCGCGCCGCTTCTATGGCCTCAACTGATGCTCCCGCCCCCACCCCACGCGCGTGATCGTTGAAGTCTCCGGCGTCACCAAGCGCTTCGGCGAGCGGGTGGCGGTGGACGAGCTTACCCTGAACGTCCCGCCAGGCGTCTGCTTCGGCCTGCTGGGCCCCAACGGCGCCGGCAAGACCACCACGCTGCGGATGATCTACGGCGTCACCCTGCCCACCAGCGGGGAGGTCCGGGTGTTCGGCATGGAGGTCGCGCGCAACGTGCGCGCGGTGCGCCGGCGGCTGGGCGTTACGCTGCAGCAGAACGTCCTCATCGAGACCCTGTCGCCGCGGGCCAACCTCACCATCTTCGGGCGGTACCATCTCATGGACGGCGCCGATCTGGCGCGCCGGGTGGAAGAGGTCATCGACTTCATGGAGCTGCGCTCCCACGCGGACGTACCGGTGGACAAGCTCTCCGGCGGTTACCAGCGGCGTCTGGCGGTGGGCCTCTCGCTCATGAACCGTCCCGAGCTGCTGATCCTCGACGAGCCCACCACCGGCCTCGACCCGGCGGTGAGGCTGGGCCTGTGGTCGCGGGTGCGGGAGCTTCGCGGCCGCGGCGCCACGGTCCTTCTCACCACCCACTACATGGACGAGGCCCAGCGGCTGTGCGACACCGTCGCCATCATGTCCGCCGGCGACGTCATCGCCCAGGGCACGCCGGAAGAGCTCATCAAGCGGCATCTGGCCCGGCAGGCGGTGGAGATCGAGGCGACCCCGGCGCAGGAGTACGGGCTGCTGCGCGGGCTGGACAAGAGTCCGCCGCGGTGCCGGCTGGGGAACCGCAGCATGGTTTACCTGGACGACCCCGCCGCGCTGCTGGACCGGGTCAGGCGCCTCCCCGGCATCGGCGCGCGGGTCATGGCGGTGCGCCCCACCGACCTGGAGGACGTGTTCCTGTGCCTCACCGGCACCAGCCTCGAGGACAACCCGTGACCCTCTCCGTGCGGCACGCCCTGTCGGTGTGGCGGCGCAACGCCACCATGTACCGGCGCACCTGGAGCTGGAACATCCTGCCCAACTTCTTCGAGCCGGTCCTCTACCTGGTTTCCCTCGGCGTCGGCCTGGGCGCCTACATCACCACCATGGGCGGCACCTCCTACATCCAGTTCCTGGCCCCGGGACTCGTGTGCGTGGCCGCCATGAACGGCGCGAGCTTCGAGGTGACCTACAACATCTTCGTGCGCATGAACATCGAGAAGGCCTACGACGCCATGCTCACCACCCCGATACAGCCGGTGGACGTGGTGGCCGGAGAGCTCTTGTGGGCCATGACCCGGTCGTGCGTGTACGGACTGTGCTTTGCCCTGGTGGTGGCCGCGGCCGGGCTGGCGCCGCTGCCCCAGGCCCTGTGGGTGCTGCCGGTGATACCCCTCACGGGCCTGCTCTTCTCCGCCATCGGCCTGGCCTTCACCCTGCGCATCGCCACCATCGAGCTCTACAGCTTCTACTTCACCCTGTTCCTGACGCCGCTGTTCCTCTTCTCGTCGGTGTTCTTCCCCCTGGAGGAGCGCCTGTCGGCATCCTGGCTGTGGGTGGCCGAGTGCCTGCCGCTGCTCCACCCCGTGCGCCTGGCGCGGGCGGCCTTCCACGGCGCCCCGTCGGCCGCGCTCCTTTGGGACGTGGCCTACATCCTGGGCCTCTCCGGCGCCCTGATCGCCTGGGCGACGCGCCTGATGCGCCGCAAGCTGACCCAGTGACCCTGCGGGTGGCGACCCGTGCGCGGGCGGGTTTGAAACCCGCCCCTGCCAGAACAGCACGCCGGCCTTGATGGTGTCCGCCGCCTAGGCCCTCACCCGGCCTTCGGCCACCCTCTTCCAGAGGGAGAGGGGTTGGTTTAGATTACCCGGACAGGCCCCTAGGCAGCCTGGGCGGCGTGGGCCGCGAGCAGGGCCGCGGCGGCGAGCACCGGCAAGAGTCGCCAGAAGAGTCGGAATATCCTTGCGGGCTTTTTCAGAGACTTTCGCATGGGGTTCTCCCTCGTGTGTGAATTTCTGGGAGGGTATGAAGCAACGCGCGTGCCAGGCGCCGAAATCGCGGCCGCCGGGCTGCTCAAAGGCCCGTAAACAGGGGCTTTGAGCTGCGGCCGGGGCGTACCGACCCGCGCGGTTCCCAAGCCGGCGCCGCCATCCAGAATCTAGGCAACTGCCCAGGAGTTGGGCAGGACATTAGGCGGCGTCCTTCGACTTCGCTTCGCTACGATCAGGACGAACGGTCGTGATAGCCCTTTTCCGCTCGTCCTGAGCGTAGCGAAGCGAAGTCGAAGGACGGCTCACTTGCTCGGACCGGCTTCCAGCGCTCAGGCGCTGCCCGCGCCCCGGTAGAGCGACGATTCCTTGTAGCGGCCGATGAAGAAGCGGGTGAGCACACCGACGGCGGCGGTGGCGGGGACGGAAAGAAGCATGCCGACGAAGCCGAAAAGGGCGCCGCCGGCGAACAGGCCGAAGACCAGCCACAGGGGATGGACGGAGAGGCGACTGCCCATGACCCGCGGCGTCAGCACGTAGTCGGCCAATAGCTGGCCCGCGAGGAAGATGCCCAGGACCACGGCAATCCGGATCCATTCGGGCCAGAACTGCAGGACGGCGACGCCGGCGGACGCGGCCAACCCGAAGATGGTTCCCACGTAGGGGATGAAGGAGAGGGCTCCGGTGACGAGTCCGATGGTGAGGCCGTAGTCGAGTCCCGCCAGAGAGAGGGCGACGCCGTAGAAGGCCCCGAGCGCGGCGCAGACGATGACCGAGCCGTGAAGGAACCCCTTGAGCACCACGTCGATGTCGCGCATGATGCCGCGCACCGCCTCGGCATGGTCCCTTGGCAGCCAGTCGTCGACGGTGGACACGATGCCGGGCCACCGCCGCAGCACGTAGAAGGTGGTGAGGGGGGTGATGGTGAGCAGGGAGGCGAGGTTGACGACCGCGGCGCCGCCGCTCACCAGGCCCTGGACCAGCCCCAGCGCGAGCTTGACCATCCGTTGCAGGTTCCCGCCCATGTTCTGGTGCAGGCCTTCGGGCTGTTCGGCGCCGATGGCGTTCAGCACACGCGTGAGGAACGGTCCGATGGACTGGGTCAAACGCGAGACCAGGTCCGGAAGGCGCTGGAGCAGGTCCGCGGCCTGCCCGGCCACCGGTGGAATGATCAGCAGCAACAGCAGGAGGGCGGCGCCGAAGAAGCCCGCGCCGATGAGCACGGTGGCGGCCGTGCGGGAGCAGCCGCGCCGTTCCAGCCGCGTGGCGGCCGGGTCCAGGGCGTAGGCAAGGGCGATACCCAGCGCGAACGGAAAAAGGATGGCGCTCAGGAGCCACACCAGCAGCAGCGCCGCCGCCAGCACCAGGAGCCAGAACCATGCCTGTGAGCGCGCGTTCATGAACCAGCGTGGTGTCCCGCCGATTCCTGCGGGACCACACACGGGTGGGTTTGAAATCCGCCCGTGCGAGTCATTCCGTCTCCGGCTCCCGTGTCCGAAGGTCCCGTTCGGCGCAGAACCGCACCACCTCGCGTTCCAGCGCGTCGACGCCGTCACAGTCGACGATCACCGATGAGGCGCGGTGGTCCAGGGCGCCGCCGGCGAGGCGGTCGGACCATCCGCCCGATCCCCGCAGCACGTAGATGGGCCGTCCGTGGATCCACGCGAGGCACAGCTCGGAAAGGGTGCCGGCGCCGCCGCCCACCGCCACCACGAAGTCGCCGGCGAGCGCGGTCAGGACGTTCCGGGCGTGGCCCAGGCCGGTGGGCAGGACGACGTCGCACCAGGGGTTGGCGGCTCTCGCATCGGTGCCGGGGGTGATCCCCACGGTGAGCCCGCCGGCGCGCGCGGCTCCGCGGGAGGCCGCCTCCATCACCCCGCCCCGGCCGCCGGTGATCAGGGTGATGCCGCGCCGCGCCAGCATCTCGCCGGCCTCCTCGGCCACGGCCAGGTTGTCGTAGGAGGCGTCCGAGTCCCCCACCAGCGCGGCCTGGGCGAAACGTGCGGTGCCGGTATTCACGCTGCCTTCCGTGCAGGGGCGGGTTTGAAGCCCGCCCGCAAAGAAGCGCCATGCGAGCACGGGCGGGTTTGAAACCCGCCCCTACTCCAGCAGGTAGCCGAACTTCTCATGGGCCTTGCGGACCACTTCCGGGCTCGGCGCGTTCACCTTGGGATACTTGTCGAACCATTCGAAGGGACGGCAGGCGTCGACGATGACCCGGGAATTGGTGATGTCGCGGGTCTTGCGCTGCTCCGGCGTCACCCGGGGGTCGGCGGGGGAGGTGCGCATCTTGCGCAGGATCTCGATGGAGGTCTCGGGGTCGCACCGGGTCAGCATCGCCCACACCAACTGGTCCAGGTTGGACACGTCGATGTCGTCGTCCACCACGATGACGAACTTGCAGCCGTACACCACCGAGCCGCAGGTGGAGGCCAGCGTGCCCGCCTGCCGGGCGTGGCCGGGATAGCGCTGCTTGATGCCGATGCCGTGCAGCAGCCGCGACGCTCCGACCTCGTGGCACCACACCCCGGTCACATCCGGGACCCCGGCGTTGGCCAGCTCGTGCTTGAGCATGGCCGAGCGCATGATGGCACGGTAGCGGGCCATCTCGTCGGGTCCGGCCCCCAGCGGCGGCACCCCCAGGATGATGGGGTCGTTGCGGTGGTAGATGGCCCGGACGTCGAGGGTGGGCTGCTCGCTGGCGCCGCCCGCGTAGTAGCCGGTCCACTCGCCGAACGGCCCTTCCACCGCCCGGTTGTCCTCGGTGAGGAACCCTTCCAGGACGATCTCGGCGTTGGCCGGGAAGGGAAGTCCGGTGACCTGGCCGCGCACCACCTCCACCGGCGTGCCGCGCAGTCCGCCCACCACGTCGAACTCGCAGACGCCGTAGGGGAACTCGGTGCCCCCGACGAAGAACGACATGGGGTCGCTGCCCACCACCAGCGCCACGGGCATGGGCTGGCCCTTGTCGAAGTACTTCTTGCGGTGCATGTAGGCGTGCTTGCCCGGCACGAACAGCAGGCTTACCGACTTCGGGTCCTGCACCATCGCCCGGTAGGTGCCGACGTTGATCCAGCGCTCCTCCGGGTCGATGGTCACGCAGAAGCAGCCGGTGCCGATGTAGCGGCCGCCGTCGTCCGCGTGCCACTTGGGAGTGGGAAACCGCGTGACGTCGATGTCGTCGCCGGTGAGGACGTTCTCCAACACCGGCCCGTCGTCCACCACCACGTGGGGCAGCCTGCGCTGCACCTTGATGTAGTGGTCGAAGAAGGCCTGGCTCAACTCCTGCTTGGTGAGGTGGCCGGGGAACCCCAGCGTCATGTTCCGGCGCTTGCCGGCGAAGGTGTTGATGAGGACCCGGAACCCCTTGGGGCAGCCGGGGACCTCGTTGAAGAGCACCGCGGGGCCGTCGTCGGCACGGATCACCGCGTCGGCGGCGAGGCCGATGTCCTCTTCCCAGCTCGCCCCGGTGACGGTGCGGAGCTCGCCCAGGGCGTCGGCCCGGGCCATCCATTCACGGAGGTCGTGGTAAGGGAGCCTGGCTTCGATGTCGGCGGATGTGGTCATGGGCTTGGCTCCGATCAGGCGGCCATGGACTTGATGCGTTCCACCGCCTCGTCCACCAGCTCGTCGACGGTCTCGTTGGCGCCGACGATGCCGACCCGGGACATGCCGGTGAACCAGGAGCGCTCCAGGTCGTCGAGCTTCTCGATGCGGTAGACATTGTCGTTGAAGGCCTTCGCCACTTCCTCCATGCGGTTGGTCATGCCCTCGGTCCAGCCGAAGATGACCACCGCCTCCACGTCGCGCGCCAGCTCCTCGACCTTGGGGAGCCGCTGCAGCGAGTCGATGCAGGCCGTGTTGCGGATGCGCACGTTGGCGAAGCGCTCCAGGATCCGGGTCATGATCCTGGTGTAGCTCTCCATCCAGAACGTGGTCTGGACGATGACCCCCACCGGCTCGAAGCGCGTCAGGCGGATGTCGTCCACGTCCTCTTCCCTCTCGACGATGAACACCTCCCGCTCCTTCTCCTTGGCGATGCCCATGAGGCGAGGGATGCCGTGGTGCGTGCGGCTGCTCAGGATCACCAGGTGGCAGCCCTGGTCCAGCAACTCCAGCTCCGCCTCCTCCTGCTGCACCACGAACGGGCAGGTGGCGTCGGCCAGCAGCTCCAGCCCCTGCTCCTTCGCCTGCCTGCGGATCTCCGGCGGCGCGCCGCGCACGCCGTAGATGAGCTTCTCGTCCTTGATGGAGTCCATGTCGTTGGTGGAGCGGATGCCCTCCTCGTCTTCCAGCGACTTGAAGGCGATGAAGTCGTTCTCGGGCCTCAGGGACCACACGGCGATGCCGTCGCCGTACTTCTGCACCATCTTCTGGTGCATGGCGCCGGCGCGGTGCACGCCCACGCACAGCCCCGACGGCGGAATCCCCTTGGTGTTCTTGAAGTCGACCTTGACCACTTCCATGAGAGCCTCCTCGCTGGAACCGGGTTGTTGCGGAATGTTTGCAAATCGGAGGGTGTTTTTCAACACGCCAGCCGTAAGGTGCCCCGTTGAACACGGTTGAAGAAGATTGGCCCCGGTTCCGATGATTAAAAAATAAGGATTTATTCCACTTATTATTGAAATCGCAAGTTTTTGCTGTATCCTTCCCCGCTACTCCAGCCGATATCGGCAAACGCGAGAAGCATGGAATGGAAGGGAACGGGATGGCGAACGCAAGGATACTGGTGGTCGGGGGCGACGGTCCCGCCGTCGAAGCACTGAAGAAAACCCTGCAAGGTCTGGATTACGAAGTGTGCGCGGTGGCCGCGTCCACGGCCGAAGCCATTGCAACGGCGGCGGAAGCGGGTCTCGACGCGGCCGTGATCGATCTCGACCCTGAAGCGGCCCAACGGATCGCGAGCGAAATCGACGTTCCCGTGGTCTGTCTCGTGGACGGCGCCGGCGGAATCCCGTCTGCCACGGCCCCAACGGCCCGTCCGTCGGGCTATGTCCTGAAGCCGTTCGACACGCGGCAACTGCAACTGAGCCTCCGGACCGCGCTCTCTCTGCATGAGTGGGAAGGCAGGCACAGAGAGACCAGGAGCCGGTTGGAGGACGAGCTCGACGAGATGGGCAATCGGCTCCACATGATGGAGGTCATCTTCAACAGTATGGACGAGGGGGTCATCGCCGCGGATCAATTCGCGGAGCGCCTGATTTTCAATGCCGGCGCGGTACGGATCGGCGGCGTGCGTGAACACACCACCAACATCGACGAATGGGCTGCGCTGCATGGCGTGTATCGGCTCGACAAGGAGACGCTCCTGCCGGTGGAGGAAAATCCACTGGTGCTCGCCATGCGCGGTCGGGAGACGAACGGGTGCGAGGTCTTCGTGCAAAACAGGGAAAACCCGCAGGGCCTTTATGTCAGCGTCACCGGCCGGCCTCTCAACGATACCTCCAACCGGCAAACAGGGGGCCTCGTCGTTTTCCGGGACATTACCGACAAGAAGGCGACGGAACTCCGCCTGGAACAGACCATAGGTGAGTTGAGGGAACAGACGGAGCTGCTGCAAACCATCCTGGACAGCATCCATGAAGGCATTATCGTCAGTGACCAAAGCGGAGAGTTCCTGTACGTCAATCCCGGCGCCAGGGAGATTCTCGACCAGGAATACTTCGTCAGGCGCCAGGGCAGGTGGTCGGAAAAGCCCAACGACGTTTACTACTATCCCGACCGCGTGACGCCCATCAAGAACGAGGACCTGCCGCTTCCGCGCGCCATCTTCAACGGCGAGGCCACCGACGACATGAGCATCTTCGTTCGCAGGCCGAACCACCCGAACGGCGGCATTTTCCTCTCGACGAGCGCGCGGCCGCTGCTGACCGAAACCGGCGACATCAGGGGCGGCATCATCATTTTCCGCAACGCTACCCATCGGGTGCTGGCCGAAGAGGCGTTGACGCGGGCATTCGCGCAAGGACGGTTGGAGGTGGTCGATACCATCCTGCACAATATCGGCAACGCCATCAACAGCGTAACCACGGGAACCGAGACCCTTTACCGGAATCTCACCAACGACCAGCTCTTGCGCCGCCTCGGCGCCCTCGCCGACGCCATAAAACCGCACCGGGACGATTGGGTCGACTACATCGAGAACGATCCGCAAGGCCAGAAGGTGATGCCGTTCGTCATCGCCCTCGCCGAAGACTTCGCCAGGCACAACCGAGGGTTGGTAAGGACGGTCGAGCGCGTCCGAGACAGGGCGCAGCACATCGCCGACATCGTGCGCATCCAGAAGTCGCCCGGCAGTTCGGGCATGAGCTGGAAGGACGTCAACCTGCGGAATGCGGTCGCGGACGCCATCAACGTAGTGCGGGATTCGCTGGACAGCGGCGGGATCCGAGTCCAGGTCGACTGCGCGCGGGCGCCGAAGGAGATCAGGACCCAGGAGAGTCAGTTTCACCAGATGATGGTCAACGTGATCAAGAATGCGGTGCAGGCGATTCGCGAGCGCGCGGCGTCCGACGGTCGCGGGGAAGATCCTTGCATCCGGATACGGGCCGACGTCGAGGGGGATTTTCTCGACCTCGAAGTCCGCGACAACGGCATCGGGTTCCGCAGCAAGGACACCCGGATGTTCTTTACCGCCGGCTATACCACGAAGGAATCGGGTACGGGGCTCGGTCTCCATTCGGCCGCCAACTTCGTGGTTGGCTCGGGTGGACGGATCGACCTTTCGAGCGACGGCATCGGCACGGGCGCGACCGCACGCATCAGGTTGCGGCTCGTCTCCCCCCAGAGCCTCGACCGCGCCGGCGTGCACGACGGAGAGGGTGCCTGATGGATTTCGAGAAATACGCCAACAGGCGCGTTCTGATCGTCGATGATCAGAAAGAGATCCACGACGACTTTACGGAGATGTTGGGACCGCAACTTGCGGAGGCATGGGCGGACGAGCTGGCGGGCGCGTTCGTGGTCGAGGAAGAGCAGTCCTTCTTGCCCGAGTTCGAGCTGCTTCACGCCAGGAGCGGAGAGGAAGCCTGCGACATCGTCAGCGCCGGTGTGGAACGCGCCCGTCCCATTGCCGTCGTCTACATCGACATCCGGATGCCTCCGGGCATCGACGGCATCGAAACGGTCCGGCGTGTGAGGGAGGTCGACCGGGAGGTCGAGATCGTCATCATGACCGCTTACACCGACAGGGCTCTTCCCGAGATCATCCGGAACGTGGAGCCGCTTCACAAGGTGCTCTATATCCGGAAGCCGTTCGCGCGCGAGGAGATCCAGCAGATCACGCTGTCCCTGGTCGGCAAGTGGAACGTCGAGCGGGAGTTGGCCGAGGGAAGGCGGCAACTTGCCATCGGCCACCGAAGACTGGGAGCCGTGCTCGACGCCACCGGAGAGGCCATGGCCATGTATGACCTCGGCGGGCACCTGGTGTTCGCCAATCGAGGCTACGAGAAGTTGGCCGGCCTGGCGGAAAGCGCGTTGAAGGACCTCTCGCCGGCCGCGCTCGCGGAGCAGTTCCAGGAACGCTTCAGAGAGCCGGACCTGGGGGACGTGAAGAGCAGGTTTGTCCTGAACGACGGCGGCGACCTCGTGGAGCAAAGCGCCGCGGGTACGGTGCCGGAACAGCGGCTGTTCTATCGCACCACCGCACCCGTGCATGGCGGGCGGGGAGAGGTCATGGGCAACCTCTACGTGTACCGGGACATATCCAAGGAGGTGGAGGCGGAGCAGATGAAAGCCGAGGTGCTGCGCCTGCGCAACGAGTTGGAGACAACCTACTCCTTCGACGGCATAGTGGGCGACAGCCATCCCATGCAGCGGGTGTACGCGCTGATGAGGCAGGCCGCGGAAAGCGACATTACGGTGCTGATCCGGGGCGAGAGCGGCACCGGCAAGGAGCTGGTGGCAAGGTCGTTCCATCTCAGCAGCCCGCGGAAGGATGGGCCGTTTCTGGCCCTCAACTGCGCCGCCATTCCCGAGTCGCTCATGGAAAGCGAGTTGTTCGGCCATGAGCGGGGGGCTTTCACCGGGGCGACGGCGCAGAGAATCGGCGCCTTCGAGCGCGCCACGGGGGGGACGATCCTCCTCGACGAGATCGGCGACATGCGATCGGCGCTGCAGGCCAAGCTGTTGCGGGTGCTGCAGGAGCGGGAAATCCAGCGCGTGGGCGGGACGGCGACCGTACCCATCGACGTCCGGGTGATCGTGGCAACGAACAAGGACCTGGAGGCCGCGGTGGAGGCGGGGGAGTTCCGGCAAGACCTGTTCTATCGCATCGCCGTGTTCCCCATCGTGATTCCTCCACTGAGGCAGCACCGGATGGACATTCCGTTGCTGGCCAACCATTTCTTGAAGAGACACGCCGAACGCAGCGGTCGATCCATGAGCGGAATCTCAACGGCGGCGTTGCGCCTGCTGCTCCAGTACGACTGGCCGGGCAACGTGCGCGAGCTTGACAACGCCATCGAGCGCGCCGTTCTGCTGGAGAAGACCGACGTGCTGCAGGTGGACAGCCTTCCGCCCCAGCTCTTCGCGCCCCGTGCTGCCGCGGATGATCGCTCCACACCGGCGGCGGTGCTGTCGCTGGCGGAAGTCGAGCGCCAGGCGCTGGCCCGGGCGCTTGAAGCGACGGACAACAACATCACACAGGCGGCCCGGGCATTGGGTATCAACCGGGTGACGCTGCACCGGAAACTGAAGAGACACGGGCTGCCCGCCAAGGATTGAACCCCGTACGGCAACGCACATGCAACAGCATGTCGCATACTGCAACACACCCGCCCCGGGTTGAATAACTATAGAATATCAAGAGGGTTTCTTCCTTCTCGCCCGGTCGTCGGCGTACTCGCTCTATAATTCTGCAACACTTCGGGAATTCCCCGGTCCTTCCGGGCACATCCCCTCAACTCCTCGACATAGAAGATTTTTTGCCCTGCCGGGGTCTGTGGCACGCTTTGTGCTGTCTTCTTGATCGTTTTGAACTTTATGAATCGAAAATCGATGTCTTTATCCGACAACTACCGTTCTTGTCGTAAGGCCGGCGTAAAGGGAGCCGTGTCCGGTCTCGAGGGATGTTATCCCGCATCCGTCGTGTCCTCCATCAAGGCGGCCTCGAGAGTCCTGCGGCACTTTTGGCGCTGTCGGCGGGCGATGACCGCTTTGGAGAGCGTGTGCAGCCTCTGCTTCATGGTCGGCATGGTGGGCGGCGTGTTCGAGGTCGTAAACACCTTGTTCGTGGGCGACATCCTGGATCGCGCGGCCCACGCCGTGGCGAGGGACAACGCGTTGCGGGACCCGGCGGAGACCCCGGAGCAGTTGCTCGAGCGCGCCCGTCAGGCGATACGCGCCGAGCTCGGGGACAGGCTGGATCCCGACCAACTCACCATCGGTATCGACGTCTACGACAACCCCTCGGCGATGTTGCAGGGCGAGTTGTCGGTTGGCGAAAACGGCCCGCTTGGCGGGGACGGCGGCGATATGGTGGTGGTGCGCCTGCGCTTCACGCCTCCCACGCCGTTGCGCAGGATTCAGCAGGAACTCCTGTCCGATGATTTCGCCTTCCAGGCGCTGGCGGTGGCGCGGAACGAACGAACCATAGGGTTGCCCGAGGTGGCGGGAATTCAATGAGCACCCGGGCGGCACGACTCTCGAAGGGCATCTCGTGCTGGATCAGGAGCCGGCGCGGCTCGGTCAGCGTCGAGTTCGTGCTCGGCGCGGTTGTCGTCGTCACGGTGGCGGTGGGCGGCATGGACCTTTACCGGATCGTCGATGCGCGCTCGGCGTCGTTGCACGCGGCGACCACCATGGCGGACTACGTCTCGCTGGAAGAGGCCCCGCGGGAGGCGTTCATCGAAGACCTGGCCAGGTTCTCGTATCGCTACGAGATCGGCCTGCCGTCGGAAGCGGCCTTCGTGGTATCGGCGGTCGGCCGGCCCGAGGCCACCGATTCGGACCCCGATCCACCGGTTGCCGTGCGGTGGAATCGGAAGATCGCGGTCGGTGAAGACCCCCTGTCTCCCCCTACGGACCTTGGCGATTCCTGCGGCCGGCTCGACGATTCGAATGACCGGAACGGCGCGCTGCCGACGCTCGAAATGGAGCCCGGCGAGATGGTGGTGGTCGTGGAGGTCTGTGTCCGGCTGCTGCCGCGGGCGTTCGTGAGCGGCGGGCTGCTGTCGGACTACGTGTTTCCAACCCGTTTCTACCAACATCGTATCCTTCCCGTGCGCGGCGACCGGGCCCCGGAGGAACCGTCGTGACGGCCGGGAAGAAACCGTTGCGAACAGGGCCGTGCGCCTTCGTGGCCGGTTACTTCCGGGATACCCGTGGCGGCGCGGTGGGGATCGCTTCGGTGTTCATGGCCTTGATGAGCTTCGCGGGCACGGCGTTGCTCAGCGACCACGTGGTGCTGCTCCATCATCGCGACACCTTGCGGGCAGCCACCGCCTCGGCGAGCATTGCCGCCACGCAGCACCTGGCCGAACTCGACACCGGTTTGACCGACCAGGAGTTGGCCGGGGTGCTGGAGCCGTTGGCCAGGCGCTATCTCCTGGCCAACCTGCCCCAAGGGACTCGTGAGTTGGCCGCCGATTCGCTGGAGATCGTGCTTACGCCGGACCGCGAAGCCGGCGTCGTCGGCGTCGAGGCCGCCGCCGACCTCGGAGGGGCGATTGTCGGCCGCCATATCTGGGGCCGGCTGATCCGCAAATCCAGGGCCGCGAGCGGCGCCGAACGCATCGTGGTGCCGGTGGACCTGGTGCTGGCCATCGACGTCACTGGCTCGATGACCCGTAGTATCTACAATAGCGGAGGGAGCTCGTTTCCCGAGGCGCACCGCCGCATCAACGTCGTCCGAAACGCCGCGCGGGTGCTCATCGGCGGTCTGTACGATCAGGAAGGGGGCGACACCGGGCATGTGTCGGTCGGGCTGGTGCCCTTCAACACCACCGTCAATGTCGGCGCCGCGCGACCGGATTGGGTAAGCGACCTCGGCCAGGGGCACAAGGTCATTCCCTCGGGGTTCGGCCCCTGGCGCGGCTGCATCGAACACCGGGCCATGGCGGGCGACCTGGACCTCTCGCTGGTTACGCCCGGCGAGGCGCCGTTCACGTCCTGGTTTTCGCCGAGCACGCTGGAATACCGTCCCGCGGAGCGCGCGGCGCTGGCCGCCGAAATCGGTGCGGCGGTGAACGCGGAGAACGACTGGTCCGCCGAAAACCCTCACGAGGACTATTCAGGAAGCCCCCACTATGGTTGCCCGCGCGACGAGATCGTTCCGCTGACCGCCGACCGGGAGAGGGTGGAACGGGCCATCGCCGATCTGCGACCCTGGCGCGGCGGCGGCACCATGACCCATCTCGGCGCCGTGTGGGGAAGGCGGCTCCTGGCTACCGAGTGGCGGGACGCCTGGGGCCTGCCGGAGGACCGGGGGCACCTGGGCAGCAAGAAGGTCCTGGTGCTGCTGACGGACGGCATCAATGATGCCTACGACAGCGAGAGGACCTACCCCGGGAACTACCGGCACGACGGCACCACTTACCGTAGCGACTACGGCTCGCAGTACACCGGATACGGCCGCGCCGGGAGCGGCGGCATCGAGGAGGGTTACCGGTCGGGGACGCGCTTGAGCGGTCTGAGCAGGGACAGGGAGGACCGCGACGTCCTCAACGAGATCTTCCTGGAAGCCTGCCGGCGCGCCAAAGCCGACGGGATCGCCGTCTTCACCGTTTCGGCGGTACCCAACGGCCACCCCAGCGAGACGGTGCTGCGTGAACGGCTGGTTGCCTGCGCGACGTCCGAAGAGCACGCATTTGTCGAAAACAACGATCCGGAGCGCATGCAAACGGCGTTTCGGGAAATCGGCCGGATGGTCCAGGGGATCCGCAGGACAAGGGTAGCATTGCAGTAGGCGACGTATTCGGCCCACGGGCGAGGTATCTCGCGGGTGAGCCGTATGGTCAATTCAGGTCGTTTCCGCTCGCGGGAACCAGAACCAGGAGGAAAGAAAAGATGAACAGCATCAAGCGTTGTGTCAGGAATCTGGTCCGCTACCTGCGGGGCACGCGGGCCGTCGCCGCCATGGAATACGCCATCATCGTCGGCGTGATCGTAGTCGGAGTCGGCGTGGCCGTGGTCGCGTTTGAGGGTCAGATCCAGACCTTTATCGAGACTATGGGAACACGAGTCACCGGCGACAATATCCCAGTACACGACTAATCGCGGCCAAGGTTGCGGGGCATTCCCGGCGAAGGCCGGGAGTGACTGCATTGCCGTGTCCCCGGTTGTCTTCAGCCGCGTGAGGTATTTGCGCGGCCGGAGGGTTTGTGTGTTCCGATTGAAGAGCGTCGCGTCCATGCTGTGCCGGCTGAGTGTTTCGCTCGCGCTGGCTGTCGTGTTCGCGGACCATGCTTGCGGTGAGTCGGCGTTGAACGTGTACGTCGGGCAGAGCCGGATGATCCGGCTCGCCGAACCCGTCGGCTCGGTGTTCGTCGCCAATCCGGCCACCGCCGACGTGCAGGTGGTCTCCTCGCGGGTGCTGTTCGTGTTCGGCAAAGCCGTCGGCCGGACTTCGGTGGCGGCGCTCGAGAGCGACGGCTCCCTGGTGGGGCGGTGGGAGGTGACGGTGTCCCTCGACATGGAGCCGGTGCGATCGGCCCTGTCGGGAGACGCGGAACTTCGGAAGGTTCAGGTCCGCCCGTCCGGCCAGGGGGTCGAGCTGAGCGGCGTGGTGGGGTCGGCGGAAGCCGCGGACCGGGCGTTGCGCTTGGCGACGGCGGCCCTGCCCGAGAAGGCGGTGGTGATCAACCGGCTCTCCGTGTCCGGCTCACAGCAGGTCAACCTCGAGGTCGAGATCGCCGAGGTTCAGCGCAGCGTGAGCGAGTCCCTCGGCATCAATTGGGAGACGGTCACCTCGGGTCGGGACGGGCTCTTCGGCTTCCGCGTGGGGCGCCTGATCGTGGACGACGGGTTCGCCGGCGCGCTCTTTCCCGAAGGACGGGCGTCGACGGCTTTCGGTTCCTATGCCTCGCCCGGCTCATCCACTTCGGTGCGGGGTTTGATCGACGCGCTGGCGACGGCGGGGCTGGCCACGGTCCTGGCCCGGCCCAACATGACCGCGGTTTCGGGCGAGACCGCCAGTTTCTTTTCGGGCGGCGAATATCCGCTGCCGAGCGGCGTGAAGGACGGGCAGATTACCTTCCAATACAAGAAGTACGGCGTGTTGCTCGATTTCGTGCCCACCGTGATCGACAGCCGGCGGATCTCCCTGACCGTGCGCCCGGAAGTATCCCAGCGCGTGGGCACCGACTCGCTCAAGATATTCGATACCGAGATACCGGTCATCGACGTGCGCCGGGCGGAGACCACCATCGAGGTCGGCAACGGCGAATCCATCGTCATCGGCGGGCTCTACCGCAACCAGAGCGACTCCACCGAAGCCGGCGTCCCCGCGCTCAAGGACGTCCCGAAGCTGGGCCTGCTGTTCGGCCAGAGGACGTCGCGCTCGAATTCGACCGAGCTTATCGTCGTGGTCACGGCAAAGCTCATCGGCTCGACCCGGGCGCGCGCGGAAGACAAAGAGAAACAGCCTTCGGGCCATCGTGTCCGGGGCTATCACTACTGAGCGCCGGGCGGCGCCCACTCGGGAGACCTCGACATGCATGCGAATCCGCGACTCTGGCGTGGGGCGCTTCGGCTCGCCGCCGCGGGCTGGCTGGCGTTGTCGTTGTCGGCCTGCGCGTCGTCCATCGACGCCGACCGCTCGAGCTTCGTCAGCCCGCCGGCGACCGCCGCGCGCACCGCGGCCTGGACCGAGCTGTCGCTTGTCCATCACCAGGCCCATCACGGGTTGAATATCGAGGCCGGTATGGCGCCGAGGCCGGCGGTTTTTCGTGGCGCTCTCCATGAAGCCTACCTGCGGTGGAGCAAGGGGGGAGTGCGGGAATTGCCGGAGTCCGTCTCCCAGGCCGGCCAATAGCCCCCGGGGTTGCTGCCCGAATGAACGGCGAAGACCAGGACATATGCGCATTCGCCGCCGATGCCGACACCGAACGAATCCTGCGTGAGGCGTTGGACGGAGAGCAGCAGGCGACCGTCCGCCGCGGCGACATGGCCGCGGCCATCAAGCACCTCACCGAGGCGGCGTCGCCGCAGGTGGTGATCGTCGACCTCGATGGAAGCCGGTTCCCCGCCGGCAGCATCCACGAGCTGGCCGGCGTGTGCGAGTTCGGCACCAAGGTGATCGCGGTCGGGACCAACGATACCGCACGCCTTGCCCGGGAGCTGCTCACCACCGGCGTCAATGACTACCTGCCGAAGCCGGTCTCGGTGCGCGAGCTCCGCGAATCGGTGAGGACCGCGCTGGAGGGCGAGGGCGCCCCGCCGCGTTTGCACGCCGGCCGGGTGGTGGCCTTCGCCGGCTGCGGCGGCGGCTGCGGCGT
Source organism: uncultured Binatia bacterium (SeqCode) (assembly GCA_965204205.1). GTDB lineage: Bacteria > Desulfobacterota > Binatia > UBA9968 > JAJDTQ01 > JAJDTQ01. The sequence continues at coordinate 3,220,338 of OZ241976.1, read as the reverse complement.
CACCACGCTGGCCGCGTTGACGGTGCAGGCCTCGGCCGCGCGAGGCAACTACGTGTCCGCGCTCGACCTCGACCGGCGCTTCGGAGCGCTGCCGTGGATGCTCGACGTCGAGCCGCCCGCCGGATTCGACGAGTTGCTCGGCATGACGGGGCAGTCGTCGGGAATGGACATGATCGACTCCCTGGCCGTGGCCGCGGGTCCGCGCATCTCGGTCTACGGATACCGGCCGGGCGAGGGGATGCCGCCGGTGCCGAGCGCGGCGGCGATCCACGGCGTGACCGAGCACCTCGCCAACCGTTCGCACCTGGTGGTGGTGGACGGAATGTCGGATGCCGGCATGCTGTTGCCGGTCATGGAGAACGCGGACGAGCGGGTGCTGGTCTACGAACCGACCCTGGTGAGTCTCAACCAGGTGGCGCACACCCTGGCGCTGCTCGGCGACGGGCGGGAAGCCATCCTGGTGGAGAACCACACGCGGTCGCGGAAGGGCTCGCTTTCCCCCGCGCAGATCAACCACGCGCTGGCCGGGCGCCAGCCGGACTTCAGCATACCGTTCGAGCCCAAGCTGCCGGGCGCGACCAACCGCGGCCGGCCGGCCGAGTCGCTCGGAAAAAAATATCGAAAGGCCGTCGCCCGCCTGGTCGAGGGCCTCACGAGGCCGGCGGTCTCGCTGGCAGCCGCATCCGCTGACTCGTAGGGGCGGGTTTCAAACCCGCCTACAACCGATCGGAGAGGAGAGAGACGCGATGGCGTTGAGATCGTTCGGACGGCGGCCGAAGCCGGCCGAGGCGGGGGAGGAGGCCGGAAGACGAGAGGCGGCACCGGCCGCGACGGTTCCGGCCGGCGCCGCCGCCGCGGCGCCCCTGCGTCCGCAGACCTCGGATGCGACGATCGCCGAGATCGCGGCGCGGGTGCATCCGATCGTCACCCGGTCGCTCGACATGTCGCAGGCCGTCAAACTCCGCCCGGAGGATCTGGCGGCACAGCTCCAGGCGTTTCTCGAGACCGAGGAGGCCGGAGTCCCGGACCTGACGCCCCTCGACCGCCGGCGCGTGGTGGCGTGCCTGATCAACGACATCAAGGGCCTGGGGCCGTTGGAGCCGTTGTTCCACGACCCGGAAATCTCCGACATCCTGGTCAACGGCCTGCGCTCGGTCTACGTGGAGCGCCGCGGCAAGCTGGAGCCGGTGGAGGTCAGGTTCCGCGACGGTCAGCACCTGCTGCGCATCGCCCATCGCATCGCCGGCTGGGTCGGGCGGCGGGTGGACGAGGCGAGCCCGATGGTCGACCTCCGGCTGCCCGACGGCAGCCGTGTCAACATCATCATTCCGCCCCTGGCCATCGACGGCACCACCATCGCGATCCGCCGTTTCCTGATGACCGGCGTCAGCCTCAGGGACCTGGCGGCCCAGGAGATGCTCTCGCCGGCCATGGCCCGGCTCCTGCGCATCTGCGTCAAGTCGCGGCTGAACGTCCTGATCTCCGGCGGCACCGGCGCCGGCAAGACCACGTTGATGAACACCCTGTCCCGCGAGATCCACAGCGACGAGCGGCTGGTCACCATCGAAGACGCCGCCGAGCTGCAGATGCAACAGCCGCACGTGGTGCGGCTGGAGACGCGCCCCATGAGCGCCGAGGGCACCGGAGAGGTGACCATGCGCGCGCTCCTGATCAACGCGTTGCGGATGCGGCCGGATCGCATCATCGTCGGCGAAGTACGCGGCCCGGAGGCCATGGAGATGCTGCAGGCCATGAATACCGGCCATCCCGGCTCCATGTGCACGATCCACGCCAACACCCCGCGCGATGCGCTGACGCGGCTCGAGAACATGCTCTTGATGGGGGCGGTGGATATGCCCCTGCCGGCGATACGCCAGCAGGTGGCATCCAGCGTCGACATGGTCTTGCAGGTGGCGCGGCTGCGTTCCGGCAGGCGTTGCGTGACCAGCATCACCGACGTCGTGGGGATGGAAAACGACGTGGTCATCACCGAGGAGATGTGGCGCTTCAACGGGGACGGTTTCGAGGGCAGCGGCCGGCAACCGTCCTGGATGGAGGCGGTCGACCGGGCGGGAATGCGGGGCGAGTTGCTGGAGGTGCTGCAGATGAGCAACAACGAGGCCGAGGCGCGGAGATGAGCCCCCTGCTGGTGACGGCGTTGGCGGCCGGCCTGTTGCTGGTGGCGGTGACGTGCGTGGTCGCGTGGCTCGGCGGGCGGTCGACGGACGCGGACCTCGGGCGCCGGCTGGGGATGGTCGCGGCGCTGCTCGGCGCGGCCGAGGCAGCGGCCGGCGACGGCGAAGGTCAGGCGGACCTCTTCCGCCGCCGCCGCGCCAGGTCGCGGCTGCGTGAGCGGATCGAACGCCGATTCTGCATGCTCGAAGGCCGCCGGGCGTTGTTCAAGGCGGCGGCGCTGGGTGTCCTGGCGGCGGCGGCGGCCGTGGCGGCGGCTGTCTTCATGCAGTTCGGGATGCTCGTCCCGATCGTGGCGCCGGCGGCGTGGGCGGCGGCAAGCTGGTCGCTCCTCGCGGTCTGGGATTCCGGGAGGCGGAAGGAGTTCGTCAAGCGATTCCCGGAGATCGTGGACCACGTCGTGCGCCTCACCCGGGCCGGGCTGCCAGCGGTGGAGTCCGTCTCCGTGGTCTCCGAGGAGGCGCCGGAGCCGGTCGGGAGCGTGCTGAAGCAGGTCTCTGATGAAATCTCGTCCGGTCTCGATCCGGAGGTGGTTCTGCGCGGGGCGGCGGCGCGCGTTCGCATTCCGGAGTTCACGCTGTTCTCCGCGGCGCTGTGCCTGCAGCGCACCACCGGCGGCGGCATCTCGGCCGCGCTCGGCAACCTTTCGGCGACGCTGCGCGCCCGTTTGGAGCTGGAGATGAAGGCGCACGCTTCGACCGCGCAGACGCGGATGACACTCCTGGTGCTGTCGGGGGTCCCGGTGTTGGTGTTGGGCGCCCAGAGCCTCATCAACCCGCGCGCCCTGGACACGCTGTTCGAGTCCCCGGTGCTGTTGCGTTGGGGCGTCGGCCTCATCGTGGCGGGGCTGCTGGTGGCGCGCGGCATCGCCGCCCGGTTCGGACGATGATTTCCTGGCCGTCGATTCCCTGGGTTCTGGGGTTCGCCGCGTTCGCGTCGCTGCTGGCGGTGGGCGCCACGATCCGTTTCCTGTTTCAGGAGAGCCGCAAGGCGCTCGCCCTCGACCGGCGCGTCGAGGCCGTGCGCACCCAGGTGGTTTCCACCTGCGGCGAGTCGGGAAAGTCCCAGGAAGACGCCGCCTGGTCGTATATGTCACTGGCCGTGGCCGGCGTGCTGCGTTTTGCCGCCATGCTGGTGCCGGTGGGCGCGTCCGAGCGCGCCAAGATCGGCGAGTTGATCCGGCAGGCCGGTTTTCACCAGAACGACGCGCTGGCGGTCTTCCTGTCGCTCAAGATGATCCTGATGCTGGCGGCCGGCGTCTCCGCCGGCTTTGTCGCGACGGGGGTGGAGCCGTTCGGCGGATATGCCTTCCTGGCGGGCTTCGCCGGCGTTGCCGGGGCGTTGCTCGGCGGGCTGTTGCCCGAAGCGGTGCTGCGTCGCCTGAGGGCGCGAAGGCGGCTCAGGCTGTCCCGCGCGCTCCCGGATGCCCTCGATCTCATGGTCCTCTGCGTCGAGGCCGGATACACTTTCGAACGCGCCCTCTCCATGGTCTCGGAGGAGCTCCGGCCCTTGGCGCCGGACCTCGCGAGGGAGTTGGCGGCGGCGGAGGGGGAGCTCCGCCTCGGCGCCGAGCGCCGGACCGCGCTGCAAGGCCTGTATGCGCGCACCGGCGCCGAGGGGCTGCGCGACTTCGCCATGACCATGATCCAGGGGGAGCGCTACGGCACTCCGATGGGCCAGTCGATCCAGAACATCGCGCGCAACGAACGCATGCAGCGGGCGGCGCGCGTCGAGGCCCAGGCCGGCCGGCTGCCGGTGATCATGAGTCTGCCGATGCTGCTGATGGTGATCCCGGGCATCCTCCTGCTGATGGCCGGCCCGGCGTTCATGATGGCCATCGAGGCGATGAAGGGCATCGGCGCCGGATAGCGGGCGGGTTGGAAACCCACCCGTGCCCGCGCATCATTTCTTCAGCAGCACTTCCTGGCGCGCCTCGCCTCGAAAGATCTGCACCCGCACCTGGGTCGGTTCCTCGGGCGGCGGCGCGGGTGCCGCGACCGGCGCCGGCCCGGGCCTGGGAGGGGCTTCATCCGGCTTGGGCCCGATCTTCGGCAGCGTGAGCAGGTTCTCGAAGGCGGTGGGCGTCCGGTCCTCGCGCCGCTGGCCGTCGGTGAGGGAGCGCATGGCGAGGGAGATGTCGCCCCTGGAGGTGGCGAGGACGAGCCGTTCGGCCTCCGACGGCAGCACCTCCAGGGTGACCGTGCTGGCGTCGTTTCGGGAAGACGTCCTGCTCGGCTTGGTCTGGTTGACCGTGCTCTCCACCTGGCGGTTTACGGCGACGACGCGGATGTCCTCCAGAATCGTGCCGGTGAAGGTGTTCGTCCTGTTGGTGCTGTCCTCCTGCACCTTCACGGTGAGGATCACGTCCACGCGGTCGCCGGGATAAATCAGGCCGGCCTGGCTGGTGGCCCGGTTGACCATGATGGTGACGGCGCGGTGGTCGGGCCTGAGGGCGGCGGCAAGGAAGCCGTACTGGCCGGGGCGCACGATCGACGACCAGGTCAGCGGCGTGCCCTTGTACACCGCCCTGCGCACCACCGCTCCGATCACGTTGGCCGGCTTGGCCTTGCCCTTGAGCAGATGCCCCGAGAGGATGGCGCCGTCGGTGAGCGGCGACCACATGATGTCGTTCACGGTGATCAGGCTCCCCACCGACAGGTCCCTGGAGGCGGTGAGCACCACCGGCAGGGGCTTGGGCGGTGGCGCCGCGGCCTTGGGTGGAGGCGGCACGGGTTTCGGGCGCAAGTACATCCAGCCGCCGATGATGGCGGCGATGGGCACCACGGCCACGAGGAGGACGATGAGGGCTAAACGGGCTCTTCGCATCACGGCACTGCCTCTAGGTGTTCCCGTTCACGGCGAAGGCCCGCAGCGCCAGCAGCGCCATGGCCGGCGGCGCGATCGCCGCCGCGAAAGGAAGATCGTTGCGCAGCCGCCGAGTCGCATCGAACGGCAACAGGGAGATGAGGCCGAGGCAAAGGCCGAGCAGCCCCACCCCGAACAGGAAGCTGCCGACGCCGGCGGGCCCGACCCACAGCCCGGCCGCCGCCAGGAGCTTCCCGTCGCCGGCGCCGAGCGCACCCGTCAGGAACAGCACGAAACCGACCACGAGCAGCACCACGCCGGTGAGGACGTGCGCCCACGGCGGCGCCATGTCCCGATGGCCGATGACGGCGACGTGGAGCAGGAACAGGCCGAAAAGGGCCACCGGAACCGTGTTCGGGATCCGGCGTCGGACCAGGTCGAAGACCACCGCCGCCGCCAGCAGCGCGCAACAGACCATCAGCAGCAGTAGTTCAGGCATGAGAGTCCTTCCCTCGGCCGGGCGCCGGTCACTATCGTGCCGGGACGAAGCAGTCCCGGCCGCGGCTCTTCAGCACATCGCAAAGGCGTCTCGCCGCCGCCTTGTCCGCCAGAGGACCCACGCGGAGGCGGTAGAACACCCCTCTCTTGGGGATCCGTGCCTTCACCACGCGGTGAGTCAACGAGCCAAGCAGATCCTTTTCCTCCGCGGAGAGCCGGGTCCAGGCGGCCAGCGCCCGTTCGCGCGAGCGCGCGGAGAATAGCTGGACCCTGGCGCCCGAGGTCACGGTTGCATCGGCCGCGGTCACTGCCTGCGGCCGCTCGCGGGTGTTCTCCTGGACTCCACCGGACCGGGCCTCGGCGCTCTTCGCGGTCATCGAAGAGGGGTCTCCGGCGCCCGCGGCGTCGCCCCCGGACCATTTCCCTGCCGGGACGAAGCAGTCCCGGTCGCGGCCCTTGAGTTGGCTGCACAACCGCTTTGCCGCCTTCTTGTCCGCCAGGGGACCCGCCCGGAGGCGGTAGAACACCCCTCTTTCGGGCAACTCGACCTTTACCACGCGGTGGTTCAGGGAGCCGAGCAGGTCCTTTTCCTCGGAGGAAAGGCGGCCCCACGCGGCCAGCGCGCCGGCGCGCGAGCGCGCGGAGAAAAGCTGGACCTTGGCGCCCGACGCCGTTGCGGTTCCTTTCTTGTTCGTGTCCGTGGTCGTGTCTCTTGGCAGCGTGGTCGTGTCTTTTAGCAGCCGCGAAAGCGCCGCCCCGTCGCCGTCCAGCCAGTAGGAGGCGGGGTGCTTGGCGTAGAGCCGCCTGGCCGCGCTTTCCTCGCCCGACTGGACAAGCGCGCGGACCAGGTTCGCGGTGATGAGCGGATGCGACGGCGCCGCTTCGAGGGCCTCTTCGTAACGCGTCCGCGCCCGCGCGGGATCGCCCTCGATGGTCGCCACCACGCCAAGGCCGTTGGCGACCCAGGCTTCCGCCGCCGTGCCTTCCGCCAGCTTGGAAGCGGCGAGAAAATGGTTCTTGGCCGCGGCGGTGTCTCCCTGGCCAAGGCTGGCCCGGCCCGCGCCGAGGAGCGCCTCGGCCCTCGCGGCCGGCGTCGCCGCTCTTTCGTCCGCTTCGGCGAAAAGCTCGCCGGCGCGGGTGAAGTCACGCGCCTCCAGTGCCATGTAAGCGAGCCCGAGCCGGGGCTCCGGCGCGCTCGGGAAATGACGGGAGAGTTGCGTATACAACCGCTCCGCGGCCTCGAGCTGGCCGGCCTCGGCCGACGCCGACGCCACCTTCAGACTGCTGTTCAACTGTTGCCGCTCCGCCGCGCCGAGCCGGCTCGTGGGTCGCTCCTCCAGCGCCAGCCCGCCGCAGGCGCCCAGAGGCAAAGCGAGCCCTACTGTCACGGCCACCAGGCGTGCAATCCAGGGGAGCGTCTTGATTTCCGGCACCATCGTGTTCATCCGGGGGCAGGGGAAAGAGACCCCGGGTGCCGCCGGCTCCGCGCGGCTAGGAGCGACGCGTCGGATCACCCTCGGGGGTTGTCGGTTGCGTCCGCCCCGGCGCCGTTTGCTGCAGCCGGTCGGCCATCTTGGTGATCAGGGCGCGGATTCGCTCGAGGGCGGCGGCAAGTTCGGCAAACTCGCCTTTCGCCGACAGCGCGACCCTGCCGGTGATGTGGCCCTGCTCCATTCGCTGGACGCGATTGGTCAGCGCGCGTACGGGCGAAAGCACCCACCTGCCGAACAGCCAGCACAGTATGATCGAGGACAACAGCAGTGCCACACACAGCGCGGCGCTGATCCACAGGGCGTCGCGCAGCCAATCCTGTTGATCCTCCCACTGCGTGCCGGCGAGCTCCGGCAAGGCGTTGTAGCCGCTCAGGTTCGGCGCCTCCACGATGATCATCCAGTCGAAACCGGAAAAGTTCTCGATGACCGGCGCGTAAAAGCTCGTGCTCGCCAAACGCGCGAAGGCAACCAGGGAGCTCGGCGGGGATGCGCCGTCCAGGCTGTTCTGAGGGTCCTTCCGGGTGGCGATAAAGGCTCCGGATCGGTCGCCCTCGTAGGACAGGTTCAGGTGCGTGAGCGACTCATCCGTAAGCAGGTTGACCTCCGGCTGCATGATCCGCCCGCGCGCGTGCTGAGAGCGCGTCTCCGCGATCAACAACCCGTTGCGAGTCACGACCAGGAACTGCGACCTCGGCACGTCACCGTCGAGCCTCGAGTTGGACAGCCGGGCATGCAGTAGCGCGCCGGGCGCGGAAAGGCGGCGCGCCACACGGTCGGTGAACAACTGGGCGAAGCGTACCGACAGCACGGCCTTCATCACGCCGATGGCGGTCCCGTTGCGCTCATCATCGATGCGTACCGAAAGGTCCACCGCCCACACGTTGGCCGATGAGTCGAACTCGATGTCGCCTACGGAAAATCCGGCGGACCATGCCCGTTGCCACCAGCTCTCGTCGGACTGGACGAAATCCGATGTCGGGTTGGTCATCGCGACGTTGTAGCCCACCGCGTCCGTGAAGAAGACCTCGGCGAAATGTGGGGACATCCTGACCTGTTCGCTCAGGTACGCGCGCGCGCCGGGCGCGATTCCCAGGCTCTTTCTGGTCCGGAACTTGGCCTCGGCCTGTTGAATCGAGAGGTCGTCCAACCCCTGCTTCGCGTGGGCGGCGCGCGCCTTCTTGACCGCGGCTACCACCACCGGCGACTTTGCCCAGGTCTGCGCCTCGACGATGCGGTCGAGCAGGAACCTGTCCATCGACTCCGCGAGACCCGAAGCGGCTTCGGTGAGCTTCAACGCGTCACCGCGCAAGGCCAACGACTGAAGGGCGGTGGACGGTCGTCCCTCCACTCGCTGCCACAGCCAGTAGCCCCCCCACCCCGCGGCGGCCAGCAGTGGAACCCACACGAGAAAGAACAAGGCCAACGCGAAACGAACACCAAGAGATTGAGTCATCGGACGACATCCCGTTCGGTCAGGCGACCACACCCCAACCGCGAAGGTCGGAGTTGTTGGAATTTAATGATTTTCTCATTTTTTGTCAAACTTGTTCGAACTATCAATAGAATTTATCAACAGGGTTGCAAGTGCGTCTTTCCCTCGTTGTTCCGGGTGTCTCGCTACCAAAGACCTCCGGTCCCACGCCCGTGCCCTCCGTGCGTGTCCTCCTGCCGTTCCGCCGACCCGGCGCGGCTGAAGATTTCCTCGGCCTTCAGAAGCCTGGCCCGCGCGTCGTCCGGATCGCCGCTTTCGATCCGCGGCTGTCTCCCGGCTTCGCCGGCGTCATGGCCCAGTGCGCGGTTGATCTCCATCGCGGCTTCGTAGAACCGCCGCGCCTCGTCGACGTCGCCACGCGAATCATGGATCTTTCCCATATGGTTCAGGGTGGCCGCCTCGTCCTGGCGGTTGCCCAGCTCGCGATGAAGCGACAGGGCGCTCTCGAAATACGCGAGGGCGCGCGTCAACTGGTCCTGGGCCATGTAGGCGACCCCCAGCTCGTCCTGTACCAGCGCGGCGCCGGGCTTGTCGGCGGTTCTCAGGCAAATCCGCACGGCCTCTTCGAAGCTCCTGAGGGCGAGGTCGTGCAGGCCCGACTCGGTAAAGGACGAGCCAAGCGCCGCCAGGGACCGGACCTGCCCGGGCTCGTCGCCGGCGTCCTTGAACAGCCGCACCGAATCGGAAAAGTGCAGGCGCGCCTTGTCCGCTTGGCCCAGGCGCCGGTAGAGACGGCCGACGCGCAGATGCAACCGCGAGAGCCAGCGGGTATCCCCCTGCGCTTGCAGGCAGTCGATGGCCGTCTCGTACGCCTCGACCGCCCGGGCGGCGTCTCCCTGCAGATCGTAGAGATCCCCCAGGTTGGATGAAGCAGCCGCGCGGACCAGATCGTCTCCACCGGTCTCGCGCAGCGTCTCCTTGCAGTAGACGATGGCCGGTGCGACCCTTCCGCGCGCCAGGCTCGTGACCGCCAGCGCGTTCAGGACAGGACCGAAGCGGTCGCTTCGCGGCAGCGCCTCCTTGAGGTGGCCGTCGGCTTCCTCGTGAAGGCCCAGGGCGTTCTCCACGATGGCCAACCGCAGATACTCCTGCGCATCGCCCGGGCTGCGCTCGGCCAGACGCCGGTCCAGATCGTTCCGCAACGCGGCCACGGCCGCGCCGGCCCACTCCGGCAGTGAGGGCGGGGTCGCCCCGACCAGCAGCAGTTCGTCCGGACAGATGCCGGCGACCATCGAGTGGATCAACTCACCCGGCGAAGAACCTTCGGGAAGCGCGTCCGCCGCCCCTTCCGACTCGGCCGGCGAAGCGGGAGGCCGCGGGGCCGGCTCGTCGCCATCGGACGGGGGGTCTTCGCCGGCGGGTTCCTCCCCGGCTTCGGCGGCGGCGACGGGGTCCTCCGGAGTGGCGGCCGGCGCATAAGTGTCCGCCGGCTCATCGTTGTCCTTCGGTTCTTCGGCCGGCCGCTCCTTCGACATCAGCGCCGGCACGGACAGGTCGACGGGGTCGTCGTCGTGCGGTTCTTCGGCCGCCCGGGAGTCGCCGTAACCCATCCCGCTGGAAAGATAGGGCGTGCCGAGGTCGGACTCCCCGCTTTGGTGGGCGGGGTGCTCCCCGGGCGCTTCTTCAGGCTTCGAACCTATCTCCCACCAGGGGGATTCGACGACGGGTTCTCTCGTCTCCCCCGCTTCAGCGGTAGGGAAGGCCGGCTGGTCTTCCGGCGCGGGGACCGGCACGGAGACGTCCACCGGCTCGTCGCCGTGTTCGGGCGCGTCCTCGGCGGGCTCTTCAGGCCTCGGACCCCCTTCCCACCAGGCAGGCTCGGCGGCGGTTCCTGCCATTTCGTCCCCTTCGGCGAGGGGGACGTCCGGCTGGTCCTCCGACGTCACGCCCAGCGCGGACAAGTCGACGGGGTCATCGTCGTCGTTCCGTTCTTGTTGGGACTGGGGTTCGGGAACGGCCTCGCCGTACCGCACGCCCCTGTAGATATACCCCGCCCCCCTGTATGTGTCGGGCACATCCTCGGCGGACTCTTCCGGCCGCGAACCTCCCTCCCACCAGGAGGGCCCCACGACTCGCTCATCCGGGGCATCCTTCTCCGCCTCGCCCCTGCTCGCGTCGTCCGGGTCCGGAGCGGCGCCCGGTTCCGGCGTATCGAGTCCGGCTCTTTGTTCCATGTCTTCCATCGCCTTGCGTTCCATAAAGGGCCCCCGGGTGCCGGCCGAAACGCGCCTCGACGGACTTGGACCCGCGGTAACCTCCGGCGCGAAACCCGGCGGCCAAGGCAACAGAAGCCGGCTCATTCGAAATAGGATCAGAGCTTTACGGTCTTGGAGAGTTTAACAAATTATCCTTTGATGCACTAGAAATGCTGGTATGGAAATTCGTGTAAAATAACGATAGTTAGTCTACTGCAAGCAAAGCCCCTACCCGCATCATGTGTCTTTTGGGATTATCGCAACCTCGCAGGTTCTCCGTCTGGCCGTGTCCGGCGCATCGACGTGGCGCTGTGGCGGAAGAGAAATGGTTCCGGTGCGCCGGAAAGAAGGGAGTAGTCAGCCATGAAACAACACGTGCCGATCAGGCGGAGTCTTCTCGTCCTCGCCGCCGCCGTCTTCGTTGCGGGGCTGGGCGCCTGCGACAGCAAGCCCTCGGGAGGACCCGACCCATCCGCGGGGATTTCCCCGGGCAGGATGGCGGATGCGCTGTTCGCCGTCATGGCCGCCGACCGTACGGTCTATTCGAACGAAGTGGTCTATCGCCTGCAGGACGTGGAGGAGGTGGTCAAGGCCAGCGAGCACTGGAACACCCGGAAAGCCTTGCCGCTGCCGGCCCAGATGTTCCGCATGGGCGCGGGACTGGTGGCCAAGCAGACGGATGCGTTCAGCTACGCGCTGTTGTCCAAGTGGCCCCTCAACAAGGAGAGCGGACCCAAGACCGAGGTGGAAGTCGCCGGACTGGACAGCGTCGCCGAGAACCCGTCAAAGCCCTATTACGGCCGGGAGACTATCGCCGGCGTCGAGTATTTCACCGCGGTTTATGCCGACGTGGCCGTCTCGCCATCCTGCGTCACGTGTCACAACGCCCACGAGGACAGTCCGCGGACGGACTTCAAGCAGGGAGACGTCATGGGCGGCGTCGTCATTCGCATTCCGTTGCGCTGACGAGGCGCGGGGACGGTCGATGGAAGCGGCCTCCGGGAAGAACCCGTAGGGAAGACAGGAGGATGAATCCATGCTGAGACGACCGGGCATCTTCACCGGCGTCGGGCTCGCACTGGTGCTCTTGCCCGCGGTCGCGCATGCGCTGGACGGCAGGATCGACGGCAAGCCGGTACCGGAGTTGCAGGTAGCGGTGGACACCATATGGACCGCCTTCGCCGCCGTGCTGGTGTTCCTCATGCAGGCCGGCTTCGCCATGGTCGAGGGGGGCTTTACCCGCGCCAAGAACGTGGCCAACACCATGATGAAGAACTTCGGGGACTTCTCCATGGCCGCCCTGGGCTTCTGGATACTGGGTTTCGGCATCATGTTCGGCAATGGCAACGCCTTTGTCGGAACGACGGGCTTTTTCGTTGCGCCGGACACGGGCGACCTCTACCGGTCCCTGGAGTGGACGTCGGTTCCCACTTTGACGGCGTGGTTCTTTCAGCTCATGTTCTGTGCCACCGCCGCCACCATCGTCGCCGGCGCCATGGCGGAGCGCACCCGGTTCTTGAGCTACCTGATCTTCAGTTTCTTCATTTCGCTTTTCTTCTATCCCGTCGTGGGGCACTGGATCTGGGGCGGTGGATGGCTTGCGGAGCTGGGCATGATGGACTTTGCCGGCTCCACGGTGGTGCACTCCACCGGTGCGTGGTTCGCGCTGGCGGGCGTGATCGTGCTGGGGCCCAGGCTCGGCAAGTACAGCGATCTGGGGACGCCCCGCGCCCTGCCGGGTCACAACCTGATGCTCGCTACGCTCGGGGTGTTCATTCTGTGGTTCGGCTGGTTCGGCTTCAACACCGGGAGCATCATGGCCGCCAGGGTAGTCGAGATATCGGTGATCGCCGCGAACACGAGCCTCGCGGCCGCCGCCGCCGCCATCGGCGCCACCGTGACCGCGTGGATGCTGTTCGGCAAACCCGACGTCACGATGGCTCTCAACGGCGCCCTCGCCGGTCTGGTGGCGATCACGGGTTCATGCGCCTGGGTGGAGTCCTGGGCCGCGGTTCTTTTCTTCGGCTTTCTTCCGGGGGTGGTCGTGGTCTTCTCGGTGCTGATGTTCGAACGGCTGCAGATCGACGACCCGGTGGGCGCGATATCCGTCCATGGCGTGTCCGGCGCGTCGGGGACGGTCCTGCTGGGCCTGTTCCACGCCGAGTCCGGGATGTTCTACGGGGGCGGCGTCGATTTGCTCATGGCCCAGGTGGTGGGCGTGGTGGCCGTCTTCGCCTTCGCCATGCTCGGCGGTCTTTTGCTGTTCAACGCCGTCCGGATCACCGTCGATCTGCGTGTGCCGCCCGAAGCGGAAAGGATCGGTCTGGACGTGGCGGAGCATGGCAACGCCGCCTACCCGGAATTCGGCGTTCCGGAGGTGCGGGGACAACAGCGTAGCGTGAGGCCCGCACCCTAAAGCGCACCGCCTCCGGCCTTCTCGGCCTCGACGGCGACGTCGGTGAGGTAGTCTTCCTGCTCCACGATGGTGTAGAGGGCCAGCGAGCCGTCGTCCTTCACGGGCCTGCCGCCGAAGAAGTGGAAGGCGTGGCCGTCCCAGTCGTAGAACTCGTCGCCGCGCTCGAACATGGCCTTCCAGCGGTACCCCACCGGGCTCCGGTGCAGGCCGGTCCGCGCCGGCAGCGCATCCTCTTCCTCCAGGGTGAGGGTGTCCTCTTCCTTGGCCATGGCTTCCTCGGGCAGGGTCTCCCACATGCGCCGATAGTTGGGCATGAACTCCTCGGCGCGCACGGTGAGCGCCGTGTGCATGTCCCACCAGGGGCCGTGCCCGGCCACGCGCTCGTCCACCGCGTCCGTGAGCTTGTAGATGAGCCGGCCGCCGGCCTGAAGGCGCAGCACCAGGCTGCCCTCGGCGACGTTGGGGCTTACCTCCGGCTCCAGGGCGCAGTACTTCCGGAAGAAATCCGCGGTCTTGCCCAGGTCCCGTGAGCCGTACACCGCGTGGCTGATGCGTCCGACGCCCTCCGTGGTGCAGATCTCCATGGCGCCCTCGGGCATCTGCTCCGGCGCCCAGAACTCGAACTGGTTGCCGTCGGGGTCGGCGAAGTAGATCGCCGTGCCCTCGTCGCCGCCGTCCGCGGTCCGGACCGGGTCGGTGTGGGGGATGTCGTGGCGGTCGAGCCGCTCGAGGTGCCGGTCCACGTCCTCGGGCCGGATGTAGAAGCCGCAGCGCGGCATCTCTTCACCCAGGGGTTTTGCCGACGGGTAGACCTCCGGCTGCAGGAACGCGCCGATGCGGCAGGACTCGCCGTCCCACCACAGGAAGCACATGATCGGGACGTCCTTCTTCCGCGCCGTGGTGGTGATGCCGCGGATGGGCCTTCGGGTGATGCCGGTGGCGTTCACCGCCCAGTTGACCCAGGACACCATGTCGTTGGTGCCCACGATAAAATGATCGATCCAATGCACGACGCCGCGCGGCTCATGTCTGTCCATCGGTCACCTCCTGCGGGCCGTCGGGCCCGGAATCCTGGAATGAGCCCCACCAACCCATGACACGCCGATACCAAACCGGTTCGGCCATGTCAACGAGGCACGGGCGGCGCCGGCAGCCGCGGCCGCGGCCGGGCGAATCCTTTTCCGTGGAATCCGGCTAAAGTTCGCCGCCGCGCGGACGATTCAATATGGTTGACGCTGCCGTCGAGACGAGACGCAGCGATTTCAACCAGGAAAGGGGAGAGCAAATGGATTCGGTTCAAGAATACGGACAGGCGGGCGCCATCGCGGTTCCATGGCAACTGGGTCGGGCGAAAGACAACCTCGATCTGGAGATCCACGGTTGCGGATGCGGGTGCGGAGCCGACTGTAGCTGCGGCTCATGTGCTTGCGCTTGCAACTGCAATTGCGGCTGCGCTTGCGGTTGCGGTTGCGTCCCCGGGGCCGATTGAGAAGACGCCTTGGACGAGCCTTGAGCGGCTCCATGGGCCGGGCGCGCGAGGGCCTTTGCGGCGCCCTCGCGCGCCTGCGCCCTCACCCCGGGGGTGAGGCGGGTCTCAGTTGCCGAGGGACTTCATGTACTCGATGACGTTTCGCCGGTCCTTTTCCTTGAAGTACTTCATGGTCATCTTCGACTTGACCTTGGGGTCCTTCAGGAACTTGCGGAGGAATTTCTTGGGATGCCTGAGGTACTGAAACAGGGTTTCCTCGTTCCAGATCAGGCCTTCCTTGCCCGCTCGCACGTAAGCCGGCGAGTACCGGAACCCTGCGGCCTGTCCCGCGGGCCGGCCCAGAACCTCGTGCAGGGTGGGGCCTGTCTTGTGTTTGCCTGCAACGTCGGTATGGCACACAAGGCAGCGTTTGAAGACCTTCTTGCCGGCTGCCACATCGCCCTCGGCGAAGGCCGCATTCACCCCCCAAGCCAGGACCGCGGACAACAGCAAAACGCCTGGTACCATGGTGGAACCTCCCGTGTTCGAGAGCCGAGCGTACGTAGGTCTCCCCACAATCTAGTGTGGTGTCTGGTTAATTCGCAGCATAATCTGCGGGTCTTTTTCGCCGTCGGCCGCGTTGCTCTTCCTCGCGTGGTACCCGCCACTGCTCGTCATCGCGCCTTGCCGACGACGAAAAATCCTCCGCATATTATGCTGCGAATTAACCAGACACCACACTAGGTAGTGTTGCCATGAATTGAAAGAGAGGCGGCAGACCCGCCCGGGCGGATTTTACGTTGTGTCGGCGCTTGTACCGGTGGTATGATCGCGCCGTGCGATCAGCGGTCCGGAGGGTGGTGCTCATGAGAGTGACGTTCGGGTTGACCCTGGCGTTCTTTCTGGGGTTGGCTGCTCCGGCGCCGAGCAAGGGCTCCGCGGGCGACAAGAACGTCTCGGCGGCCCGGGCCGAGTTGGGCAAGCGCCTGTTCTACGACGAACGGTTGTCCGGCGACGTCAATTTCGCCTGCGCGACCTGCCACCAACCGGGCAAGGCATTCACCGACGGCAAGGCTCTGTCCGCCGCCTACACCGGGGCCGCTCATTTCCGCAACACTCCCACCCTCGCCAACGTCGGCCGCCGCGCCGCGTGGATGCACGACGGCCGCCTGGGCACGAACCTCAACGACGTCACCCGCGAGATGATCACCGAGACCTACCTCATGAACATGGACATGAGGCTCATGCAGGAACGTCTCAAGCAGGACCCGGTCTACGTGAAGATGTTCCGCGCCGCCGGGCTGGGCGAGCCGTCCAACGGCGGCGCCCGCGGGGCCCTCGCCACGTTCATGGAAACCATCGTCTCGCGCGGCGCGCCGGTGGACACGGGTGCGCTGTCCGCCGCCGCCCGCCGGGGGCAGGCGCTGTTCCAAGGCCGCGCCGGCTGCGCCTCGTGTCACTCGGGGGCGCGTTTCACCGACGACCTGCCGCACAACACCGGAGTACCGGACAACCCGGAGGTCTGGGCCGATCCGCGAAGGCACTCGGCGTTCGTGACCTACGCCAAGTTCATGGGGGTCGAGAACTACATGAGCCTGCGCGAGGACCCCGGCGCCTACGTGCGCACGCACAGGCCGCAAACCCGCCGCAGCTTCCTGACCCCGACGCTGCGGGAGCTCAAGTGGACGGCGCCCTACATGCACAACGGCGTGTTCCGGTCGCTGGAGGCGGTCGTGGATTTCTATGACGCCGGAGGCGGCGGCGACCCGTTGAAGGACCCGCGGCTCAAGCCCCTGGGGCTGACGGGGGACGAGAAGGCCGACCTCCTGGCTTTTCTCGAGGCGCTGAGCGGCAAGACGTTCGACACCGGCGAATTGGTCTGGCGCGCGGACGACTACGACTACAAGCCGGTTCCGAACTGGCGCAAGGCGCCGAACTAGCCGGGGGAGCGGCGGTGAACGGAGTACGAACGATCTTCGTCATCCTGATGGCCGTGTTGCTGGCACCCGCGGCGGCGAGCGCCTTTCGCCCCGCGGAGCTGGCACCCCTTGGTCCACCCCCGATCCCGGCGGACAACCCGATGTCGGCGGAGAAGGTCGAGCTCGGCAAGCTGCTGTTCTTCGATCCGATCCTCTCGGGCAACTACGCCATGCCGTGCGCCGTCTGCCACTTTCCCGAGGCGGGCTGGTCGGTCCCGGAACCCGTCAGCACCGGCTACCCCGGCACCATACATTGGCGCAACAGCCAGACCATCATCAACGCCGCCTACTACGGCAAGCTTTTCTGGGCCGGCTCCTCCAGGTCGCTGGAGTCCCAGGCGCGCTCCGCCGCCCGGGGAGCAGTGGCGGGCAACGGCGAGGACGACATGATGGAGGCGCGGCTCGCCTTCGTGCCCGAGTACCGGCGGCGGTTCAAGGAGGTCTTCGGCGACGACTGGCCCAACATCCGCCACGCCTACATGGCCATCGCCGCGTTCGAGCGCACCCTGGTCCAGACCGACACGCCCTTCGATCGCTACATGCGCGGCGACGACGGCGCCCTGAGCGCGTCACGGAAGCGCGGCCTCGCGCTGTTCGCCGGCAAGGCCAACTGCATCGCGTGCCACAACGGGCCGCTCCTGACGGACGAGAAGTACCATAACGTCGGCGTGCCCCCCTACGAGGGCTGGGAAGACGACGCGGTGGCGCAGATCACCTTCCGCTTCGAGCTCTACGCCAAGGGCGTCACCGAAGCCATGTACCGCAAGACCAAGGACGACCCCGGGCTCTATTTCCGCACCAAGGAAAAGAAGCACCTGGGCAAGTTCCGCACGCCGAGCCTGCGCTACACCCGGTACACCGCTCCCTACATGCACAACGGCATGCTGGAGACGCTGCGCGACGTGGTGGAGTTCTACAACCGCGGCGGCGGCAAGAACGAGTTCGCCGCCACCAAGAGCCCGCTGATCCGGCCCCTGGACCTCACCAGCGGGGAGATGGACGACCTGGTGGCTTTCCTCGAAAGCCTTTCGGGCAAGGAAATCCTGATGGAGACGCCGGATCTGCCGGTGATGCAGCCGCTGCCGCCTCTGGGAGGGGAGGGCTCGTAGGACGTGAAGTCGCTCGAACCCCGGAGGACAGTACCATGACGATATCCTGCCGGAACCTCGCCGGGCCCGCCGACGGCGGGGAAAAAGAAGCCTCGGCGCCCTGCCTGGTGAGCCGGCGCAGCTTTCTCCTGTGGAGCGGCATCACCACCGCGGTGATCATGATCGGAGTGCCCGGGCGCCCCGGGGCGCAGACGCCGGCGGTGGTGTCCACCTATCCGCGCAAGCTCATCGGCAAGTTATCGTCCCTGGAGCCGGATGAGCCCGCCGACTTCGAATATCCGGACGAGGGCGACTACGCGGAGTCGATTCTGGTGAAGCTGGGCACCCCGGCGGGCGGCGGCATCGGCCCCGGCCGCGACGTGGTGGCGTTCAACTACACCTGCACGCACCAGGGCGGCCCGCTCCAGGGCACGTACCAGGCCGCGGACAAGGCGCTGGGGCCGTGCCCGCTGCACCTCACCACCTACGACCTGACCCGCCACGGCATCTTCATCTCGGGACAGGCATACGAGTCCCTGCCCCAGGTGCTGCTGGAGCTGGAAGGCGACGACATCTACGCCGTGGGCATGTTCGGCCTGATCTACGGCCGGTTCGACAATCTTCGATCCTGAGGACGGGTGCCATGTCTACTCCGTATCATCTCCCCGAACAGAGCGTTCCGCTGCCGCCCCCGGACGCGGAGGTACTTTCCACGGCGTGCGACTACTGCGTGGTGGCATGCGGCTACAAGGTGTACCGCTGGCCGGTGCGGCGCGGTTACGATGGCGGCCCGGCGGCCGCCGACAACGCCTTCGGCGCGGACTTCCCGGTGGAGCCCCTGGGCTCCTGGGTGGTCGCCGACCAGCACAACATCGTGATGCACCGGGGCAGGCCCCACCATGTCGTCATCGTCCCCGACAAGGACACCGACGTCGTCAATCACAGCGGCAACTCCTCGGTCCGCGGCGGCCTGCTGGCTCAGAAGGTCTACAACCCCGAAAAGCCAACCCGCGACCGGCTGCGGTCGCCGCTGGTGCGGATTTTCGGCGTGCTGATGCCGGTGACCTGGGATTTCGCACTGGACGTCGCGGCCGAGGTGGGAAACCATGTGCTGGCGCAGCACGGCACCAATGCCTACGCCGTGAAGACTTTCTCCTACGGCTATCTCGAGAACACCTACGCCATCACCAAGTACGCCCTGCGAAACGTGCGCACGGCGAACTTCACGTTCCACGACACGCCGTCCGACGTCACCTCCACGCCGGGTTTTCGGGACGCCGGGTTCGACAACTTCGGGCCGTCCTACGAGGACTGGCGCGACGCCGAGGTGCTGTTGATCTGCGGCACCGATCCCTACGAGACCAAGACGATCCTGTTCACCGACTGGATCATGCCCGGCATCCAGAACGGGCAAAAGACGATCTTCATGCTGCCGCGCCGCACCGCCGGCGTCGCCTACGCGGAGAGCCAGGGCGGCATGTACATCGACATCCAGCCCGGCACCGATCTGCCGGTGTTGATGGCCATCGCCCGGGTGATCGTCGAGAACGGCTGGGAAGACGGTGACTGGATACGCGATTGGGTGAACAACAAGTGGGAGAGCTCGTCCGGATTCGGGCAGGGCACGCGCAACACGCCGTGGCAGTGGCGCAGCACCTGGGGCAGGTTCCAGACCGACGGGTTCGAGGACTGGAAGAGGTGGCTGCTGGCCCAGGACTACACGGTCCCGGAGAAGGCCGCCGCCATCGCCGGCATCGACGTCCGCAAGATCCACACCGCCGCCGAGTGGATGGCGAAGCCGCGTGCCGACGGCTCCCGGCCCAAGACCTCGATCATGATCGAGAAGGGTTGCTACTGGTCCAACAATACCGGCAACACCAACGCCATCGCCTCCCTGGGCATCGTCTGCGGCGCCGGCGGTCGCCCTGGGCAGGTGGTCGGCCGGGCCGGCGGCCACCAGCGCGGCGGCCTTCGGGGCGGCGGCTACCCGCGCAACAAGAGTCCGGAGAAGCTGCCCGGCCGGCGTCGGCGAGCGCTGGACACCGACCGCTACCTGATGGCCGGCCACACCCGCCTCGCCCACGTCATCGGCAACACCTGGGTCCAGGGCATGTGCGGCACCCAGTCCCTGCAGGAGAAGTTCGACGAGCTGACGACGCGCAACCCGCACCAGGTGCGGAGCTTCGACCGCAAGGACGTGGTGGACACGCTGAAGCGGCGGACCGACTCGGGCGGCATGGCGGTGTGGCACCAGGACATCTACCTGGTAGACCCCATCGGCGCGCGCTACGCGGACATCGTGTTCCCGGCCGCCGGATGGGGGGAGGAGACCTTCACCCGGGCCAACGGCGAGCGGCGCATCCGCCTCTACCCGAAGTTCTATGATCCCCCCGGCGCGGCCCGGCCGGACTGGTGGATCATCGCCGGGTTGGCGCGGAAGATGGGCTTCGAGGGCTTCGACTGGGAGGATTCCAACCAGGTGCTGGAAGAGGGCGCGCGCTTTTCCCGCGGCTCGCGCAAGGACTTCTTCGCGGTCAAGGTGGCGGCCCGGCGCGAGGGCAAGACCCTCCACGACAAGCTCCGGGAGTTCGGCAACAACGGCATCCAGGGCCCGGTGCTCATGCGCGCCGACGGCACCCTGGAGGAGACCAAGCGCCTCCACGACGTCAACCGGGTGCTGCCGGACGACGGCCCGGCCGGCGCCACGGTCTTCAACAAGAAGCTGACGCACTTCAACACCCAGACCGGGAAGCTGAACCTGCAAAAAGCGCCGTGGGAGCTGTTCTCCAGCTACTGGGAGTGGATGAAACCGCGAGAGGGGGAGATCTGGGTCACCTCGGGCCGCATCAACGAGCGCTGGCAGTCGGGCTACGACGACCGGCGGCGTCCCTACATCGAGCAGCGCTGGCCCGAGAACTGGATCGAGCTTCACCCCGACGACGCCCGCGCCCACGGCCTGGAGTCCGGCGACTACGCCGTGGTCCATTCCGACCGCATCCCGGTGCAGAAGGAAACGATCCTGGGCATCGAGGCCGACGACTTCGACTTCGCCACGCTGCTCCGCAACGGCTACATCGAGCTGACGAGCGCCGCCATCACCGCGGTGGTGATCGTGACCCCGGCCATCAAGAAAGGCGTCGGCTTCATGGATTTCCTGCAGACCAGCCAGCCGGCCAACGCCCTCACGGGCCGGGTGGTGGACTGGATCAGCGGCAACTACAACTACAAGATGGGCGTGGGACGGCTGAGGCGCATGGGGGAGAGCCCCTACAAGCGCCAGTTCCGCAGCATGTCGTTCGGCCGCCGCGACATCGCCTTGGAATAGCGTCGGAACGGCGTCCTTCGACTCGCTCCGCTACGCTCAGGACGAACGGTGATGAAACCTTGTTTCCGTTCGTCCTGAGCGTAGCGGAGCGAAGTCGACCCATGACCGATCCCGTACGGATCATCTCGCCGTATCTGGCAGCGCCGGAGGAACCGATCCGCTGCGCTGCCGCCCGCGCCCTCGGCGCGCTGGGCGAAGAGGACGCCGCGCCGGCGTTGGTGGCCACGCTGCTGGATCCCGACCCGGATGTGCGCGCCGATGCCATGGGGGCGCTGGTGCGCTGTGCCCGGCCGCAGGACGCGCCGGCGATCCGGCGCTCGTTGCAGGGCGATCCGGTGGGCGAGGTAAAGACGGCGGCGGTGCGGGCCCTGGGCCGGCTCGAGGACGCGGCGTCGACGCCGTTGCTGCGGGCGCTGGCGCGGGATCGATGCGAGCCGGAGGTGGTGTGGGAGGAGGGCGCGTGGGACGACTGGCTCGACGTGCAGGTGGCCGCGATCACGGCTCTGGGGGATATGGGCGTCGAGGCCGCGGTGGACGACCTGATCCGGGCTCGGGCCGACGAGGACGCCCAGGATCTCGACCACGTGGTCTTCGCCGCACTGGCGAAGATGCCCGGGCGCGGCATCGCGGCTCTCCTCGACTTTCTGAAGGACAGTGACGCACGGGTCCGGCGGCGGGCTCTTGCGGCGTTGCCGCACGCCGGCCCGGACCTGCTGACGCCGCTGCGTGACCGCCTGGTCGACGACCCGGGCCCGGGGGTCCGCCGGCTCGTCGTGGACGTCCTGGACGCGGGAGACCCGGCCTTGCCGGCTCTCGCCCGGAAGGATCCGGCCGGAGCCGTTCGCGCCGCGGCGTTGAGGCGCGTTGCGCCGGCGCGGCCGGATATATGCCGGGCGGCCCTTGCCGATTCGGATCCCGAGGTTCGCGCAGCGGCCGTGGAGGCGCTGGCGGCGCGCGTGCCGCCCGGCGGTGTGCCGGCGCTGGCCGCCGGCCTGGAGGCCTGGCTTCGGGAAGGAGATGCCCGTGTGGCGGCCGCGTGCGCGGCGGCGCTGCCCAAGGTGAAGGGCTCGGCCGCCCTCGGCCCGTTGCGGGAAGCAGCGAGCGACGGGGACAGGCTCGCCGAGGTGCGTATCGCGGCGCTCAGGTCGTTGGCGGAGACGGGAACGCCGGAGGCCGTCGCCACGCTGCGCGCGGCCGCGGTGGATGCGGTGCGGCAAGTCCGCTTGGCCGCGCTGGCGGCCGCGGCGGCGCTGACCCGCGCCGTGGCCGGGGACGCGCGCGGACCGGCGCGGGACCTGTTGATCGACGCCGTGCGTGGGCGGCTCCGCACCGGGGAGTCGACCGGGGACGCGGACGTGAACCAGAACGCTTTCGGATCCGAGCCCGGCGCGAGCGGACCGCTCGCCATCACGCCCGAAGGCGGCATCGTGGCCCCCGGCGCGTCGGCAGGCGGGGGCACCGACGATGCAGGCGGCGAGGCCGGCGAACGGCCCTATCCCCTGTCGACTCTGGAAGCGATTCAGGCGACCGGACTCGAGCTACGATCCGGCGAGGACCCGGTGTCGCCATCCGGCGAACGCCTGCTGAAGCCATCCAGCCATCGCCCGCCGCGGCCGTCCGGCGGAGGAGCACCGTCGCCGGCGCCCGGTGCGGGAGCACGACGACGCCGCGTGCCGGTGGAAGGCGTGGATGACGTCGCAGTCGACATCCGGCTCGCGGCGGTTCGCCTGGCCGCGGACTGCGTGGCCGACGGCATCGACGAGTCGCTGGCGGAAGCAGCCGAGTCCACGACCTCCGAACTGCGGGCGGCTGCCTTCGAAGCCATCGCCCAACGGGCGGCGGCGATGCCGCTGTCGCCCGTCCTGCGGACAGTGTTGGCGCGATCCTTGGGATGCGATGACCCGCGTGTGCGTTGCGCCGCCGCCCGGGGCCTCGCGGGGGCGGACGCGGCCGGAGACCTCGCTCCTCTGCTTGACGATGCCGACGCCTCCGTGCGCGCGGCGGCGGTGACGGCGGTTGCCGCCGTCCATCCCGCGAGGGTCGTGACGGGTGTTCGTGACCCCTCGCCCTTGGTTCGCCGAGCCGCGGTGGACGCCGCCGTTGCGGCGGGCGAGGATCGTTTCCTGGAAGACGGCCTGCGGGCGCTGGTGGACGGCGGGTGGGCCGACAGCCTCATGGATGCCTGCGCGCGCCACAACGACGTGGCGCAGAGGCTGATCGGGATGCTGAGCGCTTCCGAAGTCTCGAGGCCAAGGCTTCGGACGATCCTGGAAGCCTTGGGCGGTTGTTAAAAGACTCCGCCTGACGTGGCGCCCTTCGACTTCGCGCCGCTGGCGCGGCGCTACGCCTGTCCTGAGCCCTTCGACAGGCCTGTCGTGCCCCTCCTCGGGTCCCTCGCTCGGATGGTAGCGGGTTCCCGCGGGATTCGGTATTCTGGTCCACACTCGAATGCGCATTCTGATTCACGGGCAACAGGCGTTCGGCAAGGCCGTGCTGGAACGCTTGACGGCGGGTCCCGACGAGGTGGTGGGCGTCCTCTGTCCGCCGGACCGGGAGGACTCGCGACCGGATCCGCTCAAGGAGGCGGGACTCGAGCGGGGGCTTCCGATCCACCAGCCCACGAGCTTGAAGACGGACGAGGCGCTGGAGCTTGTGCGGAGCTTCCGGTCCGACCTGTGCGTCATGGCCTATGTGACCCTGTTGGTGCCGCAACGCGTCCTGGACGCGCCGAGACTGGGCACCATCCAGTACCATCCTTCGCTGCTGCCGTTGCATCGCGGGCCCAGCTCCATCAACTGGGCGCGAATACAGGGGGACCGCAAGACCGGCCTTACCGTATTCTGGCCGGATGAACGCCTGGACGAGGGCCCGATCCTGCTGCAGAAGGAGGTGGAGATCGCCGAGGACGACACCGTAGGCAGCCTCTACTTCGACAAGCTGTTTCCCATGGGCGTCGACGCCCTCGCCGAGGCGGTGGACCTCGTGCGCGCCGGCAAGGCGCCGCGCATCGAACAGGACCATGGCCGCGCCACCTACGAAGGCTGGTGCGGCGAGGACGACGCCGCCGTCGACTGGTCCAGACCCGCGGAAGAGGTGCACCGGCTCATCTGCGGCACCGACCCCCAACCCGGCGCCTGGACAACCGTGGGCGGCAACGAGCTGAAGCTGTTCGGCAGCCGCCTGGGAAACGCTTCGGGCTCGCCCGGCGAGATTCTGGACCTTTCCGATGCCGGAATGACGGTGGCGGCGGGGGAGGGGAGCGTCGTGGTGCGGCGCGTGAGAGCCCACGACTCCCGGGCCAAGGTCGCCGCCGGGGAATACGCCGGCGGGGCCGGCCTCCGGGCCGGACAGCGGTTGGGTTGACCGGCCGGCGCCTGTCCCGAACGACCACGGTGATACGACCCACGGGCGGGTTTGAAAACCCGCCCCTACAGGATACGAATCCAGCCGCCCGCCCCCGGTAGAGACACCTGTGTAGGGCCGGGTTTCCAAACCCGCCCGCTTGGTGTTCCATCGACTCACCCCGAAGCAAGCCAACGCTTGAGCCGCCTCGACATTCCGTGTCAAAGTTGACGGGAGACCATGGAACCCGCGCGGCTGGACAGGCTCAACGGCATGCTCGACGAGGTGCTGCGGACCAACGAGTTCTATCGCCGCAAGCTCGAAGGCCGCGTCGCGCTGCCCCTGGAGGGGCGGGAATCGCTGTCCGGGCTGCCGTTTACCACCAAGCAGGAGCTGGTGGACGACCAGTTGCGGCAGCCGCCTTTCGGCAGCGACCTGACGTATCCGCTGGAGCGTTACGTGCGCGTGCACCAGACCTCGGGCACCACCGGACGGCCCATGTACTGGCTGGATACCGAGGCGTCGTGGGACTGGTGGGGCGAGTGCTGGAGGGCGGTCCTGGAGGCCGCCGGGGTCGGGCCGGAAGACCGCATCTTCTTCCCGTTCTCTTTCGGACCGTTCGTGGGCTTCTGGAGCGGTTGGGAGGGCGCCCGCAAGGTCGGCGCGCTGGCGATTTCCGGCGGCGGGCAGACCACGCAGCAACGGCTCAAGAGCCTCGTGGAGTACGGCGCCACCGTCCTGGTCTGCACCCCCACCTACGCCTTGCACATGGCGGCGGAGGCGCAACGGGCCGGGATCGACCTCGACCGGGATTCGGCGGTGCGGGTGACCGTGCACGCGGGCGAGCCGGGGGCGAGCATCGCGTCGACGAAGCAGCGTATCGAGGAGGCTTGGGGCGCCCGCTGCTTCGACCACACCGGCGCCACCGAGGTGGGCGCCTTCGGCTTCGCCTGCGAGGCTTCGGACGGCGTCCACGTCAACGAGGACGAGTTCATCGCCGAGGTGGTGGACCCGGAGGGCGGCGAGCCGCTGCCGGACGGAGGCCGGGGCGAGCTGGTGCTGACGAACCTGGGGCGGGTGGGGAGCCCGGTCATCCGCTACCGCACCGGAGACCTGGTGGAGCCCCGCCGCGGTCCGTGCGTTTGCGGCCGCACGTCCCTGGTGCTGAAGGGGGGCGTTCTCGGACGCGTGGATGACATGGCGGTGGTGAGGGGCGTCAACGTCTTCCCGAGCGCGGTGGAGGGTATCGTCCGGCAGTTCCCCGAGGTGGAGGAGTTCCGCGTCGACGTGTTGCGGACCGACGGGTTGGCGGAGCTCAAGGTGACCCTGGAGCCGGCCACGGCGGAGAATTCGGCGGGACTCGGCGAGGGCGTGACCGAATCCATCCGGGACAACCTGCACATCCGCCCGGTGGTGGAGGTGGTGGCGCCGGGGACCTTGCCCCGTTTCGAGTTGAAGGCCAGGAGGTTTTTCCGGAATTGAGCGGCGAGAATTCCAACAGCGAGACCATCACCGGCAAGCGGCTGCTGCGCCTGCGGGTCAACGGCGAGCTGCACGAGGTGGCGGGGCACGTCACCCACAGCCTCCTCGAGGTGCTGCGGGAGGAGCTGGGGCTCACCGGCACCAAGCACGGCTGCGAACTGGGGGAGTGCGGCACCTGCACGGTGCTGGTGGACGGCGAGCCGATCTACTCGTGCCTGATGCTGGCGGTTGAGGCCGAGGGGCCGGAGATCACCACCGTCGAGGGGCTGGCGCAAGGGGGCCGGCCGCATCCGTTGCAGCGGGCGTTCTCGGACCTGAGCGCGGCCCAGTGCGGCTACTGCATCCCCGGCATCCTATTGGCGGCCAAGTCGCTGCTGGACAAGGTGTCCGATCCGGCCCGGGCGGACATCGAGGAGGCGCTGTCCGGAAACCTGTGCCGCTGCACCGGCTACACGAAGATCATCGAGGCAGTGGAGCAGGCGGTCACGGAAATGAACGGGTCACAGCCGGCATGAGTACAAACGGCAAGAAGAACGGGTTCTCGGTCATCGGCCAGTCGTTGCCGCGCATCGACGGTCCGGCCAAGTGCGCGGGCGACACGCGCTACGCGGACGACATCGTCATGCCGCGGATGCTGTTCTGCCGCCTGTTGCGCAGCCCGCATGCGCACGCGCTGATTCACGACGTGTCCACGCGGCGGGCGCTGGAGCTGCCCGGAGTCCACGCCGTCATCACCGGCGAGGACGTGCCCACGAAGTTCGGCATCATGCCCTCCACCCAGGACGAAGAGGCGCTGGCGGTGGACAAGGTCCGCTATGTCGGCGACCCGGTGGCGGCGGTGGCGGCGGTCAGCGAGGATGTGGCGGAGGAGGCGTTGCGCCTCATCGACGTGGACTACCAGGTGCTCGATCCCATCCTCTCCATCGAGGGTGCCCTGGAGGCCGAAGGCCACCGCATCCACACCTGGAACCGCCGCGCCAACATCCAGAAGGCGGTCTCCTTCGAGTTCGGCGAGGTCGACGCCGGCTTCGAAGAGGCGGACGAGGTTTTCGAGGGCACCTACTTCTTTCAGGGCAACACCCACCTGCCCATGGAGCAGTACTGCGCGCTGGCGACCTGGACGCCGGACGGCAAGCTCACGCTGTGGTCGTCGACCCAGACGCCCCACTACGTGCACCGCGCCCTGTCCCGGGTGCTGGACCTGCCGATGGGACACATCCGGGTCGTGGCCACGCCGGTGGGCGGCGGCTTCGGCGGCAAGAGCGATCCCTTCTCCCACGAGATCGCGGTGGCCAAGCTGGCGATGATCACCGGCCGGCCGGTGAAGATCACGCTCAACCGCGAGGAGTCGTTCTACGTGCACCGGGGACGCCACCCGGTGAAGATGTGGATGCGCACCGGGGTCAAGCGCGACGGCACGCTTACGGGCATGTGGTTTCGTTCGTTCCTGGACGGCGGCGGCTACAGCAGCTACGGGTTGGCCACGGTGTACTACACCGGTGCGTTGCAGACGGTGACCTACGATCTGCCGGCCTACAAGTTCGAGGGCGTGCGGGTGTTTACCAACAAGCCGCCCTGCGGCCCCAAGCGCGGCCACGGCACCCCGCAGCCGCGGTTCGCCATGGAGGTGCAGCTCGACGAGATCGCCGACAAGCTCGGCCTCGACCCGGTGGAGCTGCGGCTCAAGCAGGTGGTGGCGCCCAACACCGTCACGGTGAACGGGCTTCGGGTCAGCACCATCGGGCTGCGGGAGTGCATCGAGAAGGTCGCGGCGAGCTCCGGCTGGAAGGAGAAGCATCGCCGGCTGCCGCCGGGGCACGGCGTGGGCTTCGCCGCCAGTTCCTACATCAGCGGCGCCGGCCTGCCCATCTACTGGAACGACATGCCCCACTCGGGGGTCCAGCTCCGCGCGGACCGGGGCGGCGGCGTTACCGTTTTTTGCGGCTCCACGGAGATCGGCCAGGGCTCCGATTCGATCCTGGCCTTCGCGGTGGCCGAGGAGCTGGGGCTCCAGCCGGAGGACGTGCGGGTGGTGACCGCGGATACCGACCTCACGCCCGTGGACTTGGGAAGCTACTCCAGCCGGGTCACGGTGATGACCGGCAACGCCGCCATCCAGGCCTGCAGCAACCTCAAGGAGCAACTGTTCGAGGTGGCCTCCGAGGTGCTGGAAGTGCCGGCGGACGACCTGGAGATGGAGGAAGGGCAGGTGCGCAGCCGCAGCCTGCCGGACCGTGGCCTCGTCTTCGCCGAGTGCGTGGAGCGGGCCGAGACCCGCTTCGGCACGCTGGGCGCCACCGGCAGCTACCGGCCGCCGCGTCATCCCGGAGACTACAAGGGCGCCGGGGTCGGGCCCACGCCCGCGTACAGCTACTCCGCCGCCGTGGTGGAGCTCCACTGCGACGGGGACACCGGCGAGATCCGCATCGACAAGGTGTGGATCGCCCACGACTGCGGCCGCGCCTTCAACCCGCTGTGGGTCCAGGGACAGGTGGAGGGGAGCGTGTACATGGCGCTGGGCGAAGTGCTGATGGAGGAGCAGGTGTTCCGGAAATCCGGCGTGCACAAGATCCCGTCGATCCTGGAGTACAAGAGCCCCACCACCCTGGAGACGCCGCCCATCGAGACCATCCTGGTGGAGACCGACGACCCCGAGGGACCGTTCGGCGCCAAGGAGGCCGGTCAGGGGCCGCTGCTGCCGGTGATCCCGGCGGTGTCCAACGCGGTCTACGATGCCGTGGGCGTGCGCATTCGCGAGATACCGGTGACCCCCGACAAGATCCTGCGCGCGCTGGACCAGCGGCTCAAGGATCCGACCGTACCGGACTTCGAGTTCCCCACCCCGATCCGCTGGGCCCCGGGCGAGGGCGTCGAGGTGCCGCAAAAGAGCTAGTCGATGCTGAGGCTTCCGGATTTCACCTATATCAGGCCACGGACCCTGGTGGAGGCGTCACGCGTGCTGCGCGATCTGGGGCCCGAGGCCATGGCCGTGGCCGGCGGCACCGACGTCTATCCCAAGATGAAGCGGGGCCAGTTCACGCCGCGCTACCTGGTTTCGCTGGGAAAGGTCGAAGAGCACCGCGGCATTCGCCGGGAGGAAGGACGCGGGTTGTGGATCGGCGCGGGCGAAACCTTGAATGCCGTGGCCGGCCATGACATCGTGCGCGGCGCGTTTCCCGCGCTGGCGGCCGCGGCCGGCCTGGTCTCGACGCTGCAGCTCCGCAACGCCGGCACCATCGGCGGCAACCTGTTCGTGGACACCCGCTGCAACTACTACGACCAGTCGTTCTTCTGGCGCCAGGCCGTGGGCTTCTGCCTCAAGAAGGACGGGGACATCTGCCTGGTGGCGCCGGGGAGCAAGGTGTGCCTCGCCATCTGCTCCTCGGATACCGCGCCGGTGCTCAGCAGCCTGGGCGCCGAGGCCGTTCTCGTGGGCGCCCAAGGGAGCCGGCGCGTCCCGCTGGATTCCCTGTACCGCGACGACGGCATGTACTATCTCGCCAAGCAGCCGGACGAGCTGTTGCAAGGGGTGTGGGTCCCGGAGGAGGCGTTCGGGTGGCGCAACGTCTACCTCAAGCTGCGCCGCCGGGGCTCCTTCGACTTCCCGGTGCTGGGGGTGGCGGCGGCTTTGCGGATCGACGCCTCGGGTGCCTGCGAGCGGGCCAAGATCGTTCTTACCGCGGTGGCGGCGGCGCCCAAGGTGGTGGCGGATGCCGCCGGAGTCCTGTGCGGCAAGCCGCTGGACGAGGCAGCTATCGACGAGGCCGCCGGGCTGGCCATGCGCGTGTCCCATCCGCTGGACAACGCGGACATGGATTACTGGTATCGAAAGCGCATGACCCGCGTCTATGTAACGCGCGCGTTGCGGCGGCTGGCGGACGCCGGCGCGGACGCGTCCACCGCGTAAGCGGGCCGGAGGGGGAAGCCATGGCGGTGCCTGCCGAACTGGAAGCAAGGCTGGAGAGCCTGGAGAACCACCTGCGCACGGAGAACCCGATTCTTCTTGCAGCGGTCCAGAGTTTCCGCAAGCTCGACGACCTCTCCCGGCGGTTGGGGTTCCTGGGCGACGACGAGTCCCATGCCACGCGCATCCCGTGGTGGCCGCTGGTGGCCGTCCTGGGGACCTATTCGTCAGGCAAGTCCACCTTCATCAACGATTTCCTGGGCCAAGGGGTGCAGCCCACCGGCAACCAGGCGGTGGACGACCGCTTCACGGTGCTGTGCTTCGGCAAGGAGCAGGACGTACGGGTGCTGCCGGGGGTGGCGCTGGACGCCGACCCGCGCTTTCCGTTCTACAAGATGAGCCGCGCCATCGAGGAGATCAGCGCCGGCGAGGGAAGCCGCATCGACGCCTACCTGCAGCTCAAGACCTGTTCCAGCGAGGCGCTTCGGGGCAAGATCATCATCGACTCGCCGGGGTTCGACGCCGACCAGCAGCGGACGGCGACGTTGCGGGTCACCGACCGTATCATCGACCTGTCGGATCTCGTGCTGGTATTGTTCGACGCCAGGCATCCGGAGCCGGGGACCATGCAGGACACGCTGCAACACCTGGTGGCGGAGACGATTCACCGGACCGACTCCAGCAAGTTCCTGTACGTGCTGAACCAGATGGACAACACCGCCCGGGAGAACAACCCGGAAGACATCGTGGGTTCGTGGCAGCGGGCGCTGGCGCAGAAGGGGCTCACGGCCGGGCGGTTCTACTGCATCTACAGTCCCGGGGCGGCCATCGCCATCGAGGAGGAGGGCGTGCGCGCGCGCTTCGAGCAGAAACGCGACGTCGACCTGGCCGAGATCCACGGCCGCATCCGGCAGGTGGAGGTGGACCGCGCCTACCGCGTCATGGGAGTGCTCGAGCACAACGCCCGGGATATCGAGCTGCGGCTTGTGCCCCGCCTGCGGGACATGATCACGGAATGGCGCCGCCGAGTCCGCTGGCTCGACGGCATCGCCTTCGCCGTGCTCTTGGCGGTGGTCCTGGTGTGGACCCTCTGGACCGGAGAATGGAACGGGTTGCGGTTCTCGCACCCCTTCTGGTCGGCCCTGTGGACGGAATCGGGGTGGGCCTATGTCGCGCTGGCCGTGGTCGCCGGGGCGGCGGGCTATATCCATCACACGTTCCGGCGGCTCGTCGCCAGCCGCGTGCTCAAGCGGCTCGGCGCGGAACTGGGCGGCGGCCGCGACACCGAGGTCCTGGATGCCCTCAGCGCCGGTTTCCGCAAGAATACGCGCCCCTTCCGGACAGTTTTCACGCGCGGTCCGTCCGGCTGGAACCAGAGCACCCGCCAGCAGCTCTCACAGGTGATCACCGAGGCCAACGGCTACGTCCAGGCCCTGAACGACCGCTTCGCCAACCCCGGCGGCAGCCCGGAAAACCCGCCGCCGGCGGATGATCCGCCCGCCGAGCTGTCAGCGTGAAGCCGGCTGGTGTCTTGTGTCACCGGATGACTCGGGTCTAGTGTGGTGTCTGGTTAATTCGCAACATAATCTGCGGGTCTTTTTCGCCGTCGGCCGCGTTGCTCTTCCTCGCGTGGTACCCGCCACTGCTCGTCATCGCGCCTTGCCGACGACGAAAAATCCTCCGCATATTATGCTGCGAATTAACCAGACACCACACTAGGGGCGGGTTTGAAACCTGGACGTGTAGGGTTTATCCTACAGCCACCCGTCCGTAATTACCTGAAAACAAACAAGAAAATGTTCTTCTTGAAAGACGGATGATTGGTGCCGGAACAATCAACACATGGTCAACAGCGTGCCGTGGAAGTTGCCGAAGTGCTGCAACTCTACGGCGAACCGAAGCTGGCGCGGGCATGTTTAGTCGTCGAGCCCGGTGGGCACAGGATCAGAAGACGCGGACCATAGCCCCGGCGATCCGCCCAATCGCGCTCGACCGGCTGTTGGTTGACGGAATGCGGCGCGCAGGGGGTGGTCCCGGACCCCGACGCGGGCGCCACACAGGGAAACCGCGCACCGCGTCGGGGCCGGGGGTTAAGGGGAGGCGCTGGCGTTAGCGGCCCTCGGTCTTGCCCGAGATGCCGACGAAGGCCACCTTGGTGGGGTTGCCGTCGATCTCCCAGCTTTTGACGACCTTCAGGCTCTTGTCGTCCACTCGGAACACCTTGCCGCCCACGGAGTCGGAGATGAAGACGGCTCCGGGAATGGTGATGACGTGGGGGCGCGCCCAGAAGCCTCTCTCTACCGGAGTAGCCAAGAAGTCCCGCGCCGAGGTCAACAGATCGAGCTTGCGGGCGTCGTACTTGCGCAACTCGCCGTCGCTCATCACTACCAGCAACGCCTTGCCGTCGTGGCTTACGGCAGCGTTGATGGGCTTTGCGGCGTCCGAAGCGGGGATCAACTGCTTCATGGCGCCTTCCTTGGGATCTACAACGTACAGGCCGACCGCGGAGCCGAGAGCGAAGAAGTGCGCCAGACCGGGGCGACCCCAGACCGCAGTCAGGCGGAAGTCCTTGGGCTCACCTGCCGGTGGAGGGATGAGCATCCCCTTGTACTTGCCGTGGTCCGCTTCCACAACGAGGATGCCGCCTTTGCAGCCGAAGGCCGCCACGTGGCCGTTCCCCGCGTCGCCGTGCAGACCCTTGCAGCCTTCCTGGCGATGCAGCACCTTCCCCGACAGGTCGACGATCTTGGCGCCAATGGGGAGACGGTAGTCCTTGGGGTTGGCGGCAAAGTCCGGGTGCGGGATGGTGACCGCGAACAGGTCATGCGCCAATGCCACCACGCCGCCGTGGTGAGGGCCAGCGTTGAGCTTGGGCGGCTTGTAGCTGGCGCCTTTCTTTTTCAGTTCGCTCTCGTTGAGCAACACCACTTCGCCGGAACCGTCGTAGAATATCGTGGCCCACTCGCCGTCGATGTACAGGTGCACCGGGCGCTCACCGGCCAGGTCCAAGTCCATCCGCTTGACCGGCCCAACCACCTGGTCGAAGTGGTCGCCGTGGCTTTTCAGGTAGATGCCGCCGTCGAAGACGTGGACGGTGTTGGCGTCGCTGGAAACCGCGATGGCGAAGCGTCCGCTCTTGGTGGCGTAGATGCGGCCGGCCCGTGATCCCATGTCAAAGGCGTCCTGCTGTACGCTGCCCTTCTTAAGGTCGATGATCGACATCTTGCCGGTCTTGCCGTCGCCCACCAGCAGGCGGCCCGCAACGGAAGCTGGGTTCGCTGCCGTTGCGGCCGAGACGACGGCGAACAAGACCACTGAAATAGTCAGTGTTGCAAACAGTTTCTCGATTCTCATCGGTACGTGTTCTCCTTTCACGTCAAAACAGATTGATAATGAGAACTGCTTATCATAGCCGCTAGTACAGCCCCGGGTCGCCTGTAGAACTATGGGGATTGGGGCGATGGCGGTGGACCGGATCGCCGTGCAAGCACGCGCCGACACCCCCTCGCTGCGCTACGCGTGGAGGCGGACGG
Source organism: uncultured Binatia bacterium (SeqCode) (assembly GCA_965204205.1). Lineage (GTDB taxonomy): Bacteria > Desulfobacterota > Binatia > UBA9968 > JAJDTQ01 > JAJDTQ01. The sequence goes on along the minus strand of OZ241976.1, from coordinate 3,187,125 downwards.
ACGGCCGCGCTTACGGCGACAACGGAGCCTGGACGAAAAAACAACATTTTCACATAGTTAATTGGACTTCATCCATAGGTGTCCAGGACAGGGGTTATAGCCGCACCCGTCCGCTGGACAAGCCGATCCTGCCGGTCAAGCCTCACACATTCCGGAGAGGCACGAGTTAATATGCCAACATTATAAATGTTAAACCCCATAGTTCTATTGGCGACATATGCCGTGGTCTTCTATAAAGATAGGTGCATGGAGCCGATAGGTGAGGTGGCGTGGTGAGCGATCACGACAAATTCGCGCGGGTGGTCGCCTCGTTACACGAGGCGGCGCTTGAGGACGGCCGGTGGCCGGTCACTTCGAAACTGATCGACGAGGCCTGCGCCACCCACGGCAACAGCTTCCTGATCGGCGAAGGGCCCATGGACAACGTGCGGATCCTATCCAGCGCGCTCCATTATAGGGGGGAGCGGCGCGAGGATGTGGAGCGCGAGTACCTGGAGTTATACCATCCCATCGACGAGCAGGTGCTCCGCGTGCGGCAACTCGGCGACAGCCAGCTCGCGCACGTGTGCGACCTTTATACCGAGCAGGAGTTGCGGACATCACCCACCCACAACGAGATATCGCGCCGCACCCATCACCAGGACGCGCTGAAGGTGCGCCTGGACATCGGCCAGGGCATTCACTTCACGTGGAGTCTCGCCGATCCCGTCAAGGGGGACGGCTGGGGGTCCAGCACGGTGGCGCTGGTCGAGGGATTGCTTCCGCATCTTCGGCATTTCGTCCGGGTCCGGCAGGCGTTGGTCGGAGCCGAGGCGCTGGGTGCGTCAGCGGCCGGACTGCTCGACAACATGCAGGTCGGTGTTATCCAAGTGGACCGGAGAGCACGGATTCTGGCGGTCAATGACCGTGCCCGGGCACTGCTGCGGGCTGGCGTCGGTTTGTCGGACCGGTGCGGGGAGTTGCGCGCCTATAAGGCGGCCGACGACGCCCGGCTGGGGCGATTGCTGGCTGGTGCGTTGCCGGCAGCGGGGGTCGCCATCGGCGGTTCGATGCGGCTGCACCGGATACCTGAGGCCCGGCCGGTCGTGGCGCATGTGAAACCCGTGCCAGTTTCACGGCCGGACTATGGGAGCCGACACGTCGCCGCGCTGGTGCTACTGGTCGAGCCGGAACGGCGGCGGAGCATCGACCCGGCCTTGGTGTCGACGACTCTGGGGCTCACGCGGGCGGAGAGTGAGGTGGCGGCGTGGCTGGCGGAGGGCCGGAGCGTGAGAGACATCGCCGTGGCGACGGGACGCAAGGAAGTCTCGGTCCATTGGCATTTGTCCCGGATATACTCCAAGCTTGAGCTCTCGCGGCAAGCGGAGCTGGTGCAGTTGGTGCTTTCGATTACCCCGTTCGCGTGAATACGGAATCAAACGGGTCGGAGCGCTGCCTGCCATGCGCCGCGCGAAGCACGGCGCGCACTCGTTCGCGAGCGTCATCGCTAACCCCAAGCCCATAGATCTCTGCGGCAATTCGGTGCTCCCGCACCTACACCTCGACCTCATCCTGAGTACTCCCGCAGAGGGTGCATCGAAGGAAGGCCCCGATGAGGGTCGCGCACGGCGTGGCGGACATCCCGCGGCGTCGCGCCGAACTGCGCCTTGAACCTGCGGTTGAACCAGGAGAGGTCGGAGAAGCCGTTGCGGAAGGCGATCTCGGCGATCGGCGTCCGCGCCTGCTCAGGCGCCGTAAGTTCCGATGCCGCCTGTTCCAGCCGGCGCCTGAGCAAATAGCGGCAGAAGCTCTCGCCGGTCGGCTCGAACAGCTTGTGCAGGTAGCGTAAGGAGACACCGAAACGCGCCGCGACCGAGCCGACGGAGAGCGCGGGATCGTCGAGCCGGCTCTCGACATGCTCCAGCACCGCGGCAAGCATCGCCGGGCGCGCGCTCCCGGGATCGGAGCCGCCGCACCGCACCGAGGCCTTGGCCACGAGCCGGACCAGGCTTTCAAGCAACAACCCGCCCTCGTCAGCGTCAAGCGTCCTCGCACCCCGGTTAAGTGTCCGCGCCGCCGCCGCGATCGGCGGCCCGAGAAACGGATGGTCGGATACCCGGCAGATCGGCGGCGGCGCGCCGCCGGGAAGCGCCTCCTCAACCAGGCCACGCGGCAGCCAGAAGGAGGCGACGCTCATGTCGGCATCCGGCGGATGGAAGATGCGAAAAGCCTCATCGCTCGGGAACAGCGCGACCTGGCCGGGCGCCAGCCGCACCGAGTGGTCGCGCTGTTCGATGACGCATTCGGATGCGAGCTGGATATTCAGGAAATAGCACTGTTCGGAAGACCGGGCGATCTGCGCCCGCGTGCGGCGCACGTGATGGGGAGTGCCCGAGACCCGGTTGACCGCGCCCTGGGCGAGCGGGATCGATTCGACCATGGCATCGAACGGGCCCGTCCCGTCGAACTCCGGCGAGAGGTCCATGAAGGCCTCGCATACCGCCTCGCGGAAATAGGCATAGCGCTCGCCTTCGTCCACATCGGCGATGCGCCAGGAGCAGTATTTCCGTCGCCCGAGCGGGCGGGGTGTTTCGTTAGTCATGGGTATCCCCTCCGGTGCGGTTGCCGTCCAAGGGTGACTTTGTACCGAACCCGACGTCCCCGTGTCGCCTATAGAATCTTGGGATCACGCCAGAAATTCCGAAAGAATGCCCGGCACGCCGCCGGTCGGGCTCCACATTGCTGCATTGCTGCCCGCGCCGGCAGGGTATCTCGCCGGGCCATTGTCGTTCCCTCACGTCCGGTACCGGTTCGCTATGGACCAAGAACGCCGCACCGTCGTCTCGATATGATGGCTGGCAAAGCGGCGGCAATTCTTCGTTCTTGCCGCGGCCCGGATGAAAGGAGGCTGAAATGACGACATTCGTGCGGATCAACTGCGCCCGCCACTACGGTGCGGAGTCGGAGGAGTTGGCAGGGCCGCGACGCGCGGCGGGCCACAAGGTTCACACGCCGACGCGCGCCGTCGACAGGCCCGCCGGGGATGTCGACCGGGCGATGGGCCATGCCGACGCCGTGGCATCGGCGTTCAGCTACCTACGCGTCCGATGGTCGTCCCTGTTGGAACTATGCGCCGGCTTTCGGCCGGATTTGCCCGCACTGCGCGGTCGCGCCGTGGGAATGTTTCGGCGCGCCTGGACGTGCCGGGCACCAGCAGACCGGGTTAGCGCCCGTTCCGCGGGCACGCCCCGCCTTTTGCACGCAGTCATCCTTCCGGCCGTCCTGAGCGCATTTGTCCTGATTTCGGGTACGGCCCTCGCACAGACCGTGGAGAAATTGGTCGGCAACGCGGGCCAGCCGGTCGTGGACGGCAAATACATGATTCTCGACAAGTCGAACCACGCATTCGGCGCGGCCTTTCGAACCGGCGACGAACCGGGCGGATATGTTGCGACCGCACTCCTCATGAACATTGCCAAGGGCTATGAGTCCCGTTTCATCGAAACCAGCGGTTCGCTGCATGAATGCGGCGGCAGCTGGCCCGGCAGAAAGATCACCGACCTCATCCGCTCGGAACGGGTCGAGATCGGCGCCATGAACAGTTGGAGCTTTCTCGAGAACCATGTCCTGAGCCCGAATGCCTGCTATCGCTTCGTCCTCGCGTGCCTCAGCGGGTGCGCCAACGACAACGTGGTCGGCATCGGCTTCACCAGAAGTCACAGCGAAGATTCCGACTCGAGGGCCGGGTGGTCGATCGCGAACGCCGGATGGTCCCGCGTTGCCGCCGGTTCCTGGCACCGCTATGGCTACGGGGTCCCTCAGATCAGGGTCGAGGGACGCAATGCGGGCGGCATCCACGTCGTCGAGGACGGCATTGCCGTGACATCCGTTCCCGTCGCATTGGAGTCGGGCGACACCTATGGGCCTGGAGAGCAGATCGAATTCACCGTCACCTTCAGCAGGCCCGTGCGGGTTCCGTCTGGTCAAGACCCGGGCTTCAGGTTCAGTCTGGACGGGAATCGGACCCGGACGGCGGCGTATGTCAGCGGTTCCGGAACGCGATCGCTGGTGTTCGCCTACACTGTCGAAGAGGGCGACCGCGACAGAAACGGGATCCGGATCGGCGACGGCCGTGCGACCTGGAGCGCGGCCGAGGGCATCGAGGACCGGTACCCTAACAGGAACCTGCCCGTCGTCCTCGATCATCCCGAGATCGGGACATTCTCCGGGCACAAGGTCAACGGAGCGATCGACCGCCCGAGAATCACCCTCGTCCGGGTCGCGAGAGCGCCACACCGGTGCTCGACCTATGGCCTCGGCGAAGCGATCGACCTGAAATTCATCTTCGACCAGGCGGTCACGGTTACCGGCGCGCCCGAGGCGACGTTCCTGTTGCGTCCGGACACCCCGGCAGGGCGGAAAGGCGAGGTTCTCCGCCGGCAGGCGGTCTATCACAGCGGCAGCGGCACGAACGAGCTTGTCTTTCGTCATGTCGTGCAGGAAGGCGACGGCGGCGTCATGGAGGTGCGGGCCGCGGCGAATGCCCTCGCCAAACGCAACATTGCCCAGTTGGAGATGCCTTGGGCCGGCGCGATCCACAAGACCGGCGGGACGGCAATTGCCGTGCTGGCCAACGGCCAGACGGGCTGGCTGATGAAGATCGACACCGGGCTCGAACTGGACACTCTGCAGGTGACCGGCACGACCAACGATGCCGGCCTGGTCCCGGACTTCGAGAGAGGGACGCTCGACTACACGGCGTCGGTGGCGGGTGCGGTGGATCAGGTTACCGTGGTGGCGCAGCCTGTCTCCTGCGCGGCCGAGGCAACGATCGAGCCGCCGGATGCGGACGCGAGCGCGCCCGGGCACCAGGTGGCGCTGCGGCCGGGCAACGGCAATCTGATCAGGGTCGCGGTACGCCCGGTGGGCGCACCGTCGGCTGCGGAGCGTACCTACAGGGTGCGGGTCGCGCGCGAGGGCACGCCGGCGGTGCATATCGCCGCAAAGCATGACGTCATCGGCGCAGGTGTGGACGCCGTGGTGTTCACGCTGACGCGCGACGCGATTACGGACGCGGTGACGGCGACGGTGAACATCGACCAGGAAGGGAGCTGGCTGCCTTCGGTGTGGCTCTCCCGCCAGGTGAGGTTCGCCGCGGGCACAGCGACCGCCACGCTCACGTTTAATCCCATCTTCTTCCTGGACCGCCCGCGCGGGAACGGTACGTTGACCGCGACCGTGGCTCCGCTCGAGGGCTACGACGTCAGCGGCGCGAGCGCCGCCGTGCGGGTGGTTGTCACGGACGAACCTCCGATCACGGTGGAATTCGACCGGCCCTCCTACACCTTCTCCGAGAGCGCCGGCGGGGACCCGGACGGCATCTACGTGGTGGTGACGGCGGACGCGGCGCTCCCCCGGGCGCCGGCCGGGTTCCGTCTTGTCGTGTCGTCCCGCGACGGCACGGCCACAGCGCCCGGCGACTACAGGGCGTTCCACGAGACGGTTGCCTTTGGTCCGGGCGACTTTGCGCTCGCGGCGGACGGGAGCTTCGTCGCGCGCAAGCGGGTGGGCGCCGGAGAGGCGCCGGAGTTCCTGATTGTCGACGATCAGGTATCGGAGGCCGACGAGTCGTTCACGGTGAGTCTCGCGCGTCAGCATGGCACACCGGGGGCGCCATTTCGTACGCGGTTGGCTGACGGGAGCCTTTGCGACGGTATCTGCGAGTCCCGTACCCCTGTCCGAATTGTCGACGATGACCAGCCGGAGCTGTCGCTCGCGGTGACGCCGCCGGTGATCGGCGAAGCGGATGACCCGGCAACGGCCGGACAAACGGAGAATGTAGCGACGGTGACGGCGTCGATCGTGAACGGCAAGACCTTTCCCACGGACAGGACGATCACCTTGAGCTTTGCCGGCACCGCGGCGCCCGGGACCGACTACACGGTCTCGCCGCCGGACGCGGATGACGGCGTCCCGGGCCACCAGGTCATCCTGGCCGCGGGCCGGGCGTCGACCGATGTCGTTCTCACCGCCGTGGCAAACGATATCGCCGAAGACGTGAAGGAGATCGAGATCGCTGCCGCGCTCGACGGCGGCGGTTTCGGCGCGACGCAAGCGGTTACGATCACCGATGACGACGGTGGCAACGCTCCGCCGGCGTTCGCCGCCGAAACCGTGTCGCTGGATGTCCGGGAGCAACTGGGCCTGGCCGTCGCGACGCGGGATGCGCCGATCGGCGAGCCTTTGGCTGCGACCGACGCCGATGGCGACAGGCTGGTGTACAGCCTCGAGGGCGTAGACCGGGATGCATTCACGCTCGACCCGGAGACCGGTCAGCTCGGGAAGAAGACCGGATTGGGCTACGACCATGAGTGGAAGGCCGTGTACAGCGTGACGGTCAGGGCGGAGGACGGCAACGGGGGGAGCGACTCCTTGGCCGTGACGGTGAACGTCACCGACAGGACCGGGGAACGGGCAGCACGGCCGGCGAAGCCTCAGCTGTCGGTGCCTCCCGACAGCAACGGTCAGCTCAGCGTCGCCTGGGAAGCGCCGGACCGCAACGGCGGTCCGGAGATCGTCCACTACCGGGTGGAGTACCGGCCGGATGCCGAGGACGGTTCCTGGACGCAGTGGCCGCACGAGGGTACCGGGACGTCGGCGACGATCACGGGCCTCCTTCCGGACACTGCGTACCGGGTGCGCGTCCGGGCCTGGAACGGCGATACGGCAAGCCACTGGTCGGATACCGCCACCGTCTCCGGTACACCGGGGAACGTCCCCGCGACCGGCGCCCCGTCGATCATCGGGTCCGCCTTGCTGGGACAGGAGCTGGTGGCCGGGCCCGGGACCATCAACGACGTCAACGGGCTCGACGATGTCGACTATCGCTACTACTGGTTGCGGTTGAACGACGCCGGCTGGTTCCAGTGGATGGGTTTCATCGGCCAGCGCTACACGGTGACGTTTGCAGACATCGGCAGGTCCATTCAGGTACGGGCGAAGTTTCTCGATGACCAGGGCAACCTGGAGTTGCTGACCAGCGCCGCCGTGGGTCCGGTGCCGGAGACATCGCTCGCCTGCACGCTCGCGGACCCCGCAAACCGCGCCGAGGTCTGGCGGGCGGACGTGAGCGCAGCGAGGGTCGCCCCCGGGGCCGTTCTGGCCGGATATGGGTATGACGAGAGCGGAGGCGGGGCGTTGTCCGATGAAACCGTCCGTTTCGGAGCGAACACGCACAGCGTCGAAGGCATCCTGGTCCGCGCCGGCGACGGCGCCCTGGAATTCACGTTGGATCGACCCATCGCCGCCGGAATCGGGGCAAGGCTGAGACTGCATGTCTGCGATTCGACCTTCGAGCTGGCGAACGCGACGCTGACCGGCTCCACCTATCGGTGGCAGAACTCCGGCCTGGCGTGGACCGCGGGCCAGACGTTCGAGATCGTGCTGTCCGCGCCGCTGAACAGCGCCGCGACCGGCGCGCCTGCGATCTCGGGCAATCCGCGTGCCGGAGAAACCGTCTCGGCAGACATGTCGGAAGTCTCCGACGCCGACGGGCTCGGCGATGCGAGCTACACCTATCAGTGGATCCTGGTGGATGGCGACGAGGGGACCGACATTCCCGGCGCGACGGCAAGCAGCTACCCGGTGACGGCGAACGACGCGGGCAAGATGCTCAAGGTGCGTGTCTCCTTCACCGACGACATCGGCAATTCCGAGACCCTCACCAGTGCGGCAACGGCCACGGTAACAGCGCCGCTGACCGCGGCATTCTCCGAACTTCCTCACGACCATGACGGGAGCGCATTTGCCTTCACCTTCAAATTCAGCGAGTCGCCGGACGTGAGCTATCTCACGATTCGCGACGCCTTCTTCACCGTCGAAGGCGGCTCGGTGAAGCGTGTGCGGCGCCGGGAGAACGACTCGAATGCCGCGTGGCGCGTCACCGTCGCGCCCGACGGCTACGAGGAGGTTACGGTGAGCTTTCTGCCTACGTCGGATTGTGCTGCAGAGAGCGCGGTCTGCACCGGAAGCGGTGAAGCGCTGGAAAGCTCGGGATCGGCAGTGGTGCCGGGTCCTGCAACGATCTCGGTCGCGGACGCACAGGTGACCGAAGGCTCGGGCGCGACGCTGGATTTCGTGGTGACGCTGAGCCGTGTGCGCACGGAGAGAACCACCGTCCGGTATGCGACCGGAGACGGAACGGCCACGGCCGGCGCGGATTACACCCAGACCTCGGGGAAGCTTGTCTTCGCGCCCCACGTGACCGCGCAGGCGGTCTCGGTGCCGGTGCTTCAGGACAATCACGATGACGATGGCGAGACGGTGATCTTTACACTGTCGGACGCTGTGGGTGCACGTCTGGGCGATGCCGAGGCGACGGGAACCATCGTCAACGCCGATCCGATGCCGAAGGGGTGGATCGCGCGCTTCGGGCGCACGGTGACCGAGCAGGTGCTGGATGCGGTCGAGACCCGCATGCAGGCGCCGCGCACGCCCGGCGCCGAGGCGAGCTTGGGCGGCCACCGGATGGATCCCGGAACGGGATTCGAAGCCGACTCGCCGAGTCCTCCGGTTCGGGCCGGGCACGAGGCGGGAGATACCTTGGCCCCGGAGGACGGCTGGCGCAGGGTCGCCGGGGAGCGCAGCCTGGCCGAATGGCCGCGGAGCGCGGTCGACGAGGACGAACGGCGCCGGCGGCCATTGCAGGGCGGCAGCATGACCGAGCGCGATCTGCTGCTGGGGAGCTCGTTCTCGCTTGCGAGCGGCGAGCCGCGCACGGGCCATTACGCACTGTGGGGACGGGGCTCGGTGTCCCGCTTCGACGGCAGAGACGGCGAGTTGACGCAGGACGGCGAGGTGGCGAGCGCGATGCTGGGCGCGGACTGGAGCCGAGGCGCCGTGACGGCCGGTCTGATCGTCGGACATAGCCTCGGCGAAGGCGGCTACCGGGCCGGTTCCGGATCGGGCAGCGGCACTCTCTCCTCGACGCTGACCGGGCTCTATCCGTGGGCCCGCTACGCGGCGAGCGAACGGACCTCGGTGTGGGGCGCGGCGGGCTACGGCGCGGGTACGCTGACGCTGAAGCCGGTGAACGCGGACGGCGAAGGCCAAGCGGCGCTCCGGACCGATCTCGACCTCGCGATGGCGGCACTGGGGGCGCGCGTGAGGGTGCTGAAGGCGCTGGAGGGCGGCGGCTTCGAGCTGGCGGTGAAGACGGACGCGATGGCCGTGCGCACGCGCACGGCAGCGGTGCGGGGCGATCCGGCCAACCTGGCCTCGGCGACGGCGGACGTTACGCGGTTCAGTCTCGGCCTGGAGGGGAAACGGCCGATCCGTTTCGAGGACGCCGCGGTGCTGACACCACGGCTTGAGGTGGGGGTACGCCATGACGGCGGCGACGCCGAGACGGGCTTCGGTCTGGACGTCGGCGGCGGACTTGCCTGGAGCGATCCACAGCGAGGGATGAGTGCGGAATTCCGCGGCCGCGGGCTGGTGGGCCACGAGTCGAAGGGCTTCCGGGACGTCGGCTTGTCGGGTTCGCTGTCTTGGGACCCGAAACCCGACAGCGACCGTGGCACGAGCCTGACCCTCACCCAGACCTTCGGCGAGGCCTCCTCCGGCGGCGTGAACGCCTTGTTCGAGCGCAGCACGCTGGCCGGTTTGGCGGTTGACGACAACGGCAGGTCTGGGACAGGCCAGGAACTGTTCACGCAGCGGCATTTAGAGTTGAAGATCGGCTACGGCTTCCCGGCGTTCGGCGACCGTTTCACCCAGACACCGGAGTTGGGCGTCGGGCTGACTGACTACGGGCGCAACTACAGCCTCGGCTGGCGGCTGTCGCGACGGACCGGCAGGCTCGGCGTTACGCTGGAGGCCCGGCGGCACGAGAACGACAACGCGGCGCGCGGGGCGGGACGGGTTGAGCATACCGTAGGGGTACGGCTGAACGCACGATTCTGAAATGCATCAGCCGGCGGTACCCGGGCTCGCGGGCGTGGGGCCGATGTCCGGACGTACCGAACTTGATGGAGCCGCTTCGTGTTGCAGTGACGCAGACAAGCGTCAAGGTCCTGCTGTAGTGTGTCCACGCTTAGCCGCGGCCGGGGGACAGCTCGGCGCGAAGCCCGGCCCGAGTGCCGTAGGCGCTGTAGTAGAAGCGCTTGCGGACCCGCCTGCCCTTCTTGTTGACGGTGACGACATGAATGGCCGTGCCGACGCACGGGGCGGTTGTCGCCTCCGCCGCATGCGGCAACGCTGGCCGCCGCGCTTGCGGCACTCGGCGTCCAGCGAGGCGATCGCCGCCTCCCTGGACGGCTGGTTCCATGTGACCGCCCAGAGGAATCCGCCGCCGTCCGAAGCGACGGCGCTCCCGGACCGTTTGTCGTGATTTCCGCCTAAGTCCCATAGTTTTATGGGCGACACGGGGGCTAATGGCCGCTATGGGAATCTCCAGATAAAAGCAGGGGGGTCGGGCAGGCTGCCGTCGGCGCGCCGGAACGGCCTCGCTGGCGTGCCGGGGGCATGTCCGAGACAGCGCAGTTCCACGACTTGCAGATGGGGGAGGCCGCCACGCTGACCCGCTTGAGCAAGGAGGAACCGGACATGTGGATCTCAGGGACCACCTCAACCCTCGTTCTGGCAGGTCTTCTTTGGTCCTCGTCTGCCGCGGCCGAAGGAAGCTGTATTGAGTTTAGAATAGGGAGCGACGGGTATGTGAATTCCGTAAATCTTTGCGATACGCTGGTGAGCACCCTTCACCGCACGGACCACGGCCCATGCGCTTCGCGTCCCGATGCCAAGTATCCTTGCGTCAGTGGGTTTTACGAACCCGGAAATGTAAAAATGCACCGGCATGAGTATTCGGCCAAGGTCGGCAGGTTCTACTGGGTAGAATGCACGGGGCGTCATGTCCCGGTCGAAGTGCGGCGCGGCACGGTGGAATACGTTCATGTCCCCGAGGGCAGTAAGTTGCCCCACTCACATCCATATCTGCGATGAGGTTTAACCTGGCCAAAGGAGAACCCCATGAAAGTAAAGGCAGTTATCCTTGCAGGAACTCTGTCGGGGGCAATCGTGAAACACACCAGGGTCCTGATCGAGAAGTTCTGCCGATTTCCGGTTAGCCGCACGGCCTCTCCGGACGCTCATCCCGTCATGCCCGGGCTTGTTCCGGGCATCTCCCACAGAGCAGGCGCGGCAAGGAAAGTGGATGGCCTGAATAGGTCCGGGCGTGACGGCGGGAGCGTCGAGTTGGAGGGTCTTCATACCCCGATCGAAGTCGTACGAACTTGGAAACGGGACGCTAGGGGTGGTGTCACGTTCACCGTGAGCTTGGCGTTGACAGTGTTGCTCCTGTTGGCCGTGGGAGCGAGCGAGGCAAGCGGACAAACTCCACCGCCCAAGACCGCCGAGGAAGCCATCGCCGACGAGCGAACGGAAGGCCAGGATTTCGGCCTCGGCGGTTCCGACCCCCTCGGGGAATACGACTTGCAGATCGTTCGCCCGACCCGAGGAGCGCCGAGGTTCACGCTCGACGTGAAGAGCGACGAACAGGACGCCCCCGACTACTTCACTGTCGACGCCATGGTGGACGGCTCGGGCGGGCACCGGGGCGCGCATTTGAGCCGCAGCCACGACCCGGACGGGGACGGCAACACGCTCCGCGAACGGGTCTTCGTCTACACCGACATCGACGCCCCCCTTCGGACCGGGTTCGCCGACTCCGTGCTCCAGGTCGATGCCTCCGCCATGTCGATTCCCACCTTCGGGCCGGGATACCTCGGCACCATCGCACGGCATGTCCTGTCGCCCGGTGACTCGGTCGAGGGCACCTATCGGGGCGCTCGGGGCCAGTACCGCTGCAGCGGGACAGACGATTGCACCGTCCGGGTCGGCTTCCGCATCGACGACTCCTATGCCTACCGCAATCTGACCGGAGACTGGATATTCGTCCCCGACGTGCGCTCCGACGGTGAATATCGGGACGGGGACTATTATCGCTACGGCGCGTGGCTCAAGACCACGGAAAACGCGGCCGGAACGATCCTCTCCCACGATGAGGTCGAGACCTTCTACGGCTCGTCGCTCATGCCCACCGGCGATGTCTCGGCGGTCACCGGCCACGCTATGTATTACGGCGGCGCAGCCGGCGTCTATGCGAAGAACGGCATGTCGGGCCACTTCACCGCCGAGGCGGAGCTTGCGGCCGACTTCGACAATTCCGAAATCTCCGGCTACATCTACAACTTCAAGCTCGACGGCATGTCGGCGCGCGGCTGGGAGGTCGACCTGTGGCCGGGCGAGTTTTCCAAGTCGGACGGCACGTTCTCCGGCGACACCTCGACCCTCACCAACAGCGTTGCCGGAGGCGACGGCGACGGCTCCTACCAGGGCGGGTTCTACGGCGAGGCGAAGGAGTGGAGTCTCGAAACCGACGCGCCGCCCCCGCAAATCCTTGGCGAATTCAACGCCACCTTCCTCGACGGCTCGGCCGCGGGCGCCTTCGGCGCGCGGACCCGGCCTCGCGTGAAGAGCCTCGCCGAAGCCATCGAGGAAGTGAACCTGCCGCCGCTGTGGGAGATCGGCGACCTCACCAGACCCGGCATCGGCCCCGGCATCGGCGGACGCGGGGCGCCGGGCACGGACTATGGCGCTCCGGGCGAGTACCATCTCGACATCACGCGGGACGGCCAATGGGCGGAAATCGATCTCCGCGTGACGACCGGCGAAAAGGTCAGCTGGAACAACCATGTGACCGACGACTTCGATTGGTCGACCTACATCTCCTCGCCCGCCTCGGGTCATGCCGGCCAGGAGTTCCGGCTCATCCGCGAGCCGGGCATGGATGGGTCGACCGTCGACGAAATCGTGCGCATCTTCACCGACATCGAAAACCCGACGAAGGGGACGTTCACCGACCGCTACGAACTCGACGTGCGGCCCAAGAACGAGGAGTTCACCGCGTACCAGCTCGACCCGGCCGCCGACCTCCTGCTGGTGTCCGCGCGGGAATGGGTGCCCGGCGACCCGAACGGGCACCAGATCATCTACCCGATCCTCAGCGGGGACCGCCAGCGTGTCCAGGGCTTCTTCGACGGGGCGCAGGGCCGCTTCACCTGCGTCGGGGGCACGGCGTGCGCGGTCACCGTCAACCCCGGGACCGACACGCTCGGCAGGACGGTCGCGCAAGTGACCGCCATCGAAGGCCGGGTCGCCTTCATCCCCAAGAGGGACGCGGAGTGGAGCGAGGCCGACGCCGACTACCTCTCCTACGGCGTCTGGGCGCGCCAGACGACGCTGCCGGACGGCCGGGTCCACTACAACGAACTCCAGCCCTTCGCCGATTCGACCGCCGCCACGATCAGGGACATCACGGCGGTCACCGGCAGCGCCACCTATCGGGGCGGCGCGGCCGGCGTCTATGCCCGCGACGGCATCGGCGGCACCTTTGAGGCCAGGAGCGAGTTGACCGCGAATTTCGACACCAACAGGATCACCGGCTCGATTTCCGACGTGCAGCTCTCGGAAGAGCACGAGGGCGGCGCGTGGTCGGTCCGGCTCAACGACGGGCAGATATTCACCCAGGGGCAATTCACCGGCAGGACCGACGGCCTTGTCGACGGCGTGAAGGCGTCGGTGCACCAAGACGATCAAAACGCGTACAGCGGCAGGTTCCACGGCCTCGCCACGGCGGGCGATCAGCCCTCAAGCGCGACCGGGGAGTTCATCGCCAACTTCTCGAACGGAGCGGTGGCGGGCGCCCTCGGCACGAACAAGCGCGACTGAGGTGGTCCCGGAAAACGGACAGGTTGCTAAGGTGTATTCCACCGGGAGAAGGAGGGATACGCGATGAGCACACGGCGACGGTTCAGCGGGAGTTCAAGGCGAAGGTAGCGCTGGAGGCACTGCGCGGAGACAAGACGATCCAGGAGATCGCCGCGCGGCACAAGATCGACCCGAACCAGATGAGCACCTGGAAGCAACAGGCAGTGGAGGGGATGAACCCGGACCCGCCGATCGTCTTGAGAAGCACCCGGCGATCACCGTTGAGGGCCGCCAGCGAGGAAGCCTGCGAGAAATGACAGTTGACACCGGGCGGAACCGGTGCTGCGGGAGAATCCGATGAAGACGAGCACCCTCCGCCGACGCGGACTCGTACTTGTCGGGGCACTCGCCCTCGCGACGCCGGCGTCGGCCGAAGAGCACGAACGGACCATCCCGGCCGAGGCGATCACCGCCGAGGTGATCGCCATGCACACGGGCTACTACACGCACAGAATGGACGCATTCACCGACATCATCGGCGAGAGCGTGCTGAACCTGCCCGACGCACTGTTCGCGGTCCTTGAGCCGAAAGAACAGCGCCGGCTCTGCCCCCTCATCGTCGACCATGTGGTGACGGACGTGACGGTAGGGCACGCAATGCGCACCGCGGTCTTCGACCGCGACGGTTACCACCGGGTGATGAAGGGCACGGTGCTCGAGCTCGCCGGGTTCGCTCCGGACGACACGGGGCCGTGGACCAAGGCGCAGCAGCAGACCATCATCGAGAAGGGCGTCGGCCGGCTCAAGGCCATCGCCGCAACGCGCGACGCGCTTGACGACAAGTTCAGGCACTGTCTGACGCAAGAGATCGTCGAAATCACCGATCACGGGCTGACCGTCGACCGGGCTGATGCTGAGAGCGAGGCCCTCGCGCGAGCGCTCTATCAGGATCTGCTACCCTTCCTTGCTTGGCTCGCAGACAACCTCCAGCCGCGCACCGACCCCGAAGCGAGCGAGAACCTGCGGACCCTTCTTGCGAGTGTGCTCACCAAGTACGGCCCGGGCGAATAGGGTCCCGAGACGATCCGGCAGCGCCATCGACGCAAAAGGAGTTTCCATGTTCACCCAAATTCTTAAACAACCGCTACGGCGATTACCCGGCGTGAGACTAACCGTCAGCACCTCCCGGTGCCCCAGCCGCATTGCCACCCGCACCCAGTGGTGTGCGCTTCCGCACGCCTCCATCGCCACCATGCAGCCCATCGGAAGCTGCGTCAGGTACGACTGTAGCCCCGCCCGCCGAAGCTGCTTGCGATCCACGACCGCCCCGGCACCGTCCACTGCCGTCACGTGAAATACCTTCTTCGCCAGATCGATCCCCACCCGTGTTACGTTTCCCATGGCTTGCTCCTTCGTCAGAGAAATGATCCCTCATCTGATCTCCGACGCCTTCCGAATGAAGCGGAGCGGACCATCCCATCAACCGAAAACGGCTCATTTTTTGTCAATCGGAATGGCACAGGTCTTTGTGCTGCCACAAATTTGGTGACCGCTCTGGCACGAGCAGCTGGTTGTCCTGGTGTCACAGGCCGCAGGCTCTGCGGCATTCGGGCCGAAAGCGGACCGGCGCATTCTCGCGTCGCGCTAGGAGAGCCCGGGCGAACGCGAGTGCGAGCACGCTGATCACGCTGTCAAAGATTCCTTATACCGGCAAGCTGTCCCGCGTCGCCCGGAGAACTACGGGATTTCAGGGCGGTTCTGCCAGCACAACGCCTAGTCGCATATCGGCGTTGGGAGGACGCCGTGTCGAGCACCGGTGCACGGGTCCCGTCCATAAACAGCTTCGTAGAGCGTTCCAGGTGACGGGCCAGCCGGTCGGGGCCACCAGCCTCAGGTGGAACGCCGCCATACCGACCCAGCCGGCCAGCGTCAAGAGGTCCAGATCGAGGCTGGAACGTGCGTAGATCCGGGCTTTCCGATACAGCGGAATCGGGGGAACCGTGCCCCCACGCGCTCCCAGAGCCGTACGTGAACCTTTCAGCTCATACGGCTCCCAGCGTCCGGTCCTGCCCGTACAATAAGGGCCAATGGGCGAACTGCCACGGCTCCGCTTTCGCGATCCTGGCAAGCCAGAGACGAGCCTGGCACGGTCGTTGTCGGAAGCGTTTGAACTTCCCCGTAGCCCGTTAATGCTGCCAAGCACAATCGATGCTTGGCGATCAGGCGCCTGAGGCCCGGCCGAAATGGCAATGACGTCTTCCTAGAACGTCCAGACAAAGCCGACGCGGCCGGAGTATTCGGTATCGTGGGCACCTGCGGTGCCCGCATACAGGCGCGCGTCCAGCGATAACCTGCCCTTGCGCCAGATTCCGCCCAGCCCGAGCAGAGCGCGGGTAGCGGTCGCTTCTGAAACGAGACGCTCGCCGGAAACGTGCGCCGCCGTGTCAGCGCCACCCAGGGCGTGTTCGATATCCGCCGAGGCGCGCAGCATGAGCTCCCCGTTCTCCAGCGACCGCGCGGTCTCTGCTGCGACACCGATGCCCCCCGCATGCCGCGTCGTCGCGGCGAGCGAGACGCGCGAACCCAGTGTGTCCGTGAACGTGCCTCCCGACAGCGAGCGGCGCGTTGCCCACCCCCGGAGGGCGAGCGCCGTATTCCCACCGAAGGCGATGCGCCGGCCTGCCTCGATGCCCAGATAGTGTCCATTCGCCCCGACATCTCGCGCGAGGTTTCCTCGCGCACGGGACGAGACATCCACTTGGTAGTTGGTGAGTGCCAGGCGCCCGCGCGCGAAATACCCGTCGGCCCCTCTCCAGGAGAGATCCGCGGCGACGCCCACGCCCTCCGCCTCGATCATTCCCCCGCCGTGGGGCGAGGCCACGTCCGCGGTGCCGTTGACATGATGCAGGGAGAACGACCCGACGACGCTCTCGCCCAGAGGGAGGTCTCGCCCCGCCTCGGCGGAGACTCGACGGAAACCGTATGCCGCGCCGACGCTCGCGCGATTCGGCTCAAACGACCCCCGCCCGCCCGATATCCGCGTCCAGGCACGCGAGTCGGGCCGGGCGATGCGCCCGCCGGAACGGCTCCCGCCGTTCAGCCGGAGCAGAAAGCCGGGCAGGGACTCGTAGACCGCCGCGCGCGGCGCGTAGGTCTCGATAAAGTCCTCGGCGGCGAACATTCGGCCCTGAACTGTTTCGCTTGCGGACAGGGTCAGGTCCCACGCCCCGTTCGCCGCCTCGGCACCCGTGGCGCCCCCGGCGCCCTCGAACAGCGTGACGCCGTTCACCGCGAGCGTGGTCTCGCCTTCGTCGTTTCGGATCGCGCCGTCGACGACATCGCCCACCCGGCGGCCGTCGAGGTTCATCTCCACGCGCAACTGCGGCGCGCTGCCGGAAGCGAGAATCGCCACCCGGGACGCAGCCCGGATGCTTCCCCGGCCGCCGATGGCGACCCTGCCGCCGCCCGCGAGAAAGACGCCCGCCGCGTTCTCGCCCGAGCCGCCCGTCACTGGCGCGTTCACCGAGACGCTCTGCTTGCGGTAGCCGTCCGCGTCCACCGGGGAGGCGAGCTCCAGGCTGCCGTCCTCGCGGAGGCGGCCGATCCGGATGCCGTGCGCCTCCGGCCCGGAGGTGTGGACAGAACCTCCATCCACCGCGATACGGGCCGGCCCGAGGCCCCGACGAAGGATCACGACTCCGTCGGCGTCGGCCCCCGTCGTGGCGACGGTCGTCTCGCGCAGTTCGATATCGACCGTGCCCGCGCCGGAATGGACACCGCGCACCCCGAATGCCGCCGCGCCCGAAGTCGATACGGCGCCGTTGCGCGCTCGGATGGTGACGTCGCCGTCCATGGAAGAGTGGCTCCCGTAGACGCCGCTGGCGCGCGTTCCGGTCGCAGTGACGGAAACGCCCTGGAGGTCGATACTCAGATCGCCGTCGCCTGAATGCCTCGCCAGGACGGCGTTGGCGAGGTCACCCGTCGTATCGATTACGAGGTCTTGGGCGTCGATGCTCAGTTCGCCATCGCCTTGAAGGAAGCCGAGGACTCCGTAGCCGTTCATTCCCGCCGTCCGGACGTCGACGTTTTGGACGTCGATGCTCAGTTCCCCGTTGCCTTGATGAAAACCGTTGACGCCGTAGCCATGGACTCCTTCGGTCGTGAAGCTGAGGTTTCGAGCGTCAATGTTCAGTTCGCCGTCGCCCTGACGAAAACCGATCACTCCATAGGCGTAGTCTCCTCCGGTCGTGACGGTGAGGTTTCCGACGTCGATGTTGAGTTCGCCATTGCCTTGATGAACTCCGTAGACACCACGGGCGTTCGCTCCCGTCGTTTCGATTTCGAGCTCCCGGGCGTCGATGCTCAGTACCCCGTTGCCCCCGTGCCAACCCAGGACGCCGTAGGCATGCTCTCCTTCGGTTGTCACAGTGAGGTTTCGAGCATCGATGTTCAGTTCGCCGCCGCCTTGATGCCAACCTGAGACGCCGCGGGCGCGGTCTCCCATCGTGCCGACGGTGACGCCGCGGACGATGATGACGAGCTCGCCGTCGCTGCCCGGGTGACGATAGCCGCTGATCGCGTCGGAACCCTTGCCCCTGGACCTGATTTCGCCGCCCGAAATCTCCATGCGCAGCGCGCCCGACTTTCCGTAGTGACCGGCGAAAGTGCCCAATCCGTTCGAAGTCACGTCGGCGGAGGAGTAGAGCGCAACGTCGCCCGTGTATTCCCCGAATGCGCCCGGCGCTATCCATACGGCCCCGTGGTTTTGTTCCTCGTCGTCCTCGGGAGAGACGTAGACGTCCGCGCCGGGACGCTCGCCGTCGTGGTCTATCGAGAGGTCCCCGGCGAGCCGGACGGTGAAGTCGCCCTTCGTCTCGTCCTCGCCGTTCTCATCGTGGCTGTAAAATATGTTGCCATCCGCGGGATCGTAAGTGGATGGCGAGCAGACGACCTCCTCACCGGGCCGCGGCGCGCCGCATTCGTTGTCGGCCCGCACATGCGAGGCGTTGAGCATGAGGGCGCCGGCCAGTGCGAGGGCGGCGCTCGCCCTGCACAGGCCTCGGCCGGTTCCCAGAAACCTAGCAGGTTGTTGAAAAAGTCCGTCTGACGCGGGTACATATTTTGTATGTTCGTACTGGGACGGAGGAGTCGATGAGAGGCACTGATCCGCGTCAAGAAGGCATGTTCAGCTATGTATCGCCGGAAGCCCGTGTTCCCAAGGACCATCCGTTGCGACCGATCCGGGAGATGGTGAACCGGGCGCTGGAAGATCTGTCCGGGGAGTTGGAGGCGATGTACTCGCACACGGGGCGGCCTTCGATCGCGCCGGAACAGTTGCTGCGGGCGTTGCTGTTGCAGGTGCTTTACTCGATCCGCAGCGAGCGGCTGTTGGTGGAGCAACTGGACTACAACCTCTTGTTCCGGTGGTTTGTGGGGCTGTCGATGGACGAGGCGATGTGGGACCACTCGACGTTCACGAAGAACCGGGAGCGGTTGATCGGCTCGGACATCGCCCGGGAGTTCTTTGCGAAGATCCTGGTGCAGGCGCGTGACGCCCGGCTTTTGTCGGATGAGCACTTCAGTGTCGATGGGACGCTGCTGGAGGCCTGGGCGTCGATGAAGTCGTTTCGCCCCAAAGGGGGCGAGGGACCGCGGGGCGGCGGCGGACGCAATGCCGAGGAGGACTTCCGGGGCGAGAAGCGCAGCAATGCGACCCATGAGTCCACCACCGACCCGCAGGCCCTGCAGTACCGCAAGGGCAAGGGGCAGGAAGCGAAGTTGTGCTACCTGGGGCATGCCTTGATGGACAACCGCCATGGACTGATCGTCGACACGCGTACCACCCAGGCCAGCGGCCGGGCTGAGCGGGAGTCGGCGCTGTCCATGATCGAGGGGCGACCCGGCAAGGGCCGGCTCACCGTGGGTGCGGACAAGGGGTACGATACCCGTGACTTTGTCGAGGGGTTGCGCTGGGCGAACGCGAGTCCTCATGTGGCGCAGAACGACACCAATCGGCGTTCGGCCATTGACGGCCGCACCACCCGCCACGCTGGCTACACTCAGAGCCAGCGAGTGCGCAAGCGGATCGAGGAAGCCTTCGGATGGGCCAAGACCGTCGGCGGGTTGCGCAAGCTCAAGCATCGGGGGCTTCCGAAGGTGGACTTCCAGTTCACCCTGACCTTCGCGGCCTACAACCTGGTGCGGCTGCGCACCTTGGGAGTGGGCACGTGACCACACTTCCTGTGGAGGCGTGCGTCTGCGCCACGGTCGTTGGCATGAAAAGGCGTGCGAATGACCTCTATCCCAGCCCGTCGAGGGTCCGATTCCCTTTGCATCAGTCACCAACACTCAAATCCGTGGGTTTTTCCACGGCCTGCTAGGCAGAAGTGGATGACGGTTCCTGACGCGCGCATACGTGTCTTGCGAAGAATGCGTTACGCTGAAATCGATCGTCCCCGCGAGCGGCGGCGGTACCTTCGGGTGCGCCGGTTCTGGTAGGACGAAGAGAAGCGCCGGATTGTTGCGCAGAGCTACGCGGCCGGTGTTTCGGTTTCGATTGTGGCGCGTCGCCACGACGGGACCACCCACGTCAGATGGAACCGTGAAGACGTTGGTGGCGCTTGGCGTTAGTCTCAAGCGCCGGCATGGTGGACGCGGCGATGGCGAGCGCATAGGCGATGACGTCGAACAATCCGCCGACGGCGCACTCCGCATCGGTTCCGGAGTAGCCTGCCCGGGAGGCGACACCCAGCGTGAATGCGCCCGTGCTCCCGGGTCGTCCCTCACCTGGGCCGGCACGATCGAGCATGAGGTCTTCCGGCGGTCTGCACGCGGTGGCGAACTCTGCTGCCGCGCGCATTCACGTCTGGCAGCGTTCCCGTCGTGACGTGGAGTTCCCACCGGTTCCCGCATCCTCCGCTCGCGCCAGCGGGTCCGGGTCGGCGCGAGTGCAGCCGCCTGTCCAGCCATTGTGCTATCGAAGATTTCCTACCGGCAACGGGTCCCCGCGTCGCCATGAGAACTATGGGGTTCGGGACGGTCGTGCCGTCATATCGCCCCGCCTGCCCGGCGCTGGCGATGCGAAGAAGGCAAGCATTGCAGCCGGAAACAGACGGCGGAGGCAGATGCTGCGCTGCGGCTTCATGCTCTTTCTTCAGTGACCTGTGTGCCCCGTGTCCACGGTCTCTACGCCTGACGGACTTGCAGTGGCGTCGTCGGCTGCCAAACGGCACTTCAACAATTACGGGCGCCCGAGGTCAACAGGAACCACGATGATGCCGCATCGGGGACGGGACACACCGCCAACTCGCCAGGAGCCGGTAACGCGCGACGTTGGCTACGCCGCGCGCCCGAGCACGGCCTCGCGTACGAACGTTTCGAGACGGCGCAACGGCGGGAACTCCTCTGCGGCGCGCTTGGTGAAGAGGCCCAAGCGGTAGCGGAAGCGTCCGAACGCGACGGGCACAGGGCGGACGGGGACGCCCGGGAGACGCTCGAGGAAGTGGAGCGCGAGCCAGGGGCCGGCGGCGAGCAGCGCAAGTCCAGCCGAGGCCGTGCGCAGCACCTCGGCGACGGGGGCGCCGGTGCTCGCGGCGACGACGCCGGCGATGAGCTCGACGAAGGGTTTCCGGCGCAGCGATGCGGGCAGGCGCTTTCCGGCGTTGATGCCGCCGAACTCGGGGCGCATCCCGCAAACGGGGCGCCGGGTGGCTCAAGACCGACCCCCACGGCCCCTTCGTCGCCCACCGCTGACGCTATGCGTCGCTGCCAGAGGGGATGGCGACCGATGAAATCACGCTCGAAGCGGCGCTCGCGCTGCTCGAGCCCTCGCCGGACGGGCCCCTCAGGCGGCGCTGACCGCGGGGTCAGGAGGCGTACCCGGAGGCTCTGCCGCGGGTTTCGCCGAGTCCCATGGTTCTACGGGTGATATGGACCCCCACGGCCGGTATAAGAAGGCTCCGATGGAGCGGGGGTCGTGCAGGCTGCCGTCGCCGCGCCGGAACGGCCTCGCCGGCTAGGCGGGAGCATTCGCGAGGCGGCACAGTTCCACGACTTGCAGGTGGAGAACGCCGCCAGGCCGACCCGCTTGAGCAAGGAGAAACCGGACATGCGGATCGCAGGGACCCTCGTTCTGGCGGCTCTTCTCTGGTCCCCGCCTGCCGCGGCCGAAGGAAGCTGCGTGGAGGTTCGAATGGGGAGCGAGGGGCATGTGATATTCGCAAATCTGTGCGATACGCCTGTGAGCGTTCTCTTCCGCACCGACCACAGCCTGTGCGCTTCGCGTGCCGATGCCAAGTATCCTTGTTTCACTTCCCTTAGGGAACTCGGAGATGAAAGTTTTAGCGGGCTTCTGATCGAACACGGAGCCGAGGCCGGCAGGTTTTACTGGGTCGAATGCACGGGGCGTCATACCCCGGTCGAAGTGCGGCACGGCATGGTGGAATGCGTTCATGTCCCGAAGGGGAGCATCCTCCCCGACTCGCATCCATATCTGCGATGATGTTTCTCTTGGACAAAGGAGAACCCCTTGATGGCTGCCGGTAATATCAGTGTTGATGGGAAGGAACCTCCAATCAAGACATGGACGAGGTTCAAGGAGGCTGCGTCCGAAGAAAAGAACTGGATGAACCATCGTCTAACGTGGACGTTCACTCCCCAAACTATCCTGTTCGGCATTTTCACGTTCATGCAAGGCTTGGGAAATAGCTCTCCAGTCATCCAAGAGGCCGACTTAGTATGGGTGATATTGTTGGTGGGACTCACCACCTCATCTGCCGGCTTCGTAGGACTCATTGCTGCGGGAATAATGCACTGGAAGTGGACTACCAGGATTAATGAGTTAGCCAAGGAGATAAACGGGGATGTGAGGCCTGAAATAGTGCCCTTTGGAAGCCCTCCGCATTGTCCCGCGCGATCATCAAGTGTAATTCCGGCCTTCATAGCGTTTGTGTTCGTATTCACGTGGGGATACATGCTTGTCCACTATTATTGCTCATGCAATTGAGGTGGGGTCTGGCCTGCGTTCTGCTAGGGGAAGAAAACCTACGGTCTCAGGGACCCTCGTTCTGGCAGGTCTTCTTTGGTCTTCGTCCGTCGCGGCTGAAGGAAGCTGTCTTGAGCTTCGAATAGGGAGCAGGGGGAATGCCTATTTCGCAAATCTGTGCGATACGCCCGTGAGCGTTCTTTTCCACACGGACCGCAACCGGTGCGCTTCGCGTGGAGATGCCAGGTATCCTTGCGTCAATTGGTTTATCTACCCCACAGATGGTGAGTGGGGCGGGGTAGCGCACGGAGCCGATGCCGGCAAGTTTTATTGGGTCGAATGCACGGGGCGTCATGTCCCGGTCGAAGTGCGGCGCGGCACGGTGGAGTGTATTCATGTCCCCGAGGGGAGCGATTTTCCCGACTCTCATCCATATCTGCGATGATGTTTGAGCGTGCTCACGCTGTTCGGTGCGCTCCGATCACGGTATTTGACGGGGTTTGTCGGCCGAACCGAACGACGCCGGACGGGGTACTGCCATGGCAGTAAGCGCTTTCGGCCATTGGCCGATCACACGATTCAGCGCTGCCATGGGCGGGCACAGGAACCTAGCGTTGCCCGTTACCGTCACCATCGACGCCTAAGGGTGAGGTGGTCTCGGAAAATCGGACAGGTTGCTAAGGTGCATTCTGCCGGCTGAAGGGACACGCGATGAGTACATGCGGCCGGCGCCGGGTATGGAACTCTGTGTAAGCAGCGTCGTCGGCATTGCGCTTTCCGGGCTCGACGGGAAGCGGCCGGAAAGCGATCCCTTGCTGGTGATCTCGGACCGCGCGGTCGGCATCATCAAGGCGGTCGAAACCCTGCTTCCCGCGATCCGCGCGTCAGCGCTGCCTCGTCCACCGCTTCAGGAACCTCGTCCCCAAGACGCCCGAAGATCTATGGCCGGAGTTCAAGGCCCGGGTCACCGCTGCCTACCAAGCCCCTTCCCGTGCCATCGCGCGCGAACTCGCCACGGGTGGGTCGCCGACTACGAAACCGAACTGCCCACGGCCACCGCCTGTTTCGTGGATGACTTCGAGGCCTGCATCGCGCACTTGCGCATGCCCATCACTCATCGCCGTGCCATCCGTACCACCAACCTCCTGGAGCGGCTGTTTGTCGAGAAACGCCGGCGCCTCACGGTCATTCCCAACGTCTTCGGCGAAAGGCCCATCCTCAAGCTCATGTTCGGCGCCATGGTCCGTGCTGGGCCGAGCACTGGAGGGCACTCAAAGTCACTGAACTGGAGCGTCACCAGATGCGCGCCGTCAGAGAAGACTCGATCAGGAATACCAAGCCCACAACGTCTTCCCAGCGAAGCGCCAGCACCTCTCCCAGCCGCATCCCTGTGTACAGCCCGAACAGGAACGCGTCTCGGTGCGCGGGGTTTTCCACCTCCGCCTCGATTCCTCTCCGCCAGCACGGCAGCACCTCGGCCGGTGACGATATCCGCTTCCTCCTCTTGCGGTGATACCTCCCCCCGGCAGAAAGCCACTGCTCCACGGGGTTCCTCAGACCCTCGTGGTCCACGCACGGCCTTCGATACACTGAATGCAGGAACGACAGGCACTGGTTGGCAGGCGTCTCTCCGTGGCGCTCGGTGAGAAGCTTGAATCGGCTCTCGACGTCCCGGCGGTTGATATCTTCAAGAGGGCGCGAGAAACCCGCCCCCTACGAGGTTTTCTTGGCGGCGGCTTGCAGCGTCCGTTCGAGCGGCGCCGGAGAGTTGAACTCCCGGCCGACGATGCCGGACGAGACGATGAACTTGAAGGCTTCCTCGACGGTGTAATCGGTCTCGATGACCTCTTCCTCGGGTATCAGCACGAGGAAGCCGGAGGTGGGGTTCGGGGTGGTGGGCACGAACACGGCCAGCAGTGTATCCGAGGGGGAGACGTTGAAGGTGTCGGCTCTGCGGGTGGCGACGAGTCCCATCATCCACACGCCCTTTTTCGGGTACTCCAGCAGCACCACGCGCTGGAAACTCCCCTGGGGGCCCTGCAGCGTCTCCACCACCTGCTTGACCGCCCCGTAGACGGTGCTCACCAGCGGCAGACGCATGACCACCTGGTTGAGGCTCGCCAGGATGCGCCGGCCCACGATGTTGGTACCGACCAGCCCGATGAAGAAGATCAGGGCCAGGACGATGAGCAGGTTGATGAACGGGACCAGCGGCATCAACCACGCGATCTGGTCCAGGTCGATAAAGGACAGGAAGCCGCGGATGATCGGCGTGCCCGTGTTGCTCAACAGGTTGAACAGGAACGCGATGAGGATATAGGTGACGAACAGGGGGATCAGGATCAGGATCCCCGTGATCATCGTATTTCGCAGGAAATGAGGCTTTCTGCCTTGCATGCTGGGGCCGGTTGCGGGAATGATGAGGTCAGAGGATACGCGAACCCATTGCCTCTGGCAAGAGGCCCCGTGCCGGGGTCCGCGCCGTGGTTGACAATCTTCCGTAACTCATTCTAAGGTCGGAGAAATCGCTGCATAATTTCATAGCATGGGAGGGCTGCCTTGACGTTCTTGAACGATACGACGGACGCTCTGGAATCTCCTCCGCCCCCGGCCGGGGCCCGCAACGGGAACGGCCGGGACGAGACCGTTGCCGGCCTGGAGGAAGTCCGGCCGGAGGGAGCCTTCGGCCTTGCGGACTACGAGGCGGTCATCGGCACGCCGGGAATGGACGAGCTCCGGCGTCTGGCGGAGCCGCTGGCGGGCCACGGCTGGGTGAACGTCAATTCCACGGCGGTGGGCGGCGGGGTGGCCGAGATGCTGCGCAGCGCGGTCCCTTTCGCCCGGCTGTTGGGCGTCGATGCCCGCTGGTGCACCATTCGCGGCAACCGCGAGTTCTTCCAGGTCACCAAGAAATTCCATAACTTGCTCCAGGGAGCGGGGTCGCCCATCTCCCTGGAGGAAATCTTCGGCGCCTACCTCGACACCATCGACGAGAACGCCTGCAACACTTTCATCGCATCGGACCTCACCGTCGTCCACGATCCGCAGCCCGCCGCCATGATCATGAACGCGCCGATTCTCGGCAACGTGATCTGGCGCTGTCACATCGACACGTCGGTCCCCGACAAGACCGTGTGGCGCTTCCTGTTGCCGTATGTCAACCACTGCGACGGCGCCGTTTTCACCATGCGCGAGTTCGTGGGTCCTGGGCTCAAGATCCCGGTGTACGAGATCATGCCGTGTATCGACCCGCTGGCGGAGAAGAACAGGCACTATACCCGGGCTGAAGCGCTCGATATCCTGCAACCGCTGTTCAAGGCTCACGACGTGGACCCTGAACGGCCCATATTCGCGGCGATTTCCCGCTATGACCGCCACAAGAACCAGGGAACGATCCTGAAGGCCTTCCAACGCATGGCCGAAGCGCGGCGCTGGGACCCGAAACCCTACCTTCTGTTCATCGGCAACACCGCCTCCGACGACCCCGAGGGCGACGAGGTGCTGAACGAGCTGAAGCGGCAGGCCGGTGACGACCCGGATGTGCACTTCTGGGTCAACGTCGAGGACAATGACCGGGTCGTAGGGGCGTTGATGCGTATCGCCCGGGGGTTCGTGCACGTCTCCACCCGGGAAGGGTTCGGGCTGGTGGTGACCGAGGCCCTGTGGCAGGGGGCGCCGGTCATCGGTTCCCGCGTGGGCGGCATCAAGCGGCAGGTCATCGACGGAGTGACGGGTTACCTGGTGGATCCGCTGGATGTCGACGCCATTGCCTCGCACATGGCCACGGTCCTGGAGGACGGCGAGGCGGCGACGGCCCTGGGCCGGCAGGGGCGGGAGCACGTGCGGCGAAACTTCCTGCTGCCGGAGCTGGTCAAGCGGTACCTGATCCTCATGCGCTATCATTCGCGGATCAGCTCGGATCTGCCTTCATTCCGGTACGACGATCTGACCCACAGCGATATCATCCATGCATTTCGCCGGCCGCATCCGCGATTGCCGGACTGGCGGGAGGAACATCCGTAGAAAGCGTGCGCGGCGGTCCCAAGAGGCTTCACCGCCGGCATTTTTCTTTACAATCTAATGAAACACGCGTATATTACCGAAAGTTTGAGGTATTTACTGCCCATGGAACAGAGGGCGTAGAAGGGAGAGGCATGGCAGCTACGAAGATGACGCAGGCGCAGATCGTGACCGATCTTGCGGCCAAGTGCGACCTTAACAAGCGTGTCGCGAAGGATTTTCTCGACAATCTGGCGGCCCTCGCCGTCAAGGAGGTCAAGAAGAGCGGGGTTTTCATCGTACCGGGCATCGGCCGACTCGTGAAAACCAGCAGGAAAGCTCGCATGGGGCGCAATCCCGCTACCGGGCAAGCGATCAAGATCCCTGCGAAAAGGGTCGTCAAGTTTCGCGTTGCCAAAGCCTGCAAAGACGCCATCGTTCCTCCAAAGAAGCCCCGATCCTGACCCGCGCACGGTTGGGGGCCACCGGGGGGTGGCCTCCAGCCGCCATGGCGGCCTGCCGGACTCAGTGTCCTGTCTAACAGGACAGGGCACTAGTTGACGCTTGAACGATGTCGGACGAGTCCGGACAGGGCAAGGTGATGGCCGTCTATCACCTGAAGGGTGGTGTCGGAAAGACCGCCGCCGCCGTTAATCTCGCCTACCTCAGCGCCGAATCCGGACTCAGGACGCTCGTCTGCGATCTCGATCCGCAGAGTTCGGCAACCTACTATTTCCGCGTCAAGCCCCGGCTCAAGAAGGCCAGGCAGGTCTTTCTCAAGGGGCGGGCGAAGATCGCCGGCAACATCAAGGGTACCGACTACGACCGTCTCGACCTGTTGCCGGCCGACTGGTCGCACCGGCATCTGGCGACCGCGCTGGATCACGTCAAGCACTCCACGAAGCGTTTGCAACAGATCTTCGAGCCGTTCCGGGGCGAGTACGACCTGATCGTGCTGGACAGCCCCGCGACCGCGGCCTTGCTGGCCGAGAGCATCTTCGTCGCGGCGGACCTGGTGCTGGTACCGGTGGTGCCCTCGACGTTGGCCGCCCGGGCCTACTCCAACCTGTGTTCCTTCATCCGCCGCCAGGGCTATGATGAGGACAAGATCCGGCCGTTCTTTTCCATGGTGGAGGCGCGCAAGAAGATGCATCGGACGACCATGGCCGCCATGAGGGAGAAGTTCCCGAAATGGCTGGGGGCCGCGATCCCCTACGCCGCCGACGTCGAGAGCATGGGGGTGGCGCGGGCACCGCTGCCCGCCTTCCAGCCCGCCGGCACCGCGACCACGCGTTACCGGGAGCTTTGGCAAGAGCTGGCCGGGCTGCTGCAATCGTCGTCCGCCTCCCCGTCCGCGAGCCGATGATGACTCCGTCCACGACACCGGCCGTCTCGGAGTTGACCTTCGAGGTCCCCCCCGGCCGGGCCGGGCAACGGCTGCTGCGCGAGTTGCGCCAGCACTACGAGCTGCGCGAGGGGCCGCGGCTCAGCCGCGAGACCGTGTACCTGGACACTCCCGACGGGCGGCTCTTCGCCCGGTCGCGCGCCCTGTGGAGCTCGGCGGGCGTGCTCGAGCTCGAATCCCTGGATCGGCCGGACTCGCGGAGCCGCATCGAGCTCGACGGCCTTCCGGGGTTCGCCGACAGGCTGCCGCCGGGCGCGCTGCGTGACGAGCTGGCGCCGCTGACCCGGAACCGGGCCCTGCTCAAGCTGTTTTCGGTGCGGTCGGAGGTAAGGACCTGGAGCCGGTGCAACCGCGACCAGAAGACGGTCCTGCGCGTCTCGGTGAGTCGGGACGAGGCTTCGCACGGGGAGCGGACCGCGTCGTTGGGCTCCTTCGTCGTGGTCCGGCAGGTACGGGGCTACAAGAAGATTTTCCGGGACGTCTGCGAGTGGTGGAAGAAGCGGGGGGTTCGCCCCGGGAGCGGCCCGAGTTACCGGAAGGCGCTGGAGGCGCTGGGTCTCGACCCCTTGCGGACGGCTTCCGTCTCCAGACCGAAGCTCGACGCCTCCATGACCGCGGCCGAGGCCGTGCGCGCCATGATTCGCGTGCAGTACCAGGTGGCCCGCGCCAACGAGGAAGGCATCCTCGACGATACCGACGCGGAGTTCCTGCACGATTTCCGGGTGGCCGTCCGGCGCGCCCGGTCCTACCTGGGGCAAATGCGGGACGTCTTTGCGGCCGAGTCCGCGACCGGGCTCAGGAAGAAACTGTCATGGTTGGGCAAGTCCACCAATGGGCCGAGGGACCTGGATGTGTACCTGGAGCAGCAGGCCGACTACCGAAGCCTGCTCGCGGCACCCTTGACGGACGACATCGCGCCGCTGTTCGAGTTCGCCGCGCGCGAGCGGGAAACGGCTCATCGTACGCTGGTGGGAGTCATGGGCTCCGGGGACTACGACGCGGCGATGCGGCGCTGGCGCTCATCGGCCGAGGAGGAGAGCCTGCTCGGAGTGGGCCGGCGAGGCGCGGAGCCGGTCCTGTCGCTGGCCGGGGCGCGCGTCGCAAGGAGGTGCCGGGCAGTGCTGGAGCAGGGCGCGCGCATCCGGGACTTGAAGGACGCCGCCGCCTTCCATTCCCTCCGCATCGAGTGCAAGCAGCTTCGTTACCTGATGGAGTTCCTCGGCGATCTGCTGCCCGAGGCCAAGGGTGCGGTGCAGCGCTTGAAGAAGCTCCAGGACGCGCTGGGAAGGATCCAGGACCTGACCGTGCACGAGGCCCGGACCCAGGAGTTCGCCCAGACCATGTCGGCGGCGGGCGACGGTCGCGCCCTCCCCGCCGCCGAGGTGCTGATCTCGCGCATGCGGGTGGAGCGGGAGCTGGAATGCGGCAGGGTTCCGGAGCTGTTCGCCCAGTTCAGCCGAAGCCTTCGCGAAACCGAGCCGCCGTACGTGCTGTTGCTGCCCTGGCTGCGCCGCATCCAGGGCAACTAGTGTTGTGTCTCACAAACAGGTTGACAAATCTGCTTGTCTTTTTTGCCGTCGGCCGCGTTGCTCTTCCTCGCGTGGTGCCCGCCACTGCTCGTCATCGCGCCTTGCCGACGACAGAAAATCCTGCGCATCTTTGTCAACCTGTTTGTGAGACACAACACTAGCGCACCGGGAACAAGGCGGCGCCGATGATGCCGGCGGCGTTGCCGAGGCGCGCGGCTTCCACCCGGCAGCCCACGTCCCGGAGGTACGGGAAGAACTTCTCGGGCTTCTTGCTGACCCCGCCGCCGATGATGAACAGGTCGACTCCGAGAAGGTACTCCACGTGGACGAGGTAGTCGTTGAGCCGCCGCGCCCACTTTTTCCAACTCAGGTCCCGGTTCGTACGGATACTGGCGGCGGCCCACTTCTCCGAAACCTTGCCGTGCATTTCGAGATGGCCCAGCTCGGTGTCGGGCAGGAGCACGCCGTCGCGGAAGATGGCCGAGCCGATACCCGTTCCCAGGGTGATCACCATTACGGTTCCGTCCATCCCCCGGCCGGCGCCGAACCGGAACTCCGCCAGTCCGGCGGCGTCGGCGTCGTTGCCGATGGCGGCCCGCGGCGCGCCCAGTTGCGCCTGGAGCTGGCCGGCCAGGTCATAGCCGATCCACGATGAATCGAGATTCGGAGCGCGCTCCACCTGGCCGCGCTTGACCAGGCCCGGGAAGCCGCAACCCACCGTCCCCTGCCATTGCAGTTGGCGCTGCAACTCCTGGACGGCTTCCATGACCGCCGCCGGCGTCGCCGGTTGGGGCGTCGGCAGCCGCACGCGCTCGGTGGTCATCTTTCCGTCCCGTGTATCCACCAGAGCCGCCTTGACACCGGTGCCGCCGATGTCGATGCCCATGACCCTGTTTTCTTCGCTCATCGTCCCCTCGGTTGCCGCACACGCCCGTTCATGTGTTCATGGAGTCCCTAATCGTCTATCATCATTGAAGCACGCGTGGAACACCACGCGTATTCCCGGTCGGAACGCGGCATGCTCAACGTTCTCACGAGTCTGGTAACGGTCCTGGCCCTGACGGTGGCCACGGTCTTCGCTTTCCACAAGCTGAGGCTCCCCACGGTGATCGGCTTTCTCGCGGTCGGGGTCGCCATGGGGCCGCACGGCTTCGGCGTCATCGGCCACGGCGAGGAGATCGAGCTCCTGGCCGAGATCGGCATCGTGCTGCTGCTCTTCTCCATCGGGCTGGAGTTCTCCTTCGAGCGCTTCCTGGCGGTAAAGGGACCGATCATCATAGGAGGCTCCCTCCAGGTCGCGCTGACCGTCCTGGCGGTGACGGCGGTGGGCGTCTACCTGGGCTACCCCCTGCGCATCAGCTTCTTCTTCGGCCTGCTCGCGTCCCTCAGCAGCACCGCCATCGTGCTGAAGATCTACAGCGACCGCGACGAGCTGTCGGCCCTGCACGGGCGGCTGGCGGTGGGCACGCTCCTGCTCCAGGACATCGTTGCCGTGCCCATGATGCTCACGGTGCCGGTGCTGGGCGAGCCCGAGGCGCTGTCCCTGCAGGTCGTGGCCCTCACCCTGGGGAAATCGGTGCTGGCGGTGGCCCTCATCTTCACCGCCTCGCGTTTCATCGTGCCGTGGTTCCTCCACCAGGTGGCCCGGCTGCGGAACCAGGAGATCTTCGTCCTGTTCGTGCTGCTCATCTGTCTCGGCACCGCCTGGGTGGCCTTCCAGTCCGGCATCTCCCTGGCGCTGGGAGCCTTCATCGCCGGGCTCCTGATCTCCGATTCCGAGTACAGCCATCAGGTGGTGGCCGACATCCTGCCCTTGCGGGACAGCTTCGCGGGGATCTTCTTCATCTCCATCGGGATGCAGGTGGACCTCGCCTTCGTGGGTGAGGAGATCTCGCTGATCGGCGGCGCCTGGCTGCTGCTGGTGCTCATCAAGGGCGGGCTGATCACCGCCATCTTTTCTTCCCTGCAGCGTTCGTTCCGGCTCGGCCTGCTGTTGGGCCTGGCGCTGGCCCAGGTGGGGGAGTTCTCGCTCATCCTGGCCCGCATGGGCGGCGCGTTCGACCTCCTCTCGCCCGACCAGGAGCAGCTCTTTCTTGCCACCGCGATTCTCAGCATGCTGGCAACCCCGCTGATGATCGTCGGCGGAGGACGCCTTGGCTTCGCGTTCCACCGCGGCGAAGCGGACGAAGGGCCGTCGGCGGGGGACCTGAGCGGACACGTCGTCATCGTGGGCTACGGGCTCAACGGCCGGAACCTCGCCCGGGTCCTGCGGGAGGTGGACATCCCCCACCGGATCCTCGACCTCAACCCGGAGGTCGCGCGGCGGATGCGGAACGAAGGCGAGGAGATCCAGTTCGGCGACGGCACCCGTCCGGCGGTCCTGGCGGCCATGGGGGTGGCGCGGGCGCGCGTGCTGGTGGTGGCCATCAGCGACCCGATGGCGACGTCGCGCATCGTCTGGCACGCGCGCCGGCTCAACTCCGACCTCTACATCATCGTGCGGACACGATACGTGGCAGAGATCCCACGCCTCACCCGCCTTGGCGCCAACGAGGTCATACCGGAAGAGTTCGAGACCTCCGTGGAGATCTTCGCGCGGGTCCTGCAGGAGTACCACGTGCCGCGCAACGTCATCACCCTGCAGGTGGGGATGGTGCGCCGGGAAGGCTACAGCATGCTGCGCGGCCTGAGGCTCGAAGGCAAGAGCCTGGCCCGATTCAGCCAGTTCCTCACCGGCGCCACCGCCGACACGTTCCTGGTGCAGGAGGACGCGCCCGGGGCGCACTACACCATCGGGGAGTTGAAAGAGCACTTCCAGGGCAGGACCAGCGTGCTGGCGCTGGTCCGGGACGGGGTCTCGGTGGAGAGTCCGCCCATGGACTACACGCTACGACCGCGGGATATCCTGGTGCTCCTCGGCAGCCATGCCGACCTGGACCGGGCCGTGCAACTTCTCACCGAGTCGACCCTGGAACAAGATGAGATCTGACCGGAGAGTTGCGGGGGCGGCGTATCCGCCGCCCCCGCCGGCAGGGAGAGGGAAGTCGGCTAGATATCGTAATAGAGGGCGAACTCGTAGGGGTGCGGCCTGAGCCTCATGGGCTCCACCTCGGCGCTCCGCTTGTAGTCCAGCCATGCCTCGATGACGTCCTTGGTGAAGACATCGCCCTTGGTGAGGAAGGCGTTGTCCCGTTCCAGGGCGTCCAGGGATTCCTCGAGATTACCCGGCAGCGATTCCACCTGGGCCGCCTCGTCGGGGGCGAGGTCGTAGAGGTTCTTGTCCAGCGGCTTGGGCGGCTCGATCTTGTTGGCGACGCCGTCGAGCCCGGCCATCAGCATGGCCGGGAAGGCGTAGTAGGGATTGCAGCTCGGGTCCGGGCTGCGGAACTCCAGGCGCCGCGCTTTCTCGCTCGTCGAGTAGGTCGGGATGCGCACGGCCGCGCTGCGGTTGCGCTGGGAATACATGAGGTTGATGGGGGCTTCGTAGCCCGGTACCAGGCGGCGGTACGAGTTGGTGGTGGGGGCGATGAACGCGCACAGCGCCGCGGCGTGCTTCAGGAGCCCGCCGATGTAGTAGCGCGCGGTGTCGCTCAGCAACGCGTAGTTCTTGGCGTTGTAGAACACGTTCTTCTTGTTCTTCCACAGGCTCTGGTGGGTGTGCATGCCCGAGCCGTTGTCCTGGAAGATGGGCTTCGGCATCATGGTGACGGTCTTGCCGTGGCGCATCCCCACGTTCTTGACGATGTACTTGTACTTCAGCACCTGGTCCGCCATGGCCGTCAGGGTGGTGAAGCGCATGTCGATCTCCGACTGACCGGCCGTTCCCACCTCGTGGTGATGGACCTCGCACACGATGCCGCAGGACTCCAGCGTCTTGACCATCTCCGAACGGATGTCCTGCAGGCTGTCCATGGGCGGGACCGGGAAGTAGCCTTCCTTGTACCGCGGCTTGTAGCCGAGGTTCGGCTTGTCGCCGTTGCCCGAGTTCCAGGCGCCCTCGTCGGAGTCGATGTAGTAGAATCCGTAGTTGTAGCTCTGGTCGAAGCGGACGTTGTCGAGGATATAGAACTCGATCTCCGGGCCCCAGTAGCTGGTGTCGGCGATGCCGGTGCTCTTGAGGTAGAGCTCGGCCTTCTGCGCCACGTAGCGCGGGTCCCGGGTGTAGGGCTGGCCGGTCAGGGGATCCTTGATGTTGCACACGAGGTTCAACGTGGGCAGCGAGGTGAAGGGATCCATGAAGGCGGTGTCGGGATCCGGGAACAGCAGCATGTCCGACTCGTCGATGGTCTGGAAACCCCGGATGCTGGAGCCGTCGAAGCCGATGCCGTCCTGGAACAGGCCGGTGTCGAACTCGTTGGTGGATATCGAGAAATGTTGCCACAGGCCGGGCAGGTCGGTGAACCGCAGGTCCACGATCTCCGCGCCGTTCTTCTTGGCAAAGTCGATCACTTGTCTCGGTGTCATGGCATTCTTCCTTTCAAGCTTCCTTTCAAGCCGCGTATTGTTTCAGAACCGCCTGATCCATGAATCCTGTGAAGCAACCTTCGTGCCAAACCGGATTCCAAGCGTAGCTGCGTGTGTAGCGGCGGGGTTCGAATCCACACGCCAGTGGCGCCATGCGGTCATGCGCGGTTTTGAAACCCCGCGCCCACACACATTTTAACGGGAGCGGCGCGACAAGGCGCCTTGTGAACTTGCACAGATATTGTTCAGTGCATGCCCAACGTTTAGGCACTTGATGCCGCTCAACGGGAACATCCCGAGGCGATGTCGCTGCCTCACGGTTTCGCGGGCTGGGAGAACCGGCCGGAGCCGTTGAAGCTCAGGCTCAGGGCGATGACGGGGGCGAGACCCGTGGCCACGATAATGAGGGCCGCGATCACGGCCTGGTCGAAGGCTTCGTAGGAGGCGTATTCGTAGACGTGGGTGGCCAGGGTGTTGAAGTTGAACGGGCGCAGCAGCAGCGTCATGGGCAGCTCCTTCATGCCGTCGACGAAGACCAGCATGGCGCCGGTGAGGAGGCTGCCTCGCAGCAGGGGAAAGTGGATGCGGGCCAGGACCCCGCCCGGGCGATGCCCCAAGGATCGGGCGGCGGCGTCCATGCTCGGCGTGATCTTGGTCAAACCCGCTTCCAGCGAGCCGAACGACAACGCCAGGAACCGTACGGTGCAGGCGAAGATCAGGGCGCACAGCGTGCCGCTCAGGATCAACCCGGTCGACGTCTGGAATCGGGTTGTCATGAATCCGTCAACGGTGTTGTCCAGCGCCGCCGCGAATACGATCACCCCGACCGCCAGCACCACCCCCGGCACGGTATAGCCGATGCTCGCGATCCGGGTGGCCCACTTGACCAGGGTGGTCCCCGACAGGCGGGCGCCGTAGGCCAGGAAGAGCCCCACGCACAGGCAGGCCAGGGCCGTAAGGCTGGCCACGGCCACGCTGTTGAAGGCCAGAACCAGCGTGGCCACGCCGGTGGAAGAGCCGTAGCTTCCCGTCGCCGAGACGGCCATGAGCACGGCCGGCACCACGAAGCCCAGAACCAGGGGCGCGGCGCAGGCGCAAAGCGCCAGCATCCCGCGGTAGCCGTGAAGCCTTGCCAGCGGATGGCGTCGCGGCGCGTTGTGGTTGAACTGGTAGCGCCGCCGGCCCCGGGCGATCCTCTCCAATGTGGCCATCACCAGCACCAGCACCAGCACCATGGTGGCGAGCTGCGCGGCGGCAGGCGGGTTGTTCATGCCGAACCACACCCGGTAGACGCCGATGGTCAACGTCTGCACCGCGAAGTAGTCCACGGTGCCGAAATCGTTCAGCGTCTCCATCAGGGCCAGCAGCACGCCCACGGCGATGGCGGGGCGCGCCAACGGCACGGCCACGCGCCAGAAGCATTCCCAGGTGCCGAGCCCGAGGCCGCGGGCGGCGTCCCACAGACTCTGCGACTGCTCGACGAAAGCGGCCCGAGCGAGCAGGTAGACGTAGGGATAGAGAACCAGCGACATGAAGGTCACGGCGCCGCCGAGGGAGCGGACCTCGGGGAACCAGTAATCGCCCGGGCTCTGCCACCCGAACAGTTGGCGCAGCCCCGTCTGCACGGGGCCGGCGAACTCCAGCACGTCGGTGTAGGTGTACGCCGCGATGTACGCGGGCATGGCCAGCGGCAGCAACAGCGCCCATTGCAGCACGGACCGTCCGGGGAACTCGAACATGGTGACCAGCCAGGCCGTGATGACACCGATGATCAACACCCCTGCGCCGACGCCGAGGATGAGCAGCAGGGTCTCGCGGATATAGGTGCCGAGAACGGTGGAAGCGAGGTGCGCCCAGACGTCGCCGCTGTTCTCCAGGGCGATTCCCAGCACCGCGAGGAGCGGGCTGGTGAACAGCGCCGCCAGCCCGACTATTCCCAGGGTCCAGCCGTCTACCCGGGGAAGCCACGAAGGCGTGGAAATGGTCGGGATCGGCGCCACCGCGGGCGCCGCGCTTGCCGGGTTCGTCTGCATGTCGTGCACCTGTGGTTCCGGCGCGTGACGGTGCCACGCGCGGTACCGGCGGTGGCGGGTTCGAGACCCACCACTACCTCAGATGCACGACCCTAGCACAGGAAATCTCGTGGCTCAAACCATGAATATTCGAGGGTGGAAACTTTCTAGGAACCGCTTGCCGAACGTGCTCGTTTTGTTTCCCGAGCCACCCGTGCAAGGGTCCTTTGGGGTCCGTCCACGGGCCTGTCGGCTTCTCCGGGGACGGCTTTGGCAACATCGCCCGGGTGCCTGTCCAGGTACGTGCCGCCGGTAAGCACCCGGGTCATGATCCGCTCCAGGCGGGCGGAAGGCGAGTCGGGCTGCGGCACGGCGTAAATCTCTCCCGGAACGTGACCGTCCACGAGATCGCCGAAGCCCCACCGTGTCAGCATGTCGGCGCAGGTGTCCGGCTCGTGCACGTCGAAGATCTCCATGGCCCCCTTGCCGTCGGTCTCGACGGTGACCTCCGCCGGCCGTCCGAAGAGGTTGTGATCGCTGCTGAGGGCTTCCTGGTAGGCGCCCAGGAACAGGATCGCCAGGGTGTAGGAGTCATCCCAGGGCGGGGCGTGCAGCTCGAAGGCGGAGCGGAGCTCGTGGGGATGCGAGAACTTGTTGATCACGCCGTCCGAATCGCACGTCAGGTCGGCGAGGATGGCCCTGACGGCCGGTTTTTCCTTGAGCCGGCAGGTGGGCATGATGGGAAAGAGCATGTCGAGGATCCAACTGTCCGGCAACGACCTGAAGATCGAGAAATTGAAGGCGTGCAGCCGGGCGGCGATGCGTTCCAGCAGCGCCTTGTCCTCGCCGTCGAAGCGTCCGTGACGCGAGAAACGGCTTGCCAGCTCCACGATTCGGGCGAACGCCGACTCCGCCTGGGCCCTCTGCTTGAGGGAGAGGAACCCCAGGGAGAAGGCCGAGAGCATCTCGTCCTTCTTCTGGTAGGCGTCGTGCAGGTACTCGCGCCAGTTCTTGCTGTTGATCTCCACCACCATGTCGTCGAGCTCGTTGACGGCGTCGACGTTGGATGCCCGGGCTCGGGCGCGGCCGGGCTTGGGCGTCAACCGGGGCTGCTCGAGAGGATCCACGAGCAGGGCTACGTGGTGGGTCACCAGGAACCGGCCGGCTTCGGTGATGATGCGGGGTTCCGCGATGCGCGCGCGGTCCAGCACTTCCTTGGTGGTGTAGATGATGTCGTTGGCGTATTCCTGGACGTTGTAGTTCACGCTGGAATCCGCGGAGCTGTTGCTGCCGTCGTAGTCGACGCCCAGTCCGCCGCCCACGTCCAGCGTGTCCAGGGGGACCCCCAGCTCCTTCAGCTCGACGTAGAACCGGAGCGCTTCCTGAAGCGCCTGCTTGAAGTTGCGGATGTTGGTGATCTGCGAGCCCAGGTGGAAGTGCAGCAGGCGCAGGCGGTCGAGCAGCCGGCATTCCTTCAGCAGGCGGGTGGCGTCCAGCAGGTCCGAAGCGGTGAGGCCGAACTTGGAAAGGTCCCCGGACGACTCCTCCCAGCGCCCCATGCCGCTGGCGTTGAGCTTCACCCGCGCACCCAGGGCAGGGCAGGGGAGTCCCTTGGCGCGAAGCTCGCTCACCAGCTCGTACTCCCGCGGCCGTTCCACCACCACGACGACGTTGTAGCCCGCCTCGCCGGCCGCCGCCGCCAGCTCGATGTAGGCCGTGTCCTTGTAACCGTTGCAGATGATGGGGCCGCCGTTCTTGTCGAGCATCGACAAGGCAATGCAAAGCTCCGCCTTGGTGCCCACCTCCAGGCCGGCGCCGTAGGGGCGCCCGGCCTCGCAGATGCGCGCCACCGTCGCCTTGCGGCTGTTGACCTTGAGCGGGTACACGGAGGTGTAGGAGCCGCGGTAGTCGAAGGTCCTCGTGGCGGTCCGGAACGCCCGTTGGAGGGTTTCCATCTGCCGGTCGATGAGTTGCGGGAAGCGCACCAGCACCGGCGGACGCACCCCTTGCCGCCGCAACCGGGTCACGAGACCGTCGAGGTCGACCCTGTCCTTCGTCGCCGGATTCGTGATGATTTCCAGGTGTCCGGCGCCGTTGACGTCGACGAACCCCTCACCCCAGGAGCGCCATGCAAACGGCTCACCTGCGCCCAATGGCAGCTTCTTCATCTTCCTGGCCGTACCTCCCTTTCCCGTCGAGTCGAAACGGTCGTTGGCATCGAGTCCGCCGTTCCGGCCTTCTCCGTCATTCCCGTCAAAGCGGGAATCCAGGAGGGTACGGGTGGGAGAGCACGTCCGGTGCGCCGCCACCCCTGGATTCCCGCTTTCGCGGGAATGACGGGACCGTGCAGTCTAGCACATTTTATGCTGTTTGCGGGGAGGGGCGGCGGCTTATCGTGCCAGCCGAAGCGGCACGCCGGCCTCCGGCTTCGGCGTGTGCAGCTCGTTCAGGTAGGCGTGGATGGCTTCCTGAGCGCGCGTTCGTTTGTCGCCGGCAACGGACCTGTAGCGGTTCTCCAGGTCCTTGTCCAGCACTCTCGCCTTGACGTTGTCGTTCCACACGATGTCCAGCACGTCCCGGAGCTGTTTCTTGAGGGACGGGTCGTAGATGGGACAGGCCACTTCGACGCGGTGGTCCACGTTGCGTTCCATCCAGTCGCCGGAGGCGATGAAGAGCTTCTCGTTGCCGCCGTTGGCGAAAGCCATGACCCTGGAGTGCTCGAGGAAGCGGTCGAGAATGGCCGTGGCCTCGATACCCTCGCTCACGTTCTTCACGCCCGGGATCAGCGAGAACATCCCCCGCACCATGAGCCGGACCTCGACCCCGGCCTGGCTGGCCTCGTAGAGCTTTCGGATCAGGCCGCTGTCCTCGAGGTTGTTGATCTTGAGGATGATATGCGCGGGCCGGCCCCTGCGGGCGTTCTTGATCTCGGTGTCGATGAGCTTCGTGAGCCTGCGCCGGGTGTCGTAGGGCGAGACCAGCAGGTGCTTGAAGGTGGTCCGCCGGTAGTTGTTCTCGAGAAAGCCGAAGACCCGGCTCACCTCGGCGGTGATGCGTT
This sequence comes from uncultured Binatia bacterium (SeqCode), assembly GCA_965204205.1. Lineage (GTDB taxonomy): Bacteria > Desulfobacterota > Binatia > UBA9968 > JAJDTQ01 > JAJDTQ01. Next base: position 3,147,932 of record OZ241976.1, on the reverse strand, counting down.
CGTCGGCGGTGAACAGGCTGTCGTCCGTGTAAATCCGCGCGGTGGTCTCGTTGAAGTTGCCGGTGCCGATGTTGGCGTAGAGCACGGTCTTTCGATGCGACACGCGGGTGATGAGGATCAGCTTGGCGTGCACCTTGAGTCCCGGCACCCCGTTGATGACGCGCACGCCCTCCTCCTGGAGCCGTTCCGACCAGTAGACGTTGTCGGCTTCGTCGAAGCGGGCCTGCAGCTCCATGACCACGGTGACCCGCTTGCCGTTGCGGCTGGCGTTGATCAGGGCGTTGACGATCTTCGAGTTGCGGGCCACCCGGTAGAGCGTCATCTTGATGGAACGGACCTTGGGGTCGATGGCCGCCTGGCGCAGGAACTCGATGAGGTAGTCGAAGGTCTGGTACGGATAGTGCAGCAGGATGTCCCCGCGCCGGATCGCCTTGAAGAAGGTGGCGGCGTCGTCGATGTCCGGGTGCTTCAGCGGCTCCAGCGGCGTCGCCGACAGCTTCTTCGGGCCGATGCGCGGGAATCCCATGAAGTCCTTGAAGTTGTGGTACCGCCCGCCCGGGATGAACGGGCCCGACTCGGTGTCGAGGCCCATCTTGCCTTGCAGCAGCTTGAGGAGCCGCCGGGGAATCTGATTGTCGTAGATGAAGCGCACCGGCGCCCCCGACCTGCGCTGCTTGAGGCCCTTGGAGATCTTCTCGATGTAGCTCTCGTAGAGGTCGTCGTCGAGGTCGAGCCCGGCGTCGCGCGTGAGCTTGATGGTGAAGGCCTCGAACTGGTCGAAGGGGAAGATGGAAAAGATGTCCTTCAGGCAGTAGCGGATGACGTCGTCCAGCAGGATCACGTACTCCCGGTCGCCGACCTGGGGCAGGATGACGAAGCGCGACAGCACGTCGGTGGGGATCTCGATCAGCGCGTATTCCGAGCGCCGGGACTTGCTGCTGTAGAGGCTGATGGCCAGGTAGATGGCCTGATCCTTCAACTGCGGGAACTCGGTGAGATGATTGATCATCAGGGGAATCAGGGTGGGCCGCAGCTTCTGCTGGTAGAACTCCCTGATGTAGGCTTCCTGCGCGGGGTTGAGCTCGTTCTCCTTGATGATCGTGATGCCGTGTTCGTGGAGTTCCCGGAGGATGTTCCGGTAGGTGCTCTCGAACTGCGCCTGCTGCTTCAGCACGATGGCATGGATTTCTTTCAGGACCGCGGACGGGTCTTCGCCCATGAGCCGCCGGGCACCGGCGCCGAGCTGCTCGAGACGCCGGAGATGGGCCACCCGCACGCGAAAGAACTCGTCGAGATTGGACGAGAAGATGCCGAGGAAGCTCAGCCGCTCCAGCACCGGCACCGACGTGTCCGACGCCTCCTGGAGGACGCGGCCGTTGAACGCCAGCCAACTGAGCTCCTTGTTGCGCAGCGGCGGCGCCGACTTCTGTTTCGTGCGGCTCGGCATGGCGACAGGAACCGAGAAGCTACTACAAAACCGGCCCTGCTTCAATCCGAACTTGGCAGGCGTAGCGGCGGCGCGTCAGGCCGTGGCTTCGGCGTGATACCGGAGATCGTAGTAGGCGGCGAGGTCGGTGCCCTTGCCCGGGGGCATGCCGAACGACACCCGGAGATCCAACGGCACCTGAAGGCCGGTGAGGTTGAGATCGCTGGCGGGCGGCAGCGCGGCAAGCTCCCTGGCCGCGCGTTCGTCGTCGATTCCCCGGGCGTCACGCAGTAGATCCAGGGCGGCGCCGCGGTTGGCGGGATCGTTGCCCCAACCCGCGGCCTCCGCGAGGCACTTGAGGAAGGCCACGAGCTCGGTCCGGTGGGCGCCCGCCCACCGGGTGGTGACGGCGAACACCCCGCCCGGGTAGTCGGGCAGCACCTCGCGGTAGTCCGCCATGCGCTTGAGGCCGGCCGTTTCCGCCTGCTTGTCCCAGGGAGGGTTGAGGATGCCGGCGAAGGTCTTGCCGCCGGCCATGGACTCGAAGCGCGGTCCGGTGGCGCCCACCGGGTCGAGCCGGTAGTCGTTCCGGTCGAGGTCCAGCCCGTGGGCCAGCAGGATTCTCCTCAGCACCAGGGCGTAGGCCGTGTCCACGGCGTCCACCGCCAGCGTCCGCCCGCGCAGGTCGGCCCAATCGCGAATCTCGGGGCGCGCGTACACCGGCAGGGACATCCGTTGAGACGCCTGCGCCACGGCGTGGATGTCGGCACCTTCGCGCCCCGACCACGCGAGGACGTTGTCGAAGGCGGTGGAGGCGACGTCGTAGGCGCCGACGCTCAGGCCGCGCATCTGCTCCGTGGAGCTGCGCGTGATGGTGGTCTCCACTTCCAGGCCCCGGGAGGCGAAGAGTCCCCGCTCGCGCCCGAGGACGACGGCGGGGTTCTCTCCGAAAGTGATGAAACGCAGGAGCATGCCGGGGAAATCCTCTAACGGATGGCTTCCTCGCCCCTTTCGTTGGTGCGGATGCGGATCACTTCGTCCACGGTGGTGACGAATATCTTGCCGTCGCCGATCTTGCCGGTCTGGGCCGACTCCAGGATGGCGTCCAGGGCGCTCGAGAGCATCTCTTCGGGCAGCAGCACCTCGATCTTGACCTTGGGCAGGAAATCGACGGTGTACTCGGCCCCTCGATAGAGCTCGGTATGCCCCTTCTGGCGCCCGAACCCCTTGACTTCGCTCACGGTCATTCCCGAGACCCCCACCGCGGTCAGGGCCTGCTTGACCTCGTCCAGCCGGAACGGCTTGATGATCGCTTCTATCTTTTTCATGGAAGTTTCCTCCTTGAGCCCTGGAGCCGTAGATGCTTCTACCAGCTATAACCCCGCTCCTCGTGCTGACTCAAATCCAATCCCATCTGCTCGTCGTCGTCGGAGACGCGCAGACCCATGGTCGCGTTGAGAACACCAAGGATGATCAGGGTACCCACGAAGGCGAAGACCATGGTGGCCGCCACGCCGACGAACTGGATCCAGAGCTGCCCGGGATTGCCGTAGAAGAGACCGTCGGCGCCGCCGGAGTTCACCAGGGTCGAGGCGAACAGGCCGGTGGCCAGCGCTCCCCAGATGCCGCCGACGCCGTGCACTCCCACCACGTCCAGCGAGTCGTCGTAACCCATGCGCGCCTTGAGGTTGCAGGCCAGGTAGCACAGGATGCCGCCGCCCGCGCCGATGATGATGGCCGAACCCGGACTGACGAAACCGGCCGCCGGGGTGATGGAGACCAGACCGGCCACCGCGCCGGTGGCTGCCCCGAGCAGCGTCGGCTTGCCGCCGGTGGCCCATTCGGTGAACATCCAGGCCAGCGCCGCGGCCGCCGCGGCGGTGTTGGTGGTGACGAACGCCACCGATGCCAGGCCGTCGGCGGCGAGGGCGCTGCCGGCGTTGAAGCCGAACCAGCCGACCCACAGGAGGGAGGCGCCGATGACGCTGAACGGCAGGTTGTGGGGCATCATGGCGTCCCGGCCGTAGCCCCTGCGGGCACCGTAGACCATGGCCGCGGCCAGCGCCGAGATGCCCGAGCTGATGTGGACCACGGTGCCGCCGGCGAAGTCCAGGGCGCCCATGGCTCCCATCCAGCCGCCGCCCCATACCCAGTGGCACAGCGGCGCGTAGATGAAGGTGCTCCACAAGAGCACGAACACGATGAAGGTGCTGAACTTCGCCCGCTCCGCGAACGCGCCGGTGATCAGGGCCGGCGTGATGATGGCGAACATCATCTGGAAGACCATGAAGGCGAGGTGGGGAACCCCGGCCACCAGGTCCGGGTTGGGCTCGGCGCCGACCCCGTTCAGGGCGAACCAGTCGAGGTTGCCGACGATGCCGCCGACGTCCGGACCGAAAGCCAGCGAATAGCCCCAAAGCACCCACATGATGCTGATCACGCAGGCCGCTACGAAACTCTGCATGATGGTGCCCAGCACGTTTTTCGTGCGCACCAGTCCGCCGTAGAAAAGAAATAATCCCGGAATGGTCATCATCAGGACCAAAGCCGAACAGGTGAGTATCCAGGCCGTATCGCCGCTGTTGATCTGCGCCACCTTGTCCCCCGTTGAGAGTTTTTTTCCGTCTGGTCAGCGTCGCGCGCCCGAACGGATGGATAAACGGTGAAGCAAATCGAATGCCAACATCGGATGCAGGCGGCGACCGGAAAAGGGTAGGGCGCTACCGCGTATCAGCCACCACGCGGCGGGAAATGGCGCGCCCGGCCCGGCCGGAGCTGCACAGCAAACAGGCAAATGCGTAACGAGTAGGCAGGTGGGCGCCGGTTACCCGGCCCTGAGTCTTTGCCGCAAGCCGGCGTGTTGCTCCTGAATCCCGGACGGCAACCGGTCGCCGAATTTCTCGAAGAACTCCGATTGGCTCCGCAGGTTGGTGCGCCAGCCGTCGCGGTCGACGTGCAGCAACCGGCGCATGGCGTCGGTCGATACGTCGGCGCCTTTGCGGCGGATGCCCGTGGGCCTGGGCAGATAGCCGATGGGGGTCTCGTCCGCGGCCCCGCCGTCCCGGGAGCGCTCGATGATCCATTGGAGGACGCGCAGGTTCTCACCGAAGCCGGGCCACAGGAACCCTCCCTGCTCGTCTCTCTGGAACCAGTTGACGCGGAAGATCTTGGGCGGGTTGGTGAGCCGCTTCCCCATGGAAAGCCAGTGGTTCCAGTAGTCGGCCATGTTGTAGCCGCAGAACGGCAGCATCGCCATGGGGTCGCGCCGGACCACGCCCACGGCTCCGGTGGCGGCGGCGGTGGTCTCGGACGCCAGGGTGGCGCCGAGGAACGTCCCGTGGGCCCAGTCGAAGGACTGGTACACGAGGGGAACGAGCTTCTGGCGGCGCGCGCCGAACAGGATGGCGCTCACGGGCACGCCGTTGGGGTTGTCCCGCTCGGAGGAAATGGACGGGCATTCGCTGGCCGGGACCGTGAACCGGCTGTTGGGATGGGCCGCGGGGCCCTCCGAGGAGGGGTTCCAGGCGCGTCCGCGCCAGTCGGTCAGGCTTCTTGGCGGCGGATCGTCGTGCCCCTCCCACCACACGCCGCCGTCGGGCCTGAGGCCCACGTTGGTGAAGATCGTGTTCTTCCCGATCGTGCGCATGGCGTTGGGATTGGTCCTGGAGTTGGTGCCCGGAACCACGCCGAAGAACCCGGCTTCGGGATTCACCGCCCACAGCCGTCCGTCGTCGCCCACCCGCAGCCACGCGATGTCGTCTCCCACCGTGAATACCTTCCAACCCTTCATGGACCGGGGCGGCACCAGCATGGCCAGGTTGGTCTTGCCGCAGGCGCTGGGCAGCGCGCCGCAGACGTAGGTGGTCTCGCCCTCGGGGCTCTCGATGCCGACGATCATCATGTGTTCCGCGAGCCAGCCTTCCCGCGCCCCCAGCGCGCTGGCAAGCCTGAGCGCCATGCACTTCTTCGCCAGCAGCGCGTTGCCGCCGTAGCCGGACCCCACGCTCCAGATGGTGTTGGCCTCCGGAAAGTGGCAGATGAACCGCCGGTCGATGTGCAGGTCCGCCTTGGAGTGGAGCCCGCGGGTGAAGTCGTCCGAGTCGCCGAGATGTTCCAGGGCGACGTCGCCCATGCGGGTCATGGCGCGCATGCTCAAGGCGACGTACACGCTGTCGGTGACCTCGATCCCCACCTTGCTGAAAGGAGAGCCGGCCGGCCCCATGAGAAAGGGGATGACGTACAGGGTCCTGCCCGCCATGGAGCCGTTGTAGATCTTCCCGAGCCGGTCGTAGGCTTCGTCCGGCGCCATCCAGTTGTTGGACGGGCCGGCGTCGTCCTGCTCGCGCGAGCACACGAAGGTCAGGTGCTCCGTGCGCGCCACGTCGTTGGCGGCGCTACGGTGCAGGTAGCAGCCCGGAAGGCTCTGCTGGTCCAGCGGAATCAGGTCTCCGACCCGGATGGCGACCTGGGTGAGCCGCTCTTTCTCCTCTTCCGAACCGTCGCACCACACGACGTCGTCCGGGCGGCACATGGCTGCCGCTTCCTTCACGAACTTCCGAACCGACTCATTCGCAACCATGCGTTTCCCTTTACTTCCCCCGTGTTTTCTTCGCCGGGCCGCGGGCGGCTTCCTGCTTGGCCGGCTTGGCGGACGCGCGCTTCGAAGGCGCCGTCTTCGTGGCCCTGGATTTCCCGGAATCCTGTGCGGCAGCGGCAGGCTTGGCCGGCGGCTTGCCCGTGGGGTCGTTGGTGATGAAGTGCCCGCAGTTGATGCAATAGACGGTATAGGCAGGCTCACGGCGATGGTGGACCGTGTGGAAATGCCCTTGGGAGCTGTTGATGCTGATGTCTACCTGGTAGAGCTGGATAACGACGTTGTGGTTGCAGTTCGGGCAGACTACCGTTTCAGGCACATCCGTTTTCGCCATCCGAACTCCTAGAAAGGCGGCAAAATCTGCGAAATTTCACGCCTGGCGGCCGGTCCCGGTGTGCGGCCCGCCGGTCAGGGCTTACCTTATAGCGGGGTATTCCTTTCACGTCCAGTAGTCCTCCCGGCCGCCCTGGACCCACCAGTTTTCCCGCGGCCGGATGTCGAGTTCGAACCCCTTGCCGTGCTCCCGCGCCAGTTCGTACAGCTTCTTGGCCAGGGCGATATCGACGATGCCCTGGCCGCCCTGGTTCTTGTACAGGATGATCTGGTCGTCACGGGTCCGCCCCGGCGCCTTTCCGGTCAGAATGTCAGCAATATCAACCACTTTATCCCATGTGATCACGCCGTCCTGGATTGGCCAGTAGATGTCGCCCTGCTGGGAATCCACCGCCTGCTCCCGGGACAGGGCGACGATGAAGTCGCAGCGTCTGAGGGTGGCGTCGTCAATCTCCCGTCGCGGTTTGTCCAGGTTCCCGCTCTTCACCAGCTCGATGTTGCTGCCGATGACGGAGATGATGTACTGGCCCGGTTCCAGCCATGAGCCGTCGATCACCGGGACGTTGGTATTGGTCATGCACAGGACGATGTCCACGTCCTGGGCGGCCCGGGGGGCTTCCTCTACCGGCTGGACCGGCACTCCGGTGATCTCCGTCATCTTGCGGGCGAAAGACTCCCGGTGCGATTTCGTGGGGCTGAACACCTTGGCGCTCTCGATCTCCCGCAGCTCGGTCAGTCCCACGAACGTGGAGTAGGCCTGGTTGCCGGAGCCGTAGATTCCGACCTTCCGGGCGCCGTCCTTGGCGAGCCGGTCGAGGCCCACGAGGCTCGTAGCCGGCGTGCGCAGGTCGGCGACTCCCGCGGCGTGCTTGGGACGGTGCGCCATGATACCCAGCAGCGTTCCGGAGTCGGTGTCGTAGATCACCGCCAGCTCGGTCTGGTCGGGATTGTACGGCGGACGCCGCTGCTGGTCGCCGACGATGGCCTTGCGGTGCAGCGCCACCTGGGCGCCCACGGCGCCGTAGGTCGCGGCCCCGCCGGCATAGATGTTGAGCACCGTATCGAACGGGGCCTCGCCTACATTCCTGTGTAAATTCAGGCGCTTGCGAGGAGCGTTCACTCCTTCGGGGGTGGCGATCCTCTTCAGCGCCGCCTCCGTGATGGAGACGGCCTCCGGGAAGGGAACCAGCTCATCCACGTCTTGCGAATGGAAAAACAGCGCCATGATGCCTCCGGATGTAGTTGGGCCGTGGGCACGTCCCGTGGACGGGTAAGGGGGACGCCGGACGGTTGTCGATTCGAAGCTATCAGATAGCCCGCGCGCCGGGGAAACGCAAGGCGGCGGGGCACGGTGGATTGGTCGGGTCGGACAGGCGACTAGAACACCATCTCGACCTTGGACGAGCAGCGAAAGCCGTAGTAGGCGTGGCCTCTGGCCTGCCGGCCGGGGTCCACGGTGTGACGCGAGGTGGCGGTCAGCCCTTCGTGGCCGCTGGAGGCGTTGCCGCCTCGGGTCACCCTCGGATAGGGCGCCGAAAGGTCTTCCCGCCCGTCCTTGGGGTCGTAGGGATATCCGGTTGCGATGGAGCGGGTCCACTCCCACACCTGGCCGGCCATGTCCAGGACGCCGTAGGGACTGCTTCCCTTGGGATAGCGGCCCACGGGCACGGATTCACCGCGCCAGCCGCCGAAGAAGGCAAGCTCCGGCGTGGGCGAACCGTTGCCCCACGGATACAGCCTGCCGTCGGCGCCGCGCGCGGCCTTCTCCCATTCCGCCTCGCTGGGTAGCTGCTTCTCTCGCCACTTGCAGTAGGCCACGGCGCCGTGCCAGGCCATTTCCGAGGCCGGGTAGTCCTCCCAACCGGCCTCCACCCGCCAGGTGCCGTCCACGAGGTGGATTCGATTGTCCGAATCCGCGACGTCCAGGTACTGCTCGCCCTTGGATCCCACCGGCCCCTTGGCCTGGATGAACCGCGCGTACTCCTTCATCGTGACCAGGTTCCGGTCGATGTGGAACGCGGGCAGGAAAAGCTTGTGAGGAGGGCCTTCTTCGGGCGGGCCGCCGTCGCGGCCCATGGTGAACTCGCCGGCGGGGATGAGCACCATGCCGGCATGCCTGCCTTCGGCCGCGTTGCCGGCGGCGCCCCAGAGGAACAGGGTTGCGGCCAGCGCCAAACACGTCGCGGTGGAGCGCGGATCATGTCCCATGTGTCACCTCCGGCGTAGCCCGCAAGAATGGATCCGGGCTGGAAAGACTCTAATATGAAAGGGAATCCCGGTCCAGCCGTGGGGCGGTTCTCAAGCCCGCGGCCCCACCGCGCCGGTGGCCCGCGTTCGGCGATCGTGCTACGAGAACCCTGAAGCGTCGGGAGAATCGTCATGGATGCAGTGCAGATGGAAGTGGTCTACCGGGCCACCGCGCAGATCGCCAAGGAGCTGGCCCTCAACATGCTCCGCACCGGCTATTCGAGCGTGATCAAGGAGAGCCAGGACTTCACGTTCACCATTTTCGACCGCGACGGCCGCATGGTGACCCAGGGGCTGCCGCAGCCGCTCCACATCGGCGGCATCTCGGCCCAGGTGGGCGAGGTGATCCGGGTGTTCGGCGAGGACAACGCCGAAGGCGACGTCTACATCCTCAACCACCCGTATTTCGCCTGCCAGAACCACGCCACCGACGTGACCGTGGTGTCCCCGGTGTTCCACGGAGGCCGGCGCGTCGCCTATATCGCCAACACCGCGCACAAGCCGGATCTCGGCGGCAAGGTGCCGGGCACCAACTCGCCGGACGCCACCGATGTCATCCAGGAAGGGCTGCTGCTGCCGGCCCTGCGGCTCTACCGCGGCGGCGAGGTCAACGAGGACGTCAAGACCATCATCATGGCCAACACCCGCACCCCGGAGATCACCTGGGGTGACATCCAGGCCCAGGCCCAGACCAACTTCTACGGCCTCCGAAAGCTCGCGGAGCTGATGGACCACTACGGTTCGGAGGAAGTCACCGCCTGCTGGAACGAGTGGATGGACATCTGCGAGGCCGAGGTCCGCAAGGCCATCGGGAAGATCGCCGACGGGGACTACGGTCCCTGCGTGGACTTCGTCGACGACGACGGGCTGGACCAGGAGCGCTCCTATCGCATCGCCGCGTCCCTGCGGGTGGCCGGCGACGAGCTGCACTTCACGCTGGAGTCGTCGGAGCAGGCCCGGGGTCCCATCAATCTCCGCCCCTGCGTCATCCGGAACTTCATCGACTGCCTCGTGGTGGCGGTGCTGTGTCCGGACCTGCCGGTCAACCAGGGCATCTCCAGGCCCATCCACGTGACCTTTCCGCCGGAAGGCACCATCCTGAACCCCCGCTATCCCGCGCCGGTGAACATGTACGTCCGTCCCGCCCAGATGGTCACCTCGGTGGTCCAGATGACGCTGGCCGAGGCCCTGCCCGAGGTGGTGCCCGCGCCCGACAGCGGCGCCGGCGGCTCGGTGTCCATCTCGGGCCAGGACGCCGATCGCGGGCGCTGGTTCTCGCTCTACGACCTCAACTGCGGCGGCGGCGGCGCGCGCGCCGAGTCCGACGGCCCGGCGGTGCTGAACTCGCTGGTGATCAACGTGATGAACACCCCGGTGGAGCCGTTGGAGACGGAATTTCCGATCCGCATCGAGCGCTACGAGCTGTTCGAGGAGTCCGGCGGCGCCGGGCGTTACCGCGGCGGCCTGGGCATGGTCCGGGACTGGAAGATGCTGGCCGACGAGGCCTACGTCAACCTGCGCAGCGACCGCTTCAAGCATTCCGCCCCGGGGCTCCACGGCGCGGGGACGGCGCTGCCGTCGTCCGCCGCTCTCAATCCGGGCACGGAGGGGGAACGGAAGCTTCCCTCCAAGGTCAGCAGGCTCCAGATGGGAAAGGGCGACGTGTTCCGCATCCAGTACGCCGGCGGCGGCGGACGGGGAGATCCCTTCGAGCGGGAGCCGTCCAAGGTGCTCGACGACGTCCACGACGGCTACATCAGCGCGGAGACCGCCCGGGAGGTCTACGGGGTGGCGGTGAGCGGCCGGCCGCCCGAGGTCGACGAGGCCGAGACCCGCCGTCTCCGAAACGCGCCCCGGAATGGGGGCGCCGGATCGCGACCGGCGTAACCTCCCAGTGGAACAACAACCTCCTGCCCCGCGAGGCTGGCTCCGGGATTTCCTCCTGACCTGCGGCGCCCGCTTCGGGCTCTTCTTCGCCATGTTCCTGATCGAGCCGGTGTTCCCGGTGTACCTGAGGAACATGGGGGCGAGCTCGTTCACCATCGGCGTGGTCATGGCCGCGTTCCCGCTCGGCGCCACCTGGATCCGGCCGCTGGTGGGAGCCTACATCGACCGTCTGGGCAGCAAGGTGTTTCTCGTCGGCGGCCTGACCATCTTCATCACCGCCGCCACGGGCTATATCTGGACCGGCTCGGTGCTGGTGGCGCTGCTCCTGCGTACCTACCACGGCTTCGGGTGGTCGGGGTGCACCACGTCGATAGGCACTCTGGTGGCGGACATCGCCCCGGACCACCTCCGCGGCACCCTCATCAGCTACTCCGGGGCGGTGAGCACCACGGCCTACTCCATCGCGCCGGCCATCGCCTTCTGGATCGTTCGCCATCTGGGATTCCCGACGGTGTTCGCCAGCGGGGCCGCGGCGGCGGGATTCGGCCTGCTGTCGGCAGTCCTGATCCCTTCGCCGGCGCGCTACAAGCCCGCGCCCCGGCGCCGGCGCTGGTTCGACACCTTCATCCTGCCGGCCTCCCTCATGCCCGCCGTGAGCATGGGTCTTCTGGGGATCTCCCGCGGCAGCATCATCGCCTTCCTGTCGCTCTACGCGCTGCAAATGGGGGGAGATCCGGGCATCTGGTTCGGCGTCTTCGCGGTGGCGGTGGTGGTAGGCAGGCCCATCTTCGGCCCCCTCTCCGACCGCAAGGGCCGGCCCTTCGTGGTCATCCCGACGTACCTGATGGCCCTGGTGGGCATGCTGGTGCTGGTGATGGCGCGCTCGCCCATGATGCTGCTGGTCTCCGCGGGCATCATGGGCTTCGGCTACGGCTCCGTCCACGCCGCGCTCATGACTATGGCCGTGGACTTGGCGCCCCGCGACCGGTGGGGCCTCAGCATGGCCCAGTACCACCTGTTCTACGACCTGGCCATCGGCGGGGGCGGGGTGCTGGCCGGCATCATGCTCCACTTTACCGGCAACAACTATCCCGCTATGTTCCTCGCCACCACGGTGGTGGGGTTGGCGGGGTTCGTGCTGTTCATGATGAAGTACCGGCAGCGCGCGCCGGGGTGAGTGGAGGTGCCAACGATACTGGCCGAAAGAAGCCGGCTGGCACTGCGTACTTGGACCAGGCGTGACTGGATATCGCCTTCACGGAAGCCATCTCAAAGGGCCGAGCGTACAGTTCGGTTGTTCGCAATAGCTTATGTCTGATTCGCGAGTCCCGTATCGCATCGGCATCGACGTGGGCGGCACCTTCACCGATGTCACGGTGCTGGAGGAGGGCACGGGGCGGATCCGCGAGGTCCGCAAGGTGCCGTCCAATCCCGCGGCGCCGCTCGAGGTGCTCGACGGCGTGTTGGCGGACCTGCGCGCCAAGTGGGGCGCCGATACCTTGTCCTACCTGCTGCACGGCTCCACGCACGCCCTCAACACCGTGCTCGAGGAGAAGGGCGCCCGCGCGGGCCTGCTCACCACCGCCGGGTTTCGCGACGTCTACGAGATCGCGCGGCAGTGGAAGGGCCACGAGGTCTTCAACATCTTCTATCCCGGGGGCAAGCGTTTCGTCCCGCGGCGGCGTGTCGTCGCGGTCCCGGGACGGCTCGACAAGTCCGGCGACGTGCTGATCCCGCTGGACCTCGACGCCGTCAACGAGGCCGTGGCCGGGCTCGTCGGGCAGGGAATCGACGCCCTGGCCATCGCCTTCCTGTTCTCCTACGTGAACCCGGAACACGAGCGCCTGGCGGCGGAGCACATCCGATCGCATTATCCGGACCTCTTCGTCGCGTTGTCGTCGGAGGTCAACCCGGTGTGGCGCGAGTACGAACGCACCGCCACCACGGTGCTGAACGCCTACCTCGGCCCGCGCATGGAACAGTACTTCTCCGGCATGGAGGAGACCGTGCTGCGGCACTTCCCGGGGGCGCACGCCTTCCTGATGAAATCCAACGGCGGCATCGGCGCGCCCCGGGCGATGGCGCGGTTCCCGGTGCAGACGCTCATGTCAGGTCCGGTGGCGGGGGTGGTGGCGGCCCACGAGCTGGGTGCCCGCACCGGCGCCTCCAACCTCATCTCGCTGGACATCGGCGGCACCAGCAGCGACATGTCGCTGATCCCGGGAAGGCCGCTCTTCCGCACCGAGTGGCACATCGGGCGTCATCCGGTGCGGGTCGATTCGGTGGAGGTGGAGAGCCTCGGGGCAGGGGGCGGCAGTCTGGCCCAGGTGCGCTACGGCAAGGTGCTCCAGGTGGGGCCGCAGAGCGCCGGCGCGGTGCCGGGACCGGCCTGCTACATGCGCGGCGGCGAGCGGCCGACGTTGACCGATGCCCTGGTGCAGCTTCGCCATCTGAATCCCCGGGTCTTGCTCCAGGGCGAGATGCCCATCGACGCGGAGCTGTCGGCCGAGGCCGTCCGGCGGGAGGTGGCCGGCCCCCTGGGCATGTCCGAGGACGACGCGGCCCTGGGAATCCTGCGCGTGCTGGTGGCCAACATCGTCTCTTCCATGCGCACCATCACCATCGAGCGGGGCTTCAATCCCGCGGATTTCGTCCTGGCGCCCTTCGGCGGCATGGGACCGACGCTGGCCACGGCGGTGGCCTCGTCCCTGGGCATCGGCCGGATCCTCGTGCCCGCGGACCCGGGCAACTTCAGCGCCTTCGGCATGTTGCTGTCGGACCTGCGCTCGGATGCCGTCACCACCCGCGTGGTGGCGCTCACGCCGGAGTCCCTGGAGGAGGCGGTGGCGGCCCTGCGCGACCTGGAAGAGGCGGTGCGGAACGACCTCGCCGCCCAGGGGCCGTCGCCGGACCAGATCCGTGTTGATTGGCTGCTGGACATGCGCTACCGTGAGCAGGCCTACGAGTTGACGGTCCCCATAGCCAAGGATCCCGCGAAGCTCAACGTCGACGAGATCTGCGAACGGTTCGGCCAGGCCCACGAGCAGCGCTATGGGCACCGGGCGGACGACGAGGTGGTCGAGGTGGTCAACCTGCGGGCTTCCGCATACGCCTCGCTGGGGAAGCCGGAACTGTCGCGGGATGCCGGCGCCGGGGAGCGGCAACCCACCGAGCACCGCCGCGCCGTCATGCTCGACGGCGCCCACGAGGTGCCGGTGTACCAGCGGGACGATCTGGCCTTCGGCACGGTCTTGAGCGGGCCGGTCATCGTCGAGGAGAAAACATCCACCACGGTTGTGGAGCCGGGCTGGACGCTGCGCGTCGACCCGGAGGGCAATCTGGAAATCACCCGCGTGGCCTGACAAGCGCGGGAAACGGGCCTGAATCAAACGGGCGGCACGGAGGCAAGGCATGAAGATTCTGATCACGGGCGGCATGGGAGTGAACGGCGCGGTGACCGCGAGGCACCTGGTCCGGGACGGCGTCAGGCCGGTGCTGATGGACAACCGGATGGACACTTCGCTGATCTCGGACGTCGAGAAGGACGTGGACCTGGTTGTCGGGGACATCCTCGACCCGGAAGGCCTGGACAAGATCGTCGTCGACAACGGCATCACGCACATCGCCCATCTGGCGGCGCTGATGCCGATTCCGGCCGAGTCCGATCCCGCCTTGGGCATCAAGGTCGGCGTGGACGGGACTTTGAACGTGCTCGAGATCGCGCGGCAGCGGGGACTCGAGCGGGTGGTATTCACCAGCTCCAAGGCGGTGTACGGCGAGATCTTCGGCAAACACGCCTATCCCGAGTACGTGCCGGTCAACGAGGATCATCCCCAGAACCCGGCGGACCTCTACGGCACCATCAAGGTGTGCTGCGAGACCCTGTGCACCTACTACCAGAAGAAATACGGCGTGAGCTCCGTGGTGCTGCGCTTCGGCTCCATCTACGGTCCCGGCAAGGAAGTGCGCCACGGCGCGCTGTCCCTCTACGGCCAGATGATCGAGAAGGTCATGGCGGGCCAGGGCTTCACGGCCACCGGCGGCGACCAGTCCAACGAGGCCCTCTACGTGGGCGACGTGGCCCGCTCCATTATCCTGGGGCTGCAGGTCAAGGACCCGGCGGAGCGCACCTTCAACATCGGCACCGGCGTGGGCGTCACGCTCCACGACTTCGAGCGCATCCTCGGCGGGCTCTATCCGGACAGCAAGATCGAGATCGGCTCGGGGCTGGAGTTCCGCATGACCGAGAAGAAGAGCTACTGCATCTTCGACATCAGCAAGGCCAAGGAGCACCTGGGCTTCACCCCGGCCTACGACCTCGAAGCCGGCATCAAGGACTACATCGCGACGATTGAGCGGCTGCGGCCGCAGTAGAGGGTTCCGCCGAACCCGCCATCCGCCTCCTCCGTCATTCCCGCAAAAGCGGGAACCCGGGCGGGGCGGGGAGGGTCGGTTACGCCGCCCCCTGCCGCTCCAGGATGTGGGCCATGTCCACCTTGGCGCCGGAGGCGGTGCAGGCGTCGACGAAGAGCTGGATGACGTCGTCGTCCTCGTCCTCGTGCTCGATCTGCCAGCCGCCCTGGTTCAGGGGGACGTCGGACTGGATCGGGCCGGGGACGAGCTTGAACATGCGGCTCAGCATCTTGAGGGCGAGATAGCGGGCCGGCTGGGGGCCGGAGTTGAAGTGCTGGTGGAACCAGCCCTCGGGCGGCACCACCAGGGAGCCGGGCTTCCAGATGAACTGTTGCTTCTCCTCGCCCTCGGGCCACATCAGCGAGTAGCCTTCCCCCGACAGGATCATCACGTGGGCGCCGGGGCCGTGGCGGTGGGCCTTCTTGTAGCGTCCCACCGGGAACTCGGAGACGTGGGCGCCCATGTGGCTGTTCACCAGTTCGAAGAACACCGTCCGGCTGCCCTTGCCGCGCGCCTCCCAGGCGATGGGCTCGATGTTGGCCACGTCGGGGACGAAGTTGGTCTCCAGCACCCGGTCGTTGTAGAGGCGCGCGTGGCCGCGGAAGTCCTGGTCGTCGCCGAAGCGGTCGTTGAAGACATAGGAATTGCCCATGACGAAGTCCACGTTGTGGAAGATGTTGTGGACCAGCGGCGCGTTGGTGACCCCCAGGAGCTTCGCCTCCCTGTCGCCCGACCCGTTGAAGTGCTGGTAGGTAGCGTTCACCGGGATGGCGAACAGGCTTCCTTCCTGCCACTCGAAACTCTGCCCCTTGCCGTCGCCCTGCCACAGGGTGGTGGCGCCCCGGCCCGACAGCACGTAAACCAGCTCGTCGAAGATGTGTCTCTCGGGGTTGAGGCTCTTGCCCGGCGGGATCGACACCACGAAGGCGTCGTCGAGGTAGCCGGCGCCTTCCAGGTTGATGTAGACGCCGTGGCCGCCCTTGCGGTCCCACCACTTCATCGGCACTTCCTTGAGGTCCTGGACGAAGTAGCCGCGGATCACGTCCACCCCCTGGGACTCCACCCAGCGGTCATAGGGCGTGTCCATCACCTCGGCGTTGCGGTCCACGCGTTCGAAGTTGCCAAGACTCTCGATCTTCATGCTACTCGTCCTCTACATGCCCTTCGTTTCCATGCCCGCTGCTTCCGTGGCTTTTGTTTCCTTGTCACTCATGCCCGTGTCCGGGGCGGCCGCGGGCGCCACGGCAGCGGGCGGCGTAGCCGTCGCCGGCGGCACCGGTAGATCGCCGAGCTGGGCGCTCCCCAGGTGCCGGAACAGCCGCGACTCCTCCGACAGGATGGCGGTGCTCTTCTCGGGCAGGAACTTCTCGTAGGCCTCCAGGCTCCGGGTGAAGCTGTAGAACTCGGGGTCCTGTCCGTAGGAAGCCGCGTAGATGGCTGTAGCCGCGCCGTCGCCCTCGCCGCGCAGCTTCTGGCTCTGGCGGTAGGCTTCCGCCAGAAGGATCGTCTTTTCCTTGTCGGTCAA
The DNA here is from genome assembly GCA_965204205.1 of uncultured Binatia bacterium (SeqCode). Lineage (GTDB taxonomy): Bacteria > Desulfobacterota > Binatia > UBA9968 > JAJDTQ01 > JAJDTQ01. The sequence continues at coordinate 3,131,507 of OZ241976.1, read as the reverse complement.
GGCGCGGATCTTCTTGGACTCCTCCTCGCCTTCGGAGCGGTAGCGCTTGGCGATGCGCTCGCGTTCCGCGCGCATCCGCTCGAAGACGCTGGCCTGGACCTCGGAGGGGAGGTCGGCGCGTTTCACCCGGACGTCGACGACGGTGACCCCGTACTCGCTCTTGGCCTTCTCGGCGGAGCGTTTGGCGACAGCCTCCATGGCCGACTCACGCTGGCCCGCGATGATGTCGGCGAAGTTCCGCGACGCCAGTTCCTGGCGCAGCTCCGAGAACACGATGTCGTCCAGCAGCAACCGTCCGCGCTGCTCGGTCAGGGCGGTCTTGAAGAACTGGAAAGGATCGCTGATCTGCCACCGGGTCACGTGGTCCACCACCACGCGCTTCTTGTCCAGGGTCAGGTAATCCCGGGGCTGCGCATCGCTGGCAAGGATGCGCCGTTCGTACATGGTGACGTCTTCCACCAGCGGGGTCTTCCAGTGAAGTCCCGGCTCCCGCACCGCGCGCTTGAACTTGCCGAACTGGGTGACGATGGACTGCTGCCATTCGCCCACCACGAAGAACGGCCGCACCGGCGGGAACAGCAGGACCACCACGATGGCGCCGACGACGATTCCGGTGATATAGGACCGGTTCATTATTTGCCTCCCGCTCCCGGAAGCCCCGGCATGGCCTTGAGGGGCAGCAACGGCACCACGTTCTGCGCCCCTTTGGCGTCCACGATGATCTTGTCGACGTTGGGCAGCACGCGTTCGATGGCTTCGAGGTGCATACGTTCCCGGGTTACCTGGGGCGCCTTGCGGTACTCGGTCAGGACCGCATTGAACCGCGACCCGTCGCCCCTGGCCCTCAAGGTCCGCTCCTCCTTGTAGGCCTCGGCGGCCTGGACGATCTCCTGGACCTCGCCGCGGGCCTTGGGGATGAGGTCTTCGCGGTAGCCCCGTGCCTGGTTGATGAGCTTCTCGCGGTCCTCACGCGCCCGCACCACCTCGTCGAAGGCGTCCTTGACCTGGCTGGGGGCCTCCACCGTCTGGAGCTTCACCTCGGTGATCTGGATGCCCGACTCGTAGGTGTCCATGAGCTGCTGCAGGAACTCCTGGGTCTCGGTCTGCACCCGGTCCCGGCCCACCGTGAGGACCTCCTCGATGGTGGTGTTGCCGACACGGCTGCGCAGCGCTACTTCGGTGGCCGCCTGAAGCGTGGTCACCGGGTCCCGCAGCTTGAACAGGAACTGTTCGGGATTCTTGACCCGGTATTGGACCGTGAGCTGGGCGCTGACGATGTTCTCGTCGCCGGTGAGCATCAGCGATTCCTGCGGAATGAGGCGCACCAGGTTGGGCCGCAGCGGGTTGCTGCGGAAGCCCACCTCTAGTCGGCGGATCTCCGCCACGTTGACCTTGCGCAGCTCCTCGATGGGCCAGGGAATGTGGTAGTTCAGGCCAGCGGTGGATATGCGCGTCACCTTGCCGAACCGGGTCACCACCCCTTCCTCGCCGGGCTGGATGGTGTAGAACCCGCTGGCCAGCCAGATGACGGCGATGGCGCCGGCGATGAGAAAGGGCACCCCGGATTTCAGGAAGCCCGGCAACTCGGGCAACCGCGAGAGCAGGTCCTCCCAATCCGGACCGCCCTGCTGCCGTCGCCCCCAAGGGCCCTCGGATCCGCCTTGCATGAATAGCTCCTTTGTCTGATTCCAATACCCTAAAGGGACTCTACCATTGCCCTCCGGTGTCAGGCAACGTCCCGCGGTGCCGCCGGCTCGCCATCCTGTCCCGCCGACCGCCGTCCCAGCCTTACCGTGAGCCAGTACCATTGATCGGGATAGCGCCGGACGAGGTCTTCCAGCACCCCCATGATGCGGTCGGTGTTGGCGGCCACGTCGGCGCCCAGGTCCCCGGTCCGTACCATCGCCATTTCCGGCTCGATGACCAGTTGCAGCCTGCCGTCATGGGCGCGTACCAGGTACACGGGCACCACCGCCGCGCGCGTGCGACGCGCCAGGCTCACGAATCCCCGGGCCGTCCGAACGGGCTGCCCGAAGAGGGCCGTTTCCAGTTCGCCGCGCTTGAGGTTGTCCGCCAGCATCAGGACGATGCCGTTGTCCCGGAGCACGGTCAGGATGTTCCTGACGGCCTCGCGCCGGGGAAGGGAAGGGATGAGACGGGTGTGGAACGATCGGCTGTGGTGGAGCACCAGGTTCATGAGCCCTTCGTCGTCGAGAAAACGTATGAGGCAGTGGACGGGATGCCCGGCGACCCCCAGGGCGCCGGTGAGGAGCACGAAGTTGCCCAGGTGAAAGCCCAGCGCGATGACGCCGTGGCCCTTGGACACGGCTGCCTCCAGATGCTCGAGGCCCCGGACTTCGAGGACTTCACGCAGCCGCTCGGGGTAGCCCATCTGCACGAGACAGTCGAGGACGTTCTCCGCGATGCGGCGTTGCACGCCTCTGGCGAGGCCGCGCTTGGCGGCGGTGGTGTAGGAGTCGCCGAAGGCCGCGTCGATGACGGCGACGATGCGGCGGCGCGGGACGGCACAGAGAACCACCAGTCTGAGGATCGGCGTGAACAACCCCTTGAACCGATCCGGCGGCATTACCCGCAGTACCCGGACAAGCAGGCGCCACAGCCATTCGGCCAGGCGGTAAGCCAGCCAGCGGGTGCGCGTGACCGGACGCGTTTCCAGTTCCGCCGCGGGGACGGCGGCGGGTTCATGGGCGCTGTCAGCGGACCGCGGCAATATCGTCTCCACAGATCCGGCCGCGCTTTCCTGAACGAGGGAAAAAGCCAGGTTTTATGGCGAGTTGACACGTATCCGGCTGTGCCATAGGCTACTCGGGCGCAAGCGCCCAAAGTGACACACGGGAAAGGAGATGGCAATGGCCCCGGTCATCGATTCCGACGGACACTATCACGAGCCCTTTTACCTCTTCGACGAGTTCATCGAGAAGGAGTACTTCTCCAAGCGGCCGCGGGTCCTGGCGATCCGCGATCATCCCCTGGAAGGGGGGCGGTGGGTCGTGGAGGGCCGGGTGGTGCCGCGGATCCCGTTCTCCAGGGGCGTGAGCGCCGGCGGCTTCGAATACATGAGCCCGCGCCACAAGCAGATGCACATGAAGGACAACACCCTGGACGACACCGAAGGCCGGCTCAAGGACCTGGAGCTTCTCGGCGTGGACGTCCAGGTGATCTATCCCACCACCATGGTGTTCGTCTCGGACGTGGAGGACAAGGACTTGGCCACGGCCATCTGCCGCGCGCACAACGACTACGTCGCCGACCGCTGCAACCGCGCTCCGGACCGCCTCAAGGGCATCGCGCTGGTGCCGCTGCAGGATCCCGGCTCGGCCGTGGAGGAGATGCGGCGGGCCACTCGGGAGCTGGGCTTGGTGGCGGTGACGATTCCCGGCATCGTGGGCAGCCGGCCGCTGCACTCCAGGGAGTTCGAGCCCTTCTTCAAGGCGGCCAACGATCTCGACTGCCCCATCGGCTTCCACGCCGTCACCGGCATGCACGATACCCCCTGGGCGGACTGCTTCAAGGACTTCTTCTCGACGCACATTACCGCCATGCCGTTTTCCATGATGGTGGCGCTCATGTCGGTGACCCGCATGGGGCTCATGGAGGATCTCCCCAACCTTCGCTTCGCGTTCCTGGAAATCGACGGACAGTGGCTCCACTACTGGGCCAACTGGGTCAACCGGCACGTGCAGGACCTTCCGCGGGTGTCGGGGGGCCATCACCGTGAGCAGGACTGGGGCGACGAGCCCTACCTGCTGCCGGAGGGCGTGAAGAACCCCCACGAGTACATCCGGTCGGGCCGGTTCCTGTCCGGCTACAGCGAGCACGAGGACCTGCGCTACCTCATCGACCACCTCGGACCGCGGACGTTCATGTACGCCAGCGACTACCCCCACGGCGATACCGAATGGGAGCGTGTGCACGAAACCAGGGAACTGGCGAGCCTCACCCAGGAGGAGAAGGACGACATCCTGGGCAACAACGCGGCGCGGTTCTACGGGCTGTAGAGGGCCCGGTCGCGGACCCCGGGCGATCCGGCGGAAGCGCGTGCGACGTCAAACTAAAGGAACGGCTGTTCCACTTGCTCACTCCCCAAATCAGGATCGGCGCTACAGGGCCGATCCTTAGCCCAGGACGTCGCCCGGCGTTGACACGCCGCGAAGCCGTATGTTAGCTTGGCGCCCTTCAGTGACGGGGAAAGTAGTTAAATTTCAACACATTTTCAGGAGGTTTCCATGATTCGCCGGTACTCTCTCGCCGTGCTCGCGGCACTCTTCTTCGTTCTCGCGGCAGCCCACGGTTCCATGGCCGCCGAGGAAGACAAGTATCCCAGCAAGACCATTACGTGGCTGATCAATGCCGCCCCGGGAGGCGGATTCGACCTGCACAGCCGGGCGGTGGCCCGGGTCATGAGAAAGAAACTGGGCGTCAACATCATCATTCGCAACGTCCCCGGCGCCGGCGGGGTGATCTCCTGGAACCTGCTGACCGTGGCCAAGCCCGACGGCTACACCATCGGCATCGTCAACCTGCCCGGCGCCATCGTGAGCCAGCTCTTCAAGGAGACGCAGTACAAGCTCAGGGAGTTCAGTTGGATCGGCCGCATCTCCGCGGCGCCATACATCTATGCCGCGGGAAAGCAGTACGGGCTCCGCACGCTGGAGGACTTCCGGAAGAAGAAGGAAGTGCTCATCACCGAGTCGGGTTACGGCACCACCGGCTGGGTCAATTCCGCGCTCACCGCCGCGACCATGGGGTTCAAGCCCAAGTTCATCATGGGCTACGCCGGCGCGCCGGCGTCCAACATGGCCATCGTGCGCGGCGAGGGGCATGCCCGCGCCCTGGGGCTCGATTCTCCGGGCCAGATGGCCTTCATCAAGGACGGCTCCATGGTCCCGACCTGGGTCTACCTCGACAAGCGTGACCCCAGGCATCCGGACGTCCCCACCGTGGGCGAGCTCGGGTTTCCGCAGTTGAGCGTGCTGGCGGCCAACCGGGTGGTGGCGGCGCCTCCGAAGATGCCCAAGGATCGCATGGCGGTCCTGATCAAGGCCTTCCGCGAGTCCATCGAGGACCCCGAGACCCAGGCGGCGTTCAAGAGCATGAGGGCCAAGACGTCCGGCGTCTACGGCGACGACTGGCTGCCCGTGATGGAGACCATGTTCAAGCTCATCCAGGACAACGCCGAGGTCTTCAAGAAGGTCCTCAAGTAGCGCGTTGGCCGCGGGACGCCTGTCCCAGGACGTGAACCGAAGGGGGCAAGTCCGGTTTGGACTTGCCCCTTTTTTGTCGCGGCCAAAATGCTATGAACATATCGCCCACGCAATCGTTTCCACGGGAGGAGAGGAGTTCATGAAGATCGAAGGAAGCTATCGGTTCAACGCCCCGCGCGAGCGCATCTGGGAGATCCTGCAGGACCCGCAGATCATGGCCCAGTGCATGCCAGGCTGCGAGAGCATGGAGGAGATCGGCCCGGACCAGTACGAGGCCACGGTCAAGGTCGGCATCGCCGCGGTCAAGGGCAGCTACAAGGCCAAGGTCGCCATCAAGGAAAAGCAGGCCCCCAGCCACTACGTGCTGAGCGGCCAGGGCTCCGGCGGCCCGGGTTTCATGCAGGGCGACCTGGTCATCGACCTTGAGGAGGACGGCGACTCGGCGACCACGCTGCGCTACAGCACCGACGCCAAGATCGGCGGCCTCATCGCCGGCGTGGGCCAACGCATGCTGGGCGGCGTGGGCAAGATGATGGTGGACCAGTTCTTCAAGAAGATGGAGGGGTTCGTATAGGGGCGGGTTTCAAACCCGCCCGCGCGGCTCATCTTCATCACCCGCCTGCCTTGTCGCACGCCGGGATTTGTGGTGTAATCGCGCCCCCATTCCGGAAGACTTTTCACAGGGAGGTCAATGATGTTGAAACTCCGTCTGTCTCTCTCTTCCGTAGCCGTGATCTTCGCGGCCAGCCTGCTCCTCGCCGCTTCGGCGGCGGCGCAACCCGTCACCATGAAGATCGGGCACGCCACCACCAAGGGGGCGTACGACAACTGGGCCGACACCTTCAAGGCCGGCCTCGCCGAGCGCGTCGGCGACCGCATCAAGGTAGAGGTCTATCCGCTGAGCCAGCTCGGGGCGATACCCGCCATGGTGCAGGGCGTCCAGCTCGGCACCATCGAGATGGTGATGACGCCGCCGGCGTTCCTGTCCGGCGTGGATCCGCGTTTCGGGGTGCTGTCGGCTCCCGGCATCTTCGAGGATCTCATGCACGGATTTCGCACGGTGCATGATCCCGCGTTCAAGAAGGCGTACTGGTCCATCGGCGACGCCAAGGGCCTCAAGCTCGTCAGCATGACCTGCGACGCGCCCACGGACTACGCCACCTCGACGCCGATCCGCAAGCTCTCGGACTTCAAGGGCCGCAAGCTCCGGGTTTTCGGCAGCCAGTTGGAGATCGAGACCCTGCGCCGGCTCGGCGGCGCGGGCGTGCCCATGCCGCTGTCCGAGGTGGTCCCGGCGATCCAGCAGAAGACCATCGACGGCAACAAGGCGGGCATCACCATCTTCGTGCCCTTCAAGTACCAGCGCATCGCCAAGTACGTGCTGAAGCCCGGGGAGGGGCTGATCTGCAGCGGCCGCTTCGTGAGCAAGGTGTGGTTCGACAAGCTCGCTTCCGACCTCCAGAAGGCGATCCTGGACCAGGCGCTGGCCACCGATCCGCTCAACCAGGCGTGGACCCTCAAGTTCGTGGACCGCATGTACAGCATCTGGGTCAAGAACGGCGGCGAGCTGGCGGAGCTTTCCCCCGAGGACCAGGCGGAGTTGCGGAAGCGCCTTTCCACCGTGGGCGACGACGTGCTGAAGGACCGCCCGGCGGTGCTCGAGACCTACCGCGTCATGAAGGAGGCGGCGGGGCGCACGCGGGGCGGTTGAGCGCTCATGACGAGCTTCTTCCCCGACCGCGGTTAGCGGCCGGGCCGCGCTTTCGGCGCGATGGCTTCTCCGCGCGGAGCGGTTATGTCCAACCATGAGCTTCCCGCGCCGCTCCGCTTCGTCCTCGTGACGTTGCCCAGGGCGATCGTCGGCGTGCTGATCCTTGCCGGCATCGCCGTCAACTTCGCCAACGTCATCGGGCGATACGTCTTTCTCCAACCCATTATCTGGGCCGACGAGACCATGGTCTACATCATGGTCTGGACGGTCTTCATCGGCGCGGTGCTCGTCTCCTTCGAGGGGCAGCACCTCAAGATGGACTTCTTCTCCATCATGCTGCCCTCGCCCTGGAAGGAGATCATCAACGGCATCGCCACGGTGTCGTTCCTTGCCGTCTGCGTCTTCGTCATTCCCCAGACCTGGACCGTGCTGAAGCTCTTGTGGAACTTCGGCCAGCGCAGCGTGGTCGCGGAGATTCCCCTGGTGATACCGCACTTCGCGCTGCTGCTGGGCTTCGTGCTCATGTTCCTGGCGGTGGTCGTGCATTTCCGTTCGTACGTGAAGGGCGAGTTCGGCGGGGATCCTGCGCAAAGATTTGGCGGCGGCGGGCCGGATGACTCGTGAGGGCGGGCGTCGTGCCCCCGCACATCGCGCGATCCGGGCCCGGGCGGGTTTGAACCCCGCCCATACGAGTACAGGGGCGATGTCGTGGAATGGGTGATGGCCGTCGTGCCGGTGATCCTGCTCTTGCTGGGATTTCCGATCTTCGTCATCCTGCTGGCCACTGCCGCCATCGTGCTGGTGCTGTTCGCCCCGGTCCCGCCGATGGCCGTGCACATCAACATGTTCGGCAGCGTCGACAAGTTCGCGCTCATGGCGGTGCCGTTCTTCATCTTCGCCGGTGACCTGATGGGCCGGGGCGGCATCTCCAGGCGCATCGTCGCCTGGGTCCTCGCGGCCATCGGCGGCGTCCGCGGCAGCCTGGCGTTGACCGCGGTCGGCACCTGCACCGTCTTCGGCGCGATTTCCGGTTCAAGTCCGGCCACCGTGGCCGCCGTCGGGCGTCTGCTCTACCGGCCGCTCCGGGACGCCGGCTACGACGAGAAGTTCTCCACCGGCCTGCTGACCTCGTCGGGCTCCATCGCCATCGTGATACCGCCGTCCATCGGCATGATCCTCTACGGCGTGTCCGCGCAGGAGTCGGTGGTGCTGCTGTTCATCGCCGGCATCGTTCCCGGCCTGATCATGGCGCTCTTGATGGCCGCCTACATCTACGCGTTCGCGGTCAGGCACGGTATCCGCGAGGCGTCGGGTTTCTCGTTCCGGGAGTTCCTGTCGGCCAGCAGGGAGGGCGTGTGGGCCCTCGGCATGCCCGTCATCATCCTCGGAGGCATCTACGCGGGCGTCTTCTCGCCCACCGAGGCGGCCGGCATCGCCTGCGTCTACGCCATCGTGGTGACGCGTTTCATCTACGGCGACATCGGCTGGAAGGGCATCTGGGAAGTGTCCGTCAACTCCATGTACCTGACCGCCCAGGTGCTGATCATCGTGGCCGCGGCCGGGGTCTTCTCGCAGCTCCTCACCATCAGCGGTGCGCCGCAGAGCGTGGTCGGGACGATCAGGGACCTGAATCTCCCGCCGTGGATGGCGCTCCTGGCCATCAACGTCTTCCTGCTCTTCGTGGGCTGCCTGCTCGATCCCGCCTCCGCGATCCTGGTGCTCACGCCGCTGCTGGCGCCCATCGCCGTCGCCATCGGCGTCGACCTGGTCCACTTCGGCATCATCATGACCGTGAACCTCGCCGTCGGCATGTTCACCCCGCCCTTCGGCCTCAATATCTTCGTCACTCAGGCGCTGTTCAAGGCCCCGCTGACCAGCCTCTACCCTGGGCTCGTGCCATTCATCGCCATCAACATCGTAGCGTTGCTCATCATCACCTACGTTCCGGAGCTGTCGCTGTTCCTCACGCGCCACCTGGGATGACGTTGCTGGTAAACTGATCATTGCCACCTTAGTTCATGCGCCCTTCGCTTCGCTTCGCTCAGGACGAACGGAAGATCCTCAACGGCCGGCGCTGAGCCCGAGGACAAGTCCAGGACCAACAAGCGCGCTGCGAAGAGAGAAGAAGTCCTCAACCGTTCGTCCTGAGCGTAGCGAAGCGAAGTCGAAGGACGCCGTTCAACGGATCATGATCTCCCGTAACACGCCCATGTCGAAGCCCGGTTTGCCCGTTAGCGTCATCATCCCTACCCACAACCGCTGGCCGATGCTCGGTGAGGCCGTGGACTCGGTGCTGGCGCAGACCGTGAGCGACTACGAGCTGATCGTGGTCGATGACGGGTCCACCGACGAGACCCCTGGGCGGCTGCAAGACTATGGCGAGCGTATCACCGTGCTGTCCCAGACGCGCCGCGGCGTGGCCGCCGCCCGGAACCTCGGCGCCTCCCGGGCTGCCGGCCGGTACCTGGCCTTCCTCGACTCCGACGATCTCTGGCTCCCCGGCAAACTCCAACGGCAACTCGACCTCATGGAACGCAACCCGGAAGTCGAGATCTGCCAGACCGACGAGATCTGGATACGCAACGGTGTGCGCGTGAACCCGAGGAACAGGCACCGCAAGCCCTCGGGCGACATCTTCCGCCCGAGCCTCGATCTCTGCCTGGTGAGCCCCTCGGCGGTGATGCTGCGGCGGGAGCTGTTCGAGCGCGTCGGCGGCTTCGACGAGTCCCTGCCGGTGTGCGAGGACTACGACCTGTGGCTGCGCATCTCCAAGGATACCGAGGTCCCGCTCATCCCCGAGGCCCTGGTCACCAGGCGAGGCGGTCATGCGGATCAGCTTTCCCGCTCCACCTGGGGCTTCGACCGCTTTCGTGTCCAGGCCATCGCCAACCTCATCGAAGCGGGTCTGGACTCGGAGCGGGCCGGATGGGCCTTGGAGGCCATGGCGAAAAAGGTTACGATTTTGGCTCGGGGATTCCGGAAGCGCGGCAACGAAGTCATGGCGCGGCAGTACGAGGAGCGGCTGCGGCGGGCACGTGCTCAGACTTGCAGGATACGGAACAGGTGACACTGTCGGAAGAGATCACGAGCTACGCCCGGGAGCGCGGCATCCACGCCCAGTCGGTGGAGCGCTGGCTGGCGCTGGGCGAGGCCGACCAGCACGCGCTCCTCGGACTTGCTCGGAACCTGCGTCTCGGCGGCAACCACTTCAACGATTTCCTGGACTGGTGCGTGGAGATTGCCCTGCGGGACGGCTGCTCCATCGCTTCCGTCGTCGATGGCAAGGAATTGGCTCCGACCCTGGCGGACAGCAGGATGGGCCGCAACGAGAGGCTCAAGCACGCCAAGGAGGCGTTGAGGCGGCTTCGCTACCCTCGTCTCACCCGCATCGAGGACGAGGTCCGTGCCCGGCTCCGCCGCCTGAAGCTCGACCCGCGCATCCGCGTCACCGTGACGCCCGGACTCGAAGGCGGCCTCAAGGTGGAGTTGCAGGCCGGCGGTGTGGAAACGCTGGCCCGGCTGGCGCGGGAGCTGGAGTCCCTGGCCGACGACGAGACGGCGAGGGAGGTGTTCGCGCTCATGGAGGGGAAAGAGGATGCAGGCGTATCGGCCTGACCGGGTCATCGTGGAGGACGGCGCCGAGGGGTCGGCGATCTTCGACAACCTCAGGAGGGCGCTGCCCGATGTGCCGTTCGTCACCGTCCCGGACCCCCAGCGCTACTGGGCAGAGCGCGACGGCGCCGCCGACCCCATCTCCCGGGGCAAGCGCGACCTCCTGCTGACTCGCCACAAGGGGAAGTTCCTGAAGGTGTGCCCGGGCAGCGACGGCCAGGTCTGCTGCAACTACTTCATCATCAACTTCGCCAGCAACTGCCCCATGGACTGCAGCTATTGCTACCTGCAGGACTATCTCGCCGAGAACCCGGCCCTCAAGGTGTTCAGCAACGTCGACGACCTCCTGGCGGAGACCCGAGACCTGCTGGCGAAGCACCGTGACTATTTCTTCCGTATCGGCACCGGCGAGATCACCGACAGCCTGGCGCTGGAGCCCCTGATCGGCTTTGCCGAAGCCACCGTGCCCTTCTTCGCCGAGCAGCCCAACGTGCTGCTGGAGCTCAAGACCAAGAGCGACCACGTAGAGGGACTGCTCGGCCTCGACCCCAAGGACCGCGTGGTGGTCTCCTGGTCCATGAACCCCCAGGCCGTCATCGACGCCGACGAGGGCCTCACCGCCTCGCTGGAAGAGCGGCTCGACGCCGCCTGGCGCTGCCAGCAGGCCGGCTACAAGCTGGGTTTCCACTTCGACCCCCTGGTGGAGTACCCTGGCTGGGAAGACGACTACCGCGACTTGCTGAACCGGCTCTTCGCCCGCCTGGACCACCGCCGGATGGCCTGGACGAGCATGGGCGTGCTCCGCACCACCCCGTCGCTCAAGCGCGTGATGCGGCAGCGCTTCCCCGCCACCCGCATCCTTTCCGGCGAGCAGGTCCCGTGCCCCGACGGAAAGATGCGCTACTTCCAGCCCCTCCGCGTCGCCATGTACCGCAAGATGCGCCAATGGATCCGCGAGGCCGCCCCGCTGGTCCCCATCTACCTGTGCATGGAAACCCGCGAGGTCTGGGACCAGGTCTTCGGCTACTTCCCGAGCTGCGGCAAGGAGCTGGGGAACGAGCTGGTGGGGGCCGTCTGACGGTGAACAGAGTCTCAAGCACAATGGAGGTATAGCGGTGAAGACGGAAGAAGAACTGCTCAAGAGAATCACCGCGCGCCCGGAAGTATTCGGTGGAAAGCCGATCATTCGTGACATGCGGGTCTCCGTGGAGCTCATCCTGAGCCTGTTGGCTCAAGGAGTGTCCCACGACGAGATTCTGGAAGACTACCCCGGCCTCGAACTGGAGGACATTCGCGCATGCAACGCCTATGCACACGCTGTCATCGCCGGGGACACACTGGCTGCTGTATCGGTTAAAGGCCGGTGAAATTCCTGGTGGACCGAGAGCCAGCGGATCCATGATGTAGAAGCCATTGACAAGCCATTGACTTGTCCCCCCGTCTCGGACATCCTGGTTTCGTACACCCCGGACCCGCCTCTGCCTACGGTATGCGCCCGGGGTTTAGTTTTTCCGAACCGGAGGGCCTGCCCCGAAAATTGCATCCCGCCCCCTGAATCGCTATCCTGAACCAATGTTCGGCGGCAACATCGTCAAGAAGGTCTTCGGCACCAAGAACGACCGGGAGATCAAGCGCTTCATGCCCGTGGTGGAGGAGATCAGCGGGCTGGAGCCGGAGATCGAGAAGCTGACGGACGGCGAGCTCCGGGAAAAGACCGACGAGTTCCGGCAGCGGCTGGAAGACGGCGAAACCCTGGACGACCTCCTCCCGGAGGCGTTCGCGGCGACCCGGGAGGCGTCGCGGCGCACCATCGGCCTGCGCCACTTCGATGCCCAGCTCATCGGCGGGATGGTGCTGCACCAGGGCAAGATCGCCGAGATGAAGACCGGCGAGGGCAAGACCCTGGTGGCCACGCTGGCGTTCTACCTGAACGCGCTGACCGGCAAGGGCGTCCACCTGATCACGGTCAACGACTACCTGGCGCGGCGCGACGTCCAGTGGATGGGGCCCATCTACCACGCGCTGGGGCTGTCGGTGGCGTCCATCGTGCACGACCACAGCTACCAGTTCGACCCCACCTACATCACCAAGGACTACCGCTACCTGAACCTGCGGCCGATCTCGCGCCAGGAGGCCTATCGGGCGGACATCACCTACGGCACCAACAACGAGTTCGGCTTCGACTACCTGCGCGACAACATGAAGTTCGCGCTGGAGGAGTACGTCCAGCGGGAGTTGCATTTCGCGGTGGTGGACGAGGTGGACAACATCCTCATCGACGAGGCCCGCACCCCGCTCATCATCTCCGGGCCGGCGGAGGAGTCCACCGACAAGTACTACAGTCTCAACCGCATCGTCCCCAAGCTCCAGCGCGGCGCGGTGGTCCAGGGCGACGTGCGCCAGGAAGACCGGGCTGCCATCGAGGCCCAGGGCGACTACACCATCGACGAGAAGGCCAAGACCGTATCCCTCACCGAGGGCGGCGTGGCCAAGGTGGAGCGGCTCCTGGGAGTGCACAACCTCTACGACCCGCGGCACATCGACACGCTGCACCACGTGAACCAGGCGCTCAAGGCCCACAACATCTTCAAGCGCGACGTGGACTACGTCATCAAGGACGGCGAGATCATCATCGTCGACGAGTTCACCGGCCGGCTGATGCCGGGTAGGCGCTGGTCCGACGGGCTGCACCAGGCCGTCGAGGCCAAGGAAGGCGTGCACATCCGCGAGGAGAACCAGACCCTCGCCACCATCACCATCCAGAACTACTTCCGCATGTACACGAAGCTCGCGGGCATGACCGGCACCGCCGACACCGAGGCCCCCGAGTTCAAGAAGATCTACGACCTCGACGTCGTGGTGGTACCGACCCACCGGCCCATGGTGCGGATGGACCACGCCGACGTGGTGTACCGCACCGAGCGCGAGAAATGCGAGGCGGTGGTGGAAGAGATCGCCGAGTCCAATGAGAAAGGACAGCCGGTGCTGGTGGGCACGGTGTCGGTGGAGAAGTCGGAGCTTCTCTCCTCGATGCTCAAGAAGAAGAAGATCAAGCACAACGTGCTCAACGCCGTGAACCACGAGGCCGAGGCGTCCATCATCGCCCAGGCGGGCCGGCTCGGCGCCGTCACCATCGCCACCAACATGGCCGGCCGCGGCACCGACATCCTGCTCGGCGGCAACCCGGAGTTCCTGGCGCGCTCGGACATGGAGAACGAGTGGATCACCCGCGCCGCCAAGCTGCCGCTCCAGGGAAAGCAGCGCTACGAGGACGCGCTGCGGGAGCTGAAGGAAAAGTACGACGAGAAGATGCGCGTGGCCGACGAGCGCTTCAAGGCGGCGTCGGAAACCTACGAGCAACAGCGAAGCGAAGCGTTGCGCAGCTTCACCGAGATCCAGGGCCGCCTCATGGGGCTGTCGCCGTTCCGCGACCTCCGGCAGGAGTACGAAGAGGTGTCGTCGTCCGAGCTCATCGACGCGCTGCACAGCTTCCGCGCCATCCCGGAGTCGTACATCGAGGTCAAGGACAGTCTCGACGCCGCGGTGCTGGCCCACGAGGACGTGAAGTCTCCGGCCCGGCGCGAGTTCAGCCAGGCGTGCGAGGCCTTCGGGGCCTTCGTGGAGCGCTGGCAGGGCGCCGACGGGCAGCGGCAACAGTTGCTGGAGGCCATCGACGACAGCCGCCGGCTCTACGAGCAGCGCCTGGAGGAGTACGAGTTCGTGGTCACCCGGTCGGTGGTTTCCCAGGGCGAGGACGCGGCGCTGGTGAAGGAGTTCGAGGCCAACCGCGCCGCCTTCGAGGAGGCGGAGGCCCACTGCGAGGCGTTGCGGGTCCCCTACGAAGAAGAGACCCGCGAGGCCCACGAGGCCTATGAGGCAAAGCGCCTCGAGTACGTCCAGGCGGTGGAGGAAGTGCGGGAAGAGCTGGAGAAGGCGCCGGAGGCCTACAGCCACCGTTACGACGAGATCCTGGCCGGCTACCAGGATACGTCGACCACCGAGCGGGACAAGGTGGTGGCGGCCGGCGGACTCCACATCATCGGCACCGAGCGCCACGAGAGCCGCCGCATCGACAACCAGTTGCGCGGCCGCGCCGGGCGCCAGGGCGACCCCGGCGCCTCCCGGTTCTTTCTCTCGCTGGAAGACGACCTGATGCGGATCTTCGGAGCCGACCGCATGCAGGGGATCATGAACCGGCTGGGCATGGAGGAGGGGGTCCCCATCGAGCACGGGATGGTGAGCCGGGCCATCGAGAACGCCCAGAAGAAGGTGGAGGCGCACAACTTCGACATCCGCAAGCATCTGCTGGAATACGACGACGTCATGAACAAGCAGCGCGAGGTGGTCTACGGCCAGCGTCGCGACGCCTTGGGAGGCGAGAAGCTCAAGAGCGACGTGCTGGAGATGGCCACGCAACTCGCCGAGGAGACCGTGGACCGCTTCGTGGACAAGCAGGCGATGGCCTCGGAGTGGGACATCCCCGGGCTTGCCGAGAACCTGCGCGGCCGCATGAACCTGCGGCTGGAGTTCACCCCCGAGGAGACGGAGACCCTCAACGCCGAAGAGATCGAGGAGAAGGTCGTCGACCTGGTCAAGGACAGCTACGAGTCCAAGGAAGAACGCATCGGCGCGGACCTTCTGCGGCAGCTCGAGAAGATCATCATGCTGCAGACCATCGACGTGCTGTGGAAGGACCACCTCCTCAACATGGACCACCTCAAGGAGGGCATCGGCCTGCGCGGGTACGGCCAGAAGAACCCGCTGCACGAATACCAGCGGGAAGGGTTCGATCTGTTCCAGGAGATGTCCGACCGCATCCAGGAAGACGTGGTCAACAAGCTCTTCACCGTGGAGGTGGATCACGAGCGGACCGCCGCCGAGCTCGAGGAGATGGAAGCGCGGCAGGCGCCCCGGCAGATGATGTTGAGCCGCGGCGACGGCGAGGGTCCGGAACGCGTGTCCACGGTGCGGCGCGACGGCGACAAGGTCGGCCGCAACGCTCCCTGTCCCTGTGGCAGCGGCAAGAAGTACAAGCGATGCTGCGGCAAGTGAAGCCCCCGCGGGGCGTGCCGGGGTTCCGCTTCGCCGGGGTGGCCTGCGGCATCAAGGAGAGCGGGCGGAACGACCTGGCGCTGATCGTGTCCGAGCGGCCGGCCGCCGCGGCCGCGCTGTTCACCCGGAACCGCATCAAGAGCCCGAGCGTGACCGCGGGTGCGCAACACCTGCGCCGGGGGCTCCTACAGGCGGTGGTGGTCAACAGCGGCAACGCCAACGCCTGCACCGGCCCCGGCGGGCTCCGGGACGCCGAAGCCATGTGCGCCGAGGCGGCGCGGCACCTGGAGATCGAGGCGGGGGGGGTGCTGCCTTCCTCCACCGGCATCATCGGCGTGCGGCTGCCCATGGACAAAATCGCGCGGGGCATCGCGGATGCCGCCGCGGCGCTATCGTCCGACGCCCTCCATGACGCCGCCGAAGCCATCATGACCACGGACAACGGCCCCAAGATCGCGGCGGCGTCGTGCCGCATCGGCGGCCGCGCCGTGCACATAGCCGGCATCGCCAAGGGCGCCGGCATGATCGCCCCCGACATGGCCACGATGCTGTGCTACGTGCTCACCGACGCGGCCATCGCCCCGGCCGCGCTGCGGCCGATGCTGCGCCGGGCCGCGGACGGCACGTTCCACGCCATCACCGTGGACGGCGATACCAGCACCAACGACACCGTCCTGTGCCTTGCCAACGGCGTCGCCGGCAACCCGCGGATCGCCCGCGGCGGCGAAGGCGAGGACGTGTTGGAAGGGGCGCTGACGCGGGTCATGAAAGAGCTGGCGCTCAAGGTCGTGGCCGACGGCGAGGGTACCACGAAGCTCGTGGAGATCCGGGTGGACGGCGCACGGACCGTCGCCGAGGCCCGCAAGGTGGCCTTCACGGTGGCCAACTCCAAGCTCGTCAAGACCGCCTTCTTCGGCCAGGACCCCAACGTCGGCCGCTTCATGATGGCCATCGGCAACGCCGGCGTGCCGGTGGTGGAGGAAACCATCGACATCGCCCTGGGCGGCGTCAAGGTGGTGCGCCGGGGCTTGGCCGTGGGCACCCGGGAAACCGCCGCCGCCAAGGTCATGCAGCGCCCGTCCTTCACCGTGCGCATCGGCCTCGGCATGGGGGAGGCGCGGACATCGGTGTGGACCTCGGACCTCGGCCACGAATACGTCCGCATCAACTCCGACTACCGCACCTGACGCGAGGAGGCGACCTTGTGTGTAGTGTGTAGGTCGGATTAGCCGAAGGCGTAATCCGACACGCGGACGCGGCTTCCGTCGGATTACGCCTTCGGCTAATCCGACCTACTTGGATGGCGCTGAGGTCAGGGGACCGGCAGCGACGCCCTGAACCTGTCATTCCGGCGAAAGCATGCCCCGTACCCCGATACGGGGCCGGAATCCAGGATTCCAGCGGTCCCGAGTATCTGCAAGGCTCGTCAGCCCCCGAGCTTGCTCCGGAGTATCTCGTTCACCATCTGCGGGTTGGCCTTGCCGCGGGTGGCCTTCATCACCTGACCCACCAGGAAACCGAAGACCTTCTCCTTGCCGGCGCGGTACTCCGCCACCTGCGCCTCGCACGCCGTCAGCACCTCGTCTACCGCGGCGTCCAGGGCGCCGGTGTCGGACACCTGTTCCAGGCCCTTCTCCTTGACGATGGCGTCCGGGTCCTTGCCGGTCTCCAGCATCTCGTTGAAGACGGTCTTGGCGAGCTTGCCGCTGATGGTGCCCTCATCCACCAACTGCACCATGCGGGCCAGGTCGGCGGCGGCCACCGGCCAGTTGTCGATGCGCAGCGCGGCGTCGAGCTTGCGTTCCTTGAGCACCCGGAAGAGGTCGCCCATGAGCCAGTTGGCGATGGCCTTGGGATTGGCGTGGGCGCGGACCGCCGTCTCGAAGTACTCCGCGACATCGCGCCGCTGGGTGAGGATGCCGGCGTCGTAGGCCCGCAGCCCGTACTCTTCGGCGAAGCGGCTCTGGCGTTCCCGCGCAAGTTCGGGCAGGGTGGCGCGGATTGCCCCGATCCAGTCGTCGTCGATCTCCAGCGGCAGCAGGTCCGGATCGGGGAAGTAGCGGTAGTCGTGGGCGAACTCCTTGGTGCGCATGGCGCGGGTGACCTCGGCGTCGGGGTCCCACAGGCGCGTCTCCTGGACCACGGCATCGCCTTCCGTCAGCACCTGCCCCTGGCGCCGGATCTCGTACTCCAGCGCCTTCTCCACCGCTTTGAACGAGTTCAGGTTCTTGATCTCCACCTTGACGCCCAACTCGTCCTCGCCCTCGGGTCGCAACGAGACATTGGCGTCGCAGCGGAAGCTGCCTTCTTCCATGTTCCCGTCGCACACCTCCAGGTATTCCAGGATGGACCGCAGGGTCCGGAGGTAGTCGCCGGCCTCGTCCGGGCCGCGCATGTCGGGCTCGCTGACGATCTCCATGAGCGGGACGCCCGCGCGGTTGAGGTCCACCAGGCTGTGGTCGCCGCGCACGTCGTGGATGTTCTTGCCCGCGTCCTCTTCCATGTGGATGCGGGTCAGCCGCACCCGCTTCGAGGCGCCGTCGACCTCCACGTCCACGTGGCCCCCGGTGCACAGCGGAAGCTCGTACTGGCTTATCTGGTAGCCCTTGGGAAGGTCGGGATAGAAGTAGTTCTTGCGCGCCCAGCGGCTGCGCCGGGCGATGGTGCAGTGGGTGGCCAGCCCGGTGCGGATGGTGTGCTCAACAACCTTCCGGTTCAGCACCGGCAGCACCCCCGGAAAACCCATGCACACCGGGCAGGTGTTGCGGTTGGGGGCATCCCCGAAACGCGTGGAGCAGCCGCAGAAAATCTTGGACTCGGTCAGGATCTGCGCGTGCACCTCCAGCCCGATGACCGGTTCGTAGCCCATGTTTCGGCAGGTAACAGAAAGGTCGAGGCTCCGCAATCACGCCGGGCAGTGCCGGCGAGCTGTGCGAAAATATCCCCCTCTCCCTCTGGGAGAGGGTCGGGGTGAGGGGCGTCGGGGCAAGCAGCACCTGTGACAAGGCAATGGGATGCGCGGGGCAGGGTGGTTGGGGCCCTCACCCGGCCTTCGGCCACCCTCTCCCAGAGGGAGAGGGATTTTTACACAGGCTGGCGAGCGGGAATCCACCGTAATCCGCCATTCTTGACGCCGTTCGCCCTTTGCTGTTACGGATTCGGGATCATTCGATCATCACGCGGCTCCGGGGAGACAGCCCCGGCAAGGAGGAATCATGGCCAATCTCGGTGGAAAATACGCCATCGTCGGCGTGGGCGAGACGCTGGTGGGCAAGCGGCCCGAGGCCACCACCCACTCGCTGCACCTGGAAGCGATCCGGGAGTGTCTGGACGACGCGGGCGTCCGCGGCGATGCGGTGGACGGTTTCCTCACCAACCAGCCGCTGAACGACGCGCACCGGAGCTACGCGGTGCGCCTCGCGCACATGGCCGGCATCACGCCGGTCTATGCCACGGACCTGGCCCTGGGAGGCGCCACGCCCATCGCCATGGTCCAGCACGCCATCATGGCCATCGATTCCGGCATGTGCAGCACGGTGGTGTGCGTGCACGCCCGCAAGCGCTCCACCGGCGACTCGACTCCGGGGTATCCGATCCGCCGGGGCGACGAGCACTGGGAGCGGCCCTGGGGGCACTTCGCCGCCGCCGCCGGCCACGCCCTGGCGGCCCAGCGCCACATGTACGAGTTCGGCACCCGCAGCGAGGACCTGGCGGAGATCGCTGTCTCCACCCGCCGGCACGCGTCCCTGAATGCCAACGCCACCATGAAGAAGCCCATCACCGTTGACGACCACCAGCAGTCCCGCATGATCGTCGAGCCGCTGCACCTCCTCGACTGCTCGCTGGAGTCCGACGGCGGCGGCGCCGTGCTGGTGACCAGCCTTGAGCGCGCCAAGGATTTCCCCAAGCAGCCGGTAGTGATCCTCGGCATGGGGCAGCACCACCCCCACTTCAGCCTGCTGGACGCGCCCACCCTCACCACCCTGGGTGGACGCAAGTCCTCGCGCATGGCCTACGACATGGCGGGGCTGGAGCCACGGGACATGGACTTCGCCGAGCTTTACGACTGCTTCACCATCACCGCCATGATCACCCTGGAGGACTACGGCTTCTGCGAGAAGGGCGAGGGCAAGGACTTCGTCAAGGACGGCCGCATCGGCATCAACGGCGAGATCCCCCTCAACACCCACGGCGGCCTCCTGTCCCAGGCCCACCTGGAAGGAATGCTTCACCTCACCGAAGGCGCCCGGCAGCTCCGCGGCAACGAGGTCGAGCCCGAGCGCCAGGTACCCGACGCCAAGGTCGGCATCATCAGCGGCCACGGCGGCAGCCTGGCCATGCATGCGTCGCTGATCCTGGGAACGGCGTAAGGCGCTTCGGTCAGTGTCGCCTGCGGGATCCACCGATAGCGGTTTCTTCGTGTGTGCTTGGACCAAGAGCCGTCTTCTCTGGTGGTTCGTTCCGACTGTACCGCATCCGAACCGGAGTTCGCCACTCTGGGCCGCGCCAAGCGGTGATGTCCCTTCTACTCCGTTGCTCTTTCTTTGGCCGAACCCCTTATCGTGGACGTACTCTCCAGCGCATTCGCCCCGACACTCTCTGTACTTCCAATCGACTGAGCACTAGCGAGGGATTCCACCCCTGCCATTATCGCGTTTGCGATCGCTGTGACCTGCTCATTTACGGTTTTGATCCTCTCGTCGGCAGTATCTTGCGATTTAGGAATTGGCGCGCCGGTAGCATCGACTATACCATCAGGTTTAGGCAATGGCCGACGGTGTCTCACCATTGACAGGAGTGCTTCCAAGTCCGCCAAAAGGTCGCGGTTAGCGATGGATCGAGAATCCACTGTGAGACCTAGCTCAGTGTCTCCATGTTTCGCCACCATGTGGGCCGGTACGAACGGAGGGGAATCGATTTCCTTCTGAGATCTCATCCACAACCAAACGATCAATGCTGTGAACAAAACCGCAAAGGAAACCGGCACCCATACATGTGCTATTTCATAGAAGAGAAACGTAAAGGCGGTCAGTAGACAAACCAAGCAAAGGAAGGCCAACACTACGAGAACGACTTGGCTCCCCTTGGGCGCAACATCAACGAACGCCTTGAGGATAAGGTTGAACCTTTTCATACTTTAACGCGGATCGTCGGTAATGGATATTGTGCCATCACTATTTCGTAATGCTGCAAAGTAAGGACGAGTCGCGTCGATATTTTCAACTCGAAAGTTGAACAAACGTAATACGTTCACAACATTTCCATTGACGGCGATCTTCGTGCTGGGGTCTACAAAACAGTTACGTAGCCCGAAGTTGCCGGATGCTACGTGAAGGGTGCAGTTGTCGAATCTGCAACTGATGAAGTTATAACCATCCAAAGGGACGATCTTGCCGTTGTACCAAATGTCCTGGACGTCGATCCGCGCAAAGGGGTTGGGGAAACCGAGGCCGGGTGATGGTAGAGGGTCACTTGCCATGACGTTGCCTTCCTGAAGGTTATGACAAAAAGCGATTGGTAAATTAGCCGGCGCCGATGTTGAAAAATGCTAGGGGAGTCTAACAGATGGGCAGGAAGTTGGGAACGGGCATTCGTATGCGGCGACACAGTGCGTGCACGGTGAAGGGGTTGCTTGTGTCAATGAGGGTGGGAAATGCTCCGTAGGCCGATGGCACTGGATCTTGATTGGGATGGGAGTGGAAAGTAGGGAGGATAGTCGCGGCCTGCCGGGGTGTGCGGGCAGAACTCCGGTTCACGTCGGGATAAGGCGGGAAGTGTTGCTGGGCCGGAGGCCCGACGCAAGCGGCGGAGAAAGAGAGAAGGACCCGCAGAAGCTCCGAGTGAGCTGTGCTGTGCCGGCCGGCGGGGTTTGTGGGAGGGGCATAGGCTAGATCTCGGGGCTCCGCGCGTGCCACTCCGTCGCCTGCTCGTACGCGTACCCCAGCCGCAGCACCGTGGCCTCGTTGAAGTGGCTGCTGATGATCTGCATGCCGACGGGGAGGCCGCCGTCATCGAAGCCGCAGGGCACCGACAGGGCGGGCAGGCCGGCCAGGTTCACCGAGATGGTGAGGATGTCCGACATGTACATCTGCAGGGGATCGTGGGTCATCTCGTCGAGCTTGAAGGCGGTGGTGGGGCAGGTGGGCGCGACGATGGCGTCGCAATCCTTCAGGGCCGACTCCATGTCCTGCCTGAGCAGGGTCCTCACCTTCTGCGCCTTGAGGTAGTAGGCGTCGTAGTAGCCGGCGGAGAGCACGTAGGTGCCCAGCATGATCCGCCGTTTCACCTCATGCCCGAATCCCTGGGCGCGGCTCTTCATGTAGGTGGAGGTCAGGTCTTCGGCCTGGGCCCGGGGGCCGTAGCGCATGCCGTCGTAGCGGGCCAGGTTGGAGCTGGCCTCGGCCGCGGCGATGACGTAGTAGGCGGCGACGGCGTAGTCGTTGCGGGGCAGCGACACCTCGGTTACCACGGTGCCGGCCTTCTCGAGTTCGGCGATGCCCTGCCGCACCGCCTGCTCCACCTCGGGTTGGAGCCCTGTCGCGAAATACTCCTTCGGCACGCCGATTTTCAGTCCCTTCACGTCGCCCGTCAACGCAGCACCGTAGTCCGGCACCGGTAGGTCCACCGACGTCGAGTCCGCGGGGTCGTGGCCGGCGATGGCCTGGAGCAGCAGCGCGCAGTCGGTGACGTCCCGGGTCATGGGACCCACCTGGTCCAGGGACGAGGCATAGGCCACCACGCCGTACCGGCTCACCCGTCCGTAGGTGGGCTTGAGGCCCACGATGCCGCAGAACGACGCCGGCTGGCGGATCGACCCGCCGGTGTCGGTGCCCAGCGCGGCGATGCACTGGCCGGACGCCACCGCCGCAGCCGAGCCGCCCGAGGAACCCCCCGGCACATGGTCGAGGTTCCAGGGATTGCGCGTGATGGAGTAGCCCGAGTTCTCGGTGGAGGAGCCCATGGCGAACTCGTCCATGTTGGTCTTGCCCAGCACCACCGCCCCCGCCGCTTTGAGGCGTTGCACCGCGGTGCCGTCATAGGGCGGCGTGAAGCCGTCCAGGATCTTCGACGCGCAGGTGGTGGGCACGCCCTCGGTGAGGAGCACGTCCTTGAGCGCCACGGGAATGCCCAGGAGCTTCGAGGATGCGTCGCCTCGGGCCAACCGCTCGTCCGCCCGGCGTGCGTCTTCCACGCCTTGCTCGCGGCACACCGCGAGGTAGGCGCCGATGGAACCGTCCGTGGCCTCGATGCGGTCTAGCAGCGTCTGCGCCAGCTCGACCGCGCTCAGCTCACGGGATCGTAGCCGGTCGTGCAGCTCGTGAATGCTGAGGAAACACAGGTCAGTGGTCATGGCGTCCTTCGACTTCGCTCCGCTACGCTCAGGACGAACGGTAGCAGGCCCATTCCCCGTTCGTCCTGAGCGTAGCGGAGCGAAGTCGAAGGACGCCATCATGCACGATGGCAGTAGATGACGGGTTCCCGGTCATTCAATGATCTTCGGGACGCTGAGGAAGTCGTCGTCCCGGGCGGGAGCGTTGCGCAGCAGGGCCTCGGTGCGCGGCTCGTTGACGGCTCGGTCCGGGCGCAGGACGTTGACCACGTCCACCGCGTGGGACATGGGCTCGACGCCGTCGGTGTCGAGCTCGTTGAGCTTGTCCATGTATTCGAGGATGCGGTCGAGCTGGCCGGCAAGCTGTTCCTGCTCGTCCGGAGTGAGGTCCAGGCGGGCGAGGGTGGCCACGTGCCGAACCTCTTCGCTGGTGATTTTCACGCCGATTTTCTATCATACGCCTCGAATGCCCGGCAAACGAACCCCGCCCGAATCCGCCCGAAACGGCCGCCTGCTCGCTCCCGAGCGCCGCGGGCCCGATGGCACGGCCTATGAAGCGGACGCGCTCTCGCGCGGGTTTCGATGCATCGCCGGCGTGGACGAGGCAGGGAGGGGCCCCCTGGCGGGGCCGGTGGTGGCCGCGGCCGTGGTTTTCGACCCCGGCGCCTTCAATCCCGACATCAAGGACTCGAAGCTGTTGACCGCCAGGAAGCGCGAGCGCCTGGCCGATTGGATCAAGGACGAGTCCGCTTCCTGGGCCGTGGGCGTGGCCGATTCGCGAGAGATCGACCGCGTCAACATCCTGCGGGCCAGTTTGCTCGCCATGGCCCGCGCCGTCCGGGGACTGGCGGTGACGCCGGATTACCTCATGATCGACGGGCCGTACGGCATTCCCGCGGCGAGCCTGATGGAAAACGGCGGGCCGTGGGCGGCGGCGCCGGCGCAGCGCACCGTCAAGGGCGGCGACCGGCTGTGCTTCTCCATAGCGGCCGCGTCCATCGTCGCCAAGGTGGCCCGGGACCGCATGATGACGGAGCTGGACGCTCTCTATCCCGAGTACGGGTTCGCCAGCCACAAGGGATATCGCAGCCGCCGGCATTCCGCGGCGCTGGAAAACTACGGTCCCTGTCCCATCCACCGCCGCAGCTTCAAGCCCGTGAGAGAATTCCGGGAGCAGGAGGCGCCAGGGTCCGCCGAGGCCGCGGCGGCAGGCTTGCCGGTGCCGCTCTTTGCTGCCAGAAAAAGGGATGGGCGATGAGCGGAAGTCCCTGGGCAAGGCTGGAGAGGATCTCGCCGAGCGCTACCTGAAACGTCAGGGCTATGCCGTCGTCGAACGCAACTACCGGTGTCCCCTGGGCGAGATCGACCTGATCGCCCTCGACAAGCGCGCGGTGGTGTTCGTGGAGGTGAAGACCCGCAGGGTGGGCACGTCCGGCGCGCCGCTGGAAGCGGTCAACGCCGCCAAGCAACGCCGTTTGAAACGCGTGGCTCTGCACTACCTCAGTAGACACCGCTTGCACGACCGCGACGTCCAGTTCGACGTGGTCGGCATTTCGCTCGGGTCGAATCCGCCGGCGGTCCGCCATGTCCGTCACGCGTTCGATTTTTCCGAGCCGTAGGGTAGTGGCTCATGAACAGGCGCGTAAAGGAACTTGCGCCGGCAAGGCACGACCACGGGTAGGGGCGACCGGCGGTCGCCCTCCGTGTCCGCTACCACACGGGATGCGCGGTCGGGTCGTGGAAGGGACGATGAATGATTGACGTCAGGATCCTGCGCGAGGACCCGGATGGGTTGCGGGCGCGCATGGCCGCGAGAGGGACGGACATCGACTGGGAGACGGTGCTGGCGGCGGACCGGGAACGCCGGGAGACTCTCGCCCGCTGGGAGCGGCTCAAGGAACAGAAGAACAAGCTCTCGGGAGAGATCGGCCGGCTCAAGAAATCGGGCGGCGACGCCGCGGCCTTGATGGAGGAGATCGGCACGGTCAGCAGGGAGCTCGACGCGCTGGATCAGCCGCTCGCCGAGACCGAGCGCCGGTTCAGCGATTCCATGCTCGACATCCCGAACCTTCCGGACTCTGGGGTACCCGTGGGCGAGTCCGAGGCCGACAACCCGGTATTGCGGCACTGGGGCGAGGCGCCGGCGTTCGGCTTCACGCCGAAGAACCATTGGGAGATCGGCGAGACGCTCGGCATCCTCGACTTCGCTCGGGGCGCCAAGCTCACGGGCGCGCGCTTCACCCTCTACCGGGGACAGGGCGCGCTGCTGGAGCGGGCGCTCATCGCGTTCATGCTGGACCTCCAGACCCGCGAGCACGGCTACGAGGAGATGCTGCCGCCGTTCCTGGTGAACCGCGACACCATGACCGGCACCGGCCAGCTTCCCAAGTTCGAGGCCGACATGTTCCGCACCGCGGACCCCGACTACTTCCTCATCCCCACCGCCGAGGTGCCGCTCACCAACATCCACCGGGAAGAAGTCCTCGACGCGTCCGACCTTCCCCGCTACTACTGCGCCTACACGCCCTGTTTCCGCAGGGAGGCAGGGTCTTATGGCAAGGACATGCGGGGCCTGATCCGCCAGCACCAGTTCAACAAGGTGGAGCTGGTGAAGATCGTCGAGCCGGAAAGCTCCTTCGAGGAGCTGGAGAAGCTCACCCGCGACGCCGAGGCCGTGCTCCGGCGCCTGGGGCTGCACTACCGCGTGGTGGAGCTCTGCACCGCCGACCTGGGCTTCTCCGCGGCCAAGACCTACGACATCGAGGTCTGGCTCCCCGGCCAGGGCACCTACCGGGAGATCAGCTCCTGCTCCAATTGCACCGACTTCCAGGCCCGGCGCGCCGCCATCCGCTACCGCCCGGCCCCCAAGCAGCGCCCGCAACTCGTCCACACCCTCAACGGCTCCGGCCTCGCCGTCGGCCGCACCCTAGTGGCGATCCTGGAGAACTGCCAGCAGGAAGACGGCAGCGTTGTCATCCCGGAGGCGTTGCGGCCTTACGTGGGCGGGTTGGAGAGGATCGGGTAGACTCTAGCGAACCTCCTGTTATTCCCGGCACGCTGTCGTGGAGGCGGCCCTTGAGCCCTTCCATGTGCGTCCGAATCGGACCGTTGTTTCGTCCAATTCGGAATGCAGTCCCGTCCAATTCGGAATGCAGTCCCGTCCAATTCGGAATCATCGCCCCAGCCCGTCGGTGCTTCCGAGGTTGGCCGCAGCCCCTGGCTATTTCCGCCGCAGTCCCGGATCGGCGAGAGTGGTGTCCTGTCCCGGCGGCGCTTCGTCGAGCGCCTCTTCGAGCGAGGGCTTCGGCGCCCACTCCTCGGCCGGGCGCGCCTCGCCGTCCCAGTCCACCTTGTCGAGCCCCCAGAAGATCTCCAGGCTGTGGCCGTCGGGGTCGCGGAACTCCACCGATACCTGGCAGCCCGCGCGCCTGCGGCCGTGGAAATCGATGGGCACGCCGTGCTTCTCGAGATGGTCCCTGGCGCGGAAGACGTCGTCGAGGGTAGGGACCTCGAACGCCAGGTGGTGCAGCTCCCGTCCCACGGAAGCCTCGCTGGCCTGGCCGATGAGGCCGAGGCCGTGGTGGTCCTGGTTGAAGCGCATGAACACCATCCGGCCCGGCACCATGCTTTCCGTATAGACGTCGGAGACCTTGAAGCCGAGCACCTGGGTGTAGAACCGAACCGACGCATCGATGTCCCGGACCACCAGCACGGCGTGTCCCATGTTGCCGATGCGGAAGGGCATGTCGGCGGGCGGCTGGAGGTCCTTCATCGCCTGGACTTCGGCGCCGCGCAGCCCCTCGAGATCGACCTTGCCTCGTTGGGTCATGTTTCTTGCCATGTGCGGTTCCCCTCCATGACGACGCCGGTGTCCGGCGCCGATGCTTTGGGCTTGCTTTAGGAGTGAGTTGCGCTATACGGTATAGCCCAATCGGCGCGTCGCGGGCGAATGGGTGGCGCGGCCGCCTCAATGGTGCCCGGCCTGTCGCGGCCGCATGTCCGGCCGCGATCCATAGACATGGGAGGCTGATATGAACGCAATTCCCCGTACAAGATTCATGGCGTTGGGTGCTGCCTTGGCGGTGTTGCTGGCGGCGGGCGCCGCTTCGGCGCAGACCGTCAAGGTGGCGGTGCCGACGTTCCTTACCGGGGGCGGTGCGCCGACCTACGGCACCGCGTCCAAGAACGGCGTGGAGCTGGTGGTCCGCGCCATCAACGAAGGCACCCTGCCGGCGCCCTACAACAGCGTCGGGCTTGCCGGCCGCAAGATCGATCTCGTGGTCTACGACGAGTCGGGCGGCGGCACCAAGCAGGTCACGGAGTTGCGCAACAAGGTGCAGAAGGAGGGGGTGGACGTCGTGGTCGGCTACGTCTCCTCCGGGAGCTGTGCCGCCATCGCGCGGGTGGCCGAGGAGCTTCGGGTGCTGACTCTGCTGACGGTATGCGGAACGCCGCGCATCTTCGAGGAGTTGGTGAAGGAGCCGAAGTACCTGTTCCGCATCATCAACCACAGCACCGCCGGCAACGTGGGCGCCGCGCACTACGTGGTCAAGAAGCTCCGGAACGAGGCCAAGGACGGCTACATGGGCATCAACCAGAACTACGCCTGGGGCCAGGACGCCTGGCGCGATTTCAACCTGGGCGTGCAGACCCTGGCGCCGGAACTCAAGCCGGCCAAGAAGCAGCAGTTCCCCAAGCTGTTCTCGGGCCAGTACGGCACCGAGATCTCGGTTCTGCTCAGGGCCAAGCAGAAGGTGGTGCACTCGAGCTTCTGGGGCGGCGACATCGAGGCCCTGATCGCCCAGGGCAAAGCCAGGGGACTGTTCAAGCGCAAGACGTTCGTTTTCACGGTAGGCGAGATAACGGCCCACCGGATCGGCAAGAAGTTCCCGCCGAGACAGCTCGCCCGCGGTCCCTACGGATTGTACGCGGAGGGTATCGACACCCCGCTCAACAAGTGGTTCCGGAGCGAGTACCGCAAGGCCTACAAGCAGCCGCCTTCGTCGCCGGCCTATCACTACGCCGACGGTATTGTGGCGGCCAAGTACGCCTACGACAAGGCCATGAAGGCCAACGGCGGCAAGTTCCCGTCCACCGACCAGGTCATCAAGGCGCTGGAGCACGCCACCTACGACATCCTGGCCGCCAAGGTCAAGATGTCCCTCGGCAAGGGGCATCAGGCGGTCACCTCGGACCGCTGGGGCTATGCGGAGTGGGACGATGCCAAGGGCGAGATCGTGGTCAAGGACGTGGTGGAGTTCAAGGCCGAGTGCGTGAACCCGCCGGAAGGGGTCAATGCGGCGGACTGGGTCAAGGGCGGCATGAAGGGCGCCAAGTGCGACTGATCGGCGCTTCGGCCCAGGCCGACACGGGCTCGTAAGCAGCGTCCTTCGACTTCGCTTCGCTTACGCTCCGCTACGCTCAGGACGAACGGCGAAAGCCTTCCAATAACCGTTCGTCCTGAGCGTAGCGAGGCGAAGCCGAGCGAAGTCGAAGGACGCCATTTCTCTCCATTCCCGCGTACGGGGGAACCGTTGGATCCCGAGCTCCTACTCATCATCCTCGTCGACGGACTCGTCTACGGTTCGTACCTGTTCATGGTGGCGGTGGGCCTGACCGTCATCTGCGGGGTCCAGAAGCTCCTCAACGTCACCCACGGCGCACTCTACGCGTTCGGCGCCTATCTGACGGCCACGCTGTTGATCCTCTATTTCCAGGTGGACTGGCCCCAGTTCGGCGCCTTTGCCGTGATGTTGTTCGCCGCGCTCTTCCTCGGCGTGCTCTTCGGCGTCATCATCGAGCGCGGCCTGCTCCGGCATCTCTATCACGAGGACGAGCACATCATCGTGCTGGCGACCTTCGCGGCGTTCCTGGTGCTCGAGGACGTGCTGTTGCTGATTTGGGGCACCGACCCCTACCTCGCCCCGGAGCCCCTCGGGCTGTTGGGCTCAACGGAGATCGCCGGACTTCCCTTCGACAACTACAGCCTGTCCATGGTGCTGTTGTCGGCCGTAGTGGCCGCGCTGCTGTGGTACGGGCTCAACCGGACCCAGTTCGGCAAGCTCCTGCTGGCGGTGATCTATGACCGGGAGCTGGCCCAGGCCATGGGGATCAACGTCAACCGGATCTTTCTGTTGACCTTCATGCTGGGCTCGTTCCTGGGGGCCCTGGGCGGCGCCTACCAGGCGCCGGCCATCTCGGTCCAGCCGGGCATCGGAGTGGAGGTGATCGTGCTGGCCTTCGCCGTGGTGGTCATCGGCGGCATGGGCAGCATTCCCGGCGCCCTCATAGGCTCGGTGATCGTGGGCGTTGCCCGGGCGTTCGCGGTGCACCAGGAGCCGGCCCTGGAGCTGTTCGTCATCTACCTGATCATGGCGGCGGTGCTCATCGTCCGGCCGCAGGGGCTGTTCGCGCCCGCCAAGCCGAGGACCATATGACCTGGCGCCAGGACAAGACACTCTGGGGCCTGACCATCGGCCTCGCCGCGCTGCTGCTGCTCAACTTCGTGGTGCCGGACTGGTTCCGTTCCATCCTCACCCTTTCCCTGGCCCGGGGATCGGTGGCGCTGGGTCTCCTGGTGCTGTGGCGCTGCGGGCTGATCTCTTTCGGCCACGCGCTCTACTTCGGCGTCGGCGCCTACACGGTCGGGCTGATGAGCCGGTACCTGGGCATCACCGATGCCTTCCTCACCATCGCCTGCGGGGTGGTGACGGCGGGGCTGCTCGCATACGGCCTGGGGTTCCTGCTGCGGCAGTACCGCGGCATTTTCTTCGCGCTGTTGAACATGGCGTTCTCCATGATCCTCTACGGCGTGCTGGCCAAGCTCGAGGAGCTGGGATCCACCGACGGCATCAGCCTGGAGACGACGACCTACCTCTGGTACGCGCCGCTGGGAGCGGAGAACAAGACCGCGCTGTTCGTGTTCGCGGTTATCCTGACCTGGGGGGTGGCGGTGCTGGTGCACCTCTACCTGCGCTCGACCCTGGGCAACATGACCACGGCGGTGCGCGAGAACGAGATCCGGCTGGGTTATCTGGGCTACTCCGGGGAACGGGCGGTCCACGCCAAGTTCGTCGTCTCCGGACTTCTCGGCGGTTTCGGCGGCGCCATCGCCGCCCTCACCATCGGCCACGTGGACCCGGACTCCATGGTGTACTGGCCGGTGTCCGGGGACTTCGTCTTCATCGCGATCCTGAGCGGCACCGGCAACGTCACCGCCCCCTTCATCGGCGCCTTGATCTACGAGCTCATTCGCACCTACGCCTTCGACAAGTTCCCCGAGATCTGGCAGCTCATCATGGGCGGAACCCTGCTCGCCATCATCATGTTCCTCCCCAACGGGCTGTGGTCGCTGGTGGACCGGTGGCGGGGCCGGAAAGCGGCGGTTGCGGCCCTCCGGACCGGGAAGGAAGAGGCATAGCCGGCCATGTCCGCGGTCCTGGAAGTCCACGATCTGGAAAAGTCCTTCGGCGCGGTGGTGGCCGCCCACGACATCAACGTCGTGGTGGAGGAGGGCGAGACCATCGGCGTCATCGGCGCCAACGGCGCGGGCAAGACCACCTTCGTCAACCTGGTCACCGGCCACCTCCCGCCCGGCGGCGGAACCGTGGAGTTCATGGGCCGGGACATCCTCGGGCTTTCGGTGCGGGCCATCGCGCGCATGGGCCTCTGCCGGTCGTTCCAGGTGCCCCAGGTGTTCCTCTCCGAGACCGCGTTCGACAACCTGATGATGGCCTACGGCGTCGCCGAGGAGGACGGGGCGGGGCTGCTGACGCCGCTCGTGGAGGAAGAGCGGGCGGCCCGGGTGGAAGCCCATCTGGCACGCTACCAGATCGCCGGATACCGGGACGTCATCGGCTCCGCGCTGCCCCAGGGCATACGCAAGCTGCTGGACATCGCCATGGCCACGGTGCGCAAGCCCAGGCTGCTCATGCTCGACGAGCCCACCAGCGGCATCAGCGCGGAGGAGAAGTTCGCGATCATGGACATCCTCATGCAGGCGCTGAGGGAAGAGCGCACCACCGTGCTGTTCATCGAGCACGACATGGAGATCGTCGAACGCTACGTGGACCGGGTGCTTGCCTTCTACCAGGGCGAGATCATCTGCGACGCCCCCACCGCGCAGGCAATGCGGGACGACGGCGTGCGGGAATTCGTGCTGGGGCGGGGTCATGACGCGGGCGCGGAAGCGCGGGCGGCGGCATCAGGGCGTTCCCCATCCGGGGAGGAGACCCTCGCCGTCAGCGACCTCGACGTGAGCATCGGCGCCACCCCGATCCTGCGCGGGGTGGGTTTGAGCGTCCCGTCGGGAACCATGTGCGGCCTCATCGGCCGCAACGGCGCGGGCAAGACTACGTTCATGCGCGCGGTCATGGGTGCGTTGTCGATCCAGCGGGGCGCGGTACGGCTCGGCGACCTCGACCTAGCCGCGACTCCGGCCCATCGCCGCGCCCACCTGGGCGTGGGCTTCATGCCCGAGGACCGGCGGCTGGTGCCCGAGCTCACCGCCGAGGAGAACATCCTGCTGCCGGTGTGGGCCACCGGCGCGGAAAACACCCGGGAACGCCTGCAGTGGATCTACGGCCTCATGCCCGAGGTCGAGGAGTTCCGCCACCGCGGCGCCACCAGCCTGTCCGGCGGCCAGCAGAAGTTCGTCGCCTTCGCACGCGCGCTCATGTGCGGCACCCGGCTGCTCCTGCTGGACGAGCCCGGCGAAGGCATCGCGCCGATCTTCGCCCAACGCATGGTGGAGATCCTGGACGACCTCAAGAAGGAGGGCGCCTCCGTGCTGGTGGCCGAGTCCAACGACGTCCACATCGCCCGCCTGCTGGACCGGACCTTCGTCATCGAGCGGGGCAGCATCGTGGACGACGGGTAGAGGAAGGTTGGTGCCATGGAACGTGGGTCGACGTGAACCCTGCGGGGACTTGTGGTAGCTTACAGGAGAGAAAGGAAGAGGAAGTATTGAATGCCGACACGAACCCGTAGCCGTTTGAACATTACGTTGTTCGCCAGTGTCGTGGGAGGTGCAGTCGTCGGGCTGCCGGCCTACGCGTACTTTTATGGTTATTCCTGGGTCGATTGGACCATGTTCGTGGTCCTCTACATCATCACGGGACTGGGCATCACCGTGGGGTACCATCGCTTGCTGGCTCATCGAAGTTTTGCCTGCCCCGATTGGGTTAAGGGCTCTTTCCTGGTCGCGGGAGGATGGGCTCTACAGAATTCAGGCCTCAGATGGACGGCGGATCATATCCGCCATCACGCCCGGTGCGACCAGGAAGGAGATCCCTACAGTGCCAAGCGGGGATTCTGGCATAGTCATTGCGGTTGGCTGTTCTGGGCGGATCCCCATCGAGACGATCGGTTTGCCCGCAAGCTGCAACAGGACGCCGTCGTGATGTGGCAACATCGTTACTACATCCCCATCGTCCTGTCCGGCTTGGCGTTTCCCTTCGTGGTAGGCTTTTTTTACGACGGCTGGTTCGGGGGGCTGGGGTGTTTCCTGCTTGCCGGAGTTGGGCGGACCTTCTTCGTCTTGAATTCCACGTTTTGCATCAACTCCATTTGCCACCTGTGGGGTTCCCAACCTCACGGCGCGTCCGATTCCAGCCGTGACAGTTGGTGGGTCTCGCTCATCACCTTCGGGGAGGGCTACCACAACTATCACCACCGGTATCAAAGTGATTATCGGAACGGCCCTCAGTGGTACAATTTCGATCCGTCGAAGTGGCTCATCTACAGTCTTTCCCTCGTGGGCCTCGCCAGTTCCTTGCGCCGATATTCCTGATCGGACAGGCCACTAGGCGGTGCCGGGCCGGTCACCCGGCAGGTCACGCGGTTTGAGAACGCGGATGGCCAGCGGGCCCACCAGCAGCACGATGGCGATGTGGCCGAAGCCGATGCCCCAGTTGAGCACGCTCTCGCCCCCGAGCGCGTGCAGGATCAGGCCCATCATCAGCGGTCCCACGAAGCCGCCGCCGTAGCCCAGCATGGCGTGTACGGCCAGCGCGGCGCCGCGCCGGTCGGGGTCGGCGTTGCCCACCGTGCCGGCGGTGAGCGATGAGGAATCCGCGTAGATCACCGCGTTGTAGAGGAGGCAGACGACAGCGGCCGCGCCGTATCCCATCCCCGCCGTGAAGCCGACTATCAGCGCCAGCACCATGGATGCCGCAAAGACGAGCAGTATCCAGCGCTTGCGCCCCAGGCGCCGCGCCATCTCGTTGCCGAGAACGCTGGAAACCGTGCCGAGCAGGCCCGCCAGGGTCGCCACCATCGTGGGGACCAGGAAATTCGGCGCACCCCCGCCTTGCGCCGCCGCGAAGGTCAGGAAAGTCACGAGCCAGGAGCGGACGACGAACATCTCCCAGGTGTGCGCGCAGTAGCCCAGCGCGTAGGCCATGACCGAGGCGTTGCGCAGAACCGGTTTGAAGTCCACGAGCCGCACCGTCGGAGCGAGGCGCTCCCGGCGCGGGCCGGCCGGGAACAGCGTCACGGCCACCAGCAGTGCAGCGAAAGCCCCGCCCGCTCCCACCATGAACGCGGCCTGCCAGCCGAAGTACGACGTCACCGCACCGGCGATGACAAAGGAGAACGAGCTGCTGATCCCGGTGCTGGCGCCATGGACGGCCACGGCGCGCGATTGCGCCGGCCCCTCCACCTGGTCGGACAACGCCTTGAGCCCCACCATGTAGGTGCCGGCCCAGCCGATGCCGTTCAACGCGCGAAAGACGAGGGCGGTCCAGAAGCCGTCCGCAAGGAAGGCCATGCCGAGATGGGACAGCATGGTCGCGGAGACCGCGACCGCGTAGACTCTGCGTGCCTCGACGCGGTCCGTCATCGGCAGAAGGATCGGCACTGCCGCGGCGTACGCGCCGAACATGATGCCGGAGAGCCAGCCGGCCTCCGCGTGGGTGAGCGACCATTCCGTGAAGAACGCCGGCAGCAGCGCCGCAAAGGCCATGGCGCCGATCTGGGCCAGCGATTGTGCCAGGCAGAAGACCGCGATGATGAAACCTGGCGATCCGTTCTTGGTCACGGCAAGGATACTATCACGTGGGCAGTGATTCGCCCCACACGTCATATGATAGGATAGGTGTTCGTCGGTTTGCGAGATTTCTCCCCGGACGCCACGGGGCAACGACAGGAGGTTCGCCATGCCCAAGCCAGAGCTCGAGTTCTTTCCGGTAGACGACCTGCCCTGGGTGCCGGTGGAGGGCGCGCCGCCGGGGCACTATCAGAAGATCCTGACCGAGGACCCGGAGATCGGGTTCGTCACCCGGCTTCTCAAGGTTGACCCCGGTGGGGCGAGCACGGAGACCTTCGTCCACGATTTCTGGGAGGAGGTGTACATCGTGGAAGGGAGCCAGTGGGACGGAGACCGGCTTCTCAAGCAGGGGATGTATGCCTGCCGTCCCCCGGGAATGAAGCATGGTCCCTACCGGACCGAGGAAGGCTGTACCACTCTGGAGTTTCGTTACGTGAGGTAGGCTGCGACCAAGACCGTCGAAACCGGTCGTGGTTCGGGGCTGTGCGGTCGATTCGTTGGGCGGGCGGTTGACCTAAGGCCGGAGCGAGCACGAAGTCGAAACGCCCGAGCCAGCCTTGCGGGGTGCGGCTCAGGTCCAGCAGAAGGTCGTCGTGATAGATCGAGTCACGGGCGTTCTCGCCGGGCACGTCGGGAAAGTAGAGCTGCGTGGTGAGCAGGCGCGTGGACGGGCCCTGGACCTTGACGTGGATATGCGGCGTGCGCCCGGTATAGCGTACGGGCCGGATGGTTTCGAAACGGAACGCCCCGGCGTCGTCGGTGTATTGATGGCCGCGATACCGGAAACCGGAGTTGTCGTAGCGGCCGTGCTCGTCGGAATGCCAGATGTCGACCACGGCACCGCCGATGGGACGGCAGTCCGGCGAAAGCACCAGGCCCTGCACCACGAGCGGTCGCCCGCTCGTGTCCGGCTCCCGCAGAGTTGTTCGCCGAGGCGTGCCCGGGGTGTAGAACGGTCCGTCGGTGAGTCCGGGTATGGCGCGCGTGCAGGCAAGCGGCGGAGCGAGCCCGAGGGAGCGGTCGGCGGCGGGCCCGGAGAACGGATAACCCAGGAGCGTCGCCCGGGTCCGGGCCAGACAGGACAGGGTGGTGACACCCGTTGCCGCCGCGGCAATCAAGACGCCACGACGAGTAAACGTGCGCTTCGACATGAGAAAATCATAGGCTGACCCGTGAAGGTGGTCAACCCGCATGAGGAAGGACAGATCCTGATTCCGCAAGAACCCAAGCGCCGCGACCCGTGGGGAGCCGCCTCGCAGGACGACTTCCTGCTCTATGACGGCGAATGCATCTACTGCCGGACCTATGCGCGGAACTCCAGGATCGTGACCCCCGCCGGGAAGCGGTTGCGGTTCATCGACGGCAGGAAGGCCGCCGGGCTGGTCGAGGAGCTTCGGCGGGACGGATGCGACCTCGAGGACGGAATGATCCTGGTGCTGGAAGGCCGGCGCTACCAGGGAGTGGAGGCCATGACGGTTCTGGGGTCCTTGGCCACCGAGCCGGGCTGGGTCAACAGGTTGACCCGGTGGGTGGGGGCAAGCCCCGGACGGGCGGGTTTCTTCTACCCGTGGTTCCGCCGGTTGCGCCGGGCGGGTCTCTGGATGGCCGGCAAGTCGGGTTTCCGGGAATGAAGGCGCGGGTTGCGCCGGCGCGGCAATGGCACGGTCTTCCGACCGACGCAGTGACAAGGAGTTGGTTGAGCTCTGCAACACCGGCGCCAGGGATGAGGCGGTCGAGGCCTTCGAAACGCTGTACCGGCGGCATCGCGACTATGTCACGCGGGTGGCCCTGCGGTTCGGCGCCGACCGGGAGGCGGCTGTCGATGTGCTGCAGGAGACGTTCCTCTATCTGCTCGGCAAGTTCCCCCCGGCCGGCGACGGACTGGCGCTGACCGCGCAACTCCGGTCACTGCTCTATCCCGTAGCCAAGAACCTGACCCTTTCCTTCCTGCGCCAACGCAGCCGCCTGGACGATGCCGAGGAGTTCGATCCGGACCGGCTTCCGGCTCCGGTCGCTTTCGACCCGGCGGACCGGGACCCGGCGTGGTTGTCGTCGGCCGTGTCCCGTTTGTCCGCCGAGCGCCGGGAAGTGCTTCTGCTGCGCTTCGTCGACGACATGTCCCTGCAGGACATCGCGGACACCCTTTCCATTCCGCTGGGCACGGTCAAGTCCCGGCTTCATCTCGCCGTCAAGGAGCTTCGGGACAGTCCCGAGATCAAGGATTTCGGCGAGCCGTGAACCTTTTGGCACTCCCGTGCGCTTAACGGGATGGAGCCATGCAGTCAGACGACGACAGAACAGGCAGACCCGAGGTCGACGAGGCCCCGCAACTGCCGGAAGAGCTGATCCGGGGGCTGAAGCGCTTCGACAAGGCCGTGGCCGTCATTTCGCCGGACGCGGACCGGCGGGTCGTCGAGGCCGCCAGAACCCACTTCGGGAAGCGGCCGCTTCGCGCCCGTACGGCCGGCCGTCGCTGGGCCATGGCCGGGAGCCTGGCGGCGAGCCTTCTGGTGGGCGTGGTTTTCTGGCGGATGCAGACTCCGGTGGAAGACGCGCGTTTGGCCCCCGTCGCCAGGGTGGCAAGTGTCGGCAACGTTTCCGGCGACATCGACGGGTCCGGGGCGGTGGACATCCTCGACGCGTTCGCCCTGGCGCGGATGGCGCGCGGAGGCCACGTGACCGCCACGCAAGCGAAGCCCGATGCCCGGGCGCGAGTGGCGGCGACGGACCGTACGCCGGCCATGCAGGCCCGGATCGACGCCCTGGCAATGAGCATCGTGGCGC
This sequence comes from uncultured Binatia bacterium (SeqCode), assembly GCA_965204205.1. Lineage (GTDB taxonomy): Bacteria > Desulfobacterota > Binatia > UBA9968 > JAJDTQ01 > JAJDTQ01. The sequence goes on along the minus strand of OZ241976.1, from coordinate 3,094,746 downwards.
TGAACGGTTCGGCGAGGAAGCTATGACCGGTTGGCGCTCAAAGTTGCTGTTCTGCCTGGTCCTGTGGGCGGCCGCGGGCCTCTCCCACGCGGACGAAACGAAGGTCCGGTTTGCCGCTGTCGACATCTTCCTGGAATCCGCCGAACCGGTAGCCGCGTGGCAGTTCGAGTTGTCCGAAGCCGGCGGCCGGATGCGCGTGGTGGGCGTCGAAAACGGTGACGGCCCGGCGTTCGCCAAGGCTCCGTACTACGATCGGAAGGCGGTCGGCGCCGGCCGCGCCGACCGCATCATCGTCGCCGATTTCACGCTGCGGCCCGAGGCCGAGCTGCCCGTGGGCAAGGTCCGCGTCGCCACCGTGCACGTTCGTCTCACCGGCGACTCCGAGCCCGAATACGTGCTGCGGCTGGTCGCGGCGGGCAACGTCCGGGGTGAGCCCGTACCGGCCTCCGTTCATCTCGACAAACAGTCAGGGGGACCGTCCAAATGAGAGACTTCAAGATCGTGAAGGCACTGGTGGCCGGCGTTGCTCTGTGTCTGCTCGTGATTGCGGGCGCATGCTCGCTCGGCGACGACGCGGCCGACCGTGCGCGGGTGTCGCCCGGGCCGGCCGGCGATGAGGCGGCGAAGCAGTCTCAAGTGCCGTCCGACGCGGGCGCGCAAGGTGGGCCGGCAGGTATCACAACCCTCCATGGGTCTCCGCGCCCCTCGGCCGCCGGCCCCGTGCTTGAGCAAGCGGCCCCGCCGCCGGCACGCGGACAGAGGGTCCGTTCCCGGATGAAGGGCTTGCAGGGGAGGAGGGGCCTGTTGACGATGCAATCCTTTGGGCCGGGCTCGGCTGTTCGAGGTTCGCGGGGTCCGGTTCCGGCGCTTTGGCCCTCGCCGGGTGCAGGCGAAGAGCTCTGGATCATCGCGACGCCCCGGCGCCCGGCGCCCGCAACCGGGACTGAAGAGCCGGACCATCCGGGTTCGGGGGCGCTGGTGGTGAAGCCGGCCGAGGGCGAAGACAAGGCCACGGTTCCGCTTCCCCTGAAGCACACCGACGTCCGCGCGGCCATCACCGGGTATGTCGGTACGGTGGACGTGACCCAGCAGTTCGAGAACCCCTTCGACGAGAAGATCGAGGCCGTCTACATGTTCCCGTTGCCGGAAACGGCGGCGGTGAGTGAGTTCGTGATGACCATCGGCAAGCGCCGCATCCGCGGCATCCTGAGAGAGCGCGAAGAGGCCGAGGCCATCTACCGGGAAGCGCGGGCGCAGGGTTACCAGGCCAGCCTGCTGACCCAGCACCGCCCCAACATCTTCGAGCAGAAGGTGGCCAACATCGAGCCCGGCAAGCGCATCGACGTCAACATCCGCTACTTCCACTCCCTGCCGTACCGTGACGGCTGGTACACGTTCGTGCTTCCCACCGTCATCGGGCCGCGCTACAACCCGCCCGGCTCCAAAAACCCGGTGCACGCGTTGCCGCGCGCGCGGGTGCAGCCGGTCTCGTCCGGCGCCGGCGTACGCTATCTCCGGCCCGACGAACGCTCCGGCCACGACATCGGCATCGCCGTGACGCTCGACGCCGGCGTGACCATCGAGGCCATCGAGTCCAGCCACCGCATCGACGAGACCCGCACCGATCCGGAGACCGCCACCATCCGGCTTGCGGATCAGGCGACCATTCCCAACCGGGACTTCGTGCTCAAGTTCAAGGTCGCGGGCGGTCGCGTCAAGGCGAACCTCCTGACCTACGTGGACGGCAAGAAAGGGCAGGGATATTTCACCATGATGCTCTATCCGCCCGAGCACCTGGACGGCGCACCGCGGCACCCCATGGAGATGGTGTTCGTGCTGGACTGCTCGGGCTCCATGGACGGCGAGCCCATCGCGCAGGCCAAGTCCGCCGTCTTCGAAGCCCTGGACCTGCTCAAACCTGGCGACACCTTCCAGGTCATCCGCTTTTCCAGCAATGCCAGTCAGTTCGGACCAAACCCCGTTCCCGCCACCCCGGAGAACATCGCCCGGGCCAAGCACTACGTTTGGGGCCTGCGTGGCAGTGGAGGCACGGAGATGCTCGAAGGCATTCGCGCCGCACTGGACTTTCCCCACGACCCCCGGCGCCTTCGCTTCGTGACTTTCCTGACCGACGGCTACATCGGCAACGAGGTCGATATCCTGGAGGCGGTGCACAAGTCCATCGGAGCGTCGAGGATCTTCAGCTTCGGCGTGGGCGACTCGGTCAATCGCTACCTCCTGAACCGCATGGCCAAGGCGGGACGCGGAGCCGCCGCCTACCTGGCCCTGGATGATTCGGGCGCGGACATCATGCGATATTTCTTCCACCGCATCAGCCGTCCCGCGCTCACGGACCTGGAGGTTGACTGGGGGAGCATGAAGGTGACCGACACCTACCCGAAGCGGCTGCCCGATCTCTTCGTCGGCCGGGCCGTCGTAGTCACCGGCAAGTTCACCGGCGAGCCGGCCGAACCCGTGGTGCGGGGCCGGTGGGGCGGACAGCGCACGGAGCACGTCGTGCGCCGGCGTGGCGGTGAAGACGCCAGGGCGTTTCTTCCGAACATCTGGGCCCGGCTTCGCATCGCGGACCTTGCGGACAGGCAAGCCTGGACCCACGATCCCCACGACGAGCTGGCGGGGGCTATCAAGCGTACCGCCCTGGAATACGGCCTCATGTCCGACTACACGGCCTTCGTCGCCGTGGACGCGAGCCAACGCACGGAAGGCTCCCACGGCACCACCGTGCACCAGGCAGTGCCGGTGCCGAAGGGAGTGCGCTACGAGATTACGGTGAAAGAGGAGCGTACGGTGAAAGAAGAGCGGTGACTACGGGTTTTAGCCACAGCCGGCTCCCCGGCGGGGTTCGAGTCCATCGTGGAATCGCTTGCGTTCCGGCCAGCTTCTCCTATATAATTGTCATTATATAGGAGAGTCCCATGCTGTCATTCAAAGTGACCACGGTCGGTGCATCTTCGGGTGTTATTCTCACCAAAGAGGCGATGTCTCGCCTGAAGGTGAAGAAGGGAGACACTCTCTACCTCACCGAGTCGCCGGACGGAGGCTACCGGCTTACCCCTTACGACCCTGAGTTCGCGCGTCAAATGGCCCTCGCCGAAGACATCATGCATGAGGACCGCGAGGTGCTGCGGGCTCTGTCGAAGTGAGTCAGGACGATCTCAGCCAGTGGCGCTGGATTGGCCTGAGCGCGGTTCTGGCAGTCCATGACCGTCAGCTCGCCGAGCACGGCGGACCGGACGGTATCCGTGACCTCAAGGTGATCGAATCGGCCCTCGCGCGTCCCTTGAATCTTGTGGCGTATGGTAACCCGGATGCGGCGGACTTGGCCGCGGCGTATGCCTATGGCCTCCCCGACAACCACGGCTTCGTCGACGGCAACAAGCGGACGGCATGGGTTGCGGCACGGCTGTTCCTGGCCGACAACGGCCGGCGCCTTGAGTTCGATCCCCTGGACGCAATTCGGACGATGGAGGATGTCGCCGGGGGCCGTATTCGCGAAGCCGATCTCGCCGGCTGGTTTCGCCGGCATCTCAAGGCCTAAGCGACTTCTGTGCGAGCTAGCCAGGCATACCCAGCTTCCACCTGAGGCGCAACAAGGCAAGTCCTCGGAAAACGCCGTAGTGATCCGCCGTCAGCCCTTCGCACCCGCCGTCCCTACCGCCACCGCCGGCGTCTCCTGACCTCTCCGCGTCTTCAGGAACGATACCATCACCACGAGGCCTAGGTACATGAGGCCGATCAGGATGAAGAGCTGGTGGTAGGCCAGGGTCACGCCCTCGCTCAGCAGGCTGAATCCCAGCAACGACTCGGCGCGCTGTTCCAGCCCGATGCCGAACTGGCCGGCGTGCTGGAGCAGGGCGTGGAGCTGGAGCATTACGTCGGCGTGCAGGTTCTCGGTCAGGCGCGCCCCCAGCGCCGGCGTCATGGCCTCCACCTTGGCGAAGATGTACCGTTCCAGGAGGAAGCTCAAGGTGGCGATGCCGAAGGCTTCGCCGAGCCCCCGTGCGAGGCCCAGGATGCCGCTGCCCATGCGCGATTCGCCCTCGGGCAGCGCCCCCAGGGCGATGGAGTTGAGCGGCGCGTTGATGGCGGACTGGCCGATGCTCTTGAGTATCACCAGGAAGTAGATCACGCCCATGCCGGTCCAGATGGTGACCGTGGAGAACCCGAACAGCGTCACCGTGAGGAGCACGAGCCCCGCCACCAGCAGGATCTTGGGCCCGAACCGGTCCGACAGCATGCCGGCGAAGGGCGACACCAGCCCCACGGCGACGGCGGCCGGAAGCATGAAGATGCCGGCCTGCAAGGGCGTGTAGAAGAGCGCCTTCTGCAGGAACAGGTTCAGGATGAAGCTGGTGCCGCGGAAGCCCATCACCCGGAACACCACGATCATGCTGGAGATGCCGAAGTCGAGGTTTTTAAAGTAACGGATCTGCACGTAAGGGTGCTGGGCTCGGAGCTCGGCGATGATGAAGACGGCGATGAGCAGCGCGGCGGTGCCGAACAGCGACAGGATCTTGTGGCTGGTCCAGCCCTCCTGCTGGCCCTGGGTGAGGCCCAGGAGCATGCAAACGAGCCCGCCGGTGAGGGTGAGGAATCCGAGCAGGTCGAAGCCGGACGGCTTGTGGGACGCGGACCGCCGGGGAAGGATGAGCACCGCCGCCATGATGGAGAGGATCAGGGTCGGCAGCGGCAGGTAGAAGATCGTCCGCCAGCTTATGTACTGGGCCAGGTAGCCGCCCGCGGGGGGCCCGAAGAACGGCCCCAGCGACCAGCCGGTCATGAACAGCCCCAGGGCGAGGCCGCGCTCGTTGCGGGGAAAGGCCTCGTACATGATGGACATGGACACGCCGATGAGCGGCCCTACCCCCATGCCCTGGATGATGCGGAAGAAGATGAGGGAGTTGACGTCCCAGGCGATGGAGCACAGGAACGAGCCCGCGCCGAAGGTGGCGGCGCTCAGGATGAACAGGTTGCGGTCGCCGATGCGCTGCCCCAGCCAGCCCACGCAGGGAATCAGCACGGTGCGGGTGATCATGAACGCGATCAGCACCCACTGGATGCGGTGGAGCGAGGTGCCCAGCGACGACATCATGGCCGGAATGGCGGTGTCGACGCCGGTGATGCCCAGCCCGACGCTGATCATCCCCAGCGACAGGGTGATGGTGACGGGCCACTTGCGGGCGGGGTCGTAGGTCTGGACGGGAGGCGCGGCGGGAGTCATGGCTTGCCGGGGCGCCCGCCGGCCTGGAGGCCTTCCCGTGGGGGTTCCAGCTTCTCGATCCGAACCACCGCGAGCATGCCCACCCGGAGGATGCCGTCGGTATTCTCCAGCGCGATCTTCACCGGCAGCTTCTGCGTCGACTTGATGAACACGCCGGTGAGCTTGTGCGGCGAGAACAGGGAGAACTCGGAGGTGGTGGCGCCGCCCACGTCCACGACCTTGCCGTCGAAGCGGACACCGGGGTACGAATCCAGCGTCACCGTGGCGCTGTTGCCGGGCTTGACGAAGCGGATCTGGGTCTCATCCACGTTGGCTTCCACCCAGTAGCGCGTCGAGTCCACCACCATGTAGACGGGCTGGCCGGCCTGCACGAACTCGCCCTTGTGGGCGTTCTTCTTCACCACCACGCCCTTTACCGGACTGCGCAGCGTCAATAGCCCCAGCCGCAACTGCAGCTCCTGCAACTCCGCCTCGGCCTCCCGGACCCGAGCCTTCCTGGCCAGCCGCTCGGCCTCCTTGACCTCGCGCCGGCGCTGGTCGGCCGCGTGGCGGAGCTCCCGCTCCGCCTGCAGCAGTTGGCTGCGGGCGTGTTCGAGCGCGGCCTTGTGCTGCTCGATGTGGATCAGGACTTCGCGCTTGTCGAGCACCGCCATGATATGGCCGGGCTCCACCGCGTCGCCCTCCTCCTTGGGCAGCGCCTGGATCCTGCCGGGGACATCGGTGCTGATGGTGACGATGTCGGCCTTGACCCGGGCGTCGTCGGTGCTGATGTAGCCCAGCGACGACCAAACCCAGATGCCGAAGGCCGCCGCGGCCAGCAGCACCACAGCGGCGGTCCCCGCGAGCCATTTCTTCTTGCTCGATTCGCTTGCGATCATGTTTGTCGGCGCCTCGCGCGCAGGCGGTGAAGGCGAGGGTTCGGGCCGATGGGAGCGCGACGGTTCCGCGTGGCAGGCTCGACCCGGACTTGGGGAACCACTAACACGTCCGTTGCCGATCCACAACGCGGCGGCGGATGCGTCCCGGCGGAGTCCATCCGTGGGCTTGGCGCTGCCGGATCGCTGCCGGCCGGGTTCCGAATTATTCCCGAATTTTATATGCTGCCCGCCATGAAAGAGATCCACTTCGTCGACACCACGCTTCGGGACGGCCCGTCGAGCCTCTGGGCCATGGGAATCCGCACCGACATGATCCTGCCGGTGGCCTCGCGGATGGACGAGGCCGGCTTCCTGGGCATGGAGATCATCGCCTCGGCCTTCTTCAAGAAGTGCGTGCGCGAGCTCAAGGACGATCCCTGGGCGCGCGTCCGGCGGGTCAAGGAGAAGATCCCCAAGACCCCGCTGCGGCTGATCCGCAACCGCTACATGGCCGCCTTCCAGCACACCCCGCCGGCGATTCAGCAGCTCTGGCTGGAACGGCTGGCGGCCAACGGCATCACCGAGGCGCGGACGTCCGACCCCTCCAACACGCCCGCGGTGTGGGCCGAGCAGGTGCGTACCGCCACCGAGGCCGGCCTCGAGACCATCGTCAACCTGATCTTCTCCATCTCGCCCAAGCACACCGACGAATACTACGCGGAGCGGACGCGCGAGGCCGTGAAGCTGCCGGTGAAACGCATCTGCCTCAAGGACCCCGGCGGCCTGCTCACGCCGGACCGCACCCGCTCGCTGGCTCCGGTGGTGCTGGAGAACGCCGGCGGCGTTCCCGTGGAGTTCCACACCCACTGCAACAGCGGCCTGGGGCCCCTGTGCACGCTGGACGCCATCGAGGCCGGCATCCCCATCATCAACGCGGCGCTGCCGCCGCTGTCGGACGGCTCGTCCAACCCGTCGCTCTTCAACATCACGCGCAACGCCCGTGCCCTGGGCTACACCCCGGTCATCGACGAAGAGGGCCTCAGACCGGTGTCCGAGCACTTCACCCGGGTGGCGAAGGAGGAGGGCTTCCCCATCGGCGAGCCGCTCCACTACGACGCGTACCACTTCCAGCACCAGGTGCCCGGCGGCATGATCTCGAACCTGCGCCACCAACTCGCCGGCATCGGCATGGGCGGCCGGCTCGGCGAGGTGCTGGACGAGGCCTGCCGGGTGCGCGAGGAGTTCGGCTATCCGATCATGGTGACGCCGTACTCCCAGTTCGTCGGCAGCCAGTGCGCCATCAACGTGATCCTGGGCAAGCGTTACGAGCAGGTCACCGACGAGGTGATCCAGTACGCCATGGGCGCGTGGGGCGAGGAGGAATGCTCGTCCATGGACCCGGACGTGCGCGACCGCATCCTGGACCGGCCGCGGGCCAGGGAGCTCGCCGGCTGGCAGCCGCCGGACACGTCTGTCAAGGAGTTGCGCGACAAGATTGGCGGCCCGGGCGTGTCCGACGACGAGCTGCTGCTACGCTATTTCACCTCCGAGGGGGACGTGCGCGCCATGCAGGCAGCGCCGGCCCGGCCCCGGAACGGCGGCGGCAACCTCGTGGGGCTGATCAAGTCCCTCACCGAGCGCGCGGAGACCAAGCAGATCTTCATCCGCCGGCCGGACCTGGCGGTGCGCCTGGGCCGTCAGCCAGAAGCGTAGGAAGCGTAGGTCGGATTAGCGAAGCGTAATCCGACAGGGACCTAGATCCCGTAAAACCGCTTGGCGTTGTCGTAGAGTATCTTCTGCTTGAGCCCCTGGGACAGGTCGGGGCGCTCCAGGAACTCGGGGATGTCGGTGCCGAACTCCGTCACCGCCTTCTCGTGCGGGTAGTCCGACGGGTACATCAGGGCGTCCTCGCCCATCTCCCGCGCCACCACGTCGAGGATCTTCTCGTCCAGCTCGCAGGTGACGAAGACGTTGCCTTCCTTGATGTACTCGCTCGGCAGCTTCTTCAGCGGGAAGTGCTTGCGCTTGCGGTCGACGTGGAACTTGTCGTCCATGCGCTCCATCATGTACGGCACCCAGCCGGCGCCGGCCTCCAGGTAGCCCACCTTGAGCTTGGGGAAGAGTTCGAAAACGCCGTCCAGCACCATACTGGCCATCTGGATCATCTGCGCGATGGGGTGCTCCAGGGTGTGGATCATGGACATGGTCTTGAGATAGTCGAACCCGAGCCCCTGGCTCGGCGCGCCGTGGATGGCCAACGGGCAGTCCAGTCGCTGCGCTTCCTCGTAGAGGGGGTGGAAGTCGGAGTGGCCGAAGCCCTTGTTGAGCACGTTGACCGCCGGCAGCAGGCCGGCCACCATGGACTGCTCGGTGACGGCGTGGCGAAGCTCCTCGACGGCCCGCGGCACCTCGTGCACCGGCAGGATCGCAACCCCCTTGAGGCGTGGGCTCGTCCGCGTGTACTTGTCGTAGAACCAGTTGTTGTAGGCCCGCGCCAGCGCGCACGCCCAGTCGGAGTCCTGGATCAGGCCGAAGGCCAGGCCCGCGGTGGGATAGAGCACCGCCGCCTCGATCCCCGCCCCGTCGATGAACTCCAGCCAGCTTTCGGGCGAGGTCTGGCTGGCCTTCTTCACTCCCTTCACCGCGCCCCGGGGCCAGCCGTCCAGCGACGGGAACAGCCCGAACACCTTGTGCCTGCGATGGCCCTCGTACGGGCCCTCGAAATATTCCTCGAGCTCGTCGTTGTCCTCGAGAATGTGTCCGTCGGCGTCGATGATGGGAACGCTTGCCATGGCCAGATCCTCCTCCCTCTTTCCGAATGCGTACTCCAGTTACAAGGGCGTGTCAAAGCGCGTCCTTGACATTGCGGGTGAGTCTTTCTAACTGTTCGCATTGGACTGTCGCGTCCTTCCTTCCGGACTCGACCCGGAAAATCCGCAGCATGGACAGGAGTGAATGTGAGTCTCAAGCTTGGCATCACCATCCCCACCTACACCTGGCCGGACATGGACTACCGGATGGCGCACACCGTGGTTCAGGACTACTCGAGACGGACCGAGGAGTTGGGTTTCGAGTCCCTGACCGTGTGGGACCACCTGACCGACGCCCCGGGGCTTTACGGCGGCTCCTGGATGGATCCCCTCATCTGCCTCTCGGCGGCGGCGGCGTGCACCGAACGCATCAAGCTGGGAACCCACATACTGGTGCTGCCGCTACGGCACCCCGTACTGCTGGCCAAGGAGATCGCCACCCTGGACTACATCTCCGGCGGACGCTTCTTCTTCGGCGTGGGGCCGGGCTGGAGCAAGCCCGAGTTCGACGCCATGGGCATCGACCTGAGGGAGCGGGGGCGCCGCACCGACGAGATTTTGGACGCGGTGAAGCTGCTGCTCACGGAAAAGCACGTCACCTTCAAGGGCGAGTTCTTCGAGTTCGACGACGTCACCATCGACCCCATGCCCCCGAAATACCCCGAGGTCTGGGTGGCCGGAGGCTCGCGCATCCCCGACAAGCTGTCGCCGGACAAGCCCTATATGGTGAAGACCGTGATGAAGCGCATCGCCAAGCACGCGGACGTCTTCACCTGCCGCGCATCGGGAAAGCTGGAGTGGGTCAAGCGGGACTTCGAGACCGTCAGCGAATTCCTCAGGTCGGAGGGGCGGGACCCCGCCACCCTGGGCTTCGGCCACGTCCAGGCCATCTACGTGGTGGATACCCAGGACCCCGAGGAGGCGCTGCGGCTCCAGCGCCCCCACATCGAGCGCATGATGGGCAGCAACCGGAGCTGGGACCACCTGCAGGAATGCTACATGGTCGGCAGCATCGACCAGATCGTGGAGAAGCTGAAGATACTGGAGGCCGCGGGCATGGAGCACGTGACCCTGCAGCCCGCCGGCCCGGACATCGAGCAGGTGGACCTGATCGCGGAGAAGATCGCGCCCCATTTCGCCTAGCAGGAGAATCAAACTTGCGTACCTTGAATCTTACGGTGGTGGAGGCCAACGGCGGCCGCTCGGACCTGGAGTTCCCGGTAGCGCGGATTCTGGATGCCGGTTTCACGGGCAAGAACCGTGAGGGGGCCATGAAGCACGTGGAGGAGCTCAAGGCCCACGGCGTGGCCGCCCCGGATCGCATCCCCGCCTATTTCGCCGTCACCCGGGAGCTGGTCACCACCGACGACGAGATCGAGGTGCTGGGCGACGACACTTCCGGCGAGGTGGAGGTGGTGTTCCTGTTCAAGGGGGATCAGACCTACATCGCGGTGGGCAGCGATCACACCGACCGGGAGCTCGAGAAAGACAGCATCCCCAAGTCCAAGGTTATCTGCCCCAAGGTGGTATCGCGTGAGGTGTGGAAGCTCGCGGACGTGGAGCCCCACTGGGAACGGCTGAAGCTCCAGAGCTGGATAGAGGTGGACGGGCAAAGGACGCTCTACCAGGAGGGATCCCTGGCCGACTTCCTGACCATCGACGACTTTCTCGACGGCGTGCGGTCGGTTGTGAAGGACGGGGCGCTGGACGGCATGGTGCTGTACATGGGAACCATGCCCAGCCTGGGCGGAGAGCTCCTGTTCTCGCCCACCTTCGAGGGCCGTCTCTCCGACGACGTGCTCGGGCGAGAGCTGTCGTTCCGCTACAGCACAAGGCCCGTGGACTGGCTCTCGTAGCCGCCCTTCGACTTCGCTTCGCGAAGCCTGTCCGAGGGCTCAGGGCGAACGGTGCAGTCAAGAGATTCCGATAAGAACCCCGTTCGCCCCGAGCGTAGCGAGCCGCGGGCGAGCGAAGTCGAAGGGCGCCAACTCGTGCCAGAGGGAGCTTGTAAGACGAACGGAGAGAGACGGTGAGTGACCATCGAGAACGACGGATTCGCGTCGCGTCCATCCAGATGGGCATGGACGACGAGGGCAAGGCCTCCAACCAGCGGCGCGCCGCGGCGCTCATCGACCAGGTGGAGGGCGCCGACCTGATCCTGCTGCCGGAGATCTGGAACGTCGGCTACTTCGCCTTCGACGACTATTGCGCCCAAAGCGAAACCCTGTCCGGTCCCACGATTTCCATGCTGCGGGAGAAGGCGGCGGCCAAGGGCTGCCATCTCTTCGGCGGCAGCATCGTCGAGGAAGACGGCGGCGCGTACTACAACACCAGCGTCCTCATCGACCCCAGAGGCGAGATCGCCGGCACCTACCGCAAGATCCATCTCTTCGGCTACCAGTCCGAGGAGGCGCGTTTGCTCAAGCGTGGCGAGGCGCCGACGGTGGTGGACACGGAGCTGGGCAAGTTCGGGCTGTCCACCTGCTACGACCTGCGGTTCCCCGAGCTTTACCGCAAGATGGCGGTGGCGGGCGCCGAGGTCTTCCTGGTGGCCTCGGCCTGGCCGTATCCCCGGCTCGAGGCCTGGCTTCTGGTGAACCGCGTCCGCGCGCTGGAGAACCAGTGCTACCTGGTTTCCAGCAACTGCACCGGCAGCAACCGGGGCAAGGGTTTCGTCGGGCACAGCACCGTGGCCGATCCCTGGGGGACGGCGCTGGCGGCCGCGGGCGACGGCGAATGCGTGGTGCGCGCGGAGTTGGACCTGGCCCGGATTCCGGAAATCCGGACCACGTTCTCCGCGTTCAACGACCGGGTCCTGATCGACTAACGAAAGAGACAAGGGAGGAGAGAGATGCCGAAGGAAGAAAGAGAGTTTTTTGACACCGACACCATCGACTGGCGTCCCGTGGGCGCGGGCTCGGGAGCCACGGCCGAAGGAATCATGGAGAAGATCCTGAGCGAGGACCCGGACACGGGGGACTACGCCCGCATGGTCAATTTCCCGGCCGGCGTGGAAACCGACGAGACCGTCGTGCATGACTTCTGGGAAGAGGTCATCATCATCGAGGGCAGCCTCATCGATACCCGCCTGAACCAGGAGTTCACCAAGGGCATGTACGGCTGCCGCCCACCGGGCATGGTGCACGGACCGTACAAAAGCCCCAACGGCTGCATCACCTTCGAGTGCCGCTACTACAAGAAGTGAACGGCCGCGTAGGAGCCTGTATTGTGGCGGATTGTGGTGGACTCCCGTAGGGGCGACCCGCGGTCGCCCCCTGCCGCGAATCGCCCCCCGGAAGGGCTCCCACGCCCCCACGGCGAACATGCCGCAATTCACCACCGTCGGCCGATCCATCCGCCGCGCCGAAGGCGTGGAGAAGGTCACCGGCAAGGCCCGGTTCACCGCCGACCTGGACTTTCCCGGGCTGCTCGAGGGGCGCGTCCTCCGCAGCCCGTTTCCGCACGCGCTGATCGAAGAGATCGACGTGCGAGCCGCCGAGTCACTCCCCGGCGTCCACGGCGTCCTCACCCGCGAGTCCGTCAGGGACATCGACCCCTACTACGGCCACTGCCTGCGAGACCGGCCGCTCATCGCCACCGACCGGGTGCGCTACGTCGGCGAACCGGTGGTGGCGGTGGCGGCGGAGAGCGCCGACATCGCCGCTGAGGCGTTGACGCGGGTGCGCGTGCGCTACCGCGAGCTGCCGATGGCGGCCACGGTGGACGAAGCCCTGGCGCCGGAAGCCCCGGTGCTGCACGACACCAACGCCTTGGCCGGGGAGTACCACGAGCTGGCGGCCCTGGAGGAGGAGGCGCCGGGCAATGTCTGCCACCACGAGCGGCTGGAGGACGGCGACCTGGCCGCCGGCTTCGAGCAAGCCGACGCGGTCTTCGAGGACACCTTCGAGTTCCCGATGATCTGCCACTACTCCCTGGAGCCCCACACCGCGGTGGCCCGGTTCGAGGGAGACGAGATCGCGCTGTGGACCTCCTCCGCCCACCCGTTCCTCATCCGCGCCGAGCTCGCCCAGATGTTCCGGGTGCCCATGCCCAACGTACGGGTGACGGTGCCCTACGTGGGCGGCGCCTTCGGCGGCAAGTCCTACTTCAAGATCGAGCCCCTGGCGGTGGCGCTGGCCCGCACCGCCGCCGGACGTCCGGTGCGGCTGGCCCAGAGCGCCTCCGAGTCCATGCTGACGATCCGGCGTCACTCGGCCCGTTGCCGGGTGAAGACCGGAGTCCGTCGCGACGGCACGGTGGTGGCGCGGGAGGCGGAGCTGCACCTCGACACCGGCGCCTATGCCGACAACGGCCCCCGCGTAGCCAAGCGCGTGGCCACCCGAATCCACGGCCCCTACCGGATTCCCCACTACCGCATCGACGTCTACGCCGTGTACACCAACACCGCGCCGGCGGGCTCCATGCGCTCCATCGGCGGCCCCCAGTCGATCTTCCCCTCGGAGTCCCACATGGACGACATCGCCCGCGGCCTGGGGATCGACCCGCTGGCGTTCCGCCTCAAGAACCTGCTGCACCCCAACGAGCCCCTGAAGCCCGGCGCCAAGCCCATGGACGCGGACCTGCACATGGACCTGCGCAAGGTAGGCGCCATGGTGGGCTGGGACGAGAAACAGGGCGCGCCGGCGGACAACCTGGGCATCGCCGTCGGCGTCACCGACTCCGAGGCCATGCCCGTGTCCACCGCCATTCTGCGCCTCCTGAGCGACGGCAGCGTCGTGCTCATGGCCGGCAGCACCGAGGTGGGGCAGGGGGCCCGGACCGTGCTGGGCCAGGTGGCGGCCGAGGGGCTGCGCCTTCCGCCGGAACGCATCGTCATGCGCGCCACCAATACTGACGTGACGCCCTTCGACCGCTCCACGGGCGCCAGCCGCTCCACCACCGTGATGGGGACCGCCGTCAAGTTCGCGGCCGAGGACCTCGCCGAGCAGGTCCGGAAGGCTGCGGCCGAGGCCATGGGTTGCGAGCCGGGGGACGTTACCCTGGCCGACGGGTGGGCCGAGGCCGGCGGGCAGCGCATGGACTACGGAGCGGTCGTACGCGAATACTTCGCCATGCCCGGCGGCGAGCTGATCGGCCGGGGCTACGTGCGCGCCGGAGGGGGCATTCCCAACCAGTTCCCGGTGTTTTGGGAGACGGGTATGGGGGCAGCAGCCGTGACGGTGGACGAGGAGACCGGCGAGGTGCGGGTACCTCACTACGCCAGCGTCGCCGACGTCGGCAAGGCCATCAACCGGCTTCAAGCCGAGGCTCAGGACGAGGGAGCGGCGATAATGGGGATGGGCCACACCCTGTGCGAAAGCCTCCTCTACGACGGGGGCCAGCCCCTCAACCCCAACCTCATCGACTACAAGGTGCCAGGCTTCGCCGACATTCCGCGCCGTTTCGAGGTGGCGCTGACGGAAAACCAGGACGGCCCCGGTCCCTGGGGCGCCAAGGGCATGGGCGAGTCCGGCATCGTCGCGGTTGCACCGGCGGTGGCCAACGCCATCGCGCGGGCGACGGGGGTCCGGATCCGGGAGCTGCCGCTGACGCCCGAGCGGGTCTGGCGCGCCTTAAGCCGAAAGCCATGACGATGAGGCATTTGGGTTCAAACCCACCGACGTCACGGTCAAGGTCCGTGTAGGGGCGGGCGGCGCCCGCCCTTGCTACGGTTCAGCGCGACACCACAGGAGCACACCATGAAATTCGGAATCCAGCTAAACCCCCAGGTTTCAAACGACAAACCGGCCGAGACCCTTCTCCCCACCCTCGCGGAGCAGACCCGCGTGGCCGACGAAGCCGGCTTCGAGGCCATCACCATGGGCCAGCACTACAACATCCCCGGCTTCCAGCGGCTCCACCAGGTGCCGCTCCTGGGCCGGCTCTGCGCCGAGGCCAAACGGGCCAGCGTCGGCACCGCCGCCACGCTACTGGGCCTCCACGACCCCGTGGTCATCGCCAAGGAGCTTGCCACCATCGATGTCATGAACGAGGGCCGCGCCGTCTTCTCCTTCGGCCTCGGCTACCGCCAACAGGAACTGGACGCGTTCAACCTCACCAGGAAGCAGCGCTTCGACCGTTTCGTGGAAGGGGTCGAAATCGTCCAGCGCCTCTGGACGGAGGAGCACGTGTCGTTCTCCGGCAACGCGTTCGAGCTGAAGGACGTGACGATTGCGCCCCGCCCGTTGCAGAAGCCGCGCCCGCCCGTATGGATCGCCGCCAACGGCGACAAGGGTGTCCGTCGCGCCGCCCGCATCGGCGACGGCTGGCTGGTGGGCCCTCACTCCGCCATCGAGGAGTTGAAGGACCAGACCGCACTGTTCCGCCAGGCTTGGGCCGAGACCGGCAAGCCCGGCAATGGCGCACTCGTCATGGTCCGCGAGTGCTTCGTCGCCTCCACGCGCGAAGAGGCCGTCGCCAAGGCCCGACCCTGCCTCAACAAGCTCTACCGCGACGTCTACGTCAAGTGGGGCCAGGACGAAGCCATGACCAACCCCGACGAGCTCACTTGGGACTTCGACCGCCTGGCCCGCCACCGCTTCATCCTCGGCTCTCCCGAGGACTGCATCGAGGAGATCCTCTCCTACGAGGAATCCCTTAAGCCCGACCTGGTGTTGCTGCGTTTCGACTGGACGCCGGGGCTGGATCAGAAGGACATACTAGCGGCCATGGAACTCTTCGGGACGGCGGTGTTGCCGCGGGTTTGAGCACCGGACACCGATCCTGTGGACATCGAACGCCGCCCGGTCGACCAGCCCGGTCCTCTTGCGCCGCATGATGTTCGCCCTGGAACTGCGTCAACCGCCGTCCAAGGTGCGGGAACGCATCTGGGCGCGACAGTTGGCGCAGCATGGGATCAAGGCGGGCCCGGAAGATGCCCGCGCCCTCGCCCTGGAATTTGATGTAACGCCGGGAGTGGCTTCCGGCGTCACCGTGGCCGCCGGGGTGGGTGGCGGGACCGTGGCCGACGTGCGCCGCGGCGTGCGCGGACTCGCGCGGGTGCTGTCGGGCGATGCTCCGCCGAGTCAACGGACACCGGACAATTACGATCCGGCACTGATCCGCGCCGACATGGACCCGGTGAAACTCGCAGACCGCCTTGCCGCAAGCGGCGCGCGGCACTTCTCGCTGTGTCTTCAAGGGCCGCCAGGCACGGGAAAGAGCGCATATGTCCGGTATCTCGCCGGTCGAATCGGCCTCGAAGTCGTACAGAAGCGTGCATCCGATCTCATGTCGATGTGGGTCGGTGGAACCGAGACGAATGTCGCCGAGGCCTTTGCCGAGGCCCGCGACGCCGAGGCCTTTCTGGTCTTCGACGAAGCGGATTCCCTACTGGCGGATCGGCGCTTCGCCCAAAGGAACTGGGAGGTGAGCGAAGTCAACGAGATGCTGACCTGGATGGAGAACCTGAGGTGGTCCCGGAAAAACGGACAGGTTGCTAAGGTGTATTCCACCGACGGAGGGAGGGATACGCAATGAGCACACGACGACGGTTCAGCGGGGACTTCAAGGCGAAGGTGGCGCTGGAGGCACTGCGTGGGGACAAGACAA
The DNA here is from genome assembly GCA_965204205.1 of uncultured Binatia bacterium (SeqCode). Classification (GTDB taxonomy): domain Bacteria; phylum Desulfobacterota; class Binatia; order UBA9968; family JAJDTQ01; genus JAJDTQ01. Next base: position 3,078,286 of record OZ241976.1, on the reverse strand, counting down.
TCCAGGAGATCGCCACACGGCACAAGATCCACCCGAACCAGGTGAGCACCTGGAAGCAGCGAGCGGTGGAAGGAATGAAGGAGGTGTTCACGAAGGGGGCGGAGCGGGGGCGCGGGGACCACGAGGCGGAGCTCCGGGATCTGCACGCGAAGATCGGGGAGCTGACGGTGGAGCGGGATTTTTTGGCCAAAGGGCTCAAGTGGTGAGCCGGGAGAAGCGTCGGGCGATGATCGAGCCCGGCCATCCCAAGCTCAGCTTGAGCCGTCAATGCCGGCTGCTTCGTGTGAGCCGATCCTCTGTGTACCACCGGCCCAAGGGCGAGAGCGCACAGAATCTGGCGTTGATGCGCCGGATCGACAAGCTGTTCCTGGAGTGCCCCTTCTACGGCAGCCGCCAGATGGTCCGTCATCTGTGCCGTGACGGCGTCCTCAGATCATCACGAACCGTGACCGGGAACCCGCCTTCGCGGTGATTCCCTACGACGAGTACCGGGCGCTCATGGAGCGGCTGGAGTGGCTTGAGGACGTGCAGGACAGCAAGGCGTTTGAGGAGAAACTCGCGCGCGGGGAGGAAGAGGTGGTTCCGGCCGAGGTGGTGGAACGCCTGGTCGGTGGGGAGAGTCCCGTCAAGGTGTGGCGGGAGCACCGAGGTCTGACTCAGGAGGACTTGGGGGAGCAGGTGGGCCTCAGTGGCTCGTACCTCTCCCAGATCGAATCCGGCAAGCGCGAGGGGACGGTCAGGGTCTACGCGGCTTTGGCGCGTGCCCTGGGTGTCGACGTGGATGACCTCGTGGCCTCTGGGGATGACGAGTTGGACACCTCAGGAGGCGGCGATGGACGGTGCCCCGAAGAATGGTCGATAAGGGGAAAGACAATCCGGCCTAGGCCTAAAGTTTCACCCGAAAGAGCCGAATATCATAGGACAGGCGGCGAACGAATCCTCGCCGTCCTTGTCCAGGTCCGGGAGGTGTGTCCATGGCCCACGAAATCGACCATCCCCACGACCGGCTGTTCCGCGCGGTGTTTTCGGATGCGGCGGAAGCCGCCGGCCTGTTGCGGGCGGCTTTGCCCGCCGGATTCCGGGACAGTGTGGATTGGGAGACGCTGAACCTGCTGGAGGGAACGTTCCTGGACGACGCCCTGCGGGAGAGCGAGTCGGACCTGCTGTACGAGGCGGCGTATGGGGAGGACACAGAGCGGATATGGCTGTACCTGCTGTTCGAGCATCAATCGACGTCGGACGCATGGATGCGGTTCCGGTTGCTCAAGTATTGCTGCCGGATCTGGGATGCAGGGCTGCGGGACGAGGCGGGGCGGCCGGGGTTGCGTCCCATCGTGCCGTTGGTGTTCCACCAGGGAGGCCGCGCATGGAGGCACTCGACGGAGTTCGCGGACCTGTTTCCTGCAGCGGTTCGGGGATGGCCGTGGGTGCCTCGGTTCGAGCACGTGCTAGTGGACCAGACGAGTCTCGGTCCAGAAGGGGTGGAGGGAGGGGTCAAGGGGCGCATCGCGCAGTTGCTGATGATGGCGGCCTATGGACGGCACGCGGGTGTGGCGATGGACGCCGCGGCGAGGTTGCTGGCGGCGTTGTTTTCAGGTGGCGGGGTGAACTATATTCGTCTATTCATGGTGTACGTGATGGCGACACAGGATGAAGCGGGAGCGCTGGCTTTCGACGAAGCGTTGCGGCGCCGTGGCCGCGAGCAGGGAGGCGAGATCATGTCATATGCTCAGCAACTCCTGGAAGAGGGTAGAGCGGAAGGCCGGAGCCAAGGCCGTGGCCAAGGGCTGGCGGAAGGCGCACAACGCGGCAAGGTGGAGGTGGTTGAAGGCTTGCTGAGGGTCGGGGTGACCTGGGATGTGATCGAGGCCGCGACGGGGCTGAACGAAGCCGGGTTCCGCACTCTCAAGGAGCGCTTGTCGGCCTTCGACGGGCCGAGGGGCGAACAGGAACCATAGGCCTCCACGTCTGTGCGGGACGATTCGTGCACTTGTTTCAGGGTTTCAAATCCCCTTCCTCGAACGGGATCGGCTTCACCACCGCCTTCACCCCATCCCCGTCCTTCTCCACCGTGATCCAGTTGAGGCAGGTCTGGTCGTCCCTTTCGGGGTAGTCGTCGCGGGTGTGCTGGCCGCGGGATTCCCTGCGTTCCAGGGCGCAGGCGGCGACCATTTCTCCCACCCATGACAGGTTCGAGCATTCGAGGGACTTGATGAGGCCGCGGAGGTCGTCGGCCTTGAGCCGGGGGACCTTGTCGTTGCGGATTTCCCGGAAGCGCTCCAGTCCCGTCGTCAGGCCACGCTCGTTCCGCACCACTCCGGTGCTCTCCCAGGCAACGTCCTTGATCTCCTCGTGCAGTTCGTTGGGGTCCAGCCCGTCGTCGCGCTTGAAGGCCTCGATCCTCGCAACTTCCGCGGCGGTCTCGTCGGGGTCCACCTCGCCCATCTCGGCGTCCGCGCCGTAGATGGCGGCGTACTTGCCGGACCGGGCGCCCAGGGCGAAGGCGCTGGCGATGGCGTTGCCGCTGAGCCGGTTGGAGCCGTGGGTGCCGGTCGCCGATTCGCCCGATGCGTACAATCCCTCCACTCCGGCCACCTCGCAGCGCTCGTTGATGTCGAGGCCGCCCAGGAAGGTGTGCAGCGCCGGCACCCATTCGAAGCGGTCGGAGCGGGCGTTGACGCCGGCTTTGCCGAGCTTGGGGGTGTACTCGAACTGGATCTCGTCATCCCACTTCTCGTCGGGGATGTAGGACGGGTCCAGGTAGACCGGGCCGCGCCCTTCGAGCATCTCCTTGTAGGTTGCACCCACCAGGATGGCGCGGGTGGTGCCTTCCAGGCGCTCGGGATCGTACCTTTCCAGGAAGCGCTCGTTCAGGGCGTTGAAGAAGCGGCCGCCCTTGCTGGTGAAGGGCGACAACCCGGCCATGGAGATGGCCTCGCCGCCGGGCGCCGGTATCAGCGTGAACTCCAGGAACTCGAGGTTGGCCAGGGGCGCGCCGATGTCGAAGGCGGCGATGTAGGCGTCGCCGGTGGTGAGGAAGTTGGCGCTGGTATATTTCTGGATGCCGATGGCGCTGCCCGCGGCCAGGACCACGGCCCGGGCGCGGAACGCTTCGTAGGTTCCTTTCTGCACGTTGATGCCGAAGGCTCCGGTGACTCGGCCGTTCCGGCGCAGCAGCTTCGTGACCATGGTCCACTGGCGCACCTGGACTTCGCGGTTGAAGACCTCCTTGCGGAGCGAGCCCAGCATGCCCACGCTACCGCCCACCGGCGGGCAACTGCGGGCGTAGGAGCTGCCCAGGCGTTTTTCCTGGTAGAACTGCTTGCCGTCGGGGGTCTTCTTGAAGTGGAGGCCCATCTCCTCCAGCTCGATCACCCGGTCGGTGACCTCGTCGACGATGGCCCGGACGATCTTCTGGTTGGGGATGTAATCGCCGCCGAGTATGGTGTCCCGGAAGTGCTGGTCCTTGCTGTCGCGGGGGTCGGCGTGGGCGAAGGCGGCCTGGGGGACGCCGCCGGAGGTGGGGCTGGAGCCGCTGCGTCCGAGCCGTCCCTTGTCCACCAGCACCACCTCCATGTTGCGCTTGGAGGCCTCCAGCGCCGCCATGCACGCGGCCAGCCCGCCGCCGATGATGAGGACGTCGCAGTCGGTGGTCTGAATGGCGTCTCTCATGTGTTTGTTGAGGGGTTGGCCTCGGCGGTCGCGGCGGCCTTTTTCTTCTTGGGCCGCAGCACCACTTCGATCGCGTCCTCGGGACAGACTAGCTCGCACAGGAAGCAGTTGACGCAGTACTTGTTGCCGAAGGGAAAGACCTTGTCCTTCTTGTTGGTGAAACGGAACACGTCGGCGCCGCAGTCGTAGACGCAGATGCCGCAGCCGTCGCATTTGTGGGGGTCGACCTTTATCACGCTTGTGTCCTTTACACCGACGATCTATAGCCCAAATGCGGGGTCAATGCCATTGGAAGGCTGGCCCGCGGGCCGGAAAGGGCGGGAACGCAACATGGACGAAGATGCCTACGTCACCTACCACGGCAACACCGAGGCCGACAGGGAGATCGCGCAGCGCAGCGTGCTCTTCATCGACAACGACACCGCGGCCCGGGTCCTCACCATGGAGGACACCATCGACGCCGTCGAGGAGTCCTACCGGGAGTGGGGGCTGGGGCGGGCCACCGCGACCCGGGCGACGCACTCGGTGCCGCGGCCGGGCGGGGACGGCTGGTACACCTGGGACCCCATGGCCTCCGCGCTGCCGGGGATGGACGCGCTCGCCGTGCGCATGAAGTCCGACATCCTTCCGCCCTCCGGGACCCAGGTCAAGAAGTACTGCGTGGCGCCCGGCAAGTTCTGCGGCCTCATCATGCTGTTCAGCACCGATGACGGCGCGCCCCTGGCGATCATGAACGACGGCCACATCCAGCACATGAGGGTGGGAGCCGCCGGGGCCATCAGCGTCAAGCACATGGCGCGCGAGGACGCCGCGGTCCTGGGCCTCTACGGCACCGCCGGAATGGCCACGGCGCACGCCCTGGCCATCGCCAGGGTGAGGCCCATCCGCGAGATCCGCGTGTACAGTCCCAATCCGGAGCACCGGTCGGCGTTCGCGGACCGCACGAGCGAAAACCTGGGGGTGTCCGTGGTGGCGGTGGACGATCCGCGCCAGGTGATGGAGGGCGCGGACATCGTCGCGGCCTGCACCAACTCGCTGGCGCCGGTGGTCAAGGGCGAATGGCTCGAACCCGGCATGCACGTGCTGGCGGTTTTGCCCAACGAGATCGACGACGGAGTCTTCCGCCGCTGCCACCGGTACGTGTATTCCCGGACGCCGAGGACCGACTACCACGTGGCCGACCCGGAGCGGCGTCCGGCGGTGGGCTACGAGCCCATCGACACGGAGTGGCTGGAGCGGGAAGAGCGGCTGCTCGCCCGGGAGAAGAGGGTCTTCCTGTCCGACGTGGTCCTCGGCAACTATCCGGGGCGGGCGGATCCGGAAGAGGTCACCTGCTTCGTGACCCAAGGCATCCCCATCCAGTTCGCGGCCGCGGCCCGCAGGGTCTACGACGGCGCCCGGGCGCGGGGCTTGGGCCACGAGCTGCCGTTGAACTGGTTCCTGCAGGACATCAGCGACTGACCCGGTTCCTTCAGGAGTGGGGCAAGCACCTCTGGGACTCCATCACGTCATGCCGTTCCCTGGGGGGTGCGGGCCGACGCTATCCGAGGAGTCGCAGGCGTTTCCGCATCCCGCTCGCGATGGAGTCGGCGAGTTCTACAGGAAAATCATCTGGAAGGCCCTCCAGGCATTGGTCGATTGCGGCCTCGGCGGATGCTGCCAAGTCGGCGCAGATTTTCTCGATCACGGTCGCTGGCACGCTGCTGTTCTCGGCGGACTGAACGAAATGCCTCGGCATGATCCCGTCGATGACATAGTGACGGCTGTTGCCGACCGCGTTTGCAAGCCTGAACTGGTTTTTTCGGAGTTGTCCGGCGTCCATGGCGGGTTGCGACGACATCACATCGTAGAGGGGCGTGAGGTTGAAGCCTCCCCCTGATCTCAGGGCAATGCTGGAGTTCTTGGCGTGGCCGTCGGTCGCGCCCAGCAGCCAGAACACGATCTGTGCCTTGAGAAACGTCCCTTGATCCACGATTGGCTCGTCGCTTGCCTTCAGCAGTGTCAATACATCGCGGATCCCGGGGCCGCCGTCTGACTCGTATTTGAAGGTCGGTGGCACCGACAGGGCCTGACAGCAGTCTTCCTGCGGCAAGCGCAGCAGCCGCCCGTCCCTTGTCCACATCCGGTCAAAGCGCTCGACCACGAGGACGCGCTCGCCGCCGAAGTCCGTGATCTCGGTCCGGGCGGTCGGCAGGCCGAGAGCGGCCGCGAGGCGAAGGCACAGGTATTCGTTCTCGACGCTCTGGGTGAGATCGATGCCGTCGGCCAGCCTGCCGATTTGGGGTTTCACGATGTGTGTCGTCGCGGTGGCGCCGTGGGGGGTGTGCCACTTGCCCTTCCAGTAAAGAAAGGCAGTCTTGTCCTGCGCTCCCGCTATGGAAATACGGAACTCGTCATCGCCGGTCACGCCAAGGGGGGCCACGGCCAGTTCGCGGATTTTCCCGGCCATCTCGTCGGCGCTCACCTCTCGACCATCCACGGCTCCTGCCGGGCCGGGCGGTTGCCCTTTCGGTAGAAGTTGCATCGCGCCCACGCAGTCGCGGCCAACCTTGGCCAGCAGGCTGTAGGTCCCGTAGTCGTCGGCCTTGACACGTTCGGCGATACGGCGTCGGATCTGTACGTTGTCCGGGAGAAGGTTGTCGAATACCGCGATCACGCGATCGCCAGTGTAGCGGTCCTCGCGTAGCGGCAGCGAAATCGAAATGGGCAGGGCGTGTTCCCAACCCAGCCAGCCCTCGTCGTACTGGAAGTCGATGGCTCCGCTTGGGAGACGCCGCAGTTGTCCGGCCAGACGGGAGTTGATGTAAACATCAAGGGGAACTCGGGTCCGCCTGCGCGGCATCAGAACAACTCCTCGAAGTCCTGCCCGTTCTTCGAACGCTCGCGGACAACGATCTCCAGACCGAGTGCGGTCATCGCGTCCAGCAACGTGCGCGTCCGCGTACCCGGCTCACCGTTCTCCAAGGCCGAGATGGTCGCTTGTCGCAGACAAATCCTGTCCCCGACTTCCTGCTGACTTAGTTTGAGTATCCGACGCCGCCGGCGAATTGCTGCGCCCATCTGTTTCGAGGTTCGGACAATCTGCTCCATAAGGCGCCTCCCTTCTCGAAGCAATCTATTGCAGCGATGCAGCATACGCCATAGAGGATAAGTAGAGAATAAACGGTTTTTCGTATAAAGTCAATTGATACGCTAAATGGTATGAATACAACTGCTTACGTAGGTCTTGGAGGTTGTAGACCTATCTCAATCCCGGCCGGCGCATCTCGCTGCCGAACACGCCCCGCTTCCCGCCGAGGAACTCCATGGCGTCGGTCCATGCCCTGGCTTCGGCCGGGGTGGGCTCATCGCGCGCGCGGTGGTCCTGTTTCTCGATGAATCGGTGGAGGGTGTCGTGCAGGGATTGCGCGGCGCGGGTCTGGAGTTCCCAAAGCTCGGCGAAGTGCGGGTGGCCGGCCTGGGTTTCCTCGGCCACCAGGAAATGCGGGATGCAGATTCCGGAGGAGTCCCCATACTTCTCTGAAAAGGTCTTGTCTCCGAGCAGGTCCAGCAGTTGTTGCAAGTGCACGGACTCTGCCCGGTCGGCAATCACGCAGGCGGGACAGGCGGTTCTCTTGAGCCGGGCCCGCAGTCCGGAACCGACCCGCATCAGCCGATCCCGCAGGGCGCGCCATCCGCTGACAGGCGGTGAACCGGCCATGCCGCGGAAGCGGTTCAGCACGTCCCTGGCGATGATGGCGAAGCCCAGGTCCGGGGCGCTGGATGCGGGCAGGTCGCGCAGCAGCCACGTGTGCGGGTTGCAGAGGCCGAAGGACTCCCGCAGCCCCTCCCGGGTGGGTACGTCGGTGACGCGTTCGTAGAGGACACTGTCCAGGTAGGCGCGGCTGTCGTCGATGATGATGGCGCAGATGGGGCAGCCCGGCTTGTCGAGACGGTCGAAGAGCTTGAAGTAGAAACGGTCCTGGCGCGCCTGTTCGTTCACGTCGCCTCGACGGGGCCGGCGACCCCTCCCGGCCGAACGGCGATCATCCGGCTCGCGGTCACTTCTTGAGCGCGCGCCAGATCTTCTCGCCGGTGACCGGCAGGTCGGTGATGCGCACACCCACGGCGTCGTCCACGGCGTTGGCGATGGCCGACGGCACGGGGATGAGGCCGCTCTCGCCCAGGCCCTTGGCGCCGTAGGGGCCGACGCCGTTGCCGTTTTCGAACAGGATGTTGACCTGCTCGTCCGGCAGGTCGGAGATCTTAGGCAGCCGGTAGGTGAGGGCGTCGGGCGTGAGCATCAGGCCGTTCTCGTACACGGTTTCCTCGAACAGCGCCTGCCCGAGCCCCTGCAGAAAGGCGCCTTGCTCCTGGGTATGGCAAACCTGGGGGTTGATGGCCTTGCCCGCGTCGGCGATGGAGACGTACTTGAGCACCTTCACCTCGCCGGTGTCCCGGTCCACGTGGACCTTGGCGGCGCCCCATCCCACTTCCCAGAACGGCGACCGGGCGCCAAGCGGGGCCTCGGGGACGCGTTCGGTCACCTGCCGGCCTTCTCCCTTGATGACGCCGCCCGCGCCCTTGACGTGCTGCACCAGCGCCGAGAAGGGGAAGGCGATCTCCCCCAGGCGCACCTCGCCGTTGGCGACGGTCACGTCGGCGTCGGGGCTCTTCCCCATGGAGCGCGCGGCCTCGACGAGCTGGTCGCGGACGGCTTGGGAGGCCTTCTGCACCGCGAGCCCCATGACCGTGGTGGCGCTGCTGGCGTAGGTGCCCATGTCGTAGGGGGTCCAGTCGGTGTCCAGGGGCGCGACCTGAACCTCCGTGGGCCGTACCCCCAGCTCCTGCGCGGCGATGCGCGCGAGGGCGGTGTTGGAGCCCTGGCCGATCTCGATGGTGCCCTCGTGCAGGGTGACCTGGCCGCCGTCGTCCACCTCCACCCGCGCGGACGAGATCTTGAAGTTGCCGCCGCCGTCCTTGCAGGCGCAACTGACGCCGATGCCGCAGTCCGATTCCAGCTCTTCTCCCCAGCCGATCTCCTTGGCCGCGCGCAGGAGCCCCTCCCTCAGGTCGGTGTCCAGCGGCGTTTCCCCGGGGGCGAACTCCTCGCCCTTTTCCAGCAGGTTCTTGAGCCGGAACTCTACCGGATCCCACCCCATCTCCCGGGCGATGATGTCCATCTGCGATTCGTAGGCCCACGCCACCTGGGGTGTGCCCATGCCGCGGAACGCGCCGGCCGGCACCGTGTTGGTGTACACGGAGTAGGCGTGGGAGCGGATGTGGGGGATGCGGTAGGGGCCGGGGGCACGGAAGCCGGTCTTCTGGGCGACCCGGGGACCCGAGTCCGAGTAGGCGCCGGCGTCCACGTGCACGAGGCAGTCGCGCGCCACCAGCTTGCCGTCCCGGTCCACGCCGGTGCGAAGCCTGACCCGGGCGGCCGGTTTGCTTACCGTGCGCGACTCCTCTTCCAGCGACAGGTGCAGGAACACCCGCCGCCCGGCCTTGCGGGACAGCGCCAGCGCCACGGGCTCGAGCTTGGTGTGGTTCTTGTTGCCGTAGGTGCCTCCCACCAGCGGCACCACCACCCGCGCGTTCTCCCGCGGGACCCCAAACATCTCGGCCAGCTCGTTGCGGACGATGAACTGGTGCTGGGTGGAACACCACAACGTGAACCCGTCCTCGCGCCACTCGGCCACGGCGAGCTGCGGCTCCATGGAGTAGTGGGCGATCTTTGGGAACTCGAAGGTGTGCTCGAAGATCCGCTCCGAGGCGGCGAACCCCTCGTCGACGTCGCCGCTGCCGCGCTCGTAGTGAAAGCTCACGTTGGCGTACTTTTTGGCCTCGTCGTCGACGCCGGGATATCCCGGAAAGCTCGGCGCGTCGTCGCTCACGGACTCGTGGAGGGGCGGGGCAGCGGGATCGAGCGCCTCATCCATGGTCATCAGCGCAGGAAGCGGATCATATTCCACGCGGATGAGCCCGAGGGCGGCGGTGGCCGCCTCCAACGACTCGGCCGCCACCGCGGCCACCGCGTCGCCTTCGAAGCGGACCTTGTCCATGGCCAGCACCGGCGTGTCCTTTACCAGCGGGCCGTGGAACTGCGCGATGTCCTTGAGGTCCGCGGCGGTGAGCACCGCGACCACTCCCGGATGTGCCTCGGCCGCGGAAGTGTCGATGCCGAGGACGCGGGCGTGGGCGTGGGGGCTGCGCAGGACCCGTCCATAGAGCATGCCCGGGTGCGTCAGGTCGGCGGTGTACACCGGCTCGCCGCGGACCTTGGCGGCGCCGTCGAGGCGGCGCTCGTCGAGCGGCCGCGGGGCCGATGCATCCTGCCCGCGCCGGAGCGCCGCGGCCCGGTTGACCGACTTGATGATGGAGAGGTATCCGGTGCAGCGGCAGATGTTGCCGTCCAGCGCGGTCTTGATTTCTTCCTCAGAGGGGTCCGGGTTGTCGTCCAGCAGCGCGCGGGCGGAGAGGATCATGCCCGGCGTGCAGAAACCGCACTCGAAGCCGTTTTCCTCCCAGAACGCCTCCTGCACCGGGTCGAGCGCGGTGGCGTCGCCGAGGCCCTCGATGGTGGTCAGCGAGCGCCCGGCGATCTCGCGGGTGAGGGTGGTGCAGGCGCTTACCGGGCGCCCGTCCAGCAGCACCGTGCAGGAACCGCAGACCTCCACCTCGCAGCTCGTCTTGGTGCCCTTGAGGTCCAGGTCGTGGCGCAGGAAGTCGGCCAGCAGCAACTCCGGCGCCACGCTGGCCCGGCGCGCTTGTCCGTTCAGCTCGAATTGAATCTCGATCTCGTTCATGGGTTCCTCGGTGCGGATGGCTCGCGGGTTGTCGCGGCGGGTTCGTTCATCTGTAGCAGATCGCCGGGCCGGCTGCGAGACGGAGGGCGTGCGGGTTCCGTGGCGCTGCTTGGGTCGAGTGACGGCAGTTCAGGACCCCGGTCAAGCCCGGGGTGACGGGGGTTCAGGACCAGTACGTCGTGCGGTCAATCGGGATGTGCGCCAGCACTTCGCCCGGAATGTAATCCTCCACCCTGATGCGGGCCATGGCCTCGTCCGGGACCTTGGAGACCGGCGAGAAGGGGCGGTCCAGCGGCCGGGTGGCGTCGACGATCATCACCGAGGTCTTGGTCTCGTCCACCACCGTGGGGTCGAGGTAGTTGCCGGTGAAGGTGGGTTGCATGATCGACACCTGCCGGTGCGGCTGCACGCGGGTGGCAAGGGCCCACAGGATCTCGGTGGGGTTGTAGACGTCGATGTCTTCGTCGAACACGAAGATGTGCTTGGCGTGGAGCTCGGTCAAGGCGGCGCCGGCGGCGCGGCCGGGGTCGCCCTCGGACAGCTTCTTCATGGCGATGAAGATGTTGTAGTGGGCGTGGCGGCCGGCCTTGCACACGGCGGTGACCCCGGGCACGGCTTCGCGGATGCGCCGGAGGTAGGCGCCTTCCCGGGGCAGGTCCAGCCACGGCTTGTCGCCTTCGGGCGTGATCACCGACTGGTACATGCCGTTGCCGCGGTAGTTGATGGCGCGCACTTCGTAGCGGCAGGCCGAGAAGAAGCGCTGGGGGCCGAGGTAGCCGGGCGCCTCTCCGAAGGGGCCGTCGACGATGCGCTTTCCGGGGATCAAGGCCCCCTCGATGACGATCTCCGCGTCCGCCGGGATCAGCAGGTCGTCGCCCCAGGTGGTGGAGGGCGTCACCCGGAGCGGCTCGCCCAGGTAGGCGCCGATGACGTCGTACTCGCTCACCTCGAAGGGGCCGGTGTAGCAGGCGCCCATGTAGAACGCCGGGTGGTGCCCCAGCACCGTGGCCACCGGACACTCCAGGCCCTGGTCCTCGTGGTCCCGGAAGATGATCCACTGGTGATGCTGCGAGTGGTAGTGGGAGGTGAGGTTCCGGGACTTGATCTCCATGCGGTGGTAGGAGGCGTTGTAGATGCCCTGGCGGCGGTCCTTGGCGATGGTGCAGAGGGTGATGTAGGGGCCGCCGTCCATGTAGTGGTGGCGCATGATCGGCAGCTCGTAGAGGTCCACGGCGTCGCCGCTCCGGACGTTCTCCATCACCGGCGCCTCGCGGTTCTCCACCACCACCGGCGCCACCCGGTTCCGCTCGATGTCCACGCAGGCCTCGGCCATCTGCGCCCGGCTCATCTCCCGGGGCAGCCCCAGCGCGATCTGGGTCTTGCGCTGGGAGATGGTGAAGTTCATCACCAGCTTGAAGTCGCTGACCCGGCCGTGCAGGTTGCGCGGCCGGTCGAAGACGAGCATCGGGAACTTCCGGGCGGCGCCCAGGTGCTTGATGATGGCGCTCACGTCGTAGCGGGCGGGGTCCACCTCCCGCTCCACGTGCACCACCTCGTTGGGGATCTCCCGGCGGCAGTCCTCCAGGAAGCTGCTCAGGCTCTTGGGCATGCAGGTGCTCCTTCATCCGGGACCCGGCCGTGGTCGGACCGGGCCCCGGGTCGTTGTCGCCCGGCGGGAGGGAGTCTCGGGAGTGCGGCTATTCGATGTCCGAATGGCGGCGCGGCATCACCACGAGATTCGCCGTGACCTCCGAGACGTCGGGGACGCCCTTGATGGTCTTCACCACCCCCTCCACCGTCACCGGCGAGGAGACCATGCCGGACACGGTCACCGTCCCCTTGTGCGCCTTCACGTCGATGGGGAGATCGCGGTACAGCTCGGAACCGAGCAGCGTCGCTTGCGTCTTCCTGGCCAGCAGCAGGTCTTCGAAGGCTTGCCTCGAAGCCGCCGTCTCGGCGAACGCCCCGAGTCGGGCCGCGGTGCTGATCACCTGGCTTGCGGCCTCCGTGCCCATGGCCATGTTGAGCATCAGGTGGTAGCGGGTGGGGTCTTGCCAGTCGTGGCCGAACAGGGCCATGAGCCGCCGGCTGCGGGCCCGGTCGGTGTGCTCGAGCTGTTTGCGGATGGTGCCCTCGTCCACCGCCAGGCGCGACCGCAGCAGGTCCACGCGCAACTCCATGGAGCCGGTCACGCAGACCTTGAGCACATGGGAAACGCCGGGCAGAAGCTCGTGTCCCACGTGTCCGTGGTAGACCATCGGGCCGGCTTGGGCCATCTCGCACATGGCGGCCTGGAGCGCTATGCGGTAGGGCCGCAGGTCATGCAGCCACTGGTCCCACCAGTGTGGCTCCTTCTCGGTGATCTCGTCGAGCTTGGCGCGCGGCACGCCATAGTTTCCGAGAGTCGCCGCGAGGTCCTGCCGGCCGACGCACTTGTAGTCCAGGGCCTGGGCGACTCGGTTGGCGACTTCCTCGGCTCCGGGAATGCCCTCGTAGATCATGATGACGGACATGACAAGCCTCCTTTCCGGAAGGAAACAGTACGCCGAACACGACTCACATCACAGCCTGAGCATACTGACAGGACGGGGAATAGGCAACGCCCCCGAAGAGTCCGGGAACCCCGCCGTTCGTCAGGTCGTCGTTGCGATCGGGCCATGTTATGCAGGTTCGGCAATGGTGAAGAGCCTGATCCGAACACTCACGTCGTGGACCTGCCTACCGGCGGTTTGCACTCTGCTGCTGGCGGTTTCGGCGGATGGGTCTCGCCATCCCGGCGGCGAGGGTCCCGTCCGGGAGACCCGCATGGCCCAGGCCCGGCCTGCCCCCGTCATTCCCATCGCACGCATTCAGGGCCGGAGCCACATCTCGCCTTTCCGCGGAGAGCGGGTGACCACCACCGGGATCGTCACCGCCGTCGACACCGACGGGTTCTACCTGCAGGACCCGGCGGGGGACGGCGATCCCGCCACCTCGGAGGGCATCTTCGTCTTCACCCGGCGCACTCCGGCGGTGGCCGCTGGTGACGCGATGCGCGTACGCGGCGTGGTCACGGAGTTCCAACCGGGCGGCGCCAAGACCAACAACCTGACGACGACACAGATCACCCGCCCGAGGGTCACCCGCTTATCCCGCCGCAACCGGCTTCCCGCCCCGGTGGCACTGGGGCCGGGGGGACGCGTCCCCCCGGATCGGATCATCGACAACGACGGTTTCGCCGTCTTCGACCCGGGAGAGGACGGCATCGACTTCTACGAGACCCTGGAAGGCATGCGGGTCCGGGTAAAGGGCGCCGTGGCCGTGAGCCCCACCAGCCGCTTCGGCGAGATCTTCGTCCGGCCCCGGGGCACTTCCCCTTCCGGTCTGGGCAAGCGCGGCGCGTTGACGATCCGCCCGGGCGACTTCAACCCCGAACGCATCCAGGTCGACGACGATTTCGGACTCAGTCCCGTGGCGACGCCCCACGTGAAGGTCGGCGATTCACTGGGCGACGTCACCGGCGTGATGGGCTACGGCTTCGGCAACTACGAGGTGCGTTTCACCGAGGCGTTCTCGCCCAAGCGGGGGCCGCTGAAACCGGAAACCACCCGCCTGAGCCCCGGCGACGGATTCCTGACCGTGGCGTCCTTCAACGTGCTCAACCTCGATCCCAACGACAGGGACGGGGACACCGACGTGGCGAGCGGCCGGTTCGAAGCAGTGGCCGCCATCATCGCCGGGAACCTGCGGTCTCCCGACATCGTGGCGCTCCAGGAAGTGCAGGACAACGACGGCTCCGCAAGAACGCGGATAAAGGCGGCCGACGCCACCTTGCGGCTGCTGGCGGATCGCATCGCCGCCCAAGGCTCCGTCCGCTACCGCTACATCGATCATCCGTTCATCGGCGGCGGCACCAGCGGCGGGCAGCCCGGCGGGAACATCCGCGTGGCCTTCCTCTACAACCCGGCGCGCGTGGAGCTCGTTCCGGGCTCGGTGGCCACGGTCGCCGACCCGTCCGATCAGCGCGCCAACCCGAACAACCCGTTCTTCAACGGCCGGCTGCCCCTGGCGGCCTCTTTCAGGGCCCGGGCTCCGGGCCGTGCGCGCTTGACCGTGGTCAACAACCACTTCAACTCCAAGCGGGGCAGCGTTCCGCTGTTCGGGCAGGTCCAGCCCTTCACGGAACGGCAGGAGGACCCGTCGGTCAACGGCGGGGTGGAGCACCGCCGGAGGCAGGCCCGCGCGGTCCGCGATTTCGTTGCCCGGAAGCTCGCGGCCCGCCCCGACGCCCACATCGTCGTGGTGGGAGACTTCAACGAGTTCGCGTTCGTGTCCCCGATGAAGATCCTGGGAGAGCGTCTCCACAACCTCACCATCGACCTGCCCGCCAACGAACGCTACACCTACATCTTCGAGGGCAACGCCCAGTCCCTGGACCACATCCTGGTGAGCCCGTCGCTCCGGGCGTCGGCCGAGGTCGACATCGTCCACGTCAACGCGGAGTTCGCGGAGACCGCGGCGCGCGCCAGCGACCATGATCCGGTGGTGGTGCGGCTGCGGTTGCGGTCGGAAACAGCGCAGCCGTGATCCGCCAACCGGCTTGAAACCACGATTTTGAGAAATCCGGCTTCAATTTTTTGCAGGTTGACGAATCCGCGGTTTGTCGGATAGGTTCCTGCCCGGCTTTGGCGTATCCTTGACCGCGCCCTGCTTCTGACCCGGGACCCTGACGATGAGCCTACCCAGAATCGCCCTGATCCTCACCGGAGGCACCATCGACTCCGTCGGCGCCGACCGCCTGGACCTTGCCTGGTACCTTGAGAACAACAAGCGGCTCGGCGACGGCGAGCTGGTGGGCGCCGTTCCCGAGCTTGGGGACATCGCCACGGTGGCGCAGGTGCCGTTCCGGCGGCTGCCGAGCCACGCGCTGGTGGACCGGGACTGGCTCGACCTGGCGGGGGTGTTGCATGGGACCTTCGAGCGGGATGAAGCGGATGGGGCGGTCATCACCCACGGCACCAACACCCTGGAGGAGACCGCCTACTTCCTGAACCTGGTGCTCAAGACCGACCGGCCGGTGGTGCTGGTGGGGTCCATGCGGCCGGCCTCGGCCTTGGGCGCGGACGGCTACCTGAACCTCTACAACGCCGTGCGGGTGGCGGCGGAGCCGGATTCCCGCGGGCAGGGCGTGCTGTCGGTGATGAACGACCGGATCTACGGCGCCCGGGACCTGACCAAGACGGCCACATACCGGGTGGAGGCGTTCCAGGGACGAGATCTGGGTCCTCTGGGCTTCGCCGACGCCGACGGCCGGGTGCGCTACTACCACCGTACGGCCATGCCCCACACCACCGCCACCGAGTTCGACGTGGCCGGACTGGAGTCGTTGCCGCGGGTGGACGTGGTGCTGTCGCACGCGGGCGCGGACGGCGCCATGATCGACGCCTGCGTGGCCGCGGGCGCCAGGGGCATCGTCTGCGCCGCCACCGGAGCCGGCCGCCCCACGCCGGCGCAGGACGAGGCCTTCGACCGCGCCGGCCGCCAGGGCGTCATCCTGTGTCTCGGCAGCAGGGTGGGTTCGGGAAGGGTGGTGCGGAGCCCGTCGCTACGGGCCAGAGGATTCGTCGCCGCCGACAACCTCCAGCCCTGGAAGGCCCGGGTGCTGATGGCGCTGGCCCTCAGCGTGACCGGCGACCCCGACGCGATTCAGCGTATGCTGGATACGTACTGAAGTCGGCGCCCTTCGACTTCGTTCGCCCTTCGACAAGCTCAGGACTCACTACGCTCAGAGCGAACGGTTAAAGTTCAGCCGTCGTCATCAAACCCCGTTCGCCCTGAGCGTAGTGAGGCGTAGCCGAACGAAGTCGAAGGGCGCCCGCACCGTCGGTCAGTGGAATCGCTTCCCCGACCGCCTCACCCCAGCACGATCTTGCTCTCGTCCTCCCGCACCTCGATGGCGTTCTGGACCAGCGCGGCGTAGCGGTACACCGCGTGGGCGAACTTGCTGTAGGGTATGGTCAGGAACAGCCCGGCCACCACGCCCAGGTGGATCACCAGCAGCGTCCCCATCATCGCGGTCTCCCGGAACACCAGCAGCAGCAGGCCGGTGAAGCTCGTCCAGAAGAGCATCCAGAGAAACGTCTTGTCCAGGGTGAGCATCTTTTCCTCGGCCGGGTCCAGGTCGCTCTTCGATTTGAGGTACAGCAGCCCCACCGTGCCGATGCACATCATGACGCCGCCCACGGTGCCGAACACCACCGGCAGGCTCAGGTAGGGGTAGGGCGAATGCCAGTGAAGGATGTTGTGGTAGAAGGCCGCGATGCTGGTGGCGCAGAAGTCCAGCCCGAAGCCGTAGAACACCAGGTGGTGGTGCCACATGCGGCTCTTGGAGAACTTCTCGTCGGGGTAGTTGCAGCCGTCGCCGCCGCCCTTCATGTACTGGAGGCCGAAGGCTTCCTTCACGGCGCGGGCGAATGCCGGCACGTCGATCAGATCCGAGATGCTGCCGCGAGTGCGGCGCCAGAAGCTCACGAAACCCGCCAGCAGCGCGAAGATCGCGTAGAAGAACATCACCATGGCCGGGAACACCATGGCGCCGTAGGGGATCACCGCGAAGAACGCGCCCTCGCCCTGGTGGGCGGAGAACAGCGTGTCGCTCCCCTGGAACGCCAGGGTCAGCACGAACGCCAGGACGATGCACACCGTGGTGACGAGCCCCACCAGGAAGGCGTTGTTCTTGTAGAAGCCCTTCAGCACCCGGGGCCAGGCGTAGTCCTCGTAGGTGTCGGCCCGTAGCCGCGACAGCGCCTGGGGCACGTTCACCGCGAACTCGTGGGGCGGCGCGTACTGGCAGGCGTAGTAGCAGGCGCGGCACTCGAAGCACAGGTTGGACATGAAGACCAGGTCCTTGGTGTCGAAGGTGCGGCGGCGCTCCATGGCCGGGAACACCGCGCAGAAGCCCGCGCAGTAGCGGCAGGCGTTGCAGATGGTCATGACCCGGTCGGCTTCCTTGAGATGCTCAGACGACGGCACGCGCGGCCTCCCTTCCTGCGATGCGGCCGAACACCGTCCCGATGGTCATGCCGAATCCCGCCAGATACCCCTTGCCGAGGATGTTGCCGGACATCATCTCCCCGGCCGCGAAGATGTTGGGCGACGGCGTGTCCTCGCCGAACAGCACCTGGCACTGCTTGTTCACGGCCACGCCCATGTAGGTGAAAGTGATCCCCGGCCGCAGCGGATAACCGTAGAACGGCGGGGTGTCGATGGGACGCGCCCAGTGGCTCTTGGGCGGGTCCATGCCCTCGGTGGAGCAGTCGTCCAGGATCGTGGGGTCAAAGGTGCCGGCCTTGACCGTGGCGTTGAACGCGTTGACCGTCTCCTCCGCCTTGGCCGGGTTGAGGTCCAGGGACGCGGCGAGTTGCCGCACCGAGTCCGCCTGGAAGGGCGGAAAGACCGAGGGCAGGAACAGGTCGATGGACTTGGCGTCGACGATGCAGTAGGCCTCCTGCTCCGGCTGGCCGGCGATGAGGGTGCCCCAGATGGCGTAGCGCTTGGGCCAGAAGTCCTCGCCCTCGTCGTAGAAGCGCTCGGCGTGCTTGTTGAGCACGACGCCGAAAGGGACGCAGTCGAGCCGGGTCACGATGCCGCCGTCGAACTTCGGCGCGCGCCCGTCCAGCGCGATGGCGTGGAACCCCTTGCCCCGGCCCGCCGACTTGGCGCCCGCGTCGAACAACTGCCGCAGCACCCGGCCCTTGTTGTAGGGAGTGCCGCGGATGATGAAGTTGTCCGCCGCGTCGCCCCAATACTCCTTGAGCCACGGCACGTTGGCCTCGAAGCCGCCGGAGGCGCCGATGAAGGCCTTGGCCGCCACCTCGCGCGTCTGGCCCTCGTGCTCCACCACCGCGGAACGGAACACACCGTCCTCGATGTTCAGGTCCCGCACCTCGGTGTCGTACTCCGCCCGGATGCCCATCTTCTCGGCGGTGTCGTAGTAGGCGTTCATCAGCGCCTTGCCGCCGCCCAGGAAGAACGCGTTGGTGCGCGAAAGCTGCAGCGTGCCGCGCAAGGACGGCTGCCATTTGATCCCGTGGGCGGACATCCACTCGCCCGCGTCCTGGGACTCGCGGATGCAGAAGCGCGCCAGCTCCTCGTTGGTATCGCCACCTGTCACCCGCAGCAGGTCCTCGTAGAACTCGTCCTCCGGATACGTTCCCGTGAGGAACCCGTCCTCGCCCTCGTGCATGTAGCGAAGGTTCCGCGTGTGCCGGCTGTTGCCGCCCCGAAACGCCTTGGGCGCCGCCTCCAGCACCAGCACGCTGGCGCCCCCGTGACGGGCCATGATGGCCGCGCACATCGCCGCGTTCCCCCCGCCCGCGATGAGCACGTCAACCTCGGGAACCCCTCCAGTCGATGATGAAGCCATGCCGTAACGTGTTAGTGGACGCACTGAATTCTGTCAACTTACGGAAACTCTGATCGAAATACCCGTTCGCCCTGAGCCCTTCGGCAAGCTCAGGACAGGCGTAGCGCAGCGAAGTCGAAGGGCGCCATCTCCTCAAGTCAATTTGACAACCCCACCCCACCCTTGCCACAAAGTAGGTTCACCATTCAGGAGGACTTCAGTGGAACTTGGCATCTATTTCCGTTCTTTCTTCACCAACCCCGCGCGCCCGCTGCACGAGCAGATCGACGACGCCGTGGAGATCTGCCACGTCGCCCGCGACTGCGGTTTCGCCGCCATCACCATGCCCCAGCACTGGGTGTCGCACCCCACCATTTGGCCGCAGCCGTTCCCGATGCTGGCGCGGCTGGCGCCTGAGGTGGGCGAGATGCGGCTCCAGACCGGCATCGTGTTGCTGCCGCTGCACAACCCGCTCCAGGTGGCCGAGGACGTGGCCACCCTGGACCACATCGCCAAGGGCCGCTTCGTGCTCGGCGTCGGCCTCGGCTACCGCGACACCGAGCTTGAGGCCATCGGCTCCAACCGCAAGCAGCGGGTCTCGCGCATGAGCGAGTCCATCGAGGTGATGAAGAAGCTCTGGACCGGCGAGGAGATCGACCACGAGGGCAAGTACTGGACCGTGCATGGAGCCAAGATGGGATTCACGCCCATCCAGAGGCCCCATCCCCCCATCTGGATCGCCTGCCAGAGCGAAGGCGCGGTGCGCCGCTCCGCCCGCATCGCCGACGCCGCCTACCTGGCGCCGCAAGTGGGCTTCGACGATGTCGCCCATCTCATCTCCATCTACCGCGACGAGCGCAGCGTGACCGGCCAGGACGCCGGCCACATTACCATTTCCCGGGGCGTAGCCCTCGCCAAGGACAAGGAGACCGCCATCGCCGAGGCGCGCGAGTCCGCGGCGTCTTCCTACAAGATGTACAGCAGTTGGAACATGCAGGAAGACACCATGGTCAAGATCAACATCGCCTCCGACTCCGAGGTCAGCGCCTGGGCCGTCTCCGGCAACGGCGACGACTGCCTCGAAGACCTCGGCCGCCTCGCCGCCGACGGCGTCGAGTACGTGGGCATGACCCTCCTCAACATGCCCAAGGACCTCTCCGGCCGGAAGGAATACATCCAGGCCCTGGCCGAGGACGTGCTGCACCGGATGAAGTAGGCAGCCGAACCCCATGGCGCTGGAGATCGAGCGCAAGTTCCTGGTCACCGGAGACGAATGGCGCAAGGCCGAAGGAACGGTCCTGCGCCAGGGCTACCTGAGCACCCAACCCGAACGCACCGTCCGCGTCCGCATCGAGGGGGACAAGGCCACCCTGGACGTCAAGGGTATCACCCGCGGCGCCACCCGCTCGGAATACGAGTACGACATCCCGCCCGAAGACGCCGCCGAAATGCTCCGCTTGTGCGAACCCCCGCTGATCGAAAAGGTACGCCGCCGCCTGGAGCACGACGGCCTCGTCTGGGAAGTCGACGAGTTCCTCGGCGAGAACCAGGGGCTCGTCGTCGCCGAGGTTGAGCTCAACCGCGAAGACGCCCCATTCACGAAACCCCCGTGGGTAGGCGAGGAGGTCACCCACGACCCCCGCTTCTACAACGCCAACCTTGTGGCAAATCCCTTCACCAAGTGGCAAAATCCCGATTAGCGTCCTTGGCACCGGGGCGCCCTAGGTCTTCCCGAACACGGAGGGGTGGCCGAGTGGTTTAAGGCACCGGTCTTGAAAATCGGCGTCCGCCTAAACAGCGGACCGCGAGTTCGAATCTCGCCCCCTCCGCCACCGCTTGACCTGCTGTTACCCCACAGCACACAACCGCGATCAGCGGGCGGACCTCAGCGATAGCTTTGCGATTCCGCGGTAACCGACAAGCGACATGACCGGCCCGTCCTTGTGCGTTGTGGGATCGGCTTTCATGCTGTCAAGTTCTTGACGGAACCAGAAAAAACCTTCAGAACGGTGAGCTAGCCCCTGCGCGGGGCTACGCAACGCGGTATTGCCAGACCGGGTCATGCCTCTTCTGGCTCTCCGTTTCGGAACTCACGAAATGAACCTCACCGACTCTCAGCGCCGTGCGGTTGAGCACGACGGCGAAAATCTTCAACTCATAGCTTGTGCCGGCTCGGGTAAGACCGAGGTCGTTGCACGCCGTGTGGTCCATCTACTGACTCCTGGGCGCTCGGACTCCTTGGCCCCTAAGAACATCGTTGCTTTCACGTTCACCGACAAGGCTGCGGCTGAATTGAAGGAACGGATCGTCACGCGTACCCGGGAGGCCCTGGGCGAGATAACAGGTATGGCAGAGATGTTCGTCGGTACGATCCACGCCTTTTGCCTGGAGTTGCTGAAATCGGAATCGCCCCGGCACCTGAAGTACGAGGTGTTGAACGAGGTGCAGCAAGGACTCTTCGTTGATCGGAACAGCAGCAAGAGCGCCCTTACTACCTCCACAGACCTGACCGGAGCCGCGCTCCGCCGTTATCGGGATACCAAGCACTACGTGACCGCGCTCTCCATTCTGCGTGAGGCAGAGCGCGACGAAGCTCAACTCGCCGATTGCTCAGTGTTCGCGGGCCTCCCGACGTATCAGGACCTGCTCGACGAGAAGAGCTACTTCGATTACTCGTCGATTCTGGATGAGGCTGTTGTGCTGCTGACCACCGAGGAGGAACTGCGTGCGCGCCTCGCAGATCGCATCAAGTGCGTGATCGTCGACGAGTACCAGGATGTCAATCCCATCCAGGAGGCCATCGTCTGGTCGTTGCATGAGCTAGGTGCCCGCATCTGCGTGGTCGGCGACGACGATCAGACCATCTACCAATGGCGCGGCAGCGACGTCGACAACATCCTGAAGTTCGCGCAACGCTACCCGGCCGTTGACCAGATCCCGATTGAGGAGAACTTCCGCTCCAGCGATGGGATCGTAGAGACAGCCCGACCGTTCATTGAGCAGAACAGTGCGCGCCTCCCGAAGGAGATGAAGAGGACGGGCGTGCAACCCTACGAGACGGGCGACATCGTTGCTCTGTCGTTCGACACGCCCTCCGAGGAGGCACAGCACATCGCGACGACGGCGCAAGCGCTCCGCGGTGTGGCATTTCTCGAGGATGCCAGGAAGCGCGGGCTGTCGTGGTCTGACATGGCAGTGTTGCTTCGGAGCGTCAAGGCAAACGCCGAGCCGATCACGGCGGCATTCCAGGCCGCGGGCGTCCCCTTCGTGGTGACCGGCATGACCAACCTGTTCGGCACTGCCGAGGCGGCGGCTGCGCGGCAACTCTTCTACTTCATCGGCGACAATGGCGTCGACGAGGTGGGGGTCGAGCACGCCTGGGTCAACGCGGGCCTCGGCCTCGAGCGCGAGGCCCTGTCCGCCGCAGTAGAGGGAGCAGCGGCCGCGAAGGCGGCCCTAACCGACCCCGACCAGAAGCGTTGGGGGCAGTACTCGATCCAGCGTGTCTTTCTGAACTTCCTGGAGGGAGTGGGACTCCGCGAGGAGCTTGTGCCTGACGGGCGGGGCGAGGTCGTCTTCTACAACCTCGGTAAGTTCAGCCAGGTCATCTCCGACTTCGAGGCGATTCACTTCCAGTCGAAGCCCAGCGAGAAGTACGATTCCTTTGCGAGCTTCCTCCAGTACCGGGCCGAGGACGCCTATCCGGAGGGTTGGCAGGACAACCAGTACGCCAACCCTGACGCCGTGCGGATCATGACTATCCACCAGGCTAAGGGCATGCAGTGGCCGGTCGTCTTTGTGCCAGCCCTACTCAAGAACCGGTTCCCGGCCAAGAAACCGGGTGGTCGGAATGTTTGGCACTTGATTCCGCGCGCAGGTATCAAGGGACAAACCCGCTATGAAGGGACGGTCGAGGATGAACGACGGCTCTTCTACGTAGCGATGACGCGAAGCCAGAAGTTCCTACATCTCACCTGGGCACCCGTGTCGGACAATCAGCTTTTCAAGAAGCGTTCGCAGTTCTGGGACGACATGCTCGTTTCGAAGTACGTGAAGCGCCGGGTACAGGACTACTCCACGCGAAAGCGGCTCCCTCCGCAGGCCCGAGCCGGCGTCGCAAACGTTGTGTTTTCGTTCTCCGACCTTAAGTATTTTTTCGAGTGCCCGTACCAGTTCAAGCTGCGGATTCTTTACGGCTTCAACGCACCGCTACACGAGGCGCTGGGCTATGGCAAATCGTTGCACGATGCGTTAGCCGAAGTCCACGCTCGCGCAATCCGCGGTGACGTTGCCGATGCTGCGGAAGTCCCGCGCCTCGTCGATACGCATTTGCACGCCCCCTATGCCTACCCGGCACTACGGCAGCAGCTTGAGGTAGCGGCTGAGCGCGTACTTCGCGACTACCTGGCCGACAACGCGGCACTCTTCGATAAGATCGAGTTCTCCGAGAAGCAGGTTGAAGTCAGTCTTGGTGACGGCGTCAGCATTATCGGACGCATCGACCTCGTGCGACGCATAGACACTGACGAGACAACCATCGTCGACCTCAAGTCGAGCGACCGGGCTCAGGCCGAGGACGTCACGGAGGCGCAGCTCCACGTCTACGCACTCGGTTACCAGGATCTCACCGGCCATAGGCCTGACTATGTCGAGACGTACGAACTTGATGAGCGCAAGCGCAAACCGCGATCGGTGGACGACGAGTTCATCGAGGATGTGAGGCAGAAGACGCGGGCTGCCGCCGACGCGCTTCGAGCAAGCGATCTCCCGCCCGCGCCCACCGCAGGGAAGTGTGCTGCCTGCGACTACTTACGCATGTGCACGGCGGGTCGCGCCGCCACGAGAACCACGTAACGAGGAGCAAGAGCAAGATGGCCCAACGTAGGCGGAAGCCCAAGACCGAAAAAACGGTCAGCCGTTACACCTATGACGAGATCAAGGAACCGCGTACGCCCGAGACCGGACACACGTCGCTCCTCCCAGGTGAGGACCTGGTGGTGACGCTGCCGATGGACAACGGCTGGAGCAGTGCAATGGCGGTCGGGAAGCTGCCGGAGGGAGGTGATCGACCGGTCGTTGTGGACATGGATCCAGCGGCGGATCCGGCTCTCTTCTGGGCCGGCAAGCGCAGTCGGCGCGAGGTACCTGTATTGCCGCTCCAGCGCAACGAAATCGTCTCCGAGTCGCGCATCGCTCAGATCATAGACCGGGCGCGCCGGGCGGCTAAGGAAGAGTCTGACACCGCGAGACAAGGGCACCTCTTCGCGGACCTTGAGAAGACACTGCGCGAGACCGACCGGACGAAGCGCGTTGAGTTCTACACCCACGAGGAGGGCTGGAAGAACAAGTTGATCTGCGGGGACTCTCTGCATGTGATGGAGTCGCTTTTGCATTACGAGAACCTACGGGGCAAGGTGCAGATGATCTACGTCGACCCGCCGTACGGCGTCAAATATGACTCCAACTTCCAGCAGCGGGTAGATTCGACGAAGAACGAGGAGAAAGACCAAGCCGACGACGTGCTTACGATCAAGGCATTTCGGGACACGTGGTCGCTGGGCATTCATTCGTATCTTTCGTACCTCCAGGAACGTTTGTACCTCTGCCGCGACTTGCTTGCAGACACGGGTTCGATTTTCGTTCAGATCAACGACACCAATGTTCATCTTGTTCATGGCCTTACAGAGGAGGTCTTCGGAGCGAAGAACTTCGTGTCGCTCATCGCATTCGCAAAGACGGGAGTGGCTGACTCAGAAGGATTGCCGACGACCCACGACTTTCTTGTGTGGTATGCAAAGGAAAAGTCTGTGATGAAGCACAGAAAACTTTGGCGTCCCCGTGCTGAGCGGACAGAGGGGGGAACCTTCACCTGGGTAGAACTGCCAACGGGCGAGTGCCGACGCCTGACGTCGGCGGAATTGACGGGGAAGGAACCGCTCCCGGTAGGCAGTCAAAGGTTTAGGGCTGACAACGTGTCCAGCCAGGGATAATCTCCTTCGGGTTCAGAACCAGTCGATTTCGCGGGCAGGACGTATCGGTGCTCGCCAGGGCGTCACTGGAGAAAGGCAACCGTCGAAGCCCTCATTCAGGCAGATCGAATCGTCGCGCAGGGAAACACGCTCGCGTACAAGCGTTACGCGAGTGATTTTCCTTGGATGCCATACACGCACGTGTGGGACGATACAATTCTCGGTACGTTTTCTACGAAGTACTACGTGGTGCAGACCAACAGCAAGGTCACAGATCGTTGCATTGCGATGACGTCTGACCCCGGGGATCTCATATTCGATCCAACCTGTGGATCCGGAGTAACGGCAGTGAGCGCCGAACAACTCGGTCGCCGGTGGATCACTTGCGATACGTCGCGGGTGGCTGTGAACGTGGCGCGCAAACGGATCATCTCCACGGTGTTCCCGCACTATGTTGCGCGCAACGGGACTGTCAGGGACGGGTTCGTTTACGACCGTGCTACCAGAATCACCATGGGGAGCATCGCCTATGGTCAGGAGCCGGAAACAATTGACCTGGTGGATCAACCGCAAATAGATTCAGAGACCATCCGCGTCTGTGGCGCCTTCGAAGTCATGTCACTCGGCCGCTATTCGGTCGAGGATTGGAAGGGCTACGTCGTCCGCGATCCGGGTATTGGTGAGGCGACGACGCTCCAGAATTACATCGAGGTGATCTGCCGGCTCTACCGCAAGGATGCTGCGATCCAGGGTGCGACCGGGTACGTGCACGCAGTAGCGGAAGCCGAGAGGGAAAACATCGCGATCTCAGTTGGGCCACTCTCTGGACGCGTGACGGGTAAGCAAGTCAACGACGCTGTTCAGGACGCGCTTGCCTCCGGCATCCTAGAGGTCCACGTCCTTGGCTGGGCTTTCGAGGCGAATGTCGGTGAGGTCAAGTCGGCGCTGGAGAAGCGGGGCAAGATCAAGGTCGAGTTGATTATGATCCGTCCGGACACGCTCGCCGAGGGGCTCAAGGCGACGCAACCGGAGACGCTCTTCTCGCCACTAGCGCTGCCGGACATCGAAATCGTCGCGGACAGGACGGGCAAGGAGAAGCAAATCCGCGTCAGGCTTAACGGCGTCGCGCTCTTTGACCGCAAGCGCCGTACTACGGAGTACAAGGCGGCTGACTCGGGCTACGTCTCGGCTTGGTACCTCGACGAGGACTACGATGGTGACTGTTTCGTCGACTGCCAGATGTTCTTTGACTTCAAGAGGAAGCCGAACATAGCGGTTGCGCTCAAGGCGGAGGTGCACGCGGAGGAGTTCGTGCTCAAGGTCGATTCGGAGCCCTTCCCGGGGCGCGGCCACCAACGCATCGCGGTCAAGGTCGTGGATGTCTACGGCAACGAATCCACGGTCGTCCGGGACTTGACGTAGGGAGGCCGGCGATGGCCTACGTTGTAGATCGCGTCGTCATCTGCGACGCGTTTCAGGAACCGGAGAAACACTACCAGCTCTTGAGCGGCGGCCGGTCCAAGCTAGCAGAGGGGAGGCGGCCGTCGATGCGCTTCCTCGCCTCCGCGAAGGATGCGAAGGGCGGCATCGCGGGCGTGGTCGACAAGGAGGCGGGGCTCTTCGAGGATCTGCTCTCCAGTTCCGAGCAGCGAAACGATTTCGTCAACCAGCTTCGCGACGAGGTGCGCGAGTGGCGTCGGGGCGGCTACACGGGAACTGCGGCCGTGACGCGGCGCTTACTTGAGTGGTGGTTCGAGTGCGATGAAGAGCGTCGGGCGACGGCTAAGCGCTTTTTCTTCTGCCAGCAGGAGGCGGTAGAGAGCGTCATTTACTTGTACGAAGTGCGGGGGCGCCGCAAGATGCCAGAGACTGGCGATCTGTTGCGTTACGCGCTGAAGCTCGCCACGGGCACCGGCAAGACCGTAGTGATGGCGCTCTTCGTGACTTGGTCTACGCTGCACAAGCGCAAGGTGAGTGGTTCGTCGCTCTCCGCTAACTTCCTGGTGCTCGTGCCGAACCTCACGGTGCGCGACCGAGTGAGCGGTGTGCCACGCGGCGATGGGCTCGATGCCAGGGGCGAGCACAATCTTTATGATGCGTTCGACATCGTGCCGCCGGAGTACCGCGAAGAGTTCCAGCCGAACGTGCTTGTGCGCAACTGGCAGGGCATCTCGCTGGAGGAGAAGCGCGACGACTGGATCGGCGAGGGCCAGGTGCCACTTGAGGACGGCCGATTCATTCCGCAAGCGGTACTGCGTGCGATGCAGCGCCGCGCCCGGCAGGATCCGAACGCGGCGATCCGGCGGATGCTCGGCGGGTGGCGCGACCTAGTGGTCATCAACGACGAGGCGCACCACGTCTACGGCGAGAAGCGTACGAAGAAGGGAGAGGATCCGGGCTACATCAAGTGGAGTCGGATCCTCGAGCGCGTCTCGAAAGCCGCACGCCTCTCCTTGGTGCTGGATCTCTCGGCCACGCCTTGGTACGGCTCCGGCTCGCCGAAGCCCGAGGGTACGCTCTACGAGTGGCTCGTGTGCGACTTCTCGGTCTACGATGCCTTCGAGTCCGGACTGGTCAAGGTAGTGCGGCTACCCGATCCCGACGAGCAGGGACGCGTGTACCTCGACTTGTGGGATCTGGTGAAGGACGCCAAGACCAAGGAGGAGTACCTGCGCGCCTGTAAGGGAGCGATTGCGAGCATCTACTCATCGTGGAAGAAGGACTACGACGAGTGGTCAAGGTTACTCGACTTCGCGCGTGGGCCGAGCCCGGTGCTCTTGTGCGTCGCTGACAGCGCCCAGCGCGCATCTTGGCTATTCGAGCACCTGACCGGCGAGCATACACTGCTGCAGAACCCCCACGATGAGGATCGCACGCGGTGGGTGACGATCGAGATCGACTCGAAGGTATTTGACGCTGACAAGGGGAGGGAGGCCGTGATTCGCGAGATGGTGAACACGGTTGGCGCAAACGGGAAGCCCGGTGAGTACGTGCGCGCCATCGTGAGTGTGAACATGCTCTCCGAGGGCTGGGACGTAAAGAGTGTCACCCATATCCTGGGCCTCCGCGCCTTCGGATCTCCTCTATTGACTGAGCAGGTCGTCGGGCGTGGATTGCGGCGCACGAGCTACGACATCCTGCAACAGCCGCTCGATGAACGCCCGCACGGAGGCGAAGAGACTGTCGATGCCTTCGGCATTCCATTCGTCGGCTTTCCGGTCGAGAGGCGCAAAAGGGCTAGGACGGGCAAATGGGGCAAGGATCTCCACTGGATCGAACCCGACCCCAAGAAGGCCAAGTTCCGTGTCACCGTGCCGAACGTACGCTCGTGGGCAGTCGGGGTGACCGACACGTTGGCGGACCTCGTGCGGGTCGAGGATATGCC
Source organism: uncultured Binatia bacterium (SeqCode) (assembly GCA_965204205.1). GTDB lineage: Bacteria > Desulfobacterota > Binatia > UBA9968 > JAJDTQ01 > JAJDTQ01. Next base: position 3,050,092 of record OZ241976.1, on the reverse strand, counting down.
GCAAGTGACGCTCAATCCCAAGGAGACGCCGCCAGACGTGCATGTGCGTCCCGTCGTTGGCGGGGCGCCCGAGGCGATTATGACCCTCGAGGAGTTCCGCAAGGAGTGGCCGGTGGTTCGTACCGCCTTTCGGATTGCTGAGGAACTATTTCGGGCCACCAATCCAGGAACGGCGGCAGACCTTAGCACCGGGCCGACCTTCGACGAGTTGTTGGACGTGTCGCGCCGGTATCTCGAGTCCCGTGTTGTCACCATGGAGTCCGGTGGCGTCCGGAGTGATCCCCGAGACATCGGAATCTATTACTGGCAGCAAAGGGCATTTGACGCGCTGAACACCGCGATCCGGGGCGTGGGCTCGGCCGGGGTGAAGGCCGTACCGGTTCTCGACAACCCCGAGTGGCTGGACACGGCGAACCTGCGCCGCTTCCAGTGGAGTGGCATCGTGGCGAACGGCAAGCGCTGCCACACTAACAAGGTGCCCTGCCACACGGATCTCGAGAAGCACTTCGCGGACTTTCTCGATCGCGCCAAGGATGTCGTCCGTTACTTCAAGAACGAGCGCCTCGGGTTCTCGGTGACCTATTACGAGAACAACCGGCCGCGGCAATACTTCCCGGACTTCATTGTTGCGGCGCGCGACGCTGATGGCCGTGAAGTGATGTGGCTCGCGGAGACGAAGGGAGAGATCCGCCCGAATACAGTGCTCAAGACCGAGGCTGCACAGCTGTGGTGTGAGAAGATGAGCGGGACGAAGTACGGACAATGGCGGTACCTGTTTGTTCCGCAACGAAAACTGGAGGTTGCCCTTGCCGCCGGCGTCAAGTCACTCGCCGAACTCGCGGAGCGTCTGGTCGTAGCGCCAACCGAAGCGCAACTCAAGCTGGTGGCCTTCGATGACGAGCGGGTGAAACGCGAGGCTTTCAGAACACTACTCCCGCTCTATACTCTCAGGGCTGCCGCAGGATATTTCGGGGAGGGCGAAGCTGTGGAGCCCGAGGGCTGGATTGAGGCGGACGGTGTGGGGAAGTTGGATGAGCGGATGTTCGTCTGCCGTGCGGTCGGACGCTCGATGGAACCAGCGATCCACGATGGGGACTATTTGGTCTTTCGTGCCAATCCGACAGGTACGCGACAGGGTAAGGTCGTGCTGGTGCAGTATCGGGGCGTGGCAGACCCTGACACCGGCGGCGCGTTCACGGTGAAGCGCTATTCGTCTGAAAAGGAGGGCGACGACGAGGCCTTCTGGCGGCACAGCAAGGTGACACTCTCGCCAACGAATCCGGAGTATTCGCCGCTCGTCCTGTCTAAGGGGGATGCAGATTCCGTGCGGGTCGTGGCGGAGTTCGTGACCGTGCTGCGCGGCGGTGGTTGATGGAGCACGGCTAGTTGTCGACTACGCGAGATCCGTGACATGGTCAAGCAGTACGCTCTTCAGGTGGGCGCGACGGTAGGGCAAACCGTTCGCACAGGCAATCTGCGCCGGTTCCTGGAGGCGGCAAGAACATCCCCTTTTCAACTGTGTAGAAATCTCCGGTCATCTTCAACGAGATCGGCAACAAAGCAACATAGCCGCCCGGCGCTTTGCCGTCGTCATCGACGAGGCCCATCGACTAAGTTGGTGACGCGATTTTGGGCGTGGGTCGGGCCGTAGGGGAAACCAGCGGCGCACGAGTGAATAAGTTAGTAAATACAACCGGTTAGTAGGAATATTCGAATCTCGCCCCCTCCGCCGACCATATCCCCGTACAGTATCTGAGCGCGCTATGCGCAATGTTTGATTGCGCATAGACTTGAATTTTGCGACTTGATCGGAGGAGGCTTGTTCGTGACGACGACCGGACCGCAACGTGTTTGGACTGTGGCTGAGGCGAAGGCGCAACTCTCCGAGATCCTGCCTCTGGCCCAGTCGGAAGGGCCGCAACGGATAGGACCCGGCGGTCGTTCGTCGTCGTGCCCGCAGATGCATGGGACAATAAAGCCAATCCTCGCGAACAAGCGTATGAGTGCTTGACCTTTGGACCAAAACAGACTAGTCTTAGACCAGGGAGGTTCGTTACATGCCTGAAATCGGCGCCTTTGAAGCAAAAACCCACTTGCCCCGCCTACTGCGCCGCGTTCAGGCGGGAGAACGCTTCACCATCACCAGGCATAACCGGCCTGTCGCCGAGTTGATTCCCTTTCAGCCCCACGATGCGGGGAAGGTGCGCGAGGCGATTGCCAGGCTGAAGGCGTTTCAGGAGAGTCACAGTCTCGCAGGCCTTTCCATTCGCGAGATGATAGAGGAAGGCCGCAAGTACTGATGGCATTCGTTCTCGATTGCTCCGTCACCATGGCATGGGTCTTCCCCGACGAAGCGACGGAAGCCACCAACCAGTTGCGAGACTCGCTTGTGGAAAGCCGCGCATTCGTCCCTTCCCTTTGGCCCGTGGAGGTAGGCAACGTGCTCTTGGTCGCCACGCGACGGAACCGGATCCGTGTAGACGACTGGCGGGAAATACGCGCAAGCCTCGAGGCATTGCCCATTGAAATCGACCCCGTGACGACATCCCGGGCATGGGGCGCCTCCCTCGAATTGGCCCGAACGCACCAGTTATCCGTCTACGACGCGATGTATCTGGAGCTTGCCATGCGGCTGCAATTGCCGCTGGCGACACTGGACCGCGCGCTCCACAGGGCAGCGCGGACCGTCGGTGTCGAAACTCCGTAACGGCAACCGTCGCCAAGTGGAAGCAAGTCGGCTAACTTGGAGATAGGACCATGGCGAGAGCGCGAAGAAGAGGATCGGCCTCCAACTCGAACCAGGGCAGTAACGGTGCCACCACCGGCTACGAGGCCGAACTCTGGCGCATGGCCGACACCTTGCGGTGGGAGGTGTCGTGATCGGAGCGGCGAGCTCTTGTTCATCGACGCCCGCAAGCTCGGCCGCATGGTCGACCGTACGCATCGTGAGTTGACCGGCGAGGACATCGCCCGCATAGCCGACACCTATCATGCCTGGCGCGGACAGGAAGGCGCCGGGGAGTACGCCGACGTCCTCGGCTTCTGCAAGAGTGCGGTGCTGGAGGAGCTGCGCAAGCACGGCCACGCGCTCCCCCCGGCCGATACGTCGGCGCCGAGGCGCAGGAGAACGACGGCGAGCCGTTCGAGGAGAAGATGAAGCGGCTTGTGGCGCAGTTGAGGGAGCAGCAGGCGGAAGGGGCGAGGCTGGACGCCGCCATCGACGCAAGTCTGAAGGATCTGGGGTATGAAACGTAGGCAGGAGTCAGCGGGCGTTCTCCTGACGCCGGTGGAACGAATCACGCAGTCCATCCTGTTCATTCGCCGCCAGAAGGTTATGCTGGATGCGGACTTGGCCGCGCTGTACGGCGTCGATACCAGGGTCCTGGTCCAGGCGGTAAAGAGGAACGGTGACCGGTTCCCACCCGACTTCATGTTCCAGCTCACGAAGCAGGAGTTTGGCGACTTGAGATCACAACTCGTGACCTCAAGTTGGGGTGGCAGGCGCTACCCGCCCTACGCGTTCACCGAGCAAGGCGTCTCGATGTTGTCCAGCGTCCTGCGCAGCAAGCGGGCAATCCTGGTCAACATCGAGATCATGCGTGCATTCGTGCACCTGCGACGATTGCTTGCGAGCCACGCCGACCTCGCCCGGAAACTCGCCGCCTTGGAAACGAAATATGATGCCCAGTTCAAGGTCTTTGAGGCTATCCGCGAACTCGTGGCGCCCACGGAAGGCGAGGCGAAGCGACCCATAGGGTTTACCCCGCCGAGCGAGAACAAATAGTGGGCCAGACGTTCTCTTGCCAAGGCAACCGCGGGATTGACCACGGCAAGAGCTTCGCGGAAGCGACACTGCGGCTGCTGCCGGCGTTCATCGCTGACGCGAAGGCGCTGGCCGAGCACGACTATGCCAAGGAGAAGGAAACATGAACGTCAGTGATTTGATCGAACTGCTGCAACAGTTTCCCGCCGATTTGCGAGTGGTCGTGAACGGTTACGAAGAGGGCTACGATGACCTCTCCCCGGAACAGATCCTTACAGCGAAGATCAGCCTGAACACGGGAAAACATAGCTGGGAGGGAAGGCATAGAGATCCGCGTGACTTGACGGACAGGAGTCCCGAAACCCTTGACGTGGTTGAAGCTTTGGTCCTCCAGCGGGTGTCCCATTGAGCCTGATCTCTCAACTGGCCGGCCCTTAACCTTTCACATAGCCGCTCATCAAACTTTCAATTGGCCGAACCATAAAGTTGCAATCAGCCGACGGCTGATGGTGGCGCTTACCACGGTACATCGGGCAGCGAGAGTTGGTACCGCACGCCTGCCTCACGTATGCCGCAGCCCCTGCAGCCCGCCGCCCCCGGTGAGCAGGCGCACCAGCACGTTGGCGCCGACGATGATGAGGACCAGGAAGAGCGTCACGGCGCCGGAGTGCTGGGTCATGTCGTGTTCGTTGTAGGTGAAGATGACTCCGGTGAGCACCATGTTGGCCGGCGACAGCAGCAGGATGATCAGGGACAGCTCGCGGGTCGCGGTGATGAAGGTCAGCAGCATTCCCGCGATCACGCCGCTTGACGACATGGGGAGGATGATCCTGGCCATGCGCCGGAACCAGCCGATCCCCTGGACCCGCGCGGTTTCCTCCAGGGACTTGTCGATCTGCAGGATGGCGGCGATGCCGGTGCGCGAGGTGAACGGAAGGTTCTTGACCACCGTGATCAGCACCAGGATCGTGAAGGTGCCGTACAGCGCCGGCAGCGGGCCCCAGGGTACCGAGAACATGCCGATGTAGATGGCGCCGAGGGCGATGGAGGGGAAGATGTAGGGCGCGAAGGCGACGCCTTCGAGCCACCGTGCCAGCAGCGTGCCGCGGCCGCGGACCGCGGCGTAGCCCACCAGCAACCCGAGCAGGCCGTTGCACAGCGCGGCCAGCACGCCCAGCTTGATGCTGTTCCACAACGCCGTCAGGATGCCCGGGGAATGCCAGATGCCGGGTTCGCCGTTGGCGATGTCGATGTCGCTCTCGCCGATCCAGAAATGCATCGTCAGGCCCCTCAGGGAATACTCGCCCGGCGTGATCACCAGGGATTCCCAAAGCAGGATCAGCAACGGCAGCACCACCGTCACGGCGAGGAAGGCGGCGACTCCGATGGTGGCGGGCCAGACCCAGGCGCCGAGATCGATCTCGCGCTGCCGGAAGCCCTTGCCGGTCAGCGTCACGAAGCTCTTGCGGATGCCGATGACCCGGCTGTTGATCCAGATGAAGGTGATGGCCATGACGATCAGGACCAGGGCGAGCACGAAGGCGTCGCCGCTGTTGCGGGCGTTCAGCGAGGCGTAGATCTGGGTCGAAAAGGTGAAGAACCGGACCGGCAGGCCGAGCAGGGCCGGCGTTCCGAAGGTGCCGAGAATGCGGATGAAGGTCAGCACCACGGCGGAGCCCAATGCCGGCAGCAGCAGCGGGAACGTGATCCGCCACAGCCGTTGGCGCCGGTTCATGCCGGCGATGGCGCCGGCCTCCTCCAGCTCCGAATCCACCGTCGCCAGGGCCCCCGACATCAGCAGGTAGCCGTAGGCGTAGTAGTGCAGCGCCAGGCAGATGACGATGGGGAAGAAGCCGTAGCTCACCCAGTCGGGCGGCTGCACGCCGAAGAAGCTGGTGACCATGCCTTCGGCGCCGCCGATCCGGTCGTTCTTGAAAAGGCTCAGCCACGCCAGCGCCAGCACCCACGACGGCATCATGTAGGGCACCACCACCAGGGCCCCGAACACGCCCTTGAAGCGGATGTTGGTGCGCACCATCAGCCATGCCAGGGCGCTTCCGATGCTCACGCCCAGAACGGTCACGCAGACGCCGACGGCGACGCTGTTGAACAGCGGCTTCAGGAACAACGCCCTGGAAAGAGGGCCGGTGAAGACGCGTTCGAGGTGAAAGAGGGTGAAGCTGCCGACCTTGGCCTCCGGCCGGTAGGCGAGGTCGTAGCTCTGGTAGACCAGGGCGTCGTGGATGATCTCGAAGAGCGGCACCAGCACCAGGAAGGACAGCACGGCGAGGCACAGGACGCCCAGGACCTTCTCCGGCTGGTTCACCACCCGGTAGACGTGGTAGCGGAGGTTGCTCGTCGAGAAGAGGGGGGGCTTGCTTCCGGAAGAGGCCGCATCCAACGACATGGGTCAGGGTTTCCGATTCGCTCCGATCAGGCGGGCGGGGATTGATTGAAGAGGTTGTCCTCCGATTCGGCATCGAAGAAGTTCATCGCTTCCGCTTCGAAGTCGACCCACAGTGGGTCGCCGAGGTCCATCCGTATGAACCCCGGTTGCAGGAGCGTGATGGAATGGTCCTCGGCCCGGACCTGCAGGATCGTGTCGGATCCCTTCGGCTGAATCGATTCCAGCGTTCCCCTCAGCCAGCCGTCCCTGGCCTCGGTCGACACATTGATGCTTTCCGGGCGGATGGTGGCGACGAGGTCCCTGGCGTTCGCGGGCGGGCCTCCGGGGATCGGCAGCCACAGCTCCCCGCAGTCGAGACCCACCGCTCCGTTCTTCCGGCCGATCGTTCCGCTGAAGCGGTTGATCCCGGGATCGCCGATGAAGTCGGCGACGAACAGGTTCGCCGGGTGGTGATAGATCTCGTAGGGCGTGCCCTGTTGCTTGACCAGGCCCTTGTCCATGACCACGACGATGTCCGAGAGGGTCAGGGCCTCGATCTGGTCGTGGGTCACGTAAACGGTGGTGGCTTCGAGGTCGCGGTGCAGTTTCTTGAGCTCGCCGCGCATCTCCGTGCGCAGCTTGGCGTCGAGGTTGGACAGCGGCTCGTCCATGAGCAGGATGGACGAGCGCGAGGCGATCATGCGCGCCAGGGCCACGCGTTGTTGCTGGCCGCCGGACAGCTCCGAGGGGTAGCGGAGCTGGTACGGCTTCATCTGCACTTTCTCCAGGGCGGCCTCGAGGCGCTCGGCGGTCTCGCTCGCGTTCAGGCCCATCTGCTTCAGCCCCAGCGTGATGTTCCGCTCCACCGTCATGTGGGGCCAGAGCGCGTAGCTCTGGAAGATGAGCCCCAGGTTGCGGTTCTCCGGTGGAACGATCACGCCTTTCTGGCGCGAGAAGATGAGCCTGTCGCCGAACCGGATTTCCCCGGCCTCGGGTTCTTCCAGCCCGGCGATCACGCGCAACGTCGTCGTCTTGCCGCAACCGGACGGCCCCAGAATGGTCAGGAACGCGCCCGGCGCGACAGTCAGGTCCAGATGCCGTACGGCGACTTCCTTGCCGTACGACTTCCGGATCCCCGTGAGGTGGATTTCCTCCATGCCTTGGCTATTTGCTCGAATGCACCGTCCAGAAGTCGCGGACCTTGGGGCCCTGGTTCCACATGTAATCGGCGTCCACGGTCCAGCCCGGCATCTCGTCCCAGATCTCGCCGCCGGCGGGCAGCGGCACGTCGCTCCGGGGGCTGACCGTGCCCGGGTCGAAGTAGGGCGCCAGACCCTGCAACAGCTCCATGCTGGCGCCCTTGTCGTAGGGCTTCTCGAGCTTCGAGCTCTTGTTCAGTTCCAGGCTGCCGAGCAGGTACGCGCTGAAGAGCTTGGCCGCGTGCGGGTGCGGCGCCTGGCGCGCGATGGCCATGAAGGTCGGGTAGATCAGCTTGCCCACCGGGTCCACCTTGGCCAGGATCTTGTTGACGTAGCCCTTCGAATCGTTGCGGGCGATGTAGGTCATGTTGGCGAACGCGATCAGCGGTTTCTTCTGGCCCTTCTTGCCCGAGGCGCGGGCCAGCTTCGAGCCGGACTTGAAGATCACCAGGTCGTTGGCGAGCAGGCGCGCCCAGAACTCGTGGCCGGCGTCCGGGACCCCCTCGCTCAGCTTGATGGGCTTGCCGGCGTGGCGCTCAAAGGCGGCGGCCATGACGTCGGGACGCTGCATCAGGGTCATGACCCCCATCAGGGTGGAGCCCGACGACAGCGGGTTCTTCATGCCCACCCGGCCCTTGAACTTGGGCTCGGTCAGCTCCCACACGTTCTTGAAGGGCGGCGCGTCCGGGTAGGCCTCCCGGTTGTAGAGAAAGACCATGGCCTCGTTCACGCGGATCAGCAGCGGGTCGCGGTTCTCCTTCGGAATCCGGTCCTTGTAGTGGTGCGGCACATAGTTGACGAGGCGGTTCTTCTTCAGCATCTCGTGGATCACCTGCCCCGAGTTGCCGGTGGTCACGATGTCGGCGTTGAAGATGTTCGCGTTCTGTTCGCGAATGGTCTTCTCGACCGATTTGACGGACCCGAGGTCGTGCACGGTCACCTTGATCTCCGGATGGATCTTGGCGAACGGCTTCACCAGCTTGGCGATGCGGCCGGACGATGTATAGACCACCACCTCGCCTTCGGCCTTGGCCTTGGCGACGATCTCCTTCCAGTTCTCGTCCTTGTCATACGGCCCGAGCTTCGCCGCCTTGAGCCAGGCCTCCATCTCGGGCGGTGGCTTGGACTGGGCGTTGGCGGCGGTGATGAAGGAGAGGGTGAACACGGCAGCCAAAAGGACCGCCGGCAGACGCGTTATGAGGTTCTTCATGGTATTCTCCCCATGGGTGAAATCACCCGGTTCATGAACGTGGATGAAAAGAAACTTCGTTCGCCGGTATCGAAACCGCACACTACTCCGATCCAGGTCGTAGACGCAAGGCGACTCACCCACGCCCCGGCACGTGTCGGCCGAGGGCGGACGAGAGCGTGGCAGGACAACGCATGGCCGCTTCCCTTCGTTTACTCAGTCTGATCGCTCAGGGCCTCGAACCCTACGGTGCGGATGTCTTCATCGGCGGGACGGCGGCGGCGAGCGACATCGGTTTGTTGCGCCGCCATGGCATAACGACCGTCGTAAACTGCGCGGTCAACGCGGATGTGAACTATGTCGCCGCGCGGGAAGAAGGCGGTGGGGAAGGGGAATCCGGCGCGTTGTGCCGTTCCGGCCTCGCGCCGCTCCGCGTCTACAAGCTGGGGCTGGTGGACGGCGAAAACCCGCGCGGCATGATGCTCGGCGGCTACTGCATTCTCCACGGCGCCCTCCATCAGACCATGCCGGAAAGGGAGAGCTACCCCCCACAGGAGTGTGGCAACGTGCTCGTCCACTGCCGCGAGGGCCGAAGCCGCTCGGTTGCCATGGTGGCGCTCTATCTCCATCTGCAGGAACCGGCTCGGTTCCCCCGGCTAGAGGACGCCATCGCCCTGGTGCGGGAGAAGCGCGGGCTGCCTCCCGAAGAGTGGTTCGAAACGCCGAGACCGGAACTCATCGACGCCGCGGCGGAGGCGGCGCGGGGCATCCGGTCGCTACGCGAGACCGGGATTCTGTGACCCGGGGGAATTCTGATCAATTGCCGCCAAGCAAAACGGCGCCCTTCGACTTCGCTTCGCTACGCTCAGGGCGAACGGGTATGTTAATGGACAATTGATCAGAATCTTCCTTCAGGAGAGAACGGGCGCTATGTCCAAGACTCGTGAAAAATTCGCCACCCAGGTTGATTCCGAAATCCTGTCGGAGATCCGGGCGATTGCAGAGCAGGAAGGCCGTCAGCTTCAGGCTCTCGTGGATGAGGCGTTTGCCGACCTCATCAAGAAACGAAAACAGGCCCGGCCCCGGCCTCGTGTCATGGCTGCCTATCTCGCCAGTCATGACACGTATGATGAACTCTACAAGAAGCTCGCCAAGCCTCGATGAACATCAAATCCAGACCCTGCGAGGGACTCCACGGGTCGCTCCGTATCATTTCGTCGAAATACCATTTCACGCGGGCGATGATCATGGGTTCGCTGGCCCACGGGCGGACCACGATCATGGACCCTTCCGGGGCCTTTGTCGGGAAGATGACGTCGACGACCGAGAACATTGCGGCGTTCGGTCCGACCATCGAGTTCGCCGCAGACACCTGTGTCATTGACGGCGGTGACTATCATACCCCCGGGAACGTGATCGATGTTGATGACTCGGGCACCACGCTCCAGTTTCTGCTGGGGGTCGCGGCCGCAACTCCGGGGTGGACGGTGTTCACGGGCAACCAGTCTCTGCGTAGACGACCCATCAAGTCGCTGCTGGACAGCCTGTCGGCGCTGGGCGTCGATTGCCATTCGGCCCAGGGGGACGGGACGGCGCCCATCATTGTCCGGGGCGGCGGTTTCGCCGGAGGCGAAACCGAAATCTCCGGCTTCATTTCGCAGTGGCTGTCGGGCGTATTGATTTGTGCGCCCCTCAGTCGCGACGGGGTGACCGTCCGGGTCACCGATACGTTGCGGGAGAAGCCCTACATCGACATGACGCTCGAGATGCTCGATACGTTCGGGATCGAATACGACGCGAGCCGCGCTCCCGACCTGTATGTCGTGCCCGGCGGACAGACGTACAGGCCGGCAACGCTGACTATTCCCGGCGATTTCTGCGTCGCCTCTGTGCCCATGGTTGCCGCCGCCATCACCCCGGGCTCGGACGTTACCCTGGAGAATCTCGATGTGACCAGCATTCACCCGGAGAAGAGGATCGTCGACATCATGCTTGAGATGGGCGCCGATCTGACTATCGACGCGTCGGCCAACAGGGTCCGGGTGCGAGGCTCGAAACCGATGCACGGGATCGACATCGACGTCACCCACTCGCCCGACCTAGTGCCCATCCTGTCCGTCCTGGGTTGTTTCGCGGAGGGGACGACCCGGATCGTCAACGGCGAGCACGTCCGCTACAAGGAGAGCGACCGGATCGCCTCGATGGTGGAGCTGACCAGGATCGGCGCCCGCATCGAGGAACGGCCGGACGGGCTCGATATCGTGGGCATCGGCGGCTACCGTGGTTCGGCGACTCTCGATTCCTACCTCGATCACCGCGTGGCGACGGCATTGGCCGTGGCGGGCCTGCGGGGCGATCAGGAGATCACCGTGGCCAGGGCCGAGAACTACATCCAGTCCTACCCGGGGTTTGTCGACGATCTGAACGGCCTGGGCGCGTCGCTGAGCATCGACGAGGGGTGACCGGCCGGCCGCCAGCCATCCGGACCCGGACCTCCAAACTCACAGGCGACCGACGTCGAACAGCCGCCGGTCCATGATGTCCCGTAGCGCATCGCCCAACAGGTTGAACGCGAGGATGGCCAGGAATATCGCCACGCCCGGGAAGATGCTCATCCACCACAGCGTCCAGTGCTGCATTCCCAGGGAGATCATCACCCCCCAGCTCGGGGTGGGCGGCTGGGCTCCGAGTCCCAGGAAATTGAGGGCGGATTCGATCAGCAGTGCGCTCGACGCGATGACGGCGGAGAAGACGATGACGTTCCCCGCGGCGTTCGGCCATATGTGCTTGAGCGCGATCCGGGTGCCGCTGGCGCCGGCGGCGCGGGCGGCCTCGACGAACTCCATCGACTTGAGGCTCAGGACTTCACCGCGCACGAGCCGGGCGAACATGCCCAGTTTCGCCAGCGCGATGGCGAGGATGGTGTAGAAGAGATTGGGTCCGAGCGCCGCGACGATGGCCAACGCCAGGACCAAGGGCGGAATGGCCAGCAGCGCGTCGATCACCCGCATGATCAATGCGTCCCAGAACCTGCCCAGGTACGCCGCGATGAAACCGAGGATCGACCCCACGACCAGCGACAGGGCAACGGCGCCGGCCACGACCTGCAGCGTCACCCGCGAGCCGAAGATGATGCGGCTGGCGATGTCGCGGCCGAGCTCGTCGGTTCCGAGCCAATGGGTGGCGCTCGGCGGGCTCAGTATCTTCTCGACGTCAACGCGTTGCGGATCGAAGGGAGACAACAGCGGCGCGAGGACCGCCATCAATACGAGGCCGGCAATGAGAACCGTTCCCACGGCGCCCTGGCGATGCCTCAGCAGATCCCGCGCCAGGCGGGGTTGCGCCCGGCCCACGGCCGCCGGGGTCTTGCCGGCGGAGCCGGTCGGCGTATCCAACCGGGGCGTTTCTTGTGCCTGCTTCACGACACCGTGCCTTCCGATCACACGATCAACTGCTGCCTGATTCTGGGATCGACGCACGCATACAGTATGTCGGTCACCAGGTTGACGAAGATCACCAGCAGCACCACCAGGAAGATGCCGCTCTGGACCACCGGGAAATCCCGCGTGGACACCGCGGCGACGATGAGGCTGCCCAGCCCCGGCGTCGAGAAGATGGTCTCGGTCACGATGGCGCCGCCCAGCATGTTGCCGAGCTGCAGTCCCACGAGCGTCAGGACGGGGATGAGCGCGTTGCGCAGGATGTGCCTTCGGACGATGGCGGACCGGGGCAGGCCCTTGGCGTGGGCGGTCCGTACGTAGTCTTGCGACAGCACCTGCAGGACGCTCGCCCGGGTCTGCCGAACGATCAGCGGCGCGACGTGCAGGCCGATGGTGAGGGCGGGCAGGATCATGAGCTTCAGGTTCTCGACGGGCGATTCCGAGAACGGCACGTAGCCGGAGGGCGGCAGCAGGTTGAAGAAGATGGCGAACAGGAGGATGAGCAGGACTCCCAGCCAGAAATAGGGGACCCCCAGGGCAACGGCCGAGAACGTTCCGATGACGGTGTCGACGGGCGTGCCGCGCCGAAGCGCGGCCAGTATGCCGGCGGGAATGCCGATCGAGAGGGCAATGATCAGGGCGAGGGCGCTCAGCTCCAGCGACACCGGCAAACGGTCCACCAGCATGGCCCAGACGCGTTCGTTGCTGTGAAGCGACCGGCCCAGGTCGCCGCTCAGGGTCTTGGTGAGCCAATCCAGGTACTGGACGAACATCGGGCGATCGAAGCCGTACTGCTGGCGCGCGATCTCGCGCTGCTCGGGGGTCGCGAACTCGCCGAGAACGGTCAGGGTGGGGTCGCCCGGGATGACATTGATGACGAAGAAGACGAAGAACGAGACCAGCAGGACCACCGGGACGGTTTGTCCGATTCGCTTCGAAATGAACAGAAACATCAGATGCCCTCAGGCCTGGCGACCTTGGGGGAGGAGCTTAACGGGCGCATCGGGGCGCCGCAAAGCGGCGCCCCGAGCGGAATTGACGGCCCGCGGGGGAACGGTGGGGGTCAGGTCTTCGCCCCGCGGGTTTCGTGAAGCCTCGATGCGGTTCTTCAGGTCGGCGTGTCTACTTGGCCGTCCAGGCCTCGGCAAACACCCAGGCGCCGCCCACCGTGCGCTTCAGGTTCTTCACCGCGGTCCGCTCGACCTGGGTCGACTCCATGAAGAACAGGAAGCCGTAAAGCGCGTTGTCGACCAGGTAGGCCTGGATCTCGCGGTAGAGGCCCTTCCTCACCGATTGATCGGTCTGCCGGGCGGCATTGTCGATCATGTCGAACAGTTTCTCGTCGCTCACGCCGGTTCGCTGAATGCGCGCGCGCCGTCCGAATATCCGCCCGAACGTCTGGGCCGGGTCGATCCCCGGCACCGTGAAGCGGCCGATGCCGAACATGTGGTTCCTGGCGCGCAGACTGGCCTGCATGGTCTGGCGGTCGACGGTCTTGATGGTGAGGTTGATGCCGGCCTCCTTGAGTTGCGCCTGCATGAGCTGGGCCACCGTCGAGTCGGGCTGACGCTTGATGATGTCCAGCCGCGCGTCGAGACCGTCCTTGTGCCCGGCTTCGGCGAGCAGTTGCCTGGCTCGCGCGGGATCATGAGGGTACTTTTCGAGCGTCGCGTCGAACACCCAGTTCTGGTTGGGGATCAGGGTCGGGGTGACCTGTCCCCGGCCGAGGGTAATCACCTTCATCATGGTTTGACGATCCATGCCGAACAGGACCGCCTGTCTCAGCCGGATGTCGTCGAACGGCGGTTTGGAAATGTTGAATGCGAACATGACGTGCCGGCCGTTGCCGGTGCGCACGAGCCGGAGATTGGCATCGCCGCTCACCGTCTTCAGGTCCCGGGCCGAGACGGTGTCGATGACATGCACGTTGCCCGACTTGACCTCGATGACCTTCACCGCGCTCTTCTTGATGAACCGGAGGATGACGCGGTCGAGATAGGGCAACGGTTTCCCGTCGGCGCCGTTGCGCCAGTAATCCGGGTTGCGTTCGAGGACGATTCGGGAGCCCGACTGCCAACTGGCGAACTTGAAGGGGCCGGTGCCCACCGGGTTCCGCCCGTAGTCCTGGCCGTGCTTCTCGATGGCGGCGGGCGACGCAATCAGTCCGGCGAAGGCGATGGCCGGCAGCGCGGCCGAGCTCGGCGCCTTGAGATTGATCCGCAACTCATTGGGTCCGCGCACTTCCACCCCCGTGATCGCCGACAGATCGGAGGCGCGCGGCGCGTTCAGCTCCTTCGAAAGCGCGCGACGGAACGTGACGGCCGCCGCTTCCGCATCGAACGCCGTGCCGTCATGGAACTTCACGCCCTGCCGCAACGTGAAGTCGATGGATTTCTTGTCGTCGGTAAACTTCCAGCTCGTCGCCAGTCCGGGTCCGACTTCGCCGCTACCCGAAATTTCCAGGAGCGATTCATAGATCTGCCGCCACACGTAGTGGTCCAGGTTGCCCCCGTCACCGAACAGCGGGTCGAGGGACTTCGGCTCCAGCACGGTCGCGCCGACGATCGTGCCTCCTCGTACCGGCTTGTCCTGGGCAAAGGCGGGGTATGACGCCGCGACGGACACGAAGATCCCGATGGCGAGGATTACGGACAGCTTGCGCGTGAATCGCGTACCCCAGCTTGCGATGTTCATGGATTACCCTTTCGTGGATGGCTGTTTGAGTTGTGTGGGTCCTTGGGACGAAAGCCGCGCCACATTAACAAAGCAGGCGGACGCGTGTCAAATTTCACGAAGATCAGGACTCTCCGGCGGCGCACCGGTCCTGTCCTGACCGCGGACGCGGGTCATCTCCCTCCGAACGCTACAAGTACCCCTCTTCCCGATAGTACCGTTCCGCACCGGGGTGCAGCGGTATGCACATCGGCCCCTCCTCCGGGTTCCTGCATATCCGGTTCCCCTCCGATGTCGGGGTCCTTGTATAACATGAGAACGCCGATCATGGCGGCCCCACCGTCCCGCGGAGGCACTAGGCCTAACTGCCCAATCTTGTTATAGTCCTCCTTGCGGCATCACACGCCGCTGAAGCTCCGCTCCGAGCCGGAAACCGTCCGGAGATTCCGGCCATTTCCAGGGCGCTCACGAACGACCGTAACCGGATTTGCAAGTCCGCACTCACCCGGGCTGCCTGGGGCGCGGGTGAAGGGGAGGGTACAGATGGACGTCGTCGCTTGCCGCGAGGCGGCGAATCTTCGCAACATCGCGATCATCGCGCACGTGGACCACGGCAAGACCACGCTGGTGGACGCCATGCTGTGGCAGAGCGGGACGTTCCGCGAGAACCAGGACGTCCGCGAGCGGGTGCTGGACTCCATGGACCTGGAGCGCGAGAAGGGCATCACGATCATGGCGAAGAACGCCTCGGTCACCTACGGCGGCGTCAAGATCAACATCGCCGACACGCCGGGCCACGTGGATTTCGGCGGCGAGGTGGAGCGCACCCTGCGGATGGTCGACGGCGTCATGCTGCTCGTGGACGCCGCCGAGGGACCCATGCCCCAGACGCGCGCCGTGCTGGCCAAGGCGCTGGAGCTGGGCCTCCCGCCCATCGTGGTCATCAACAAGATCGACCGCCAGGACGCCCGCCCTTCCGAAGTCCTGAACGAGATCTACGACCTCTTCATCGACCTGGGGGCCACCGAGGAGCAGATCGAGTTTCCGGTCATCTACTCGGTCGCCCGGCAGGGAAGGTGCACGTCGTCGCCGGGCGGCGAGCTGACCGATCTCCGGCCGTTGTTCGAGGCCATCCTCGAGCACGTTCCGCCGCCGGCGGGAGACCCGGCGCACCCGCTGCAGGTCCTGGTGACCAACGTGGCGCCCGACGACTATCTCGGACCCTTGGCCATCGGCCGCGTGGTGGACGGCACGGTGCGGAACCGGCAGCCGGTGACCCTGTGCCGGCGTGACGGGTCGCAGACCCAGGCCGCGGTGGCGGAGCTGTTCATCTACGAAGGCCTCGGGCGCGTGCCGGTGCCGTCGGCCGGCCCCGGAGAGATCGTCGCGCTGGCGGGGATGAGCGGCATCGGGCTGGGCGAGAGCATCGCCGACGGCGAGGACCCCAGGCCGCTGCCGGCCCTCGACGTGGAGGAACCCACGTTGTCGATGGAGTTCTCCATCAACGATTCCCCGTTCAGCGGCAAGGATGGCCGCTACCTGACGTCGCGCCACCTGCGGGCGCGCCTGCTCAAGGAGGCCGAGCACAACCTCGCCATCCGGGTGGAGCCCATCGAATCGTCCGACCGTTTCCTGGTGTATGGCCGGGGAGAGCTGCAGCTCGCCGTCCTGATCGAGCAGATGCGGCGGGAAGGGTACGAGTTCTCGGTGGGCATGCCGCGGGTGTTGACCCGCACCGTCGGCGGCGCGGTCCACGAGCCCTACGAGCTGGCCATCATCGAGACGGATGAGGAGTACCAGGGAATCGTCGTCCAGAAGCTCGGCGCGCGCAGGGGCCTCCTGGTCAAGCTGGCGGACCGCGGCTCGGGGAGGGTCCGTCTGGAGATCGAGGTGCCCAGCCGCGGGTTGATCGGATACCGGACCGAGTTCCTCACCGACACGAAAGGCACGGGGACTCTCACGCACATGTTCGTCGGACACCGTCCCTGGGCCGGCGACATCGTCCATCGCTCCACCGGCGCGCTGGTGGCCGACCGCGGGGGCCGCGTCACCGGTTACGCGATGTTCAACCTTCAGGAGCGAGGCGAGCTGTTCGTCGGGCCCACCGAGGCGGTGTACGGAGGGATGCTCGTGGGAGAGAGCAGCCGCGACACGGATCTGGACGTAAACATCACGAAGGAGAGGAAACTGACGAACATGCGGTCCTCCGTCCTCAAGGGAATCGAGAAGATCGTACCTCCGCTGCGCATGTCCCTGGAGCAGGCCATCGAGTTCATCCGCCACGACGAGTTGATCGAGGTCACCCCCTGCAACCTCCGTCTCCGGAAACGCCACCTCGACCCCAACGAGCGAAGGTACCACGCCCGCCAGGCGGAGGCGTCGCTCCAGACCGCCGGATAGACTGCCGGCACGTCCGGTCACGGTCCCGCATGGTTCACGCGGGGTCGCTTCAGCCCGTTCCTTCCGCCTCCTCTTCCACGTGCCGCCCCAGCAGGCGCACCTGCGCTCCCGCCAGCATGTCCCGGAGCTTGCCGCGGATCGCCCACAGGCAGATCAGCGACGGGATCACCATCAGGGTGGTGATGACGAAGAAGGTGGCCCAGTCGCCGTCGAGGGCGTCCACCAGGGCGCCGGAGGCACCCGCCAGGAGGGTGCGGCCGGCGGTGCCGATGGAGGCCAGCAGGGCGTATTGGGTGGCGGTGTAGGTGCGGTCCACCAGCATGGAGATGAAGGCGACGAAGGTGACGGTGGCGAACGCGCTGGTGAGATCGTCCACCACCACGGCGGTGGCGAACAGGGCTTCGGACTTCCCCACCCAGAACAGCACCGCGAAGAGAAGGTTGGTGGCGGCCATGGCGATGCCGGACAGGAACATGGCCCGGATGAGGCCCATGCGGATGGCGAAGAACCCCCCCAGCACGGTGAATCCCACCGTGGTGAGCCAGCCGAGTCCCTTGGAGTAGAGCGCGATCTCGGACTTGGAGAAACCGATCTCCCGGTAGAAGAGGATGGACATGCGCCCCATGAAGGCTTCGCCGATCTTGAACAGGAAGATGAAGCCGAGCACGGTGAGGGCGATGGCGAAGCCGTTGCGCCGGAAGAAGCTCATGAGCGGGCTCACCACCGTGCCGCCGAGCCAGGCGGTGACGTGGCCCATGGTGCCGGACACGCCGAGGCGCGATGCGATGCGGTCCTCCTCCGCGGCCTGTGAGGCGATGCGTTCCGCGGTGCCCTGCTCATGCACGAACAGCAGGCCGATGTTGGTGATGATGACCACCACGCCGAGCACCAGGAAGGTGGCCTGCCAGTAGTCCTCGACCCCGGCGTTCTGGAAGGCGGTGGCGGTCTCCAGCGCGACGATGCCGCCGAGCTTGTAGCCGGTCCACCAGCCCACCACCGCGGTGGCCGCGCCCGCGGCCATGGCCTCGCCTTCCGACGTGCCCACCTGCTCGATCCGTAGCGCGTCCACGGCGATGTCCTGGGTGGCGGAGGCGATGGCGATGGCGAGGCCGATGCCCACCACCCAGGCCAGGTTGGCGGTGGGGTCGGCGAAGCTCCAGAGCACGAGGGATGCGACAATTACGGCCTGCAGCGTGAGGATCCAGGCGCGCCGGTGGCCGAGCTTGCCGGTCAGCCACGGGATCCGGATGCGGTCGATGAGCGGCGCCCAGAGGAAGTTGATGGCGTAGACCCCGAAGATCAGTCCGGCGAAGCCGATGGTGGTACGGCTCAGGCCGTCCTCCTTGAGCCACAGGTTGAGACTGCTGCCGATGAGCACCCAGGGGAACCCGCTGATGATGCCCAGGAGCATGATGCGGGCCATGCGCCGCTCCCAGTACACCGCCAGTGACTCGATGATCTTCCGCATGGGGCTCCTTTGGGGGTTGACGAGGCGTCCGCCTCCTTTGTTGTTTATACAGGACGCGACACCTGAACAGAATCACGGCACCCGGTAGGTCGGGTTAGCCGAAGGCGTAACCCGACATCGCAGCGCGCCGCGTGTCGGATTACGCTCCGCTAATCCGACCTACGGGGGACCCGCGCCGCCGGCCGCGCGTTTGACACTCCTCCGCCTCTTCGGCTAGTCTGCGTGCGCTCGTGAACATGCATATTCGAAAGGAGAACGGACCAATGCCCCTAATGCTCAGAACCTTTATCCATAGGCTGGCGGTCGTGTCGGCCGTGTGCGGCCTGCTGCTGGCGGCCGCCGCGTCGGTGCAGGCGGTGGAGCTCAAGCTCGCCCACTTCACCTCTCCCAAGCACCCCATGGACCGGCTGGTGATGCGGCCGTGGACCAAGGAAGTGGCGAAGCAAAGCAACGGTTCGCTGACGGTGCGGATCTATCCCGGCGGAGAGCTGGGCAAGGGGCCGGTGGCCCAGTACAAGCGGGCGGCGGACGGCGTCGCGGACATCACCTTCGGCCTGCAGGGGTACAGCTCGCCGCTGTTTCCGAGGACGCTGTTGGTGGAGTTGCCCGGTCTCGCGCCGGACGCGGTGGCGGCCACCAAGATGATGTGGAAGGCCATCGGCGCCATACAGGGTGAGTACACGCGGACCAAGGTGCTGGCGCTGTGGACCAACGACAAGGCCGTCATCATGACCCGCAACAAGGCGGTGCGGACCCTGGACGACGTCAAGGGCATGAAGATCCGCACTCCGTCGAAGCTCCAGGGCGACATCATCAAGGCCCTGGGGGCCACCCCCGTGGCCATGCCGGTCACGCGCATGTACAACGCCCTCAAGACCGGCGTGGTGGACGGCCTCATGGTGGCGCCGAGCGTCATCCGGAGCTTCAAGATCGGCGAGGTGGCCAAGTACTACACCGTCGGGCCGTTCGCCAACACGGCGTTCTTCCTCGTCATGAACAAGAAGGCCTACGACGGGCTTTCCGCCGAGCATAAGAAGATCGTCGACGAGACCTCGGGTGAGGCCCTGAGCGTCAAGGCCGCCGGCATCTACAAGAAGGCGGGGGCCGGCTCCCTGGCGGGCGAGAAGAAGAGTGGCCGCGGCGAGGTGATCACGCTCTCGGACGCCGAGGACAAGCGTTTCCGCAAGGCCCTGGGCGGGGTCCGTGCCGCGACCGTCAAGGCGCTGTCCGCCAAGGGCATCGACGCCGAGAAGATCCTCGCCGCCATGGGCGGATAGGGCGCCAGCCTGACTCCACGCACCCATGGGTGACGAAACGCGTGCCGCGTTGCCGGGGGCCGCGGTGGCCCACTGGACCACCCGGTTCCTGGCCTACGTGGCCGGCGCCGCGCTGCTGTGGCTGATGCTGCTGACGGTAGTGGCGGTGGTGATGCGCTACGTCTTCAACGCGCCCATCCTGGGCGCGCAGGACATCTCCGAACTGAGTCTGGCGGTGGTGGTGTTCCTGGGGATCCCCTACTGCGGCTGGACCGGCGGCCACGTGGCCGTGGACCTCATCAGCACCGTGGTGGGGGAGGACCGGCTGCTCTACACCGACACCCTCATGCGGCTGCTGGGCGCGGTGCTGTTCGCCGTGGTTGCGTGGCAGGCCATGGACCAGGCGTTGGATGCCCTGGAGTACGGCGAGGCCAGCAACCTCGTGGAGATCGCCCACCATCCCTTCATGTTCCTGATGAGCTTCGGCTGGCTGCTGTTCGCCCTGGTGCTGCTGCTCCAGGCGGCCGCCGGCATCTTCCGGCCGCCCCGGACTCCCCAAGAGAAGGCTGAATGAGTCCCACCGCCGCGGGTCTTCTGGGGTTGGCGGGGCTGTTCGTGCTCCTGGCGCTGAGGATGCCCGTGGGCATCGCCATGATGCTCATAGGGGTGCTGGGGTTCGGCACCCTCCACGGCTGGGGGCCGGCCATGGCCGTGCTCGGCAGCGAGCCCTTCGTCATCTCCACCAACTACGAGCTCATCGTTATCCCGCTGTTCGTGCTCATGGGGAACTTCGCCACGGTTTCCGGCATGAGCCGCGACCTCTACGCCGCCGCCTACGCCTGGTTCGGCCACTGGCGCGGCGGGCTGGCATCCGCCACCATCGCCGCCTGCGCGGGTTTCGCCGCGCTCTCCGGCTCGTCGGTGGCCGCCGCCGTGACCATGGGCAAGGTGGCGCTGCCGGAGATGCGCACCTACCGCTACGACTCGCGGCTGTCCACCGGCGCCATTGCCGCCGGCGGCACCCTGGGCATCCTGATCCCGCCCAGCACCGGCTTCGTGATCTACGCCATCCTCACCGAGGAATCCATCGGCCGCCTGTTTCTGGCCGGTTTCTTCCCGGGACTGCTGCTGACCGCGCTGTTCATCCTGTCGATCTTCATCCAGACCCGCATCAACCCGGACCTGGGGCCGCCCGGGCCGGCTTCCACGGTCATGGACCGCATCCGCGCCTTCCGCCAGGCCAGCGCCATGATCGGCGTGGTGACGGTGACCATCGGCGGCATCTACGCGGGGCTCTTCACCCCCACCGAGGCCGCCGGCGTGGGCGCCTTCCTGGCGGCCCTGCTGGCGCTGATACGCGGCCGGCTGACGGTGTCTTCGCTGTCGTCGCTGGCGCTGGAGAGCACGCGCACCACCGCCCTGGTCTTCCTCATCCTGGTAGGCGCGCACATCTTCAACCCGTTCCTGGCGCTGACCCACATCCCCAGCGACCTGGCCGAGCTGCTGGTGGGCATGGAGCTGCCGCGGCTGGCGGTGCTCGGCATCCTGCTGGCCGCCTACATCGTGCTCGGCATGTTCCTGGAAGGCTTCGCCATGCTGGTGTTGACCCTCCCCATCGTGCACCCCATCATCCTCACCCTGGGCTACGACCCCATCTGGTTCGGCGTGGTCATGGTCATCGTGCTGGAGATGGGGCTCATCAGCCCGCCGGTGGGGGTCAACGTCTTCGTGGTCAAGGGCATCGCCGAGGACGTGCCCATGAGCCGGATCTTCGCCGGCATCTTCCCCTTCTGGATCGCCATGGCCGTCTGCTTGGCCATCCTGGTGGCGTTCCCGGAAATCGCGCTGTTCCTGCCGAATACGATGATTCGGTGAGGGGGCGAACTACCTCACAATGCCTTCCGGGGGGATGGGGCCCTCATCCCCCTGTGAAGCCAGATGCGCCGCCAGGGCGCCGTCGGGGGTCCTTGCCTCGGCGGTGGCCACCTGTTCGTAGCCGGAAGCACGCAGTCGGTTGACCCGTAGCTCGTTGCCCTTTGCGCCCATCACGAGGGAGATGATCAACTGCCCGACGAACCATGCCTCCGGGATCGGGACCGAGCTCAAGGCCATCGCCAGCAACAGCACAATCCAGCCAATCAGGTAAAGTCGCTTTACGAACGCCCACATCCAGGTGAAGAGAAACGCCGGCCAGCTCCAGCCGTTCTTGACGGCTTCGTAGCCCAGGGTGGGATGTTGGAAAATGGAAAACTGCGTCATTCGAATACCCTCATGTTCAGATGGGCGGGAGCGCCTCGATGTCTACGGCCCTTGCAGCGACAAGGAGCGTATGATCCTGCCCTCTTCCCCTCACACGTTGAACCGTATGTGCATGACGTCGCCGTCCTGCACGCGGTAGTCCTTGCCCTCGAGCCGTAGCTTGCCGGCGGAGCGGCAGCCGGATTCGCCCTGGTGCTCTATGTAGTCGTCGTAGGCGATGACCTCGGCGCGGATGAAGCCGCGCTCGATGTCGGAGTGGATCTTGCCGGCGGCGCTGACCGCCGCGGTGTCGCGGGTGACGGTCCAGGCGCGTACCTCCACGGGACCGGCGGTGAAGAAGCTCATGAGGCGGAGGTGGTCGTAGGCGTGGCGGATGAAGCGGTCCCGGGCGGTCTCGGAGAGCCCGAGCTCCGCCAGGAACTCGGCGCGCTCGTCGGCGTCGAGCTGGGCGATCTCCATCTCGAGCTTGCCGCACACCGGGACGACGGTCAGGTTCTCGGCCCGGGCGTATTCCGCCACGTCGTCGGGCAACGGTTCCTGCAGCGCCGCCTCCCCGGAGTTGTACACGACGAGCAGCGGCTTGACGCTCAGGAACGCGAAGCCCGAGAGCAGGGTCCGTTCCTCCGGCAGGAACTCCAGGCCGCGCAGGGGACGTTCCTCTTCCAGCGTGCTCTGGCAGCGCGTCAGAAGATCCTTCTCCATCTCCCGCTCCCTGGCCTTCACGGCCTCCTTCCGGATGCGTTCCAGGCGCTTCTCGATCACGGCGAGATCGGCGAGTATCAATTCGTCCTGAAAGGCGTCGAGGTCCCGCACGGGCGCGGGAGGCTCGTCGGCCAGCGGGTCGTCGAAGGCCCGGACCACCTGGACCATGGCGTCCACCTCGCGCAGTTGCACCAGGGACTGGTTCTCCAGCGCGGCTTTCCGCTCCTGCGACGGCGGAAAGTCCAGGAACGTGACCTCGGCGTACTTCTTCTCCTTGGGATGGACGATCTCGCTCAGCGCGTCCACGCGAGGGTCCGGCACCTTGACCACGGCCATGGCGGCCTCGTGGCGGGCCTCGAAGCCGCCCACCGCGGCGCTGAGGCCGGTGAGGGCGTTGTACAGGGTGGTCTTGCCCGCTCGGGAGAAACCGGTGAGTCCGACTTTCATGGACTCCAATTTAACAGCGCGCGGAATTATTCATAGTGGCGTCCGGAGTTCGCATAAGCCTTGAAATCCGAGCGGTGGCTGCTCGGATTTCAACATTTCTCAACCCTTCCGCTCGTAGCCGTCATCCCGCCCCAAGTCCGCCCCGGCCGCCGCCGCCACTGCCAACTCATCGCAACGCTCGTTCTCCGGGTCGCCGGCATGGCCCTTGACCCAGCGGTATTCGACGTCGTGGCGTTCCGACAGCTCCAGCATCTCGGCCCAGAGATCGGGGTTCAGGGCCGGGGCCTTGTCGGCCCGCTTCCACCCCTTGGCGCGCCAGCGCTCGGCCCATCCCTTGGACATGGCGTCCACCACGTAGCGGGAGTCGCTGTAGAGGGTCACCCGGCACGGCTCCTTGAGGGATCGCAGCCCGGCCAGCACGGCCATGATCTCCATGCGGTTGTTGGTGGTCTTGCGGTACCCGCCGCTCAGCTCCTTGCGGTTGCCGCCGTGGAGGAGCACGGCGCCGTAGCCCCCGGGTCCGGGGTTCCCGAGGCAGGCTCCGTCCGTGTAGATGGTCACGTGCTTCATGGTTGCCTTGTACAAGGAGTATAGAGGGCGCCTGCTCGGCGCCGCAAATGCCCGTAAACGCTTGACACGGAACCGTATGTCTTTTTTAATCCGACACACGCCCGACTCGTGGCTCCGCAAGTCCTTTCGTGACGCACAACACCGGCCCCAAGGAGACAGCCCATGCAAACCGGTTCGTACATCAACGGCGAGTGGTACCAGCCCAACTCCGAGCGACAGATCCGCAACGTCAATCCGGCTGACACCCGCGACGTCATCGCCGAGTTCCCCATGGCCACGGCCGCGGACACGGAACGCGCCATTGACGCGGCCGCGGAGGCCTTCCACGTGTGGCGCAAGACGCCGGGCCCGGAGCGCGGCCGGGTGATCTGGCGCGCCGCGGACATCGCGCGCCGGCGCGTGGACGAGATCGCCGAGACCATGACCCGGGAGGAAGGCAAGATCTTCAAGGAGGCCCGGGGCGAGGTGCTCAAGGGGATCTCGCTCCTGGAGTACAATGCCGGCGCGGGCTACCGGATGGGCGGCAAGACCCTCCCCTCCGAGGCCCGGGACACGTTCACCTACACCATCCGGCAGCCCATGGGCGTGGTGGGGCTCATCGCGCCGTGGAACTTCCCCTGGGCGATACCGGTATGGAAGTCCGCGCCGGCGCTCATCGCCGGCAACGCGGTGCTGCTGAAGCCGGCGTCCCTGACCCCCGCTACCGCGGGCCTTCTGGCGGAGGTTTACGAGGAAGCCGGCATTCCCAAGGGCGTCTTCAACGTGGTGGTGGGCTCCGGCGGCGACGTCGGCGAGACCATCGTCAACTCCCGGCGCATCCCGGTGGTGTCGTTCACCGGCTCCAACGAGATCGGCAGCGACCTCTACGTGAAGGCGGCCTCGCGGGGGGCCAAGGTCACCTGCGAGATGGGCGGCAAGAACGCGGTCATCGTCATGCCCGACTGCGACCTCGACAAGGCGGCGGTGGCGATCCGCGACGGCGCCTTCGGCTCCACCGGCCAGCGCTGCACCGCCACCTCCCGCGTCATCGCCATCGGCGACACCCGGGGCGAGCTGGTGGCCCGGCTGGAGGAACACGCCAGCAAGATCCGCGTGGGCTCGGGCCTCGACGCGGACGTGGACATGGGGCCGGCGGTGGACGAGGGCCAGTGGAAGACCGACCTCGAGTACATCGAGATCGGCAAGCAGGAGGGCGCCCGGCTGGTGGTGGGCGGCAACGCGCCCAAGGGGCTGGAACACGGCTACTACGTCGAGCCCACGGTGTTCGACGACGTCACCCCGGACATGCGCATCTTCCGGGAGGAAATCTTCGGCCCGGTGCTCTCGGTGGCGGCGGCCTCGGACCTCGATGAAGCCATCCGGTTCGCCAACTCGGTGGACTTCGGCCTCACCACCTCCATCTTCACCCAGGACGTGGACAAGGTCATGCGCTTCGTGGAGGAAGTGGAGACCGGCATGGTCCACGTCAACGAGCCCACCATCGGCGGCGAGGCGCAGCTCCCCTTCGGCGGCATCAAGGCCACCGGCGTGGGCGAGCGCGAGATGTCCGAGGAGGGCGTCAACTTCTTCACCGAGCTCAAGACCGTCTTCATCAACTACTCCGGCCAATCCGGCCGGCTGATGATCCGCTGAGGCGCGCAACGCGCCTTGGATCCGGCAGGGGAGACCGATCATGGAATGTGAACACGATATCATTGACGCCGACGGCCACGTGGTGGACCAGGACAAGGACCTGCGCAACTACCTGCCCGCCCCCTGGAACGAGAAGGACTGGACCCGCGAGTACTACCTGTTTCCTCTCACCGACGGCTGGATGCGCGGGATGTCGTCGCGCCACAAGGCCGAGGTGCCGGACGCGGCCAACTGGCTGAGCTTCCTGGACGAGTCGAAGATCGAGCAGACCATCCTCTATCCCAGCAACGCGCTGTTCCACGGCCAGATCCGCAACAAGGGCTGGGCGGTGGCGGTGGCCCAGGCCTACAACGACTGGCTTTACGACTGTTTCGGCCGCCAGTCGGACCGGCTCAAGGGGGTGGCGTTGCTGCCGGTGCAGGACATCGACGCCGCGGTCGCGGAGTTGCGCCGGTGCGTGGAGGAGCTGGGCATGGTGGCCGGGGTGATCCCGTCGGTGATGGCGCCGCTGGTGGGCCTGGGCGGAAGCCAGTTCGACCCCATCTACGCGGAAGCCGAGCGGCTCGACTGCGCCCTGGCGGTCCACGGCGGTCCGGTCGCGGGCCTGGGCCTGGACATCTTCGAGAGTCTGGCCGAGGCGCGGCCGCTGGAGCACGCCATGCCGCAGATGGTGCAGATGATGAGCATGATCAACGCCGGCGTGTACGACCGTTTCCCCAAGCTGCGCGTGGCCTACCTGGAGTGCGGCACCGGCTGGGTGCCGTTCATGATGGACGCGCTGGACGAGAACTGGGAACGGCGCGGCCACGCGCTGGCGGTGAAGCAGCGCCCCAGCGACATCATCCGCGGCGGCAACATCTTCTTCACCTGCGAGGTGGACGAACGGAGTCTGCCGTACGTGCTGGAGCAGCTCGGCGGGGACCAGGTGCTGTGGGCCTCGGACTATCCCCACGAGCGGGCGCGCGCGGACTTCTTCCACGATCTGCCGGACTTCTTCGCCCGGGAGGACATCAGCCCCGATGTGCGCAAGAAGATCCTGTGCGACAATCCGAAGCGTTACTACGGACTGTAAGGCGGTGCCAGGATTGCGTTCGTCCTGAGCGTAGCGAAGCGAAGTCGAAGGACGCCATTCTCAATGCGCCATTGCCACAAGCCCGCGCCACACCAAGCCCATGCCCAGAAGACCGAATAGGACCTCACGATGAACCGGCCCGACCCCGTCGATCTCGAACGCGCCGCGGCCATGAGCCGCGCCGACCGGGACCACCTCGTCCATGGCTTCGTGCCGCTGTCGAAGCATCAAAAGGACGGGTTGCCGGTGTTCGTGCGGGCCGAGGGGGTCTATTTCTGGGACTCGCTGGGTAACCGCTACATCGACGGCCTCTCCACCCTGTGGAACGTGCACGTTGGCCACGGCCGGAAGGAGATCACCCGGGCGGTGGCGGACCAGATGGACCGCCTGGCCTACGCGCCCACGCTCATCGGGCCCACCTCCGAGCCCACGGTGCGGCTGGCGTCCCGGCTTGCGGACATGGCGCCGGAAGGGCTCACTCGCGTGGTGTTCACCTCCGGGGGCTCGGAGACCAACGAGAGCATGGTCCGGCTGGTGCGGTCCTACTGGAAGGCCAAGGGCGAGCCCCAACGGACGCATTTCGTCACCCTCAACCAGGGCTATCACGGCTCGTCGAGCGGCGCCGCCATGCTGACCGGCATCCCGCTGTTCAACCGCCAGATGGAGCCGGGCCTGCCCGACGTGCATCACATGGCCAGGCCCCACTGCTACCGCTGCGAGCTGGGGAAGACATGGCCGGACTGCCGCCTGGCCTGCGCCGACGAGCTGGAAGGACTGGTGGAACGGGAGGGCACGGACGCCATCGCGGCCTTCGTGGCCGAGCCCGTGCAGGGCGTGGGCGGGGTCATCGTGCCGCCCGAGGGCTGGCTCGCGCGGATTCGGGAGATTTGCGACCGGCATGGTATTCTGATGGTCTGCGACGAGGTGATCACCGGTTTCGGGCGCACCGGCAGCCTGTTCGCCTGCGCCGGCGAGGGCGTTACGCCGGATGTGCTGGTCACCGCCAAGGGCATCACCAGCGGCTACCTGCCCATGGGCGCCATGCTGTTCCGGGAAGAGATCTTCCAGACGCTGCTGGCCAAGGCCGACGACGCGTTCTACCACGGCTACACCTACACCGGACATCCCGTGGTGTGCGCCGCGGCGCTGGCGAATCTGGACATCATCGAGCGGGAACGGCTGGTGGAGCGCGCGGCCGAGGTGGGCGCGTACATGCAGGAGCGGCTGGCGGAGCTGGCGGAACTGCCCATGGTGGGCCAGGTGCGCGGCCGCGGGCTGATCGCCGCGGTGGAGCTGGTGAAGGACAAGGCGACCCGGGAGTCCTTTCCCGTGGAGCAGCAGGTGCCGCGGCAGGTCTACGACCAGTGCCTCGCCAACGGCCTGTTGCTGAGGGTATGCGGCACTCACGCGCTGGCGGTGTGCCCGCCGCTGGTGGTCACGAAAGAGCAGATCGACGACATCGTCACAATCCTGGGGAACGCCATCGCCACGGTCGCGAAGGCCGTGCTGTCGTAGTCGCGACGTCGCATCCCGGCCGGCGTGCCGTCTTCAAACGCATTGGCGAAGATGCGCGCGTAGGGGCGACCGGCGGTCGCCCTCCGTGCCCGTCGTAAATTGCGAGCGCGTCTGCACGGCAAGGCGCCCGTCGGTAGCCGAAAATGCCACGCTGTTGGAAATGGCGTAGGGGCGACCCGCGGTCGCCCCAGTTGGCGAGCCAAAGCCTGAACGAACACGGGAGGTATCCGCCGATGGTTGAATGCCCGGTTTGCGGAGCGGTATTTGAACTGGAGGATGACGCGGTGGAGGGAGAGTTGATCACCTGCGCCGACTGCGGCACGGAGCTGGAGGTCACGAGCCTGGATCCTCCGGCGGTGGAAGAGGCGCCCTCGGAAGAGGAAGACTGGGGGGAATGAGATTGAAGATCGGCCTGCTGCATTCACTGATCCGGCCCGAGGAGAAGCTCCTGCTCAAGGAGTTCCGGCAGCATCCCGGCGTGGAGCTGGAGATGATCGACGATCGCAAGCTCTCGTTCAACCTCGGCCGGGATCGGTTCGACGTGGACGTGCTGCTGGAGCGGTGCATCAACCACTCCCGGGCACTGCACGGCCTGCGGTTGTTCGAGAGCGCGGGGGTGCGCTGCGTGAACTCGTCGGCGGTGGCCACCGTGTGCGGCGACAAGATCCTCACCTCGGTGCACCTGCAGGAGCACGGCGTACCCCAGCCCGAGGTGAGGATCGCCTTCACCGAGGAATCCACCCTGGAGGCCATCGAGGAGATGGGCTACCCCGTGGTGCTCAAGCCCGCGGTGGGCTCCTGGGGCCGGCTGCTGGCCAAGGTCAACGACCGGGACGCGGCGGAGACGATCCTCGAGCACAAGGCGATCCTGGGCAGCTACCACCACTCCATCTTCTACATTCAGGAGTACATCGCGAAGGCCGAGCGCGACATCCGGAGCTTCGTCATCGGCGACGAGTGCGTGGCCGCCATCTACCGCTACAGCGATCACTGGATCACCAACACCGCCCGCGGCGGGCGCGCCGAGAACTGCCCGGTGACGGACGAGGTGCGGGACCGCTCGGTCCGCGCGGCCCGCGCGGTGGGGGGCGGCATCGTCGCGGTGGATCTCTTCGAGACCCCCGAGGGCCTTCTGGTCAACGAGGTGAACTACACCATGGAGTTCCGCAACAGCATCGACACCACCGGGGTGAACATCCCCGGCCTTGTTGTCGAGCACGTGCTGAAGGTGGCCGCGGAGGAACAGGAGCGGAAGGGCGCGGCGTGACGCGGCGGCGGGCGGTAATCGGATGAGCGGAACGCACCCGAAGAGGAAGGGGCAGGGGTGGCCGACAAGCTGAAGGTTTCCATCGTGGGCGCGTCCGGCTACACCGGCGGCGAGCTCCTGCGCCTGCTGCTCGGGCACCCGCGGGTAGAGGTGTGCGAGGTCACCTCCGAGCGCTTTGCCGGCAAGTTCGTCTTCAAGGCCCATCCCAACCTGCGCAAGCGCACCCAACTGCGCTTTTGCAAGATGGACGAGCTCGAGCCGTGCGACCTGCTGTTCCTCTGCCTGCCCCACGGCCAGGCCATGGAGCGCATCGAGTCGTTCAGGACGCTGGCGCCGAAACTGGTGGACCTGAGCGCGGACTTCCGGCTCGACGATGCCGACGAGTACCAGCGCTGGTACGGCAAGCCACACCGGCGTCCGGAGCTCATGAAGGAGTTCGTCTACGGGGTGCCGGAGTTGCACCGCGAGGAGATCCGGGCAGCAAGCTTCGTCACCGGCGCCGGCTGCAACGCCACCGCCACGATCCTCGGCGTCTACCCGTTCTTCAAGAAGCGTCTGGTGGACGCGGATCGCACGGTGGTGGAGGTCAAGGTGGGCTCCAGCGAGGGCGGCAACGCCGCCAGCGACGCGTCCCACCACCCGGAACGGAGCGGCGTGGTGCGCTCGTTCATGCCGACCATGCACCGCCACAGCGCGGAGATCTACCAGGAGCTGGCTTTCGGCGAGCCGATGCGAGTCTACTTCTCCGCGACGTCGATCGAGATGGTGCGAGGAGTCCTGGCCACTTGTCACCTGTTTCTGCGGGAGCCGCTCGAAGAAAAGGACGTGTGGAAGATCTACCGCGAGGCCTACGGCAAGGAGCCCTTCATCCGGATCGTCAAGGAGGCCGACGGCATCTACCGGTATCCCGAGCCCAAGCTGCTCAGCGGAACCAACTACTGCGACATAGGCTTCCAGAAGGAGAAGGGCTCGGACCGCCTGGTGGTGTTGAGCGCCCTCGACAATCTCATGAAGGGCGCCGCCGGGCAGGCGGTCCAGGCGTTCAACCTCATGAACGGCTTCGAGGAGACCGAGGGCCTCGAGTTCCCGGGGCTGCATCCGTAGGGTGGCCTAGCCATGTGCCGCCTGCTGTGCGTCAAGAAGCGCGAGCCCTTCGACATCGGCGAACGCCTGTCGGAGCTTGCCGAAATCGCCCGGAACAGCCCCGAGTACCAGGGCCACGGCTGGGGTTGCGCCTACTTGATGGACGGCGAGTGGCGCGTCTATCACGACATCAAGCCCATTTGGGAGGACGACATCAAGCAGTTCGGCGACACCACCCTGCTGGTGGGCCATGCCCGCAGCGCGTTCCGGGACGAGAACATCGTGGTGGAGAACAACATGCCGTTCCACGATGACCGCTACGTGTTCGCCTTCAACGGCGAGCTGCGTGGCGTGCGCATCAACGCGGAGGGACGGATCGGCGCGGAGAAGGTGTTCAACTTCGTCAAGCGCTTCGACAAGGGCGACATGGCGGCGGCCATGCGCAAGGGGATGGACGTCATCGTCCGCAGGACGCGCTACGTGCGCGCCATGAACATGATCATCGCCGACCGGGACAACGTCTACGTGGGGTCCGTCTACAATGAGCAACCGGAGTACTTCAGGCTTCGCGCCCGGGACGACGAGAGCGGCTTCGTGGTGAGCTCCGAGACCGTGCCCGAAAATGGCTCGTGGCGCATCATCCCCAACGACACGGTGGAGCATCTGCGATGATCCTGGTGAAGATCGGCGGCGGCAGCGACATCAACCTGCCCGGCATTGCCGAGGACCTGGCGGCGGTGTCCGAGCCCTTCATCGTCGTGCACGGCGCCAACGCGGTGCGCGATGCCATCGCGGCCAAGCTGGGCAACCCCACTGAGGTGGTCACCTCGGTGTCGGGCTATACCAGCGTACTGTCGGACAAGACGGCGATCGACGCCATCCTGATGGGCTACGCGGGCGTCCAGAACAAGCGCGTCGTCGAGTTGCTTCAGCAAAACGGCGTCAACGCCGTGGGCCTCTCCGGCATCGACGGCCGGGCCATCCAGGGTCAGCGCAACAAGGGCATCCGGGTGCGGAAGAACGGCAAGACCCTGATCGTCCGGGACTTCTCCGGCAAGCCCCGGAGCGCCAACAAGGAGCTGTTCCAACTGCTGCTCGACGGCGGCTATGCGCCGGTGCTGTCGATCCCCATCATCGACGAGCGCCACACCGCCATCAACTCGGAGAACGACGACATCATCAACGTGCTCCAGGCCGCCTTCCACGCCGAGGTGGTGCTGCAGCTCATCGAGGCCCCCGGCTTTCTCGCCGACAAGGACGACGAGAGCACGGTGGTGCCCGAGATACGGGCCGCCGAGCTGGAGCAGCGGGAAGCGCAGGTGGAGGGGCGCATGAAGCGCAAGATGCTGGCGCTCCGGAAGCTCTTCGAAGAGGGGGCGGAGAAGGTCATCATGAGCGACGGCCGCACGGAGCATCCGGTGCGGGACGCCCTGGCGGGGAAAGGAACGGTGATCCAGTGACGGACTTCAAGGGCTTGCAGCAACAGTACGAGTTCGACGTCTACCCCAAGCGCGATATCGTGCTCGTGCGCGGCGAGGGCGCCAGGGTCTGGGAC
Source organism: uncultured Binatia bacterium (SeqCode) (assembly GCA_965204205.1). Taxonomy (GTDB): domain Bacteria; phylum Desulfobacterota; class Binatia; order UBA9968; family JAJDTQ01; genus JAJDTQ01. The sequence goes on along the minus strand of OZ241976.1, from coordinate 3,018,216 downwards.
GACACCGGCCGGGAGTACATCGACTGCGTCGCCGGCCACGGCGTCGCCAACCTCGGCCACTGCCACCCCAAGGTGGTGCAGGCCGTGACCGAGCAGGCCCGGCAACTGGTGAGCTGCTCCGGGGTCTTCTACAACGACGTCAAGGCCCGGCTGCTGGAGCGGCTGGCCGGCATCACCCCCGGCAACCTGAACCGCGCCTTCCTGTGCAACTCCGGCACCGAGACCATCGAGGCGGCCATCAAGTTCGCCCGCTTCGCCACCGGCAAGCAGGAGTTCGTATGCGCCATGCGCGGCTTTCACGGCCGCACCATGGGGGCGCTGAGCGCCACCTTCACCAAGGAGTACCGCGAGCCCTTCGTCCCCGTCGTCGAAGGCTTCCACTTCACCCCCTTCAACAACTTCGCCAAGCTCGAAGAGAAGGTGAACGACAACACCGCCGCCGTCATGCTGGAGATCGTCCAGGGTGAGGGCGGCGTGAACCTCGGCAAGGCCGAGTTCTTCGAGCAGGTGGGCGGGCTGTGCCGGGAGCGGGGCGTCCTGCTCATCATCGACGAGGTCCAGACCGGCTTCTGCCGCACCGGCAGGATGTTCGCCTGCGAACACTTCGGCGTCGAGCCCGACATCCTGTGCCTGGCCAAGGCCATGGCCGGCGGCCTCCCCATGGGCGCCGTGGTCTGCTCCGACCGGCTCGAGGTCCCCGTCGGCCGCCACGGCAGCACCTTCGGCGGCAACCCCCTGTCCTGCGCCGCGTCGTTGGCCGCCATCGATGCGATGGAGGAAGAGGGGTTGGCCGAGGCAGCGGCGGAGAAGGGCGCCTACTTGATGGAGAAGCTGAAGACCGCGGAGCTGCCCACGGTCCGCGAGATCCGCCAGCTCGGCCTCATGATCGGCATTGAGCTTAAGGAGAAGTCGCAGCCCCATCTGGTGCGCCTGATGGAGAAGGGCGTGCTGGCGCTGCCCGCGGGAGCGACGGTGGTAAGGTTGTTGCCCCCGCTGGTCATCAGCCACGAGGAGCTGGACACGGTGGCGGAGCGGCTCATTGAGGTTCTGTCGGACGAAGGGTGATGGGTCGAACACTTACAGAACTTGTCCCGTAATTGACTCCTGTGTTAATTCTAATTAACATCCTCAAGTGGAATATCGCACGCGCTCTTTCGAACTGGCTAGTGGTCAGGTCCCTTTTGAAGAATGGCTTGACGGACTTCGCGATCCCGTTCCGAAGGCTCGAATCCTCGCCGCGATCAGCAAGATGTCGGTCGGCAATTTCGGCGGTGCAAGGTCCATAAGGGGTGTACCGGCATTGTTCGAGTATCGCATCGACGCCGGGCCGGGTTACCGGATATATTACCGCGTCAGCGGTCGGACGGTGGTCTTGCTGTGGGGCGGCACAAAGCGCACCCAAACGCGAGACATTGAAAGAGCGCGGACGTTCGCAAGGCTCTTGGACAGGGAGAAGGCATGATGGCAGGCCCAACGACCAGACAATTTGACGTTGGCGACCACTTGGACAACCCCGAGGAAGTCGCCGCATACCTGGATGCCGTTCTGGAAGAAGGGGATGACAGGTTGTTGCTGGTGGCACTCCGCAACGTCGTCAAATCGAGGGGTTTCGCCAAAGTTGCACAAGGGGCCGGTTTGCGACGCGAGACCCTGTACCAATCCTTCTCGAAACGCGGCAATCCCCGGCTCTCCACATTGAACAGTGTCCTCGCGCAATTGGGCATGCGACTCAGTGTTACACCGCGGGCGAAAAGCGCCACTCCCGCCAGTGTCCAGCCGTCGCCCTAGCGGACTGCCAGGTTAGTCGTCACCGGCACCGTCTTCGTAGGACTGCTCGCCCATGGCATCGTACTCGTCCCCGGGTTGGTCGAGTTCCTCCCCAAACTCGTCCCAAGTGGCCAACGTCAGCATATTGTTCGTGCGCCAGTCCGCTGCACCTTTTTTTCATCTGCAGGGCATACAGTCCCATTGAGGCCACCTCGAATCTACCCGAGTGCCCGCAGGTGTTCTATCGCTTGGTTTCGCGTACCAGTTGCCGCCAGGCCTGGATCTCCCGCTCCGGGTTCACCAGCGGCGCGACCTCGGCGCAGTGCCGCGCGAGGCTCTCGTAGAACGCCTGGTCGTTCTCGGCCCGGAGCAGCAGGCGCTTGAGGCCGGCGGTGTCGCCCAGATCGTAGTAGCCGGGGTAGTCATCGCCGAGGGTGCCCATCAGTCCGGAGATCCGGGAGGCCGCCACGGGCACGCCCGAGGCCAGCGCCTCGCACAGCACGTTGGAGCTGCCTTCCATGCGCGAGGTGATGGAGGTGAGGTGGCTGTTGGCCAGGAGTTGCCGCGTCTTCCAGTGGGGCAGGTCGCCCAGCCAGCGGTAGCGCGTGTTGCGCTCGGCCTCCCGGGCGGTGCGGCGCAGGAAGCTGCCGCCCAGGGCGGCGCCGATGTGCACTACCTGGATCCGGGACGTGCGCGGGAGGGAGCGCGCCGCCATGGCCGTCCGGAACGGGTCCTTCTCGGGGCGCATGTGGCCCACCGCGGTAACCGTGAACTGCCTGCGGCGGTCGCCGGGGCGTCCGGGGCGGGCCGGCGCGGACTGGTAGATGACCCGGGTCTTCTCGTGCAGCGCCGGATCGAGTTCGTCCAGACCCTTGCGTTGCAGCACCACCAGGCGGCTGGCCAATCGCAGGGACTCCCGCGAGTCCTCGTCCACGTGGATGTCCCGGTAGAGGTCGGTACCCGTCAGGACCACGACGATCGGCTTGTCGGGGTGCCGCTCATGGAACTGCCGGACGGACGGATGACTGCGGCGCGCGTGGAGCGCGATCAGCAGGTCGCAGCGCTCGCGCTCGTAGCGGTCCAGGGCAGCGACCCGGTGTCCCGAGGCGCGAAGGATACGCGCCCACCGGTTGCCCGAGATGCGGTTGCCGGTGCGCCGGGTGGGTCCGGCCGGGGTTACCAGCGCGATTCTGGCGGTTCTGTCACTCTTCTTTGTCAACGTGTCTTCCAATCCCCGGTTAGTCCCGTGCACACGTTCGGAACCCCGCCAGCACGTCCCGGCGGTCCGGGGTGAAGAAGTTCCGCCAGGTGTTGCGGATCAGGTGCGAGCGGGTGGCCCAGCAGCCGCCGCGCAGCACCTTGCGGTCGCCGAACCAGGGCTCCGAGTATTCCTTGTAGGGGTCCCTTACAAAACCGGGGTAGGGGTGGAAGGCGTCGGCCGTCCACTCCCAGACGTTGCCGATCATCTGCCGGCAGCCGGCGGCGCTGTCTCCCGCCGCGAGCGCGTCCACGGGCAACCGGCCGCCGCCGGCCCAGTCGAGGTTGCCGCGCGAGGGGTCGGGCGGCGCTTCGCCCCACGGATAGCCGCGCTTGGCCGCTCCAGGGCTTGTGTCGCCGCCCGGGTCCACGGCGGCGGCCATCTCCCACTCCGCCTCCGTCGCCAGCCTCCGCCCGGCCCAGCGGCTATACGCCTCGGCCTCGTACCAGTTGACGTGGATTACCGGCAACGCGCCCTGGAGCGGCCCCCATCGGTCGAAGATCCGCTCCAGCCACCGGCCCGGTGCTTCCCGTTGCCAGTAGACAGGGTGCGTCCCGCCCTCGGCCAGCCGCCAGCTCCAGCCGTCGTCACTCCACCAGCGTGGGTCCTCGTACCCTCCGTCGTCCACGAACGCGGCGAACTCCGTGTTGGTCACCGGGGCGCGGGCGATGCGGAAGGGCGGCACGGTCACCGGGTGGCCCCACTTCTCGTTATCGAAAACGAAGGGAAGCTCCGGCGCGCCGCCGAGAATGAACTCGCCCCCGGGCACCTCCACGTCGCCGGGACAGGGGCCGCCGGACACGGCCCCTGGCTCGCCCATGAACGGGGGCGGCGGATAGCCCAGGGTCTGGCGCGTGTAGGTCATGGCCTCCGCGTGCATGTCCTCGTGGAAGATCACCAGCTTGTGGAAGTAGGTCTCCTCCGGGCTCAACCGCTCGGCGGGCAGCCCGTCGGTGATCTGCCGCAGGACGCGCTCCTTGTAGGCGAGGGTCTCCTTCAGCGGCGGCAGCGCCAGCACCCAGCGGGTGTCGTGGTGCACGGCCGCGGAATCGTACAGCTCGTCGCCGTTGGCGATGATGGGATCGCGGCCGCGCAGGTGCCGCAACGCCCAGCGCTCGTGGAACCAGGACACGTGCCCGAGCTCCCACAGCGGGGGATTGACGATGTTCAGCATGGGAACGGTGAGCTGTTCGTCGGAGAGGTCCTCCACCAGGCCCAGGGTCCTGGAACGCACCTCGTCCAGTGTGTCCAGTATCTCAGCGGTAGTTACGGTCTTGTCTTCCATGGCGTTGGTGTCAAGCCGGACAGGACACTACCGGAGTGCCTGCTCCAGTCGTTCCCGCCACGGCTCGAACTCCCGGCACCATCCTTCGCTCCGGTGGGCCAGCAGGTACCCGCGGGCCGCTTCCAGCGCGCCGCGCTCCAGCTCCGGGAACGTCGCCTCGCCGGCAGCCTCCGCGTCCTTCTCACAGAATCGCCTGAGTGTGCGCCAGTGCTCCAGGCCGGCCGCCCCGAACCGCTCCACCACGGCCGCTTCCCAGCTCGTTTCCGGATCGTAGGCCGCCGGGTCCCGCGCATAGTCGAAGCAGGTGGCCATGGGAACGAAGCTCAGCTCTTCCTGCAGGAGCGGGTTGGCCAGGTGAGCGTGCACCCGTTCCGGCAGCCGCGGGTCCCGGCCGGTCAGCGGTCCGATGTGCATCTCGTCGGCCATGGTGAGGTCGTTCACCGGGTAGTTGTCCCAGAAGAGCAGCCGGTGTCCCATCCTTTCACCCATCTCCTCCATGTGGTCCAGCGTGACGCTCTCGGGCACTATCTTGGGACCGGTCCAGAAGCAGGCCACCGGCGCCGGCAGGTAGCGCCCGACGGTCTCGGGGAACTCCGGCTCGAACTCGCCGAAGACCTTGGCCAGCAAGGGGTCCGGGCTGTAGTACGAGGGACAGAACCACCACTCCGCGTCCCGGTCCGCGGGCTGCGCTTCCAACACCGCCTCCAGCCACAGGGACTCGGCCTTGGCCAGGCTGCCGTCGAACTTCTTGATGTCGCCGGCGTCCGTCAGGTGGGAGGGGATGTCGTCGAACAGCACCGCGAAGGTGCGCACGCCGCGGTCGTAAAGCCGCGCCGCCTTGTCGAGCAGGACCCCCACCGGTTCGGCGGCGGCGAAGCACAGGTCCTTGCCCGGGTGAAAGCCGTAGACGAAGTCGATGCCGTGGCTCCGGGCGGAGTCGATGAGCCGGCACAGCTCGCGCCACTCCGGCTCGGGGTAGGGAAGCTGCCAGCGCTCGCGGTGGTAGGGGTCGTCCTTGGGCGCGTAGAGGTAGGTGTTCATGCCGCGCGCGGCGCCGAACGCGAACATCGCCGCGCGGTGTGCCATGCTCCACGGGGGACCGAAGAAGCCTTCAACGATCCCCCGCCGCTCGAATGTGGTTATGGAGCTGGTGTCCTGTCCCGTGGATGTCACTGACCCATGTTGTAGAGCCGGGCGCAGTTGTCCCAGAGGTACTTCCGCTTGGACTCGTCGGAGAAGGGCATCTCCAGGAACGTATCAAGCGAGTGGGGATACTTGACGTCCAGGTGCGGATAGTCGGTGGAGAACACCACGTTGTCCTCCAGGCCGAACTCCGGAATGTGCTTGGCGGTGACCTCGTCGCACTCGACGGCGCCGAAGCATTGGCGCTGGAAGTACTCCAGCGGCTCGAGCTTCAAGTCCGGGTACTCGGCCTTGCCCACCGATTCCATGTAGTCGCCCATGCGGTACAGGAGCCACGGGAGCCACGAGCAGTTGCCCTCCAGGAAGGCCACGCGGAGCTTGGGGAAGCGCTCCATGACGCCGCCGTAGATCATGTCCGCGCACGCGAACATGTTGGCCAGCGGGAAGCTCAACGTGTTGAACATGGAGAAGGACGGGATGAACTGGGAGATGGCCGGCTGGGGCTGGTAGACCCGCCCGGCCTCGTGGAAGCCCACCGGCACGTTCAGGTCCTGGCACACCTCCCACAGGGGATCGTAGTAGGGGTCGCTCCAGCACAGTCCGTTGGTCTGGTTGGGGCGCATGAAGATGCCCCGGAACCCCTTCTCGTTGACGGTCCGCCTGGTCTCGGCCACCGCCGCCTCGACGTTCTGGGGCGGCACCATGGCGACGCACACCATGCGGTCGGGCGCGGTCTGCGCGAAGTCGTAGAGCCAGTCGTTGTAGGCCCGGGAGATGGCCGCGGCCAGCTCCGGGTCGAGGCCGTCGATGCCGAGGACGAAGAGGCCGCGGGTTGGGAACAGGAACGCCACGTCGAGCCCTTCCTTGTCCATCGCCATGACCTGGCTGACGCCGTCGAAGTTGCGCGCGGCCACGTCGGAGTATTTCTCCTTGAGGGTGGCCAGGCGGTAGTCCCTGAGGTTGGTGTCCTCCGGTCGCCTCGGGATGGGCAGGATCTTCCCTTCAACCTCCACGCCGAGGTCCCGGAAGTCGCGCTGCAGGCCCTTGGGTGCGCGCTCCTTGAACTCCGGATCGATGTAGCGATCCCAAAGGTCATGGGGCTCGAACACGTGCATATCGGAATCCATTGCCTTGAAGCCTTGCTTCGCCATGTCTGCCTCCTCCGCGAACGAAATTGACCCCACGGGCGGGGCGGTTTGCGGTACCGGAATGCTCGAATCGTAGGCTGTTGCCCAAGGGCTGTCAAGCGAGACGAGACCATTCCGGGGCGCGGTTGCGGCCTCCGGGAGTCGGTCGGAAATTGGCGCCCTTCGACTTCGCTCCGCTGACGCTCCGCTACGCTCAGGACGAACGGAGAAGGTTACCACCCACGTTCAGGTTACCACCCACGTTCAGGTTACCATCCACATTCGGGTTACCGCACACGTTCGGGCTGCCACCCACGTTCGTCCTGAGCGTAGCGACGCGAAGCGTCGCGAAGTCGAAGGACGCAATTATGCGCCTAGCGCCACCGCAGGATGGTCTTCTCCGCCTTGCCGATGAGCCAGCTTACGGTCAGGCCCATGATGGACAGCAGCGCGGCGCCGGCGATGAGCTCGTCGGTGGCCATGAGGTTGCCGGCCAGCAGGATGTACGCGCCCACGCCGAACTCGGCGCCGATCATCTCGGCGGCCACCAGCAGGATGATGGCTGCCGCCTCCGGCGACGATCACGTCGAAATGCTCTTCCACCTTGTCCATTCGACCTCGAACGCCCATCCGCCGGCGCTACGCCGCCACCGCCCGCCTGTCCAAAGGCGGCGCAACCTCATTCGGAACGCATGTGCGGATTGACCACAAGCGGGTACGGTCGGAGGTGCCTGTCGAGGGAGATACGTACTGGTTTGGAGCCGGGAAGTCCAGGGTTGCCGGGCGCGGAGGCACGCCTCGAAGGGCGTGCGGCCGGCCGGCGAATTCCCCGCGGCATGTTTGCTCGTTTTCTCGAAAAGCCGTATCCTCAATGGGTTAAGGAACCTTGAGTCCGGAAGTCGGCATGCCCCAACGTTCACGAAGATTTGCGTCCCTGGCCTTCTCCGCCGTGGTCGTCTGCTGCGCCTTGGCCGCCGTGCTGCTGGCCGCTCATGCCGCGTGGGCTCAGCGCTGGGGCCCCCGCCCGACGGCGGTGAAGGTGGCGCCGGTGCAGTCGAAGGCGATCCCGCGGGAGGTCTCCTTCATCGGCACCATCGAGCCCAACGTCGCCACCACGGTGGCCTCGGTGGTGGCGGGCCGGGTGTCGGCGGCGGAGTTCCGGGAAGGCGACGCCGTCACCGCGGGCAAGACCGTCCTGCTGCAACTGGACCGAGGAGGGCGCGAGATCGCGTTGCGCGAGCGCGCGGCCGCGGTGGCGCGGGCGAAGAAGCAGTGGGAGAAGGTCCGGGAGGGTTCCCGCTCCGAGGAGGTGGCGCAGCGGCTCGCCGCGGCCAAGGAACAGGAGGCGCTGCTGGAGCGCGCCCGGCGGGACTTCGAACGGGCCAAGCAACTCTATGACGACCAGCTCGTGAGCCTGGCGGACCTGCAGAAGGCCGAGAGCGACTACCTCGCCGCGCGGGAGAAGTACGGCAGCGCCCGCGCCGCCTTGAAGCTCACCCGCTCGGGCGCCAGGGCCGAGGACATCGCCATGGCCGAGGCCGAGCACGACGAGGCCCGCGCGCGCATGGACGCGGTGTCCTACGAGATCGAGAAGAGCACGCTGCTGGCGCCCATCTCGGGTTTCATCGTCAGGAAGCACGTGGACGTGGGCGACTGGGTGAACGCCGGCGAGCCGGTGGCGGACCTGGTGGACCTGGATCCGGTCTTCGCCGCCGGACCGGTGGGGGAGCGGAAGATCGCGCTGCTGCGCCGCGGACAGGCCGCCACGGTGGCCCTGGACGCGTTTCCCGGAGAGGCCTTTTCCGGGGAGGTGGCGCACATCGTTCCGCAGGCGGACACGCGCAGCCGGAGCTTTCCGGTGAAGATCCGGCTCTCCAATACGCAAGGGCAGCTCAAGGCCGGGATGCTGGCGCGGGTCGCGGTGATCGTTTCGAGCGGCGAGCCGAGCGTGCTGGTGCCCAAGGACGCGGTGGTGCGTCGCGGCCCGGACGAGTTGGTCTTCGTCGTGTCTGACGGCCAGGCGAAGGCGGTGAAGGTCAGCACCGGGCGCGGCTGGCGCGCGTTTCTGGAGATCTCCAACGGGGCTCTCAAGCCCGGCCAGCAGGTGGTGACGCTGGGCAACGAAGTGTTGCGGGACGGCGCCAAGGTCCTGCTGGGCGGCGGGGGCGGGCCCGGCGGGAGGCCTGGAGGAGGAAGACCCGGCGCGAAGCCGGGAGCTTGGGCCGGCCGGCCAGGAGCCGGAGCCGGACCAGGCGCCAGACGTGGACCTGGAGCCAGACCTGGAGCCCCCAGACCCGGCGCGAAACCCGATTCGAGGCGGGATGGGAATCGTTGACTTCTGCGTCCGCAACCCGGTCTCGGTGACCGTCGGCATCATCCTGGCGGTGCTGTTCGGGACCATCGCGTTGCTGCGACTGCCGGTACAGATGATCCCCACCGTGGACCGGCCCGAGATCACGGTAACGACCGAATACTCCGGCGCCGGGCCCCTGGAGGTGGAGCGCGAGGTGACGGACCGACTGGAGGACCGGCTCAACGCGGTGGAGGGCCTCAAGCAGGTCTCCTCCAGCTCCATCGAAGGCCGCTCCCGCGTCGTCCTCAAGTTCGACTGGGGCACCAACAAGGACATCGCCCGCCTGGGCGTCTCCGAGAAGCTCGACACGGTCAGGGACCTGCCGCCGGACGTGGGCGAGTCCCGCATCCGCGCGGTCAACACCGACGAGGAGAGCCCGATCTCGTGGATCATGGTGGACACGGAGCGCGACCTCAACGAGGTGTGGGAGGAGCTGAAGGACGTCATCGTGCCGCAGATGGAACGGGTCCCCGGGGTCGGCGCGGTGTGGCGCTTCGGCGGGCGCGACCGGCAGGTGCACGTGACCCTGGACCCCCGCGCCATGGCGGCCCGCGGCATCACGGTATCCGACGTGCGGCAGGCCATCACCCGGGAGAACCGCAACGTCAAGGGCGGCGACCTGAGCGAGGGCAAGCGCCGCCACGTGGTGCGCACCCTGGGCGAGTTCGAGGAGCTCCGCCACATCGCCGACGTGGTGGTGCGGCACGACGCCCAGGGACCGGTCTACGTGCGCGACGTGGCCGCGGTCTCCTTCGGCCGCGAGGACCGCGACTTCGCCGTGCGCATCGACGGCAAGCCCGCCCTCGGCATGGGGGTGCTGCGCCGCTCCGGGGCCAACACCATGGAGGTCATGGAGGGCGTCCGGCAGACTCTGAGGCGCCTGGACGAGCGCTACCGCGACAAGGGCATCCGCCTGAAGATGGCCTATGACGAGACCGACTACATCCACGACTCCATCGACCTGGTGACCCGCAACGTCTACTTCGCCGTGACCCTGGCGGTGCTGGTGCTGCTGCTGTTCCTGCGCAGCCCGGCCAGCATCGTCGTGGTGGCGGTGGCGATTCCGGTGTCCATCGTCACCACCTTCGTGGTCCTCAACATCGCGGGCTCCTCCCTCAACGTCGTCATGCTGGCGGGCCTGGCCTTCGCCACCGGCATGGTGGTGGACAACGCCGTGGTGGTGCTGGAGAACGTGTTCCGCCACCGCGACATGGGGAAGGAGCGTATGCGCGCCGCGCTGGACGGCGCCCGCGAGGTGGGCGGCGCCATCCTGGCGTCGACACTCACCACCGTGGCCGTGTTCGTCCCGGTGCTGTTCGTCCGGCAGGAGGCCGGGCAGCTCTTCCGGGACATCGCCCTGGCGGTGTCCGTGGCGGTGGCGCTGTCCCTGGTGGTGGCCCTCACCGTGGTGCCGATGCTCTCCGCCCACATCCTTCCGGAACAGGCGAAGGAGCGCTTCCGGCGCCTGCGCGCGGCCATGTCCGTGCTGGACCGCGGCGGCGCCGGGTTCTCGCGGATGGTGCTGGGCCTGCTGGCGTGGCTCCAGCGCGGCGCCGTCCGGCGGCTGGCGGTGGTGCTGTTCATTGTCGGCGGATCGGTGGCGCTGGCCTGGTGGTTCGCGCCGCCGCTGGACTATCTGCCGCGGGGCAACCGCAACTTCATCTTCGGCGTGGTGAAGATGCCGCCGGGGTTCAACACGGACCAGAAGGAAGCGATCATCAAGGAGATCGAGTCGCGGGTCCGGGCGATCCCGGAGATCGACCGCATGTTCGCGGTCATACGCCTGGACACCCCCATCATGGGGGCCATCGTGAAAGAGCCGTATACCAGCCTCGACGGCATGCGCCGGGTGGTGGGGACCATGCGCCGCGCTGTCGGCGGCATTCCCGGGACCCAGGCGGTGTTCATCACCCAGGCCTCGCTCTTCCGCCAGCGCGGCGGCTTCATCGGCGGCAACAACGTGGCCCTCGACGTCAAGGGAGACGACCTGCAGGCCATCCGGAACATCGCACGCGGCCTCGAAGGGCGCATCCGTGGCGTGGAGGGGGTGAACTTCGTCAACTCGTCCTTCGAGTGGGGCAACCCCGAGATCCGCGTGCTGCTGGACCGGGACCGGGTCTCGGCCCTGGGCCTGCGGGCCTCCGACGTCGGCGACGTCATCGAGACCGCGGTGGAGGGCACCCGCGCCGGGCGTTTCCGAGAGCGCGGCAAGGAGATCGACATCATCCTCAAGGGGCCGCGGGGCGAGATGGCGCACACCCAGGACCTGGGCGCGCTCATGCTCTCCAACGGCGCGGGCCGGCTGGTGCAGCTCTCGGACATCGCGGAAATCCGCCCGGGCGACGGCCCCACCAAGGTCGAGCACGTGGACCTCGACCGCGCCATCAAGCTGAACGCCAACATGCACCACGCCATGCCGCTGGAGGAAGCCGTGCGGGTGGTGCAGGAAGGCGCGGTTGAGGAGGTGCGTCGCAACCTGCCGCTGGGCTACTCGATAGGGGTCAGCGGCCAGGCCCAGAAGCTGGCGGAAACCTGGGACGCCTTCAAGTGGACGTTCTTGCTGGCCGTGGTGGTGGTCTACCTGGTGATGTGCTCGCTGTTCGAGTCCTGGAGCTACCCGCTCATCATCATGTTCAGCGTGCCGCTGGCGGCCACCGGCGGCATCCTCGCCGTGAGCCTCGGCCACGCCACCGAGCCCACCATCAAGATGGACACCGTCACCATGCTGGGGTTCATCATCCTCACCGGCATCGTGGTGAACAACGCCATCCTCATCGTGCACCAGACCCTCAACTTCATCCGCGCCGGGCAAGACCCCCAGGCCGCGCTCCTGGCCAGCGTCCGCACCCGCATCCGCCCCATCTTCATGACCACCGCCACCACCGTGTTCGGCATGCTGCCCCTGGTCCTGTCCCGCGGCGCCGGCTCCGAGCTCTACCGCGGCCTCGGCTCCGCCGTGCTGGGAGGACTGGCCGTCTCCACCCTGTTCACGTTGGTGCTGACGCCCACGCTCTATTCCCTGTGGCTGGACGTGCTGGCCAAGGTCCGGCGCAGGCGGGCGCCCGAGGCGGACGCAACGGAGACGGTGCCCGCACACGAGGCTGCGCCAGGCGAGACTTGAGGGCCGATCCTTAGTCGGCAGAGCGGCATCGCGTCCGGCGGGTGAGTCGCGGACCCGCAACCGACCGTCCTGGGGGTGCGCATGGCATGACTGACAGGGTGTGACGACGAGACAGGCAAATCCGGTTGCGGAACGCTTGCGTAAAAGTCGGGAGCGGACTTGGGCAGTCTGCACGGAAGGAATGAAATTCAGTTGAATCAATGCCGTATTGTCGTTTGAAACGCTGAGTGGCACTGGATATTCTGGTACCCCGTAGAAAGGTATCTGTATGAGCGAGAAGATAGCTATTGATGTCGTTGAGGGCGACGCCCTCGAAATCGACGCAGATGTCTTGGCACTCAAATACGCCCAGGAGTACCACGGCGTTGATGCGCTTGTTGCCACTCGCCTCGTGCAAGCAGGCATCGAGAAGACGCAAATAAAGCCGCGAATTGGCGAGTTTCAGATGGTTCCCACCAATTCAGCTATCTCAGCGGAGAACGCTCTCTTTATCGGCGTCGTTGATCTCTATGAGTTCGGATACCGGGAAATCCGAGAGTTCGCGCGCCGTGTTCTCTCTTCCTTGACAGGCACCGCGTCTGAGGTACGACATATTGCTGCGACAATTCACGGGGCTGGCTATGGGCTAGATGAGATTGAGTCATTCGAGGCGGAAATGGCGGGTTTCCTTGATGCAATCGGGAGCGGTGACATACCAAGATCACTTGAGAGAATCACTATCATTGAACGAAATCCAGGCCGGGTAAAGCGACTATTGCCGATTCTTGGAGAATTATATTTGGGTACGGCACCATACAAGACGTCGACGACAACCCAGAAGGCTAGAGACGAACGCCTCCGTGCCGCGGGTTACGCCTCAGACGCGAAGTCGCACGTCTTCGTTGCTATGCCCTTTACGAGCGAATTGAATGACACTTACCATTACGGAATTCAAAGTGCAGTCCGAAAGGCAGGCTTCGTGTGCGAGAGAGCAGACCGTGCAACGTTTGTAGGTGATGTGATGCAATGGGTTCAAAACCGAATCCGAACGTCGTCTCTTGTCATTGCTGACCTGACTGACGCAAATCCGAACGTTTATTTGGAAGTTGGCTATGCATGGGGGTGTCGTGTCCCGGTAGTACTTCTGACCAAAGATACGTCTCATCTGAAGTTTGATGTTCGCGGTCAGAGGTGCCTTGTATATAGCAGCATCCAGGAACTGGAGAAGTTGCTTGGCGCTGAACTGGAGAACCTTGGTGCCAACGACGCCATCTGACAGTCGGCAGCCGAACCGCCGTATACAAGTCCACGCCGTACATCCCTCGCCCTGTGTGCTGGGAGGTTTACGGGAGGCAGTGCTGCTTCAGTGCGCCAACGCGCATGGATCGACGACCGTCGCACTTGGTGCTATAGGTGAGACGATGACGAAAAGCGGTGGCGAGGTCTGGATGGCGTACTCTCAAGGCCAAGGTCTTCACCCGCTTCGCTGACCGTGAGGGGATGGATGATGGGGCCTTGCGCGACGCGGTTCGGCGGGCCGGAGAGGGCCTGATCGATGCGGATCTCGGTGGAGGAGTCATCAAGCAGCGTATTGCCCGGAAGGGTTAAGGCCGGTCCGGGGGGTTCCGTTCGATCGTGTTGTTTCGAAGGGGCGAGTTCGCGTTCTTTGTCTATGGGTTCGCCAAGAGCGATCGGCAGAATGTCCGCCGGGACGAACTGGCGGCTTTCCGACTGCTGGCGGACGAGATGCTCAAGCTGGACGAGGCAAACCTTCAAGCGGCCCTGGCGAATGGAACGATCATCGAGGTGGCAGAAGATGTCCAAGCAGTACAAGAGTGAGGCTCTGGCCGCGGCGCACGAGACGGCACTGGGTTTGGCGGAAGCCGGGGTCATGCCGAAGCGGACTATGAAGGCCTTCGACGAGATGTGTCTCACGCCGATTGAGGAGATGACGGCGGAGAAGATCCGCGAACTCCGGATTCGCGAGAACGCGAGTCAGGCGGTCTTCGCCCGGCACCTCAACGTGACCACGAGTTTGGTGAGCCAATGGGAGCGGGGCGAGAAGCGGCCTAGAGGCGCCTCGTTGAAGCTGTTGACGCTGGTCGCGAAGAACGGCCTCGGAGCGGTGGCCTGACGTAAGTCACCAACGAACACGGAACAGGAGCGCATCGTGCCCAACGCTGAAATCGTCGCCATCGGATCGGAGCTGCTGCTGGGTCAGATCGTGGACACCAACTCCGCGTGGATGGCCCAGCGCCTGTCGGACCTCGGCGTCAACCTCTTCTTCAAGACCATCGTCGGCGACAACCCCGGACGCATGAAGGACGTCATCGGCCGGGCGCTGGACCGGGCGGACTTCGTCATCACCAGCGGCGGCCTCGGGCCCACCCAGGACGACCTTACGCGCGAGATCATCGCCGAGGTGTGCGGCCGCAAGCTCGTGCGTGACCCGGGCTTGCTGGACCAGATCGACCGCCGCTTCCGCCGCCGCGGCATGATCATGACCCCCAACAACGAGCGCCAGGCCGACATCCCGGAGGGCGCGATTCCGGTGGAGAACCCCAACGGCACCGCGCCGTCGTTCATCGTGGAGCACGAGAGGGGTGTGATCTTCGCGCTGCCGGGAGTGCCCCATGAGATGAAGTGGCTCTTCGAGAACGAGGTCACCCCGTACGCGCGGCGCAAGTGGGACCTCTCGGAGACCATCACCTACCGGGTGCTCAAGGTCACCGACATGGGCGAAAGCTCCGTGGACCACGAGATCGGCGACCTCATCGCAAACTCCAGCAACCCCACCGTGGGCGTGCTCGCCCACCCCGGACAGGTGGACGTGCGCATCACCGCCAAGGCGTCGAGCCGCGAGGAGGCCATGAAGCTCATCGCGCCGGTGGAGGCGCAGGTCCGCGAACTCCTCACCACCCACATCTTCGCGGTGGACGACGAGACCATGGAGGATGCGGTGGGCCGGCTGCTCCGGGAGGAGGACCGGAGCGTGGCGGTGTTCGAGGACATGACCGCCGGGCTCGTGGCCGACCGTCTGCAGCGCGCCAGCAAGGAGCACTTCGTGGAGGGCATGGTGGCGCCGGGGGAGCGGGGGACGCGCAGGCTGCTGGCCCGGTCGCGCCGGCCCGAGCAGGCCGGCGCCCTCCTCGACCAGCCCGAGCAACTCACCGAGGAGCTGGCCTGGACCATCCGGCGGCAGGCCGGCAGCGATTTCGGCTTGGCGCTGCATGCGGTAGAGGCGCCCGGAGACACCGCGGTCAACCTCGCCAGGGGCCAGACCTACATCTCGGTGACCGACGGCGAGAAGTTCCAGACCCGCACCTACAACCTCGGCGGCCGCGGCGGCCCCGACCGCACCCGCATGAGCCTCAACGCCGTCTCGATGATCCGCACCGTGCTGCTGGAGGGGATGTAGGGCAGCCTCCGACAATAGGGGAACAAGGGCCGTTTCGGATATGTGGGTAAAATAGCGGCTATTTTACCCACATACAGGAATTTCGGCGGGGGCTAGCTAGTCCTCCGGCGCCAAACGCGCCCAGTCCCGGCGTTCCTTCTTGGTAGGCCGGCCGCCGCGCTCCCGAAAGGGAGCGGCCTGAGCCTGGAACTGAGCGCGCGCGGCTTCGCGGTTGCGCGCGCTTTCCTCGGTCTCCTCGTAGAGCAACGCGGCCTCCTTGGCGGGGCCGCGTTTCGTCGATAGAGCGTTAACCGTGACCACCCATTCATAAGGGCCGCGCCGGATCCGAAGCTCGTCTCCTACGCGAACGGCGCGCGCCGGCTTGGCGCGGTCGCCGCGGACGTGGATTTTGCCGCCTTGGGCGGCGGCGGCCGCGAGGGAGCGCGTCTTGAAGAACCGCGCCGCCCACAGCCACTGGTCCAGACGGACGCTCTCGGTGTCGGCCATGCGCCTCTATAGCACGGTTCCGGCGGCCGTGGGTTGGAGACGGCGAAAGAAATGTACGGTCCGGCGCTAATGAACACCCGGGAGGGGCCGATCGCTTTTTCTCATGGTTGACATTCCCCGGGTTTCCTGTTGCCTTGTTCGCGAGTTCCGACCGCTCGCGAGCGACCGCTTCTCTACGGTGAAACCATGAGCCTGATCGTCTCGGAAGTCTACGATGCGCTGATCGAAGCCGGCACTTCCGCGGACAAGGCCAGGGCCGCCGCCGCGATCCCCGTAGCCGGGAGCCTGGCCACCAGGGAAGACATCACCGAGGTAAAGCAGGACATCGCCAGACTGGACAAGAAGATCGCGGTGCTGAATCTGGCGGTCTTCAGCTTTGGCCCCGCCATATTGGCCATGCTCGTCAAGCTGATTTTCTTCCCGTAGCCCGGATTAGCCAGGGTTATCCGAACGGCCCTCCTCACACGCCGTCCGTTGGCTCCGTTTCTCGAGGTGTTCCATGCCGTATGCCGATTCCGATGGGGTGCGCATCTACTACGAGGTCTCCGGAGAGGGGCTGCCGTTCGTCTGGGTGCACGCCAACCCGTTCGACCACAACCTTCTCATGTACCAGGTGGCGCACTTCTCGACGTACTTTCGGGTGATCTCGCTGGACATCCGGGGCTACGGCCGCTCCGACAAGCCGGAGACGCCGTTCTCGCTGAGGGACATGGCGGACGACGTGCTCGCGGTGTGCCGGGCCGAAGGCGTGCGGGAAGCCGTCATCGGCGGCGTCAGCGTGGGCTCGGGCATCGCGCTGCTGCTGGGGCTGGACCATCCGGGAATGTTCCGCGCCGTGATCCTGGTGGGCGGAAGCAGCGGCGGGGGAGGGAGCACCGGCGACCGCATCCAGGGCTACACGGACGACGTGACGACCTATCACGAGAAGCACATCAAGGAGTTGGTGGCGCCGGGGTTCGAGAGCACCCGGCTGGGCAAGTACCTGCTGGACATCTTCCTCGAGCGCAACCCCTGGCTGTCGGGCAAGTCCATCGCGCAGATCTTCCGCGCCCGCGCCGGCACCGACATGACCCCGCGCCTTTCGGAGATGAAGGTGCCCACCCTGGTCATCAACGGCGAGCACGACATGTCGCTGGAGGGCGGCCGGAAGACCGCCGCCTTGACCCCGGGGGCGGTGCACAGGGTGCTGCCGGGAACCGGCCACGCCTGCTGCATCGAGGACCCGGCCGGGTTCGACGCCCTGGTCAAGGAGTTCCTGCGGGACAAGGGTTTGATGAAATAGAATGGGCGTCCTCGAAACCCTGCGGTCGGAACCCCGCGAACCCTATAGCGGGACGAAGTTCTGGGCCGATTCAAAGGCCGGCATGATCGGTTTCGCGGCCGCCCTGCCGGTCACCATGGCCCTGGGTGTCGTGTCCGGCATGGGCCCGGTGGCGGGCGTTCACTGCTTCATCATCGTCGGTCTCGTGGCCGCGGTGTTCGGTGGTGCGAGGATACTGGTCTGCGGTCCGAGCGTCGCCATAGCCGTCATTGTCGCCACGATCCTCGCCGACAACGGCGGCGATCTGGGCGAACTCGCCCTCATCGCCGTCCTCGCCGGCGTCATGCAGGTCCTGTTGGGGCTCTTCGGGATCGGACGCTTCGCCTCCTATTTGCCGCATATCGTGATGGCCGGATTCCTGTCCGGCATAGGAGCGCGTATCCTGTGGACGCAGGTCGCCAAGATCGTCCCTCTGGGCATGGACGACGCCGCCATCGTCGGCGTTTCCCTCGCGGTGATGCTGCTCTGGCCGAAGAGGGTCGAAAAGTACTTTCCCGGCCCGCTGGCGGGCGTCGGGTCCGGTATCGTCCTTTCTCTTTTCCTTCCGGGAGCCGCGCTGCTCGGCGATTTGCCGACCGGGCTGCCCGTGCCTGTCATAGCGATACCGTCCATCGGCTCCCTGGGCGGCGCGCTCCACTCGGCCATCCTGTTGGCCCTGATCAGTACGGCCTACACCCTTCTGCTCGCCGTTACGGCCGATACCTTCACCGGCGGCCAGCATAATTCAAACCGGCAACTCGTCTCCCTCGGGATCGCCAACGTCACCGCCGGTTTCGTCGGCACGATGCCCGGGTCCGGCAATCTCAACACCCTGACGGTCATCCGCTTCGGCGGCCGCACCGTCATGGCCGGGGTCATCACGGCGCTTCTCTTGGCGGCCGTGCTGGCATTTTTCGGCCCCTATGTCTCATGGGTTCCCCTTGCCGCGCTCTCCGCCATCATTCTCCGTGTCGGAATGAGTCTGATCGAATGGCGGTTCCTGCGCAGGATCTTCACGATCCGGACCGACTTCGTTGCCGTCATGCTCATCACCATGGGGTTGGCGTGCTTTGTGGATCCGCTCATCGCCGTCATCTTCGGCGTGATCGCGGCCAGCGTCATCAACACGGACCGCCTGGAGCAGCTCGAGCTGGACAGCGTGATCTCGGTTCCTCTGCTCGACAGCGTGTTCTTCGGGACGGAGAGCGAAGGCGATCCCTTCAGCGCACGCGCCGGGCTGCTGGAGTTCCGCGGCGCCTTCACGGTGGCATCATCCAGGAAGCTCGTGCGCATGATCGGGGAGGACATCAGGGAACACGATCTCGTGATCTTCGACCTGTCGAACCTGACGCACATGGACGACAGCGCGGCGCACCTGATGGCCCTCCTCATCAGCCGTGCGGGACTGTCCGGAACCGAGGTCGTATTCGCCGGAATCCAGCAGAAAGTCCGCGAAGTCTTCTACGCCTTCGACGTGCTCCAGCACGTGCCCGCCGAGCGAATCGTCGGCACCCGCGACGAAGCCCGGGAGCTGGCGCGCCGGATTCTGAATTGAACTGTACAGACGTGCGCAACTTCAGGGTGCAGCGCGAATCTCCTTCCTGAGATGCTGACTCCTGGTGTTAGTTGAACTCGGTTCCCCCCTTTCGCAGGAGATAACCCTCGGAAACGCTCTTGAGGATTCGCCGCCCGATCTCGAAATCCCTCCCTTCAGCGTAATCCCGAATCACAACCCCCTCTCGCATCTGGTCAACGCCGTCCCCCCACAGGGTCTTGCCGGTGGTCCACTCGGGGACAAGTCCTTCATCGAACGGACCCCGATACAGGGCCGGAACCATCGGGAAGTCCTCGCCCGCGAACTCCAATACTTCGGACCAGGTCAGATACCTGCCGGAACCGGGGTCTCCGACGTACACGTCGAAGACGGCGAATGCCTGCGCCTTCTCGCCGTATCGAAGGTCCTGGACCGAACGTCCGAAGATCTCGCCCAGGACGTACACCGACTGGCAGAGACACTCTGCCCGCTGCCTTACGACGTCGCCGTATTTCTTCCACATACGGACGTACAGGTTGTCCGCGTTGTCCGGGTCCTCGACCCTGAAGGACAACCCTTGGGAGGACAGCCCCTTCGACGCCACGATCGGCCCGCACTCCCGATTCCAGCCGAGACAGCACCAGGTCCCGTGGATCTTCTCCGTGACTCCCACCGCTTCCCCGGCCTTGAAGACCTCCGGATGCTTCTTGATGTCCTCGATGTCGTAGTGAAGCGTCGCCCCATGAGAATTCTGCACCTTGCCGGACAGGTGGACCGGGATCGGAGGCTCCCACTTCTCCACGCCGAGAGCCTCCATCACGTCGTCGCCCTCGTTCACGGAAATCCCGTGGAGGCGGTTCCCCGTCACGGGGTAGACCAGGCCCTGGGACAGGACGCCGCGAAGCCTGATCGCCTTGACCCGGTTCTTCGCCTTCCCGGCCAGGCGGCCCTCAAGCCCGAGTTCCTGAATCACGTCCTCGGGAACGAGGGACGCCTCGGGAATGTAAACCGCCAGATCTCCGGTCGAGAAAGAGTCCTTCTTGACAAGGCTCACATACCCGCCCACGCGGGCCAGCTCCAGGGCATCCGCGTTCGGATGTTCCTCGACCTGAATCCGGTAAACCTTCACCTCGAAAGAAGCCATGCTGTTTGCTCCCGCGGACAGGGTCCGATTTCGGGAAAGCGCCGGCAGAGGAGCGTGTCCGGGCAGCGGGACGGGTGTCAATCCTCACGCGCGAAACGCACCCGGTCCCGGCGGTCCTCCTTGGTGGGCCGGCCGCCGCGCTCCCGGGTGGGGGCGGCCTGGACCCGAGCGCGCAGCGTCCCGGTTGCGCACGCTTTCCGTAGTCGACATGGGACCTTTATAGCATGAAATGGATGGATCGGTCCAGTTCGCTTCCCATTGCAGTGCGTCAGACCCACACCGACACACTGCAGTGGAAGGGAACCGAAGTCACACGGAGGGGGAGCGCCGCGTGTCCCAGCGCCTTCCCGCGGCGGCCACGCAACGCTCCACGTCTTCGGCCAGCAGCAGACGTTCTTCCTGGAGGGCGGCGGCGGCGGCCCGGACCGTGTCCAGATACGCTTCCCTGGAGGGGTAGCGCCCCTCGATGGAGGGACGGGGGTCGCCCTGCGCGGCGCGCGCTTCCTCCGTCTCGGCGAAGGGGAGGGCGCTGCCGACGATCCCCGCCATGACCTCGGAGTCTCGCCGCAGGTTCCAGCCCATGTAGGTTCCCAGCGGCGCTGAAACCTCCGGCGCCCGCACCCCCGCGCTCTCGTTGCCGTCGGCGTCCACCGAAGGCACCAGGACCGGGTACTCCCGGCTCCTGTCCTCCACCGGCGGTTCGCTGGCGATGATGCCGTCCGCGAAGTCCGTTCCCCGGTCCAGGTAGTACAGTGCGTGAGGGTCGGGACAGGCGCTTCCCGGCACCGCCGGAAACCCCTTCCGGAATGCACCGCCGTTGACGAGGGTGTCGTCGGACCGCCGCGGCACCCGGCTGTCGGGGGGCGCGACGGCGCCCGTCACCCACTGGTCCAGCGCGCTCAGCAGGGCGCGGAGCACCGGATTGGCCGGCAGCGGGTTCAGCGGGTACCGCGGGACGCCGCCTTCCAGCGCGGCGGCCGCGTCGTTGTGCTGCAGGGACGAGAGCAGGTAGACGCGAACGTTCTCGTGCTCAGGGAGGTCGTTGCCGTGGGGGTCGGTGTGCACTAGGGAGCCGCGCCGCTGCCAGTACTCGGTGGCGGTCTGGGTGTGAATGACCCGCGGGTCTGTCTCCGGCCGTTTCAGGACCGCGTCCTGCTCGCCGGTGAACGGGTCCTCGGTGCGGGCGTAGGCGAAGGGGAACTCCTCCGAAGGATAGTGATGGTCCTCGTGCTGGCGCGGATAGCGGTCGGGCTGCGCGAAGCGGTAGTTGAGCCGCAGCCGTCCGCCGCCGGCCACGTGGGAGAAGACGCCGTCGAAGATGCGCCGGCCGCTGTCCGAGACGTTGAACCCCTCGTAGACGAACCCGCGCAGGAAGCGCCCGCTCTGGGAGCGCCCCCAGCCGTAGGCTTTCTCGATGCCCGGCGATCCTTCGCGCAGCGGATTGGCCTGTCCGGCCGCGTCCTCGTCGGCGTAGCGCAGGAAGTCGAGGAGGTCGCGCACGCCCGCGAAGCCCAGCCCGAGCACCAGCGGGTCCTTTGCGGTGTAGATGAGCTCGTAGATCCAGCCGGGACGGAAGCCCCCGGGCAGGTGGCAGCTCGTGTCCGACGGCCAGACGTTGCCGGCCGCGTCCACGGATGCGAACCGCCAGTCGCTCGCGGGGACGGGCTCGCGCGCATCCTGCTGCAGCCGCCGGCAGGTGAGGGTGGCCGCGTCGGTGCTCGGGTCCACGGCCGGACACGGCCGGATGTAGTCGTGTCCCCCCACGGACACCGTGGTCACCTCGGGCTCCTCGATGATGTACTCGGCCCGGAAGGGTCCCGTAACCGGCCCGTCGGGCCCACCGGCGACGGGCAGCTCCATGGTCAGGCGTCCGTCTCCCGGCAGCAGGTCCCCCTGCCACCCGCACCACACCACGGTATAGCCCCGGCGCATCAGGAAACCGTGGCCGGCGTCCTCCGCGGTGCGCGGATCGTTGTTGGGCGGGGCATCGTTGAAGAACTGGAGCGCGCGCTTGTTGCCGCGGTTGTTGACGTCGTAGAGCAGCCGCTTGTTGCCGCGGTTCATGTCGACGGGCTTGATGATAAAGAACTCCGTCGAGTACTCCACCAGGCCCCGGTCGTTGGCGGGCGCCAGCGTCAGGTCCACGATGTCCTGGTTGGCCGGCGAGCGCGGGTCGATGGCGAACCGGGCCCGTCCCTTGATCCGTTCGTAGGCGCCCACGGAACCGAAGTCGGCTCCTTCGGCAAAGGGCGCGCGTTCCTCGATGGCCAATGTGATGTTCATGGGTGTCTCACGAGTCCCAGTTGTTCTCTCCCCGATAGCTCCTGGCCAGGATCTGCAACGGGTTCAGCGGATGTTTTCCGGTGGCCTGCTCGATCTGGATGGCGGCCAAGGGACAGTCGGAACAGGCGACCGCGGCGTCCGCGTCCTCGACGCCCCTGAACGCCTGCCGTCCCCATCGCATGGAGGCATCGAAGTTCTCCCGCTTCATCGCCCAGGTGCCGTCGTGTCCCGAGCAGGCCTGTATCATCGTGACCTCGGTGTCCGGCAGCAGCGACAGCAGCGCGCTGGTCTTGTTGCCCAGCCGCTGGGCGCGCAGGTGGCACGGCATGTGGTAGGCGATCTTCCCCGGGCCGGTCTTGAAGTCCCGGTTGAGCTTGCCCCCGGCGTGGAGCGAGGCCAGGAACGCGGTGGGGTCGGTGGTGTGCTCGGCCACCTGGCGGGCTTCCGGGGTCCCCAGCAGGCGGGGGTACTCGTCGCGCAGGGTCAGCGAGCAGGTGGGGTTGGTGGCGACGACGGTCCGGCCTTCCTCGACGAACGGGGTCAGCAGCTCGACGTTCCGCTGCGCCTGGGCCCGGGCCTTGTCCATGTCGCCGTTGTGCCAGGACGGCATGCCGCAGCACTCCCGGTAGGCGAGGGCCACGTCCACCCCGTTCCGGGCCATGACCTCCAGCGTGTCCAGGCCGATGCCCGGCTCGTTGTAGTTGACGAAACAGGTGGCGAAGTAGGCGACCTTCGCCACCGGCTCGCCCTCGGGCTCCCGGCGCGCCGAGCGGAACCGGGAGGCGAAGGTCTTCCACGCGAACGGCGGCAGCTTCTTGTCCTTGTGGATGCCCAGGGCGCCCTGCATGAACAGCCGGTGTACCCGGTTCTCGTTGCCCCAGTTGGCCATGGGGGCGGTGGCCGAGCCGAGCTTGCCCACCAGGTCGGGGCTTCCCAGCACCCGGTCGGTGAACGACACGCCGTGCTTCTTCACGTGCTGGGCCTTGGCCCGGGCCATGAGGCGCGGAAAGTCGATGGCCCAGTCGTGGTCGTCGGGCGTGTAGGGGCAGTTGATGTTGCAGAGCTTGCACTGGAAGCACAGGTCCACCACCTCGTCCACGTCGTCGGCCTTGAGCTTGGTGGAGTCCACTTCCGCGAACTCCTCTTCGGTGCAATACGAGTCGATGGCGTCGAACAGCTTCGGAAAGCTGCCGCAGAACTTCACGCACAGCCGGCATTCGGCGCACAGGTGGAAGACCCGCTCGACCTCGGAGCGCAAGTCGTTCTCGTCCCAGAAGCGGGTATCGGTGAGATCGTAGGCGGGCGCGGCGTCGGGTATCTTCTTCATTTCGACTCCAGTGCGCGCGAGTCCTCGCTCCGCCGGAAGA
This sequence comes from uncultured Binatia bacterium (SeqCode), assembly GCA_965204205.1. GTDB lineage: Bacteria > Desulfobacterota > Binatia > UBA9968 > JAJDTQ01 > JAJDTQ01. The sequence continues at coordinate 2,994,651 of OZ241976.1, read as the reverse complement.
GCAGCAGCGAGAACCACCGGTTCGGGTCGGTCCAGTGCCCGAGGCTCTCGAGTCCGAAGGAGCGGAGTTGCACCTGCAGGTCGTCGGGGTCGAACTTGCGGCTGGTCTCCACCAGTATCCCTTCGCCCTTCTCCCAAACGAAGGACGCGGAGTGTCGCGGAAAGTCCACGCGGTGGGTTTCGGTGGCGATGCCGTACATCTCCACCTGCGCACGCTCCCGGTCGTACCGGCTCCGGTAGGCGATCAGCTCCGGCCGGAAACCGGCGCCGGTGGCGCGGGTGATGTTGGTGAAGGCGTTGAGGATGAACGCGGCGGTGACGCCGCCGGCGTCGTCGTAGGCGGGCTCGATGATCCTGGGATCCTTGATCCGGTCCACCCCGAGCAGGAGGTAGTCGTCGGCCCCCATGTGGTCGCACAGGTGCGTGAAGAAGTGCAGCATGTCGGTGGGCGTGAAGTTTCCGATGGTGCTGCCCAGGAACACCACGAGCTTGGGAATGTCCCGGGTGATGCTGGTGATCGCGTCCTCGAAGCGCGCTTCGAGCCCGGTGAACGCGAGCTCGGGGAAGAGCTCCTCGGCCATGCTCCTGGAGGCCATGAGGGCGGTGGCGCTGACGTCCACCGCCGCGAAGGTGCCGTGGCCCCGGGCGTGGCTCAGCGCCTTGAGCAGGTGGATGGTCTTCCTGGAGAACCCGGCGCCGAGCTCCACGATGCAATCCACCGGCGCCAGGCTCATCAGCGCGCCGGCCTCTCGCTCGAGGATGGCCGCCTCGGTGCGGGTCGGGTAGTACTCGGGCAGTTGGCAGATCTCCTCGAACAGCAGCGACCCCCTCTCGTCGTACAGGTGGCAGGGCTCCAGCCGTCGGGGGCGGTCGAACAGGGTCCTGACCATGCCGGCGGCGGCCCGGTCCGGGGCGCGTCGCCGGGGAGTCAGGATCGACGGAGCCGTGACCGCCCAGGTCGTGCGATCCTGGAGCGAGAGGATCTCCTTGTGTTCACGGGTCATCGCGCCAATATAGAGAACCGCCGGCATTTGTCCAAGGACGCATGCTCGCAACCTGAAAAGGAGGATGGGGGCGGTGGAGGACGGGTCTTGCGGTACCGGGCAGGGTGGGCGGCGTCCCGGAAATCCGGAGACGGTCCTGCCGGGGCTCCGCTGTTCTACGTCGCGCGACGCGGGTGGTTGAGCGGGATGATGATCACGTCCGCCCGCCGTCAACGGATTTCCGGGACGCCGCCCACCCTGCCCTCGCTACGGCGGCAGGCGGCGTCAGGAACGCTCCTTGGACGGGGTGTCGCCGTAGAGGGTCTTGTAGTCGTGGTAGTTCCGCAGCACGGCCTTTACGTATTGGCGCGTCTCCCGGTAAGAGATCCGCTCGATGAACTCCACGTCGTCGGCGGACGCGAGGTCGCGGGTCCAGCGCGCCACCGCGTTTTTGCCGGCGTTGTATGCCGCCAGGGCCTTGGCTTGGCTGCCGGCGTAGTGTTCGAGGAGCCCCTTGAGGTGGTGCGCGCCGAGCCTGATGTTCAGCTCCGGATCGAAGAGTTGCGGCGTTTCGGGCTCCGGAAGTCCCAGCTTCGATGCCTCGCTGCCGGCGGTTTCTCGGATCAACTGCATGAGCCCGAAGGCGTCGGCGGGGGACACGGCCCGCGGCCTGTAACGGCTCTCCCGCCGCATTACCGATAATACCAGGTAGGGGTCCAGACCGTTGTCGGCGGCGTGCCGCCGTACGGTGTCCCAGTAGGCGAGGGGATATCGGAGCCGCAGCGTTTCGGGAGAGGGTGGCGACCGCAGCGCCAGCGAGAGGCTGCGGTGGTGTGCGTGGCTGCGAGCGTACTCGCGCATGAGCAGGAGCCTGAGGCCGGCGGTGCGCTTGGAGTGCCGGCGCACCCGGTCCAGCTCGGGCTGGGCGAGCTGGTTCAGCCCGAGCCGGGTCAGCGCGCGTGCGCGGGCCAGGTGGATACTGGCGCGCGCGCCCAGTCGCGGAGTGCCGGCCTCTTGCCGGGAGCGGCCGGGCGGAGCAGGGTCGGGGACGGCGATACCGAGCCCCCGGAGCCGTTGCGCTGCCAGGACCGCGTAGTAGGAGTCCGGATCCTTTCGGACCACGCGCCGGTACAGTCGCGCGGCGGCGGCATCCTTCAGCTTCTCGGCCGTGCGGGCCTCCCAGAAGGCGGCCGCCGGCCTGTATGTGCCGCGCCGGCGGGCGAGGTCACGGAACGCGGCCTTGGCCGCCCGGTAGTCGGGCCGCAGGTAGTGGATCCATGCCAGGCGCCACGCCGCGTCGTTGCGGAACTTGCTGAAGCGATGCTCCTTGGCGAAGAGGAGCCGGTAGGTGCGGATCGCCGCGTCCAATTGTCCCATGGATTCGTGGATGCGGCCGATGATGTAGACGGCGAAGCGCCTGCGAGGGTGCCCGGGATATTTCCTCCGGAACGTGCGCAGGGTCTTCAAGGCTCCCGCATTGTCTTCGCGGTTCCACTGGATGATGGCGATCCGCGTAAGCGCCTTGCCGGCGTCGGCGCGTTGCGGATAGTGCCGGACGTACCGGCGCAGGACCTGCTCCTCCTGGTCCCGGAGCCGCATCTTGCGGTAGACCTCGGCGAGCCCGTCCAGCGACAGCCGGCGGAAGTTGGTTTCGCGGAGGATGCGCCGGTAGAGGTCGGCGGCCGCGGGGTACTCCCGTTCCCGCCGAAGCAGCCTCGCTTCCCGCAGCATGGCGTCGCCGCTGCCCAGGCGGAGACTCTTCGGGTGTTCCCGGCGAAGCTCCCGGACCCGTTCCCGGGCGCGGCCGGCCCAATCGGAGCGGGGCGCCCGCCGGCGCGCCTCCTGGTAGTACCGGTATGACTTGCGGTCCCTGCCCAGGGCCTGGTGGGCCTGGCCGAGGTAGTACGAGGCCCGCGCCCGAGCCGTCCTTCCGGAAGCCGCTTTCCTGAGCGCGCCGGCGCGCCGGACGGCTGCCTCGTAGCGGCTTCGCGCCAGGTCGATCTCGACGAAGGCGAAGGAGGCTTCAACAGACCAGACGCTCCCGGGGTAGGACTTCTTCAACTTCGTGAAGTAGCCCCGCGCCTCCTCGTGATTTTCCCTCCCGGCGGCGATGCGTCCGAGATAATAGAGGGCGTAGTCTCCCACCACCAGGGTGGAATCGTTCAGTGCGCTCCGGAAGAGTGGTTGCGCCCGCGCGTAGTCGCCTTCGGAGTAGTGACGGTAGGCCCGCCCGAACCGAGTCTCGGCTCCTGTCAGAGCGTGCGCCGGAGCCGGCGACAGGCAGACCAGAAAGACCCAGACAACACAGGCAAGCGTTTTCATGGTTGTACGGGAGCGGTTGCATCGGAGTTTAACAGGCCGTGGGCCGCGGGGTAAGGACCCCGATAGGAGTCCGGTCGGCCAGCCGTCCGGTCCTGTGGTATAGTGATACAGGCGTCCCGTCCGGCGCGGACGCGTCCGTCGATTCGGATGCGAGGATGCAGCGGACTCATGGTCGACATCGCGGGCAACTGCAAACGGGTCATGGAAGCGATCGCCGATGCCGCGGAGCGGAGCGGCAGGGATCCCGGGCAGGTCAGGCTGCTCGCCGCCACCAAGACCCAGCCCGCGGAGGCGATACGGGCCGCGGTCGAAGCCGGCGTGAGCCTGCTGGGAGAGAACTACGTCCAGGAGGCCCAGGCGAAGAAGGATCTCGTCGGCGGTGATGCCGAGTGGCATCTGATCGGGCACCTCCAGAGAAACAAGGCAACGGCGGCGGTGGGCCTGTTCTCGGTGATTCAATCGTTGGACAACGGCAGGCTGGCCCGGATATTGGACCGGGAGGGGCAAGACCAGGACCGGGACGTCGAGGTGCTGGTGGAAGTCAACCTCGCCGGCGAGACATCCAAGACGGGCGTCGCCGAGGAGGGTCTGGTGCCGCTTGTGCGGGAAGTGTCCGGACTCTCCCGACTCAGGGTCAGGGGGCTGATGATCGTGCCGCCGTTGGCCGAAGACCCGGAAGCGAGCCGCCCCTACTTCCGGAGGCTTCGGGAGCTCCGCGATTCCGTCAACGAGCTCGGCTTTGCCAACGTCGTCCTGGAGGAGCTGTCCATGGGAATGACTCACGACTACCGGGTGGCCGTGGCCGAAGGCTCGACGCTCGTGAGGGTCGGGACCGCGTTGTTCGGCCCCAGGAGCGCGCCCGCGCAGGCGGGGACGAGGTCTCGGTGATATGTTTGTAGCGGGAAACTTTCTGGGGGCCCTGGCAGGCCTTCTCGATACGGTCCTGACCCTCTACGTCTGGATCATCGTGGGCCGCGCGGTGATCTCCTGGGTCAACGCCGATCCCTACAACCCCATTGTGCGCATGCTGTGCAACCTCACCGATCCGGTCCTGGACCGGCTCAGACAGGCACTCCCCGTGTCCTTCGGCGGCATCGACATGTCCCCGATCGTCGCCATCTTCATCGTCTGGTTCTTGCGCGCCTTCCTCGTGACGTCGCTCTACGACCTCGCCCGCGCGGTGAACTAGGGTTGTGGTGCGAGGAGGGGGACTTGAACCCCCACGCCATTGCTGGCACTAGCCCCTCAAGCTAGCGCGTCTGCCTATTCCGCCATCCTCGCATGTTACGGTGAGCGTGCTTCAGGGAGAAGCCGCTGGCCTCTCCGGAGTCTCCGCCGCCGGCGCGTTGGCGGCGGGCGTGGTCTGGGCGTTGGGGGTCACCGTGTCGAAGACGCTCGTGACAGGCCCGCGCTCGGTGAAGTAGCCCAGGGTCAGACTGGTCAGCATGAACACGACGGCCATTCCGGTGGTCAGCCGGGTCAGGAAGTTGCCGGCGCCGCTGCTGCCGAACACGGTCGTGCTCGAGCCTCCGCCGAAAGCGGCGCCCATGTCGGTGCCCTTGCCGGTTTGCAGCAGCACCACGACGATGAGGCCGAGGCAAACGAGAACGTGAACCGTGGTCACCAGGACGATCATGCGTCTGCTTTCCCTTACCCTTCCTGTTCCGAGAACGCGCCTACGATAGCCACGAAGCTTCGATGGTCCAGGCTTGCGCCTCCCACCAGCACTCCGTCGACTTCGGGGACACGGGCCAACTCGGACGCGTTGCCGGGGTTCACGCTTCCGCCGTAGAGGATGGGTATATGCGCCGCCTCGCAGGCTCCGAACCTGCGCTTGAGCGCTCGCCGGATCCAGCCGTGGGCTTCCATCACCTGTGCCGGGGACGCGTTCCTTCCCGTGCCGATGGCCCAGACCGGCTCGTAAGCCACCGTGAGAGAACCACTAACACTTTTCGACACGCTCTTCAACGCGCCCGACAGTTGCGCGGAAAGGGTCCGCCACGTGCGTCCGCCTCGACGTTCTTGGAGGGTTTCGCCGATACAGAGAATAGGCTTCAGGGAGGCGTCGAGGGTGGCGGCGACCTTTCGTCCGACCTCGACGCTGGTCTCGCCGAAGAGCCGGCGCCGCTCCGAGTGGCCCACGATCACGTGGCTGCAACCCGCGTCCCGCAGCATGTCCGCCCCCACCTCGCCGGTGAAGGCGCCCTGCGGCTGCCAGTAGAGGTTCTGGGCGGACAGGCGCAGGCGGCTTCCCCGGATGGTCCGCCGCACGGCCTCCAGGGAGGTGAAGGGCGGCGCCAGCACGACCTCGACGGCGCCGAAGCGGTTGCCCAGCAGCCGTCGGACGCCCCGCGCCAGGGCGCGGGCCTCGGCGAGGCTCCCATGCATCTTCCAGTTGGCTATGACCGTACGGTGAGCCATGGTCAAAGGGGGCCGGGCTCCCCGGCTTCCAGGGCCTCCACGCCGGGGAGCGTCTTGCCCTCGAGAAACTCGAGCGCGGCTCCTCCTCCGGTCGACAGGTGGGTCATGTCGTCGGCGGCCCCGGCAAGCCGCACGGCCGCCACCGTGTCTCCGCCGGCGATGACGGTGGTGGCGCCGGAGGCCGCCAGCGTCCGGGCCACCGAAACGGTTCCATGGTGGAACGGTTCGCGTTCGAAGAGTCCGAGGGGCCCGTTCCACAACGCCACGGCCGCGCCGGCGAGCTTGTCGGCGAACAGGGCGGCGGTTTTCGGACCGATGTCGAGCCCCATGCGGTCGTCGGGGATGCTCGCGTCGGCGGTCACGCCACGGCCGCCGCCGCCGACGTCCCCGGCGACGACGTGGTCCACCGGCAGCACGAAGGGGACGCCGGATCGCTCCGCCTCGGCCATGATGTCTTCGGCCACGGCAAGGGAGTCGGTTTCCAGCAGGGACCGTCCGACGGCCACGCCGCGGGCGTTCAGGAAGGTGTACGCCATGGCCCCGCCCACCATGATCACGTCCACGCGCGGCATCAGGTTCTTGAGGATCCCGATCTTGTCGGAGACCTTGGCGCCTCCCAGGATGGCGGCCACCGGCCGCTCCGGCGCGCTCAGGACACGGGACAGGTATTCGACCTCCTGGTGGAACAGGAAGCCCGCTCCCTTTTCCCGGAAGTGCCGGACCATGCCCGCGGTGGACGCGTGGGCCCGGTGCGCCGCGCCGAAGGCATCGCTGACGTAAACGTCCGCGAGGCTCGCAAGCGATCGCGCGAATGCCGGGTCGTTGGCTTCCTCGCCGGGGTGAAACCGAAGGTTCTCCAGCAGCAGGACCTTGCCGCGGGCCAGCTCCCCGACCAGCCGGTCCACGTCCGCGCCGGCGCAGTCCGGAGCGAGTGGCACCTCGAGGGAAAGGCTGCGCTCGAGGTGGCGGCGCACCGGCGCCAGGCTCCATCGGGAATCGGGGGTCCCGCCGGGCCGGCCAAGATGTGAGGCGATGACGAGTCGGGCGGCATGGTCGAGCAGGAACCGGACCGTCGGCAACGCGCTGTCGATACGATGCGTCTCGGTGACGTTCCCGCCGTCGAGGGGCACGTTGAAGTCCACCCGCAGAAACACCGTCTTCCCTTCCAAATCCAGTTCTGAGACGGTGCGGAGCATGGTGTGGAACCGCGGCAAAACCGCGGCGAGAGGCGAGTTCAATTGACTAGGTACAGCGATTATAATAACTTTTCAAGGATGGCAGGGGTTCGATGCCGTACTTCTCGATCTACCAGCTAGTGGTTCAGCCCGACTGACTATGGGAATGCAGCAACAAGGCATCCTCGACCTGGTCTTGGGAGCAGGTCCGGTTGTCCAATTGGTGCTCTATTTGCTGATTCTCTTCTCGGTCGTGAGTTGGGGCGTCATCCTCTTCAAGTACAGACACGTCCGCGAGGCGAAGATCCAGTCGGCCCGCTTCATCGAGATCTTCTGGGAGAGCCGCAACCTGGCTTCGATTCACGAAGTGAGCCAGGAACTGGAAGCAAGCCCGGTGGCCCACGTCTTCGCCGCCGGATACGAGGAGTTGCTCCGGGTATCGCGCCGGGCCGCGGCGGAGACGGAGGGACTCACCACCGACCTGAGCGGGGTGGACAACGTGGCGCGGGCCATGAAGCGCGCCGCCAACGTGGAGTTGACGAAGCTGGAACAGACGCTGACCTTCCTGGCGACGACTTCCGGCTCGACGCCGTTCATCGGCCTCTTCGGCACGGTGTGGGGTATCATGAACGCATTCCGCGGGCTCAGCGTTACCCGTTCGTCGACGATCCAGGCGGTGGCGCCGGGAATCGCCGAGGCGCTGGTCGCCACCGCCGCCGGCCTGGTGGCGGCGATTCCCGCGTTGATCGCCTACAATCACTTTCTCCAGGAGATTCGGGTGCTGACCGCGGACATGGAGAACTTTACCCAGGAGTTTCTCAACATCGCGGAGCGTCACTTCACCAAGAAGTAATGGGGTACCCACAAAGCACCATGGGTCCGGACAAAGAGGGGCTGAGCCATGGCGGCCGACGTTAGCCAGGGGCAGGACAAGCTGCCGTTGTCCAACATCAACGTCACGCCTTTCGTGGACGTGATGCTGGTGCTGCTGGTAATCTTCATGGTGACGGCGCCGATCATTCAGCAGGGTGTCGAGGTCAATCTGCCGCAAGCCAGGGCCACCCCGGTGGTGGGCGAGGCGGCGCCCCTGATCGTCACCGTCAAGGCGGACGGCAGCGTCTACCTGAACGACAACGAGATGACCCCGGCGGAGCTCGGAACGAAGCTGCGCGCCAACCGGAGACTGGATCCGGACAAGCCCGTCTACCTGCGGGCGGACCGCGACGTCCGCTACGGGGTGGTCGTCGCCACCATCAGCGAGATCAAGGGTGCCGGTATCGAGAAGCTCGGCATGATGGCCGAGCCTCTGCCGGATCAGTGAGGGATGTTCCCAGGGACTCGGACAGCCCATGCTGCGTGACCTTTTGCGAAAATTCCGAGACGTCCTTCCCGGAAAAGGGGATCCCTGGCACGGGTTCGCCGGGTCGGGCGACAACCGGCTGAGATGGTGGATCTGCTTTTCCGGCGCTCTTCATCTGGTGCTGATCCTGACGTTGCTGGTGGTGCCGTCGAGCACCGCCCGTCGGGAGCTTCCCATTCCCGTGTACACGGTGGACCTCGTGGCGGGGAGCATGCCGGCGCCTCCGCCCGAACCGCGAAGCCCCAAGCGGCAAGAGCCGGAACCGTTGCCTGTCGAGCCGCTCCCGCCGCTCGACGAAGATCCGTTGGACGAGGTTGCCGTCGAGCCCGCCGTCCCGGACCCGCCCGAAACCGTCGAGGCTCCGGAGAAGGTCCCGGTTCCGCCCAAGAAGATCGTGCGGAAGCCGGAACCGCCGAAGCCGAAGAAAGAGGCGCCGCCGGCCAAGGTCAAGAAGGAGCCCAAGAAACCGAAGAAGAAGGTCGTCGAGCGCAAGAAACCCAAGCCGAAGAAGGTCGTCAAGCGGAAGAAGCCCGCGCGCAAGACTCCCAAGAAACTCGTCAAGAAGGTCGCCAAGAAACCGAAGCCCAAGCGCGATCCGGGGAAGGACCCACGGCTGGTCCGAAGGCTGAAGGACAGGCGTATCGGCGACGCCTTGGCCACGGCCAGAGAGCGAGCCCGGTTGCGGCGCGAGGCCCGGGTCGCAAAGGGTACGGGCACGGGCGGAGGCACGGGCGGCGGCATCGTCAGAGACAGGGAGTTCGTGATCTATTGGAACGAGATGCTCGGCCGGATCAAGGAACGCTGGACCTGGATCGGCAAACGCACGGACCTCGAGGTGACCGTCGGTTTCGGGGTTCGGGCCAACGGGGAGATCTTCGGTCTCAAGCTGTTGAAGTCCTCGGGGGACCCTTCCTATGACGAGTCGGTGGTACGGGCGGTACGCGCCAGCAGCTTGCCGCCGCCTCCGGCCCGCTATGCGCGTGACTTCGGGAACGTCGAGATCGAATTCCGGCCCGACGCTTCGGATGGCTAGTGTCGCGTCCCGCAAATAAGTGGCATAAGTTGCGCAGGATTTTTTGTCGTCGGCAAGGCGCGATGACGAGCAGTGGCGGGCACCACGCGAGGAAGAGCAACGCAGCCGACGGCGAAAAAGACCAGCAAATTATGCCACTTATTTGCGGGACGCGACACTAGTGGGGTGTTCGACGTGAAAGAAGAGGATTCCTGGAACATGGGAGGACGGAACATGCCGCCATTTGAGCGTCGTGTCAGCGGATCGGGCGGTGGACGGCCTCTAGCGACCCGGTGGATCATCGCCGGGCTGATCCTGTGCTGGCTGCTCCCGGTGGCGGTCCAGGCGCAGATCAGGGGTGTGATCGTCGGCCCCGGCGCCGAGCGTTACCGGATGGCGGTCTCCCCGCTCAAGAACCTTGGAATTCCCAACGACGTCGAGCGCCTTTCCGAGCGCATCGCCGACGTGATCGCGGACGACCTGGACCGCTCCGGCTGGTTCAGGATCATCGACCGATCCGCCTACATCGAGCATCCCCAGCGAACCGGGATCCGGCGCGGCCAGTTCGACTATCGGGACTGGGCGACCATAGGAGCCGAAGGGCTCGTCAAGGGCGGCTTCAGGGTCGACGGCGAAGGGGTCGCGTTCGAGTTCTGGCTGCATGACGTATTCCGGCAGGCGCCTATCCTGGGAAAGACGTACAGGGGCAACATCCGTGACGCGCGGCGCATGGCCCATCGTTTCGTCGACGAGATCATCCTCAAGCTCACCGGCGTTCGAGGTTCGTTCGATACCCGGATCGCCTATGTGTCCACCGGCAAGGACCGGTTCAAGGAAATTTACGTGTCGCATCTGGACGGGACGGACAAGAAGAAGGTCACCAACAACCGCACCATCAATCTGTTTCCGTCGTGGACCCCGGACGGCAAGGGGCTCGTCTATCTCTCCTTCAAGACGGGCAAGCCACAGGTGCTGGGATTCGACCTTACCACCAACCGGGAGACGCCGATCTCCACCGGCGACGGGTTGAACCTGCGCGGCCGGTGGTCACCGGACGGGCGACACCTTGCCACGCCGCTGGAGCGGCAAGCCAACCAGGACCTCTACCTGTTGAACCGCAAGGGCCACATCGTGGAGCGGCTGACGCGGAACGCGAGCATCGATATCTCTCCCACCTGGTCGCCAGACGGCCGAAGGATAGCGTTCGTGTCCGACCGGCATGGGTCCCCCCAGATCTACATCGTCGAGCTCGCCACCGGGGAGATCCGGCGGCTGACGTTCAAGGGGAACTACAACCAGTCGCCCGACTGGTCGCCCAGCGGGGAGCTGATCGCCTTCGCGGGAAGAGCCAACGGCGTCATGAACATATTCACCATTCGCGCCGACGGCAGCGAGCATCGCATGATCACCGCGAACCGCCACAACGACGAAGATCCGTCGTGGTCGCCGGACGGCCGGTTCATCGCCTTTACCTCGGACCGCACCGGATCCCGTCGAATCTATACGATGCGGCGGGACGGCGAGAGTCAGCGACGTTTGACAGGCTCCACGGCAAATGATACACATCCTTCGTGGTCCCCCCGGCTACAATGAGTTTGATTCACAATTTGTTTTCACAATTTCCTTGTTCCTGGTTGAGTCTATCCTTGTCGAATCGTTCCAACCCGGCCCCGGGGAAGGCAAGAAAGTGAACGGATGATAAGAAAAGCGCTTGTCCTGCTGTCTTGTTCCCTGTCTCTTCTGTTGCTTGTCTCCTGTGTCCCGCCGCCCGAGCCGGGCGAGCAGGCGACGGACCCGTCGGCCACGGCGGGAAACCCCGCCGATCAGGGCAACATCACCGAGGGCACCCTGTCGCAGGGATCCGTCCAGCCGGGCGACATCAAGACGGTGGGCACGGACAGCCTCACCGCGCACAAGGAAGGCACCCTTCCCGAAGAGGGCGCGCTGGCCGACATCTTCTTCGACTTCGACCGCTCCGAGTTGGGAGAGGCAGCCCGTGATGTGTTGCAGCGGAACTCCGACTGGATCAAGCAGAACCCCGGTGTCTCGATAGAGATCGAAGGTCATGCGGACAACAGGGGCACCAACGAGTACAATCTTGCCTTGGGTGCCCGAAGGGCTCAGGCGGTCAAGGACTATCTCGTTACGCTGGGAAATGCTCCGGATCGCCTTTCCACCATCAGTTACGGTGAAGAACTCCCGGTCTGTGGGACGAACTCGGAGGAGTGTTGGGGCAAGAACCGGCGTGCGCATTTCGTCGTCCGGACTCAAAAGCCGTCCTCGTAGAGAGTTCTGCTCGCTCGGACAGGCTACCCGGCCTGTACCGTCAGGCTGCTAGCCGTACTTGCTCGCCGGTTCCCCGTTCGCGGGAGGGCTGAATGTCGATGCCGATCATTGGTCGGGCCGTGTTGGCCGTCATCATGCTGGTTTCAGCTTGGGGCTGCACCGTGGAATATCGTGCGGCGCCGGTGCCCTACGATCGGGCACCGTTGACGGAGCGCGAGTGGGCCGTCCTGAACGACTTGAAGGCGGAGCTCGACAAGACCCGCAAGCAGTTGGCGGATACCCGCGCGGAGGTCGACGCCATGCGGGGCCGCTTGAACGCGGCGGAGGGAGCGGTGGAGGAGATACGAACCGGAGGGGGTGCAGGCGTCGGCACCGGCAACATGCAACAGCTCCAGCGCAGGCTGGCGGCTCTCGAGACGGAGGTTCAGAGCCAGCGGGATTTGCTGAAGGTGCGCGAGGATGAGTTACGGCTCCTGCGGGACGCCGTTCTGAAGACCGGAGAGGCGCAACCGGATACCGCGACCGAGGATCCGGCGACACCGGGCACTCAAACCGCCGTCGCCAGGCCGACAGCGCCCAAAGGCCCGGGGGCGACGGCCCAGCGCGACTACGAAGACGCGTGGAAGTGGTTGCGCAAGAAGGACGATCGCGGCGCCATCGACTATGGCGGCGCCATCGAACAGTTCAAGAAGTTCCTGGAAACGCATCCGGGCAGCAGCCTGGCCGACAATGCGCGGTACTGGATCGGTGAAAGCTATTATGCGCTCAAGGACTTCGACCAGGCCATCGTGGAATTCGGCCTGGTACTCAAGGACTATCCCAAGAGCGACAAGGTCCCCGCGGCTTGGCTCAAGATAGGCTACTCGTTTGCCGAGCTGGACGACCGTGTCGATGCACGCCTCTTTCTCCAGGAAGTCATCAATCGGTTCCCTCAATCCAAAGAAGCCGAAAAGGCGCGAGACAAGATTCGATCCCTGGACACCTGATCCGGACCACGTGAATTCTTGCGCGAGAGTGAAGGACGGGTTTCGAGCCCCGCTCCGATCAAGCTCGCACGGGCACCTCCAAGAACACGATGCAGATTCTGCGGCACTTCAAGCGCCCTCTCGTTCGTTCCGTCATGACCATCGGAAACTTCGACGGCGTGCATCTGGGGCACCAGGACCTCTTGCGCCGCGTAATCGAAGATGCGCGGTCGCGTGAAGGATCCGCGGTGGTCCTGACCTTCGAGCCCCATCCGCTGAAGATTCTCGCGCCGAAGTTCGCGCCGCGCCTGATCCTCGCGCGCAAGGACAAGCTGGCGCTCCTGGACCGCGCCGGCGTCGACTGTGTCGTGATACAGCGCTTCACGCCGAGCTTCTGTGCGCTGTCGCCGCGTGACTTCGTCGCACGGTACTTGGCCGCGCTGGGCGTGGAGCGGCTATGGGTGGGAGAAGACTTCCGGTTCGGCAAGGACAGGGCTGGCACGGTCAAGGACCTCATGGCCTGGGGACCCGCCGCCGGAATGGAAGTCGAGGTCATCGAAGTCGTGGCGGACGCGGACCACGCCGTCAGCAGCAGCCGAATCCGTGCGTTGCTGGAAGAGGGCAGGGTGGATACCGCGCGGCAGCAGCTCGGACGTTGCCATTTCGTTTCGGGGTCCGTCGTCGAGGGTCATCGACGGGGCCGCGAGCTCGGCTTTCCCACGGCGAACATACACAGCAGGACCGAGGTGGTGCCGGCCAACGGAATCTATGCGACGTGGGTTCAACTGGACGGGCGCGGGTTGCACAGTGTCACCAGCGTCGGCGTGAACCCCACCTTCGGGTCGGGCCCGAGAACCATCGAGACCTACATACTGGACTTCGACGAGGACCTTTACGGTCGCCGGCTGCAGGTATCCTTCGTGGAACGGCTTCGGGAGGAACGGAAATTCCCGTCGGTGGAAGGACTCGTGCGGCAGATCGGGGAGGATATCGTACATGCCCGCCGGGTGTTGAGGCGTGACGTGGCCGACAACCCGGCGGCGTGCTTGACAAAGGTGCCGGCATCACCTAGTATCTAGATTCCGGCCACGTGCCGTAACCCAATCGTTTCGATCCAATCCGTTTTATCAATCATTGCTACCAACCGATCCGGGTTCCTGCTTCGCAGTCGCTTCTTGTCCAGTTCGACAGGCCGACGGCGTGATTGAAAGGAAGTTTTATGGCTAATGTACGAACGCGCTCCGCGGGAGAAGGCGAGACCAAGGGCGAGACCGCTCCGAACCATCGCAGGAGCCGGGCGGCTTCGGCGGCCGCCGAGCCCGTGCACCAGAACGGCTTGAACCTGAGCTCCCTCAAGGCCAAGAAGATCGCCGAATTGGCCAATATCGGCAAGGGTTTCAGCATCGAGAGCGCGGCGAACATGCGGCGGCAGGATCTGATATTCGCCATCCTGCAAGCGCAGACCGAGAAAAACGGCTACGTGTACGGAGAGGGCGTGCTGGAGACCCTGCCCGACGGCTTCGGCTTTCTGAGGGCGCCGGACTACAATTACTTGCCGGGCCCGGATGACATCTACGTGTCTCCCAGCCAGATCAGGCGTTTCGGGTTGCGCACCGGAGACATCATTTCCGGTCAGATCCGACCCCCCAAGGACGGCGAGCGGTATTTCGCGCTCCTCAAGGTCGAAACCATCAACAACGGCGACCCCGACAAGGTCCGGGACAAGATCCTCTTCGACAACCTGACCCCGCTCTATCCCGACAAACGAATCAGCCTGGAGCACCAGGCGGACGAATACACCACGCGGTTCATCGACCTGTTGACGCCCATCGGCATGGGGCAACGGGGGCTGGTGGTGGCGGCGCCGCGGACGGGCAAGACCATGATGTTGCAGAACATCGCCAAGGCCATTGCCGACAATCACCCGGACGCGGTCCTGATTGTCCTGCTCATCGACGAGCGGCCGGAAGAGGTCACCGACATGCAGCGTTCGGTAATCGGCGAGGTGGTCAGCTCCACCTTCGACGAGCCCGCGACCCGCCACGTCCAGGTGGCCGAGATGGTGATCGAGAAGGCCAAGCGGCTGGTGGAGCACGGCAAGGACGTCATCATCCTGCTCGACAGCATCACCCGGCTGGCTCGGGCCTACAACACGGTGGTGCCGCCGAGCGGCAAGATCCTGTCCGGCGGTGTCGATTCCAACGCGCTGCACAAGCCCAAGAAATTCTTCGGCGCGGCGCGGAACATCGAGGACGGCGGCAGCCTCACGATCATCGCCACGGCGCTGATCGACACCGGGAGCCGCATGGACGAGGTGATCTTCGAGGAATTCAAGGGAACCGGCAACATGGAGATCAACCTGGATCGTCGGCTGATGGACAAACGCGTGTTCCCCGCCGTGGACATCAACAAGTCGGGCACCCGCAAGGAAGAGTTGCTGATCCCCAAGGAGGATCTGAACCGCATCTGGATCCTCCGCAAGGTGCTGTCGCAGCTCAGCGTCGTCGAGGCCATGGAGTTCCTTCTCGACAAGCTACACGGCACCAAGAACAACAAGGAATTCCTGGAGTCCATGAACACATAGGGAGCCGTCGGAGTTCCCTTGCGTGGCGGTGCCAATTTTGCTAATAGCCCACCCTTGCTTTCTTCCATTCCCGGTAGCGCACAACGAGCAAGAACCCCTAGGTATGTAAGACAGGACAAGAGGATGGCGAACTACGTAAAATTCGAGGTTCTGGCGTTATGACGGACGTATCCATGAAGCAGCTTCTGGAGGCCGGGGTCCACTTCGGACACCAGACCAGTCGCTGGAATCCCAAGATGAAGCCCTACATCTTCGGGGCGCGCAACGGGATTCACATCATCGACCTGCAGCAGACCGTGAGGATGGTAAAGGATGTCTGCGCCCATGTGCGGGATCTGATCATGGGCGGGGGCCACGTTCTGTTCGTGGGCACCAAGAAGCAGGCGCAGGATTCGGTCCGCGAAGAGGCGGAACGCTGCGGTATGTCCTATGTCCATCATCGTTGGCTGGGAGGCACGCTGACCAACTTCCAGACCGTTCGTCAGAGCATCGACCGCCTCAAGAAGCTCGAGGAGATGGCCAACGACCCGAAGATCGTCGAGGCGCTGACCAAGAAGGAAATGCTTTCCCACAGCCGCGAGCGGGCCAAGCTCGAGCGCGCCCTCGGGGGAATCAAGGACATCAAGAAGCTGCCCGACGCCGTATTCATCATCGATCCCGGGCAGGAAGCCATCGCGGTGCGCGAGGCGCGCAAGCTCGGCATCAAGGTGATCGCCATCATCGACACCGATTGCGACCCGGACCTTGTGGACTACAAGATCCCGGGCAACGACGACGCGATTCGCGCCATCCGGCTTTTCTGCAGCCTCATGGCCGAAGCGGTCAACGAAGGCAAGGCGTTGTGCGACCAGGTGAAGATGGAGGCTGAAGCCGCGCAGGCCGAGGCGGTTTCGGAAGGAGAGCCGGCCGAGGAAGGTTCGGAAGCGGCGGAGGCGGCCACCGAGCCGGACACGGGGACCGAAGCGGAATCGGCGGCCGAGGGCGCGCCGGAACCGGTAGAGGCAACGGAACCGGCGCCCGCGCCGGCAGCGGAAGCAGCAGCGGAACCGGCCGCGACGGCGGAACCGGCCAAGGCGCCGGAGTCCGGTGAGGAAGAATCCGAAACAGAGAAATCCACGGACGCGCCGACCGTGGCGGGGAGTTGAGTTGGCATGGCCATCGATGCGAATCTAGTCAAACAGTTGCGGGACAAGACGGGCGCGGGGTTCATGGACTGCAAGAAGGCCCTCGTGGAGTGCGAGGGTGATTTCGAGAAGTCCGTGGATCACCTCAGGGCCAAGGGTCTCGCGCTCGCCGCGCGCAAGGCGGAGCGTGAGGCCAGCGAAGGCCTGGTGGGCGCTTATATCCACGGCGGCAACAAGATCGGCGTGCTCCTGGAGGTCAACTGCGAGACCGACTTCGTCGCCCGCACCGAAGAATTCCAGGCTCTGGTCAAGGACCTTTCCATGCAGATCGCGGCCGCCAGCCCGCGTTACGTGCGGCGCGAGGAGGTCGACGAAGAAGAGCTGGGGCGGGAGAAGGCGATCTACCGGCAACAGGCCGCGGAGCTGAACAAGCCCGAGCCCGTGGTCGCCAAGATCGTCGACGGCAAGGTGGAACGTTTCTTCGAGGAGGCTTGCCTCATGGAGCAGGCCTTCATCAAGGAGCCCACCCGCCGCGTCGGCGACTTGATACAGGACGCCGTCGCCCGTCTGGGCGAGAACATCCGGGTCAGGCGCTTCGTTCGTTACACCGTCGGCGAGGGGATGAAGGAGTAGGATCCCACCGAATGACCGCCGTGGAGCTCAGATACAAGCGAGTCATTCTGAAGATCACAGGGGAGGTCCTCGCGGGAGAGCGCCAGTACGGCATCGATCCGGCCACCGTCGCGCGCTTCGTGGAAGAGATCCGCGAGGTCCACGAGCTCGGCTGTGAGATCGCCCTGGTCATCGGCGGCGGTAACATCCTGCGTGGCGCCGAGGCCAGCGACCACGGCATCGATCGGGCCAGCGCCGACTACATGGGCATGCTGGCCACGGTCATCAACAGCATCGCCCTCCAGGACGCACTCGAAAAGATCGGCGTATCGACCCGGGTCATGTCGGCCATCGAGATGCGCCAGGTGGCCGAGCTTTACATACGCCGGCGAGCGGTGCGGCACCTGGAGAAGGGCCGCGTGGTCATCTTCGCGGGCGGAACCGGCAACCCCTACTTCACCACCGACACCACGGCCAGCCTGCGGGCCATGGAAGTGGGCGCCGAGGTCATCCTGAAGGCCACCAAGGTTCGCGGCGTCTACGACACGGACCCGCTGAAGAACCACGGCGCCAAGCTCTTCCGGGAGCTGACCCATATGGAGGTGCTGAGCAGGGAGCTCAAGGTGATGGACGCCACGGCCATTTCGCTTTGCATGGACAACAAGCTCCCCATCATCGTATTCAACGTCATGGAGCGGGGCAACATACGCAAGGTGGTGAGCGGTCAGCCCATCGGTACCCTGGTGGGCATCGGCGACCGATGACACTGGCCCATAGGTGAGAGATGGACGACGTCTTCTACAGCGATTTCGAGGAAGAGTTGCAGAAAACCCTGGCGGCCATGCGCCGGGAACTGGGACGCGTACGTACCGGCCGGGCTTCGGCCTCCCTGTTCGACGGGGTGACGGTCGAATACTACGGCACCCCGACACCGCTTAACCAGATCGCCACCATCGCCGTCCCGGAGCCCCGGCTGGTGACGATTCAGGCGTACGATCCAAGCGCCATCGCCAACGTCGAGAAATCGATCCTGAAGGCCGACCTTGGCCTCACCCCTTCGAACGACGGCAAATTGATCCGAGTGCCGATACCGGAGCTCAGCGGCGAGCGCCGCAAGGAGCTGGTGAAACAGGTACGCAAGACCGCGGAAGAATACCGTGTCTCGGTGCGGAACCACCGGCGCGCCGCCATCGACGAATTGAAGGAGATGCAGAAGGGCAGGGAGATCACCGAGGACGACGTGAAACAGGGGCAGGATCGCGTCCAGAAGATTACCGCCGATTTCGTCGCCAAGGTGGACGGCTTCCTCAAGGCCAAGGAAGAGGAGATCATGGAGGTTTAGTGGCCTGCCTTTCAATCTTTCCGGAATGGAGTCCTACGGGCTAGAAAAGAGTCGGTTGCCCACCCATGTCGCGATCATCATGGACGGCAACGGACGCTGGGCCAGGCTTCGGGGCAAGAGTCGCATCGAGGGTCACCGCGAAGGCACGGCGTCGGTCCGGGCCACGGTGGAGTTGAGCCGCAACCTCGGGATTCGCTACCTGTCGCTCTACGCGTTCTCGTCCGAGAACTGGAATCGGCCGCACGACGAGGTCGAGGGGCTGATGGGCCTTCTGGAGAACTACCTGGAGGTCGAGCAGGAGCGCATGATGCGCGAAGGGGTTCGCCTGACGGCCATCGGAGACCGCAAACGCCTGCCGGCTTCCGTACGCCGCGTTCTCGACCGAAGCATCCGCCTTACCCGCAACAACACCGCCCTTACGGTGATTCTGGCGCTCAGCTACAGCGGCCGCGCCGACATCGTCAAGACCGTCCGGGACATCGCCCGGAAGGTGAAAGCCGGGCAGTGCAAGCTCGCCGACATCGACGAGTCCATGATCGCCGCCAGCACCGAGACCGGACCGATTCCGGATCCCGACCTGTTGATCCGCACCAGCGGGGAGATGCGCATCAGCAACTTCTTCCTTTGGCAGATACCTTATACCGAGTTGTACATCACGCCCACGCTGTGGCCGGACTTCTCCGAGCAGCAGTACGTCAAGGCGCTGCTGGAGTTTCAGCGGCGGAAGCGCCGGTTCGGCAAAACGGACGAGCAGTTGCAGGGTTGAGGGCAGGTCTCCAGATGCGCACCCGGGTACTGACCGCGCTGGTCGGGATCCCCCTCGTCGTCGGGATCATCGTCGTGGACAGCGTCTGGCTGTTCTCGGCGTTCATCGAGATCGTTGCCCTCGTCGCGCTGCACGAATACTTCCGCATGGCCTTTCCGGACCATGGCGGGGCGCGTGCGACCGGCATCGCGGCCGGCATGCTGCTGTCCCTGACGCTCGTGGTGCCGGAACTGTCGGGCTACCCCCCGCTCATCGTGGCGGGCTTGTTCATGGTGTTCGTCTTTGCCGGCGGCGCCGCCGAGGAACGCTATCGGCGTCTCGGCCTGGCGTTGGTGGGCGCCGTCTACCTGGGCTACCTGTTCCCGCATTTCGCGCTGCTCTACCGCAGCGGGTACCCGTGGGTGCTGTGGTTGCTGTTGGTCGTCTTCTCGGCCGACAGCGCCGGCTACTTTGCCGGTGTGGCCGTGGGCCGAAGAAAGTTGTATCCTTCAGTCAGCCCGGGGAAGACCGTCGAAGGGGCGGTGGCGGCCACCGTGGCGGGCGTGGCGGCAGGAACGCTGTCGGGCTGGTGGCTGCTGGGCTTGCCGCTGGGCCGGGTGTTGGGGTTTTCCTTGGCCATCGTCCTTTTCGCTCAAGTTGGCGACCTGTTCGAATCGTTGATCAAGCGGGGCTTCGCGGCCAAGGACTCGGGCGGTATCCTTCCCGGCCACGGCGGCCTGATGGACCGGCTTGACAGCCTTATCTTTCCGGGCGTGCTGAGCACCTACTGCCTGCCGTTCTTGTCATCATGAAAACCATCGTCATTCTCGGATCCACCGGAACCATCGGGGTCAATGCCCTGGACGTCATCCGGACCTTCAGGCGGCGTTTCAAGGTCAGCGGGCTGGTGGCCGGGCGCAACCTGGAACTCCTGGCGCGCCAGATCGTCGAGTTCGCTCCGCGTATCGTCAGCGTCAAGGACCGGGAAGACGTCGATGCCCTGCGCAAGCTCATCGGCCGCCGCAGGGTCGAGCTCGTCCACGGCGAGGAAGGAGCGGTGGCCACGGCCACCGAGCCCACGGCGGACTTCGTGCTGGCGGCCATCGTCGGCGGCGCGGGACTCGTGCCGACCTTCGCCGCGGTGCAGGCGGGCAAGGACGTGGGGCTCGCCAACAAGGAAGCCCTGGTCATGTCCGGCGAGCTCTTCGTGCGCGAGGCCAGGAAACGGAGGGTGCAACTCCTGCCGGTGGACAGCGAGCACAGCGCGGTGTTCCAATGCCTCGAGGGGAACCGCGCCGGGGACGTCGACAAGATCATCCTGACGGCGTCCGGCGGGCCGTTCCTGCGGACCCCGCTCCGGGAGCTTCGCCGCGTGACCATCCACCAGGCGCTACGGCACCCCACCTGGAAAATGGGGCCGAAAATCACCATCGATTCGGCCACCATGATGAACAAGGGCCTGGAGGTGATCGAGGCCCGGTGGCTGTTCGGCGTGCCCTCCGAGAGAGTGGAGGTGATGATTCATCCCCAGAGCATCGTCCACTCCATGGTGCGTTATCGCGACGGCGCGGTCATGGCGCAGCTCGGCGTACCCGACATGCGCATTCCCATCGCCTACGCGCTCTCCTATCCCGAGCGGCTCGACACCGGGCTGGCGCCGCTGAATTTGCCCAAGGAGGGCGAGCTCACCTTCCAGAAGGTGGAGGGCCGGCGTTATCCGGCGCTGGACATCGCCTACGGCGCCCTCGACCAGGGCGGGACGGTGCCGCCCGTTCTCAATGCCGCCAACGAGGTGGCGGTGGCCGCCTTCCTCGACGGCCGCATCGGTTTCCGCGACATCCATGAGATCAGCCGGAAGACCATCGACGCCCACGCGGCCGTCAAGCCGAGAACCCTGAAGCAGGTCCTCGAGGTCGACCGCTGGGCGCGGACGTTCGCCGGGGAGCTCGTTCAGCACAACGGATCGGCAAGGTGATCGACGTCGTCTACATGATCGCCGCCGCGATCGTCGCGTTCGGCGTGCTGGTGTTCCTCCACGAGTTGGGGCATTTCCTCGTTGCCAAGAAGGCCGGCGTGGGGGTCTTGACCTTTTCCATCGGCTTCGGCCCGAAGGTATGGATCCGCCGCCGCGGCGAAACGGAATACTGCGTCAGCGCCTTCCCGCTGGGAGGCTACGTCAAGATGGTGGGCGAGGATCCCGGCGAGGAGGTCGACTCCACGGACAGCCACCGGTCCTTCGCGCAGCGGAGCCTGGCCACCCGCACGGCCATCGTGGCGGCCGGGCCGGTGGCGAATTTCCTGCTTGCCATGGCGGTGTTTCTCTGCGTCTTCCTGGTCTTCGGCATTCCCTACCGTACCGCGGAGATCGGCGGCGTACAGCCCGGCTCACCGGCCGCCGGCGCCGGTCTCGAAGTGGGAGACCGGGTCGTCATGGTGGGCGACCGGCCCATCCGTTCCTGGGATGAGCTGTCCGGCGAGGTCCGGGCGAGCCAGGGCCGCCCCCTGGATCTGGGCGTCGTCCGCGGCGACCGGGAGTTCGTGGTCACGCTGAGCCCCGCCAGGGGAGAGACGCGGAATCTTTTGGGCGAGTCCGAGGAGACCTGGCTGATCGGTATTCAGAGCGCCGGAACCGTGGGGGTGGAGAGGGGGAATCCCTTGACGGCGGGCTGGCTGGCGGTCTCCCGGACGGTGGAGATGTCGCTCCTGACTGTGGAAGTGCTGGTCAAGATGGTGGTGGGACGCGTGGATTCGGCGAATCTCGGCGGTCCCCTGATGATAGCCCAGCTGGCTGGACAACAGGCCCAAAGGGGACTGGCCGACTACTTGTTCCTGGTGGCGCTGCTGAGCATCAATCTCGGCGTCCTGAACCTGCTGCCGATCCCGATGCTGGACGGCGGACACCTGCTGTTCTTCCTCATCGAAGCCCTGCGCGGGAAGCCTCTCGACGTGCGACAGCGCGAGCGGGCGCAGCAGATGGGCCTGGTGTTGCTGCTCTTCGTCATGGTCTACGCGTTCTACAACGATCTGGCGCGGATCTTCGGAAGTTGACCCGGCAAATGAGGGTGCTCGGACTCGACACGTCGACCGCGTTGCTGAGCGCCGCGGTCGTGGACGACGGCAGGCTCGCGGCCGAATGCGTCCGGGAGTCGATGCAGGCGGGAGACCGCCGGCCGGGCCGGTCGAACCACGCCGAGGGATTGATCCCGCTCATCGACGAGGTGCTTCAACGCGCCGGCGCCGACTTTTCGGGCCTCTCCCTGGTGGGGGTCGCTGTTGGACCCGGGTCCTTCACCGGCTTGAGGATCGGCATCAGCACGGCCAAGGGCCTGGTCTACGGTTCGGATACGCCGGTGGTCGGGGTGCGCACCCTGGCAGCCGCCGCATATCGGGTGCCGGTGGTGGACGGTGCGACCCTCGTATGCCCGATGCTGGACGCCCGCAAGGGCGAGGTCTACGGCGCCCTCTACCGCCGCACGGCGACGGCGTTCGAGTGCCTGATCGAGGATTGCCTGGCGGCCCCGGAGTCCATGGTCCGGCGGGCGGACGCAGAGGCGGACGGCCCGTGCGTTTTCGTCGGCGCCGGCGCGCAGGCTTACGCCGACGTCATCGAACGGTGCGCCGGCGGCCGCGCTCGGGTGAGCGCGGGAACCGATTTGCCGAGCGTTGCCTTCGCCGTCGCCCGCATCGCCGAAGAGAAGTACCGCACGGCGCCGGAGACGGCGGGCGAACCGCTGAGCCCTCATTACATACGCCCTCCGGACGCGGTGGCCAAGGGGCTGCCGGGCTCCGGACGCCGCCCCGCGCATTGACAAAAATCCGGCCGTTGGATAAATTCTACCGCTTGCCCAAACCATTGATCAGGAGGTCGTCCAATGGAGGAGAGAGAGGAACGAATGATTGCCTCTGTCTTGGATAAGGACCCGGAACTGCGTAAATACTACGAAGAGCACCTCGAATACGAGAAGCGGTTGGTGGACCTGCACGACAGAGGCTATTTGTCGCCGGAAGAAGAAATGGAGAAGAAACGCATCCAGAAGCTGAAGCTCGTCGGCAAGGACAAGATCATGCAGATTCTCGACAAGTACAAGTCGGCGAGCTGAGGCGGGCTGGGGAGAGCCAGGAGAAAACCATGAAGTTGACCGGGTCGGAAATATTTGTGGAGTCGCTCAAGCGCGAGGGAGTGAAGACGATCTTCGGCATTCCCGGCGGAGTGGTCCTCAAGCTGTTTGACGTCCTGCACCAGCAGAAAGACGTCGAGGTTATCCTGACCCGGCACGAACAAGGCGCGATCCACATGGCCGAAGGCTATGGCAAGGCCACCGGCAAGGCGGGTGTCGCGCTGGTGACCTCGGGTCCCGGCATGACCAACATCGTCACCGGGCTCCAGGACGCCATGATGGACTCGGTCCCGCTGGTGGCATTCACCGGGCAGGTGCCGACCAACCTCATCGGCAACGACGCGTTCCAGGAAGCCGACAACATCGGCATCAGCCGGCCCTGCACCAAGCACAATGTCCTGGTGAAGGACGTCGCCGACCTCGCGGCCACCATCAAGGAGGCCTTCTACATCGCCAACACCGGCCGTCCCGGCCCGGTGCTGGTGGACATCCCCAAGGACGTGAGCACCGAGTCCGCGGAGTTCCGCTATCCCGACAGGGTCGACATCCGGGGTTACCGCCCCACCGTGACCGGCAACCGCTACCAGATCAAGCAGGCAGCTGGCGAGATCCTGAAGGCCAAGCGGCCCGTCATTTACGTCGGCGGCGGCGCGATCTTCTCCGGCGCGGCCAACGAGGTCCGGGAATTCGCGGAGCTTACACAGATCCCGCTGACCATGACGGTCATGGGGCTGGGCGCGTTTCCCGGAACCCATCCGCTGTGCATGGGCATGCTGGGCATGCACGGCACCTACTGCGCCAACATGGCGATGCACGAGGCCGACCTGCTGATCGCCGTGGGCGCGCGGTTCGACGACCGCGTGACCGGCAAGCTGTCGGAGTTCTCGCCCCGGGCCCGCGTCATCCACATCGACATCGACCCCACTTCCATCAAGAAGAACGTCCATGCCCACATCCCCATCGTCGGCGACGTGAAGACCGTGCTGCGGGAGCTGGTGGGGGTGTTGAGTTCCCTGGACGGCAATCCGGCCAGCGTCCAGGCGCAACGGAAGCCGTGGCAAAAGCAGGTGAACGAGTGGGCCACGCGGCATCCGCTGGCCTACCAGCAGGAAGGAAAGAAGGAGACCAAGCCGCAGTACGTCATCGAGAAGGCCTACGAGCTCACGAAACACAAGGCCATCGTCGTCACCGACGTGGGCCAGCACCAGATGTGGGCGGCGCAGTTCTTCAGGGGCGCCACCCAGCGCACCTTCCTTACCTCGGGCGGGCTCGGCACCATGGGGTTCGGGTTTCCGGCGGCCATCGGCGCGCAGAAGGCGTACCCCAACAAGACCGTGCTCTGCATCACCAGCGAAGGCAGCTTCCAGATGAATCTGCAGGAGCTGGCGGTGGCGGCGATCCACAAGCTGCCGGTCAAGATCATTCTGCTCAACAACCAGTTCCACGGCATGGTGCGGCAGTGGCAGGACCTGTTCTACGAGGGGCGCTACGCTTCCAGCGACCTCGGCGCGACTCCGGATTTCGTCAAGCTGGCCGAGGCCTACGGGATCCTCGGACTCCATTCCGACGGCCCCTCGGACGTGGAAGCGGTGTTGAAGGAAGGGCTCAAGCACAAGGGCCCGGTGTTGATGAACTTCGCCATCGACCGGTTCGAGAACTGCTATCCGATGATCCCGGCCGGTGGAGCGCATCATGAGATGGTGCTGGAGGATCCGCCGCACATGAAGACCGCGCGCAAGGGCTCGCGGAAAAAGGGAGAGGATGCGGACGCCGTGCTGCCGGCGTAAGGGTTTGGCGGATGGAACACATCATCTCGGTCCTGGTTGAGAACAAGGCGGGTGTGCTCGCGCGCGTGGCCGGCCTGTTCAGCGCCCGGAACTACAACATCGAAAGCCTCTCGGTGGCGCCCACCCCGGATTCCACCGTTTCCATGATCACCATCGTGACGTCGGGCGAGGAGCTCATCATCGAGCAGATCATGAAGCAGCTCAACAAGGTCATCGAGGTCCTCAAGGTGGTCGACCTGACCGAGGAGAACCACATCGACCGGGAAACGGCGCTCATCAAGATCCAGGCCAAGCAGTCGCACCGGGACGAGGCCATCCGCATCGCGCAGATCTTCCGCGCCAACATCGTCGACTCGACGCCGCAGACCTACACCCTCGAGGTGTCGGGAGATTCCGCCAAGATCCAGGCGGTGATCGGTCTGCTGAAGCCCATGGGCATCAAGGAGATCGTCCGCACCGGCCGGATCGCCATTGCGCGCGAGTCCGCGTAGCCCGTGCGAGTCTGCGTAGCGCCGCGCGAGTCCGCGTAGCGCTCACACCCGGCCCTCGGCCGCCTCGCCCGGAGGGAGAGGCGTTGGGACGCCACTAGCACAGAACAGGGAGGTTCAACATGCAGGTCTACTATGACCAGGACGCGGATCTGAGCCGTATTCGCGACCGCAAGGTCACCGTGCTCGGTTACGGCAGCCAGGGGCACGCGCACGCCACCAACCTGCGCGACTCCGGCGTGGACGTCGTCGTGGGACTCCGCCGCGACAGCGCTTCATGGGCCAAGGCGGCCGACGCTGGCCTCACGGTCATGGAGACGGCGGAGGCGGTCGAAGCCGGGGACGTGGTCATGGTGCTGTTGCCCGATGAGCTCCAGGGCGAGGTCTACCAGCAGGATATCCGGCCGGGCCTGAAGCCCGGAAACTACATGGCGTTCGGACACGGCTTCAACATCCACTTCAAACGCGTGGTGCCTCCGGAAGACGTCAACGTCTTCATGGTGGCCCCCAAGGGCCCGGGACACCTGGTGCGGAGCGAGTTCGAACGGGGCCGGGGGGTGCCGTGCCTGCTGGCTATCCATCAGGACCCGTCCAAGGACACCCAGCCCGTGGGACTGGCCTATGCCGCCGCCATCGGCGGCGCCCGCGCCGCGGTCATCGAGACCACCTTCAAGGACGAGACCGAAACCGATCTGTTCGGCGAGCAGACGGTGCTCTGCGGCGGCCTCACGTCGTTGATCCAGGCGGGCTACGAGACCCTGGTGGAGGCAGGCTACCCGCCGGAGATGGCCTATTTCGAGTGCTGCCACGAGGTCAAGCTGATCGTCGACCTGATCTACGAGGGCGGCCTGGCCAACATGCGCTACTCGGTCAGCAACACCGCGGAGTACGGCGACTTGACCCGCGGGAGGCGCATCGTCAACGACGATACGCGGAAGGTCATGAAGGAAATCCTGTCGGACATCCAGTCGGGCAAGTTCGCGGACGAGTGGATGAACGAGCACCGCTCCGGGTCGCCCAACTTCAACGGGCTGCGCCAGGCTTCGCGCAGCCATCCCATCGAGCAGGTGGGCGAGCAGCTCCGCTCGATGATGCCGTGGCTGGCGGAGAACCGGCTGGTGGACAAGAGCAAGAACTAGTGTGGTGTCTGGTTAATTCGCAGCATAATCTGCGGGTCTTTTTCGCCGTCGGCCGCGTTGCTCTTCCTCGCGTGGTACCCGCCACTGCTCGTCATCGCGCCTTGCCGACGACGAAAAATCCTCCGCCTATTATGCTGCGAATGAACCAGACACCACACTAGTGTCGCGTCCCGCGACACTAGTACAGGAGCACTCCCATCAGGATCGCAAAGGAAGGCCACCGGTTCCTTTTCGCCGCGCTGGGGCTGGCCGCCGCGGCCATGGCCGTGGGCTGGGCCGTGGCCGGAGCGGTGCTGCTGGCGCTGGCCGTAGCCGTGGCGGGGTTTTTCCGCGACCCGGAGCGGGTGCCCCCGGACGCCGACGGAGTGGTGGTGTCGCCGGCGGACGGCAAGGTCGTGGAGGTGGGCGAGCCCTCCGGCGGCGGGCGCCGGTTGAGCATTTTTCTTTCGCCCCTGGACGTACACATCAACCGGGCGCCCATGCGGGGGCGGGTATCCGACGTCAACTACCAGGCGGGCCATTTCTTCGCCGCCTACAAGGGCAAGGCGTCGGAGGAGAACGAGCGCAACGCGGTGGAGCTCGTGGACGACGCGGGGAGGACGCTTCGCATCGTGCAGGTCGCCGGCTTTCTCGCGCGCCGGATCGTCTGTTACGTCAGCCCGGGAGACTCGTTGCAGAAGGGCCAGCGTTTCGGCATGATCATGTTCGGCTCCCGGGTGGACCTGCACCTGCCCGAAGATGCCGAGATCGAAGTGGTCCCTGGCCAGCGGGTTCGCGGCGGGGAAACCATCGTAGCCAGGTTGTAAGGTGGAACGTCCCGACAACAAGGAGGCCAAGGACACTCCGTTCCGGAAGGTCCGGCTGATCCCGCGGGGAAAAGGCAAGCGAAACCGCCTGCGGCGGCGGGGTCCGGCCAATCGGCTGCGGCGGGGCATCTTTCTTCTGCCGAGCCTGTTCACGGCCGGCAATCTTTTTTGTGGAGTCTTCGCGATTCTGTTCGCCTTCAACGGCGAGTTCCGGCAAGCCGCGGTGTTGATCCTGGTCGCCCACCTGCTCGACGGCGTCGACGGCGTGGTGGCGCGGCTCACCCATACCACCAGCCAGTTCGGAGTCGAGTTCGACTCCCTGGCCGACGTGGTTTCGTTCGGAGTGGCGCCGGCGGTACTGATGTACGTCTTCGCGCTGGCTCCATGGGGGACATGGGGCGGCCTCGGGGCGGCGCTGTTCGCGGTGTGCGGGGCGTTGCGCCTGGCCCGCTTCAACGTCCAGACGCTGGGCGCGGAGAAGAGCTACTTCACCGGGCTGCCGATCCCGGCGGCCGCGGCCATGATCGCCGCCACCATCTTCATGTACTTCATGCTCGGTCTGGAGAACACCGCCGGCAAGCCCGTGGTATTCATCGTCATCGCCTGCGGGCTGGCGGGTCTCATGGTGAGCAATTTCCGCTATCTGAGCGTCAAGCAGCATCACTTCAAGAAGCGAAGCACCATTTGGTTGTTGCTTTCCGCGCTGGTAGTCATTATACTCACCATTGCTATGTGGCAGATCGTGCTGTTCTCCGCGTTATTAACGTACACCCTATCGGGTCCCCTGTTATGGCTGCTCGCCGTGCGGAAGCGACGGAGGGAAGAGCAGGCGCTGCTACAAGCCTGATCAAAGCAAACCTCAGCTTGCATGACCGAAACTCCCGCCGGACCTCCAGCGGGAGTTTTTTTTGAGGAGGAAAGACCATGGGCTCAAACAACGTTGTGAACATTTTCGATACGACTCTCAGGGACGGCGAGCAGTCGCCCGGGGCCAGCATGAATATCGACGAGAAGGTCCTCATCGCCCGCCAGCTCGACAAGCTGGGGGTGGACGTGATCGAGGCCGGCTTCGCGGCGTCGTCGCCCGGCGATTTCGAGTCGGTGGTGCAGGTGTGCAAGGCGGTCAAGCGCCCCATCGTCCTGAGCCTGGCCAGGGCGCAGCACGGGGACATCCGCAAGGCCGTCAAGGCAGTGGAAGGAGCCCGCAAGCCTGGGCTTCACACGTTCATCGCCACCTCGGACATCCACTTGAAGCACAAGCTCCGCATGTCCCGGGACGAGGTGATGGAATCCGTGGGTACCGCCGTGGTCTACGCCAGAAGGTATCTCGACTACGTCGAGTTCTCGGCCGAGGACGCCTCGCGCAGCGACCGGGATTTTCTGGTGGAGGTGTTCAGCGAGGCCATCCGGGCCGGAGCCAGGACCCTCAACATTCCGGACACCACCGGCTACGCCATCCCGTCGGAGTTCGGTGAGCTGGTGCGGTACCTGATCGAGAACACCGAGGGCTCGGAGAAGGTCACCTGGAGCGCCCACTGCCACAACGACCTGGGGCTGGCCGTGGCCAACTCCCTGGCGGCGGTGGCCAACGGGGCGCGGCAGGTGGAGTGTACGGTGAACGGCATCGGCGAGCGCGCCGGCAACACTTCGCTGGAAGAGGTGGTGATGGCCTTGAAGACGCGGCAGCCGGTGTTCAATCTCGACACGCGCATCCGTACCGAGCAGATCTATCCCACTTCGCGGCTGCTGTCCCAGGTCACCGGCATCACGGTGCCGCTCAACAAGCCCATCGTCGGCGACAACGCCTTCGCCCACGAGGCCGGCATTCACCAGGACGGCGTGCTCAAGCAGAAGCTCACCTACGAGATCATGAAGCCCGAGACCGTCGGCATCACCGGCAACCGGCTGGTCATGGGCAAGCACTCCGGGCGGCATGCCTTCGGCGAGAGACTGAAGGATCTCGGCTTCTCGCTCGGCAAGGACGAGGTCAACCGCGCCTTCGAGCGCTTCAAGGAGCTCGCCGACAAGAAGAAGGAGGTGTTCGACGAGGACATCGAGGCGCTGGTGGCGGACGAAGTGCTGAGGATACCGAGCCAGCCGGACCGCTACGAGCTGGTGTACATGAACATCGCGTCGAGCTCGTCGGCGGTGCCGTCGGCCACCGTGCGCATGCGCGTGGACGGCGAGGAGAAGATGGCCCACGATACGGGTGACGGGGTGGTGGATGCGTGTTATAAAGCCATCGCCAAGATCTCCGGCAGCCGCGCGAAGCTGCGGCGCTACTCGGTTTCCAGCGTCACCGCCGGCACCGACGCCCAGGGCGAGGTGTCGTGCATGCTCCAGGAAAAGGACGTCAACATCTCCGGGAAAGGTTCCCACACGGATATCATCATGGCGAGCGCGCTGGCGTACGTGAACGCTCTCAACCGGCTGGAGTATCGCAAGCGTCACCGTCAGGCTTCGGTAGAGGGGGGTCCATGAGTCACAAGGTAACGGTCCTTCCGGGCGACGGCATCGGCCCGGAAGTGGTGGCGGAGGCCATGGCGGTGCTGAGCCAGGCGGGCGACATGTTCGGCTTCGCCATCGACGTGGAGGAGGGGCTGGTGGGCGGCGCATCCATCGACGCCCATGGAAAACCCCTGACCGACCAGGTCCTGGCCATGGCCAAGTCCAGCGACGCGGTGGTGCTGGGAGCCATGGGCGGACCCAAGTGGGACGGGCTGGACTACTCCATCCGTCCGGAACGGGCCTTGCTGGCGTTGCGCCAGGAGCTGGGGCTGTTCGCCAACCTGCGCCCGGTCAAGCTGTTCGCGCCGTTGGCGCAGGCTTCGACTCTCAAACCCGAGGTCGTGGAAGGCACCGATCTCATCGTCGTGCGCGAGCTGACGGGCGGCATCTACTTCGGCCAGCCCAAGGGCGTCACCACCGAGGCCGACGGCACCGAGCGGGGCGTCAACACCCTGGTCTACACCACTCCGGAGATCGAGCGGATCGCCCGGGTGGCGTTCGAAGCCGCCCGCAGGAGGCGGAACCGGGTAACCTCGGTGGACAAGGCCAACGTGCTGGAATCCACCGAGCTCTGGCGCAAGGTGGTGACACGGGTACGCGACGAGGAAGGCTACGGCGACGTCGAGCTCGACCACGTGCTGGTGGACAACTGCGCCATGCAGCTCATTCGCGACCCCAGGCAGTTCGACGTCATCGTGACCACCAACATGTTCGGGGACATCCTGAGCGACGAGGCCGCCATGCTCACCGGCTCCATCGGCATGCTGCCGTCGGCCAGCCTGGGAGGCAAGGTGGGCATGTACGAGCCGGTGCACGGGAGCGCCCCGGACATCACCGGGCAGGACAAGGCCAACCCGCTGGCCACCATCCTGACGGTGGCGCTCATGCTGCGGCACTCCTTCGACCAGGGCGCCGCGGCGGACTGCATCGAGCAGGCCGTGGAACGGGTTCTGGACGCCGGCCATCGCACCCCCGACATCGCGGAAGGGGAGGGCCCGGTGGTGGGTTGCAAGGAAATGGGCGCGCTGGTGCGCCGGGAGATCGCGGCGAGCCGCGCGGCGTGACGTGAAGATGATCGGCAAAGAGAAATACAACGTGGCCGTGGTGGGGGCCACGGGGGCGGTGGGCGAGGAGCTGCGGAAGATCCTCGAGGAACGGCTGTTCCCGGTGGACACCCTCCGGTTGCTGGCCTCGGAGCGGTCGGCCGGCCAGCGCCTCGAGTTCCGCGGCAAGCAGATCCTGGTGGAGGTGCTGGACGAGGACTCTTTCGAGGACATGGATATCGCGCTGTTTTCGGCGGGCGGATCGGTAAGCGCCGAATACGCCCAGGCGGCGGTGGACGCCGGCGCCGTGGTCATCGACAACACCAGCCGGTTCCGCATGGACGACGACGTTCCGCTGGTGGTCCCCGAGGTCAACGCGGACCGGATCGCCGAACATGTCCAGCGCGGCATCATCGCCAACCCCAACTGCTCCACCATCCAGATGGTGGTGGCCTTGAAGCCCCTGTACGACGCCGCCGGCATAAGCCGCATCGTGGTGTCCACCTATCAGTCGGTCTCCGGCGCCGGCCGGCGGGCCATGGAAGAGCTCGGCAGGCAGACCGCCGCGCTGTTCAACAGCAATGAGGTGGAATGCGAGCAGTTCCCGCACCAGATCGCGTTCAACTGCATCCCGCACATCGATACGTTCCTTCCCAACGGCTACACCAAGGAAGAGATGAAGATGGTGCAGGAGACGCGCAAGATCCTGGATGACCCGGAGATCCGCATCACCGCCACCACCGTGCGCGTGCCGGTCTTCTGCAGCCACTCCGAGTCCATCAACGTCGAGACCCGGAGCAAGCTGTCGGCGGCGGACGTCCGCGCCATCCTCCGGGAGGCTCCCGGCATATTGCTGCGGGACGACCCCAACAGCAACGACTACCCGCTGGCCACCGAGGCGGCGGGAAAGGACGCCACCTACGTCGGGCGCGTCCGCGAGGACGATTCCGTGGAGAACGGCATCAACCTGTGGGTCGTGGCCGACAACCTGCGCAAGGGAGCGGCCCTCAACGCGGTGCAGATTGCCGAGATCCTGATCCGGGACTACCACTGACAAGCCCGCCGGATTGCGCCATGGCGCGGGCGGGTTTTTGAACCCGCCCCTGCATCAGATTCCGATTACTCGGACACGACGCTAGGACGAGGCGGGTTTCCGAACTCGCCTGCGTCCGCGGGGCGCCCGTCGATCGATACACGTGTTCATGAACGTCCGACTGACCATCGAGTACGACGGCACCGAATACCGGGGCTGGCAGGTCCAGTCCGGCGGGCCGACGGTCCAGGGCGTCCTGGAGGAGGCTCTGGCCGTGCTGCTGAAGCAGCGGGTGCGCGTCCATGGGTCGGGACGGACCGACGCGGGCGTCCATGCGTTGGGACAAGTGGCCGATTTCGCGTGTCCCGAGGGCCGGGACCTCGCGCGGCTTCAGCGCAGCCTCAACGCCCTCACCCCGGACGACATCACGGTGAAGGCGGCGGAGGCCGCGCTTCCCTCGTTCGACGCCAGGAGGGACGCGCGCCGGCGCGTCTACGAGTACCGGCTCTGGAACCACCCCTGGCGGTCGGTCTTCAACGATCGCTACTCGTGGCACGTGGCGAGGCCGTTGCGCGTCGACGCCATGCGCGAGGCGTTGGCCGCGCTGGAAGGGGAGCACGACTTCTCGTGCTTCCGCGCCGCGGGCTGTGGCGCGGCCACAGCGGTGCGGAGGGTCTACCACAACGAGCTGTACCGGTGGGAGGAACACTGGGTGTATCGCATCGAGGCCACCGGGTACCTCCGGCACATGGTGCGGAACATCGTCGGCACGCTGGTGGAGGTAGGGCTGGGCGAACGCGATGCCGGCGACCTTTCGGCGCTGATAGACGGCCGCGACCGCACGCTGGCCGGTCCCACCGCGCCGGCGCGGGGGCTGTTCCTGGTGGAAGTGCGCTACGAATAGCCTCCGCGGTGAGCCGGCCCGCTGGATGGCGTCCTTCGACTTCGCGCCGCTAACGCGGCGCTACGCTCAGGACGAACGGAGTCGTGGTCTTACACGAGCCACTCGCCCGGAGCTACGGGTTCCACCACCGTTCGTCCTGAGCGTAGCGGAGCGAAGTCGAAGGACGCTTGAATTAGCGCAGGTCGCTGGCTATAACTTCCGGCCAAGGAGAGAACGTATCCATGTCCGAACGTACGCTCTATGACAAGGTCTGGGACAGCCACGCGGTGACGACGTTGCCCACCGGCCAGACCCAGCTCTTCATCGGATTGCACCTGGTCCACGAGGTCACGACCCCGCAGGCATTCGACATGATGCGGGAGCGCGGGCTCTCCATCGCCTATCCGCAGCGGACCTTCGCCACCGCCGATCACATCATCCCCACCGATACCCAGGTGCGGCCCTTCGCCGACGAGCAGGCCGAGGCGATGATGGCGGCGCTGGAGAAGAACGTCCGTGACTTCGACATCGAGTTCTACGGCCTGGGAAGCGACCGCCAGGGCATCGTGCACGTCATCGGCCCGCAGCTCGGCCTGACCCAGCCGGGAATGACCCTGGCCTGCGGCGACAGCCACACGAGCACCCACGGAGCTTTCGGGACGCTGGCCTTCGGCATCGGCACCAGCCAGGTGCGTGACGTGCTGGCGACCCAGACGCTGTCCATGGACCGGCTCGACGTGCGGCGCATCAACGTCAACGGCAGCCTCCCCCTCGGGGTGCACGCCAAGGACGTGATCCTGACCATCATCCGGACTCTCGGGGTCGGTGGCGGCAAGGGGTTCGCCTACGAATACGGCGGCGCGGTGCTGGATGCCATGAACATGGACGAGCGCATGACCGTCTGCAACATGAGCATCGAGGGCGGCGCCCTGGTGGGTTACGTCAACCCCGACGACACCACCTTCGAGTACCTGTTGGGACGGCCGTTCGCGCCCAAGGGCGAGGCCTTCGACCGCGCGGCGGCGTACTGGCGCTCGATGGCGTCGGATCCGGACGCCGGCTATGACGATGTCGTGGACATCGACGGCTCGGCCATCGAGCCCACGGTCACCTGGGGCATCAATCCCGGCCAGGCGTTGGGCGTGCTGGAGAACATGCCCCGCCCCGAGGACCTGAAGGATCCCCAGACCGTGGAGAAGGCCTACCAGCACATGGGCTGGACGCCGGGGGCGCCGATCCTCGGCACTCCCATCGACGTGGCATTCATCGGTTCCTGCACCAACTCGCGGTTTTCGGACCTGGTGGCCGCGGCGCGCGTCGCCAAGGGGCGGCAGGTGTCCTCCGGCGTGCGGGCCCTGGTGGTCCCCGGGTCCGTCGAAGTGAAGAAGCAGGCGGAGGCGGCTGGGCTCGACCGGGTCTTCACCGAGGCCGGCTTTCAGTGGCGGGAGGCAGGCTGCTCCATGTGTCTGGCCATGAACCCCGACAAGCTCCAGGGCCGGGAGGTGTGCGCTTCATCGTCGAACCGGAACTTCATCGGCCGCCAGGGGAGCCCGGAGGGGCGGACGCTGCTGATGAGTCCGGCCATGGTGGCCGCGGCCGCGCTCAACGGCAAGGTCGTGGACGTGCGGGATTACAACTAGTGTTGCGTTCCACGAATACGTTGATGAAGATGCGCAGGACTTCTTGTCGTCGGCAAGGCGCGACGACGAGCAGTGGCCGGTACCACGCGAGGAGGAGCAACGCGGCCGACGGCGAGAAGGACCAGCAGATTCGTCGACGTATTCGTGGAACGCAACACTCAACGAGGTCGGAATGAGCGAGATCAGGCAGGTAAGCGGCAGGGCCGTGGTCGTGCGGGGACACGATATCGACACCGATCGGATCGTTCCCGCCCGTTATCTCAAGGAGATCACCTTCAGCCGCATGGGCGAGTATCCGTTCATCGACGAACGCTATGATTCCGGCGGCAAGCCCGTGGACCATCCCTTCAACGAGGCCCGCTTCCAGGGCGCCGAGGTGCTGCTGGTGAACCGCAACTTCGGCTGCGGCTCGTCGCGGGAGCACGCCCCGCAGGCCCTCTACCGCTGGGGCATCCGGGTCATCATCGGCGAGTCCTTCGGCCCCATCTTCGCCGGTAGCAGCGTGCTGCTGGGCATGCCCACCGTGATGGTCTCGTCCGAGGATATCGGGACGCTGATGACGCTGGCGGAATCCGATCCGCAGGTGGAGCTCACGGTGGATCTCGACGCCAGGAAGATCCGCCTGCCCGACGGCAGCGAAATGGACCTCGACATCAGCGACGGCCACCGCAACGCCCTGACCACGGGCTCGTGGGACTCCACCGCGCTGCTCCTGGGCAACATGTCCGAGGTCGACAAGACCGCGGGCAAGCTGCCCTACACCAAGAACTTCGAGGACCCCGCGCCGTTGTAGGCTTTCTGCCCAATCGCTGGCGGTATTTTGTAGGGGCGACCCGCCGGTCGCCGGTCGCCCAGCGGCGTTACACCATCACGCAGGCGCCCTACCCCTACCCCTGCACCTGCGGCAGCACCTTCTCCGCGAACGTATCCAGTTGCGCCAGGTCGGAGATGGCCAGGCCAATGATCAGCGTCTGCAGTCCGCCCGAGAAGATCCGGTTGATGCCGTCGGCGCACGCGTCGGCGCTGCCCACCAGCATGTACTTTTCCACGTCCATGCGGACCTTGCCGTAGTAGCGGATGAGGTAGTTCTCGCACGCCTCCACCGCCTTGCCCTTGTCGTCGTCGATGGCGATGAACGTGAGCCCGGCCTTCTCGATGTCGTCCGGATTCCTGCCCGCGGCCCGGGCATGGCCGCTGATCTTCTCCCACACCGCATCGAAGTCGTGCACCGCGTTGCTGCCGCAGATGTAGCCGTCGGCGTACCGCCCCACGCGCTTCAGGACGGGTTCGGCGCCGCCGCCCATCCAGATGGGAGGGTGGGGCGACTGCACGGTCGCCGGCCCGAAGCGGGTGCTGTGGAGGTCGAAGAACCGGCCGTGGTGCTCCACTTCCTCCTCGGTCCAGAGCCGCTTCATGAGCGCCAGAGACTCCTCGGCGCGGCTCCCGCGGTGCTCCCAGGGCACCTCCACGGAGGTGAAGTCGCTCTCCCGGCTGCCGAAGCCGATGCCCAGGGTCATCCTGCCGTTGGACAGGAAGTCGATGGTGGCCACGGTCTTGGCCAGCAGCGCGGGGTGGCGCAGCGCCGACAGCAGCACCGACGTTCCCAGCCGGATGCGCTCGGTGGCGGCAGCCGCGGCCGCCAGCACGGTCAGCGCTTCCAGGTTGTCATAGGCGATGCGATCGATGGTCCAGAACGAGTGCAAGCCGGCCTGGTCGCACTTCCGCGCCATGTCCGTGACGTAACCCGGTTCGATGTGCGGGGCCGGATTGACGAAGCAGATGCCGAGATTTCCCATGGTGACGGTCCTTTCCGGGAGGTGAGAGGTTCGCCCTCGCGAACCCGTCCGCGCGGGCGGTTTACCCGAGCTCGCGACACACGATATCGTCGTACTAGTCCTTTTCCTCGTAACCCGCAACGGGAGCCGGTTCCGCGAGCGCGCCTCCGCCGGAACGCGTTGCCTTGACAGTCTTCACAGACCTCGATATATCCCTGTGGATTTTCCGAAGGGGGCAGAAGGGAGTCCGTATGCTGGAAGCCGCCACCCTGGCGATTGAGAACCTCCTGGTTCCGACCCGGCTGTTGTACCTGTTCATCGGCGTGTTCATGGGGCTGGCCCTGGGCGCGATACCCGGCCTGGGGGGCCTCGTCGGTCTTGCCATCCTGCTGCCCTTCACCTTCGACATGGACTCCTTCGAGGCGTTCGCCATCATGATCGGGCTGATCTCGGTGACGAGCACCTCGGACACGATTCCCTCGGTTCTCTTCGGCGTTCCCGGCACCTCCGCGTCCCAGGCCACCATTCTCGACGGCCATCCCATGGCCAAGAAGGGCGAGGCCGGAAGGGCCTTCGGCGGCGCCTACATGGCCTCGCTCCTGGGGGGCGTGTTCGGGTCGCTGATTCTCGCGCTTTCGATCCCGGTGCTGCGTCCCATCGTGCTCGCGTTCGGCTCCCCCGAGTTCTTCATGCTGGGGCTCCTGGGCATCTCCATGGTCGCCGTCCTGAGCGGCAACGCGCCGGTGAAGGGGCTCATCGCCGGGGCTATCGGCCTGTGCGTGGGCATGGTGGGCATGGACCCCCAGACAGGCGTGCTCCGCTGGGTGTTCGGCCAGCTTTACCTCTGGGACGGCGTTCCCCTGGTCCCGGTGGCGCTGGGCATCTTCGCCATCCCCGAGATCGTCGACCTGACCATCCGCGGAACGCGTATCGCGGACGTGCCCAAGGAAAGGCTGCGGGGGGTGATGGTGGGGATCCGGGACACCTTCCGCAACTGGTTCCTGGTGCTGCGCTGCGGCGTCGTCGGCGTCTTCGTGGGCGCCATCCCCGGGCTCGGCGCCTCGGTGGTGGACTGGTTCGCCTACGGTCACGCCATTCAGACCGAGAAGGGGGCCAACGAGACCTTCGGCACCGGCGACGTGCGTGGGGTGCTGGCACCCGAAGCGGCCAACAACGCCAAGGAGGGTGGCGCCCTCATCCCCACCATCGCCTTCGGCGTGCCGGGAAGCGCCTCCATGGCGTTGCTGCTCGGGGCCATGACCATCCAGGGGCTGACCCCCGGCTCGGCCATGCTCACCAAGGACCTCGCGGTCACCTACACGATGATCTGGAGCCTGGCCATCGCCAACATCTTCGGCACCGTCATGTGCATGCTGCTGACCAACACCCTGGCCAAGATCGCCATGGTGCGGATCAACCTGCTGACGCCGCTGGTGGTGGTCATCGTCTTCCTGGCCTCGTTCCAGGCCACGCGGCACTACGGGGACCTGTGGTCGCTGCTGTTCTTCTCGGTGCTCGGCTGGTTCATGAAGCGGTTCAGTTGGCCGCGGCCGCCGCTGATCCTGGGGCTGGTGCTGAGCGGCATCATCGAGAACTACCTCTTCATCTCCATCAGCCGCTACGGCGCCACGTGGATGCTGCGTCCCATCGTCATGATCGTGATGGTGCTCATCGTCGCCAGCCTGTACTACGGCATTCGCAACGCCCGCAAGCAGCAGGAGCTGCAGCAGATGCGCGACACCCGGATCGAGCGCGAACAAAGCGAGGGCGTGGATGAAGCTTAAGGCCAACCCCGGTGCACTGTTCACCGTTTTCGTGCTGCTGCTGATGATCGGGCTGGTGGCGACGGCAAAGCAGTGGCAATACCAGGCGCGGCTGTTTCCCTGGACCATCGGGATCCCCACCATGGTGCTGTGCTTCCTGCAGTTGGGGCTGGACCTGTTCCGCGCGAAGGACAGCGACGAGGACGTCGCCGGCATGATGGACCTGCCGGTGGACCGCAGCGTTCCGGTGGCCGTGGTGATCCAGCGCGCCATCAATATCTTCGCGTGGATCTTCGGCCTCTACCTGTCCATCTGGATCATCGGCTTCATCCTGAGCGTGCCGCTCTTCCTGCTCCTTTACCTGGGCCTGCAGGCGGGCGAGACGTGGAAGGTCGCGGTGACCTACATGGTGGTCATGATGATATTCATGATCGGGGTGTTCGAGATGGTGCTGCACATCCCGTGGCCTCCGGGCTTGATCAACGGGCCGCAGGAGTTCATTCTGGGACTGGTGGAATGGTACTTGTCGAGCCTCGTCCCCATTTGATGGCGGGGTAAAATTTCGGTCGACAGGCCCCTTGACATTTGCCGCAAGGCTTACGTATAAAGGGAGCCGTCTGGATCGGCGGAACAATAACCACAAGGGAGGTAACGTATGGCAAGGAAAAGTCTAATCGGTTTGGCAGCGGCCCTGGGAGCGTTGTTCCTGATGTCGTCCATCGCGATGGCTATGGGTCCCAAGCTCATGGTGGACGTGGGCGGAACGAAGAAGGGCCGGCTGCAGGTCAAGATCTCAGCGGAAGGGCTGAAGGCCGGCCAAGAGGTGGGCATCCGGACCATGATGGGCGGCGTCCTGTCGGACGTGAGCTTCCTCGCGAAGCCTGCCGTCGAGAAGGCGGACGACAAGGGCATGGTCTCCACCACCTGGGGTATCCGGGGACGGACCATCAAGCGCCTGCTGAAGCCCGGCGACCACGAGGTCATGCTGGTGGACGGGGATGGCAACACGCTGGCAAAGGCGAAGCTGACCATACCCGCGCCGAAGAAGAAATAGGTTTCGTGCGGAAGGAGCGCCGCTGGGTTCGCCCCGGCGACGCTTCCGACGTAGGTCGGTTCCGCAAGGAGCGGCCGTCAACCACAGACGGGCTGAGGATCTCGGTGTACTGAGTCCTCGGCCCGTTTGCGTTCCAGGGCTTTGTGTGCCCGAGGGTTTCGTCCAATGGCACGTCGCCATTGCACAGGAGGTAAACGGATAATGAAGCGATCGCGAGCGGCGAGTTGGTGCACCCTGTTTTTCCTGCTGCTGTTCACCGTTTTGGCGACGACGGCGGCGGCCAAGAACGTGACTATTCTGATCGGCTATCCGCCCGGCGGAGGCCATGATATCGAGGCGCGCGTCATGGGGCGGTACCTCGGCAAGTACCTGGCCGGGAACCCGAAGGTCCTTGTCCAGAATATGCCCGGAGCCGGCGGCATGATCATGTCGTCCTACGTCTACAACCGAGCCAAGCCGGACGGGAACACCATCGGCCTTTTCGGCAGCAGCCATGGAATGCAGGCAGTGCTGGCGCCGCCGGAGATGGTCAAGTACGACCTTCTGAAGATGCCGATCATCTGGTCCGTTGCCGGCATCCAGGTCCATTTGACAAGGGACTTCCTGGGGGCGAAAAACGCCAATGATCTCCTGACCAAGGTCGACCGCTCGAAGATCGTCGTTGCCGGGCGCTCCAAGCAGGGCTCCTCGTGCCTGCGCGGACAGTTGGCGCTGCGCCTCCTGGGCATCCAGAAGTACACGGCGGTTTGCGCTTATGGGGGAACGTCGCCCATCAGGGCCGCAATGGAACGGAGCGAGGTGAGCTACTTCGTGGCCAGCGACGCCCATCTGGTGGGCGGCGGCGCCTTTGTGGACCTGCACAAGCGGGGCCTGGTGTTCCCGATGTACCAGAGCGGCATCCTGAAGGGCGATGGTTCCATCGCGCGGTCCGCCACGGTAAAGGGGGACGTCCCCACGCTGTACGAGGTGTACAAGGCCGTCCACAAGAAGGAGCCTTCGGGGCCCGATTGGGAGGCGTGGCGCGCCATCGGGCTCGGCATTTCGAATCTGACACGTACCTTGGTCTTGCCGCCGGGCATCGCCGGGGCCAAGGTCGGGGAGTTGCGCGAGGCGATCGGGAAGATGGCCAAGGACCCGGGGTTCATCAAGGACTGGGAGAGGGTCTTCGGCCAGAAGCTCGCTCCAGTGCTTGTGTCGCCGGAGGCTGCCACCAAGATTCGCGACGAGACCATGGCGCCCGCCGAGTGGCAGGCCCATCTCCGCAAGTTCGTCGGCACCAAGTAGCATTCGGGCAGGGGGCGGGGCATCACGCCCCGTCCCGGAAGGGAGAAGTCTCATGACCATACGCAGAGTGTCGTTGTTGTTCGTGGGCTGTGCGTTACTGGGGATTCTCGCCTTGGGCTCGGCGCACGCCTTCACCGAAGGCAAGAGAATCCAGATCCTGTCGGGCTATTCACCCGGCGGCGGGCACGATACCGAAGGCCGGCTCATCGGCCGGTGGATCGGCAAGTACCTTCCCGGCAAGCCGTCGAAGGTGGTCAAGATCAACATGCCCGGGGCGGCCGGCCTGATTCACGGCGCCTACACCCACCATAAGGCCAGCAAGGACGGCCTTACCTGGTCCATTATGGG
Organism: uncultured Binatia bacterium (SeqCode); assembly: GCA_965204205.1. Classification (GTDB taxonomy): domain Bacteria; phylum Desulfobacterota; class Binatia; order UBA9968; family JAJDTQ01; genus JAJDTQ01. The sequence goes on along the minus strand of OZ241976.1, from coordinate 2,954,052 downwards.
CTCGTCCCACCTGGGTAACCAGGTGATGAAAGAACCCAAGCCCAACTTCGACCTGGCGAAGATGCCGGCGATTTTCTCTACCAGCGGCGCCTCCGCGGCCATCGTCCGGGACTTCCTCAAGGTCAAGACCGGCGTCGAACTGACCAAGATCGATCCCACGAAGATCGCGGTTTCCGGACGCTCCATCAACGGACCGTCTTTCCTCAACGACGTGATCGGCCTCGACCTGCTGGGCATCAAGGGCTACGGCTTCGCGGTGGGGTACCCCGGAACCGCCCAGATGGCTTTGGCTTTCCTGTCGGGTGAGGTCTCCTACGTCGGCGGCACCGGGCTGCATCACGTGCTCGGGACCAGCGGACGTTACTACGGGCCTATCCAGGAGGGTGTGGCCATCGTCATCTGGCAGGGCGGCGTGTTGACCCCCGAGGGAAAGGTCATCCGTTCCCCGGGTACGGACATACCCACCTTCGAGGAGGTCTACAAAAAGGTGAAGGGCAAGGCCCCCTCGGGTCCGGCGTGGGAGGCGTACAGGCTTACCGGTCCCACGATGCGGACCCTCAACCGTACCCTGGTGGTGCCTCCGGGAACGCCGGCGGACCGCGTGGCAACCATCCGGGCGGCCTTCGACAAGATGTACTCCGATCCCGCCTACGTGAAGGAGTGGGAGAGGATCTTCGGGCTGAAGCTCGACTACATCAAGGGTCCCGATGCGGACAAGATCACCGAGGGCATGCTCAAGCCTTCGCCGGGATGGGACTACCTCAAGAACGAGTACATCCCCGCGCTGCTGGCCCGCAAGAAATAGCAGTCCAACCCCGTTGCCGCCCGGCGTTCTCCACGCGCCGGGCGGCGATGACCTCCGAACGGCGAAACGGCAAATGAAAAAGGATATACGCACCTGGATCGACCAGTTGCGGGGCGCCGGTGTGCTTGACACCATCTCCAAGCCGGTGGACCCGCGGACGCAGATGGGGGCGCTGTTGTGGCAGTCCCGGGAGCGGGCGCTCTTGTTCGAGAACCTCGACGGCTTCCCGGGCTGGCGCTGCCTCGGCCAGGCGCCCGGCGACGTGCGCTTGGCGCCGCTGGCCTTCGGCGTTGACCGCAACGAGATGGTGCCGGAGTTCGTGCGGCGCACCCAGACCGCCGGCACCACCCGCATCGTGTCTTCCGGCCCCGTCAAGGAGCGCGTGCTCAAGGAAGACGAGGTGGACATCACGAAGCTGCCGATCCACCAGTGCGGCATCCGCGACGGCGGCCCCTTCATCTCCGCGGGGCTCATGATCTCCAAGGACCCGGACACCGGCAACCGCAACCTGAGCTTCCACCGCCTGCAGATGAAGGGACCCCGCAAGACCGGCATCCTGCTCTACCCGCGCCACGGCTGGGCCAACTACCAGAAACACGAGTCCAAGGGCGAGGGCATGCCGGTGGCCTTCATGATCGGCCACCATCCCATGTATTACTTCGCCGCCGCCACCACCACGGACTACGGCCGGGACGAGCTGACCATCGCCTCGGGGCTGCTGCAGGAAGAGGTGGAGATGGTGAAGTGCGAGACCATCGACATGGAGGTGCCGGCCCAGGCGGAGGTGGTGCTGGAAGGCGAGATCCTGCCCCACGTGCGCGAGGAGGAGGGCCCCTTCAGCGAGTTCCAGGACTACTACCTGGCGGGAGCCGGGCAGAACCCCGTGTTCCAGGTCAACGCCGTCACCATGCGCGGCGATGCCATCTTCAAGAACATCCAGAACGGCGCCGAGGTGGAGGGCTGCGTCTACCACAAGGTGCCGATGTCGGCGCAGATCCTCCGGCGGGTACGGAGCGTCGGCGGCGGCGCCCAGGTGAAGAACGTGCTGGTGCTGCCGGGCATCTTCGGCCTCGTGGTGCAGATGAACCCCCGCTACTACGGCGAGGCCCGGAACGTGCTCATGGCCGCGTTGTCCAGCGAGTACCAGCATCCCAAGGTGGCCATCGCCGTGGACGAGGACGTGGACATCTTCAACTACGCCGACGTGCTCTGGGCCGTTTCCACGCGCGTCAACCCGGCCGAGGACATCATCACCATTCCCGGCGCCAAGATCCACGCCATGGACCCGTCGTGCACGGAGGTGGGGGCTCCCGGGGCGCCGGGCTGGCACCGCCTCGGCGGCAAGGTGATGATCGACGCCACCAAGCCGCCGGAGTGCGACCCGGCGCGACGGTTCGAGTTCGAGCGCCTGCAGCCCATGGGCGCGGGCCGGGTGCGACTGGAGGATTTCCTCTAGGAGCCTGACCGGCGTCATTTGGAACTGGATCGAGGCGGAGCCCGGTAGGGGCGACCGGCGGTCGCCCTTTCAGGTCACCGCAAGCCAAGGAAGGAGCCCGAGTTGAGCGACGTGGCCATCATTTCAGGCGGCGCCAACGGCATCGGCCGTTGCGTCGCGTTCCGTTTCGCCCGCGCCGGCATCGCCCTCGCCATTGCCGACGCGGACCGGGAGGGCGCCGAACAGGTGGTGAACGAGCTGACCGCCGAGGGTGCGCACGCGCGCGCCTACGGTGTCGACGTCACCCGGGCCGCCGACATCAAGGACGTCGTGGCGCGGGTCCGCAAGGATTTCGCCTCCGTGGACATCCTCTGCAACCTCGCCGGCGGCACCATCCACACCAAGGCCGTGGAGGAACTGTCCTGGGCCGAGTGGCGGGAGGTGCTGGACGTCAACCTCAAGGGGACCTTTCTCTTCTGCCGCGAGGTAGCCCCGGTGATGATGGAGCAGGGGAGCGGCCGCATCGTCAACACCGCGTCCAACTACGGGCTCACCGGCTGCGCCCTGCGCACGCCCTATTCGGCGGCCAAGGCCGGGATCCTCGGATTCACCAAGTCCCTGGCCCAGGAGCTGGCGCCCCACGGAGTCTTGGTGAACGTCGTGGCCCCCGGCCCCACCGACACGCCGCGGGTGCTGGCCCACGCCGCCCCCGGATCCCGAGAGGCCTGGAAGCCGCTCATCCCCATGGGGCGCACCGGCCGGCCCGAAGACATCGCCGAGGGCTTCTACTTCCTCGTGAGCCCCGAGAACACCTACATCACCGGCTACACGCTCAACGTCAATGGCGGCCTGGTAATGAATTGAACGGGACGCGATGGACGAATCACGAGGAAGAACAGACATGGCCGAAGCGAAGGACTACATCATCGGTATCGACACAGGCGGGACGTTCACGGACGTGGTGGTCATGTCCCCCAGCGGGGAGGTGTGGACCGCCAAGGCGTCGACGACGCCGGACGAGTTCTCCCGGGGCGTGATGGACGCCCTCACCGAAGCCGCCCTGGTGCTGGACGTGGACCGCGCCGATCTGCTGAAGCAGGCCGTGCTCTTCAAGCACGGCAGCACCGTGGCCACCAACGCCTTGATTACCCGCACGGGCGTGAAGGTGGGTTTCATCACCACCCGCGGATTCGAGGACACCACCGAGATCATGCGAGCCATCGGGCGGGTGGACGGCCTCTCCGAGGAGGAGATCCGCCACGCCACCTGGGTCACCAAGCCCGAGCCGCTGGTGCCCCGCGAGCGGGTGCTGGGCGTGCGTGAGCGCATCGACTACCGCGGCGAGGTGGTGGTGCCGTTGTCCCGGCAGGACGTGATGGAGGCGATCCGCAAGCTCGTGGACGAGGAAGGGTGCGAGGCCATCGCGGTGAGCCTGCTCCACGCCTGGGCCAACGCCAAGCACGAAGACGACGTGCGCGCCCTGGCCCGGGAGGCTGACCCGTCGAACACGGTATTCTGGTCCTTCGGCAGCGAGCTGGCCCAGGTGGCCGGTGAGTACGCCCGCGCCAACACCGCCATCATCAACAGCTTCCTCGGCCCTACCGTGGACCGCTACCTCGGCGGGCTCCAGACCAAGCTCGAGGAGGGCGGGCTGGAGGGGCCGTTCCTGATCATGCAGGGAAACGGCGGCGTGGCCCACCGCGCCCACGCCACGCCGGTGTCCAACCTCCAGTCCGGGCCCGCCGGCGGCGCCATCGCGTCCGCCTACGTGGCCGGTCTGCTGGGCCACCCCAACGTCATCACCGCGGACATGGGCGGCACCAGCTTCGACGTGGGCCTCATCACGGAGGGCTATTGGCGTTACGCGGCGGAGCCCATCGTCGAGCGTTTCCGCATGCTGCAGCCTATCATCGACATCCAGTCCATCGGCGCCGGCGGCGGCACCATCGCGCGGGTCGACGAGGAGACCGGGCGTCTGCTGGTGGGACCCCAGAGCGCGGGCGCGAGCCCCGGGCCGGTCTGCTACGACGCCGGCGGCGAGGAGGTGACGGTCACGGATGCCGACCTGGTGCTGGGCATCATCGATCCCGACTACTTCCTGGGCGGGCGCAAGTCGCTCAACAAGGAAAAGGCCGAGAAGGCGGTGGAGGAGAAGATCGCCAAGCCGCTCGGGCTGAGCAACGTCGAGGCCGCGGCCGGAGTCTACGACATCGTCAACAGCAAGATGTCGGACCTGATCCGCCAGCAGGTGGTGCGCACCGGGCACCTGCCCGAGGAGTTCGTCATCTACGCCTTCGGCGGCGCCGGGCCGGTGCACTCCGCCGGCTTCTCCGCCGAGCTGGGCATCAACAAGATCTATATCTTCCCTACCTCGCCGGTGTTCTCCGCATTCGGCGTGGCCGCGGCGGACGTCATCCACACCCGTGTCATGACCTGCCAGTACATCTTCCCGGCCCAGCCCGAGGGACCCAACGAGCGTCTGGACACCATCGAGAACGAGCTGGTGGAGATCATGACCGGCGAGGGCTTCAAGGCCGACCAGGTGGAGTACCGCCGTTTCTTCACCATGCGCTACCGCCGGCAGACCGCCGGCGTGGAGATCCCGCTGCCGTGGGACCGCATGACCGAAGAGCGGCTGCGGGAACTGCAGGAAATGTTCGAGAAGAAGTACGAGGAGCTCTACGGCGTAGGCGCGGGCTACACCAAGGCCGGCATGGAGATCAGCGCCATCCGGGTGGATGCCGTGGGCCTGGTCACCAAGCCGGAGCTGAAGCCGCAGCTCATTGAGAAGGGGGACGGTTCCCAGGCCGTCAAGGGCAAACGTAACGTCTACTTCACGAGGCCGGAGCGCGGCTTCATCGAGACCCCGGTGTACGACAACTCGCTGCTGAACGCCGGCAACGAGGTAGCGGGTCCGGCCGTCCTGGAGCTGCCCTTCACCACCATTCCGGTGCCGCCGGGCGCCAAGGTGACCGTGGACCAGTACCTGAACCTGGTGATGGAGATCTAGGAGTCAAGATCAATTGAAGCGTCCTTCGACTTCGCTCGGCAGACCTCGCTACGCTCGGGACGAGCGGAAATGGGATTCACAACCGTTCGTCCCGAGCGTAGCGAGGCGAAGCCGAGCGAAGTCGAAGGACGGCATTTCAGGAGACTTCGATGGAACCGACAGCGGTTGATCCTATAAAATACGAAATGTACTTCCACCGGCTCTGGGCGATCGGCGAAGAGGGCCGCATGACGCTGCAGCGCGTCACCGCCTCTCCCATCGTCGCCCAGGGCGGCGAGTGCATGAGCTCGTTCTACGACACCGAGGGCGTCATGGTGCTGGCGTGCTCCGGCCACCTGCGGTTCGCCGCGGCCACTTCCCAGGCCATCAAGAACATGATGGAGTACTTCAAGGAGTCGCCCGGCTTCTACGACGGCGACCAGTTCTTCTTCAACGACCCCTACGTGGCGGGCTCCCATACCTACGACATGATGGTCATCAAGCCCATCTTCTACGACGGCGAGCTGATCGCCTGGACCGCCACCAGCACCCACACCGCCGACACCGGCGGGGTGTTGCGCGGAGGCGCGCTGGAGATCTTCCACGAGGGCATCTGCATCAGCGGCCTCAAGATCGTGGAGAAGGGCGAGTTCCGCGAGGACGTTTTCCGCACCCTCACCGGCATGTGCCGGGACCCGCAGTACGTGGGCCTGGACATGAAGGCCATGATCGCCGGCAACAACGTCTGCGCCGACCGCTACCTCGGGCTGGTGGAGAAGTTCGGTCCGGAGTTCGTCGAGGCTGCCGGCCGGCGCATGATCGAGGACTCGGAGGCCAAGGCCCGCGCCAAGCTGCGCTCGCTGCCCGACGGCACCTGGGTGTCCCGGGAGTACGTCACTACCCTGGACCGCAAGTCGCGCAAGGCCGTGGCCCAGCAGCTCTACTGCACCATGACCAAGAAGGGCGACGAGCTGGAGTTCGACCTGGAGGGGACCAGCCCGCAGACCGACACCGACCACAACTCCACCTTTCCCAGCACCGCCGCGCACATCACCCTGGCGCTCACCAACGCGCTCTTCTGGGACGTGCCCTGGAGTGACGGCAAGATGAAGCCGGTGACCCTCAAGATACCCGAGGGCACCATCCTGAACTGCACTTTCCCGGCGGCCTGCGGCGCCGCGCCGCGGGTGGGCAACGTGCTGGTCTCCACCATCTGCGAGTGCGTCTCCAAGATGCTCTACGCGGCGGGACGGGCCGAGGACGTCAACGCCTCCACCACCGGCAACCTGGCCTACGCCGGCGGACCCGGCTACTTCTACGGCGGCCACACCCGGGACGGCATCCGCGTGGCCCAGGGACTCTACGACATCCACGGCGCCGGCATGGGCGGCGCCCCCTTGCGGGACGGCGTCAACACCGGCGGCCACATGAACATTCCCTCCGCCGGCATCAGCGACATCGAGCGCATCGAGATGCAGTACCCGTTCCTCTACTTCACCCGTGGCCACAACCCCGACGGCAGCGGCTTCGGCCAGTACCGCGGCGGCCTCGGCAGCTACCGCGTCTACTGGATCTACGGCTCCCAGGACTGCAGCGTGGACTACAAGCCCTACGGCGGCGTGGCCCAGGGCGGTTACGGCCTGTGCGGCGGCTACCCCACCGGCAAGAGCGTGCTGCGCTACATGGTGGACGCGGGCATGGAGTTGCTGGACCGGGTCCGGCAGGGCGAGTACCCGGACGGCGCCGGCATGCGCGACGGCACCTGGGGCCGGGTGGTCCATCCCGACGGGGTTCCGGAACGCGTGGCGCTGCCGGAAGGGAGCCTCCTCATCGATTACGTGGCCGGGGGCGGCGGTTTCGGGGACCCGCTGGAACGTGACCCCGCGCTGGTGTTGCGGGATTTCGGCCGCGGCTGGCTCACCCCCAAGATCGGCGAGGAGGTGTACGGCGTGGTGCTGGCCCGGGACGGCCGTTCCGTGGACGAGGCCGCCACTCAGAGCCTGCGGGAGCGCATCCGCGCCGGGCGCAAACAACTCGGGGAGCCGCCCTCGGGGAAGACCTCGGCGCTGGACCCGGCGCAGGCGGGGGAGTACGAATCGGTGCTGCGCTTCCACGCGAGCCTCGAGATCGCCCGCCGAAACGGTCAACACGCCATCCGCTGCGTCCAATGCGGCCACCTCTACTGCGGCGCCGAGGAGAACTACAAGAACTACGCGCTGCGCCGCATCCTGGACCTGAACGACTACATGGAGGACGCGTTGCCGTCTGGCGAGCCCTACATCGGCGAGTACCATGAGTACAGTTGTCCGGGCTGCCAGGTGCAGTTGCAAGTGGATCTGTTCTGCCCGCCCATGGGCGGCGATCCGATCCTCTGGGACACCCGCATCGACGTGTGAGCGCGGCTTCCGGAGAAAAGTGTACGTCGGATCAGTGAAGCGTAATCCGACAAGGGCCTGACGCCAGGCCGCAAGGAGACCTTGATGAGCGAAGACAAGACCAAGATCGTAACCGGATTGGGCAAGGCCGAGCTGCACCGGGTGCTGGTCCGCAACATCGACCTGACCCAGGACATCCTGGGCAAGCTCAGCTTCGGACAGATGGCCTTCCTCATGCTGGTGGGGCGGATTCCCAGCGAGGACGAGGGGCGCATGACCGACGCCATGCTCAACGTGCTGGTGGAGCACGGCATGGTGGGCAACATCATCGCCGCCCGCTTCACGGTGTCGACGGCGCCGGAGGCCATTCAGGGGGCGGTGGCCGCCGCCCTGCTGGGGGCCGGCAGCGTCCACCTGGGCTCGTCGGAGTACTGCGCCAAGATGCTGCAGGACGCGCTGCCGCTGGAGAGCGACGGCGCCGATCTGGCCGCCACCGCCCAGGGGGTGGTGGAAGACCACGCCGCCCGCAAGCAGCGCATCGCCGGCATCGGCCACGCCACCCATTCCGAGGGCGACCCCCGCGCCGACCGGCTGTACGAGATCGCCGCCGAGACCGGCGTGCGCGGGCGCTACTGCGAGCTCCTGGAAGAGATCAAGAAGGCCGCGGAGGCGCGTTACAACCGGGGCCTGCCCATCAACGTCACCGGCGCCATCGCCGCCATCGCTTCGGACATGGGGCTCCAGTGGCAGATGGCCAAGGCCTTCGCCCTCATCGGCCGCACCCTGGGCGCCATGGCCCACATCGGCGAAGAGCTCAAGAACCCCATGCACCGGCGCATCAGCAACCTGGTCCGTTCCAACCTGTCCTACGAGCCCTGAAGCGCCAAGAGCTGCGGTGTAGGGGCGACCGCCGGCCACCTCTACGGTTGCCGCTACGCGGCGGTGTGATCCCGTAGGGGCGACCCGCCGGTCGCCCCTAACCTCACTGCGAGACAGTTCCGGAACAGGACGAGTTCGCGATGCGGGCCGCGCTACTCCAGCACTCCGTCCTCGCGCAGCCGCCGGATACGCGCGTCGTCATAACCGAGCATGTCGCGCAGGGTCCGGTCCGTGTCCCGTCCGAGCTCGGGGAACGCCCAGTCCTGTTCCACGGGGGAACGCGTGAACCGGATGGGAAGGCAGGGCAGGGTGATGCGCCCGAAGCGCGGGTTGTCGTGGGTGCCGAGAAAGCCCCGGGTCTGGAGGTGCGGGTCGTTGGTCACGAGATCGGCGCCGTTCTGGACCGCGCCGCAGGGGACCCCTTCCTCCTGGAGCCGCCTCATGACCTCATGGTTGTCATGGACACACGTCCATTCTTCTAGGACGGCGTCCAGCGCTTCGCGGTTGCGGAGCCGGTCCGCGCTACCGCGGAACCGCGCGTCGTCGACCAGATCCGGCCGCTCGATGGCCGCCGCCAGGCTGCGCCACTGAGTCTCGTCCTCGGTGGCGACGACGCACCAGCGGTCGTCGCCCTTGCAGGCGTAAATGCCCCAGGGAGCGTGGTACGGGGAGCGGTTGCCCACGGGAACGGGCTCGGTGTCGGTACTGGCGGCCTGGATCATGCTGGCGCCGATGAGGAAGGCGGCCGCCTCCGCCTGGGCCAGGTCCATGGCCAGCCCCTTGCCGGTGCGCCGGCGGTAGAGCGCGGCCGCCACCGACAGGATCGCGCCCATGACCCCGGACACGTAGTCCGGCAGCACGGTGCCCGACCCCACCGGCGGGTCCACCTCGGCGGATTCGTTCCACAGGGAGGTGAAGCCGGTGAACGCGGTGATGATGGTGCCCAGGGTCAGGGAGTCCTTCTTGGGGCCGGTGGTGCCCAGTCCGGGCATCCGCATGGTCACGATGTCCGGCTTGTGCTCCACCAGGCTGTCATAGTCGAGCCCCAGTTTCGGCATGACCCGCACCGCGAAGTTGTCCAGCACCAGGTCGCAGTGTTGAGCCAGTTCCCGGATCAGGCCGGGCCCCTCGGGATGCTTGAGATTCACCGTGATGGAGCGCTTGTTCCGGTTGAACTCCAGGAAGCGCGGTGACGCGTTGGGATCGTCGCCGGTGCCGAAGAAACGGAAGGGATCGAGGCCTCCCTTGCTCGATTCCACCTTGACGACCTCCGCGCCCAGGTCCGCCAGCATCATCATGCCGAAGGGACCGGCCAGCACGTGGTCGAAGCTCAGGACCCGCATGCCCTGGAGCGGCAGCCCCTGCCCGCCGGCTTCGACGGAAGCGGCCGGTTCCCCGTTGCCGGACGGCCCGGGATTCCTTGTCGACGACCAGACCTCTCCAGAGCCTTGAGGAACCGCTTCGGGAGCGGTGACCCGGGGCCTGGTGCCGCTCAGGATGCAGGGAAGAGCCGGCTGGGTCAGCGAGGCGCCGTCCGGGTAGGTCACCTCCTGGACGAAATGCCGGCCCTCCACGTGCGGGTCCCGGAGATAGCCCAGCGGCCGGTTCACCGGCAGGCACGGGATGTGGTTGGACTGCAGGTGACGGGTCAGCTCCTCCACCGTGTGCCGCCGGGTGAAGGCGCTCACGGCCGGGTTGATGACGTCGGCATGGGAGCGCCGGAAGAGGTTGTTCATGTACTCCGGCGCCTCGAACTCCTTCGGGTGGTCGGGCCAGATCTCGAGGAACTTCTTCCAGTGCTGGCGGCTGACGTACATGTAGGCGTAGCCGTCCCGGCAGGGGAAGATCCTGGCGGGCGCCACGTGCTGGTGCTGGCTGCCGGCGCGGGTGTGGATCTCCTGCTCGTTGGCGTAGAGCCGCACCATGTGCTCCTGGGTGGCCAGCGCTTCCTGCATGGAGACGTCGATCCAGTCGCCGGCGCCGGTGCGCTCGCGGCGGTGGAGCGCCGCCACGATGCCGAGGGCGGCAACCAGGCTCCCAAAGTAGTATGCCTGGGTCTCGGGCGGCGCGCACGGCGGCCTGTCCGGGTCGCCGGAGATGGACATCAGGCCGCACATGGCGAACACCACCAGGTCGTTGTAGGCGAAGCCGCTGTGGGGACCCCACTGGCCGAAGCCGGTGATGGACGCCATGATCAGACCGGGGTTGTTCTCGCTGAGGCGGTCGTAGTCCAATTCCATCGCGGCCATCCATCCGGGCGCGCCGCTCTCGATGAGGATGTCGGCCTCGCCGGCCAGCGCCTTCAACCGGTGGCGGTGGTCCTGAAGCTGAAGATCCAGCTCCAGCGTGCGCTTGTTGGCGTTGAGATGGGCGAACACGAGGCTGGTGCCGCCGGCAAGGGGAGGAACCCTCCGCATCGGGTCGCCGCCGGGCGGCTCTATCTTGACGACCTCCACGCCCAGGTCGGCCAGGAAGCGGCCGCACAGTTGGCCCTTGCGGTCGGTGAGGTCCAGGGCCCGGTATCCCTCGAGGAGTCGAGGTGCGCCGTCGGGGCGTTGCGGTTCGTCTTTGGTCATGAGGGCTCCGGCGCTCGTGGCCTGTATCGACCGTTAGCGCGACGCGAACTCGGGCGGGATTGGGACCCCGCCCCTACGACTTCTTGGCGTCGGGCTTCTCGTATTTGACGTTGCCGCCGCCCTTCTGCGACTGGAGGTATCCCTCGACGTCGTTCAGCGGGTTCATGTAGACGCGCATGCGGTGGGAGATGACCTCGTCCACCAGCAGCCCGCGGCTGTTGTCCAGGTCCATGGACGTGTAGGCGGCGATCTTGGCGTGTTCCAGGGTCACCGGGTGGCGGCTGGCGATGGTGGCGGCGAACTCCCGGACGAACGGCATCAGCTCCTTCGCCGGCACGGTCTTGGAAACCAGCCCCAGGCGCTCGGCTTCGGGCCCGGCGATGTTCTCGCCGGTGAGCTGGATGTAGAACGCCTTCTTGAAGGGAATGCCGCTCCGGAAGAGGGTAGGCGTGGCGGTGGCGCCGTAGCTCCCGCGGATGATCTCCGGCATGCCGAACTGCGCCGTGTCCGCGGCGATGGCCAGGTCATGGCCGTTCACCAGCACCAGCCCGCCTCCCAGGGCCCAGCCGTTGACCGCGGCCACGGTGACCTGGGGCGCCTGGCGCAGCAGCGTGACGATCTCCCGCGCCGAGCCGCCCTCGTAGAGCCGGCGCTTGCCTTGCCACGACGCCCGCAGGTCGTACAGGTCCAGCCCCGAGCTGTAGGCGTCTCCGGCGCCGGTGGTGACGATGCAGCGGATGTTGTCGTTCACCGACAGGGCCTTGAGGCTGTCCACCAGCTCCGCAAGGAGCTTCCGGCTGAGCGCGTTCTTTCGCTCCGGGCGGTTGAGGGTGATCCAGGCGATGCCGGTTTCTTCGTCGATGTCCTCGATGATGCATTCCTTTTCCGCCACGGGTTTCCTCCAATCCGTTCAGGGGCGACCGCCGGTCGCCCCTACCGTTAGTTCCCCGGAGAGACGGTTTCCCTCCGGAGCCCCGTGCCCAAGGTTCCGGCCGGCCGTCAACGGGCGCCGAACCGTTCACGCCAGGCGTCTACGCACTCGGGGTTCACCACGGTCTCCGGCGCCTCGCCCGCCAGCACCGTGAGAATGCTCTGAGCGGCCATGCGCTCGCCGGACACCTGGGACTGCGGGTTGGTGCCGATGATGTGCGGCGTCATGATCAGCCGCTCGGGGTCCACGTCGCGGATGGGGTCCGACATGGGCAGCGGCTCTTCCTCGAACACGTCCACGGCCGCGCCGGCGATGATGCCCTCGTTCAGGGCCTGCACCAGGTCCTCCTGCTTGACCACGCCGCCGCGGCACGTGTTCACCAGGTAGGCGGTGGGCTTCATCTGTTTCAGCTCGGTCAGGGTGACGAGCCCGCGCGTCTCCGCGGTGAGGGGCGTGTGCAGGGTCACGAGGTCGGATTCCCGGAGCACCGTGTCCAGCGGCACCAGTTCCACCCCCAGGTGCTCCACCGACTCCTGCGTGATGTAGGGGTCGCAGCCGATGAGCCGCATCTCCCAGGGGCCGAGGCGCTTGGCCACCTCCTTGCCCACCCGTCCGACGCCGACGATACCGACGGTGCGGCCCACCATCAGGTTGCCGCGGTGCTCGTTGCGCTTCCAGCCGCCGTCGCGCAGGAGCTGCTGGTTGTGCACCAGCCGCTTGAACAGCATGGACATGAGCCCGACCGTGGCCTCGGCCACGCCGGTGAAGTTCTCCCGCGCCGGGCTGTTGCACACCAGGATGCCCAGCTCGGTGGCTGCGTCCACGTCGATGGTCTCGTAGCCGATGGCGGCCTTGATCACCGCTCTAAGCTTGGGGCAGCGGGCCAGCACCGCACCGCTGATGAAGTCCCGCTGCGCCGCCCAGACGGCGTCGCTGTCGCCGATCAGCGCCACCAGCTCGTCGTCGGAGTAGCGGTGCTTGGGGAACTCGTCCTGGTCCTTCCCCAGCACGAGCTCGCACCCCGCCTCCTCCAGCACGTCCCGCCCCACCGACAGCTTGTGCGGCGCCGGGATACAGACCTTGTTGCCTTGCATGGTTTACTCCGAAGAACGTTTGACGGCAGGCGCCGAGTGATACTTCTCTTGCACGCGCCCGCCGGCATGGATTACGGTTGGCCTGCCCAACCAGGACCCTTCGAGGCGGCGTCCGGCTGGGAATCTATCTACTTCCGCCGGGCAAAGGGTGTCAAGGCGCGGTGGACCCGAGCTCTTGGAGAGGCGGGTATTTCGAATGAAGATCACGGACATTGCGACCCGGCGGTTGCGTGCCTCCCTCGGCGCGGAGGGCCGGGTGGAGAGCCGCACGGGCGTGCGAAGCCATCGTCATGCATGTCTCGTCGAGGTCCATACCGACGACGGAATCACCGGCATCGGGTCCTGCTCCGGCAACGGACTGCTTCTGGAAGCGGTCGTCGCCCACGTGCTCAGGCCGCTGCTCGTCGGCATGGACCCCCTTGCCATCGAAGAGATCTGGGACACGGCCTACTTCCGCGCCGGCGTGCGCGCCTTCGGCTCCAGAGGCGTCGGTGTAGTAGCCCTCAGCGGCGTCGACATCGCGCTGTGGGACATTGCCGGCAAGGTGAAGGGCGTACCGGTCTACGAGTTGCTGGGCGGCAAGCGCCGGGACCGGGTCGAGGTCTACGCCACCGCGCTCTATCCCGAGGAGACCCGGGCCGCGGTGGAGAAGGCCGAGAAGCTGGCGGAACGGGGCTTCCACGGCATCAAGATCAAGGTGGGCTTCGACCTCGCCCAGGACGTCGAGATCGTGGGCGCGGTGCGGTCGGCGCTGGGACCCGACTTCCGGCTCATGACCGACGCCAACATGGGCTACGGGTTGGAGGTGGCGCTGGCCGCGGCAAAGGAGTTCGAGAAGCTCGGCATCGGCTGGCTGGAGGAGCCGTTTTTTGTGGAAGACGTGGCCGGCCACGCGCGGCTCAAGGCCCGCTCCGGCGTCCCCGTGGCCGTCGGCGAGAACCTGCACACCCGTTTCGCGTTCGAATCGTTCATGGCCCGGGACGCGGTGGACATCCTGCAGCCCGACGTCGCCCGCGCCGGCGGCATCAGCGAGGTGCGCAACATCGCCGCCGACGCCGCGGAGCGCGGTCTTCCGATCTCGCTCCACACCTACGGTGACGGCGTCGCCCTCGCCGCCAGCCTTCATCTGGCCGCCGCCCTGGAGAACAGTGCGGTCATGGAGTTCGACTACAACGAGAACCCGCTGCGTAGCGGCCTTCTCCAGGAGCCGCTGGAGCCGGTCAACGGCTTCATGCGCCCGCCCGGCGGTCCCGGCCTCGGCGTCACCCTGGACTCGGAAGCCATCGAGCGCTACCACTTCGAGGGCGGGGGTGATCTCGCGCTATGGCGGCCGACTTTGCGCGATCCAGACTAGTGTCGGTTGTCACAAGTTGCTTAGGAAGACTCGGATCCGTTGAGATGGCGCCCTTCGACTTCGCTTCGCTTCGCTCAGGGCGAACGGGGTAGATCCGACCGCTCAACCTAACCGTTCGCCCTGAGCCCTTCGTCAAGCTCAGGACAGGCTTCGCGAAGCGAAGTCGAACGGCCCCATCCGAAGGGTGCCATCCTGGGAGCGATGCCGCCAGGAGAACGCTTCATGCATGACGCCGCCTATTGGATAGAAATCCTCGGTCTCGATCCCCATCCCGAAGGCGGCCACTTCAAGGAGATCTACCGCTCCCGGGTCACCGTCCCGGGCGGGCTGCTGCCCGGCTACGATGGCCCCCGCAGCCTCGGCACCTCCATCTATTTCCTGCTGCAGGACGAAGAGTTCTCCGCCCTCCACCGCATCAAGCAGGACGAGTTGTGGCACTTCTACGCGGGCTCGACCCTCACCGTACACGTCATCGACACCGCGGGCCGTTACTCGCCCATCAGCATGGGCCCCGATCCGCAGGCGGGCGAGTGCCTGCAGGCGTTGGTTCCCGGCGGCTCGCTGTTCGGCGCCTCCGTGGACGGCAACCGGGGATACGCCCTGGTGGGCTGCACCTGCGTCCCCGGCTTCGACTTCGCCGATTTCGAGATGCCCGGGAGGGACGACTTGATCCGGCGCTACCCGCAGCACCGCGAAATCATCGACCGGCTAACCCGCACGTAGGATGCCTCACCGGCGGTCTCATTCCGTTATTCCCGCGAAACGGGAATCCAGGGCGAAATGCCTTCGTAATTTCCCGACAACGCGGTAAACTCCACGAGAGCAGGACGACGAAGTTGAACCCGCGGGGAGGGAATCATGACCACCACACGCGAAGTCCGCATCGGCTGCGTCCAGACGCCGGCCCTGGCGACCTTCGGCGAGGCCATCGAAGCCGCACTCCGCCTGGCGGGCGAAGCCGTGGCGGACGGCGCCGAGCTCGTGTGCCTCCCGGAGTTCTGCGGCGGCCTCGCCACCGAGAACGGCGTGCTCAAGCCCCCGGCCGCGCCCGAGGCGAGCCATCCCGTGCTGGAGGCGCTACGCGCCTTCACCCGCGATGCCGGAACATGGATGCTCATCGGCTCGGTGGCCGTGGACGGCCCGGGAGACCGGCTCATCAACCGCGGCTTCCTGGTGGACGACAAAGGCGAGGTCCGCGCCCGCTACGACAAGATCCACCTGTTCGACGTGGACCTGTCCGAAACCGAGCGCTACCGCGAGTCCGCGGTGGTCAGTCCCGGCAAGCAGGCTGTGGTGGCGGACACCCCTTGGGGACGCCTCGGCATGACTACCTGCTACGACCTGCGCTTCCCACACCTCTATCGCGCGCTGGCCCAAGCCGGCGCCGAGATCCTGGCGGTGCCCGCCGCTTTCACCAAGAAAACGGGCCAAGCCCACTGGCACGTGCTGAACCGCGCCCGGGCCATCGAGAACGGCGCCGTAGTGGTGGCCCCCTGTTCCGTCGGCCCCGTGCCCGGCGGCGGCGCCGTCTACGGCCACTCTCTCATCGTCTCGCCTTGGGGTGAGATCCTTGCCGAGGGCGGCGACGAACCCGCCGCCATCGTCGCCACCGTGGATATGGCTAGCGTCGCCAGCGTGCGCAAACGCGTTCCCAGCCTGCGGCACGACCGTCCCTTCAGCCAGCCGGCACAGCCGGAGCCGGGCCGCCGCTCGGTGGCGTGACGGACCGCCTCGATCGAGTCGCCGGTGAAAGAGCTCATCATCGTACGGCACGCCAAGTCGAGCTGGAAGGATCCCAGCCTCGACGATCGTGAAAGACCTCTCAACAAGCGGGGCGAACGGGACGCGCCCGAAATGGGCACCCGGCTTGCGCAGCGGAAGGAGAGGCCGGATCTGATCGTTTCGAGTCCGGCGGTGCGGGCGCTGGAGACGGCGCGGATCATCGCCAGGAAGCTCGGCTATCCGCGCAAGGATATCGTGCTGAAAGACCGCCTTTACGGCGCGGGTATTGTCGAATTGCTCGACGTGATTCGCGACGCGGACGATTCGCTGGTCACCTTGATGCTGTTCGGCCACAACCCCGGGCTGACCGAACTCGCCAATCACCTGGGCCCACGTCCGATCCCGAACCTGCCGACGTGCGGCGTACTCCATCTCGGGTTCGATACGGACACATGGTCTGCCGTGGGGTATGCCAGAGGCGATGAGGTGCTGTTCGACTTCCCCAAGAACTAACCCACACGTCACTCCACGCTCTTCAATTTCCCCGCCACGAATTTGTGGAGCGTGCTGGAGATGAGGGTCTGATAGGGCATTCCTTCCTTGCTTGCCCTTTTTTTGAGGGCTTCCAAATCTCGGGACGAGATCCGAATGTTGATGCGCTTGTCCTTTTGAAGGAACTCGGCTGCAGCTTCTTCCAACTTCCGCTTGGCTTCTTTGAACTTGGTGATGCTCGTAAATTCCCCGCGTTCAAAATCCCGGAGAATCTTTACTTCTTCCTCGTCCAATTCGAGAGGATTTTTCATTCGAGGTACTCCCTTGTCGCTTTCCGGCTGGGGATGATGGTTTTGAGAAAGCGTGTTCTTCCCCGTTCCACGTATGGGACCAAGTACACGTACCCTTCCATTTTCAGGACGATGATCCTCTGATTCGGATACCGGGATGCATTGGGATGCCTGATGATGTCGAGAATATCGCCATTCTCGATGTGGAAGACGACATCTTCGAAACTTACGCCCCGTGTCTTCTCGAGAAGCTCATTCTTTTTATCGTCCCAGTCGAACTCCGGCACGTCTAGAATCCTTCCATGACGTGTGCCTTTTGTCAACAAATTCTGTCTTCACCCGCGCCTGCCCCTTCCCGTCGTTCCAGGCGTCGCCCCCTATTGAAAATCCCGGCTCTTCCTCCTCACCGGCTCCGCCCCTATCCTCGGCTCCCATACCGACTCCACGACGATGTGGACGACGTTGGACTCGTTCTGGAGCGGGCCGCTGACGCCCATGAACGAGAGGGTCTTGACGGGGACGCGGAACCGTTCGTAGACGTCGCGCCACAGGATGACGTTGACGAAGCCGGTTTCGTCCTCGAGGGTCATGAAGATGACTCCCCGGGCGGTCTTGGGGCGCTGGCGGCAGATGACGATGCCGGCGTAGTCCACGCGGCGGCCATGGGGCGTCCGTTGCACGGTAGCAGCGTCGGGAAGGCCCCGGGCGGCGATCTGGCGGCGCAGGTGAGCCAGGGGGTGGCCGCGGGGGCTGTGGTCGGCGGCGTGGTAGTCCCAGACGATGGACTCGAAGTCGCTCAGGGGCTCGAACGGGACCGGTGCTGTAGGGGTTTCGAGGGACAGGGTGTCTCCGGCGGCCGCCTGGAGTCCCTGGACCCGCCAGAGGGCCTGGCGCCGCCGGGGGGTACGCGGGGTGAATGCGCCGGCCTGGGCCAGGCGGTCGAGGAGGTCCTGGCGCAGGCCGGTGCGGGAAGCGAAATCGGCCACGGAGCGGAACGGACCGGCGCGCCGGGCGCTTTCGATGCGATGCCAGTCGGATTCCCCGAGCCCTTTCACGTAGCGCAGGCCCATACGCAGGGCATGGACCGGGGCGGCGCCGGCCCGTCCGCCGGCTTGGGCCTGACCACCGGGCCGGACGTGACCCCCGGGCCCGGTCTGTCCGTCCGCCTGCCTTTCCAGGGTGCAGTCCCAGTCGCTGTGGCGGACGTCCACCGGCAGCACCCGGACGCCGTGGCGCTTGGCGTCGTCGACGATGGTGGCGGGGGCGTAGAAACCCATGGGCTGGGCGTTGAGGAGCGCGCAGGCGAAGGCCGTTGGGTAGTGGCGCTTGAGCCAGGCCGAGGCGTAGGCGATGTGGGCGAAGCTGGCGGCGTGGCTTTCGGGGAAGCCGTAGTCGCCGAAGCCGCGGATCTGCTCGAACACCTGGGTGGCGAACTCCCTGGCGATGCCCTTGGCCTGCATGCGCGAAATGAACCGGTCCCGGTGCCGCTCGATCCTGCCCGACCTCCTCCAGGCGGCCATGTCGCGCCGGAGCTGGTCGGCCTCCCCGGGGGTGTAGTCCGCCGCCACCACCGCCAGCCGCATGACCTGCTCCTGGAACAGCGGCACCCCCAGGGTCTTCTTGAGGATGGGCTCCAGGGACGGGTGGGGGTAGGTGACTTCCTCCTCGCCGTTCCGGCGGCGCAGGTAGGGATGCACCATGCCGCCGACGATGGGGCCCGGCCGGACGATGCTGACCTCGATGACCAGATCGTAGTACTCGCGCGGCTTGAGCCGGGGCAGCATGGACATCTGCGCGCGGCTCTCGATCTGGAACATCCCCACGGTGTCGGCCTTGCGGATCATGGCGTAGGTGGCGGGATCGTCCTTGGGCAGGGTGGCCAGGGAGAGGGTCCGGCCCCAGTGTTCCCGGATGAGGCGGAAGGAGCAGTCCACCACGGTCAGCATGCCGAGCCCCAGCAGGTCCACCTTGAAGAGCTTGAGGCTTTCCAGGTCCTCCTTGTCCCACTGGATGACGGTGCGGTCGCGCATGGCGCCGTTCTCGATGGGGACCAGGTCGCGCACCGCCTTGTGGCCGAGCAGGAAGCCGCCGGGATGGATGGATAGGTGGCGGGGGAAGTCCTGGATCTCCTCCGTCAGCCGGAGAAACTCCCGGTGTTCGCTGGGGTCGAGGCCGGCGCTCTCCAGCAGCTTCGGGTCCGCCCGTTCGTAGTGGCCCATCAGACGGGTGACGCGGTGGACCGCGGTCTCCGTCAGCCCCAGCACTTTGCCCACGTCCCGGACCGCGGAACGGCCGCGGTAGCGGATGAAGTTGGCCACCATGGCGGCATGGGTGCGGCCGTGCTTGCGGTAGAGGTACTGGATCACCTCCTCCCGGCGGTTGTGCTCGATGTCGAGGTCGATGTCCGGCGGCTCGGCCCGTTCCCGGGAGATGAAGCGCTCGAACAGCAGGTCCATGCGCACCGGGTCGATGGCGGTGATGCCCAGGCAGTAGCACACCGCGGAATTGGCGGCGGAGCCGCGCCCCTGGCAGAGGATGCCGTTCTCGCGGCAGAACCGCACCAGGTCCCACATGGTAAGGAAGTAGCCCTCGTAGGCGAGCTCGCCGATGACCTGAAGCTCGCGCTCGAGCTGCGCTCGGATGTCTTCCGGGACGCTGCCGCCGTAACGCTCCGCGGCTCCCCGGAAGGTCAGCTCCCGGAGCCACTCCCCGGAGGTCTTCCCGCCCGGAAGCTCCTCGGATGGGTAGCGGTAGTGGATCTCGTCCAGGGAAAAGCCGCAACGGCCGGCCACTTCCAGGGTGCGGGCAACGGAGTCCGGGTCGTCCTTGAAGAGGGCCGCGAACGCGGCCGGGGGCTTGAGGTCGTGCTCCGCGTTGGGCTTGATCAGGCGTCCGGCTGCGGTGAGTGGGACCCGGTGGCGGATGCAGGTGAGGACGTCCTGGAGCCGGCGCCGCGAAGGGTGGTGGTAGAGCACCTCGGTGGCGGCCGCCGTGGGGATGCCGTAGCGGCGCGCCCGCTCCCGCAGCCGCCGCTCCCGCCGCGTTTCGTCCGCCCGGCGGTGGCGGGTCACCAACGCGTAGAGCCGGTCGCCGAAGGCGTCCCGGAGGTCCCGGGCGACGAACGCCGGCTCCGGCTCCCGCGCCAGCAGGCTCTCCTCTCCGCCCCACAGCGCCACCAGCCCTCCGGCGTGGGCGCAGATCTCGCGCCATTCCACCACGCTCTTTCCCTTGGGAGAGCGGAGACGTCCGGTGGAGATGAGCCGGCAGAGATGGGCGTAGCCGGTGCCGTCGGCCGCGAGCAGCAGGATGGAGGAGCCGTTGGCTACGGTCATGCGGGCGCCGACGACCAAGTGCAAACCCAGCTCCCTGGCCTTCACGTGGGCGCGCACGGCGCCGTAGACCCCGTCCCGGTCGGTCAGGCAAAGCGACCCGATCTCCAGCTCCGCCGCCCGCTCCAGCAGCTCCTCGGGGTGGCTCGCCCCCTCCAGGAACGAGTAGTGGCTCTTGCAATAGAGGGGCGCGTAGGGCTGGGGCGTCATCTACTCCACTTTTCCGTGCAGGAACCAGCCGTGCCGCCTGGAGTCATAGTAGACCCATAGCCACGGGCCCTCGCCGGTGCGCACGAAGTGGTACTCGCGGTGCACGCCCGTGCCGGAACCCCACCATCCCCCGGAGATGATGTAGGGGCCGGCGCGATCGGCAACCATGGGCTCGGCGCCGGTCGTCGGCGGTGCGGGTTCCCTGAGCCGGACGGGTTTCGGGAAGAAGCGCCGCACCAGCGGGCGCAGCCGGACCCGGCGCGGTTGTGGCGGGGGAACCGCTTCCATGGGCTCCCAAGTGAAGCGTGCTTCGGGAAGATGCCCGGCACGCGGGCGCGCCCGCAGGAGCGCGCCGTCGCCGAAGCGCGCCCGCAGCCGCGCCAGGGCGCGGTTGGCGGCGTCGTGGTCGCGGGCGGAGGCGCCGTGGAAAAGCTCCCCCTGCCGGACGTCGGGTGAGGTCCCCAGGAGCTCCATGACGATTTCAGTTACCCCGGCCGTCAGCGCCGTGGCCTCCAGGCGGAGCCGCAGCAGGTCCAGGACCTGTGCCCGCTCCAGGGTGGGTTTGGCGGGCCGCAGGGTCTCGGCCCTCTCCGACCTGTCGTCCAGGCGGAGGTGGAGCAGGAGGGCGGTCATCACCTCGTGGCGCTGCTCCAGCGCGCCGAGCAACGGCTCCAGCAGCTCCTCCATGAGAACCGCCAGCCGCCGGTGGTCGCTCTCCGGGTAGTCGAGGAAGAGCCCCGCGACGGTGGGCTCCGACGGGGTCTCGGGGTGAAGCGGGCTCCAGAGGTCACCCGCGGCCAGCCGGTGGAGCCGGTGGGCTTCCCGGCCGAGACGGGAGCGCACCTGGGACGCGGGCAGATCCAGGAAGCCGCCCAGGGTGTGGATGCCGAGCCGGGCCAGCAGGTCGCGGACCTTGGGGGAAAAGTCGAGACGTTCGATCCGAACGCCGCGGACATGGTCGTGCTCTTCCCGGGCCGTCTGGAAGACCGTGATACGGTCGCAGGCCTTGGCCGCGGCATAGCTGCCGAAGCGGGAGAAGCCCACGGCCACGGTGTTGTGGAGGCCGGCGCCGACGAGGTCGCTATGGATAAGCCCGGCCCATTCCTCCAGGCGAGGATAAAGCAGGGAAAGGCCCGAGGCCCCGAGCCAGAACACCCCGGGCTCGTCGCGGGAGGGCTCCACCTCCGCGGCAAAGCGCCGCAGTCGCGGCAACAGGCCGGCCATGGCCTCTTCGATCGTCGCACGGGAGATGACGCCCGCCCGGAGATGCCGCGAGAGCGCGAGCCCCGCGCCGTAGCGCATGCCCGGCAGGATGCCCGTGTCCCGCGCCCGTGAGTTCACCCACAGGACGGTCCCCTGGGCCTTGTCCTGGTCCACCACCGCGGCGGGAAGGTCCTTCCAGTCGGGATGGTCCCGGAGCAGCAGTTGCAGGGGAAAGGCGGCAACGTCAACACAGGCCATCCGTTCCACGACACGACTCCGTGTAGCTCCATCCCGGTGCGCCGCGCTTGTCCTTGACCATGCGGATTTCCCAGTCGAAGCGGCTGAAGGCGGTCCTCGTGATGCGGCCCTCGCCATGTAGCGACACCAGCGGCCCCAGCGAGGGCGCTCCCCGTTTCTTGCGGGTGAGGCAAAGGAGCGCCGCGTGGTGCTTCCGGGCCAGCGCCGCCAGACGGCTCTGCACCGCCATGTGCATCCGCGCCTCGGCCTTCAGGTCCAGCACCACCAGTCCGAACGCGCCGGAGCGAAGCAGTTGGTCCGCGGCACGGGACGCGGCGAGGGCGTCGGGGACGCGCACCACCGGCAAGGCGTCGAGGTCGATGCCCCACTCGACCAAATCCGGCGGAAAGAAGATCGAGTTGCCGAAGCCGACCCACGCCACGGGCTCTCCGCGCTGCTGGGCCTGGAGGATCAGGGAGGCCGCGGCCGTGAGGGCAGGGGCCGCCCCCGAGTCGGACACTTCGGTGAGGCGCCCGGCCAGGGAGGACAAGCTCCAGGCCCTGGAGGCGCCGCGGGCAGGCCGGCTCCGCGGCGCCGCGGGGGCGGCGGCCGGGACCGGCAAGGCGTCGTGGGTCTTTTCGGCGGAAACGTCCATGAAAGCTCTCGGTATCCCGAGTCACCCTTCGAGATAGCGTCTCACCTCCACCACCTTGCCCAGGATGGTGCATTCGTCGGCCCGGGGAACGATCGGCGTGAAAGCCGGGTTCTCCGGATGCAGCTCGATCCGGTTCCGGCGCAGGCGGAGCCTCTTGATGGTGGCTTCGTCGCCCACCAGGGCCACGACGATGTCTCCAGAGGCGGCCTCCCCCTGCTGTCTTACGACGACGATGTCGCCCGGAAGGATGCCCGCCCCGGTCATGCTCTCTCCCTGGACCCGGAGCCCGAACATCTCCTCCGATCTCCGCGACTGCACCGGGAGATGGCCCTCGCACTCCTCGATGGCCGCCCGCAGCCCGCCCGCCTGCACCCGCCCCAGCAGCGGCACGAACAGCGTCCCGGGCTCCCGGGGAAGGCGATAACCCCTGGATTTCCCGTGCGCCTTGACCAGCCGCCCCTCCGCCACCAGGCGCTCGAGGTGCTGCCGTGCCGTCTGCACCGCCTTGAACCGGAACGCCTCCTGGACCTCCCGCACCGTCGGCGGAAGCTCCTCCAGGATCCGCCTGCGCACGAACCGGTAAACCTTTTCCCGGGTCTCTCCCGGTGGAGTGAAGGGTGTCATGGAGATGCGTATACCAGACTTTTGTCTGGTATGCAAGACGTTTCTGCCATTGAGACAGCCGTCGGATCGGCACCCGCCGAGTCCCCGACTCGCACCCCGCGGCCCGATCTGTTACAAATTTCTATCTCGCTCCGAAACCCGCGAACAGTACCCGCCGGGAGGATACAGGTTGATCGAGGTCGAGGGTCTTACCCGAAAGTATGGTGATCTGGTGGCGGTGGATGACGTCTCCTTTTCCATCGGGAAAGGGGAGGTGGTCGGTCTGCTGGGGCATAACGGCGCCGGCAAGACCACTGTCATGCGGATGCTCACCGGCTACATCGAGCCCACCGAGGGGACGGTGGTCATCGACGGCATGCCGCTCGCCGAAGCGCGGCTCAGCATCCAGCGCAAGATAGGCTATCTGTCGGAAAACGCTCCGCTCTATCCGGACATGTCGGTGGTGCGCTACCTCGAGTACGTCGCCGACCTGCGGGGGGTTCCGCGTGCCGGCCGCGTGGCCGTGCTCAGGCGGGCGCTGGAGCGGACGTGGCTGCTGGACCGGGCGCTGGATCCTGTCGCGACGCTGTCGAAGGGCTACAAGCAGCGGCTGGGAGTGGCCCAGGCCATCGTGCACGAGCCGGAGATCCTGATCCTCGACGAGCCTACCAACGGCCTGGACCCGACGCAGATCTTCCAGATGCGCTCGCTGGTGAGAGGCCTGAGCGAAAACGCCACCATCATCGTGTCCACGCATATCCTGCAGGAGGTGGAGGCGGTCTGCGAACGGGTGATCATCATGGTGCAGGGACGCATCGCGGTGGATGCGCGGCTGAGCGAGCTGCAACAGTCCCACCGGCTGGTGGTGGGGCTCGGAAATCCCTCTGACGACGCGCCCGAACGGCTGCGGGAGGTCCCGGGGGTGGCCGGGGTGGTGCCGGCGGAGGGGCCGCGCGGGGAGAGCTACGGCCTCGAGCTCTCCGCCCCCATGGACGAGGTGGCGCCCGGCGTAGCCAGGGAGGCGGTGGAACGCGGCTGGGACCTCTATCGCATGAACGAGGAGGCGCGTACCCTCGAGACCGTGTTCCGCGAGGTGGGGGAGAGAGGCGGCCATGCCGGGTAGCATCTGGAGCATCACGAAAAAGGAGTTCTCCACCTACTTCTCGTCGCCGGTGGCGTTCATCTTCCTGGGGACGTTTTCGGCCGTGTGCCTGTTCATCTTCTTTTGGGTCGAGCAGTTCTTCGCGCGCAATATCGTCGACGTGAGGCCGTTGTTCGAGTGGATGCCGATCCTTCTCATCTTCCTGAGCGCGGCCCTGACCATGAAGATGTGGAGCGAAGAACGGCGCATGGAGACCCTCGAGTTTCTCTTCACCATGCCGGTCAGGACGCTCCACCTGGTGCTGGGCAAGTTCCTGGCGTGTCTGGGCCTGGTGGCGGTGGCGCTGCTGCTGACGGTGGGGATCCCGGTTACGGTCTCGTTCATGGGCGGCCTCGACTGGGGCCCGGTGCTGGGCGCCTACACCGCGTCCCTGCTGCTGGCGGCGGCCTACTGCTCCATCGGCCTCTACGTCAGCTCGCGGAACGAGAGCCAGATCGCGAGCCTCATCCTCACCACCGTCATCGGCTTCGTGTTCTACCTGCTGGGCTCCCTGACGTTCGGGTTCCTGGTGGGCGTCCAGTGGGCCGAATACCTGGGGCTGGCGGCCACCGGTGTGCGCTTCGAGTCCATTACCCGGGGCGTGTTGGACCTTCGGGACATCTACTACTACGTCAGCGTGGTCGGCGTCTTTCTGGCCTTGAACGTCTACTCCCTCGAACGGCTGCGGTGGTCGCGGGAGGGGCAGAAGACGCGCCACCGCGTCTGGCGGGCGGTGACCGCGCTGGTGGTGCTCAATTTCGTGCTGGCCAACTTCTGGCTCCACCGCGGACTCAACGTGCGCGCGGACCTCACCGAGGGCAGGGACTACACCCTTTCCCAGGCGACCCGCGACCTCGTCGCCCAGTTGCAGGAGCCGCTGCTCATCCGCGGCTACTTCAGCGCCCGCACCCATCCGTTGCTGGCCCCGCTGGTTCCCCGGATCCGCGACACCATTCGCGAAATCGAATCCACCAGCGGCGGCCGCGTGCGCGCGGAGTTCGTGGATCCCCGGGAGGAGCCCGGTCTCGAGGAGGAAGCCAACCAGCGCTACGGCATCCGTCCGATCCCCTTCCGCACCGAAGACCGTTACCAGACCTCGCTGGTCAACTCGTACTTCGACCTGCTGCTCCAGTACGGCGACAAGCACGAGGTGCTGCGCTTCACGGATCTGATCGAGGTCAAGAGCGGTCGTACGGGGACCAACATCCGGCTGCGGAACCTCGAGTACGACCTCGCCCGCGGCATCAAGAAGGTGCTCTATGGATTCCAGGACATCGGCGCGCTGTTCGCCGGCATCGATCAGCCCGTGGAGTTCCTGGCGTACGTCTCGCCGAAAGAGAAGCTGCCGAAGTCCATCGCGCCGTTCCGGCGGCAGTTGCTGGTGACGCTGAGGGAGCTCCGCAAGGAGTCGGAGGGGAAGTTCAAGTACGAGATCATCGATCCCGAGGCCGAGGGCGCCGCAGTGGCCAAGCAGCTCGCCGACCGGTACGGCTTCCGCCCCATGGCGGCGGGTCCCTTCGATCCGAAACGTTTCTTTTTCTACATGGTCATGAAGAACAACGGCAGCACCGTGCAGGTGCCCCTGCCCGGCAAGCTGAACCAGGAATCCGCCAGGCGGAGCGTGGAATCGGCGCTCCGCAGGTTCGCCCCGGGATTCATCAAGACCGTCGGTTTCCACACCCCGCCGCCGGAGCCGCGGCAACCGGGAGCGCGTTTCCGGCCGCCGCCCCGGCAGTTCCGGTTCGTGCGGCAGAAGCTGGGGCAGAACTATCGCATCGCGGAGGTGGACCTCGAGTCGGGTCTGGTGCCGGAGAACGTGGACCTGCTGTTGCTGGCGGCTCCGAAGGAGCTGACGCCGAAGCAGCGCTTCGCCGTGGACCAGTTTCTCATGAAGGGCGGCTCCGCGGCCCTGCTGACCTCGCCCTATACCGTGTCGCGCACCCCCGCGGGCCTGACCGCCGCCCGGCATACCTCCGGTCTCGAGCCGTTGCTGGAGCACTACGGCGTCACGGTCCGCAAGACCCTGGTGCTGGATCCCCGGAACGAGCCTTTCCCGGTGTTCGTGAACCGGAAGGCCGGCGCCTTCACCGTCCGGGAGCTGCAGTTGGTGCCGTACCCCTACTTCGTCGACATCCGGGGCGAGGGCCTCAATCAGGACAATCCCATGACCGCCAGGCTGCCCCAGTTGACCGTGAGCTGGACTTCGCCGCTCGCGCTTCCCGAGGACGAAGCCGGCGGCACCCGGACCACGCCGCTGCTCACGAGCTCGGAGGCGTCGTGGCTGTCGAGCTCCCTCAAGGTTCATCCCGACTTCAAGGTCGATCCCAAGCTGGGGTTCGAGAAGGAGGGCCAACCGAAGGGGCACGTGCTGGCGGCGGTGGTGGAAGGGACGTTCCGTTCCTACTACGCGGGCAAGGATTCGCCGTTGCTGGCCAAGGACGGAGGCGAAGAGAAACCGGACCCGCCGGAAGGTGGCGAGGCGGCGGAGAAGACGGAAGAGAAAGAGGAGCCGGTGGTGGCGGGCATGATCGAGAAGTCGCCGGAATCGGCCCGCATCATTCTCGTCGGCTCCAATGAAGCGTTCACCGACCAGACGCTGCAGTTGTCCCGTGCGGCCAACAACGACCGGTTCGTCAACTCCCTGCAGTTCCTGGAGAACGTCGTGGACTGGGCGCTGGAGGACCGCGCGCTGCTGTCCATCCGGAGCCGCGCCCACTTCGCCCGGACGCTGGCGCCCATGACGCGCGAGCAGAAGGCCTCCTGGGAGTATCTGAACTACGGCATCGTCCTGGTGGGCCTGGCGTTGATCTACGGCGTCCACCGTTTTCATCTGCGCCGCCTCCGGGACCGTTACCACGGGATGCTGGCGGCCTGACGCCTGGCGCCTCTCCCTTGAGAGAGCGGCGGGAAGCGGACAGGGCTTCCGGAACGAAGAGGTTTTCCGCGTGAGTCGATCGATCAAGCTCTTGTTGCTGGTGTTGGTGCTGCAGGCGGGACTGGTGGCCTGGGTCAACTTCCAGGGAGACGACCCCGGCGCCTTCGAGGCGGATACCCCTTTGCTGGCCGTGGAACTGGACAGCGCCGACGCCGTGACCATCGAGGGCATGCGGAAAGCGGCGTTGCGGCTGGCGCGCAGGGACGGCGGCTGGGTTCTGCCCGGCAAGGGCGACTTTCCGGTCTCGTCGACGAAGTTCGAGGAGTTCACCGGCAAGCTGCTCGGCGCCAAGCGCTCCTGGCCGGTGGGAAAGACCCTGGTGGCGGCCCGGCAGTTGAGGGTCACCGAGGTGGACTTCGAGCGGCGGGTGCGGTTCCTCAAGGGGAAGGACGTCCTCGGCGACGTTTTCCTCGGCTCATCGCCCGGCTTTCGCAAGGTGCACGCCCGCCTCGACGGCGACGAGCACACCTACGCCATCGATTTCAACGCCTTCGACGCTCCGTCGGATGCAGACTCGTGGTACGACACGGAGGTCCTGAAGACGGCGGTGGAGGACATCGCCCGCATCGACCTGGGGTCCTATGCGCTCACGGCCGGGGACGGCGGGTTCCAGGTCGAAGGGTTGCGGGAGAACGAGGAAACCGACGCCGGGCCCGTGAAGGAATTGGTGGAGCGCGTGGCCGGAGTCGGTTTCAACGATGTGCTGTCCAAGGACGGCAAGGCCCGTTTCGACGCCGGAAGGCCCATCCTCGAGTACGTCATCGAGACGAAGGCGGGGTCCGCGGTCACGTACACGGTGGTGTCCCCGAAAGAAGGCGATCACTATATCCTCAAGAGCTCGGCGCTGCCCCACTACTTCGAGGTGGAGCGGGAGCGCTTCGACAAGCTGCGCGACACCAGCCGGGTGCGGCTGGTCAAGGGTGTCGTATCCGGTTGACAGGGCGTCGTTTCCTCGGATACTTTCCACGAGTTGGGCGACCCCGTCCACGCAAGCCACCAAGGAGCCAAGGGAGGAAACACCATGAGCGCACGTCCCATGCCGGCCCGCGAAACGGAGCCGTCGGCCGCCAAGCGGTTCATCGCGGCCGCCCGGCAACTTCATGAAGACGAGCCGGACGCCGACAAGCGCTGGCAGAAGATGGGGCCCCTTCTGGCAGAGTTGCTGACGGACCCCGACGTGAAGGCGCAGGCCGGGAAATGGCCCGACTGCGACCAGGGCGGGCTGACCGTGGCCGAGGGCGGCCAACGGGCGCAGAACCTGCTCCTCTACGAGGACCCGGACCACGGATTCGTGATCAACGGCCTGGTCAAGGCGCCGGGAACCCGCACCAGCATCCATGACCACGCGCACAACTGGACGCTGTACGGAGTACTGGACGGCCGTGAGACCATCGAGCGTTATGAACGGCTGGACGACGGTTCGAAGCCGGACTACGCGGAAATCCGAAAGATCGAGAACGCCCAGGTGGAGCCGGGCAAGATCGACCTCGTGGGTCCCTGGCAGATCCACGCGGAGGAGAGCGGCACGGAGCGCACGGTCGCCATCATCGTGCGCGCCGAGAAGCCCGGCGGCTTCCTCCAGGGCCGATACGACCCGCGGACCTGCAAGTACTGGCAAGGGTACGGGCCCGAGCAGATACCCTACGAGTTCGATTAGGTTCCCCCGGGCGTTGGAGCCCCGCTCCTGTCCGAAGGCTGTTCTCCCCTCCCATGGTGGTTACGTCGAGTGTGACCCCTGCAGGACGTCTTTTCCGAAAGGTATACGGCATAGTTGACAAAGAGCTTTACACCGGGTACCCTAAGCCGATGCTTTTAAAGGAGTTCTGCATGACACGCTGCTTCGTCGTCGTCGCCAGTCTTCTTTTTCTCCTTTTAAGCGGCTTGACGTACACCCCGGCCGCACTCGCACGCGGCACCGTTCCGGCGGCCGAGGACCCCTTCCCCATCCCCAGAGGGCTCAAGCCCGCCGTCGAGTTCTGGAAGGCGATCTTTCTCGATTACGACTCGAACGAGCTGGTGTTCTTCGATCCCAGGGAGATGTCGAAGATACATCGGGTGGTGGAGGTCAAGGAGGGTTCCCGGGCGCGCACACGGCGGGTGATCCGCTCCGTGCGCGCGCAACTCGTGCGGCGCGGAATCCCGTCGCACCGCATCAAGGTCCAGCGGGGGATCAGCGAGCGTTTCGCGGCGGGCGTGAGGCGGTCCGGGCGCTACATGGAGCACATGCGGAAGATCTTCTCCGCCCGCGGTCTCCCGGTGGAGCTGGCCTACCTGCCGTTGGTGGAGTCCTCGTTCAGGAACGACGCGCGCTCGTTCCGCGGCGCCGTGGGCATGTGGCAGTTCATGCCTTACACCGGGCGGAGGTACATGCGGGTGACGCGGCTCCTGGACGAGCGCAGGGATCCGATGGAGGCGACCCGCGCCGCCGCCCGTCTGCTGCAGGAAAACTACCGGGAGCTCAAGACCTGGCCGCTCGCGGTCACTGCCTACAACCACGGGCGCGCCGGCATGAAGCGGGCGGTGCGCCAGGTGGGGACCCGGGACATCGTCACCATTATCCGCCGCTATCGCAGTCGTACCTTCAAGTTCGCGTCCAAGAACTTCTACGCGGAGTTTCTGGCGGCGGTGCATGTCATGCGCGAGGTCGAGCGGCACCTGCCCCACGTCCGTTTCGATCGGCTCGTGCATTTCGATGAGATCAGCCTCCACCAGCGCGTGTCGGTGGCTTCGCTGCTCCGTCGCAGCCGGGTCTCCCGGGCACAGTTGCTCCGGTGGAACCCGGCGCTGAGCCGGCACGCCGCGTGGCTGCCCAAGGGCTACCGGTTGAAGGCGCCGAAGGAGCAGGGTCACCGGTTTCGTACCGCGTTGTCGAACATGGGTCCGACGCCGACGTTTCCCTACCACGTGGTCAGCCGCGGCGATACGCTCTCCGAGCTTGCCAAGATCTACGGGACATCGACCCACGCGCTACAGTCCGTCAACGGCTTGAGGAGCGCCCACCGGCTGCGCGTGGGGCAGCGGCTCGAGATCCCGGGCAAGTCGTTGGCCGATCGGTCCGCCGCCGCGCCGGCCAATCGGCGGCCGGCCAGGGTCGTGGAGCGCCCGCGTCCGGGCAGGGATTCGTACCACGTAGTCAGCCGCGGCGACACGCTGTGGGACATTGCCAGGAACTACGGCATATCGGCGCGGGCCATCCAGGCGGTGAACGATCTGGTGAGTGTCCGGCGTCTGCAGGTGGGCCAGCGGCTGGCGATCCCGGACAGGTCGTTCGCGAGCCGTGCGAAGAAGAGGGTAGTGAAGAGACAGCGGATCTATCACCTCGTGCGCCGGGGCGAGACCCTTTCCACCATCGCCGACCGCTACCGGGTGTCCCCGGCCGCGATCCAGCGCGCCAATGCGATTCGCAACAAACACCGGATCCGGGCCGGCCAGCGCCTCAGAATTCCCGGCACCCAGTCCTGACCGTCGGCGCCCTTCGACTTAGACTGAGCTCTCAACAACCTGCTAGGGCTCGCACGGCCAATGCGATATAATGGCCGGAGCATATGTACCAGAGCCTTCTCCAGGCCACGGCCGGGTTCTACCTTCTGGCGACGGGCGCCTTCATCCTGTACCTGTTCTCCCCGCGGGAATCCTTCTCGCGCGCCGGGCAGGGCCTGCTGCTGGCCGGCTTCATAGGCCACGCGGCCAAGTTCACGCTGCTGTTCCATGAGGCCGGCTTCCCCGCGCTGGCCCAGACCCATGCCACGCTGTCCTTCTACGGCTGGCTGATGGTGGGCGTGTACCTGACGGTGCAGCTCCGGTACCGGCTGCCCATCCTGGGCGGCTTCGTGGCGCCGCTGGCCTTCCTGATGTCGCTGCGCTCCATCGCCCTGGGGGATCCCGGCCTGGAGACGCCGCCGGCGTTGCTGACCTACTGGCTGCCGCTGCACGTGACCCTGGCGTTGCTGGGCAACGCGGTCTTCGCGCTGGCGTTCGCCGTGAGCGTGATCTACCTGCTGCTCCGGCGCCAGCTCAAGAACAAGCGCATGACCGGCCTGAGCCGCTCGTTGCCGGCCCTCGAGACGCTGGACCGCCTGAACAAGATCTTCCTGGTCTGGGGCTTTCCGTTCATGACCCTGGGCATCCTCACGGGCAGCGTGTGGGCGCACGCGCAGTGGGGCACCTACTGGTCGTGGGATCCGCGGCAGATCACTTCCGGGCTGACCTGGCTCCTGTACGGAATCCTTCTGCACGGCCGCCTCACCGCGGGCTGGCGCGGCAGGAAGGCGGCCGTTTGGACCATCGCGGGTTTCCTGATCGTCCTGGGCTACTTTCTCTGGGGGGACGCGTTGTTCCTGAGCCGCCACGGAGGCCGCTTTGAGTGAGGTGGGTCGGCAGATACTGGTGGTCGGCCTGAACCACCGGACCGCTCCCGTGGAGGTGCGCGAGCAGCTCGCGTTCCCCGCCAAGCGCCTCGACGGCTCGCTCCACGATCTCGTGGCGTTGCCCTCGGTGGACGAGGGCGTGATCCTGTCCACCTGCAACCGGGTGGAGGTGGTGGCCGTGGCCCGGGACGGCGGCGCCGGCTTCGCCGAGATCGGCGACTTCCTCAGGAGCCAGCCTGGGGTCCGCATCGACCCCGCCGAAGACCAGCTCTACCATCACACCCGCAAGAGCGCGGTGCGGCACGTCTTCCGGGTGGCGTCGAGCCTGGATTCCATGGTGGTGGGAGAGCCCCAGATCCTCGGCCAACTGAAGGAGTACTATTCCATCGCACAGGAGGCCGGCACCGTCGGCAGCATCCTGCACCGTCTCTTCCACCGCTCGTTCTCCGTGGCGAAGCGCGTGCGGCAGGGTACCGGCATCGCCAACCGGCCGGTATCGGTGGGCTCGGTGGCGGTGGACCTGGCCCGCCGCATTTTCGA
The DNA here is from genome assembly GCA_965204205.1 of uncultured Binatia bacterium (SeqCode). Classification (GTDB taxonomy): domain Bacteria; phylum Desulfobacterota; class Binatia; order UBA9968; family JAJDTQ01; genus JAJDTQ01. The sequence continues at coordinate 2,921,890 of OZ241976.1, read as the reverse complement.
CAGGCTGGAGGAGAAGACCGTGATGGTCATCGGTTCCGGCATGATGGGCGAGTCGCTGGTACGGCACCTGGTGGAGACCGGCGTGCACGGCCTGATGATCACCAACCGCACCTTCGAGAAGGCGGTGGAGCTGGCGGACCGCTTCGAGGCGAGCCCCATCCGTTTCGAGGACTATGCCCGCTACCTCAAGCTGGCCGACGTGGTGATCGGGTCGGTGGAGTCCGACGAGACGCTCATCACGCGTGAGACCGCGGCCGAGGTGCTGCGCGAGAGAAAACAGGAGAACATGTTCCTCATCGACCTCGGCGTGCCCAGGAACTTCGATCCCCATATCAACGACCTGGACAACGTGTACCTGTACCACATCGACGACCTCACCGACGTGGCTCGGGAGAACCTGCGCGGCAGGGAAAGCGAGGCGGACAAGGGGGAGGTCATCGTCGACCGGGAGGTGGAAACGTTCTACCAGTGGTTCACCTCCCTGGATCAGGTCCCGACCATCGTCGCCCTGAAGGAAAAGTTCGAGGAGATCCGGCAGCGAGAGCTCAGGAAGTCGATGGAGTCCAATCTCAAGGGTGTTTCCGAACGGGAACGCAAGGCCATCGAGGACCTGACCGCGGCCATGATCAACAAGATTCTCCACGGCCCCCTCACGCGCCTCAAGGAACGGCCCGACCGGGACGCGGCCTACCACGATACCGTTAGGGCGTTGTTCGACCTGGACAAGGAGCCGGGGCCTGACCGGGACGACCCGCAGCAGTGAAGGCATGGAGAGGATCCGCATCGGCACCAGGCGCAGTCCGTTGGCGCTGGCCCAGGCGGAATGGGTCCGGGCCCGCGTCCGCGAGCACGATCCCGGCGTTACGGTGGAGATCGTCACCATCCGTACCAGCGGCGACCGCTTCCAGCACGTCCCCATCGAGAAGATCGGCGCCAAGGGGGTGTTCATCAAGGAGATCGAGGAGGCGCTCCTGGGAGGCGCCATCGACGTCGCGGTGCACTCCATGAAAGACCTGCCGACGGAGCTCCCCGAGGGGCTGGCCATCGCCGCCGTGCCGGAACGCGAGGACCCCAGGGACGCCCTGATCAGCCGCGTCGCCGGGACACTCGCCGGCTTGCCGGCCGGCGCCAGGGTAGGCACCGGCAGTCTCAGGCGCCGGGCCCAGGTGTTGAACCAGCGTCCGGACCTGACGGTGGTCCCCATCAGGGGAAACGTCGGTACGCGATTGGACAAGCTCGATCGCGGCGAGGTGGACGCCCTGGTGCTGGCCCTGGCCGGGTTGAAGCGCCTGGGACGTGAGGGTGAGACCGCCCGGCCGCTTTCCCCCGACAGCTTTCTGAGCGCGGTCGCGCAAGGGGCCCTGGGCCTCGAGACCCGGCGCGTGGAGGCCGGACGGCTGGACTTTCTGAACCATGATCTCTCGGCGCGGGAGGTGGAAGCCGAACGCGCCTTCCTGCGGCGGCTGGAAGGGGGATGCCAGGTGCCGGTGGGAGCTCGGGCGGTGGCGCACGGTGGCGGGGTGACGCTGGCGGGGATGGTGGCCGAAGCATCCGGCACGAAGATATTCAGGGGCGAGATTTCGGGCGCGGGCGCGGATGCGGCCTCTTTGGGGACCCGGCTCGCCGAGAAGCTGCTGGATCAGGGGGCGGGCGCCGTGCTGCGGGAGGCCCGGGCGTGAGCGATTCGCCAATGCCGGCTCCGGCCAAGGCCGGTGGCGCGCCGCTGGCGGGACAGCGTATCCTGGTCACGAGGCCGCGCGAGCAGGCTGCCGCCTTCGTGCGCGGTCTGGAGGAGCGCGGAGCCCAGGCCGTGTTGTTCCCCACGGTGGAGATCCTGCCGTTGCAGGACAGCGAGACTCTGGACGAGGCCATTCGCGGCCTGCCGGCGCAGGATTGGCTGGTGTTCACCAGCGCCAACGGCGTGCGGCACTTCCTGGCGCGTTGCCAGGCGTTGGGGTGCCTGGAACACCTTGGACGGCTCGATATCGCCGCCATCGGGCCGCAGACCGCCGGTCTCCTGGAAGACCGCGGCCTCGCCGTCAGCCTCGTCCCCGAGGAGTATCGCGCGGAAGGCATCCTGGCGGCGCTGGGGCCGGACCGGGTGAAGGGAAAGCGTTTCCTGCTGGCGCGGGTCGCGGGAGCCCGTGACGTGCTCCCCGAGACGCTGCGGCGGTGGGGCGCCGCGGTGACGGTGGTGGAAGCCTACCGCAACGAGCCCGTGCGGCACGGCGCCCGGCGTTTGGCGGAGACCCTGGAGCGGGTGGACTGGGTCACGTTCACCAGTCCCAGCACCGTAAACGCCTTCGTGGATCTGCTCGAGGCGGCCGGCGCCGGGTCCCCGCAATCCAGGGTGCGGGTGGCATGCATCGGCCCCGTCACCGGCGACGCCGCCCGTGAACGGGGCTTGGAAGTGAACGTTACGGCCAGCGAATACACCGTGGCGGGCTTGATAGAGGCTCTGGTAGACTGCTCGGCGACGGACCCCGATTCGGCCGGCTGATCGAATCGCCGCGAGGTTGTAGGGGCCACCGGCCGACCGCCCCTGCGGGGATCCGCCGGGGCGCAGGTTCCCAGGAGGCAAGCATGGCATTTCCGGTTACGCGGCCGCGAAGACTTCGACGAACCGGGTTGTTGCGTGATCTCGTGCGCGAGACCGCGCTGAGTCCGCGTGACTTCATCTATCCGCTGTTCGTGTGCCCGGGGCGGGACCAGGAGCAGCCGGTCACCTCCATGCCGGGCGTATCGCAGCTCTCGGTGGACCGCGCGGCCCGGGAGGCCGAGAACGTCTGGCACCTGGGCATCCCGGGCGTGATCCTGTTCGGCATCCCGGAGAACAAGGACGCGGTGGGCTCCGAGGCCTACCATGAGCACGGCGTGGTGCAGGAGGCGATACGGGCCATCAAGGACAAGGCCCCGGACTTGCTGGTGATCACCGACGTCTGCCTGTGCGAGTACACCGACCACGGCCACTGCGGCGTCGTCGACGACGGCGAGGTGGACAACGACGCCACCCTCGAGCTGCTCGTCAAGGAGGCCCTTTCCCACGCCCGGGCCGGAGCGGACGTCGTGGCTCCCTCCGACATGATGGACGGACGGGTGGGAGCGATCCGGACCGCGCTTGATCGGGACGGGTTCGGGAACGTCATCATCATGGCCTATGCCGCCAAGTACGCATCGGGCTTCTACGGTCCGTTCCGCGAGGCCGCGGAATCCACCCCGCAGTTCGGCGACCGGCGCTCGTACCAGATGGACCCGGGCAACAGCGACGAGGCGCTCAGGGAGGTGGAGGCGGATATCGCGGAGGGCGCCGACATCGTCATGGTGAAGCCGGCGCTTTCGTATCTGGACGTGATTTCCCGGGTCAAGCGGCGCTTCCGTCATCCCACGGCCGCCTACAACGTGAGCGGCGAGTACGCCATGATCAAGGCGGCGGCGCAAAACGGCTGGATCGACGAGAGCACGGTGGTGCCGGAGGTCCTGCTGTCCATCAAGCGGGCCGGTGCCGACCTGATCCTTACCTATTTCGCGAAAGAGATGGCGGCAGGCTTGTAGAGCGAAGTCCGTGCCACGCCGGGCCGGTTCAACCGGCCCGTCCCAGCAGCCGGCGCACCTCCTTCACCCTGTTGCGGAGGGTCTTCTCGCACTCGGGCTCGCGTTCGGGGGTGTGTACCTGGGCTTCGGAAAGCCGGAAGAGCAGCACCCGGGGGCCTCGGGTGAGGCGGATGACGTAGGTGTTGGAGTCCGCGTCATGATAGGACTCCAACGCCTTCACGGTGTCGTCCTCGGAGCGGATGATGCCGTTGGCCCACTCCTCGAGGTCCGGGAGGGCCGCTTCGCCGACGTGCTGCGTGATCATGAGGGCCCGGGGTCGGCTATCTCTCTTTGGGTTTGCGGAACGGCCGGTGACAGCTTCCGCAGGCGCTCCTGCCGAAGCCTTTGACCAGCTCGGCGGTGTTCTCCCCCGCTCGTGCCTTGGCTGCGATGGACTGCGCCAGGTTCGCGGCGTTCTTGGCCGTTGTCGCGAACTTGTCCCACTGCTCCCAAATCTCCGGCTTGGCGCGCGTGCCCTCGGAACTCCCCTTGGGGAAGGAGTCGGAGTTGATCTTGGCCAGCAGCCCCGCCAGTTTGTCGGCGGCGGCGGCCACTCCCGCCGCATCGCCGGCGGAGCGCATGGCCTTGCCGGCCGCGCTGATGTCCTCCATCAGATCCTGGCGTGCCTCGATGACCTTGCCGAAATCCGCGGCCGAGACAACACTCGAACCGGTTACGAGGAACACTCCCGCCATCAGGCTGAACAACCACGGTGATTTACGCATGGATCTCCCCTCCGCTATTGCTCGAACTCGTGCTTCTGAAGCTCCCGGACAAGAGCCGTCAGGTTGGGGTCGCTGTTGACCACATCGTTCACCTTGTTTTGGAACTCGCCGGCGGCGCGCTCCAGGGGGCCCGTGTCGATGCGGATTCCGAGCCACTGGGTCAGGCGCAAGACCAGGGCCAGGGTCCCGCGAGGGTTCGGCGAAGGCGCCAGGTAGTGCGGCAGCGCCGCCCACAGGCTCACGTGCGGCACCCCCTCCTTGCGGAAGGTGTCGCTGAGGATCCCGACGATGCCGGTGGGTCCCTGGTACCGCGACGGGGTGAAGTCCAGCTCCTTCATCAACGCCGGGTCCGACGAGAACCCGTTCAAGGGCACCGGCTTGGTGTAGAGCACCTCGTCGAGTAGGGCTCCCAGAGTGATGATGCGGGCGACGTTCCAGTGCCGGGCAAGCTCCAGGACGGTGCCGGCGAAAGACTTCCAGTGGAGGTGCGGCTCCGCCCCCGAGGCGAAGATGAAGTCCTGTTCCAGTTCGCTACCGGTCTTGTAGTAGTGAAAGTCGTAGGAGGGCCACTCGATCTCCCGCTGCCCGTCCACCAGCCGCACGTGGGGCCGCTGAACCGAGAAGTCGTAGTACTCTTCAGGGTCGATCTTGGCCAGTTCCGAGGCCAGGAGTTGCTCGATGAGATAGCGGACCGCGGACGTGGCCGAAGACCCCGCGTCGCTCCAACCCGAGAAGGACAGGATCAGGAAAGGCTGCCGCAGACGCGGCCGGCGAATATGGGATACAGCGTCGGAGGCCATGAGTTCTGTCTAGCACATCTGTCGCCAACAGCACCAGCAGGGACCGGCCGCTTCGCGTTACCGTCACCGACCGGATCTGGTAGAAAGTGCGTGGTGTCCGATACCCCTGACCAGAACGCGACATCTTCAACCAGATCCATGATGGGCAACACGACGCGCCAGTACGACCCGGTGCTGTACGGTCGCGACGCCACGCCGGAGGTGGTGGGCGTGGAGCCGGAAGGGGCTGGCCATGTCCGGGTCTTTTCGAGGACGCCGACGTCGCTGACGTCGAAGAGCGTGCCGTTCGAACCGTTCCTCTGGCTGGCCTCCGAGGACAGGCTCGCGGGATGGCGGGGGCAGTGCCGGATGGAGCCGCTCTCCGGGACCGGCAGGTTCCGCCGGTTGGCGCGCTTTCCCGACGTGGAGAGCCTCGAGTCGGCCGTGTCCTGGCTCCAGCGCCGGAGCGGCAAAGGCCTGGGCGCCCCCGGTGTTCCGTACCTCTACGTGCGCGACGTCGTGGAGCAATACCTGCTGTGGTCCGGGATGACGCATTTTCTCGGCATGGGCTTCCAGCGCCTCGTGCGCATGCAGATCGACCTCGAGGTCTACCGCACGTCCGGGTTCGAGTTTCCCAATCCGCTTCGTGAAGGCGACCGCATCACCGCCATCGCCATGTCGGACAGCGGCGGCTGGGAGCGGCTCATTTCCGGCCGGGAGCACGACGAGGGGGAGATGCTGGCGGAGATGGTCGCCGAGATCCGCGCCCGCGACCCGGACGTGATCGAGGGTCACAACATCTTTCGCTTCGACCTGCCGTATCTCGACGAGCGCGCGCGGCGGCACCGGATCGAGTTGGCGATGGGCAGGGACGGCAGCGCGATCCGGCACCGCCGGGCGCGGTTTTGTGTCGGAGAGCGCGTCATCCCCTTTCCGAACTACGAGATCCACGGGCGCCAGGTCATCGACACCTGGTTCCTCGCACAGCGCTACAGCCGGGCGAATCCCGAGCTCAAGCGCAACGGCCTGAAGGACGTGGCGCGCCACTTCGGCGTGGCGGCCGCGCAACGGACCTATATCCCGGGGGCGGAGGCGAGTTGGTACTTCGACCACGATCCGGACACCCTGTTCCGCTACGCCCTCGACGACGTGCGCGAAACCCGGGCCATATCCGCCGCGCTCTCGCCCGCACACTATGTGCAGGCAAGGATCTTCCCGTGCCGTTATCAGGACACGGCACTGCTGGACGACCCGACGAAGATCGACGGGCTCATGCTCCGGGAATACCTTGCCCGGGGCCATTCCGTTCCCGAGCCCGGGCCGGCGGAACCGGCGGCGGCGAAATATGCCGAAGTCAAGGTACGGGGGGTGTCGCGGCCCGTCGTGCGCTGCGATGTCACGGCGCTGTACCCGGCCGTCATGCTGTCGGGTGCCGGCCGCCCGGGCGCCGACGAGCTCGGGGTCTTCCCGGAACTGCTGCGCCGGTTCCGGGACTTCTGCGAGGCCGACGGGCCGACGCATGACGCGGTTCCAGCGGAGGACGGCGGACGTTTCGTCGCCACGGTCCGGTCCGGGTTCAAGGTGCTGTTGGAGGGATTCCACGACTACCTGGCCTCGGCGGGCCGCTTCAACGACACCCACGCGGCGGACCGGGTAACGGAAGCGGGCGGGGAACTCGTCCGCGGGGTGGCGGCGCGGTTCCGGGAAGGAGGCCACCGGGTCGTCACGGTGGATGCCGGCGGCGTCTACTTCGTTCCCCGGGGCGGTCTTGCCGGCGCGGAAGAGGCTCTGGCCGTGAAGACGGCGTCGGCGTTGCCTTGGAAGGTCGAGCTGCCCCTGGAGCGGTATCGGGCGATGTATTGCCAAGGGCCCGGCAGTCACGCGCTGCTGGACGAGCAGGGCGAGGTCTCCGTGGCCGGCGGCGACCTGAGCTCGCGCGGGCTGGAGCGCTATCGGCGTGAGTGGCTTCAGGAGGCCCTCGGCCTGCTGTTGGGGGGCCGGAAGAGCCAAATCCCGGCGCTCTACGAGCGCTATCGCGAGGCCATCGCGAGTCATCGCCTGGAGCTTTCGCGGCTGAAGCGGACCGAGACCCTGCGGGAGTCGCTGGACGAGTACCAGATGCGGGTGAAGGGCGGGAAGCAGCATCCCCGCGGTGCCTACGAGGTGGCCCTGGGATCGGAACGGCAGCACCTGCCCGGGGACCAGATTTCCTACTACGTCGGCGGCGAAGGGGCCAACGTGATGGTCAACGAGAACTGCCGGCCGGTCTCGCAATGGGACCCGGACCGCCCCGACGAGAACGTGGACTACTACAAGGCCAGGCTCCGGGAGCTGTACCAGAAGTTCAGCGCGCTCATCGCGGAGGAGTGAACAGGGCGGTCACGGCACTTTTCGTTGACCGCGCGGCCCGTTACGGAATATAATGCGAAAATTCCACTCTACGAGAGACAGCAAAGAGGAGGTGCTTGATGGAGCTCGTTGAATTCCTACTGCGTTGGGTGCACTTGTTGGCCGGCGTCACCTGGATCGGCCTGTTGTACTACTTCAACTTCGTTCAGACGCCGTTCTTCGCCGAGACCGAGGCCGGGACCCGCACCGGCGCGATCCAGAAGCTCGTGCCCAGGGCCCTCTGGTGGTTCCGCTGGGGCGCCATGTTCACCTTCCTGGCGGGTATTCTCATGTGGCTCATCAAGCTGGGGCAGTTCGGGTCGGACTTCTTCTCCATCGGCTACGGCATGGCCATCACCATCGGCGGCACCATGGGAACGATCATGTTCCTTAACGTCTGGCTGGTGATCTGGCCCAACCAGCAGGTGGTCATCGCCTCCGCCAACAAGGTGGCCGAGGGCGGAGAGGCGCTTCCGGACGCGGCGAGCAAGGGCCAGTGGGCCGGCTTCGCCTCCCGTACCAACGTGCTCTTCTCGATCCCCATGCTGTTCCTGATGGGAGCGGCGAGCCACTATCCCCACGGGGAGTCCGGCGGCGGGTTGGCGATTTACTGGATCGTCACCCTGGTGATCATCGCCATCGTCGAGTTGAACGCGCTGCTGGGCGATGCCGGGGGAGGCACCAAGAAACTTCTGACGTCCATTCCGAACGTACTATGGAGTGGCTTTGTCCTGACCGCGATCTTCTGGATCCTTCTGGAGATTGCGTAGGCCGGCTACGGCTGCGCCAGATAGGCAGCGATATCGGGAATCCTTTTCCTCAATTGGGGGTAGTTGGGCATGGCCTTGGTCGTCCGTTGCGGCTTGTAGCCTTCCGGATAGCGCTTGTGCAGGACCTTGGCCTCCAGCAACTCCAATGAAGATCCCTTGACGGGCGGCCCCTGGGAGCCCGGCTTACTCGGGTCTGTGTTGTGACAGATGATACAGGTCGCGAGGTAAAGCCGTCTCCCTCGGGCCGGGTCCGGTCCCGTCACCTCTTCCGTCTTCTCACCGCAGGCGCTCAGCAGCGCCAGGACAAGGCAAACAGCCGCAATCGATCCAAGTCTGCGCATCGCTGTGAACGGTGACGGACGGGCGAAGGACGCCATTTGCTAGTCACCGGCGGCCACGGGCTCGCGCATGGCAACGAACTCTTCGGCGGCGGTGGGATGTATCCCGACGGTCCGGTCGAAGTCGGCCTTGGTGGCGCTGCAGTTGAGGGCCACGGCAAACCCCTGCACGATCTCGCCGGCGTCCGCCCCCACCATGTGGCAGCCCACCACCCGGTCGCCGGCGCGCTCGACGATCAGTTTCATCATGGTCTTCTCGTCCCGTCCCGACAGCGTGTGCTTGAGCGGCGTGAAGTCGGTACGGTAGACGTCCACTTCCCCGCACTGTTCCCGGGCGGCTTCCTCGCTGTAGCCCACCGTGCCCACCGGCGGTTGGCTGAAGACCGCGGACGGAATGTTCCGGTAGTGCATGGCATCGACGTCGCCCTTGAAGAGGTTCCGGGCGAAGACCATGGCCTCGGCGAGGGCCACGGGGGTGAGCTTGACCCGGTCGGTGACGTCGCCCAGGGCCCAGATGGACGGGACGTTGGTGCGGTAGCGCTCGTCCACCACCACCGCGCCGTTGCGGGCGAGTTCGACGCCGATCTCCTCGACGCCCAGGCCCCGGGTGTTGGGCAGCCGCCCGGTGGCGAACATCACCGCGTCTGTCTCCAGGGTCTGCCCGTCCTTCAGCGTGGCCGTCAGGGCGTCGCCGTTCCGCTCGATGCCGGCGATGTCGGCGTCGAAGCGCAGGTCGATGCCGGTCTTGCGCATTTCCTCGGCCAGGGTGTTGCGGACGTCGAGGTCGAAGCCGCGCATGAACAGCGCGCCGCGATAGAGCTGGGTGACCTCGGCGCCGAGGCCGTTGAAGATGCCGGCGAACTCCACCGCGATGTAGCCGCCGCCGACGATGACCACGCGCCGGGGCATCTCCGCCAGGTGGAATGCCTCGTTGGAGGTGATGGCGTGCTCCTTGCCGGGGATGTTGGGCACCGTGGGCCAGCCTCCGGTGGCCACGAGGATGTTGGCGGCGGTCACCTTGCGGCCGTCGACCTCCACCGTATGGGGGTCCAGCACCCGGGCGCGGGACTCGAAGACCTCGACCTCCGCGTTACCGAGCAGTTGGCGATAGATCGAGTTGAGCCGGGCGATCTCCTGGTCCTTGTTGCGGATCAGCGACGGCCAGTCGAAAACGCCCTCTCCCACGGTCCAGCCAAAACCGGCGGCGTCCTCGAAGTCGCCGCGAAAGTGGGAGCCGTAGACCAGCAGCTTCTTGGGAATGCAGCCGACGTTGACGCAGGTGCCGCCCAGGTAGCGTTCCTCCGCCACCGCCACCCGGGCGCCGTAGGCGGCCGACATGCGGCTGGCGCGCACGCCGCCCGAGCCCGCCCCGATGGTGAACAGATCGTAGTCGTAGCGTTTGTCCGTGCTCAACGGATGCCTCCTTCCCGCAATTGGTGGAACAGAAAGGACGCCCCCAGGGCTTCGGCCCCCGGTATGCGCAGGGCGTCGCCGTCAGGGGTTTCGTAACGGATGCCGGCGCCGTCAAAGTAGCGCCGCGTGGCGGCCAGGTCGTCGGTGCGGAGCGACACCTCGGCGATATAGGGCGTGCACGGCAACTCCCGGTCCGGGTAACGCTCGCCGAAGCGGCGCCCTCCGATGAAGACGACGCGGCCTTCGTGGAGCGCCATCTCCCAGGTGCCGGCCTTTTCCACCGGCTCTACCCCGACGAAGCGGCTAAAGCGCTCACACGCCTCCCGCGGATCGTCCACGCACACCAGGACGCCGGTGAGGGCGACGGCGCCGTTGGGCTGGTGCTGGTAGCGCGGCTGCCACACCAGCTCCGGCGTGTGGTGGGTTACGATCTGGATGCGGCCCTCGGGCATGACCTCGGGCGGCACCCGGATCACCGAGAAACGGCACGTTTCCTCTCCAGTGTCCGTGGGCACCGGACGGGCCAGGCGCACCAGCGGCAGCGGCTTGAAGCCGTCCCGGCCGATGCGTTCGTGGTTCTCCTCGGGGTGGTTGGCGGCGAACGCGATCAGGTGCCATCCGGGGTAGCGGTCGAGCTGCGCCAGTAGCTGCCGTGACAGCGGCGTGTCCACGGTGGGCCCGAGCATCTCGAGGTAGCCCTGGCCGAAGATCGCGCACTGGTTTCCGGTGCCGCTGGGAGTGGCCTCGACGCCGGGTTCGGTGCTGGCCATGTGGGCGACGAACGGCGTCAGCGAAAAGCCCAGCTCCTGGAGCCTGCGGGGCGAGGCGTCGAAGTCGGGGACGAAGAGCCCCACGTGGTCCAGGTACACCTCGTGGTCGGTGGGGACGAGACTGCTTGACGGCATTACAGCTCCTTGGCCACCACCTCGGTCAGCCGTTGGACCTGGTCCGGCGCGAGGGTCGCCGGCTTGAGGATCAGCTCGTCGGTGCCCAGCTCACGGTGGAACGCGACGGCCTCGCGGATGGCTTCCGGGGTGGTGAGGTTGGCTCGGGCCATGCGGGCTTCGAGGCGCGCGGGGTCGCTGCCGTAGTAGTCGGCGAACGCTCCGCGCACGGCGTCCTCCGCTCCGGGCCCCAGCGCCGCCAGCATCGACGCGACGATGCGGGGCCGCCCGGCGCGGTCGTGGGCCCGCCACGACTCGTCGATGGCTTGCAGAATCCCTTGGGCCCACTCCCGGTCCAGCGCCCGGCCGCCCATGACGTAGCCGTCGGCGTACTTCCCGACCCGATCCAGGGCGCGCGGCGCGGTGCCCCCGATGAGGAGTTCCGGCCCGCCGGACCGCGCCGGCTCCGGGCCGACGGCCCGCTGGGCGTGGTTGACGATTTCTCCGCGCCAGATCCGGCGCATGAGATCGAGCTGGCGGTCGAAGCGGCGGCCGCGATCGTGAAAACTCGAGACGGCCACGAGGGCGTCGTCCTTGCGGCTGCCCACGGCAATGCCGAGACTGAGGCGGCCCCCGGAAATGGCGTCGATGGTGGCGGCCTGCTTGGCCAGTACGCCGGCGTTTCGGAGCGGACCCACCAGCACGGCGGTCATGAGGCGGATGCGTTCGGTGGCGGAGGCCAGCGCGGCCAGCATGACCAGCGGCTCGTAGTTGTCGTAGGCCAGCCGGTCGATGACCGCAAAGCTGGAGTAGGGCCCCTCGTCCGCCTTCCGCGCCAGCGCCTCGATGGCCGGCCAACTGTCCCTGGAGGTCTTGAACGGCAATCCGATGCCGATCTTCACGATGTTTGCGGGTCTCCCTTCAAGGCGTTCGACGCGGTGCGAATACGCACCTCCTCTATTAAAACGTAGCCAATAGACGGGGTGCCCGCAACTCGCACCGGTCGGCTCCCGGCACAGTGGAGCCGCGATACGCCGCCCGGGAGGGCGGCCTCGGCGCGGTTGACGCGACTGGTGCAAAAAGTGATATTCAGACTCCGAAATGGAGTGAGCCTCGAAGTGTAATGAGCTTCGAAGTGTAATGAGCTTCGGAGCTCGAAGGAGGAGCGCCACGTGGCCGGCCATCCCGGACCGGAAATGATCGTCGAAGGGCTCAACGAGGCCGGCGTCGACCTTGTCGCGACCCTGCCCGACATCAACCTGCACGCGCTGCTGGAGCGGGTGGCGGCGAATCCGGACATCAACCACGTGCCGCTGTGCCGGGAAGAGGAAGGCATCGGCATCTGCACCGGCGGCTATCTGGTGGGGAAGAAGTGCGCCCTGATCATGCAGAACGGCGGGTTGTTCAACAGCGTCAACGGCATCGTCTCCACGTTGCTGCAATACAACCTGCCGCTGCTGTTGCTGATCTACTTCGCCGGGGACGTGGGCGACCGATCGTTCAGCACCAACGGCGCCATGACGCAGCCGGTGCTGGACGCTCTCGGCATCCGTCACTTCATTCTGCGGGACCCGGACGAAGCCAGGACCTTGATCAAGAGGGCGCAGGTACTCACCCAGGACTACAAGCGGCCGGTGGCCGTGCTGCTGACCAAGGACGTGCTGGGACAGCGGCGCCCGGGGGAATAGGGGAACAGCCCGACCGCGGACGGATCGATGAAGCGCATTGACTGTTTCAAGGTCATGGCCGAGTTGGCCGGGGATGCCTTGGTGGTGACCGGCGCCGGCGGCAACACCGTCGAGTGGTACGCATGCCGGCCGGGCGACGGCAACTTCCGCGTCCGCACCATGGGCCTGGTTTCTTCCATCGCCCTGGGCATCGCTCTGGGGCTGCCCCACCGGCAGGTGGTGGCCATTGACGGCGACGGCTCGCTGCTGATGAACCTCTGCAGCTTGCCTACCATCGCCCGAAAGAACCCGCCCAACCTGACCCACGTCGTGCTGGACAACGAGGTTTACGAGGCTTCCGGGGAGATCGACACCGCCACCGGCGCCGGCACGGACCTCGTCGCCATGGCCCGTGCGGCCGGCATCCGCAGGGCCTCGTGGGCCGGGAGTCCGGACGAGCTGCGCACGGTCTTCTCCGAAGCGCTCGCGGGCGGGGATGCCGCCTTCATCGGGCTCAAGGTGGAGACGTCGCGCAGCGAGGTGCCGCCGTATCCCATGGACGAGGTAGAGAACAAGTACCGGTTCATCCGCCACGTGGAGGAGACCGAGGGCATGAATATCCTCAGCATGCCCATGCCGGTGAGCTTTCTGAAGGATTGACGCCGAGATAGACCGTAACCCTGTCAGGCATCATCGAGGCTGCACCATGAACATCGACTGTCACGCGCACTATGTGCCGCCCGCGGCGATCGAACGACTCCGCAAGGACGGCTCGTCCTTCGGCGTCGAGGTGGGGGAGGAAACCCCGCAAGGGCCGCGGCTGCGGCTGGGAGGGCCGGACAGGCCGCTGGCCCGGCCCATCCTGGCGCCGGCCACGGACCTGCCGAAGCGCATCGACACCGTGAGGGAGACCCGCCTGGACCGGCAGATCCTGTCCGTGTGGATGGACATCGTGGGCTACACGCTGCCGGTGGAGCAGGCGGTGAACTGGAGCCGCATGCTGAATGATTCCATGCGCGAAGCCCTGGCCGACGGGGACCGGGACGGACTCTTCCGCGGCACCGCCACCGTGCCGCTGCAGGACGGCGGACGAGCCGCCGAGGAGCTGGAGTACGCGGTCAAGGAGTGCGGACTCATGGGCGCGATGATCGGCCCCAGCATCGGCAGCGCCAACCTGGACGACCCGGGACTGGACCCCTTCTGGAAGGCCGCCGAACGTATGCAGGTGCCCTTGATCATCCACCCGCTGAACCCCCTGGGGATCGAGCGGCTGGGCAAGTACTTCCTTACCCATATCGTGGGCCTCCTGGCCGACACCACCGTGGGGGTGGCCAGCATGTACTTCAGCGGCGTGCTGGACCGCTTCCCCGACCTCAAGATCATCCTTTGCCACGGCGGCGGGTTCCTGCCCTACCAGTTCGGCCGCATGACCCGGGGCCGGGAAATCCAGCCGGACATCCAGAAAACCACCGCCCTCATGGGGCGCGACGTGCTGCGCTGGTTCTACTACGACACCATCGTGTTCGAGCCGGACGTGCTGGAGTTCCTGATCGCGGAGGTGGGAGCGGACCACGTGCTGCTGGGCAGCGACTGTCCCTTCGGCATCGGCGACCTCAGGCCGCTGGAGATCCTCGACAGGATCCGCCTGGCCGAGGCCGACAAGGACAAGATCGTGGGCGGCAACGCGGAAAGGCTGTTCGGCACGGATGTCCGGTAGGATCGGGGCGTTTGCCAAGATGCGCGGGATATTTCGCGGCCGGGACGGCGTGGCGACTGTAGGGGCGGGGTTCAAACCCGCCCGTGCCCGGTGCGACATCGGAGATACCGTATGATGGACCTGCGGTCGTTCATGGACCGTCTGGAGAACGAAGGCCCCGAGGAGCTGCTGCACATCCGCAAGCCGGTGCGGCCCGAGCACGACGTGACCGGCCTGCTCATGGAGCTGGAGTCCTCCGGCCGCTTCCCCGCGTTGTTCGTGCACGAGGTCCAGGGCTTCTCCATGCCCGTCATCACCAACCTCCACGCCACCCGCCGGCGCCTGGCCATGGCGCTGGACGTGGACGGCAACGATCTGGTGGAGGAATACCGCCGGCGCGAAGGAAGCCCCATCACGCCGGAGATGGTAGCGGACGGGCCCGTCAAGGAGGTGGTGCGCACGGGCGCGGACGTGGACCTGGGCGAGATCCCGCTGTTGACCCACTTCGACATCAGCACCGCGCCGTACGTGACCGCGGGCATCGTCGTCGCCAGGGATCCCGTGAGCGGGGTGCGCAACCTGAGCTTCAACCGCGCCATGATGGTGGAGCGGAACCGGCTGCGCATGCATCTCGCCCCCGGGATGCACCTCATGCGCTGCGCGCGCAACGCCGAGGAGAGGGGCGAACCGCTGGACATCGCCTTCATCGTGGGGGTCCATCCGGCCTTTGCCATCGGCGCCTTGTCGCTGGCACCCTTCGACGTGGACGAGTACGACATCATCGGCGGCATGATGGAGCAGCCGGTGCCGCTGGTGCGGTGCGAAACCGTTCCCCTGGAGGTCCCGGCCCACGCCGAGATGGTGTTCGAGGGGCGCATCCTGCCCGACGTGCGCGAGGAGGAGGGGCCCTTCGGCGAGTTCACCGGCCACGCGGTGGGGGTGCGCAGAAATCACGTGGCGGAGATCACCGGCGTGACGTTGCGGGAGAAGCCCCTGTACCAGGACATTTTCACCGGCCACTCGGAGCAGCGGTTGATGGGTTCCATCCCCCGGGAGGCGGCGATCTTCCGGGCGGTGAAGGCGGTGGCGGGCGGCACCCGGGCCGTGCACATGCCGCCCTCGGGCAACTGCCGGTTCCACTGCTACATCTCGTTGGACAAGCGCAGCGACGGCGAGGTGCGGAACGCGGTGATGGCGGCCATGGCCACGGACCTCTACCTCAAGCTGGTGATCGTCGTGGACGGGGACGTGGATGTCTACAACGAGCGCGACGTCATGTGGGCGGTGGCCAACCGCGTGCAGGCCGATACCGATACGTTCATCATTCCCCGTTGCCAGGGATCGGAGACCGATCCGTCCAGCGGCCAGGGGGGCATGACCGCCAAGATGGTCATCGACGCCACCAAGAAGAGGAAGGATTTCCCCAAGCGGCTCGCCGTGCCCGACGAGGTTCGCGAGCGCGTCCGCCTAGAGGACTACATCGAGTGAGTCCCGGGCATGCCCGCCTCCGTCATTCCGGCGGAAGCCGGAATCCAGGGGGTGGAAGGAGCGAGGGGCCGGCAGCGCCGTGCCGGCACCGCCTCTGGATTCCGGCTTCCGCCGGAATGACGAGTTCGGGCAGCGGCGGGCTATGTGGTGGCAATGACGGATTCCGGTTGTCGTCGCTTGTCTTCGCAAATAACATAGGAAATCACAGGGAACATTAAGGAGGTGTACGATGGCAGAGACCAGCAGAGCGGCAACCCTGCTTGCCCCGGACAAGATCGAGATCCGGGAATATCCGATTCCGGACATCCCGGACGACGGCGGATTGCTCAAGGTGGAAATGGGCGGCGTGTGCGGCTCCGACGTGAAGTACTACCACGGCCGCATCAACCTGCCGCTGCCCATCATCCTCGGCCACGAGATCCTGGGACGGGTGCACAAGCTCGGCTCCAAGGCCGAGAAGATCCACGGGGTCAAGGAAGGCGACCGCGTGATCATGAAGGGCGCCATCGGCTGCGGCCGCTGCGCCGACTGCCGGCGCAACGCCCAGCGCTTCTGCCGGAACCGCACCAATTACGGCGGCCGCACCACTTCGGCCAACCCGCCGCACCTGTTCGGCGGCTTCGCCGACTACCTCTACCTGGCGCCGGACGTGCTGATGACCAAGATCAGCGAGGAACTGTCGGGTGAGGCGGCGGCCCTCATCGGTTCGGTCATGGCCAACGGCTTCCAGTGGGCGCTCAGGCGCGGCGGCGTCAAGATGGGCGACTACGTGCTGATCCAGGGGCCCGGCCAGCAGGGGCTGGCATGCACCTGGGCCTCCAAGCACGCGGGCGCGGCCAAGATCTTCGTGTCCGGCATCGGCCGGGACGCCCCCCGCATGGAACTGGCGAAGAAGTGGGGTGCCGACCGCATCATCAACGTCGAGGAAGAGAACGTGGTGGATGTCGTTCGGGAAGAGACCGACGGCGCCATGGTGGACGTGGTGGTGGACGTGTCCGGCAGCCCCAAGGCGATCCTGGCCTCCATCGATTGCCTGCGCCGCCAGGGGACCATGGTGTTGGCCGGGCTCACCGGGGACAAGACGATCACCGAGGTCCACATGGACAGGCTGGTGTGGGGCGAGATCAAGCTCCAGGGCTGCTTCACCGGCGACAACGACGCCGTGGACGCGACCCTGCGCCTCATGGAGGCCACCAAGTTCCCGGTAGAGGAAATGGTGAGCCACGTGTTCCCGCTGGAGGACACCGAGAAGTGTATCCAGGCCGTGGGCGGCGAGATCCCGGAGTTGTTCCCGACCAAGGCCCTGATCCAGCCCTAGCGGACTGGAATGCGGTGAGACGGTGCAGACCCTGGACCGCCGGGCGAGGCATGTAGGGGCGACCGGCCGGTCGCCCCTCGGGATCCTCTTGCTGGCCGGAGTCGGGGAAGCACCGCGGCAGCTTACAACGAGGGACTATGAGCGAGACCTGTAGAGCGGCAACCCTGGTGGAGTCCGGCAGGATCGAGGTGCGGGAGTACCCGGTGCCGGACATTCCGCCGGACGGCGGGCTGTTGAAGGTGGAGATGGGCGGTGTGTGCGGCACGGACTACAAGTACTACACCGGCAAGCTCAACCTTCCCATGCCCATCATCCTCGGCCACGAGATCCTGGGCCGGGTGGAGAAGCTCGGCGCCAGGGCGGCCGCGATCCACGGCGTCAAGGAGGGCGACCGGGTGATCATCAAGGGATCGCTGGGGTGCGGGCGGTGCGCGGACTGCCGCCGCGGCGGCGACCGTTTCTGCAAGCAACGCTCGGCCTACGGCTCGAAGATGTCCTCGGCGGACCCGCCGCATCTCTTCGGCGGCTTCGCCGAATACCTGTACATCACCCCCAACGCGCTGCTGACCCGCATCAGCGATGACCTGCCGCCGGAAGCCGCGGCGCTGGTCGGGGCGGTGATGGCCAACGGCTTCCAGTGGGCGTTGCGGCACGGCGGCGTCAAGATGGGCGACTACGTGTTGATCCAGGGCCCCGGCCAGCAGGGGCTCGCCTGCACCTTCGCGTCGAGCCACGCCGGCGCCGCGCGCATCTTCGTCACCGGCATCGGCCGCGACAGGAGCCGGCTGGAGGTAGCCGAGAACTTCGGCGCCCACCGCACCATCAACGTGGAAGAGGAGAACGTGGTGGACGTGATCCGCGAGGAGACCGGGGGCGCCATGTGCGACGTCGCCGTCGACGTCTCCGGCAACCCCGCGGCCATCGTCACGTCGGTGGAATGCCTCAGGCGCCAGGGCAAGCTCGTGCTCGGCGGGCTGACCGGCGACAAGACCGTCACCCCCATGCTCATGGACCGGCTCGTGTGGGGCGAGATCTGTGTGCAGGGGGCCTACACGGGCGACAACGACGCCATCGACGCCACCCTCCGGCTGATGGAGACCACTGGCTTCCCGGTGGAGCAGATGGTGAGCCACATCTTCTCGCTGGACGAGACCGAGCAGTGCATCCGGGCGGTGGGTGGCGAGGTGCCCGAAATGTTTCCGACCAAGGCGTTGATCAAGCCTTGAGGGTCCTTCGACTTCGCTCGCCCTTCGGCAAGCTCAGGACTTGCTACGCTCAGGACGAACGGAGATGCACAGCAATAGCCTTCGCCCTGAGCCGTTCGACGGGCTCAGTGCTTTTGTAGGGCTCAGGACGCCGGAGATGCGCTGAAATTGCCGTTCGCCCTGCGCGTAGCTCCGCGTCAGCGGAGCGAAGTCGAAGGGCACAGGACATCCTCCCCCATGAAGCTGTTCGCGCCCGCCAAGGTGAACCTCTACCTCCGGGTCACGGGCCGGCGTGATGACGGTTATCATCTCCTGGACACCCTGATGGTGCCCATCAGTCTCGGCGACGAGGTGGAGATCACCCAGGTCGACGGGCCGCCGGGGTCGATAACGGTCCATGCCGATGCGCCCGACATTCCCCTGGGGGAAGAAAACACCGCATACCGGGCGGCGCGGGCCTTCCATGAACGGACCGGCCGCGACGAGCCGGTCGCGATAACCATCCGGAAACGCATCCCGGTCGGCGCCGGGCTCGGCGGCGGCAGCACCGATGCCGCGGCCGTGTTGCGCGGCTTGAACGACCTGCTCGGCGCGGGCCTGTCCAGCGAGGATCTCATGGCGGCGGCGCTTTCGGTGGGGGCCGACGTGCCGTTCTTCATTCACGGGAAGCCGGCCCGGGCCCGGGGGATCGGAGAGGAGCTCAGCCCGGTGGGTCCGCTGCCCAGGCTCTCGATGGTGGTGCTCTTCCCCAATCTGCCGGTATCCACCGCCTGGGTCTACCGCAACCTCCGGTTCAAGTTGACAAAAACGTCCGATAATAATAACTTGATCGAAAATTTGGACACTCCTCACGAAGTGGCTCGGGTCATGGTCAACGACCTCGAAACGGTAACCATCGGCCGCTATCCGCGCATTGCCCGCCTCAAGGAACGCTTGGACCGGGAGGGGGCGCTCGGAAGCCGGATGTCGGGTAGCGGCTCTGCGGTTTTCGGGGTATTCGCCGATGAGGCGGATGCCAGGAGAGCGTTCGCGGGCTTCGATGGCGAAAAAGGCCTTCGCGCGTATCTGGCTTTTTCGCTGACATAAGGGCAGCGCCATCCGTCTTCGGGCGGAAAGGAGGTCCCTGTGGAGGTCACGGAAGTCAAGGTCTTTCCCGTCGAGGAGGATAAGCTCAAGGCTTATGTGACCATCACCCTGGACGACTGCTTCGTGGTCCGGGACCTCAAAGTCATTCGTGGCACCTCGGGTCTGTTCGTTTCCATGCCCAGCAAGAAGCGTCGGGATGGCACGTACAAGGATGTGGCGCATCCGCTGAACAGCGAGACCCGCAGGATGATCGAAGAAAGGATTATCGCCGCATACAGGGAAGTTACGACGGGCGATGCGGGCCAGGACCGGGATGACGGCTGACCGTTCCGGGACAGCACACGCGGACGCCGACGGGACGGGATGGGCGGTCGCCAAGTGGTAAGGCCCCGGATTTTGGATCCGGTATTCGAAGGTTCGAATCCTTCCCGCCCAGCCAAGCTCTCTCCTCACGTGGGCCGGCGCGCCGTCGAGGCACAACGGCGCCGGCGAGTCTCTCACAGCAGCGCGGATCGATGACATGGGATCGTTGCACGATGAAATGAGAATCTTCGCGGGTAATTCCAACCCCCCGCTGGCGCGCGACATCTGCCACGGCCTCGAGATCCCGTTGGGGGAGGCGTTGGTGGAGACGTTCAGCGACGGCGAGATCCGGGTGGAGATCAAGGAGAACGTGCGCGGCTGCGACGTCTTCGTGATCCAGTCGACGTGCGCGCCGGGCAACGACAACCTGATGGAGCTGCTGATCATGCTGGACGCGTTCAGGCGCGCCTCGGCCAAGCGGGTGACCGCGGTGATCCCGTACTACGGTTACGCCCGGCAGGACCGGAAGGTGGCCCCCAGGGTGCCCATCAGCGCCAAGCTGGTGGCGGATCTCATCACCACCGCCGGCGCCTCGCGCATGCTCACCATGGATCTTCATTCGGGTCAGATCCAGGGCTTCTTCAACATCCCGGTGGACAACCTCTACGCGGCGCCGGTGCTGCTGCAGTACCTGGCGAGCCGTGTCGGCGAGGGGAAGTCCACCGTGGTGTCGCCGGACGCGGGCGGCACCCAGCGGGCGCGGGCGTTCGCTACCAGGCTGAACGTGGCGATGGCGGTCATCGACAAGCGCCGGGCCGACGCCAACGTGGTGGAGGAGATGAACATCATCGGCGAGGTGGACGGCAAGACCGCGATCCTCGTGGACGACATGGTCGACACCGCCGGGACCATCGCGATGGCGGCGGAGGCGTTGGTGCGGGCCGGCGCGAAGAAGGTCATCGGCTGCTGCACCCACGCCATCTTCTCGGGCAAGGCGCTGGACAGGATCAATGACTCGCCGATGGAGGAGATGGTGGTGACCGATACCATCCCGGTGAGCGACAAGATGGCCACGTGCGAAAAGATCAAGCCCTTGTCGGTGGCGCCGCTGATCGGCGAAGCCATTCGACGGACCCACCTGGAACGGTCCATCAGCTCGCTGTTCTGATCGGCGCATTCGAAGCATTTCGCAGGAGGTTCAGGTTTGGAAACGGTAGAAGTTCCGGTAGAGACGAGGCTCGTCGGCAACAAGCGCGACGCTGGCCGCCTGCGGCGCGACGGGATGTATCCCGGCGTCGTCTACGGCCGAGGCACCGACGGCGTGGCCATGCAGGTGGACGGCCGGGAACTCAGGAGCCGCGTCGGCAGCCTGGAAGGCTCTCATGTGCTCCGGTTCAAGTCCGCCGCCGACAGTCTCGACGGCAGGCTCGTGCTCATCAAGAACGTGCAGTATCACCCGGTGACCCACGCCGTCGCCCACATCGATTTCTACGAGGTGGACGTGACGCGGAAGATCACCGTCATGGTCGGCCTTCACTTCGCGGGGCGGCCCGAGGGCGTCGTTCACGGAGGCGTGTTGCAGCCCATCGTGCGGGAGCTGGAGGTCGAGTGCCTTCCCATGGATATCCCGGCGCAGATCGAAGTGGACGTCTCTCCGCTGGAGATCGGTCACGCCCTCAAGGCCGGCGATATCCCCCTGCCGCCCAACGTCGTCAACCACACGCCGGATCTGACGCTGGTGTCGGTGTTGGCGCCGACCGTCTCCACTCTGGAGCAGGAAGGGGTCGAGGGCGAAGCGGCGGAGGCCGCGGAGGCGGGCGAGGAGCAGGCCGCCGCGTCCGAGGAACAGACCGCCGAGTGATCTCCACGCGCGTCGGCGATATCCGGGAGTCCCTTGCGCGCGCACGGTCCCGTAACAGGGTAGCGGCGTGAAGCTCGTGGTGGGCCTGGGCAACCCGGGCCGGCGGTACGCGCGCACGCGGCACAATCTCGGGTTCCTGCTGCTGGACCGCATCGCGGAAGCCAGGGGCATCCGCATCGGCGACGACCGGTGCGAATCGTTGGTCGGTCGGGGAGAGTGGGAGCGGGAGTCCCTGGTGCTCGCCAAGCCCCAGACCTACATGAACAACAGCGGCCTGGCGGCCGCGGCCCTCGTGAAGCGTTACCAGGTCCGCGGCGCGGACCTGGTGGTGGTCTACGACGACCTGGACTTGCCCTTCGGGCGCCTCAGGATCCGTAGCGGCGGTTCCGCCGGGGGGCATCGCGGCCTGGCGTCGATCCTGCAGTACGTGGCCGACCGCGACTTCGTCCGGCTCCGCATCGGCATCGGCCGTCCCCCCGCCGGCGTGGATGCGGTGGACTACGTGTTGAGCCCATTCTCGCCGGATGAGCGGGAAGCGCTGGACGAGGTCTTGACGAGGGCCGGGGAGGCGCTGGAAGCAGTCGTACGGGACGGCCCGGTCCGGGCCATGGAAGATTTCAATCGGGTTCAATAGAGGAGGCGTTATGGATGGTTTAGCGGTCTGGGCCCCGATACTCGGTGCGGTGGGACTCCTCATCGCGTACGTGGCGTATCGGGGCATCGTCAAGGTCGGAGTCAAGGATGCGGACATGCAGTCCGTCAGCGACTCCATCTACGAAGGAGCCATGGCCTTCCTGAAGCGCGAGTACATCGTTCTTTCGATCTTCGTGGTGGTGGTGGCGCTGCTGCTGGCATGGCAGCTCGGAGTCGACACCGCGCTGGCTTTCTTCGCCGGCGCCATCTGCTCGGTGATCGCCGGGTTCCTGGGCATGAAGGCGGCCACCCGCGCCAACGTGCGCACGTCCCAGGCCGCCGCCGAGGGCGGCCAGTCGGAAGCGCTGCTCGTGGCCTTCAACGGCGGCTCGGTGATGGGCCTTTCGGTGGCCAGTCTCGGCCTTTTGGGCGTGGGCATCCTGTACCTCCTCTACGGCGACCCGGACAACGCCAAGTACATCAGCGGGTTCGCCATGGGCGCCAGCTCCATCGCCCTGTTCTCGCGTGTCGGCGGCGGCATCTACACCAAGGCCGCCGACGTGGGCTCCGACCTGGTGGGCAAGGTCGAGGCCGGCATTCCGGAAGACGACCCGCGCAATCCCGGCGTCATCGCGGACAATGTCGGCGACAACGTCGGCGACGTCGCCGGCATGGGCGCCGACCTGTTCGAGTCCTACGTCGGCTCGGTGATCGCGTCCATCGCCATCGCCAGCACCGCCACCACGGCGGGGCTCGCGGCACTGTTCTCGTCCGGGACCGAGCCTTCCCGCGCCACCGTGATGGCGCTGCCGCTGATCCTGGCGGTGCTGGGGCTCATCGCGTCGGTGATCGGCATCTATTCCATGCGGGTGTTCAAGAAGATCGATCCGCAGTCGGCGCTGCGTGGCGCCACGATCCTCACCACGGTGCTGTTCCTGGTGGCGGCGCTGGTGCTCATCCTCGCCTACGGCGTCACCGTCGGCGTCTTCTGGGCGGTGCTCGCCGGTTCGCTGGGAGGCATCCTCATCGGCCTCATCACCGAGTACTACACCTCCGCCAAGCCGGTGCAACGCATTGCCGAGGCGAGCCGCACGGGGCACGCCACCAACATCATCCACGGCCTGGCGGTGGGCCTCGAGAGCGTCGCGGCTCCCGTCGTGGTCATCGCCATCGCCATCTGGGTGTCCTACGGCGCCGCCCAGCTCTACGGTATCGGCATCGCCGCGGTGGCGATGCTGGCCACGGTAGGCATCACCATGAGCGTGGACGCCTACGGCCCCATCGCCGACAACGCCGGCGGCATCTCCGAGATGTGCGGCCTGGGCCCGGAGGTGCGCAAGATCACCGACGGGCTCGATTCGCTGGGCAATACCACCGCGGCCATCGGCAAGGGCTTCGCCATCGGCTCGGCGGCGCTCACCGCGCTGGCGCTGTTCTCGGCCTATACGAGGACCGTGGACACCGAGCTCGCGGCCGCCGGGCGGGAGCCGCTGCAGATCCTGGTGACCTCGCCCGAGGTGGTGGTGGGCCTGTTCATCGGCGGCCTGATCCCGTACCTCATCGGCGCCATGACCATGACCGCGGTGGGAAGGGCGGCCGGACGGATGATCGACGAGATCCGCCGGCAGTTCCGCGAGATCCCCGGGCTTCTGGAAGGTCGCGAGGGGGTCAAGCCCGACGCGGCGAGCTGCGTGGACATCTCCACCCGGGCGGCCATCAAGGAGATGGTGGTGCCGGGGCTCGTGGCGGTAGTGGTGCCGGTGGCGGTGGGCTTTGCGCTGGGGCCGGTGGCGCTGGGCGGAACGCTGGCCGGTGCCCTGGTCTCGGGCGTGCTGCTGGCGCTGCTCATGTCCAACGCCGGCGGCGCCTGGGACAACGCCAAGAAGTACATCGAGCGGGGCGACCTCCAGGACGAGGAGAAAGGCGGCGAGGCCCACAAGGCGGCGGTGGTCGGCGACACCGTGGGCGATCCGTTGAAGGATACGTCAGGCCCGTCCATGAACATCCTCATCAAGCTCATGTCGGTGGTTTCGCTGGTCATCGCGCCGCTGCTGGTGTGAGCCCGCAGGTTGTAAACAGGGAACCCCTATGCTAGGAAACTCGACAAACCATGGCTGACGAAACGACCCACTACGAGACGCTTTTCATCGTCCACCCGGTTCACAGCGGCAAGAACAAGGAGCTCTGTGACCGATACCTGGGAGTTCTTGAAGGGCGCGGCGCAAACGTGACGCATTTCGAGGAATGGGGTATGCGCGATCTCGCCTACCCCATCGAGAAGCAGGGCAGGGGCTTCTACAACCTGGTCCAGTACCAGGCTTCGGCCGGGACCAGCGAGGAGCTCGAGCGGCTGATGCGTCTGAGCGACGAGGTCATGCGCTGCATGACCGTGGTGCTGGACGAAGACGTACGCTCGCTGGCGCGTGCAGAGCAGTCCGCGTCCACGCCGGAACCGGTGGCGGCTGCGGAACCCGAAGCGGCAGCGGAACCCGAAGCAGCAGCGGAAACGGCGACGGAAACAGGAACGGCGGCCGCGGCGGAAACGGCGGCCGCAGCGGAAACAGCGGCCGCAACGGAACCGGCGCCCGTGGCGGAAACGGCAGCGGAACCGGCTCCCGAGCCGGCCAAGGAAGTCCAGGAAGGCTCCGAAGCGTAAGGGCTTGCGACGCGGGTAGAAGAGCGGGACGGCTAGGAAAACATGGCAGAATATCACGGGAGAAGAGGCTCGGACGATCGTGATTCGTCACCACGCCGGCGCGGCATTTCGCGCCGGAAGGTCTGTCGCTTCTGTGCCAACAAGGACCTTCGTTTCGACTACAAGGATACCAAGCTCCTCAGTGGATTCATGACGGAGCGGGGCAAGATCACGCCGAGCCGCATCACCGGGACCTGTTGCTGGTGCCAACGACGCCTGTCCAAGGCCATCAAGCGAGCCCGTCTGGTAGCGCTACTCCCCTATACCACCGTAAAGCTCTGATCCGGCGGTCTCCCGCCAGGCGGCCTGTAACATGCAAACGTGCGGCGAATTGCGGGCTCTCGTTTCTGTCCGCGGGCCACGACAGGTCGGCATATGAAGGGGCTGGACACTCTGAAGTGGTTCGGGCTCGGGCTCGCTGCCACACTGCTGCTTTTCCTTGCAGGTCTGAGGATTCCGATCGTCGGTCTGGCGGCGATTCCGCTGGTCATCTATCCGGCTCTTCATGTAGGCGTCCGGGTCGGCAAACAGCCGGGGCAGTTGCTGCCCGTGGTGGCGACGGTGTTCGTCTTCGCCATGGCCGGGCTGGACGCTGCGGTGGCCTACCTCGTGCTGGCGCTTGTCACGTTGATTCTGTTCTTTTCCTTCGGGCGGGGTTGGTCCATCGCCACGGTCGTGAGCCTCACGGCCATCAGCGCCGTGGCAGCCATGCTGATGACCGCGACGGCGTTCGCCGGCTCCCTGTCCGCGCTGTGGACGACGCTGCAGGCCGGCGTTCAGGCCCAGGTTCTCGCGACCCTGGAAGCGTACGAGCGCATGGGCCTGTCCGGCGAGACCGTCGATTTCCTGCGGGACAACGCGGGACAGATGGCGGCGCTGTTCGTCCAGATGCTGCCGGGGATGATGTTCCTGGCCCTGGGAGTCGCGGTGCTGGTGAACCTGGCGCTGCTGTCGTGGCAGTTTCCGCAGTATCGCGAGTTCTTCTTCGAGGCCGGAGACATCAAGGAATGGAAGTCGCCGGACCACATGGTGTGGCTGCTGCTGGTTCCGAGTCTGTCGCTCTTCCTGCCCCTAGGACTGGCGTTGCGCACGGTGGCCGTCAACGTGGTCTTCGTATGCACCGCGTTCTACTTCTTCCACGGCCTGGCCATCGTGGCGTACTATTTTCATCACAAGAGAGTCCCGATGTTTTTTCGCGTTCTGGGATACCTGCTCATCGTCTTCGAGCAGGTTCTCACGGTGCTGGTCATCGGCCTGGGCTTTTTCGACCTCTGGGGCGACTTCCGTCGCCTCAAGCGGCGCACCGCCGGCCTGACCTGAAGGAGATCCGATGGAAGTCGTTCTGAAGGAAGACATTGAGAACCTGGGCCACATGGGCGACGTGGTCAAGGTCAAGGACGGTTACGCCCGCAACTACCTGCTGCCCCGCGGCCTGGTGGTGCTGGCCAACAACAAGAACCTCAAGGCCCTGGAACACGAGCAGCGCATGATCGCCCAGCGCCGCGAGCGCCTCACCAAGGAAGCCCAGGGCATCAGCGACAAGCTCGCCGGAGTGTCCCTCGAGTTCACCGCCAAGGTGGGCGAGGAAGGCCGGCTCTTCGGCTCCGTCACCACCATGGACATCGAGAAGGCGCTCAAGGAGCAGGGCTACGACGTCGAGCGCCGCAGGATCGTCCTCGACGCCCCCATCAAGAATGTCGGCGACTACGAGATCCCCATCCGGCTGCGTCCGGAGGTGATGCCGAGCATCAAGGTGAAGGTGGTGTCTGAGGATCAGCCGGAGGCAGAAGATACCGAAACCCCCGCCGACGGCCAAGCTGACGCCGCCGCCACGGAAGCCCAGCCAGCGGATGCGGCCGCTGTCGAAGCGACATCAGTGGAGGGCAAAGAACCGTCCGAAGAGCCACCCACTGCGTCCCAGTAATCCAGTGGGCTTGGCGCCCACTGTCTAGGGAGACTCCCATCAATTGTGTCGGCGCCCTTCGACTTCGCTTCGCTCAGGGCGAACGGGGTTTCCAGAGGGATTCCGTTAACTTAGCCGTTCGCCCTGAGCGAAGCGAAGTCGAAGGGCGCCATCTCGCACTGCGGCAATTGATCAGAGTCTCCCTAGTCCATCAACTCCACGGCCGCCGCGCTGATGTGCTCGGCGGAAAGACCGTATTTCCCGTAAAGACCCTCGGTGTCGCCGGATTCGGCGAATTCGGTGACGCCCACGCGCCGGACGCGGCCGCGGCCGAGTTCGGCCACGGCTTCGGCCACCGCGCTTCCGAGGCCGCCGGCGATGCCGTGGTCCTCCACGGTGACGATCCTGCCGTGGTTTGATGCCGCGGATTTGATGAACTCGTTGTCGATGGGCTTTATGGTGTGGATGTTGACGACCTGGGCGTTGATGCCTTGTTCGGCCAGCAGGTCCGCGGCCTTGAACACGTTTTCCATCACCGCGCCGGTGCCGACGAGAGACACGTCGATGCCCTCCCGCAGCACGACCGCTTTCCCGAAACGGAACTCGTAACCCTCTCCGTTGACGTCGGCGACCTTCTGGCGGGTGAGCCGCAGGAACACGGGGCCGTCGTGCTGCGCGATGTACTCCACGGCGCCGCGGGTCTCGATGGCGTCCGCGGGCTGCACCACGGCCATGTTGGGAAGCGTGCGCATGAGGCCCATGTCCTCGGTGGCCATCTGGCTGTAGCCGTCCTCGCCGATGCCGATGCCGGCGTGGGTGCCGACGATCTTCACGTTGGCGCGGTTGTAGGCCACCGCCATGCGGATCTGCTCGAAGCGGCCCACCACGAAGCAGGCGAAGCTGCAGATGAAGGGTATCTTGCCGGCCAGGGCCATGCCGGCGCCGACGCCCACCATGTTGCCCTCGGCGATGCCGACGTCGAAGAAGCGGTCGGGATGCTTGCGCGAGAACTCGTCGGTCATTGTGGACTTCCGGAGGTCGGCGTCGAGGACGACGATGTCCGGATTGTCGTCGGCCAGCCGGGTGACGGTTTCGCCGAAGGTAACGCGTGTTGCGGTTGCGCTCATGTTTCTTCCTTGCTGCACATACCCGGGGGCGACCGCGGGTCGCCCCTACGGGAGGTTATCCTTGCGGGGCGGTAGCGCGATCAGCGGTCGTGTCCGGGTAGGGGCGACCCGCGGTCGCCCTGCCCGAGGTGGCCCCTGTGGGTCGGTGATTCCTATCCGCCGTTGACCAACTCTTCGATGGCGCGGTCGCCTTCCTCGCGGCTGGGGGCCTTGCCGTGCCATTCCCAGCGGTTCTCCATGAAGCTGACCCCTTTGCCCTTGACGGTCTGGCAGACGATCATGGTGGGACCGTCGCGGTGCTGCTCGGCGGCCTTCAGGGCGTCCAGGATGGCGGGGAAGCTGTGGCCGTCGATCTCCAGGGTGTTCCAGTTGAAGGCGCGCCACTTGTCCAACAGCGGCTCCAGGCTCATGATCTCGTCGGTCACGCCGCTCAACTGGATGTGGTTGTAGTCCATGAGCACGCAGAGGTTGTCGAGCTTGAAGCGGGGCGCGGACATGGCCGCCTCCCAGATCTGGCCGGCCTGGCACTCGCCGTCGCTGATGACGCAGTAGGTCCGGTAGTCCTTGCCGCCGGTCTTTCCCGCCAGCGCCATCCCCACGGCCACCGACAAGCCCTGTCCGAGGGAGCCGGTGGAGGCTTCGACGTAAGGGAAGCGGTGCCGGTCCGGGTGGCCCTGCATGCGGCTGTTGAGCTTGCGCAGGCTCAGCGTCTCCTCCCGCTCGAAGTAGCCGGCGCGGGCCAGCGCGGCATACACCGCTGGCACGCAGTGCCCCTTGGAGAGCACGAACCGGTCGCGGTCCGCCCAGTCGGGCTCTTCCGGCCGGTGGCGCATCTGGTGGAAGTACAACGCCGTCACGATGTCCGTGCAGGACAGCGAGCCGCCCGGGTGGCCGGAGCCCGCCTCCACCAGCATGCGGATCACGTCGACTCTGATTTCCTTGGCTATGGCCTCGAGTTCCGGGATCGTCATTGGTTACACCATGGTCTGCCCACCGCAGATGTTGAGGGCCTGTCCGGTGATACCGGATGCCTTGTCCGACGCCAGGTACACCGCGAATCGGGCGATCTCCTCGGGGTCGAGAAACCGCCGGATCGGCACCATGGCCAGCGCCTGCTGCTTGAAGGACTCGGGGTCCGTTCCCTGTTGCGCGGCGATCTGCTCGATGCCGGCGCGGGACATCTCCGTGTCCACCCAGCCGGGGCACAGGGCGTTGACGGTGATGCCGCGGGAAACCAGCTCCAGCGCCAGCGCCCGGGTGAAGCCGATGAGGCCGTGCTTGCTGGCGCAGTAGGCGGCATAGCCGGGTACGCCGAATTTCCCGAGCACCGAGGACATGTTGATGATCCGGCCGCCGCCGTCGCTGCTCATGATGCCCAGCACTTCCTTGGTCAAGAGGTAGACGCCGGTCAGGTTCGTGTCGACGATGGTATGCCACAGGCCGTCGTCGGCGTCATCCATGGGCGTCATCCCCGAGGTCCCGGCGTTGTTCACCAGGATGTGGACCCGGTCGAAGTGTTCCCGGATCGTGCTCACGCCCTCGCGGATGCCCTCTTTGTCCGTCACGTCCACCGCCACCGGCAACACGGAATGGCCTTCCGCCCGCAACTCCTCCGCCACGGTTTCCAGCCGTTCGCGGTTGCGCGCGGCGATGACGATCCGCGCTCCTTCCTCGGCCATGGCCCGCGCCACGGCCTTGCCGATGCCGGTGCCGCCGCCCGTGACCAGCGCTACTCGTTCCGACAGTTCCATGCCGTGCGGACGGATCGGCGAGCCGGGCTTGCCGGCGTCAGGACTTCTTCCCGCCCAGCGCCCCGAGCAGCCGCGCGATGGGGTCGTAGAACCGCGTCACCACGCGCTCCTTCAAGGGGATGATGGAGTTGTCGGTGATCTTGATGTGTTCCGGACAGACCTCGGTGCAGCACTTGGTGATGTTGCAGAAGCCCAGGCCGGCCTCGTTGCGCAGGAACTCCAGCCGGTCGTCGGTGTCCAGCGGGTGCATCTCCAGGCTCGCCACGCGCACGAATAAACGCGGCCCGGCGAAGCTGGGCTTGTTGTCGTCGTGGTCGCGGATGACGTGGCACACGTTCTGGCACAGGAAGCACTCGATGCACTTGTGGAATTCCTGCACCCGGTCGATGTCCTCCTGGTACATGCGCCGGGTGCCGTCGGCCTCCTTGGGCTTGGGCTTGAAGGGCGGGACGGTCTTGGCCTTCTCGTAGTTGTAGGACACGTCGGTGACCAGGTCGCGGATCAGCGGGAAGGTCTTGATGGGCGCCACGGTGATGGTCTCGCCGGGCTCGAACGTGTTCATGCGCGTCATGCACATGAGCCGCGGCTTGCCGTTGACCTCGGCGCTGCACGACCCGCACTTCCCGGCCTTGCAGTTCCAGCGCACGGCGAGGTCGCCGGCGTGCATGGCCTGGATGGCGTGGATCACGTCCAGCACCACCATGCCCTCCTGGAGCGGCACGGTGTAGTCCCTGAACTCTCCGCCGCCGGCGTCGCCGCGCCAGACCCGCATCTTCGCTTCGCCACCGTTTCCTGCGACCGCTGCTTCAGCCATCAAACTTGCTCCTCGACGATCTTCCTGAGCTCCTCGGGCATCTCCGGCAGGGGCTCGAGGGAGACCGAGATGGTTCCGTTCTGCGTGCGGGTGACCACGTTGACGCTGCCGTACTTGGGGTCGGGGTCGGGGTAGTCGTCACGGGTGTGCCCGCCGCGGCTCTCCTTGCACTCCAGGGCCGACAGGGTGGCGGCCTCGGCCACCGCCAGCAGGTTCGTCAGGTCCAGCGCCAGGTGCCAGCCGGGGTTGAAGTGCCGGCCGCCCTCGACCTTGACCCGCTCCGCCCGGTCCTTGAACACCGCGATCTCCTCCATCGCCTTCAGCATCTCGCCCTCGGTGCGGATGATGCCGACCAGTTCGTGCATCACGCGCTGAAGATCGCTGTGAATGGCGTAGGGGTTCTCGTTTCCGCGGTCGGCGAAGGGCTCCAGCATCAGCGCTGTGAGCCGGTCCACCTCGGCCGGATCCGCCGCCGCCGCCGCCCTATCCACGCCCAGGGCGTAGTCCGCGGCCGATTCACCGGCGATGCGGCCGAACACCAGCAGGTCGGACAGGGAGTTGCCGCCCAGCCGGTTGGCCCCGTGCAGCCCTCCCGCCACCTCGCCGGCGGCGTAGAGCCCCGGCACCCTCGTGGCGGAGGTGTCCGCGTCCACCCGGACGCCGCCCATGATGTAGTGGCAGGTGGGACCCACCTCCATCGCTTCCTTGGTGATGTCCACGTCCGCCAGCTCCTTGAACTGGTGGTACATGGACGGCAGCCGCCGCATGATGTACTCGGAGTCGCGGCGGTTGGCGATGTCCAGGTACACGCCGCCGTGCTCGGTACCGCGCCCGGCCTTGACCTCGGCGTTGATGGCCCGGGCCACCTCGTCCCGGGGCAGCAGGTCCGGGGTGCGGCGGTTGTTCTTCTTGTCCTGGTACCAGGCGTCGGCTTCCGTCTCGTTGTCCGCGGTCTCGGCCTGGAAGAACTCCGGGATGTAGTTGAACATGAAGCGTTCGCCCTCGGAGTTGAGCAGGGTGCCGCCGTCGCCGCGCACGCCCTCGGTCACCAGGATGCCGCGGACGCTGGGAGGCCAGACCATGCCGGTGGGGTGGAACTGCACCTTCTCCATGTCGATGAGGTCGGCTCCCACCGCCATCGCCATCCCCATGCCGTCGCCGCTGTACTCCCAGGAGTTGGAGGTCACCTGCCAGCACTTGCCGGAGCCGCCGGTGGCCAGCACCACCGCCTTGCAGTTGAACACGATCAGCTCGCCGCTCTCGCGCCAGTAGCCCACCGCTCCGCTCACCCGGCCGTCGTTCATCAGCAGGTGCTGGATGTTGCACTCCATGAAGACGTCGATGCCCAGCGCCACGGCGCGCTGCTGCAGCGTGCGGATCATCTCCAGGCCGGTACGGTCGCCCACGTGGGCCAGCCGCGCGTAGCGGTGGCCGCCGAAGTCGCGCTGCAGGATCAGGCCCTCGTCGGTGCGGTCGAACAGCGCGCCCCACTCTTCCAGCTCCAGCACCCGGTCGGGCGCCTGCTGGGCGTGGATCTGCGCCATGCGCCAGTTGTTCAGGAGCTTGCCGCCACGCATGGTGTCGCGGAAGTGGACTTTCCAGTTGTCCTCCTTCCAGACGTTGCCCATGGCGGCGGCGATGCCGCCCTCGGCCATGACCGTGTGGGCCTTGCCCAGCAGCGACTTGCAGATGATGGCGGTCTTGCAGCCCTTGTCGTGGGCCTCGATGCCGGCCCGCAGCCCGGCGCCGCCGGCCCCCACCACCACCACGTCGTAGTCGTGCGTCTCGTAGCTCTCGCCGGCCATCAGATGAACCTCAGGTCCTGGATGACGCCGTGGGCCAGAAGACGCACGTAGACGTCGGTCAGCCCCACCCACACGAGGCTCACCCAGGCGATCTGCATGTGCTTCTCGTTCAGCTTGGTGACGATGCCCCAGAGCTTGAAGCGTCCGGGCGCCACCTTGAAGCTGTTGAGACCGCCGCCGCACAGGTGCCGGCACGAGTGGCAGGAGAAGCTGTAGAGCGACAACAGGGCGGCGTTGGCGATCAGCACCAGCGTGCCCAGGCCGATGCCGAAGCTGCCGCCGAAGTTGAAGGCGATGAGAGCGTCCCACCACAGGAACGCCAGGATCGGCAGCGACGCCCAGAAGAAGTAGCGGTGGATGTTCTGCAGGATGAACGGGAAACGGGTCTCGCCGGAATAGCTGCTGGCCGCGTCGCGCACCGCGCACGCAGGCGGCGACCAGAAGAACGAGCGGTAGTAGGCCTTGCGGTAGTAGTAGCAGGTGAGGCGGAAGCCGCCGGGGATCCACAGGATCAGGATCGCCGGGGACCAGTTGTACCACGACCCGAAGAGCGGCACGCTCACGTGCTCGCAGTTGATGGCCAGGCACGGCGAGTAGAACGGCGATAGGTACGGCGCGGCGTAGTAGTTGCCGTTCTGCAGCGCGGCCCACGTGGAGTAGACGGCGAAGGCCCCCAGGCCCAGCACCACCAGCATCGGCTCCACCCACCACAGGTCCTGCCGCAGGGTCCTCTTGTTGTCGATTGCGATACTGCTCATGATTCGATGGCTTTCGCGCTCCTCTTCGCGTGTGTTCCCCTTCGGTGAACCGCGGGCTCGACGGCCCGGTCAGGATGCCGGGTCTCCCGTCACTGCTTCTTCTTCACCACCTCGTAGCCCAGCTCGTCGATGCCGGACAGGATCTCCGCCAGGGCCGTCTCGTCCTCGACCCACGCATGGCCGAGCCGGACCTTGACGGCGTAGTAGTAGCCGAAGGGGCGCTGCGCCTTGCGGAACTTGAACAGTTCCCGGGCCAGGTTGACGGGATTGGGCTTGTACTCGTCCTTGCCCATCTGTTGAGACGTCTGGAACCTGCCGTTCGTCCCGAGTCCTTCGACAAGCTCAGGACAGGCTTCGCGAAGCGAAGCCGAAGGACGAACGCAATTTCCCTACGTCAGCATGTCGACCTTGTCGTTGACGGCCTTGGTGGAGACGATGTGCCGGCCGAGTTGCATCTCCTCGGGATCGAACCCAAGCGCCAACCCCACCAGTTGCGGCAGATGGATGATCGGCAGGTCGATCTTCTCGCCCTTCTGGGCCTCCGCCCTGGGCTGGTTGCCGTCGAGGTTCAGATGGCACAGCGGGCAGGGGGTCACCATGCAGTCGGCGCCCTTCTGACTCGATTCGCCGGCGTGCTTCGACACCATCCCCAGGGAGGCCTCCTCGTTGGCGGTGAGGATCGGGAAGCCGCAGCACTTGGTCTTGCCGCTGATGTCGACGTTCTCCGCCCCCAGGATCTGGGTGAGGTCCTCCAGATAGGTCCGCCGGCCGCCCACCTCCTTGGTGGGCACCATGATGTTGCCGGGACGGCGCAGGAAACAGCCGTAGAACGGCGAGACCTTGAGGCCGTTCAGGGGACGCTCGATCAGCGTCTTGAGCTTCTCGATGCCGTAGTCCTCGAACAGCACCCACAGCATGTGCGTGACCTCGGTGGTGCCCTGGTAGGACAAGCCTTCGTCGGCCAGGTACTCGCGGTTGATCTCTTCCCGGTACTCGGGGTCCTGCAGCCGGTGGTTGGCCTGGCTGAAGACGCCCTGGCAGGTGCTGCAGATGGTCATGATCGGGAGCCCCATCTGCTCCGCCTTGGCGAAGGTCCGCGCGTTGATGGGGTCGGACAGTTGCGTCGGCATGCAGCCGGCGCCGGTGCAAGACACGTCGGTCATCTCCTCCAGCTCGATGTCGAGCTTCTCGGCCACCTTGACGGCCGCGGAGTAGAGCTCGGGACAACCGCCCTTGGCCACACATCCGGGGTAGAACGCGTATTTCACTTGGAGTCCTCCGCTTTCTCGATAATGCGCTTGATCTGGTCGGCCCCGGGGCGCTTCTCGTGACGGCCGGGCATCTTCCCTCGCCGCAGGGCCCGCACCGCGGTGGGCAGCAGTTTCATGAGCCCGCCCACGTTGGTCAGGCCCTCGGTCTCCATGGCCAGCTTGCGCTCGTCGAGCCAGCCGGTCTGCTTCACTGAGTTGATGAAGCTCGCGTGATGCCGCCCCACCTTCTCGTGCTTGATGCCTTCCTTGAAGGCGACGTCGCGTATTTCCATGATCTTGCTGGACGGCTTCAGCCCGCGCGGGCACTTGCCGTCCGCCTCGTAGCAGTGGACGCAGTCCCACAGCCCCTGGGGCTGCTCCACCACCTTCATGCGCGCCTCCATCTGGGCCCCGGCCTCCCGCGGGTCCATCACGAAGCGGTAGCCCTTGACCATCGTCGCGGGCCCGAGGAAGTCGAAGTTCACCGGCAGCACCGCGCAGCCTTCGTCGCACAGGCTGCAACTGTGGCAACTCATGGTCTTGCGGACCTCCGCCATCTCGGCCTCGGACACTACGTTCTCGGTGGGCGCGAACTCGTCGTCCGGCTCCATCCAGGGCTTCATCGCCGCCATCTTGTCCCAGGCGAAGCGGTCCATGTCGAAGACCAGGTCCTTGATCACCGGGATGTTGCGCACCGGGTCCAACTGGACCTCCGGGGCCTTCTTGGTGACGTCGCCGATGCGGGTGGTGCAGGTGAACTGGGCCTTGTAGTTGATGCGCACCGCGCACTCGCCGCAGGTGCCCTGGCAGCAGGAGGCTCGGAAGGCCAGGCTGTCATCCTGCTCGTCCCGGATCTTCTGGAGCCCGTCCAGAACCGTGGCATCCTCGGGCAGCTCCACCTGGTAGGTGGCATATCCCGATTCGCCGCCGTTCTCCGGGTCCTGGCGATGAACCTTGTAGGTGACTTCCATGGTTCCTCCTTGGCCGGCGCCTTCCGCCCCGTGTGGACGGGCCTCGGCGCCCGCCGTTATGCCGATACCGCCCGGGTATCGAGCTTCGGCGAGCCGTCCTGGGAGCGCACCACGGTGTGCGCCTTCCAGTTCGAGTCGTCCTTGTCCGGATGATCGCTCCGGAGATGGGCGCCGCGGCTCTCGGCGCGACCCCTGGCCGCCAGGGCCGTGGCCTCGGCGAGCTTCAGCAGGTTCCCCAACTCGATGTAGCCCTGGAGCGCGTAGTTGTAGATGCGGGACTTGTTGTTGACGCGGAACGCGGCGTGCCGCTGCTGCAGCGCCCGGATCTTCTCTTGGGCCTCGGCCAGCCCGGCGTCCGTGCGCGTCACCCCGATGTTGGCGCTCATCAGCTCGCCCAGCTCGCGATGGATGGCGCCCATGGTGTCGCCGGAGGAGCCTCCCGAGGTGATCTGCGCGAGCCGGTCGTTGTCCGCCGAGGCCCCCGAGCCGTCCGCGGCCTTGGCGCCCGCCGACTTGGCGCGGGCCGCCGCCGCTTCTCCCACCCGCTTGCCGAACACAACCGCTTCGGTGAGGGTGTTGCCCGGGAGCCGTCCGGCGCCGTTGAGGCCGTTGTGGGCGCATTCGCCGACGGCGAAGAGCCCGGCCACCGAGGTCTCGCCGGCGGCGTTGGTCTCGATTCCGCCCATGGGCCGGTGCGCCACCGGCTGCACCGGGAGCGGATCCTTGGTGATGTCGACGCCGGCCATGAGCCTGACCACCTCCACCGCCCCGGGAAAGCGCGACGCCAGGTTCTCCACCGGCCTGAGATCGAGGGATACCGGCCCGCCGCCGTTCTGGCCGGCCTTGTGGACCGCGGCCGCGAGCTGGGCCCGGGAGAGCCCCGCGGCGTCCACCACCGCGTCGCCGCCGGCGTTGACGAGCTTCGCGCCCTCGCTCAGCGCCGCCTCGCTGACGAGCGCCGTGCGGTCTGCGCTGTACACCGTCGGATGGAACTGCACCATCTCCAGGTCCACCAGGCCGACGCCCGCGTCATAGGCCAGCATCAGGCCGTCGCCGGTGGTTCCCACCGCCGAGGTGCAGGGACGGTACATCCGGGTGGCGCCGCCGGTGGCGAGGACCACCGCGCCGGCGCTGAAGGTCTCGAGCTGGCCGCTCCGGTGCCCCAGGGCCACCGCCCCGGTGCAGGCGCCGCCGTCCTGGATCAGCGACGTGACCAGCCACTCCGCGAAGCACGCGATGTCCTCCCTCTGAAACTGCTCGTGCAGCACGGTGAGGACCATGTGTCCGGTGCGGTCGTCGGCGTAGGCGGCGCGGCTCACGCTGCTGGAGCCCAACGAGCGGCGGTCGATGCGCCCATCGGCATCGCGGTTGAAGGGCACGCCGACACGCTCGAGCCACACCACCTCCCGTGCCGCGTCCGCCGCCAGTATGTTCACGGCCTCGGTGTCGCACAGGCCGTCGCCGGCGTTGCGGATGTCCTGGGCGAACTTTTCCGCGGAATCGTCGCTTCCCAGCGGCGCGTTCAACCCGCCCGGCGACAGCGCCGAGTTGGTTCGCAGCGGATGGACCTTGCTCAGCACCGCCACCGACGCTCCGGCGCGCTTGGCGGCAATGGCCGCGCGCAGACCGGATGCGCCTCCACCGATAACGAGAACATCATATTGCGGCACTGGGAATCCCCTTTTCGTTGGCGAGAGGAACGCAAATTGCTTGCGTTTTCACGGGGTATAGCAAAACCCGTTCGGACGCGTCAAGGTGGGTTTTCCGGCGCTCCCGAAGGTCCCCGGGCGGTCCGCGCCGACGCCCGGACGAGCGTCCGTTGCTGGCGCCTGCCCGACCGATGCGCTATGCCGGAAGGCCTATGCAACGGGACTCCCTGGCGCGTGTCAACCGGGCGGTGATCCGGTGCCGCAAGTGCCCCCGCCTGGTGGCCTGGACGGCGGAATCCGCGGCCAATCCGCCGCGCCGCTATCACGACTACAAGAAGTATTGGGGCCGCCCCTTACCCGGCTTCGGCGACCCGGCCGCGCGGCTCCTCATCGTGGGCCTCGCGCCCGCGGCCCACGGGGGCAACCGCACCGGCCGGATGTTCACCGGAGACCGCAGCGGCGACTGGCTCTACCGCGCGCTGTTCGAGCACGGGTTCGCCAACCAGGCCGAGTCGGTCGACCGCGACGACGGCCTGGAACTCACCGACTGCTACATCTCCGCCGCCGTCCGCTGCGCACCTCCCGCCAACAAACCGGCCCGGGACGAGTTCGACAACTGCCGCGGCTACCTGGTGCGGGAGTTGGGGCTGTTCCCGCGTCTCCGGGTGGTCGTCGCCCTGGGGAAGATCGCCTTCGATTCCTACCTCAAGGCTGTAGCCGAAACGGGCCAAGCACTCCCCCGACCGCGCCCGCAGTTCGGCCACGGCAACCGCTGCGACCTCGACGACGGCCCCACCCTGCTGGGGTCCTACCACCCCAGCCAGCAGAACACCTTCACCGGCAAGCTGACCGTGCCCATGTTCCACGATGTCTTCCGGACGGCGCGGAAACTCCTTGACGGGGTGTAGCCGATCGGCTACACAAGTATTGTGGTCGTACTCCACTACGTTTCCGACGACGGCGTTGACTACTTCGATACATGGCTCCGGCGGCAGTCGTCCGAAACGCGTGCTCGTGTACAGACACGTATCGATCGAATCGAGTTCGGCAACTTCGGGGATCACAGGAGTGTGGGGCGAGGCGTTTCCGAACTGCGGGTCGATTTCGGGCCTGGATACAGATTGTACTACGGTCGAGACGGTGATGAGATTGTGATCTTGCTGGGCGGCGGAACAAAGAACCGGCAGCCCCGCGATGTCGCGACGGCACAAACCCGTTGGAAGGCGTACCGACAGGAGAAACGGAATGCCCGCAAGACAACATAGGGCGAGCGACTATCTCAAGACACCCGAGGATATCGTTGCGTATTTGAATGCAGCGATCGAGGAGATGGGCGACGACCCGAGGCTTCTGATGAAGGCGTTTCGCAACGTAGCCGAGGCGCAAGGCGGCGTCTCCGCACTCGCGCGTGAGGCCAAGGTGGATCGAGTGGCCCTTTCTCGGGCACTTTCCGGTCGGAGAAACCCACGGCTCGACACACTTGCCAAAGTGTCGGCCGCGTGCGGGGTCAAACTCCGGTTCGGTACCTGAATCCGTGCCGGTCTCGCCGTCGGTCCCAACCCCGCGGCGCATCCTCGCCCTCATTCCACACCCTGCGTCCGCATCCGCTTCAGCATCCGAAACGCTTGCGGTATACGGAAGAGTTGCAATAAACGGTAACGGAAGATCGTTACGTTCAAACAGCAGAGAGGAGGACACGACATGTCCATCGTTCGCTTGATCCACGTCAACGTCGACCCCGGCCAGGCCGCGGAGGCGGAGCGGATCTGGAAAGAGGATTGCGGCCCGCGCATGCTCGCTCAGAAGGGCTGCAAGTCCGAGCAGTTGCTGAAGTGCATGGATTCTCCCGGCGAGTACATCTCCTACGCCGAGTGGGAGAGCCAGGAAGACATCGACCGTTATCGCGAAAGCGAGGACCACCAGGCGATCCAGTCGCATGCCCGCGCTCTGCAGGGCGCCCGCGCCGTGGTCAAGCGATACGACCCCATCGACTGAGACGTGCGGCCGGAGGCAGTGTCCCTCGGCTATCGCCGCCCGTTTCGTGACCGGGTGGCCGCGAGGAGTATTTCCCATGGCGCGTGAAGGCTTGCAGGAGTACCAGGAAACGGAAGCCGAACTCCGGAAGCGGGTGGAGGGCGAAGTCCGGTTCGACCACTACTCGCGGCTGCTC
This sequence comes from uncultured Binatia bacterium (SeqCode), assembly GCA_965204205.1. GTDB lineage: Bacteria > Desulfobacterota > Binatia > UBA9968 > JAJDTQ01 > JAJDTQ01. Next base: position 2,882,852 of record OZ241976.1, on the reverse strand, counting down.
TACGCCACCGACGCATCCATCTACCAGATGGAGCCCGTGGGGGTGGTCATCCCCCGGCACAAGGGCGACGTACAGGCGGTCGTCGAGGTGGCCAACCGCCACCGGGTGCCGGTGCTGGCACGGGGCGGCGGCACCTCGCTGGCGGGCCAGACCGTGGGCCACGCCATCGTCATGGACTTCTCCAAGTACATGAACCAGGTGCTGGAGGTGAACCAGGAGGAGTTCTGGGCCCGCGTCCAGCCGGGGCTGGTCCAGGACGCCCTCAACTCCCACGTGGCGCCCATGGGCATGCTCTTCGGTCCGGACACCTCCACCTCGAACCGTGCCACCATCGGTGGCATGATCGGCAACAACTCGGCGGGAGCGCATTCCGTCGTCTACGGCAAGACCCTGGACCATGTGCTGGAGCTCACGGTGCTCTTCGCGGACGGGAGCGAGGCGGTCCTGCGCGATCTCTCACCCGACACGCTGGCCGCCCGGCAGGCGGGCAAGGGGCTGGAGAGCCGCATCTACCAGCAGTTGCCGCCGTTGGTGGAGTCCGCCGGCCGGCTCATCGCGGAACGCTATCCCAAGCTCATGCGGCGGGTCTCGGGTTACAACCTCGATGAGTTCACCAAGGACCAGCCGTTCAACCTCTCGCGCCTGATCGTGGGGTCCGAGGGCACCCTCGCATGCGTGGTGGAAGCGAAGATGCGGCTGGTGCCCAAGCCCAGGTTCACCGCCCTGGACGTTATCCATTTCCACGACCTCCAGGACGCGCTGGGGGTGTCGGAAGTCATCCTCGCTACCGACCCCTACGCCATGGAGCTCACCGACAAGCCCATCCTGGACCTCGCGCGCAACAACATCGAGCAGTCCAAGCGGCTGGGCTTCGTCCAGGGCGACCCCGACGCCATCCTCATGGTCGAGTACGACGGCGATACCCTGGAGGAGGTCCGCGACAAGGTCGACAAGCTGGAGGTGATCCGGAAGCGCGAGCATATGGGCTATGCCGCCTCCCTGGCCTACGAGCCGCGGGAGGTCCAGCAGATCTGGGGCGTGCGCAAGGCCGGCCTGGGGCTCCTGTTGGGCGTCAAGGGAGAGAAGAAGCCCATCGCCTTCGTCGAGGACACCGCGGTGGACCCGGTGAAGTTGCCGGAGTTCATCAAGCGCTTCCGCGGCATCCTCAGCAGCCACGGCGTCCGCGCCGGCTACTACGGCCACTGTTCCGTGGGCTGCATGCACATCCGCCCGTTCATCAACCTCAAGGAGGCGGGCGAGGTGGAAAAGATGACGCAGATCTCCTGCGAGATCTCCGACCTGGTGATGGAGTTCGGCGGCGCCATGTCCGGCGAGCACGGCGACGGGCTTGCTCGGAGCCACCTGAACGAGAAGCTCTTCGGTCCCGAGCTCTACCAGGAGTTCCGCAAGGTCAAGCGCCTGTTCGATCCGCAAAACCTGATGAATCCCGGCAAGATCGTTGACGCGCCGGCCATGACCGATTCGCTGCGCTACGGCACCTCCTACAAGACCTGGCAGCCCGACACCATGCTGGACTTCAGCGACCAGGGCGGCTTCGTGGCCGCGGTGGAGATGTGCAACGGCACCGGCGCCTGCCGCAAGACCCTGGGCGGCACCATGTGCCCGTCCTACATGGCCACCCTGGAGGAAGAACACTCCACCCGCGGGCGCGCCACCGCCTTCCGCGCGGTGCTGTCCGGCAAGGTGCCGCGCTCCGAGTTCACCGGCGAGCGGCTCCACGAGGTGCTGGACCTCTGCCTCGAGTGCAAGGGCTGCAAGGCGGAGTGCCCGTCCAACGTCGACATGGCCAAGCTCAAGTACGAGTTCCTGCACCACTACCAGCAGGTCCACGGGGTCTCGCTCAGGAGCCGCCTGTTCGGCCGCATCGGCGCCTTGAGCCGCTGGGGCTCGCTGCTGGCGCCGGTCGCCAACCGGGTCAACGGCAGCTTCGTCAACCGCTGGTTCCTGGACCGCTTCCTCGGCATCGACCGCCGGCGCCCGCTGCCGAGCTTCGCGCGCAACAACTTCGAGGCATGGTGGAACAAGCGCGATGATGCCGGAGGCAGCGGCGAACGCGGTTCGGTGATCCTGTTCCACGACACCTTCAACACCTACAACACGCCCGACGTGGCGGTGGCGGCCACGCGCCTGCTGGAGCATCTCGGCTACCGGGTGATGACGGTGCCGCGGCGCTGCTGCGGCCGGCCGATGATCTCCAAGGGCATGCTGCAGGACGCCAAGGACCACGCCGCCTGGAACGTGGCGCGGCTGCTGCCCCACGTGGAGCAGGGCGTGCGGGTGGTGGGCCTGGAGCCCTCCTGCATCCTGACCCTCCGGGACGAGTACCCCGACCTCCTGCGCAACGAGCCGTCGCGCCTGGTGGCGGGCCAGACCCTGCTCATCGAGGAGCTGCTGATGCGCGACGAGGCGGCGGGGCCGCTCAAGAACGGCGGCGCTCCGAAGCCGCCGGTGGTGCTGCACGGCCACTGCCACCAGAAGGCGCTGGTGGGCATGGCGCCCACGGTCTCGGTGCTGCGGGAAGCGGGCCACGAGGTCCGCGAGGTGGACTCCGGCTGCTGCGGCATGGCCGGCTCCTTCGGCTTCGAGAAGGAGCACTACGAGGTGTCGGTGGCCATCGCCGGGCGCCGCCTGGTGCCGGCGGTGGAGGCCGCCCCGGAGGACGCGCGCGTGGTGGCCTCGGGGATCTCCTGCCGGCAGCAGATCGAGCATCTCACCGGACGCCGGGCGCTCCATCCGGTGGAGGTGCTGTGGGAAGACGCCGGGGAAGCCGAGGCCTGAGGCGGTCATGGGCAGGATCGCGGCGCTACGCTGTCCGCAGTGCGGCTGGGAGGCGGTGACCGACGACACCTTCGCGTGCGGCGCATGCGGGGCCGTGCTGGAGGTCCGGATGGACCTCGGGCACCTCACCCGCTCCGACGTGCGCATCATCCGTGGCGGCGCCGACAACACCCTGTGGCGCTGGTTCGACTTCTTTCCGGTGAAGAGCCGCGGCTCGGTGGTGTCCCTGGGCGAGGGGTACACGCCGCTCATGCGTTGCCGCCGCCTGGGGAAGCACCTGGGGATGGAGCGGCTCTACGTCAAGAACGACACCCTGCTGCCCACGGGCTCCCTCAAGGACCGCAGCAACAGCGTGGGCATCTCCCGTGCGGTGGAGCTGGGCTTCGACACCGTGGCGGTGCCGTCCACCGGTAACGCGGCCGCGTCGGTGGCCGCCTATGCCGCCGCAGCAGGATTGCGCAGCGTCGTCATGGTGCCGGCGGGCACGGATGCGGCCAAGGTGACCCAGGCGGTGGCGTGCGGCGCCGAGGTGGTGACGGTGGAGGGGAGTCTCGACGACATCGGCCCGCTGTACCGGCAGGCGGTCAAGGAGTTCGGCTGGTACGATTGCCTGTCCACCAACCCGTACCGCAACGAGGGCAAGAAATCCTACGCCTTCGAGCTGTTCGATCAGCTCGACGAGCACGTGCCGCACTGGATCATCCATCCCACCGCCGGGGGCGCCGGCCTCGTGGCCATGTGGAAGGGCTATCAGGAACTGCACGGCCTCGGCTGGGCGCACCGGTTCCCCAGGCTGGTGGCAGCCCAGAGCGCCGCCGCGGCCCCCATCGTGGCCGCATTGGAGAACGGCAGCGCCACCGTGGAGCCAACGGAGGCGGGCGACACCGTGGCCGAGAGCATCCGGGTGGGCAACCCCCACGCACTGGGACTGAGGGCCCTGCGCGCGGTGCGCGCCAGCAACGGCGCGGGCCTGGCGCTGGCGGACGACGAGATCCTGGAAGCCCAGGGCCTGTTGAGCCGCATGGCCGGCGTTTTCGCCGAGCCGTCCGGCGCCATCTCCCTGGCCGCGGCCATCCGGCTGCGTGGACAGGGTGTCATCTCCACCGACGATATGGTGGTGTGCAACGTCACCGGCCATGGCCTCAAACAGGCCGCCAGCGTGGCCGTGCGGCCGGAACACCTGCAGCCCGTCGAGCCGAGTCTGGATGCCCTGAGGGACAGGCTGGCGCAGGAAAGCCCGACGAGGCCCGATGACCAAACGTAGGGGCGGGTTTCATGTGGATGGCGCGGCGGATGAACGGACGCTCCGCGGATTGTAGGGGCGGGTTTTCAACCCGCCCGCGTCCGCGTCAATGCGTCGCCCGCGAGGGGCGCCGGCAGAACCGCGCGTAAAGCGAAGGACAGCCATGAAGTTCGGATACTACCTGCTCAACACCTACGTTCCGGAGCTGGACGGGGATTCGCGGGAGCTCTACGCCCGCTGGCTCGAGCAGATCGACGCCGCCGAGGACATGCGCTTCGACAGTCTCTGGGTCACCGAGCACCACTTCCGCCTGTTCGGCGGCATGATGCCCAGTCCGCAGATGCTGCTTTCGGCGGCCTCGCAACGGACCCGGCGCCTGCGGTTGGGCTCGGCGGTATCGCTGGTGCCCATGCACCACCCGCTGCAGATCGCCGAGGACTACGCCATGCTGGATCTGCTCTGCGGCGGGCGGCTGCTCTTCGGCGCCGGCCGGGGCATGAGCCCACACGAGTACGAGGTGTACGGGCAGGACTGGCCCACCGCGCAGCCGCGGCTGGTGGAAGCCCTGGACGTTATCCGCATGGCCTGGACCGAGGAGGCCGTGGAGTGGGACGGCGAGTACTTCAGCTACCACGGCATGACCGTGCGGCCTCGGCCGCACCAGCAGCCCCATCCGCCCATCTACGTCCCCGCCAACCGCGACCTGGACAACTTCCGCATGATCGGAAGCCACGGCTACCACCTGATGACGCTGCCGTGGATCGGCAGCAACGCCGAGCAGCGTCCCCGCATCGAGGTCTACCTGGAGAGCCTCCGGGAGGCGGGGTTCTCGGAGGACGATCACGACGTCTTCGTCATGTATCCCATCTACGTGGGCGAAGACGACAGCCAGGCCCGTGCCGAGGTGGAGGACGCGTGGCACCGCTGGCGCGAGTTCGCCCTCGACGAGGTCCGCCTGGACCCCGCCCGGGCGCCCATGGTGGACAGGATCTACGAGCGCCTGGCCTACGACATGATGGTGCAGGACAACCGCGGCGTCTTCGGCGGCCCCGACACCTGCATCGAGCACCTCAAGGTCATCATCGACGTCGTCGGCCCCAACCACATCGGCCTGTGCTTCCACTTCGGCGGCCTCAAGCAGGACAAGGTCCTCGCCTCCATGGAGCGCTTCAGCCGCCACGTGGCGCCGGCGTTCGAGGCGTAACCCCGCCCCGTAACGCCATCCTGGGGACGCCGAAGGCACAACCCCGGGACGATGCTATGTGCTTTCAGGGATACACCGCGGGGACGAAGGTCTGGTCCGTGATGGGCGGACGGACGTACGCGCCGGCATCCGTCCGTTTCGGCAGCTTGATCGGTTCGGGCGTGAGGTCCTGATGGGGGATCAGGCTCAGCAGGTGGCTGATGCAGTTCAGACGCGCGTGTTTCTTCACGTCCGCCTCGACCACGTACCACGGTGCCTGCTTGATGTCGGTGTGGGCGAACATCTCGTCCTTCGCCCTCGAATAGTCCACCCAGCGCCGCCGTGATTCCAGGTCCATCGGGCTCAGCTTCCAGCGCTTGTGCCTGGCCTTGAGCCGGCTCTGGAAGCGCCGCTCCTGTTCCTCGTCGGAGATCGAGAACCAGTACTTGATCAGCGTGATGCCGGAGCGCACCAGCATGCGCTCGAACTCCGGGCAACTGCGCAGGAACTCCTGGTATTCCTCATGGGTGCAAAAGCCCATGACCCGCTCGACCCCGGCGCGGTTGTACCAGCTCCGGTCGAACAGCACCATCTCCCCGGCGGCAGGCAGGTGGGGCACGTAACGCTGGAAGTACCACTGGGTCTGCTCGCGCTCGGTGGGAGCCGGCAGCGCCACCACGCGGCAGATCCGGGGGCTCAGGTGCTGCGTGATGCGCTTGATGACGCCGCCCTTGCCCGCGGCATCGCGGCCCTCGAACAGCACCACTACCTTCAGCCCGTTCTGCTTGATCCATTCGAGCATGGTCACGAGCTCGATCTGGAGCCCGAGAAGCTCTTTCTCGTAACGCCTGTTGTCGATCTTCTCCGGCCGGTGCGGGGCCGCGCCGGCGTCGTCACGGACCGAGCCTTTCGACTTCCTCCCATGTTTGTTCGTCTTGGTCATGTATGCTCCCTTGAACGCACATGAATCATCGCCCCGGCGACTCGCGACCACAGAGATACTTGAAAAGCGCCACACTTGTCCAGAAGAAGTGGCTCCGCATTCCGGGGGATCTTCGAAACCTCGAGAAACGCCTCGCCGTTGGCGTCTCCCTGCTCACGCGCGCACCTTTGTGTTAGACTCGGCGAGATGATGTCGACGGGAAGCACGGGATGGAAGGGATGGGCCGCAGCATGAGGGTCGAGGATTTCCGCGGCGAGGCGGCGCGGGTCATCGCCCGGCACGCGGAGCTCGAGAGCGACGCGGTGGAACGCATGCTGACGGTGCCGCCCAAGCCGGACATGGGCGATTTCGCGTTCCCGTGCTTCACCCTGGCCAAGAAGCTGCGCAAGGCGCCGCCGGCCATCGCCAGGGAGATCGCCGAGAAGGCGGCGGGAGAGCTGGAGCTGCTGCGCGGCGCCGAGGCCCTGGGCGGCTACGTAAACCTGTCGGTGGACCGGACGCGCTACGCCGAAGCGGTGCTGCGCGAGGCGGTGGCGGCGGGCGAGGCTTACGGCACCTGCGCGGACGGCGCCGGCCAGACCATCGCCATCGACTATTCTTCGCCCAACATCGCCAAGCCTTTCCACGTCGGCCATCTGCGCTCCACCATCATCGGCGGCGCCCTGGTGCGCATCTACGAGGCGCTCGGCTACAAGGTCATCGGCATCAATCACGTGGGCGACTGGGGGACCCAGTTCGGCAGGCAGATCGCCGGCCTCAAGCGGTTCGGAAAACCCGAGGACGCCGACGACCTGATGAGCCTCAACCGCCTGTACGTGAAGTTCCACGAGGAGGCGGAGAGCGACCCCGAACTGGTGGAGGAGGCGCGGGAGTGGTTCCGTCGCCAGGAGGCCGGGGACGAGGTGGCGCTGGCGCTGTGGCGCAGGATCCGCGACACCAGCCTCGACTACTTCAAGCAGATCTACCAGCGCCTCGGCGTGCGGTTCGATTCCTACACCGGCGAATCGTTCTTCAACGACAAGATGGACGCGGTCATCGAGGAAGCCCGCGCCAAGGGCCTGGCCACGGTGTCGGAAGGCGCGCTCATCATCGACCTGTCGGCGGAGGGCGTCGACACGCCGGCCCTGCTGGAGAAGGCCGACGGCACCACGCTCTACCTTACCCGGGACGTGGCCGCCGCCCGGTACCGCTACGACACCTACGGCTGCGACCGTATCGTGTACGTGGTGGCGAGCGGCCAGTCGCTGCATTTCCGGCAGCTCTTCACGGTGCTGAAGCTGCTCGGACACCCGTGGGCCAAGGACTGCGTTCACGTGAACTTCGGGCTGGTCCAGGGCATGTCCACCCGCAAGGGCAACGTCATCTACCTGGAGGAGCTGCTGGACGAGGCGCGGGACCGGGCGCTGGCCTACATGCGCGGCCAGATCGAGAAGCGGCTCGATCTAGAGGACGAGGAGACCGTGGCGGAAGCCGTCGGCATCGCCGCCATCTTCTTCGCGGACCTCTCCAAGCAGCGCATCAAGGACTACCGCTTCGACTGGGACCTGGCCATCTCCTTCGACGGCGACACCGGCCCCTACCTGATGAGCGCCCATGCCCGCATCGCCGGAATCCTGCGCAACTGCGGGCTCGATCCGGATCCGGATGCCGGCGTCGCCCCGCTGGTGGAGCCCGAGGCCCATCGGCTGGTGAGCCTGGTGGCCCGCTACCCCGACGTGCTGCGGGAAGCGGCGCGTCTCTACGAGCCCTCGGTGCTGGCCAACTACCTGCTGGAGCTGGCCCGCGGCCTGCACTCGAGCTACGCGGTGCTGCGGGTCAAGGGCGAGCAAGAGGGCCGGGCGCAGGCCCGGCTGCTGCTCTTCACCGCGGTGAAGCAGGTGCTCCGCAGCGGCCTCACCATCCTCGGCATCCGGCCGCTGGAGCGGATGTAGCCGGTGAAGTTCCTGCTGACCAACGACGACGGCATCGACGCGCCCGGCCTGGAGGTGCTGGAGCGCACCGTGCGTGAATGGGCGGACGTCGTCGTGGTGGCGCCGGCGGAGGTGCAGTCCGGCGTAGGCCACAAGCTGACCACCGACCGGCCCATCCTCGTGGAGCGCACGGATGACGGGTGGTACAGCGTCCAGGCAAGCCCCGCGGACTGCGTGCGGATAGGGCTCACGGAGATCGCGCCGGATGCCTCCTGGGTGCTGGCGGGCGTCAACCGGGGAGCGAATCTCGGCGCCGACGTCTATACCTCGGGCACCGTGGCGGCGGCGCGCGAGGCCGCGCTGCTGGGCTGCCGCTCCCTCGCCATCTCGCAGTACGTGGCCAAGGGGCGCCCGGTGGACTGGGAGGTGACGCATCGGCGGGCCGCGCCCGTGCTGCGGCGACTCCTGGCCGGCGAGCCGGCGCGGGGCGAGTTCTGGAACGTCAACCTGCCGCACCCGCCCGGCGATGGCGCCGTGGACCTGGCGTTCTGCGCCCTGGACACGGAGCCCCTCGGCGTGGCCTACCGGAAGGAGGCGGATGCATTCGTCTACGACGCGGTATATCACGAGCGCCCGCGGCAGCCCGGCCGGGACGTGGACGTATGCCTGGGCGGACGCGTCGCCGTAACGAAGCTGGTGCTGGACATCGCCGGCTCCAACGTGAACCCGTCGGAGGAAGGACCCTTGCCGTGAACTATGTCGACGTTTTTCGGACGGTGGACGTGTCGACGCTGGCCGTGGTCAAGTCCGTCCTGGAGAGCGCCGGCATCACCTACGTGGTGCAGGGCGAGTCGGCGCTGACGCTCTTGCCCGTTGGGCCTTTGTGGGGCGGTTTCGGCTCCGCCGGCGTGGCCGCGGTCATACAGGTGCCGGAGGAAGAGGCGGAGGAGGCCCTGGAGCTGCTGCGGGAAGTCGCCGAGCCGGAAGAAACCGAGCCGGAAGACGACGGTTAGCGCCTGCGCTCTGCCACGAGGCGGAACAACTCGGGGTAGAGCGACGGATTGGCGGCAATGACGCCGTTCCGCAGCGTGTCGGGCTGATTGAAGACGAAAGGCCGCCCGTCCAGGTCCGTGACCCTGGCGCCCGCCTCCTCCGCCAGCAGCACTCCCGCGCAGATGTCCCATTCGTTCTTCGGCGCCAGGCTGACCGTCAGGTCGGCGCGCCCGCCGGCCACCTCCGCCAGCTTGTGGGCGATGCTGCCGGTGGGTTTGATCTCCAGAGTGTCCTCGAAGCTGTCGAACAGGCCCCTCCGGGTCTCGCTCCTGCTGGCCACCACCGTGGCGCCGTCCAGCTCGGAGCGGTCTGACACGTGCGCCGGCTGCCCGTTCCGGAATGTTCCCGAGCCGCGACGGCAATGGCTCATGGAGCCAATCGCGGGGTTGTAGATCACCGCCACCACCGGCGTTCCGTCCTGCACCAGCGCCACGGACACGGCGAACTCATCGATACCCCTGATGAACTCCAGGGTCCCATCCAGGGGGTCCACGATCCATACCCACTCTTTCCGAAGCCGCTCGCCGTCATCGGATGATTCCTCCGAGAGCCAGCCGGATTCGGGGAACGCCCCGAGCAGGGCGTCCTGCAGCACATGGTTGGCCTCGATGTCGGCGCTGGTGACCGGGTTTCCACCGCTCTTGTGCCGGATGGTGTATTGCGACGTGTAGTACGAGCGCAGCTTCTCTCCGGCCTGATGCACGGCCTCCCGCGCGGTAGTCAGTGCGTTCTGCAGGTTCATGGGTGCTTGAGTTCCGTGTTGCGTGACGCAGGCGGCGGGTCAGACCGCGAGTTCCAACAGTTTCGGTCGCAAGGCGCGCCGGCCCAGCAGGATCGTCGCCACCGCCACGGGCAGGGTGAAGCGCCTCGGCCCGGCGCTGCCCGGGTTGAGGTAGACCACGCCGTCGCGCCGCTGCATGGACGGCCTGTGAGAGTGGCCGCTGATCACCACGCGGCATCCCGCCGGCCGGGCGGCCATCTCCTTGAGGTCATGGACCACGTGGATGCGGGTGGCGCCGACTTCCACCGTCCGTTCGCCGGGCAGGTCGTCCGCCCATGCGCCGCGGTCGACGTTGCCCCGCACCGCGGCCACCGGCGCCAGCGAGCGAAGCTGGTCCAGCACCTCGGGCTTGCCCACGTCGCCGGCGTGGATGATCAGGTCCGAGCCTCGCAGCGCCTCGAGCGCTTCGGCTCGCACCAGCCCGTGGGTGTCCGAAATGACGCCGATACGACGGACGTCCGGACCGTGGGTCGCCACGTGCGATGCCCCTCAGGCCACGCGGATCACCCGCTTGCCTTGCATGATCTCGGGATCGTGGTTGGGGAACGACAGCTCGGGGCTGGACGCTGTCTCAAGCGCCCGGTCCAGGGCTACCACCGAATCCGGCAGGTCGAAGTACCAGCCCACCGGAATGCGCTCGCGCAGGTTGCGGTAGGTGTAGGCGATGTCGCCGCACAGCACCGCCTTGCCCCGTGCCGTCTCCACCGCCACCATCTGCGAGCCGGGGGTGTGGCCGCCGGCCCTCAGGAGCTCCACTCCGGCCGCCAGCTCGTGGTCTCCGTCCACCAGGGTGACACGGTTGTCGTCCACCAGCCGTTGCAGCGCCGGCCTTACCTTGGGTCGGATCAGGTTGTTCAGGTAGTCGAAGCGCATCATCGGTCCGGTCCAGAACTCGTATTCGTCCTTCTGGATGACGAAGTTCGCCTTGGGGAAGAAGTCGAAGCCGGTGAAGTGGTCGATGTGGAAGTGGGTCACGATGACGGTGGCCACGTCTTCCGGGCGAATCCCCAACTCGCCCAGCAACTGCGCAGGCTCCCGGAACCCCTTCCCTTGAGCCCACTCCGCCGGGACGTAGTCGGGATGGTAGGCCGTGTCCACCACCACCGGCCCGTCCGGGGTCTCGATGCACCAGATGATGTAGGGCACCGGCTCGTCCCGCTCGGCGTCGCTGCGTATGCACGGCATGATGCCCGAGGGGCGCCAGTTCTCGGCGATGCCGACGGTCATGGCGAAGATCTTGTGGTCCATGAGGCCCTCCTTGCGGCGGCCGGCGGTCCGAGCCGCCCTCGGTAACCCTAACAGCGGCCCCGCCGCCCGTCCACCGTCACCCAAGGGCCTGCGGATGCGGTGCTCGTTTCCCTGCTTCCTGGGCAACGTGTATACTCCGCCCATGGGTTCCGACGGGGCCGCGGCGCGCGGTACGGAGAGGGCTTCGCGGTGAGTGCCGCACCCGGGGCGGCGGAGTTGCGGGAGATGCTGTCCGAGGCCCGAAGCGTCGTCCGGCAGACGCGGGCGCTCATCGAAGCCGCGCTGGAGAAGGGCTTCGCTCACCGTTCCAAGGCCGACGGAAGTTTCGTGACGGACGTGGACATCGCCGTGGAGGAGAAGGCCCGGAACCTGCTCGGGTCGCGCTTTCCGGCGCACCGCATCATCGGCGAGGAGCTGTCCGACAGCGAAGGAGGCCAGGGCCTCACCTGGGTCATCGATCCCATCGACGGCACCAGGAGCTTCCGGCACGGCGTGCCGTTGTACGGCACCCTGCTCGCCTTGCTTCACGACGAAGAACCGGTCCTCGGAATCATCGACCTGCCGGGTCTGGACAGGACCTACAGCGCGGCGAGGGGCCTCGGGACCCGCTGCAACGACCAGGCTCTCAAGCTGGAGGACCTGGGCGCCGGCGAGGCCCTGGAAAAGGAGATCATCGGCATCGGCGACCGGCAGCAGTTCGTCAACGCCGGCCGTACGAACGCGTTCGACGCGTTGATGCAGGCGCACCCCGCGGTGCGGACCTACACCGACTGCTTCGGCCACGCGCTGGCCCTCCAGGGCTCGGTGGGGGCCATGGTGGATTTCGACCTGCGGCTCTGGGACACCATGGCCAGCAAGGTATTGATGGAGGAGGCCGGCGGCCGCTACGTGAGCTTCCAGAGGGCGGGGAAGGAGCTTCGCGACCGCCGGTTCGACGTCGTCCTGGGCAAGCCGCGGGTCGTGGAATGGGTCCTCGACCGCATCCCGGCCCCGGGCGAGGCATAGACCCAAACACACACCAGGAGGTACTTCTTGAGACACTTCGGTCCGGCACTCAAGTGCCTTGTAGCGGCTATCGCACTATTCCTGAGCGCCGCGGCGTTCGGCCCAACAGCAGAAGGAGGAGACAGACCTGTGGTGATTTTTTCCACGTCCATGGGCGATATCACGATCGAGCTTCTTTCCGAGGAAGCCCCGATCACGGCAAAGAACTTTCTCGACTATGTCGATGCCGGATTCTTTGACGGCACCATTTTCCACCGGGTCATACCCGGGTTCGTGATCCAGGGCGGCGGTTTTACCGCGGACATGAACCAGAAGGAAACCCGGGCGCCCATCAAGAACGAAGCCGACAACGGCGTCAAGAACGCCCGCGGCACGCTGTCCATGGCGCGGACATCCGACATCAACAGCGCAACCTCCCAGTTTTTCATCAACCTGAAGGACAACGAATTTCTCGACCACGGCACCCGGGACTTCGGCTACGCGGTGTTCGGCAAGGTGGTGGAGGGGATGGACGTGGTGGACAAGATCGCCGGTGTGAAGACCGGCGACCGCGGTTATCACAGCGACGTGCCGATGGAGCCCATCGTCACCAACACCGCAAAACGGAAGGAGCCCGCCCAGTAGTCCGGCCGCCGGGTCTACGGGCGCGCCCCGGCGCGCACGCGCCGTCATTCCCCGCGGAGTTTGTCCCCGACCGAGATCGGGGAGCGGGAATCCATGCAGGGCAGCGGTCGACTATGCGCCGCGTTGGTCGGCGCGCCATTGCCCGATAGTCTCCACGACTTCCCGCCAGATGTCCTCGGCCTCGCGGCCCATGCGCTTGGGGACACGGAAGTCGTGGTTGCCGCCTTCGATGACGTGGGTCCGGGTCGGCGCCGGGACCCGCTCCAGCACCTCCGCCAGCAGGTCGAGCCGGCAGAAGGGGTCGTTGGTGCCTTCCACGAACAGCATGGGCGCGGCGATCTTCACGAGGTTGTCGGCCCGGAGCCGGTCGTGGCGCTTGGGCGCGTGCAGCGGGTAGCCGAGGAAGATCAGCCCGGCCAGATTTTGTTCGCCGCCGGCCGCTTCCTTGGCGGCGACGTTGGCGGCGATGCGTCCGCCCATGGACTTTCCGCCGATGAAGAGCCGCCCCGACGCTGGACGGAGTGTCTCCCGCACATGGGCCAGCACCTGCTCGAAGGCCTCCTCCAGCCGCGGAGCGGGATCGGGGGCCTTCCGGCCCAGCTCCTTGTATGGGAAGTTGAACTTCACCGACAGCCAGCCCGACCGCGCCAGCGACTCGTGGAAGAAGGTCATGAACGGATGGTGCATGTCCGCGCCCGCGCCGTGGGCGAGGACGATGACGTCGGTCGCGCCGGCGCGGTAGCCTTCGGGCTCCGCGATGACCGCGGACACTTGCATGCCGCGGTCCACGGAGATCTTTTGGGTGTGCTGGCGGAGGGCCGTCACGACGCCTCTTCCCTTGACCGTCGCATCGCCTGCAGGTCCTCCAGCTTGAGGGTGTCGTAGAGGTAGTCGTTGAGCGGGGTGGCGACGCCGTGGACGCGGCCCATGCGCGAGACGTAACCGCACAGCGAGTCGATCTCGAGACGCCGCCCCGCTTCCAGGTCGTGGCACATGCTCCCCTTGCCGGAGGGGTCCTGCTGCGCCATGAAGCGGTAGTTGGCGGCGTCGGATTCCGGCTCCAGCGGAATCCCCATGGCGAGTGCCAGTTCATAGACCTCCCGCATCACCTCCCGCGCCATGCGCGCGGTGCCGTCGTAGTCGAGGATTTCGCCCAAGGGCCGCCGGGTGAGCGCGGTCATGCCGCTCACCGCGCAGATGAGGATGAACTTGTTCCACAACTCGATACGGATGTCGGCGGAAAGCCGGGCGTCGACCCCGGCCTCGCGCATGGCGCCGGCGATCTCCTCGCCACGCGCGCTGGGCCCGCCGCCCAGACGGCCGAACACGATCCGCCGGGGGCCGCCGGTCTGATGGATATTGCCAGCGGCGGCGATGGTGCTGAAAACGTAGGCGGCCCCCTCCATGACCCGGCCCTCGCCGAACTCGCGCGCCAGCAGCACGCCGTTGTCGACGCCGTTCTGGAGCGAGATGACCACGGTATCGGGACCGATCATCGGCCGCATGAAGGGTATGGCGGTGTCGTTGGCGGGTGTCTTGACGCAGTACAGGATCACGTCGCACGGTCCGGCCTCGGCCGCGTCGTCGGTGAACAGCGCATCCCGGACGGTGAACCGGCCGGGCTCCACGGACTCCACGGTGAGGCCGTGCTCCCTGAGCGCCTGCAGATGGCTGCCCCTGGCGATGAAGCACACCGGCAACCTCGCCCGGGCCAGCAGGCCGCCGAAGTAGCCTCCGACCCCTCCGGTCCCCATGATCCCGAACCGCATGATCTTCCCTGCCGCTTCTAGTGTGGTGTCTGTTTCATTCGCAGCATAATATGCGGAGGATTTTTCGTTGTCGGCAAGGCGCGATGACGAGCAGTGGCGGGTACCACGCGAGGAAGAGCAACGCCGCCGACGGCGAAAAAGACCCGTATATTATACAACGATCCCAACTGATTCCCAGCATTTCCGTCGGGTAGCGGACAAGCGTCGCCATGTCAAGCCCCACCACGACAGCCCTGCAATAAATCTATATATATCAATGAGTTGTAGTCGTTCCCGAACAACTCATCCTCCTGCGTCCTTCGGTCAAGCGGCGCCAGCGGAGGACCTCCCACACTCCGGGGTGTGACTCCAGTGGGTTGCGTTCCGATTACGGTCCTGATAGCATTTTCTCCGGTTTCGATGTTTCGATATCGGAGGAGATCGCCCCATGCCCACGCGCCAACCCGTCAAGCTCACCAAGCGCGCCGTCGATGCGCTCGCCGTGGAATCGGGCGACACCGTGGTCTGGGACCGGGACCTGCCGGGCTTCGGCATCCGGGTCTATGCCTCGGGCCGCAAGGTCTGGTGCGTGCAGACCCGTGGTGCGGGCGGGGGGCCGAAGCGCTTCGCGCTCGGCCGCTACGGGAGTCTGACGCCGGACGACGCGCGGCGCAAGGCGGCGCTGGCTATCGACCGGATCAAGCAGGGGCTTGAGCCCGTGCCTCCGCCGGCGGCGTCCGAGCCCACGGTGGCGGATCTTGCGGAGCGTTACATGGAGGCGCATGTCCGGGTGAACTGCCGGCCCGCGACGGTGGAGGCGTTCGGGCGCATCCTGCGCCTGTACATCGTGCCGGAGCTGGGGCATCTGCCGCTCTCGGAAGTGGACCGTCCGCAGGTTTCGGAGTTCCACCACAAGCTCAGGGAGAAGCCCTACCAGGCGAACGCGGCGGTGGGGGTGCTGGCGAACATGTTCCGTCTGGCGGAAGCCTGGGGGATGACGCCGCCGCGGCGCAATCCGTGCCGGTCGGTGCGCCGCTACAGGGAGGCGCGCCGCGAGCGGTTCCTCACGCCCGGGGAATACCGGGAGCTGGGGCGGGTGCTGGACGAAGCGGAAGTCGACGGCTCGGTGTTCCCCTCCGCCATACCCGCGGTCCGCCTCCTGCTGCTCACGGGCTGCCGCCGGAACGAGATCCTGACGCTCAGGTGGGACGATGTGGACCACACCGCGGGGGAGCTGCGGCTGAGGGACGGCAAGACGGGATGGCGGAGCGTGCCGCTCACGCCGGCGGTGGAGGCGGTGCTTGAGGGGATACCGAGGACGGTGGACAACCCGTGGGTGATCGCAGGGCGGAAACCGGGGAAGCGTCTCATGGACCTCGATGCGGTATGGATGAGGCTCCGCAAGCGGGCGAAGCTCGACGACGTGCGGCTCCACGACTGCCGTCACTCGTACGCGTCGCGGGCGCTGGCGCTGGGCGAGGGGCTGACGATGATAGGGGCGCTGCTCGGTCATGCGAAGGTCGGGACGACGGCGCGCTATGCGCACCTGGCGCGGGACACGGAGAAGGTCTCGGCCGCCCGGGTCGGGGGCAGCATCGGGGCGGACATCCTGCCGCCGGGCGCTCTCTGAGGAGGGGGCACTGGTCCATGGCGAAGCTCACCACGGCTACGATCTCGAAACGCACCGTGGAAGCGCTGATCGTGGAGAAGGACACGGTCTACTGGGACTCGGAGCTTTCGGGGTTCGGGGTCCGCGCCTATCCGTCGGGGAGCAAGTACTACGTGGTGCAGACCCGCGCGAATGGCAAGGCGGCGAAGCGGGTGACGGTGGGCCGGCACGGGATCGTGACCGCGGAAGAAGCGCGCAGGCGGGCGGCACTGATCATCGCGCGCATCAAGGCGGGGGAGGAGCCGCTGGCGGAGCCGGCGGCGGCCCTGGCCGAGGGCCCCACAGTGGGGGAGATCGCGCGCCGGTGGCTTGAGGAGCATGTCGAGGTGCGGTGCAAGCCCAGGACGGTGGAGATGTACACGCTGATCGTCCGCAAGCACCTGCTGCCCGCGCTCGGCAGGGTTCCGGCTCTGGCGGTGGATCACAGGCGGGTGAGCGAACTGCACCACTCGATGCGCGGGACGCCGTCGATGGCGAACCGGACGGTGGAGGCGCTGTCGCGCATCTGGAACTCGGCGGAGGACCGGGGGGAGTTGCCGGAGGCGAGCAACCCGTGCCGGCTGCTGGTGAAGAACCGCGAGCGCGGGCGCGAGCGTTTTCTTAGCGAGGAGGAGTTCCGGCGCCTGGGGCGGGCGCTGGCGGAGGCCGAGGCTAAGGGGAGTGGTCTGTCAGTCCACGCGGTGGCGGCGATCCGGCTGCTGCTGCTCACGGGGTTGAGGCGGAACGAGGTGCTGACGCTCCGCTGGCGGGACGTGGACCTCGATGCGCGCGAGCTCAAGCTCGAGGACTCCAAGACCGGCGCGCGGGTGGCGCCGCTTTCGCCGGAAGCGGCCCGGGTGCTGGCCTGCATCCCGCGGGTGGAGGGAAACCCGCACGTGATTCCGGGGAAGAAGCCGGGCACGCACCTGCGGAACCTGAACGACCCCTGGGACCGGATACGCAAGCGCGCGAGGCTGGACGACGTGCGGCTTCACGACTGCCGCCACTCGTTCGCGTCGCGGGCGCTGGCGCTCGGCGAGGGGCTGACCATGATCGGGAAGCTCCTCGGGCACACGAAGGTGGAGACCACCGCGCGGTACGCGCACCTTGCCTGGGAGTCGGTGCGCGAGTCCGCCGTCCGCATATCCGACAGCATCGCCGCCGACATCCTCAAGGGATACCGAGTGGACGGCGGGGACGAAGCCCCGGCCGGGACGGCGGTCTGATCCCTGGACCTTCCGGCTGGCCCGGTCCGCGGTCCCCGGGTACTCTGCCGGGGGGGTGTCTCCGGAATCATGAACTATGGATCGCTAAGCGGCCTAATCCTTGACGTAAGCATACTGTAAGCAGATTCACTCCAGTTTGTGCGCGTCCCAGCGCGCGTCTGTCTTGCAGATCCTCCGAAACGCAACGAACTTGGCCGGAATGCGGGGCCGTTCTGCCGGGCGGGCACCCGGGAGCCGGGAGTCCTCTCCGACGCGCCTCCGTCACCCATCACTTGACCGTGAGACACGCGCACTCGGCGAGGTGCGCTACCTTGTGCGAGACGCTTCCCATCACGAGGCCGGCCACGTTGCCGAGACCCCGGCGGCCCATGACCACCAGTTCGGCCTTCTCATGCCCGGCCGCGGCGATGATGTTGCTTGCCGGGTCACCGTCCACGACCTGGGTCGTCACGTCCTGGACGCCCTTCGCCGACAGTGTCTCGCGGGCTTTATCGGCGATGCCTTCACCGACCTTGCGAAGAGTCTCGGGCGACACGGGAATGGGGCCCTGCGGGTAACCCGATGCGGCGACCCGTTCGACCATCGATGCCAACTCGTCGATCTCCTTCACGACATCCTCTTCGATGCCGATGTCCCGGCATATCGCCTTCAGATCCGGGGCCGTCGCATGTTGCAGCAGAGCCTGCACGACCACGACCCGCGCGCCGAATTTCACGGCGATCTCGCCCGCCATGTCGATGGCTTTGTTGGCGTGCCCGGAACCGTCCGTCGGAACTATGATGGTATTGATCATGCCTGTCTCCATAGGCGCTTTTGCGCCGGCCATTTGAGTTGTCGCCCGGACAAGGGACGTGCGTCGATTTTGACACAAACCTGCTGGCGCCACCAGACAGGCGCGGCCTCTGGAATACACCTTGCAACCTGTCCGATTTTCCGGGACCACCTCACCTTGCAACGCCATTCGAGAGTGTTTAACTTGGGGTTGAAAGGGGTCGTGGCGGTTGGCCGGCGTTGACGATAGCGTCCGAAAGGAGAGATGCTCATGCCGCTTGTCACGGTCATTCGTTGCGTGTATGGCGCTGGTCGGGAGGTTGCAGGGACGTGACGCGTCGCGCCACGACCTGGCGCTCAACGTCTGCCGGACGACCATCGACGCGCTACGCGGTCGAGCGGCGATGGGGCCGGGAGACCGGTGGCCGAGCCCCGATACGGTGAGAGAGGGGGTGCCATGCTTTCAAAATCGGCAGCGCGGGCTTTCTTTCTGATTGGTACAGTCGGGTTCTCGGTCATTTTTCTGGCATTGACCGTGGACACCATCAGCCGTGTGCCGGAGCAGACCAACTCGGACAAGCTCACGCCCCAGGCGATCCAGGGCAAGCATCTGTGGGACGTCAACAACTGCATGGGCTGCCACACGCTGCTGGGGGAGGGCGCCTACTACGCTCCCGAGCTGACCAAAGTCTACGAACGCCGCGGACCGGACTTCATCAAGGCCATGCTGCGGGACCCCGAGGCCATGTACCCGGGACAGCGGCGCATGATCCAGTATGATTTCACCCCCGAACAGAGGGAGGCCCTGGTGGCCTTCTTCAAATGGATCGGGGAGATGGACCTCAACGGCTTTCCTCCCGAGCCCCGACTGCTTCGGGTGGCCGTGCCGGAACCCGTCGGCGAGGAGGTGGTCGCGTCCGTCAAGCGTCCCAAGGTCTTCAACCAGATGTGCGTTGTCTGCCACAGCCTGAACAAGCGTGGAGGCAACATCGGGCCCGCCCTCGACGGCGTCGGCAGCCGGAAGGGCTACGAAGACCTCATCGCCTGGATCACGAACCCGAGCACGATCAAACCCGACACGAAGATGCCGAAACTGCCCTTGTCCAAAGCCGACGTGGCGGAGCTGGCTTCCTTTCTTTCCCAGTTGAAGGAACCGCCGGGCAGCGCCGGGAAGGGGGCGAAACAATGAAGCGCGAATCACAGAGAATCGCCTACTATTTCTTCGCGGTGGCGATGGCGCTGTTCTGCCTGCAGATTGTCTACGGGTTCATCATGGCCTTCGCCCACACGGGATACGATGTCCTGCACAACGTGATCCCGTTCAACGTCGCCCGCGCCACGCATCTCAACCTCCTGGTGGTGTGGCTATTGATGGGCTTCATGGGCGCGGCGCATTTCATCATCCCCGACGAAACGGGCCAGGAGCTCTATTCGCTGACCCTGGCCAAGGTGCAGCTCGTCACCATGGTCATCGTCGGCGTCGTGGCGGTGATCGGGTTCCATTTCCATTGGTGGGAAGGGCGCAAGTTTCTCGAGATTCCGCGCCCGCTGGACTACCTGGTGGTGATCAACGTGCTGATGTTCATCTGGAACATCGGCATGACCCTGTGGCGCAGTACCCGGCGCACCACCACCAGCATCGTCCTGTTCATGGGCCTTTTGGCGGCGGCTCTGCTCTACCTGCCCGGCATGATCGACACGGATCATCAGACCATGGACGCCTTCTGGCGTTGGTGGGTGGTGCATATGTGGGTCGAGGGGGTGTGGGAGCTGATCATGGGGGCCATCCTGGCGTATCTCCTCATCAAGCTGACCGGCGTGGACCGCGAGGTGATCGAGAAATGGCTCTACGTCATCGTCGGCCTTACGTTCCTTTCGGGGATCCTCGGCATCGGGCACCACTACTACTACATCGGCACCCCGCGGTACTGGCTGTGGGTCGGCGGCATCTTCAGCGCCCTGGAGCCCCTGGCGTTCTTCGGCATGGCGGTGTACGCGCTGGCGGTGGCGCGGCGCGGCGGGCGGCAGCATCCCAACTCCCTGGCGCTGTCCTGGACGGTCGGCTGCGCCATCATGGCTTTCGTAGGCGCCGGCGTGCTGGGCTTCGCCCACACCCTGCCGCAGGTCAACCTCTGGACCCACGGCACGCTGGTGACGGCGATGCACGGGCACTTGGCTTTCTGGGGCGCCTACGTGATGCTCGTGCTGGGAATCATCACCTACTCCCTGCCCCTGCTGACCGGGCGCAAGGTCTACAACTCGGGCACGGCGACGTTCGCCTTCTGGACCTCCAACATCGGCATGGTCAGCATGACCGCGGCCATGGCCGTGGCCGGCGTCACGCAGGTCTATCTCGAACGCCGGGTCGGCATGGATTTTCTCGCCGTGCAACAGGAGCTGGCGGTGCATTTCGTCGGCGTCATACTGGCCGGTGCTCTGTTCACGTCGGGGATCCTTGCCTTCGTCTACAACTTCGCGAAGGCGGGCCGGCCGGTCGGTGAGGTCGATCCGTCGGGGGCGGGTTGACGCTGGTGGGCGCGGCCCCGGGCAGCGCGGACGAAGGTCCCAAGGTACCCTACTACCGGCCCATCCACCGCGAGGTCGAGGTCTTCGACCACGCCTATCGCAATCAGCTCGCCTTGATGATCAAGGGACCCACGGGCTGCGGGAAATCCCGCTTCGTGGAGGCCATGGCCGCGACGGTCGAGCGCCCTCTGGTGACCGTGGCCTGTCACGACGATACATCGGCTATGGACCTCCTGGGGCGCTATCTGGTCCAGGGCGGCGATACCGTGTGGCAGGACGGCCCGCTGACCCGCGCCGTCCGGCAGGGCGCGATCCTCTACCTGGATGAGGTCGTGGAGGCGCGGGAGGACGTCGTGGTGGTGCTCCACTCGCTCACCGATCACCGCCGCCAGATTTTCCTCGACCGCCTGAACGAGACGCTGACGGCGCCGCCCGAGTTCATGCTGGCGATCAGCTTCAACCCCGGCTATCAACGCGGCTTCAAGGAGCTCAAGCCGTCGACCCGCCAGCGCTTCGTGGGCCTGAGCTTCCAGTACCCGGAGCCCGCGGTCGAAGCCGAGATCGTGGCCCGGGAGAGCGGGGTCGAGCCGGCCATGGCGCGGCGCCTGGTCACGTTCGTCACCAAGGTACGGAACCTGGAGGAGTTCGGTCTGACCGCCACCGCCTCCACGCGTCTGCTGGCGCACGCGGGCCGGTTGATCCGGACCGGGATGCCGGCGCGGCTCGCCTGCCACGTGGGAGTGATCGAGCCCTTGACCGACGACGCCGACATCCGCGCGGCGCTCCAGGACACCGCCGATCTGATCCTGTGAGTCTGGACGAAGCACTCTTCAAGCTCCTCTGGCGCCGCATCGGGAGCGCCGTCCGCCGCAATCGGGCGCAGGAGGCCGAGGGCGGCCGTGAAGCCAAGCTTGCCGACGTCCATACGCCGCTCACTCTCGTGGCCCGGGCCTTGAGCGGCGAGGCGCTGGAGATCCGGGAGGCCGAGGAGGCCGGGGGTTTCGCCGGCGACATCCTCTACCTGCCTCGCCGTATCCACGTCGCCGAGACGCCGCGGGAGAATGCGCTCGTCTACCTCTACCGGCTCGCCTATACCGTGACCTCGCGGCGGCTCGGGTTGACGCTGCCGGCGGACGAAGGGCTGCCCGCGGACTTCCGCGCCTTTTGCACGTTGGTGGCGGTTCCGCGGACACTGCGCCGGTTGGAAGCGACGCTGCCCATGACCGTGGCCTTGCGCGAGCGGTTCTACCCGCTGCTGTTGCAAACCCGTTCCTCCTCCGCCGCGCACGACAGCGTCCCGGCCCGCCTGGAAGCGTTGACCCGGACACTGCTGGCGCACGGGTTCTCCGAGGCGGACCCGCCGGACAAGGAACGGGGCGGTGTAGTGCCCGTCCTCCGGCGCTGGAACGAGGACGAGTTGTACGACCTTTGGCGCGGGTTTCGTCACGGCGCGCGGCGTTCGCGGGGCGCTCCGCCGTCCCCGGTGGCCGTGTGGGGTCAGCTCATGCCGGGGCAGGGCGTCCCCGGCCAGCTCGCCCCCGGAGACTGGCAAGACCCCGGCTCCCAATCCCATCCAACCGGCACGGAGCTGCCCGGAAAACCCAAGGAGCAGGTCCGGCGCGTCTCCCTGGATCAACGCGATATCGACAACGACACGCTGGTCCAGCCTTTCGACAAGGTGGACACGGCCGAGGAGTTCAGCGGAATCACCCGCACCCCGGACGGCGCGGACGAACTCGCCGACCATTCCGAGGCCCTGGAAGAACTCGACATGCGCGACGTGGTCCGCAGCGCCACGCCGGCCCATTCCATCTACAAGACGGACCTGATGCTCGGCTCGGACGTGGGCGACATGGACACGTCCGAGCCGTCGCCGGGCGCCGCCTTCCTTTACGATGAATGGGAAGGCAGGGCCCGCCGGTACAAGGCCGGCTGGTGCCGGGTCCACGTCGAGCGCGCGCCGACTGCCCCGGGCCAAGACGCCGCCGCGGCCGCCGTGCTGCGGAAGCATGCCCGCGTGGTGGGGGAGGTGCGCCTGCTGCTCGACAAGGTGCGGTTCACCCGGGTTCTCAGGAATCGACAGCCCGATGGCGCAGACATAGACATCGACGCGGTGGTGGACCGCTACGCCACCGCACGCAGCGGCCGGCAGCCCGACGACCGGCTGTACCTGGCGCGCCGCCGCCATACGCGTGACTGGGTGACCCTTCTCCTGATCGATATGAGCTCGTCCGCCGACGCCTGGATACAGGGCGTGCGGGTCCTGGACGTGGCCAGGGAATCCGCGCTCGTCCTCGGCGAGGTCCTGGCCCAGTGGAACGACCGGGTGGGCATGGCCGGATTCTACAGCCATACCCGGCGCGACTGCCGCTTCGTCGTGGTGAAACCCTTCGACGCGGAGTGGCAACGCAGCCGAGGCGCTCTCATGGGTCTCGAGCCGACGGGCTATACGCGCATAGGACCCGCCTTGCGCCACGGCATCGCACTCCTGGAACGTCAAAGGGCGGCCAGGAAGCTCCTGCTGGTGCTCAGCGACGGCAAGCCCGTCGACTACGACCGCTATGAGGGACGCTACGGCATCGCGGACGTGCGCCAGGCCATCAGGGAGGCTCACCAGGCCCACATCCATTCCTATGCTCTGGCGATCGACGTCCAGGCCAAGTTGTACTTGCCCCAGATGTTCGGCAACGGGTTCTTTCAGATCCTGCCCCGCCCGGACCATCTCGTCCGCGGCTTGGCTGAGATCTACAGCCAGCTCGCCCGTTGATCGCCGATTCCAACTCGCCCTGCCGACAGCCGGCTTCCCCTTCAGGAGGAGCAGGCAGGATCTACCTCAAGCTCAAGAACGGCGACATCCTCGAGGTCGACGGCGCCACCATCAAACGCAAGTTGGCGTTCTACGTCGTCACCAGGGATGGCAAGGAGGTGGCCCGGTTCCATCACAGCGACGTGGCGGGCTGCTGGAAGGGGACCCCTGAAGAACCGAAGAAGTAAAATGAGGTGCCAGGAATGGAAGGTCCCTCGAAGGTTGCGGGGAGAAAGACGCTATCGTCCGCAGGCTCTACGTGAAGATCGACGAGATCGCGAAGGCCTTGAAGGAGTCAGCGCAGCCCAATCGCAGGAGATCATCTGGCCGTAGTGGAAATGCCCCTCCATCACGGCGCCGACAGAACCGTGAACGTGAGGAGCAAGATGAAGGACGAGATCCGCAAACTGAACCGCCCCGGGTTTCCCGGAGACGGAATAGTTTGAGTCAGGCCACCATGGCCGACTCACCGCATTGCTGATAAAACCGCTCTTCAAGTTCCGCCGGCGGCACATAGCCGATCCCTTCCAGGAGTCGGCGGTGGTTGAACCAGTCGACCCAGTCGAGGGTGGCGAACTCCCG
Organism: uncultured Binatia bacterium (SeqCode); assembly: GCA_965204205.1. Lineage (GTDB taxonomy): Bacteria > Desulfobacterota > Binatia > UBA9968 > JAJDTQ01 > JAJDTQ01. The sequence goes on along the minus strand of OZ241976.1, from coordinate 2,858,756 downwards.
GGGTTCGGCGTCCAGGTGTACCCGACGGGAGGCGAAGTGTTCGCCGCCCAGGGGCGGGGTCCGATGGGCCGGTCACCGCAGGGTGGAGACGACCGCCGCTATGCACATCTCGGGCGCGACTCGGTGAGGGAATCCGCCGAGCCCATCGCCGTCCGCCGGGGGGCGGCTTCGCCGCCGAGCTACCTAAAAGCCGAAGCATGAGGAAGGCTCTCCGGGATGTCCGGGATGCCGGTCAGGAAGATCGCCTCATGCTGATGACCCGAATACCCGCAGTGGATGTATTCGTTCCAGTGGTTCGGCTCCGGACCGTACTTCATCAGATGACTATGCGCGTCGTCCGTCCGGGCCGGCCTCTTCGCCTTCATCCGCGCCTTCTCGCGCTCCAGATAGTCGGTGAAGGCGCGTTCGGGCCAGTCCCGGATGACGTAGGGAGTGTTGAACACGATATGCCGGCCGCACAAGGGGTGGGGCGGCGGAAGCACGCGCACGAACCAGATCTCGCCCTCGCGGCCGGCATAGCCGGCCGGCACCATGCAGGAGACGATCTCCCGCGCGCCGACCTCGCGCAGCTGCACCCCCTCGCCCTCGCTGCCGCAATGGACGTAGAAGCCCATCCTCGACCGCTGCATCCGCTCGACGGTCTCGATCAGCCAGGACGGGCAATCGAACTCGGGCGCGATGCGCAGGATGCAGCTACCCATGGTTTCCCGGCTGCTGCCGAACCGGACGTCGAACAGCGCCCACATGGTGAAATAGCTCACGGTCAACGGGCTCATCGGCGGCCCGCCCGGCAGGTACTCGTCCTCGGCGGCGCCAACGATCCTGACGTACCCCTTCGCCTCTCTCATCCCTGAAATGGATTCGGCCATGAGGGAAGCCACGTTCTGCGCCACAACGTACAGGGCGTGGCAGGGGTCATGGCCGGCAAGCTTCTTGCCGAGGGCCGAACCGCCGTCACCGAAACCGGCTTCGAGGGCCATCGTCCTGCCTTCCCGCCAGCTCGCCAGATCGACCGCCTTCGACCCGCGGGATGCGAGGATCTTCTTCGCGATCCTGTCGGCAACGGAACCCATGGCGTGCTTTCGGCAGTTATCGCTCGTGCGGCTCGCCGGTCCACATGTGAACCTACCGGCGCAAGCCGCGCATGGCGACGATGGACCCATTCATGGAGGCGCGGGAGATCGGGCGGCCGAGCGCGCCCGGCAACATCCCACCGCGGCTGCGGCGAGCGCCACACCCGGTACCGCGCACGAGCGGTTCCCGCTAGTGCCCCGCCGCGCCGCGGTCCACCAGCCCCACGTCGAACGACAGGAATCGGTCGAACAGCGCAGTCTTGCGCCACAGCAATTCGCGCGGAAGCTCCGCGAGGCTGCATTCCACCAGCCCGAACCAACGCAACGGATCGAGGATATGCCGGGCAAACATCGCCGCCGCCGCAGGCCACCGCGCCGTTGCAATGTCCTCGTCCGGCACCGCGCACAGCGTGGTGAGCGTGTGCGTGTTCCGCCATTCGTCAGCGACCTCGGACAGCGACCACAGAACGATGCCGATATCCCCCTGCGGCCACCACCCGGGCAGGCCGCGCGGACGGCCGCTCACGTATTCCGACAGATCCATGTGCCAGAACGCCTGGCGGAACAGCAACGCCTGAAGCGCGCCCCGAGCGCCGGGTTCGAGCATCGCGCGCCCCCGCGGCGTCAGCTCGAACCACAGCGCCGACGCGCTCAAGAGCCCCGCCCTCTCCACCACCTGGCGCAAAAGGTGCAGTTCCCCCACCGCCTGCTCGCGATAGGTCTTCCCCGCCCGGAGCTGATCCGTCGCCTCCATGCCCGGCCAGGACATCAAGGCGCGCAACCGCGTCACTTCCGTCATCTTGAGATTGCCGTGCGTCCCCGTCCACAGCGGGTCCCATCGATCCGCTTCGCCGAGCAGGACCAGCGCGTTGCGGACGAACGCGGACCCGGCCAGCTCCTCCTCGGAGAGGTCGCCGGCAAGACGCACGGCGCTGTTGTCCGACACCGGCTCCGCGCCCAGCGCCCCGGCGCTTTCCGCATCGAGCAGCGTCCACACCGGCTCCACGCCGCCGGGCCAGTCCGACACGTCCAGTCTCCCGACGGCTTCTCCATCGGCGCGCCGTCCCGCCTCCCCGTCGTGCTCCGCGGCCGGCGGCGTCCAGCCCGTGTTCACCGCATCGCGGAGCTTCTTGCCCGCCTTGAACGAGGGCGACTTCGACGCCGCCACCGGCACCCGCTCCCCGGTGCGCGGATTGCGCCCGGCGCGCGCGTTGCGGCGCCTCGTCGAGAACGTGCCGAATCCCGCAATCCTCACCGTCTCTTCCCTGGCCAGCGCCTCGGCGATGGCCCCGAGCACGGCGTCGACCGCGCTCTCGGCGGCGGACGTGCCGAGCCCCATCCTGCCCGCCACGCGGCCTACGATGTCCGACTTGTTCATCGCCGGGCTCCCCGCAAGCGTTCCCGAAGGTCAGGGCGCCGAACGGCCGGCGCTTGCGCGAACTGCGCGCGCTGGCCGCATCCCGGCGCCGCAATTGCGCGCTGACCCACGGCGCCATGCCACGCACACCGTGACTGCGCGCGAGAGCGGCAACCATCGCGCCCTCTGTCCGAACAGCGCAACCGTGATTCCTTCCCGCCGGTCCAGGCCTACTCCGTCATGCGCTTGAGCCCGCTCAGGGGCTGGACCTTCACCGCCCGCGAGGCGGGCTTCGCGGCCACCGTGATCTCCTGGCCGGTGAAGGGCGACATCATCTTGCGCGCCTTGGTCGCGGGCTTGCGCACCACCTTGATCTTCAGCAGGCCGGGAAGCGTGAACGTCCCCACCGCGCGTTTCCTGACGTGGCGCTCGATGACTGCTCCAAGCTGGTCGAGCACCGAGGCCACGTCCTTCCTTTGGAGCCCGGTCGATTCGGACAGGGCGTCCAGGAGTTGGGTCTTGGTCATGGCCTCCTTGAGCGCCGTGTTTCTGGGGTTTGCGGTCGTCGCCATCCCGTGTGTCTCCTTCCGTTGCTTGCGGCCCTTTGTCGAAAACGTATGAAAAACTCTCAGGGTAGCCGACCAGCCGTTGAAAGGCGAGTCGCTTCCGGCGGGCCAGGTCCGGGCAGCGGCAATGCGCGGATGCGCACCGTCGAGACCAGGCGGCGCGAACGGGCGAGCCGGGACCCGGCTCCGCCGGTCCCGTCCGGTTGTTGTTCCGAATCAGGTCTTCTCGTACATGCCCCGGCCGGTGCGCCTGACCCGCCTTTCCTTCGACCACCGCGAGACCACCTGCCGGAGATACGCTCGGGTCTTCCCGCCCGCCGTCTCGTGAGCGAGCAGGGAATCCAGCGTGAACCGGTCGGGCAATGTCGCGAAGACCGCCGTCCAGTCGATCATCGCGCCGCGCGGCCCCCGTTTCAACGCTCCAGCCCCGGGACGGCCCTGCCGGGATCTCTTGCCGGTCTGTCCTCCATCGAGCATTTCCTGAACCAGCTCGTGCCTCCTGATCTCCTCCTGCAACGCGGCGACTCGCCCCGTGGCGGTGTCCAGTTGCTTCCTCAACCGGTCGATCTCTCTCCTCACGCTGTCTTTCAGGTCCGCAGCCATTTCTCCTCCTCTTTCTCAAATGCCCGCGCCGCAACGTCGGCGCGGCAGAGCGCGTCCGCGTCCCGCGCAATCGTTGGTCCCGCCCGAAAGTTCTCCGCGAAGTCTACAGCCTATCCGATTGGGCGAGGAGCCGGCAATCAGGACGCCGAGGGAGCTTCCGCCCATGCATTGCCCCGCAACCTCCCGACGATCCCCCACGGTTGCTCGGACCTAACAAAGAGTCCGAGGGTTAGCCGTCGGTGGAGTGCGTCCGGACGGTCTGGAGAGGTCCGTCCGCGCCATTTTCGTCACACACGGAGGTTGCGCATGACCGTTCCCGACAACATTTCCGCAGACTACACGCTACGCCCGAGCGAGCTCGCAGAGGTGCTCGCCCTTCTGGTCGAGGCCCGCCAGCCGGCCATCGTCTTCGGGCCGCCCGGCGCGGCCAAGAGCCAGATCGCCCAACAGGTGGCCGCGGCCACGAACCGCCAGTACGTCGACGTCCGGGCACTGCTGCTCGACCCCGTCGATCTCCGCGGCATCCCCTGGCGCGACACCGACGGCCGCACCCGCTGGGCGCCGCCCGCATTCCTGCCCCCGTCCGACGATACCGGCCGCTGGCTCATCAACATCGAGGAGCTGCCCTCCGCGGTCCCGATGGTGCAAGCGGCGCTTTATCAACTGGTGCTCGACCGAAAGGTCGGCGAGTACGAGCTTCCCGAGGGAGCGTCGCTCATTGCCTGCGGGAACCGGGAGACGGACCGTGGCGTCGTGCATCGAATGCCGACGCCCCTGGCCTCGCGATTCATTCACCTCGATATCCGTGTCGACGCGGACGACTGGCTCAACTGGGGCGCCGCCAACGGCATCGCTGCCGAAGTTCTCTATTTTGTCACATACAGACCGGACCTCCTGCACCAGTTCGACCCGCAGTCGAAGGAACGCGCCTACGCGTGTCCCAGGACATGGGAGTTCACATCCAACATCGTCAAGCACCGGAACGGCCTTGATCCGGCAGTCGAGCGGGCGCTCTTCCGGGGCACCGTGGGAGAGGCGGCGGCGGTGGAGTTCTCGGCGTTCCTGAACGTCTGGCGCGAGTTGCCCCATCCCAGGGCGGTCCTGAACGATCCGTCCAACGCCGACATCCCGGAGAACGCCAGCGCGCTGATGGCGCTCTGCGGCTCTCTCTACCGGCTCGCGACAGACGTCACCATGGACGCCATCGTCACGTTTGCGGAGCGGCTCAGGAGGGAGGTGGGAGAATCGCTGGTGGGCGCGTGCGTGCGCCGCGACCCGGCGCTCCAGCGCTCCCCCGCCTTCATCCGCTGGGCAGCCGCCAGGACACAGTGAGGGAGAAGGCCATGCACTGGAGAATCGCACACTATCCGGCGGGCGACGCCCCCTCACGTCAGTACACGGTGAGGGCCCGCAGTCGCGACGCCGCCAGGCGCAAGCTCGCCGCCGCAATCCGGGTCCCGCTGTGGACCCTCAGGTAGCCCCGAAGGAGGAACCCATCATGGACCTCAGCAGAGACGCCATGCTGGTCGGCCTGCGCATCAGCGCCTGGTCCGGCCGGCTCTACGACCGCGAGGCGAGCGACCACGTCGCCGCCCACCACGACGCCAGCACCAGCGCCGGCCGGTACAACAAACGGCTTCTCCCCAAGGCGGCCCTGGCGCCGCTCAACGCCGTCATGAACGAGAGCCGCACACAGCACTACGCCCAGTCCCTGCCCTGGGACGACAAGGGCTCGCGGCTTCTCACCGTCGCCAACTACGAGCGCTACACCGAGGTCATGGACGGCCTCCGGGAGCGCCTGGTGCGCCAGCGCGCGCGCTTCATCGAGGACTACGATCACTACGTGGAGCAGGCCCGGATCGACCTCGGCAAGCTCTTCCGGATCGAGGACTATCCCTCGAAGGACCAGCTCCGGGACAGGTTCTCCATCCGCTACCGCATCACGCCGGTGCCGGACGCCGACCACTTCATCGCCAGTCTCGCCTCGGAGGACACCGAGCGGGTGAAGCGCGACATCGAGCTCCACATAGAAGAGCAGCTCCACGAGGCCGTGGGGGACCTCTACCGGCGCCTGGCCGAGGCGGTGGAGAGGGTGTCGGAGCGTCTGACCGAGGACGACAACGGCAAGCCGCTAGTGTTCCGGGACACCATGATCTCCAACATCCGGGACCTCGTGGACGTGGTCCCCCGGCTCAACATCTTCGGCGACCACAGGCTCGCGCGGCTCTGCGAGCAGGTGAAGGAGAGGATCGCAGGCGTGGAGCCGGATTCCCTCCGTCCGTCCGGGACCTTCGACCCCGTTGTCCGGGCGCAGGTGAAGCGCGACGCCGACGCGCTCATGGAGCAGTTCGAGGGCTACTTCCCGGCGCCGCAGCCCGAACCGGCCCGCGAGGTGGCGTGATGGCTGCGAACGTGCTCGGCGAATCGGCGCTCCGCATGAGCGACTGCGTGACCGAGCTTCTTCGGAAGCAGCCCTTCTTCGGGAGCCTGGTGCTGAGGCTCCCGCTCCGCGCCGACCCCACACGGAAGACGCTGGCGAGCGACGGGAAGGAGATCCGCTACTCGCCCGGCTGGGTGGCGGAGACCGACGCGCACCTGATCGAGACCGCCATGGCGCGGGTGGTGATGGCGTGCGCCTTGAAACACCACACCCGCAGGGGAGAGCGGGATCCGGAACGGTGGCAGACGGCCTCGCAGCTCGTGACCCATGCGCTCTTGCGCGATGCGGGCTTCACGCTCCCGCCCGAGGCTGAAGCCTGGGAGGACCTGAGTGTCGAGCAGGCGTACGACCGCCTGCCGGAGCAAGGGGACGGCGATCCCGGCGACGACGGCGACCCAGCCCAAGGCGGCGCCAACGGCGCGGGCGCCGACAGCGATGAGTCCGGAGATCCGTCCGATCCCGCCGACCAGGGCCACGGCGGCGACGGGAACGGCCAAGGTGAGGACGGCGCCTCCGGCGCTCCGCCGAGCCACGATCCTTCCGGCACCGGAGAGGTCATGGACGCCGATGCCCGCGGGGACAGCGACTCCGGTTCCGGCGAGGCGCCCGTGGACACCGCCGCCGAGGAGCAGGCCTGGGACGAGGCCATGCACCAAGCCCTCAGCATCGCCAGGGCCGAGGGCAAGGCGCCGGGAGGCGTCGAGGAGACGATCCGGAACGCCCACGCAAGCGCACTCGACTGGCGGACGCTGCTGCGACGCTACATGACCGACGCCGCCAGCCGCGACTACAGCTGGAGCGTCCCCAACCGCCGCTTCATCGACTCGGGCCTCTACCTCCCCTCCATCCGCTCCGAGGGCATCGACTCCATCGCGGTCATCATCGACACCTCGGGCTCGCTCCCGGCCCAGACTCTCGCAGAGTTCTGGGCGGAACTCCGCGAGATCGCGGCCGAGATCAGGCCGGAGCGAGTCATCGTGCTCCAGGTGGACGCCGCCCTGCGGGACGCGGCCGAGTACTCGGCCGACGACCTCCCCGACGAGATCACGCTCAAGGGCCGGGGCGGCACCGACTTCCGCCCGGGCTTCGAGTGGCTCGACGAGCAGGGGATACAGCCAAGCGTGTGCCTCTACTTCACGGACATGGAGTGCTCCAGCTACCCGGAGGCCGAGCCGGTTTTTCCCGTCATCTGGGTCGACCATTCGAAGTCGTCATCGGTGGCGAACGGCCAGCCCTGGGGCGAACGCATCGTCATCGGCGACTGATGTCCGGACCGAGCCCGCCGGCAGAGTGGAGGCTTTGAACCATGAAGAGAACAAATACAGCGCAGGAGGGAAGCACGGCCCCGGGCCGCGTCGCGCGCCCGGCCACCACCTGGCGCGACCGCGCCTTCGTGCTCGGCGGACTCGCCCTCGCCGCCACGTACACGGCCGCCACCCTCGCGTTCGACGCGGGCGCAAAGCACATCGGCGCGCTCTGGATGGCGGCGATTGCCTGGACCTTCGCCGCCAGCCTCGCAGGCGCCCTGTGGCGGGGGTTCCGTCGCCAGGATTGGTCCGCCTTCTCCCGTTACAAACTGCCGGAAGACGACAGCGAGTCACACGAGTTCACGTTCAAGACAGGCCGCTATTCCTCGCTTCGCGCCATGGAGGATGAACTGCTCCACGACGACGATCACCTTCGCTGATCCGGTTCGCGGCGACTGTGCCGTCCGCCGGGCCCGGATGCTTCGGCCTCCACAGGCCCGCCGTGCGCCGCCGCGAGGTGGCGGCCAGCCGGGCGGCGCGAGTCCCGGGGCCCGAGGACGGGTTCCCCCACGCCACGCCACCGCCAAGGAGGTCGCCGCCATGCTCGACACCAACATAACCGCCGATCACCGCCGCGCGTTCGAGGCCCTGACCAGCGGCCGGTTCCGAAACTTCTGCCTCGTCAGTTGCTTCGTCGACGGCGAGCCGACCGCCGCCATCGCCGCCGTCAACATCAGCCCCGGCCAAGACGGCGGCGAGCCGGAATATCTCATCAGCCCGCTCTTCGTCTGCCCGACCGCGGCGATGACGCTGACCGACCACGACGGGACGGAGGCATGAGCGCCACCCCGCGACGCGGCCAGCCCGCCGCCGAACTCCAGGTCCCGTCCGAATGCCGCGACATGATCCGCCGCGGCGCCCTCGTCAGTCTCAGTTCGTCCGGCGGCAAGGATAGCCAGGCAATGACCATCCTGCTCGCCCGGATCGTCCCACCGGATCAACTGGTGGTGGTTCACGCCCCGCTCGGAGAGGTCGAGTGGCCGGGCACGGTCGAGCACATCGAGAACACCATGCCCGCGGGCGTTCCGCTGATATTCGCGCGCGTGGCGTCGGGAAAGACCTTGCTCGACCAGGTCGAGGAGCGGGGGAAATGGCCCGGAATTATGCAGCGCTGGTGTACGGCCGGCAATAAGAGGGGCCCTATCGAGCGCGAGCTTCGCCGCTATCTGAAGGCTCATCCCCGCTTTGAGGGCCGCCTGGTCAGCGCCATGGGACTGCGACGCGACGAGAGCGCCGACCGCGCCAAGCGCATCCCCTGGGCGCGCAGCGACCGCAACTCCCGCGCCGGCCGGGAATGGTTTGACTGGCTGCCGATCTTCGACCTCACCGCCGGCGACGTCTTCCGGGTCATCCGCGAAGCAGGCCAGTCGCCTCATTGGGTCTACGAGCAGGGAGTGTCCCGTTGTTCCTGTTCGTTCTGCATATTTTCGTCGCGTCCGGACTTGCGCCGGGCCGCCGAACTCCGGCCGCTTCTGTATCGCCGATACGCAGAAATAGAGAGGCGCATCGGCCACACACTATCGCCGTCGGGCATCCCGCTTCCGGCTCTTACCGGCATTCCAGCCGACCCTGCCGCTCAGAATCTCGACCCGTCCGACCGGCTCCGCACCGAAGGCGGCGCCGGGCAATAACCACCTGCACTCGCGCAAGCGCCGCCCGGAGGCGGAGCCTGGGCCGGCCGGGCGGCGGGACGGAGCCGGAGAGAGTTGCCTCGCCCACAACCCCATTCACGGAGGAACACATGAACCACACCGCTCCCATCCACGACTCGGCGATCCACCCGGTCCCGCTCGACCGGCTGTCCATCGCGCCGGAGAACGTGCGCAGGACGCCGCCCGACGCCAACGCCGAGGCCGAACTGAAGGCCTCCATCGCGAACCACGGGTTACTTGAAAACCTCGTCGTCCGAAGCGAAGGCCCGGACGGCGGCTACGCCGTGGTCGCGGGCGGCCGCCGCCTTGCGGCCCTGAAGGCGCTCGCCGCCGACGGCGTGCTCGACGCCACCCACCCGGTGCCCTGCATGGTGGTCGACGGCAACGCCTCGTCCAGCGAGCTGTCGCTCGCCGAGAACGTCATACGCATCGCCATGCATCCGGCCGACCAGGTGATCGCGTTCACGAAGCTCACCGAATCCGGCGTCACGGCGGCGGCCATCGCGGCGCGGTTCGGCACCTCCGAGCGCCTGGTCGAGCAGCGCCTGCGGCTCGGCAACGCCGCGCCCGAGCTGCTCAACGCCTACCGGGCCGGCGAGATCGACCTGGAGACACTGAAGGCCTTCACCGTCACCACCGATCATGCCCGGCAGATGGCGGTGTGGGAGCAGGTGGCGGACCAGGGCTACCGCCCGGCCGCGTGGCAGGTGAAGCGCATGCTCACCGAGGAGCGGGTCCCGGCCAACTCCGCCGTGGCCCGATTCGTGGGCATCGAAGACTACGAGGCCGCGGGCGGACCGGTGTTGCGGGATCTCTTCGCCGACGAGGACGAGAGCGGGATCTGGTTCGAGGATGCGCAGCTCCTGCAGAAGCTCGCCATGGCGAAGCTCGGCGAGACCGTGAAGGACCTCCAGACCCGCTGGCGCTGGGCGACCGCCGCGCCCGAGGTGGACTGGACCGAGATCGCCCGCTACGGGCGCATCTCTCCGGAGCCCTCCGCGCCGACCGCGGAGGAGACCGCCGAGCTGGAGCGCCTGCGCACCCGCGAGGACGAGCTCTCCAACCTCGACGAGGAAGACTGGACCGAGGATCTCGAACGGGAGGCCGAGGCCATCGAGACCCGGACGTGCGAGATCAACGCGGCGGTCGAGGCACGGGCAACCTTCCGGACGGAGGACTGCGCGATGGCGGGCTGCATCGCCACCATCGACTGGAGGGGCGACCTTCAGATCATCCCGGGCCTGGTCCGTCACGAGGATATGCCGAAGCCGGCCGAACCCGACGACAGCACCGCTGGCGATGCCGATGACGGCGACGACGACCGGGTCCGGAGACCTGCAATCTCCGCGCCCATCGCCTCGCCTCCCGATCCGCAGGCCGAGGCGCGCAAGGAAGCGGGCGTGGGGATCGGGCTTTCGGACGATCTCCGCTCGATCCGCACGGCGCTGGTCAAGGCGCATCTCGGGGAGGACTTCGATGCCGCCTTCGATCTCATGCTGTTCCAGTTCGGCCGCGCCGTGTTCACCCACGGCTACCAGGAGCATGCGCTCGACATCGCGATCAGGGAGACGGCCGACCGGCCCAACCTGCGCATGAACGACAAGGAATTCGGGTCCTGGAGCCCGGGCGAGGAGATGCTCGCCGACCGCTCCAGCCTGCCGCTGGACTGGCTGACCATCGAGGACGGCGGCGAAGCCTTCGCGGCGCTCCGGGCGTTGCCCGAAGCCGACAAGCAGCGGCTATTCGCGGCCTCGGTAGCGCGCACGGTGAAAGGACAGCTTGCGTTCGAGCCACAGGCGCGTCCCGAACTCGAAGCCACCATCGCCCGGCTCGACATCGACTTCGCAAGCCACGTGCGCCCGACCGCGGACATGCTGTGGTCGCGCATCAACAAGGGCCGCATCCTCGACATCGCCAGGGAGACCCTGGGACCGGCATGGGCCTCGGCGCGGGCCAAGAGCAAGAAGCCCGCGATCGCCAGGGCGATGGAGGAGGCTTTCGCAGCCGGCGGCCCTCCGCTGGGGATCACCGCGGACGCCCACGCGGCCGCACTGGCCTGGACCCCTCCCGGCTTCAAGGCGTTCGACACGGGCCGTGCCGGCGCCGAAGATGCCGGTGCGGAGACAGCGCCCGCAACCGAGGCCCCGGACTCCGTAGCCGGCCCGGAACCTTCGTCGGAACCGGAGGACGCTCGCGCCCCGGAGCACGTGGAACCGGAACGCGCCGACCCGCCGCATCCGGTGTCCGAGTCCGAGACCGTCGAGACCCCGGCGGCGGCCGAACACCATCCCGCGCCCATCGCCGCCAACGGCCATGACAACGGCAACGGACTCGACATCCCCGAGTTCCTGCGCGGCGTCTGAACCGCCCTCCGGCCCGAACGCGCCCCGTCCCGCACACCGCGGGGCGGGGCTTTTTTGTTTGTCCCACCCAATCGGGGAGACCGCACATGACACACACCGCCATTCCGCCCGGGGCAACGATCCGCGCCCGGGTCCACGACAGCGCTCTCAAGCGCGTCACGAAGTTCTGGGCGTCGCGTCCGATCGAAATCTTCCTCGAAACCCTCCAGAACTCGCGCCGGGCCGGAGCCACCGGAGTCCACGTCACCGTGGAGACTCTCACCAAGCCCGCCGGCCACACGCCCGAGCCGTCCGAACCGCGCCTTGCGGTGAGCATCACTGACGACGGCGCCGGCATCGAAGATCCGGCCGTCCTGCTGAGTTTCGGCGAGAACGGCTGGAATGATGAGTTCGTGGCCCGCGAGGACGCGGCCGGCATGGGGATTTTGAGCCTTGCCCACAGGGGCTGCCGGATATCCTCACGCGCACGCACGCACGACGGCCATGCCGCACATGGCTGGTCCGTCGACCTTGAGCCGGAACACTTCACCGGCCGGAGCGAAGCCCCGATCCGGCCCGACGACGGCGCACCGTATCCATCCGGCACGACCGTGGAGTTCCAGGCCGCCGAGTCCGCGGACATGATCCGCGCCGCGATCGCCAACGCGGCGCACCACTATCCGCTTCCGGTCACATTCGAAGGCGAGACGGTTGATCGCAGGGCCTTTCTCGACGGCACCATCCACGCCGAGACATGGAACGGACTCACCTTCGGGGTCTACCGGGACCGCAGGCAGAGCTACATGGAGCCGGACCTGAACTTCTTCGGCCTGACCGTGCCCGTGCGCCTGCCCGCGGTGGAGACCGTCCACGGTTCCATATGGTCCGTCCGCGCCGACGTCGTGGACTGCCCCGGGCTCGAGCTGCTGCTGCCCGCCCGCCGGGAACCCGTGGAGAACGCCTTTCTGGAAGAGCTGCGCCAGGCCGCCCGCCTGGCGGTCTACCGCGCCATGGCCGCCGACCCGGAGCCCCGTCCCGCATTTGCCGACTGGAGCCGGGCGCGCGACGCCGGGATCGAGCTTCCGCCGCCGCCCGAGGTCCTCCGTCCCTGGCGTCCGTGCATCGCCGACATCGACGACTGGCGGGAGCCGCCGAAGCCCGAGCCGACCGGCCCCGATGCCCTGGTCGTGGACTTCGATCCCGAGCCCCCCGAGGCCCAGGCGCTGTGGCGCGCGGTAGAGCGAGCCGGCCTGGCGGAGAGGCTCTTCGAAGCCGACAGGCGCCTGGAAGGCTACGAGTGGCATGACCGCCTCGACCGCGTCACGGGCATCGACACCGAGGTTGCTACGGCCGACGGCAAGACGCGGCCGCTCCGGGACTTTCCCCTGCCCGGACCGACGCAGGCAACCGGAAACCCGCTCCCGCCGCGTCCCACGGCGATCTGCATGACGCTTTCGGTCGTGAGCGCCGGAGGTCCCGGCCGCACCCTCCATCTCCCCGCCGACCTCGCCTTCGCGGGCGAGGACTGCGGCTGGGTCGGCGATGTGCTGCCGCTCGTGACCGGGGACAGCAGCCTGGAGCCGCACCAACTCGCAGAGCTCTTGCGCCGGGGCTACTTCTCCCCCTCCGATGACGCGGACGCCGACAGCTGGAGCACTCAGGCCCAGCGGTTCGACGAAGACGCGCTCCACATCGCCACCAGGCTCCTGTGCAGCGAGGACTCCGCGCTGGAAGTCTCCATCGCCGAGACCGTCCGCCGGGAGATCCTCCACCTCGTTCCCAACGGCCGCAAGGTGGAGATCTCCATCTCCCGCCCGGACGTCCGGGTCGTCCTGGGCGATCCCGCCCAAGCCCCCACCTGACACGGCCGGCCGCAATCCACCTCTCCTCCCGCCGGATACCCGCCCCGCCCGGAGCGGAGCCCGGCTGTCTCCGGTCGCGGAGCGGCCGGGGCGCGGGAGCGGCCGTTGCTCTCCATCCGCACTGATCCCGTTACAAGGAGGCATTCATGGATATCCGGAACCCGATCGAGGCATTGATCGGCGCGAACGGGACAGCCAAGGTCGGCGGGCTTTCCCTGCTCGACCTCGACTCCATGACCGTCCGGGAACTGCGGCGGCACGGGCTCACGGCCACCCAGGCCGGCAGGGTCAAGGCCGCGTTCGACTTGGGCCGCCAACTCCTCGAAGCCGAAGCCTCCCTGCACTCAGACGCTCCGATCGTCAGCACTCCGGAGGAGGCCTACCGCTACATGCGGCCCAGGTACGTCAACGAGTACCGCGAACACTTCGACGTGCTGATGATGGACAACCGGAACAGGCTGATCCGTCATCACCGGGTGTCCACGGGCAGCCTGACCTCCTCCATTGTTCACCCGCGAGAGGTATTCAGGCCGGTCATCCGGGAGAGCGCCGCCTCGGTCATTTTTTGCCATGGGCACCCGACAGGAGATCCGAACCCTTCTCGCGAGGACGTGGAGATCACCCACCGGCTCCGGCAGGTGGGCGAGGTGATGGGGATCCGGGTCCATGACCATGTGGTCTGCGGGCACGACCGTTTCTTCAGCTTCAACCGGGAGGGCTTGCTATGACCAGTCAGCATCCCGCCGGCCCGCCGCCGGCCATGCGCATGAGGAGGACAGACCGATGAGCTTCCCCGACCTTCCCGAAGGCTACGACCGGCACAAGGACGCGCTCGTCATCGTCGATCCGGGGGCGTCCAACCCGTCCGGTGTGGCATTCGCCATCCACCAGGCATGCACACAGGTCATCCACGAAGGCGGCAACCAGCGGGAGGACCCCGCGGTCCGCCTTATGACCACGCAACTGGCGTTCCTCGTCCAGGGCAATTCCGATCTCGACCTCGATGAATACCGCCGGCTGATGGACGCCTGCCGCGCCCGTGCGGCCGAACGGCGAAACGCCCCGAAACCCGCCACCCTCCCCGCCTGATCTTCCGCGCGTCCGCTCCCCGCCGCGAGGAGGCCGGGCAGCCGGCCCGGGCCAGGCCGCCGGCGCGGCGCGGGAGTATCCGTCCCGCGCCGCGTCCCGGCACTCTCACGCAATTCGATCCAGGAGGGAGAGATCCATGCTCGACGCCCATACGGCGGCGGACGCGTCCGCGCGCCTTCCCGTTCCCCGCACACTGCCTTCCGTCCCCGCCGCCCCGGGCTCCGAGCCTTCCGCCCATGACGCGCTGTTCACCGCCGCCACAACCCTCTTGCCGGTCCTGGAGGCCGGTCGGCCGCTCGACGCCGCCGTCCTGCGCGACGCCATGACGCGCGCCTTCGGCGCCACGGACGCCCAAGGCGCCTGGGTCTGGAAAGACGCCTACGAGGCCGCCGAGGCCGCGGTCGTGCTGTTCATCCGCCGCCATGGCCGGGCCATGCGCCGCCACGCCGGGGCCGGTCCGGACGGACCCCGCGCCATGCTCAGGATGCTGGAGGCCGTCGCCGCGCTGGAGCCGTCCCACACGAAGCGTTCCGAACAGCAGCTCCGCCTGCAGCAGTTCTCGACGCCCCTGCCGCTCGCCTACGCGGCGTTGCAGGCCGCTGCGATCCGGCCCGGAGACGTCGTGCTGGAGCCGTCCGCGGGCACCGGCATGCTGGCGGTGATGGCGGAATGCGCGCTCGGAAGCAGGGCCGTCGGCAACCTCTATCTGAACGAGATCGCGGAGGTCCGCCGCGCCCTCCTGTGCCGCCTGTTCCCCGAAACCCTGGTCGCCGGCGTGAACGCCGAGAACGCCGCCGACCGCCTGCCCGGCGCCCGGCCCACCGTTGTCATCATGAACCCGCCATTCTCCGCGACGCCGGGCGTCCACCGCATCCGCCACGCCACCGACCTCCGGCACCTGCGCTCGGCCTTCTCCATGCTGCCGCCGGGCGGCCGGCTCGCCGCTGTCACCTCCGCCAACTGCATCCCCGGCGACTCCGACTGGAACCGCGCCTTCGGCCGCCTCGACCCGCCCGCCCGCGTCGTGTTCACCATGGCCGTCGACGGCCGCGTCTACGCGCGCCGGGGCACCGGCTTCGACACCAGGCTCACCGTGCTCGACCGCACGGACCAAGCCGGCGTCGACGTCGATCCCGGCGCCCGCGCTGAGAACGCCGCCGAGCTGCTCGACGCCGTCATCGCCGGGGTTCCGCTCCGGATGCCGGTGGAAGTACGAACCATCGAGGCCGCGCCCCTCCGGGACCTCTTTGGCAGCCCGCTACGCCCGCCTGTGCAAAAGACCACGTCCACCGCATCCGCGCCAGCGCATGACTGGGGAGCCGTCTCCGAGTTGATCGTGGAGACCGGCGCAGCGGAGGTTGCCGCAGACGCCGGCAACGCCGCCTCCGGACCCTACGAGCCCTGGCGACCTGGCGCCTTCCACATCCCGGCCGCGACCGCGCATCCGACGCCGCTGGTGCAGTCCGCGGCAATGGCCGCCGTCCCCCATCCGGCGCCGTCCTACCGCCCCATGCTGCCGGAACGCGTCGTTACGGACGGCCTCCTGTCGGACGCCCAGCTCGAAAGCGTCGTGCTGGCGGGACAGGCCCACGACGGCCATCTCGCGGCGAGCTACCGCATCGGCTCCGGCTGGGAGACCGTCCAACGGTGCAGCGAGGACGATCAGGGCGAGGCCGCCATCGCTGAAGACACCGCCCTCACCGACGAAGGCGAGACCCTGTCGGCGCCGGTCCGCTTCCGCCGGGGCTGGATGCTGGGCGACGGCACGGGCTGCGGCAAGGGACGCCAGGTGGCGGCCGTCATCCTGGACGGCTGGCTCCGCGGCCGCAAGCGGGCGCTTTGGCTGAGCCAGTCGGACAAGCTCCTCGAAGACGCCCGCCGCGACTGGACCGCGCTGGGCGGCCGCGAGGATGACGTGGTCCCGCTCGGGAACTTCCGCCAGGGGGACGAGATCCCCTTCTCCACCGGCATCCTGTTCACGACCTACGCCACGCTGCGCTCGCCGTCCCGCCAGGGGCGCCCTTCACGCCTCGACCAGATCGTAAGCTGGCTCGCCGGAGGGACGGACGAGGACGACCGCCATGCCTTCGATGGCGCCATCGTCTTCGACGAGGCCCATGCCATGGCGAACGCGGCCGGGGGCAAGGGCGCGCGCGGCGACGTGAAGCCGTCCGCCCAGGGCCGCGCCGGGCTGCGCTTGCAGAACGCGCTGCCGGACGCGCGGATCACCTACGTGTCCGCCACGGGCGCCACGACCGTGCCCGGACTCGCCTATGCCGGGCGGCTGGGGCTTTGGGCTGCCGGCGAGACGCCGTTCGAGACCCGGACCGACTTCGTGTCGGCCATGGAAGCAGGAGGGGTCGCCGCCATGGAGGTGGTCGCGAGGGACCTGAAGGCGCTCGGCCTGTATCAGGCCCGCGCACTCGCCTATCACGGCGTGGAGGTGGACATCCTCGTCCACGAGCTCTCTGAGGAGCAGCGGCGCATCTACGACTGCTATGCCGGCGCGTTCAAGGTCATCCACGCCAACATCGAAGCGGCGCTGGAGGCCACGGGCATCATGCAGGGACAGTCGACCCTGAACAAGAATGCGAAGTCGGCCGCGCTGAGCGCCTTCGAGAGCACAAAACAACGCTTCTTCGGTCATCTGTTGACGGCGATGAAGTGCCCCTCGCTGATCCGCGCCATCCAGGCAGATCTCGACTCCGGCCGTTCCGCAGTCATCCAGCTCGTGTCCACCGGAGAGGCATTGATGGAGCGGCGCATTGCCGAGATACCGGCCTCGGAATGGGACGACCTGGGCATCGACCTGACACCGCGCGAGCACGTCCTCGACTTCCTGGCCCACGCCTTCCCCGTGCAACTCCAGGAACCGTTCACCGACAGCGACGGGAACCTGATGAGCCGCCCCGCGGTCGACGCCGAGGGCCATCCGGTCCTCTGCCAGGAGGCGCTCGCGCAGCGCGACGCGCTGCTGGAGCAACTCGCGTCCCTGCCGCCGGTGCCCTCGGCCCTGGACCAGGTGGTCCAGCACTTCGGCCACGAGGCCGTGGCGGAAGTCACCGGCCGCTCCCGCCGTGTGCTCAGGATCATGGACGCGGGCGGCGAGCGCCTGGCGCTCCGCGGCCGGCCGGCATCCGCCAATCTTGCCGAGACGGCCGCCTTCATGGAAAGGAGCAAGCGCATCCTCGTGTTCTCCATGGCCGGGGGCACCGGGCGGAGCTACCACTCGGACCTCTCGTGCCCCAACACCGAGCGCCGGGTCCACTACCTGCTGGAACCGGGCTGGCGCGCCGACCAGGCGATACAGGGACTGGGGCGTACCCACCGCACGCACCAGGCTTCGGCTCCTCTGTTCCGGCCGGTCACCACGGACGTGAAGGGCGAGCGGAGGTTCATCGCCACCATCGCGCGGAGGCTGGACAGCCTGGGCGCCATCACACGCGGCCAGCGCGATTCCCAGACCGCCATGGGCGGCAGCGACGCAACCCTGTTCCGGGAGAGCGACAACCTGGAGAGCCTTTACGCCAAGGCGGCCCTGAGGCGGTTCTACCTGGCGCTCTGGCGCGGCGACATCGCCGGCTGGCCGCTTCAACGCTTCGAGGACGCCACCGGCCTGAAGCTCACCTGGGAGGGTTCGCTCAAGGAGGACCTTCCGCCCATGCCGCGATTCCTGAACAGGCTCCTGGCTCTGCCCATCGCCGAGCAGAACCAGCTCTTCGCGGAACTGGAGGACCGCATCGCCGCCGGCATCGAGCAGGCCATGGAGGCGGGCACCTACGAGGTCGGCGTCGAGACCGTCAGGGCCGACTCCCTGGCAGCGGCCGGCCGGGAGACGCTGTACGAGCATCCCGGCAGCGGAGCCGCCACGGAACTGGTCGAGATCGTGCGCCGCGACAGGTTGGAGCCCACATCGGCCGACACAGCGTTGGAAATCGGCAAGGACACGCACGGTGGGCCGGTTCTGGTGGTGAATGCCCGGTCCAACCGCGCCGCGGTCATTCTTCCGGCGCCGTCCGGCCTGTTCGACGACGGCGGCGTGCAGGAGCGCGTCCGCCTGCTGCGTCCCGCCGGGCGGGATACCATGGCGAAGGCTGAACTCGACGCCTCGAACTGGCGGAAGGCCTCTGAAGCGAAATGGCGCTCGCTCTGGGAGGACGAGATCGCCGGCCTGCCGTCGCACAAGGAATCGCGGTTCTGGCTCGCCGCCGGGCTGTTGCTGCCGGTCTGGGATCGTCTGCCGGCCGAGAACATGCGGGTGCGGCGTCTCAGGACGGACGATGGCGAAGCCCTGATCGGCCGCGTTCTCGATTTCGAGCAGGTCCGCGCCGTGCGTTCCGCCTTCGGCCTCGCCGGCGGTCCTGCCATGACCGGCGCCGAAGCCTTCGAGGCGGTCATGGGACGCGGCGCGGCCCTCGCGCTCGCCAACGGCTGGCGGCTCGCCAGGCGCCGCATCATGGGCGCCGACCGGGTCGAGATCGAGGGACCGGTCGATACCGACACCGCAGTCTTGAAGCGAATGGGCTGCACGGTCGAGATCGTCTCGTGGCGCACGCGCGTCTTTGCCCCGGGCCCCGACCTGCTCGAACGCGTCATCCAGCGCTGGCCGCTCGCCGCCTGAGCCCGCCGCCTGATGCGTATCGCCGGCCCCCCGGCGTCCGTACGGCCGGTCAGCCGTCGGCCGTTTCACCCACCAAGAGAGGGAGCATTGCATGACTGCGCAGACCCTGCCGGACGTACCGAACTACGCGTTCTGCCCGAGCTACGAGCTCGGCGACGAGCCACAACAGATCCGCATCGTCTTCGAGGACATGGACGGCTACGTCCCGACAGCGCTCGTGGCCCTGACGGTCGCCGATGCCGAGAGGCTGTGCGACCGCCTGAACGCCAGGCTCGGACACTCAAGAGACGACTGGACCGCGCTCGCAGCCCGCTCCATGCGCGCCGGGCGCACGGAGACCGGCAACGACTCCCAGCACTGAACTGGCCGCTCCATGATCGATCCCCCTTTCCAACCCCCCACCCGGCTCGAATCCCGGCGCCGTCTCAAGTCCGTCCGGACGTCCTGCCGGCCCGCGTTCGAGGAAAGCCGGGGGCGGGCGAGAAAGACGCGCAGAGAGAGACGCGGCTCCGAACCGTCACAGGGGGGGACCATGACATGACGACGTTGACCTATGCCGGCATCGGCGCCCGCGCCACACCACCCAACGTCCTGGCCGCCATGACCGTGACGGCCGGATGGCTCGCGCGGCAGGGCTGGCGCCTGAACAGCGGCGGCGCGGCCGGGGCCGACAGTGCGTTCGCCCAAGGGACGCCGGCCGGCCGACGGACGCTCCATCTGCCCTGGTCCGGCTACAACGGGTGCGCGGGGCCGGACTGCCGGGTGCTGTCGCCGTCCGAGCTCGAACCCTGCCTTGCCATTGCCGCCCGCCTCCATCCCGCCTGGGACCGGTGCTCGCCGGCCGTCCGAAAGCTCCACGCCAGGAACGCGGCTATCCTGGGCGTCGGTGTCGGCCGTCCCGTGGATGCCGTCGTGGCCTGGACGCCCGGAGGAACGGTCACGGGCGGAACCGGCATGGCGATCCGCATTGCCACCGACGCCGGCATCCCCGTGCTGAACCTGGGCTCGATGACTCCGCGTGCTGTCTGCGAGCGCCTGCTGGCCATCCGACGGTCCCGATCCTCTCCATAGAGCCGGAGAAAAGCGTTCGCGGGGCGAACGCCCGGGAGAGAGGGGGAGGCGGTCTCCTTCGCGCACGCCGGGCAAGGCAAGCAGCCAAGGAGGATACGGCCATGTCCGGAATCGATTTCGACCTTGAGGACACCCTCACCGGCAGCGACCTGCTCGCAGAGATCGGACTCCACCCCGGCGCCGTCCGGGACGTCATCGACGACGACCGCGCCAGACGCTGTCCGGACCCCCGGGACGCGGCCGGCGGAGACCCTCTCACCGTCACCGCCGCGCTGACGGCCGGAACGGAGTGAGAGGGGGGCCTGAGAGAAGTGAACGGAAGGGGATCGGAGGGGGAGGACTCCGGTCCCCGGACGCTCGTCAACCATCGTCATTAACCAGGAAGGAGAACAATCATGGCATTCGGACTCAATCGCGTGGAACTGATCGGACGCCTCGGCGCCGACGTCACTGTGAACCATCTCGTCTCGGGCGGCCGCGTGGCCAACATGAGCATCGCCACCGACGAGGGGTATATCGATCGCAACTCCGGAAATCGGGTGGACAAGACCGAGTGGCACCGGGTGGTGACTTTCCAGCCCGGCCTCATCGACATGCTGGAGAAGCACGCCCGCAAGGGCCGGCTGGTCTACATCGACGGCAAGCTCCAGACCCGGCGCTGGTCCAAGCCCGGCGAGGACAGCGACCGCTACTCCACCGAGATCCTGCTGGTTCCCGGCGGCGCGGTAAGGTTCTTGGACAAGCCCAACGGCAACGGCGCGCAGGCCGCGGCGGACCCGGCGATGGCGGCGGGCGACGCCGCGATGCAGGACGCCGGGGCCCCGTCCCCGCCCGCGGACGAGGACATCCCGTTCTGAGTGGACCCGTCCACTTCCTCTCCTCCCAACACTGGGCCGGCGCCTTGCGCGTCGGCCCATTTTTTGTGGAGTCCGTCCCGAGCAAGCACCTCACCGGGCTTCGCGCCTCGCTTCGCTCGGCCCGCTCGCCCTCCGGCTCCGGCCGGGTGTCCCGTCCACTCAAGGAGTGCCGCCATGTACAACCATCCCTCGCCGGCAGCCGCCATCGCCGCCGCTCTCGGCACGCGCGCCGAAGACGTCTGCCGCCGCTACCTCCCCCATGGCCGCCGCCAGGGCCGCTACTGGATCGCGGGCGACCTTGACGGCGCCCGCGGCCGCTCCCTCTTCGTCCGCCTTCACGGTCCCGGCACTCCCGGGAAGTGGACCGATGCGGCCGAAGGCAGTCATGGCGACCTTCTCGACCTCATCCGCCATCGCATTAGTGCGCCGACGCTGCGCGCGGCGCTGGACGAGGCCCGGGCCTTTCTCGCCCTGCCGGCTTCGCCGGCTCCGGGCGATGCCGGCGACTACGACGCCACCGAAGCGGCGCGCCGCCTGTGGCGGCTATGCCGCCCGGTGGACGGCACCCACGCCGAAGCCTATCTCCGGGCCCGCGGTCTCGCCCGTTGCCGGTTCCCGGCGCTCCGCTTCCACCCCGAGCTCCGTTACCGCGAAGGCTCCACGCTCCGACGCCTGCCGGCTCTTGTCGCCGCCGTCACCGGCGACGACGGCTTCGTCTTTGGCGTGCACCGCACCTGGCTCGATCCCCGCCGTCCCGCCAAGGCGGACGTCGCCTCGCCCCGAAAGGCCCTCGGCCGCATCCACGGCCTCGCCGTGCGCTTCGGTCTGCCCGCCGACTCCGTCGCTCCGCTCCTCGTCGGCGAGGGCATCGAGACCGTGCTGTCGCTGGTGACAGCCGTGCCGGAGATCACCGCGGCCGCCGCCCTCTCCGCCGGCAGCCTCGGCTCCTTCTCCATCCCGCCCGGCTGCTCCGGCCTCGTCATCGCCCGCGACAACGATCCGGAAGGCGAACGGGCCGCCCAACGCCTCGCCCGGCGCTCCGCGCGGGCGGGCGTCGCGGCCACGGTCATCGTCCCCGACGGAGGAGACTTCAACGACGACCTCGCCGTGCTCGGCGCCGATGTCCTCGCCGCAAGGCTCGGTCCGCTCTTCCGGTTCCCGGGAGTCGGAGACGAGGGAGCCTGAGAGGGCAAAGCCTTGATGGAAGGAGAGAGAGTATGGATGCCGTCATCAACCTCAGACACGAACCCCGGCTCCGCGACATGTTCGAGCACGCGGACGTGCACGACAACACCGTCCTCATCGACCGCCGCACCAGGTGGGGCAACATGTTCCGCATCGGGCCCGACGGAACCCGCAAGCAGGTCGTCGCGCAGTACCGCGCCTATCTCTGGTGCCGCATCCGCTCCGGCGCCGTCGCGCTCGAAGACCTCGCCCAACTGGACGGCATGCGCCTTGCCTGCTGGTGCCATCCTCAGCCTTGCCACGGACATGTGCTCGTCCGCGCCGCGGGCTGGGCCGCATCCGCACTGGCCGAAAGGAGGGGAGGGTGATGGGCAGCGTGACCTTCAAGCGGATCACCCCGCACGAGTCCCGCATCTACGACGCCGACGGCGACCATGTCGGCGACGTCTACCGCCACGACGACATCCTCGCCGCCGGGCGCTTCTACTACATCGTACATCTGTTTGACGATCCCCGGGGACCCAGGCGCGTCCACGACCGCGGCCGTATCCGCGACGTCGCTCAATCCCTCCTCGATTCCCACCCTCTGTTCTGAGACGCGCACAGCGGCGCGTTGCCCATGCCTCCAAGAAGGGAAGTTTGAACTTCAAGGGGGGACGGTGCTGTTCCGTACAAGTCCTCTCCTACGTGTTGTCCCATCTTGTCACACGTGCTCCCTGCGCCAACCCCTAAAGGGGTCCTCCACTCCGTTCCGGCCGGGACTCCGTCCCGGTGGCTACGGTGCGCGCGCGTGAAAAGACGGGACATCACTTCGGAGCGGACACGCGCTCCAGTCCCGGGCCTCGGTGGGTCCTTAACGAGAGAAGGAGGAAGTCATGAACAGCATAGAGAACATCGCAGACCAGGGTCAGTCCGTCATGGAGGCGTTCTGTGAAAGCGCTCAGCTCTTCGGCGCTATACCGGGGAACGATGAGTTCGATTCCAGGGACGTATGGGACGAGGACGACGCGCTCGACGCGGTGCATGCTGCCTTCGAGATCCTCGCGGGCGGCATCGGTCCCGACGGCACACAGCTCTCAGACGAACGCGAGAGCCTGCTGTGGGGCTTCGTCAACCTGCTGGATGCTCAGACACAGCGGCTTGACCGCTCAGCCGACCGCCTCATGCCTGACCTCCGCGACCTCCAGCATGAGCAGGACGGCTCCGAGATCAAGTCCCGTGAGCTCGAACTCATCACCGACCGGGTGCAGAACCTCTCAGCTCGCCGCGACGCCTTCGAGCGCATGCGCGATACGGCTGCCGAGGACTACCTGACGGCGACCGGCCAGACCTGGCGTCCCCGGAGCGGATCGCACACCAGCCAGACCGGCAAGCTCACCTCCGCCGCCATCGACGCCCGTGATTTCATGCGCGCTCGCAAGGATCGAAAGACCCAGGCACACCTGCCCGAAGGTACCCTCGTCGCGGTCACGGGCGGCAAGGACGTCACTGACCCCGCCGCGGTCTTCAACAAGCTCGACAAGGTCCGTGCGAAGTATGCGGACATGGTGCTGGTGCACGGCGGCGGCCCGGGCGTCGAGCGCATCGCCGCGAGCTGGGCCGAGAAGCGCGGCGTCCACCAGGTCGTGTGCAAGCCCGACTGGGACCGCCACGGACGGGCCGCTCCCTTCCGCCGCAACGACGACCTCCTCAACCTCCTGCCCAAGGGCGTCATCGCCTTCCCCGGAAGCGGCATCACCGACAACCTCGTCGACAAAGCCCGCCAGCTGGGGATACCGGTGCAGAAGATCGAAAAGATCGCGGCCTGAGTAGCCGCACACCAAGGGGTCGCGTCACTCGTTGGCGCGGCCCCTTTCCGACAACGCGCTTCCGCCTCGCGCGTCGCTTCGCTCCGCTACATCTCCACCACCTTCCTTGCATCATCTCCCGCGCCGTCGCTCCCACACCGGGTTCTTCACGTCACCATCGTTGCCCACGCCTTTACTGTCCACCACCACGCCAACCATGAGGACAATCCCCGCGCTCGCCCTGGGCACAGGACCCCGCCCCACGGCCCACGTCGCCGAGTACCCGCTTCGCGCCTACCCTAGGCCACTCGGCGACGTGGGCCTCCCCACCCCTTCGGTCCGGTCCGTCCTTGCACCCGCGCGTCTCTCGTCCCGCTCAGCCCGTCACCAAGTCCTGCATCACCATCGCCGCCGATGACTTCGTTCATGTTCACCAAGCCGCCGACCGTGTCAGCAGTGACCGCCGCGGGCCGGTCACCACGCCGATTCGTCGGCGCGCCCCTCAACATGTCGGTGATGTCCTGGATCGCGCCAGTGCCTCGACTGCCGCGCTCATTCACTTCGAACTGCTCAGGCGTCTGGCTCGGCTCGTCGCCTTCGGCAACATCGCCCCGCTCATACCGTCCGCCTCGCTGCGCTCGTCATCGGCATCAACCTTCCTCATCCGCGCCGCCCAGTGCGGGCTTCGCCCGTCACCGGCTTCCGCATCACGTCCTCCTCCGGTGTCCGCGCCACTGAAGGCGACGCCGACAGCGTGCTCCGCACGTCTGCCGTCACCGCCTTCAGTGTTCCCCGCCGCGTGCTGCGGACCACGCCGATCACCACAGCGCCGGTCAACACGTCGGTGATGTCCAGCACCGTGCAGCAACTCGACCACTGCCCCGATTCACTTCGAGCCGGCCAGATGTCGACTCGGCTCGTCGCCTTCGGCGACATCGCACCACTCGCTGCCGTCGGCCTCGCTACGCTCGTCATCGTCACCGCCCTCCGCACTACCCCTTGCACTTGTGTCCGGGCTACTGCTGGCGCTACTGCCATCCCCTCCGTCAGTGTGCTCGACACGACCGCCTTCACTACCTCGCGCACTCTCCGCCACTCAATCGCCGTGGAGGCTCCCCTCAGCCGGGTCCCCCGGCGCCCATCCCCCTTCGCTTGTGCCCCTGGTTTCTTCGTTCCTGACCGCCTGCGCGGGCTCTGGTTCTCACACCCCACGCATCGGGGATGCCCTTCCGGTCAGCGTCCGCCATCACGCGATAGTGCGAAAACACTTGTAGGTTCAGAGCCTTACGACTCACCCCGTCCCGCACTGCCAACCGGCTTCCTTGAAGAAACGCCGCCGCGACCGCTTCCTATTCTGACCGCCGGTCGCGGCCCAACAAAGGAGCCGCAAGCCATGACCGACGAACCCAAGTCCACCTTCGCCGAGCGCGTCCGCGCCGCCAAACCTCGCGCCAGGAAGTACGATGTCTGGGATGACGTGATCTCCGGCCTCGGCCTTCGCGTCGGCATCAGCGGGAATCGCTCGTTCTTCCTGCGCCGCAGCGTGCGCGGGCGCATCCGCTCCGCCACCATCGGCAGCGCCGACACCCTGACCGTGCCCGAGGCGCGGCACGAGGCCCGCAAGCTTCTCGCCACCTTCATCGACCCGATGAGAAACGACAACGGACCCAGGACGCCGGGCCACCCCATGGATGCCTTCGCCACCGAGTTCCTAGACCGCTACGCCCGGCACTGGAAGCCGAGCACGCTGGAGAACAGCGCCTACCTCGTGCGCCGGTACATTCTCCCCGCGTTCGGTCGCATGACCGTGGACGCCATCACCGTCGAGCACGTCAGGGACTGGTTCGCGTCCATGGCCGACCGGCCCGGCGCGGCCAACCGCTCCATGCCGATCCTGTCCGTCATGATGCGCATGGCCGAGCTTTGGGGTTACCGCCCCCACAACTCCAACCCCTGCAAGAACGCCAAGCGGTACCGGATGCGGCCCAAAGAGCGGTTTCTGACTGCCGAGCAGATGTCCCGGCTCAACGCCGTGCTCACCCGAGACGAGTTCTATTGTCCCCAGGCCGTCGCCATCATCCGCCTGCTTATGCTCACCGGATGCCGCACCGGCGAAATCGTCTCCCTCGAATGGGACTGGATCAAGGGCAGGCGCATCCACCTTCCCGATTCCAAGTCCGGGCCGCGCACGGTCTGGCTGTCGACCGCCGCCCGAGCGGTCATCGACGCTATCCCCCGCTATAGCCCCGATTGCCCGTTCCTGTTTCCGGCGCGTCCGCCGACGCGGCACACCGACAACTTCGAGCACCAATGGCACCGCATCCGAAACGAGGCGGGCTTGCCTGGATTGCGGCTTCATGACCTTCGCCACAACTGGGCTTCGGTCGCCGCCATGAACGGCGTGGACATGGTGACCATCGCCAAGCTGCTCGGTCATGCCCTGGTCGAGACCACCGAGCGCTACACCCATCTGTCCGACCAGACCGTTTCGGACGCCGCCGACCGGGTATCGGGCCGCATCCATACGGCCCTGGCCGGAAGGGGCGCGGAGCAAGAGGAAGGAGCCCGCCATGCCAACCGTTGACCTTACCCCGCGCCTTGCCCGCGAGAGCAAGCCCGGCTCCAAGGACACGTTCCTGTTCGACCGGACGCTGCCCGGCTTCGGGCTGCGCATTCACCCGTCAGGCCGGAAGGTCTGGATCGTGCAGGCCCGCATCGAAGGGCGGAGCCGCCGCATCGTCATCGCACGGCTCGGCGAGATGGAGCTTGCCGAGGCCCGCCGCCGCGCCCGCGAAATCCTCGTCCGCATCCGTGCGGGCGAGAACCCCGCGGACGACATCCGCAACGAGAAGGAGACCCTGACCTTGCGGGAGTTCTCGGACGAGTACCTGCGCCGTTCAGAGCCGCACTGGAAGCCGTCCGGGCGCAAGACCGTGCGCATCTACCTCAACGCCCGCATCCTGCCCACGCTCGGCAGGATGCCGCTTGACCGCATCGGCCCGGAGGATGTGGCCGCGTGGTTCGACGCGGCCAGCAAGGACCGGCCTGGCGCGGCCAACCGTGCCTTCGAGATACTGCGCTCGATGATATTCCGGGCCGAGGAATGGGGTTTGCGCGAGCGCGGTAGCAACCCCTGCCTTGGCATCAGGAAGAACCCGAGGAATTGCATCGCCCGGTTCCTCGACATGGACGAGCTAGCGCGGCTCGGCCGCGCGCTCGACGCCCGCGAGGACCGATGGCCCGAGGCCGTCGCCGCCATCCGGCTGCTGGCGCTCACCGGATGCCGCCGGAGCGAAGTGCTCAATCTGCGCTGGCGCGACATCGGCAGAGACACCATCAACCTGCCGGACTCCAAGACCGGCCCGCGCACGGTGCCGCTCGGCACGGCCGCGCGGGCGCACATCGCCGAGCTGCCCGGTGACCGCAAGCCGGACTGCTACCTGTTCCCGACCCATGCCGAAGGCCGGCGCGCCTACAGTCTCATCAACTGCTGGCGCACGGTCTGCGCCGATGCCGGAGTCGGCGGGCTGCGCGTGCACGACCTTCGACACACTGCGGCCAGCCAAGCCATCATGTCAGGGGAGAACCTGCCCGTCGTCGGCAAGCTGCTAGGACATCGGCGGCACCGTACTACGGCGGGCTACGCACACCTCGCGGACGGGCACCTCATCGAAACCGCCGAACGGGTGGGCAATATCATTTCCGCAATGATGAACCTCAATGCGTCTCATACGAAACAGTGACGAACCTTACTTCTACTCGGTAGAGCCGTCGTTTACCGAGACTCCGTTTCGTCTTCATCTTGGCGAACCTTCGACAGGGCCGCAGCCACGAGTCCAGCGGGTACCGCAACAATTCCCAGCCCGCACATCAGAATTACGAAGGTGAACAGCCTACCGCCCGCAGTGATGGGATAGACATCGCCGTAGCCCACGGTCGTGAGCGTAGCCGTCGCCCACCACAGGCTATGGACGATGGATGGGAAGGCTTCGGGCTGTGCCGCATGCTCGAACTGATAGATGCCAAAGGCTGACAGGTACAGCAGGATCGCGGTGACGGCCGAAAACAGCACGATCTCTTCCTTCGCGA
Source organism: uncultured Binatia bacterium (SeqCode) (assembly GCA_965204205.1). Taxonomy (GTDB): domain Bacteria; phylum Desulfobacterota; class Binatia; order UBA9968; family JAJDTQ01; genus JAJDTQ01. The sequence goes on along the minus strand of OZ241976.1, from coordinate 2,830,855 downwards.
GTTTAAGCGCTCTTCCAAACCGATCCATTGCCCCGTTGTATCGGGTGAGCTTCAAAATCCGGAGGACGCGGAACAACCGCACGATCCGCAAGGCACGCAGGTCAAGGACTCCGAACGAGAGATAGAATGGGATCACCGCCAATAAGTCGACAAGCCCATAGAAGCTGAAAACGTAACGGAACCTCTTCGCAGCAGTCGCGACGCGCAAGCAGTATTCGAGAGTGAACAGCCCCACGATGATGGCTTCGGAAGCGTCGAAGGCTGTCCGCGCGAAGGGCGGCAGATTGGGCAACGTCTCGATAGAGAGTGTGATGACAGAAACCACGATAAGGCCAACGACAATACCATCGAAGATGCGCCCAGGCGTCGTGTCGCTGCGCTGTACGAGGTCAGTGATCTTCATGCGGCCTCCTGTTCGCGGTTGCGGCGTTAAATTTGGGGATCATATACCTGAGTAACCGGAAGCGTTGACTTGAGGTGCTTTGGGATGCTTTCCTTCCCGAGCCAACGGGTGGGGAAAGGAGTCGGCCAGCACGGCGTTGTGGAACAGCAGTTCTATAGTAAGGACAATATGTCCAGCAAGGAGAAGGAAATGAAACGAGCAATTGTGATGATAAGTTTTGCTGCAATTTGTTTCCCAATGATCGTTGCAGCGGATGAAAGCTATGAAATTACGGGCCATTCTGGGATCTTCTTTTTTGTGGCAATTGACCCTCTCTCAAAAAATAACGAAGATGTCTATCGCCTAGCTGTCGGAGAGGCTTGTGCAGGAAGAAGAATATGTCAAGTTGCGTTCTGGGTTGGTAGCGCGCCAAGCAGACTCCCGCTAACGGACTCTCAGGTTAGCGAAGAGTTGGTGCGGTGGCAGTTAAATCTCAACACCGGCCTTCGCAGGTGGCTAGTAAAATGTGATTCTTCTGGCTTATTTGAGAACGGGAGAGAGTGCATGTAATTGGGAATCGGAGGGGCGAAAGCCGACCGATTGATCCAACAGGACCGGCTACTCAGGTATGTGGTTCCCCTAAATTGCTTTGGATCGTCAACGACGGGTACCGAACGCGCCAAGCCATCCGTTACGGGCAAACACGCCACCGGCTTCCTGGTGTTGCGTGCCGTAGAAGCGGCCCTGCATCGAGCCGTCGCCGGCGTTGAAGGAACCGTCGTGGAGCGGAATGTCAGACCAGTTGAACGTGCCGACGTCGGGACCGGACAGCTTCAGGTTGACACGAGGCGCGGCGAGGTCCTCAAGGGTGAGGATGACAGTGCCCGTGGTACGGTAGCTGCCGGTGTCGGTAATGGCGACCATGGAGCCAATCCACGTCGCTGTTCCGGTGTCCGAGGGGTTGGTGGCCGGCCAGTCGCCGAATGAGACAGCGGCGCTGGTGTCGGTGATGCCGAACACGCTGTGCTGCAGGTGCTGGCCGTCAATGGTGTCAGTGCCCCACAAGAGGCCGTTAGCGAGCTGCGGCAGGTCGACAGGAGCCGGCGTGGACACGCCCGCGAGGGTATCCTGCCCTTCGAGACGTTGGCCGCGGCGCCGGTCGGAGGGGTTGACGAACATGCCCTGGTGGATACCGCGGCGTTGGGCGCGGGCTTGAGCCTCTTCGTCGTGGTAATCGGTGGAGTAGGCGGCGAGCGCCCACCCGTGCGCAACGAGCCAGGCGTTCACGTCAACCCCGTGAGATGTTGTGCAGCGGCCGATGGTGCGGCCATAGCGATCGGATACGGAGCTTGCCTGGCATGAGATGTCGCCGACGTGGGACATGAGGGCATGCGTCGCGGCCTTGCCGCATTCCCAGGTGTATCCCCAAGCGCGGCAGGTCTGATAGGACTCCGGGGCGTCGATGCCGTGCAGCCGGTAACGGATGCCGTCGATGTCGATAGTATCCGCGTCGACGACGTGGACCGTTCGGGTTGGTTCGGGAACGTGGAGCGGCGGGGCGGCGGTTTGACTGCCACCGCAGCCGGCGAGCAGGAGCAGGAGGATGGGGATGAGGCGGCGCATCAGTCGGTCACCACGTTCTCGAAATCCGCGAGGGCTTCTCTGACGGCACGCCGTGCCGAAGCCGTACTTCAGTGGAGCGTGATAACATGTGCATCAATCATCGCGCCACCGCAGGAACGTGTGCGCTGGCCTCTCTGTTACCTCACGGCAACGCCTCCGCCGGTTGTGTCAGGGTTAGTGACGCCGCGGTGCACGGTTCTTGCGAGCATTGATTCGTTACCCCGTGCTTCCTATACTGACACACAGACGCCGCGCGGCGGTTCGGGAAGTGTTCCCGCACATGCGCGGCGGACGCTGACGCTCAAGCGCCACTCGGGCTAACTGCCGAAGTCAGAACGGTTTGCACAGCCCGAGCGCTTGAGGTCCAAGGAAGCGGCCATTCGACGCCTTGCGGCGTTTTGTTCTCACACCCCACGCACCTCCGATGCTGGTTGTGCCATTGGTACCATCGCGCGCCTTATCGTGGACAAACGGTGCCTTTGAGCGCCTGCCCTTTGTTGGATCGAGTGTATGCTCTGGAGAACCGGACCTATCATGTTGAATTCACTCGTGTTTCTCGACCGCGGTTCTCCAGAGAATACGCCCCTGATTCTCTGGAGAGTTCCCCAATTCCCTGGAGAACCGCCCAACTTCGCCCGCCCGAAAGGCCCACCGGGCCGTGGCGGCAACGCTATTTGCGCGTTCAAAGCCGTCCCGGATTCCTTCGTGCACCACGCCTTCGTCAGCTCTGCCGTCCTGGATAAAGGAGTTGCCCGTTACCGCGACTCCGTAGGCCGAGTCGCCATCGCCCCGAGTGATGCCCGGGCTCACCTCGCCCGGCGCCATCAGCTTGAGCGTCCCAAACCCACCTCCTCCCGACCGCCGGGACAACGACAGCCTCTGGCATCGAGAAGAGAGGGACCAGACCCCCGCTCCGAACCGACTACATAATGCACACAGAATGTGTTACAGCGAGCCAACTTTGGCGTGCGAAGGCCCCCAATTGCGGGAAGTATCGCAACCGCAGCCGAGCCTTCGCACCAAAGAAGGGTGAATCAGGAGTAATAGTGTCCCTTGGCTTTAAAGATTCTCTGAGGCTCCTGAAAATCTAGAAGGTGCTTAAGGCTAGACCTGACGTCATGGATCGTCTCGTTGAACTCTTGGACGAGATATCCTCCTCTAATCGTAGGATTGAGACGGAGCTACAAATCTCGATAAGCTGCCAGCCAGGCTTAAGCGTGACAACCTTTAGCACGGAGCGTTGTGGTATGACGATGACCCCGGAGACCTGGTTGATCCGGGATGGAGAGGTGAAGGAGGTGGCGGCGAACATGGGAGACATAGATAACTCCCCCAGCTTCGCCAGGACGACCCAAGGCCCTTTCAGGGAATGCAGGAGTTGAGAGACTTGGAGGCAAAGAGGAAAAGGGAGGCGGACGAGGCTGACCGAATGGAGAGGCACACACGAGCATTGAACGAGAACACGAAGGCGCTACGCGAGAAGAGCGACCCACCGAAGTAGACCGCCCCGAAGAGAACCGGATAATGCGAGTACACCTAGAGCAACAGGAAGCCGTTCGGGAGCTTCTTCCACTCAGGCTTCGCCTTGTACTGCTCCACCTTCGCCTTCAACTCGGCCTGAATCGTCAGGAGGTTGCGCAGGGACACGCATGCCTGGTTGGGCAAGTGGCAGGGGAGTTGGCGATTGAATCCCTGAAAATATTCCGCTGGAATGCTCAGCACCCGCTTTTCCACCAACGCAGTCCAGAGGGCAGCATTCCCATGCTCCCGAACTCGCGGAACTTCGATTTCGAAGCCTTCTGCCATGGCTTCGTTGAAGATGTCTTGCGTCAGCAATGCTGCGCTGTTCGTAAAGGTGAACATTCGCCCCTTGCTCCAGCCGTTACCGTAGCGCCTGCGCGACGGGTCGTTCGCCGGAACCACCAGCATTATGACCATGCCATGCAGTACCCGTTGCTGGTTGCCTATTCCCGGTATCTGCACGCTGCGGTAGACAGCCTGCAAGTAGTAGTTTGGGAAACCGCTCATGTACCTAGGGGCAACGACGGACGTTACGTCCTTGTGCTTGTCGTAGGTCTGCTTCGTCCGCTCAGCAACAAGGGTGGGCTTTGTCGCGTCGGCGGTCAAGACGGCTTGCTGACCACCACAAGCAAACAAGGCCATAAGGCCAAAGACAACAAGAGCCGTACGCACCATGAGCACCTCCCGTGACGGGTTCTTGTATTCACGGATGACCCGACACACGGGACTCCGCGTTTAGTGATCGCAGGAGGGACGCTAGGATGGATGCCTAGCGCCTGTCAATGGGAGAGAAGGATGAAGCACCCCGATAGCGAGACGTTGAAGGCGCTAAAAGATAAGGCCGAGACGGACCCGATGGGGGCCACGGACGATCTGCTGGACCGGGTGTTGGGCGGTGCGGGGAGCGAAAAACCAACCGCGACGGAGCCGCAAGAAGCACGATGAAGTTGTTTCGGCCAGAAGATCACCCCGAGGTCGGCAGGGATCTTGAAGGGTTGGCCCGCCGTGTCAAGGGAAGGCGCCCCGACATCGGCACGTCTGGCTCTGGCGAGATCACTCTGCGCTTCGACCGATGCACCTTCTATGCCCGGAAGTATAGGAGGCGGGAGGGGTGGAGCCTGACCTGCCATTGGCGCGGAGGCAGGTTGCGTCTTAAGCGCCTGCCGCTCGCCGATGTGGACGCTGTGGTTGATGTGATTGGCGGAATACTCGACGGGAAGGAGTAAGGCATGGCCTCAATCCGCAGTCAGTTCCTCAAGGGTCAGGCGCCTCCCCTCGGCCCAAGAAGCATAGCTGCGATTCGGTCAAGGGTATGATTGTCCACGGACCCCTCATTCAACCGGAAGGCGTATTCGTCCACGTACCGGCCCAGGTGCTTGACCGAGACGTGGTGGTATATGTCCTTCAGGCCACGCTTGAAGACGGCCCACACGGCCTCGATGCTGTTCGTGTGAACCTCGCCGTCCACGTACTCACCTAGCAGCACAGAACCTGGCTGCCTTCATTCCGAAGCGGCGCCCGTCAGCTCGTCCTGCAACTCGCGGGCCGTGCGGATCAGCGCGTCCAGCTCCTCGCTGCGGCCTGCGTCGAGCATTTCCTCGCGCATCCTGCTGGCCAACATATACGTTGCCCGGAATGTGACCTCGATCAGCGGCGCGAACCTGCCGGCCGTACCGCGAGCGCCGTCCTCGATCATGGCAAGCGCCGCAAACCGGACGAACTCGGGCGGCGCCAGTCCGCGACCCTCGGCAAAAGCCTTGATGCGGTCCCATTCCGTATCGAGGAAACGGATCGAGTGGGCCGTGCGCGTCTCCGCCTTGCCGGCCTCGACCGCCGGGATTCCCGTGTTTTCCTGACTCATCGTGCTGCTCCTCCAATGACGGCTTCACGCCGTCGCGGTGTCTTCAAGACCCTGAACGGCGCAACACGCGCCGCTTCTCACAGTTCCAGATCCATGTCCCTGGTCTTGCCGCGTTCCGGCGGCGGCATTTCCCGTTCCCGGGCCGGCGCCTCAGCGTCGTCCCGCTGCTTCGCACTGTCGGTCGCAGTAGCGGCGCCCGGCGTCTTTCCCTTCCCGCGCGCCGCATCTCCACCCTTCCCCGGCGCTTCGCGGGGCACCTCGCCGATGCCTTCGAGCGCCGCGATGCGCTCGCCGGTCACGGCCTGGAGCTGCGCCTTGAGTTCGGCGGCGTCGTCGGTCACGAGCTCGGCGCGGTCGCGTGCGCGGCTGATCTCGACGTAGAACGACTTCTGCGTCGTCAGGTGCGGGTGCCTGGCTTCCATCGCCGCGATCACGTTGTCCACCGTGCGGCCCTGGTAAGCGTGCACGGTCGAGGCCCAGGCATGGTCGAGATGGCGCAGTTGCGGGTCGCCTCTGCCCAGTTCGAGCTTCCTTCCGTCCTCCAATTGGAACGCGACCCGCCCGTTCGCGACCGAGACCACCTCGGCGGTGCGGCTGTTGACGAGCCCGAGACCCGCGTCATTGCGGGTCCAGCGGATGCGGTCGCCGGCGCGCAGGTCGATCTCCTCCGGCCGGTAGACCTCGGTTCCGCCCTTGCGGCCGCCCACCTCACCCGGCTTCCAGGCGACAGTCCCGCCGTCTGTGCCTTCGAGCATCACCGACCGGGCCCCGTGATCGACGCCTGTGACGCGGCGCTCGTCGCCTTTCGCGACGCCGAGACGTTTGTACGGGCGATGGAAGGCGACCACGTCCCCGGGCGCATAGTTGCCGACGAGGGCCTTCTCGGCATTGGTGTAGCCCTTCGAGACCAGCCGCTCGGAGACCATGGCGGGGCCGCGGATGCGCCCTTCCCGGGCCAGGCGCTCGCGGATGTGGCCGTTGATCGCCACGCGGAGCTCATGGCTGGGCGCCATGACGCCGGTGTTCTCACGAACTTCGGGCGAAAGCGCGAGCCAGCGCGCCGCGACCGCACCCGCGATGTTGTCTGGCTTTACCTCCGCCACATTGGAGCCGAGCTTCTCGAAGGCGCGTGAGATCTCGCCCGCAAGGCTCGCCTTCACCGCTTCCTTGAGGGCCGGGTCGCGTTGCCGCATGATCTCGTCCATGACCGCGGTCTTCATGCCCGCGGCCTGGAGTTGGGCGAAGGGCTTGCCGGCATCGACGGCGTCGAGCTGCTTGGCGTCGCCCACCAGCACCACGCGCGGGATACGGAACGCGTTCGCGACGCGCAGGAGATCCCGGGCCTGTACGGTCGAGGCCAGCGAACCCTCGTCGACCACCAGGATCGTCCTGGCGAACGCCGCCCGCATCTGGCGCTCGCCCTTTCTCGTGAGCCTGCCCTCGGCGACGCCGGTGTTGCGGGCAAGGAACCCTTGCAGGGTTTCGGATTCGATGCCCGCCTCGGACGCAAGCGTCTTCACCGCCGATGCGGAAGGCGCCAGGCCCGCCATGCGCCATCCCTTCTTCTCCGCGGCGTCCGCACCCTGTCGAGCATGGTGGTCTTGCCGGTGCCGGCATAGCCCTGGACCCCCACCACACGGTCCCTGGATGAAAGTATGAGCTTCACCGCCTCCCTCTGTCCGGCCGTAAGCGGCCCCCGGTGGAGGCGCCCCTGGACCGCCCAACTCCTCATCGGAGCGCGGCCCTTGCCCTCGCCCGAGCGCATCAGCGCGATGGTCTCGCGCTCCTCGCCCACGGTCCGGTCCGTGGCGAGCGCGTCCTGGGCGTCGGGCACGCTCACGGCATGCAGCTCGCCCGCCTCCTCCAACGCGGCCACCTCCCGTTCGGCTTCGGCCATGGTCACGCGTCCCGGCGCATGCGCGAGCGCGGCGGCGAAAAGATCGGCGCGGGCGAACACCGCCTGGCGTTCCGAATGATGAGCGATCGCCCAAGCAACGGCCTCCGCAGCTGGTCCCCGATCAGGTGCAATCGCCGCCTCCCGCCCCTGCATCGCCGGCGCGGCGGCCTTCCGCGCCGCGTCGGCGGCGAGCGCCCTGGCGTCGAACCCGAGGTCCGCCGCCTGCTTCTCCCAAACTCCCCGGAGCGCGTCGCGGTCGACGTCGCGTTTCACGGCGCGGGTCATCAGCGCCGCGCGCTCGGCGATACGGGGATTCTCGCCGGTGGCGCCGAGACCGCGCTCTTCCATCGCCGCCTCGATCTCGGCGCGGCGAGTGGAGAATGCTTCGATTACCTCGCGCGAAACGCCCGCGATCTCGAAGCGTCCGTCCGCATGGGTCTTCTCGATGCCGTAGCCCAGATCCAGCAGGTCCCGTGCAAGCTCGTTCCTGTAGAGCATCCCGACGAGCTTCTGCCGCTCGTAGAGGCCCTCGTTGGCCATGGTGCGCCACTTGCCGTCTTCGCTTCTGACCATGTTGGCCACAACCGCGTGGGTGTGAAGCTGCGGGTCGAGGTTTCGGGAGGTGTCGTGGCGGAAGGTGGCGGCGACGATCTCCTGGCCGCGCACCCGGACCATCCGCCTGGTTGCGGGATCCTGCACCCGGGTCTCGGCGGCGTTCGCCTCGACCCAGTCGAGGGTCGCCTTCACCGCGCGGTCGTGGGCGTCCACGATCCGCGCGTCACCGCCCACCAGGGCGGCGATGGAGACCGACTTGGGAGCGGAGAAGGTGAGGTCACGCCCCGGACGGTGGACGACCTCCCCGTCCTTGCCACGGCGGCCGAGCCGCCGCCCCGAGCCGTCCGGCACGCTGCCCTCCAGCACTGCCCGGAAGACGTCCGCGTCCACCGGGCCTTCGAGCCCCAGCTCCTCTGCGCCCTTGCCCGCCCAGGCGCTCGCGGACTTGTGCTCGGGGTCGTCCTTCGCGTAGTAGCCGTCGCGTTCGTAGTAGCTTGCGCCCTGGGCGGCCGAGCCGAGCGCCCCGATCGAGAGCATCTCAGAACCACTCGCGCGCCTTGGCAGGGGCCGGAACGGGATGCTGCGGCGCCGAGCCGCCGCCGTCTTGCGCCCGGCTGCCCGCAAGCACCGCGAGTTCGGCAGACTCGGGTTCTTTACCGCCGGCCGCCTGTTCGGGCTCCATTCCGCCGTCTTCCGGCGGCTGGAAGTCAAGCTCGGCCTGCGGCTCCCGGTTCTCGGGCTGGCTGCCGGCCATCGGCTCCGGCAAAGCCGCTTCCCCGCCCACGGGTTCCGCCGTGGCGTCGGCGGTCTCCGCCTCCGCCGGGGCATTCTCCGCGCGCGCCACGAACCGTTCGGCGGAAGCCGGACGGTTGACGTACCTGAGTTGGATGGCGGTGACCGGGAAGGGGCCGGGGAATTTCAGGTAGCCGTGGAGGTTGTCGAGCCGCATGATCTCCGACGGCAGCGCCAACGGCCGCATCTGGCGGTGCTGCGTCAACGAGACCCCGTCCCGCATGGTGCTGGCGCCGTAGCTCATCCCCTGCGTGTACTCCTCCACCTCGCCGCGACCCAGGCTTTCCGCCGACCACTGCGCGGTCTCCTGGTCGGGTGCGGACAGCACCACCCGGGTGCCGCAGAGCCCCGAGATGGTCTCCGCGCCGTTCTTCCCGTAGATGTCCCGCAGGGACGAGAACACCTGGATCCCCAGCACGAAGCAGCCGCCGAACTGCCGAGACTCGGCAAGGCCGGGCTGGAGGCTCGGCACCTGGTGAAGCGTCGGCAGCTCGTCCAGGACGATCCAGATCCGGCGCGAGCCGTCCTGCTGGAGCGAGAGGAGCGCGTTCACCGCGATCTCGAGCCACGTGGAGATGAGCCCCCTCAAGCTCGCGTGCTGGTCTCCCCGGGAAGTCAGGAAGAGGAACCCGCTCTCGTCCTCGCGGCCCACCCAGTCGCGGATCGAGAAGGGCTCGCCCGTGTCCGGCAGGAACTCCAGCGCTCCCAGGTGCGCGGTCAGCATGGCGCGCACCGAGAGGGCGGTCTTGGGGTTGTCGGGGCTCACGATGGATTGGGCAACGGTGCCTTCCATGGCTTCCGCCAGCTCCGACAGCTCGGTCTTGAGCAGGTCCTCGACCAGCCTCCGGTTCTCGGTCACGCCCTGCCCCCACAGGACGCCCGCTCCGTTGGAGAAGAGCTGCCTTGCGGCCGTAACCCAGAACGGGTCCACGGTGTCCCTCTGCTGGGGGATCAGGGCGGCGGCCATCATGTCGAAGTCCCGGGGCGTCCTGGCCTCGAAGAAGGGCGACCAGCGCGGGGCGCGGGCGTCGAGGGGGTTCATCAGGACGTCCGTGGAAGGATCGAAGAAGGACCTCGTATAGGTCCCCATCTTGTCGTAGAGGATGCATCGTTCCCCCCGGGCCCGGATCTGGGCGACGAGGTCGGATATCAGCACGGTCTTGCCCGAGCCCGTGGTGCCCGAGACGATGGTGTGCTGGGTCTCGGCGCGTCTGGGCCACGGAATCCCGGCGATGCGGCACGACGCCCGCCGGGCTGCCGGAAACACCGCCGCCGCCAGGCGCACGGTGAGAGGCTGCACGCGCCTCCGGAGCTCGCGCGCGGTCGCCATCTCCGCGCCGCGCACCCGCCGGGTCCGGGCCAGGCGCCGGCCCAGCATCCAGAACCCCAGGGTGCACACAACCATGCCGCCCACTCCCCATCCCGCGCCCGTCCATGCCCACGAGTGGACCGTCTCGAGCATACGTCCGCGTATCCGTTCGATTCTCGGGTCCGCGACGATGTCCACGATCCGGGTTGCGGTCTTCCGTCCCTCCAGCCACTCGTGCATCTGGCCGGAACGGGGAGAGTATCCAATGGACAGCTTGACCTCGGCGAGGGTCCCCATACCGACGATGCGCCATTCGTAGGCGGTGGTGGTGAAGTAGAGCGCTATCGAGGGGACAAGAACGACCACGAGGACGAAGCCGATGATCTGCCAGCGCACCAGCTGGCCCCACATGTGGACGTCGTGAAGCAGGGTCTGGCCTCCCCGGAGCGTCGCCTTGCCTAACATCATCTTACCCTCCCCTTTCACGGTCCAAGCACTTCGTCACGGCCCATGGGACCGCCGTCCACGCGTTCCTTCTTCCCGCCCGCGTCCGGCGCAGCGTTCTGCGCCGTGCCGTAGAGCTTGCCGCCCAGCCACTCGCCCACCAGCGGGACCGACTCGGCGGCGTGCGCGCCGAAGGGCCTATCCGTTTCGGCCGCCACCCTTGCGCGCCCTTGCCCGCTGCGTTCGCCCGTCACGCCGCCCCGCGCCTCGCGTTCCGCCTCCCGGATGTCGAGCTCGGTGTCCGTCTCGGCGCGCAGGCCCTCCGCCCGTCGTCCGACGCTTCCCCTTTCATGGCCTCCACGCCCGTGGTCCCGGGCCCAGCCCGACCACTCCGCCCAGGCCGCCGTGGTCCTGCTACGGTGCGTCTCCCGCATTCCTTCAACGGTCCGCTCGTAGTCCATCACCCCCGGCACGGAAGCCGGGTCCGCGCCCCCGGGCGCCGGGAACCGTTCCGCGATGAACGCGGCCGCATGGGCCCGGAGCTCCTCGGCGTCCTCCGGGGTCTGAGGGGAGGCCAGGCGCATGGCGCCGGCCACGCCGATTTCCCGCCCGTCGGCGCCGGTACGTGCGGTCAGCCACGTGAAGAAGGGCTGCCCCAGCTCCCGGTCGATGGCCCGGGCCCGGCTCCGCACCTCGGCCGCCTGCCGGCTCCAGCTCTCGGCTTCCCGGTGGCTCAGCGCCTCCTGCTCGCCGAAGCGGCGCATCCGCGTCAGGTTCGACCCAAAACTCTCCTCCAGGCTCCTGAGCTCGCTCTCGCCCGAAGCGGTCGAGTAGCGCCTGGAAGCTTCGGCCACCCGCGACCAGACGTCGAGCACGCTCTGCTGCTCGGCGTAGTCCGTCATCCGGTTCCAGGCCTCCCGGCTGAGCGTGTGGCCGCGCCAACTCACCGAGCCGTCGGCTCCGAACTTGACGATGAAGTCGAAGCCCCCGCCGGCCTTGGCCTCGCTCGTGAGAGCGGCCGCCTGCTCCTTCGAGATGCCGCCCGCCTCGGACAGCCGCTCAAAGTGGGATTCCAGGCTCTGGACCCTTTGGCTCTCGCTTTCGCTCACGCCCCTGGAATGCGCGACGCCGGTGTTCACGTCGCGCGAGAACCGCTCCACCAGGGCCGCCGAGTCGGTAGCGGCCGCGGTGCGCGCCGTGGCGGCCTCGGCCGACCAGTGCCGGGCCTGTTCCCGGGCGGCTCCCGCGCGGTTCTCGTGGCTCGCGGCAAGGGATTCCGAGAGCCTGATCCCCGCGGCCGGAATGCGGCTCGTGGCGGAACCTGCGTCCACCACCGCCGTGCCGTCGCCGGTGACGGTGAAGCCGGCGCCTCCGGGGGCGAACCCGGTGTAGCGGCCGGTGTCGGCGTGCAGCGAGGTCCGGACCTGGTGTCCCTCGACCGTTCCGAAGCGGTGGGTGTCGGCCTGGGTGTTGGCGAGCGAGACGTTGCCCGTGGTGCCCTCCTGCGCTGCCGAGGACGCCGCCTCCTGACCTACCGCCAGCACCGAGGTGGCGAGCGCGGTCGCCCGTCCCACGCCATACGCCAGCGCGGCGGCGAGGAACGGCACGGACATGGAAAGGTAGCCCGACATGACCGCCACGTCCGACGCCACCGCCTGGATCCCCGCTTGGGCCACCAGCGACACGCCGATGTCCCCGCCCGGCATGAGCGCGCCCGCGCTCATGCGCTCCGCAGCCTCGCCCATGGAGATGCGGTGAAGGACCGCGTAGAGCGGGCCCCAGCTCTGGAGCCACACGAGACCCGAGAAGTAGGAGCGGAAGATCCCCGCGCCCGCTGGCGTGAGCATGAGCAGCACTGCCATGGGGAAGGCGCCCACGTAGAGGCACTCGAACACGATGCGGAGCATCGGCACCCAGGTCTCGGCCTGGCGGCCGATGGCCCGGTAGGCGGAGACGGTCTGGGTCTCGGCCCGCGCTTCGGTGTAGGCCCTTAGAGCGGCGGCGTTGCCTGCCTCCGACGCCCACTGCTCGCCGGCGTCGTGCATGGCGTTGAGCACCATCTGCTGGCGCAGGATCTCGGCCGCGGTCCTCGACGCGCCGATGAGATAGGTGTGGGCGGCCGGCAGGGCGGCCATGAGCTCGGCCCGGGCCAGCGCTTCCGTTGCCGCTCCGGGGAAGAGCCTACGTCCGAAGATACCCGAGGCCCGTGCGATCTCGGCCGCCCAGAGACCGTTGAGCCGCGATGCGGCCTCCGCGCAGGTTACGATCTGGCGGTCCACCGTAGTTGCGCCGGTCCCCGAGGGAGCGCCCCGGGTCGCGTACTCCACCATGCGCGCGGGCGAGGCTCCGGCGGACGGCGAGCCCGTGGCGGTCACGAGCCGCCAGATGTCCGTGCTCTCGCGGAGATCGTCCGCGGAGATGTGGCCCAGGAGCAACGCGTGGAACACGCACTGCCGCGCGTAGGCTCTCAGGTTTCGCGCGAAAACGGCGTCGGTCACCTCCATGCGGGTCGCCTCGGCTGCCAGCCTTGCGCCGAAGATCAGGCCGTGCCGGCGGTAGGTGAGGTCGTTGGGAAGCGAGAAGGCCTGCTCGGTGAGCCGCGTGAGCCCGTCCCCCACCTGGCTCGTGAGCGACGCGAAGAGCGCCAGGCCGATGGGGACGTTGGCCACCACCGCCGGCGCCAGCGCAGGATCGAGCCGGTCCACGACCCGCACGGTCGCCTTGGGCACGACCATCGCGCCCCAGACCGCCACGAAGAGGAGCATCCACTTGGCGTTGTCCTTCCACGAACCGCCGAAGGCGGTGCGGAAGAGCGCCCATGCGAGCCCGGCGACGCCCGCGATGTGCGCCAGGGTCACGAACGCCCCGCCGCCAGTGATCGCGGCGACCGCATTCAGAAGATCGACCAGGTAGGTCCCGCCGCCCAGGGTGAAGAGTTCGTACACGGCCGTGCGTCCTTGAAATCGTCCCGCTACCGGGACATGGTCGCTCCGCGGGAGAAGGCGAGCGCCGCGCGGAGATCGGCGGACAGCGCTCCGGCAAGCTCGGTCTCGATGAGCCTCAGCTTCTCGACCACGGCGAGAGCGGTGTTGAAGCGCTGAAGCCCTTCGTGGCGGTGCTGCGCCAGGGCGGACCGGTTCCGCCGCAGTCCCTCGCGCCACCGCTCAAGCTGGTCGCCGTCGGCGATGTCCAGCGTCCCGGCCCGTTCCTGCACTGTCCGGTGGAGGTCCGAGATCCAGACCTGGAGCACGTCCAGCGCCACGGCCTCGGCCAGGGAATCCACCTCCTGCTCCACCACGGCGCCGCGATACGCGGCGGCGGTGTTGACGACCCGGTAGACCGGCAGGGTGGTGAGGTTGACGAGCGCCAGGGCGTCGGCTGGCGGCGCCGTGTCGGTGCGGACCGCGTCGACCAGGCGCCGCAGCAGGTCGGCGACCCGGTTCCGGAAGCCCCGCGCCGCGGGGACGGTGAGCCGCCCCAAGGTGGGGTTGAGACAGTCGGCTGCGGTGTCGCAGCGGTAGACCGGGAGGTCGCCGCCGCCCTCCATCAGGATCTCGGTCACACGGCGGTCGAGCGCGAGGGGTTCCAGGACGCGCACCCGCGGACCGGAAGGGTCGCCGTCCGAGACCGGAGCGGTGACGATCACCGTCCCGGAGATCGACATGGCGAACTCGCCCAGATCGCGATCCGCCCCGAGAAAACTCGACGCCCGCACCGCGCGCCAGGCGTAGTTGACGTTCACCGGAACCTGCTCCCGGAGCGGCCCCGACGCGGCCGCCAGGGTCGAGTTCCGCTTGCCGTCCGAGCCGCAGCCGTGGCGGGCGGCGGCGTAGTCCGAGAAGATCCCCTGCCGCGTTCCCACGGCCGCGCAGATGGCCGCGCTCGCCCGGTCGTTCCTCGACCAGACCGCTCCGACCAGCGCCTGGGCGGTCTCGCAGGAGTCCAGGTTCTGGTTGTTGACCCACTGCGCCAGGGCCCGGAGCTTGGACATGGTTTCGGCGATCACGGGCGAGATGGTCTCGAGCGCCAGCTCGAAGGCGAACCCGGCGGCGTTCTGGGCCACGGCGCGGCCGAAGGCGATCAACTGGTCCGAGTCGATGAACGAGAACGACCCCGCGAAAGCGTCGATGCCGCCGCAGCCCGCGCGGAAGGACGGCAGACTCACGTTCGCGATGGGCTCCTGGCGCACGGGCGCGCGCAGGTAGAGGTTGCCGAGCGTCCAGTGGCCGGAGGCCTGGCCGTCGAAGGCGGTAGGGCCGGTCGTGTTCACCGCCGCGCCCCTCCAGAAGTTTTCCATTTCCGAGAGAACGTCCGCGTGGACGGACGGCGCGAGGCAGAGCCCTGCGGCCACAAGCGCCGCCGCGAATGCCCGGGCCACCATCGATATTCTTATGTGCACGTGTCTAGTAGTCACTTCCGACCTCCCGCGCCGTAAGGGCGAAGATGCGCTCGGCGAGCTGGTCCTCCGCGACCACTCCGAACGACACCGGCAGCGCCCTCGACGTTTGCGTGTCGTAGAGAAAAACCGCAGGGACGACCCTGCTCGTTAGGCCCAAGCGCGCGGCTCGGCCCTGGTCCGCGACCGCCTCGGGCCATCCTTCGAGCGGCTGGCCCGTCAACGAGACCGCGAGGACGTCAAGACCGTGGCGAAGCGCGAAGGCCCGCAGGAGCGGACCGAACACGCGGCATCCCGAGCATTGCGCGCTCCCCAGATAGATGAGCCCGTAGCGCTCCGCGAGCCGCGCCAGGACGCCGGCGCGCTCCGCCCGGCGTTCGTCCGACCAGAGCCTCTTCGCGAGCGCGCCCACCGGACGCCTGAGCGTGTAGTCGAGGTCCGGGTTCCCCCAGACCGTGCGGCGGAAGGCGTCCGAGAAGGCCGCGGCCCGTTGCAGGGTTTCCTGTTGGAGACGAAGATACGACGAGACATTCTCCGGGCTCGGATCGAGAATGGCCCTGCCCCGGGCCTCCTCCAGAACCTGGCGCATCTTGAGAATGCGTTCCATGGGGCTTTCGGGCTGGGCAGGCGGCTGCTGCGGGGCCGGAGCGTCCTCTGCCTCTGCGTCTCCCTCGTCACGGTCGCAGTAGAAGTGCCACCCGAGCGACGGCGACTGGTCCACATCCACTCCCTGTGAAGGACCGCACCACGGCCTCCATTCCCGCGCGTCCGAGCGAAGCGCCGGCGCGGCCGAGAGCAGGCTTGCGAGGGCAAGGGCGTACACGATGTTCATGATCCGCTCATTTCTTCCTGCTGTAGAAATCCCGGATGCGGCCGCGCATCACCGCGCCTGCCTGGCCCGCTTCCGGAAGTTTGATCGAAGGCGCGCGCGACCCGTCCACCAGGTCCTCGGTGAACTCGGAAAGGTCCACGGCCTCGAAGTCGATGCTCTCCATCTCCTGGACCGTAAAACCCCGGCAGCTTCCCCAGCCGATCCCGAGCTGGCTCCGGGCAGCTTCCTGGAGGATGCGCCCGAGCTTCGAGCCGAACACGCACCAGGATCGTTCCCGGCGCACGCACACCCCCAGCACCCGCCTCGTGCAACGCCTGCCCAGGTAGTGCGTGTTGCCGGCATGGCGCTCCTCCGCCAGGAGGCGCTCCTCCTCGGTGCAGTCGGCAAGACCGACGAGCAGGCCCGAGTCCTTGCAGCAATCGGCAAGGCCGCCCCAGCGGATGCGGCACGAGCGCCGCTTCCCGTTGAAGAACCGGAGGTTGTCGCGGTCGAACTCATCTCCACCCAACTCCATCACCATGTTGAGCCGCGCGGCCGACTCGACGAACCCGGTGTTGGCCTGGGACTCCGCGGTTTCGCATTCGGCCCCCACGCACCAGGACACCGAGCCGCAAGTACCGCCGGACCCGGCCTGCGCTACCCCGGCGCCGCAGCCCGTCACCGATCCGGAAGTGAGCCCATCGGCGCTCCAGCGGGGAGACCGCGGGTCGCCCTCGATCCCGTCCCCGCGCTGCACGATCGGGTCCCTGGCCTCGACGGACTCTTCCGGACGCGCGGCGGAAGCCTCGATCACGGCCCGGCCAGCCCGGCCGCCGGGATCGGCGGGATCGGCCAGGACCCGGTTGGCCGCCGCTTCCAGGTCGCCGGCGCTCATGCTCCGCTCCGGCAGGTTCGTTCCGGCATAGCCCGGCACGTGAGCGGTGGAGCCTGAGTCCTTCGCAATGGCGCTCGCCGCCGCCGTGCCCGCCTGGCCTACGGCGCGGGCCGCCGCTTTTGGGTCTTCCGCCCCTGCACGGGCGGCGGCGAATTGCCCTGCCAGAAGAACGCTCACGATCATGGCCTTCGTTCCGTGTGAAAACTTCATGGTAGGTCCCCTCTCAGAGCAGCCAGATGGCGGCGCGCGGTCGCCCGTCCCGGTCCGCCCTCCGTGGCGATGGCTTCGAGCGCCGCTCCGAGGCCGATGTTGCCGGCGACCCGGTCGTGGGCCGGCGCCGCATCCGACAGGCAACGCCGCCTTCGGCAAGGCGGAACTCCCCCCGGAACCACTGCGACCGCGGGGATCACCGTGACGTCGAACAGGCGGAAAAGACGCGGATCGATGGCGGCGCCCCCCTTACGGTCCAGATACGGACCGATGCGCTTCACGGCGGCTTGCAATCCGCCGGGGCCAAAACCCCGCAGAACCAGCGGCGCGCCGATCCGCGCCGCCTCGCGGCTCCACTGCCGCCAGCTCTGCGGCGGCGCCGAGAGACTCATGAAGACAAGGACCTCGGGACCACCGGCGCGGCCGGAAAGGCTCGCCGGCAGGCGGCCCGCCTGGCCCTCGGCCGGGAGCGGCGCGGACCCGCCGGAGGGCTTCCGTCCCGCGCGCTCCAGTGCGCGCTCGATCACCGACCGCGACCATCTGTCCAGGTCGCCGGGACCGTCCCGTTCCGCCTTCCGCAGGACCTGGTCCACCACTTGCCGTGCCGTGTCTCCGGGAGTTTCCTGTGCGTGGCCCAAGCCGCTCCAGCCCGCCAGTCCCAGCACACAGGCCATCAAGGCGGCGGTCCGGCGAATCACGTTGCTCTTCATGGCAGCGTCCTCACAAGATACAGCAGTTCCGTTTGCGCCAGAGCAGGTAGCCAAAATTCTCCCCGGCGACGGGAAGCTCGCGGAGCGCCTCCCAGATAACCGAGGACCGGCCCGTGGGGTTGCAGCCCGTGAGCGGGGAAGTGGCAGGGACCGGCTGCGTCATCTGCCAGCGGTACTGGGACTTCTTCATGACCGGCATCGGGTAGCGCCCGCACAGCGCTCTCGTCCCGGAGGTGCCCCAGGCGAGCAGCAGCCGGTGGAGGCGGAAGACAAGCCGCTCGGCCGCGAGCAGGGAGGCCTGGACCCCGCCCACGTGAGCCGCCACGTTCCCGGTCAGGGGATACATGCCGCCCTGGCAGCCCGCGCACCAGAAGAGCGGATCGAGCGGCAGCCCGGCGGTGGCGGCCGCACAGTCCGCTGCGCAAGCCGCCTGGGCCGGAAGGTCCGCGAACAGCGCGGCTTCCGGGTTCATCAGGAACGACAGCTCGTCGTCCCGCCAGGCGGGGTCGAGCTCCGAGACCCAGGCAATGTCCAGGCTGCCCCCTTCGAGGCAGCCGAGGTCGAGCAGCGCACCGATCCACGAGAGAAGCGGGTAGACATAGTAGTGGGCGTGCCACGTGGAACCCGAGGCCCCGTCGCCGCCCGACGAGGCCGTGCGGCCCCGGCCCGCGGGCAGGCCCGGGTCCACGGTCATGCCGCCGAGGTTGGGGAAGCACCAGGGCGCGCGGGTCACGTCGATGAGCCGCGCAGGCTCCCACACGCCGAGCGAGAGCCCTATGCGGGGCATCGGGCTGCCGCAGAAGCAGATGGGGGATCCGGGATTGGGCGTGTCCGGGGCGCCCGCGGCGCTCCCCATGCTGATCGGCCCGATGGAGATCGGAAACAGGCACTCCCAGCACACGTCCGTGACCGGGTTCACGAAACGGCCAGTGCAGGATTGGGCGCGCGCGGTTCCCGTGAACAGGACACAAGCCAAGACCAGCACGGCGCCGACGATTATCCCGCATCTCATGGCCGTCCCTCCGCGTTCGCCGGGTCCGTTTGCTCCTCAAGCGGCACTTCCGTGATCCGAAGCACAGAGCCCTCGGCCGCCACCACCGACGGCGTGGCGCGGAGCCCGAGCCGTTTCGACAGCCGACCGCCCTGATCGAAGAAGAACGGCCGGCCGTGGACCCGCATGAGTTCCAGCGGACGGCCCGCAACGAGCACGATCCTCGCGGGCCGCCCGTGGTCGAGCGCCCACGCGACCTCCACAGGCCGCGCACCGTCGATGAAGAGCAGGTCCCGGGTCAGCGGCTGGGCGTCGAGCGGGTTGACCTGTGCGCCGCGGGCCGCGATCAGGGTCCCGTCCGCCGTCCGGACGTCACGGTCCAGAGCGATCGAAGGATCGAAGAGCCGCGTGCGGCGAACGCGCGCCGCCTCGATGCCCTCGACGCGTGCCGGCGCCTCGATCCGTTGCCGTGCCCGTTCCACCGCCTCGCGGCGCATGCGGGCCATCTCACCCGACGCCTCCATCTCTCCAAGCCGCGTTTCTATCTGCGCGAGGAGGTCGGGTTCGGCGATCGGCCATACCGCGCCGCGGACCCCGAGGTCCTTGGCCGAAGCAGGTTGTGCCACAAACGTCAGCACACAACCCGCCGTAACGAGCAGAACGTGGATATGGGACGGCTGCCGCCTCACGGCCGCGTCTCCCCGGACCCGGCCAGAGGGCCTTCCAGGCCCAGCCATGGAATGTCCGGCAGCGCCAGGGCGCGACCGCGGATCCGGTCGCGCTCCACCAGCCCGATCTCCGCGTAGCGGCTGTCGTGGCTGTCCACGTGATCGGCGTGAACGTAGTAGCGGCCCGGCGGAATCACGCCCGGACGGACCATCGCCAAGGGACGCCCGTCAAGGGCATGTGTCTTGGCGACGCCCAGGACCCTGTCGTTCACCCGGACACGGCGCTTGCGGTCCACCCCGACACGGTCTCCCGGCAGGCCGCGCACGGTCTTCAGGTACGGGACCGGAGAACCCAGCGCCGCCGGAGGATCGAACACGACCGCATCGCCCCTCCCGGGCGAGGCCACGAGCGGCAGCACAACATAGCCCCAGGCCCCGTCCGACCAGCTCGCATTGACGTAGACGCGCGAGACCAGCGCGAGCCACAGAATTGCCGCCGCCACTGCCCAGAAGAGAAGCCTGTTGCCCCGCCGCCGTCGGCCGTTCGAGACGTTGTGTGTCCTCATCGTTTCGCCTCCCGGCCCGCGTGAAGGTCGTCTTCCCGCACGGCCTCCCGCATCGCGGCTTTCACCTCGGCCGTGAAGTCCTCCGCACCCGCGGCGACCGCCCGTGCCGGAAGCAGCACCACGCGATGGCGCGCCGATGTCCGGACCAGCGCCTCGTCAAGCCGCCTGGCCCAGCCGCGAGCGGCTTCCGCCGCCTCGTCCCGGTCTCCATGTTCCCGTGCGCTCTTCTGCATGTAGTCGGCCACGAGCTCCGAGAGCCGCACAGTCACGGTGCGCGGAGCCCTCTCCAGAACGATTTGCGCGGTGACGGCCGACACCGATGCCGCCACGCCGGTTGCAAGCAGCATGGCGGCTCCAAGCGTCGCGTATGCGCTCATGACCGAACCTCCGCCGCGTTCCATCGCGACTCATGCCCCATCATCCATGCCTCCGTTCCCGGATTCCTCGGCCAAGGGCGCTACGGCGCCGCCTGCCGCACTCGAAGGCCCCCTCAACTCCTGGAGTCGGTCCAGCCAGAGCCTGGCGGCCCGGTCGGGCTCCACGGTCCGTATCCGGCCGGGGAGCGGCGGGAAGGAGACCGCGGGCGCCGCGCCGTCGCGCGCTCCCGGAATGTCCCTATCCTCTGCGCCCTCCGCCATGCGGGCCACGAAACGAAGCAGTTCCGACTGTTCCGCTGAGAGCTCTCCCCGGAGGCCGGCCGCTTCGCGCACGGCCCGGTCCACGGCCTCCCGGAGCCGCTTGAAACGCTCCGCCCCGCGCTGCGATGCGGCGGCCTCGGCGCCCAGCCATGCGACGCCGGCGTCGGCCAGAAGGGCATGCAGCGCCATCGTCCGGCCGTCTCCGGCTTCAGGCTCGCCCAGGTTCCCGATGGCCTCGCTCACGAGCACCGCATGGGCGGCCAGGGAGTGGAACCGCTTGAGCCTGCCGCCGCGGCGGCAGGTGTTGGCCAGCACGTGGGCCAAGGCCTCGAAGTCGACGGCGTCCGCCGTCAACGATTCCGGGTCCCCCGGCCAGTCGAGAGGCCGGTCTCCAGATCCATCTTCACCGGTCGCGGCTCGCGGCCGCCCTCGTCTGCCATTCCGTGCGTTCATCGCGTCTCCTCGTGTTCGCAGTTCCCTTGCCAGTGTCCCGGTTCCGTGCAGTCCGTCACGGCGAACCGTCCGCCGCCCCGCCCTCGGCGATGCGGTCGATGGCCTGCTCGGTGGTGAGGCCTTCCTCTTCCTTCAGCCGTTCGACCGCCGCGAAGGCCGGTCCGCGCGAGGAGTAGAGCGCCGTCGACCAGCGGTCGAGCGCCAGCCGCGCCACCCGCCACCCGTCCGGGCCGTGCAGCAAGAGTTCGGCATGGCGCCCGTCCACGGTGGCGAGGCTCTTGAGGGCCCGCTCCATGCCCGGGTCGCAGTGGATGCGCTTCTCCTGCTTCAGAAGCTCCACCGACTCCTCCTTCTGGGCGAGGAAGATCACCCAGTCCGAGTTCTCCCAGGCGGCGCGCGCCGCCGGGTTCGCATAGTAGTCGTTGACGCTCTGGGTGCCGGTCACCAGCGCGCCGCGGCACTTCCGCGCCCGCCGGGCCGCGCCTTCGAGGAAGGCCCGGCTGTCCTCTCCAGACAGGAGGTCCCAGGCCTCGTCGATCACGATCGCCTTGGGCCGCGTGCGGGGGCCGTGGTACATGCGCTGGGTGGCGAGGAAGATGACCAGCATCAGCACCACGCCCTGGAGGTCGCCCCGGCCCTTGAGCTCGGCCAGCTCGAACACGGTCAATGCCGCATCCAGCGCCGGAGGGTCCGCTCCCTCGAAGAGCCGCCCGAACGCTCCCCCCGGCCGCCAGGGCCCCAGGGCCAGGGCCATGTCCGACGCGCGCCGGTCGCCGGCCGCCTCGAGTCTTTGCTGCACGGTCCCCAGGTCGGCGCCGTTCCCGGCCTCCTCCCAGGCGGCCGCTATGGCCTCGTCGATGAGCGCGGCCTCGATGTCGTCGATGCGTCCGCGCCGCCGGCACATGCGGCCGATCACCGAGGCCAGCATGGCAAAGCACTCTTCGCGGTAGTCGCTGTCCCGGGCCGCCGCCTCCGCGTCGATCATGGCGAAGGGGTTCAGCCGGGCGGGGTCCTTGCCGAAGGCGATGAAGGCGCCGCCGAGGGCCTCCGCCGTGTGCTGGAAGGAACGCCCGTCGTCTATCACCACGGCCTCGCCGCCCGCACCCGCGATCCCTGAGACGAGCTCCTGCATGAGCACGGATTTTCCGGACCCCGACTTCCCCGTCACCGCCACATTGTAGTTGCCGGCCTCGTTGGCGAAAGGCGACCAGCCTGCCGGCTGGCCCCGCCTCCCGATGAGGAGCAGCGCCGGCGGCGCATCGCGCACGGCCTCCTGGCCGCGCCACTCGCCGTGCACCGGCGCCAGATTGACGGCGGAGGAGGTGAGGAGCGTCTTCATCCGGCCCATCCGGGCCAGGTCCGAGTCGAGGCCGCCGGCGGGGACCATGGGCAGGCAGGCAAGCCAGCGCGGAAGGTGCGCGTAGCGCTCCGCTCCCAGGCGCCATCCCTGGCCGTGGTAGATGGCCCGAACCGCCTGCTCGGCCTCGTCGATGCCGTCCAGGGGCGCGTAGACGGCGATCGTGTAGCAGGCCCTCACCAGGCGCTCGCCCTCCTTGAGCCTCTCGGTGACGAAGCGCCAGTCCCGGGCCTTCTCCGGCAATCCCGGCAGGTAGCGCGCGATGCCGGTGCCTGCCTGCTGCGTGGCCCGGGCGGACTTCAGGAACGCGCGCTCGCCGTCCGCGGCATCGCCCATCATCACGGTGAGCGCGGTCAGCACCGGGGCGCCCGGCTGAAGGAAGTCCCGGTGGAAGTCGCCGATGAGCGCGTTGCCGCGCCAGCCGGGCCAGACCTCCGGAAAGGCCCGCGCCGAGAGCACGCGCACCGCCACGTCGGTCCCGTCCGGGTGGTGGAAGACGAGCCCAGCGGGCGCCACGGTAAGCGCCCGACCCGGCGCCCCGCATTGAAGGTGGATCGGATCCCTTGGCGACCAGCGGCGGCTGGGGCGGTCGAGTTCTCCGTCATGTTCTCCCCCGGGGTCCGGGGCCGTGAGCTCGGCGGCCAGCGACAGGAGCGTGTCCGGGTCGACCCGGCGCGCCTCCGCCCCGGCGGACGCCAAGGCGCCCTCCAGGGCCCGGCGGAAACCGCCCAGCGCGGTCTCGGCGGCGGGCCCCGGCCCGCCCGCAAGGCAGCACGCCAGGAACACCCGGCAGTCCTTGAGCGTGAACGGAGGCCCGCCCGGGTGGAGCGGACGCCAGCCGGCACGCGTGAAGAGCGCCCTGCGGCGCGTTGCCATCCCCGCCTGCACCCCGCCCGTGCGATGCCGCGGTTCGGCCCAGCTCCCGACCGCGGCCCCGTAGCGCGGGCTCGTCCAGTGGACGATCTGCACCACCGCGCGCTCGGGCGCCGCGTCGGCAAGGGTGCCCGCCAGCGCCTCCAGGGTCCCCTCGTCGATCCCTACGAAGGGCGGAAGCTCCAGCAGGAAACCGCAACTCCCGGCGTTCAGGTATAGCTCGCTCCCTTCGTCCCACGCACGCCAGGGCAGGAGGTCGACCAGCGGAGCGGGCAGGGCCGGGAGCGTCCAGGGCTGGAGCGCTTCCGGCCCTGCGAGCAGGTCCCTGAGCCTTTCGATCACCGGAGCCTCCACTGCGCCGGCTCCAGCACCGTCCGCACCCAGTGCCCCTCGCGGTAGACCCCATTGGCGTCCACGAACGGAGCGATCCAGATGCGCGCGATCCGCTCTTTCGTCCGGAGGCCGCCACTGACCGGGTCCGGGGCTTCTTCACCGAGCGAAACCGACGCCGATTCGGCGACAGCCGCGCCGTCGTGAGGCTCCTCGAGGGCGCCGAGCCACTTCGCCAGCAAGGCGAGAGGATCGCAGCCCCCGGCGCACGCGGCGCCGGAGCCGTCAGGGTTACGGGCTCCGGCCGGACCCAACGTTTCCGGCAGCTCCGGAACCGCGAGTTCTTGGGCGCTTTCCGCTTTTTTCACCGCCGGATCGACGTCGGCCACGCTCGTGCAAGCCGTGCCCTGCGCCACCGGGCATTGCCAGGCGTCGCCCACGTGCGTGGCCGAGCAGCCGCCCAGGACCAGGGCCGCCGCGAACAGCACCGGACTGGCCTGCCGTCCCAATGCGTTTGATCGATGAATCGCCGTTTGTGTTCTCATTTGCCTGCCTTCCCGTTGTTGTTCCCGCTCCCGATGTCCCCGCGCCCGTCCAACCGCGCGCCCTCGATGAAGACCACCGTGACCGGCGTGCCCGTCTGGAGCTGGATCACCGGCTGGTACTGCTCGGCCCGGCGGATCAGGTAGTCCGCCACCCGGCGGCCGGCCGAACCCGCCCCGGCGCCCAGACCGGCCCGGCCGAGATCGGCCAGGCTGGCGGCCCTGTCTTCGCCGGGTCCACCGGCAGGGGCCTGGAGCACGTTGGCGGCGGATTCGCCCGCACCCGAGACGAGCCCCGCAAGGAACGCCTTCTCCACCAGCGCCCCCTCCCGGCTCACTACCGGACCCCGCACCCCGGCCTTGCCGCTGCCGGCCACGAAGCCCGCCACCTCCGTCTCGATCACGGTCCGGGGCTCCGGCCCCGCGCAGGTCAGGGTCCTGAGCCGCACGTAGACCTTCTCGGAAGAGAGATCGCCGTACGCCGCCCCGGTGAGCGTGCAGCCCGCCACGTCCGCTTCGAGCGCTTTCCCGCCCTCGGCCGCGCTCCGCGCCGGACTGGTCAGCCGAAGCAGCACGGGCCGGGGATCGCCTTGCGAGCTGATTCCGGCAGAGGCGTCCACCCCGGCCAGCACCACGGCGTCCGCGTAGGAGCCGGCCGGGAGCCAGGACTCCAGCGGGCGGGGTCCAGCGGGGGCGCCGCGCGCGGCCGCGGGCGGATCCGCAACGCTCTCGAATTGCTGGATCATCGGCCCGGCCGATGCGGCGTCGTCTCGGGGGACGTCGCCCGCACCGGGCCGGGCCTCCTCGACCGGGGATTCGGCCGAGGCTTCGAGCCGGCGCGTCAACGCGTCTATGGTCGACGCCAACCCGTCGATCATCGCCCGGCCGTCCTCAGCGTCCTTCAGAAGCCGTGCCCTGAGCCGCGCGTTCTCGTCCTCGAACCGCCGCCCCCGCGCCTCTGCCTCCCGCAGGCGCGCATCCAGCTCGCCGATCCGCGCCTCCGAGCGCCGCACCCAGCTCGCCTCCGCCGTCTCGTCCCCGGCAAGCTCCGCCTCGATCCCTCCCTGGGGCGCCGGTCCCTTGCCGACGCCGGCCGAGAACCACACCGCGAAGACGACCAGCGCCGCCCCCGCCAGCCCCGAGAACAACAGCAACTGCCTCTGGCGCGTGCGCCGGGTGTCCGGGTCCATTCGCGTCCTCTCGCCAACCGTCATTGTCTTCCCTCCACAGGTCCGTTCCCGAGGGCATCCGCCACCGCCACCACAAGCCGTCCTCCCGAGGGACCGCTTCCCGGCGGCCCCACCCAGACCGCGGCCATGTCAGCCGCAAGACGGCCGGCCAGGTTTTCGGCATCCGAATCCGATCCCGCCTCCGCTTCCAGCACGCGCGCCGTAAACCGGGGGCCACGCCAGGTCTCAACGACCGCGAGTCCATCCACCCCTGGCTTTCCGGACGCCGCCTCGATCGCATACCGCGGAAGCGGCTCACGCCGGGCCACCGCGCGGACCAGGGTCACCAGCGTGCCCACGCGCCCATCGCCCGGCTTCACTGGATCCGGTTCAGCCGCCGTCGCCGCATTGCGGATCAGGATCTGGGCCGAGCCGCGGTCCGTGACCGTCAGCGCCAGCCGGTAGGTGAAGCCCGCGGCCGTCCCGACGAAGAGCGTGAGCGGCTCATGAACGGCGGCCCCGCCAGGGAAACCGCTCGAGGCCTCCGCCGGACGCAGGTAGACATCTCCGCGCGCCGCGTCGTGCTCCACCACGAAGCCGTCAGGTCCCCGGATGATGCGTGCGATCCGGTCGCCCGCGAGCGCTATGCGGCTCACCGCACGGTTCGAGATCTCCGCTTCGAGCTCCGCGTGGTCCACGGCCTCCAGGATCTGCATTGCCGGCGCCGAGGCGGGCATGCAGAAAAGCAGGACCGCCCAGGCCAACGCCGGGATCTGCACAGTGCGGAAGATTCTCCCGGTCCAGCCCGCAAGCCGGCCCCTCGCACCGCGGGTTGCCTTCGTTCGTCTCATCGCCGTTCCTCCAGTTCCTCGAAACGCAGCAGGCCGATCCGGCCCGCGTCCACGCGAAAGGCCAGCCGGTAGCGCTTGCGCTCCCGCGACACGGGCTCGCGCCCGATCCAGGTCGCGAGCTCCCCCGTCACCGTGACCGTCAACCTCCCGCCGTCCGCCTCGATCCTCTCGGGATAGAAGGCCGTCGAAAGGTCGCGCCGCTCCATGCGGCGGGCCTCGGCCGCCACCCAGGCCCCTATGGCGCCCCGGGCCGAGGCGTGGCTCAGGCGCGCCGCCGCCTCCCGCGCGTGCTCCGCGTTCTCCGGCGTGAGCGTCAGGAGCGTCACGGCTACGGTACGTCCCATGTCCTCCAGGTACCGAATCCCGGCGCGGCTCGTGCCCACCTCCCACGAAGGCCCCGTGACCGCCGGGATCAGCACCGCCATGCGCTCCACCGAGGCCAGGCCCATGCTCAACCCCAGGTTCGCCAGGAGCGAGAGGGCCAGCAGCACTGCCAGCACCGCCCGCCCGTCGCGCACCCGGCGCCTCTCCCCGTCCAGCAGTTCCCGTCTCATCCAGGCCTCCTCATCCGATGAACCGCCGCAGATGGCTCGGCGGCGCGCCCTTGAGCCCCAGCGCGAACGATGGCAGGAACCAGTAGAGGGCGCAGACCGCCATGTCCGCGCCGCCGCCGCGCTTCGCCCGGCGGAGCAGCGCCCACGCCCCCACCCCGGCCACGAGCCCGGTCACGAACGCGTTGGCGGCCAGTCCCAGGACCGCCGGCCCCAGCAGGACCGCCGCCTCGTCCAGCGTCCAGAAGAGCCAGCGCTCCGGGTCGTCCAGGCGCGAGGGGATCGTGTGCCGGGCCACGTCGCTCATCCCGAGCCCTCATATGATGGCCGAGCCCACGAGCCCCGTGACGACGCCCGTGCCGGCCCCGGCCGCGATGCCCACGCCGACCGCGCCCGCAAGCTGCCCCGCGTTGAAACGCAACACGGAGCCCACCAGGGCGGCTCCCACCGCCAGCGCGGCGGCGAGTTGCCCGCCGGTTCCCGAGACGATGTTCGTCACCGTGCCCAGCGGACCCGCGAAGGTCGTGTCCGAGGTGGCCCATGCCAGGTCCGCGCTCCACAGCGTCCAGGCGAACGCCAGGAGCGTCCACTTCATCAGTTCGAGCGCTCTCATTGCCTCCCCTCCCTTCCGGCCGTCCCGTCGTCCGACGTCGACAGCCGCCGCCGGGCCGAGGCCCAGTCGTCCAGGTCCGCGGCCAGGTACCGCACCCGGCCCCCGAACCGGTGGAACGCCGGCCCCTCGCCGCTCACGCGGTAGCGGTCCAGTGTCCGGGGCGAGAGGCCCAGCCAGGCCGCCGCCTCCCTCGTGCTCAGGTACTTCGTGCCGTTCCCGTTCATTCCTCTCCCTCCTTCCTCTTCCAGGTTGATCCCGGCCCCGGCCGGCAGCGGCGGAGCCGTGGATGATCCGGGCCTCGCGGCCTCGGCTAGATTGCGCTTGTCCTCGATCCCGGCGCGGATGACACCCACTTCTTCCACGCTCGCATGGGCGGCCATCCAGGCCCGTACCCGATCGACCGTCCTCAGGGTCGGCGATGCTCCCTTGCGCAGCCTCCCCACCAGCGAGCGGTTGCCCGCGGCCTCCGCGCCCAGCACCGAAGCCTTGACGCCGCTCACCTCCAGGAACGCCTCGAGCTCGCGCCGGAACCCCGGACCGAGCGGCGGATACCCCATGTAGGCCAGGACGCGGTCCGCCGTAGCCAGCCGCACCGAGCGTCCGCTCTCCTGCGAGAACACGAAGTCCGGGTCTCCCAACGCTTCGGCTCCGAAGCGCCGGGCGCTCACTCCGCGGCGCTCGCGCCAGGCCGAAATGGCGCGGCGCAGCAGGTCGTCCAGGGGGGTGTCGGGGTGGGTGTCAAGCGCTGCCATGCTCCCCAACATAGGGGAGAATTTTCCGCTTGACAATAGGTTTTGGTCGTGGATAACCTACAGTTAACGGCAACAGCGCCTGGCCATGCGCTCATATGCGCTGCAATGTGGTAAGTTTTTTCGATGTTCCCGGCGGCGGCGCACGAAAGGGAAAAGGATGAAGCCTGACAACACGGCTCAGAGGGAAACAATCCGGCGCGACCCGGTCCGGCTGAGGCTCAAGGACCTGCTCCGCCGGAACGACGTCACCCTGAAGGCCGCATCCCTGGCCATCGGCCGCAACCGGACCTACCTGCAGCAGTACGTGGACCGGGGCATCCCCGCCGTCCTCGGCTATCGCGACAGCGAGACCCTTGGCGGGATGCTCGGCTGCGACCCTTCGGAACTGCGCCACGAGGCGGTGCCGAAACGCAGGCCCATGAAGCGCAGGCCTCCCCGGATCCCGGCCGGGCCTCCCGGAGCGCCGCTCGTGGCGGTCCCAGAGGTCACGGTGGAGGTTTCCGCGGGGGCCGGTACGTTCGCCGAGGAGTTGGTCTCCGAGACCGCGCTGTGGCACTGGCCGGAGAACATGATCCGCCACGAGGCCGGCGCCGAGCCCGAGAACCTCCGCATCCTGAGAGTCCGGGGCAACTCCATGGAACCCGAGCTGCGCGACGGCGACCGCATCGTCGTCGACGTCTCACGTCGGCTCCCGGCCACGGGCGAGACCTTCGTGCTCTGGGACGGCATCGGGCTGGTGGTGAAACACGTCGAGGTCGTGCGCGGCGATGCCGTTGGTGACGACGACCCGCCCCGCCTGAGGCTCATCTCCGCCAACCCCGACTATGCCCCCTACTCGTGCCTCGCCCAGGACGCGCACATCCTCGGCAAGGTGGCATGGGTAGTGAGGCGGGTGTGACGGATCGGATCGGGCGCCTGTTCGACCGCCGGGGCTTCGGCCGGAGCCGGGGAAATCCCGCGGAGCCTGGACGGCAGAGCCCGTGAAATCGCGCCATCGCCCGGGGGTGGCGGCTCTTCGAGTCGGCCGATCCGCCCAAGCGCCCGGCCTGACCCGGAGGCGATGTGGTGACGCTTGGCGGTCGTTCGCGGCAAGGCCTTTCAGGGGACCGCGGGGCCAGAGGATCGACGGCCCCGACCATGGCCTCGGCGCTTCAAGGACAAGAGCCATCCCTGCTCCAGCCAGCCATCTCCAGAAAGAGCGGCTCGGATGATCGAAGAAACGGAGATGGATGACGCGGGCTGGCGTGGATTCCGAAACGGCGTCATCGTGATCGCGGCCGCCATTGGCGGCAGCCTTCTCTGGTTGTACCGGCGGAGCGTGAGGCATGCTCCGAGTGCCGGAGCGCCGCATTGAGAAGAAAACGGTCGAGTCCGCCGGGCAGTTTCAAGGGGTCGCGGAACCGGGTGCGCGCGCGTGTCTCGCCGGCAACGGGCGGGACCGCCAGGAGGAGCCAAGCGGCCGTGGACTTGCCAGGGTCTCTTGCCGGCCGCCGGGTTGCTGTCGGCCGTTTGACGGCAGGACCCGTGCATCGCTGCCCGTTAGGCCGCGCGGTGAGAACGGTCGTGCTGGTTGCGCCATCGAGACACGCCCTTTCCGGCCCTGGGCTCCATCAAGCGGCCGGGGTTTCGGTCAAGGAGCCGGCTGAAGCCTCACTTGAACGTCACGCGCACCGTCGGCTCGCCGGGCAGGCCCGAGTAGGTCACCGAGGCGCCGCCCTTCCCCCTCGCGGGCGGAAAGAGCGGACCGAAGGAGCCGACCGAGACCATGTCTCCCGGTTTCAGTTCCACCCCCTTGGACACGAGCCACAGGAGCGAGTTGGCCGGATGCCCGAGCACGGCCGTGCCCGGCGCCCTGACCAGCAACTCGCCGTCAGCGCCGCGCAACTCAACCTCCATCGCTCCCAGCGCCCGGGCCATCCGGCCGCTGTCCTCCACCGGAATCGCGGCGCCCAGAACGCCCAGCTTCGGCGCCACGCCCGCCGCAGTGATCGTCACCGCGTTGAAGGGCTCCCCCGGGGCCAGCGTGAGGTCGGACAATTCAATGAACGGACGCACCGAAGCCACATGCGCCATTGCCTCTCCGGGCGTCGCCGCCCGATTGATGGCGGAGTCCCCCACCACCAGCACCAGGTCCGCCTCGAACACGGGCCGGGCGCCCCAGTTCATGGCCACCACTGCGCCCGACTCCAGCATCATGTCCCGAAAGAGCACTCCCCGCACGGGCTCGCTCACCCCGAACCACTTCTGTGCCGGCTTGCTCGTCAACCCCACCTTGTAGCCGATCACCGGCCCCATGTGGAGCGTCAGGGCGCGGGTCAGCTTGGCTTGCGTGCACAGCGCGTCCTCCATGGCGCCGCCCTTGGCCAACGCCGCGGCGGGCCGGTTCGAGACGTAGTCAGCGACGAAGGCCGCGATCTCCGCTTCGGTTGCGCATCTGGCGGCGGTATCGGCAGCCATCGACATCACGGCCAACGCCACCATCAGGCTCTTCATCCCGTTTCCTCCCGTTTCGTTGCCGGTCGCGGCGGTCATCGGCCCGGGTGCCGGGAGGCCCGGGTGAGGGACGTCCGTCCACCCCTCTCCCAGGACCTCCCCGGCTTGCTTCGCTCTCCCTCCGGGGGAAGGCTGCGGCGAGGAAAGCGGCTGTTGGACTACCGGTACCCGACCGTCTCGAACTTGCCGCCCTTGACGGTGATCTGGCGGTAGTTGCTGGCGCTCTCGCCCGGCCCGATCAACTCCACCGCCGAGGCGCCGACATAGTCCACGTCGCCGCCGCCCGCGAGGATCTTGACCGCCTTGGCCAGCTCGCCCGGATAGATCTTCTCGCCCGGAGCGTTGGCCACCGCCAAGACCTTGTCCTTGAGCTTGCCGCTCTCGGCCGACTTCGCCGCCTGCATGGCCAGCATGATCAGCGCGGCCGCCCCCGGACTGTCAGTGCCCGGGTGGGCGCCGATGGCGCCGTCAAGGCCCTTGCCGATGGCCTTGATCAGGGAATCGCTGATCATGCCGTCGGGCAGGTAGAACTTGTCGAAGGCGCCGGTGTCGAGGGCCCTTTCCCGCAACGCGCCACATGATATTACACTGCCCGTGTGTGATTATCGTGTGAATAGTAACGTCTTTCACATTTATATGAATATCAATACAGGCCGCGTGTGCCGGGCGTAAGCGGCGCCTGGGGCTCGTTGACTTTCAGGGAGAGTCCGTGAAGGTCCGGGGCGGAAGTTCGTCGATGTGTGAGGCTGGATGGCCCGAGGCGGGCCTGAACCCGCGGCGACATCCGGCCGGTTCAAGTCCCGTGAGCGTACGTTACCCCTCGTCCTCATCCCTTCCCGCCGCCCCACCTTCGTGTCGACGCGAGGCCTGCGCACCGTTTAACCGGAGGTCACGGAGGTGCAAGCGACGCGGGAGGAACCCCATCTTCCCCCGAGGCGGGCAACGAGTCTCGATAGGGTTTTCTGGCGGGAAGGAGACGATGACCGACAGGGACTCGCGGGGGCCGGGAAACGGGCCGCGGGAGAGGCGGGGGATGTCGGCGATGGAGGGGATGGGGCCGGGAGGGGGGAGGCGAAG
Source organism: uncultured Binatia bacterium (SeqCode) (assembly GCA_965204205.1). GTDB lineage: Bacteria > Desulfobacterota > Binatia > UBA9968 > JAJDTQ01 > JAJDTQ01. The sequence goes on along the minus strand of OZ241976.1, from coordinate 2,799,525 downwards.
GGTGTGGAAGGAAGAGAAGGCGCAGACGGCGGCGGAGTGCTGCCGGCCGGGGCATCGGTGAAGGCGGCGGCGCGCGACACCGGATGTGGCGGCATAGGCTGCGCTACTGGATTCGGGTTGCGGCGCGGGCGGGGGCGGTGGTGGAGCAGAAGTCGGGGCCGGATCCGTACCCGGGGGTAGCGGTGGTGTTCCGTGGAGCGCCAGGGGCTCTGCATCCTGCGCCGGGGCAGTTCGATGTGCCTTCCTGTCAGGTTGGGGTCCGCGTGGCGCTTGCTGGCCGACGCGCGGGTTATATGAAAATCATATGGCTGGAAAGTTGAAGCACACAAGAAAAATACACAGCTTTGATAAGGGAAATGCGGGAGGAAGATGGACACCGACAGGAGTTGGTCGGTGTACCGCCAGAAGGCCGGGGCGCCCAGGGGTGTGCTGACGCAAGGACAGGGCTCATCATCGCGCGCCAGCGCCCGGTGTCCCGACAACAGTTGAGGGAGCAGCGAGCGACAACGGAGCAGTTGTGGCTTTCTCCTTGCTCTGAGCAAGTCGAAGCCCAGGTGACCCTTTGGAGCGTGCACGCATTAGCAGTGGCCCTGGTTGCCGGATTTCGTTGCTCAAGGGGAGCACCTGGAGAGCTTGACCAGGAGGGTGCTTTTCCCCGCCTTTCTCGTGTGCGCGGCCGCTAGTGAATGACCCCTGCGCGGGACGCCCTGTGATGGAACGCCACATCCGATTGCTGCTCAAGGACCTTTTCACCCTCGGCGCCATTCTCCTGTTCCTCGCCGTCATCGGTTGGCTCCTGTGGGCTGGCATTCGTTGGCTCGTTCTCGCACGTTGACGGCGCCGCCGCAGAGGTTCTGAAAGAAGGGAAGGACGCAAGCCATGGCTGAAGACCGAGGACAGCGGCACTAGGGCCTGTTAACACTAATTTGCAAATGTGATATGCTCATGGGATGGAATTGACTGAAGCGCAGTACGAGCGCATTGCAGCGTACCTCCCGGTGCAGCGCGGCAACGTGAGGCTTTCGAACCGACAGGTGCTCAACGCTATTTTGTATGTGGCGGAGCATGGTTGCAAGTGGCGCGGGTTACCGGCTCGGTTCGGCAATTGGCACACGATCTACACTCGGATGAATCGCTGGTCGAAGAACGGGGTGCTGGACCAAGTCTTCGAGCTGTTACAGAGGGAGCAGATGGTGCGCATCAAGATCGAGGCGGTGTCGATGGACAGCACCATCGTCAAGGTCCATCCCGACGGGACGGGGGCCCTAAAAAAAACGGCCCCCAAGCCATCGGCAAATCCCGTGGAGGCTGGACCACCAAGATTCATATGGTTGCCGCGGATGCTCGAACGGCTATCACCTTCTCGCTCTCCCCTGGACAGGCCCACGACGCCCCAGAAGGACGGAAGCTGCTGAATCGCCTCGGTCAGCAGCATGACAGTCCCTCGCTAGTCATGGACCGAGCGTACGAAGGTAACGAGACACGCCAGTTGGCTCTGGCTTTAGGGTTTACACCCGTGGTGCCACCGTTGTCGACGCGAGTCGACCCATGGGTGTATGATCGCCACATGTACAAGCGTCGCAATGAAATCGAGAGGTTGTTTCGTCGTCTGAAGGGATTCCGGCGCATCTTCTCCCGCTTCGAGAAGCTCGACGTGATCTTCCTCGGCTTCATCCACTTCTCGCTCATTATCGAAGCGCTACGATAGTGTTAACAGGCTCTAGTCGGAGCGCGAGGCCGGAGAGATGGTAACGGGGACGAATTCTGACGGCGCACCCCCGCTGCATCCGTTTCCGGAGGGCTGGTACTTCGTCGCCAGCCGTGCGGCGATCGAAAAGCAGACGCTGGTCGGGAAGACCTGGGTGGGCGAGCGGATCGCCGCCTGGCGCGGCGCGGACGGGCGCGTCTGCGTGGCGGGCGCGACGTGCCCGCATCTCGGCGCCAATCTCCGACCCGAGGCCGGCGGCCGGGTGCGGGACGGCCGCCTCGTCTGCCCCTTCCACGGCTACGAATACGACGCCGCCGGCCAGTGCGTCGCCGCCCCCTACGCGCCGGCGCCCAGGGCCGCCCGGCTGAAGCTGTTCGAGACCCGCGAATTCGAGGGGCTCGTCTTCGCCTGGCACGGCGTCGGCGGGCGGGGGCCGCAATGGGAGCTTCCCGCGCCCGGGGGCGATGCCGACGACTGGTGCGATCCCCGGTTCTGGAGCGTCCGGTTCCCGGGCTACCCGCAGGAGGTCACCGAGAACTCCATCGACCTCGGGCACCTGCGCTACCTGCACGGTGACGACGCGGTGGGCGCGGTCGGTCCGGCGGAGGCCGACGGCGCCCGGTTGGGCTTCCGCTTCGACTTCAAGCGGACGCAGACCATCGCCGGGATCAGGGTCTTCGCCTACGACGCTACCGCCCTGACCCACTTGCACGGGCTCGGCTATTCGGTGGCGGAGGTCCGCGAACATTCGATCGGCATGGATGTGCGCCTGTGGGCGCTGGCGACGCCGGTCGTCGGCGAGTTGGTCGAACTGACGCTGGTGAGCCGGATCCGGCGGGTCCGCGAGCCGAGACGGCCGGTCGTCGGGATGCGGTTCCTTCCCTCCCGGCTGCGCACGTGGTTGATGAACGGGATGGTGATGGCGACGCTGAGCGGGGACAGCCGGCAGGACGTGGCCATCTGGAGCCGGAAACGCTACCGCCCGCGTCCGCTCCTGTGCCGCTCGGACGGCGAAATCGGCCAGTACCGGCGCTATTGCGAACAGTTTTACCCGGACGGAAGGGTGCGGACGGCGCGGAACGGAACCTCGGGGAACAGGTCACCTTGAAGCCGGCTCCGGATTGCGGTCAGAGTTGATGCCATCAAGGGCATGGGGCGGTTTCCCTCGATGGTGAATGTCCGGGGTCCGCCAATCACAACGTGCCAGGGAAGGACACCCTTCCCGAGATGACCTGTCTCAGCACAATCTCCGCTCATTCAACGGCTTTGAAGGAGGCTCCACGATGACAAAACCCACTCACACGAAAGAAGCCATCCGGGCAGCAATGGATCACCTTATCGATCGCGCAACCCGTTTTGACGTCGATGCGTTGGAAACGATCTACCACAGGGACTTTCATACCACGCTGGTCATGCCCGACGGCACTGTGGCCACCTACGACAAGGACGGATTCATAGCCCATTTCCGCAAGCAGGCGGAACAGGGCAAGACACGGCTCAATGCGTGGGCGGACTGGCATGATTTCCATGTTCTGGGCGACACCGCGGTCTGTGTCCTGACTCGAAGACACAGCGGAATGAGCGGCGAGGAAATGAAGCTTCTGTGCAACATCGAGTGGCGTTTTGAAGATGGGCGCTGGCAAGTGCTGCGCGAGCAGATTTTCCTTCGCCCGCTGCACTCGTGAGGGGCGTTGGTTCGGATCAAGTCTGAGCCAGCGGTCCGCCCTCCCGCGCAGGACAGTCTCCTCTGTGCCCGCCTGGACGACCCTCGCCTTCGAATCTCAGCGAGCGCGGATGACGACGATCCCCGTTTTTCTTCGTTGCCGGCCTTGCGCTGATCGCCATGGTCGCAACGCCCCGGACGAAGGAGACGTAACCCCCGAGCCCGAACCGCCTGACCGCGGAAAGCGGATCGACCCGGACCGGAGCCTGTCGCGCGGCCCGTCCGCGCGCATCGACGAACTCCGCCCTGAGCCTCCACCCCCGCTTCCCACTGATCCCAAGACGCCCCGCAGGCACCTGCTGCTCCTGGCCTCACCCCTTCACCGCGGCCACCGCCTTTCGACCGGGCGCTCGGTGCCGGTGGCGGCTGCAAATGTCGGGGCTGTTGAAGAAGTGCTCGTCGGAGAGATCGGAGGCAGGTCAAGAGATTACGGCTGAAGGAGGAGGCTGGAGCGGCATCTCCAGCCTCCGACACCATTGTCAAGGCGAGCTTGACGCAGGTGCAGCCCGACCGTCCTTTTCGCAGGAACTACCCGCCCACGTCAAGCTCTCCTTTTCCAGGGGGAGCATTTTCTTGAACTACTCCAGAAGGCGATTCCTGGCCGCCGCCGCGTCCGCGGCGTGCATTCTTCCGTTCTCCGGCTGCGTGTCATCCAACAGCCGCCGGTGGTCCTACACGGCGCCGATCCTCAAGCCGCACAACGACAACACGGTCTTTCACTGGATCGACCTGGCCCTGCAGCAGGTGCGCGACCAGCGGCTGTCGCCGCCACGGGCGGCGTACAACCTCGGCATAACCACCGCCGCGGGTTTCCTTGCCGCCAACGGCATCGTCCGGGCGTACGGCGAGCCCTTCGGCATCGGCCCGGGGCCGCGCGGCGCCGATCCCGAGGTCGCCTACGGCGTGGCGTTCGCGGTGGCCGCGGCCGAGGCCTTTCAGCAGCCCTTCCTGTTCGAGCGAATGGCCTTCACGGACCGCTTCCCCGGCAGCGAGGCCAAGTCCCTCGGCGTGGAGTGGGGGCGGGCGGTGGGAAGCCGCGTGGTCGGGATGCGCACCGACGACGGCTCCGAGCCCAGCGAGGTCCAATACTACCTCGGCCGCTACCGCCGGCGCACGGACTCGTTGCGCTGGTCTCCCACGGGACCGTTCTACGGCGCAAGTCCGGGTCCTGCCTACGCCTCCTTCGACCGCGGCCTGTTCCCGGGTCATGGACGGATCACGCCGTGGACCATGACGGGCGCAACGGAGTTCCGCGCGCCGGTCTTCCACGACCCGCAGAGCCCGGAGTTCGCCGACGAGTTCGACACGATCCGCCGCCACGGGGGCGCCGACGGCACCCTGCGGATCGCCGACCAGTCCGAGATCGCCCTGTTCTGGGAAGACGGCCCCTGGGGCTGCACGCCCTCGGGCCACCTGGTCTGCATCGGCATTCAGCTCCTGCAAAACCGCGAGCTGAGCTTCATCGAACTCGCCCGGGCCTTCGCCCTGATCGGCAATGACCCATTGCGACGCCTCCATCAGCGCCTGGGACAACAAGTACCATCACGACATCCTGCGGCCGGAGAGCGCCATTCGCGCGCGCCGCCGAGTTCCGCAACCCCGACCCGCGCGTCGTCCGGCAACCCGGCTGGCGAAGCTACATTCCCACCCCGGAGTTCCCCGCCTACACTTCGGGCCACTCGACGTTCGCCGCGGCGGCCGCGGAGTTGATCGCGCTCGTCTACGGCCGCGACGACATCTCGTTCAGCGGACAGTCGCCGGACCAGGTGCTGTGGCCGCAGCTGGCGGGCGTCACCCGTCACTGGACCGGTCTCACCGGGATGGCGGAAGAGAACGGCATGAGCCGGCTCTACGGCGGGGTGCACTGGGACGTCGACAACACCGAAGCGTTGAAGGCGGGCCGGGCCATCGCGCGGCAGGCCTTTCGATCGACCTTTCCGAAGAAAGCGTGACAAGTCATGAAGGCTCGCACGGACCCGCCGCGACTGTTGTTTGCCATCGTCCTCGCCATTGCTCTCATCCACGCCGCAGCAGCGCGGGCTCAGGACATTCCTCTCAACTACGAACGGCTGTCGTCGCTGGAGGAGCCCCTCGCAGCCGAGATCGGTGACGTGACCTTCGTGCTGACCGGCCTCCTCGACGCGCCCGTGACCGTGGAACTGCGGGACGGCAACGACACGGACACGGGCTTCACCGGCAATTTCCAGGTGGCGGCGCGGACGCAGTTGCCGAACCGGTGGCGAGCCGGCCTGTCCTACGTCGGCCAATACGCGACGGACCCGACCGCGCGTCTCGCACGGGACGACGGCTACACGGGCAACGCGGCGCTGGCGGTCGGCGGCGCCTGGGGAACGGTGTTCGGCGGAAACGCGCCCGGCGTCGTCCGCGAGCAGACACGCCGGGCGCGGGGCGCAGGCAACGCGTCGCTGGCCCTTGACGGCGTTCTCGGCGAGCCGAGGGAGGACTGGGGCGGCGGCTATACCGGGCGGTCCGGCCCGTGGGTCGTCGGCGCCGCCGTGCACCAGGGCAGAGGTCTCGATCTCGGAGCGACCTTCCAGCGGCCGATCGGAGACCGCGACTACCGCTTCACCACATGGTACGCGAGGACGGCCTACAGCCCTTCGGAAGGCTCGAAGATGTTCGGCACGGACGCTGCCGGCGCCGTCGGCGAGTTCATCTACGGCAGCGCCCGGTTCGACGCGGGCATCGGCTACCAGCGCATTTCGTCCGACGGTTCCGCCGCCGACCGCTGGTACCTCTCGTCAGGGGTCCGCACCAAGGCGGGGATACTGAGCCTGTCGCTGGAAGGCCACTATGGCCGGATCGAAGGGAACGAAGAGATCTCCGCCGCGCTGGGAGCTCGGTACGACCTCGCCCGGGGACTGTCGGTGAACGCGGGGGTCAACTATGCCCAGGCCGACGCGACTCTCGACGGCGTACCGCTGGTGCAGGTCGACGGGATCGAGTCGGTGCTATCGCTGCGCTACAGTCTTTGATGGGAATTATTGACTTGACTCCCGAATATGTTTGTGGCATACTTTCCTCATCAACGAAGGGAGATAGCCATGAACCGCAAAGCCATCAGCCTCATTGAGTTGTTCGAGCGCTTCCCGAATCAGGAAGCGGCCCGCTCCTACATGGAAGCCCAGCGCTGGCCGAGCGGGGCGACATGCCCGCACTGCCAAGAGGCGAAGCGCATCAAGCAGCGCAAGGGCGGATACTACCGTTGCAACGCCTGCCTTGAGGATTTCACCGTTCGCACCGGGACCGTCATGGAACGTTCGCATATCCCGCTCCAGAAGTGGCTCTATGCCATGTACATGCTGGTGACTTCCCGCAAGGGCATTTCGTCTGTCGAACTGCACACCAAGTTGAAGATCACGCAGAAGTCGGCTTGGTTCATGCTGCACCGGCTCCGCGAGGCTTGCCGTGACAAAGACAGTCCACTCTCCGGCATCGTCGAAATCGACGAAACCTACGTGGGCGGCAAGGAGCGCAATAAACATGAGAGCAAGAAGACTGGCGCGGTCGGCACGATGGGCAAAGCCCCCGTGCTCGGGATGCGCCAGCGCGGCGGCAAGGTGATCGCCATGCTGATCAAAATGACGGACAAGGGCACGATCCAGGACATCATCTTCAAGCACATCGAAGAAGACACTACCATCTACACGGACGAACACGGCAGCTACGACGGGCTGGACGAAGAAGGCTACGAGCACGACACCGTGAACCACTCCGAGGGCGAGTACGTGGACGGAGACGTTCATACCAACAGCATCGAGGCCGTGTGGGCCCCACAGGCGGAGCATTCCCTGTACGCGCTCGAACAGGAGTGCATTCGCTTGCTGGCGCTGGACTGGTTGAAGTCCCATCATGTGGGAAGGCGTCAGACCGATGACCTGGCTCGCGCATCGGTGAAATTGATGCGACAAGCGAGTCCCAGCAGAAATCGCCATCGCCGGGAAATGTGGGCCTGTGTCTTTGAACCCGAGAAAATCGGGAAGTAAAAGGAAAGTCGCCATGCGCGCGATTCTTGTCGTGGCCCTGTTTTGTGCAACCCTGACGGCCTGCGACGATCCTGTCAGCAAGGTCTCCAGAAGCGAGAAGGCGCAATACTGCCGTAGCCTGGCCGCGAAGCACCGAATGGGATTGCTCACCGACCGGCAGAAAAGCGTCCTGCAAGGGTGCTACCAGTTGGGCTATGTGAGGTGACTTCAGCATGGTTCCTGCGGAGGGGCGGTCTACTTCGGTGGGTCGCACTTCTCCCGCATCGCCTTCGTGTTCTCATTCAATGCCTGCGTGTGCCGTTCCATTCGATCAGCGTCTTCCGCTCTCCGCTGCTCTATTGCCTGCGCTTCTCGTATTTCGCCCATCCCGACGAGCCCCCTTGGCGCGCTACTGCTTTGTGTCTGGATGGTGCGGCCCGCTACAAGATGGCGGTATCCAAGACGGACAAGCGCCCATGTCCCATATGCCGACGTTAGGACAATGGCCCCCGCCACAACGGCAGCAGCAGTCACTGATCCCTCCAGGGGACCGCGGTCAATGGCCCGCTGGGCGATGGTCCAAAGGATGTCCCACACAGCCGAGAGTGAAAGATGCTTCCACCACCCCATGCGGATGCACTACTACCCGAGTCCGTGTCGGGAGTCAAGTAAATAAGTCCCTTTTTGATGAGTTGAGATCAACGTTTCGTCAACTCATCGATCCAGGCGGCTATCGAACCATTTGCCGGTCTCGCAGCGCCTATTTGGCCATGACCCGCTCGTTGATCGCATTGACCGCCATGTGGGCTCCGAGCACCGCGCCCTCCTGCCATCCCGGCAGACCGCTCACCTGATCGCCGGCGAAGTGGATCGGTCCGTCGGGCCGCTGGAGCGCTTCGGGCGACTTGTGGCGGCTTCTCGGCCAGCCGCCCTTCTGGAACGGTGTCTTGAGCCAGGAGCGGCTGACCCCGGACTCGATCTCGGCGGCGTACCCGGGGTGGATGCGCTCCCCCTCGGCAACCGCCTCCCGAAGCCGCTCCGCCGGGCTCATGGCGCTGAACCGCAGTCCGGGCTCTTTGCCCCAGATGTAGGCGCCGACGAGGACCCCCTTGTCGCGATGATAACCGTAGGGCGGATACCAGATCTGGGTGATGTCCTGGTCGGTCCACGAGATTCCGCCGTAGATCGCGTCGTCTTCCTCCCAGAACCGGCGGCGGGTCTGGAAGGCGATCTTGACCGCGGGGACGAACGTGATCGATTCGACGACCGTGCGGGTCTCCGGCGAGAAGTCGTTGGGGATGTCCTTGAGAACCGTGGCGGGTATGGTGCAGATCGCGAAGTCGGCGTCGATGGCTTCCCCTCCCGCCACCACGCGAACGCCGGCGGGCGTCTTCCGTATCTCCTCCACGATGCTGTCGTACCGAATCAACGGACCCACGCGCTGCTCGAAAGCCTTCGCGATGGCGTCCATCCCGCCCACGGGCTGAAACAGCGTCGGGTTCGCGTTGATAAAGTGGCTGTAGTGGAGCTTGTAGCGCCAGAAGTCCGCCTTGAGGAGCTCGCTCAGGTCCAGGGGAGGGTTCACCTCTCCGGCCTTGAGGCCCGCATGGACGTGCTCGCCTCGATAGCCGCCGCGGTTCGAACCCTTGTAGAGCCGGTCCGGATTCAGGCCCCCGTACCTGACGAGCATGTCCAGGATGCGATCCCTGTCGTCTCCCGTGAGCTCGGCGTCCAGGGCGTTTCCGTCCACCGCCTTGGCGAGCAGCTCGGCGATGTAGCCGCGGGTGTCGGTCAGGACCCGCCGGGCCTCCACGGACTTGCCGCCGAAGCGTTCCCGGTTGTGGAACAGGGCGGCGCGGTTGTCGTTGGTGAAGACCTCCAGTTCGACGCCGAACTCCTTGCAGTAGCCCAGGATCGTCCGGTGGTGGTAGGGGATGCGGGCAGGCCCCAAGTTCGCGTAGAGGTGGTCCCGGCGGTCGAAGTCCACGCGTTGCCGGACGCCGAACTCCTCGATCACGTCGCCGCCGCGCACCGTCACGTTGCGCCCGCCGGCGCGTCCGGTGGCCTCCAGGACCGTGCAGCGGTAACCGGCCTTCGACAGCTCGTAGGCGGCCGTCATGCCGGAGATGCCGGCGCCCAGAATGACGACGCTCCTCCCCCGGCCGGAGCCGCGGGGCAGGTCCGGCGACGCTGCGTGGGCCTCGCTCGTCCCTGAGAGTCCCAGCGCCTGCATGGTCCGGTGAACCGCTTCGACCCCGGCCACCGCGCCGAGGGCCTGGATGAAAAATCGTCTGGTCATGCTCATGGCTGTCGCGTCCCTCCAGTGTCCTGTTGGATTGTTGTGAGCCCTTCCGTACCGGTATCCATCGTTCAAGGCAGAGCCTTGCGGCTCTGCGCCACCCGATTCCCCATCAGAAGTCCACCCGCCAGCCGGCCAGGAAGGTCGTCTCCGGGTGGGCGGCCTTGCGGTGGCCGGGGCGGAGGCTCAGGACGGCGCCCAGGCGCAGATCGCCTTCCGCCAGCGGGCGGCGCCACTGTCCGGCGATGTCCATCTGGCGGCCGCTGGGGGCGAGGTCGGCGCGCACCGGCAGAACCGCAACGCGCCGGCACGGCCCAGCTCCCGGGCGGCATGGAGCGCGAACGCGCGGGTGGCCAGCGACGACACCCGCTGGACCAGGCCGCCGCGGGCGGTCGGGTTGACGGTCCCCAGCTCCGCGTTGGCGCCCAGGCGCCAGCCCGCCAAGTCCGTATGGGCGTCCACGCCCACGAAGGCGGTGTCGCCGGAGAAGGTCCCGAAGGCCCTTTCGCCGGCGCTCCCGAGGAGCGTCTCCCGCTCGCCGCGCGGCGCCCGGCCCCGCGGGCTCCCGAGCCAGGAAGCCCCGCAGCCGGGCCGCCAGCGGCACGCCCGCCGAGGCCGCCGTGAGGCTCCCCAGGCGGTACCAGAAGGGCGCTCCGAGCCGGTCCAGCGCCATCACCTCACGGCCTGCGAACGAGCGCTGGAACCCGTCCCCGAAGGCCGGCCCCGATTCCAACCGCGTCGCCGGCAGGCGCAGGCCGCTCCGCGCCGGCGCCCGTCGGCACCTCCAGGACGCCCACGGGCGAGGTAGCGGCGCCGAGGTCCATCGAGCCCCGGCCGTACACGGCCGCATCGGCGTAGAAGCCGCTCCGGTCCGCCGTCTCGTAGAGCCGGGTTACCAGGTCGGTGTTCGACAACTGGCCGCGGAAGATCTGCTTCATGAGCGCCAGCCCGCCGGACACCATGGGCGCGGCGAAAGACGTCCCTCCGAGGTTTACGAAATCCCGGCTTGAGTAAGGCCCGACCGGCGGACGACGCGTTTCCTGGAACTTTCGGCATGGCGTACCTCCCGACGGCCGGGTACGGGACCCACCGCCAATCGATGCCCTGTCTCGGAGGTCCCGGTGCAGACGTCGCTGCGCACATCGTCTCTATCGAAGCGTGCGATACACCATTAATGTGAAATGAACATGTGAATTGAGGGCCTAAGGATACTATTTTCGTATGCTTCGTGGGGACATCCAGACATCCGCGATGGCCCATGGCAAGGTCACGGAGGTGCAAGCGATCGGGAGCCCATCTTCCCCCGAGGAGGGAAATGAGTCTCGATAGGGTCTTGGACGGGAAGGAGACGATGACCGCCAGGGACTGCTACGGGTATCGCGTGGAAACTGCGGAAGCGTGTGCACGATGGTTCAGACACCAAGGGTTTCGCGGACCTTCTGTTCGACTTTGGTTTCCACCCGCGTTTCGGCGAGGCGCTTGAAAAACCGATCCGGGGCGACCCTGGTGTCCAACCGGGGCGGGCCGGGCAGTTCCATGTGCACAGAGCTGCCGTGAACACTGAGCTTGTACTCGCCTTGCGCGAGGATGATTCGGGTGCGGACGCAGTCCCAATTCAAGGCCTGAGCGAGTTCGATGGCGGCGGCGTTCTCTTTGGAGCCCCAGGTGTGGCCATCGCCAAACAACTCCCGCAAAGGACGCGGTCTGGCTGGCGGCGCACCGAGGTCGAGGTCCGTTCCCGCTATCCGATGCGCCATCTGCGCCATGCGATGAGTAGCGGCATCGGCCAGTCCGGGAACCCCGCGTAGCGGCAGGGGTAGCCCCATCCAGCCTTCGCGCGCGCCAAACAGGATGGCGGCCGTCAGCGAGTCCGGTTCGCGTAGTCGGTCGCTACGGAATTCGAGCAGGTCCGCGCAGCGGTCACGCAGAAGGAACAGGATCATGGCGCGCGCCAGAGGCGTCTCGTGCCGGTCGAACAGTTCGCTGGGCGTGGCGTCCGCAAGTCCCGTGAGGGAGTCGAGGGTGGCACGGAGCTTCCTGGCTCCAGCCTGCAAGCGCTCATCGAGCTTCGGCGTCTCCTCATCGAGGTAGCCGAGCAATACGTCCTCTGCGCTTTTGGCGGAACCCGCGTTCTTGTGGTCCTGCAGACGGTCAACGGCACCCCAGAGCAGGACCTCCTGGAAGGCGTTCTGCAAGTCGGCCGAAACGGCGGGTTCCGTTGTTGCATCCGGGAGCGGTGATGACGCGCGGCCAGCCCGCATCCACGCCCGGAGTCCAGCAGGAATGAACTCGTTCCCGGACGGCGCCGAGTCGTCATCCGGGTCGAATGCGCTGCGGCACGCTGCGAGCGACAGGTCACCCTGGTGGGTGAACTGGAACAGCATCGCCATTATGCCGCCGGCAGCCAAGGGCGCCTGCAACGACGCCGCTCGCTCCGCGGGCCCCGGTCCTGGCGGCCACTGCTCGCCCGATGGCTTGGCGAACACGGTCTTCATCGTCTTGCGCTTGAAGTCCTGCAACGGCACGTTGGCGAAGTCCAGCGCCGCGGTTTCGACAGCTCGCTTGTCCTCGAGCGATGGGAAGACGATGTGCCTCATCCGGGAGGTCGGCAACGGCGCAGGGATCAGAAGCACGCTTTCGCTGCCGTCCAGTTGGTCGGGGAACCGCAACTCGCACGTGCCTTCCGTACCGAAGGCAACCATCGTCCCGGTAAGGCCGGTCAACTCGATCTCGACAACCACCGGCCTTAGATGCCCGGCCTCGCCGGTGGACAGCTTGAGCGCATCGGCGGGTAGCCGCTTGCCCAGGAACATCGGGATCCAGCCGGGGAAGTAGGCCAGGGTGTCCTGATAGTATTTGTCCCCGAATCCGGACGGCGGCATCACCATGCCTGCCGCAAGCATGTACAGCAGGTTGAGGTGGTTGGTGAGAAAGAGTCCCGAGGCCGGAGCGTTCGCCGGAGAGGATGGTTTTTCCCGGTTCACCGGCTCGGGCGGATTTCCTCCGCTAAACAGTTCCATGTCCCGGTTCGCCATCTAGAACTCCTCGCGCTGCAGGATGCCGCGGTCCTTCGGTAGTATGTTCTCAATGGGGTGTTCGCCCTTTTTCATGAACAGGAATATGCGCTCTATCGCCCGCGCCACCATGACGTAGAACAGCCGCCTGGCGACGTCCGGGTCCTGCGGCCTGATCCAGTACTCATCGATGTCGGCCAGAATCACCGTATCGAACTCGAGACCCTTGCAGGCTTGCGCGTTGATGACCAGGATGCCGCCCTCTCCGAAGACAACCTCGGGCTGGTAGTTGCCGTGGAATGTTCCTATGGAGGGTCTTGGGTTGTCCAGGGAAACATCGGCGGTTCGGAGCGCCTCCAGGTATCGCTCCCGGACTCGATTGTTCGGCGCGATGACGCCGATCAGTTGACGTGGGTCGCGGTCCGACAGCCGCAGGATGCGCTGAGCGACGACGTCCAGGTGGTCGGGATGGTAGGAGCAGAGCCGAGGAACGGTACCTGTCGAGGGCCCCGATCCGGGAAGGTCCGGCGGAGGGCTTGCCGGGTCGCCAGTGTAGAACTCTCGCGCCAGCCGGGCGACGGGGTAGCGGTTCCGATAGTTCCAGGTGAGTTCCTTGGCGTCCACGGTGTTCAGGCCCAGACGGATCTCGATGTCCCGCCGGCTACTGTTGTCGTCCGTGATTTGCTGATTCTGGTCTGCCGTCACGAAAAAATTCTCGAAGCCGAGGTCGATGAGGCTCTCGTAGAATTGCGGCGGCATATCCTGGCCTTCGTCGATGACGAGGTATGGCCGCTCGATGTCGCCGTCAGGGCCGGGCAGCGACTGGATAATTGCGCCTGTTCCGTCCCAGTCGATAGGCTTGAAAGCACTGCCTGGTCGAGGCGACCGCAGCGGAACGGGCTTCCCCGTGGTTTCCTTGAACATTCTCGAAAACCACCCGATCCAGGTTTCGCTCTTGAGACCTTCGCCGAAGAGTTGGCCGCTGGCGTGGTTGAGGAGGTGGTTGTAGACCAGGAACAAGTAGTCGTCCCCGTCCCGCTGGTGACGCCGGGTGCGGATCAGCGCGAGAACCGATTTGCCGGTGCCCGGTCCGCCGACGATCAGATGCTGCCCCTCCTTGGGCAGGGCGCGCGCAGCCTCCTGCTCCTTGCTGAGGTCCTGTATGCCCGGCAGGTCGAATCTGCGTTTCGCCATCAGTCGGGAGCCCCGGCGCAATCCAGAAACCCCGGCAACTCCGCCGCACCCGTGATGAAGATGCGGTCCAGTAGAACGTTGCCGTACTGGCAGCTCGTCTCCGGCACCAGCGCGCAGGCATGGCAGGCGGCACGGTTCAGCAAGTCCGGTCCGTGGCCTTCTTGCTCGGAACAGACCGGGTCCAGCGAACACCAGTCCGCGGCCTCGAACGCACCGGTCAACAGGCGAAGAAACCGCTCGGGCGTCGCCAATTCCATCAGCCCGCCCAAGGAGCCTTCCTCGTCCGCCACCGCCACGTAGATCAGCACTCCCGCCATCGCCTCCTTGCCGGTCTTGCAGTAAATGCGTTCCTTGAGCGAGGCGGCCGGATATCCGGCTTCCGCTTCAATTCGACGGATCAGGACGTGAGCAAGGGTGTGGCACAGCAGGAAACGCGGCGAGACCTCGACCTCCATGTGGCTGTCGCGGTGATGGTAGCGTTCGACGAAAGCGGCGGCACGTTCGCTGAGGGCGGCATTGCATTCCCAGCGTCGCAGAAATGTCTCGTCGAGAGTGAAGAACACGCCTTCGCCGTGCAGTTCCAGGGCGGGCAGCCAACTGCACTCCCCGGTGATGTCCGGTGGCGTGAGGTGTTCCCCACCGGCGCGGCGGAACCCCATGAGCACCATGATCTCTTTCAACTTGTGCACGGCAACGAGGCGATGAACCACTGTCAACGCCCGGGCGCCGGCGGCCCCCGGCGAGGTCGCAAGCGCCTTCCAGGCGGACGTGTGATGCGCGGTGACGAAATCCTCGTCTTCCTTCAGATCGGGTATCTCCTCGGTCAGGGCCTTGTATTCGCTCGCCATCAAGTCGCCTTGGGTGACGGTCCGGCCGTAGAGGGGATAGCCCCCGTCGATCTCCCCCATGGCGCCCATAATTTCCTCAGCCGTGCAGTTGTACTCGTTGGCGACTTGCTTGATGGCGACCTTGCGTGCCAGGGGGGTTCTCGCATTCCGAATCCTCCCCTGGTTCCGGGAATTGCTGTACAGTCGGTCCACCACCGTGCCGCGGCGGATGCGCGATTCCGGCGGGATGACCAGCGCCGTACGATTCACGGGCGTGTGGACCCGGACGTCGTTGAGCTCCAGCAGCCAGGCCGGTTCCTCGTCAGGGGAACCGACGGGAGGTTCGTGAATCCATGGCTGTTGCCAGGTTGTGCTCGGAAACGGAAGCCGTTGGGGGAAACCGCCGCGCGAATGGCAACGGGTACAGACCACTTCGCGGCCATCCTGTTCACCAAGTTTCAGGTAGGGTCTCTGCCCGTCCGGGCTACAGTGACGCCGGTTTGGATTGCGGACGTCGGCATGCGCAAGCAAGTGCCAGGGAACGTCGGCCAGATACCCCTGCTGGTGAATCAGAACCCAGGGCACCTGCTCCAACCTGCCCCCGCACGGCCGACCCTCAGGATCTTGTCCTTGACAACCATCGTCGCCGTCCTGCCGGCCCCACCAAGGCGCCCGGTTTAGCAGGCCGCATTGCAGGCAGCGGGTCCAGAGCGGGAAACGGCGCACCGGTATCCAACCGCGCATTCGGCCGTCGTCGAGCCTTTGCGCAATTGGAGGAGTACAGAGCACTTGGTCGATGCCCAAGGCGTTACGGACCTGGTCCACATAGCGGATCTGCCGTTTCAGCCGTTCGTCGCCGGATTTGTCCCAGTCACGAATATCCGGCACGACCATCAAGTGGTCCGAATCTCGCACGATGGCGCCCACCGAACAGTGGCGCAGGAGATGTGAAAGGCGCACAGGGACATATCGTTCCTGGATGGACGGCCTGTTTGTCGGAACGCTTCTACTCATATAGCCTAAGCGCCCCCGAACTCTCCACGTTGCGCATGGAATGCAACGTACGCCACAGGCCGGCGCGCACATCCTCGTGGCCGCGAAGCAGACGGGCCTCGTTCTTTACGTTGTCCCTCGCTTGGTAGCTGAACTGCACTTTGTCCCTCCTGCATCGCGACGCTTCCTCCTGCCATTCCCCGACGAGGCGGTCGATGTGCGCGGCGATGTCCGCAACCTGCCCGGGTTCCGCCGCCCGTTCACACCGTCGCTTCAACCCGGCGACAACGGCCTGCACCGCCTCCGCAGCGCCGTCGAACTCCCCCGCCGACTTGTTTCCGCTGAGACGGTTGCAACCATGCCGAACCGCGATCACCAGGGCGGCGTGCAGCGCCCGGGACCGCACCTGATAGGTGAATGGCGTGACGCTGCCGGGCTCCACGAAGCGGTAGAAGGATTCGTGGTAGGGGCGGAAACTCTCGTAATGCGAGAGGCTCCGGGCCTGGTGACGATAGCAGTTGGCAAATACCAGGCCAGGCACCTCGCCACGTCCAACGCGGCTGGTGGCCTGAATGTATTCCGCGGTCGTCAGCGGCTGGCCGTTGACGACCATCAACGCAAGACGCGGGACGTCGAGCCCGACGGACACCATGTTTGTCGCCAGCACGGCGTCGAGACAGCCGTCGCTTCCTCGTTCCGCCGTCAGACGCTGAAAGGTCTCAGCGATTTGTTGAGCGGTTTGCAAGCTCGTCAACTGCCCGATCCGTGGGGTCCGGAACCTGTCGTGGCCGATGCTGCGCCGGGCGGCATGGCTGCGGCCGTCCTCCGCGCCGAATGGCCTTTCTTGCGAAAGCTCACGGGCGAGCCGGTCGCCGAAGTACCGCACATCGGTCCCGAACGCATTGTGGCTATCGCCGACCCCCTTGAGGCTGCCGTGGTAGATCACTTGCGTCCACCACGCTTCCAGCATCTCGTCCCGATCCTGTTCACGGCCGAATACCCGCTGAGGCCCTGCCAGCAGCGCCGCGGCGAGGGGCGCCAGACAATGCTGCTGATCGAGCATGGGAGCCAGGTACCCCACATAGAGCCGTCCGGGACGCTCGTTGTCGGTGCGCGCGAAGTAGGAGTCGTCACAGGACAGCCCCGGCGGAGGGAAAACCGCCAGATCCCGGGCATACAGCTTTCGCACCTGTTCCTTCGCCATGCGGATGGTCGCGGTGGAGGCGATGTACTTGGGACGCGCTCCGCGCCGGGTGAACAGCGTGTCGAAGCCCGCTTCGTACAGCCCGGCCACCGAACCCAGTGGCCCCGTGATGAGGTGCAGCTCATCCTGAATGACAAGTTCCGGCGCGCGCCAACACTGGCCCACGCCGAAGAATGCACCGGCGCGTCTTTCCCATGCGACCCGTGCGAACTTGTCGATGGTGCTGATCAACAGCGACGGCGGCTCCCTGTAGAGCGCTTCGTCCACCACGTTGCAAGGCAGCCGACGGTCGTCCTGGCCGAACGCGCATTCGCGGTTGACGCAACGGAAGTGAAAGCTGCTCGCCGTGGCGTCGTAGCTGGAAATATCGAACGGCGCGCGGCACCAGGGGCATTCCTCCAACAGCAGGGCGTGACGGACCGTCGATCTGCCCCCATCAATATCGGCGACGCTTGCCTCGGCTTCGCGGAATGTGTTGGGGGTGCTTGCGTTGCCCACCCAGATGCCGGCAGTGATGGGTTCCTTGCCGAGTGACGGGTCGTTTCTGCGGATCAGTTCCAATGCGCAGATGATGCGTACCGCCCGCTCGAACTGCTGTCGGGTCAGCAGCCGTAGCGTGTAGCGCATGATGGCCACGGTCCCGCCGCCCGCGTCCTGGTGCTTCAATCGCCGCCACACGATGAGGAAAGCGATAAGACCCAGATAGGCTTCGGTCTTGCCGCCGCCCGTGGGAAACCAGATCAGATCCAACACATCGCGGAAGTCGTCTTCCTCCCGGATCGTGGACTCCATGACCGTCAGCAGAAAAGCCAACTGGAACGGCCGCCAACGGAAAACATCCGCGTTGGTTTCCCTGCCGCCCTCGCCGGCTTGCCGCATCTGGTCCAGCATCGCGCGGTTCGCCAACCTGAAAGATCGGGCGGCAAGGGGATCCGAGCGTAGCAGCTCGACGCACCGCCGCATGCGTTTGAGCGCCGTGGCCATTCTCTCGCAGATGCGCTCCGCCGCGGCCCGTTCATGGACGTTCGTAAGGTCACCGGCGAAACGCCGCTGCTCATCGATCCAGCCGGCATATCCCTCCACAAACCCTTCGAGCCCGTCTTGCAGGGGTTCGCCGGCCAGCCGAGCCAACTCGAGAACCTTGCCCGCGTCGCCGGTATAGACCGTCATCATCGGCACTTCGGCAGTGGGCATGAACTCGGACCAGATGCGCCGGGGGCGATGCGGGTCTGCATCCCAGTCCACCGCGGCGCCATGGCCCACGGCATAGATGCGCCGGTCCTTGTACTGGAGTTCGAGTTCCTGTTCCTCTTCCGTCAGAAGACCCGGAACGACTCGGGGATACTCGACGAGTTCGCCGGTTTCCACGACGCACTCGACACGCGCCTCGAACAGCGACTTCGCGATCCGTTCCTGCGCCCTTTCCGTTCCTGCGCCCAGCCGTTGCCGGTTGAACAGAGTGACGGTGAGGGTGACACCATCCTGATGCGGCCGCGCACGGACGTCGATGCCGGCACGATCTTCCCAGATCGATCCATTCGGCGCAACGGATGGCGACCAGCCCAGGACCTGTTGCCCGAGATCGGTTCTGTCGTATTCCTGAGACCGGAACCGCCCTTCCTCGTCGCGCTCTCCGGTGCGCTTGTAGACCGCCGCCGACGCGGTTATGGAGAGGCGCACGGCGCCTCGAACAAAGAAGGAAAACCCTACGGACGACGGCGGCACGTAGCGCCGTCTGCGCACGGACTGCGCAAGGGTCCGGCCTCCCGATTCATCACCGGTCTCCGTGGGCGTTTCTTCCTCCTCGTCTTCAAGAGAAGCGGAATCGGACACACCACCGGACGCGGCGGGATCGATACCGGATGGAACATCGAGTTCAACAGGATGCAGCACGCCCGTCGGGTATCGGTAAAGCGGTGAAGTACCGATGAGACTATCCTTGCTGGCGGGACCGATGAGCTGTTGACGCAACCAGTCAACGAGCCTCTTTCTGGCCTCAGTGTATTCCATGGTATCCGTTCGGTTCCGCGGTGATGGCGGTGACGAAAGCCCCAGGGCGGTGTGGTCCTTTGGGTGGTCGGGTGCAGTAGTCATCGGGAACCAGCGGCGTTTCCGGATACTGCCCGACCACGCACTGCTGGATACGGTGTTTTCTCATCGACGATGGGCATTCTGATCATTCGAGGTGGCCGGCTCCCTTCGGGGACCTGTAGTTCATCCAGCCGATGCCGATCAGAACGCCGACCACATCCGCCAGGACAGTCCATTCCAACTCAAACCCATCCCGTGTCGGACACGTCGATCTCCTGCTCATCCGGGCCAGCAACCTTGACCTCGAAGTAGGACTGCGGTTGGTGTGGATCATCCATCGGGGTGACGCGCACCAAGTCCGTGAGTCTCCTGCCGCCCATGCCGACAACACGGTCCACGGTGCTCTCCACGTCGTCCACCTGAAACCCGAAGTGGTCCACACCGGCCGGCGACGTCGGCGTCTTCAGGTTCAGGATGGCGAGGTTGATGTATCCGTCGGAGAGGTAAATCCCGCTCCGGCCCTTCCCCACCTCCTCAAGCCCGAACGCCTCCTTGTAGAAGGCCACCGTCCCGGCTACATCCGGGGTCCGTATCGCGATGTGCCTGAGTCGTGCCATGGTTACCTCACTCCGCGGCTCCGGCGGCCCGTCCCCTAGGTTTCCGGCCACCCGCGCCATCCGATAGACCACGTCTTTCCCGTCACGCCACCGATGCTTGAATATCGCCCCCACGTGGCCGGTCGCCAGCGCGATCATGGCGTGGCCTCTCACCTGTGCAGGAAACTCCGCCTGAAGCTCCGGCAGTTCCCCATAGCTGCCCTCACGACAGGTAACAGCCAAGGCATGACGCCGCCGAACCACCCCTTCGGCTTCGTACGCCTCCCCAACAGTCCCGGTTCGATACCACATTTGTGTCAACTCCGCGTGTGAAAGGCGATGTTGAGTATATTCTTTACATATACGCTTCGTGACCTCTCACTTGGCCAAACTTAGACACACGAATCACACATCGATGTGGTAAAGGCGCATCTGATCGTCAAGGTGATCCGAAGTAGTCTTGGTCCCGCGACACGGAGGGGAACAATGAGGTTTGGAAAACTCGGGATGGCGGAGACGAAACGGGCTTCGCTCTCGAGATTGGCGGTGAAACAGAAGCCAACCCGGCGTTCTTCCCCCCTCGGCGATGCGACGCCGCTCCCGCCGCCGGGCAGAGGGTCGGTTTCGCGAGCCGGTTCGGGACATGCAGCGGGCGGCCTGCTGCTTTGCGGCCTGGCGGCTGCGCTGCTGGCGCTGACCGCCTGCGGCGGCGGGGAAGGCGGCTCGCCGCCCCGTCCGGGCGAGGCGCCCATAGAGCAGCCACCGCCCGGGCCCGAGCCGCTGGGCGACGGAGGCTTCACCCCGGCCGGTGAACGCGTGGTCGGGTTTCCCGCGCTGTCTCAGGGCGGCTCACCCGAGGAAGAGCGCGAGGCCCGGGCGGAAGCGGGGCAGGTCGTCGGGACCATTGAGTCCGGCGCGCACCGCGACCATCCGGACCTGGCAGGGCAGTTCGCTCACCTCTGCGCCATGGGCCGCTGCGACGACGGTCGTCCCGAGTTCGAAAGAGGCGATCACAGCCCGCTCTATGACACCGACAGCCACGGCACCCTAGGAGTCTGTACCGCATAGATCCTTGGGGGATCGACGCGGCGGGTTGTTGTATGATGAACTGGAGTCATGAGCAAGACGTATCAGCCGTGGACGCAGGACCAAGCGTATCTGCTTCCCCCGTCGCTGCGTGAGTGGCTTCCGGAGGACCATCTGGCGTGGTTCATTCTGGATGTGGTCGGGCAACTGGACCTGAGCGCGATCGAGGGGGCGATACAGTCGAAGGACTGGCGGGGTCAGCGGCCTTATCACCCGTCGATGATGGTGGCGTTGCTGGTGTACGCGTACTGCACCGGGGTGTACTCGTCGCGTGGCATCGAGCGGGCGTGCCATGAAGACGTGGCGTTTCGGGTGATTACGGGCAACGTGCAACCGTACTTCACCACCATCAACGAGTTTCGCCGGATGCACCGCGAGCAGTTCGCGGCGTTGTTCGTGCAAGTGCTGAAGCTGTGCCGGCGGGCGGGTTTGGTGAAGCTTCGACACGTGGCGATAGACGGGACCAAGGTGAAGGCGAACGCGAGCAAGCACAAGGCGATGAGCTACAAGCGCATGCTCTGGGAGGAGCGTCGGCTGCGAGCGGAGGTGGAGCGGCTTTTGGAAGAGGCGGACGCGGCCGATACCTCGGAGGATGCCCGCTACGGGGCGCAGGCGCGCGGAGACGAGTTGCCCAAGGAGCTTCGCCGGCGCGAGAGCCGGCTTGAACGCATCCGCGAGGCAAAGGTGGCGCTGGAGGCCGAGGCGCGCAAGAGCCGAGCGCAGACGCTGCGCGAACAGGCCGAGAGGAGCGAACGCACCGCCCAGAGGCATCCCGAGGAGGTGGTGCGCCGTCGTGCGCGCACCAACGCGGCGCAGCGGCGCGCGCAGGCCGAGGAGTTCGACCCCAGCGACGACGACACCCCCGACGGCGGCAGCGCGACAGGAGAGTTGGCGCGAAAGCCCACCCTGGCGACGCCCGAGGGCAGGCCCGTCGACAAGGCGCAGCGCAACTTCACCGACCCCGACAGCTCCATCATGAAGGGCGCCGATGGGTTCATTCAGGCCTACAACGCGCAGCTTGCCGTCGATGAAGCCCATCAAGTCATTGTCGCCTGTGGCGTCACCGACCAACCCGCGGACGCGGCCAACCTCGAACCGATGCTCGAACGGGTGAAAGCCAACGTGGGGGCTGCGCCCGAGCATGCGACGGGCGATTCGGGCTACTGGAATCCGCAGGTCGAAGGGCGCGCGCGAGCATTGGGCACGGAGGCGTGGGTGGCCACCGGACGGGTTCGGCATGGAGATGCGGGACCGGCCACACGCACCGGCCACCCGCCCGATACACTCGACCCCATCGAGCGCATGCGCTGGCGACTCGATACCCCACAGGGGCGAGCCCTGTACGCGCGTCGCAAGGCCGTGGTCGAGCCCGTCAACGGCCAAATCAAGCACGCCCGGCGATTCCGCCAGTTCTCCGTGCGTGGCATCCATGCCGTTGACGCCGAGTGGGTTATGGTGAGCCTGTGTCACAACGTTCTCAAGCTGTTCGGTCACCCGGCCGCCGAACCCAGTCCGGCTTGACAGACCTACTTCCGATGCCTCAATCACCTGCGACAAACCAAATCGCTCCCGGTATCTCCTCTCAGACAAAGGTGACTATTATGAACCCACATCACGACTCCTGCACATCCCCGTCCCAACCGCTACGCCGTACGGACTCCTAGTCAACGGCATCGTCGCGGCGAAGAGGAACGGGACCGGGGTTCACGGCGTCGCCTACGAGGCGCGGATCGCGTCCTTCGGGAACACCCATACGGTGGTCTACCCTTGGGGCAACCAGTGCCCGCCCGGCGTCGGCTGCCCGCCGGGCGTGGCTGACCGGGAAGACCAGTGGGGGCCGATCTTCGACCAGCAGATCGCGCGGGGCTTCGACTGGATGACCTCGCTCGACGTGCGCGCCGTGAACAACAGCTGGTTCAGGACCTGGCCGTACGCCGTGGAACGGGGGATCACGGCGGATTCGATCCGAACCATCATGCCCGAGACCCTGCCGGCGCTCCAGCGCTACGTTGCGGCGGGCGGCGTAGCGGTGTGGGCGGCGGGGAACGGGCGGAGCTTCCACCCGGCGGAGGAAGCGGTGCTGCCGCGCTACTTCCCGCAGCTTGAGAAGGGATGGCTCACGGTGGTGGGCGTCGACGGGGACGGACGCATCAGCCCGGGTTCATGGCGTTGCGGGGCGGCCGCGGCGTGGTGTGTGGCCGCCCCGATGGTGCTCGTGACGACCGAGCGCGGCGGGCGTTGGGACGTCGCCGGCGGAACCTCCATCGCCGCGCCCTATGTCACCGCCAGCCTGGCGGCGCTGAAAAGCATGTTCCCGAACCTGTCGTACCACGACGTGCGCGTCCGAGTTCTGGCGACGGCGGACAAGTTGGGCCGGTATGCCGCCACGACGACCTACGGACAGGGCCGGCTCGACCTCGACGCAGCGTCGCCCGCGGTGGGCGGCACCCGCTTCGCGCTGGGCGCCCTGGACACGGGTCCGGCGGCGTCCACCGCCGGAGCGCGGGCGGTGCTGCCGGCCGGCGCGATCGAGCGGTACCTGAGCGGCCGGACCATCCTGGTCCTGGACGGCTTCCAGCGGGCGCCCTTCGAGGTCTCGCTGGACGCGTTCGCCGCGCCCCGCCGGTCCTACCTGTCCCTGGACGACCTCGCGCCGTCGCGGCGGCGCCACCGCCGCCAGGAGCGGGACGGCCGCGTGGCCGTCCTTGCGGCCGGCGGCGGGACGTTCGCGCACGGCGTTTCGAAGGGGCGCTCGTTCGTCGGCACGGGGCGCGGCGCGGGGGTGGTCCGGGGCCTGGCGGATTTGTCGGGCGGGACAGTCGCCGCCGGCGACTACAGGATGTCGGCGGACGCCGCGGGTATCGTCCTGGGGTTTGCCGGGCAGACGGACCGCTGGCAGGCGGTGGCGGCATCCGGCGGCGCCGGGCCGGGCGATCCGGGGTTCGGGGTCTCGGGCTGGAACCCGGAAACGGCGCTGGCCGCGTCGTTCGCCCCGGGCGGAGCGGGAGCGGCGCAGGCGTTCGGGGTTTCCTTCGCCTCGGATCTCGACCGGCCGATGGGTTGGGACGGCTCCGGCGCACTGGCGCTTGAGGGGGACAGCCTGGGGCTCGCCTGGCGGCGCAACATGGCGGCTGGAGAGACGGTCCGCCTCGACCTGGCCAACCGCCTGACGCATCTTGGGGGTGCGGAACGGCCCGCTGCTGCGCTTCGACGACGCGCTGCTGGCCTCGGCCGACCTCGAACTCTCCTTCCGGCTCCACCCCTCGGTCACGGTCGGCGCCCGGCTCGGGATGGAGCGTCCGGTGGCCGGGGGCGGGGGCCGCATCCGGGCCGCGGCGAGCATCGACGAGAGCGGCCGGATCTTGCGGCGGGATGTGCCGATCGACGGCCGCGACCTCCTGTCCTTCGACAGGGCCGCGCTCGGCGTGAGCTTCGCCGGCGGTCCCAACGCTTCCTACGGTCTCGGCGTCGACGCGGTGCGGGACGGCTTCGGACGGGCGGAGGCGCTCGCGGGGGTCCGCATGGACCTCCGGTTCTGAGGGCCGCGCCGGCAATGCCTCAGCATCCGCTTTCCGCCCTGGGGCACAGGACGGGATTGAGGGTGCGCCGCGCACCGGGTCGGGGAGGAGCCGGAGGGAATCATGTTGCGCAGTCCGGCGTTGTTGCGTGGGAGGAGGAGCGGTCCCGCGGCGGCGACGGAGCGCCGAGCTTCGGGCACACCGTCGCCACGGTGGCGATCGCGTCGCCAGGGCCAAGGGTTGGCACCTCCCCGGCACGGCGCCACGGCTCCCCCGGCGCCATCTCGCCGCGTCGTGCGCCCGCGGCGTCCTGCCGCCCGGATTTCTGCTGAGGGCGGAGCCGCAGAACCGCGAGTTTCACCTGCGTGAGGCTCGGAATGCAAGCTCCATCCCGGCTACGGCGAGGGCCTCCGTCTGGCCAAAGCCGTCCCGCACCGCCTCAACCCCAAGTCCGAGCGACGCTTTCATCTCGCACTGGAAGGCGTCATCGGTCGCGCCCGGGTGAATGACGCGGCTCTCCAGACCCGAACCGTCCCAGCCTCGATCCTGAATCGAATGGACGCACTCAGCCAGAACGCGACGTTTCGCATGAGTTGAGTGTGAAATGAGCACAAAAGGGTGTTACTATCGTAAACCCGTGCTAGGATTGGAGGATCGGGGTTCCACCGGGACCGGCGGTTAGCGGTTCGGTTGGGCAGGCTCCCTCCTCACCAAAGACGCGGGCGAGGCTTGCGCGGTTTTTCGCACCGGCCGCGAAAGGGGAGAACATTGAAGAGGCAGGAGGCGCTTACGCGGGTGAACGAGACGCTGAGGCGTGACAACGAGACGCTGCGCGAGCACATCTCCACGCTGAGCGCGGCCGTGTTGCGCATGAGCGCGGGCCTTGACCTCGACACCGTCCTGCATGAGGCGATAGAGGGCGCCCGAGCGCTCACCGGGGCGGCCTGCGGCGTCGTCGCCACCCTTGACGAATCGGGGCAACCCGAGGACTTCGCCGCCTCGGGCTTTACGGAGGAAGAGCGCCGGCAACTGCCCGATGCCGGCTCACTCGCCGATTCGGCCGACCTGATGGCGTCGAAGCCCTTCCACCGGACGCCCATGCGTCACCAGGGCCGGCATGTCGGCGACATCCTTCTCGCGGAGAAGGACGGTGGAGGGGAACCCGCGAAGGACGAGCAGATGGTGCTGGCGCTGTTCGCATCGCAGGCAGCCACGGCCGTCGCCAACGCCTGCACGCACCGCAACGAGAGGCGGGTGCGCGCCGACCTCGAAGCCCTGGTGGACACCTGTCCGGTGGGCGTGGTGGTGCTCGATGCCAGGACCTCCCACCCGGTGTACTTCAACCGCGAGGCGCGGCGGATCGCCGAGGGCGTGCGCCTGCCGGAGGGCGCCCTGGAGGACGTGATGGACGTGCTGACGTGCCGGTTCTCGGACGGCCGCGAGTACGCGCTCGACGAGTTTCCGCTGGCGCGGGAGTTGAGCAACGCCCAGACGGTGCTCGCCGAGGAGATCGTGCTCTCCGCCCCCGACGGCCGCAGCGTCAGGTCGCTGATCAACGCCACGCCCGTCCGTTCCGCGGACGGCACGGTCGAATCGGTGGTGGTGACCCTGCAGGACCTTGCGCCGCTGGAGGAGCTGGCGCGGTTGCAGGCGGAGTTCCTGAACATGGTGAGTCACGAACTGCGCACGCCGCTGGCCGCCATCCAGGGGTCGGCGGGCACCGGGCTCCGCACGGCGCCGGCCCTGGACCCGGCCGAGGTGCACCAGTTCTTCCGCATCATCAACGAGCAGGCGAATCATGCCCAGGACCTGATCAGCGACCTGCTCGATGCCGGCCGCATCGACTCGGGCACGCTGTCGGTGGCGCCGGAGCCCTCGGAGGTTGCCGAATTGGTGGAGGGGGCACGGAACGCCTTCCTGGGCGGCGGCAGCCGCCATGCCGTGCTGATCGACCTGCCGCCGGACCTGCCGCGTGTCCTGGCCGACCGGCGGCGCATCGTGCAGGTCCTGAACAACCTCCTCTCCAACGCCGCCCGCCACTCGCCGGAGTCCTCCCCCATCCGGGTGGCCGTGGCGTGCGATGGCGTACACATGGCGATCTCGGTCTCCGACCAGGGCAAGGGCGTGCCGCCGGAGCAGTTGCCGCGCCTCTTTCAAAGGCACGCCGCCCCGGCAAGCGACGAGGACCGGCGCGGGCTGGGGGGGTCGGGACTGGGGCTGGTGATCTCGAAGGGGCTGGTGGAGGCCCATGGAGGCCGCATCTGGGCCACCAGCGGCGGCCTCGGCCAGGGTGCGCAGTTCACCTTCACGGTTCCGGTGGTCGAAGAGGCCGGCGACGCCCCGGGCTCGGCCCCAAACCGTTCCCGGCGGCCTGGCCAAGGGCACGAACCCACGCCCATCCTCGTGGTGGATGACGATCCGGAGACGCTCCGCTACGTCCGCGACGCGCTGGCGAAAGAGGGATACTCCCCCATCGTCACCGGCGACCACCAGGAGGTCTCCCGCATCATCAAGGCCGAGAAGCCCCGCCTGGTGCTGCTCGACCTGTTGCTGGCCGGCGCCGACGGCATCGAGCTGATGGAGAGCGTCCCCGAACTGGCCGATCTGCCGGTCATCTTCATCTCCGCCTACCGCCGGGACGAGACCATTGCCAGGGCATTGGAGTCGGGCGCCGCCGACTACATCGTCAAGCCCTTCTCCCCTACCGAGCTTACGGCCAGGATCCGGGCCGCCCTGAGAAGGCGGGCCGGTCCGGAGTCCTTCGAGCTCGGCGATCTCACCATCCGTTACGAGGAGCGGCGGGTGACCGTGGCCGGCCGTCCCGTGAACCTGACGGCCACCGAGTACGATCTGCTGCGCGTGCTCTCCGTCAACGCGGGGCGGGTCACCACCTACCAGTCCCTGTTCCGCCAATTGTGGGACGGTCAGGACTTCGGCGACCCGCGTCTCGTGCGCAACTTCGTGAAGAACCTGAGGCGAAAGCTCGGCGACGACCCGGCCCGGCCCGCCTACATCGTGAACGAGCGCGGCGTAGGCTACAGCATGCCGGCGCCCGAAGCTTCGTAGAAAACCTCCCCGTCCGGCCCGGGCGCTCGGACGGATGCGGGGCGCGCGAGGCCGGATTCCCGAGCCGCGCCCTTGCGGACGTCCACTCACGGATCGCACGTCGGCGAGCCTCGCAAGCCGGCCGGATTCCCTTCGGCGTCTTGACGACGCCGGGCGGATTCAACACGCGGCCGGTCACCGCCTCGACCACGGCGGGCGACACCACCTTGTCGTCCAGCTTTCCGCCGGGTGTATTTGTTTGGCACGAACCGGGCGCATGCAGGTACAGGCTACGATCAGGGAGATGTCACTGTGCGGAGACGGGAGTCCCGCCGCCTCCACCCCGGCGCGCCGGCGGGGCAGGACCCCGGCCGGGGAGGACTGTCCCGCCACCCCTCCGAGCGCCAACCGGCACGTCGCCGCTGGCTTGACGGCCCGGAGTCTGGCCGTGGCGGCGGGGTAGTCAACGTCCCGCTTCGCGAATGAGTTCTTGCAGTCTTCTGGTTTGCTCCAGGCCGGGAGCCAACTCGAGTGCGCGTTCCACGGCCCGCAACGCGTCGGAATGGCGAGCCAGGCGATACAGGGTCAGGGCGAGTTCAAAGTGCGTCTCCGCCGCGAAGGGGATGACCTTGACGAGTCGCCGCTTCAGCGGCAGGGCGGCCCGATAACGTTTCTCTCGGACGTGGAGTCCGGCCAAACGCTCCAGCGCCTCGGCATCGAACGGATGGATGTCCAGCGCGCTCCGGTATTGCGCGGCCGCCTCTTCGGTCCGTCCCTGCTTTTCCCGAACCTCGCCCAAGACCCGGTGCGCCTCGCGCGCCACCGGACGGCTCGGCGCCAAAGTCAGCGCCCCATTGAGAGCCTCGGCCGCAGTTTCGTATTCCTCCATCCGAAGAAGCACGCCACCGAGCAGGACATGGGCGAGGGCGAGGTCCGGCTTCTTCGCGATCAGTTCGCGACATCGGTCCAGCGCCGCGGCAAGCCACCCCTCCGCACTGCCCCTCCCCATTTCATCGCCTCGGGTGAGAAAGCCTTGGGGTTCGAGCCGCCCGCCGGCATCGACCGCGCGTCGCCGGTCCGCTTCCAGGTCGTGCCGCGCAATAAGAGTCTGGATGTGATTCGGGTTGAACGCCAGCGCCTTGTCCAGGTGCGCGGCCGCGACATGGAACCGGCGCTGTTTACGCAAGCTTTCGCCGAGCAGAGCGCGCAGGTGGAGTTCGGTGTCAGGATGGCGCACCACGGCGAGCCCGCTCTTGAACGAGCGAGCCGCGTTCTCGTAACGGCCCGACCCATGAAACGCGCGCCCCCTGTAAAGATGCGCCAGATCATTGCCGGGATACTCCGCGAGCAGCTCCTCATAAAGCGCCAAGCCTTCGTCATAACGCGCCTGGCTCACCAGAGATCGAGCAAGCTCGAGTTGCACAACGGCTCGTCGGTTGCGGATCGACGCCTCCAAGGCTCGCCGAAGCTGTGCCTCCGCCCGTTCGGGACGATCCTGACTCAACAGAACATGCCCCATCGCAAGGGGTGCCGCCGCCGAGTCGATTCCCCTTGAACCCTCCGCCAAATTCACCGCGCGCTTCGCCGCGGCAAGCGCACCCTCGTGGTCGTGTTCGGCATCCAGTGCGTAACTCAGAAGGATCTGGCTGAAATGATGCGATGGATTTTGTTCGACGGCGTGACGGGCGAATGTAACGTCGTCACGGTAGATGCCGGACAGGCGCCAGGTGAGGGCGCTCAATGCTACGAGGATAACCCCCGCTACCACGATCCCTCCGGCGCGGCCCTTTGGCGACATCCGAGCTGACACGTGAAAACCGACGGCGAGAAGCACCGCCAACGGACCGATGCTTGCCAGATACTGGAAGCGGTCCGCAACGAAGGCGATGTCCATGAACCTGAAGTCCACGAAACCCAAAATCGGCGAGAGGGTCAGAACAAAAAAGAGCGCGCCGACAAAAGGGCCCCGTCCCATCCGGCCTCGCGCTAGCCACAACACCGCACCGATGATCACCGTGGCGGCAAGCGCGAACCATCCGACGACATCGTTCGAATGCACTTCCCATCGGGGATAGAAAATGGGCATGGAGACCGGCCACACAAGCTGTCGGGCGTATACCCATAACGCACGGGCCGCGATAAGAGCGCGTTCTACGTAGGTGTAGTCGAAGGCGGACTCCACTCGGTCACGATAGAAGGAAACATCGGCCACGGTGACCGCCGCCGCGGCCAGGGCTAGCGGCAGTATGCATCCGGCATCGCGCCACGTAACGCGACCCTCCCGCCACCACTGAAGCAACAGAAGTGCCGCCGGCAGGGTCACTGCAATGGATTTCGAGAGCAGCGCACCCAAGAGCAGTAGGAGACAGAGAAGGTAGGGCCCCGGACTCGACATCTCTTTGAACCGCAGCCAGGCATGTACCGCGCCAAGATAGAAGAGGGCTGAGAGAAGGTCCTTCCGCTCGATGATCCATGCCACCGACTCCACGTGCACCGGATGGACCGCGAACACCGCGGCGGCGAGCCATGCTCCAGGAACGGAGAGCCGGACCAGCAAACGCCAAAGCAGCACGGAGTTCAGCGCATGCAACGCCACGTTCACCGCGTGGTATCCGGTGGGATGAAGTCCCCAGAGCTTGTGCTCCAACCAGAAGCTTGTGTAGACGACAGGCCAGTAGTGACCCTCGTGTCTGATCTCCGAGGGAGAGAGCCAAATGGAGGCAACTCCGTCGAGACGACGGACCAGTGGTTCGGTTACAAGGATCCAGTCGTCCCACACAAAACCGCCGGAGAACGCGGGCAGGTAGGCCACCAGGGCAAGCATGACAAGCACTCGGCCCTTGCGACCCTCGGACCCCTCGGCAGCAAGGCGCCAGACGTTACCTGCCGAAACCCCAACCATCGGATCCCTTCCCGCGGAGCCGTCTCGGAATGACGCGCTCGTGGGGTTCTAGGAGCTACACACGGTATCGAACTTGTATGTGATCAACGTACGGCATTGACCTCTAAACGTACTTTTATCGTATGTTCGCGCGTCCAACATGTAAGCGAGGACCCCACCTTCCCGCGGGGAAGAGAGCCCTGGTAGGAGTTTTGGCGGGAGGAAGCGATGAGGGACCGGGAAGCGCGGGGAGCGGGAAGCGAGTTGTGGGAGAGGTGTGTGGATGTCGGCGATGGAGGAGATGAGGCCGGGAGGAGGAAGGCGCCGGGTGTCGCTGGAAGAGAAGGCGCGGATGGTGGCGGAGTGCTGCCGGGCGGGGGTTGCGCCCGTGCCGGCCGCAATTCGCGGCAAGGCGACCAAGCGCGCCACGCCCGCCAGTACGCAGGCCAATCGGCAGTTGGCCGGCGTCTCAAAGGCTGGACCGGCCGACTGTCATCGACCGTGCGAACGACTCCGGTCCCGCCCGGAAGCAGCCGGAACGGAATCGGACACGGCGCTCGGCAGGCGGAGCTGGACTTCGATACCTGATCGTCCCGCACCGAAGGCCATGCAGCGGCGGGACAGGCACAGGAAAAATGGCAAACCCAGCGCGGCGGAGTACCAGAGCGTGCTCACCCGCATGATGCCGACCATCGCCATGGCGTGTGCGGTCGAGTTGCCGGCGACACCGGCGATGAACAGGGCCATCGCGAGTTCCTGACTGCCAATGCCCCCGGGGAGGAAAGTGATTGCTCCTGCGACATTGCCGAGGCCGAGGGCGGCAAACGCCGGCCGTAGCGGCAGCTCTCCGCCGATCGCGGGCATGAGCGTGTGCAATGCAATGGCTTCCATGCTCCATGCGAGCAGGCTCAACGACAGGAACCTGACCAGGAGGGCCGGCTTGAGAAGAAGCGCGACGTTGCGGCAAACGGTCAGCAGCAGCGCGAACAGACGCGGTCTTCGGCGGCCGGTCGCTGCCCAGAGTGCCTTGATCGCGCGGCGCGCCCAGCCGGGTAGCGCCATGAGCAACACCAGACTCAAGGCTGCAACCAGACACGGCGCCGCCAGCCAGCTAAGACCTGAGCCGAGCCCCAGGCCCGCGCCGGCGAAAAGCAGGAGGGCGCAGAGATCGAAGAGCCGATCGCAGATCAGCAACGGCAGCGTGTGGCGGTATCTCAACCGCCAGAGGCGCCAAAGGACCCAGCTACGCCACAGCTCCCCGATGCGTCCGGGCGTAAGGTTCATCAGGAAGCCGCCGACATAGACTGCCGCGAGGCCGGTGGTTCCGGTACCGAGGCCCGCCGTGCGCGCCAGCAACAGCCACCGTGCCACCCGTGCCGCAAAGCCCACGGACGCAAAGGCCATGAAAGCCGGAACCACCCACCAGGGGGCCGCGGCAAGGATGAGGCGCAGATCGGCCCTGAATGCGAGGAGGGCCAGAACCAGCAACGCATGGACGCCCAACAGCACTCCCAGCCAACGCCCTGCGCGCGCCCGGAAAGCCTCTCCGGCGCCACGACCGTCACCGTCCATGTTCGATTTACCCTAGTGCCACAGGGGAAGCCCGGCCCAGATGCGATAGCCCGAGAAGAAAGCGGCCAGCGCACTTCCAGCGTCCCCCCCGGCGGGGTGGAGCTGGCGGGCCGGCGGCTCGAGTTGATCGCAGATCTCCAGGGCGCATGAGGCGAACGTGTCGCCCCGGAGCGCCACGCCGGCCAGATCCCCGGCCAGGGAGTCTACGAGGCCCATGCCGAGACGCTCCAGGTCGAAGTCGCGCAGAAGATCATGCTCGTTGCGCTCCTGCCTGACCAACGGTCGCCCGAAAGAGACACCCCAGCCCAGGTGGTCCGCGATACGCTTGACCATGAAGCTGGCGAATATGTCATCGTACCGTCCCACGTTCGGTGACAGGAAGTATGCGGGAAGCACGGCGCGCGCCAGAATGGTGTTCTGCGAGTTGAAGGGACTCCGTGCGCCGGGAGCGAGGAAGAAGTTGTGGTCGAGGCGGTAGCGGATGACCTCGACGGGGTGCGCAAGGCGGGTGGCGGCGTCGATGTCGGGGTCGCCGAGCCAGAACCCCGCCACGACGGCCACGGGCAGGGAGAGCGGCGCGCCCGCCACGGCCGCCGAGCCGTCGCCAAGGTCGGCTCGGGCGGCCATTCCGTACCCGCGCGGCACGAACTGATAGTTGTTGGCCGTCGTGAGAAACCGGCAGACGTTGAACCACTCGCCGGCCTTGCCGTACGCCGGCAAGGTCACAGGCGCGCCGGCGGTATCGCAGCGGCGGAAATAGTCCCGCTCGGCGATGAAGTTGTCGTCGTCGATGGTGACCACGGCATCCGCCCCGTCGCACACGGCCCTGAGGACGGCGACGTTGCGTCGTTGTATGCAGTTCCACGGGAGATGGTCGCAGAGCGCCGGCCACGGGGAGAGGAAAGCCTCCTGGGCAGCAGGCCCAAGGTACTCGCACTCGATGCCCGTGTCTCTGGCGAGCCGCGCGCAGTAGTCAGGCGCCCCGGCGCTCGTCTTCCGATCCCCGGCGACATAGATCTTCACCGTTCGACCGTGTTCACGGGCGTCTTCCGCGTATCCGCGCAACGCTTCCGGAACATGGACGGTGGTAGTGATCAGCGCCGTCGCGGACAACGCGCGCTCCCTTCATGCGGCGCGACCATCAGACTGCGCGCGGGCCTTGCGCGGGTGGAAAGACCGATCCGGAAGTACCGCAGGTACTCCGTGGCCGGCATGTGGGTCGTTCCCTCCCGACGCCTGCGCCAGCCTGTCCGGACCTCGGCCACCCGGGCGCCGCATCGCAGCGGCGTGACCAGAGCCTCGAAGAAGAACGCGTGGCCTGTCTCGCGCCACGCATAGCGACAGAGTTCCCCGGCTCGATAGAGCCTGAAGCCGAAGGTCATGTCGGTCAGCCTGACACCGTAGAGGGCCGAGAACATCCACTGAAAAAGCCAGTTGCAGGCCCGCTTCAACGGCGAGTAGTCGCCGAAGCGGCTGCCGCCGAGCCAGCGGGAGGTGGCGACGATATCCACGTCGCCGGCACCCGCGCGTTCGATCATCTCCGCGGCCGTTCCGGGGTCCGTCTCGAGGTCGGCCGCCATCAGCAGTATCCAGGGCGAATGCATCAGCGGGATGCATTCCCGATTCGCGCCGCCCGCTCCGGGAAGCGTCCTCTGCTCGTGATGGCGAACGATGCCGGGATGCGCGGATTCCAGCTCGGCGACCACCGCCCGACAAGCCGCGGTGGTATGCGGCGCCATGCCGACCATGATTTCCTGGACGGCGTCGGCGTTTTGGCCGAGCAGAGTGCCGACGGTTTCGCGCAGGGACCAGGTTTCATCGATGGCGGTGATGATGACGCCCACGTCGGGAAGAGCGCGGGGCGGGCCGGCAGCCTCAGCCATTGCGGACCATCGACTCGATCCACCGAAAGGTAGGAACGAGGCCGTCCTTCAGCAGCGTGGAGGGTTCCCAACCGAGCACCTCGCGCAACCGCGTGTTGTCCGAGTTGCGGCCGCGCACTCCCTGCGGACCGTCGACGTGCTCAAGCGTGACGTCCCTCTTGCCGCTGATGTCAAGGACGAGCTTGGCGAGGCCGTTGATGGTGATCATCTCATCGGAACCGAGGTTGAGCGGACCGGGGTGGTCGGACTGCATCACACGCTCCAGGCCCTCGATGCAGTCGTCGATGTAGCAGAAGCTTCGTGTCTGCAGACCGTCGCCCCAGATCTCGACGCTGCCGCCGTCGCGGACCATGGCGACCTTGCGGCACAGCGCCGCGGGCGCTTTCTCCCGGCCTCCGTCGAAGGTCCCGAGAGGCCCATAGATGTTGTGGAAGCGGACGATGCGGGTTTCGATGCCGAAATCCGCCGAGAAGTACCCGAGCGCCTGTTCCGTGATGAGCTTCTCCCATCCGTAGGCATCCTGCGGCGCCGCCGGGTAGGCGTCTTCCTCCCTTAGCGGCGCCAGGTCAGTCCGGGTCTGCATCGACTCCGGGTAGACGCAGGCGGACGAACTGAAGAGGTATCGGCGAACGCCGTTCTCCCGCGCCGCATCCAGCGTATGGAGGTTGATGAGCGCATTGTTGCGCAGGACGCGGGCGTGGTTGGACGACAGGTACCCCATTCCGCCCATGTCCGCCGCCAGAGCATAGACTGCGTCGATGTCTTTCGTGGCCCGCAGGCAGTTCTCCCAACGCCGCAGATCGAGCAGTTCGAACTCGTCGGCGTCGGAAACGGCAAACTCCGGCCGTTTGACGTCCACACCTCGGACCCAGTGCCCGAGCCCCTTGAGGCGGGTGACGAGGTGGTGGCCGATAAAGCCGCCGGCGCCGGTTACGAGAAATCGGTTCATGTCGCTTGCACCTCGGATGACGTTCAGGGGATACGCCGCCGCAATAGCACATCGGCTCGCCGGTCGCCAAGCAGGCGGCAGTGCAGGGGCACGGCATAAGTCCGTTTGCGGTAGGCCGGCACGCTGCCGAACTCCTGCTCCAGGAACGATCGAAGCCCGCCGTCCGCCGAGGCCGCGCTCTCCGTCGAGTCCAGCGCCCCCTGAAGCAACCCGTCGTACAGCCCGATATTGACCCTGACTATCTCCCTGATCCGGTTCGCGCTCAGCAGCCGTTCGCCGCCCGTGACGATACGGAGGCTGCGGAAGTACCGGTTCAGGCCGGCGTCGACGAAGGCCGGCGACCCTCCCGCGGTCGACTCGGCCAATCCGGTCGGCCGAACGCGCACATAGTGGCCCACACGCCATCCTGACGCAGGCAATCTTGCCATGAACTTGTCGCCCAGTCCCCAGATGTCGAGAAAACTCTGCTCAAGCCGGGCCCTGTACGGCGTCAAGCCGAGATTGCAGACGTGAAACGTCGCCTGCTTCGAGTCGCGCAGCAGGTAGCCGAGTCGCGCGCTCGCGTGGTCCGGGTACGTGGTCCCGGCGCGCACGGACCTCCACCAGACGGTAATCCCCGTCTTCGGGTGCCATGCGGCCCTCTCGTTGGCGATCTCGCGCGGGTATGTCGCGCGGTCCAGGACGGTCTCCGCGTAGACCACCGGCCCCGTGAGCGGTGAGTGCGGCCACAGGCCGACCCAGACAACCATGCCGGCAATCGAGACTCCGCGCAGCCACCACCATCGTCCCGGTTCAAGTCTCCGGCGCAGGTACGCGTTCCAGCCTCTGCCCGTACCTGTCAGGAGGGCCACCATGAGCGCGTATGGGACGGTGAAGAAGCGCCCGCCCATGTAGTCGGCTCCGACGAGGACGACATACAGCAGGGCCAGCGCCATGGCGGCGGCGATGGCTCGTGCCGGACCACGACCGAACCAGAGCAACTGGGAACCGAGGAGGACCGCCATCATGACCGCGTCCTTGTGCATGGAGAAACGGTAGTAGTCCCATGCAGACAGGAGGCGAAACACCAAGCCGAGAAGACCGGAGCCGGCCGGCAGCTTGGCGTAGGCCGAGGCCGGCAAAGGGAACCCGAAGTAGATGAGGGAGAACAGGGTCCAGAGGAAAAGCGGGGCGAGCATCCAGGCGACGGACCGAGTGAGCCCCGCCGCACCCAATCGAACGCGGTTGTCCCAGAGCGCCCAGGCGGCAAGGGGCCAAACGAGCACGGCGAAGTCGTGACGATAGAGTGGCGCAACCGCAACCAGGGCAATGAACCACCGCCAGTGAAACCTGTCCGGGGCCGGGCCGGGGCGCAGACCGGGATACATCCGCAGCCAGACCAGGACAATGGCCGCGGCCAGCACGTGGCCGATCGGGTTCTCCTGACCGAACCACGAGTAATCGAAGTGGGCCTTGGACGCGAACAGCAGGCCGAGTGCCAGGAGCCACACCCCGACGTCCCTGCGGGCCAGCACCCAAAGGAGCCAAAGCAGCGCGGCGTTACAGGTCAGCGCCACGATGGCGTGAAGGACGAAGGGGTCCGATGTGATGACGCGCAGTGGTAGAAGGACGAAGAAGTACGCCACGGACGTGCTGACAAAGGAGCGTTCGTACAGGTTGAACCGAATGCCGTTTCCGGCGAATACCTGCTCGATCTGCCGCAACGTGATGAAGTAGTCGTCGGAGAGCCACGCGCACTTGAGGAGCGTCACGAAGTAGGCTGCCGTGCCGAATGCGACCAGCCAGTAAGCGACTGGAGCCAGCCTGCCGGACCTGATCGAACCGACCATGCCTCACGCCATGTACCAGTTCGGACCGGCCTCGCCAACCCGAATGTCGCAGGAAGCTCTGTTGCACTTCCCCCGGCAACTGGTTGCGGTGTTCGAGCGCAGTGAGCGTATTGGGGCTTTGGGGCTTCACGCCTGAACACGAGAAAAATACCCTACAGCTTCCAGGCTTCACGGTAAACACACCCTGGGTGTGTATATTGTTTGTTGTCACGCCTGCAACTTGCCAGACCTCCTTCGAGATTCAAGGCTGATTATTCCGCGTCGTACATCTTCCCGTCGAACGGGCGGCGGAGCGGTCGGCGTCCGTCGCAGGGGCGGTTTCGACGCCTGCTCCTGCGCGCGGAACCGCGCGGAGGGCTCTATGACAACCGCGAGGATACTGATCGTCCAAGACGACGGCGCCGCGACCCGGCGACTGGAGGAATGCCTGAAAAGCCTCGGCTACACGGTGTGCTCCGTCGCTTTCCCGGACCGGACGGCGTCCGCGCCGAACCCGGGCGCCGACCTCGCTGTTGTCGACCTCGAGATAGCCGCCCCCGACTGCGACGGCCTCACCGGCGGCCTCGAAGCGGCCGAGCTGATCGGGGGCCGCTTCGACATCCCCGTGGTCTGCCTGACGGACGGAGCGGCGCCGGTCCCGTTCCCGGCGGCATCCACGGACCACCTGTTCGGTTGCGTCCTCAAGCCCTTTGACGAGCGGCAACTGCACTGGAGCATCCAGACCGCGCTGTCCCTGCGCGCGCGGGCAGGCAGCCGCGAGGCGGACAGCCGCCTGAAGCGCGAGAACGACGAACTGCGGCGGCGGGTTGCATTGATGGAGACCGTTTTCGAGAGCATGGAAGAGGGCCTCATCGCCGTGGACGGAAACGCGGATGTCCTTTTCTACAACTTGAGCGCCGCACGGATCGGCGGAACCCCCGATCCCACCCCCGACGTCGACCAATGGGCTCTGATGCACGGCATCTACCGCCTCGACAAGGAAACGCTCCTGCCGGTGGAGGAGAACCCGCTCGTGCTTGCCATGCGGGGCCAGCCGACGGACGGCGTCGAGGTCTTCGTGCGCAACGAGATCCAGCCCGAGGGCGTGTTCGTGAGCGTCAACGGTCGGCCGCTGAAGGACCATGCCGACACGCAGGGCGGAGGCGTAGTGGTCTTCCAGGACGTCACCCGGAGGAAGGAGGCGGAGGTCCGCCTGGAAGAAACCGTGCGTGATCTGCGGGAACAGAGCGAGTTGCTGCAGGCCATCTTCGACAGCGTCGGGGAGGGCCTGGTCGTCTCCGACCACAGCGGAGAGTTCCTGTACATCAATCCCGCGGCCGAAGCCATGCTCGGACCGGAGATCTCCCGCCGCAGCGGCAGATGGCCCGACAAGACCCAGGACTCCTACTACGACACGGACCGTGTGACGCCCATCGACAACGAGGACCTGCCTCTTCCCCGCGCCATCTTCCAGGGTGAATCCACCGACGACAGGGACATATTCGTGCGCAGGCGGAACCATCCCGGAGGAGGCATCTTCGTCCGGACGAGCGCCCGGCCGTTGCGCGACGCCGCCGGCAGCATCCGCGGCGGCATCCTGGTTTTCCGCGACGTCACCAGCCAGATGCTGGCCCAGGAGGCGGTGACGCTGGCATTCGCGCAGGGTCGTCTCGAGGTGGTCGAGACCGTTCTCCACGACATCGGCAACGCCATCAACAGCGTGACCGTAGGCATCGATACCCTCCATGAGAGTATTTCGGAAGACCGGCTGGCGCCGCGGCTCCGCGCCTTGGCCGATGCCGTGAACGCCCACCGGGACGATTGGCCCGGCTACATCCGGGACCATCGCCAGGGCCGCAAGGTCCTGCCGTTGTTGATCGCCCTGGCCGACGACTATGTCCGGCACACCAGGAGGGCGAAGCAGACCGTCGATCGCGTCCGCCGCCGGGCGCGCCACATCGCCGATATCGTCCGTACCCAGAAGGTCCTGGGCAATGCCAAGTTGACCCGGAAGGACGTCAACCTGCGGGAAAGCATCGACGGCGCCGTCAGGCTGGTCGTGGAGTCGTTGGAAACGGAGATCGACTGTATCCGCGTGGACTGCGCCGGGGCGCCGGCGACCATCCGCATCCAGGAGAGCCCGTTCCAACAGATGCTGGTCAACCTGATCAAGAACTCTCTCGAGGCCATCGACGAGTTGTCGCGATCGGACGGCCTCGAGGAACCCCCTTCCGTCCGTGTCCGGGCGTACGTCGACGGGGAGTTCCTCAACATCGAGGTGAGGGACAACGGGATCGGGTTCCCCCCGAAGCAGGCGAAAGGCCTGTTCGCGGCCGGCTATACGACGAAAGACGACGGCACCGGCCTCGGTCTCCATTCGGCCGCCAACTTCGTCATCGGATCGGGCGGGCAGATCCGGATCGAGAGCGACGGCGTCGGCAAGGGCGCCGCCGCGCGCGTCATGCTGAGGCTTTCCGTCGTGACTCCTTACGTCCGCTCCGCCGTGGCCGCCGGGGGGTTGGGCAAGGAAATAGTTGATGATGATGTCAGACCATGAAAACAATCGCGTCCTGATCGTCGATGACCAGAAGGAAATCCACGACGACTTCGCGGAGATGCTGAAGCCCGAGCCACTGGAGGTGTCGGGCGGCGAGCTTGCGGCCTCGTTCCTGGTCGAGGAGTCGCAGCAGCCCCCCATGCGGCGTTTCGAACTCCTGCACGCCAGGACCGGCGAGGACGCGCTCGCCGTCGTCCGGTCGGGAAAGGAGCGGGACCTCCCGGTCGCGGTGGCCTACGTCGACATCCGCATGCCCCCGGGGATGGACGGCCTCGACACCGTCCGGCGGCTTCGGCAGGTCGACCGCGACGTCGAGATCGTGATCATGACCGCCTACACCGACATGACCCTCACCGAGATCGTCCGCGGCATGGAGATGCTCCACAAGCTGCTCTACATCCGCAAGCCGTTCACGCGCGAGGAGATCCAGCAGACGACCCTGTCGCTGGTGGAAAAGTGGAACATCGAGCGCAGGCTGGAGGAGAAGCAGAGGCAGGTCGTGGTCGAGCATCAGCGACTCGAAGCCGTGCTCAACGCCACCGGCGAGCCCATCGCCATGTGCGACCTCGACGGACGCCTGGTGTTCGCCAACCGGAGCTACGAGACGCTGCTGGACCTGCCCCACGGGGAATTGACGGCGATGTCCCCGGAAGCGCTCACGGCGCGAGTCGACGAACGGTTCCGGGAGCCGTTCCCCTCCGACGTCGAGGGGCGGTTCACGATGACGGACAGCGACGACCTCCTGGAGTTGATACCGGGCGACGGGGTGCCGGAGCAGAGGCTCTTCTCCCGGATCGCCGTGCCGGTGCGGGACGGCGTGGGAGAGGTCGTCGGCAGCCTCTACGTGTACCGCGACGTGTCGAAGGCGATGCAGATGGAGCGCATGAAGGCCGAGGTCCTGCGCCTGCGCGCCGAGGTGCAGTCCGCCTACTCCTTCGACGGCATCGTCGGCGACAGCGATCCCATGCGGAACGTGTACGCGTTGATGACCCGGGCCGCCGAAAGCGACATCACGGTGCTCATCCAGGGCGAGAGCGGCACCGGCAAGGAGCTGGTGGCCAAGTCATTCCACTTCCACAGCTTGCGGAAGGCCGGGCCGTTCCTGGCCGTCAATTGCGCCGCCGTCCCCGAGACGCTCATCGAAAGCGAGATGTTCGGCCATGAACGGGGAGCTTTTTCCGGGGCGATCAGGCAGAGAATCGGGGCATTCGAGCGCGCCTCGGGAGGAACCATCTTCCTCGACGAGATCGGCGACATGCCGCCGGCTCTGCAAGGCAAGCTGTTGCGGGTGCTGCAAGAACGGGAAATCCAGCGGGTGGGCTCCGCCGACACCATCGCCGTGGATGTCCGGGTGATCGCGGCGACCAACAAGAACCTGGAGGCCGCGGTCAAGGCGGGGGGGTTCCGCGAAGACCTGTTCTATCGCATCGCCGCCTTCCCCATCGTCATTCCGCCGTTGAGACGACGCCGCGAAGACATCCCGCTGCTGGCCAGGCATTTCCTCGAGAAACACGCCAAGGGCGCCAACCGGCGCATCAGCGGCATCTCCACCGCGACCTTGCGCGTGTTGCTGAGCTATGATTGGCCCGGCAATGTCCGCGAGCTGGAAAACGCCATCGAGCGCGCCGTTCTGCTGGAGACCGAGGACGTGCTGCACGTGGGCAACCTCCCGCCGCACATGTCGCCGGTGGTACCCTCCCAGAGCGGCGACCCGGCCAGGGTGCTGCCGCTGATGGAAGTGGAGCGCCAGGCCTTTAGCCAGGCGCTGGTGGTAGCGGACTACAACATTTCACAGGCTGCCCGGTTATTGGGTATCGGCCGGGCCACCCTGTATCGGAAACTGAAGAGGTACAATCTGCTCGACGTCCCCGGAACCGCTTATCCAGATTGAGACAGCCTTCTCAATTTGAGACGCCGTCGGATTTCTGTCAACACGCTTGTCCCCCCAAGTACCCGACTTTCCGTCTACATTGCTCGAACGTTCCGTTTAGCGACCATTTGGCACGGTTTGTGCGTATAGTCATGCGTATAGTCTTGACGGACTGCAATGCACAACGGAAGCGCACGGAACAGGACCATGATCGGAGTGTCTGGGGCAGGATGGGGCCGGGCGGCGGCGGAAGCCTCGCGACGCTTTTGCCTTTCGTTGCGGGCATCGGTCAGCGTGGAGGCCGTCTGTTGCCTCTTCTTCTCGATCGGCATCATGGCCGGTGTGTTCGAGCTCGGGAACACATTGCTCATGGGCGACATCCTCGGTCGCGCGGCCCGGGCGGTGGCGCGGGACAACTCGTTGCAAGTCCAGGCCGCGCCCAACAAGGAGAAGCTGCTCGCGCGCGCCCGGGACGCCATACGGAAAGAGATCGGCGGTTGGCTCGATGCCGATGTGTTGAAGGTCGACATCAAGGCCTACGACAACCCCTCTGCGATGTTGCAAGGCACCGCGTCCACGGGCGGCAACGCCCTGCTCGGCGGAGACCCGGGCGATATGGTGGTAGTGCGCCTGCGCTATGAACCGGGGACGCCGCTTGCACGGTTGCGGGAGCTGCTCCAGGCCGGCGAATCCGGCTCTCCCGTTTTCCGGGCCCTCGCGGTGGCGCGAAACGAAGGCGCGGCAGAGTCGCCCGAGCCCGCGGTGGAGAACCTCCAGGTGAGCGGAAGATAGCATGCCGGGCCGACGAACGATGAGTACCACGGGGAACAATCCGGCGGCCCGGCTCCATGCATGCCTCCGGTCCTGGATGCGGGACGGGCAGGGCTCGGTCAGCATCGAGTTCGTATTCGGCGCGGTCCTCATCGTCGCCACCGCGGTGGGCGGCATGGACCTGCACCGGGTGGTGGATGCGAAGTCGGTGACATCGCACGCGGCCTCCACCATGGCCGGATACCTCTCGCTGGAGTCGGTCCCGAGCGCAACGTTCATCGAAGACCTGGCCAGGTTCTCGTATCGCAACGAGATCGCGCTGCCCTCCGAGGCGGCGTTCGTGGTATCGGCGGTCAGCCGGCCCGGTGCGACCCGCGAGGAACCCGACCCGCCGGCCGTCGTGAACTGGAACCGGACGTTCGCCATTGGCGAGGACTCCGACTCTCCCCCGGACAATCTCGGCCGATCCTGCAGCCGGCTCTCCAGCGAACCGGCGCTTGGGATGGTGCCCGGCGAGATGATGGTCGTCGTCGAAGTCTGCGTCAAGCTGCTGTCCCGTGCGTTCGTGGGCGGCACGTTGCTTGCGGGCAGCGTGTTCCCAACGCTTTTCTACCAGCATCGCGTCGTTCCGGTGCGTGACGAGACGATGCTCGAGGAGCCGTCGTGACCGGACTTCCGCAGCACAGGCTCCTCGACCCGGAGAGAAGAAAGCACAAGGAGGTGGACGCCGGTAGATTTCTACTGCACCGATCGACTGATCGGAGTCAATGCAAGGCAGCAACATTAACAGGAGGTTCCGTTCACTGAACGGAAGAGAAGGGAGAACGAGAGATGAAGAGGATCATGCACTATGCGGGGTATGTGGGCCGGTACCTGCGTGGCACACGCGCCATCGCCGCCATGGAATACGCAATCCTCGTCGGACTGATTATCGTCGCGGTCGCAGCCGGCGTGGCTACGTTTAGCACTCAAATAGAAAGAATCTTCACAAAAGCGGGAGACGAGCTCAAAACCATTGCAACGTAAATCCTTGATGCCCCGTCGATGTCTCCGAGCCTTCAGGGAGAGGCCCGAGGGAGACCGGCGGCGTTTTGCGTCTCCCTCGGGCCTCGTCATGCGCGTGAGATTGCGGGTTGGAGAGCTTGAATGGTTCGGATGAAGCACGTCGCACGCGTCCCCTTCCGGCTGGCGGTCTTGCTCGCCCTGGCCACCGTGTTCGCGGAGAGCGGCCTCGGCGGGGAGGCGCTCGGAGACGCCTCCCTGACCGTTCATGCAGGCCAGGGCCGCATGATGCGGCTCGGCCGGCCCGTCGGTTCGGTGTTCGTCGCCGATCCGGCCGTCGCCGACGTGCAGGTGGTCTCGTCACAGGTGCTGTTCGTGTTCGGCAAGGCCCCCGGGCGGACCTCGGTGGCGGCGCTGGCGGGCGACGGCGCCGTGGTGGGACGGTGGAAGGTGGCGGTGGCCCTCGACCTGGAGCCGGTGCGGTCGGCCCTGTCGGCAGACCCGGACCTTCGCGACGTCCGGGTCCGCCAGTGGCGCCAGGGGCTTGAGCTGGCCGGGGTGGCGGCGTCGACGGAAGCCGCGGACCGGGCGCTGGAACTGGCTCGGGCCGCCCTGCCCGACAAGACCGCGGTGATCAACCGGATCTCGGTTTCGAGCCCGCAGCAGGTGAACCTCGAAGTGCAGATCGCCGAGGTGCAGCGCAACGTGAGCGAGTCCCTCGGCATCAACTGGGAAGCGTTCGGCCTCCGCGGCGAGGGGACGTTCGGCATCCGCGTGGGACGCCTCGTGCCCGGGGTTCTGGAGGTCCCCGCGGGGGCGGTTACGCGCGAAGGGCAGGCCGCGGCGCTGTTCGGGTCCTGGTCGCACGGCTCCGCTTCGGTGCG
Organism: uncultured Binatia bacterium (SeqCode); assembly: GCA_965204205.1. Lineage (GTDB taxonomy): Bacteria > Desulfobacterota > Binatia > UBA9968 > JAJDTQ01 > JAJDTQ01. The sequence continues at coordinate 2,756,124 of OZ241976.1, read as the reverse complement.
CGGACTGATCGACGCCCTCGCCACCGCCGGGCTCGCGACCGTGCTGGCCCGGCCCAACATCACCGCGCTCTCGGGCGAGACCGCGAGCTTTTTCTCGGGCGGCGAGTATCCGCTGCCGAGCGGTGTGGAGGAGGGGCAGGTCTCCTTCACCTACAGGAAATACGGCGTGCTGCTGGACTTCGTGCCGACGGTGATCGACCGCGAGCGCATCGCCCTGACCGTGCGCCCGGAAGTGTCCCAGCGCCTGGCCACCGACTCGCTCCGGATACTGGATACCGAGATACCGGTCATCGACGTGCGGCGCGCGGAGACGACCATCGAGGTCGGGGACGGCGAATCCATCGTCATCGCCGGGCTCTACCGCAACCAGAGCGATTCGACGGAAGCCGGCGTGCCGGCCCTCAAGGACGTCCCGATGCTGGGCCGGTTGTTCGGCGCGCAGACGGCGCGCTCGAACTCCACCGAGCTGATCGTGGTGGTCACCGCGCGGCTCATCGGCTCCACCGGCGCGCGGGCGGACGCCGCGGCGAAGCGGGTCTCGCGCCTCCGCGTCGAGGGCTATCACTACTGAAGCCGCGGGACCGGCGCGAGAGACGCCGGTGGATCGGCAACGCGATGCGCCGGGGGTGTCGAACCCGCCCGCGCCCGGCGCGGACCGATACGGACTCCCAGGAGAGGTTGTCATGATTGCATGTGCACAAATCGCCCGCGGGGCGGTCGGGCTTGCCGCCGCGGCATGCGCGGCCGTGTCGCTCTCGGGCTGCGCGCCGTCGTCCATCGACGCCCGGCGGTCGAGCTTCGTCGCCCCTCCGGTCATCGCCGAGCGCGCCGCGGCCCAGGCGCGGCTCTCGCTGGTCCATCACCGCGCCTACCGTGAGCTGAACGTCAGGGCCGGCGCGGCATCGCGGCCGGCGGCTTCCCGCGGCGCCTTCCACCAGGCCTACCAGCGATGGCTGAAGGGGGAAGTGCGGAAGTTGCCTCCTCCCGGCCAGACGGTGCCCGAAGCCGGCAACTAGCGCCGGGGTGCTGCCCGAATGAACGGCGACGACCGGGACATATGCGCATTCGCCATCGATGCCGGCACCGAGCGCGTCCTGCAGGAGGCGCTGGACGGCTACGCCAAGGCGAGAGTGCACCGGGGCGGCATGGCCGCGGCCATCAAGCACCTGACCGGGGCGTCGTCGCCGCAGGTGGTGATCGTCGATCTCGACGGCAGCAGGTTCCCCACCGGCAGCATCCACGAGCTGGCCGGAGTGTGCGAGGTCGGCACCAGCGTGATCGCCGTCGGATCCAACGACACCGCGCGCCTCGCCCGGGAGCTGCTGGCCACCGGCGTCGACGACTACTTTCCCAAGCCGCTCTCCGCGGGCGAGATCCGCGAGGCGCTGAGGGCGACGCTGGACGGCGATCACGCGCCGCCGCGCCTGCACGCCGGCCGGGTGATCGCCTTCGCCGGCTGCGGCGGCGGCTGCGGCGCGACCACCCTGGCGGCGGTGACGGTGCAGGCGGCGGCCGCGCGCGGCAGCTACGTGGCCGCGGTCGATCTCGCGCGGACCTTCGGCGCCCTGCCGTGGATGCTCGACGTCGAGCCTCCGGCCGGACTGGACGAGCTGTTCGGCCTGGCGGCGTCGGGCCGGGCCTCGGGCGCGGACATGCTCGACGCCGTGTGCGCGGCCGCGGGCCCGCGCATCTCGCTCTACGGCTTCCGCCAGGGCGAGGGGTTGCCGCCGGCGCCCGGCCCCGCCGCGGTCCACTGGCTCACCGAGCAGCTCGCCAACCGCTCCCACCTGGTGGTCGTGGACGGGATGTCGGAGGCCGATACGCTGTTCCCGGTGCTGGAGAACGCGGACGAGCGGGTGCTGGTCTACGAGCCCACCCTGGCGAGTCTCAACCACGTGACCCACATGCTCGCGCTGCTCGACCAGGGGCGGGACGCCGTCCTGGTGGAGAACCACACGCGGGCGCGGAAGAGCGCGCTTTCACCACAGCAGGTCCGCCAGGCCCTGGCCGGACGCGAGCCGGGCTTCACCATCCCGTTCGAGCCGAAGCTGCCCGCGGCCACGAATCGCGGCAGGCCCGATGAATCGCTGGGAAAGAAGTACCGCAAGGCCCTCGACCGCCTGGTGGAGAGCCTGGCGAGGCCGGCGGTATCGCTGGCGGAGGCGGCGGCGGACTCGTAGGAGCGGGTTTCGAGCCCGCCCCGCGCGGAAAGCGCCCCCTTCCCTTTCGGAAGAGGGCGCCGGACGGAAGGGAGAGACAGGCCATGGCATTGAGATCGTTCGGACGCCGCTCGAAGACGGCCGAGGAGGCCGGCGTCCAGGGGACCGCGGCCGCGGCAACGCCGGCGGCCGCGGCCGCCCCGCGTCCACAGATCTCGGATGCGGCCATCGCCGACATCGCGGCGCGGGTGCATCCGGTCGTCGCCAAGGCGCTCGACATGTCGCAGGCCATGAACCTGCGTCCGGAGGACCTTGCGGCGCAACTCCAGGCGTTCCTCGAGACCGAGGAGGCGGGCACCCAGGACTTGACGCCCCTCGACCGCCGGCGGGTGGTGGTGTGCCTGATCAACGACATCAAGGGGCTGGGGCCGCTGGAGCCCCTGTTCCACGACCCGAGCATCTCCGACATCCTGGTCAACGGCCTCAAGTCGGTCTACGTGGAGCGTCACGGCAAGCTGGAGCCGGTGGACATCAGGTTCCGCGACGGCCAGCACCTGCTGCGCATCGCCCAGCGCATCTCGGGCTGGGTCGGACGGCGGATCGACGAGGCCAGCCCGATGGTCGACCTGAGGCTGCCCGACGGCAGCCGCGTCAACATCATCATTCCGCCGCTCGCCATCGACGGCGCCACCATCTCGATCCGGCGGTTCCTGATGACCGGCGTCACCCTCAACGACCTGGCGGCGCAGGACATGCTCTCTCCGGCCATGGCGCGGCTGCTCGCCGTCTGCGTCAAGTCGCGGCTGAACATCCTGATCTCCGGCGGGACCGGGGCCGGCAAGACGACGTTGATGAACACCCTGAGCCGGGAGATCAGCCACGGCGAGCGGCTGGTCACCATCGAGGACGCCGCCGAGCTGCAACTCCAGCAGCCTCACGTGGTGCGGCTGGAGACCCGCGCCATGAGCGCCGAGGGCACCGGCGAGGTGCCGATGCGCGCCCTGTTCATCAACGCGCTGCGAATGCGGCCCGACCGCGTCATCGTCGGCGAGGTGCGGGGCGCGGAGGCGATGGAGATGCTGCACGCCATGAACACCGGCCACCCGGGCTCGATGTGCACGATCCACGCCAACACCCCGCGCGATGCCCTGACGCGGCTCGAGAACATGTTGATGATGGACGCCGTGGAAATGCCGCTGAAGGCGATACGGCAGCAGGTGGCGTCGTCCGTCGACCTCGTGGTGCAGGTGGCGCGGCTGCGTACGGGGCGGCGCTGCGTGACCAGCATCACCGACGTCGTGGGGATGGAGAACGACACCGTCATCACCGAGGAGATGTGGCACCTCGCCCGAGGCGAGTCGTCCACGACCTTCGAGGGCAGCGGCCGGCGGCCGTCGTGGATGGAAGCGGTGGACCGGGCGGGATTGCGGGGCGAGTTGCTGGAGGTGCTGCAGATGAGCAACGACGACGACGCCTTTTCCGCGGCCGGAGGGGCGCGGCGATGATTCCCGTGCTGATGGCCGCGGCCGCGACCGGCGTCTTCCTGGTGGCCGCGGTCGGCGCCGCCCTATGGCTGGGCGGCCGGGCGGCCGATGCGGACCTCGAACGCAGGCTGCGCCGGGCCGCGGCGGCACTCCGGGGAGACCATCCCGCGGCCGACGACGCCGCGGCCGGCGTATTGCGTAGCCGGCCCGACAAGTCCTGGCTGTACGAACGGGTCGAGCGCCGCTTCAGCATGCTCGACGGCCGCCGGGCGTTGCCGCGGGCGGCGGCACTGGGGTTCCTGGCCGCGGTCGCGGCCGTCGCCGCCGCAGTCTTGTTGCAGTTGGGGACGCTGCTCACGCTGCTCGCGCCGGCGGCGTGGATCGCGGGGGGTTGGGCGGTCCTCAGGATTGCCGATGCGGCCTCCCGCGCCGAGTTCGTCAAGCGCTTTCCCGAGGTCGTGGACCAGACCGTGCGTCTCACCCGCGCCGGGCTGCCCGCGGTGGAGGCCATCTCGATCGTCGCCCAGGAGGCGCAGGAGCCGGTCAGGCGTCTCCTGCGGCAGATCTCCTACGAGCTGTCGTCGGGCCTCGACCCGGAGTCGGTGTTGCGCGGCGCCGCGGCGCGCGTCCGCATTCCGGAGTTCACCCTGTTCGCCGCGGCGCTGTGCCTGCAGCGGACCACCGGCGGCGCCATATCGGCCGCCCTCGCCAATCTCTCGGCGACGCTGCGCGCCCGCAAGGAGCTGGAGCTGAAGGCGCACGCCTCGACGGCGCAGACGCGCATCACGCTCTGGGTGCTGACCGCGGTCCCGGTGGCGGTGGTGGCGGCCCAGAGCTTCACCAACCCGGCGGCGGTGGAGACGCTGTTGGAGACCCCGACGCTGTTGCGCTGGGGGGTCGGGCTCATCGTCGCCGGGCTGGTGACCGCGCGCGTCATCGCTTCGAGGTTCGGACGGTGACGGCGCTGCCCTGGGGCCTGGCCGCGGCCGCGCTGGCGGCCTTGCTCGCCCTGGCCGTTGCGGTCCTTTTCCTGTTCCGCGAAAGCCGCCGGGCGCTCGCCCTGGACCGCAGGCTGCAGGCGGTGCGGGCGCAGGCCGTGTCCGCGTACGACGATTCGGGAAAGCGCCAGGAGGAGGCCTCCGGCGCTTCGTACCTGTCCGCGGCGGTGGTCGCCGCGCTCCGCGTCGCGGCCATCCTGGTGCCGGTGGGCGCCGCCGAGCGCGCCAAGATCGGCATGCTGCTCGGGCAGGCGGGCTTCCGGCAACGCGACGCGCTGGCGGTCTTCCTGTCGCTCAAGATGGTCCTGATGCTGGCGGCCGGCGCCGCCGCCGGCATGCTGGCGTCGGAGGCGGACCTGCTCGGCGGAAGCCGCATCGCGATCGGTTTCGCCGGCCTGGCCGGGGCGGTGGCGGGCGGACTGCTGCCCGAGGCGGCGCTGCGGCGCCTGGGCGCTCGCCGCCACCGCAAGCTGTCGCGCGCGCTGCCGGACGCCCTCGACCTCATGGCGCTGTGCGTCGAGGCCGGATACACCTTCGAACGCGCGATCTCCGTGGTGTCGCGGGAGCTCCGGTCCCTGGCGCCCGAGCTCGCTGAAGAGTTGGGGTCGGTGGAAGCGCAGCTTCGCCTCGGCGCCGACCGCCGGACCGTGCTGCAGGACCTCTGCGAGCGCGCCGGGGCCGAGGGGCTGCGGGATTTCGCCATGACCGTGATCCAGGGCGAGCACTACGGGACTCCCATGAGCCAGTCGATCCAGAACATCGCCCAGAACGAACGCATGCAGCGGGCGGCCCGCATCGAGGCCGCGGCCGGGCGGCTGCCGGTGATCATGAGCCTGCCGATGCTCCTGCTCGTGGTTCCCGGCATCATCCTGCTGATGGGCGGCCCGGCGTTCCTGGTGATGATCCAGGCGTTGAGCAAATTGGGCGCCAACTGAGCCGTTCCCGCCGGAGCGCCATCTCACCGCTTCGTCGAGTCGCCCTGTCTTCTCCGTGTCTCGGCCAGGCCGTGGAGGACCCCTGCCTCACCCGGCCGGAGTTCCAGGGCGCGCCGGAAGTGCCGTTCCGCCTCACCGGGCCGATTCATCTCCAGGTACTCCCATCCGGCATAGGCGTGGGCCGCCCACGATCCGGGATTGGCGGCGGCGCTGTGGCTGAACAGGGTCAGGTCATCCTTCCACACGGCCGACTGGTTCCAGGTCGCCGCGCCCAGCAGCAGGAGCAGCGCTGCCGCAGCCACGCCGGCGGCCTTGCGGGCCGCATCCGGCAACCTGCCGGCGCCGCGGGCGGCGGCGCCGGCGCAAAGCACCACGATCCCGATGCCGGCCAGATACTGGTAGCGGTCGGCAACGAACGAGGCGTTCATGTAGCCATAGTCCATGAAGCCCAGCGTCGGAGAGAGCGTCAGCGCGAAGAACGACACGCAGGCCAGAGGCCCCCGGCCGACGCGCCGGCGCAGGAACCAGAACGCCGCCACCACCGCGGCCGCGGCCATGACGTAGACCCAGGCCACGGCGCGGTCGAGGTCCCAATGCGGGTACATCAGCGCCAGGTCGGCCGGCCACAGGAGCTTTCCGGCATAGAACCACAGCGAGCGGGCCGCGATCAGGACCCGCTCGACCGCGGTGTAGTCGAAGGAAAGGTTCCCCCTCTGGTAGAACAGCAGGTCGAGGCCCGCGAGCGCAAGCCCCACCGCGAAGAACGGCAGCACCGGCGGCAGGTCCTTGCCGGCGATACGGCCCTCCTTCCACCAGAGCAGGAGCAGCAGGGCGGCCGGCAGCGTGACGGCGATGGACTTGCACAGCATGGCTGCCGCGAACAGCGCCAGCGCCGCGTAGTACGGCAGCCGGCGCTCCGCTTCGAGGAAGCGCAGCCAGGTCATGACCGCGGCCAGATAGAACAGGGCCGAGAGCAGGTCCTTGCGCGCGATCACCCAGGTGACGGACTCCACGTGCAGGGGGTGCACGGCGAACACCGCGGCCGCCAACCAGGCGCCGGGCGCCGCCAGCCGAAGCAGCAGGCGCCACAGCAACGCGGTGTTGGCGAAGTGGATCAGGATGTTGACAACGTGGTAGCCGGCAGGGGCGAACCCCCACAGCTTGTGCTCCAGCCAGAAGGTCGTATAGAGGAGCGGCCAGTAGTGGGCTTCACCGACGCCGCCCCCCCTGTAGGCGCTCAGGGGCGCGAACCACAGATCCCGGATCCCGTTCCATTCCCGGATCGCGGGCAACGTCGTGATGATGACGTCGTCCCAGACGAAACCCAGCAGGGTCGCGGGAAAGTAGCTCGCCGATATCAGCAGGCCCAGGGCCGTCGCGCCGACGGCGTCGCGGCGCAGGAACGGGGAAGCGAACGGGTTGCCGCGGTTCAATAGGTGCGTCGCAGGCTGACCAACTGCCTGCCGATGTCGGCAAATGCTCTCTCGAGCGCATCAGGAGTGGCGTTGTTGGTGAAGAAGTAGGTTCCGCCCGGATCGTCGGCCTGGCTCGAACATCGTTGAAGCGCACGGTCCAGAGCGTGTCCGACATTCGCGGGAGGCAGCGCTGCGATTGTGAAGATGGTGATCCCCTTGTTCTTGGCCTCCGTGCAACCCTGCTGGCGGTTGTTGTCGAAACCGGTAAGGTGATTGTCCTCCCCGTCGGTCAGAAGCACGATGATCTTCTGTACCTCGGTGTTCTCGTCCATCGGGTGTTCGGGATGGCCCCACACGTCGCGCCACGAGGAATCGAGGAGACGAATCGCCCACGCGATACCCACGGGCGAGTAGGTGCTGCCGCCAAAGGGCAGCAGGCCACGGATGGCGTTGCGTACGGCGGCCAGGTCCGTATTCAGCGGCATGATTTCCGGTCCGAGGCAGTCGTCCTGGGGGGTGAGCCGCCGCAGGCCGCCGGGCTGGATGTAGCCGGCTTCGCACGTATTCTCTCCTGCGGGGGCACGGTCGAGGTCGTAGCAGTAGGGCGTTTCACTCGAATTGACCCTGGCTTCTTCGGGGGTGTAGGCCTGACACGCGTACGATGCATATTCCAGGTAGGGCTTTGCCGTCTGATCCGTGAAGAAAGTCATCAGGAAAGGTTCCCGGGAAGGCAGCGCAGCGGAGAACGACTGACGGAGAGAGGAATCGAGCACACGCCTGTCAAGGCATCCTGCCCAACGCCGGCAGGCCCCGGGAATCCGTTCCCGCTGGGGCAGCGCCTGCCTCTCGGGGGGGTGCCTGTCGGCGCCCAGCTCGCCCCGGGTCGGATGAGGATACGTCCGCTCGGTGGGATATACGGCCCAGCCATTGTCCTCCCATCGCTCGCGTGTGGCCCCGTTCAACCGGACCCGGTAGTTCCAGGGCACGATCCCGACCGCCACCGGGCTGTTCTCGTTGGAGGCGAAGACCTCGACAAGGTCCTCGGCCGCCCTCTTCACGATGCTGAGCCGGCTGGGACCTGACCACCCCCGGCCCATTTTTCGTAACATTGAAGTGGTCACATCGAGTACCAGTACGATCTCGGTCGCCTCGAACGAGCCTTCCGCCCCCGACTCCACCGTAATTCCATCCTTGGGTCCGGCATACGCGAGGAGCTGCTTCGAAAGCAGAGTTCCCCCCATCTCGGCACTGGCGGACACGGCGACGGTTCCCATCCGACGGTTCAGCTTCACGTCGACCTTGAGGGTCTCGTCCATCCGCGCGAGTGCGTCTTCCGGGACGTTCCCGACCAGGTTGGTACGAACGTAGCGTATCGCGAGAGCCTGCAGTTGGCTCTTGACGTCGTCGTCGGAGATCGACTCGGGAAGCGCCAGGAGGCGGTTCGTCGTCGCCGTCACGGCCGCATCCGCGGCGTTCTTGAGCAAATCCCGGTGATGGGTCAGCCAGAGGTGGTCGGTGACGAACGCGACGCCGCCCAGCGTCATCATGGTGAGCAATACCCCGACGATCCCGGCGGCGGCCCTCGTCTCGCGAAGAAAGCGGAAGAGCGTCATGGACCTACTCCTTGCTGCAGCGACATGCAGCAGTTCTCCAGGCCAAGGCTGACTGGACGGTTTCCTGAAACGGTCATTCGAGACATCGGTGGAGCCACGGGGTTCGCTCTATCTCTTCAGGAGCACTTCCTGGTGCGCGCTGCCTCGAAAGATCTGTACCCGCACCTGTTCCGGCTCCACCGGCGCGGGGGCGGGCGCCGCGGACCCGGGTTCGGCGGGCGCAGGTCCTTGCGGGACTTCCGCCACGGACGGCAGCGACAGGACGTTCTCGAAGGCGGTTGGCGTACGGTCGTCGCGCCGCCGGCCGTCGGTGAGGGAGCGCATGGCGAGGGAGATCTTGCCCTTGGAGGTGGCGAGCACCAGACGCTCCGCCTCCAGCGGCAGGACCTCGAGAGTGACGGTGCCGGCGTTGCCTCGGGAACTCCTCCTCTGCTGCCCCTGGCTGCCGGCGTTGCTCTCCACCTGGCGGTCGACCGCGACGACGCGGACGTCCTCGAGAATCGTTCCGGTGAACGTGTTCGTCTCCCTCTCGCGCCCTTCCTTGACCTCCACGGTGAGGATCACGTCGACGCGGTCTCCGGGATAGATCAACCCGGCCTGGCTGCTGGCCCGGTTGACCAGGATGGTGACCGCCCGATGGTTGGGCCTCAAGGCGGCGGCAAGGAAACCGTACTGGCCCGGGCGCACGATCGACGACCAGGTCAGCGGCATGCCGTTGAACACCTCCCTGCGAACGACGGCGCCGATCACGTCGGCCGGCTTGGTCTTGCCCCTGAGCATGTGCGCCGACAGGATGGCGCCGTTCTTGAGCGGCGCCCACATGATGTCGGTTGCGGTGATCAGGCTCCCGACCCTCAGGTCCTTGGAGGCGGTGAGGACCACCGGCACGGGCTTGGGCGGCGGGGCCGCGGCCTTCTTCGGGGGCGGCTCGGGTTCCGCGCGGAAGTACAGCCACGCGCCGCCGAAGACGGCGACGGCGGCGACGCTCACGAGAAGAAAGACGACTACGATACGGGTCTTCAGCATCTCCGGACCGCCTTATGCGCTTCCGGCCACGGCAACGGCCCGCAACGTCAGGAGCGCGATGGCCGGCGGCGCGATGGCCGCGGCGAACGGAAGATCGGCGCGCAGCCGGCGAGTGGCGTCGAACGGCAACAGGGAGAAGAGGCCCAGGCCGAGGCCGAGCAGCCCGACCCCCATCAGGAAGCTGCCGGCGTCGGCCGGCCCGACCCACAACCCCGCCGCGGCCATGAGCTTCCCGTCGCCGGCGCCGAGCGCGCCCGTCAGGAACAGCACCAACCCCACTGCCAGCAGCACCGCGCCGGTGAGGAAATGCGTCCAGAGCGGCGCCATGCCCCGATGGCCGGCGACGGCGACCTGGAGCACGAACAGGCCGAGCAGGGCGACCGGCACGGTGTTGGGGATCCTGCGGCGGGCAATGTCGAAAACGACCGCCGCCGCCAGCAGCGCGCAACAGGCGATCAGCAGCAACAGTTCAGGCATGAGGCTCTTTCCCGTCGCAACCCCTCATAACGGCTCTCTCCTGCGAAGAGGACCGGGCGGCGCTGCGGACGCCGGTCATTCTCCTCCGGTCTCCCCGGTCCATTTCCCGGCCGGGACGAAGCAGTCCCGGCCGCGGCCCTTCAGCAGCCCGCAGAGCCGCTTGGCCGCGGCCCTGTCCGCCAGGGGACCCGCCCGCAGACGGTAGAAAACCCCCCTCTCCGGGACTTCGGCCTTCACCACGCGGGAGCTCAGGCCGCCGAGCAACTCCTTCTCCTCCAACGAGAGCCGGCTCCACGCCGCCAGCGCCGCCTTCCGCGACCGCGCCGAGAACAACTGCACCTGCCCGCCCGAAGGCGAAGCCGCCGCCCCGGCCGGCTCTTTCCCGGCCGCGCGCGCGGTTTCCCGGACGCCGTCCCCGGTCCCTCCGGTCCATTTCCCGGCCGGGACGAAGCAGTCCCGGCCGCGGCCCTTCAGCAAACCGCAGAGCCGCTTGGCCGCGGCCCTGTCCGCCAAGGGACCCGCCCGCAGACGGTAGAAAACCCCCCTCTCCGGGACTTCGGCCTTCACCACGCGGGAGCTCAGGCCGCCGAGCAACTCCTTCTCCTCCAACGAGAGCCGGCTCCACGCCGCCAGCGCCGCCTTCCGCGACCGCGCCGAGAACAACTGCACCTGCGCGCCCGACGGCGAAGCCGCCGCCGCGCCTTCCGGGGCGGCTTCTTTGAGCAGATGCGAAAGGTCGGCGGCGTCGCTCTCCAACCAGTGGGAAGCCGCGTACTTGGCGTAGAGCTGTCTCGCCTCGTCCGCCTCGCCCGATTGGGCAAGCGCGCGCACCAGATTCGCGGTGATCATCGGATGCGACGACGACGACTTGACGGCCTCGTCGAAATGCTCCCTTGCCCGTTCGTGGTCCCCCTCGAGAGTCGCCACCACGCCGAGACCGTTGGCCACCCAGGCTTCGGACGGCGTGCCCCCGGCAAGCCCGGAAGCGGCGAGGAAACGCGCCTTGGCCGCGGCAACGTCACCTTCGCCGAGGCTCGCGCGGCCCGCGCCCAGCAACGCCTCGGCCTTGGCCGCCGGCCCTGTCGATCTCTCGTCCGCCTCGGCGAAGTGCCGGCCGGCGAGGGCGAAGTCGCCCGCCTGCAACGCCAAGTAGGCCAGCCCGAGCCTGGGTTCCGGCGCGCTCGGGTAATGGCGCGAGAGTTCCGCGTAGAGCCGCTGCGCGGCCGCTGTCTGGCCGGCGTCGGCCGACGCCGACGCCACGTTCAGACTGCTGTCCAACTGCTGCTGCTCCGCCGGCCCGAGCTTGCCGGCGTGCGGGTCCTCCATCTGCAACCTGCCGCAGGCGCCGAGGGACAGGGCGAGCCCGGAGATCACCACCGTCAGGCGCACCATCCGGGACAAGCCCCTGGTCTCCGGCGCCGTTCCGCTCGTGCGCAATTTGCCCGTTTCCTTCATCGCGCGGGAGTCGATTCACCCTCCGGGCGTTGTCGGCCGCGCCTGGCCTCCCGTCGTCTGACGCAGCCGGTTCGCCATCCTGGCGACCATGTCGCGGATGCGGTCGAGGGCATCCGCGAGCTCTGCGAACTCGCCTTTCGACGACAGCTCGATCCGGCCGGTGATGTGGCCGTGCTCCATTCGTTGCACACGATTCGTCAACGCGCGTACGGGCTCCAGCACCCATCTGCCGAACAGCCAGCACAGCATGATCGAGGACAACAGCAGCAACACGCACAGCGCGACGCCGACCCACAGGACGTCGCGTAGCCAGCCCTGTTGGTCCTGCCACTGTGTCCCGACGAGTTCCGGCAAGTTGGTGTGATCGCTCAGATTCGGCGCCTCCACGATGATCATCCAGTCGAAGCCGGCGAAGTTCTCGACCGCCGGCGCGTAAAAGCCCGCGCTCGCCGAACGCGCGAAGGCGACCAGGGAACTCGGCGCCGGCAGGACGTCCGAGCTGTTCTGACCGTCGTTCCGCGCGGCGATGAAAGATCCCGACCGGTCGCCTTCATAGGACAGGTTCAGGTGTGTAAGCGACTCGTCCGTGAGCAGGTTGATCTCCGGCTGCATGATCCGCCCGCGGGCGTGCGCGGAGCGCGTCTCGGCGACCAACAGCCCGTTGCGGGTCACCACCATGAACTGCGATGAAGGCGCCCGGCCATCGAGACCCGAATCGAACAGTTGGGTATGCAATAGCTGGCCGGGCGCGGAAAGACGGCGCGCAACGCGGTCGGCGAACAACTGGGCGAAGCGTACCGACAGGATCGCCTTCATCACGCCGATGGGGTTTGCGGTGCCGCTGTCGTGAATGCGCACCGAAAGGTCCACGGCCCACACGTTGGCGGAGGCGTCGAACTCGATTTCGCCTACGGAAAATCCCGACGTCCATGCCCGTCGCCACCAGCCTTCGTCGGACTGGACGAAATCCGAGGTCGGGTTCGTCAGCGCCACGTTGTAGCCCAGCTCGTCCGTGAAGAAGACCTCGGCAAAATGGGGGGACATCCGGACCTGTTCACTCATGTAGGCGCGCGCCCCGGGCGCAAGTCCCAGGCTCTTTCGGGTCCGGAACTTGTTCTCGACCTGCTGAATCGAGAGGTTGTCCAACCCCTGTTTCGCGTGGGCGGCCCGCGCCGTTTTCACCGCCGCGACCACCACCGGGGACTCCGCCCAGGTCTGCACCTCGACGATACGATCGAGCATGAACCTGTCGATCGTTTCCGCCAGACCCGAGGCGGCCTCGGTGAGCTTCAACGCATCGCCGCGCAATGCCAGCGACTCGAGGGCCGGCGACGGGCGGCTCTCCGCCCGCTGCCACAACCAGTATGCCCCCCATCCCGTCACTGCCAGCAACGGCAACCAAACGAGAAGGAACACGGCCAACCCGAAACGAACACCAAGCGAATGAGTCATTGGAGATGCCCTCTTGGTTTCTCAAACCGGGGAGAACGCTTCTTCCGCGGCTCTTTGCCGTCACCCGAGACGCGCGTTCCCGGCCCGGGCATTCGGATCAACCGCTTCGTCCTTCTCCTGCAACTCCGCCGACCCGGCGCGTCTGAGAATTTCCTCTGCCTCCAGAGACCTGGAGGGCGCTTCCTCCCGATCGCCGGACTCCTGCGGGGGCGTCGCGGGTTCGCCCCTGGAGTCATGGATTTTCCCTATGTTGTCGCGAGCGGCGGCCTCACCCTCGCGGTCGCCCAACTCCAGGTACAGCGACAAGGCGCTTTCCAGATACGCGAGAGCGCGTGTCAACTGGCCCTGGGACATGTAGACGAGGCCCATCCCGTCCTGCACCAACGCGGCCCCGGGCTTGTCCCCCGTCTTCAGACAAATCCGCACCCCTTCTTCGAAGCTCCTCAAGGCGAGGTCGTGCAGGCCTGAATCGTTCAACGCCAGGCCCAGCGTTCCGAGGGCGCGGATGTGCCCGGCCTCGTCACCCGATTCCTCGAACAGCCGGACAGATTCGGAGAGGTGCGCGCGCGCCTTGTCCGCTTCCCCCAGGTCCCGGTAGAGGCACCCGGCGTGGAAATGCAACCGCGGCAGCCCGTGAGCTTCCCCCTGTGATCCCAGGCAATCGATGGCGGCCTCGTACGCTTCGGCCGCCTGGGACGCGTTTCCCTGAACGCGGTAAAGGTCGCCCAGGTTGGCGGAGGCCGCCGCGCGGACGGCATCGTCTCCATCAGTCTCGCGGAGGGCCTCCTTGCAGTAGACGATGGCGGGAGCGATCTTCCCGAGCGCGAGATTCGTGACCGCCAGCGCGTTCAGGACAGGGCCGAACCGGTCGCTCCGCGGCAGCGCCTCCTTCAGGTGGCCGTCGGCGTCATCGTGAAAGCCCATGATGTGCTCGACGATGGCCAGCCGAAGATACTCGTCCGCATCCACCGCCCGGCGTTCCGCCGAACGCCGCGCCATATCGTTGCGGGCCGCGGTCACGGCGGCATGAGCCCACTCCGGCATCGGAGCCCCGGCCGTGCCGACCAGCAACAGCTCGTCGGGACAGACCTCGGCCACTATGGAGCGAATCAGGTCGTCGGGCGGAACGTCGGGCGGAACGTCGACCGGTCCTTCCGCGGCCGGCGGCAAACCGGCCGGCGAAGCCGGATGCACCCGATCCGGCGCCCCGCGTTCTTCCTCATCGTCGCCGGCGCCGGCGCCGAGTCCTTGCCCGGCGACGGCATCCCCGGGCCGTGAACCTTCCCGCCACCAGGGAGGAGAATCCGTGGCGGGTTCCGCCGGCGTCTCTTCTTCGACGGCAGCACCCCCCGCCGGCTCCTCCGGCATGACCGCGGCCACGGCCTCGTCCGGCCGCTCGTCGTCACCGGCCGCCGCGGTCGCGCCAGGTCCCGGCTCGGACACGAGCCCGCCGTACCCCGCCGGCATGGACACCGGAGGTCCGGGACGCTCCTCCTCGTCGGCGCCGGCACCGAGTCCCTGCCCGGCGATGGCATCCCCGGGCCGCGTACCTTCCGGCCACCAGGGAGGAGAATCCATGGTGGGTTCCGCCGGCGTCTCTTCTTCGACGGCAGGAACCCCTGCCGGCTCCTCCGGCATGACCGCGACCGCGGCCTCGTCCGGCCGCTCGTCGTCACCGGCCGCCGCGGTCGCGCCAGGTCCCGGCTCGGACACGAGCCCGCCGTACCCCGCCGGCGCGGACGCCGCGGGTCCGGGAGGTTCCTCCTCATCGGCGCCGGCGCCGAGTCCCTGCCCGGCGGCTTCCCCGGGCCGCGAACCTTCCCGCCACCACGGGGGAGATTCCGTGGCGGGCTCCGCCCGTGTCTCTTGCGTCAATTCTTCGACGGCGGGACCGCCCGCCGGCTCCTCCGGCATGACCGCGGCCACAGCCTCGTCCGGCCGCTCGTCGTCACCGGCCGCCGCGGTCGCGCCAGGTCCCGGCTCGGACGCCGGCCCGCCGTACCCCGCCGGCACGGACGCCGCGGGTCCGGGACGTCCTTCGTCATCGTCGCCGGCGCCGAGTCCCTGCCCGGCGGCTTCCACAGGCCGCGAACCTTCCTGCCGCCACGGAGGAGATTCCGTGGCGGGCTCCGCCCGAGCCTCTTCTTCGACCGCGGGACCCCCCGTCAGATCCTCCGACATGACGGCCAGCACGACTTCGTCAGGCGGCTCGTCGTCGGCGACCGCCGCGCTCTTGCCAGGTCCCGGCTCGGACGCGACGTCGCCGTACATCACTCCCCTGTACATGTATCCCCCCCGCCTGATTTTGTGGGACTCTGCCGGAGGTGCCTGCTGCGCACCCCCCGCGTCACGGGGCTTGTCCTCCTCGGCCTCATCGCGGCTCGAACCGCCCTCCCACCAAGGCCGGTCCACAGGCTCGAATACCCCGCCCGCTTCGGTCTCCCCTCGGTTCGCGTCATCCGGTGCGGATGCCCCTTCGAGCGAATCGAGTCCGCCCCGTCGTTCGTCATGTCCCGTCCCTCGGCGTTCCATGGAGCACCTCCGAGTACCAGCGAAGACGTGCCTCGACGCGGCCCGCACGCACGGTGCGAAGGTCCGCGGTCGAGAAAACGGAGACAGGGCCGGTCAAGCCGCATTCGCGCAGTGCGACTCGCACACCGTCCGTTTCGAAAGGCTCCCGGCGTGAACCGCACCCTTGCGAGTCGGCCGGAGACACCCGCCGACGGAATGACTGGCCCATTTTCCGCCGACATTATACACATCGCGGGTGTGTTTATCGTAACTATTTGGAACCAATAGGTATTTTTATCGTGTGCTGTCGGGTGCGCGAGTTGCGCGTCCGCGGGACTGTTTCAAGCCTGACGGCGACCGGGGATGCGTTATCGCAACTCGGGTTCGGAAAATTTCCGCGCCCATTCCCACCAGCGCTTGAGACAGCCCCTCGCCACCCCGTCGGGCAGTCCGTTGGCCGCCGGGCTGGTCAGCGCGCGGAGCTGCAGTTCGCCCTCGGTGAGAATGGGGCGTTCGTCGAGACAGCCGCTTTCGACCAAGTGACGCCTGAGCCTCTCGGCGCTGCTTCTACGGAAACTCCGCAGACGCGGTCCCCTGTTCTCCCCGAGCGCCTCGACAAGCCGCTTCGCATCGCCATCCACTTCCCGTGCAATGGACGCCACGTCTTCGAGGAACCGCTCGGCGAGGACGCCGCTTTCCTCGAGGGCTGCGCGGTCCACGGGCTGGCCCCTCCCCTGCTGCCACAACCCGCAGAAGACCTCGAGCAGGTCCAGCCGCAACGACGTTTCCGCCGGAGCCACCGAACCGGAGCCGAGCCTTTCGGCGAGCGGAGTGCCCGAAACCGTCTTCCACTGGCCCGCCCGCTCGATTCCGTTCGACAGGAGGTCGTGCAACAGGTCCAGGTCGTCCCACAGGACGTAGAAGAAATGCTGTTCGGTATGGCCAAGCGCCGGACGGAATGCCGGCACGCCGATGGCCGCGCCGTATTCCTCGGGCGACCGCCCGCCGGGCGCCGGGACCGCCGGCCCCGGATCGATGCTGAGCGCGCGCGACCCGCCCACGCTGTCCACGTTCGTCCGTATCCGGCCCAGGTCGATGGCAGCGGCGATTTCGCAACCCTCCTTCCCGAGCGCATCGCGAATCCGGTCGACATCGAGCGGGTCGCTGGTGAAGTAGAAGATCTGGCGGTCCTGTTCTCTTCCGACGCGCCCAACGCATCGCACCATGGCCTCGAATCGCCTGGGATCGCTCTGGTCGAGCGCTTCGTCGAGAAACAGCGGCAGCACCAGACCCTGCTCCACCCGCTCGGCAAACGCGATCCGCGCCGCCACCAGCAACTGGGCGCGCGTGCCGTCCGAGAGCTCATCGAGTTCCCGCGCCTCTCCGCTGCGCAACTCAACGGCAACGAGACGGGGCGCCCCTTCGTCCTTGCCGAGACGAAGCTCATAGTTGTGATAGGTGAACCCGGAAAAAAGCTCGCGGGCGCGTTCGAAGACCCGCGGCATCCGGCTCTGCTCGTACTCCTTCTTGACGGCGTCTACGAGGCATCTCCCTGCCTTGGCGTGAAGCGCCTGGTCGCGGAGGTCCCGCAACCTGGCGCGGGCTTCCTCGCGAACGGCGATGAGGTCCTGCATGGCGCTGCTCCTCTGCGCCTCGTCGATCCGGGCGGCGATCGCGGCGGTCTCGCTCCTCAGCGCGGCCGCCCTCGCCGCCAAGCTCGTCAGGCTGTCCTTGAGCGGGACCAGGGACAGAGCGTCGCATTCGGCGAGTTCGGGTTCGCCGGCTTTCCCGAGCTCCGCGCAATCGAGGCCGATCTGCCCCTCCAGGCTGGTCTTTTCGCTGTGCAGTTCACGGTAGCGCGGCAACGAGCCGAGCAGCAGGACGAGGCCGCTCAGGTCGCCTTGCTCCAGCGCCGCCTCCGAGTAGATGGTTCCGAGCGAACCGTCCGCGGCATCGCGGGCGGCGGAATTTTCCTCGATCTGGCCCGTCACCGCCCGTTCGTCCGAGAGCGCCCGCACCAGCAGCGCGTTCCGGTCCGCGAGACTGTTAAGACGCGCCCGGGCGGTTGCCGCGCTTGCCGGCCGCGCTTCGCCGTACTGCTCCAGAACACCGGCCAACTCTTCCAGAAGGGCGGCCTGGCGCCCTTCGAGGCCGCCCACCTTGCCGGCGGCGGCTTCGTCGTCGCCGAGGGCGATGCGGAGCTGATCGAGCGCCCGCGCGAAATCCACCAGCTCCGCATCGCGCGGAAGCGCATCCAGGCCGAGCCTGCCCTGAAGCTCCTGTCTGCGCGCATCGAGGGCGCGTCGCGGTTCCTCCAGACCCTCCAGCTCGCTCTCCAGCGCTTGTCGTTCAACGGCACGGTCACGCCCTCGCTGCAAGGAGGCGAGGGCGTCTCCGGTCTCGCCTTCCAGACTGCGCAACCGTGATTCCACCGATGGGATCTCCCACTCGTCAGGCTCTTCGAGAGGCAGCCTTTCGAAAGCGGCCCTTGCGGCGTTCCGCGCGGCTCTGGAAGTGCTGCGGTTGCCCAGGACCAACACCGGCAGGGCGACCGCAATACCCGCGGCCGCGAGCTGGATCAGCGACGGATCGACGAGCACCGCCAGTCCCACGCTTGCCGAGAGCACGGCGAGGGCCGACAGGAGCCAGGCCCACCGCGCGCGCGCCCTGACCGCCGGGTTGTCCGGCTCGGACACGCGCAGCCACGAACGCAGGGCCTCGGTGGCCTCCCGGAGCGTGTCGACATCCCGCTGACCGCCGTCCGGCGCGTCGACGTATTCGAGCAGATTCAGTCTTTCCCGGACGGTGCCGGCCCGGATCTCATGCGCCTGGCTTGACCGAAGGAACTCGAACAGCTCGCTCTGTTCCGGCAAGGTCAGCGCTACGCTGTCGACGCCGCCCCCGCCCATCGCGTGCGCTGCCGCGGCGAGCCGGCTTCGGGTAACGTCGCGTTCGCTCCTTGCCGCGGCGAGCGCCACTTCCACACGTTCCAGTTCGTCCGCGTTTTCGCGCCAGGCCGCGAGGTCGGCCTGCTCCAGGGGGCCGGGAAGCCCGGACTGCCGCCGCGCCTCGCGCGCTCCGGCCAGCTCCCGTTCCAGGGACCGCGCCCGTTCGGCAAGCCTGTCCACCTGGGCCTGCTGGCGCTCGACCTCCTCCACCTCCTTGCCGGTCAGGTTCGCCAAGGCGCCGGGCAGCGCCCTGATTCTCTCCACGGTGGCGGCAAGCTCCTCCCGTCGGCGCGCAAGTCCCATCGCGCGTTCGACGAGAGTGAGCCGGCGGGCGGCGGTTTCCGCGTCACGGAGCCGCGTCTTCAGCTCTCCGAGCTCATCCGCGCGCCGCTGGAGATCGGTGTGCCTTCGGACCACCTCCTGGACGTCTTCCGCCGCCTTGTTGAAGTCATTCCGTTCATCGCGGCCGCGCTGGGCGGTCTCGGCGGCGAACAGGTCCGAGGCGATCTCGTCGAGGTCGAATCCGCCGGACATCTGCCGGCGGATTTCCGAGGCGATGTCGGCGGTGCCGTCCCGCGACGGGTCGATGAGAGACCGGAGGTTGAGAAAGAAACACCGGGAGTTGTGGGACGGCGGCAGGTTCGGAGAGATGTTCTGTCCGTCGCCTTGCTGCCAGCGGATACGCGCCCCTTCGCGCTCGGCCCGCCACGGCTCTCCGTCCAGCTCGAATTCGCCGGCAACCGAAGTCGAACGCGTGGGGCCGCGGTCCTCCCAGAACAAACCCTCGACCGCGCGGCAGATGCTCGACTTGCCGATACCGTTGGGACCGAATACCACGTGGAAGCCCGCCCCCGCCGCTTCGATCTCGAAAGGCCGGCTTATCCCCGGGAGCCGTTCTACGGCAAGCCGCAGGAGTTTCACGATCGATCGCTTTCCTCGCGGCCCGTTAGCATGGCCCTCAAGGCCGCCTTCCCCGAACGCAGCAGGAGATCGCGGAGGGCATGGTCCGACAGAGGGTCCGGGGCGTTGCGATGATCCTGAACCGGCAGCCAGAGGTCTTCTCCGGCCGTTTCGCTCAACGCCGCGCGCGCCTCTTCCAGCAGCGTCCTCGACCGGCCGTCGTCGTGCATGAGCGTCACGAGCCGTTGCGCCATCAGCGCCGCGGCATCGTCTCCCGAGGCGATCTCCGCGAGGTCCAGCGGCAAATCCATCGAGTCGACGATCTTGCTGAAGAAGACGGCCGTGCCGTCGACGTTGCGCCCCATGGAGGTCCACTCGCCGCCGGCAATCCAGCGCCGGATTCGGTCATGGCCGGCGGCTGTCCCGGTGAGCTGCACGCGCAGGCCAAGGGCGCGGGGAAGCATGGCCTGTTCGCCGAGGCGGCCGACGGCTCTTTCCGCTTCACTCAACAACCTGTCGGGCAGATCCTCGACGTGATCGAGCCCTTCCACCGACACCGCCACCTGCTCCCATCGCAGCGGCGCGAGGGGAACCTGCCTGAGGTCCATGCCTCCATCACCGGCCACCGTAAGGAGCCAGGGGCCGTGCGCGCCCGTCTCCGACGAATCGAGTCCGACAAGTGAACCGAGATAGCCGCAGGGCCGGCCTTCCGTTGTCGTGGACGACCTCTCGAGCGAAGGCTGGTGGACGTGGCCCAGGAGCCAGGCGTCGCAGCCGGCTTCGTCGATCTCGGCCTGCCGGATGGGCGCGTAGTGTCCGCCGGGAGCGTCGAGGTCCGCGTGCAGCAGACCGATCCTGGGAACGGGAGGCGGCGGCGTCTCAAGGGGTTCCCTGAGCAGTTCCGCCACCGGACTCTGGCGCACGAACCTGTCGTCGAAAGACCAGCCGACCACCTGGGCGGCCGGAGACCCGTCCTTCGATATCATTCTCGCTTCCCACCGGCCGCCGGCGCCCAACAGGGTGAACCCGTCAACCGCGGCGGCGAGCCGCGGCAGCGCTTCGACATCGTGGTTGCCGGCAACGGCGATGACCTCGATTCCGGCCTCCAGCAGTTGCCGGACGCTTTCTTCGAGCGGCAGCATTGCCTCGAATCCGGCATTGATGCTTTCAACCACGTCACCGGCGAACAGGACTGCGTCGACGCGCTGCCGGATCGCGAAATCGACGGATCGCCGGAGAGCCGCAACGGGCGTGACCTCTCCGGGATCCACTCCCCACGAGGAAATGCCGCGGGGCACGCCCGAGCAGGGCGCGCCGAGGTGAACGTCACCGATGGCCAGTATGGAAGCGCCTTCGTTCATGTCGTGAGCCCCCCGGCGGCGCCCTCACGACCCGGACCGCGGACTGCGTTCCTGGAACACGGCATCCGGGATGCCGAACTCCGGATAGCCGTCGTTTCCGTGTTCCGTGGCGTCCAGGCCGGCGGTCTCCGCTTCCGGCGACACGCGCAAGCCAACCACGCTCTTGATGGCGTTGAACAACAGCAGACCGGACGTCATGCAGAAAGCGAAAACGGATATCACTCCCACCACCTGGGCCCAGAGCAGGCTGGCGCCGCCGCCGTAGAACAGCCCGGACTCCACGTGAAACAGCCCCAACAGCACCGTCCCCAACGCGCCCGACACGCCATGGACGGATATGGCCCCTACCGGATCGTCGATCTGCATCCAGTCGAACGCCAGCACGGAGAGGACCACGACGATTCCCGGCACGAAGCCGAAGAACAGGATGGCGGCCCAAGGCTCCACGAAGGCGCATGCGCCGGTTACCGCCACGAGACCGGCGAGTGCGCCGTTCAGGGTCATGGTGAGGTCGGGCTTGGAGAACAGCACCCACGCCGTCACCGTGGCGCCGGCGGCGCTGGCGGCAGCCGCGAGGCTGGTGTTTGCCGCGATCAGCGATATGTCGTTCACCTTGGCGCCCATGAGGCTTCCGGTGTTGAAGCCGAACCAGCCGAACCAGAGGATCAATGCCCCGAGCGTAGCGAGCATCAGGTTGTGACCCGGCAAGGCCCGGGGCCTGCCCCACTCGTCGTATTTGCCGAGCCGCGGCCCGAGCACGATCACGCCCGCCAAGGCGAACCACCCGCCGGTGGAATGCACGACGGTGGAGCCGGCAAAGTCCTGCATGCCCAGTGCCGCAAGCCATCCCCCGCCCCATATCCAGTGGCCCACCATCGGGTAGAAGACCAACGAAACGAAGAAACTGAATATCAGAAAGCTCACGAATCTCGTGCGCTCCGCCATGGCGCCGGAGACGATGGTCGCCGCGGTGGCGCAGAACATCAACTGAAAGAACCACGCCGTCAAGGTCGGGACCGACGTCGTGCTCAAAGAGGGGTACAGATCGCCCGTGTCCGGCAAGACGAAGAAGCCGGTGGTTCCCAGGAAGGCGTTGCCGCTGCCGAACATGATGCCGAAGCCCAGTATCCAGAACCCCAGGGAGGCCATGGAGAAGTCCCCGATGTTCTTCATCATGATGTTGACGACATTCTTGGCGCGGGTGAACCCGCCCTCCACCATGGCGAAGCCCGCCTGCATCAGGAACACCAGGAAACCGGCGATGGTGGTCCACATGGTATCCACCACGAACCGCACTTCGGGCACCGGCTTGCCGTCGATCCTGCCGTCCAGCGCATACACGATGGCGGGAAACAGCATCACGGCGAGCGTCACGGCAGTGACGGTACGCAAGCGTCGCGGCATGGACACCTCCTCCGATCTCGCCCGGTTGTGCCTTCTTTGGCGATACGCCCACGAATCGAAGGCGCGAGCGCCAACGGCGCATGGCCGACCCGAGGGCCTCCCTTTCCCTCTGCGCCGTCCGTATCGTCAGTTCAAGGGAATGCGGATGACGACGCCGCCCATGACGTCTCCCTCCTTGAAGTCGTTCCGTGGACTGTCCTCGTGGGCGTTGTGACAGGTGACGCAGGATGGCGAGACGGCGACGTCGGCATAGACAGCGGTGAAATACTCGACGCCGTCGATGGTCTCCCGGCCGTAATGAGGCTTCGACGGGTTCTCGGCGACGCTGTCCAGTCCGGCGACTTCCACCTCGGTCCTGGGGCCGCTCTCCTTGTTGAGGGGCCACTTGGAGAGCAGCGCGTAGCTGAACGCATCGGTCTGCTTGGCCACCAATCCCGCGCCCATGCGGAACATCTGCGCCGGCAGCGGCAAGGCCTTCTGGCTGTTCCAGTGCTCGCTGGCCTTGACCACCTCCTCCACGTCCTGCAGGCGGTAGACCACCTCGTTCGAATAGACCGTACGGTCGGCGGCCATGACCGCGAACAGCGCGTCGGCCATCCGTTCCGGGGGTATCCCCGCCGACTCGCCCGACCCGCCGGAAGGCTTGCTGTCGCACGCGGCCAGGGCCGCGACGAAAAGCACCGCGACGAGGTGGAAAAGACCCAATTTGGTGACCAAGCGTCCGTTTGGCTTCATTGGTTCACTACTCCCTTCGTCCCGTCGGACTGAACCGTTTCCCCTCTCCCGCAACGCCATGTCGATGCTCCGGACCCACCGGACGTGAATCCGCGAAGAGGCACCTGACATGTTGTCCGGCGGGCGTCATCGAAGCGTTAACAAGGCTTGACGGTGTCGATGCCGTACGGATCCCCGCAACGCAAGGGTTCCGCCCAAGACCGCCTTCGCCTCAAGTGTCAACCGGCGAACGCTACGGGCAACATGGAAGTGAAGTATACACCTCCAGGGTGTGGATACCATAACAATCAGGGGTCAGAGAGTATTTATGTTGTATTGCCCCGCCGATTTGGCCGCCGAGTGTATTGACAGTCTTCGACCGCAAATGTTAAGCGGCGGCCAACGAAAACGGGAGGCGAACAACCATGAATGCGCGCAATCCGGTTCTGGCTTTGCTCGCCGCCATGCTGATGCTGGGGGCCGCGGCTGTGGCGTCCGCGGCCGACTACCGCGTCGCGCTGGTTTCGCACATCGGCTCGAACGATCCGAACATGGAGCGGTTGACGCTGTCGCTGAGGGAGTTCTAGCGACGCTACCCGATGTCAAGACCCAGTACATCTCGACCAACAACTACTCCTGACGGGAAACGATTCCCTATCTCGCCTATGTCGGCGGCGACGGACCTGACCGGCAAGAAGCCCGGTGAATTCGCCGTCGCCCGGGCGAAGGCCGGGAATATCCCGACGACGGTCATGATGGTGACGCCCTTTGTTGTCCACGTCCGCATCGAGCCCCATGTCGTTGGCCACACCCCAGGCCCAGGGCGACGACCACGAGGCCGCGGTGAAGATGTCGTTCGTGCCCGGGCTGGCCTTCAGATAGGACTGGAAGGTGTTCCGGGCGGCCGCCGGCTCGGCGCCGATGAACAGTTCTTCGAACTTGGCGCGGACGGCCGTCATCGCGTCCTTCATGCCCCCGCAGCGTGCCTTCAGCCCGTGGTGGGCGGCGTCATGCGAGGCGCAGCGTCGACGCGAGCCCGGTGGCGCTGGCCGGCATCAAGCGGGGGCGTGTCCTGGCCACCGACAGCCAGGGATTCTGGCTGCAAGGCTGCGCGCCGATGGAATGGATCTTCTGGTATTACTCGTCGGGTTACGGGCCGCAGTCGGACATCCTGGCCGGCCCCATCCTCGTCGATACCTTGAACGTCGACCATTGGGAGGCCCTGGTCTGAAACATCTTCGGCGCGACCGGCCACACCGTGGAGCTGTCCCGGACACTGGAGGCCATCCCTTGAAGATCGGGCCTGCCTCGACGGGGCGACCGAACCTGGCGTCGAGGGCGTGGAGGTGAACACCGGGAACCGGTCTTCCGCGCCGCACCGGGACCTCGACCGACTGGTGGAAAGCGCCGGTGCGCGCCGGGAGTTCCTCCGCGCGTTCCAGCGGCGCGGGCTCACCCTGGCCGCGCTCAACGCCAACGGCAATCAGCTCCATCCCGTGGACGCTGCTCGCCAGGCCGAGACCGTAGACCGGACGGTCCGTCTCGCCGGCATGCCGGGCGTGGACAGAGTTTGTCTCATGTCCGGCCTTCCCGGCGCCGCGCCGGGTGAGACCATGCCGAACCGGATCGTGTCAGCCTGGCCGCCGGAGACCGGTCGTTTCCTGCGCTGGCAATGGCAGGAGAGACTTGTTCCCTGCCGGGAAGCGCCGGTGAAGAACGGCGTGCCGAGGCTCTGTATCGAGCTCCACGGCAACCAGCTCGTCTACAACGTCCCGTCCCTCATTCGCCTGCGCGAGGCGGTCGGACCCCGGGTTGGAGCCAATCTCGACCCGAGCCACCTGGCGTCGGCGGAGGACAGCGACTACGCACCGCAGCCAGTGCAGGGGCTCGGTTCGGTGCCGTGGGCATCGGACGCTGCGGGGTCAACGGGCGGAGGACGAAAGGCGAACGAAAGGGGAAGGGTTGTGAGCAAACCGGAGACTCAAGCACGGCATGACGGGTGCGGCGAAACGAGCAAATGGTTCGATGGCCGAAGAGATCCTGAAGACAAACCGAGCGGTTGCAGATTGCGTCCGCCAGGACCCGGTTATTCCAATCAGACCAAGTGCTCCATCCTCACCGGCGGACTCCGGCGCGCGGGCGTTTCCCTCTCGTGGTTCACCCGTTGCCGCGCGGGCGGGTTGCTCCTGCTGGCGTGGGTCATGCTGGCGGCGGGCGGTTGCGGCGGCGCCGGCGATGGTGGCCAGCCGCCTCGTCTCGGCCCGTCGGCTCCTACCAGCCCGAACCCGGTGGAGCTCGACTTCCGGCCGACGGCCCTCGGCGCCCCCAACCCGCCGGACGGCCGGGACTACCGCACCCGGGAGTTCCTGGGCCACCACGGCCTGGACGCCGTCTCGGCGGACGAGGCCTACGAGCGCGGCTATTTCGGCCAGGACGTGACCATCGCGGTGGCGGACGACGGCCTGGACCCGACCCACCCCGACCTCGCGGGCAGGATCCGGGCGCCGCGCCACGTGCGCAATCGAAGCGCCAACGTGTTCGAGCCCGGCCGGGCGGGGGAACCCGGGACGGGGCACGGCACCTACGTCGCCCTGCTTGCGGCGGGGGCCAGGGGCAATGCCGGAGGGACTTTCGAGATAAGGGCGGCCGGCGGCGGGGCGATTCCCACCTACAACGTCCACGGCGTGGCGCCGCGGGCACAGGTCATGCCGATACAGCTCGCCGGCGGCGGGCAGCCCCTGCAGGCGATGGAGCACGCGGCCGCCAACGGGGCGCAGGTGCTGAACTTCAGCATTGGGATAACGCAGCACTACTACGGGAGGTACGCCGGCAGGGACGGCGTGTGGCTGACCGTGGGGAAGCCGCTGTTCCGGCCGCTCCTCAACCTGGACCTGGCCGGCCGCTTCCTCACGGGGAACCACGGCGAGTTTGCCCGGACCGCGGGGATGCTCGACAACAGGGATATGGTGGTGGTATGGGCGGCCGGCAACGAGGGCTGGAACTCCGTCAACAACAGGGTTCACATGTGCGGAAAGAACTTCATCGGCGAGGACGGCTGCCGGCTGGGCGACCTTGCGTTCACCGCCCAGGAGTTCATGGAGAACTTCAGTTGGCTGCGGGAGGACGACGAGCGCGGCCCTGCGGTCTCCTTCAAGGACATGTGGGGAACGGAGTGCGGGAGCGGCGACTGCGCGGACTACAACTCCATCGGGGGATGGACGGTGGCGCCGCTGTTCGAGCCCGGACTGCTGGGGAAGTGGTTGGTGGTCGGGGCGCTGGACAAAAACGGCCGGATCGCGAGGTTCTCCAACGGATGCGGCGAGGCGCGGAACTGGTGCCTGTTCGCGCCCGGGGAGGGTCTCAGGGTCGGCCCCGACGAGGCGCTCACCGGCACGTCCTTCGCCGCGCCGATGGTGAGCGGGGCGCTGGCGGTGCTCAGGAGCCGGCTCCCGGGCATGCCGATGGCGGTGGTGCAGGCCGTGCTGCTCTACTCGGCGGACCCGCTCGGGAGCCGGGTGAACAACCCGAACGAGCCGGACGCCGTCTACGGCTGGGGACGGCTCAACCTGGGACGGGCGGTGGCCATGCAGGGGACGGTGGCCTTGCCCTTCTCGGTGGCCGGAACGGCGCAGGCGGCGCCGCTCCGGGACGTCCGGGTCACGCTGTCGCCCGCCCTCGCGCAGGTGGGTGAGCGGCTCCAGGGCGTCCGGGTCGCCGTGGGCGGGGTGGGGAACGCGTACTACAACACGAGGCTCTTCGACGCGGTCGCCATCGAGGCGGGAAGGCCACAGGCGCTGGGCCACGCCGCCGGCGACATGCTGGGCCAAGCGGGCGGCCGGCGCCTGGAGGCCGGCCTCGACACTCACCGCGTGTTCGCCGAGACCGGCCTGGGGGCGGGTGAGCTTCACGCCGTGGGGATGGATTTCGGAGCCCACGGGCTTGGCCGCTGGCGGTTGCGCCACGACCTGTGCGAGGGCTGCGGACGGTCCGCGTGGAGGGAGTGGAGCACGGTCGAGTCCGCCGGCGCCGTTGCCGCAGCCCCCTTCTTCGCTTACGCCGGGAAGGCGGTGGCGATGCAGATGCAGGGCGGTGGCCTGCGGCCCTTCGCCGCGGTCAGCGGCGGGCGGACGCCGGGCCGGGCGCCGTGGCGCCAGTTCGGCCTGCGGTGGCGTCACGAGGGCGGCGGCTTCCTGTCGGTGGCCGAGGTCTCGCGGGTCGAAGAACCCCGCAGTGTCTGGGGCGCGAACTTCGGCGCGCTGGGGCGCACCCGGACCCGGACGATCCAGAACCGGTTGTTCCTGTCGACTCCGCTGGGCGGCCGCTGGCGCGGGTTCGCCGGCTACGAGCACGGCTCCGGAGAGGTTTCGGTGACAGGCGGAATGCTGTCCGGCATGTCCGGTCTGCGGGCGGACGGATGGTCGGCGGGGACCCAGGGGCGGAACGTGTTCCGCGACGACGATATGCTGAGGTTCCTGGTCCGCCAGGAAACCGCGGTGCGCGACGGGCAGGCCCGCTTCCGCCACGTTGTCGCCACCGGCGGCAGCTTTGTGGATGCGTTCTACCGCGGGCTCCCGCAGTCCCTCGAGCGGCAACGGACGGTCATCGACCTGCGCGCCCGCCCGACGACGCGCTATGCTCTGGGGTACAGCTTGCCGGTGGGAAGGAGCGCGCGAATCGCCTTCGGCCTGGAACACGAGAGCCCGAGCCGGGACAGCGGGGTCTCCGCCTACCTGCGGAAGGACTTCTGAGTACCGGGAACGGATCCAACGACGAATTCGCCGGACAGAAGCGCCTCTCCACCGGCATCGAACACATGGGTTCCGCCGGAACCGGAAAGACAACGGCCGGAGTCGTCCGTAGATGGGACGCACGTCCCGAAACCGTTTCCCGCGGGCCTTGTCCTGGCCCTCCCGGCGCTGTCCGCCTCCCGGCCGAGGAAGCGTGGCCGGAACTCCCCGCCTGCCCGGAAATCCCCCCGACCTTCCCTCCAGGCCCTGGCGCGGTCTACGGCCACGGCCCGGAAGCAGCCGGAGGACGTATCGGACATTCGCCTGAACCGCGAGGGGACCCACGACCGGAGCGCTGCCCGGACTCGCCCTGGGGCCGCGTCTTCGGTCGAACCCGGGCGCGGTGTTGTTTCCGATCGGTCGCGGCGTGCTCGCCGCGTCCCGCGCCACCATGCGCGCCGTCGGCACCCGGGAGGAGGGGGTCACCGGGCGCGGGCCGTGGAACGGGACCTCGACACATCTGCCGAGGGAACTCGACACCGCGGGGCGACGGTCACCTTCGGCGCCGGCCGGCCCGGCGGCGGCCACGGCGATGGCCGCCGCCGCAACTTCGAGGCATGTTCCAATCGTCTCGTTGGCCGCCATTCGACCGGGCGGCGCATTGGACTGCCCCCTCCCCCTGCAGGCATTGCCGGAATCCAGAGCGCCGGCATTGTGTCAGTCTGAAATCCGTTCCACCGAAGGGCCCGCGGCATCCTCCTAGCAGGAAGAAGCCGGCCATGGCCCGGGTCCGGAGACAGCGAACCCCTTTCCTCGTCGGCGGGCATGGCGACTGCGAGGTCCCCGGCGTCGTCGGGGGCACGGACCCGTCAAGATCAGAACCTCCACTCCAGCACGACGCCGCCACGGGCCCCCCGCCGGCCGTCAACGCTGCCGTAGGGAGCGACATGGAGCCCCCTCTCCGTCAGGGAGGGCGTCCCGTCCAGGACCGGAGAAGAAGCCAACCGATGATCAATCCGGCCCCCGCGTAGACCATATTCCGGTTGCTCTCCTTGTCCCACCATGAAGTGGAAATCTTCGGGGCATGGCGGTGATGCCCGCCAGCGGACCTGTCGCCGTGACGGCCGCGGTTATCGGTGCCGCCCCCGTGGGACGACCGGCGGCTGCGGGACTCGAGGCTCAGATAGTGCGCGACCGCCAGGTGTCGAGGAATTCCCGCAATCGCTCGCTTCGCGGCCGCTTGAAGATGTCGTCCGGGGGGCCGCGTTCGATGACCTGGCCGGCGTCCATGAACACGACCTCGTCGGCCACGTGCGCGGCGAATCCCATTTCGTGGGTGACGACGACCATGGTCATGCCGTCGCCGGCGAGTTCCTGCATCACCTGGAGCACTTCGCCCACGAGCTCCGGGTCGAGCGCCGACGTGGGCTCGTCGAAATACATCACGTGCGGCCGGATCGCCAGCGCCCGGGCGATGGCGGTGCGCTGCTGCTGTCCGCCCGAGAGCTGGGCCGGGTAGTGGTGGGCCTTGTCGTCCACCCCGACCTTGGCCAGCATCTCCATGCCGATGGCCTCCGCGTCCCGCCTGGGAAGTTTCTTGACCACGCGCAACGCCTCGGTCACGTTGCCGAGCGCCGTCTTGTGCGGCCAGAGGTTGTAGTGCTGGAAGACCATGCCGATGACGCTGCGGACGCCGTCGATGCTGCGGTCGCTGTCGGGCACCCGCTTGCCGGCGACCTCGCGGTAGCCCAGCAGCCGGCCCTCGATGTGCACCTGGCCCTCGTCGTAGCGGTCGAGAAAGGCCATGCATCGCAGAAGCGTGCTCTTGCCGGAACCGGAGGGGCCGATGACGCAGACCACCCGCGAGCTGTCGACCGCGAGGTCGATTCCCTTCAGGACGTGAACCGCGCCGAACCGTTTGTGCAGGCCCTCGACCAGGACCACGGGTTTGCGTTCCATGTTGTTCCTTGCTGCTTCGTCGCTCACGATGCGTGGCTGAACCGGCGTTCGAGGAACCCGCCCACGAGCGCGATGCCCTCGATGATGAGCCAGTAGAGCAGGGCGACCGCGACGTAGGGCTCGATCACGGCGAAGGTCTCGTTCA
This sequence comes from uncultured Binatia bacterium (SeqCode), assembly GCA_965204205.1. Lineage (GTDB taxonomy): Bacteria > Desulfobacterota > Binatia > UBA9968 > JAJDTQ01 > JAJDTQ01. The sequence continues at coordinate 2,726,441 of OZ241976.1, read as the reverse complement.
CCATCTGGGTCGTGTTCTTCGTCAGCTCGGCCACCGTGATGATCGACAACAGAGCCGATTCCTTGACCAGGATGATGACCTGGTTGGTTGACGGCGGGATGATCAGCGTCAGCATCTGCGGGATCTGAATCCGGGCGACGATCATGCGGCGCGGGATCCCGAGCATGCGCGCCGCTTCGATCTGCCCGGGCGGGATGGACAGGAAGCCGGCCCTGAAGATCTCCGCGAAATAGCCGCCGCCGTAAAAGCCCAGGCCGATGATCCCCACCGGTTCGGCGTCAAGGGTCAAACCGATCGAGGGGCCGCCGTAGTACAGTATGAACAGCAGGATCAGGATCGGAGTCCCGCGCATGACCTCGATATAGGCCCGGCACAGGAGCTTTACCGGGTGGAACGGCAGGCTGTGGAGCAACGCCACCGCAAGACCGGCGGCGACGGCCAGGAGCGATGCCAGCGCACAGACATACACCGTGGTCCAGAGTCCCGACAGCAGCAGCGGGCCGTAGCGAAACAGGATGTCGACGTCGAACGACACGGCTTCCCCGGGCGTCTAGGAGTCTGTACCGCATAGATCCTTGGGGGATCGACGCGGCGGGTTGTTGTATGATGAACTGGAGTCATGAGCAAGACGTATCAGCCGTGGACGCAGGACCAAGCGTATCTGCTTCCCCCGTCGCTGCGTGAGTGGCTTCCGGAGGACCATCTGGCGTGGTTCATTCTGGATGTGGTCGGGCAACTGGACCTGAGCGCGATCGAGGGGGCGATACAGTCGAAGGACTGGCGGGGTCAGCGGCCTTATCACCCGTCGATGATGGTGGCGTTGCTGGTGTACGCGTACTGCACCGGGGTGTACTCGTCGCGTGGCATCGAGCGGGCGTGCCATGAAGACGTGGCGTTTCGGGTGATTACGGGCAACGTGCAACCGTACTTCACCACCATCAACGAGTTTCGCCGGATGCACCGCGAGCAGTTCGCGGCGTTGTTCGTGCAAGTGCTGAAGCTGTGCCGGCGGGCGGGTTTGGTGAAGCTTCGACACGTGGCGATAGACGGGACCAAGGTGAAGGCGAACGCGAGCAAGCACAAGGCGATGAGCTACAAGCGCATGCTCTGGGAGGAGCGTCGGCTGCGAGCGGAGGTGGAGCGGCTTTTGGAAGAGGCGGACGCGGCCGATACCTCGGAGGATGCCCGCTACGGGGCGCAGGCGCGCGGAGACGAGTTGCCCAAGGAGCTTCGCCGGCGCGAGAGCCGGCTTGAACGCATCCGCGAGGCAAAGGTGGCGCTGGAGGCCGAGGCGCGCAAGAGCCGAGCGCAGACGCTGCGCGAACAGGCCGAGAGGAGCGAACGCACCGCCCAGAGGCATCCCGAGGAGGTGGTGCGCCGTCGTGCGCGCACCAACGCGGCGCAGCGGCGCGCGCAGGCCGAGGAGTTCGACCCCAGCGACGACGACACCCCCGACGGCGGCAGCGCGACAGGAGAGTTGGCGCGAAAGCCCACCCTGGCGACGCCCGAGGGCAGGCCCGTCGACAAGGCGCAGCGCAACTTCACCGACCCCGACAGCTCCATCATGAAGGGCGCCGATGGGTTCATTCAGGCCTACAACGCGCAGCTTGCCGTCGATGAAGCCCATCAAGTCATTGTCGCCTGTGGCGTCACCGACCAACCCGCGGACGCGGCCAACCTCGAACCGATGCTCGAACGGGTGAAAGCCAACGTGGGGGCTGCGCCCGAGCATGCGACGGGCGATTCGGGCTACTGGAATCCGCAGGTCGAAGGGCGCGCGCGAGCATTGGGCACGGAGGCGTGGGTGGCCACCGGACGGGTTCGGCATGGAGATGCGGGACCGGCCACACGCACCGGCCACCCGCCCGATACACTCGACCCCATCGAGCGCATGCGCTGGCGACTCGATACCCCACAGGGGCGAGCCCTGTACGCGCGTCGCAAGGCCGTGGTCGAGCCCGTCAACGGCCAAATCAAGCACGCCCGGCGATTCCGCCAGTTCTCCGTGCGTGGCATCCATGCCGTTGACGCCGAGTGGGTTATGGTGAGCCTGTGTCACAACGTTCTCAAGCTGTTCGGTCACCCGGCCGCCGAACCCAGTCCGGCTTGACAGACCTACTTCCGATGCCTCAATCACCTGCGACAAACCAAATCGCTCCCGGTATCTCCTCTCAGACAAAGGTGACTATTATGAACCCACATCACGACTCCTGCACATCCCCGTCCCAACCGCTACGCCGTACGGACTCCTAGCGCGCCGCCGCCACCGCGTAGCGGCGCTCGAAGTAGGCTCCGGCCCGGGCCAGAACAAGATTCATGGCGAGGTACATGACGGCCACGATCGTGTAGACCTCCAATGGACGGTAGGTGACGGAGACCACGTGCTGGCCGGTGCGCATGAGCTCGGTCACCGCGATCACGGAGATCAGGGATGAGTTCTTGAGGATGCTGATGGTCTCGTTGACGAGCGCCGGCAGCACCAGCCGCATCATCTGCGGGATCAGAATCCTTACCTTGACGGCCAGGATTCCGATCCCGAGCATGCGCGCGGCCTCGGCTTGGCCGGACGGGATGGACAGCAGACCGCCCCGGAAGATCTCGGCCTGAAACGCCGCGGTGTTCATGGTGAGCGCGATCAGCGCAGCGGCGATCGACGGCACGTCCAGCCCGATCGTCGGCAGAAGGTAGAAGACGATCAGGAGCTGCACCAGGATGGGCGTGCCCCGCCAAACGCTTCGGTAGACCACCGAAGCCCGCCGAATGAGCCGGTTCCGGGAGATCAGACCGAAGCTCAGCCAGAGCCCCAGGATCATGCCGGCGGCGATGGACACCGCGGAGATCCCCGCGGTCATCGACGCGCCAACGAGGAAAGCATGGTAGTGGTTCGCGGTGACGCCAATAAAATCCACCGCAGAGCCCCGTCAATCGCCGACACCCTTGCTGCGCACACCCCGTGTTCTCAGCCGCCTGCGGCGATCAGGGCGGCTGCTGGCGGGCGTCTAGTCGGCCGGCACCGGCAGCTTGTCCGACGGCAGGTCCATGGGTCCGCCGAACCACTTCATTTGCAGCTCGGTCAGCACCCCCGACTTGTTCAGCGCGGCCAGTTGGCCGTTCATGAACGATACCAGCGAAGCGCTGTCGGCGTCCTTGCGCCCGGCCCAACTGAAGTACTTCTTGGGACCGAACGTTGGCAGCACCAGCTCGAACCTGTCCGGCCGCGTGCGGACGAGCTCGAGCAGGTTCGGCAGGCTGTTGCATACGGCGCTGATCCGTCCCGCCGCGAGATCGGCGAAGGCCTCGTTGAAATCGACGTATGTCTTGATCCCCTCGACGCCCTTGCCCGCGCCCGAGAGCGTCTTGGCGAAAGCCTGAAGGGCCTGAAGTTGCGCCGAGCCGGCCTGCGAGCCGACCACGTGGCCGGCGATGTCCTCGGGCGCCTTGATCGAGTCGTCGCCCTTGCGTTTGACCAGCGCCATGGTGGCGTCGGCGATCGGCAGGCTTAGCGCGTACTTCTGGTAGCGTTCCTTCGTGACGGTCACGGACGTGACGACATAGTCGAACTTGGCCGCCGCCAAGCCGGGAAGAATACCCTGCCAGGGGAGATCCAGCCGGGTGAGCTTTACCCCCGGCAACGCCTTCATGACGTGCGTCATGATGTCGGTCGAGTAGCCGACGATCTTGCCGTCCTTGACGAACTCGAAGGGCGGGAACCGCGCCTCGGTTCCGACAATGAACTCGCCGCGTTTCTTGATGTCGGCCAGGAGATCCGCTTTGGCCGGCCCGCTGGCGATGGTGAAGCTCGCTGTAATCGCAGCCATGAACATGACCGCCCAGACTCGTTTGAATAGGGTCAGCATCTCGGTCCTCCGTCGTTACGCGTTGCGCTTAACCCACCGCAACAGCACGGCGGTCGTCACAACGGATGTTCGCATCGATCTCTTCCATGCTCTCACGGATCAAATCGCCCGGATGTGGCGGGTGCAGCATGGAACCCACCCGCTTACTGTCACAGTCGTTCATCGTATGTGGCCCCTTGCCACGTGGCCCGCTTATGCCTGCCGTCAATGTGTCGACCCTGACGGCTCCTCCGGCTATCCGCGCCCGCCCCTCCGTCTCCACGGTATCGCTGACAAACACCGTTGGCCGTGAAGAGCTTGAAGGCCGTAAGACAAACGGTCAGAGATCTTATACACACACATAGTGTATTCATCGTGTGATCCAGCGGCCTTACGGTATGTTTGCCGTATTCTTCGGTGTAGTTTTTCAGGTTTCGTAAGCGGTTCGGGGACCCCACCTTCCCCGGAGGAGGGAAATGAGTCTTCGTAGGGTTTGAAGCCTGTACGACCTGGGCCCGCTACGCGCAATCTCAGTGGAGGCGGGGATTGTCCGGGCCGCTTTGGGTCATTGGCAAGGTGGGATCGTCGGAACCGATGCGGGTGTGGAGCCGGTTTCAGGACTGGCTTCCGCAGCCGTCAGCCGTGGCGGTGGCAACGAGGGCCCCGCACGCCGACAAGATATTGAATCCGGGTCCCGCCGGCAAGTTGGCGGAAAGGTCGGTCGCAGCCGATGGCCGCCGGGGCAGCCGTGGCTATCCGTCGCGCCGTCGTAGCGGAACCGGGACTTGGTGAAAAGCCTTTTTTTCTTCGTCGGGGACCGATCCCCCGGCTTGGGCACGTGAGGCGTGACCCCACCGATGTCGTCGATCTTGTAGTACCCCTTGTCGGCCACCGCACCGATCCTGTCGACCGCGAGGTTTTCGCCCGCCGCCACCGCTGTCTGCGCGAGCAGACCAAAGCCGTTCAGGTTGGCGTTGGCAAGGCGGCCGCGCCCCAACTGGGCGGGGAACTTGCGCCGGCCCGCGGATCAAAACTCCCGGCGCCAGCCGCCGAGGAACGTCCAGTCCGGATCCGCAGCCCGGCGATGGCCGGGCCGGAGGCTCAGGACGGCCCCCAGGCGCAGCTCGCCCCCGGCCAGCCGCCCGCGCCATTGCCCGGCGAAGTCCAGCTGCCGGCCGCTGGGCCCGAGGCCGGCCCGCGCCGCACTGTGAAGCACCGCGCCCTGCCGGGTCCGCGCGGCGGGCAAGCTCAACCATGCCCGGCCGCTCTCGACCCGCAACGGCTGGGACACGGAAAGGCGCACCATGCCCGGACCGGCCAGCGTCCTTGCGGCATGAAGCTCAAACGCGGTCGTCGCCAAGGAGGATACCCGCGTGACGAGCCCGCCCCGCGCCTCTGGGGCCGCCAGGCCGAACTCCGCGCTGGCGCCGACGCGCCACCCGTCCAGGTCCGCATCCGCGTCCACGCCCAGGAAGGATGTGCCGGCGGCCAGGGCGCCGAACGCGGCTCCGCCGCTGCTCCCGAGGAGGGTCTTCCGCTCGCCGATCCAACCGGCCCGAAGACCCACGGGCCACCCGGCCCGCCGCCAGCCCAGGCCGGCGCCGATGGCGGACCTCGTTCCCGCGAGCCCGCCGGTGGCGAAGCCGGCGGCGGACAAGCCGTCCGGTCCGGCCACGGTGGCCTTCACCCCGCCTTCCGCCAGGGCGAGATGGCCGCCCCCGGTCTCCGCCGGGGCGTCCAGACGGGCGATGGTGAAGCTCGGAAAAGCCGCTTCGCGCCCGGATGCGGCCCGGCTCCGGGAGCCCGCGGGCCCGGCGGCCAGGAAGCCGCGCAGCCGCGCCGCCACCAGCGTTCCCTTGGCGGCCGCCATGAAGTCCCCCAGACGGCGCCAGAAGGGCGCTCCCAACTCGTCCAGCGCCATGACCTCCCGCGACCCCAGCGACCGCGCCATTCCGTCTCCCAAGGCCGGCCCGGGCCGGAAACGCAGGTCCGTCAGGCGCAAGCCGCCCCGCGCCGCGGTCGCGCCCGGAACCTCCAGGACCCCCACCGGAGAGGTCGCCGCGCCGAGATCCATAGCGCCTTGGCCGTAGACCGCCGAGTCCGCATAGACGCCGCTCTTGTCGGCCGTTGCGAACAGCCGCGTCACCAGTTCGGTGTTGGACAACTGGCCGCGGAAGAGCTGCTTCATCAGCGCCAGCCCGCCCGCCACCATGGGCGCCGCCAGGGACGTCCCGCTTCCGTCGGCCTCGTAACCGCGGACCGCCTCGCCCGTGTCCGGATCGGGTCCGAAATACGCGAACGCCATGTCTTCCCCGGGAGCGGCGATGCAGTAGGCGGCGGCGATGCCGCAGCGGTTCGAGAAAGAGGCGATCCGCCCGTCGCTCTCCCTCAACGCCACCGCGGCGACGGTGTGGCCCCGAAGCTCGGCGATGCGCGCGGCAAGGCCCGGAAAGACCTCGACCGAGACCGCGTCGAGCCCGTCGCCGATGCAACCGGGGGTCGGCGGCTCGCAGACGGCAGCTCCCTGGCCGTGGGCGTTCCCCGCCGCCCACACCAGGATGGTCTTCTCGCCGGCGCCCGCCTGCGCCATGGCGGCGATGGCGCTGTCGAAGTTCCGGCGGAGCTGCTGTTCGGTGTAGTCGTCGATGATGCCGTTGGCGCTGAAGCTGAGGTTCAGGATGTCCACCTTGCGGGCGCCGTCCCGCCAGCCCAGAACCGTGTCCAGATACGACGCCAGCTCATCGTCGTAGCCGTCCAGCTCCGCGAGGGACACCGGGACGTAGCCGTCGCGGGCCGCGGGGAAGGGGATGGCGAACATGGCGATGTCCGCGCCCCGCGCCACCCCCGGCGCGGCGTCGGACGCGGTGGCTTTCCCGGCCGCGGCTACGCTAGCCACCGCCGTTCCGTGGGAGATGTGGTCGCCGCCCGTCTCGTCCGCCGCCCCCGGCAGGAACCGTTCGGTTATCGTCTTTCCGGCGAACGCCGGGTGGTCCCGGTCGATGCCGGTGTCGAGGAACCCCAGGGTCACGCCGGCCCCGGGCTCGACGCCGGCGCCCTTCAACACCTCGATGTTGGCGTAGGCCCGGGCCGCGCCGGTCTTCGCCAGGCCCCACTGGTTCCCGAAGCCGACCTCCCGTTCGTGGCCGCCGACGAGCGCGTCCGCGGTTCGCTCGAACACCGCCGGCCCAACGCAATCGCCCCCGTGGGTCGGGATGCACGCGGCCGGCGGCTCCGCCATGCGACCGCCGCCCCCTCTCTCTCCACCACCGCAACCGCCGAGGACCAGCAACAGGAAGATGACGACGGGTAAAGCGAATGCCGGATGACGCGCCGTCACCGCTCGGTAAGCCAAGACCCGCGCGGGAATACAAGATTCGGTTTGAGTGTTGACCGGCCACGCGCCGCCCCGCGGATCGTTCATCGTTTCCCTCCGAAACCCGCGGCCAGGTCGTCCCGTTCCAGCACACCGCCCATCCCCTCGTGCCCGGACCCGAAGAAAGCGCCCGTCAGATCACCGGCATCGCCGCCGGTTCGCACGAAGGCGTTGCCCGAGACGCGCACCGTGTAGCCGAGATCGCCGTCGCCCCACGTCGCGCCGACGCCGGCCGCCCCAGGCGCCTCCTTCGCTCCCCACTGCTCCAGGCCGGTGAAGTCGAGCTGTCCGTCGAGGGTCGCCAGCTCCAGCGCCAGACGGGCGTTCCCGGCCACCGTGCGGTTGTCAGGCCGCGACACTCCGAGGAGCGCCCCGGTCCAAGTCGCGCTCCCCGACAACGCCCGGTTGTCCGCCAAGTCCCTCCCCGGCGTCGGGCCCGAAGCCCACGGCTGGCCCAGGCCGTTCCTGAGACCGACTCCGAAAGAGACGCTCGCGCCCCCGGCATCGAGGTCGCCTCGAAGATGGAAGGTCGCATCCTCCCAGGGCCCGAGTCCCTCCGCCGTCATGTCTTCCGGCAACGTGCCGGGCGTAAACCTGCTGTAGGCGGCGAGCAGCGCATCCCGGTCCACGAGAGCGAGGGTCTCCGCAGGCAGGTTGGCGGGAACGAAGGGACTCAACGTCGATCCGGGAAAGCGGTCCGGATCGGTGTGGTAGACAAGGCCGAGGGCGTGGATCAGTTCGTGAACGAGGACATGGAGGGTCACCGCTTCCGGCCAGTTATCGGTCACGGTGGTGTTGATCAGTACATGGGTGGATTGTCCATGAACGACTTCCTCCCGCTGCCTTTCATGGTTCGATGTGAAAGCCGCCCGCACGAACGCCACCCCCGCGGGATAGGCGTCGAAGAGATACGGCCAGTCCTCCGGCGGGGAGAACTGGATGGCAATGTATCCTTCCGAGACCTCGAATGAATCCGCCGGAGCGGGCACGCGCCGGCGGTCGAACTCAACCCGCTTATCGTAGGGCAGGGCGGCGTTGATGATCCGGATCGCGCGCCGCGCAAGATCGGCGGATTCCCGGTCCGTTCCCTCGACCAGGCGGACGACGGGCTGGTCGAGGAGCGTTCCGAGCCCTACGACACTGGCATCCGCGTTGGTCGTTACCCGGAGCAGGTACTCCAGGACGTCGGCGGCGGACGCGCCGTCCCGCACCGTTCCCGTCGACAGGCCCACGCCGTTGCGCGTCCCCGCCCTCCGGAAGCCGGCGGCCGGAGGCGGAGTCCGGGCGCCCATGTTGGTGCGGCCGCCGGACTCGAAAACGGGCGCCAACCGCAACTCGGGGGACTCCGCAACCGCCCGCGCCGCCAGCACCCTGTCCGCGTACGTCTTGGCCTCCAGCGCCGCGGCGGACGCCCTTTGCCACCCGTCATGGGCGTCGTCCCTGTGCCGCTGGGCTTCCCCCACCGTGGTTGCCGCCTGAGCCATCTCCGCCGCCGCTTTCGCCGCCCGGTAGGCCGCTTCCGCGGCCTCCACCGCGCGGCGCGCCAGCTCGATGCCGGTCGGGTCGGCGTACTTGTTCCCCTCGGCCTCGGCCAGGGCAAGGACCGTTCTCGCGAACTCCATGGATTCCATTGCCAGGTTCGCAGCCTCCGTCGCCGCCGTCTTGGCCCGGCGCAACGCCTCCATGGCCATGCTGGCCCGCCGGTGCGCGTCGTCGACCATGCCGGCGTACCTCCTGACCTCCTCCAGCGCGTCCTGCGCCGTGTCCAACGCCGCCACGGCGTCGTCCCGGTGCCGCTGCGCTTCCGCCACCGTGGTTGCCGCCCGAGCCTTCGCTGCCGCTGCCCGCGCCGTTTCGTAGGCCGTCCCCGCCGCGGCCGCGGCACTCTGCGCCAGCGCGAAGCTGGCCGGGTCCGCGTCTCTGTTCGCCTCCGCCCCGGCCAGCGCCGCAGCCGCCGCGTCCCGCGCTCGCATCGCCGCAGCCTCAGCTTCCGCCACTGCCGCCCTGGCCCGGCGCAACGCCTCCATGTCCTCGGCGGCCCGCCGCCGGTGCGCGTCGGTCACCGCCGCCGCGTGCCTCCTCACGTCCGCCAGCGCCGCCTGCCCCCTGCGCAGCGCCGCCTCGGCCGCGTCCCTGTGCCGTTGCGCTTCCGCCAGCGTCGTCGCCGCACGGGCCTGCGCCGCCGCCGCCCGCGCCGTGTCGTAGGCCGTCCCCGCCGCGGCCGCGGCACTCTGCGCCAGCGCGAAGCTGGCCGGGTCCGCGTCTCTGTTCGCCTCCGCCCCGGCCAGCGCCGCCGCCGCCGCGTCCCGCGCTCGCATCGCCGCAGCCTCAGCTTCCGCCACTGCCGCCCTGGCCCGGCGCAACGCCTCCATGTCCTCGGCGGCCCGCCGCCGGTGCGCGTCGGTCACCGCCGCCGCGTGCCTCCTCACGTCCGCCAGCGCCGCCTGCCCCCTGCGCAGCGCCGCCTCGGCCGCGTCCCTGTGCCGTTGCGCTTCCGCCAGCGTCGTCGCCGCACGGGCCTGCGCCGCCGCCGCCCGCGCCGTGTCGTAGGCCGTCCCCGCCGCGGCCGCGGCACTCTGCGCCAGCGCGAAGCTGGCCGGGTCCGCGTCTCTGTTCGCCTCCGCCCCGGCCAGCGCCGCCGCCGCCGCGTCCCGCGCTCGCATCGCCGCAGCCTCAGCTTCCGCCACTGCCGCCCTGGCCCGGCGCAACGCCTCCATGTCCTCGGCGGCCCGCCGCCGGTGCGCGTCGGTCACCGCCGCCGCGTGCCTCCTCACGTCCGCCAGCGCCGCCTGCCCCCTGCGCAGCGCCGCCTCGGCCGCGTCCCTGTGCCGTTGCGCTTCCGCCAGCGTCGTCGCCGCACGGGCCTGCGCCGCCGCCGCCCGCGCCGTGTCGTAGGCCGTCCCCGCCGCGGCCGCGGCACTCTGCGCCAGCGCGAAGCTGGCCGGGTCCGCGTCCCTGTTCGCCTCCGCCCCGGCCAGCGCCGCCGCCGCCGCGTCCCGCGCTCGCATCGCCGCAGCCTCAGCTTCCGCCGCTGCCGCCCTGGCCCGGCGCAACGCTTCCATGTCCCTTCCGTCCGGCGGCCGGGGCGAGTCGCCACCGCCGCCACAACCGGAAAGCAGGAGGATCAGGGCCAACATCGCGGTGAAGCACTTCATTGCTCTCCTCCCCGTGTGCGAAGCTCCGGCCCGGACAGGCCCCCGGCAACGTCAAGACCTTCTCGCGGTTTTCCTCGCGCCGCCCCCGGAGACATGGACTCGCTTCTGCCTGAAGCCGGCCTGCCGACCATGACCGACTCTTCACTGTCAACACCATTGACCGTGAAGAACTTGAAGACCATAAAAGGCGAAAAGAAAAGCTAAATCATAGAGAAGTGTGTTTATCGTGTGGTTTGGTAGCCAAGTCGTATCTTTAGCATACTTCCTGGGTTATAAGCGAATTTTTTCCTGGGAAAAGGTTGTAGGGAAACAGTGGATTCGCTACATGGAGGAGATGTCGTCGCTCCTTGAGTTTCCCGCCCACGTTGAGTTTCTCATGAAGACTGCGCTGAACCCGAGCGCTTGCCGGGAGCCAAAGAAGGAAGCCGGGAGAGTCGGCCATGACATCAAGCAGTAGACGTTCCGGACTCGAGCTCAACCGCCCATTCGTCGGCATCCCGTCTTTCCTGCGTGCGCCGATCGAAACCCGCCTCAATGCTCTCGACGCCGAAATCGCGGTATTCGGGATACCCTTCGACGAAGGCTCGCCGTTCCTTGCCGGCTCGCGCATGGGGCCGCGCTCGATTCGCGAGCACTCGTTGCGGTTCGCCGCCGATGCCGGGTTCTACGATCCGGTGACCGGGCGCACCTACCTCGAATACGAGATGACGAGCAAGACCATCGCCGACGTCGGAGACGTCGACGTCTGGCCGACCGACGTGCCGAGCACGTTCGAAAATACGACCGACCTCACCGGGGCGATCCTTGGCAAAGGGGCGATGCCGGTGGCGCTCGGCGGCGACCACTCGGTCACCTACCCCATCGTCAAGGCGTACGAGGACGAGGAGCCTCTGCACGTCATCCACTTCGACGCCCACATCGACTATTCGCCGTTCATCCACGATCTGCGCTTCACCAACGTCCATGCGTTCCGTCACATCGCTCCGATGCCGCATGTGCTGAGCCTCACCCAGGTCGGGATCCGCAGCCTTCGCAGCGTCGAATCGGAAATCCGGGACTCGATCGATGACGGCAACCGGGTGATGACGATACGCGAGTTCCACGATGTCGGCCCGGACGGCGTCGCCGAGGCGGTGCCGCGCGATGCGCGGACGTACGTGAGCATCGACATCGATGTGCTTGACCTGTCCCTGGTACCGGGATGCGTGTCGGCCGAGCCGAACGGGATGAGCTACGCGGAATTGCGCGACGCCCTAGCGGCCATCGCCGAGCGCTGCGATGTGGTCGGGTTCGACCTGGTGGAGGTCAATCCGACCCTGGACGTGGGGACCGGCGTCACCTCCTACCTCGCCGCGCACACGGTTCTGGAGTTCCTGGGCAACATCTGCCGCCAGCCGCGCTGGAAGCGGCGCCGGGAGGCCCGCGCCGCAGCCCGCGGTTGACGCGGCCGGGAGCCACGTTGCGGGGCGAGTCAACCGCCCGGCAGCCGGCCGACCCTGATGGGCAACAGAAGCGCGCTTCTCAATGTCCTGGGCGCTTTTCTTGCGGTGACTCTGGACTCGGGGCAGAAACGCCGCCTTGTCATGCTCCTCCAGGAACACGCCGATGCTCTGGGGTCGCAAGTCACGAAAATACCGGAGGCCCATGGCCCCGGTGCCGTGGAAGAAGCGGAGCAACTCAGAGACCAACAGGCAGCCTACCTCCACCTCATCGACCTCGCCAAAAGAAGATAGCCCCTCGAATTCATCAGCCGCTGCCAGGAACCGGCCGCACCATGACGTCGGGCGGCCTGGGTTCGCGGTTCGCGGCCCCGCAGTCCGGTATCGTCGGAAGCCCGGTGACCCACATCCGGCGTGGAGTTGCAGGCGGTCACGCCGAGCCGTCTACCGGAGATTCCGGCAGCGGCGGAGGCGCAGGTGCGGACGAAGCGCGACGGGTGGTGCGGAGCCCGTGAGCGGCGGCGTCGGCGCTGGTGATGCAAGCGGCGCTGCCGACCGAAACAAGCGGCGCCGGAGCCGGCCGGGGGCGGGTTGTTGTGCAGGGCGGCGGCGACCTCGTCCATCGTCCCCCCCCCCTGGAACCCCCGCCGTAGCCAGCCACGCCCGGTTCACGAGCCCGGCGACGCGCTCGCCGCCGGCCAGCTCCAACCGGTCGCCACCGCGTTTCGGCGCGTTCGACAAACGCTGCGCCGTCTCGGGCCGCGGGTACACGAGAGTCAGAAACGACGGCGAAAGGAGAACTCGGGCGAGAGTGATCGATCGCCGGGATTGTCGTGTACTTCGATCTTGATCAACCAGCCCGACGTGCCGCGAAGGTCGAGCCCCAGGGTCCGCCGCACGGAATGATCCCCCGAGTAACGGATGAGGCCGACGAACGGCCGAATCGTTCCGAAGAAGGAGTCGCTCCACAGACCGTATCCGGCCTCGCTTCGTATGCCCACGTCGGCCGGACCTCCATCGGCGGGGGACATGAGGCGTGCGTCGAGGTCCAGCCCGAATCCGCGGCCGGGACTTTCCGGAGCGAACCGGACTCCGCCGCCGAGGCGCCAGGATTTCTGCTCGTAGTCGCCAAGGCCGAAAGAGCCCCTGGCATTCCCGGTCAGGGCAAGGCGGGGATGGAGAATGCCGTCCACGGACACCGAGCCCGTCGCCTCCAACCGGCCGCCCTCGGGGCCATCCCCGGTCAAGTGCCTGTAGGCCACAGACACCGAAGGGGCGCCGGGAATCGGCGCGCTCCACGCCAGGCCGGCGCGATAGTCGAGGCCGCGCATGGTGGGCAGCGCGGACGAAATCCGGTCGCCCCCCTTGATGTCGAAGGCGAACGAGTCGATGCCGGCTTCGGCTTCCAGCTCTCCGGACAGCACCTGGGCCAGGGGCACCGAGGCGCCTGCGGCGTGAGCGAGAAGGCGCACGTCAGAGCGGGACCACGACGGGAAGCCCGGATCGTCGCGGTGGCGAAGGTATCCCGTTCCCGCGCCCAGCGACGCCCAGAGGTGTCCGCCGGACGGCGCGTGCCACGCGGCGAAGGGATGCAGCGACAGAATTTCGGTGTCGTGGTCGCCGGTGCGGTAGCCGAGTTCGGCGAGGGCCGCGTCGGCCCGGTAGCGAAGCTCGGTGCGGGTGAACGAGGCGACCAATCCCGCCTGCCACGCGCCGGCTCCCGTCTCTGCGGCGAAGGTCGCCGACTCGCTGACGCCGGTGTAGTCGAAGCCGTCGCTCTGCCCTGACAGCGAAGCGAGGCCGACCTCGGGCGCAACCGCGAACGACGCCTGTTCCGAGCCGGGCGACCACCTGCGAACGCGGTCTCGAACGGCGGCGGAGGCCACCGCGGCGGCACGCCTTGCATGCACCGGTCCCAGCGCCTCGTGAACCGGGTTGGAGACTCCTTGCGTACCGGGGCGGGGTAGCGGTGCGGTGGTGTCCGGACACCGGTACTCGCCCGCATCGCCCGCATTGCCGTCCCAGAACGCGTCGTCGCGCACTCGAAGCTGGACGTGAACGTAGTGCGCGGGTGTGAGGGGAGGGTCGACACTGTCGTCGCCGGAACAGATACCGGCGCCGGAATCGTACTGGACATCCAGGCAAAGAGCGTCCTCCGCATGCCGCGCAGGGTCATCGTTGAAGTCCATCCCGGTGCCGACCAGATAACGGTACGTGTTGGGGGTACCGAGGACCGGCGGCGGACTTGGGTTGGCGAACGTAAGTACTCGGTTGCCCGGATCGAACGACAAGAAGAAACCGGAGGCAGGCGGATGGGGCGCTCCGGGCAGTCCGTACCTTTCTTGGCCTTCTCCACCGTGCGCACGGGGAAATGTCGCGAGCTCTATCGATCTGCGGCCGGGAATTACGCATGGCCCCTGCACACGGTCAGGGTCGACCGTCCTGGTCCTGAAGCGCCAGTCGCTCGCTTCGAGAGGTCCGACGATAAGGACGAACGACAGGGAGACGGACGCCGGCGGAGACGAACTGTCCGTCACCCGATAGGTACAGTTCGGCCCACGGTACTCCGCGTCGGGTGTTCCCGATAGAACGCGGGTGCTTGAGTGAAATTCGAGCTCGACTTCTTCGGGGAGCATGCAGTCGACCAGTTCGTAGGTGTACGGTGCTACGCCGCCCGAGGCCGCTTGGAACTTTGTCTGGTTGCGCCTTCCGATCTTGAGGGTAAGTTCATTGCCGGGTCTTCCCTCGAATATCTGTGTGAGTTCCAGCGGCGGCGTTGCATCGGCGGTCACCTCGATCTCGACGGCTCTCGACACTGTGGCGGCGGGCTGCGAACTGTCCGCTACCGTGTACGTGCAGGAATCGCGGAAGGGCGTGTCCGGCGTGCCGGCGAACGTGCGCGTCTCGGGCGCGAACCCCATCCCCGAGGGCAGCATCCCCCCGGCGCAGGTAAAAGAGTACGCGTACGGTTGGACGCCGCCCGTGGCGGCTGGGAGCGCCGCACTGTGGAAGGTCCCGACACTCAGCCTTATCTTTCTCGGGAGCGGAAGCGTCAGCGGCGGCGTTGCATCGGCGGTCACCTCGATCTCGACGGCTCTCGACACTGTGGCGGCGGGCTGCGAACTGTCCGCTACCGTGTACGTGCAGGAATCGCGGAAGGGCGTGTCCGGCGTGCCGGCGAACGTGCGCGTCTCGGGCGCGAACCCCATTCGCGAGGGCAGCATCCCCCCGGCACAGGTAAGGGAATACGTGTACGGAAGGACGCCGCCCGCGGCGGCGGGGAGCGACGCACTGTAGAAGGTCCCGACGCGTAGGCTTACCTTACTCGGGAGCGGAAGCGCCAGCGTTGCAGCGGCGGTCACCACAAGGCGGAGCCCATAAGAGACGTTCCGCGCCGGCCGAAAACCCGGGTCGGACTCGGTGACGCGGAGGGTGCAGAAGAAGGTCTTGCCACTGTCAGCTACGGGGGCAGTGCCCGCAAGGATTCTCTGGTCCGGGATCAGAGTCACCCAGTCAGGACAGCCTTCGATACTCGTTTCGTAGGGACGAATCCCGCCAGAGATGCGCGGAAGCGGATGCTGATGCGCTTGCTCGGGACGAAAAGAGAGTTCGAGCGTCTGCTGCCCCTCAGGAAGGTCGACAGAAAGATGGCCACCGCCGCAGGCGGCGAGCGAAAGAGCAAAGCAAACGCGGATAACAGTCCAAATGCATTTCATTGGCGCAATCCTTCACATGGGAGGTGGCAGCCTCACACTTGAGGTGAGTTCGAGTGCTCAGAGACCGCGATACGCAACTGGATGCGGCAAGCGGACCGGGACGAGGGTGCTTGCGAGGCCGGCTTGACGACAACGGAACGCGAGGAGTTGCGTTGGCTTCGGCGGAGAACCGCCAGCTTCGTGAAGAGCGGGCTCGCCCAGGAGACCAGGACGGTACTGAGGAGGTCTTCGAACTCGTGAAGGCGAACCAGCCCGATCATCAAGTGGCCACGATGTGCCGGGTGCTGGGCGGCTCCCCCGGCTGGCGCTACGCGTGGCGAGGGCGCGGGCGGTCGGGACGGTGGCCATGTGCTCTTCCCAACAGTGACAGTGACCCGGACGGTGAAACCCAACTCACGGTCTCCCTGAACCGCGCTCGGACGGCTATGAACTTTCCGTCGCTACCCGATCCCTGGGTGATGGAGAAGGCGCTGCTTCCACCGGCTGTCGTGCACTTCCGTATGGCTACAGCCTTCAACCGTTCACGACAACGGGGGTAACTCCAACTCTATACACCGTTCGTGTAAAATTGACGTATTGAACAAGACCCCAACTGTATTATTTGCATATACACTTCGGTGGGAAAGATGAAGGGCAACGCTCTGTATATATTAACTTCAGACACAGACCGGTGTGGCGAGGAAACCGCGAAGCATACGCAAAGAATATACTTGACCGCGCCATTCACGCGTTCACTTTACACGAATAGAGTACACGACAGGCGACGGCCTGCGCAGGGAGTTCCGAGACAAGCCGTCGAGTCTGAAGCTTGGCCAGGAAGGGACGAACACCCGGGTTCGTGATCTATGCAGGGGCTTTGCGGGACCGCCGGGACTCCGGGGAGGCTGTTCGACGCGAACCTGGACGATGAAGGACTTCACACTCGATGGATGCACCCGCGGCCCGAAGTGTCCAAGTGTCCGAGCGTGCCGTCCCGGAGCGTGCACTCGCACGCCCTGGGCACCGCGGCGGCGATGGAGAGAGTCAATGCTGACTAACGACGCGGGCAAGTTGCTTCTTCGCATTGGGGACCAACTCGTCGAGGCAGGGTACTTGCCGCTGTTGTTGGTGTCAATCGTAAATGTCCCATTTGTGTCAACCGAAAATGGCACACCTTGAAGTTGCTGGAGGGGGTGCGGCGTTCCACGCTGTTGGCGAAGTCAACAGGAACGGAGCGGCGTACGGATGCACGGATGGGAGACGAGGATGCTTCTTAGGCACTACCTGGAACAGGGTGTATCGAAGGCGGAGCTGTCGCGACGGTTCGGGGTGGGACGTCGATCGATCCACCGGTGGGTTGAGGCGGGTCAGTTGGATCGGGACCTTGAGGGAGGCGGGACGCGGTACAGCATGCGGCCGGCGGTGGGGCACAAGCTGGATCCGTACAAGGGGATCATCGAGGCGCGACTGGAGGAGTTCCCCCGGTTGTCGGCGAAGCGGCTTTACGACGAGGTTCAGGCGGCGGGGTACGCGGGCGGATACGGGCGCGTGAGGGACTACGTTCGGGCGGTGCGGCCGCGGGAGCCTGAGGAGGCGGTGGTGCGGTTCGAGACGCCGGCGGGACGGCAGGGACAGGTGGACTTTGCGACGTTCACGCTTCCCTGGGGCCGGCGGTACGCGCTGGTGATGGTTCTGAGCCACTCGCGGCTGTTGTGGCTGCGGTTCTACCGCCGGCAGACGATGGCGGTGCTGATCGAAGGGCTGGAGAGCGCCTTCGGGTGGTTCGGCGGGGTGCCGCAGGAGCTGCTGTTCGATCAGATGCGTTCGGTGGTGCTGTCGGACGGCCGCGCGGGCGGGGGCCAGCTGGTGTTGAACGCGGACTTCCTGCGGTTCGCCGCGCACTGGGGGTTCCGGCCGCGGTCGTGCCGACCCTACCGGGCTCAGACCAAGGGCAAGGTGGAGCGTCCGATCCGCTACATCCGCGACAGCTTCTTCTACGGCCGGGAGTTCGTGAACGACGAGGATCTCAACGAGCAGGCGCTCTTGTGGCTCGAGGGAACGGCGAACCGGCGCTGGCACGGCACCACCCGGGAACGCCCGGTGGAGCGCTTCGAGCGCGACGAACGACAGGCGCTGCTGCCGCTGGCGCGCTATCCCTACCGGCATCTTGGCGCCCGCAGGCCCCCACAGCCGGCCCGGCGCCCGCTGCCCGTCACCGTGGACGTCGAGCGCCGCTCCCTCAGCGTCTATGCGGAGGCGGTATCATGAGGGCCGCCGTGGCAGACAACCGGCGCGACCGGCTGCGGGAGATGCTCGCGGACCTCAAGATGCCCGGCGCCCTGGAAGCCGTCGACGGCATCCTGGCCCAGGCCGACGGTGGCGCGGTGTCCGCCGCCGAGGCCATCGAGCAGTTGCTGGACGCCCAGATCGGACTCCGCAACAACCGCCGCCTGCAGGCCGCCATGCGCTCGTCGCGGCTGCCCGCCGTGAAGACCCTTGCTCAGTTCGACTTCGCCTTCCAGCCCAGCGTCAAGCGCGAGCAGATCGAGAGCCTGCACGAGCTCGGCTTCGTCGACCGCGGCGAGAACGTCATCCTGCTCGGGCCGCCAGGGGTGGGCAAGACTCATCTTGCCATAAGCCTGGCCATCACCGCTGCCCAGGCTGGCCGCCGCGTCTACTACGGAACCCTCGCTGGACTGATCGAGTCCCTGATGGAGGCCAAGGCCGCCGGTGAACTCTCTCGCCGACTGCGGGTCCTCACCCACCCCGCATTGCTCGTGGTGGACGAGATCGGCTACCTGCCCGTCACCCAGGACGGCGCCGTGCTCTTCTTCCAGCTCATCAACGCCCGCCACGAACGCGCCTCTACCGTGCTCACCTCCAACAAGGGCTTCGAGGAATGGGGCGGCGTCCTCGGCGACGAGGTCATGGCCGCGGCCCTCATCGACCGGCTGCTGCACCACTGCCACATCGTCAACATCCGCGGCAACAGCTACAGGATGCGAGAGCACCGAGATCTCATGCGCTCCGCGTCCGACCAACGTCGCCAGGGAGAGAGCCATGACTGGTAGATCTGAGGTGCGTCTGGGGTCCGACTCCGCTCGCTACGCTCGCTCCGTCGAACCCCAGACGCCTGAGCGAGACCAACGGAAGAGCGTCACATCCGTACCCACGCCCCTTCCGAAACTGTGCCATTTTCGATTGACACAAATGAGCCGTTTTCGGTTGACACTGACAGCTGTCCCTGAAGGTGATCTCCGAAGACGCGCCATTGTTCGACGAATTGGTAGCCTGCGGCTTGCTCGCCTACCGCGAAGTCGCCGGCGACTTCGGAAGCGGGAGCAGGCTCTATGACGGGACCGTGTTCACCCCGAAGGGGCGGAACGTCTACGAGAGCATGAAGGAAACGGCCAACTCATGAACTCGGCGTTGCACCCGGGTAAAAGACGCGGTTCCACCTGACTGCACCTCCCGGATGCTCGCCGTTCCATCGGCTGAAAGGCAGCGACTGAATCGCCCGTGTTTACCGGGGACTCTTTTCTTTGAGAGAACGGGGTCATGAACAAGTCAACGAGGTACTCGCCGGAGGTTCGGGAGAGAGCGCTTCGGTGGCGATGCGGGTGTTCGCCCGCCACCCTGTCGAACCCATGGCAAGGCCCACGGACCCCTTTCAGTCCGCCGGCATGATGGTGTGAAATTACTCAAAGGAACCCGACTTCTACTCTACATGCGCAAGCTCGTCATCGCGGTGTTGGTGCTTGTTGCACTTGTGGCGGCACTGTCGGGATGGGCTCTCTACAACGTCGACTCGGTGATCGCGTCCTACAAGGACCGCATCATCGCGGCGGCAGAGCGGCGCACGGGGCGAACGGTTGCATTCGACCGCATCACCGTCAACTTTCGCGGGGGCATCGTGGTCCGGATCCGCGATTTCTCCATGGCGGAAGACCCTGCCTTCGGCGCCGGACATTTTCTCCAGGCCTCCGACGTCCGGCTGAACCTCAGGCTTCATCCCCTCAAGCGACGGATCTCCATTACGCGCGTACGGCTCGGGCGGCCGGTGGTCCGGATCATGCGCGACGCCCGGGGCGTCTACAACTTCTCGAGCCTGGGCTCGCGCATCGCCGCAACGCAACGGCCTTCGCCGTCGTGGAGCTTCCCCGCGGTGTCCGCGGCCCTGGCCGCGCCCGCCGGACCGGAATCCGGGTCGCCGTCGAGGCCCGAGGGGTTGGCCGGATTCGCGGTGGATCTGGCGGTTGAGCGCGTGGAGGTCTCGGGAGGGACCGTGACCTATCGCGGCCATGGGCAAAAGCACCGGGTAGAGCTCAAGGAGTGCGACCTTGGCGTGGACGGCCTGACCACGGACCGGCCATCCAGGGCCGAACTGGCGGCGGCCTTCCTGTCCGACAAGCAGAACCTCCGTTTCAATGGCCTTGTCGGACCCCTGGGAAGGCGGCCGAGGGCGGACGCCGTTCCGGTGGACGGATCCCTGGATATCGCCGGGCTGTCATGGCAGGCCCTGCGGCGGGCCTTGCCATGGATGGACAGGGGCTGGCCGAAGGCCCTCGATCTTGCGGGAAACCTGAAAGCCCAGGGTGTCGCCATCAGGGGCACCCTCGAGGAACTCGATGTGGCGGGCACCTTGGACCTCACGGACAGCGAGTTGAGTTACGCCGACGTGCTGAACAAGCCCCGCTCCATGGTGCTGCGGATCGAGACGGAGGCCCGAGTGACGGCCGGCGGCATCGCCGCGAAGCGCCTGGACGCAACCCTGGACGGGGTCGCGCTCAAAGGACGGGGGGACCTCGATTTCGACAGTCCGGCGACCCTGGATCTAAGCCTGAACGCGGGGAGCACGGAACTGGGCGGGCTGCACCGTTGGGCGCCCCTGCTGGCCGGCTACGGACTGTCCGGCCGCGCCTCGGCCACGGCGGAGGTTACGGCGAGACTGGGCGGCGAATCCGTTCCGCGCATTCACGGCACGGCGGCGTTCCGGAACGCGTCCGCCGAAATGCCGGCTTGGGACAAGCGGCTGGAGGCGCTGTCGGCGGCGGTGGACTTCTCCAATCGCGGGGCCACGTTCAGGCAGTTGTCCGTCCGTATCGGCCGCACCCGGCTCGTCGGCAGGGTCACCGTGGAGAGTTTCGCGCCCCTCGCCATGACCTACCGGCTCGCTTCTTCGTCGCTCCGGTTGCAGGATCTCGGCCTCCATCCCGACGGCACCGTCCTGGAAGACGCCCGGGGCTCCGGCCGGATGGGGCGTCGCGGAGGCCCGTCCTGGGAAGGCAGCCTCACCGCTGCCAGGGGTGTGTTTCTCGGACTCGACGTCGCCGATGTGGCCATGCGTTTCGCCGTGCGGAGGCCGTGGCTGGCCATCGGACCCGTTCGCTTCAAGACCCTCGGGGGTTGGTTGGACGGCAACGGCCGGATGCAGCTCGGTGGCGCCGCTCCGCGCTTCGAGGCCGCCGGGCGTCTGCGAGGCATCGACGTCCGGCAGTGCCTCGCCGGCATCGCGGGCTTCCCGGACCTGGACGGTGTCATCGACGCCGATCTCAACGTGGCCGGAGAGGGGCGGACCTGGGAAGCCATCAAGCCCACTCTCACGGGAACGGCAACGGCAGCCGTGATCGAAGGCCGGGTCCTGGACTTCAACCTTGGCGAGCGGGAGTTGCAGGGCATCACCGGCGTCAAGGGGCTGACGGCGCTGTTCAGCCGCGGCATCAAGGACAAGTATCCGCACATCTTCGAGACGGAAACCGCGGCGTTCCAACGCATCGAGACGGAACTCCAGGCGGCGGCGGGGAGGATCGTCGTCAACCGGATCGCGTTGACGGCCAGGGACTACGACATCGCGAGCAAGGGCTGGGTGGGTCTTGACGGAGACACGAACCTCGACGGCCTGCTCACGGTGTCGGAGGAGCTCTCTTCCGACCTTTTGGCAGGCTCGCGCCCGACGCCCATCACCAACGACAGGGGCCAGATCGAGGTGCCCTTCACGCTCCGGGGAACCATCCCGGCCCTGGAGCTGCGGCCGCAGCTCGAACGCATCCCCATCCGGACCCTGCTGGGAATAAGCGTGCGCAACGGAGTGCAAGGGCTCTTGGACGCGATCTCGGGAACGGATTCCAACACACGCAGCAAGGAGACCGGGAAGGGCGGAACGGAGACCCCGAAGAAACCTGGGGAGGCGGACACCGATCCGGTCCTGAAACTTATCGAACGGACCCTCAAGCCGTTCCGGTGAATCCGCGGAGAAGTCTCGCGCCTTGCCGATGCTTCCTGATCGTCCCGTCAGCCGCCTGGGTCAGCCACCCCGTGCCGTTCGTCGCGCGTTTTCGGAGTCAACTCGCCTTGCTTCCGGTCCGCCGGGGACTGCCTGTTCCGCAACCGCGTCGATTCGATCGCCTGTGGCGAAGCCCACCACCGCTCACACTGTTGCGATCGGAACCGGCAGGAAACTCGCGGCAAGGTAGTATAAGCTTCTTGCCCAACCCAAGTCTGGTTCCGGTACACGGGCGCCGGAGTTGGGGAAGAAGGAGGGGCGGGGCCCGGAGACTTCCACGGAGTCCGGGTCGAAAGGAGTCGAAACCCATGGAGATGGATATCGAGTGGGGTCGGAAGGGCGGGACCGTGATCGCGATGCTCGTGGGTCGTGTCAGCGACGACAATGCAGGCCAGTTCGAGCGCATGTTGAAAAGCGGAGTCGGTTCGTCGGATCAAGCCCTGATCCTCGACTTCGGGCAGGTGACCTTCTTCAGCAGCGCCGGAATGAAGGTCGTCTTGACCATTGCAAGGGAATTCAACGAGCCGGGAAAGAAGTATGCCATATGCGCTCTTCAGGGAGGCGTTCGCGGCGTTTTCAAACTCAGCGGCTTTGACAGGATCATCCCGGTCTACGATTCGCAGGCGGCGGCGGTGGAGGCGTTCGAGAAGGATTAGGACCGGTTCAATGGGTCCGCCGCTCGGGTGGCCACGCACGACGAGAGCAAGTGGCAGGAGAAGGCCATGGCTGCGCTCAAGACACGGGAGAAGAATCGGCACCGTTCGAAGTTGAGTGACATCGACGTCGCCGGCGACGACATCCTGGACAACGGGGGCGCGGGCCGCTGGCTATTATGAGGAACTTATTTTTAACAGGGGAATGTCAAGGGCATTTCGAACCTCTCCACTGTTTCTCCACCCGCGGCGGACACGCCAAAGGGCGCAGCCCCCGAGCCTGAACCAAGATCAAGCTGACCCTATATCAGGTAGTGTCTCAGTTTGAGCGTCCGCGGACGCCTAAGCCCACAAGCTTGTCGTCCCAGGCGATCCAGGGCGTGGCCGCCGGCTCCAGCGCCTCGATAGCCGGGATGGTCTGCTCGGTGCGCGGCTTGGCGACTCTTCTGCCGGCGTTGCCATCCATGTGCAATCGATGGCTTGCCCGCGCGGCGGAGTCAACAGGATCGGATCATCACTCCGTCGGCCCGACCGGCTCGGCCTCGCGTATTAGCACGATCGAGTCAACAAAATCGGACAGAAAAACCCTTGTATTCCGGTCGTATATCGGTCTTGTTGAGACCACATGGGTGAAGCGGCGTCGCGAGGATCGCACCTGTGCCATCGTTCCGATAACGACGGTTCGGGTTGTTTCCGCCATCAAGGGCGTCGAAATCGTTCCACTGCCGTTATCCACCGAGGAACTCCCGACCGGGCTCCCGAGCCGGCAAGTGAGATCGCGGGCCGACTATTCTGGACAATCGCTCATCCAGGTTGACGCCGACAGGACGCCAGCACTGTTCCGACCGGAAATGCCCGCTCCGAAAGGACGGGCGGTGCGGGCAGCCCTGATACCACCGGTCACGCTGGAAGCCATCCGGCAAGCCCTCTCGCTCTTAGCCGATGTTTTTGTCGACGGCGGGCTCACGTGGGACGACTACGGCGAGTTCTTCGCCCTAGCCAATCAGGAAGGGGACGTGCATGGTACCCTCCGCCCCTCTGCGTGGTCGCAAGAGCCAAAGGTTCAGCTTTGAGACAGGGGTGACGGCCCTTGAGTTGTCTGACAACGATATTTGGGAACCGGCTCGGAAAGATTCTTCAAGACCTGCGGGGCGCGGATGCCCGCACTCTCATGGCGGTGTCTCGCTGGAAGGCGGCAAGAAACGAGATTCATAGATTTGCGCATCGCGCTTGAATCGCTGTTCTTGCCCCAGCAGCCCGATACGGAGCTGAAATTTCGTCTCGCACCATCGGGCGCATGGTTCATAGGCGACGACGCTGAGGACAGGCACCGCGCGTGGAACATCCTGCGTAACGCCTACGACCTGTCTTCGACGGCTGTGCAATGGGGGCAGAAGATGATGAAGAACAAGGCTAGCGGTGCTGGTGGACGTAATGGGGATCTGTCGGAGGGGCATCTTACGCGTTCTGGATGAAGGCCCGATTGTCGATTGGACCGGGCTGATCTTATATTGCCGTAACGGTTAGTCTGGAGGCGAGGTAGCGATTTCTTCGAGTTGGGCCAAGGAATGAAGTCGTCGGACCGAAAGTGGGAATGGGAGCAGTTAAGAGGGCGAGTTGAGGTTTGGGCTTTATTGCCGAAGATTCGGCGCACTGCAGCACTGGCGAGCAAGAGATAGGGCAGAGATCGGTTTTGCCGCGATAGCGCAAGGAGCCTGAGGTCATGACGGGAACAACTATGCTGTACCATCCAGTCCATGCACCGAACGGGCAGACGTTCGACACGGATAGCGGTCCCCTGACGTCATATGCCGATGAGGGCTGGGTGGACTCTCCGGCGAAGATCGGTGTCAATCCCTGGGGCGAAGGTAACGAACACGCCGTTGCCAAACGTCACCTCGAATACCTGAGCGGCAAAGTGCCCGGCATCTCTCCGGGACATGACAAGGACGATGGCCCCCGTTGTGCGATCTGGAATACGGTGGCAACCGACGAGTCGGAGCCTGGCCGCGACGGCATCTCCTTGAACTCGCCGCGAGCGGGCGGCAGATCTCTCATTTCCCGGACGGCCGCGACGATGTTGGGAAACCGCAACGAACGGGTGAAGGCACGGCTGACGTAGTGGCTGGTCGATCAGCGCAGATTCGGTTCCCGGTGTCCGGAAATCGTGTCAAATTCGATCGAGGATGCTGCCCGATACCCGGACCTCACAGTCGGGCAGCGAGTTGACCGGCTGCTCCGGTACGTTGCGGAACAGATGCCGCGGATTGATTCGACTCTCTCTTTCACCGACCAAAAGATCACCTGCGCAGCCATGGCGTGGTCGGAATCCACCAACATGGCGGAGGTACGGTACCTGCTGAAGTACATCCAGCAACGTGGCTGGATGGAGGCGGTCGGTTCTCTCCGAGACCAGTCCATCTACAGCCTGACCATGGATGGGCATGCCCGGCTTGCGGAGCTGGAAGGCAGGGTTACTGGCTCATCGCGCGCCTTCGTCGCGATGTGGTTTGACCCTTCCATGGACCATGCTTGGGAACATGGGATCAAGTTGGGTATTGAGGACGCAGGATACGTCCCAATCCGCATCGACAAAAGCGAATTCAACGACAGGATCGACGACGAGATCATCGCCGAAATCAGGCGGTCGCGTTTCCTTGTCGCGGACTTTACGCAGGACGAGGATCATGCGCGCGGCGGCGTCTACTACGAAGCCGGGTTCGCCCACGGACGTGGCCTGCCGGTGATCTTCACATGCCGCAAGGACGTGATCGACAAGGGGCTGATCCATTTCGACACGCGCCAGTACAACGACATCGTATGGACAACGCCGGCAGAACTGCGAAAGAGACTTGCCGAGCGGATCGCCGCGACCATCGACGACGGACCGGGCGCGGAAGGGTGATGCTCCGCTGTCCCGTTCCGCACCTGCCCGGTGGCAGCCGGCGAACTTCGGCAAAGATGTCCGCTTGGAAGCGTATGCCGACATCTGGACCGTGCTTGGCTGCTGATGGAGGAGGAAAGCAATGGTGGCTCGAATTGTGGATCTGAACGCCCTCCCGGTCGATTTTCCCACCCATCGTCATGACGCCGTTTTCTGGGAGCGCCTGGGGCGGACCGTGGCTACGTATGGGTTCCTGGAAGAAATTCTGGGAAAGGCCATCTTCTCCTTTACAGCGACGAAACGTTACGAGGCGGCGGAGGTAGATACAGCATTTGAGAAATGGCTGCCAACGCTGGAAGGAGCGCTGACGAACCCGTTGGGCAAACTGATCGATCACTACGGAAAAGCTGTACGAGATCATCCGGATGCAGTCGTGGAGGCTTTGGACGCGCTCCTCGATCGTCTTCGGGAAGCCGCGCGACTCCGAAATGTCTTGTGCCATGGGTCATGGTCGGTGCCCAACGAAAACGGTGCATCGGTTCCCCGGTTCGTCGACTGGAAGCTCAATGTTTTTGATACTCCCATCGACTGCGCGTTTCTGGATCAGGTTCAACGGCATGTGGCGGAAGTCTCTTGCGTAGTCATAAATTCGGTCACCCAGATGGGCTGGCAGTTCCCGGGTTCCTGTGGCCCAGGAGCACCGATTCGGGGCGGGCGGTAAGTGCCAAACCTTCAGGCCCACGATCTGTCCGTTCTCACACCTCACACCGACAGTCGGGAGTCTCCGGTTCGCCCTGGAATTCGAGGGATCACCGGTCGAGCACTGCTGTCCCGGAAACGACCATCACAATGCGTAGGGAAACGCATGGGAATCCGCGGGATTCGAAGGGCTGACGCGTCGACGACGGACCGCGGTCGGGATTTCATGCTGGCAATCCCTCTCCAGCTTCCTTGCCCTCGGGCAGGGGCAGGAGCTCCCAGGTTCCCTGGCGATCCATCCCGTGACATTGCGCCGGTCCACGACCCCGGACGACCCGTTGCGCCTCGCCTGTAACGGCGCTTCCGGTGCTGCCCTCACAACGAAAAACAATGAAGGCGTCATCAATTTTCGGGTTTCGGGGTTTACTCCGCCGCTTCGTCACCTGCTGTCTACGCTTCACGACGAGCGTTGCCGCACACCGTGCAAGACTCGCTTCCGGCTGGTGAGCTGCGCCTTTGCCGGGCGGGTGTCGAACCCGCTGGACCGCTACGAAAGGTTTCAGTTCATGGCCATCCTCCTTTCCAGGACTTCGCCTGGCGCAATAACTCTCCCGCGTAGCTTTCAATTGCCCACATCTTGATGTTCGGACCAACGTCGCAGCCAACAATGCCTCCCCCGGACATTCATCCGTCGCGCGTTTTCGGCCAGGCGCTTTCTCCTCGCGGTGAACGACCGCGTGATCGTGGCGGCCGGCAGGTGCATCTGGCATCGGCGGTTCGGAGACGGCCATTGACGAAACAGACGGTATAGAGCAGTATTGAGTTGAGGCTTCATTGTTGTGGAGGCTGCCATGGCCGGGCCGGCGGATAAAGGGTGCGTGAGCAGGAAGGGATGCTTCACGAGGCCGCGGGACGCCTGAGCCCGGCTCATGTGGCGGCGGCGGTCGCGCATCCCGACGCCGTGCGCTCGGCGTTAGCGGTGGCGGCGGACGTGCTGACGATAGACGACGCGGGGCGAGCAGAGGTCGAAACGATTGTGGGCGCCGAGCCGCGCCTGGTGGACGACGACGAGGCCGCCGGGCCGATGGTGGCGCGCACAGGCAGGGGCGTGGCCGAAGCGCTGCTGACGTCGGACGAAATGGCAGCACGGGTCGGGCTCAAGACCCGCCAGTCGGTCCACGACTGGCTGAAGAAGAGCCGCATCGTGGGCTGGCGGGGCAAGCGCCGCTATGTCTTCCCGGCGGACCAGCCCGACGGTCGGGGGCGACCGTTCGACGGTCTCGACCGCGTGGCGAGGTTGTCCAATGACGGCTATGCCGCCTAGTGTCGTGTCCTGCAAATTCGTCCCATAAATGCTGAACGATAAAATCCCTATAAATCAACAGGTTAATAGACGTCGGGATTCGTCAATTAGGCTAGTTATTTGCAGGACACGACACTAGGTCTGACTCACGGAACTCTCCTCGCTCGACGGGGCGCAGCCGTTGGCGCTGCTGGCCGGAGGCGAAAATCGACTGGACCGCTTGCGCTGATCGACCTGCGCGGCGACGGGGCGGTGCTCATCCGCGCGCCGAGCGCGGTGGCGCACGACGGCAACCATGCGGCGGGCCGTGCCCTGTCGGCGACCGTCCACGGTGGCGTGGCGGAGGCGGACGGCTTCCTGTTCGCGCCGCGGTTCACGGGCGATGCCTGCGTTGTCGTGTTCGACCGGGCCTTCGGCAAGCTGCGGATGCTCGACATTGCCGAACTTGTTCGCCACACATGCCGAATTCCTGGACGCCCTCGACGATTACGGCATCGTGCTGACGGAACCTCCGGGATCGAGTAGATGACGGGGTATAATCATCCAGTTGCGGGAAACACGCGATTGAAGGCGTCGACGGCTCGCTTGGTGATTTTGGGCGACATTCCGGGATTTCGAGATTTGGACTTTAGACTTTAGGACTTTAGTAAGCGTTCGGGCATACCGTGGAATCGCGGAACCGAGGGAGTGATTTCGGCTGGCGCAATCAAGGGACTCCCTACTTTCGCAGTGGGTTCGCGAACCTCCGTCCTCCCGTATCTCCGAATCTCCACGGTATGCCCGAACGCTTACGACTTTAGTACGCTTGCCAAGACTGGATCTTGATCGAATGAGGTTGCATACCGATTACGGAATAAATGGAAAATTCATTAACATGCTGATAAATAAGATAAAAAATCAAATTCAATGCAGAAAAGACCCGCAGATTATGTTGCGAATGAAACAGACACCACACTAGGGCACCAGCACGATCTTGCCGAAGAACTCGCTCCGCTCCATCAGTTCGTGGGCACGGGCGGCGTCGCGCAACGGCAGCACCTCCGATACCACGCCGCGGAGCTTGCCCCCGCGCACCAGGGTCATGACCGCGGGCATGTCGTCCCGCGGCCGCATGGTGGTGCCCATGAGAGTGAGCTGGCGGGTCCAGAGCTGCCCGAGGTGAAGCTCCACCCGGTGGCCGGCGGTGACCCCGGAGTTGACGAAGCGGCCGCCCCGCCGGAGGCTGGCGAAGCACTCCCGCCACACCGGCGCGCCCACGTGCTCGAAGACGACGTGCACGCCCTCGCCGCCGGTCAGCTCCAGCACCTGCTTGCTGAACTCGGGGTACTCCTTGTAGTTGATGCCCGCGTCGGCGCCCAGCTCGGCGGCCTTGTCGAGCTTCCACTGCGCGCCGGCGGTGGTGATGACGCGCGCTCCCAGAAGCTTGCCGAGCTGGATGGCGCCGCTGCCGATGCCGCTGCCGGCGGCCATCACCAGCAGCTCCTCGCCCGACCTCAACTCGGCCCGGCGCACCAGCATGCGCCAGGCGGTGCCGAAGGGGATGGCAATGCAGGCGGCTTCCTCGAATGACATCCACGCCGGGAAGGGGTAGGCGTCGGCGGCTTCCATGCGCGCGAGCTCGGCGTAGCCGCCGCTCCGGCAGCGTCCCAACACCCGGTCGCCGATCTTGAAGGCGGTTACCCCGGGTCCGGTCCGCACCACCTCGCCGGCGACCTCCATGCCCGGCACGTGCGGCAGCGGCGGCTTGACGCCGTGGCTGCCCTGGCGGGCGAACAGGTCCCGGCGGTTGAGCGCCGCCGCCTTGACCTGGACGAGCAGATCGCCGGCTCCGATCACGGGCTCGGCGGCGTCGCCGTAGGTCAGGACTTCCGGACCGCCGGTTTCAGGGATGAAGATCGCCTTCATGGCTTGGGTACCCTTGCAGGAATGCCGGAGGGCTCATGAGCGCGCCTTCCGCAGCTCCTCCAGGAAATCCGCATAGTCGTCCTCGCCTCCGTTCTCCCAGTGTTCGAGCAGCGCGGAGCCCACGATGGCGACCTCGCAGCTTCCATGGAGCTCCCGCAAGTCGGCGCCGCCGGCGATGCCGAAGCCCAGCCCGAGGGGCACGTCGGCGGCGGCGCGGTAGCGGGCGACGAGGGCTTTGATGCCGGCCTGCAGGTCGGTGCGCTTGCCCGTAACCCCTCGGCGCGCCACGCCGTAGACGAAACCGCGGGCGTGGCGTCCGATCTCGGCCAGCCGCGCATCGGTGTTGGTGGGCGTGAACAGCGCCACCGGCGTCAGCCCGTGGGACTCGCTCAGCGGAAAGAGGTCGTGATACTCCTCGATGGGCAGGTCGGGGACGATGAAGCCGGCGCCGCCGGCCGCGCGGAGCCGCTCGCAAAAGGTACGGTGGGTGAGCCGGAAAACGGTGTTGTAGTAGCCCATCATCAGTTGCGGGAACCCGAACCGTTCGGTGGCCCGCGTCATGAAGTCGAAATATTGGTCCGTGGAGAGGCCCCGCTTGAGTGCTTCCTGGTTGGCCCGGGCGAACACCGGCCCGTCGGCGATGGGCTCGCTGAAGGGCATCTGCAGCTCCACCAGGTCCACGTCCGCGCCTTCCATCCGCTCCAGCATCCGCCAGTTCACGTCGAGCGACGGATAGCCCACGATGACGTGGGTCATCAGCAGGATCCGCCGCGAACCGAGGCGGCTCTGAATGTAGGTGCGGAGATTCAACGGTCGGCTTTCCGCTGCAGGAACCGTTGCCAGCCGGGGTCGTCCAGCGCCTCGGCGATGGTGAAGATGTCCTTGTCGCCGCGGCCGGAAAGGGTCACCAGCACGTTCCGGTCCCGGCCCGCGTCCGGCGCTTCGCGGATGGCGCCGGCCACGGCGTGGGCGCTTTCCAGCGCTGCGATGATGCCTTCCCGGCGCAAGAGCGTCTGGAAACCCTCCAGGACCTCGGCGTCGGTGGCGGTCTCGAAGCGCACCCGTCCGCTCTCCTTCAGGCAGGCCAGGATCGGGCTCACGCCGATGTAGTCGAGGCCCGCGGCCACGGAGTGGGTGTGGCGCATCTGGCCTTCCTGGTCCTGGAGGAAGTAGGTCTTGTACCCCTGGGCCACGCCGGGGCTGCCGTCCGTGCCCGCCAGCCGGGCGGCGTGGCGACCGGTTTCGAGCCCTTCGCCGCCGGCTTCGATGCCGACGAGCTCCACTCCCGCATCGTCCAGAAAGCCCAGGAAGGTGCCGGTGGCGTTGGAGCCGCCGCCGACGCAGCAGTACACCCGGTCCGGCAGGCGCCCGGTGGCTGCCAGCATCTGCTCGCGGCACTCCTGCCCGATGATCTGTTGGAACCATGCCACCATCTGTGGGAACGGGTGCGGCCCGCAGGCGGTCCCCAGCACGTAGTGGGTGTCGTCCATGGAGAAGGCCCAGTCCCGCAGGCACTGGTTGATGGCGTCCTTCAAGGTGGCCGAACCGTCCTCCACCGACACCACCTCGGCGCCCAGCCGCTCCATCCAGAAGACGTTGGGGCGTTGCCGCTCCACGTCCACCGCGCCCATGTAGATGGTGCACTTGAGCCCGAGGCGGGCGGCCATGGTGGCGGTGGCGACGCCGTGCTGTCCGGCGCCGGTCTCGGCGATGACGCGCTTCTTGCCCATGCGCGCCACCAGCAGCCCCTGGCCCATGACGTTGTTGATCTTGTGCGAGCCGGTCTGGTTGAGGTCCTCCCGCTTCATGTAGATCGCGGGACCGCCCAGGGCTTCGCTCAGGTTCCTGAGGTGGGTGATGGGAGTGGGCCGGCACGAGTACGTCTGCATGACCGTCCGGAACTCCTCCCAGAACGACGGGTCCCCGCGCGCGTCCTCGAACGCCACGATCAGCTCGTCGAGGGTCGTGCGCAGGATCTCCGGGGTGAACGCGCCGCCGTAGGCGCCGAAGTAACCGGTGCGCGTTTCCACGTTTTTCAGCAGGCTGTCCAGCATCGCCTTAGTAGGACGGAAAGCATAGGAGGGGTTGAATTTCCGAAGTCCCGTTCACCGAACCATTTAAGGAGACTTGTCAGGTAAGTCAAACAGCGCGCGGGTTCTATGAAGGCCGGTCGTAAATGCTATCATGACAAAAGAGAGGTTGTACAAGGGAGGCCTGCTGATGAAGATTCTGGTGACCGGAGCGACCGGACTGGTGGGGAGCGCGTTGGTCCCGTTTCTCGCCGGCGGCGGCCATGAGGTGGCGCGGCTGGGCCGGTCCGCGCCGGGGGCCGGCGACATTCGCTGGGATCCGGAGGCCGGGGTGCTGAAGGCGGAAGCGCTGGAAGGGTTCGACGGCGTCGTCCACCTGGCCGGCGAGAACATCGCCACCGGGCGCTGGACCACGGAGAAGAAGCGCCGGATCAAGGAGAGCCGCGTACAGGGCACGTTGTTGCTGGCCACGACCTTGGCGGGGCTCGACCGGCCGCCGCGGGTGCTGGTGTCCGCCTCGGCCATCGGCTTCTACGGCGACCGGGGCGATGAGGAGCTCACCGAGGGGAGCGCGGCGGGCTCCGGTTTCCTTTCCGAGGTGTGTGGCGAGTGGGAGGCGGCCACCGAAGCGGCGGCAGGGAAGGGCATCCGCGTCGTGCACGCCCGGCTGGGGGTCGTGCTGAGCACGGGCGGCGGCGCCCTCGCCAAGATGCTCACTCCCTTCAGACTCGGGGCCGGAGGCATCATCGGCAACGGCCGACAGTACCTGAGCTGGATCACCCTGGACGACACCGCGGCGGCCGTCGCTCACCTGCTGTCCACCGAATCGGCGGCCGGGCCGGTAAACGTGGTGGCGCCGGCGCCCGTGACCAACCGTGAGTTCACCAGGACCCTCGGCGCGGTGCTGCGGCGGCCCACCCTGTTCCCGATGCCCGGGTTCGCCGCGCGGCTCGCCTTCGGCGAGATGGCCGACGCCTTGCTGCTGGCCAGCACCCGGGTCACGCCGGCCGCCCTGCTGAACTCCGGGTACGGTTTCCGCCACGGCTCTCTCGAAGAGGGCTTGCGGCACGTCCTTGACGCGCGTTGATGGACCCGCCCGCGCTTACCTTTGCCGAGGTCTCGAAGGTGTACGACGGGGCGGGCTCCGCGGAACGCTATGCGTTGCGCGACGTCACCTTCGAGATCGCCTCGGGAAAGACCGTCGCCATCGTCGGCCGCAGCGGCAGCGGCAAGTCCACTTTGCTGCACCTGGCGGCGGGCATCGACGTGCCGACGCGCGGTTCGGTGTCGGTGCACGGCACGACGCTGGAAAGCCTCAACGAGACCGCGCGCACCCGGCTCCGCCGGCGCGACGTCGGCTTCGTCTTTCAGCTTTTCCACCTGCTTCCCCACCTGACGGTGCGGGACAACGTCGCCCTGCCGGACCTCATCGCCGGGGTGCGGGAACGGGACTACCGCGAACGGGTGACGGCGCTGCTGGAGCGGGTGGACCTGCCCGACCGGGCCGATGATCCGGTGGCCGGGCTGAGCGGCGGCGAGATGCAGCGGGTGGCCATCTGCCGGGCGCTGCTGCGCCGGCCGCGCCTGTTGCTGGCGGACGAACCCACCGGCAGCCTCGACGACGCCAGCGGCGAGGTGGTGATGGACCTGATGCTGAAGATGGTGGCGGAGGAGGGGGCCACCCTGGTATACGCCACCCACAGCCGCGAGCTGGCGGCCATGGCGGACCGCACCCTGCGGCTCCACAGCGGCATCCTGGACGAGGCGCTGGACTGAGGGCGACCGCCGGAGCGATGGTACGCTACTTCTACAGGACCGTGTCCGCCCACTGGCGCTCCAACCCGGTGCTCTACGCCCTCACCGTCCTCGGCGTGGCGCTGGGGGTGGCCTCGGTCATCAGCATCCGTATCCTCAACCAGAGCGCCGTCGCTTCCTTTGCTGCCGGAGTCCGTACCATCGGCGGCGCCGCCGACATCGTCGTCACCGGCAAGGGCGGCACTCTTCCGGACGCGGCGTACCCGAGTGTCCGGGGCACGCCGGGCGTCGGCGCGGCTTGGCCGGTCTTCGAGACCACGGTGTCGCTGGAGGGACGGCCCGGCACGTTCGCGCGGCTCCTGGGGATTGATCTGCTGTCGCCCGCCGCGGATCTCCGGGAGGCGTTCTCGGGATTCGCGCCGGGAGCGGCGGCGGTGGGCCGGCGCGGGTGGGCGGCGGCCACCCCGGAGTTGGCGAGAGCCATGGGATGGGTGCCGGGGGACCGTTTCAAGGTCCGTGACGGCGCCCGTGTGCGGGAGCTCCGGCTCGGGGCGTTGATCGACTTCGAGCGGTGGGGGGTCTCCGGCGGCGGCCGGGCGCTGGTGATGGACATCGCCGGCGCCCAGTCCCTGTTCGGCGGCGCCGGGATACTGCACCGCATCGGCGTGACCGCCGCCGAGGGCGTCGACGTCGCCGCGCTGGCGTCCCGCATCGAGGGCCGGCTCGGCGGCAGGGTGGACGCCGTCACGCCGTCGGAGCGCACCGGCCAGGCACGGCAGCTCCTCGGCGCCTTCCGGTTGAACCTCACTGCCCTGAGCCTGGTGAGCCTCGTGGTGGGCACCTTCCTGGTGTTCAGCAGCATGCGCGCCTGTCTCGTGTGGCAGCGCAGGGAGTTCGGGGTGCTGCGGTCCCTGGGCTCCACCCCCGCCCAGGTGCTGGCCCTCATCCTGGGCGAGGCCGCGCTGCTCGGGGTCATGGGAGTGGTCATCGGCATCCTCGCGGGCTACTGGACCGCGGTCTGGAACCTGGACGCGGTGAGCTCCACCCTGACCAACGTCTACATGCTCCGGGAGATCGAGTCGCTGGAGGTCTCCGGCGGTACCCTTGCGCTGGCCGTGCTCGCGGGCCTGGGGGGAGCCCTGAGCGGCACGCTGCTGCCCGCCCTGGACGTGTGGCGCAGGGATACGCGGACGTTGCTGGACGCCCTGCCGGCGCAGTCCGCGGGGACCGCCGTCACCCGGACGCTCTTCCGTATCGGCCTCCTTCTGGTGGCCGGAGCGGTGGGGTGGTACTGGTTCATCGGCTGGCGCTGGCGGCTTACGGGATTCGTCCTTTCCACCACCGTGTTGCTGTGCCTGCCGCTGGTGGCTCCCTGGCTGGTGCAGCGTTTGACCGGGCGGGTGCGGGTGCCGGACTTCGGGTTCCGCTACGGCGTCCGGAGCCTCGGCGCGACCCTGGCCAACACTTCGTTCTCGGTATCGTCCCTGGCCATGGCCGTGTGCCTGTTGGTGGGCATCACCCTGCTGGTGGAAAGTTTCCGCGAGACCCTGGTGCGCTGGGTGAACCGTTCGCTCAGCGCCGACGTTTTCGTGACCGCCACCGTCGGGGGGCGGCCCGGGCCCGACGCCACCCTGAGCCCGCAGCTCGTGCAGCGGCTGGCCGGCGGGCCCGACGTGGAGGACGTCGCTCCTCTGCGCCGCCTGTTTCTGCCCGTGGAGGGCCGGCGCGTGGCGGTGGTGGGGGTGGACCTCGGCCGTCCGGCGGCCCGGCGGCGGCTGGCGCTTCTCTCCAGCGGGGATGCCGTGGAGCGCGCGGTGCGGGACCGCGGCGTCCTTATCGGCGAGCCGTTGTCCCGGGGCGCGTCCGTCACGGTTGGAGATACGGTGGAGATCGAAGGCGCGGAGGGACCGGTGCGCCTGCCGGTGTCGGGGATCTACCGCGACTACACGCAGGGCGGCTCGGTCACCATGGACCTCGGCCTCATGGCCGAAACCCTGGGGAGCGGCTCCCTCACCAGCATCGCGCTTCTCCTGCGGCCCGGCGCGGATCCGGAAGCGGTGGCCGCGGGCATCGAAAGCCGGCACCCGCGGGGTTCCCTGCGGGTCCGCAGCAACCGGCGCCTGAAGGAGGACATTTTCAACGTCTTCGACCAGACCTTCGCGGTGACCCGGATCCTCCAGGTCATGAGCCTGATCATCGCCGCCTGCGCGGTCACCCTGACGTTGCTGGTGGTGGCCCAGGAAAAGGCCAGCGAGATCGCCCTGTACCGCACCCTGGGCGCGTTCCGAAGGCAGGTGTTCCTGCTGTTCGTGAGCAAGGGGACGGCGATGGCGTTCCTGGGCCTGGCGCTGGGCTTTACCGGCGGCATCGGTCTCGGCGCCATCCTGATCTTCGTCATCCAGAAGAGCTACTTCGGCTGGAGCATCGAGTGGACCTGGCCCTGGCTGCCGCTGGCCGGGGAGGCCCTCGCCATCGTCTGCGCCGCCGTTCTGGCGAGCCTCTACCCGGCATTCAGGGCCAGCCGCACGCCGGCCAACGAGCTGTGCCATGCGGATGCGTAACCGGACGGTATCTATGCTTGCGCTGGCCGCGGTGATGTCTTGGGCCGGTGCAGTAACCCACGCCTGGACTCCCGCCGAGCCCGGCTACGTCTGGTCGTTCCCGCGGGACCACTGGGCTCGCGACGGGTACAAGACCGAATGGTGGTACTTCACCGGCCATCTGCGCACTGTCGAGGAGCCCTCCCGACGCTTCGGTTTTCAGTTCACGTTCTTCAGGATCGGCGTGTCGCGGAACGCCTCTGACGGCGGCTCCGCCTGGGCCGCGGGCAACATCATCATGGGCCACGCCGCGGTCACGGAACCGGAAACCGGACGCCACCGCTTCAGCGAGCTGGTGGTGCGGGCGGCGCCGCTCCTGGGCGGCTTCGGGCGCCATCCGGACCCGCGTGTGGCCTGGAGCGTCGGCCCTCCGGGCACGCCCGACGAATGGCAGCTCCGTTGGAACGGCAAGGGCTTCGACTTCACCATGGCCGACGCCGGGCAGTCGTTCGGTTTCAGCCTTTCCACCCGTTCCCTCAAGCCCGTAGTGTTCCAGGGTCCCGGCGGGTTGAGCCGGAAAGGGGAGGGCGCCACCGAGGCCAGCCACTATTACAGCTTCACGCGCATGGCCGCCACGGGCACGGTCCGCATCGAGGGCAGGGAGATGGCGGTTACGGGAACGAGCTGGATGGACAAGGAGTTCGGCTCCAACCAGCTCGGCGAGGACACCGAAGGCTGGGACTGGTTCAGCCTGCAGCTCGACGACGGCCGCGAGGTCATGCTCTATCTTCTCAGGAACCGCGACGGCGGGACCCACTACGCCGGCGCCACGCTGGTGGACCCCGCGGGCGCGGTCCGCTACCTGGAACGCGGCGAGTGGAAGCTCAAAGCCACCGGCCAATGGACCAGCCCCGCCACCGGCGCTCCCTATCCCGCCGGCTGGACTCTCGACATCCCCGACGCCTCCATCCGGGCCGTCATCACCCCCATGCTGGCGGATCAGGAAAACCGCAGCGCACTCATCCCGAACCTGTTTTACTGGGAAGGCTCGGTCCGGATCGAATCCGAGCGCGGTGCGGGAATGGGGCAGGGCTATGTGGAGCTGACGGGGTACGGCGACAACAGCCGGCCGCCGATGTGAGGTAAGGGGTGGCGAACTTCGCGCGGCGTTTGGGGTTCTTTCGCCATACCTATTGCGTGCTGGATTCTTCGTTATAGAATGGGGTCGGAACCGGAACGGGTTGCCTGACCGCGCGAGCGCAGGCAGCATTTCGAAGGCCGTGCAGGATTGGCCCAAAGGCAGGGAGGCCCCCAATGGACAAGCATCTGATCGATTCACAGGTCTACGATCTCTACGACGAGTACTGCCACAGCAACATGGAGCGCCGCGAGTTTCTCCGGCGCGCGGCCGCCATCGTCGTTGTCGGAGGCGGCTCGGCGCTGGCCATGGCGGAGGCAATGCTGCCGCGCTACGCCAGGGCGCAGACCATCTCCTTCACCGACAAACGAATCAGGGCGCGCTACGTCACGTATGATTCGCCCGGCGGCAACTCCGGCAAGATGCGCGGCTACCTCGTCCAGCCGGCCGGTACGGGCCCGTTTCCCGCCGTTCTGGTCGTTCACGAGAACCGGGGCCTGAATCCGCATATCGAGGACGTCGCGCGGCGCGCCGCGGTCGCCGGGTTTCTCGCCCTGGCGCCGGACGGCCTCTCGCCCATCGGCGGCTATCCCGGCAATGACGACGACGGCAAGAAGATGCAGAGGAGCCTCGACCGCGGCAAGCTGCGCACCGACCTGCTGAACAGCGCCCGGTATCTCAAGGCCCACCAACTGTCCAACGGGAAGCTGGGCGCCACCGGCTTCTGCTTCGGCGGCGGGGTGGTCAATTTCCTCGCGGTGCAGATGGGAAGCGACCTGAATGCCGGCGTGCCGTTCTACGGCTCCGCTCCGAAGTCGGCCGACGATGTTGCCAGGATCAAGGCGCCGCTGCTGATCCAGTACGCGGCAAACGACCCACGCATCAACAAGCAGGCTCCGGCCTACCACGCCGCTCTGAAGGCCAACGGCGTAGCCTTCGAGGCGTACACCTATCCCGGAACGCGCCACGGCTTTCACAACAACTCGACGCCGCGCTACGATGAAGCCGCCGCCAAGCTCGCCTGGGAGCGGACGGTCGCCTTTTTCAAGAAACATCTGTCGTAGTCGAGCGGCCACCGGTCGTGCGTGGGGAAACCGGCGGTCTCGCGGCCGCCGGTTTCGTTTTGTGAAGCCGGGGACGCCAGACGAGAGATCCTGCCAGCAATCACCATCGACGTAGCGGCCGCGGCAGTTGCCCAGGTTGCCAACGGCGGCCCTGGTCGGCGGCGGAGAACAGGGAGGAGGGAGGACTTCATGAGAACGGCCGTGATCTTCGTGGGTTTCATCTGGGTGTTGGCGTCGGCGGCCGCCCTTGCGTCGGCCATACCCGCCGGACCCGTGGTGCTGACCATTGCCGGCAACATCGCGGCGGCCAACCGACCCGCCTACAACAAGGACCGTGACCTGTTCCTCAAGTACCACAAGCGTGTTTTCGACAAGGCGTTTGCGTTCGATCGCGCCATGCTGGAGAGTCTAGGCATCAGAACGCTCCGCGCGGACTGGGCCGGCCCCAAGACCGTGTCCGGCCCCCGTTTGGCCGACGTCCTCAACGCCGCGGGTTGTGGAGGGAGGACGCTGGATCTGCTGGCCCTCGACGGGTTCCGGTTCAGGTTGTCGGAGGCGGAAACCAAGGCGCGCGATTGGATCGTGGCAACACGGGCCGACGGCCGGCCCCTCGGCATCGGGGATCGCGGTCCGCTTTGGCTGGTCTTCGATCCGCCGGGCAGCCGCCCGGCCAAGGCAAAGGAGATCGGCCTCGGACCCTGGGCGCTGTTCTTCATCGAGTGCCTGTGAGCGGGGTTTGTGCGGTAACGCGGAACGGTCTAGAATTTTTCGTAGTCATCGGATCGTGCCACCATTTCTCAAGGCAGACTAACGGGAGGGTGTGATGTCGGACATAAACGAAGTCGGCGCCACCGCGTTCTTCATCGCGGGGATCCGGGAACAAGAAAAAGATCGGGAACACCCGCTGTTCAAGGATCCTTACGCGGAGTGGTTCGTCAACGACGAGATTCGACAGAAGGTCGGTCAGGTGTTCGCGTTGCTCCCGGAAGGGATGGAGCTGGTCCGTTACCGCTCCGCGCTGTTCGACGATATCATCCGCCGCGAGATCGGCAGGGGAATGCGGCAGATCGTCATCCTTGGCTCCGGGTTCGACATGCGGCCGCACGTGTTTCAGGACGAGGAGGTGCGCTTCTGCGACGTGGACCAGCCCGCGGTGCTGGCGTTCAAGGGGAAGGTCCTGGAAGGCCACGGCCTGACCCCGTGCGCGGGGATCCCGTGCAACTACCTGGAGGCCGACCTGCCCGCGGAGCTGGCGGAGGCGGGATTGGACCTCGACGCCCCCATCCTGATTATCTGGGAAGGCAACACCATGTACCTGCCCGAGGACCTGATATACGGCTTTCTCGGCAGGCTGCGGGAGGGGTTGCGGTCGTTCAGGATCGCCTTCGACTTCTTCGCCAGGAGCGTCATCGACCGCACCACGGGCGACGAGAACATCACCGCCACCACCGACGCGTTCGAGAACACGCTGAAGGTGAAATGGGTGACGGGTTTCGACGGCCTTTCCGTTGTCGAGGAGCGTACCGGCTTGAAGACGGTCGAGTCCGGCAGCCTGCTGGACTTCGGCAAACGGGTGGCGCCCGACTATCCGACGGATATCCCCCAGTTGGAGCTGTACCTGTACGGAATCATGGGTCACGGGGCGGATTGAGCCGTTGCGACCGTCTCCGCGACCCACCATGGAGCGGTGATGCGACTACCGGGACCCCTGCAGCCGGATGCGCTTTACACGAAGTGTGATCCCGGGGAACTGCCGGCCGCCGGCGAGACCGCCCACGGGTCCGACGACCTCGGCCAGGAACGCGCTCTCGACGCGGTGCGCTTCGGCATCGACATCCGGCGCCACGGCTACAACATCTTCGTTCACGGCGCTCCGGGCACCGGCAAGTACCCCCTCGCGCGGCGGCAGATCGAGCAGGCGGCGGCGGCACGGCCGGCGCCGCCCGACTGGTGCTACGTCCACAACTTCCAGGAGACCCACAAGCCCAGGGCGCTGCGGCTTCCGGCCGGCAGGGGTTGCCGGTTGCGGCGTGACATGGAGCAGCTCATCCGGGAGCTCCGCGCCGCCATACCCGCCGCCTTCGAGAGCGAAGACTACCAGGCCCGGGCGCAGGCCCTTCAGGCGCAACTGAGCCAGCGCCAGGAAGCCGCGTTCAACGAACTGCAGGAACGCGCCAAGGCCCGCGACATCGGCCTCATGCGCACCCCCGCGGGCCTTGCGCTGGCGCCCGTCGCCAACGGCGAGGTGGTCAACCCCGAGGCTTTTCGCCAATGGCCCGAGGAGACCCAGGCGGTGGTCCGTGCCGACATCGCCGAGTTGGAGAAGGAGCTTCAGGAAATTCTCAAGAAGGTGCCGCAGTGGGACCGCGAGCGGCGCGAGCAGTTGCGCGGCCTGAACCAGGAGGTGGTCAGCCACGCCGTCGGCCAGTTCATCGAGGAGCTGAGCAAGGACTATGATGATCTGCCCGACGTCATCGACTACATCGAGCAGGTGCGCGCGGACCTGCTGGAGAATGCCGAAGAGTTTCGCGCGGCCGAGCCCCAGGAGCCCCAACAGGGTGGGGCGGCGGTGAGGGGCGCCCCACGGGAAGCGGCGTTCCGCCGCTACCAGGTGAACGTCATCGTCGACAATGGTGTATTGAAGGGCGCGCCGGTGGTCTACGAGGACCTGCCCACCCACGGCAACGTCATCGGCCGGGTCGAGCAGATGGCCCAGTTCGGCGCCCTCACCACCGACTTCACCCTGATCAAGCCCGGCGCCCTCCATGCCGCCAACGGCGGCTACCTGATGGTGGACGCGCGCAAGCTGTTCATGCAGCCCATCATCTGGGAGGAGATCAAGCGCGCGCTCCAGTCCAGCGAGATCCGCATCCAGGGGCTCACCGAGGCCATGGGTTTCGCGAACACCGTCACCCTGCAGCCGGAGCCCGTTCCCCTGGACGTCAAGGTGGTGCTCCTGGGCGACCCCACCACCTATTATCTGCTGAGCCAGGCGGACCCCGATTTTCCGGAGTTGTTCAAGGTGGCCGCGGATTTCGACGACCAAGTGCCGAGGGACCACCGCAACACCGCGCGCTACGCCGGGATGATCGCCGCCACCGCCCGCCGCGAGGGGTTGCGGCCGCTTTCCAGGGAGGCCACCGCGCGGGTCATCGAGCAGGCGGCGCGGCTGGCCGCCGACTCGGAGCGGCTGACCCTTCGGCTGCGCGCCATCGACGACCTTCTCTACGAGGCCGACTACTGGGCCGGCCAGGACGGCAACGGGGAAATCGCGGTGCGGGACGTCGAGCGCGCCATCGAGGCGCAGACCCGCCGGGCCGACCGCGTGCGCGAGCGCAGCCAGGAGCAGATCCTGCGCGAAACCCTGCTCATCGACACCGACGGGGAGGCGGTGGGCCAGGTCAACGGACTTTCCGTGCTGCAACTGGGGGAGTTCGCCTTCGGCAAGCCCAGCCGCATCACCGCCCGGGTGCGCTTGGGGCGCGGCGAGGTGCTCGATATCGAGCGCGAGGTCGAGATGGGCGGGCCGCTCCACTCCAAGGGCGTTCTCATACTCTCGGGCTATCTCGGCGCGCGCTTCG
Source organism: uncultured Binatia bacterium (SeqCode) (assembly GCA_965204205.1). Lineage (GTDB taxonomy): Bacteria > Desulfobacterota > Binatia > UBA9968 > JAJDTQ01 > JAJDTQ01. The sequence goes on along the minus strand of OZ241976.1, from coordinate 2,685,108 downwards.
CCCGCCGCCATCCTCTGGCCCTGTCGGCCAGCCTCGTCTTCGAGCAATCCTACGGCGGGGTGGACGGCGACAGCGCGTCGTCAACCGAACTCTACGCGCTGCTTTCGGCCCTTTCCGGGATTCCCATCCGCCAGTCGCTGGCGGTCACCGGATCGGTCAACCAACTCGGCCAGGTCCAGGCTATCGGCGGCGTCAACGAGAAGATCGAAGGGTTCTACGACATCTGCGCGGCGCGGGGCCTCACCGGGCGCCAGGGTGTGCTGATTCCCGCGTCCAACGTCAAGCACCTGATGCTGCGCCGGGACGTGGTGGAGGCCGCCACGCAAAGGAAATTCCACGTCTATCCGGTGGAGACCATCGACCAGGGCATCGAGCTCCTGACCGGCGTCGCCGCGGGCGAGCCCGACGCCGATGGGAATTTTTCCTCCGGCAGCATCAACGGCCTTGCGCAGGCCACGCTGCTGGAGTTCGCTCGAAACGCCCGCGAGTTCACGGCCGCGGGCGGGCCGGACACGAGGGCCTCCTCATGAGCCGCTCCGAGCCGGGCTTCGACGTCCGCCGGATCGTGGTGGCCTTCGAAAGCCTGACCGACGCCGCTGCCGCGCTGGAAGAGGCGGCCGGGCTGGCGGCGCGGCTGCACGCCGAGCTGGAGGGCGTCTATGTCCAGGACATCAACCTGGAGCGGCTGGCGGGGCTACCGGTGGGTCGGGAGGTTCAACTGTTGACCGGGAGGGTGCGGGATTTCACCGCCGATGCCCTGGAGGCCGAGACCCGGACGCAGGAGTTCGCCGCGCGGCGGGCGGTGGCGGCGGCCGCGGCCCGGGCCCGCGTGGGCTACGCCTTCCGTACCACCCGCGGCCGGGTGGACGTCGAGGTCCTGAGCGCGGCGGGCGGCGGCGACCTGCTGATCCTCGGCGCCGGGGCGCCGCCGCCATGGGGCAGGCCCCGGCTCGGGCCCACGGCGCGAGCCGCCGCCGCGCGCGCGCCGCGGTCGGTGCTGATCTCGAAGCCGGGAATGCGAGCCGCCGGCGTCCCGCTGGTATGCTACGACGGCAGCACCGGCTCCCGGCGCGCCCTCGAGGCCGGTCTCCGGGTCTTCGGCGCCCACGAGGGGCGGCTCGCCGTGCTCGTGCTCGCCGACGATACCGCCGGCGTGGAACGGCTGCGCCGGCAGGTGGAAGGCCGGCTGGCGCCCCTGGGCGTCGCCCCCAGGTTCCTCTACGGCGCCCGTCCCCGGGCCCCCGAGGTCTGCCAGTGGGCCAGCGAATCGGGCGCCGGCGTACTGGTCATGGCCGCCGATTGTCCCGCCCTCGACGAACCCCACCGGCACGAAGTCCTGGAGTCCGTCGCCTGTCCCGTCCTGCTCGTACGTTAGGAGCCTCGTAGCATCCTTCCAAGGAACTGCTCGGGCGCTGGTGGCGTGCAATGGACCGCTAATGTCCCTTCCGGGCCGCTCACGGCTCAGGCATCCGGGGTGCACGGACAAAGCTCTGGCGCAGGACGTACTCGGCCTGGTGTTCAACCGCATGGCGCCGAATGAGCGCTAGCGGAGCGGACAGCCCCACCCGTCCCGAACGGTAGTCGTCCACCATCGCCGCAAGCCGTTGCCGGCCGTCGCGGTCCAGCCGGCCCGACAGGAAGCCCGTCAGGTGCTCCAGGGCGTTGGTGTTGGCCTTCCGCGTCGCCGGCTGCTTCAGCGCTTCCATGAACGCGCTGCCGTATCGCATCGTCACGCTCTCGAGCGAGTCCTTCCCGGCTTCGGCCAGGAGCCGTCCCAGCAGCCTCAGGTGCCGCTCGCTGTGGGCCAGCAGGGCCAGCTTGTGGGACGCATGGAAGTCCATCAGCCTCGACAGCGACGGTCCGCCTCGCGTGCAAGCCCGCCATTCCCGGTACGCGTGGACGCGCTCGACGAAGCTCTCCCGCAGCGGCGCATCGTCGAGGCGGTCTTCGGCCTCGATCGGCAGCAACGGGACGGCATCGGCGAGCGCAAGGGCGAATAGCCCGCTGCCGGGGTGGTCGTCTCCGCCCGACTCCGGGCGAACCGGGATCCGGTCCGGGCCGCAACTGGGAGAACCCTGCTTGAGAATAAAACCGGATACCTCGAGCCTGTCGAGCTCGGCCGCCCGCCGGCGCCCGTGCCGCCGCATGATCGCGGTCCAGTCCTTGCCGGACCCCTGTCCCACCATGCGGGGCGCCGTAGGGTCTCCGACCAGGTCCACGGGCTCCCGCGGCACTCCCATTCCCACCTCCATCTCCGGGCACACCGCGATGAGGTCGAAGAGGCGCGACAACGTACCGGTGACGGCGCGGTGACGCTTGTGGCCGCCGTCGTAGCGGACCCGTTGGCCTAGGAGGCAACTGCTGACGCCTATGCGGGGCTTTGCCGGCATGGTGGATTGTATACCCGGTCACGCGGAGGTTCGTGGGAAGGCGTCCCACACTCGTGTATCCTACCACAGGAGCGCGCCGAACATGCCGGGATTTCCGGACCGCGAAGCAATCCCTGCCGCCTCCCGACGCTTCGCAGCCGGTACGTTAAGCGGTAAGATGATGGCAAGGGTCCGCGTCGGCGGACCCGGCTCGGCCGGTCTGGAGGTGTCCCATGATCAAGAGAGGTCTCCTCGTCATCCTCGTTCTCGCGCTGACGGTTCCCGGGTATCTCGCCGGGCAGGAGTTCACCGCCGAGACCCTCGACGCCGTGGTGAAGGTACGCGCCGAGGTGCCGCCGGAGGCGCGCACGGCTGCCTCCCTCGGTCCGTTGCGCGAAGGCAGCGGCGTCCTCATCGACTCCGACGGCCTGGTCCTGACCATCGGCTATCTGGTTCTCGAGGCGTCGCACGTGGACGTTACCGACACCCGCGGCAAGACCGTGCCGGCCCGGATGCTGGGTTACGATCACGCCACGGGTTTCGGCCTGCTCCGCGCGCAACCCGCCCCGGCGGGGGTCCGCCCGCTGCCGCTGGGGTTATCGGAGAACCTGAACCGGGGCGCGGAGGTGCTGGTCCTGAGCTACTCGGGGAACGGCCCGTCGGGGCAGGGCGCTTACGTGGTTTCGCGCCGGGAGTTTGCCGGCTACTGGGAGTATCTGCTGGAGCGCGCCATCTTCACCGCGCCGCACCACGCCAACTTCGGCGGCGCGGCGTTGATCGACCGGGACGGCAGCCTGCTGGGCATCGGTTCCCTCCAGGTGCCGGAAGCGATTCCCGGCCAGCCGGTGCCGGGCAACATGTTCGTTCCCATCGACCTCTTGAAGCCGATCCTGCCGGACCTCGCACAGAAGGGGCGTTCCGGCGCCAGGCGCAGGCCTTGGCTGGGCGTGCAGATGGAGGAGGTCGGTGGACACGTGGTGGTTCGTCGTGTATCCAGAGGAGGGCCGGCGGCGCGGTCGGGACTCGAGGTCGGACAGCTCATCGCGGGGGTGGGCGGCGCCCCGGTGGCGGGGCTCGCGGACCTCTACCGCAAGGTCTGGGCGCTGGGCGCACCCGGAGTCAGCGTCCCGCTCAACATCCTCAAGGGGGTTCGGGTCGAAGAGGTGAGCGTCGTGTCGGGCGACCGCTACGACTATCTGCGATTGAAACCCACGGTCATGTCCCGCTGATCATTGAACCGCGGCGTGGTGTCCGGGGCTCCGCCGAACACGCAAAACCAGGAGAATACCGTGACCGTCACCGAACGCCGCCGGCAGTACCGCGGCCTGCTACAGGACTCCGGCTGTTATCACCCGGCTTCCGTTTTCGATCCGGTATCGGCCCGGCTCGCCGAGGCCGCGGGCTTCGAGATCGCCATGCTGGCGGGCTCCATCGCCTCGGCCACGGTGCTGGGGGCGCCGGACATCGTCGTGCTGACCCTGACCGAGCTTGCGGAGCAGGCGCGCCGCATCGTGCGGGCCGGCCGGCTGCCGCTGATGGTGGACGCGGACCACGGCTACGGCAACGCCCTGAGCGTCATGAGGACGGTGGAGGAGTTGGAGGCCGCGGGGTTGGCGGCGCTTACCATCGAGGACACGCGCCTGCCGCGGGGTTTCGGGACGCGGGGCGACGAGTTCATCTCGCTGGAGGAGTTCGCCGGCAAGATGCGCGCGGCCGTGGCGGCGCGGTCGGACCGGGATTTGGTGATCCTGGGCCGCACCGGCGTGTTGCCGACCCAGGGCGAGGAGGCGCTGGCGGAGCGCGTGAAGGCCTGCGAGGAGGCGGGAGCGGACGGCGTCTTCTTCACCGGAGTCCGGACCCGCGGGCAGGTCGCCGCCATCCATGCCATGACCTCGCTGCCGGTAGTGCTGGGCACCACTCCGCCGGAGCTCCACGACCGGGAGTTTCTCGCCGCCAACGGCGTCCGCATCGCCCTCCAGGGCCACATGCCGTTCCAGGTGGCGGTCGAGGCCCTGCGGGCGTCCTACGAGCACCTGCGCGCGGGTAGCCCACCCGCCTGGCTCAAGGAGCGAGCGGCGTCCCCGGAGCTGATGGACCTCGCGTTGGGGCGGGACCGCTACGACGCCTGGAACGACGAGTTCCTGTAATCCTGAAACCGTGATTCCGGTGAAAGCCGGAATCCAGAAGGCAGGGCAAGGTTGCACGATTCGTCCCCTTGCCCTGGAATCCGGCCCCGTACCCGGGTACGGGGCATGCTTTCGCCGGAATGACGGTTTCGCGCAAGGGGTAGAGAAATTCAGGATTCCACCGCCACCAACGCGCGACGTATCGGCCAGGTCGCCCTCGGCTTTCTGCACATGGGTTTCAACCGCGGCATCCGGGGCACCTACGCGGTGTTCTACGTCGCCCTGCTCCAGGCCTTCGGGTGGTCCCGCGGGGTCACCGCCACGGCCTTGTCGATCTCGGTCCTGGCGGAGGGATTCTCCATGCCGCTGGCCGGCTCCCTGGTGGACCGCTGGGGTTCGCGCAAGACGCTGGTCCTGGGGGGATTGCTGCTGGCCGCGGGACTGGCGTTCAGCGGCACGGTTTCGTCATTGTGGCAGCTCTACCTCTGGGTGGGGGTGGTCACGGCGCTGGGCCTGGGGCTCATGGGCATGGTGCCCCACGTGGCCATCATCGCGCGGGAGTTCAGCAAGCGCCGGGGCCTGGCCATGGGGCTCGCCTGGTCCGGCGGCGGGCTCGGGATCGCCGCCCTGCTGCCGGTAGCGCAGCTCCTCATCGACGTCTGGGGTTGGCGCCTGGCCTACGTGGGTATGGGGGTGCTGGCCTTTGTCTTCGTGGTGCTGCCTTCGGGGGTCCTCATGCCCCGTGACAGGCCCGCGCCGCGGAAAGGGGCGGAGCGGCGCGTGCCGGTGGAGGGGGAGTGGACAGTCTGGGAGGCGCTGACCAGCACCATGTTCTGGTTGCTCTTCGTGTCGCGGGTGGTGGCCAGCATGGGCAACCAGATCATCACCAACCACCAGGTGGCTCACGCCGTTGATATCGGTTACACGCATTTCTTCGCCGCTTCCGTCCTGGGCCTCATGGGCGTGTTCAGCATCTTCGGCCGGGTGCTCTTCGGGTACCTGACCGACGTGCTGAGCCATCAGATGGTGTATACGCTGGTCCAGGCGGTCTCGTCGGTGGGGATACTCGCACTGGTGGCGGCCGACAGCACCGCGTACCCCGTGCTGCTCTACACCTATGCCGCCTGCTACGGGCTCGGGCAGGGATCCAGGGCTCTCGTGCTTTCCGCCATCTCCGCCGACGTCTTCCTGGGCCGTGACTTCGGTGCCATCTACGGGTACTTTACCTTGAGCATCGGTATCGGGGGCGCGGTGGGGATCTGGCTCGGCGGCTTCCTCCACGACGTGTTCGGCAACTATACGGTGCCTTTCATGATCGCTTTCGGCAATTTCATGGTTTCCATACTGATGGTGTGGGGCATTCGTTTCCTGAAGGGCACCCCGGCGCAGGCGTTCAAGTGAGCGGGCGGTGGGGACCCAGGCGGATGCAGGCGGGCGTGCGGCGATAGCGCATGTTCTACCGGTTCGAATTCGAGGCGCAGTTCTATTCCACCCTGGAACGGGTGCCGTTCCACGTCAGGATGAAGCTCGATCTCGCCGGGGTCCGGGTTTCCCTGAACACCTGGCGCGCCCTCAGCATCGAGGAGCGCCGCGCGCTGTGCCATTTGCCGGCGGGCACGGACGAGGAGAAGGAGGTGTTCGCCGCGTTCCTCGCCACGCTGGCCGAAAACCGCGCCGGCGTCGAGGCCGAGCGTTGCCCGGCGCTGGACCCGGACGCGTGGACCGCCGCCGCGGTGCCCGATTCGGTGGCCGCGCGCAGCGACGGTGAGGGTGTGCCCGTGACCCCCGCCGAGTGGAGCCGCTGGGCCGGACACGAACGCTACGCCCTCTACAAGACCGCCCTTTCCAAGGACCCCGAGTTGTTCCATCAGGCGCTGCGGGAACTGCGCCATAGGCTGTGTTCCTGATTCCTGCGTGCCAAGGAAATTCCAGGTATTGATATTGAGAAGTCGTTCTCATTTCAGCGTTGTTACTTGTTATCTTTTTCGTTGTTTTCACTTCCTTGCCGTGCTACGGACTTTCTCAGAAAGAACCGAGTTAGTGTTCTCAGAAAGAACCGAATTAGTGCTTTAGTCGGGAAAGGAGGACAAACAGCCGTTACGCAGACTGTTGGATTTGTCACAGGCGAATCAAACGCGTACCGCAACTCGATGTGAAGACCGTGCAAGGAGGGAACGAACGATGGCCAAAACGGTGTTTCGGGCGGAGATGGACAAGTGGCCCGAGGATCAAGCGGTCAAGACCCACAATCGGTGGCATCCTGATGTTCCGATTGTGGAACAGTTCAAACCCGGCGACGAGTTTCGCGTCGAATGCTATGACTGGACCGGGGGCCAGATCCACAACGACGAGTCAGCCAACGACATCCGTGATGTCGACCTTTCGAAGGTGCATTACCTCAGCGGGCCGTTCGGCGTCGAAGGCGCCGAACCCGGAGACCTTCTGGTCGTGGACATCAACGACATCGGCTGGCTTGAAGACTCGCAGTGGGGCTTCACCGGGATCTTTGCCTTGGAAAACGGCGGCGGCTTCCTGGACAAGCATTTTCCGGAAGCACGCAAGGCCTGCTGGGACTTCCACGGCATCTACACTTCCACTCGCCACATTCCCGGCGTACGCTTCCCCGGGCTTATTCATCCCGGGCTCATCGGCACCCTGCCTTCCGCCGATTTGTTGAAGCGGTGGAATGACCGGGAATCGGCCCTGTTCCGAACCGATCCGGACCGCGTGCCGCCGTTGTGCACGTTGCCGGACGGACTCGCCGGCACGACGACGGCGCTGATGGGACAAATGACCGGCGCTGCCGCCCAAGCCGCGGGGCAGGAGGCCGCGCGGACGGTTCCGGGTCGGGAACACGGGGGCAACTGCGACATCAAGAACCTGTCGCGGGGCTCCACCTGCTACTTCCCGGTCTTCATGCCGGGCGGCGGGCTCTCGATGGGCGACATCCACTGGTCGCAGGGGGACGGCGAGATCACCTTCTGCGGCGCCATCGAAATGGCCGGGTGGATCGACATCGGCGTCGATGTCATCAAGGGCGGCATCGAGAAGTACGGGATCACCAACCCGGTATTCAAGCCGAGCCCGGTGGAGCCGCACTACTCCGAGTACCTGATCTTCGAAGGGGTCTGTGTCGATGAGCATGACGGGTCCCAGAAGTACCTGGATGCCACGGTCGCCTACCGGCGCGCCTGCCTGAACGCCATCGAGTACCTCAAGAAGTTCGGCTATTCGGGAGAGCAGGCCTACATGATACTGGGCACCGCTCCGGTAGAAGGTCGAGTCAGCGGAATCGTCGATATTCCCAACGCCTGTTGCACGCTTGCTGTTCCCACGGAGATCTTCGATTTCGATATCCGGCCGAGTGCCTCCGGACCGACGGTCCAGGTCAGCGGCGTGGACGCTACATCCTGCAGTTGACGGCAGATGGCGGAGAGGAGGCGGCATTGGCCTCGTCTCCGCCTCGTCACCTCATGCGTGGATGACGGACTGCGTGCGTCCGGCTCGATGTTATTTTCGTGAGCGAGCTTGTGGCGCATCCGGTCGGCCGAACTACGAACAAGTGACACTCGGAGGGCTTGAACAATGCTCTTGGGACTTGCACTGTTGTACGTCGGGTCCGTTCTCTTCCTGAACGGCATCTGGCTGATGGGCCGCATCGGTGATCGGGAGATCGCCATCATCAATATCTTCGTCGGCGGTCTCACGGCGCTGGTTTCGGCGTTTCTGGCCTTCGGGCCGAACGCGGATGCGACGTCGATCAAGGCCGCGGCGCTGACGCTTCTCTTCACCTTCACTTACCTGTGGGTGGCCTACAATCGATTCCACGATGTCGATGGCCGTGGGCTGGGCTGGTACAGCCTCTTCGTTGCCATTACGGTGGTTCCGGTAGCGTTGGATACCCTGATCAATGCCACCACGCTGTGGGGGTACTGGTTCGGGCTATGCTGGGCAGCATGGGCCGTGTTGTGGTTCATGTTCTTCCTGCTGCTCGCGATGCAGAAGCCGATCGCCAAGGTGACCGGCGCCGTCACCTCGATACAGGGCATCTTGACCGGCTGGCTGCCGGGCTATCTGCTGCTGGAAGGGATTCTGGCATAACGACGGATGCCGTTCGTCCCTTTTCGGGGCGGACGGCATCCCGCCGCCTTGCAGCAGCGGCGGAAAGGATAACGCCATGCCGCTATATGATTATGACTGCGAGGAGTGCGGCCCGTTCACCGAATTTCGCAGCATGAGCCGATCGGCGGACCCGATGCCGTGCCCAACCTGCGGGACAGCAGCGGAGCGCACCCTCACGGCACCGTTCATCGCCGACATGAACCCAAACAGCCGGATTGCGCATCAGCGGAACGAAAAAAGCGCACATGAACCCAAGGTAGTGTCCGGAAAGCCGCAGGGTCACAGCCACGGCCGTGGCCGCCGGCAGGCGCGGCGCCCGTGGGTGATCGGGCACTGACACCCGGTCGCGATCTGACGCAAACGCCGAAATGACTTATCTGTGGATCGCGCTCGGCAGCGCCATCGGCGGCGTTGGACGTTATTGGTGCGCCGGCTTGGTTTCGGAGCAGCTTGGCGACGCGTTCCCCTGGGGCACGTTCCTCGTCAACGTGGTGGGCTCGTTCATCATCGGCGTGGTCGCGCCATTGAGCGGATCCCTCGACCACCCGTGGGCGTCCGGACCAGACGCGCGTGCGTTCATTATGGTCGGCTTCTGCGGCGGCTACACGACCTTTTCGGCGTTCAGCTTGCAGACACTCCAACTGCTGCGCGATGGCCAGTTGTCATACGCGTTTGGCAACATCGTCCTCTCGGCTGCGGTTTGCCTGACGGCCGTCTGGCTCGGTTACCTTGCCGGAGCCGGCCTCAACCAGGTTCGGGCAGGCTGAGCGTCATTGGCGGCTACCGCCTCCTTCCGCTCATGCGCCGTTGAAGACTCTTCGACCCTTCTTGTGCTGGTGCAAACGCTGTGGAATCATTCAGGCAAGGCCACGGGGCAGGGAGCGTGGGCGGACAATCGGGCGAAGTCACAAATGACGGGTGAAGCGGACAAGGTCGGTTCGACCATCATTCTGGCCGGCGGAAAGAGCAGCCGCATGGGGCAGCCCAAGGCCATGCTACCGTTCGGTGGAGAGCCCCTGATCGTGCAAGTAGTACGACGGCTTGGGCTTCTCTTTCCGGAAATGGTGGTGGTGGCTGCACCCGGCCAGGAGTTGCCGGAGTTGCCGGTCACGCTGGTGCGCGATGAGGTGGCGTACCAGGGTCCCGTGGGCGGCATTTTCTACGGGCTCAGGGCATGCGGCAGCGTTGCCGCGTTCGTGACGTCGTGCGACGTGCCGTTTCTCTCCCTTCCCCTGATCGCCCACCTGGCGTCACGCCTCCCGGGTCACGACGTGGTGGTGCCGAACTGGGAAGGGCGCCCGCAACCGCTGCACGCGGTGTACCGGCGCTCGGTGCTGCCCTTGCTGGAGCGGCAACTGGAGCGCGGCGAGCTGCGTCCGGTCTTCCTCTATGACAAGGTCCGTACCCTGAAGGTGGACGAGGACGAGATCCGTACCGTGGATCCCGACGGGTCGAGCTTCTTCAACATGAACGCCCCGGAAGACTACGCCGCCGCCCTTGCGCGTTGGGAGCAGACGGCCATGAACGCGGTGCCCGGCCGCTGCGAGGTGGAGCTTCTGGGCGTGGCTCGGCTGCGGGCCCGGACCAGCCGTGTCTCGCTCGATTTGCCGCGGTCGGCCACGCTGGCGCAGGTGCTGTCCGCGCTGGCCCTCGAACTCCCGGCGTTGGTGGGCCCGGTCATCACCGAGACCAGGGACGGGCTAACCGCCGGCCACGTGTGCAACGTGAACGGCCGGGACTTCGTTCGGGACACCAGCCGGCCGGTGGAGCCCGGGGACCGGCTCCTCATCATGTCCAGCGATGCCGGAGGATGACCGTGCACGGTTTTCACGACAGGTTGCTGCACGTGGATCTGAGCACGGGCCGGCACCACTGGCAGGAGACCGGAGAGGGCCGCCTTCGAGCCTTTCTCGGCGGCATCGGCCTCGGCACGAGCCTGCTCTACGACTTCGCGCCGCCGGGAGTGGAGCCCCTGGGGCCGGACAACCCCTTGATTCTCGCCAGCGCGCCGCTGGCGGGCACCGGGCTCACCACCACCGCCAAGTATGCGGTGGTGACGAAGTCGCCCCTGACCGGTTTCATCGCCGACTCCCTGTCGTCCAGTCACTTCGCGCTGGAGCTCAAGGCGGTGGGCGTCGACGCCATCGTGATCACCGGCCGGGCTCCGCGCTCGTCCTACCTGTTGGTCGGCGATGACAGGGTGGGGCTGCGGGACGCCCGCGATCTCCGGGGGCGGAGCGCCGCCGCCGTCGAGGCCGCTATCCACGCGGAGTTGGGCGACCATTTGCGGGTGGCCGCGGTGGGCGCGGCCGGCGAGAACGGCGTGCGTTTCGCCACCATCAGCAACGAAGGCCGGCACGCCGGCCGCGGCGGCGTGGGCGCGGTCATGGGCTCCAAGAACCTCAAGGCGGTGGCGTTGTCCGGCGGCGCGCGGGTCTCGGTGGCGGACCCCGCCGGGGTGGCGGTGGCGGCCGACGCCCTGAGGCGGCGCAGCCTGGGCGAGCACACCGCCAAGTACCGGGAGATCGGCACGGTGGCCAACCTTGCGGCGTTCGACCGCCTTGGCGCCCTCCCCACCCGCAACTTCCAGCAGCCTACCTTCCCGGCGGCCGACGGCCTCAGCGGCGAGAGCCTCACCGAGAACAGCTTCAGCCGCCGCCACGGCTGCGCTTCCTGCACCATCCGTTGCGAGCGGCTGTTCAAGTCGCTGTCCGGGAACGAGCAGCGCATGGAGTACGAGACCCTGTTCGCGCTGGGTCCGCTGTGCGGCCTTGAGGACCCCGAAGCGGTGCTGGAGGCCGCGCGGCTCTGCGACGAGTACGGGCTCGACAGCATCAGCACCGGAGGCACCCTGGCCTGGGCCATGGAGTGTGTCGAGCGGGGGCTTCTGCCGGAGGCCGGCGACCTGCGTTTCGGCTCCGCCGAGGCGGTGCTGGCGGCGATACCGGCCATCGCGGAGCGCCGCGGCGTCGGCGACCTGCTGGCCGAGGGGTCCCGGCGCGCGGCGTGGACGCTGGGCCATGGCTCCCTCGACTGGGCCATGCAGGTGAAGGGGCTGGAGCTGCCCGGGTACGAGCCCCGGAGCCTCAAGACCATGGCCCTGGGTCTGGCCGTGAGCCCCCGGGGTGCCTGCCACAACCGCTCGGGCGCCTACGAGGCGGACTTCTCAGGCGCCGTGGACCGTCTCAGCTCGGGGCCGGGCCGCGGCGCGTTGGTGGCCGCCTCGGAGGACTTCGCCGCCGCGCAGGATTCCCTTATCGTGTGCAAGTTCCTGCGCCGTTGCTTCGGCGACTTCTACACTGAGGCGGCGGACCTCCTGGCGAAGGTCACCGGCTGGGACTATACGGCGGACGAGCTGCGGCGCGCGGCGGAGCGGATCCACACCCTCAAGCGCTGGTTCAACCAGCGCGAGGGCTGGCGCCCGGAGGACGACGGGCTGCCGCCCCGGGTGCTGACGGAATCCCTGGCCACGGGCGTGGCCCGGGGCACGCGCCTCACCGCCGATGAGCTTCGGGCGATGATCCGCGACTACTACGGCGCCCGGCGGTGGGACGAGAGCGGCCGCATTCCCGAGGCCAGGCTGAACGAACTGGGGCTCGCGGCGGGCCACGGCGGAGCCTTGGGACATGGCGGGTAAGGAACCGTCCGCGCCGCGGCGCGGACACCCCGGCTCCGGGCGCCGCCGGGGACGGAACCGTCCCAGGGGGCGGCAGGTCGATCCCGAGGCGCGGGAGCAGGTGCGGGCGCTGCTGGAGGACCGACCGCGTCGCCGGGACCTCCTCATCGAGCACCTCCACCGCATCCAGGACCGCTACCACGTGCTGTCGGCTGCTCATCTGGCGGCGCTGGCGGACGAGATGGGCCTGGCCCTGGCGGAGGTCTACGAGGTGGCGACGTTCTACGCCCACTTCGAGGTGACGCGGGAAGACGCCGTTCAGGCTCCGGACGTCACCGTGCGGGTGTGCGACGGAATCGTGTGCGAGATGATGGGCGCGCAAGGACTGTTGGAGGGCCTGCCGGAGGCCGTCGGCGCTGGCGTCCGGGTGGTGCCGGGGCCGTGCATGGGCGGCTGCGACCGCGCGCCGGTGGCCAGGGTGGGAGGACGCACGGTGGTCCGGGCCACCGTGGACGAGGTGGCGGCGACGGCCGGGCGCCGGGAGCTCGAGGCGGAGGTGCCGGCCTACAAGGATTTCGAGGAATACGTGGCCGGCGGCGGCTACTCGCTACTGAGGCAATGCCTTGGCGGCGCTCTCGACCGCGAGGAGGTAGTGGAGAAGGTGTCGGCCTCGGGGCTCCAGGGCCTGGGCGGCGCCGGGTTTCCCACCGGGCGAAAGTGGCAGATCGTCCGGGGCTACCCGGGTCCCCGGCTCATGACCGTGAATGCGGATGAGGGGGAGCCCGGCACCTTCAAGGACCGGTATTTCATGGAGAGCGATCCGCACCGGTTCCTGGAGGGCGTGCTGGTGGCGGCGTGGGCGGTGGAAGCGGCGGCCGTCTACATCTATCTGCGGGATGAGTATGCCGAGGTGCGCGAGATCCTCTCGCGGGAGTTGCCGAGGCTACGGGAAGCCGGCCTGGACGCGCACGTCGAGGTGCACCTGCGCCGCGGCGCCGGCGCCTATATCTGCGGCGAAGAGTCGGCCATGATCGAGAGCATCGAGGGCAAGCGCGGGCTGCCGCGGCACCGGCCCCCGTACGTGGCCGAAACCGGCCTGTTCGGCCGGCCCACCCTGGTGCAGAACGTCGAGACCCTCTACTGGATCCGGGACATCGTCGAGAAGGGGCCGGAGTGGTTCACCGCCCAGGGCCGCAACGGCGGCGCCGGCCTCCATGCCTATTCGGTATCGGGCCGGGTGGCGCGGCCGGGCGTGAAGATCGCCCCCACCGGCATCACCGTGCGAGAGTTGATAGACGAGCATTGCGGCGGCATGCAGCCCGGCCACCGCTTCAAGGGCTACCTTCCCGGCGGCGCCTCCGGGGGCATATTGCCGGCGTCCATGGCCGACCTTCCGCTTCGGTTCGGCTCCCTCGAGAAGCACGGCTGTTTCGTCGGCTCCCACGGCGTGGTGGTGTTGAGCGACCGGGACGACGTCAAGGCCGTGGTCCGGAACCTCATGCGCTTCTTCAAGCACGAGAGTTGCGGCCAGTGCACTCCGTGCCGGGTGGGAACCGAGAAGGCCGCCGTGCTCCTGGGGCGTCCCTCGTGGAACGAACCGTTGCTGGAGGCCCTCGGCGACGCCATGGCCGACGCCTCCATCTGCGGCCTCGGCCAGGCGGCCCCCAACTCCGTGCGCTGCGCGTACCGCTATTTCCGGGAGGAGCTGTCGTGAGCGATCCGGTGCGGTTCACCCTCGACGGCCGCGAGGTGGAGGCGGCGGCCGGGGAGACCATCTGGCAGGTGGCCGAGCGCCACGGCACGACGTTGCCGCACCTGTGCTACGATCCCCGGCCCGGCTACCGGCCCGACGGCAACTGTCGCGCGTGCATGGTGGAAGTGGAAGGGGAGAGGGTGCTGGCGGCTTCGTGCATCCGGCGGCCGGGCGCGGGCATGACGGTGAGCACTGAGAGCGAGCGCGCCCGGAGCGCGCGGCGGATGGTGCTGGAGCTGCTGGTGGCGGATCAGCCCGGACGCGACCTCGCCCACGACTCGCGGTCGCGTCTGTGGCAGTGGGCCGAGCGGCTGGAGGTCACCGACAGCCGGTTGCCGGCCCGTGAAGCCCCGGCTCCCGACTCCAGCCATCCAGCCATGCGGGTAGCCCTCGACGCGTGCATCCATTGCACCCTGTGCGTGCGCGCCTGCCGCGAGGTGCAGGTCAACGACGTCATCGGCATGGCCTACCGGGGCGCCGGCGCCAGGGTCGTGTTCGACTTCGACGACCCCATGGGCGACAGCACTTGCGTGGCCTGCGGCGAGTGCGTGCAGGCGTGTCCCACCGGCGCCTTGACGGCGGCCTCCATGGTGGACGCCGCCGGCGTGGACAAGCGCGATTCGCTGCGCTCGGTGCCCAGCGTCTGTCCCTACTGCGGGGTGGGGTGCCAGATCGACTATCGGGTCAAGGACAACGCCATCGTCGCGGTGGAGGGCCGCGACGGTCCGTCCAATCGCGGCCGCCTGTGCGTCAAGGGCCGCTTCGGCTTCGACTACGTCAGCCACCCGCACCGCCTCACCGTGCCGCTGATTCGCCGCGCCGACGCCCCCAAGGACGCGTCGGCGGACGTGGACCCGGCGAATCTCTACAGCCACTTCCGCGAGGCCACGTGGGAGGAGGCGCTGGACCTGGCGGCCGTGGGCCTGCGGAAGATACGGGACCGGGACGGCGGCGATGCCCTGGCGGGTTACGGCTCCGCCAAGGGCTCCAACGAGGAAGCGTACCTGGTCCAGAAGCTCGTGCGCACGGGCTTCAACACCAACAACGTCGACCACTGCACCCGCCTGTGTCACGCATCCTCGGTGGCGGCGCTGATGGAGGGCATCGGTTCGGCGGCCGTGACCGCGCCCTTCACCGCCTGCGAGGACTCGGACGTCATCATCGTCATCGGCGCCAACCCCACGGAGAACCATCCGGTGGCGGCCACGTATTTCAAGCAGGCGGCCAAACGCGGAGCCGAGCTCATCGTCATGGATCCCCGGGGCCAGGCCCTGCGCCGGCACGCCACCTGGATGCTCCAGTTCAAACCCGGTTCGGATGTGGCGCTGCTCAACGCGCTGCTCAACGTCATCGTCGGCGAGGAGCTCTACGACCGCGCCTACGTGGCCGCCCACACCGACGGCTTCGAGGAGTTGAAGCGGCACGTGGCGGAGTTCACGCCCGAGGCCATGGCGGAGGTCTGCGGCGTCGAGCCCGAGACTCTCCGCTCGGTGGCGCGCCTCTACGCGCGCGCCCGGGCGGCCATGATCTTCTGGGGCATGGGCATCTCCCAGCACATCCACGGCACCGACAACGCCCGCTGCCTGATCGCCCTGGCGCTGGTCACCGGCCAGGTGGGGCGGCCCGGCACCGGCCTCCATCCGCTGCGTGGCCAGAACAACGTGCAAGGGGCCTCCGACGCCGGCCTGATACCGATGTTCTACCCGGACTACCGTTCGGTGGAAGAACCGGACACGCGCCGGCGTTTCGAGGACGTCTGGGACGTGGCCCTGGACCCGCGCCGGGGGCTCACGGTGATGGAAATCGTGGACGCGGTGCACGCGGGGCAGATCAAGGGCATGTACATCATGGGCGAGAACCCGGCCATGTCCGATCCCGACGTCCAGCACGCGCGAGAGGCCCTGGCCAGCCTGGAGCACCTGGTGGTGCAGGAGATCTTCCTGACCGAAACCGCGTTTCACGCGGACGTGGTGCTGCCGGCCTCGGCGTGGCCGGAAAAGACCGGTACCGTCACCAACAGCAACCGCCAGGTGCAGATGGGCCGGCCCGCGCTGGAGCCGCCGGCCGGAGTCCGTCAGGACTGGTGGATCATCCAGGA
Source organism: uncultured Binatia bacterium (SeqCode) (assembly GCA_965204205.1). Classification (GTDB taxonomy): domain Bacteria; phylum Desulfobacterota; class Binatia; order UBA9968; family JAJDTQ01; genus JAJDTQ01. The sequence continues at coordinate 2,669,024 of OZ241976.1, read as the reverse complement.
GCTGGCGCGGCGCATGGGCCTCGACTGGAGCTACACGGGCCCGGCGGACGTTTTCGCGGAGATGAAGCGGGTCATGCCGTCCCTCGACCACATCACCTGGGAACGCGTGGATCGGGAAGGCTCGGTGACCTATCCGTGCACGGCGGCGGATCAGCCGGGAACCGACGTCGTGTTCGGCGACGGCTTTCCCACCGAGAGCGGACGCGGGAGGCTCGTGCCCGTGGACATTATCCCCCCGGATGAGCAGCCCGACGAGGCGTTCCCGATGATCCTCAGCACCGGCCGGCAGCTCGAGCACTGGCATACGGGCGCCATCACCCGCCGCGCCAGTGTGCTCGACGAGCTCGAGCCCGAGGCGGTGGCGAACCTCTCACCGGCGGAACTCCGCCGGCTCGGCGTCGCCGCGGGGGAGATGGTGCGCGTATCCACCCGTCGCGGCGTCATCGAGATCAAGTCGCGGGCCGACAGCGCGGTCCCCGACGGATGCATCTTCATCCCGTTCTGTTTCGCCGAGGCGGCGGTCAACCTGTTGACCAACCCGGCGCTGGATCCCTACGGAAAGATCCCCGAGTACAAGTTCTGCGCGGCCCGGGTCGAGCCGCTGTAGCGGGGGGCGCGATCAGTAATGCAGCAGCGCGGCAATGGTGAGGCTGACGGCGATGGACAAGACTATGACGAGCCAGACTTCCAAGTGAAACCTCCCTTCACCTGAAAGTCTAACAAATAAACTTAATTAAATCAAATTTATCGCCGGAATGAGGGTGAGTCGGCAACAGACCCCCTACTACCTGAAGGCGCCGTTGGCCGGCAAGCTCAGAAGCTCACCCGGGGGGTTTCCCTGGCCGCCTCCTCCACCTGGAAGTACTCGGCCTTCTCCACCCCGGCCAGGCCCGCGTAGAAGCGGCCCGGCAGCCTCCTCACGAACGTGTTGACCGCGGTGACGCGGTCATTGAACCGTTTTCGCTCCACCGCCAGGCGGTTCTCGGTGCCTTCGAGCTGGTCCTGGAGCTTGAGGAAGGACTGGTTGGACTTGAGCTGCGGGTATCGCTCCCGCAGCACCAGCAGCCGGGACAATGCCCGCTCGAAACCGACGGCGGCCTGGGCCTTCTGGTTGACCGTGTTCGCCTGGAAGTAGGCCTTGCGGGCGTTGGCCACCCCCAGGAAGATCTTCTCCTCCTGCTTGGCTACCCCCTTGACCGTTTCCAGCAGGTTGGGAATCAACTCGAAGCGGCGCTGGAGCTGGTTCTCCACCTGCGCCCACTGGTTCTTGACCCCCTCGTCCAGGGTGATGGCGCGGTTGTAGCCGTTGAGGACGCACCCGCCCGCCAGCAAGACCATCCCGACGATGGCCGCCAGCATCACCAGCAAGATTCGCAATGCGCTCAAATCTTCTCTCCCTTACCCGTTCAGTCAACCTTGATTATCCGTCATGCAGGGGCGGGTTTCAAACCCTCCTGTTAGACGGCGGCACCGACACCCAAACATGCGCTCGCGACGCCAATAATGCCGCTATTCCGCGCTGTTAACACGGAACATCGGACGCCAGGAGACAGCGCCGCGCTTCCTCTGATGCGCTCTGGTTCCCGCTGTGGTGTTGACTTTGGGGTTGACTCTTGCCATGCTGCCTCCATGGACCATCCGACCACCTCGGCAAAAAACACCGCCAGGGTCAAGCTCACCCTGACCAAGCGCACCGTAGACGCTCTCGAGCCCGAAGACAAGCCCTGGATCGCCTGGGACGACAAGCTCACCGGCTTCGGCGTCCGGGTCCATCCCTCGGGGGCCAAGGCTTACATTGTAAACTACCGCGCCGGCAACGGCGGCCGCAAGGCTCCCAACAAGCGCGTGGTGGTGGGCCGCGCGGGGCGGGTCACCCCGGACCAGGCAAGGCGCCTGGCGCAGGAGCTTCTCGGGCGGGTGGCCGGGGGCTGTGACCCCGCGGGCGAACGGGCGGAGGCGCGTTCGCTGCCGACCCTGGGCGAGGCCTGCGAGGACTACATGGAGTCGGGCCACGGCCGCGCGGCCAGCACCGAGCGAGGCTATCGGCGGTATGCGGCCCTGTATCTCGGCGACTGGCTCTCGCGTTCTCTGGACACCATCACCCGCCGGGACGTGGAGAGCCGCTTCCGGCTTCTCACCGAGCGCCACGGCGAGATGCCCGCGAACCAGTGCCTGTCGTTCCTGCGCTCGGTGTACCGAAGGCCGTGCGTGGACTACGAGGGTCTGCGCAACCCGGTCGAACAGTGGCTTGCGGGAGGGGGGCGGTACCACCGAAAGATCCGCAAGCGGATCTCGTCTCCTGCCGAGGTGTTGCCGTGCTGGCGCAAGGGCATCGAAGCGGCGGTGGGGAACCTTGTGCATCGGGACGCGTTCCTGTTCGGGCTCTACACGGGGATGCGGCGGGGAGAGATCCTGGCGCTTCAGTGGGAGCGGGTGGACCTGGGCAAGGGTTTGTTCCGGGTGGAGGAGACCAAGACCGGAGTGCCTCTGGAGCTGCCGGTGACGCGGCAGCTCGAACAGGTCCTGGCGCGGCGGCGGGAGGAGGGGATGGCCGTGCGGGAAGAGCTTCGCGGGTGGGTGTTCCCTTCGCGGTCCAGCGTATCGGGGCATGTGGAGGAGCTTCAGATGCACTATGAGGCCATCGGACGTGCGGGCGGCGCCAAGTTCTGGTTTCACGGGCTGCGCAACTGCTTCATCACCGTGGCAGAGCGGGAGCTGATGCTGCCGAGGTCGCTGACGAAACGGCTGGTGAACCACGCCCGGCCCGGCGACGTGACCGAGGGCTACGCCGCGGACTGGACGGTGGAACAGCTTCGGGAGCCCGCGCAACGGATCGCGGATCGCATCAACGATTTGATGAGAACCTGAGCTCAACAGTCAATAGGCGGTTCACCTGCCCGCAAAGTGACTTGCGGCGCCGCAACCCCACCACCGTGGACAAGCGTGGGCTGGCGCTGCCGTGCTCGCTGATCGACTATGCGGCCGTCCTTTCGCATCCGCCTCGAAATGAAATCGATCTTGACAACCTTCTCGGGACTACCTCATCGGTAATTGTCTCCTTGCCATCGGCCTACACGAATCGGACAGGCCATCCTCCTCATTCGCGTGGTCGACGTCTTCCTGGGCCGGGAATGGCTCAGAACAGCTATCTATGGAGACTCAACCTGAGGATTTTCCGACATATCCCCCTTCGGCCGACATGATGATCGCCCTTATCCTTGGGGTTCTGTCCACCCTCATCGCAACATGGCTCATGGTACCTTGGGCTCCCTCAAGGGGTTGGTGGCGGTGATGGTCCAAACGTAATTGAAACTTCGGTGAGCTTGAGGGCGATCTGGATCACTGCCAAGACAACCCCAACGAAGATGAGCCCGCCGATCATTCTGTTCATCAGCTTCTCGACGCTTTGCAGACGCTTGTCCAGTTCGTCGAGCCGCCGGTCTTGCTTATTGAGCGACTCCTGGATCCATCCCAACTCACTGTGACGACCGCCTAGCGGCGGCGGACTATTGGGTGGCATCGGCGAGGTGTCGTGATCACTTGCCATTGGCGTCCATCTTCACACTGATCCATTCCCACAGCTCCGGATCAGCCCGTCCCCAATAGGAAGTCACCGGCAAGACAATGCCCGAAGACAAGTTGTCCTGTCCGAAGCCGATCTTTTCGGCCACTTCGCGTGTGGTTTCGCCCTCCGTCTCGAGAAACAGGCAATTGCCTTCCTGACGAAAGTTGCCGGGATAGCGCTCCTCGACCTTCTGCCTAACGGCATTGATCCTGGAGATGTTGAAGACGGCAAAGACCTGCATGATGGTTACCTCATAGCGACTTCCTTTCTGTTGACAACCCCGCCGCACCCATCTTAACGTCCCACCTGCGACCGTTGACACGGAGCCCGTGTGTTGGGTCATCCGCGAAAATACAAGAGCCATTCACCGGGCGAGGGGTAGCTCCCCGAGCTTTGGCGAATACGCGGAACTGGCGGCCTCGGAGAAACGTGTCGGCAACATGGATGGTTTCTGACCACCCCCCTACCGAGGCCAACACTGCTGGAGGGTGCTGCCATTGTCTAGCCTCACCGCATCGAAGAACACACTAAAGGATCTTAGGCGCGCGAAGACTGAACTAGACGCCTGCCTAGCTGCCGCGAAACCGGGTTCACCTGGCGGCCAAGAGTTGGCTGACGTTCGCCGGAAGGTCGAGCATCGCATCAACGAGATCGAGGAAGAAGTCAACGATCTCGGACTCCAACAGAACACGGAAGAGGCCAGAGGCCACGAGCGTTTGGTCAGTGACTATAGGCGCCGCCAGGAATCGTTGGGGCGTCCGCCGGTGCTATTCATCCGAGCGCTCGGCTGGTGGACTCTGTTGATACTCCTCCTGTACTTACTGCTCGCCTCTCCCATCAAGCCGAATACCGATTCAGGTCCGGGGGAGGATCTTGCTCTAGCCTTTCGTGATTATCTTGCGAGGGTGACCGGAGCCCTTCCGCAGGAATGTGTTGCCGAAGGGCAGACCGACGCAAACCGGTCCGGCGTACCGTTGCTGGTCCAGTGGAGTAGATTGCTCCAGTCGAGTCAGGATTCCCGGTCCAAAGGCGTCTGCCAATGGCGCCATAGACATACAGGCCAGTCGGAAATCACGTTCTATGCGGTACATATCCTCGCAGCCTTGTCGCCTGACGTCGGCGCTATCCAGAAATTCAGTCTGCTCCTGCTGATCGTCGCCTACTTGGAGATCGCAGTGATCAGGCGCGAACGACAACTCGCCGACGCGACGCTGGAGGAACGATGCTATCCGAACGGTTTGACTCGATCCAGCGACGACGAATCTGACTGGTTCTCTCTCTTTCCACGCCGTCGCCTTGCCCTGGCCACCATGGATGACCGCATCGACCCCTATGTCGTGATCCGTTCGAAACTGGACGCGTTACGTTCCGAGATGCGAATGAACCGACAAAACATCGGTAGCATGACGATGCGCCTCCTGGACTACATCAGCGACGTCTTGAGCGCGGGCCTCACCACGGAGACCGTCGACGAACTTGGAGAACGGTCTGACCGGCTGGAAGTAAACTACCGCGACCACCTGCTCGACAGGTTCTGGCGTATCGACTACGTCGTGTGGCTTTTGCCAACCGTGGGTTTCCTGGGCACGATCTACGGGATCAGCACGTCCCTGGTGCAGGCCAAGGGGATTTTCGACGAAAGCGTGCGTGGAACGGGGGAAAATGTGACGGGAGACTTCGGGCAGGTGGTGGATGCCTTGGGCATCGCTTTCGACACAACGGCGTTCGCGCTCCTGCTGCTGGCATTCCTCATCTGGCGACAGAAGCGAACTGAGGCGGATGTCCGCGATTTCGGGGAGAAATCGTCACGCCTTGTCAAGAATAGACTGATCGGGCCGATGCGCAGCCGAAGCGAATTTTCCGATGAGCGGTTGTATCGTGAAGCCGTCAGGTTGTTGGACAGGTTCTCGCCATGGCGAACGACCGAGACCTCGACCGCAGTCGTCCCCGAAGAGTCGGGTCCGCCAACGTCGGAAGTGACGGAAACAGCAACACCCGTCGCGTTGGATACTGAGTCAGCTTCGGATGCGTCGCCGGGGACTGAGAGGGCGGAGGGGGACAAGGACTGAGATGGCGCGTCGCAACGAAGTGGAGATCTTTGGACTCTCAATGCTCGACACCGTTACCTGCAGCCTCGGCGGCGCGATCGTACTATTGCTCTTCGTTGCCTCGCAGATTCCCCCAGCGGCGAAGATCAGTTTCGTGCAGGAAACGGCGGCACAGTCTGGAACCCCGGCAGAGGACGGTAAATCAAATAACAGTGGGAAAACCGGTGTGAAAACCGCATCTGCGATCCTCGCGGTATACTTCGAAGTCTCGCCCGCAAAGAAACCGATCCATCTGCGGCCGCGCCCCTGCAACGTTCCAGCCGTTCCGGGTCTCCGAATAGTAGAGCTACGTCGACAGAACGACATCTTCGAGCCCGACGGTCTGGAGCGTTTCGGCTTCGCCGTCTGGTACCGGGACAACTTCCAACAGCTTCCCAAAGAAGCACATTGCCTCAAAGTCCCCGGCACTGAATGCAAAAGACTCAGTTACGTGGCGGGGGGGCATTACACCACACCGCCGATGAACTGCCCAAAGGAACCCGTTTGCTTTCGCTTCAGCGCGGCTGAACAGATCTACGAACTGAAAAAATGTCCTTAATGAACCGCCGTCGCAGTACTAGGCTTCCCCTTCTTTCGATGCTGGACCTGCTGTTCGGCACCTTCGGGGCGATGATCGTGGTCGCCACACTGCTCACCTTCCTGCGCAGCCACGAGCCCCGCTTCTCGCAGGTGCCCATGTATTTCGTGACCGCGGAGCTCGCATGGGGGGACGACGCCGCGGACCCGGCCAGGAACAAGGGCCTGTCCAGGGTATTCCTGGAGTTCGAATTGTTCGTGGGCCGGGGAGGCGGACGGCATTTGCTGAGACGCTGGTCGCCTACCCTCGCAGCTTCTCCATCCAAGGAGCCTCCGGCGTACCATGTGAGTACATCGGCGAAATCGAGCGCTGCCTCGCTGATGATGCCGGTCAAGCTTGTCCAGGAGGCGGGAACACCCGGGCTGCGAATCAATTTGCAGAACCTAGCGACGCTCGGGATGGATGGTTACGCGGATCGCAAGGCTTCCTTCAGAATCAGCGTGATGATCCTGACGGCGTACAATTCCTGCGCCATCGAGACACAAACACCTCTGGGAGTCGATCTGCTCCTGGCGGCGGAGAGAGTCTCCGATAGGGGACCGCCGTCGCTCTTCGACGTCCTCGAACGGAACAACGTCGTCAGCAAGACTCTCTGCACCACAAAACCAAACAACCGGAACCCCGCGGCCACCTACGAGGTGAGAAATGGCGAACTATTGCTCAAACTGGGCTAGCCGACGCGGGTGCCGCGCCATTCTCACGGTTGCGCTGGTGGTCGGCGCCCTTCCCGCCTCCGGAGCCCAAACCGAAGCGGCGCTCACACCCAAACAGGAGATCCGGTACGCCTTGACCGCTTTTCAGAATCTCAGAAGCGATTTGCGCCTCGGTCGTTCGGCAATCGAAGAAGCGGCGGCAGTCGGAGCCGGTCCGCATCATGCACCTCCACGGACTCCCAGCATCATCCCCGGTACGGGACAGTCGTTGCTGGTCGCGCTCTGTCGCGTTCTGACGCCTGAAGATCGTGGCGGTGGCGCCACCTGTCTGAATGGGATCAACGACGTGTCCGAGTTGGGCAAACGACTGCTCTACGGACGGATCGCCCTGCAAGCCGCCGCTAATCAAGCAATAGAGCTTCACCAGGAGGCCTATTCGGAATTGGTACTGGAGCACTTCGACAAAGTCGTGTGCAGGGGAACCCCGAACATCTGCGGCCAAGATCCGAACGACGTAAAGGAGTGGTGGAAGGAGAACGGTGTTAAGGCGTTCATGCTGCTGGACCGGATAGGCCGCGAGTACATCAAGCTGACCGAACGTGAAGCGGACAAGGCGATCGCGAACGCACGAGAATACGTCCACGCCAGGCTGAAGGCGGCGATGGCCCGACCGGAGGTCAAGATAGCCGTAACCATACTCAACACGACCGAAAACGGTTCGCGGTTCCATGCACTGCGTGATGTCGAGAAGGACCCGGTGGCGGCCCTTGAAGCCGTCACGGCGGTGTCCGTCTGGGTGCAAGAGAGCATTTCGAAACGGATTCGGGAGAAAATCGATTCGTTGCCGGAGAGCGCCAAGGGGCTCAGGCACCTCAAGGCCGCGCTCCAGGACCGTGAGGGGACCGCTCTCGACCAGCTGACCGGGGGGTTCTCGGAAAGCCGGCAACGAATGGTGGAGATCATTGCGTTGGGCAAGGGACTATCTTCGCGTCTCGACAAGTTTCGTCAGGAGGTGAGCACGGAAACCACAACGCGCAAAGCGTGCCAACTTCCAGACCCGGCGGCAATGATGCAGGGACCAAATCCGAAGGTGAGCCCGACCGGAGGCAATCTCCGGAAGGCGCTCGACGGCATCGCGGAATTCATTCGGCTCTGCGCCGGTGGTGAGAGCGGCAGCGTCGGCGCCAAGCTCAGGGCGGCGCTCGCCAAGGTTGTTCCTCCGCCGCCATCAAGAGTGGAAATTCTGCTGGCACTCTGCCGGTTCGGTGACCGGAAATTTCCGGGAAACGCCGAAGTGCTTCGCAAAGCCTTCACCCGGAATCTTCCCGACCCTGTCGCCGGCATCGCCTCCGGCTCCGAGACCGATTTGTGTCGCAGAATCCGGGAACTGCCGGCTCGGGCCGAAGTTACAGAGGCCCCTTTGGAAGGCACGGAAGATTCCGCTGGCGAGAAGAAGGACCAGCAAGCATCGACAAAAGTCCGCGATGTGCTGACTGACGCCAAGGATCTGCTCCAGATCCTTTCGACAGAGTTGGACAGCATGGCCGGCGAGTTTTGGGCCGTTCGCCACCTGATGAATGATCGGGCACTGGTGTCCCTGCCCACGATAAATTCCCGGGGTTGCGACGCAGACGCGCAGTTCGGTCTCACCTGGCAACTGAGTCAGCCGCGGCTTGGCGCGGACGAACAGGGGCTGACCGTCACCTATTCCGGCCACCTGGCGCTCTGCCGCACTCCCCCCGGGACCGCTGGCGGCGCGGGAGCGATCCGGTTCGGCCCGCGGATGCATCGCTTGGCAGAGGTCGAGGGAGAAGTGAGGATCCCTCTCTCGGACCTCTTCGGGCAAGGCGCGCCCGATGTCTCCGCAGCCGTGAACGACCTGCGTTGGAGGATCCGGAATGAGGCCCACAACTCGCTGACGATCGACGAGGCCGCATTTCGCCCGGAGACTCTGGGCAACGCGTTCGAGGAGGCTTTGTCGGTCGGCATCCCTCCGGAGTTGCGCAAGCGGTTCAAGTTCGACGAACTCGGCTACGAGCCTACCCGGGACAAGTGGGGCCTCGTCATCAGAGTGCCGATTACCGTTCCCCATTACAGCAAAGAGTTCTGTGTCGTCATCCATCTCAGGGATGGTTCCCAAGGCGGACCCGAAGGATGCAGGACGCTTGATCGGCTCAACGCAGGCTTGTGGGCGGAGTTAAGGACCGAACTCATTGAAGCGGTTCTCGAAACGATCCAGAGCAAGGTCGAAACCGAGCTGCAGCCGTTCCTGGGTGAAACATTGGCCGGAAAGATCGCCGCCGCGGGCGTAGAGGCGACGGGCATCTCGTTCCGGCTGGGCGGACAGCAAGCGGTTCTGGAGGTCGACGTTGCGCAAGCACTCCGGGCCTTCGCCGGTACGAACCTCCTCACGGTAAAAGGTACGGACATTAAGGGAAGTCTGGTGGTCGCGCTGGATCTCGACAACGGCGATTTGAGCGTCACCTCTACTCCCGTCCTCGATCTCAACGCCATCGCGACACGACTGTACAAGGAGGTCGCCGAGAAGACTCAAGAGACCGCAGGTCTGATCGCATTCACCCCTCTGCCGCGCAACGCGCAGGCCTGCAATGCAGGCTTCGGCCTTGCCATGACCCTCGGTAGCAGACTGCCGCTTGAGGGACGGATCGGTTATCTCTGCTGGCGCAACGGGCAATTCACCTACGAAGCGCCCGCCGAAAAAGAGCTCCATATCACGCTCACCGCCGCTGGCATTCGTTTGGTTGTCGGTGTCGGTGATGCGAACGCGACCCATGACGAGGACGAAGCGCCGAGAGAGCTCAGCTTGGAGGCCGGTCTTCAGGCGATGGGTGCCGATGATCCTTGGGGTCTCCGCGACGCGGATGTCGCGATCGTGGTGGTTCTGAATCTTGAGAACGGTTCCGTGACCATTCCGGCAGACGCGGAAGGGAACCAGCGACTCTATGCCCATATACGTGGCCGTGCTCAATCGTTCCTTCCGTCCGGAGCCACTATCTCGCGTCTCGAGCTGTCAACCCAAGGGATTGAGATCAAGTTCAGTGGCCTCGAGGACGCCGCCTTCTCAATAGTCTTCGACCGGTTCTTCGACGCAGACTACCTGGAGGAGTCCAAGGCGACATTCGCGAAGTTGTTTCCGAGAAGGGACATGGCGGCAGAGGCCTGCTGGGCCGCACGGGCAGCGGCCGTCGGCGGGATGCTCAAAAGCTTCAAGGCACCGGACTCCACAGATCAGGAGGTACTTGAGCAAACCTGTAACGGCAAGCACGGCCGCATTGCATTGCGGTCGCCCCGCCGTTCGGAGGACCGGGATGAAGGCACGAATACCCTTGCGTTGCTGCCGGTGCAGGGCGAGCAAACCGGAACGAACATCGGCCTCCGCTGGACGTGCCGCGCGAGAAGCAAGGATGAACTGAGGTCCTGCGACATAGAATTTCCCGAACTCAACGCGTTCTGCGACGGACTCCGGGTCCGCGCGACAAGGGAAGGGAAGTTTACGGTCCGTGGGGCCGAGGAATGCTTGCAAAAGACCCTGGGGTCTTTGGTTCCTGCCTCCCTTCGGGGTTATGAGGCCGTCTTGCCGGAGCTCAAACTCGAATGTCCAGATCCACGAAAACCGTCAGCCTGTGGCGTGACGGCGACAAGCACCCTGTCGTTCGAGCACATAGGGGAAGCGATAGAGAAAAGCGCTGGCTCGAAGTGCGAGTTCAAACCAGGCAACGTGAAACTCCCGGTCTTGCTCTCGTTCGACGGCCAGCTCCGACTGAGGAACGATCGTCTGGGCGCAGAGTTGCGGGCCAAGGCGGGCAAGCTAGCCGAGTACACGAAGTGTGTGCTCATCGAAAAGATGGACGGATCCGAGGGAACGGACAAGAACATCGCGGAGACGCTACCGTGGCTCGGCAAGCTGAAGACCGCATACACGGAGGTCCAGAAAAAATGGCCGAGTGAGTTCAAGTGCCGGGTCGTGCTCGCGAAACCGGTCGACGCCAAGGACAAGATAGACTGCTCGACCTACGCGGAAGGCTTCGACAAACCGGCGTCCAAGACACTTGATCTGCTTCTTGAGCCGCCCAAGGCATTGGTCTTCTCGCGCTCGGTGCAGCTTTTCGACACCACCATCGACATCGAGGCGACCATCGGCATCCAGGGCGATGGCGGGTTGTTCGAACCGGCGCTGGGCGTGAGTTGTCCCGGCTGCGCCGACCGCATGGATGAGCTCGCGGCCGAGTTGGCGGGCATGATCGCCAAGGCTGCCGGCGACACCGTCAACTACGAGCGTGGGGCGACGCTGACGGTGGTGGACACGACGCTTCGTTTCTCGGCCCCGTTGTCGTTTGAATTCGAGCCGCTCGGAATCGAAGCGCCTTTCGAGGCCGAGTGTTCGCTCGGCGTCCTCAACGGGGAAGGGTTCGACTGTGGTGTTGGGCAGCCAGACGTCAAAGAAATCATCGCGGGGGCAGTCTCGGAGTTGATCTCCCAACGCCTGGACAAGGGCTTCAATATCCCCCTGGGACCGCTCACCGGCACGATTGAAAAGGCGGAGACGGATGAGACGGATCCGACGAAGATCACGCTCGTCGGCACGATGGCCATCGCGGGAATGGACCCTCCCGTGGACGTCAAGGTCGCTCTGCCGCTCTTCGGGCATCGTTTCCAGGTCCATTTCGACGGCAAGGTGTTGGAGGAACGCCTGGGCAAGGTTCTGGCTGATCAGCTCACGGAGATCCTGGGCACGGTCCTGCCGATCACTATCAACAAGGTGACGGTGAGCCGCAGCGGGAGTTCCGGCGTGCCTGAAGGGGTCAAGATCTCCAGCAACGCCGACATCGCCGGCGTATTCAAGATCTCGGTTCCCGACGTCGTTCTCGGGCGCCAGGGGCTTGAGGTTGACGGACCGAGCGAGCTTGCCATCGAGTTTCCAGATGGGGTGCCGTTTCCGGCGCCGCCTGTCACCTTTTGTCCGACGGGCGGGACGGTTGGCAGCGACAGGATCGCGATCTTCGCAACGGTCACCGTTGCCGAGTGTACGGCAGAGGCGTTCCTGTCGATCAAGGGTCGCGCCGAAGTCGCCCTCGCGAACCTGCTGAACATCCAGATCCACGGCGACATGGTCCTTCTCAAGTTTCTCAACCTGGGTCACGCGATGGCCGAGCTGGACCTCGCCAAGTTGCTCCTCAGAAGTGAGATCGAGATAGGAGGGCCGATCGCGGATGTCCTTTACTTCCAGTCCACGATGGAGGTGATCGGCAGCGGCGATAACCCTCATGCCGAAACCACCGGCGAGCTCAGGCTCTTCCGTGTGCCTGTGGGTCAACAAAGCGTCTACCTGGATTTCAAGCACGGCGGTCTGAAAGCGCAATTGAAGGTCGACCTCTTCGGTGTTATTACCGCCGACGGTCGGTTCGGGATGGAGAGGTTCGCGCACAACCCCTACCTGGATGTAAAGGGGTCGGCCCAGGTGCTGGGACTGCAACTTGCCGGCCTCGGCCTGACGGCCCGGCCCAACTATGCCCGCGCCGGTTTCAGGGTTCTCGGGATCGGACTGACGGTTGTCGTGCCTGGCCTCGAGACGTTCTCGCAGGAAATCCTCGTCAAGCTCATCAAAAGGCTACTTACGCCCGACCTCAAGAACCTCGACGAGGCGATATTTGCATTGCTGCAGGGCAGGATCGAAATCAACCCCCTGGCCGATTTCGGGCCGGGCGGGGGCAATCCCATGGATGGAGAGGGCCGGGACGATCCGCCGGAACGCGACGGTGCGGAAGGTGAGAAGACCGCGCCGGAACCCGCACCGGACGATACACCGCAGGAGCAAAAGGTGCCCCCGGCCAAGTCGAATGCGGCGCAACCCTCGAAGCTGAACCCGCCCGGACGCCTTCATGTCTCCTTCGAGAAGAGCGGCGAGAACGGCTACAGAATCGACCTGATGGAGGGGGCCCGGCGCGACACCACCATCGCCAAAGTGCCCGAGCACAGGCTGACCCTGCCGATCTTCAAAGATGACGCCGGCATGCCCCTGGCATTCAGCCGTAACGCCTACGCTCATCTGGGCGACGGCATCATCACCGCCGGACCTGAAGGGTGCCCCGAAGACAACGTGATCCCAACCGTCTTCACCTTCACCGGGGTCGACGAGCCGCAGGTCGGATTCTTCGAACTGTGCCGGATGCGCAGCGAAAACGATGAGCCGATGTCGACCGAGTCCATCTCGATGGTTGCGGAGTCGTCCGTGATGGCGAAGCTCATGGGGCGCTTTCTGACCGGTCTCTCTGCTTTCCCCGCTGCCATGCCCGAGTTGATCGAGCCGGGGAACATCGAGCAGGACGCAGGCGGTCCCGTTCGAGTGCTTCAGCACGGGTGGGCGGGAAGGATCGACGACCGGGAGGTGATCGCCGGGCTGGTGTCGCCGGGGCGCCTGCTTGTGGTTGCCGATCTGCCCGGTGCGGCAGAGGACGACGAGTGCACGGTAACGCCTTCCAAGTACACCGCATCGTCTGTCCGGGCGTTTGTTTTTGATGCGCCGGGGATCAACGGCGTCCTGGACAAGAAGGCTCTTCAACCCATCCTCCGCGCCTTTCCCGGTCTGGCCGCGTGTTCCAGCGGCCATGTGGGCCTCATCGGCAAATCGAAGGACGAGCTCTATCTGGCAGCGCACGGCAACGTCGGCCGCTGGGACCACGAGGCGAAGAAATGGGTGCTGCTCCGCAAGGCTGATCCTGAAGAGCGCGTCAAGGCGCCGGACGACCCGATGATTCGTTTCATTACGCGCAGCGTCCGGTCCACAGAGCCCGACGGTCCGCCCCCGCCGAGCCGGGAAAAGATCGAAGAGCTTGTCTCCGCCGAACCCAAGGAGCAAGGCTCAGTCGCCGCGCTGAAGCCCGGCGGCTCCGGTGATCCGGTGGTCTTCCGGCCCGATGGGGCTGACTGTGTCGCACAGCTCGGTGTCGAAAAGCCCAAGCGGATCACGGGGTTCGGCAGAGACATTTTTGGTGGACAATGTGTGCCTCCTCGGAGGCAGGCACTGATAATCGGATTCACCCCGGGGCGTGACGAGAATGCCCACGACTCCGGACGGGTGCTACTTCTGGAGTTCACGTCCGAGGGTCCCTCGCGAACGGCGTCCCTTGTACACCTCGGCTGGGATAAAGGCCAGAAGCAGGAGTTGGGGCGCTCCTGGAACGAAGACACGAGCTTTCAGCTCTTTGACCGGGCACTGAACGGCTTGCCCGTGGACAAGCCACTGGAGTTGGTTGCGGCGCCGGGATTCCCGAGGACCGAAGACGGTGCCGCAAGCGCGGTCGGGCTGGTCTTCAGGGACGGGGACGGGGTCATGTATCTGGTTTGGGCATCGGATGCCGGGTCGGGCACGCTAACGCTCCCTCACGGCCTGACGATTGAGCGCTCGGCCGACCTGCCGAGGCTTCTGCGGCTTGTGAGCACCGATGACCGCCTCGTACACCCAGCTCGACTGAACAAGGCCGCGCCACTGCACGAGAACCTCGACCGGCTGGTCCTGAGCCATGGCGCCATCAATCCCGACGGCTCGAAACCCGTAATAGCGTGGTCGCCGGGTAACTCCGAGAGCGGGCTTCCGGCGGGCTGGCAAATCTCGGCCCGGCTCCGCGCGCCTTCGCTGTCGGCCGCTGCGAGCCTGGCGTCGGTGTCGGAGATGTTTGACAAGCGACTGGCGGAAGCTTGGTCCGAACCGACCTTCGATGCCTGGATGTTCCGGTTCAACACGGCGTTAGGGATATCGCTTCGGAACGAGAGTGTGGAGGAGGTCCGTTGGCGTTCAGGCGATACGGTTCAGGTCGAGCCGCGACCTTCAAAGAGAGTCGCGGACGCGATTGAGAAAACATTAATACTGATAAGACGGCGCAATCTGATCTGTAGTATTTTGCTATATGATCACCGCAAGCAGCGTGATTGGCTGAACTCAACGGTTGAGAGCGGCGTCAAGCAGATCCGTCAGCCTGGGCTGGCGCCTGACGAATTTATTGCGGGTTTGGCTGAGAGTCTTGCTTCAGATCATGCGCAGGCCATCAACCACTGTGACGTAGCCTATGTCGGAGGAAGAGATTCCAACTTCCGTGACTTCATTGAGGGTTTGAAACGAGACGGTTTTGTCGTAAGCGTCAACAGAGTCCTTGACGCGATTGGCTCCACTCGCCGCTTGGGCACCAGTCGTCACGGCCCCAAGACTGACCAATACACGGCTACGATTGCCGGCTTCCACGAGCTAAGCACCCCCACGATCCGAGGCATGGCCGCCCGGACTGTCCTCGCAGAGTTCGAAGTCGACACCAGTGCACGCAGCGGCTGGCGTATTCTTCGCCGCGACGAAGATCCCGCCAAAGGGGATATCCTCTGGGCCAAATTCGCCGAGGAGGGAATCTCCCAGATCCATGTCTTCCGCAACAAGGCCTTCGTGCCGGCTGTCGAGATCACCGGCGAGCCCCTGCCGGTTCGTCTTATTGACGAGTTCCTGGACCATTTCAACCTCGCTGAGGTGAACGTCCGGCTCCGCCTCGATGGAAAACTTGTCCGCTTTGACGGGAGGGAGCCGGCCTGGGCGGCCGTTGATGCGGACTCTCTCGTGGTGTTCCTGATCGCCGGCGGTCAACCGAGGACAGTGACAATTCGCGGCGTCACCAAGGACGCCAGGCTCGCGGGACTGGTACGCTTTGCGGTCAACTCACGCGGTGCCAAATTCGAGGTGCTCGATACACCGCAACAGGGACAGGTACTGAAGGTGACGGACAGAGACGGGGCAGGAGTCCGGCTGGTCTTGTTCGACGAGGATCTCAAACCGGAGCACTGGGTGGGCTTGGCGGATGGCGCCCACGTGTCGGACCGTTCCGACCTCGACGCGCTCTCGACGCTGGTGCGCGCAGTCGGCCAGATCGACTCGAAGAGCTACGAATACGATCCGGATCGTGTCCCGCCGCGCTGGGCCGTTCATGCCGACGAACACACACTGGTTGTTCAGCCGCTGGCCAATGCTCCGTACCTGCTCGTCGGCCGGACGGACGGAGTCCAGGCGTTCCCGTTCACCGCACTCTGCACGCCTCCGGTCGAGGGCGATGTCATGTTGGATCTGGCCCGCCAGGGCAGAGGCTTTCTTGGACAGACCACGGCGGGCGTCGACGATATCGAAAGGGTTCTGGAAGCGGGTTGCGGTACGTTCGTGACCGGGGTCATGCACTTTCTGCCAGCCCTGGGCGATCCACCAACGGGGTTGCTCTACGGCATCGACGGGATGGGAAGACTGATCGTAGCGGTCTACCGGCCCTGCCCGAGCGGATCTTGCACGCTCAAGCGTGCGATCACGCGTGACAAAGTGCCGGAGTCCCTCGCTCCGGCACTGGTGTCGCGGCTCGCAGCCGCGCTCGGGGCCGTTCCAAGGGCTTCTCACCTGACCCTCGACGAAGACGCGGAAAGGCCTGCGGGCCGGCCGCTGCTTTACACGTGGACCCGGCCGGGCGAGGAGTCGGGAGACCGACTGCTCCTCGGTCTGATGACCGGGGAAGTTCCCTGCGTGACGGGAGTCGTATCATTTGCCGTCGACCGTGGCGGTCCGGTAGCATTTCACGCACTGGAGACAGACCCGATACGCCCCGCCATCGTAAGACAGATCCTCCGGTATATCCCACGCCGGCTCGCGGAGCTCGGGCGGCAAGGTTGCGCCGGCCTAGACCAACTTCGCCTGTTCATTCTTGTCGAAGACGACGTCATTTCGATTTTCGAGGAAGAGGATGTCTTGGCCCCTCCCGTACGGCATGCCGGAATTCAAGGTGCCGTTAAGTTGGCCAGCCTGAGCTTGCCCGCGGCACGTCGGCATCGGAGCGTCGTGGGGATGCAAGCCATGGCGGCGGAGGTCATTCGCAAGCGGGCACATCTCCGCGAGCCCGATGTGGCACGGGCGGAGGTTTCGTTACCACCGGACGTCTCCCGGGGTGACCGCGGCGGCATTTACCGGGCAATCAGACCTTACATGACCAAAACGGACATGGCTTCGCTCGACTTCGAGCGTGTCGGTCCACGGGACTCTCGGCTATACGTTGCGTCTTTCGACGAAGGAACGAAGCTGATGGTCGACGCGGAAGGCGGTCCCGGCGTCATCAGGTTGCGCTCGAAGGCGGGATTGCCCGGGGTCCAAATCATCCGTCAGGCGATGCGATACGGACCGCCTCATGATGAGTCGCGGGGCCTGCCACCGACCGTGGAACTGATCGAGGCAAGTGAAAGCTGGCTGCTTGTCGATCCCGGCGCGGCGGTCTGGCGGCTGGGCACTTCTGCCGAAAGACTCGGCACTTTGCCGGAACTCGATACCCTGGCCCGTCGTCGAGTGCTGAACAGGATCGGCCGGGATCCCGTCCCGTTCTGCGTTTTTAATCCCGACGATAGTGCATGGTATCGCAAGCACGACGACCAGCCCTGCGACCTTCAGGGTCACGAGAGCCGAGACTGGTCAGCCTGGAACGGCACGGAGTGGACCGAGATCCATACGGCACTGTTGCCTTCCACGGCGCTGCTCGCCCAGGCTCGAGCCGTCTTGCCGTCGATCAATCCTCCGGAAGGCTCCCTTTCCGTCCGAGTGAAGCACTTCGACCAACACGGATTGATACTGGCGACCGTATCACAGTGCCGGATCGGGGCGGTGCGGCTCTACGGGCTGCACCATGCCGCAGAGGAGTCGGCGAACGGGAATCGGGCGAACCGGATGGAGTGGCAGGAGCCTACACCTGTCGATGTGTCGAAAAACACGTCCTCGACGAACTGCGTCAATGGAAGGGATCTCGATGCCGTGCTGGAGGTCTTCGCCGGGCATCCGGGAAGCCTTCTCAAGCTGCTAGACCCGGTTGCGTCGGTCGAGGGCTATTCCACCCTGGCCATCCCAGTAGCCGTGGAAAAGGGTGGAAAGATCAACAAGAGCCATGTAGGGCTCCTCGGTCAGTCAGCCACATTGTTCGCGGCCGATGGGGGAGAGCCCGGCTTCGACTGGGCGATGGCCGTCCGTGCTTTCGTAGCCATGCGCCTGGGAAAGAGCTTGCCGCAAGACCAGCCGCCGGATCTAAAGAGGCTCCATCTGGTGATTGGGCCGCTCGACAGACGCTGGCTGGTGAGCGATACGACCCACACTTACACAGCCAAGGTGGACGGCCAAGCTGTTTCCCGGGTTTCACGTCGGCCGCTCGGGATCCGGGAGGACGCGCTGAAGGGTGATGCCAAGCGCGAACTGGTGTCGCGTCTCCTGCGCGGTCTCCACCATCGCCCCAAGGAAGAATGGCCGGAGAGTTTGCTCGTCGATGGAGAGGCGCCTTACTTCGCGATGCTTGAAGGCGAGGCATCAAGACTTGCCCTGGCGACTGCCTCGGAAATTTCTAATGTGGCGGAGGTCGAGTTCCTGAACGTTCCCGGGAACCTGTCCTCCGGCTCGCTGGTTCGCCGCGTGCTGAAAGCCGGCATGGAGGAGTGGAACGACCGGCGGGAAGATGTGGCGTCGTTGTCCTTCCTCGTCCAGGAAACCGGGAACGGTTCTCAAGCGGTCCTAATGGCTGCCGACAAGGCGGAAATCCACATGATCGGGTACTGGACGGATGATGTGCCCGCCGCCGATGGTAAGGTGCTGGTGGACGTGAAGATCGCGACTTCGTCTCCGCCGTCCCGAGACTTCGCCCGAGCGATTGCGGACGGGCTGGTGGGCCTCGCTTCGCCTGGAACCAGCCCAAGCCTAGAGGGGGGTCCCGGCTCCCTGCGGCTGTGCTCGGACGCGCTAACGGGCTACCGGCTGGTACGATACGAGGGGCAATCAGGGATCGATGTAGCTGCCTACGTCGATGGGCAACCGACCGCATGCAGCGAGATTACCAACGACGAGACCGCCAACGACAAGTATGGTTCCCTGATCGATCGCCTATTCAGGGCCATAACGGCCAAGACGCCTCGGAACGTGACAGCCATCGTGTTACTCAGCGACTCTGATGTCGGGTTGATCGCGAGAGCAAACGGCACGGCTCACACGCTCCTGAGTCCCGACGCGGAGGAAACGGGATGCAAGTCGACCCTTCGCGGCAATGGCGCAAGACTCCTGGCCCAAATCGTCGCCTCGAATCCGGGAATCAGGTGCCTCGAACAAACGGAGTCGCCTTTCGGACAGGAACCCCACCGCGCAGGCGTCGCGGCCGAACACGGTCGTCTGTATCTCGCGCATCACGAAGGTAACGGGACTTGCCGCGTCGAGTTGGGTCCTCATGGGGACAAGCCTCCAACAGGGAACGATGGAGCCCGTTTCCTGGAGCAGTTTGCGAAGCGTGTGGCTTGCTTCCCCGGTAAAGGTCATTGGTTTCACGTGTTCGGCACCGCCTTCGCGGTCGCTGGGGATCGGATCTGGACGCCGAAGGGACCGCTCAACGTCCGTATCAAACACGTCGTGCCGGCACGCCAAAGGTGGCTTGCAAGGTGGCTCCTGTCGCCGGGAGTTCAGATGCTGTTCGAAAAGCTCAAAAAGCAAGACGTTACCGCCGTCGGCACTTCCGCGGGCGTACGTATCTCCATCGATCCGGCCGGCCGGACCCACCTGTTTCTCGATGGTCGTACCTGTGGTGTGTCCCGGCGTCCCTCCGCGAACGACCGGATCCGCGTGCCTCAAGACGAACTCAGTCTCGAAAGGACGGCGGACGATGAAAGGTATTCCTGCGGGAGCGCCGTGTTCGACCTTGGCCAGGTCGTTGCGAGCAAATTCGCGCATGTCACCATGAAGGACACGCAGAACATGAGTTGCTTTCTGGAGTCACCCGGAACCGATGCCTTCAAGCGTTGCGTTGGTCGGATCAAGATTCTTCACCGCAGCAACACAGTGCTGGATTCTGTCCAGCATGACACGGACAAGCTTCACGAACTGCTCTCCGACCTCTACAAGAACGACGATACGAAGGACCTTGCCGGGAAATTCCTCGAGGCGCTCGATCCCGCTTGGCAATTCAAATGGGGAGACTGGAGTCCGCGCTATCGGTACATCCTCCGGCAGGACCATAAGACCGACATGTTCCGTTTCAACATTTTCACGCCCAGGCATTGTCTTCAGATCGAGACGAGCGTCCTGCACAAAGAGATCGGCGAGTGGTGGGCGCCTATGTCCCCAAAATGCGGCAGCAAGCGTGGCTATGACCTCGAATGTGTACTCAGAAAATTCGCCATAACAGTAGGGGCAGACGACCGGGGACCGTTGTGGTTCAAGGAACTGTTCCGGGGCGACCCGCGCTATGCAATCGAAAAAGCCTCTGAAGATTGTACGTCGCCGTGAAACGTGATGTAAATCCAGCAAATGCCCCCAACCTGCTGGAGGGCCCCTCATGACCGGAAGGAGACTTCGGCTATGGTCCGGCCACTCGTTCACTTTCGCGTAGCTCCCAGCCCGGCGCGGACATTGAGGTGGATGGGGCCGGGAGATCCTGCGGCTGGGCACTACGTGAGCGCTTGGAAGCTGTAGCGCACGGTCCAGGCATAGGGCCTGACTTCTCGCTGGTTCGCCTTTGGCAACTCGCAATGCTCTCACTCGGCCTTGGGAGAGCGTCGACGCCCCATGACCGTCGACTGCCGGCAGAGACCCGAAAGACACGCATCCGCTCTACACCCACTCTCTCCTGCTTCCACCCAAAGATGACCATGTATTAAACGGTAAGACGGACATCACCATGAAGACAACAATGAGCAGAGTTGTGAGGGTCGCCATTTTCGGCGGTCTCGTCCTGTCGCTTCTGTTCGTGGCCGCCGCCGCTCCCTCCTTGCTGACCACATGGAACCTCTTGAATCCAGACTACCTGAGCGTGGGTGAAGTCTGTCGGCGTTGGGGGGAGCGGCCACTCGACATTGCGGCGTTCCGGTCCGCGGAAGAGGACGAGTCTACGCGTGCTGCCGTGGCTTGCTCGCTCCTCAAGACCCAGGACGACTATGTTCGAATGAACCATCTGGAGATCGGGCCGCTCCTCGGAAACCCTACCGGCTACTACCACACCGAGTTGCAGCCCACGTACCTGATTGAAGTCGCGAAAACCAGGGCACAGAATACTTGGCAGATCGTCTTTCTTATTGACCGCAGCGGGAAGGTATCCGAAGTCGTCGTTCACAAGAACTGCTGCTGAACCAGACCAGTTGCTGCTTGAATGACCCTGCCTTTTTGTCTCTATTACGCTGACACAGTATTCAAAATCTAGGCAGTCCGGAAACACCTCAGTGCAAAAAACCCGACGTTCCCCTCTTTCAATGTCATTTCAGATTGGAATGTGCTGGCGGGGTGTACGACAGGAAAGCGATAAGAAGGAGCCCCAAGGGATTCGTCCACCGCCGCTATTCCACGATCGCACAAGCCCAAGGTTGCACTACGCAGGCCCCGCCGCTTCTCGAAACCGCGGGGGCGTCGTAGCAGGCCAGATAGCTTATTCGCAACCTTCTCCATCTCATGGAACCGTCATTATACGGTTCGCCGAATGCTGGGGCTGTGTCTCGCGTTCCGCCGGGAGGAATGGTCATCAGGCTATCCAGCCTGCGGTCCTGGCGGCCATGCCATACCTTGACGGAATAACTGCAACTGTTCCGTAGCGTGTACGTACCGCCGAATGCCCCTACGCCATGCCATTTGACAACCTGCACACAGCCGTTCCGCGCCCCTGAAATCTGTCTCCGACAGGCTGCCCGCCGGGCCGCCTTGGCCAGTCGTTCGTCTTCCCGTCGCTGGCGTTCGGCTTCCTGCCGCTGGCGTTCCGCTTCTTGCCGTCTTCGACGTTCCTCTTCTTCCTGCCGCACGCGCGCCTGCCGGCGTTGTTGTTGTCGGCGCCAAGCCTGTTCCTGCTCCTGCTGCCGTTGCCAAGCAATCTCCTCCTGCCGGCGCCGCTGCCCGGCCTTTCGCGCCAGCCGCTCCCTCCGTCTCGCCTCTTTCGCGGCCAACCTTGTCCTCCTCCGCTCCTTTTCTGCTTCGACCCGCCGCCGCTCCGCCGACTCCCTGGCCTGCCGTCTTGCCTCCAGCCGCTCCCTCCGCTTCACTTCTTTCGCGGCCAACCTTGCCCTCCTCCGCTCCTTTTCTGCTTCGACCCGCCGCCGTTCCGCCGACTCCCTGGCCCGCCGTTCTGCCTCCAGCCGCTCCTGCTCCGCCTGCTCGGCGGCCAGACGGGCCCTTTCCCTGGCCCGCCATTCTGCCTCCAGCCGCTCCCGCTCCGCCTGCTCGGCGGCCAGACGGGCCCTTTCCTTGGCTTCGAGTGCGGCCAGTTGTTCCTCGTAGCCGCCTTCGGCCTCGCCCGTCATCCTCAACAGCGCTTCACGGTAGCTGCCGTCGCAATCCTCCGAAACCACGCCGTAGCAGTTGGGACGCGAACGCTGCTCGGCTTCCACCCACGTCCTGAACGAAGAAGAGGGTTTGGCGGGGGATGCAGGCTTGCCTTTCAGCGCGGGGTCCGGATCCCATGCGCTCTTCGCCCACGGGTCGGCCTTGCCCGCGGCCAGCCCGTGGGCGTCCCACGGGGATGCCTTCGCCGCGGCCGAAACCGGGCCTTTCGCATCCCAGGGGGAGGTGGGGACGGGCCGGGGACGTGAAAACACCTTCACCTCGGGCAACGGCTCCGGGTCGAAGATCTCCCGGGCGAGGCCGCGGTCCTCGCGCCCCAAACCGGTCAACGCCACACGCGCGTCCACCACGGCCTCCCGGGCGCCACCCACGAAACGCCCGGCCTTCCGTTTCACCGATGCCGCCATCCGCTTGAACTTCTCGCCAGCCTTGCCCGCGGCTTTCCGCACCGCGCTCGCCGCAGCGAATACCGGGACTGCGTCCTTGACAATGTGAAGCGGCGCCTCTTCGTGCTCCTTGGCGGCCTCCAGGAACGCCTTGTCGTCGTCCTTGAGGAAGGCGTCTCCCATCCGGCTGAACTGGTCGCTGAGCCGTCCAAGGAGGTTCTTTTTCAACGTGAGGTACACCCCGGCCGCCCCACCGGCCCCGACCGCCGTCCGCTCCCAGGCCGCCGGCGCGGACGGAGCGGCCCCCAGGACCGCCGCCAGAGCCACGGCGCACGCGAACAGCCTCCGTTGCCGGCTCCGCTTTCCGATAGTCGCGCAGATCATGGCCACGTCTCCCTCGGCAAGAGCTATTGCGACAGCGATACCAACACGAAACGGCGCAACGCGCAAGCGCCTTCGCCGTTCCGGCACAGCACCAGTACGTACATGTCGCCGTCTTCGAGCAACGACCCGATGAGCATGCGTTCTCCGCCGCCCGCGTCGAGCACCATGTCGAGCGCCAGCCCGTCCACGAAGCCGGGCGGCAGCCCGGCCAGCGCCGCGGCCGTGGCCGCGTCCGTTTCCGGCGCCGCCCTGGCTATCGCCGCGGCCTCCCGCGCCGACAGCGCAGCCTCGACGCGAGCCAGGACCGGCCCGAGCCACCGCGGACGCCCCGCGGCCCATTCCGCCCGCTGTACGGCGTTCCACGCCAGCCGCGGCCACGCCGCGCGCATGTCCGCTGCCGCCGCGGCGAAGGTCGCGCCATGGCCGACGGCAGCGGACGCCTCCTCCGGATGCGCCGCACCGAAGGCCGCAAGCCGCGCCCCGGCCTGGGCGGCCAGCGCCCGCACCAGTCCGTCTTCTGCCGCGAGCCACCCCGGCCTGAGCGGCGCCTCCGCGCCGTCGCCCGCCAGCCGTTCGCCGGGTAGCGCCCGGGCTGCGGCCACCCGGTAGCCCTGGCCGCGCCGCTCCCACACGGTTACGACCGCTACGTCAAGCAACGGGTTGTAGTAGAGCGCCACCGGCGCGGGCGAGCGCAGCCGGCCCAGCTTGACCATGGCGTTCTCGAAAAACGGCCGCCACAGCACGGATGCAGCCTCTCCCTCGCCAGCGGCTCCGGGTAGGCCCTCCAGCACCTCCAGCGCACCGCCCTCGCCCGCCACCCCCGCGGCGCGGAAGGCCAGCACATGCGCGGCGAAGCGACGCGCGTCGGTATCCTCCGCCAGAGCCGGGGACACTTGCGTGAGCATCGCTGCCAGCGCCACCGCCGTCAGGCTGAAGACCACGCCCGCCATCCGCTCCCGCATGCGGTTGATCATCCGTTCAGGCATGGACGTCACCCGCGCCCCTCCCCGCGGGAAGCGGGCAGGAGGGACGCGGGTCCTCGCTCATCATGACCGCCCCTGGACGCTCGCAGGCGCTCCCGGCATCCCCGTGAGGACCCCGGCTCTGGCGGTCGAGCGTACGGGCCACTCGGAACCCGTTGTTGTTGTTCCGGTTCCCGGCGTCGTTCCTGTTGCGGTTGGCGGACCGCAGGTTCCTCGGTTTGTTGTTCCAGGAACCGCCGCACAACACGCGTTTGCAGGGGGGCGGCCAGGCCCCCGGGACGGATCGAACCACCCGTCCCGAAAGATCGCCCGGCGCAGGCGCCATGTATCCGCGTGCTCTGCATGGGCCACCCACGAGCCCACGCGCCTCCGCACGTCCGCTCCGCTCGTCCGGCCCGCGCGCCATCGGTCCCGCAGGCCCCGCAAGCGGTTGCGGAAACGCCGCACGTTCGCTTCCGGCAGCCGCCGCCTGCCGCCGGGCAGCAACACGAACCCCAGGAACGTCGCGGCGTCGCCCGTGGCGACAATGAAGGTCTTGTCCGGGTGCAGCCGCAGCCGGCGGCCTTCCAGGTAGCGCGCTATCCTCCCGCGCCATTCCTCCAGTTGCTCGGGGTCGTCGTGAAACAGCGCGAAGTCGTCCACGTAGCGCAGATAGCCACGGGCGCCGAGCTTCTCCTTCACGAAATGGTCCAGTCCGTCAAGGTAGACGTTGCAGAAAAGCTGGCTCGTCAGGTTGCCGATGGGCAGGCCCCGGCGGCGTTCCCAGGGGGTGAACAGTCCGTCTCCCTGAAAGTGCACGTTCACCGGCTCTTGAGGGTTGGAGGCGTCGATGATGCGGTCCGCCAGCGCCAGGGTGCGGCGACACGCCAAGCGCCGGCGCAGGTCGCGCTTGAGGATCTCGTGGTCCACGGCCGGGAAGTAGCGGTGGATGTCGCAACGCAGCACGTGGCGGAAACGGTCCCGGAAGCGCTCGTAGCGGGCCACGGCGCGATGCGTTCCCTTGCCCCGGCGGTTGGCGTAGCTGTCGAAGATGAAACCGCGATCGAACACCGGCTCGCACACCGCGCACAGGGCGTGGTGCACGACGCGGTCGCGGAACGGAGCCGCGGACACCACCCGGTGCTTGGGATCGAAGATCTCCATGGTCCTGTAGCGCCCGGGCCGGTAGGAGCCGCTCTGGAGTTCCCGCTCCAGCCGCAGCACCTCCTTCTCCCGGTTGGCGAGAAACGCCGCCACTCCGGGCTTGCCGCGCTTGCCCAGGGCCGCCCGGCGCACCGCGGCCGAGAGCGCCGGAAACGAAGCGATGCGGTCGAACAGGTCACGCTCCTTCATGGTCGCGATGCGCTTTCCTCCAGGCCCCGATGCGCCGCCCGGTGTCGTCCAGGCAGCGGGCCGCATGCTCGTAGCGCCGCGCATCGAGACAGCGCAGGTCCAGCGCCAGCCGGAAGAAGAAGCGCAGCTTCTCGATGCCCAGGTTGGCGCGGGACAGATGGGCGTCGCGGCGCCTCGTGTAGGTGGCCTCCAGCAGCGCCTCCAGCACGTCCACCGCAGTGTTCTGCATGCGGTCGCCAAGAACGAACTTCACCGTTCGCGGAAACCGCGCCACCGTTGGCGCCAGCCACAGGATGAACCGGTAATGGGCCTCCAGCGCCGGCCCCGTCTCCCGCGCGCGGTCTGCAAAGGCCTCGGTCAAACGTCACTCCCTCATGCTCGCGGCCGCCCGGTCAACACCAAAAAAACCGTCCAGGGGGCTCCGCCCCCTGGACCCCCTTGGAGGTAAAGAGGTGAGGATCCATGTGGTAAGCTCGCGCTACCGCGCGAGCGTCCGGGCCACTCGGAACCCGTAGAAGATGTACCGGGCCCCGGCGACGTTCCTGAAGCGGGAGGCGGACCGCAGGAGAATCGGATGGTCGAGCCAGGAACCGCCGCGCAACACGCGCTCACCACAGTTCTCCCCGGTCGTCCAAGCGCTCCCATCTGTCGGCGCGCCTATATAATTCTCATGCCAACAGTCCTCCACCCATTCCCATACGTTCCCATGCATGTCATGCAAACCATACCCGTTCGGCCCAAAACTCCCCACCGGCGCCGTCGTCTCATTATCCCATCGGCTCCCGCATCCGCCGCAATTCGCCCGGTTCCGGCCTATCCCATCTCCCCAATAGTACCTCGTGCTCGTAACCCCTCGCGCTGCATACTCCCACTCCGCCTCGCTCAATAACCGATACGCCTCCCCCGTCTGCTCCGACAGCCACCTCACGTACGCCTTCGCGTCCTCCCAACTGACTTCGACTACCGGCCGCCTCCCTCGTCCCCACCCCTCGTCTCCCGGTCGATAGCCTCCGCATCCGCCCCCTGACACGCACGCATCCCACTCCGCAAACGTTACCTCGTACTTCCCCACCGCTATCGGCCTCGCAATCCTTACCTCATGCTGCGGCCCTTCATCACTATCACGGCCTTCTTCACCGGCGGGCGATCCCATCGTGTACTGCCCCGCCGGGACCACCACCATCTCAGGACATTCAGCGCAGTCCTTGAACACGTCAACAGCCCCAACAAGCGCCCTGACAATGGCAGGGTCTCCCCGCACCCAACCCACCTCAACCGCCGTCTTCCCCTGCGGCCCCTTGAGCGATGTGTCCGCTCCGGCCTTTACCAGCATCTCGATAATTTCCCGGTGACCCCGTACCGCCGCCATGAACAGTGCCGTCGCCCCGTCCGCGGCCTGAACGTCCGGGTCCGCCCGCGCCTCCAGCAACGGTCCCACCATCAGCTTGTAGCCCTTCTCCGCCGCGTGCATCAGCGCCGTCCACCCCTGCCCGTCACGCGCGTTGACGTCCACTCCCGCCTTCAACGCCGCGTTCAGACCGTCGATGTCTCCCGCGGCCACCGCGCGGTGAAGCGCGTCCGGCGGCAATCGCGCCGGCTCCGGCTCGGCCGGCTGCGCTGGAGCCGAAGTGTCGGCCGCATCCGTCGCCTGACGACTCGCCTGCAAACGCATTGCCTGCAGACCTTCCGGCGTCAACTCGCGAGTCTGCGGCATCCCCGCGTCACGCAGAAAAGCCGCATACGCCCGCGCGCTTCGCGCTCCCCATTGCCCGTCCGCAGGCCCCGGCCTGTAACCCAACCTCGCCAACAATCCCTGGGCCTCCACGATCGCCCGCCGGGGCGGAGGCCCCGCACCCGAACCGGCTTCACCCTGCTGCGCCGAGCTTCCGCGCTCCGAAGTCCCGACCTCCGGCGTGCTCCCGCCGCCCGGAGGCCACGACAACGCTCGCTCCTGGGCCGCCGCCACCTGTTGCGGCGTCATCTTCGCCGCCAATGCGTCCCGGTCCTTCAACGCCTCGACCTCACCCCGGCTCGCCGCCAGATTGAGCCACACGTGCGCCTGCACGTAGCTTTGCGGCACCCCCAAACCCTGCACGTAAAGCCGCCCCAACTCCAGCATCGCCCGCCGGTCGCCTCCATCTGCGGCCACGCGCCACTGCGCCACCGCCTCCGCTACCCGTCCCGCCTGCCATGCCGCCTTTCCCGCCTCGTAGTCCGCCACAGCCGGAACCGCCGATACCATCAAGAACACATACACTGCCGCCGCACAGAGCGCCCGTAACGTCAGTTTGCGGTTATCCATTGTTGCAAGCCTCCATTTCAAATCTTTAGACAACACGTCGTCTTCAGGCTGTCGGCGCCTGCCTCCTCCATGGCGCGATGACTGTCCATGATGCGCGACGATCTTGTAGCGAGGCCGCACAGCATCCGTTCGTAGATCTGCCAGCGATGACGGTCGCTCAGACCGAATTCCCCGCAGATTCAAGGGCTGGAGCGCCAAGCGCCTGCGGACCTCCCGGGCGGCGTCGCGGAAATAGAGCGAACTGATCAGCTTCCCGGCCACCGCTACGCGGCTTTATGGGCCAGCCCGGGCAGACGGCATGGCAAGGCGTTCCTCCACTTCCTCCTGCGATTTGATTTGAACGCGAAGCATACCAATGAACACTCGTAAGCCCACTGACATACGTCGGACAAGTCTTGCGCATCCTTGTGAGTCGCGGCAAATGATGGATTAGTCATAGTTGGCCTTCCCTCAACCAGGCCGCCCTTTTCTGGCAAGCCCTTGCGGGCTCGACGGCCTCCATCCGGCACACGAGGGAATCGTGGTGCCGACAGGCTCCGCAAGGATGCGAGAGTAATCCGGCCCTCGCATCTCCTCAAGCGTTCCCTGTCCGTTCATCCGCCCTCTCCCTCGCGTGCGCCGTGCGCCTCCAGCGTCCGGATCACTTCCTGAAAAGGTTTAACGTCCTCCTTTGTCTTTTCCATCCCGAGTCGGGCTGCGTCCAGAGGAGTCAGGGTACCTGTAACTCTCGCGTTCACCTTCGCGCCTGCTACGAGCAACGCCTTCACTGCTCCCGCTCGGCCACTGAATGCCGCCAAGTGAAGGGGAGTCGCCCTATCTTCGTCTTCGGCGTTCACGTCCGCGCCTGCTGCGAGCAAGGCCGTCACTACTCCCGCTCCGCTACTTAATGCCGCCACGTGAAGGGGAGTCAACCCAAATTTGGCTTTGGCGTTCACGTCCGCGTCCGCTGCGAGCAAGGCTGTCACCGCTCCTGTTTGGCCACTGTCTGCCGCCAAGTGGAGGGGAGTCGTCTCATCTTCGTCTTTGGCGTTCACGTCCGCGCCTGCTGCGAGAAGTTCCCTGACGCGATGCTCGTCGCCCTGCTGCGCTGCGTCGTGGATCGGGGCCGCCACCAAAACTGGTGCAGACCAAAGACATGCCAGCACAAGCGGTATCATCAATCGTCGAATCATCGCGTCTCCCTTGGTTTCAAATAGAACCGCTTCCCGACCGCATCGACGGGCAATGTGCGATGGAAGAATATGCAATGGCCCGCGACCGTCGGTCAAGGAATCTTGATGTGTACCAGACCGATGATGTCGGAGTTACTGAACGCTGGTGTCGTCGCGAGCTTGTGTCTCGGCGCGCTCTTGCCGACCTCTCGCTAACCGCGGACGGTGTTCGTTCACGCCCATGCCGGACCGCTCCGCGGCGTCTTACCCAAAGCCGGAATCCAGCGCTCGCCGCCCCCGCAAGTGACCTGCCCCCCTTGAATGTCCTCACTCAGAGGTTAGTCTTTGACCGAAGAGGAGGGGACCGATGCGCAAGAGCAGGTGCAGCGAAGCGCAGATCGTCGGGATACTGAAGGAGCACCAAGCCGGGCTGGGGGCGGCAGAGCTGTGCCGGAAGTACGGCATCAGTGATGCGACGTTCTACAAGTGGCGGTCGAAATACGGCGGGCTGGAAGTGTCGGAGGCGAAGCGGCTACGGAGCCTGGAGGCGGAGAACGCCAAGCTGAAGCGGTTGTTGGCGGAGGCGATGCTGGACGTATCGACGCTGAAGGAGATGGTCGGAAAAAACTTCTGACGCCCAGATCCAGGAGGGAAGCGGTGGACTGGGCGATGAAGGAGAGAGGGCACTCCCAGCGGCGGGCATGTGGACTGGTGGGGATGGAACCGCGGGTGTACCGGTATCGGTCGAGGAGGCCGGACGACGGGGAACTGCGACGGAGGCTGCGGGAGCTGGCTGGCGAGCGCCGACGCTTCGGGTATCGGCGGCTGCACCTGTTGCTGGCGAGAGAAGGCGTGGTGGTGAACCGCAAGAGGCTCTACCGGCTCTACAGGGAGGAGCGGTTGGTGGTGCGCAAACGAGGCGGCCGCAAGCGGGCGCTGGGGACCCGGGCGCCGATGACGATCCCGCAGGGGTCCAACCAGCGCTGGTCGGTGGACTTCGCCGCGGACGCCTTGATGGACGGCCGGCGTTTCCGTGTGCTCTGCGTCATCGACGACTTCACTAGGGAGTGCCTGGCCACGGTGGTGGACAACTCCATCACCGGGGAGCGGGTATCGAGAGAACTGGACCACATCGCTCAGCGGCGTGGGGGTGGTGTCCGACAACGTCCTATATGAGGAAGGGAGATCGATGATCGGGGCGTAGGTCTCCGATCGCCAGTTTTCGCTGGCGGCATGATGTTTGTCAAGGTCGCCAAGTGGCCTCCACTTTGCGGAAGAAGCTCTCCTCCATAGCAAACACAGGGTCCGCGATGTCAGCGGCCCTCACCGTCCTTAAGACGAGATGCTTGATCCAAGTGGAAGACCCGATCATTATCTACAGGGTCGCGTTGGACGCGCCCTCACGGCCGAGTCGGAAAGGGGTTCTTCCACTTGGCACCGCCCCCTCGAAGAAGGGGCGGTAATCGGTTCCACCTTTGATGACGGCGTGTACGACACGGGCCATCTTGGCGGTTACGGCGACGAACGCTTTTCGTCTAAGGTCGGCGCTGTGCCTCTCCTTGGCGATGGAGCGCTCAAACTTGTCCCGGAAGCTGTTTTCGCGTTGTCGGACAGCGATCTGGGCGGCCATCCATAAGGCGCGCCAGGCGGGCATCGCCGAACTTGGAGAGCCGCGTCTGGCCGCGGAACTGTCCTGACTGATGGGTCGCGAGGTCGAACTTGAGGAACTGGCGGTGGTGGCCGAAGCGGCGAAGGTCGCCGGCTTCAGCCAGGATCGTCAAAGGCGTTGATGGGTCCAATGCCTGGGATCTGGCGCAGGCGCCGGTAGTCGGGATGATCCTGCAACAACTCGTGGGCCAGGCGCTCGATCTCGTCACGCTGCCGGATGAGACGGCGGGCCTCGTTGACCACCATGCGGAACATGACGATCGCCGGCGCATCAAGCGGCACCGGGAGCGCGACACTGGCCCGCGCTGTCTGGTAGATATCCCCGAGCAACCGCGCCTTGGAGACCTTTCTGCCGACGACGTCCCACGCAGCCTGGACGAAGCCGTCATGGTCGAAGGCGGTGATGCTCGCCGGTGTCGGAAACCGCTCAAGGAAGGCAAAGAACCATTCGTCGCGGCTGTTGTGACGGAAGCGTTCGATCTCCGGGAAGTAAAGAGGCAGGTAGTGCGTC
The DNA here is from genome assembly GCA_965204205.1 of uncultured Binatia bacterium (SeqCode). Taxonomy (GTDB): domain Bacteria; phylum Desulfobacterota; class Binatia; order UBA9968; family JAJDTQ01; genus JAJDTQ01. The sequence goes on along the minus strand of OZ241976.1, from coordinate 2,638,043 downwards.
TGGAGTCGGTGCAGGACGCCTGTCTTCACCTTCGAGACCACCTCATGGGTCTTCGACAGCTCCTGTATATCGTTAAGCCCTTCGGCGAGCGGGTCCTGGTAGTGTTGGGTCAGGCCTATCCGCAGCATGTGCAGGATGACCTGCGCATCCTTGGGGTCGTTCTTGTCCCAGCCGTTGTGCAGTGCTTCCCGGGTTCGAGCCAGCGCCACCGAGGAAATCAACCACAGTTCGATACCGGCCTCAAGCAGGCGCCAGGCCAGCGCTCGATGATAGTTGCCGGTGGCCTCGAAACCGGCAATGATCGGACATCCCAGGGACCGCAGAACATCGATCAACCGATCGTGCTCCTCGCGCGTGTTGAGAACCGTGAGCCGGCGGCGGCGAGAGTGCCCCGGACACTCGATCAGAACTTCGTGGCGGTGCTTGGAGATGTCGATCGCTACAAGAGCTGCCTCGTTGGGCGTAGGGTACTGCCTGGTCATGGTTAGCCTCCAAAGACGTGTGCTGAGACACGTTTACTTTAGAGACCTGTCGCCCGGCCATCATCCTTCCCAATGTGCTACGGCACCGAGTTCACGTCCAACGCGATGCTCGGATGGCAACAGGACCACGGGGTCGACTGGCACTACATCGCTCCGGGCAAGCCTATGCAGAACGGGCTGGTGGAGAGCTTCATCGGCCGTCTACGTGATGAATGCCTGAACGAGCACGTGTTCACCAGCTACCGCCATGCACAGGAGCTCATCGATGAGTGGAGGGCTGACTACAACACCAGGAGGCCGCACACGAGCCTCGAAGGACTCACGCCCTTGGAATTTGCAGCCCGGTCCCGAGAGGACCGTAACCCTAAACCACTAACTTTTGGGTGAGGACAAAACGGGGGGCAGGTCACAAGTATTCGCCTGTGCCCCGATGAATCTCCAATCCAATGTGTCGCGGGCTGTGCTACCGTGAGCGGCAACGGGCGAACCCGCACGGTCAACAGGATCCACTTGCTTGAGCGCCCGCTTGAGAGAGGCTGGCCCCTACTACTGGCTGGATGCCGGCCACGTTAAGGTGCCTCCAGCGGGCGGATCGTTTCGTTAACGGTGACCGTCTCGGTCGCCGTTAACAACTTAGGACACCACGAGTTCAAAATCTGAAGGACGTTGCTCCGGTGGGATAGTGGGGGGGCTAGCATTCCTGCTCGGCGGATAACCGGCGATGCTAGTCCGAGTCGAATGGGATACGTTTGTCATCTCGACATTCAGCCCCGGTCCAACTGTGTTCAGGACAGTAGTTTCAGTAGCGTGACTCTTGCTGCGAAGCCGGCCGAGAACACGGGAACCATAGCAGGCAATACAGACATCAGGTCGGAGTTGGTTTGTATCAACGCGTAGTACACTGAGGGGCACAGGGGGATGGCGAAGAGAACGAACCCTGCAACGAGCACGGCGGCAACCTCGCGGATACGCACTGAACGGTCGTGCGAAAAACACTGCCGGGCGAGCACTCCCCCCGCAAAGAAGATAGCCGCGCCCAATATCACAAGAAGCTGGGGGATCATGGGGTCGTCGCTTGTGTTTCAGGCTTCGGCAAGTCCTTCAACTCAGTCCACGATTTGGGGTTCGATCTATACTTCGACAACTCCTTCAACAAAGCCTTCAACAACTTAGCCCGCTGTTCTTCGTTCAGTTCAGCCTGCGGCTCAGTCGTAATCCTGAAATTTGACAGAGACACTTTATCAGCAGCCGACTGGACTCCTATGAGGGCCCAACAAGTCTTAATGCAACAGGGTTGCAAAGTCCCTGCCTGTTGACATTGTGGCGAGTCGCTGAGCGGTTTGATCTGTGCCCAAATCTGGTTTCCTTTGAAGGAAGGGAAGGCTTGCGTTTGCAGTACCGTAAAGGATTGCTTCTCCTTCAATTTGCCTAAAGAAGTGTTGAACCAATTCCCCACAAACGTAGAGGGAGACCCAGCGTAGACCTTGGCGGAGTCGACGGTGTTCAGCTTCGCCCCGGTTTTAATCTTGGGAATTTCAACAATCGTCGGCGTCGACAAAGTCGGCGCATCGTCACCCGCGACGACTTCGGTACCCATCGCGACCATCAATGTCACCACAATAGTGCGAATAACCCACATGACGCCCTCCGTGTACTACAGGCGTGAGTTATAGTCAACTAAGTATCTCCGTGACTTAAAGCCGGCCACGAACCAACGTGTCGGACACCACTAAGTCAACGTAAACACTAGTTAGGCATGAAGTCAACCTCGGCCACGCCCCTGCGTTTTCGATTGCTCGCCGGTCGGTGTTTCGGTCTTTGCATGCATGGCCCGCCGAGATGGAGCTTGCCGAGGACAGCCCCGCAGAGGAATTCCGGAGAGGGGAGCAGACTCCAGCTGTTAGGAATTTCGCCCCTCGCGACGGCTTGGGCCTGCACAGGAATATGGGGCGGCCATGTCCCTGAGATTGGAACACGGTTTCTTCAGAGGCTTTCCACCAAGTCCCTGGACGGTCAGCTCTGGATCTTGAAAGAAACGAGAGTACGTGTGTGTGATTGAACAGTACCTTCGAACCGGTTTGTGACCTTCTACCCTCTCCAAACGGGCCACCTATCGCCCAGAGTTGTCCGCATCATGGGGGATGGATTTCTCCACTAGCGCCCAAAACCGCCGCCGGCCTCCGTGGAGCCCGCCTCTTTCCGGCAGGGGGGGTAGGCGCACAACTGCGTGGATGGGGCAGCGAAGCGAAGGAAACCCCCTACCGAAAGCAGTTTCCGTGGCCTTGCGCCGGGCTTATCCTTGGATGCAGGTCCTCCCATGAACTGGCCTCGGCCCGCAAGCGGCGCTCTAGCCGCGCGGACGGCACCGGAGCCGACGAGCTTCGCTGTGGCAAGCGTCCCGTCGTGGCCGGCCTGGTGGCGAAGTGAATGCATGATTACTTGGACGAACTGTGGACGGCGCTGCTGGTCGCGGCGCTCTGCACGAGCGCGATGGCCGTGCTGGTGGCCACGATTGCGCTCGTGATCGAGACCACGGCCCACGACTGGTACGCCGCCGGCAAGGTCACGCTCGTGGAGGCGATGATCGCGATAGGGTTCGACCAACGCGCGTGGACCGAGTACTGGACGGCGGACGGCCGGACCGTGAGGCGGTCGCGTTACGGCCTGACCATGGGCGACGCGTGGGTGGTGCGGCATCGGCTGTTGTCGATGGCTGCGGACCGGGCCGTTCTGGGCGCCATCACGGGTCTTGTCGTCGGGGTTCTGTGGCTTCGGGCGCCCAAGGCGGCGCGGCCCTCGCGGCCGGGCTGGTCCAGTTCCCTGGCACAGCACGAGCAGATGCCAGGGCCGTACCACCCCGTGGGGTTCCCGGGCGGAGACGGACCCGTCGCCGGTTGGCGCGGGAGCGGCGGCGACGGGGCGCGGATGGCATTCCTGATGGTGCCGGAGACGGAACTCGAGCCGTTGCTGGAGCGGAGCGGTAGGATCAATCCCGCAGGTGACCCGAAGGCTCCCCGGAGCGAGGCGAAAGGGCCGGCACGGCCGGAGGCCTTGCCTGTCGCGCGCGTGCCCGCCCTGCCCCCGGCGGACGCCGCGGCGCGCCCATCGGCGGACCATCCGTCCGGTTCGAAAGGCCGACGGCCGACAGGGTCGGAACCGGCCGGAGAACGTCGTGCGGAGACAGTCACCGGAGCGGAAAGCTCTGCGGCGTCCACCGGCCGCGGGCGGCGCAAGGGCGACTACGGGCGCTGGATCTGATGGTCGCGTCGATCGGTGCGGTGGCGAGCCCGGCCCAGGGGGCGAGCTACTACGAAAGGGACGGATACTACGCGAAGGACTCTCCGGAGCACAGGGCGGCGAGCGCCTGGGCGGGCCGGGGAGCGGCCGAGTTGGGCCTCGAAGGCCCGGTCGACTCCGACACGTTCAAGGCGGTGCTGGAGGGCGAGGTGCCGGACGGCTCCGGGCAACGGCTCGGCCGCAGGATGGGGGACGGCGCGATCCACCACCGTCCGGGCCGTGACCTGACGTTCTCCGCTCCCAAGTCCGTCTCCCTGGCCGCGCTCATCGGCGGCGACGAGCGCATCGTGGAGGCCCACGGCCGTGCGGTCGGGCGCGCGCTCGACTGGTTCGAGAGGAACGCGGCCGAGACGAGGGTGCACAACCCGGGGAGCGGCCGCATGGTGCGCGTACGCGATCAGAAGACGGTAGTCGCCACGTTCAGGCACGAGACCTCCCGGAATCTTGATCCCGCTCTGCATACACACTCGGTGATCGCCAACATGGTGCTCGGCCCGGACGGCAGGTGGCACACCATGGCGAACGAGAGCCTGTACGCCTCGAAGATGCTTCTGGGGGCGCTCTACCGAAGCGAGCTAGCGGGGGAACTCGCGAAGCTCGGATACGGCATCGAGAGAACCCATTCGGACGGCCGGTTCGAGATTGCGGGGGTCTCGCGCGAGACCGTGGAGGCATTTTCGACACGCCGTGCCGAGATCGAGGCGGCGATGGAGGAGCGGGGCCTCGGCGGCACGGCGGAGAACCAGCACCTTGCCAGGCGCGCGGCGCTGATGACCCGTGTCGGCAAGCGCGATGTGGACCGGGATGCTTTGCGCGATACCTGGGCCGCACAGCCTGCTCACCTGGGCTTCGACGCCAAGGCGCTGGTCGATACGGCAATGGGAAGGGGGCTCGACCGGGACGGCGGGGACGGTCCTTCCAGGGCGGCGCCCCAGGCGGACCTTTTCGAGTTCACCGCGAGATCCGGCCCCGCGCGCGAGGCCGTGGACTGGGCCCTTGCCCATCTCGCCGAGCGCAGCGCGGTGTTCACGAAGACCGATCTGCTCTCGGCCGCGCTCGCATACAGTCCGGGCGCGGCGTCGATCGAGGCCATCGAGCGGACGGTGGACGCACTCGGACGCGAGGGCCGGCTGCACGATGCGCCGGCCCTCGGGCGAAGCGGCGGTCTCACCACGGACAAGGCGGTGGCCCGGGAACGGGAGGCGATAACGCTCATGCGGAGCGGCCAGGGCCGGGGCAAGGCGCCCATGCGCGGCTGGACGGTGGACAGGCACCTCCGCAAGGGGCCGCTCACGACCGGACAGAAGCAGGCGGTGAAGCTGATCCTCTCGGGAGAGGACCGCACGGTGGGCGTTCAGGGGTATGCCGGGACCGGGAAGACACGGATGCTCGACCGCGCACGGGCGCTGGCGGAGAAGAAGGGCTGGCGCATGGTCGGGCTTGCGCCATCGGCGTCGGCGGTGCGGACGCTGGCGGCGGAGTCGGGGATCGAGAGCGAGACCCTGCAACGGTTCCTTGCAAGGAACGCGGGCGTCGCCGAAGGCAGGCTCACGAAGAAGGGCGCGAAGGATATGCGCGCCGCCTTCGCGAAGACCGTGCTCGTGGTGGACGAAGGGTCGCTTGCATCCACGGTCCAGGCCCGCGACCTGCTCCGGATCGCGAGCGAACTGCGCATTCCGAAGCTCGTGCTGGTGGGCGACGCGAAGCAACTGGACGCGGTCGACGCGGGCAAACCTTTCGCGCAGTTGCAGCAGGCGGGCATGAAGACCGCGGTCATGGACGAGATTCTGCGCCAGCGCGACCCGGACCTCAAGGCTGCGGTCGAAGCAAGCCTCACCGGCGAGATAGGCAAGGCTTTCGACAAACTGGGCGGCAATGTGGCGGAAGTGAACCCCGACAACATCGCGGGCGCGGTGGCGGCGCGCTGGCTCAGGCTCTCGCCCGAGGTGCGCGAGCGCACCGGGGTGATGGCCCCGAGCCACGAGTTGCGCGAGGGAATCAACGCTCATATCCGGGAGCGCCTGGCCCGCGAGGGGCGCATCGCCGGGCCGGCCCTGCAAACCCGGCGGCTGGTCTCGAAAGGCTACACCAACGCGGAGAAGGCGCTCAGCTCCAATTACACGCCCGGCGACGTGGTCGCCTTCCACCGCCCGTACAAGCGTCTCGGCGTTGAGAAGGGCGACGAGCGGCGCGTCCAAAGCGTCGATCACGAGAAGAGAATCGTACATCTCGAGGGTCCCAACGGCTCGACCGTTGCCTGGAAGCCGTCGGAGATCGGCGGGCGGCGCGGTGGCGCCGAAGTCTATACAGCGGAGACCATCGAGCTTCGCGCCGGCGACCGCATCCGCTGGACCCGCAACGACAAGGGACTCGGACTGGTCAACAGCGGCACGGCCGAGGTCCTGGGGGTTGGGAACGGGCGGGTGACGTTCATGCCGGAGGAGGGCCGCAGGCTCACGCTCACCCCGGGCGATCCGGAACTGCGTCATCTCGACCACGCCTGGGCCTCGACCGTGCACGCTTTTCAGGGGCGCACGGTCGACAACGTGATCGCCGCGATGGAGGCGAACCACCCCCGCCTGACCACGGCCAAGTCGTTCTACGTGGAGATCTCGCGGGCGCGCGACCGCGCGGAACTCGTCACCGACGACGCGCAGGCGCTCAGGGAGCGTCTCGAATCGGTCACCGGCGAACGCATCTCCGCGCTCGAAGGCATCGGCGAGGCGGTCCAACGCGAGCGCGAAAAGGACGACAAAGCGTTGCCCGAAAGGGAACGGCGGAACCCTGAGTCATCCGCGCCGCCTTCCCTGGAGAGGGAAACCGAGCCGGCAACGTCCCGGGACAGGGCGTCGGAGCCCGCGCCGCCCGTCCGCGGGAAGCGCATCGAAATGGACCTCGAACTCTAAGCAAGGTCTGTCCCCGCCTCCATTCTTGCGTTTCCGGGCGGTCCAGGCCAAGATGCCCGACGCCCATGACAGACGACAGCCCCGACATTTCGGCTCTCGAACGCCGCGTCGAATCCATCAAAGCGGCGTACACACGGCTCGGTCACCAGCTCGGCTGGCGGTTTCTGGCAGGACCTCGGCGCACGCTTACCTCCCGGGCCCCGTTCGCCTTGATCACGCTGAATCCCGGCGGGGCGCGCGAAAACCCCGACCACCCGCGGACGAGTTTGACGAGTTCCGAGAAAGGCAGCGCGTACTGGATCGAGTCGTGGAAGGAGAAACCGCCTGGAACGGCGCCGCTCCAGCTACAGTTCCAGGAACTCTTTGCCAGAATCGTCGCCATTGTCGACGCGAGGGAATCCCCGCGCGCCTTCGTCGAGGACCGCGTTCTGGCCGCGCACTTCGTGCCCTTCCGGTCGCCCAGCCTTGACAGGCTGCATCGTCGCCGTGAATCCATCGCGTTCGCCCGCCGGCTCTGGGCCGAACTCCTCGCCGAGTGGATCCCGCGGACGATCCTGACCATCGACCGCGTCACGTTCAAGAACCTGCACGGGATCATCTCGAACCGTCCAGCGGAGGTCGTTGCCCACCGGCGATTCCCGACTGGCTGGGGACGCTCCACCGCCGAAGCCTTCCGTTTCCGAACGTTAGGGCGCGGAGAAACCGTCATGCTGGCGCGGTTGCCTCACCTGTCCAGATTCCGCTTGATGTCGAACGAAGCCTGCCGCCAGCCGGTCCACGACTTCCTCGACTACGTATGTGCACCCGGTCACCAAGCCGCGGCGCCGCACCACTCCCATACTCGTCGTCAAGGCCCGCGTCTGCGAAGCGCACCGCAGGCTCCACGTAAGGCGGATGCGAGCCCGCCTGATCGAATCGATTCGGTTTCACACCGTCTACTTGGCACGTCGCCGCAACTCGCCGGCATCGAGGGCGCGGATCTGTACCCGGAATGGGAGGCGCACATCGAGGACCAGCGAGCACGCGCCGCTTTTCGCCTCTTGGTGGAGTCCGCAGCCTCGTTGCCGCACCTGGTCCTGAGCTTCAGGAAGAAGGGAGTGCTCAAGACGTGCCGCCTTCATGACCGGTCGGGACGGCGCCCCAGGCTGCCTTATTCGTTCATTGTCAACAGGAGTTGGATCAAGTTCTACTTTCGTTTTCGTGAGGCGCGCGCCGGCAAGGACGCGCTGAAGCGGGATTTCAACAGCTTTGAAGACGGCAACAGCAAGGGCGAATGGACCGTCAGACTGCGGACCGAGGAAGACGTGCGGCTCTTGCTCACGCACCTAGAGGGAGCGTGAAGCTCTTCGACGGATACGTGGCGGTCGATTGGTCGGCCAACGGCAAACCTAAGCGGGGTGAGAACAGCATCTGGCTCGCCGTCCAAGGTACGGGCAGAACGGTGGAGTACGAGAACCCCGCTACTCGCCAAGAGGCGATGGAACACGTCGAGACGCTGCTGAGGACCGCGACAGCGGCGGGGCGTCGGTTGCTCTGCGGGTTCGACTTTCCGTTCGGATATCCTGCCGGGACGGCCCAAGCGCTTACCGGTGGCGCGGGCTGGGAGGCGGTTTGGTCCCGAATTGCCAAGTTGATCGAGGATGGTCCACGCAACAGAAACAACCGCTTCAAGGTAGCGGCGAAGCTGAATGCGCACTTCGACGGGGACGGGCCATTCTGGGGCAACGGTCTGAAAGAGGACATTCCCGGCCTTCCGAGGAAGAAGCCGCGCACCGGCTGGGGAGCAAGTCTCCCCCCAAACCGCCGCTATGCCGAGTTGAAGGTCAAGTCGGCGCAGGAGGTCTGGAAACTCTGGGGTAACGGATCGGTCGGTGGGCAGGCGCTAACTGGAATCGCGGCGCTGGAACACTTGCGGCACCGTACCGGGGCGCGGGTCTGGCCGTTCGAGACGCTTGGCGAAGGTCGGTCCCACGTGCTGGCGGAGATCTATCCATCGCTGATCGACCCCGATCCCGGGCCCAAAGTGAAGGACGCAGGACAGGTCGGCGCAGTGGCCAGGGCCCTCCAGACGCTCGACGAGTACGGTGAGCTTGAGCGGTACCTTGACGTTCCAAGCGGGATGCCGGCCACCGTGCGCCAGGAAGAGGGTCTGATCCTCGGGATGCAGGATCCCGCGGGATTCCAACGGGCGGCACGCGCGAAGCCGTCAGCGTTGCACACTTAGCCTTCGTCCATGGTCTCCGCCATCGTCCTGCGGGCCGCGGCGACCAGGTCATCGAGTTCCTTGCCGCGTTGGGCGTCGAGCAGTTCGTCCCGCTTGAGCGTGGCCATCATGTAGACGGAGCGGTAGGTGGCCTCGATGAGGGCGGCGTGACCCTTCGACAGGGTGGCGGGTGGAGGTTCGCCGAGCCGGTCCTCGGCGATGGCGAGCGCCCCCGCGCGGACCAGTTCTCCGACCGGAACGCCGTGCCGAGTGGCGGCCTTCTCGATCAACCGCCACTCGGAATCGGAGAAGCGGATCGAACGCGGCTGGCGCGCATCGCTCCGTTTTCCCACCGACTTGCTTCCTGTTCCCGAATTCCTGTGATCGTTTTGCGCCATCCTCTCCTCCCTTTTGCCCTTTGCAAGGCCAGATCACGGCCCGTTCCGATCCATTCCCTGCTCTGAAAAGAGCATCGGCGTCCCGGTTGTGGCCGGAACCGGGATGCCCGGCGAGGTCGTGGAGACCCTTCGCAAGCTTGCCGCCGGGAATTGGCCGGGCGTCTTGATGAGGCCGCTGCTTGCCGGACGGGAGCCTCGGCAGGGCGTGTTCGGGCCGTGTTTCGGGCCACTACAAAAGGTTACATAGCGTAGCACGGCGTAACACATCCTGCGACGCTAGAGAATACATCGCAGGATCGCTGCGCGACATGCGCAGCCCTGGGGCGGCAGGGGTGCGAAGACGGCGTGTATGCTCTGGAGAATACACTCGATCCGGCATGTGCCCGGCGCCCCGTGTCGTCGAAAGCGTATGGGAATGCACGACAGGCGCGCGCTTGGGCTACACCGGCAGCATGCTGCGTCCGGTGTGAGAACCAGAGCCCGCGCAGGCGGTCAGGAACGAAGAAACCAGGGGTTCAAGCGAAGGGGAAACGGCGCCGGAGGACCCGGCTGCGGGGAGCCGCCACGGCGACTGAGTGGCGGAGAGTGCGGAGGTAGTGAAGGCGGTCGTGTCGAGCACACTGACGGAGGCGATGGCAGTAGCGCCCGCAGTAGCGCTGACACAAGTGCAAGGGGTAGTGCGGAGGCCGGTGACAGCGAAGCCCGCACCGCGCGACGCGGAACGCGGAGCGGCAGCGCCGACGACGAGCGCAGCGAGTCGGACGGCACGAGCGATTCGATGTCGCCGGAGGCGACGAGCCGAGCGAACACCTGGCCGGTTCGAAGTGAATCGGCGCAGTGGTCGAGCTGCTGAACCGTCCTGGACATCACCGACATGTTGACCGACGCTGTCGTGATTGGCGGTCGGCAGCACGCGGCGGGGAGCACTGAAGGCGGTGACGGCAGACGTGCGGAGCACGCTGTCGGCGTCGCCTTCAGCGGCGAGGAGACCGAAGGAGGACGTGATGCGGAAGCCGGTGACGGGCGAAGCCCGCACCGGGTGACGCGGATGCCGAGGACGAACGCAGCGAGTCGGACGGCATGAGCGGGGCGATGCTGCCGAAGGCGGCGAGCCGTGTCACGCGTCGAGGCACGGCGGTCAAGCTGGAGCACCGTCGTGGTGGAGATGAAGGGCGTCACCTTCAGCGATGGCGACGTGAAGACCGGTGGCGGGCAGAGCCGCACCAGCGAGGCGCAGGCGGAAGGACGGACCGGACCGAAGGGGTGGGGAGGCCCACGTCGCCGAGTGGCATAGGGTAGGCGCGAAGCGGGTACTCGGCGACGTGGGCCGTGGGGCGGGGTCCCGAGCACCAGGGCGAGCGCACCGCGGGGATTGTCGTCATGGTCAGCGTCGTGGTGGAGATGAAGGGCGTGTGCGGCAATGGTGGTGACGGAACGATGCCGAGGAGAGATGAAGCGAGGAAGGGTGGAGGAGCGACGCGCGGGCGGAAGCGCGCTGTCGGAAAGGGGCCGCGCCAACGAGTGACGCGACCCCTTGGTGTGTGCGAATCAGGCAGCGATCTGTTCGATCTTCTGCACCGGTATCCCGAGCTGCCTTGCCTTGTCGACGAGGTTGTCGGTGATGCCGGAGCCGGGGAACGCGATGACGCCCTTGGGCAGGAGGTTCAGGAGGTCGTCGTTGCGGCGGAACGGAGCAGCCCGTCCGTGGCGGTCCCAGTCGGGCTTGCACACGACCTGGTGGACGCCGCGCTGCTCGGCCCAGCTTGCCGCGATGCGCTCGACGCCGGGGCCGCCGCCGTGCACCAGCACCATGTCGGTGTACTTCGCGCGGACCTTGTCGAGGCGCTGGAAGACCGCGGCCGGCTCGCTCACGTCCTTGCCGCCCGTGACCGCGACCAGGGTTCCCTCGGGCAGGTGCGCCTGGGTCTTGCGGTCCTTGCGAGCGCGCATGAAGTCACGGGCGTCGATGGCCGCGGAGGTGAGCTTGCCGGTCTGGCTGGTGTGCGATCCGCTGCGGGGCCGCCAGGTCTGGCCGGTCGCGTTCAGGTAGTCCTCGGCTACGGCGTCGCGCATCTTCTCGAAGGCGTCGCGGCGAGCTGAGAGGTTCTGCACCCGGTCGGTCGTGAGTTCGAGTTCGCGGGACTTGATCTCGGAGCCGTCCTGCTCGTGCTGGAGGTCGCGGAGGCCTGGGATGAGGCGGTCGGCTGAGCGGTCGAGGCGCTGTGTCTGGGCGTCGATTTTCATGATTGATGGTTTCCTACCGGGCTGACGCGGGCCTACGCGAGCCGAGCGGCACTCCATAACACGTTGTTTTATCGAATGAAATACTGACCGCAAACAAACAGGTGACAGGCTTGGAGATTCAGCGCAAACACGTCGATTCAACACTATTTCAACACCGATGCCAGGACTCATAACCCGGCGCAACCGTGTCCCTCGATGGCGCGAAATCGCGATCCTTAATCACTCCTCAAGGGCTTTCAAACTTGGCGACCAGGGAGTTGCAGGCACTTTGGCGGATCCCTTGAGCACGCCGCGACCTCACGGGAGCAGGTCGTGCGGATGTCGTTCGTCCTGCGTCAAGAGTAGGATCCGGCGGTTCTGATGCAGGCGTTTCAGCAGGCCGCGAAGGCGCCCGCGGAAAAGCACCGAATGTTCTTTCGTGGAAGGCTATTCCGCCGTGGGCAAGCTCATCGAGATCGAGGTCACGGCGCAGCGTTAGCGGTCTGGCCCAATCCCCTCGGAAGTCTCCAGGACGCTAGTGTCGCGTTGCTCTCCGTACGGCGCTCGCGTCCTCTCGCGGGTCATCCGTCGCCAAACCGGCGCCGATTCCCGCCGTCCCCTCGCGCAGTTCATCTTGGGTAATGGGCATGAGCAACTGATGGACGATCTCCGCGACGAATTCCGCCCGACCGCTTACCCCGGCTTTCGCATAAAGGGCGCTCGCCTGTAATCGGGTCGTGTTTTCCTTGACCCCGCGCAAATCCGCGATTTCGGCGAAGCGGAAACCCTTGATGATCAGCCACGCGACTTCCTTCTCGCTACGGGTGAGCCGCCAGACGTCCATCTGCTCTTCGATGCCGGCGGCGAGTTCCCCGGCGAGCACCCTGTTTCGATTCTGCTCCTGCTCCAGACGCGCGCGCAGGCCGATGAGATCCCTCAGGTTGACGACGAGGATCCACGAAACCGCAGCAAAAACGAAGGTTTCGATGACAAAATGGGGTGAGCCGAACTCGCCCTCGAATAACGCGTCCACGACGAGGTCGTAGGCGAAGAACAGCATCGCCAACGCCAGCATCGCCAACGCCAGCATCCGTCGCCTGGGCACTACTTTGAACAGGTCGTTCAAGAGCGTCTCTTTCGTCGCTGAAGACGGTCGAATCTTCGGGCTCGTCCTAACCAACCTACCACTACCGGGAGTCCCTTGAAAGGGACGAACAGGCCCGCCAACCAACGCGTGGCGCCATGCGCTGGAGGTCCTCGTCGGCCTGCGCCATGGGTGTCCACGGCGCATATGACACTCCTCACCCGCGTATATCACACGTTGAAGAAGCCGCTTCTATCACAAACAGGCGATGCGGTACTCCAATCACTTGGTGTAGCTTTCTCCCCGAGACGAAACCGTTGCGGGAGGGAAACCATGACTTCGAAAAAAAAGAGGCCGCTCGAGGGCGAACCGGCCATCTTGCGCTGGATGGCGTCAGTCCTGGTCAGCATCCTGATCTCGCTGTGCCTGCTGATGAGGGCCGGTATGTTGAGCGAGAAGCTCCCGTTCCCTCTCGTTCCGGAAGCTCGCGCCAGTGTGAACGGTGGTCCCTACGCTGCCGACGACGATGATGACGACGATGATGAGGGAGACGAAAACGATGAAGGCGACGAGGACAACGACGGGGACGAGGGGGACGAGAACGATGAAGGCGATGAGGGCGATGAGCATGATGAGGGGGACGAAGGCGATGAGGGCGACGAGAATGACGAGGGTGATGAAGGGGACGAGGACAATGATGGGGACGAAGGTGATGAGGGGGACGAGAATAACGAGGGGGACGAGGGGGACGAGAACAACGAGGGTGACGAGAACGACGAGGGGGATGAAGGCGATGAGAATGATGAGGGAGACGAAGGCGACGAGGGCGACGAGAACACCGGCGACGAAGGCGATGAGGGTGACGAGAATGACGAGGGGGACGAGGGTGACGAGAACGATGAGGGGGACGAAAACGACGAGGGCGATGAGGGAAACGAGGGCGATGAGGGCGACGAGAACAACAACCGCGCCGACGGCGCTACTCTGATCGAGAGGAAACAGACACGTCAGCAGGCCGAGACCGCGGTCGAAGAATCCGATCAAGCGCTGGCAAGCGCGAGAGAGGCGCTAACGACCGGGGAGGAGGCTCTCAGGGCGGTAATCGCGTCCTTTCTTGGAAGCTCGCCCACCGAAGACGACGATGAATCCAGGCCGAGCTGGTCCGATGTCTATGACGCCTTCAGGGATCAGCTTGTCCTGAGAAGCGAATATGAGCGCAGGCTCTCCGAACTGGAAGCGGCGAAGACCGTCCTTGAGCACGCGACAATAGTGGTCGAGCAGTTGAGCAACGATCTGGCGGCCGAGTCGGCCCCGCTTGCGATAAGGGATGCGATAAGGGATTGCCTGACTCGTACCTGCTCGGCCGACGATTTCCTGACGACTGAACGGTTCGGCATCTTTCAACCCCATGTGCTGAAGATGGTTGGGGTGCATCACGCATATGCGAAGGGACTGACGGGAACGGGTGTGCGGATCGCCATCGAGGACGACATCGTGAACTACACACTCCCCGAATTCGCGGGGCGAGTCTCATTCGACGGCGCCGCGCTCGCGTATCCCGTACCGGACGGAGACGACCATTCCTCGGATGCAAGGCGGTGCGAGCTTGCCGGCGAGACAGAGCGCGCGTCGCTCGGCTGCAAAGTGTTTTCGTACAATTCCGAACACGACTTCCTCGAAATACAGACGGTGCAGGCAGCCGTGAACGCCAACGGTTGGCCCGGGAAAGGAGAGCGGTGGTTCGTAAGGAACGACCACTACGAGGAAGGCAGCCGCGCTCGATGGTCGGAAATCCCCCATGCCGCGGGCGAAGATCGTCATGGCACGGCTGTCGCGTCGGTCGCGGCAGGCCGCGATTTCGGCATCGCTCCGGGCGCCACGATCATCCCTGTGGCAAGAAGGTTTGCACCTGGCGGGCACGCGGGGCAGGACCTGTCTCGCACGGTCCTGGACACCATTTCGGTGATGTCCTCCTCGGAACGGGCGGAGGTGGATTCCACGATGGCGAAAGCTGTGATGGACGATTACGCGCATTTCGACATCATCAACCGCAGTTTCGGAATCGGCGTGTTCGATCCAGCGGGAATCCAGAGAGTCCTGGATGACGAGACGGCGTGGTGGGGTGACCACCTGCGCCGGATGTTGCCCAGAACGTGGCGCGCCTTCATGCAAACGGCAACGCACCCTGATGACCGTACCGTGGTGGTATACGCGGCAGGAAACGAGAAGGAGGAGTTCTCGGGTCTGGGGGCAAACCTGCCTTACCACGAGCCGCACGTGCGGGGCCATCAGTTGTCCGTGATGGCGGTCGGCCACGACGGCGGCCATGCGGCCTACAGCAATTTCTGTGGGGCGCTTCCCTCGGATTGGGACCAAGAGCGCTGGGGACGGCACTTCTGCCTGGCGGCGCCGGGGACGGTGAACGCGGCCGGCAATGCCGGCAAGGGACACGTCCTTCACAAGATCGAGGGAACGTCATTCGCGGCGCCCGTCGTAAGCGGTGCGATTGCGCTGCTTATGGAGCATTTTCGCGGGCAGCTCGGAAACAGCGCAATCGTGAAGCGGGTTGTCGATACGGCCGACAATACCGGGCGGTATGCCCAGCTCGAGATTTACGGAGCCGGGCTGCTCGATCTGGAGGCGGCGTTGCGGCCCGTGGGGAGCACGACGACAGGCACCCCGTCGGCGAGCGCGGCCGCCATGCGATCCGCGGCCCGCGTGCCGTACGCGATGGGAAACCTTGGCCGGCGACTGGCGTCCCGAGGCGTGGAGGTGGCGTTCCTCGACAGCCTGGGAGCACCGTTCTGGTCATCGCCGGTGGCATACATCCGGCCGATGGACAATCCGGTCTCGGCGATTCCTGTCTTTTTCGGGCCGGACGACGAGGGAGGCGGACAACTGCATCTTGGGTTCTCTCCGGGAACGATCGCGGCGCCGGCGAGTGATCGTGGCCTACGCCTGCTGTTGGGCGCATCCAGGTTCGGTGTGGAGCGGGCGCCGTCGGACGGACTTGGATGGGGCATTCTTGCGGATACGGCGTCCTGGCAGGGGGGCGACGTGTCCGGCGCCTTCGGCGATAGAGTCCGGTCGGTGACGTCGTGGGTGGGACGGAACGCCAGGTTCGCACTGACTGATGCGTGGACCTTGAGAACCTCGGCAGCACTTGCCTTGGGACAAGTCTTCCACGAGTCTGGTGCAATGCTCTCCGTCGACGCGCACGTGTTGTCCGCGTGGGACTTGGGTCTTGAGCGGGGAGAACGCGGTCGCGGCATATGGTCGCGGATCGCGTTCTCGCAGCCGCTTCGAGCCGAGACGGGCGACGCCACGTTCACTTATCTTGCGGGGCTGAAGGACGGAGCTCCCGCTTACGACAGGGCGAAGCTGTCGTTGGCGCCCGAAGGCCGAGCGCTTGAGCTCGCGGTCACTCACGAGGCCCCGATCGGTCGGGGGCGGGGTGCGATCCAGGTGGCGCACACCTGGGACGCAAGACACGAGCCCGGTGCGAGCAGTTGGCGCATTGGCGTGGCGTATCGACTGCGGTGGTGAGGAGGTCATCGCGGTTCAGGGTGCCCTCGCCGTGGCCGGCCGCGAGCCGCGACGGCGACCGGCAAGGTTCCGCAACGGGACGATGGGGGAATTGAAGTGATGCGCGAAACTCCGGACCGTGCAGCGTCGGATCGCGGCTTGGCGGCTCGTCTGTCCGAAGACGCGCTCAAGGTCGCACAGTATTTTCCCACGCTCGTTTTCTCTCTGGATGTTCCGGACAGCGAGACTCTGAACGCCCGCCTGATCGAGGCGATCTACGCCGAACGGGAACGCGACAGAACGGGGGTACGCAAGTCGAACTTCCCGGAGTTGGGGAGTTGGCACAGCCACGTCAAGCTGCACAAGGACGTCACGTTCGCGGGATTGGTTCAACACGTCGACGAGACCGCGGCCATGATGTGCCGCCAGCTCGGATATCACAGGTCCTATCGACTGAGAATCGGCACCATGTGGTCGATCATCAATCCTCCGGGCAGCTCGAACCGGGCCCATATCCATCCCGGCTGCATCTGGAGCGGCGTCTACTACGTGCAGGCACCCAGGAACTCGGGGCGAATCGAGTTCATCGATCCGCGCACCCAGAACCTGATGACTCCCGCCGAATACATCCCCGACACCAAGCGCCCACGAATCTGCTGGACGAAGGTCCAGTACAAGCCCGTGGCTGGAAGAATGCTGATCTTCCCCAGTTGGCTGTACCATAGCGTGGATCCGAATCGATCCAGGGCCAAGGGGAAGGACGCCGATCGGATCATTGTGAGCTTCAACCTGTCTCAGGAAAGGGCAGGCAGCCGCGCACGATGACGACGGCATCAATCCGCGTCGTGCGCCCGTGCGTGGGACGACTTGCCCCGTGGCCGGAAGCGGCGACCACTGCAGCCCGAACGGTTTCCCGTCCCGCCACCCTGACGCGAGACTGGATCATGCGTGCAGCGCGCCCGCGCGCCGTGGGGCAAAGGCCCGGTCCCGGCGAGCCTGCGCAAGCTCGTAGCTCTCCTGCTGCATCCGCATCCAGTCGTCGGCAGTTCCCTACCCGATATCTTCCAGCGCCTGCGCCCTGCGCCTCAAGCCCGGCGGGACCGGCTGGCTCGTGTCGGGCGTGTGCTCAAGCTGCTGCACCGTCAGTGCGCCCAGCCGTGCATTGCTTCCTTCCGGTCGGTCAGGTCGATCCGGTGCACATCCACAGCGGGCGGTGCCCGGAACAGAACGCCAGAGCCGAGACGCTCGGCCATGCGGAGCTCCGCCGGGTCGCCCCGCGCGTGCAGCGTCCGCAATACCTCCAGCCCTCATGCGCGAACTCCTGAACGCCGACGCGCCCGTGACGGGCATCGCTTCCGCTAACCGGGCGTCGCCACGTTTCGGCGACGCCGGTGCCGTCCTCGAAGACATCCTGCACCTCGACTCCGACAAGAGCGTGCCGGGCTGCTTTCGCGGCATGGTCGCACCACTCTGTTCACTGACGGATTCTGGAATGTCCGGCACATCTGCGCCGCCGCCGACAGTAACGGTCGGGTGAGTGTCGTGCCGCGTGTCGCTCCAAAGGGCATCACCTTGTTTGTTCTCTCCCGCTTCTTTGACGCCAGGAAGACGCACGACAATCCAGGAAGTGTTCCTGCGAGTGCGCAGCGAACCCGACGCGCAAGCGTCGCTCAGGTCTGTCGGGTTTTCCGGGTGGTCGTGTTCCTCGCCGGAGGGAAGTAGGACGAGGCTCTCTCAGGCCTGAGCCGCGGCGCCATGGGTGGCGGGCGGCCACTTGGCGCCGAATGTCTTGCGTCCGCTTCGCCGCCTGCTTCGGTCGCCCGCCGGCCATGGCCCGATCCGGGCTGCTATAGTGGGATTGTATTACAGCCGTCGTACCGCGTAACACGGAAAAACTGCCGAAAAAACAGCGATGTATGACACTCGGAATACGCTGCGATTCTCGGGAGAATTGGCCCGGTTCCCCAGAGCATCGCCCCGATTCCCTAGAGAATTTTCGCTGCCATACCTGCGCTCCCCTCGCCCCGACTGCTTTCCTGTATGGATACCCGCAAACTGCCCCATGTTCCCGCTTCGGACCCGGTATTCTCTGACCTGTTCCTCCCGCTCAAGCGCCGCTCGGGCTAACCCTTTGATATAACGCGTCTTTTGTACCCCGTCGTCGATGTCTCGCCCTGCGGTTCCGTCTTTACGGCGGAGCCGTTATTTCTTCCACACCCGACGCAGTTGACTGCCTGTCGTGCCATGTCTGCGCCCGGATGCGCAGTTCGAGCCCCTCGACCCCCCTCGCACCATGGAAAAGGCGTATGCTCTTTGTATGGCGGTCGTGTACCGGTCGTCTGGTGGTCGTGTACCGATCGTGTACCGGTCCTAACACATCCCCGCGATTTCGAGGACTTGGCGGATTCCAAAGTGCGACGCAGAGTGCGACGCAAGGCCATCCTCCTGGCGAGAATCCTCCTGGCGTATTTCCTAGGGGTAATCCGGGCGGTCGCGCCCGCTGACGGACGAAGGCGGCTTTCCATGACAGCCCCGGCGCGACAAGGGTGGGCAGAAGAGGCGCGACCGCAGGCTTGCATGCTCAAGGCGATGAACCCCTCCGCATGAGCGCCCTCGGGCCGGGCAGCCCGGGAGCGGGAGGGGGGCGGTGGAGTCCCCCGGCCCGCTCCGGTGGCGATGCCGGGGTTCCCGGATCGATCCGGCGATGGGTTTCTCTCGCCGGCAACGGTCTCGGGGTCGACCGCAAGGAGGGAAAGTCTCTACAGTTCGATGTCCATGTCGAGCTGCTTTTCTTCCGGATCGAGCGTCGTCTCCTGGACGGGCTCGCGTTCCGACTCACGCGAGCGGTCCTCCTCGGGTTCGGTCTCCCGTTCCGGGTCCCAGGATTCGAGACCGTCCGCGTCCAGTCCGGCGCTCCGTTCCGGCGATTTCAGATCGTCCTCCCAGTCGAGTTCATGCCCCGGTTGATGCCCGCCCCCGTGTCCCGCGTCCGGCTGAAGCTCGGGTTCGTACTCGCGTTCCATGCGATCCGTGTGACCCGCGTCCCGCTCCTCGGGCGGTTCGAGGCCCAACTCCGCCCCGTGCGCGGCCTCCCTGGCGACTCCATCCAGCGCCGAGATCCGCTCTCCGGTCGCTCTCTCCAGTTGTTCGGAGAGCTTGCGGGCATCGTCTGTGACCAGCTCGGCATGGTCCCGGGCGCGGCTGATGGCCACGTAGAAGGCTTTCTGGTTGGTCAGATTCGGATTGCCGGCGGGCATTGCGGCAACGATATGGTCCACCGTCTTCCCTTGAAAAGAGTGAACCGTGGCCGCCCAGGCCCGGTCCATGTGGCGGAGTTGCGGGTCGTCTTCGTCCAGTCCGGCTTCCTTTCCGTTCTCCAGCCGGAACCGGACGCCCTCCTTTTCGATGGACTCCACCTCTGCCGCCTCCCCGTTCACGAGTTCCGAGCCCGGATCGTTGCGTGTCCACCGCACCCGGTCGCCCGCCCGAAGCTCCATCTCCTCGCTCCTGTAGACCTCCACTCCGCCCTTGGCGGCGGCAATCCGGTACGGCCGCCAGGCCACGGGATCACCACCACCGCCGTCCAGCCAGACCGTGTTGCGGTCGTAGTCGACCCGCGCGACCTCGCGCTCGTCACCCTTCTCCACCCCGAGCGTCTTGTACTGCCGGTTGAAAATCACCGTGTCGCCGGCCGAGTAGTTCGATGCCCGGGCCATCTCCGCACGGGTCAGGCCCCTCGGGACGAGCTTCTTGCCCCGGCGGGCGGGTCCCGAGACCGCGCCTTCCGCGATCAGATTCTCGCGGATCCTCGTGTTGATCTCGTCCCGCAGAGCCCGAGTTGGGGCGATTACTCCGGTCCTTGGGCGTTGCTCGGGAGACAGTTTCAGCCACCGTTCGGCAGCTTCGAGCCCGAGTTGTTCCCTATCCACCTGCACAACCCGGTCGCCGAGCTTCTCGAACGCGGTCCTGACTTCACCGGCCAAGCCCGCCCGCACCGCTTCCTTGAGCTCCATGTCCCGCTGGCGAAGGATCTCGTCCATCACAGCGGTCTGCATCCCGGCGCGCCGAAGTTGCTCGAAAGGCTTGCCCGCTTCCACCGCCCCGAGCTGCTTCTCGTCACCCACCAGCACGACCCGAGGAACCCGGAGCGTGGTTGCGGCCTTGAGAAGACCCCTCATCTGCTCGCTCGATGCGAGCGAACTCTCGTCCACTACCAGGACCGTCTTCGAGAACGAGGCGCGCAACTGGCGAAAACCCCTTACCGTGCCCCGGCCCTCAATGACCCCCGCGTTGCGGGCGAGGAACCTTTGCAACGTCTCCGACTCGATCCCCGATTCCCGCTCAAGGGTGCGCGCGGCCGACGCCGAAGGCGCAAGGCCCATCGTTCGGTGGTCCCGGCTCTCGCCGAGCGTCCGTAGACGCTTCAGCATCGTCGTCTTGCCCGTGCCCGCGTAACCCTGCACTCCCACCACACGGTCCTTTGTCGCCAGCACCATCTTGACGGCTTCCTTCTGGCCCTCGTTCAGACGTCCTCCGTGGAGTTTGGTTTCCGCAATCCAGCGCCGCATGATGGGTCTCCCCGAGCCCTGGCCCGCGTGCATCAACGCGATCGCCTCAGACTCCCGCGCCATTGCTGCGTCCGTGGTCCAGTGCCTGCCGTGGTCGAGACCCTTGGCCGTGTGCAGGCCGCCCTCGCGTTCGAGCTCCGAGATGGCCCGCTCGGCCGCCTCCACCGTGACCGCGCCCGGCTCGCGGGCCAGCGTCGCGGCCAGAAGATGCCCGTGGCCGAACACCGCCTGGCGTTCGCAAAGGTGCGCCACGGCCCAGCTTGTGGCCTCTGCGGCGGGCTGTCCCCGGTCCGTGAACAAGTCCAGCGCCGGGAGTTGGCGCTCAGTCTGCATGGCCTTCGCCAGTACCGCCGCTACCGAAAAACCCATATCCGACGCTTGGCGCTCCCAAGTCCGCCGAAGCTCCCTCTTGTCCACGTCCCGCTTCCTGGCGCGCGTCATCAGTGCCGCACGATCCGCGAGCTTCGGGTTCTCCATCGACAGCCCTTCTTTCCGGGCCGCCATCGCCCCCTCTATCTCCGCCCGCCGGGTGGAGAACTCCTCCACTACCTCCCGCGACACTCCTGCGATCTCGAACCGCCCGTCCGAATGTGTCTTCTCGATCCCGTAACCCATGTCCTTGAGACCCTGCGCCAACTCCGCCCGGTAGATCGCCCCCATCGCCATCTTGTTCCGGTAGAGCCCGTCGTTCACCATGGTCCTCCACTTCTCGTCTTTGCCCTGCACCATGTTGGCGATCACGGCGTGAGTGTGGAGTTGAGGGTCCAGGTTGCGGGACGTGTCGTGGCGGAAGGTCGCGGCCACCATCTTCTGCCCGCCCACGCGGACCATCGCCCCGCTCGCCTTGTCCTGAATACGGGTCTCGACCGCGTTCCGCTCCACCCACGCAAGGGTCCGTGTCACCGCCATGTCGTGTGCGGCGACGATCCGCTCGTCGCCTCCCACCAGCGCCATGAGCGACACCGACTTGGGCGCCGACAGCGTCACGTCCCGGCCCGGGCGGTGGTGGATCTCCCCGTCCTTGTCCTTCTTGCCGAGATGCGGGCCGCCCGGCACCTTGCCTTCAAGCACGGACTTGAAGGCGTCGGGATCGACCGGGCCCGAGAGCCCCAGTTCTCCGGCTCCCTTGCCCGCCCAAGCGCTCGCTTCCCTGTGCGCGGGATCGTCTTTAGCGTAGTAGCCATCCTTTTCGTAGTAGGAGACGCCCTGCGATGGCGAGGCGATCACGCCGATGGAGGCTACCATTGCCGACGCCTCCCGGCGATCATGTATTGATGCCGGTTTCGTATGTCCATGAGGCCCGGATACGCGCTTTCCGTAGCGGGGACAAGGGTTCAATAGCCCGGTTCACAGGCGTGTCGGCGCTTGGCGGTGATTGTCGTTGGCCGCCAGGCGTGACCGAGCCACGGATCGCGAGGCGTTGTTTCGGACCGAAGTTTTGCTAAACTTCAAGAGCTTGCGTCATCGGATACGGCCTCAATCTGAATGCAGCCCTACTCCTTTCCTTCACGGAAACCCGAAAGATGGGCCGGCCTCCTTTCTGGGCAGAGGAAAGGAGGCTGCACACAGGTGAAGGAGATTGTGCCAGAACCGCAAGCGCCGCGGCATGTCCGTCACCGGAGCAATCCCACCTACAATTTCGAGAGAGGCGAGAAGAAGACCAACCCCAACTGAGGCAGCACCCGGCATCGCGACCGCGTCGGATGCAATTGACGAGGACTGGGGCTTCGACAGGGCGCGAGCGAAGTCGGACAAACTGAATCAGATCCGGAAAGAACATCAGGACCCTACTGCGGATCGACATCGCACCGTAGCCCTACCACGTCCACTAATCTCGGGCGAAATGCATCAGAAAGGATTTCTTGCATGACCGAAACGATAAGATACGGGAAATGGGAGGTGGTCGAAGCCATTGATCGTGGAGGGCAGGGACAGGTCTATCTGGTTTGCGATGCGTCCAAGACCCCAAACATAGGACAACAGCGGAAGAACCTCCAACATGCCATGGCGACCTTGGTCGGGGTAGCTGAGGAATCGGATTACGAGGAGGCCCGCTCACAATTCGCCTACGAGATCCATCAGATTGCGAGTGACCCCCAAGCACGGCTGCATGCCCTCAAAAAACTCCTGCCCCTTGAAGAGGGCGCCGCCAAAGAGGAAGCTGCCGCTCTTGAGCGGATGAAACGGGAATTATCAACCCTCGAATCAGTAGATCATCCATCCCTCGTCAAGGTGGTGGATAGCAACCTTGATCAGAAGTGGTTCGTCATGGAGTTCTTCGAGAGAGGGACGTTGTCAAACTGTCTCGGGACGTACAAGGGGCGCGTACTCGACGCACTTAAGGCATTCAGGCCCATTGTGGACGCGGTCTCTGCACTCCACACCATGAACATTGTTCACAGGGACATCAAGCCCGACAATATCTTCGTCGGTTCTGACGGTCATCTCGTGCTGGGTGACTGTGGCCTAGCGTTCAGGCTTGAGAAACAGCAAAGGCTGACGCTGACATTTGAGAACGTCGGTACCCGTGACTTTCAGCCCCCTTGGAGCTACGGAATGCGCTTGGCGGATGTGCAGCCAACATTTGACGTGTTCAGTCTGGCAAAGGTGCTGTGGACAATGGTCTCCGGTCGCCCGAAATTCCCCCTCTGGTACTTTAACAGGGGCGAGCACGACTTGCGCCAGATGTTCCCGGATGAACCTGCTGTCCAGTTCGTCCACGAAATCCTCAGCAAGTGCGTTGTCGAATTGGAGAGCGGGACTAGACTCCATGACGCAAACGAGCTTCTTCGAGAGGTCGACATCACAATCGCGGCACTGTCGAACGGCTGTCAAGTGCCTGGAAGGAAGGTCCGGATGCGGTGTCGGTTCTGCGGTATCGGTACATACGAAAAGTCAGACAGCTTCGCGAACGTAGGTAACGTCAGGACAGGGTATGAGCAAAACTACTTCGTATGTGACTACTGCGGGCACCTCGAGTCATTCATCTGGCTGGAGCGCAAGCCACCGCCCGCGTGGGTTGAGGACAGATAGCAGACTCGCCAGCGGGCGGTCCCGTGGCCGACGACCGCCTTGGCCTCGCGCGACACAGATTGTATACTTTCGCGGATGTAGCATCCAGCGGTTCGGCTACGAGGTCGCGAAAGACACGATGGCCGATCCAACCTTCGCGGTTTATCAGTATGTGAGATTGTCCTGCGTAAACGCGTGCGCTGGATTCTTGCCTAGGATCGCCCGCATGATCGAGTTCATGGTAAACGGATCGTTGTCGAAGCCCCCGTGTGTAGTGCTCGCCGTTTTGGTCCCCGCAGCCCGTCGTCCGCGGCTGACCTCAATCGTGAAGTTGCCGTTGGACTCCGCAGCAAGGAACCGCTGGAACTTCTGCATACCAAGGATGCGCTCTTCAGCCCTTTCCTCGCACGAGTTCGAGACGAGGTACAGAAGCGACTTGCGATAGAAGGGTGTGACCGTGTCGCCCCTCTCTAAGGGATCGGCCAAGTTGTAGATAGTAAGTTTGTTGATACGCAGTCGGCCGCCCGCCTTCACCAGCGGTTGATACACGCTGTTGAATGTTTCATGGGTGCATGCCGGCGCCATCAAGGAGCACGTCTGGATGTCGGGCGGGTCGCACTCTCTGCTAAGCGCGTCCAGCAGGGCCGCGAGGAGGATTGCGCCTGTGCTGTGACCAACGATGTGCACCTCCTTCTTGACAGCACCCGGCTGGGCAAATGCTTCGAGAAACGCGCGGATTGTATCGGTACCTGCCATATCGTCCTCGAACGGACTCCGGGCGTCCTTCTTCATCTCCCGCCAGATCGCCCGGCCCGCCGGTCGAACCGCCTTCTCGATCAGCCAGTCCGAGAGGTCGGAGAGTCCACGGGTTCGCTCATCGATTTCGCGCTTCGTGCCGAACACGAGATCCTTAATCTGCTCAAGAAGCCCCGTATCATACATGAAGTGGAACGGGTAGATGCCGTTCTTCTTGAAGGTCTCCTTCATCGCCACGATGCGCCGGGCGGACGCCTCGACATTGTTGAGACCGCCGTGAGCGTAGAGCAAAAGGTGGCCGTACTTCTTGCTCTCCGCCACCAGCCTCGCGGTCTCCTGGACCGTCGTGAGGTCGGACCAATAGCATCCCTTGGTGTCGAAACGGCCGTCGTCGATGTGAACGAAATGTCCTGCAATTTCCCCCCGCTTCGGGCTCGGAGAAAAAAGACCCTGCTCTCGTTCGGCTTCCCCTCGCGCCGATGGACCAAGGTGCCAGATCTGCGGTGTCGACAGCGCAAGCCGGAGGACCCACGCATCGCGCACGTTCTCAAGCCAATCTTCATATCGCCAGAGAGCAACTCCGTTTTTTCCCCAGTTCGGCCCCCAGGAATTCTGTACGTAGAATCCCCTCGCATCGTACCCGACGATAGCGAACGCATGACCGCCCAGCGGCCCGTACCCGTCCAAGGGAATCTCTCCATCTACGACGTTGGACTGCTGCCAGCCCTTATGTACCCGCGCACTCGCGTACAGAACTCCAACTTCGTTCAGAGCTGCGTGATAATGGGATAGCTCCTTAGCAATCCGGTAGTAGGCACCAAGAGTTGTTTTTCTCGCATCCTTTGCCTGTTCGATGCTCAGATGCCAATCGTCTTGCCCGACTTCATACGGTGCGAGATCATCGGAGCAAACGCCCATGTTGCGCCAGCCATGTATTGCACCGCGGCAACTGGAACCTGAGTAGTTCTCACCTTCCCAGCGGTCGAACTTTTTCGCCATCTCGTAGAGCATCCGGGGGGAGACAGTCCGCTTCTCTCCGCGCTCTGCAAGCAGCCGGTTGATTACGGCGGCAAGTCCAAACCCCGTGCACGCTCCCTCCTTGCGTTGATTCAGGACGGTCCGCTGTTTCGGCGGCTGGACTTCGCTGCGAAGCCGAACCAGTGCCGGCTCGTAGGCGTAGTCCCTCAAGTCATGCTCGTCCGGAACACCGTTCAAGAGAAAACCATCGAGTCGCTTCGGCTTGCTCACCATGGGTATCTCCTTTGTCGACCGCCTTGGAGTATGGCGCACGTCAGCCTATATGCACTATCACCAAAAAAGCCAGGTGAACCGATTCGAAGGGGGATTAGGAGGACGGCGCATGTCGTTGTGATTCACGGAACGGATGAGCTTGTCGGAGCTTGCATCCGACGCGCGTTCTTGGCTCCGGATTCACCTTGGTCGACGTCCTCTCCTTGACTGTCCGTAGCCCCCCTCGCTACAATCACTTGAAACACCACCGCCCATAGATATGGCGTCGCATGATCACTCAGGCCACCTGCGGGGAAACCGCCAACGACTTGCCGCGAGGCGGAGACGGAGCCGCAAGGCGGGACAGTCGGTGCCAGATGAATACCTCTCCCAAATTGTCTTTCCAGAACACCGGCCGTTCATTCGTTGGGACATTCCGCTCCCGATACAGCCTCTTCCCGACTAGGATGGAAAAAAGTTGCACAGTCGCTCGTCGCCAAGTCAACGAACTCCAGGCTTGTGACGCCAACAATAAGAATTCCGTTGCCCCGTAAGGGCTCCGGGGTTGCGCCAAGCTTCGTGTCCTTCACAACGCATGCTGGGGCTAGATATATCTGTGGCTCTACACCTCGGCCTGCGGAATAGGCGCGAGGATACCCTTCATAAAGACTTGAGTGCGTCCCTCGCACTCTTACCCAGGGTCTATGTCGTTCAGGTGCTCTGATCTTGTTCCCGCCACGATACATCGAGTATCGTGGGCTCACATCCGCCAAAGTGCAGCGTGCCCTGTGTTTCAACAAGTAGTAGAACGGGTCGTTGTGTGACAAGAGCCTCACCTGTTTACCTGCTAAGGCTCGCATCGCCTGTGGAATGTAGTCGTGTTCCGCGACGTGACCAACGCTCACGGCCGTTAGAAGCGTGGCAACAACGCAGCACGCAAAGCTGACCCACGTCGGCGTCCCGTTTTGAGAAAATGCACCGTCGACACGTGCTTGTCGTGACCGAAGCGCCCAAAGACGCCGCACCGACCAACAAACCACCGCCGCCGTCGGTCGAACCATCGAGTAAATAATAATAGAGAGCGTGACGCCCACATAAACAAACTCGAATTCCGTTAGCCGAATATCCGAGATCGCCTGCGCCAACGCGAGAGATACAAATCCCGGTAGGAAGGCCAGCACGAAATCCACTGCCTTCTTCACATCCATTTGGGGCATTGGCGTATCCGTTTAGCGATGTGGCTCAACTGGCGTCTTTGCAGTCAGCCTGTTTGAAACAGTCTGAGTCACAGGAGCACTTCGTTCCGTACGTAGAGCTTTTACATTTGCATTGGTTGTTCGGACAGTTGGGATCCCCCGCCAATTTTTTTAGTAGCTTACCCGGTTCGGTCTTCTTCAGTTCGTCCGTAATACTTGGCTTGAGTACTGCTGCCCTGTATGTGGAGATATCGGCGCTCGCTACCTTCATAGTCTCCAGTCGTTCGTACTCTTTATCAACCACGGCTTCGCCATACGGTACGCGGAATCTCTCGAAAGCCGCAGCAAGAGTGCCACGGTGTTTTTCGGGCAACGAGCCGAAACGCTTTGCGTTCATCAGGAAAACAAGGGAACCGAGCCGATGGTTTGTGAGTGTGAATACGATGTTTGTTTTCTGCGAGACTTTCGAGAGAGCAGCCCCGAGGATAGGGGTCTCAAAAACTGTGATGTGGTTGTTGAGGAAAGCCTCAGCCATTTTGCCATGTGGCAAATCAACCCGTTTAACTCCTGACAGTGGCAGCTTACTGCTGGATGCCAATATTTTGCCGTTGAAATCGGCCACCGAGGTCAAACCCTGTCGCGCCACGAGACCGTACGATTCGTTGTACCAAGCGGACAAATAGCGCAAACCACTCAATTTGCTGTATTGTTGCGAGAGGCGTTCCAACACGAACCGAATTTGGTAAGGACCGGTCAGAAGAAATTCTTGGTTGAACACCGGGATGTCCAGAGCATGGCTCGGAACAATGGCTATGTCGATCTGGCCCGTACGAGCCAACTGGATACGGCGACGAGCCTTGACATCAGGTTGAAAAACCAATTTTATCTTCCCGCCTGATCGGTTGGTGACGAAACGGTCAACCTTTGCCAATGTTCTCTGGAAGTGATTAGAAGAATACCGGTTGATGGCAACTTTTAGCTTCTCTTCAGGTTCCGCTTTGACAGGAGACGGATCCGAAGCTAGGAACAAAAGGGTTGCGACCGCTACTATTACTTTGCCTTTTGATTTCATAAGGACACCTCCTAAATTCGTCGTTAGAGCGACGGCGGTCCGTTACGGCCTTGTCTCATGTGACTCCTGCGACGGACGAGATGTTTTCATCGGCATTGGCGTCTTCGTTTTTCTAACGCTTTTTCTCTTGCCGGGTCAACCCGATTTGTACTTGCAGATCCTCGAATATATCGGCGTTTTCGGTGCTGGCATTGCCGGCGGATACGGCATAAGGACTTACCCGGGACTAGCGATCCTCGGCTTCCCGGGAGACCCCTCACGAAACCGGTGGAATTGCTGCCGTGATCGTCATTGCGTCATTGAAGCACGTTCATGCGCACGGCCCGTAAATGACCTGGTGCCTAATTGGTACCTGGACCTCGAACAGTTCGCCGACTGCGCGGAAGATGCTCCTTAACAGTTTGATTTCATGTAAGAAAATGCGCCAGCCCCCTGTGTGGAGAAGGGCAGAAGCTTACCCCGACATACGCCTGTGTTGCGGAGAGAACACGCCTTTTTTCCCATGGCATGAAGGGTTCGGAGGGGCTCGTACTGCGCGTCGGGACGTAGACAAGGCACGTCAGGCACCACGGTGCGGCAGGTGTGAGAAATCAAAACCGCGGCACGCGGTCAGGAACGACAAATCCAGGGAATAAGCCACGGGGAATCGACGCGGGCGAAGCGCGCGCATGGGAGCCACCACGGCGATTGAGTGGCGGTCAGTGCGGGAGGTACTGACGGCGGTCGTGCGGAGCACACGGTCGGAGGCGCGAGCGGTGGCGCTGACGCCAGTGCACGACGAGAAGCGGAAGCCGATGATGGGCGCAGCCCGCACTCGGCCACACGAACCCGGAATGGCGGCGCCGACGACGTAGCGCTGACACTTCGTTGACGCGATCAGACCGCCGTAGTACCGTCTCGTCGCGAAGGAGGGTTGGCCGATGCGCCTGAACGCGTGCGTCTTGGTGCTGCTTCTCGTGGGATCGTCCGTCGCGGTCGCGGCTGACCGTAAGGCCGCCGAGGTCGACTTCTTGACGGAACTCGTGGCCATGCGGGCACTCGTTCGTGCCGACGAGGTCGGCGGCTACGAAGCTTTCCATCTCGCCGTGACACGGGCAGCGGGACCGCTCCAAGGCATCAAGGAAGAGTCGGAACACTTCGAGTCTGGAGGGGGCCGGCTCGCCTACGACGATGCGGTCGCCGATTGGGAAGCGCTCGCTCGGGACGGCGATCCCAATGCAATGAGCAATCTCGCCGTGATGTACGATCGCGGTCTCGGCGGAGCACCGGACCCGGCTCGTGCAGTGGAACTCTACCGCGCCACGGCGGACCGAGGGTCCGTTGTGGCGCAGAACAACCTCGGGATCGCATACGCCCTGGGCCGGGGCGTGGGACGGGACAGGGCGCAAGCCATCCAATGCGAAGCGAAAGCGGATGATCGCAGGTTCGAGGAATGGTTCTGGGACACGGCGGTCGCCGCGGCAAAAGGGTGGCCCCCGGTACCCGCCGAGCCCCTGGCGGCGTACAGTTGGTTTGACCGCGCGGCCGATGCCGGCTTTCCGGCAGCGGCGCGCAAGCGCGATCTTACCGAGGCCGCCGAGCAGGCCAGCACGGCGCGCTGGAGCCGCCTGTTTTCGCCGTCAGAGCAAGATCTGAGAGAGGGGAAGTGGGTCGCGAGGATTAGCCCAGGCTTGTGTAATAATTACGAAAACAACAAGTTGAAAATCCTTCGGAGGATCTTGAGAAGGTCCGGGAAGAGAACCCTGGGCTGGGAGGTGCCGTTAGAGCGGGCCTACCTGCACATCAAATGCTATCACACTGCTTTAGGAGACATCGACCTCCTCAGGGTGTCGGCGGAAAACCCCATAGGGACAAGCAAAGCTGCGAAGGAGTTGATCGACTACTTCAGCGACGAAGTCCAGGACAAGTTTCTTCTGGGGAAAATACTCATGTGCAGAAAAGACTTCGGCTACGGCTGTCTGAACTTGTTCGAGCACATTGAGTTGAACAAGAAGTTATTCACGCGTTTTCCCAAAAAACTTAGAGCCCTTAAAATTTTCGAGTGGCGTCTGCGCAAGGCCAATCTCGGCAAAGAGCACCTTAAACGTCACGTCGGCCTTTGCAGGACGTTCCTCAAGGAGCCGGAGCATTGCGGGAACTGATGTGGAGGCAACTGTCGAGAATGCGTTCAGGCTGCGAGTAGGAGCCTGAACCTACCCTGACGGAGCACGGTTCGTCCTTCTGACGGGCACAGTCAATCTGATCGGCGGCACCGAACATGACGGAATGGATGGCAATCGGACAACTGCCCATCGGCGTTGGCCAACTCATGGTCGTAATCGCCGAAGTATTCCTCGTATGGCAGGGCCTCCGCCAGATGCGCCAAGCCGGAGACCAGAAAGAGAAGCGCGAGGATGCCCGACACCGTGAAGCCATGCGGTCCCTGGAAACAATCATCAGGGGCATGGAACAGCAGTCTGTGGCGCTGCAGACCGTGGTCGAGAGAGCGGGGAGCCGGGTCTAGCCCTGCACAGTCCTCACATGCGAGGCCGGGCAAGGTCGCGCGGCGGAGTCCCACCACAGTCTATCCTTCTTCCCGGCCAACAGATCGTTGAGCGCCGCCAGCTACGCCGAAACTGCTGAGCTCAAAATGGCGAATCAAGGCAGTCGTCATGGGGTCGTTGTCGTGCAGGATCATGTTTCACCGGGGAATTATTCCGATGACTGACAAACCCGCCGTAATTCGTTGAGTGTCCAGTCCTCCTCGTTGACACGATCACGTCGCCGTGATAGGGGCTGGCTGCGAAGGAGGATAGCGGATGCACCTGCACGCGTGGGTCTTGGTGCTGCTTCTGACAGGACCGTTCGTGGCCGTAGCGGATGACCGCAACCCCGACGACGTCCGTTATGATTCACCCGAGGCCGCCGAGCGGGCCAGCACGGCGCGCTGGAGCCGCCTGTTTTCGCCGTCAGAGCAAGATCTGAGAGAGGGGAAGTGGGTCGAGAGGGCTAGCCTAGCCTTGTGTCGTAGTTACCGACACAACAAGTTGAATCGCCTTACGAAGATCTTGAGAAAATCCGGGAAGAGAACCCTGGGCTGGGAGGTGCCGTTGGAGCGAGCCTACATGTACATCAAATGCTATCACGTTGGTCTAGGGGACATAGACCTCCTCAGGGAGTCGGCGGAAGACCCCATAGGGACAAGCAAGGCCGCGAAGGACCTGATCCACTTCTTCACCGACGAACTCCAGGACAAATTTCTTCTGGGAAAAATACTCATGTGCAGAAGAGACTTCGGAGATGTCTTTTCAACGTTTGGGGCAAGTTTACACAGAACCAGCGACGGCTGTATGAACTTGTTCGAGAATATTGAGGTGAACAAGAAGGCGTTTGCGGCTCTTCCTAAAAAACTTAGAGCCCTTAAAATTTTCGAGTGGCATCTGCGCAAGGCCAATCTCGGCAAAGAGCACCTTAGACGTCACGTTGGCCTTTGCAGGACGTTCTTTAAGGAGCCGGAGCATTGCCGGAACTGATGTAGGCGGGAACCGATTCGACACGAGGCGCACGCAGCCCGACCCGGACGCTTCCATCGGCCCAGCGGGTGGCTCGATGGCGCGTTTTTGTTGCGACTGGGCTTGACGTGAGATTGCTGACCTCGACAGATTCTGGCGCCCCTGGGCCCGATGCCACGCCTTCCGCGACGCCAACTGTTGGAGATTGCCCCAGACCCGGAGCGGCTGGTGTCAGCCGAATAGCCTATCTTTCCAAATGCCGGTTGGAATGATGAGCGAGTGCCTGGAGACGGCCCCTGACGATTTCTTTCTGCTCTC
Organism: uncultured Binatia bacterium (SeqCode); assembly: GCA_965204205.1. GTDB lineage: Bacteria > Desulfobacterota > Binatia > UBA9968 > JAJDTQ01 > JAJDTQ01. The sequence goes on along the minus strand of OZ241976.1, from coordinate 2,606,282 downwards.
CCGCCATGCCGGCCTGGGTTTCCAGTGCTGGACCTCCACGGGAACGGCACGGTCTTACCCGATGTAGATGGGGCTGTTGATTGCGCCTGAGCACGGGATCGGGTTCGAGATCAGGACGAGTTGTCACGGGAGCCGCGATTCCGGGCAACAGGGAAGGCGGCGAGCGCCGCCGCCGTCAGCCCGGACCTCGTCCCCTTCCGCCGCCGGACCCGCATCCCCCGTGGGAACGGCTGCGTGCATCAGCGCTTCGATGCGATCGGCTACACTTTGAGCGGGCTCGCGGAGCTGCTCAACGGTCCAGTCGGCTGCATAGCCCTCGGTGATGTCGTCGTCGCGGGCGTGGTTGACCAGGCGCTTGGTCAACGGACGCGGCAGCATGAGATCGCGCTCGGCCACGGTGATGAAGGCGTTGCGCAGCCCATGGAACCAAAACCTTGTCCCCGCCGCCTTGCTGATATCGACGTGATGGTGACCGATGCCCTTCAGGTGTCCGTCCGCGCTCGTGCGGGACGGGAACACCCAGCCATCCTCCCCCGTCTCACTGCTCTCCTCCCGGCGGCGCTCGAACACGGCAGCCAGTTGCCGCGTGAGCGGAAGCTCCAGCGGCTCGCCGGTCTTGGTCTCCTCCACCCGCAGGATGCGCCGGTCGAGGTCGATGCGCTCCCACCGGAGCGCGACCACCTCGCCCAGGCGCATGCCGGTGTAGGCGCCGATGGTGAAGATGTCCCGGTGGTCGGTGGAGAGCCCCACCGCTTCCACTCCCGCGCGCCAGCGCGGCAGCACTTCCGAAGGCGCGGAGATGCGCCGGCGGCGCTTCCGGTTGAGACGCCCGCCGCCGGCGATCCAGAGCTCCACCGGGTTGCGCAGCCCCTCGTGGTCGATGCTGGAGCGGCGGTAGATGGAACGCAGCATGGAGACGGCCTGGTTGGCGGTGGCCCAACTGTTCCGTTCGGTGACGGTATTGAAACGGGTCTCGACGTCGCGGCGGTCGATGGCATCGAGCGACCGGGTCAGCCAGTCGCCGAAACACACGCGCAGGTTCTGGCGGTAGATCTGGACGGTCCTTGGCTTGCGCCTGGGGTTGGCCTCCATGTAGTCCTCGAAGGCCTGGGCCAAGGTGGGCATGCCGCGGGCCTCGGCGCGCTCTTCCGCCGGGTCTCCTCCCCCGGCGGCCTTGCCCAGGGTCTCCTGGGCCATGCGCCTTGCCTGGTCCGGGGTGATGCGTCCGAAGCGTCCGAGGGTGACGCGCTTGTTGGGGGCCTTGCGTCCGCCCTCTCCCGCGCGGTAGTTGACGACGAAGGTCTTGGCGCCCGAGGGCTGGACCCTGACTCCGAAGCCGGTCAGCCGGTCGTCCCAAGCGATGAAGGGGCGGGCGGCTGGTTCGAGGGCTTCGACGGCGCGTTTGGTCAAGGTGGTCTTGACCCTGGCGGTGCGTTTTGCGGTGGCGGTATCCATGGAGCCATGGTGGCACGGCGCACGAAAAAGTTCAACCCCACATTCAACACCAGAGAAGAATTCGGGGCGCGGACAGGGGTGCGAATGACCGGCCAGCATCTCAGGACAAGTAGCTCAACGCCTTTATTTATAGTGCCTCCGTCCATTCATGCGCAACCCTGCGCAGATTGACAAACAAAAGCGTCGAGCATGTTGACAAAGCCCCAGAGCAGGCTTTCGCGTTCGTCGGCGAGTTGGGTGCCGTCGGGGCCGATGCCGCCCGCGAGGATCTCGAACGCAGCGTGCACCGCGTCGAGCGCGTCGTCTTCGTCCCAGACGTCCCTGGAATCGAACTCGTCGGTCCCCGGGGCAGCGCCGAAGAGCTGAGCGTTTTCGCAGAATGCCGCCATGATGGATTCGCCCTGGTCTGCGAGGTTGTCGATTTCGCTTCTTTCCATGCTGTCCTCCTGGTGTTTCGGAACTACGGTTTCTGCGCCGGGGCTGGCGTTGAGTACCCTGTTCGTTGCTTCCATGACGCACTCCTTTCTCGTATCGCCCGCCAGTGGAGGAACTCCCTCCGTCTTGTCCCGTTGGAGCACGGCCAGTCACGCGGGGCGGGGGGCCCCGGGGCGGGGTTGCGCCGGAGCGAAGCGGAGGACCCCTGACGAAGGAGGGGGTTGACGGCGTGCTACGATGGGAGAAGACGGAGGGAGGGCCTTTAGTGGAGTATCTCCGGGCTCGTTGGACGAGGCATCCAACCGGGCGGAGCCCGGCAGGAACAGGCCGGGAGGCGCCGAGGGCCTGGCGGGCTACAGCCAGATCGCCCAACGATCGTTCTCGCTCGGCAGGGAGACCGGGGATCGGGCCTTGGGAGAGGAGAGGGGTCCTGTGGCCTGGGCGGCGGGGGCGAAGCGAAGGGAGGAATCAGGAGAGGCCGGAACGAAGGTGTAGGCCGAAGCTGGCCCCAATAATCCGGGAGTCGCAGCGGAAGTGTTCCCGGCCGGAACGGAGAGGAGGACCCCTTCAACGGGCTCAGAACAGGGGGTGGGAATCGAGGAGGGATTGAGCGACGTCGCGGATGCGGCCGCGATCATGCACGCGCTTGGGTCCCCGCGGGTCTTCAAACAAGTGCAGGACGTAGAACACTTGGCCTGGAGACAGGATGTCGTCCTGGCGGTAGACGTCGCCGACATGGTCGCCGTCGTCGTCGTAGATGCGGGACTCGTGCGGAGTGATCCGCTTGAAGGTCACGCTGCCCATCACCCGCCCCTCCTTTCGGCCAGCGCGGACGCGGCCCAGGCCGCGGCCCGGGCGAGCACGTGTCCGTGACAGGGCTGGGGGTGGCACCAGCAGGCCAGCCGCATGCCGTCCAGTTCGGCGAGGTCTTCTATTGCGACGATGCCGGAGCGGATGCGGAGCCAGAGGTAGGCGCGGTATTGCGCGACGACCTGCCTGCGGGTTCCGTCGGGCCCGATGCGGAACATGTTGCCCCACCTGGTGCGGCGGTCGATGAGGACGGTGTTGTCGTGCACGTCCGCATGCTCGAATATGTCGCGGAGCGCGGGTTCGTCTCTGAGGTTGATGACGGTGTCCATACTCCCTCTCCTTCCATCAAGGCTTTGCCCTCTCAGGCTCCCTCCTCTCCGACTCCCGGGAACCGGAAGAGCGGACCGAACCTTGCGGCGAGGACATCGGCGCCGAGCGAAGCGAGGTCGTCGTTGAAGTCGCCGCCCTGGGGGACGATGACCGCGGCCTCGACGCCCGCCCGCGCGCAGCGCCGGGCGAGGCGTTCGGCGGCCCATGCGCCCTCGAAGTCGTTGTCGCGGGCGATGACTACGCGGCGGCAGGCGGGTGGGGGCGAGAAGGCGCCGAGACTGCCGGCGGAGAGCGCAGCGGCCGCGGTGATGTCCGGCACCGCGGTGACGAGCGACAGCACGGTTTCGATGCCCTCGCCGACGAGGAGCGGAGCGACACCGTCGGCGGGCATGCCGAAGCGAACGGCCAGGCCGCGGATACGGCCGAGGGCCTTTCGGGGCGAGGCGACGCCGGCCTTGGCCGGATGTCGCGGATCGAGCCAGGTGCGGTGCACGCCAAAGATGGCGCCGCCGTCGCCGGTCACGGCGGCGACCAGCGCCGGGAGGCGGCGCACCGCGGAGCCTTCGCGGTAGCGAAGCTCGGGGTGGAAGCGCAGCGTCGGGAACCGGCAGCGCGCGAGACCCCGGGCGAGCAGATACTTCTCCGCGTGGGTGCCGTCTATGGCGCGGCATCCCCGCCACAGGCGCCGCGCGGCTTCCGCGGCGTCGTAGTCGCCGGCATCGCCCTTGGCCGGCGAAGCCGGCAGGGCGAGGAAGGCGCGGGCTTCGATCAGCGCCGCGCGAAGCGTCGGCGCGCCCGTGCGGTGGCGGATGAGGTCCAGGAGATCGCCGTGGGTGCCCACGGCCGCGTCGGTCCACTTCCCGGGCGTGCCGGGGCCGTGCAGGCGGACGAAGAGGGACCTTCCGCGGGCGCCGTCGATGTCGCCGGCCACCCAGTAGCGGCCCTGGCGGCGGCCGTGGGAGAGGTAGCGCTGGCAGACCTCTTCGGCGCGCGCGGCAAGCGCCGCGGCGACTGCGGAGGCGGGGGACGGACCGTAGTGCATGGCGGTTCTCCTTCACGGGACGGGACACCCGGCTGCCCCGAAGGGCGAGCGGGCCGAGCGAAGCGAAGGCGCGACGCCCGGAGGGGTGGTTGCTCGGGACCGGCAGCAAAAGAATAGGGCCGACGCACGAGGCGCCGGCCCTGGGTTGGGAGGAAACGAGGCGGAGGAGTCCTAGAACGGGACGTCTTCTTCGAGTTCCGGGACCAGGACCTCGGTCTCGGGGCCCGGCACCGCGGGCGGGGCGGCCGCGGCGGAGGCACCGTTGCCGTTGGGCTTGTCGAGGAACCGCACCAAGCCGCCCGGGACCAGCAGGATCTCGGTGGAGTAGCGGGCGCTGTCCTCGCCGGACTTCGACCACTGCCGGGTCTGCAGCTTGCCTTCGATGAAGACCAGCCGGCCCTTGCGGGCGTGCTTCTCGAGCATGTCGACGAGACCGTCCTGGAAGGTCACCACGCGGTGCCATTCGGTCTTGTCGACCCGCTGGCCGGTCTGCTTGTTGATGTACGACTCGTCGGTCGCGACGCTCATGTTGGCGACGCGCCCGCCGCTGGTCAGGTGATTGACGGTGACGTCGGCGCCGAGGCGGCCGATCAGTTCCACGCGATTGAGTCCGAATGCCATGATCGTTCTCCTTCCTGTGCTGGTTAATGACGATGGTTGACGAACGTCGAGGGACCGGGGTCCTCCCTCTCCGATCCCTTCCGTTCACTTCTCCCAGCCCCCCTCTCACTCCGTTCCGGCGGTCAGCGCGGCGGTGACGGTGAGAGGATCTCCGCCGGCCGCATCCCGCGGGTCGGGACAGCGTATGGCGTGGTTCTCGTCGATGACGTCCTGGATGGCGCCGGGGTGAAGCCCGATCTCGGCCAGCAGGTCGCTGCCGGTCAGGGTGTCCTCAATGTCGAAATCGATTCCGGACATGGCTGTGTCCTCCTTGGCTGCTTGCCTTGCCCGGACTGCGTGAGGGAGACCACCTCCCTCTCCCTTCCGGGCCTTCGCCCGGAGCCCGCCTTTCTCCGGCTCTAGGGAGAGGACCGGGACCGGCGGATGGCAAGCAGGCGCTCGCAGACCGTACGCGGAGTCATCGAGCCCAGGTTGAGCACGGGGATACCGGCGTCGGTGGCAATGCGGATCGCCATGCCGGTTCCGCCCGTGACCGATCCTCCCGGCGTCCAGGCCACGACGGCATCCACGGGACGGCCGACACCGACGCCGACGATCACTGCGTTCCTGGCGTGGAGCTTGCGGACGGCGGGCGAGCAGCGGTCCCAGGCGGGATGCAGGCGGGCGGCGATGGCGAGGCAGGGTTCGAACTCGGACCGCGACAGCACCCGGCAGTCCGGACCCGCGCACCCGTTGTAGCCGGACCAGGGCAGATGGAGCGTCCGCTGGTCGGCCGGCGTCCCTTGGGCGAACGCACTGTCGGCTCCGGCTGCACCGCCGCTGTTCAGGCGCCATCCCTGCCGCGCGAGCCATCCGGCCATCACGGTCATGGCAGTCAGGACGGAGGGCGGCGTGGCGCGGGCGCCGATGCCGGCATAGGTCAACGTCGTCATGTCGTGGTCCCCCTGTGACGGTTCGGAGCCGCGCCTCTCTCTGCGCGTCTCTCTCGCCCCTCCCCCGCTGTCCTCGAACGCGGGCCGACCGTCCGAAGGGACTTGAGACGGCGCCGGGATTCGAGCCGGGTGGGAGTTGGAAAGGGGGATCGATCGTGAAGCGGCCGGTTCAGTGCCGGGTGCCGTCGCCGGTCTCCGTGCTCCCGGCGTGCATGGAGCGGGCTGCGAGCGCGGTCCAGTCCTCCCGTGAGTGTCCGAGCTTGGCGTTCAGGCGGTCGCACAGCCGCTCGGCGGCATCGATGTCCAGGGCGACAAGTGCAGTGGGCACGTAGCCGTCTATGCCCTCGAAGACGATGCGGATCTGTTGGGGCTCATCGCCGAGTTCGTAGCTCGGGCAGAACGCGTAGTTGGGGTCGTCCGGCAGGGTCTGTGCAGTCATGAATGCTCCCTTCGGTGAGTGAAAACGGCCGACGCTTGGCCGGCCGTACGGACGCCGGCGGGCCGGCGATACGTATCAGCGGCGAGCTCAGGCGGCGAGCGGCCAACGCTGGATGACGCGTTCGAGGATGTCGGGGCCCGGGGCGAAGACGCGTGTGCGCCACGAGACGATCTCGACGGTGCAGCCCATGCGCTTGAGGACTGCGGTGTCGGTATCGACCGGTCCCTCGATCTCGACCCGGTCGGCGCCCATGATGCGGCGGCGGGCAAGCCGCCAGCCGTTGGCTAGGGCGAGCGCCGCGCCGCGTCCCATGACCGTCTCGAAGGCTTCGGCGCCGGTCATGGCGGGACCGCCTCCGAGACCGAATGCGGAACGCACGGCGCGGACCTGCTCGAAATCGAGAACGCGGCCGATCAAGGCTTCGCCGTCGTCCGTCCTGAGACGCCGCACTCTCATGTTCTCGGCGGGCAGACGGTCCCAGACCGGCAACAACAGGCCGGCGGCGAGCCAGAACCGCGATTCGCGATGCGACGGCAGGCCGGCGATCTCGTCCTCCCAGAGCGCCCTCCAGTCGGCTTCGGCCGCTTTCCGCCAGTTGGACGCATCCAGCTCGGCCTTCGCCATGGTGTCCCGCCCGGCGGGACGCAGCAGGCGGACGCGCTCCTGCACGCCGCCGTCGTCGAACAGGCCGGACGGGGCCGGAAGGACGACTGCGGCGCGGTTGGACCTTGCATTGACCACCAGATGCGGACCGGCGTTCGTCTCCCTGCCGATTTCGAGCGCCGCGTCCGCCGACGTCGGCTCCATCCTGTCGCGGCGCACGATCTCTACGAGCTCGGTGGCCGCTCCGCTGCCGGGATGCTCGTACAGCGTCTCCCGGCCGGCCGCTGCCAGGGAGTCGGCCCTGACGGTCTCGACGCCGACCTCGTAGGTGCCCGCCTCCATGGCCTGCTCGATGCCGGCTGCGATGCGGTCTTCCAACTCCGCAAAGAGCTGGTTCTGCTCGGCGATGGGCAGCGCCAGGAGCCTGTTCAGGAAACGCGGCATTGGCGGCAGGTCCTCCTTGAGCGAGCCTTCCCAGGTGAGCTTCAAACCGGTGGCGTCCTCGAAGCGTTGAAGCGGCCAGCCGGCGATGTCTCCGCGCCAGAGCGCCAGGTAGAACCGCCTCAGGGCCGCCTTGGCGTAAAGGCTCTCCAGGTTGTCGCTCTCCCGGAACAGGGTTGCGTCGCTGCCGCCCATGGCGGTCTGGGAATCGCGCTGCCCGCGGGTGATGGCGCCCAGGCTGTCGAGCCTCCGGGCGATGGTGGCGATGAACCTTCGCTCGCCCTTCACGTCCGTGGTAACCGGCCGAAAGAGCGGCGCCGATGCCTGGTGCGTCCTGTGGGTGCGTCCGAGCCCCTGGATCGCCTGGTCGGCGCGCCAGCCCGGCTCCAGCAGGTAGTGGACCCGGCGCTCGGTGTTGGGACACGAGAGGTCTGAGTGGTAGCTCCGCCCGGTGCCCCCGGCCATGGAGAACACGAGGATGCGCTTGCTCCTTTCCATGAACGCGGCCGTCTCGGCCAGGTTGGCGGAGGCCGGCCGGCCGCGGAGCGCCAGGCGTTCGCCACCGCTGTCCGAGATACGGAGCACCCTGCGGGAGCGGCCTGTCACCTCCGCCACGGCCTCGTGGCCGAAGTGCTGGACCACCTGGTCCAGGGCCGAGGGCACGGGCGGCAGGGACGCGAGTTGCTCCAGGAGCGCGTCCCGTTGCGCGAGCGCTTCCTGGCAGAGGACCGGATGGCCCTCGGCGTCCACCGCGGGGCGGCTCATGAGGTTCCCGTCGCTGTCGGTGAACGGTTCCTGAAGCTGCACGGGAAATGCGTGGGCCAGGAAGTCCAGGACGTGCTCGCGCGGCGTCAGGTCGATGCCGAGATCGTCCCATTCCGAGGCCGGTATCTCGGCGATGCGCCGCTCCATGAGCGCCTCGCCCGTGGACACGAGCTGGATGACCGCGGACCGGCCGGCGTCGAGGTCGGCCTGGATGGCGCGGATCAGCGAGGGGCACTTCATCGCCGTCAACAGATGTCCAAAGAAGCGCTGCTTGGTGCTCTCGAAGGCGCTCAGCGCCGCAGACTTGGCGTTCTTGTTGAGAGTGGAATCTCCCTGCATGATGCCCGTGGCCTCCAGCGCCGCTTCGATGTTGGCGTGGATGACCTTGAACGCGCCTGCGTAGGAGTCGTAGATACGCCGCTGCTCCTCCGAAAGCTCGTGCACCAGGATGTCCACCTCGACGCCGTGATAGGCCAGTGCGCGGGCCTGGTAGAGACCCAGGGCCTTGAGATCCCTCGCCACAACTTCCATGGCGGCGACCCCTCCTGCCTCCATTGCCGAGACGAAGTCGGTCCGGGTCTCGAACGGCGTCTCGCCGGCCGCCCACAGCCCCAGGCGGCCGGCGTAGGCCAGTCCCGGCACGGTGGTGGCGCCGGTGGCCGACACGTAGGTGATCCGGGCGTCGGGCAACGCATTCTGAAGCCGCAGCCCGGCGCGTCCCTGTGCGGACGGCTTCACGTCGCCGCGCGCGCCCTTGCCGCCGGCCGCGTTGGCCATGGCGTGGGCCTCGTCGAAGACGATGGCGCCATCGAAGGCATGGCGGTCGTCCTCGTCGGCTCCTCCGGCGAGCCACTGGACGATCTGGTCGAGCCGCGAAGGCCGGCCCTGGCGGGACGGCGAGCGCAGCGTGGCGTAGGTCGTGAACAGGATGCCGGTGGAGAAGGGGATCTCGTCCCCCTGGCGGAAGTTCCCGAGAGGGATCACGTCGTCCTCGCGTCCGCCCAGCGCGGTCCAGTCGCGGCGGGCGTCTTCCAGGAGCTTGTCCGACTGGCTCAGCCATAGCGCGCGTTTGCGTCCACGGAGCCAGCCGTCGAGGATGACGGCCGCCACCTGGCGCCCCTTGCCGCAGCCCGTGCCGTCGCCCAGCATCCAGCCCCGGCGGAAGCGGACCGGCGCCGACAGGGTCTCGCCTTCGTCGGTGAGGGCGGCCTCGTCCTGGTCGTCCTCGCTGCACCGTTGGACGGTCTCCCAGCCGGAGCCGATCCGGTAGCTCGCCGCGAGATGGCCCTCATGGGCCTGGCCCGCCAGCACGACGCTTTCGAGCTGGGCATCGGACAGGAGACCGTCCGCCACGATGCGTTCCGGCAGCATGGGGCGGTAGGACGGCGCCGGGTGCGGGACGGCGGCCATTGCCGCGGACTGCACCAGGGGCGTCGGATGGGCTACCGCTTCCGGAACTCGGAAGGCGCCAGGCCTCCAGGGCTCATAGGGTCCGGAGGCGGCGTTGCCGGCGTCCGTAGCGGTTTCCGCCTGGCCGGTCTCGACAGTGAGTTCGGACACCGATCCCCAGTCATGGGCCGGCGCGGATGCAGGCGGTGTGTTCGATGCGTTTTTTCGCTTCGAGGGGCTTGGCGTGGCCGTGTTGCCGAAGAGGTCCCGGCCGGGTGTGCCCGTGATGGTGCGGACTTCCACCGGCATCCGGGGCGGAACCCCGGCGATGACGGCGTCGAGCAACTCGGCGGCGGTCTCGGCGCGGGCGCCGGGATCGACTTCGATGCCGGGCCGGCCCGTGCGGTCGAGCACGGTGAGCCTCGTGTCGAAGCCGGTGCCCCGGCGCGCGTAGACGCGGCCGTCGACGGCCATGGTGAAGACGACGCGAGCAGGCGGGTCGAGGCGCCCGAAGGCGGCATCCCAGTCGGAATCGCCGGGAAGGCAGTTGGCCGAGGTGACGGCCGCGAGCCGGCCGCTCGGCGGCAGCATGGAGAACGCGGAGCGCAGGTGCCGGAGGTCGGCGTCGTGGCGGATGCGGTCGACGCCCGGCGTCGCCGAGAACGGCGGGTTCATGATGACAACGGTAGGCCGGGCGCCGGGCAGGCGGTCGGCGATGTTCTCGGCGTTCACGGCGGTGACCAGGGTTTCGGGGAACAGCCGGCACAACAACGCGCAGCGGGTTTCGGCGATCTCGTTCAGATGCAGGTTGCCGGCGGCCCGGCTCCCGAGCGCGCATTCCGCCATCACCGCCAGCATGCCGGTGCCCGCGGACGGCTCCAGCACGACGTCGCCGGGCCGGATCGCCGCGGCCTGGAGCGCCGCGTAGGCGAGCGGCAGGGGCGTCGAGAACTGCTGGAGGCGGATCTGCTCTTCGGAACGCTTCGTGTGAGAGGGCTCCAGGGCGGCCACGGCCTCCAGCATCTTCAGCATGGCGAGGGGTCCGTCCGGACCGGCCCCGGCGTGCCGGCGCATGGCCCGGCCATGGCGGCGGATGAAGAGCACGACAGCGGCCTCGGCGGCCTCGTAGGCGTCCTTCCATACCCAGGCCCCCCGGGCGTCCGTGGCGCCGAAGGCGCGCGTCATGGCGTCCCGCAGGACGGCGGCGTCGAGCGCCCGGCCGGCCTCCAGCACCGGCAACAGGGTTGTGGCGGCGGTGAACAGCGCGTCATGTGCGGAGGGCTCGGGGCCCGGGGCGGCGGGGACGGAAGGAAGGGTGCGGGGAACGGGAAGGCGCGCGGACGCATCCGCCGCCGTATGGGCGTCGAGCATGGATCTCTCCCTCCTGGATCGAATTGCGTGAGAGTGCCGGGACGCGGCGTGGGATGAAGGAAAACCTCCCGCGCCGCGCCCGCGGCCTGACTTCGACCGGCTGTCCGGCCTCCTCGCGGCGGGGAGCGGAGGTGCGGAAGATCAGGCTGGGGCGATGGCGTTGTGGTTGGTGGCGTTCCTTCGTTCGGCCGCACGGGCGCGGCATGCGTCCATCAGCCAGCGGTATTCGTCGAAGTCGCGATCGGAATCGCCCTGGACGAGGAAGGCCAGTTGCGGGGTCATCCCGCTGATTGCCGCCTTCGTGGATGACCTGCGTGCATGCCTGGTGGATGCGGTGTGAGGAAACCGCGCCGCATGGCGGCGTAGAGAATCGCAACCCGCCCACGCATCCGCGAAGCGCCGAAGGCCCAGCGGTGACAATGGCTTGCAGCCCGCGCGGCGTTTGAGCGCGCCACTTCCGACCCTTCCGACCCTTCCGAACTCCGAACCCTACTCCGTTACCCGGCGTGTCCTGGGTGTTCCGCTTCCGCCGCGCCGCGCCGGGTTACGCTCGGCAAGCCGGACGCGGTGAAGGCCGACCAGGCGCGCGAGAAGGGCGGCGGGAGTCCCGTGCCCCTTCCCGCTTCCGGCCCGACGTTGACGAAGTTCGCAGCGGAATATGTCGAGCGGCGCTCGCCGTCGTGGAAGCCGTCCACGGTGAAGGCCACCATGAGCTACCTCAACAGCGCGATCCTGCCGCTCTCGGCCACCTCCGCGTCGGCTCGGTCGTGTGCGCCGATGTCGCCCGCTTCTTCCACGAATACGGACGCAGAAAGCCGGGCGGACCGAATCGAAGTCATGTCATACTGCGCAACATGTTCGACTGCGCCATCGCGTGGGGCCATCGGCCCGAGGCCGCCGGAAACCCGTGCAAGGGCATCGTCCGCTACCGGCGACCGCCTCGGGGGCGGCTGCTCGGCGCGGACGATCTGGCAAAGCTCGGCGCGGTCCTGCGCCAGCGCGAGGGCGAGAACCCGGCATGCGTCGCGGCGGTCCGCCTGCTGCTGCTGACCGGGTGCAGGCCGGGGGAGATACGCGGCCTGCGCTGGTGCGAGGTCAAGCCGGACCGGCTCGCGTTGATTGACGCGAAGACGGGACCGAGGCACATTCTGCTCGGCGAGGCGGCGCGGGAGCTGCTGGACGGCCTCGCCGAAACGGCGTCCGGGGAGTGGGTGTTTCCGGGCGAAAGGGGAAGCGGGCCGTTGAGTACGAACGAACTGTGGACGTTCTGGACCAGGGTGCGCGATGCGGCCGGGATCGTGGCGGATGCGCGGCTGCATGACCTGCGACACGCGCACGCCTCGCACGCGGTCATGAATGGGGAACGCCTGCATGTCGCCGGACGCCTGCTCGGGCATAGGCGCGCAAGCACGACAAACCGTTATGTTCACCTCGACGATGCGACCCTGGGCCAAGCTGCTGAGCGGATGGCGGAGAACATGGAGCGCAAGTTGAGGCGAGATCACCAGCGCGATTGTGCGACTTCCTCAAGACCTGAGGAAGGAAAATCCCGTGGCGAAAGGTACGGTAGATTTCGCTAGGGCTCTTACCCCGATCTGATCCAGTCTGACGCGATCGCTGCGATCGCTCCTCCCGTTGCGGATGTTGCCAGCCACCCAAGGATGCGTATAGCCGTATTCCCTGGGCTGCTCGGGTCGAGTCGGGCCAGTCCCTTCTCCGACGTGGCGAGATCACCTTCGCCGAAATCGTACAGGTAGCCCCTTCGCGTCAGGCGCTCGATTTCGGCCTCCGCCTTCCTTCTGCTTGCGGTCCCCCAGGTCGTTCCGCCGGCGACGTCGTCAGCCAGTGCTGCGGGCTGCAATGGCCTTCCTTTGGCTGCATGCTGCAGGATTTCGCGTTGTAGCGTTGTCAGTAGGAGCATTTGTTGCACTTCTTCTGTCGTGCTTTGGGACAGTATCGCTATTGGTGCATTCGGGCGCTCCGGTCACACAGCAGCGTGAGCATGGTGTGTTCGGCTTCCCAGACCGAATCCAGCGCGGCGTTGATGGTGTGAAACTCGGGCGATGCCCGGCCGTTGGGCCCTTCGGCGGTGCCTGAGAGACTCAGCCAAAGCATGCTGTCCATCAATGCGATCTCGCTTGCGTCCCTCGCTTTTCCCAGGTTGGTCAGCAGCTTGGACACCGGCTCCTCCCAGTGTTCGCTGAGCTTTGCGATGACGTCGGTGCGTGCCGCTCGACGGCTCTCTTGCGCTCTCCCGAAGGCGCCTCGGGCGGCTACGCTGTCTGGCCGTGATTCCAACTGTTCTTGTGTTGCTGTGGCGACCGCAACGGCGTGCAGATAGCCGGCGCATGCGTTCGCCGGTTCGGGCCGATGGTCCGCGGCCGCCGCGCTGACTAGGATGGTGCTGGCGGTGAGGATGGCTCCCAGGGGCTGTAATCGTGCCCACAAGCGTGGGTGTGGTGCTGCCTTGATCATGGATCGCTGCTCCTCGTGCCTTTAGTGGCGGGTTTTCTCGGCGCGGGTTCAGTGTGGCGGTTCGCGCTACGCGGCGCGCTGCTGGGAGCCGCTGCCGGCACGTTCGGTGATGTCTGGCCTCTCCGGCGTCGTATCACTGTAGCTCATATTTGTCGTTCCATATAGCGTTTCCGGGCTGGACGGCGGGGCGTCACTTAGCAAGGAAGTACGCGGAACCACGGGTCCGGTCGTTGATTGGAGGGGCGATCTTGTGGGCCGGGTGGACCACGAATTTGGACCTGCTGCACATGCCCTGCATCGTTGTCCGGCCCGACGAGCATGGTTAGCCGCTACCAGATGTTGTGAGTCGAAAGCGTCGCCTCATCGACGCTCCGGGATCGACGATGGCAAGTGCGTCCTTGTGGCGGTCGTAGCCTTCTGGAAGCTCGGGAAAGCTCATCGGTCTGTTCTCCTCATGCGGGCGACGAGGCTTTCCACCATGCCGGCGTCGGCGCCGCAGGCTTCGCCCCAGCCGCGGATGTTCGCCTCGAAGTCGTCCAGGGACCCGAGATGCTGATCGAACAGCGGGTTCTGGTCGGTCGCGGCCAGCACGCAGTTGCCGGAGACGGCGACATTGGTGATGGCCGGGCTGGTCATGGGCTTGAGACCCAGGAGCCAGCAAAGGACTGCGGCGAACATGGGCGAGAGGTCCCGGCCGCGGCGCGGGTCCATCGGGTGCATGGCCGGCGGCGGGCCGGCGGGAGACTGACTGGTCATAGCAAGCCCTCCCGTCTGAAGCTGAAGAAACGGTCGTGTCCGCAGACCACGTGGTCGTGGACCCGTATCCCCATCACCTCGCCCACCTGCCGGAGCCGGTGGGTGATCTCCACGTCCTCGCGAGAAGGGCTTGGATCTCCTGTCGGGTGCCCATGGCAAAAAATGACCGAGGCGGCGCTCTCCCGGATGACCGGCCTGAATACCTCGCGCGGGTGAACAATTGAGGAAGTTAGGCTGCCGGTGGACACCCGGTGATGACGGATGAGCCTGTTCCGGTTGTCCATCATCAGCACGTCGAAGTGTTCGCGGTACTCGTTCACGTACCTGGGCCGCATGTAGCGGTAGGCCTCCTCCGGAGTGCTGACGATCGGAGCGTCTGAGTGCAGGGAGGCTTCGGCTTCGAGGAGTTGGCGGCCCAGGTCGAACGCGGCCTTGATTCTGCCGGCCTGTGCGGCCGTGAGCCCGTGCCGCCGCAGTTCCCGGACGGTCATGGAGTCGAGGTCGAGCAGGGAGAGACCGGCGACCTTGGCTGTCCCGTTCGCGCCGATCAATGCCTCGATCGGGTTCCGGATATCCATGAATGCCTCCTTGTGACGGGATCAGTGCGGATGGAGAGCAACGGCCGCTCCCGCGCCCCGGCCGCTCCGCGACCGAGACAGCCGGGCTCGGCTCCGGGCGGAGCGGGTATCCGGCGGGAGGAGAGATGGATTGCGGCCGGCCGCCTCAGGTGGGGGCTTGGGCGGGATCGCCCAGGGTGACCCGGACGTCCGGGCGGGTGATGGAGATCTCCACCTTGCGGCCGTTGGGCACGAGGTGGAGGATCTCCCGGCGGACGGTCTCGGCGATGGAGACTTCCAGGGCCGAGTCCTCGCTGCACAGGAGCCTGGTGGCGACGTGGAGCGCGTCCTCGTCGAACCGCTGGGCTTGAGTGCTCCAACTGTCGGCGTCCGCGTCATCGGAGGGGGCGAAGAAGCCCCGGCGCAACAGCTCCGCGAGTTGGTGCGGCTCCAGGTTGCTGTCCCTTGTCACGAGCGGCAGCGTGTCGCCGACCCAGCCGCAGTCCTCGCCCGCGAAGGCGAGGTCGGCGGGGAGATGGAGGGTGCGGCCGGGACCTCCGGCGCTCCTGACCGAAAGCGTCATGCGGATCGACGTGGGACGCGGCGGCAAGGGGGTCCCGGCGGTGTCTTTCTGTCCCGGCAGTGGGAAGTCCCGGAGCGGCCGCGTCTTGCCGTCGGCCGTAGCAACCTCGGTGTCGATGCCCGTGATGCGGTCGAGGCGGTCATGCCACTCGTAGCCTTCCAGGCGCCTGTCGGCCTCGAAGAGCCTCTCCGCCAGGCCGGCTCGCTCCGCGGCGCGCCACAGCGCCTGCGCCTCGGGAGGCTCGGGATCGAAGTCCACGACCAGGGCATCGGGGCCGGCGGGCGCGGGCCTCGGAGGTTCCCGCCAGTCGTCGATGTCGGCGATGGAGGGACGCCAGGGACGGAGGACCTCCGGCGGCGGCGCAAGCTCGATGCCGGCGCCGCGCGCCCGCGTCCAGTCGGCGAAGGCTGGACGCGGCTCCGGGTCGGCGGCCATGGCGCGGTAGATCGCCAGGCGGGCGGCCTGGCGCAGCTCCTCCAGAAAGGCGTTCTCCACCGGTTCCCGGCGGGCGGGCAGCAGCAACTCGAGCCCGGGACAGTCCACGACGTCGGCGCGGACGGACCATACGGCGCCGTGGACGGTCTCGACCGTGGGCAGGCGCACGGGCACGGTCAGGCCGAAGAAGTTGAGGTCCGGCTCCATGTAGCTCTGCCTGCGGTCCCGGTAGACGCCGAAGGTGAGTCCGTTCCATGTCTCGGCATGGACCGCTCCGTCGAGAAAGGCCCGGCGTTCAACCGTCTCGCCTTCGAACGTGACCGGAAGCGGGTAGTGGCGCGCCGCATTGGCGAGCGCGGCGCGGATCATGTCGGCGGACTCGGCGGCCTGGAACTCCACGGTCGTGCCGGATGGATACGGCGCGCCGTCGTCGGGCCGTACCGGAGCGTCGCTCCGGCCCGTGAAGTGTTCCGGCTCGAGCTCCACGGACCAGCCATGCCCGGCACGGCCGTCCGGCGTGCGTACCCTCGATGCGATCCGGCATCCGCGGTGTGCGAGGCTCAGGATTCCCATGCCGGCCGCGTCCTCGCGGGCCACAAGTTCATCATTCCAGCCGTTCTCGCCGAAGCTCAGCAGGACGGCCGGGTCCTCGATGCCGGCGCCGTCGTCGGTGATGCTCACCGCAAGGCGCGGTTCGGACGGCTCGGGCGTGTGGCCGGCGGGTCGGCCGGTTGGTGCGCTGATGGTGACATGAACGCGGGTGGCTCCGGCCCGGCGCGAGTTCTGGAGGGCCTCGATGAAGATCTCGATCGGACGGGACGCCCAAAACTTCGTGACGCGCTTGAGAGCGCTCTCGTGGACCCGGGCGCGAATGGTCGCCCCGGGCGGAATGGCGGTGTGTGTCATGTGCGGTCTCCCGATTGGATGGGACAAACAAAAAAAGCCCCGCCCCGCGGTGTGCGGGGCGGGGCGCGTTCGGGCCGGAGGGCGGTTCAGACGCCGCGCAGGAACTCGGGGATGTCGAGTCCGTTGCCGTTGTCATGGCCGTTGGCGGCGATGGCTGCGCCAAGGGGTTCGGCCACCTCCGGAACCTCGATGCTCGCGGCCACGGGCTCCGGCGGTTCGGCGGGCGCGTCGGCGCCCTCCGGTTCCACCGGCTCCGGGGCGCCGGCGTCTTCGGGCGCCGGACCGGCTACGGAGTCCGGCGCCTCGGTTGCGGGCACTGTCTCCGCACTCGCATCCTCGGCGCCGGCCCGGCCCGCGTCGAACGCCTTGAAGCCGGGCGGGGTCCAGGCGAGCGCGGCGGCGTGGGCGTCCGCGGTGACGCCCAGCGGAGGGCTGCCGGCAGCGAAGGCCTCTTCCATCGCCTTGGCGATCGCGGGCTTCTTGCTCTTGGCCCGCGCAGACGCCCATGCCGGTCCCAGGGTCTCCCTGGCGATGTCCAGGATGCGGGCCTTGTTGATGCGCGACCACAGCATGTCCGCGGTCGGACGCACCTGGCCGGCGAAGTCGATGTCGAGCCGGGCAATGGTGGCTTCCAGCTCGGGACGCGCCTGTGGCTCGAAGGCCAGCTGACCCTTCACCGTGCGCGCCACCGTGGCCGCGAAGAGCCGCTGCTTGTCGTCCTGTGGCAACGCACGCAGCGCTGCGAAGGACTCGCCGCCGTCCTCGACGGTCAACCAGTCGAGCGGCAGGCGGGAGCGGTCGGCGAGCATCGCCTCGCCCGGGCTCCAGGCCCCGAAATCCTCGTCGTTCATGCGCAGGGTCGGTCGGTCGGCTGTCTCCCGGACAGCGATGTCGAGCGCATGCTCCTGGTAGCCGTGGGTGAACACGGCGCGGCCGAGCTGGAACAGCATGAGGTCGAAGGCGGCCTCGAAGTTCTCCCCGAGATGCGCCTTGACCAGTGCCGTGCGGATCGAGCGGAGATCGTCGGAAAGCCCGATCCCCACGCCCGCCTCCTTGCGCGCCTCGGCCTGCGGGTCGGCAGGCGAGGCGATGGGCGCGGAGATCGCGGGTCTCCGGACCCGGTCGTCGTCGCCGTCATCGGCATCACTGCCGGCGCTGTCGCCGGAGTCGTCCGGCTTGGGCATGTCCTCGGGACGGACCAGGCCCGCGACGATCTGAAGTTCGCCCCTCCAGTCGATGGTGGCGATGGCGCCCGCCATCGCGCAGTCCTCCGTCCGGAAGGTTGCCCGGGCCTCCACGGCCGCGTTGATCTCGCACGTCCGGGTCTCGATGGCTTCGGCTTCCCGTTCGAGCTCCTCGGTCCAGTCTTCCTCATCGAGGTTGGAGAGCTCGTCCTCGCGGGTGTGCAGACGCTCCAGTTCGGCGGTCTCCGCCGCGGTCGGCGCGGAGGGCTCCGGAGAGATGCGCCCGTAGCGGGCGATCTCGGTCCAGTCCACCTCCGGCGCGGCCGTTGCCCAGCGCCAGCGGGTCTCGAGGTCCTTCACGGTCTCGCCGAGCTTCGCCATGGCGAGCTTCTGCAACAGCACCGGATCCTCCAGCCAGATCCCGCTCTCGTCCTCGGCGGCAAAGAGGTCCCGCAACACCGGTCCGCCCGCGGCCTCGTAGTCCTCGATGCCCACGAAGCGGGCCATGGCGGAGTTGCCCGGGACCCGCTCCTCGGTGAGCATGCGCTTCACCTGCCATGCCGCCGGGCGGTAGCCCTGGTCCGCCACTTGCTCCCAGACCGCAAGCTGCCGAGCGTGATCGGTGGTGACGGCGAAAGCCTTGAGCGTCTCCAGGTCGATCTCGCCGGCCCGGTAGGCGTTGAGCAGCTCGGGCGCCGCGTTGCCGAGCCGCAGGCGCTGCTCGACCAGGCGTTCGGACGTGCCGAACCGCGCCGCGATGGCCGCCGCCGTGACGCCGGATTCGGTGAGCTTCGTGAAGGCGATCACCTGGTCGGCCGGATGCATGGCGATGCGTATGACGTTCTCGGCGAGGGACAGCTCGCTGGACGAGGCGTTACCGTCGACCACCAGGCAGGGCACCGGGTGGGCGGTGTCGAGCACGCCGTCGGCGGCGAGCGCCTTCAGGGCGGCGAGGCGGCGGCCGCCCGCGACCACGGCGTAGCCGCCGTCCGGGCCATCGCTCCGGACGACGAGGTTCTCGAGAAGTCCGTGGTTCGCGATGGATGCCTTCAGTTCGGCCTCGGCGATGGCGTCGGGCGGCGTCTTGCGCACGTTCTCCAGCGCGACGTACAGACGGTCGAGCGGGATCGAGCGGATGCCGGGTTCGTGGATGGGAGCGGTGTGGTTCATGTATTCCTCCGTGAATGGGGTTGTGGGCCAGGCGACTCTCTCCAGGCTCGGCCCGTCTCCGGGCCTCGGCCCGGGCTCCGCCTCCGGTCGGCGTTCGTGGGGGGACGTGTGGTTCATGGGCGGGCGCTGCCGTCGGCGCGGAGCCGGTCGGACAGGCCGGAGGTTCCGGCGTCGGGATCGGCCGGAATGCCGGTGAGAGTTGGAAGCGGAGTACCGGACGGCGACAGGGTGTGGCCGATGCGCTTCTCCAGCCGCAAGTATCTTTGATAGAGGTCGGGACGGAGTTCCGCGGCGCGACGTGCATCGGAACGAGATGAGAAAATACAGAAACTGCAAGAGCACCTCGACACCCCCTGCGCATACACCCAGTGCGGAGACTGGCCGGCGTCGCGGATGACCCGGAACACGTCGTCAACGGTCAGGTCGAAGATCGGCAGCCAGTCGAACCATTCCCGGCCGGCCCGGGAGTTGCGGTCGCTGCGTTTCCAGGGACTACGCCTGGCGCGGTCGGCGCTCTCGTCGCGTCGCAGTCCCATGGCGCTGATCAGGCGGCCCTCGAAGCGGGGGTGGACCTTCAGGTAGCGGCGAAGCTCGCGTTCGATGGGTCCGGTCTTATGTTCGCTGGTGCAGTACCTGCGTTTTGGTCCAGGCCATTTCCCCCGCTCCTCGACCCGGCCGAGCAAGGTCTTGCCGGACGCCACGCGCGCGAATATCAGCGGAACGCCGGCGGGAATCGTGTTCTCGATGTGCTCGACCGTGCCCGGCCACTCGACCTCTCCGAGCGGGGCGTGAACCACCACCAGTTGGTCGCGGGGGACGATCCGCGAGAGCAGGATGGTCATGGCCTGGCTGTCCTTGCCTCCTGACGAGTTGATGGCGACGAGCGCGCCGCGGCGGATCATGTCGCGGCATTCGGGTGGGACGTGGAGTTCGGCGGCGCGCCGGCGGCCGCTCACGCCTCCCTCCCGTCATGGTCCGTCAGGGTCATCGCCCCGGTCGGGAAGACGAAGAGCGGACTGATGAGATATTCCGGCTCGCCGCCGTCTTCAGCGGGGGGAGTGATGTTGACGGCGGCGATGGCCGCGGTTGGTTCGCCGTCGACGAAGCAAGAGACGAGGCAGAAGTTTTGGAACCGGCCGCTGGTCAGGGCCTCGAACGCGCGGCGATGGTCTTCGGTAATGTTCGTGTCGGGCATGGCGGCGACCTCCTTGGCGGTGGCGTGAGGGAGTCCGTCCTCGGACCCCTGGGGACTCGCCCGACCCGAGCCCGCCGCCACCTCCCGGCGGCGCACGGCGGGCCGGTGGAGGCCGAAGCGCCCGGGCCCGGCCGGCGGGACGGTCGCCGTTGGCGGATCAGCGAAGGTGATCGTCGTCGTGGAGCAGCTCTTCTTCCATGTCGCGAAGCGAGGAGTAGCGGCCTGTGCGGGACAGCCACTCGTACATTTCGCCGCCGTCTTCCGGCAGCTCGTAGTCGGAGAATGCAGACCAATCCCTGTAGCGGAACCCCCGCCACAGGGCGCCGGCGAGGCCTGCCAAGACGGTCCAGGCGATCGCCGCCATCCAGAGCGCGCCGATGTGCTCCAGTCCCGCGCCGAGCGCGAGGGTTGCGGCCGTGTACGCGGCGGCGAGGGCGAACCCGCCGAGCACGAAGGCGCGGGCGCGCCAGGTGGTCGGGCGCACGGGGCGATCCGCGTCCAGGCCGTTTGCCTGAGATGTGAATGTTCCAGTCATGTCGATGGCCTCCAATCTGCCGGCGGGACCGGCGCGGTCCCGGGCTCCGGGGATTCGCCCCGGAGCCAGCCCGCCGCGACCTCCCGGCGGCGCGTGTTGCGCTCAAAAATGCGCGCAGCTATCCTTGACACCCGGAGGCGGCGGCTGGCGGCAGTTCATCGTCAGGGTGCGCAAGTGGGCGAGGGCCCGGGAGTTGTCTGGATACGGAGAAACGAACCGATGCCTGACACCTACAACTATCCTGCCGAGGTCGAACGCGACGAGGACGGCCGCTATGTGGCCGCGTTTCCGGATTTCGGGTGGGGCGCGACCGACGGCGCGACCCGCGACGAGGCGCTGCTCGAAGCCCGCGACCTGCTTCGCGAACTGATCGCGACTACCATGCGGGAGGGCGGGGACCTGCCGGAACCGTCGCGCGTGACCCGGCGCCGGCCGATGGTCGTACCGCCGGTGCCGATAGCGCTGAAGGCGGCCCTTTACGAGGCGTTCCGCAGGGCCGGGGTGTCGAAACGCCGTCTTGCCCGCGACCTCGATGTCGCCGAGAGCGAGGTGCGGCGCATGCTGAATCCGGATCATGTCACCAAGGCGGCCACCATCGACCGCGCCTTGCGCCGGTTGGGGAAGCGTGTCAGCGTGACCGTGGGGTGAGGCTGCGTGATCGGCTTCCGTGTGCCTGACCCGCCGGCGATTCTCCGGTGTTGAGCTACGGAAACGACAGGGAGGATGGAACGATGACGAACATGAGGATTGTGGCCGCGATGGTTCTGGTCTCGATGCTGTGGGCCGCGGAGTCTAACGCGCAGTGGTATGTCTCGATGAACGGCGGCGTGTTCTCTCAAACCGATCTCGAAGCGGTGGGAGATTACACCGGTCGTGTCACCGGCCAGCCCCTGACGGACATCAAGACGGATGTGGATACCGGATTCAGGATAGGCGGGGCGGTGGGCCGCTCCATGGGAGCGGTCAGGATGGAGGGGGAGGCGTTTTATGGCAAAGCCGACTATGAGGCGTCCCTGGTGGCGGGAACGTTGGGAAGATTCGAAGACTCCAATGACGTCGAGCAGTGGGGCATCCTGCTGAACGCGTGGTACGATCTTGCGTGGAAGGGCGGGATGACGCCCTACGTGGGAGGTGGTTTGGGGTATTATCGGAGCGAAGCGAAAAGAAGCGCGGGCGGTGATGCCGTGAATGACGGCGCCATATGGCAGATCGGCGCGGGGATGAGTTTCGAAATTGGCAGAACGATGACGCTCGATGCGGGCTACAGGTTCATGCGGGGTTTCTCGAAACTGGAGGATGAGTTGAACGGCTTCAGGTACGACAAGCCGCTCGAATCGCATGGGTTTGTTCTGGGATTGCGGTGGAGTCTTTAAGCTGCGCTCTCCGGTTGCACGGGCCCCGAAATCTGTAATCTCTCCGCCCCGAACGTGCGCTCTGAGCGGGCGCGACTATGCAGTGTGCGTCGCGTTCGCTCCGGGACTCGCGGTTGCAGTGGCCCTCAGGGGGCGATGTCGATGCGTTCGCCCCACGGCTCGCAGTGCCGCTCCGGCAGGACCGGATTCCAGTTGACCCAGACCACGTCGAACCCGGGCTGGACCTCCGGGTAGCTTGAGCACCCCATGTCCGTGAAGTAGAGGCACACGGTTGGCTGTATCCCCTGCTCGTCGAGCCACTCGAAGCCCGGACGGAAGTCGGTGCCGCCCCGGCCTTTGAGCGCGATCTCCTCGGGGAGGTCGTCGGCCGTGTACTCGGCGGCGTCCCGCAATGCGGCGTCGACCTGGAGCACGATGATCCTTTCGGGGCGGATCTCGTCAACGACCTCGCGCAGCTCCGCCCAGAACTCCGCAAGGGTCTGGGCCGGGACGGAACCCGAGGTGTCGATGATGACCGCAATCGTGTCGATGCCCTCGGAGCGGATCGAGGGGAGGTAGAGGCCCGAGTCGATGAAGCGGCGGTTGGGAACGCTCCAGCTGTAGTCGCGGCTGGCGGCGTCGGTCATGTAGCGGCGCAGCAGCGTCCGCCAGTCGAGTGTGCTGGCGTGGGCGTTCCGGACCGTCTCCTCGACGCCTCCCGGCGCCTTGCCCTCGGCCCTGGCGATGCTGAGGGCCTGGTGCATGGCTTCGTCCCACGCCTGCTCCTCGGCGGCGATGTCCACGGACGCCTCGCCGGAACCGGAGCCGTCGCCCGCGCGGGCGTCGGCGTCCATGACCTCTCCGGTGCCGGAAGGGTCGTGGCTCGGCGGAGCGCCGGAGGCGCCGTCCTCACCCTGGCCGTTCCCGTCGCCGCTGTCGCCCTGGTCGGCGGGATCGGACGGATCTCCGGACTCATCGCCGTCGCCGCCGGGAGGCGGCTGGCCGGCCGCGCCCGCGCCGTTGGCGCCATCTTGGGCTGGATCGCCATCGTCGTTTGGATCGCCGTCCCCGGATTCCGGCAGGCGGTCGTACGCCTGCTCCACGCTCAGGTCCTCCCAGGCTTCGGCTTCGGGCGGGAGCGTGAAGCCCGCGTCGCGCAAGAGGGCGTGGGTGACGAGCTGCGAGGCCGTCTGCCAGCGTTCCGGGTCCCGTTCTCCGCGGCGGGTGTGATGCTTTAGCGCACACGCCATCACCACCCGCGCCATCGCGGTCTCGATGAGGTGTGCGTCGGTCTCTGCCACCCAGCCGGGCGAGTAGCGGATCTCGTGTCCGTCGCTCGCAAGCGTCTTCCGTGTGGAATCGGCCCGGAGCGGGAGCCTCAACACAAGGCTCCCGAAGAAGGGCTGCTTCCGCAGGAGTTCCGTAACACAGTCGCTCACCCGGAGCGCGGACTCGGCGAGCACGCTGGCGGACATCACGCCACCTCCTGTACCGGTGGCGTGAAGTAGCCCGCGAACTGCTCCATGAGCGCGTCGGCGTCGCGCTTCACCTGCACCCGGACAGCGGGGTCAAAGGTCCCGGACGGACGCAGCCAGTCCGGCTCCACGCTCGCGATCCTCTCCTTCACCTGCTCGCAGAGGCCGGCCAGCCGGTGGTCGCCGAAGATGTTGAGCCGGGGGACCACGTCCACGAGGTCCCGGATGTTGGAGATCATGGTGTCCCTGAACACCAGCGGCTTGCCGTCCCCGTCCTCTTGGAGCCGCTCCGACACCCGCTCCACCGCCTCGGCCAGGCGCCGGTAGAGGTCGCCTACTGCGTCGTGGAGCTGCTCCTCGATGTGTAGCTCGATGTCGCGCTTCACCCGCTCGGTGTCGTCGGAAGCCAACCTGGCGATGAAGTGGTCGGCGTCCGGCACCGGCGTGATGCGGTATCGGATGGAGAAACTGTCCCGGAGTTGGTCCTTCGAGGGATAGTCCTCGATCCGGAAGAGCTTGCCCAGTTCGATCCGGGCCTGCTCCACGTAGTCGCCGTAGTCCTCGATGAAGCGCGCGCGCCGGCGCACCAGACGCTCCCGAAGGGCGTCCATGACCTCGGTGTAGCGCTCGTAGTTGGCGACGGTGAGAAGCCGCGAGCCCTTGTCGTCCCACGGCAGCGACTGGGCGTAGTGCTGCGTGCGGCTCTCGCTCATGACGGCGTTGAGCGGCGCCAGGGCCGCCTTGGGGAGAAGCCGCTTGTTGTAGCGGCCGGCGCTCGTGCTGGCGTCGTGGTGGGCAGCGACGTGGTCGCTCGCCTCGCGGTCGTAGAGCCGGCCGGACCAGGCGCTGATGCGCAGACTGACCAGCATGGCGTCTCTGCTGAGGTCCATGATGCGTACCTCCTCTTGTAAGGTTACCTGAGGGTCCACAGGGGGACCTGGATCGCGGCGGCGAGCGTGCGCCGTGCCGCCTCGCGGCTGCGGGCTCTCACGACGTAGCCGTGCGAGGGGGCGTCGCCCGCCGAATAGTGGCTGATCCGCCAGTACATGGGTTTCTCCTTCACTGCGTTCTGGCGGCGGCCCAGCGGATGAAGGCGGGGGAGCGCTGGAGCGCCGGGTCGCGGCGCACGCACGCGCCCACCAAGGACTCTCCCACTTCCCTCCTGAGCCGCTGGGCGAAAGTGACGATGGCGTCCATGGTCACGTCCGTCGCAAGCCGGTAGAGCGAGCCGCAGAGCGCCATCAGCGCGCTGGCGTTCTCCGGGATGTCCGCGTTCCCGGGGTCGTTCAGGACCGCTCTGGGATGGGGCAACTCCCGCCACACCTTCAGGAACGCCGAGAACTCCACCGCGGCGGCTTCCCCCACCGCGCCCCGGAACAGCGCCCGCTCGACCGCCGGATCGAGGCCGTTCCGGTGCTTGACGATGTTTGAGGCGAACTCCCAGGTCCTCGGACACGGGAAGGCGCGTTCCTTGGACTGCGGGTCGAACTGGTGCAGGAGGTCCGGTTTGTATGTGACGAAGTAAAGGACCTCGGGAGCGATGCCGTTGGCGGCGCCCCAGTTGAGCCAGTCGTCCGCGTCGACACAGATATCGAGGTGAATGAATCGCGAGGCCAGGGGCGTCGGCATGCGGTGGACGACCCCGCGGTCGGTTTCCCGATTGCCGCAGGCAATGAGCGACGCTCCCTCGGGAAGCTCGTACTCGCCCACCTTTCGGTCGAACACCAGCTGATACAGGGCCGCCTGCACCATCGGGACAGCCGAGGGCAGCTCTTCGAGGTTGATGAGCCAGCGGCCGGGATCGTCGGACGGGGGCAGGAATGCGGGCGGCGCCCAGCGCGTGCGGTCGTCGTGGTCGCGCCAGGGGATGCCTCGGAGATCGACGGGGTCGAGCAGCAGGGCCCGGACGTCGACGTACTGGCGGTTCGTGGCCGCGGCCACCTGTTGGGCGATCTGGCTCTTGGCCGCGCCGGGCGGCCCGAAGACAATGGCCGGCTGGCGGGCTTCGACCAGGAGGGCGAGCACCTTGGCGAGATCGCTCGGGCGCAGCGTGTAGTCGGCGGAAATCTTCTCGGGAACGGTCATGGCGCAACCTCCAGTAGCGGGAAGTCGGCGCGGCGCGGCCTCTCTCGGGACCGTCCGGCCGCCCCCCGCCGGAGGCTGGCCCTTCTACTCTTCGTCCAGTTCGCGCGCCCAGGCCGGATCACCGGGGGTTGCGTGGCAAGGCATGGGCCTATGCTCCTTCGGCATCTCGATTGCCTGCTCCTCGCTGAATCGGTTAGGCTGGAGTTCTCCCGGAGAACTTGCGGGCGGGACCAACGATTGCGCGGGACGCCGGACGCGGTCGGCTGTGCCGGCGTTACAGCGTGGAAATTGAGAAAGAGGAGGAGAAATGGCTGCGGACCTGAAAATCAGCGTGAAGAGAGAGATCGACCGGTTGAGGAAGGAGCTGGCCGTGGCCACGGGGCGAGTCGCCGCGTTGCGGGACGAGATCAAGAGGCACGAGCTGGTCCATGACATGCTCGATGGACGACAGACGGGTAAAAGATCCCGGCAGGGTCGCTCCGAGGTCGGAGCGTTGAAGCGAGGACCGCGCGGCGCGATGATCGATTGGACGGCGGTTCTCGCGACACTGCCCGACCAGTTCACGCTGGATTCCCTGCTTGCCCACGAGACGGCGGGCGAGAAGACCCCAGCGTACCACCGGCAGGTGGTCTCGCGGTGGTCCAAGGAAGGCCGGGTCAGGCGCACCGGCAGGGGCATGTACGAGAAGACCTGATTCCGAAGAAACCGGACGGACCGGCGGAGCCGCCTCTCGTGCCCCGCAAAGAAGCCGGAGACGACATCAATGTAGCGGAAACAGATGGGGACAGTGAGTGGGAGACTTCAAAGACACGGAAGTGAGAACCGATAGTCCAGGGTGCTGAGGAGGAAGGCAACCGCAAATTGGGGGCACCTGATGAATGAAACGGATAACAAGGATGAGTCGAACCTATACAGGATCGAGGGGCTGACAAAAGAAAGTCAGAACCCGGAGGTGCAAAGGTACATTCGCACCGGTTCCTCGCAGTTTTGGGTAGCGGGAATATTCATGAACGAGTGGGCTCGCCAGCTCGATTTCGAGAAATTGCTGAAAGATGTGTTGTCCGCCTCGGTGGTAGGACGGTTCGCCGGAGGATGGCTACAGAATCTCGATTTCAACATGTTGCCGCCGGATCTGATTCAATATTATCAGAGGGCCGGGGCAGCTTACCGGGATCTTGAAGCGGCAAAGGCGATATGGGAGACGATACCGGAACCGATCAGAATGAGCGGAGTTGAAGCTCTGAGAGAGTTTCATGCTTCCCGCGATTGGAGTCACATCATTCCCCGGAGCCTGGGGGGTGGTGATAGCGCGAGCGAAGGAATCTTTGAGAACGCTTCGTTAAATCGTGCAAGGGGTGATGCGACCATGTCCCCGGCCGAGTTGGACTTGGCTCGTTCCGCCTTGAACTCGGAGGCGTTGCGTCTTGCGGTGGAGCAGGCGGCTAAGGTGGCCGTGGCCAGTGGCTTGGTGGCGGCCGTTGTCGAGGGTGTTTTCGCCACCATGGAAGAGGGCCTGGATTGTTTTGACGGGAAGATAACCAAATCGGAGTTCTACACGCGGGTGCTGAAGCGAATGGGTAAGTCCGTTGCGCGCGCCATCGCCATCTCGGGGCTTATCGTAGGCTTGGTGACCGTCTTCCCGGTCCTCCTGCCGGTGCTGAACTTCCTGGCGTTCCCGATGGCGGTTGTCAGCTTCACCCTGTTGGGTGTGAAATTCTACAGCCTCAGCAAGGCATGGTATCAGAGACTGCACCTCGATCCGAGTCTACCGGTAGAGTTACTTCCGGATTGGTTCCTGGATGTGGCCAGAGATGCGACCAAGGGTGCCCCGAATTGGGTCCTGGATAAGACCAAGGATGTCGCCGTCCTGGTTGGAGACGCAGCTAAGCGTACTCCTGGATTGACCCGTGATGCTGTGGCGCTGGTTTGGGACAAGTCCAGACAAGCTCCCGGACTACTTTGGGATGCGAGACGAAATGTATTTAAGGACATCAAAGCCGTTTCCGGGTACGTTTCGGAATGGGTCTCGGATAAGCCAAAAGACGTTCCTCACGATGTTTCGAGTTGGGCTTCGCAGTGGTTTTGCGAAAGGATTTGGGAGTCACAACCGCGAACCGTAGCAAAAGACTAAAGCGGCCCTGGGGCTCTGCGGCCGGTAATTCTTCGCTCGTACCGTGAGGACCCAGACGGGCAGCGGGTGGGGAACTGGAGGAACGCGGGACATGCGCAGGATCGAGGACGGAGATGCGCTTGACGGTTCTCAAGGGTAAGAATCAGGACAGCCTTGGCGAGCTTGGATTGCTATCCAATTGCCGTTCATTATCAATGGGTTATGGAATCTTCCGATCTTTCGACGGCTGTAGGGAAATTATCCGTCTACGAACCCGATCATAGCGGCCTGTGCGCGACTTCCGCTCGTCTATCTCGCTCTCTCGAAGCCTCTTGGCGATCTTCGCTCTGGAATCTTGCAGTTGGCATCGTAATCGTAGGTGCCGGCAATGTCCTCAGTTGATGGCGGCCCCAACTGTCGGTTTGCCAGCCACCCGTCCGCGCACGAAGGGTACCTAATAAGACATGACAGGTACGTTACTGGATCGTCGCGTCGGGGTGGCCAGCGCTGAAGGCATTGCTCCAGGCAAGGCAGAGTTCGCAGGAGCGGTAGCGGTCCCAAGCCTTCCGCTCCTCGCGCTCAACAATTGGGAAGGTCGAGTAGATGTAGCGGATATCGTCCCGGTCGGTTACACCGTAGAGATGAAAGTAGAGCGCGTCCAGTTTGGCGCGGAGATAGAGACGGCGTCTCTCGTCCCAGCGGAACGGAGGCAGCGCCTTCCCCGTCCCGTCCACATAGCCCATGTCGCGAGCGAAGGGCGCCATATCATGGGAGGTATAGGTGAGTTCCAGCACTGCTTCGCGCACAATCTCCGCGGCGGTCTTCGGTCCGTACACGGTCCCATAGCGGTTTGGCGGCACGACGGGGAGTTGTTCGAGAATAAACCAGTTGAGGTGCTGTCCCTGTATTTTCTGTCGAGCCACATAGTCGAACGGGACAGCATTGAGATTGCCGAGCAAGAGGGCGGCGTCTGCTCCTGACTCACCATCCAGAGACAAGACCGGCAGCGTATTGCCCGCGCCGGAACAAGGTATTACGGCTGCAATCATGGACCGAACATTGGTTGGAGATGTGACGTCCTTGAAAGCCAGAAGCCACGGCGCGTCCGGGAAGGGTGTTTTACTCTGTAACACCCAATACTGCGGGTCCGGTAGCCAGTCCGGGTCCTCGTGCTGTTCAGGTGTGGCCGGCTCGGGCTGTGAGGGGCGGTGGCGATTCTCAGGATTGACGACGACGCTGGCAGCGCGGTGGTCGAACACCTGCACCATCTTGCCTTCGTAGAGCGGTAGCCATTCGCCGTTCGGGCTGGCATAGCGATTGCCGCCGATGGGCCATGCGCGTTCTATTTCTTCAAGCTCAGCCCGCGTACGGAAGAGGCCGGAGTCGTTGGTCATGTCGAACATGCGCGTATATTTCACCGGCCATGTCTGGATGGGGTCACTCAAGGAACGGTCCACGAGCACTGGCAGGCGGCCGTAAATTGCGGTGGTGAGTTCTGCGTCGCGGCGAGAACGGAAAATCGGCGCGGTGCCGGTGTTCGGGTTGACACGGGCGAAATCCGCAGCGCTCAGCGGGAAGCAGCGGTCCGTCTCTGCGAGTTCCGACACGGCCTGCAGGAAGAAGGCGCATTGCGCGTCGCCTGAGAGCGGCGAGGGACTGGCGGAGAAGACGCAGAATTTGAAACGGCTATCGACATCGGGGAAGAAGGGCGGGGCACCGTGTCGCGTGCGGCGGTTTTCGAAATCGTAGAGCGCCTTCAACCTACCCTCTGTCGCCACTCCCTTGAAGAAGCGCGCTGCTGTCTGATCGGACGCGATGCCGGAGGGGACGAGAAGCCCGACCATTCCGTCTGGTTTAACGAGCGTCATCGCGCGCTCGACGAACAGCGAATAGAGGTTCACGTCGCCTCTGGACAACAGCGGATAGTCGCCGCCGCTGCGTACGATGCGAAGCGCGGCGGTAACTTGATCATTGGCCCGCGCAAAGTCCTGGGCGAGGGGGTCAGCGGCCACCTCAAGG
Source organism: uncultured Binatia bacterium (SeqCode) (assembly GCA_965204205.1). GTDB lineage: Bacteria > Desulfobacterota > Binatia > UBA9968 > JAJDTQ01 > JAJDTQ01. The sequence continues at coordinate 2,576,812 of OZ241976.1, read as the reverse complement.
TCGGTGATCATACGCTTGCGGTCGGCCGCACGTGTGGCCATGGCGATTTCCGGTCGGCGCGCGGCGAACCACTCGACCTGCTGCAACTTCATCCGGTCCCAGGGCGGGTTGCCGATCACGGCGTCGAACCCGCCCGTCAAACCGGGCGTTTCCCAGTCCGACCAGACACCCGGAAATGCCACTTGCCAGTTCAGGAAGCGTTCTTCGGCGATGAGTTGTTGAGCCTGCTCCAGCATCTCAGCGAAGCGCTCCGCCTCCGGGGCTTCTCTCCGAATTTCGACCTTGCCCAACGCAATATCGATAGGATCGCCGAATCTCCCTTCGAGCCAACCGAAAAAGGGACCCTCGTCTTGCAGGCCACGAAGGTCCATCCAGTCGAAGGCATGGAGTAGGGACAGAAACGTGTTCAGCGGTGCCGTCATCTCCGAGACTTCGGCAAATACGTCGGCGGACCGATGCGCCTCCGCAATTTCGGCATCTGTCAAAGCCTCTATGATCTGCATGGGCGACGCGGACCGAGTGGCCCGATTCACGGGGCCTTGAAGGAACAGTGATCCACCCCGGCGCTTCGCCCTTTCGATGGCACTTAGCACCCAAGCACCGAACAGGCTGTCTCCGCAACGCAAGTGATGATCGAGGAAGCTGAGCGGAGCTCCGACCGTGAAGGTGTGCAGCCACAGCGAAACCTTGGCCAACTCCACGGCCATCGGGTTTTTGTCCACGCCGTAGACACAGCGTTTAAGGACCATGCGCCGGACGATGTGCCGGTCGTCGAGTTGTGCAGGATCGAACGTCCAGCCGCGATCCTCGGCATTTGCCATGATCGTGCTGCGGATATTGTCGATTCGCTTGTTCAGGGGTGAGATGTAGCCGTCACATAAGGCCTCCGCCTCCGCCATCGCAGCGATGACCCGGTCAGCGAGATGGTCCACGAGGTTTACCAGAAAGTGTCCCGAACCCATCGACGGATCGCAGACCTTAAGGTCGAGCAGCCTCTCCGCTGGATCGAGCTTTTTCAATCGACGCTTCCGGCGGTCTTCGGGCAACTGGCTCGATGCGAGTTGGGACGCTTGAACGGCAAAGGCATCCGTTCGTGCCCGTACAAGAGGTTCGACAGTTTCCCCGATGATCAGGCCGACGAGGTCGTCGGGCGTGTAGTAGCTGCCGGAATCTTTCCGCGCGTAGAGGTTCGGTCGGACGACGATCGCACCGCCGTCGCGAACGATTTCCCGTTCCAGCAACTGCTCATAGATCGACCCCAGTTGCTGAACGCCGAGGTCGCGGTAGTTGATATAGCGCCTGCCCTCCGGCGCTTGCTCGAACGACAGCGCGTCGATCACGCCGGCCATTACCGCATCTCCCAGCCGGATGCGATCAAGAAGCGGCGTGCGGTGCCGATCGAACAGTCCGCCATTGTAGGGTGGCAGGCCGATCGTAGCGTCACCCAAGTCAATGGCGCGACTCAGATTGTCGATTAACGACCAATAGATCGAGGCGCTTTCGGAGAAGGCATCGCCTGCATCCTTGCGGCGTCCGACATCACCGCGAACCCTTTCCCGTAGCGCGTAGTCGTCGTACCGCGAATCGCGAACCGGCAGCAGGTCACGGTCTTCGGCATAGAAGATGAACAGCAGGCGGTAGAGCACAACCAACGCCGCTTCTCGTACCTCGGCCAGCGGCACGTCCGGCGCGGCCCCCGCGATCGCACGGGCAAGATCCGGGAAGACCCTTTCAAAGACTAGTTCGGATAGGCTCGCAGCAACTCGTTCCCGGTAGAAGTGGCCTTTAGCGATAGCCTGCTCATGGAATGTCCGTTCGTCGACCGCGCCTGGCAGAAATGCTCTACACCGGAATACGAGGGCGAACACCTTGAGCCAATGGCGGCGCTCCTCCCCGTCCAGGGCGAACAGGCCGTCGTTGTGGCCGGGCAGGTCCAGAACGGCGGCTAAGTCGATTTCAAAAAACTGTTCCGAGACGGATAGGGCGCGCTGCCAATAGAGGCGCCATCTTGCCCCGTTGGTCAGGATTCCCCAGCGGAGTCGCCCGGTTGTCAGATCATCGACCCGCCGTAAGTAGCGTAGCATTTGAGTGGAGGGTGCTGTCTCCTCGCCGCGTCGTCCCGACCGACGGTCGAGGGGACGTAGCCAGCGTTTTGATTCCACGATGGCAAGGCCGTGTTGGTACCGCTTCCACTCCTCCGCGAAGTCGTTGGCCTGTTCCTTCGCTGCATTGTGCGCGAACAACAAACCGTCGGGTACGGCCTCGCGACCGTGGGCTGACAGGTTCTGCTGGCGCAAGTTCGCTGTCCACCCGAGCTGGCCGAGAACGGGCCAGATCAGATCGTCCTCAGTCTGACTCTCGTTAGGAGACCGGTTTGCCGGGAAGCGAGCGAATATATCCTGTAAGGTGGACTCGACGCCCTCGATCATCAATTCGTCGAAATCCTGCCAATCAGGAAGATCGACGATGGACTCGCGAAGGAAATCCTCGGCAAAGAGGCTTCCCTGAAACGGCCTGCCATCGCTCACCGTTCAGCCTCCCAGAGCCTTTCGGATACTATTGGGAGTCTCTAGCCAGGATCGTTCCATCCGAAATACCGGTAGGTTTCGGCCGAGTGGTGTCCCTGCTCCTTCTCTAGAGTCATGCAATCCCCGGAGCGGCGCCCTTTCCCAAAACACCCGGCCTGGTCGGCAGATGGCGGATCTGGGCACCCGTTTCCCTGTCGGCCTGAACCAGGTCGTACTGTGCCTGAAGGTTAAGCCAAAATTGAGGATCGACGTCGAACCAGTGGCCCAAGCGTAGCGCGGTGTCGCCGGTGACCGAACGCTTGCCGGCGATGATCAGGCTCACCCGGTTAGCGGGCACCTCAATCTGCCGGGCCAACTCCGTCGGGGTGATACCCAGTTCTTCCAGCTCGCCCTTCAGGACCTCACCGGGATGGACAGCTCTCATGAACATGCCGATCTCCTCCTTCTCATCCGTGGTAGTCGACGATCTCAACGTTGTCCGGTCCGGCCTGTCCGTCCGGCCACTCGAAACACAGTCTCCATTGCCGATTGATGCGAATGGAGTACTGGCCCTTCCTATCACCCCGGAGAGCTTCGAAGCGGTTTCCCGGCAAGGACCGCAAGGTATCGAGCGAAGGCGCGGCGTTCAGGATGGCCAGCCGTCGTGCTGCTTGGCGTTCGAAACTCCGGAACGCCCTGACTGATCGCCCTTCGGCAAACGCCTGCGTCTTTCTGTCCCGATAGCCGAGGATCATCCTCTGCCAAAATGACAAACTAGACGATGTACGTCAAGGGTACACTATCCAAAGCTGGTGTGCCGATCCGTGTCTCTGGTCAGGTTCTGTACAGATTCAACTTTGCTCAACAGGCTCAGATGTCCGTCGATCAGGACGCGAGTTGCCGCGGCCCATACTCAGATTTCCTTATTACAATCAATGTGTTACGTAAATCGTCTGAATGACTTGCCGGGACATTAGTTGGTCACATAGGATTCTTCGATAAACTCACCAGGGTCCTTGTTGTTTCCACGAAACGGCCAGCTCCTTAGCGAGGCCGACACGAAAGGGGAACTTCACGTATGTGGTTGTTACCAACCCGCTTCGATGGCGCGGCGAGGCGATGAATGAGCACGGGCCGGAGCCTGAGTTCACTATGCCGAGATAACGGGAGTATAAGATGGCGGAGACCCAGATAGAGTGGACAGACGCGACCTGGAATCCCGTGGCGGGGTGCTCGATGGTCACGGCCGGGTGCACCCACTGCTATGCAATGGCAATGGCAAAGCGCTTAGAGGCCATGGGGGTCAAGAAATACGCGGGTTTAACGCGACGGCGCGGCAAGCGCACCGTCTGGAACGGTGTCGTTAAAGAGGATCGCCACGCCCTTGCTCTACCTCTGACGTGGAAGAAGCCGCGCAAGATTTTTGTCAACTCGATGAGCGATCTCTTTCATGAGCGCGTCGACGATAAGCTCATAATGGATGTTTGGCAGGTCATGCGCGACACGCCTCGCCACAGCTATCAAATTCTGACGAAACGCCCTGAACGCATGGCCGAGATCGTCTCCAACAAAATAGAGACGGTTCTCCCGAATGTCTGGCTTGGAACAAGCGTCGAGAACAAAGAAGCCGTCGGGCGACTGGAGCACCTACGCCGAACGCCCGCTGCCATTCGCTTCATCTCCTTTGAGCCCCTGATCGGTGCAGTTGGTGGAGTTGAACTTGCCGGAATTCACTGGGCAATTGTTGGCGGCGAAAGTGGAAGAGCAGCGCGGCCAATCCGGGAGGAATGGATCGATGAAATCCATGTCCAATGCGTTCGGAACGACACAGCCTTCTTCTTTAAACAGTGGGGCACGTGGGGCAAGGACAACAAGCGCCGATCGAAAAAAGCAAACGGCCGCGAATACCGTGGTAAGACCTGGGACGAAATGCCGGCAATGTCCGTAGTGATATAGCCCGCCTACGAAACGGAGATGGTCGAGAAGCGTTACAAATGGACGGAGGGCGCCACCCTCGAGGATCACTCGCGTCGCAAACACAAGATTCTGCGCGAATACGTCTTCAAATATCTGATCGTCCGCTGTCAACTTCCTCAGCAATCGCGCTTTCGCCTTGCCATCGTCGACGGATTCGCGGGCGGCGGCCGTTACGGTTGTGGAGCTCCGGGTTCGCCCATTATCTTCCTGGAGGAACTCAGGAACGCCACGGAGTTTGTGAACGCACAGCGCGCGGTCAAGGGACTCGGCGTGATCGAAATCGAGTGCCTTCTCGTTTTGAATGACGTTGACCGCGACGTGGTTGAAATTCTAAAGGGCAACGTGGCGCCGCTTTGTGGCGCGATCAAACAAGCCGTCCCCCAACTCCATCTTCGAGTCGAGTATCTCAACCAGCAATTCGAGAACGGATATCCGGTGGTAAAGCGACTTCTTTCCGGAGGTCGCTACAGGAACGTTCTCTTCAATCTTGACCAGTACGGTCACCGCGATATCGATCACAAGACACTTGTCGACATCATGCGCTCTTATCGCTCGGTAGAGGTGTTCTACACCTTCGCGATCGAAGCGCTGATCTCGTTCCTGCGGAAGTCTGAGCCCACGCTTCTGGCAACGCAACTCGCCCATGTCGGTCTTGACGGCAACGACCTTGAGGGCCTTAAGGGCGCCATGAACAAGAGATCATGGCTTGGGGCTGCAGAACGTCTTGTTTTTGAGGCGTTCCGAACCTGCGCGCCGTTCGTCAGCCCGTTCTCGATCAACAATCCTGACGGTTGGCGGTACTGGCTGATCCATTTCGCGAATTTCTACAGAGCCCGTCAGGTCTACAACAACATCCTGCACAACAACAGTAGCGCCCAAGCTCATTTCGGGCGGTCGGGACTCAACATGCTTTCCTTTGATCCCGGTGATGATGGTGGCATGCTCTACCTCTTCGATGAGCAGGGGCGCCATAGGGCCAAGGGCCAACTCCTCGATGACATCCCCCGCTTCATCTCTGAATCCGGCGATGTTTTGGGGATGGCTGACTTCTACGAGAACATTTACAACATCACCCCGGCGCATGCCGAAGATGTTCACGCCGCGATCATTGAGAACCCGGACATAGAGGTTTTCACGCCGGCTGGCGGCACACGCCGCAAGGCAAACACGATAGCGGTAAACGATGTGTTGAAGCTGAAGGCGCAGAAGAGTTTCTTCCCAATGTTTTGACGGGTACGAAGGTCGTCGATCCAAAATGACGGCGGGGACCTGAAGCACAGCAGAGCGGAGACATCTACCGACCGAAGTCGGTTTCAACGACAACGCCTTCCCGGCTTGGGGGGCGGTACTCCGGCCGGAGAGCCGGCTTGTCCATCCGCTGATCAAGATAGAAGGGCCAAGGCCGGTCACCGCATACTTTGACGACTTTGTCGAAGGCATCACCAACAAGCCGTTGATGCTCGACCATGTCGGGCTCTCGCCGGAACTCGCGAAGTGGGATTGAGTGCTCAGGTCACGGATAAGGAGTTCAATGCGCAAGCCACACCAAGGGCGCAGAATGAGCGGGAACGCCTGCCGTCCGACCATGGTCCAATATTGGTTGAGTTCAAACCTTCGAAGACAAGGGGGAAACGAATGGTACGACGCGCGGTCGCTAGATGGGACCTTGGATACGTGACAATGCGCCGGTGACGACGCCCGTGAACCCGGAGCCTTCGTGAAGTCCTGATCGCGGTTTGCGGTACATCCAGTTACACGCGTGCTGCCCTTGCAAAGGCTCGGGCACCTTCGTGGACTGCGCTAACTACCCGTCGGCAGCGTGATGTCGGCGCAAGAGCTGCAGACAGTCGTGGAAACGGCGCCTCGACGCTGAATCCATAGCATGCATTAAAAGATGAAGAGCGGCGCGGCGTGGCGCTGTCAGGATAGTGAACCTGTGACCCCATCGATCTTCATAAGCTACCGCCACAGCGATGCAGCCGGACATGCCGGCCGTTTATTTGACCGGTTGGGACACTGGTTCAGCGATGACGACCTCTTCTTCGACGTTCACGCCCTGGACACCGGCCATGTGTTCCCGGAACACATCGATCGAGCCATCCGGGGGGCCAAGGTAGTGTTGGTCGTCATCGGCCCGGATTGGCTGAAGACTCTCAACGGTCGGGTCGCCGAGCCGGAGGTTGACTATGTCCGGCGAGAAGTGGAGATCGCGATTCAAAGACAACTCAACGGTGAGATGGAGGTGTTCCCGGTACTCGTCGGTGGGGCGGCGATGCCAGCACGAAAGGCGTTGCACCCGGAGTTGAGGGAAGACCTTGGCCGACTACCTGATTATCAGGCCCATACGTTCCAAGGTAATCAGGCAGATTGGGATGACCAGTTCGATCGCCTGCGCAAGCGCCTGGCGGGCGTCGCAGGCGTCCCGGGGCCCGGCTTCCAGACGCCCTATGACAACCAGCATGCCGGCACGCTTGTTGACGATCGGTCAAATCCGTCCTTTCGGCCGGTTCCGTTGTATCTCGCGTCATCGCCGAAGTTCAATGCTCAATCCGTCGAACGAACCTTCAACGCCATGTCGCGGGCGTTGCTCGACTGGCCACAGGAGACCGAGGGGCAATGGATCGACCGGCCCGAACTGGAGCAACTTCATGCGCTGCTGGCGCAAGAGAAACCGGCGGTGACGGCGCTGCTAGGAGGGCCTGGAGAAGGCAAATCGGCCATCCTTGCCCGGCTCGGGACACGGCTTTCCGGGGAGGGAGTGGTCCTGCTTGCCATCAAGGCGGATGGGATACCCCGTCACGTGGGCACACTTGCAGACCTGGATAACTGGATAGGTTGTGGGACCCCGGTAGCAGAGGCGCTCCGCAACTTGGCCCGCGAGCGCCGCGTGGTAGTCCTGATCGACCAACTGGATGTGCTCGCAGACCTTATGGATCGCCATTCGGAGCGTCTCTCCGCACTGCTTCGGCTTGTCAGTGCCTTGCGCGGCTCACCCAACGTTAAGGTCATTGTTTCCTGCCGCGAGTTTGAGTTCCGGAATGACGTCCGTCTCAGCACGCTCGACGTGGAGCAAGTCTCACTTGAGCGCATATCCTGGGAGCAGGTCAAGCCATTGCTCATCGCTCATGGACTTCAACCCGATGGCTGGAATGAGGATGTCCGCGATGTCCTGCGTACGCCTCAGCACTTGGCTATGTTTCTGGAGCATTTGGCCGACACCGAAACGCTCCCGCAATTCGCCACTTATCAGGGCCTCCTCGATCGGATCATTCGGGAACGTCTTGAGAAGGACTATGGCTCGGATTCTGTCGAGGCGGCTGAGTGCATCGCAATGGAAATGGCGACGGAGGAAGAGCTCTGGCTCGCCCGCGCCCGTTTCGAGCATGGATTCAAGGACGAATTGACGAACCTGGAGGCAGCGGGATTCCTGACCATTTCACCAAACGGGCTCAGTCTGGCGTTCCGGCACCAGACCCTGTTTGATTTCTTGCGCGCCCGGGCCTTCCTTCGAGACAACCAGTCACTAGCCGACTACATCCTCACCGAGAAACAGGAGTCGCTGTTCGTGCGTCCGGTCCTGTGGAGCGCACTCAACTACCTTCGTGGGAGCGATACGGCAGCCTACCGCCGGGAGTTCCGGCGTTTGTGGGCACACGACGGCCTGCGGCGGCACCTGCGTTATCTGCTCATTGAATTCCTCGGTCAAGCCGCGCATCCGGACGATGAAGAAGCTCAATGGTTGCTACCCTTGCTGGATGATCCAGCGCACCGTTCAAGAGTCCTCCGAGCCATCGCCCGGAACTCCAGTTGGTTCAGTCGGATCCGAAGTCGTCTGCCGGCACTAATGACCGCACTGCCTGAGGAGGCATGGGGCGTTGTTGGCGTCTTGTCTGAAGCAGCAACAGGAGAGCGGGACGTTGTGCTCCACTTGGTGGGGCAACACTGGGTGGCGCGGGGACAGTACGTGTCCCACGCCTGCGCGGTCCTCTCGAACCTTACATTATGGGACGAAGAGAGCGTAGAAACCGCGGCCCGACTTGCTGAGGATGCGCGTGACACGTACATGGTTCGGCGTCTGGTGAACAGGGTCGTGGAGTCCAGACCTGACCTGGCGCCCAAGGTCATTGCCCGGTGTCTGTGTGCGCAAGTCAAGCGAACTGCAGTGGAAAACTCGACGTCAATCCAGGAGCATTCCGCACCCGAGACTTCACCTGGGTCCGGCCCGTGGCGCCGATTTGAGCAACTCCTGGAACAAACAGACGGTTGGCACGACATCCACCAAGTGACGAGTCGGGCGCCGAGGGCGTTTGTCGAGGAAATCTGGCCCTGCCTTATCGACATACTCGGACGAATGGCCGAGAAGCCGCATCCACATCTCAACAAGTACCGAGGACACAACGGTCTAACGTTCTATCCGGACGGGGTTGTGTACTACCCCCTCCCGGACGCGATTGAGTCGTCTATGCGCGGGTTTGCCGAAGCCGATCCTGATTCCTTCCTGAACTTTGTCGAAACCCACAAAACCTCTGACTTGGAGGTTGTGCATCACCTTCTGACGCTCGGCTTGGTGGCCATCGCTACGGTCCGGCCGGAGGCAGTACTCGGGTATCTTCTTGAGGATGCCCGGCGGTTTGCCGTAGGTAATTTCTCGGATACCCATGCGGACAGCCGCGCGCTGATTTCAGCCGTGTCACCCGCGCTGAGTAACGTCGATGCCGGCAAACTGGAGAGAGCCATCGTGACCTGGAAGCGGTATCGTTCCCTTCTGGAGAATACAGAACCCAAGTCTCGCTTTAACCGTCTGAAATGGACTCGCGAGCATCGGCTGAGACTACTTCGTAGTTTTCCTTTCGAGCAGTTGTCGCCTGAGGGACGGCGACATCTGCAGCAGGAAGAACGAGCCCTTCCCCATGCGCTCGACTTCGACAGTTCCGTTGGTAATGCCGAATTCGTCGAAAGCACCACCATGTCCGCCGAGCAAATGGGAAAGGCGACCGACGACGAAATCCTGAACCTGTTCAAGGCACTGACCGACGATACCGAGTTTCGCCATTCACGACCTGGCAAGTGGCTCGACCAGGTCGAGGGCAGCCTTCAGGCGTCGGGCACCTTCGCCGAATTCGCGAAGGGTGCTCCAGACCGGGCCCTGAGAATAATTCGAAACTTCGAGCCGGGAGTCACGGAACGCCCGGCCGGTGCAGCCCTGGCCGAACTGGGCCAAAGCAACGTACCGCCTGCAACGTTGTTTGCTTCCATCCGAGAGCTGGACTCACGCGGTTTTGGCTCGGAACCTTTTAGGGCTGACGCGGCCCGTTGCCTTCGTGAAGTCGCCCGACGCGCGGGCGGCCTGGACGATGCCACATGCGCTCTGCTTGAAGGCTGGATAACGGATTGGCGTCCCGCGGTCGCCGACGAGGCGCCGGCTGGCGTCGCCGATCATACCGGAAGCCCCTCTGAAAACAGTAGGCCCGTGGGATACGGCAGAAGCCTCCTGTGGAGCATGGCGGGAGTCCACTTGCTTCCGGGCGGCAACTATCCTTTCCTGGACGCCCTCATGCTCGGCTACCTCATGCGGAAACCTGCGCACCCGAACGGATGGCTGGTAGTCTTGGAACGGCACCTGACACGTAAGGAGGACCCTAAGGTATGGAATGCGCTCGCTCACGTTCTCAGGCATCTCTCTCTCGCAGACCGGGCGCGCGCAAGAGCGTTTCTTGAGTTGTTGTTCAGTCAATGTCCGGAGGTTTTTCAGACGATCGCTGGCGTTCGGCTCGTGGCAGCAGTTAAGGACTGGCTTCCGGACAAGCTGGTGGATCGCGTTATTGACAGTTGGATTTCCAACGGTTGGAAGAATGGCCCGCAAGCCGCCGGAGAGGTAGCAGCGCTCAAATTCTGCCACCATCCAGACGAAGACAAGGCGGCGGAGCGCGTCAGGCGGTTCCTCGCTGATGACGCATATGAACCGGCCGCCGCCGCTGGACTGAAGCTCGGAGTCGCCCACACGCTGGCCGTTGCGTGGCAAGAGCCTGCCCTGCGTGCGTTGACGACGCCACTGATCGTACAGTTGGTGCACGCCGCAGACGAATCCATAATGGAGGGATTGAAGTCAGTTTTTTCAAGATCCGGTACCTTGCCCGCCGACGACCATACACGCAGCCTCTTGGAGGCTCTGTTGGAACACCCATCAATTCTCGTCAGGAGCGGGAGCTCCCTTGTCGTCGGCATGAAGGGACTGTTGCGTGAGGGATGGAATCCGAAGCTAGTCTACGAGGTGGCAAGTGTCCTGGTCGGCACCGCCGGCTCGGCCCTGAATGATTTCCGCACTTCCTTGCCGGGCATCGCCGGCGATCTAGCCGATATTGCCCTCACGCTTCACCGACTGCCTGAAACCAGGACACAGGGGCTCGACCTCTTTGAGCGGATGATGGAATTGGACGCATTTCAACTCAAAGAACGCCTTGAAGCGCTCGATCGGCACGCGTTCCTGTAAGGGCGGAATGGATGCGATGACAGGCTGGTCGGGGGCGGTGCTGGAGAATTTGCAGGACAGAGGCGCGCCAGGACGCGCCCAAACTGGAGTGAATCCGACCGTGATTGGAAGGTAGTTAAGTGTTGCAGGATTCGATCACGCCTTCAGAGACCGCGAAGGTCCCTGGCTATCTCCAGGAGCTTCCGGAATCGGTCGTCGAAGACCCTCCGGTAGAGACCCGAATCCCGCAATTGCCTTACGGCCAGCTCTCGTGGCGAGACTTCGAACGGCTTTTGTTCCGCTTGGCGCGCCAGAATTCTGACGTGGTGTACTGCGCGCTGTATGGGCGACCCGGTCAAGCTCAGGATGGTATCGACGTTTATGCCCGTCTGGCTGGCGGTGGACATATCTGTTGGCAGGCCAGGAATCGGAAGGATGTAGGGAAGTCCGACATCGAGAAGGCTGTCGACGACTTCCTCAAGGGCAAATGGGCTGCGTCCGCGGAGCGCTTCGTTTTTTGCGTGCGCGCAAGCCTTGCGGACACCGCTCTGCAGGACACGATCGAGGCACAGGCCGCACGGCTTCTTGAAGAAGGCGTCGTGTTCGAAGGTGTCGACGGTACCCAGCTCAGCGAGAAGCTAAGGTCCCATCCGGAGATCGTCGACGACTTTTTCGGTCGCAACTGGCTCATTGCCTTTGCTGGTAAGGAGGTCGCGGCGAGCCTGAAACGGCCGCTGGAAGTACAACGCGTGATTACGCTGCGGAGGGTTTTGGCGGAAATCTACAACGCACGGATCCAGCAGCTCGACCCGGGGTTGAACGTCGACCCGGGTCGGAGGGATATGCGCGACATCCGCAGTCGCTTCGTCGTCCCCCATGTCGATCCACTCAATCCGTTCCCCGAGCCGTCGCTTGAGCCAGAGGACTGGCCCACCGAGGCGCCCGGACAGGATGAAGATGCCTGGGAGTTCGACGAGTACAGCGACCGCGGGAAACCCACCCGTTTTCGCAGTCCGCCGAGCGAATCATCCGAGACGCCTTCTATTGGGTTCGACGACTGGCTGTTGCAGGGCGCCCGCGCGTTGCTGCTCTCGGGCGCGCCCGGCTCGGGTAAGAGCACGGTTCTCCGGTGCCTCGCGCTCGACTTGGTGTGCACCCCAGAACTGTTCCCCGCGGTCCATGACCGGCTCGGTGCGAGCATACCATTGCTTATCCCTTTTGCACTCTGGAGCCGTCTTACGGCGAAGGAACAACGCGAAGTGGGGTTGGCGGAGGTAATCCGAGAGGCGTTCGGGGCGTTCGTTCCCCAGAGCGAACTGGAAGACTCCTTTATTGAGGCGCTGTCCGACGAAAGACTGGTGCTGCTGATAGACGGTCTGGACGAGTACGGCGATGAGCAGGCCGCGCGGACAACGCTTGCCACGATCGAGACCTTCGTTCGCACGCACGACGTATTCACGATAGCGACCGCGCGCCCGGCCGGGTTGCGCCGCCTGGGCTCCATGAGCGGACTCTGGAACACTGCGCGACTGGTGGAGTTGCACCCGCGCCAACAACGTGACCTCGCGACCAAGCTCCTGAGTGAGGACGATAGCGCGACGCCTCCCGTCGCGCTCCGGGTCGAGCAGTTCTTCCAGCAACTGGAGCATAGCGGTCGCCTGCAGTCTCTGGCAGGTAATCCGTTGCTGCTCCACGGGTTGCTCTCGGTGGCGGCACGCCACATCATCCTACCGAACACGCGATTCCAGTTGTTCGAGAAACTCATTGAAGTCCTCCTGGAGGTGCATCCCAATCGACGTGCGACGGCGGCCGCCGAGGTGAAACCACGGACCCGCGTGTTCTCGACCGACGATGTTCGGAGCGAAGCTCTAGCCAAGCTGGCTTTCGAGGTTCAGGTACGGGGCGCGGACGCCGGGATCGATCGCGGCGATGCCCGGCGAGTCATTGAGGATTTCTTGGCTGATTCGGACGGCGGACCCGCGTGGGCGAGGGAGCAGGCCCGACTCGGGGCGCGGGAACTGACTGACGTGGAAGCGGACACCTCAGGACTCCTAGTCGAGCGTGGTCCGGAAGAACTTGCGTTCTGCCATGCCGCGTTTCGTGAACACCTCGCAGGTCTGGAACTCGCCACCTGGACGCTGGAAGACCAAGTCGAGTTCGTGTCGGGCCATGCGGGCGAACCACGCTGGCGCGGCGCCATTCTTGCGCTGCTCCAATCGCTGAAACGCAGGGCTGATGTGGAGCGGATGCTCGAAGCGATCCGAAACGAACACGAGGGGAAGCTGGACTCGACGGATCGGCGGCTACTGCTCGCGGACGGCGCGTTCGCAACGGCGTCTGTCTCGGGGGCGGTCGGTCGGCGGGCGGCTCTTGATAGCCTGAGTAGGATCGAAGCCGGGACGGATGACGCCGAAGGGCTCGAGTTACTGGGCTTGGCGTTGGATGGTCCGCGCGCCGGTCCCATCGGTGAGGCGATCGTCACACGGCTTGCGACGTGGTGGCCCGGGGTCGCCGAGTGGCAAGCGGACCTTTACACGCAGCTCGGTCGGTGGCAGCCGACGGAGGAACTTGCCCAGACGCTGCATCGCGTACTCCAAGGAGACAGCAACCAGTTGGTCGCCTCATCGAGTCTCGCGAGGGTTTTCGGAGGAAGCGCCGAGGTTGGGCGCCGGCTAATCGCACTTACTCACGAGTCCGTGAACCCTTGGGTGACGGCGGCGGCGCTCGATGCACTGAGCCGGGGCTGGCCGTCCGTCGATGGTCTGGACGACTGGCTGCACGACGCCGAGCGTTCGCCGAGCATTCAAATTCGAACGGTAACCGCCTTGGCGTTGTACCGGCGTGGTCGGCGAGGTGATGAGGGGAGGGACTCGCTGCTGGACGCTTTGGGCAACGGTTGGAGTAGGTTCACGGACCGACTCCACGCGGAGATCATGGACGCGCTCGTCACGGATTGGGCGGACGACGGCGAATTGCAGGACGCCTGTTGGGCCGGCGTAGGCAGGCGGGGTCCGCCGAAATACGACATCCGCCACGAAGCCGCCCGATCGATGCTCATGAGGCTCCATCGGGAAGATCCCCACGTGCCCCGCTGGGTACAGGGGGAAATAGAAAGGCACGACCGCATCCCGTTCTTCAGGGGAACGCAACCCATGGACGCGCTGTTCGAGCCGATCCTGTCCGAACATGCGAACGTGCGCGCGGCCGTCGAAACCTGGTTCGAGGAGAAGAAAGCTTCGAGTGGCCCGTACGAGGCGGCTCAACTGGCGGCAATGCTCAGGAGCGACGTGGCCAAGCGGGAGATGCTAAGCCGGTTGGCCCAAACGGGACATTTTCGGTTCTGGCCGATCTGGAGCCTGCTACATGGCTGGGGGATCGACGATCCCGAGGTTGCCGCTGCCCTGGAACCGCTCCCGCGGATTCCTCCCGAAGAGAGGCAACACATTGCCCATCACGTTCCGGCGATCGTCGGATCGGTCGACGAGAGCTTTCGGCTGCTAATGGAAATCTGCGACCTCCCGGAGGTCTCGCGTATGGATTTCGTGATGGGAGGGTTCGCCGCCCTCGGCAACGAGATCAACGAGGGGGAGGCTGTGTCCGCGATCCTGCCTCATGTCAGGAAGTCTCCAGCCGTGTTTGGGGGCGAAGGCGGGCTAATCGCCCGGTTTCACACTGATCCGAGGGTGAGGGAGTTCGCATTGGAACGGCTGCGGGAGCCATCACCCCCTCTGGCGGCAATCGCAAGCGTCTACGGTGGCGACACGGAAATCGCACCGTTGATTCTGCAGCGTGCGGCTCCGCTTCCGACGGTGTTTCGCCGTTACATCGCGAGGAGAGCAAGCCAGCGCTTCGATGACGAGGCGTTGAGGCGAGTCTTACACGCGTGCGAACTGGAGACGGACGAGTATGCGATGGTCCAGGCGACGATCGGGCTTTCCTATGCAGCGCTCGCAACACCTGGCGAGACCCAGGCGAGGAGCGAAGTCCTGCGCACACAACTCCACGCCGTCGGGCCTGACTCTGACCAGCGGCGCGTTGCGGCTTTCGCGGGTTTACTGGCGCTAGGGCGCGTCGATGTCTTCGCAGGTGCGAAGGAGAAAAGAGACGACGAGCTCCTTAGAGTCGACCTCCTAGATCGGTTCAAGGACTACGCACCGGTTCTTGAATTGGCGGCGGAACGATGGGAGGAACTGGAAATGGCGACGGGGGAATTTCCGGTTAGTCGCCTTAGCCTATGGGGGGAACACCCTGCCGGCTTCTGGCGGTCGTTCGCACCCTACCTAAGCCGCTCATCCCTCTTGAGGGCGAGATTCCTGGAATACTGTGAGGACGAGTCCGTGGTGCTGGAGGCGCCCGGGCTGATGGCGCTGTCACGGCTCAGACCCGGCAGTTCGCTGCTGCTTGATTGCTGCAAACGGGTTCTGACCGCAGAGTTCGTCGCACAGGAATGGACTCCCCTTGATGCTGCTCGATCCACGGTCGTGGCGTCGAAATTTGTGGCTAAGCACTTCTCCGAAGATTCCTCCGCGGTGGCAGCGATCAGAATGGCCAGCGACAGTCTCCGGGCGCAGGGAGGCGCACTGGTCGGATTGGCATCCCACTGGCCGGATCAGGAGGTAATTGTGCGCGAGTACCAAAACCTCCTGAAAGGACACCGGTGGCGCGGATTGCTTGTCTGCGCCAACCTCTGGCTTCTGAGCGCACGAGGAACACGGGAACAGGTTGCTAGCGCCCTTGTATGGTTCGTAACTAGGCAGACGTCGAGTCCATGGGATTTCCCCGAGGATGCGTTGGACGCATTCCGTGCCCGATTGGCAAGAGATCCCGAGGTTGAAAAGGCTCTTTTGCGGCTCGCCATGGACAATGATGAGCCAAGTGTTCGGGCATCGACTGTTCGGCTGATGGCGTCGATGTCGACAGGGCAAAGCCAGGACTTGGCAAAAGAGTTGCTTGCTGACGAGTGTCGGAGATCGGGGCCACCACGGTTCGCACTGGACATTCTCACCAATCGCATCCGGCCGGCCAAGGAAGTCATGCGCGATGTGTTGAGGAGGTCTAACGGTTAGGTCGGCACAGTTCAACAGATACATGGTGCCCGGCCGATAGCGATGGCGATCGCGGAAGCCTTACCGTGACGACAAAGGCAATGTAGACGAACCACGTGGTCGAAGGATGGCCAGGTCAGGCGCACCGGCCGGAGCTGTACAAGCAGACCTGATTCCGAAGAAACTGGACGGGACGGAGCCGCGTTTCGACTCGGCCAATCGCACTGACTGTTTCAACGGCGTGTATCCGCACATCGCTGCTGCCAGGACCAGGGCCGCTGGCGCATCGGGAACGGTTCGCTTTTCAACGGTTGGTCGGCTAACCTGAGATGCCGTATCCACGGTGGCTGCAAGCGACGGAAGGACAAATCAGATGGCGACAACCGCAACCCGCAGCAACACGGCAGTCAAGGAGGCGATGACCAAGAGCCAGCTCCTGGAAGCCCTGTCCGAATCGACCGGGCTCCAAAGGAAGGACGTGGCCTCGGTGCTCGACCAGCTCGGAGTGGTCATCGAGCGTCACGGTGTGCCGTGGAAAGGCACCATCCCTCAGCGGGTGCGAATCCCGCCCGGCAACTGTCGCTCCAGCCGGTAGCAATCGGAGCGGGTCATGGAGGTGACGACATGGCCTGAAGCACTTCGATGCAACGGGCCGCCCTTGGGGCGGCTTAGCGACCATGCGGGCCGCAACGCGAGTGAACGCTGAGCAGGCCTCGAAGCAAGATGATGCGAGGGCCGACCCACCCGTGACATGGGGAAGGCTGTCATCGGCCGGGAAGCGAGCGACGGATGCACCGGCCGGTCTCGCCGGGGTAATGGCGGCGGCACGCATGGAAGAGGGGGACGGTAGCAACACGGGAAGCCCTGTCGGTGGTGCGCACACACCAACCGGAACCCGTGAGGGGCAGGCCGGGTCGGCAGGGTGGCGGAGGGGCTCGTATTACCGCAGAAGCCGGGTAACGCCGGCGGAGGGAAGGAGCCCTGGTTCGAGAGGGATACGGAAAGGAAGGACGGCATGACCACTGGCGAGAGCCTACCAGGGTCGGAGAAGGTCCGGGAACTCCAGACCGTATTACATGCGAAAGCTAAGGAAGAACCCAAGCGGCGTTTTCATGCGCTGATCGACAAAGTGTGGCGCGAGGATTTTCTAGCGGAAGCCTGGAGGCGGGTCCGCCAAAACGGTGGGGCTGCCGGGGTGGACGGGGCGACCTTCGCGGACATCGAGTCGTATGGCGTGGAGCGCTGGCTTGGGGAACTGGCGCGGGAACTGAAGGATGGGACGTACACACCGAAACCGGTGCGGCAGGTCCTGATCCCGAAGAAGCAGCCCGGCAAGCTCCGGCCATTGGGCATTCCCTGCATACGGGACCGGGTAGCGCAGACGTCGGCAGTGCTGGTGCTTGAGCCGATATTCGAAGCGGACCTGCAACCGGAGCAGTACGCCTACAGGCCGGGGCGAAGCGCCCACGACGCGGTGAAACGTGTCTGGCGTCTCCTGTACAGGGGGCACAACGAGGTGGTCGATTGCGACCTGTCCAACTACTTCGGCGAGATACCGCACGCCGAGCTTATGAAGAGCTTCGCACGGCGCATCAGCGACGGGCGGATGCTCAGGCTCATCAAGGCGTGGCTGGAGATGCCGGTGGAGGAGGACGACGGCAAGGGCGGCAAGCGCCGCACGAACCGGGCGCGCAAGGAGAGGAAGGGAACCCCGCAAGGGGCGCCGATCTCTCCGTTGGCCAGCAACCTCTACATGCGGCGCTTCGTGTTGGGCTGGAAGGTGCTGGGCTATGCCCGGCGCTTCCGTTCGGAAATCGTGAACTACGCCGACGACCTCTGTGTGCTCGGCAAGGCCCCGGCGGCAGAGATGCTGGCGGCGGTGGAGCAGCTCACAGCGGGTTTGAAGCTTGCGGTCAACGAACGGAAAACCCGATGCTTGCGGTGCCCGGAGGAAGCGTTCGAGTTCCTCGGCTACCGCATCGGACGCATCCATCGCCCGACCGGCAAAGGCTCCTACATTGGAACCCGACCCAGCAAGGCAAGCGTCCAGGGCATCTGCCGCAGGGTCAGCGAGATGACGGCGAAAGGACACGGCTGGTTGTCATCAGAGGTAATGGTGGAACGCCTGAACCGAACTATCATCGGGTGGGCAACCTACTACAGCCTCGGGCAAGTCAGCCCGGCCTATCGCGCAGTCGGAAACCACGCGGCCCGGCGGCTGCAACAGTGGCTCTGTCGGAAGCACAAGGTGAGAAGCGGGAAGAGTGTGCACTTCCCGTTCCAGAGGCTCTACGACCAGTATAACCTCTTGCGCCTGACGCGGACGGCAATGGGCCTTCCGAGCGCGAAGGCATGATCTCGTCCGAGAGCCGTGTGCGGGAAATCCGCACGCACGGTTCGATGAGCGAGGACTGGAAACGTGGCTATGGGAGCCGGACTGAGGCCCGGAGCGAAAGCGACGGACTAGCCACCGGACCCTAAAGTTGGCGCGCCAGTCCTCGACTCTACTTAAGAGACGCGCGGTGGGAACGTTCACGCTTCCCGGCCTGCTGAAGATCAAGGTAGTGCGCAAGCCCGCGACCAAGGCGCGCAAGATGATCTCACCCTTCACCGGCCAGGAGATCACGGTGGCCGCGAAGCCCGCCTCGCGGGCGGTGAAGGTTCAGCCCCTGAGCGGGCTCAAGCGCATGACGGAGTAGATCCTCTGGGCCGGCGGGAAGGGAGCGCGGTTGAGCCGTTCGGACATAGAGCGCGATGGTTGCCATTCGCGCGCTGTCGCGGCGTGCGTGGCCTGATGCCTGCGGTGGTCGAATATCCCACCCGGCATGAAACGTCGCCGTCCCCTTGCGAGACCGGCTATCGCACCGAATCGGCGCATCGACGCCAAGGGGCGCCGGGAGATGCCGGGTTTGCGCAGTGGCGGGTAATTGTTCGGTCACCGGGTGATGGAGCAGAGTTCGGCGCGGCCATCTGCCCTGCGCGAGGGTGGTCACTGGACTGGTAACGCGATGCGGAATGCGCTACGTTTAGCGCATGGCGAGTCGCCAACAGGCTGTTCGGGCGAGCCCTTCGTTGATCGAAGAGCCTGTTGGTCCATGTCCGGTTTTTCCTGAGACACAATCCAGCGAGACTTGTGATTGGCGGGCGCGAGCGGAGGCTGCCGAAGCGCGCGTGGAGGAGTTGCGCCGGGCGGAGGCGGCGGCGCGTTCTCGCGCGGGCACGTTGAAGTGGCAGCTCGACGCTTCCGGGAAGAAGCTTGAGGCGGCCGGGGAGGAGGCGAAGGCGCTTCGCCGCACGGCCGGGAACGCCCTTGGGTTGCAGGCCGAAGTGAGGCGGCTGGAGAAGCTCCTAGCGGCTGCCGGGGTCGAGGCGAGCAAGCGCAGCACGATGATGTCGCTGCGCATGGAGGTGACCCGGCTGCGCACGGCGCTGCAGGCGTCGAAGGTCCCGACCGGCATCCCCGTGGCCGACGCCCGGCTGGCCAGGGCCCTGGAGCAATCGCAGGCCCGGAACGACACGATCAGGACGTTGCGTCACGAGGTCCGCGACCTGCGCAAGGCCGTCAAGGAGGCGGAGACCCACCAGGGCACGGTCCGGTCGTTGTCGCGCACGATCGAACAACTCCGTGCCAGACTGGGGGACTTCCAGGATCAACGGGACACAGTCCGGGTGCTGTCCTGGCAGGTCGACACCCTGCGCCTGGATCTTGACGGCCTGCGTGCGTCGCTGAAGCGATCGGAGGACGAGAAGAAGGCGCTGGAGGCCCGGATTGCGGAGTTGCAGGCGAGCCGGGCAGTGCTGCAGAAGGCTCTGTTCGGGAGCGGGAGCGAGCAGCAGGAGCGGCCGCGTTCGCAACTCCGGCGCGGCCAGCAGCCCGGCGCTCCCGGCCACGGCCGCACGCGGCGGCCCGTGCTCGAGGAGAAGACCGAAGAGCACAACCCGCCGAAGCATGCCCGCGCGTGTCCGGGTTGCGGGAAGCCCTACGTGATCAACGGCGAGCGGGTCTCGACCCTGATCGAGATCGAAGTCAAGGCTCACACACGCAGGATCGTCCGTCCCCGGTGGCGCCGCAGTTGCGGCTGCGCATCGTCGCCTCTGGAAGTGTCGGCGCCCCCGGCGCCGAGGCTCTTCCCCAGGACACCCTACGGAACCAGCGTGTGGGCGCGCGTGCTGTTCGAGCGCTACGCCTGCCTGCGCCCCTTGCACCGGGTCTCCGCGTGGATGGCGGACCAGGGGTTGCCGGTCTCGGCGGGGACGCTGGCCTCGAGCGTGCCCCGCTTCCTGCCGTTGTTCGAACCGTTCGACGAAGCGATCCGCGCGCATCAGAACGAGGCCGCGGTGCGCCATGGCGACGAGACCGCCTGGCGCATCCAGTCCCTGAGAGAGACGGGCCGATCGAGCCGCGCGTGGCTGTGGACCTCGGTGAGCGACGAGGCAGTCTACTTCCACATCGACCCCTCGCGCAGCGCAAGAGTTGCCAGGCAGTTGTTCGGCGCCGCCGCGCGTATCCTGTTTCTCGTCTGCGACCGCCTCTCGACCTACAAGACCATGGCGCGCGAACTCGGCGGCGCGGTGATCCTCTGTTGGTGTTGGGCTCATCAGCGCCGCGACTTCATCCACTGCGCGGCCGGTCAGGTACAGCTCACAACCTGGTGCCAGGGATGGATCGAACGAATCGCGTCGATCTACCGGCTGAACCAGGCGAGGTTGAGCCACTACGACCCTCGGCTCCAGCGCCAGACGCAGGCGTTCACGCAAGCGCAGGGAGCGTTGGAAGCGGAGGTCGAGCGCCTGTTCGCTAACGCCGGACACGAACTCGCCGCCCTGCCGGCCGGGGCGCGCGAGACCAAGGCGCTGCGCTCGCTGCTCAACCATCGCAGCGGGCTGAGCGTCTTCGTCGGCCAGCCCCGGGTGCCCATGGACAACAACGCCGCCGAGCGCGCGCTCAGGGGTCCGGTCATCGGACGGCGGCTGTCGTTCGGCTCCGACAGCGGGACCGGCGCCCGGTTCACGGCGCTGATGTACTCGGTGGTCGGCACTCTGGCGACCAACGGCATCGATGTCCGGCGCTGGCTGGATGCATGGCTTCGAGCCTGCGCGGCCAATGGAGGGCGGGCGCTGCAAGACCTCTCGCCGTGGCTGCCGTGGTCGATGAGCGCAGAACGCAGGCGCGTCCTCAGGGCGCCGGGATGAGCGCCGCCGCCGAGTGCCGCTACTACGGCCGCGACTTCACCTCCGAAGAGATGGCGCTCCTGCGGGCGCTGCTCGCCGCCGACCCGCCACCCAACCGCCATGCCCTCTCAAGAGAGTTCTGCCGGCGCATCGGCTGGCTGAAGCCCGACGGCGGGCTCAAGGACATGATGGCCAGGGTCACCATGCTCGCCATGCACAACGACGGTCTCATCGTCCTGCCCCAGCCCAAGTGGCCGCGGCCCCCGCGCCGCCCGATGGTCTTCGGACCCGACACCGAACCGCCGCTCTTCCCCCCGCCCGCAACCCTCGACGAGGTCCGTCCCCTCAGCCTCCATGCCGCCGTGCGCTACACCCGCGAGGGCAAGCGCTGGAACGAGTTCATCGCCCGCTACCACTACCTCGGCTACAAGACCCTGGTCGGCGCACAGATGCGCTACGCCGTGCACGACCGCCATGGCCGCCCCCTCGCCATGCTCGGCTTCTCCACTGCCGCCCGCAAGCTCGCGCCCCGAGACCGCTTCATCGGCTGGACCCCGCAACTGCGCCAGAAGAACCTCCCGCTGGTGATCGACAACCCCCGCTTCCTCATCCTCCCCTGGATCAGGATCCCCAACCTCGGCTCCCACATCCTCTCGCTCGTGTGCCGCCAACTGCCCAGGGACTGGACCGAGCGCTACAACACCACCCCCGTGCTCATCGAGACCTTCGTCGAGACCCCGCGCTTCACCGGCGCCCTCTACAAGGCCTCGGGCTGGACCCGCGTCGGCGCCACCCAGGGCCGCGGTCGCTACGACCGCCACACCCGGCGCGACCAGCCCATAAAGGACATCTGGCTCCGGCCTCTCGGAAAGCACTGGCGAAGAGTTCTAAACCGGTGATATTATAGCCTTCATCACCCCGTGACCGAACAAAAACAGTGGCGGTGGACACGCGGTGTTGACCATGTGTTGATTGTTCGTGAGGGAATCATCCGGTCTTTCAAGGGAAAATTTTACTTCATTATTTTCAGATAGTTACGGGCGACAGGCTGTAGGACAAACCCTACGCGTCCAAGTTTCAAACCCGCCCCTGCCCGTGTACCGATGGCCGGTCGCGGGACTCGCCTGGCCTCACCACCCGGCTCCGCCTCCTCCTCCACCAAATCCGCCTCCGCCCCCGAAGGAGCCTCCGAAACCGCCGCCGAAACCACCTCCGAAGCCTCCGCCCATGGGCGCTCCCCAGGAACGCCCCCCTCCGCCGAGCAGGCTCCCCAGGAGCGCACCCATCAGAAGGCCGGAGGCCGCCCCCCGTCCGCCCCAGGCCGCGCGATGACGCCGCCGCCTCAGGGAGCTCAGAAAAAACAGCATTATCAGCAGCGGCATCAGCGAGCCGCCGATGCCCGTGCCGGTGACGCGCCGCCGTCCGCCGCGAATCCGGTAGTCGGGCGCGCCGGTAAGCTTCACCCGGGCCGCGTCCGCCACCCGGTTGGCGGTGGCCACGGTGAGGGCCATCAAGCCTTCGGCGTACTTGCCTACCCTGAAGAAATCGTCCGCGACCCGCCTGGAGGCCGTGCCCGCCCAGGAGTCGGGCAGCACCCCCTCCAGGCCATAGCCGGTGTGGACCCGCACCCGCCGCTCCTTGACGGTCAGGGCGATGAGGGCGCCGTTGTCCTTGCCCTTGCGGCCGAGCTTCCAGGCCTCCGCGTGGCGCTGGACGAAGCCGAAGAAGTCCTCTCCGTCGGTCGTGGGGATGGTCAGGACCTTGACCTGGGCGGTTGTCTTCTGCTCCAGCTCGCGCAGCCAGCCCTCCATCCTGCGTTCGGTGGCGGCGTCGATGAGACCGGCGGTGTCCACCACGTACCTCCCCGGATCCCTGACCGTTACGGCCGCGCCGGCCTCCGCGTTGAGCGCGGCGTGCGCCGCAAGGCACGACAGCAGAAGCAGCCCGGGCAGGAAACGCCTTTTCCTACCAGGCATCGATGAGGGTCCTCAGGGCGTCCACGTCCGCGTAGAGGGTCTTGAACTCCTCCCAGCCGTGATCACTGCGGTCGTCGACGGCGCCGCGGATGCCGGGCAACGAACGATGGACGCCCTCCTCGACAGCCGCCACGGCCTCTATCGCCGCTCTGGGCTCGGTGTCGCCGTGAAGCCACAACAGTCCGCGCAGCGATCGCAGCAGGCGCTCTCCCACGTCCACTTCCACGGTGGTCAGTGCCTTGTCCCGTCCCGCCGCTGCCAGCAGCGCCTGCCTCATGCCGAGCTGGATGGTCTTGAGCTCGCGTTCGCACTGGTGTCTTACGTCCGCGGCCTGGAAGGGCAGTTCGCGGAAATAGTCCTCGCCGAACACGCAGACGTGGCGCTGGGCGATCTCCAGCAGCTCGAGCGGAAAGGTGTCCAGGGAGGCGTCGATGTATTCCGGGGTCATGATCAGGGGCGCGGCGATTCGCGCCTTCCCCAGGCGCGGGCCCTGGCGCGCCAGGCGCCGCAGCATGTCGAGGTCCACGGCTCCCACCACGAACACGCTGCGCGCCGTGTGGGAGCGGGGATTGAAAACGCCGGCGGCGATGGCGCCGAACAGCGTCAGGGACCGGGCGTTGTCGCCGGCGAGCTCCGTGAGGGTTTCGGCGTAGCGGCCCACGGGCGCCCGCATGGCTTCCGGTATGCCTTCCAGGTTGTGTTCCTCCGCCATCGCCTTGCCTCCATTGACCAATGTTCGCTTTCAGTGCACGTTGGTTCACTTTACCGGACAAATCCTGGTCGTGTTAGACGGTGTCGACATTGAAATCGGGTAGCCCGCCGGGATATCCTGGACCCCGAGAGGACGCAGTTGGCCACCACCGGTATCCGCTACCAGCCCGACGAACATCCCCCGACAGCGGTCTCCCTGGGACTGGGTCTGCAGCTTGCGGTCATCAGCGTCACGGTGACGGTGTTGATCCCCACGGTGGTGATGCGCGCCGGCGGAGCCACCGAAGCCTACCTGGCATGGGCCGTGTTCGCCGCCACCTTCATCAGCGGGGCGGCGACCGTGCTGCAAACGGTGCGGCTCGGCCGCATCGGCATGGGCCACGTGCTCATGATGGGCAGCTCCGGGGCCTTCATCGCCGTCTGCATCACCGCGGTGGTTGATGGCGGTCCGCCGCTGCTCGCCACGCTGGTGGTGGTGGCGGCGTTGTTCCAGATCGTCCTGTCCGAGCGCCTCTCGCTGTTCCGGCGGGTGCTGACGCCCACCGTCTCGGGAACCGTGATCCTGTTGATACCGGTAACGGTAATGCCGGCCATCTTCGACATACTGGGAGATGTGCCGGACGGAAGCCCGGCGTCGGCCGCTCCGCTGAGTGCTCTCGTGACGGTGCTGGTCGTGGTCGGCGTGTCGCTCAAGGGCACCGGGGCGTTGCGGCTGTGGGCGCCGGTCCTCGGCGTCGTGGCCGGTTCGGCGGCAGCCGCTCTTTTCGGGATCTACGACCTCGAACGGGTTGCCGGAGCCTCGTGGATCGGATTCCCGGCCGGCCAGTGGGCCGGCTTCGCTTTCGATTTCGGCCCGGCGTTCTGGGCGCTTCTCCCTGCCTTCCTGCTGGTGGCGTTGATCGGGTCCATCCGCACCATCAGCAGCTCCGTCGCCGCCCAGCGCACGTCGTGGCGGCGCCCACGGGCGGTGGACTTCCGGGCGGTCCAGGGCGCGGCGGCGGTGGACGGCCTCGGCAACCTGCTGTCCGGTCTCGCCGGGACGGTTCCCAACACGGCCTACACCACGGGGGTATCCCTGGCCGAGCTCACCGGCGTCGCCGCCCGCGGCCTCGGGGTGGCCGCCGGGGTCGTCCTCATGGCGGTGGCTTTCCTTCCCAAGGCGCTCGCTCTGCTGCTGGCGATCCCGAATCCGGTCATCGCCGCGTACATGATCGTCATCGTCGCGATGCTCTTCGTCATCGGCATGAAGATGGTGCTCCAGGAGGGTCTCGACTACCGCAGGGGCTTGGTGGTGGGTTTGGCATTCTGGATCGGCGTCGGCTTCGAGAGCGGCGTGATATTCCCGGAGTATTTCGCCGAGTTCGCCGGCGGGCTGTTTCAAAACGGAATAACGGCGGGCGGCCTGACGGCGATCTTCATGACCGCGTTCGTGGAGTTGACGGCACCGCCTCGCGGTCGTTTCGAAGCGGAGCTCGACGTATCGGCGCTGCCGCGGACGAGGGAGTTCTTCGGCGACTTCGCCTCCCGGAACGGTTGGGATGGGGCGATGGCGGACCGGCTCCAGGCCGTGGCCGAGGAGGCGCTGCTGACCCTCGTCCGGCAGGACAAGGGCGACCGGCAGGCCCGCCGCCAACGGCTTCTCCTCGGGGCGCACCGGCAAGGCGGCGGCGCGGTCCTGGAGTTCGTCGTCGCACCGGGCGAGGAGAACCTTCAAGACCGGATGGCGCTACTGGCCGAGCACGTCGGCGACGCCCCGGACGAGTCGGAAATGTCGCTTCGACTGTTGCGGCACCTTGCCGCGTGGGTGCGTCATCAGCAATACCATGACACGGACATCCTGACGGTGCGGGTGGAAGCCCCGCCGCCGGCGCGGGAAGGACCCTCCGGGGGTCGACCGGACCGCGGACTGGAGAAAGAACATGAGCGATGAGTCTTCCGTTCCCCCTGGAAAGCAAGGTCCCGAAGCGAAACGCGGCCGCCGGGAAGTTTCGCCGTCCGCAGAACCTATCGCCATCGTGGGCATGGCGTGCCGGTTCCCCGGCGCGCCGGACCTGTCCTCCTTCTGGCGTCTGCTGGAGGCTGGCGAGAACTCCGTCACCCAGGTAATCCCCGGTTCCGGCGGCGGTCGCATCGGCGAGCTCTTCCCCGAGGCCGACGTCCAGAACGAAGCGTGCCTTTTCGCCGCCTACCTCGACGAGATCGACCTGTTCGACGCCCCGTTCTTCCGGATTTCGCCGGTCGAGGCGCAACTGCTGGATCCGCAACAGCGGTTGATGCTGGAAACGAGCTGGCGGGCGCTGGAGGACGCGGGGATGGATCCGGATCGGCTCAAGGGCAGCCGCACCGGAGTCTACGCCGGCATCAGCAACAACGATTACCGCGCGCTGATCCTGGGCGGGGAAGAGGTTCCCGGACCCGCCGCCAGCCTCTATGCCGTCAGCGGCACTTCCTTCAACACGGCCATCGGACGGGTTGCCTTCGTGCTGGGCCTGGAGGGGCCCGCAATGGCGCTGGACACCGCCTGCTCGTCATCGCTGGTGGCGATACACCAGGCGGTGGCCGGCCTGCAGCGGGGCGAGGCCGCCCTTGCCCTCGCCGGAGGGGTGCACACGATCCTGTCGGGGCGGCTCTCGGAACTGCGCGGGAATGCCGGAATGCTGGCGCCGGACGGACAATGCAAGACGTTCGACGCCGCCGCGAACGGGTACGTGCGGGGCGAGGGCTGCGGGATCGTGGTGTTGAAGCGGCTGAGCGAGGCGGAGGCGGACGGCGACCGCATCTGGGCCGTGATCCGGGGCGCGGCGGTCAACCAGGACGGGGCGAGTCCGGGACTGACGGTGCCGAACGGCGCGGCGCAGGAGCGGTGCATCGAAGAGGCCTTGTCACAGGCAGGGGTCCTGCCCGCGGAAGTGGACTACCTGGAGGCGCACGGCACCGGCACCGAGGTCGGGGACCCCATCGAGGCGCAGGCGGCCGGGGCGGTCTACGGCCGGGGGCGCGAAGCGGAGCGCCCGCTGCTGATCGGTTCGGTGAAGACCAACATCGGCCACCTGGAGCCCGCGGCAGGGGTCGCCGGGCTGATGAAGGTGGTGCTCTCGATGAACCGGCGCACGATCCCGAAGCATCTTCATTTCCGGAATCCCAACCCTCAGATCGACTGGGACCGGTTGCCGCTGCGGGTGACCTCGGCTCCGATGGATTGGCCGCGGCATCCCGGGCGCGCTCCGTTGGCGGGCGTGAGCGGGTTCGGCTGGTCCGGAACCAACGCCCATCTCGTGGTCGAGGGCTACGGCTCGACGGCGAATGTGCCGGCCGGCTCCGACGGGAACGAGTGGGCTTCGGGCGCCCCGCGGTCCATCGTCGTTTCGCTCCCGGAGGGAACCCCGGCGCCCGCGGCGGAAGCGCTTTCTGCCCGCGAAACGCGTCTTCTGCCGCTCTCGGGCAAGTCGTCCGAGACGCTGCGAGAGCTGGCCGGACGGTACCTGGGATGGCTCGACGACCGCGCCGGGGAGCTTTCTTCCGTCGGCGTTGCCGGGGATCCGCTGCTTTCGGACATGGCGTGGACGGCGGCGGTGGGACGGGGTCATTTCAGCCACCGGAAGGGTCTGGTGTTCCGGGATGCCGTAAACCTGCGCGAGGGCCTGCAGGCGCTGGCGGGCGCGGACGGCGAACCGGCGACCGGGCCGGCCTCGGAGGCGCCCGCCAGGGTGGCGTTCGCGTACACGGGACAGGCCAGCCAGTGGGTGGGGATGGGGCAGGACCTGTACGACTGCGAGCCGGTGGCCCGGGCGGTCCTGGACCGTTGCGATGCGGTGCTCCGGGAGGAACGGGGCGCGTCGTTGCTGGACGTAGTGTTCGGCCGCGCGGGAGACCTCGACGACGCGGCATGGACACAGCCGGCGATCTACGCGCTGGAGTGTGCGTTGACCGCCCTTTGGGCGAGCCTGGGGATCCGGCCGGACGTGGTGGTAGGGCACAGCCTCGGGGAGATCGCGGCGGCTCGGGCCGCGGGGGTCTTCGGCCTCGAGGACGGCCTGCGGTTCGCCGCGGCCCGCGGCGCGTTGATGGGAGCATTGCCCGGACAGGGGGCGATGGCGGCGATCTTCGCGACCGAGTCGCGCGTGGCGGCCGCGGTGGAGGAGTTGAACGCGGCCACCGCCGGACCCGGCTTGAGCATGGCCGCGGACAACGGTGCGAGCCAGGTGGTGAGCGGCTCCGCGGCGGACGTCGAGGCGGTCCTGGCGCGCTTCGAGAGCGAGGGCGTGGGAGTGGCGCGGTTGAGGAGGAGTCCGGCCTACCACAGCGCCCTGGTGGAACCGGCGCTGGACGGCGTGGAGGCGGCGCTCGAGGGCGTCGCCCTGGCGGCGCCGTCGGTGGAGTTCGTCAGCACGGTGACCGGCCGGCCGGTTGAGCCGGGCACGGCGCTGGACGGGGCCTACTGGCGCCGTCAGGCGCGAGAGCGCGTGGCGTTCCGCGGCGCGGTGGAGACGCTGGCCGAACTGAACGTGGACGCCGTCGTGGAGATCGGACCCCACGCGGTGCTGGGTCCGATGGTCGCCATGATCTGGCCGGAGTCGGCGGCCGGCGTCCGGGTGCTATCGAGTCTCAGGCGGCCGCCGCGCGACGCGCCGGCGGGTGAGGCCAGGGACTCTTTCGTCGCCGCGGCGGCAGAGGCGTATGAGGCCGGGCTCCCGATCCATTTTCCGGGACTCTTCGCCGGCGAGGAGCGGCGCCGTATCTCGGTGCCGGGCTATCCCTTCCAGCGCCAGAGCCACTGGGTCAAGGCGCGAAGGCGCCGGCTCCTGGGCGCCGGCCACCCGTTGCTCGGCGGCCGGCACGAATCCGCCAGCGGGGAGATCACGTTCGACACGGAACTGTTTCCCTCGGACCCGGCCTGGCTGGACGACCACCGGGTGTTCGGCCGGCTGGTTGCGCCGGGCGCCCTCTACGGCGCCATGGCCGCATCGGCGTCCTTCGCGGAGGAGACCGGACGGTACGCGGTGGAGGATATGCAACTCCACAACCCGCTGATTTTCCCGGACGGGGATTCCGGCGACGGGACCACCGAACCAAGCCGGAAGATGCAGGTGCTGCTCGACGGTTCCGGCGAGGGGCCGTCACGCCAAATCCGAATCCTCAGCAGGGGAGATGCCGGAGACGAATGGACGCTGCACGCGGAGGCCCGGGTGTCGCCGGGCGCCGGCGGCCTCCCGGCCGAACCGCGGGAGGACCTGGAAAGCCTCAAGGCCGGGCTGTCGCCGCGGGACGTGGCCGCCCTCTACCGGGCCAAGGCCGAGGTGGGAATCGATCTCGGCCCGTCCTTCCGCACGCTGGCAGCGGTCTGGTCCGGGGCGGGCGAGGCGCTCGGCGAGTTGGCTCTTCCCGCGGGCGTCGACGCCGGCGGGCTCGACATCCATCCGCTTCTGCTCGACGGCTGTTTTCAGGTCATGGCCGCGGCGCGCGATTCGGCGGAGAGTTGGGAAGGGGTCACCTACCTGCCGTTCGGGTGGGAACGGCTGTGGCTCAAGGGGGCGCTGCCGGAGCGGGTCGTCTGCCACGCGCGCATGGCGGGGGAGCGGCAGACCGCGGCCCCGGATGCGGGATCCGAGCCGCCGGAGGTGCTGACCGGGGACCTGCGGATCTACGACCCGAGCGGGACCCTGCTGGGCGGGTTGGACGGGTACACGGTGAAGCGGGCCACCCGGGAAGCGATGCTCTCGGCGGTGGAAGGGTTGGACGAGTTGCTTTACGAGGTCGTGTGGCGGGACGGCGTCCTTGCGCCGGGAATGCCGTCCGCCGATTTCATCCCGAGCCCGTCGGACGTGGCCTCCCGTTCGGAGCCGTTCTCCCGTTACCTGGCCGAAGAAGGAGTCGGAGTCGAGGAAGAGGCCGCCCTGCAGACCGACCTGGAGCGGTTGGCATGGTCCTATGCGCTCTCGGCCCTGGAAAAGCTGGGCTGGAAGCGCAGGGCGGGCGCCGCCGTGGACCCCGAGGGCCTGCGGCAGGAGCTGGAGGTCTTGCCCAACCACCTGCATCTGCTCCGCCGGATGCTGGAAATACTCGCCAGGTCGGGCGTGCTGGAGGCGGCGGGCGAGGGCTTCGTGGTGGCGGTCGGGGCGGAGGATCCGTTGCCGGAGGGCATGCCGCGGGATCCCGACGAGCATGCGACCCGCATGAGCGGACGTTACCCCCACGGCACCAACGAGATCGGGCTTATCCGGCGATGCGCCGGCGCCCTCCCGGAGGTGCTTCGCGGCCGCGAGGACCCGCTGTCGCTGCTGTTCGGCGACGCGGAACCGCAGGCCGCCGATCTATACCGGAGGGCGCCGGTGTGGATGGCGGCGAACCGGATGCTGGGAGAGGTGGTCGAGACCCTCGCGGCCGGATTGCCGGACGGCCGGCGGCTCAGGGTGCTGGAGGTCGGCGCCGGCATCGGCTCGGCCACCGAGTGCGTGCTGCCGGGGCTCCCGGCCGGGCGGTTCGACTACATGTACACCGACATCTCCGCGGGCTTCTTCGCGGACGCGGAGGCGCGTTTCGGCCAGGCGGACGGGCAGATCGAGTACCGCGTCCTGGACGTCGAGAAGGAACCCGCGGCTCAGGGCTTCGACTTGCACGGTTATGACCTGTTGATTGCCGCCAACGTGCTGCACGCGACCCAGTACCTCGACGAGACGCTGACGCACTGCCGGGAGCTGCTGGCGCCGTCGGGACAGCTCGTGGCGCTGGAGAACCAGCGCGGCAGAGGCTGGATGGATCTGATTTTCGGACAACTGGACGGCTGGTGGCGGTACGCCGACCGTTACCGCTCGAACCACGCCCTGGCGGGACCCGACGTGTGGCGGCGGGCGCTCGGCGACGTGGGTTTCGCCGACGCCCAGGTCCTGGGAATCGACGAGTCCGAGTCGGCCGGGCTGCCCGACCGGGGCGTGATCGTGGCGCAGGGGCCGGCGGAGGTGGTGCTGCCGCGGGCCGTTTGGGTTCTCGCAGCGGACCGGGGCGGCGTGGCGGCGGCGCTGGCGGCCCAGCTCGCGGCGCGGAACCAGACGGTGGTGCTGGCGGGCGGGGAATCGCCGGAAACCGTGGCAGCCGCGCAGGGCGAAACCGGAGTCGTCCACAGAGCCGTGGAGATGGATCGGCGCGAGTCGTGGCGCTCCGTTCTGGAGGAGCTGCCCGATGATGTGCCTCTCGGCGGTATCGTGCATCTTGCCGCGCTGGATGGTCACGGGCCGCAGGCGGCCACGGGGGAAATGGGAGAGGATGCGAGACGGGCGGCGGCGAGCGCGCTGGCGCTGACGCAGGGCGTCATCGATGCCGATCTGATCCCCGTGAAAGGTGTGTGGTTGGTCACGCGGGGCGCGCAGGTGCTGGAACGGGAGCGGGCGGGGCAGCTTGCCGGAGCGACCTTGTGGGGTTTCGGCAGGGTGGTGGCGAGGGAGGCGGCGCAGCTCAATCCGAAGATGATCGATCTCGACCCCGAGCAGACAGAGCTGCCGGCCGACTTCGCGGAGGAACTGCTGTTTCCCGACAGGGAAGCGCAAATCGCCTACCGGGCCGGGCGCCGCCGAGTGGCCCGCCTGGTCCGGGCCACGCCGCGCCTTGCCTTGCCGGAGGGGCCGGATTGGTTGTTGGCGTGCGGAGACGGCGGCGACCTCGGGGGGCTTCAAGTGAAGCCGTCGCCGGCGCGTTCCCTGGAGCCAAGGGAAGTCCGCGTCACTGTCGAAGCCCGCGGGCTGAACTTCCTCGACGTGTTCCGGGCCATGGGCCTGGTGGGCGAAGGCGTGATGGGCGAGGAGATGTGCGGCCGTATCGTCGAGGTCGGTTCCGAGACCTCGACCGTCTCGGTGGGCGACCGCGTGGTGGGTCTGGCCTTCGGCACCTTCGGACCGGAAGTGGTGACGAGGGAGGAGCTGGTGGCGCCGGCGCCCGCGAGGGTGCCGGTGGCCGCCCTCGCCACCATGCCCACCGCGTTCGTGACCGCCGCGCTGTCCTTCGAACTTGCCGGGCTCAAGGCCGGTGAGCGGGTGCTCATTCACGCCGGTGCGGGCGGCGTTGGGCTCGCGGCCGTCCAGCTTGCGCAGGCGGCCGGAGCGGAAGTCTTCGCCACCGCGAGCGCGCCGAAGCGGGCTTACCTGCGGTCGCTGGGGGTGGCGCACGTGTTCGACAGCCGCCAGACCTCGTTCGGGGAGGAGATCCTCGAAGCCACCGGCGGCGCGGGTGTGGATCTCGTGGTGAACAGCCTTACGGGGCCGGGCTTCATCGAGGCGAGCCTCTCCTGCCTGGCTCGCGGCGGCCGGTTCGTGGAGCTGGCCAGGCGGGACATCCTGAGCGAGGAGGAAATGGCGGCCGCACGGCCGGATGTCGCCTACTCCATCCTGGAGCTGGATGTTCTGAAGAAGCAGGAGCCGGCGCGGCCGGGAGCGGCGCTCCGGAACGTGGTGGAACGGCTGGAGGCGGGAGAGCTGCAACCCCTGATCCACAGCAGGTGGCCGCTGGCCGAGGCGGGGGCGGCGATGGAGTTCATGCGCGACGCCCGGCACATCGGGAAGATCGTATTGACCGCGCCGCCGCTTGCGGAAGGCCGGCTGCGGCAGGACCGGACCTACCTGGTGACCGGCGGCCTGGGCGGGATCGGGTGCGCCCTGGCCGGCTGGTTGGCGGAGCGGGGAGCGGGGGCGATCGTGCTGAACGGCCGGCGGGCTCCCGACGCGGAAGCCGAGGAAGTGATCGCGGCGCTCACGGAACGCGGAGTCACGGTGCGGGCGGAGCTGGCCGACGTGACCGATGCCGGCGCGGTGGACGGAATGCTGGAGCGGATCAAGGGGGAGCTGCCGCCGCTCGGTGGCGTGATCCACAGCGTGGGAGTGCTGGCGGACAACTCCCTCGCGAATCAGAGCTGGGATCGCTTCGAGCAGGTTCTGTGGCCGAAGGTCCTCGGCGCCTGGCATCTGCACCGGGCCACGGCCGACCGCGACCTGGACCTCTTCGTCCTGTTCTCGAGCGTGGCCGGGATTCTGGGCAATCCGGGCCAAGCGAATCACGCGGCGGCCAACGCGTTCCTCGACCAACTCGCCGCCCACCGGCGCGCGCTGGGGCTCCCCGGACAGGCCATCGCCTGGGGTGCATGGTCGGAACTCGGTGAGGCCGAGGAGCAGCGGGAGCGGATTGCCGCCCGGCGGGAGGCGGCCGGGACCGGCTGGTTCAGCCCGGAACAGGGCCTCAGGGTGTTCGACCGGCTGCTGCGCGAGGACCCCACCACCTCGGTTGTCCTGGCGGCGGACTGGTCGGTGTTCGGGGAGGCCCTCGGGGGCCGCCCGTCGCTGTTCGACGACCTGCTGCCGGCGGCCCAGGATGACTCCGCGGACTCTCCGGACGCAACGGAAGATCTGCTTGCCCGGCTTGGGACCACGCCTGCGACGGCACGCGAAGAACTGCTGGTTTCTTTCCTGCAGCAGGAAGTCCAGGCGGTGTTGAGGCTGCCGTCGGCGCCCGCGCCCACCGTGGGCTTCTTCGACCTGGGGATGGACTCGCTGATGGCGGTGGAGCTCCGAAACCGGCTGAACCGGGCGTTCTCCGGCGAGTACGTGGCGCCGAACACCGTGGTGTTCGACTATCCCGACATCGCCGCACTCGCCCGTCACGTGACCGGCGAGCTCGGCGACATCGGCAGCGCGCCGGCCGTTCAGGCGCAGCCGGAGCCGCGTCCCGCGGCCCGGCCCCTCCGCGAGGACGACGGTATCGCCATCGTCGGCATGGCGTGCCGCTTCCCCGGCGCGCCGGATCTTCCGGCGTTCCGGCGCCAGCTCGAAGCCGGCGTGGACGCGGTGACGGACGGTCGCGGGGACGCCGGTCCCTGGAACGGTGTATTGGGAGACCCCGAAGCGGCGGATGCGGCTTCCCGGCGCGGCGGGTTCGTCGAAGGGATCGACCGGTTCGACGCGGGGTTCTTCGGGGTTACGCCCATCGGGGCGCGGATGATGGATCCGCAGCAGCGGCTCCTTCTCGAGACGAGCTGGCAGGCCCTCGAGGACGCCGGGATCGATCCCGACCGCCTGAAGGGCAGCCGCACCGGCGTCTATGCCGGTATTTCCGCCAGCGAGTACCGGGACCTGATGACGGCCGGCAGCGACGTCACCAGCTACCTGGGCACGGCCGGCAGCATGGCCGTCGGTCGCGTAGCCTTCAAGCTGGGCCTCCTGGGGCCGACGATGCCGGTCATGCTCAACTGCGCGGCGTCACTGGTGGCCGCGCACCAGGCGGTGGCCGGGTTGCGGCAAGGTGAAGTGGACCTGGCCCTGGTCGGCGGCGTCAACGCGGTGCTGTCGTCCGGGTTGACCCGCGAGATGGCGGAACTCGGGATGCTGTCGCCGGAGAGGGCGTGCAAGACTTTCGACGCCTCCGCGAACGGCTTCGTAAGGAGCGAGGGTTGCGGCATGGTGGTCCTCAAGCGCCTGGCCGAGGCGGAGGCCGACGGCGACCGTATCTGGGGCGTGATCCTCGGCTCGGCGGTAAACCAGAACGGTGCCAGCGCCGGGCCGACGGTGCCCAATGGGCCGGCACAGGAGCAGGTGATCGAAGAGGCGCTCTCACGGGCAGGCGTGCCGCCGGCGGAGGTGGACTATCTGGAGGCTCACGGCGCCGGGTCCGAGTTGGGCGACCCCATCGAGGTGCGGGCGGCCGCGGCGGTGTACGGCAGAGGACGGGCAACGGATCGCCCGCTGTTGATTGGTTCGGTGAAAACCAACATCGGTCACCTCGAATCGGCCGCCGGAGTCGCGGGGCTGATCAAGACGGTGCTGGCCATGAGGCGGGGCGTGATTCCGAGACATCTGCACTTCCGCGAGCCGAACCCGCATCTCGACTGGGGCCGGCTGCCGGTGAGCGTGACTTCCGAGGCGACGGAGTGGCCGCGCGACCCGGGCCGGCCGCCGCGAGCGGGAGTAAGCGCGTTCGGGATTTCGGGAACGAACGCGCATGTCGTGTTGGAGGGGTACGGCACGGCTGATGCCGGCCCCGATGAGGAGGGGTCCCCCGTGGGTTCCGCGCGCGCGGTCTCCCTGCCCGAGTCGGTCGCGGACCTGCTGCCGGTCGAAGCGGTGACGCGGGTGCGCGGAACCCGGTTGCTGCCGCTGTCGGGGAAATCGGATCAGGCGCTTAGGGAACTGGCAGAGCGGTATCTGTCGTGGCTTGATGAGCGCGTCGGGGATTCGCCGGACCAAGATACCGCCGTGCAGACGCTGCTGACGAACATGGCCTGGACGGCCGGCGTGGGACGCAGCCATTTCGAACACCGGGCGGGGGTGGTGTTCCAGGACGCCGCGTCGTTGCGAGACGGGCTGAGGACGTTGGTGGATGCGTGCGAGCGACCAGCGCCGGCGGCGGCGAAGAGGATCGCTTTCGCGTACACCGGCCAGGGCAGCCAATGGGTCGGCACGGGCCAGGCGTTGTACGAAAGCGAGCCGGTGGTGCGGGCGGTTATGGATCGCTGCGACGCGGTGTTTCGCGAGACGCGGCGCGCTTCGTTGCTGGACGGGATGTTCGGCCGCACCGGTTCGGAGGACGATCCGGACGCCCCGGCGTGGACGCAGCCGGCCGTTTACGGGCTGCAGTGCGCGCTTACGGCGCTGTGGTCGAGTGTTGGGATTCGCCCGACCGTGGTGGTGGGGCAGGACCTGGGAGAGTTGGCCGCGGCGCAGGCGGCCGGAGTCTTCGGACTGGAAGAGGGGTTGCGTCTGGCGATGGCGCGGGGTGATCTGTCGTCGCCGCCGCCCGCAGGCGAAGCTCCGGCGCCCGATCCGGAAGCGCTCCTCGCCGGCATCGAGTTGGCGCCACCGTCCGTGGTTCTTGTGAGCGGCGTGACCGGGCGGACCATGCAGCCCGGTGACGTCCTCGATGGGGCGTATTGGCGCGGGCAAGTGCGTGAGCCCGCCCCGTTCGCCGAATGCGTCAAGGCGCTGGCGGCCGCGGAGGTGGACGCGGTGGTGGAGATCGGTCCGGAGGCGCTGGCTCCGGCGGTGGTCCCGGCGTGGCCGATCCCCGTGGACACCGGCGGCAACCGCGGGGCGCCGGTGGTGTTGTCGAGCCTACGGCGCAACGCGGCGTCGGACAACGGGTTCGTCGAGGCTGTGGCCGGCGCCTACGAGGCAGGACTGGGAGTGTCTTTTGCCGGCCTCTTCGCGGGAGAGAGCCGTCGCCGGATCGCGCTGCCCGGCTACCCGTTCGAGCGCCGGCGCTACTGGATCGAGGCGCCCAAGCGGCCGGAAGCGTGAAGCCGTCGAGGTTGGTGCGTGCAAGAGAGTTGGGCTCGGGCCGTTTGAAATTGCCGTGGAAAACCCTATATTGTGCAAAACCTTTCGCGGTGCGTGGAAACGCGAGTTTACGGAATGGTCCCGTGCGGCTGCACGGGTCGTCAGTCTAAAAGGAGGAACACAGATGGCGAGCGAAGATCGCATCAAGCAGATTTATCAGGAACAACTGGGTCGCCCTGCGAACCCCACGCAGAGCCTCGCCGATTCGGGCGTATCGTCCGTGGATGCCGTGGCTTTCATCAAGGTGGTTGGTGACGAGTTCAACGTCACGATCCCTGCCGAAGAAGTCGCGAAGTTCAACAACCTCGGGGATTTGATCGCGTACGTGGATTCCCACTCCGGGTAAGGCCGGTTGAGCAGCCGTGTGGGAGGTCCCCGAGCCGCTTTCCACCCGTGACGTCCGCGTGGATGATGACACGGTCATCGTCCTGCGGCGTCACGGCAACCCGGCAGGCCCGCGGCTCGTCCTGAGCCATGGCAACGGTCTCGCCATCGATCTCTACTACCCTTTCTGGTCGCTGCTGGCCGACGACTTCGACCTGGTCGTCTTTGACCTCAGAAACCACGGTTGGAATCCGGTCGGCCGGTCGCAGAGTCACAACGTCGCGAGATTCGTCAGCGACCACGACCGGATCCTGAAGGCCATCGACAGCCACTACGGGGACAAGCCGAAGATCGGCGTCTTCCATTCCATCTCGGCCCTGGCTTCGCTCCTGTCAACCAATCTGGGCGCCGAGTACGCGGCGCGTGTTCTGTTCGATCCGCCCGTGTGCAAGCCGGGGCGGAGCTACGAGGAGTTCGATGCCGCGGCCGAGCGCGTGGCAGGCATGGCCCGGCGTCGTTCGCCGAGGTTTGAGAGCGAGGACGAGTTTGCCGAGCTTCTTCCTTATCTACCCACGTACCAACGGGCCGTTCCAGGGGTGTACGATCTCGTGGCAAGGACCACGCTCCGCAAATCCGCCGACGGGAACGGCTACGAGCTGCGGTGTCCGCGTGACTACGAAGCGCAGATCATCCAGTACGCCGCGGCGTTCGCGGTGATGGTCGACCTGGACCAGCTCCGCTGCCCGACCAAGGTCGTCGGCGCCGACCCCACCTTGCCCTATTCCTACTTGCCGACGCTGGACCTGAGCCATATCCTGACCGTGGACTACGATTTCGTGCCTGAGACGACACACTTTCTGCAGTTGGAAGAGCCGGAGAGTTGCATCGCGATCCTGCGCGATTTCCTGGACCGGCACGGCCTCTTGAGTTCGTGACTCCCAGCCTGCATATTCACGAGTAAAGGTATTGCCCGTGCATTTGCCGGCCCCCGCGGGGCGGCGGTTTCGGCGGCGTGCCGGGTCGAACGCCCATGGCGATGCGTAACCAGTTGGAAATACCCACGGTAGTGGAGGAGAGCGGGCGCGGCGAGCGCGCCTACGACCTCTATTCCCGTATGCTGCGGGACCGCATCGTGTTCCTGGTGGGAGAGATCGACGACCCGGTGGCCAACACCATCGCGGCCCAACTCCTTTACCTTGAGTCCGAGGATCCGGAGCAGGACATCTACCTCTACATCAACTCGCCCGGCGGGTTGGTCACCGCGGGTCTCGCCATCTACGACACCATGCAATACATCCGGGCGGACGTGTCCACGGTGTGCATCGGCGAGGCGGCGAGCATGGGAGCCATGCTGCTGGCCGCCGGCCAGTCGGGCAAGCGTTTCGCGCTGCCGCATGCTCGCGTGATGATCCACCAGCCCCTGGGCGGCTACCAGGGGTCGGCGGCGGACATCGACATCCACGCGGGAGATCCTCCGGGTACGCGAGGAGGTGCCGCATGGGTCAACGGTATCCTCGTGAAGCACACCGGGCAAGCCCTCGAAACCATCGAGCGGGACACCGAGCGCGACCGGTACATGACCGCCTCCATGGCGCTCGACTACCACATCATCGACAAGATCCTGGTGAAGCGGGAGGCGGACTAGCCGCGATACGGTTGAGAGACCCCGGGCCTGCGCGAACCATCCTTCCCGGGGGTAGGGGCGACCCGCCGGTCGCCCTTGCCGGGTCCGCCGTGAAGGTTGGTCCGGCGTTGCAGCCGGCGCCTCACCCGAACCGCGCGGGCGAGAAGTTCGGGTCCGCGTCCGCTCCGAAGAGCAACCGGGCGGCCAGCGAACCCACGGCCGCGCTGGTGGTAACACCGTGCCCGCCGAGTCCGGCGACCCAGAAGAACCCCTCCACCGTGGGATCCCACCCGATCACGAAACGGTTGTCATCGGTGAACGTCCTGAGCCCGGCCCAGTAGCGCCCGATGGGAACGTCAGGGAAGTTGGGGTAGGCCGCCTCCAGCCTCTCGGCGAGCAGTTCGAGCGCCTCGGGCCGCGTCGGAGGGTCGCAGGGCGCCACCTCGTCCTCGTCGCAGGGACACAACATCAACCCGCCGGAGCTCGGCTGGAAGTAGACCTCGTCGGATACGTTGAGGACGAAGGGCCAGTCGGGCTTGACCCAGTCGAGCGGCGGCGTCACGAACAGGTGGCGGCGGCGCGGATGGAAGGCGATGGACACGGCGCCGGCCATGACGCCCACGGGTCCGGCCCAGGGACCGGCGGCGTTGACGACCACGTCGGCGTCGAAGAATCCCCGGGTTGTGGCGACGCCTTGGACACGCCCGTCACGCAACCGTATTCCTTCCACCGTCGCGTCGTACCGGATCACCGCGCCGGCGCTCTGCGCCGTCTTGAGGTAACCCGACAAAAGCGCGTTTATGTCGATGACGCCGTCGGACGCGCACCACACGGCTCCGTCCACCTGGGCGCCCTCGATGAGCGGCATGGCGGCCCGGGTCTTCTCCGGCGACCAGCACTCCACCTCGAGACCGCGACGACGTGCCAGCTCCGCGTCCGCGCACAGGGCGTCCCACTGCTCGCCGCGCCCGAGGATCATGCAGCCGATGGCGTCGTATGAAACCGGCACAGGCCAGCCGGGCGGGAGATCGCGGAAGAACGCCGCCGATTCGGCGGCCAGGTCGGCTACCGACGGTTCGCTCAGGACCTGCCGTATGAAGCCCGCGTTGCGCCCCGAGGAGTGGAACCCGGCCACCGCTTCCTGCTCCACGATCACCATTCGGCGCGCGCCCAGACCGGCCAAGTGGCAGGCGGTAGCGGCGCCGGCGAACCCGGCCCCTATGATGACGTATCGCGTCTCTTCGGGTTGCATGTCCGCATCAGTTGCCGGCTGCCAGCAACACCTCGCGAATCCGCCGGACCGCGTTGTGGATATCCGAGTCCGAGACCTGGAGGTGGGTGACCGAACGGATCCAGCCTCCGCCCACGTGGTTCACGAGCACGCCCTTGTCGCGCAACCGCGCGACCATGTCCGCCCCGTCGGCGACCCGCCAGTAGACCATGTTGGTGGGAGGGTCGGGGATGTCGACCTCGAGCGGACGCCCGTCGTGGACGAGCTCCTTCAGTCCTTCCGCCAGCGCCACGGCGCGCCGGTGGTCCTCCGCCAGGCGTCCGCGATGCTGGCGCACGCCGTAGAGCGCGGCCGCGGCCAGGAATCCCGCCTGGCGCATGCCGCCGCCGAGGCGCTTGCGTATCTTGCGCGCCCGTTCGACGTCCTCCCGGCTACCGGCGAGGGCGGAGCCGACAGGCGCTCCCAGGCCCTTGGAAAAGCACACCGACACCGTGTCGAACCCCGCGGCGAGGGCGCGTTCCGAGTCGCCGGTGGCCACCGCGGCGTTCCACAGCCGGGCGCCGTCGCAGTGCGCCTTGATCCCCAGGCCGTGCGCGGTGTTCACGATCCGTTGCGTCTCTTGTCGCGGCAGTGCCCGGCCCCGGCCGCGGTTGTGGGTGTTCTCCACCAGGATGAGAGTGGACGGTGATTCGTGCAGCCCGTCGCCCCTGAACCTGCCCGTGATGGCCTCGTCGGACAGCCTCTCGCCGAAGGGGATGATGTCGAACTGCACGCCCGAGAGCGCCGCGCCGGCGCCGGCCTCGTAGGCGAAGGTATGCGAGCTCTCCTCGCACAGCACCGAGTCGCCGGGCCGGGTGTGGAGCAGGATCGCGATCTGGTTCGCCATGGAGCCGGAGGGCGTGAAGACCGCGGCCTCCTTGCCCAGCAGTGCCGCCACCTCTTCCTCCAGCCGGTTGAGGCTGGGGTCTTCGCCGTATACGTCGTCGCCCACTTCGGCCGCCGTCATCGCCCGGAGCATATCCGGCGTCGGCGTGGTCACGGTGTCGGAACGCAGGTCGATCATGTTGCAGGACCCTATTCGTCGGCAGGAAACTTGCGGCCGCGAACCACCTGTCCGGGTGTACCGACCGGGGGCAGCTCCTCTCCGTTCAACGTGAGACGCACACCGCCGGCGTTGCCGAAAGTGATGACGAAGTGGGTCTGCGCGGACAGCGTCCTGGCTTCACCGGGGCTCAATAGCATATCCTGGAACGGCTCGCCGTCGACCCAGACCCGCAGCCAGGATCTCTGCTCGGCGAGGATCGTCAGGCTATGCGCCGGGGGGGCATCGGCGGTCCCCGGCGTGCCCGGCTCGTCGGTTGCCTGAGTGCCGGTGACGGCAGTCTGCTGCTGTTGAGGGCCTGGCGCCGGAGGCTCTTGCCCGGCGTCCGCCGCGGGGGCCGCTTCCGTGGTCGTCGGGACCGAAACATCCTGGGGAGTGGTGGACACCGCAACGCTCTCGCCCGGCGGCGATGACGGTTCCACGGTCTCCGCCGGCGCCGCTCGCTCGGTAGCGACGGGTCCGGGCCCCGGCTCGGGGGTGGGCGCGGGCACGGTCTCCGCCGGAGGCGGCGTCGCCACCAACCTGGGCGTCGACGGATCGGTTTCATTGGCCTCGGGCTGCAGGACGGAGCTACCGGGTTCGCCGGTCCTGGCCGGCGCGGAGGAAATCGGCGGCGGCGCCTGGGCGGGCGTTTCGGGCGGCGTCGGAGCGGGAGCGGGCTGCACCGCGACGCGTCCCGCCGTCAGACCGCCGAGTTGCACGAGTGCCGGGTCATAGAGGTAGACGCCGGCGCCGATCAGCAGCAAGACGGCCAGCACGGCCATGACGACGGCCTTACGGGACCGTCGCCGCGGCACGGGAACGATGGCCTCCGGCTCCGTTTGGCGGTTCTCGCGGAGGAACTGGGCCGCGAGAGTCTCCTGTTCGACTTCAAGGAACGCCGCGTAGCCGCGGAGGAAGTGGACCATATAGAGACGGTCCGAAACCAAACGTTGGTCTCCCCCGCCCTCGAGGATCTCCAGGTAGTAGCGCGGAATCCGTGTGGCCTCTGCCGCCTGTTGAAGGGTGAGGCCCTTCTGTTCCCGCGCTTCCCTTATGTAGTCGGCGGTCGCGCTCACCTGTTTCGGAAGCTCCTGTTTCTGCATGCTGCGTTATGATCCACACCGAGCGCCTTCGCCGGTGCATCTGACGAACTAGTGTGGTGTCTGGACACCACACTAGTTGACGGCCTGGAAAACCGGCCCGCCCGGGTAGAAGGCGGCGAAGCGGTCGTTCAGAATCGGGTTGTACAGGAGTTGCCGAAGCTGGCGCCCCTTGAGGGGACCCTCCACGGCTTCTCCGCGCAGCCACGACCACAGGCTGCCGGTCTCCTCGTCGCGCATCAATACGTTGCCCTGCGCGTCCTTGCGCTCCGACTCCGCGAACGTCAGGACGCGGTCGTCGAGCTCCCGGCGCCAGGCCGTGCCCGTGGAGTCGCCGGACGAGTAGTACACCACGATCTTGGCCCCGTTGAACTCGTCGTTGACCACGTTCTGCCGCTCGAGCGCCTTGTAGGGGTAGAGCTTGCCCTTGAACTTGACCACCACGGCCAGCCCGAGGGGCTCGCTGTCGTAGGGGCCCACGTAGGTCCCCATGAAACCGCCGCGGCGGTACCCCGGCAGGACCAGGGTATCGGGATAGCTCTTCTTCCAGTTGGCCCAGCTCGTCACCGTCGACGGCATGAACTCCAGCCGCTTTCCCTTGAGCGGTCCGTGGGCAGCCTCGCCGGTTACGTGGACCCAGAGCGAATCCGTTTCCCGGTCGTACATTACGAATGATTGCTCGTAGAGAATTCCCGCGTGCCCGAAGCTCAACACCCTGTCGTCGAGTTTGCGTCTATACACGATAGACGTCTGGCACAGCGGTCACCAGGAGACGGCGATGGGCACCCCTCCGATGGCGTCGTTGCCGAGCTCGTGGACGCCCATGATGGTGATGGGATACGCCTTGGCCTCGCCGTTGTGCGCCACCCCGATGATCACGTCCCGGTCGAAGATGACGTCCTGCTTTTCCGCCTCCGCGGCGCTCAGCATCTTGGGGTCGTCGAAGACCGGGAACGCGTCCCGCGGCACCGCCTGCCAGCCGAAGGGGGGCGCCGCCGTCGCCGCTGCCGTGACCGCCGCCAGCGCGGCCGCGGCCAGTAACGCCGTCAATGATTTTCGGAGCATGGATTCACCTCGTTTCCTGTCCCGTCACGCCTCAACGATAACCGGTCGTCCTGTCTCCATTATTAACGATTACCGCGCCGGAGGCCACAGGCGGCTCACTTGCGGTGGAAGCCGAGGACCTCTCCAGTGATGTAGTCGCTGTCGCTGCACGCGAAGAAGACGAACGCCGGCGCCACCGTCTCGGCAGGGGCCGGACCGGGCCGGGCGTCGGGAATCCCCTCGCGATCACGGAACTCGGCGATGGCGTCGGTCATGCGCGTGTCCGCTATCGGCGAGATGCAGTTGATCTGGATGTTGTGGGGCTTCATCTCGTTGGCGACGTTGAAGGTCAGCGTGATGATGCCGCCCTTGGCGCTGGCGTAGTCCGATACGCCGTTGGACGGCCGCAACGCCGCCGGGCCGGTCAGGTTGATGATCTTGCCCGATCGCTGCCGCTTCATGATGGGGAGCACGGCCTGCATGCCGTTGAAGGTGCCCTTGAGATGGACCCGGATGGTCTCGTCCCACTGTTCCTCGGTGATGTCCTCGAACCGCCTGAGGGTGAGGACTCCCGCGTTGTTGACGAGAACGTCGACGCGGCCCCAGCGTTCCTCGACCTCCCGCACCAGGCCCTCCACCTCCACCCGCCGGCCGACGTCCACCAGCCGCGCGATGCTTTCGGCGCCCATGCCGGAGAGCTCGTTCCGGACCGAATCGAGAGCCGCCTGGTCCCGTACGCCCGTAATCGCCAGGGTCGCGCCCTCCCGGGCGAAAGCCAGTGCCACCGCCCGGCCGATGCCGCGGCTGGCGCCGGTGATGATGGCGACGCGTCCTTCAAGCCTACCCACGGGCCTGCCTCCCTTTCTCGGCCAACTCGTTCACCGTCTCCGCCAGTCTTGCGCACAGCTCCGGCAGGTCGGCGCTGTCGACGCTGCAGAAGGCGATCCGGAGGCCGTTCATGTTGTCGCCGTCGAACGGCACGGTGCCGATGCCGTGCTCGTCGAGCAGGTGGTTGGCGACGTCCGTCGCGCGCAGCCCCGACTCCGGCCGCAGGGTCACGAAGCAGAAGAAGCCGCCCTGGAACGGCTCCACGGTGAGGAGGTCGGTCTCCATCCTTG
This sequence comes from uncultured Binatia bacterium (SeqCode), assembly GCA_965204205.1. Classification (GTDB taxonomy): domain Bacteria; phylum Desulfobacterota; class Binatia; order UBA9968; family JAJDTQ01; genus JAJDTQ01. The sequence continues at coordinate 2,533,122 of OZ241976.1, read as the reverse complement.
CGAGCTCTTCCTTCAGGGTCCGGTAGCGTTCCTTCAAGAGCTCGAAGGTCCGCCGCCGCTCCACCACCAGCCGCTCCATCTGCTCCATGGCCTTGGTGGCCACGGATTGGGTCACCGTCGAGTTGTTGGAGAAAAGACCGCGGTTGACTCCGGCGAACTTGTTGTCGATCTCCGAAGCCAGGGTGTCGGCGTCGTCCCCGGACAGCCAATCGTCGGGACGAGCCAGGGTGATGGTGCCGGCACGCGCGCCGTACCAGAGAAGCTCCTTGGTGACGCCGTCCAGCTTTACCGGCAGGACGTTCGTCCGCGGCCGGCACAGGTAGAACAGCGACGACTGCATGGCGGCAGGGTCGTAGACGTAGCTCTCGTAGGCATCGTCGAACAGCACGACCAGACGCTTGTCGGTGCCCTCCGCGAGTCGGTCCAGCGCGTCCACCAGCCGGCGTCCGGCCGCGGCGGACGGGCAGAAGCCAGTGGGGTTGTTGGGGAAGTTGAGCAGCACCACCGCGTTGTCCTGTTCGAGCCACGCGCGTTGGATGACCGAGACGAGCCCGGCGACGTTCAGGTCTCCGCCGTCGTACAGCGGGAAGTCGGCAATGCGGATGCCGAGGTTCTTTTCCAGGACGTGGTCGTAGTTCTCCCAGCGCCGGTCGGCGGTGACGAGGGAGCGGCCCGGGTCCACGAACATCCGCGCGGCGATGCTGATGGCGGCGGTGATGCCAGGGGTGAGGATCGGCGGATGCAGTTGCCGCTCGAGCCGTGCGTATTCATCGCCCGCGCGGGCCAGGACCCACTTCTTCCATGCCGAGCGGAACGCCGGCGTACCGGTTTCCGGCGTGTAGGGAAAGATCTCCTCGGTCTCCAGCCCGTTGAAGAAAGAGTGGATCAGAGGCGTGCAAAGCGTGATCTCGCGCTCCGCGCCCTCGGGGTACACCGCGCTTTCCGGCCCACGGGCGGAGCCGATGGTGGCGTTGATCCGGGCCTTGGCCTTGGCCTTGCGGGTCCAGTAAAGGATCCCCTGCGGGTTGTGGATGTTTTTCCCGTAGTCGGAGAAGAACGCCATGGCGCCGGTACGGGTCAGTGCGGGAAAGTCCATTGGTTGCCTCGATTCCCGATTCTTCTCGGTGACCTCGACCGTCTCGGCTAGGAGAAGGCGGCGTCCAGACGGGCCATGTCCTCATCGGACAGACGCCAGTCCGAGGCGCCGCAGTTCTCGGTCGTCCGCGAGACCTTGTCGGACTTGGGGATGGTGATGACGCCTTCGTGGGATGTGCACCAGTTGAGCGCCACCTGGGCGGCCGTCTTCCCGTTCGCTTCCGCGATCTCATGCAGCACCCGGGTCTCCCGCGCCGGGAACAATCCGGGCTTGCCGGCCAGCCTGCCGCTGTCCAGCGGCGTGTAGGCGATGACGGTGACGTCGTGACTCTGGCAATAGGGCAAGAGCGTCCGCTCGATCTCGCGCCGCCGGAGGTTGTACAGCACCTGGTTCGAGACGATGGGGTAGTGGCTCAGGGCGGCCTGCGCCTCGATCAGTTCCTCGGTGGAGAAGTTGCTGACGCCCACGAAACGGACCCGGCCCGTATCCACCAGGGTTGCCAGGGCCCGCATGGTCTCCCGGATCGCTATGTTCCGGCTCGGCCAGTGGATCTGGTAGAGGTCGATGGTATCGATGTCCAGGCGCCGCAGGCTGGCATCCGCGGCCCGAAGCACCTGGTCGTAACCCAGGTGGTCCCCGGACACCTTGCTGGCGATGAACACCCGCTCACGGATGCCGCGCACGGCCTCGCCGACGATGTCCTCGGTCCGGTACATCTCGGCGGTGTCGATCAGGTTCGCGCCCATCTCGATGCCGTGCCGGAGGGGCTCGATGCCGCCCCGGTATTGCCAGACCCCGAGACCGATCTCGGGCACCTGGAGTTGGGTGCCGCCGAGTGGTTTCGTCTTCATCGGCTACCTACATCGGAACCGGTAGAGGCGCTCCACCGGTCGGCGATTCGCGTCCGAGAGTCGGCGAAGGACGTGGCGGACGAAATCGGGCACGGGCGCGCCCGCAACAGGCTAGGCGGTGCTGGCGGCGCTGTCACCGGAGGTTGATTTCTCGGCAGACTTGCTCTCCGTGGACTTGCCCGACTCGGCAGTGTCCTTGCCGCCGTTGGTGTCCTGCTTGTCTCCGTTGGAACCCTTGCCGCGTCCGTAGTCGGTGACGTACCAACCGGTGCCCTTGAGTTGAAAGGACGTGTTCGAAATCAGCTTCTGAACCTTCGCACGGCAACTCGGGCATTTCTTGAGCGGGTCTTCGGTGATCCTCTGGGTCACCTCGAACACGCCGCATTTCGAACACTGGTACTCGTAGATGGGCATAGAAGGGCCTCGCGCGGGTAGGTTATCGGAAACATAAACACTGCTCCGGCGGTTGTCAAATACGCCCTCCCGGAGCCCGGACGGGTGGCCGCCGGGGGCGCTCGGGCCTCCGTGACCCGGCTCTCGGGGTTGACTTGACCTGCGGCCGGACACGGGCTTATGTTACCAGCCATCTGCCAGCCGGACCGACGCCAGACAAGGAGGAATGAATGGATTTCGAACTTCCCGAAGAGGTCAAGATCATCAAGAACACCATGCGCGATTTCGTGGACCGGGAGCTGATCCCGCTGGAGCGGGAGTTTCGCCCGGAGGGCGAGGAGATGCCCGAGGAGCTCTACAAGCCGCTTCAGGAAAAGGCCCGGGCCCTGGGGTTCTGGATGCTCGACATCCCCGAGGAATACGGCGGCGCCGGTCTCGACCTGCTGACGCGTTGTGTGATTCAGGAAGAAGTATCCCGCACCATCTCCATCCCGTTCCGCAACAACCCGGTCTTCGGCCCGGAGGCGCGCGGCATCCTGTTCGAGCTCAATGACGAGCAGAAGGAACGCTATCTCTACCCCGTGATTCGTGGCGAGAAGACCGCGTGCTTCGCCCAGACCGAGCCCGACGCCGGCGGCGACCCCGCGGGCATGAAGACCCGGGCGGTGCTGGACGGCGACCACTGGGTGCTGAACGGCACCAAGCGCTTCATCAGCAACGCGGGCTTCTCCGACTTCGCCCAGGTCATGGCGGTGACCGATCCCCAGAAGCGCGCGCGGGGCGGCATCACCTGTTTCCTGGTGGACATGGACACGCCGGGCGTGACCATCGAGCGGCGCTGGCCCACCATGATGGGCGATGCGCCGTTCCAGATCCTCTTCGAGGACGCCCGCATACCCGTGGGCAACGTCGCGGGTGAAGTGGGGCAGGGCTTCCGGCTCGCCCAGGGTTGGCTCCAGGAGGGGCGCATCAAGGGCCACGGGGCACGCTGCATCGGCATCGCCGAGCGCGCCCTGGACATGATGATGGACTACTGCCAGATCCGCACGACCTTCGGCCAGCCGCTGTCGGAACGGCAGGCCGTCCAGTTCATGATCGCCGACTCGGTCATGGAACTGCACATGGCCCGCAACCTGGTCTACGAATGCGCGTGGCGACACGACCGCGGCGAGGACATCCGCAACATGGGCTACATGGTCAAGTGCGTGTGCACGGAGATGGCCAGCCGGGTGGTGGACCGCTCCATCCAGGTGCACGGCGGCATCGGCCTTACCAAGGAGTTGCCCCTGGAATGGTGGTACCGGCAGTTGCGCAGCATCCGCATCACCGAAGGCGCCACCGAGGTGCTGCGCTGGCGCATGGCCCAGAACCTGCTGCGCGCCCGCGCCAAGGGTCAATGAGCGCAGAGTCCCTGCTTCCCTCGGGCTTCCGGGTGCTGGACCTCGGCACCGCCATGGGGGCCTTCTGCGGCAAGGTGCTGGCGGACCTCGGCATGGACGTGGTCAAGGTCGAGCCGCCCTCGGGAGACGAACTCCGCACCGAGCCGCCCTTCGCCAAGGGCCGGAACAACCGCGAGGGCAGCCTCCGGTTCGCCTACTTCAACTCCGGCAAGCGCGGCATCACCCTGGACCTGTCCCGGGAGACCGGACGCCGCATCCTTCTCGACCTGGTGGAGCAGGCGGACGTGGTCATCGACAGCCACGAGCCCGGCTACCTGGAGGACCTGGGGATCGGTTACGGCGAGTTGGTGGCACGGCGCCCGAAGCTGGTGCTCGTTTCCATCTCGGGCTTCGGCCAGGACGGCCCCTATCGCGACTACCGGGCGCCGGACCTGGTGGCCAACGCCATGGGCGGGCTGCTGTTCATCAGCGGCGACCCCAGCATGACCCCGTGCGTCCCTCCCGGCGGCCAGTCCTACGTATACACCTGTCTCTACTCCGCCCTGGGCACCCTGCTGGCCCTCTGGCAGCGGGAGACCAAGGGCCTGGGGGCCCATATCGACTCTTCGGTGCAGGCCAGCATGGCGCTCCACGAGCACGTGGCGTTTACCTGGTCGTCCGAGGGCCGGCTCATGAAGCGGGCTGGCAGCCAGCACCAGCACGTGGCCCCCGCCAACCTGTTCCCGTGCAAGGACGGGTGGATATCGTTCTTCGCCACCCAGCGGCACTGGCCCATCTTTCTCGACATGTGGGAAGGCCATCCGACGGAGCTGGACGATCCCGAGCTGATGGTCAATCTGAAGCGGCGCGCGGCCGCGGACTGGCTCAACCCCATGGTCGCTTCGTTCACATCGCAGTACGGCAAGGAGGAGCTGTCGGTGTTGCTTCAGAAGCACGGCCTGCCGGCGCTGCCGGTGAACTCGCCGCGAGACTTCATGGAGGACCCGCATATCGTCGAGCGGGGCTTCTTCGGCACGGTGGAGCACCCGGTCCTCGGCGCCTTCTCCCAGCCGGGGGTGCCTTTTCTGCTGGACGGAGAACGCCGGGGCCCCCGGCCCGCGCCCATGCTGGGCCAGCACAACGCGGAGGTTCTCGGCGGCGACCTCGGGTTGAGCGAGGCGGACATGGGGGTGCTGGCCGCGGAGGGAGTCATCTGATGTCCAGTCCCAGCAGGATTCTCGAAGGCGTCCGCATCATCGCGTTCACCACCGGCTACGCCGGCCCCTATGCCGGCCGGCTGCTGGCGCAGTACGGCGCGGAGGTCATCAAGGTGGAGTCGTACCCCGGCGGGCTCGACACCTTCCGGCACTATGGCGCGGAGGGCGACATCAATGCCGCGCCGCGTTTCATCGAGTGCAACCTGGCGATCCGGTCCATGACCGTCAACATCAAGCACGACGACGGCAAGCGCATCATCAAGGAGCTGGCGGCCAAGTCCAACGCGGTGCTGGTGAACTTCCGGCCCCAGGTGCTGGGGCGGCTGGGGCTCGGTGACGACGAGCTTCGGAAAGTCAACCCCTCCATCATCATCCTCAAGCTCCCGGGACTCGGCGAGACCGGACCCAAGAACTGGTACGGAACCTGGGGTTTCAATCTCAATTCCTTCAGCGGCATGACCTACCTGTGGAACCATCCCGGCCAGGACCGCCCCATCGGCAGCCAGGGCGTCTATCCCGACCATCTCGGCTTCATCTCCGCGCCCACCATCATGATGGCCGCGCTGTTGCGCCAGCGGCTCACCGGCAAAGGCTGTTCCATCGACGTGTCCCAGGGCGAGGTGACCGCCTATACCTTGGGCACCAGCTACCTGGAGTCCAGCATCAACGGCGTGGATCCCCAGCCCCAGGGGAACCGGAGCCTCACCGCCGCGCCCCACGGCTGTTACCGCTGTGAGGGCGACGAGCGCTGGTGCGTGGTGTCGGTCAACAGCGACGAGGAGTGGCGGCGCCTGTGCGGCGTCATGGGAAGAGGGGAGTTGGCTGAAGACGGCCGTTTCGTCACGTGCGTGGAGCGCCGCCGGCACGCCGACGAGCTGGACGCCATCATGTCCGACTGGCTCGCGACCCAGACCGTGGAGGACGTCGCCCACCGCCTGCAGGCCGCCGGGGTGCCGGCCGGAGTGGTGCAGAACGGTACCGACCTCTGCAAGGACCCCCAGCTCCGCCACCGGGACTATTTCCAGAAGTACGACGACTCCCCCATCGGCCCCTTCGAGCTGCCCCGCGGCGGCATCCTCTTCAAGGACCAGCCGGAAGAAGAAATCCCGCTCACGCCGAACCTCGGCGAGCACACCGAGCAGGTCATGCGCGACGTGCTGGGTTATGACGACGCTGCGATCGGCAAGTGGAAAGAAGACGGGGTGCTGGTTTAGCGGGCTGTCGAAAAGCTCGGTCAGGCCCGGGTCGGCGCCCTTTGACTTCGCTTCGCAAAGCCTGTCCTGAGCTTGTCGAAGGCTCACAGGGCGAACGGGTTCAATCAGGAGTCCTCAATCTAACCGTTCACCCTGAGCGTAGCGCCGCGCCAGCGGCGCGAAGTCGAAGGGCGCGGCCGCTGCCAACCCGGCAACACGCGGATCACCGGGCGCGCGCCACGAAGAACGCGTAGCCGTAGTAGTCCGAGTACGCCTTCCACACGTCGACCTCCCGCTGGCACTGGTCGCCAAGCTCCTGCGCCTCGGGGCGACCGCGGTGGCGTGCCCGAAACGCCGTCACGTTCCGTTCGAGCGGACGGTAGTAGTCGTCCCACCATGCGGACCGCGGCAGCATGAAGTGCCCGACGGTCTCGTACCCGTACGCGGCGATGGCGGTGAGCAGGTCAGCCTCGTCGCGGATCGCGGGGTATTCCTGTTCCCAAAAGGAGACGCATTCCGCCGGCGCGTCGGGCCGCGTCCAGCAGACCTCGGTCAGGGCCACATGCCCGCCGCGCACGAGCAGGCGGCGCCAATCGCGCAGGGCGGCCTCGACACCCGCGATGTAGATGGCGCCCTCGCACCAGATCAGGTTGAACGACGCGTCCGGGAAATCGAGGCTTCGCATGTCGGCAACGCGAGCCTCCACGCGCTCGGCGAGGCCGAGACGGCGGGCTTCGCGATTCAGCTCGTCGATGAACGGCGGATGGATGTCAACGGCGACGATGCGGGCTGGGGAGTTCTGTGCCAGGACCCGCGTCTGCCGGCCGGTTCCGCAGCCGATGTCGAGAATACGGGTCTCGGGCCCGATGCCGGGAACGAGGGAGAGTGCCCGGAGCGTGCTGGCGGCATCGCCGGGACCCTGTTGCGGCAAACCGCTGAATAGCTCGAAGAAGAGCGCTGTCGCCGTGTCTTCCGCCATGGGCGCTACTTTCTGACTCCTATGCCTACCAATTTGTGCCTTGTCATTCCCCGGACGGTCGGATAGGCAGGGAAATCATGGCCCTGTTCCTGACCAACGAGGAAGTTGAGAAGCTCGTCACCGTGGAGGACGCCATCGAGGTGCTGGAGCCCACCTTCGCCGATCTCGGCGCCGGCCGGCTGTCGAGCCGTCCGCGCACCCTCAACTATACCGGCCTTGGCGACGGCGAGTTCTATCTCTACTCCTGCATGGATGCCTCGGTGCCGCGCTACGGCGTGCACCTGATACGGATGACTTCGGAACATCTGTCGCGCAAGGTGGTGAAGGATTTCCCCCGGCGTTACCAGATTCCCAACCCCGCGGGCAAGTTCTCGGGCCTGATCATCATGTTCAGCATCGAGGACCACGCGCCACTGGCGATGTTCCAGGACGCCGTGCTCAACCGCACCATGATCGGCGCCACCAGCGGGATTGCCGCCAAGTATCTCAGCCGGGCCGACAGCGAGGTGAGGGCGCTCCTGGGCGCCGGGTGGCTGGCGCCCACCCAGGTGATTGGCCACTGCGCGGTGCGGTCGATCCGGGAGATCCGAGTGTACTGCCCGACGGAGGAGCACAAGCTTGCGCTGTGCGGGGCCATGGAGGCACGCGTCGCCGCCAAGCTGATCCCGGTGGCCAGCACCGAAGAGGCGCTCGAGGGCGCCGACATCATCGCCTGCGCCACCAATTCCTACGAGCCGGTATTCGACGGCGCCATGCTGAAGCCCGGCCACTACGTGGGCTCGCTCCAGGTGGGAGAGCTGGACGACGTCACCCACGAGACCGCCGACACCATCACCGCCCGAGCCCGCGAGCCGGCTACCATCTGGCACATGAAGACCGGCGAGACGCCGCCCGATCAGCTATGGCTGGAGCGCTGGAAGCCCCGCTGGAACCACAAGCTCAAGTTCCTGGGCGAGATCGTCGAGGGACTCGACCAGGGACGCACAAGCGACGACGACATTACGCTGTTCGGCGGTGTCGGCACGGGTCCCTCCAGCGGGCTCGGCCTGCAATACGTTCCCGCCTGGGTCGCCTACAACCGGGCACGCGAACAGGGCATCGGCTTCGAGATCCCGGACGAGCTGTTTCTCCAAGACGTGCACCCGTAGAAACCGGGGCGACATCATCGTTTTCGCCTGGAACTCGAGGAGGAGTGGGACGCGGCCAAGTTTGGGCGCAGGACATTTGTTGCCCTCGTTCCCATCAAGAGGTGGAAAGAGCAGGGGTTGCTGGAGTAGAATTCGAGATGAAAGGACGATCTGGGAGGACGAACGCATGACCCGGATGACCGGACCCGGAACCACCTCGCAGGATGCGCTGAATGCGCTGCTGCACGATACCTTGCCGCGGCAGGGTGCCTGGAATGACGAGGGCTACCTGTGGCTCACGGACTACAGCCGCCGGTTGATCGAGTTCACCGACGGTTACATCGAGGAACTTCCCATGCCCACGTCTACGCACCAAGCCATCCTCCTGTTCCTTTATGAGCTGTTCCGAGACTACCTCAGGCCGCTCGGCGGTGTCGCGATGGTCTCAGCGCTACGCATGCGCATCCGCGAAGGCAAGTTCCGGGAACCGGACATTCTGCTCCTGCGCCATCGTTCGGACCCGCGCTACCAGGACCGCTACTGGTTGGGTGCGGACCTAGTGGCCGAGGTCGTAAGCCCCGATGACCCTGACCGCGACCTAGTCGAGAAGCGCGTCGACTACGCCGAAGGCGGGATCCCCGAGTACTGGATCTTGGATCCCCGCGACGACTCCATCACGGTACTCACCCTCAAAGACGACGCGTACGTCCAACACGGCGTGTTCCATCGTGGGGAAACCGCCTTTTCGCCCCTGCTCGAAGGATTCACCGCCGATGTGGCTGCGGTGTTCGACGCTCCGGACTAGGCAGACGAGTCTTTTACGAAGTTAGGGCGGTTACCCGGTGTCCCAGTCGAGTTCCTCCGGATGATACTCTTCGGGCATTTTACACAACAGGGGTCTCCTACTCGCCTCTGTCTCTGAGAAGAGGTTATAAATGCTTCGGTGTCCTGGGTGAGGACGTACACGGGGAGCAGGTTAGGGGCAGGTCCATGCAAGTCTGCCACCGCCGCCTTCCGAGGCCACCCTTGTTACGAGGAAGCCTCGTCAAAGTGCGTCGGTTGTAGCAGCCATCACCAACACGAGTCCACCGACTAGTAAGAGAACGGCCACCAGAACCAACACGGGCAAAGTAAAACCGACGAACCATCCGAACCATAGCTTAGGCTTGGTAGTGGCCGGATATAGTACGGAAATTGGTACGATGAAGGTTATATGGATAACGTAATAGCCCACTATTGTAACGCCAAAGGCCACCCCCGCAATAGCGAGAGGTAGTCCCATAGCGGGAAGGATCTCGGTAAGCAGTACGCCCGTCACTACGAGTGGCGCGATTGCAACAAGTATAAAGAACGGACCAAACAATGCGCCAGCCATTCCGTAACCTGTGGCTCTAACTGATTGACTCACGGTTAGCGGAGCGTTAGCAACGCGTGAGCCGACCCAAATAGTGAGGGACGACAACAGTAAGTAGACAAGCACAACGACGGGGGTTAGTGTGTAGCGTGCCATGAAGTTCAATACAGGAACTCCGAACTGTAGGTCCTCTTCAGGGATGACAGTCTCGCCGAGGCCGATCTCCATCACTGCAAATAACAACAAAACGAGTGCGCGATAGTCCAAGAACAGGGACGTATTGTCGTCGGGGTCACTACTGGTGGCGGCTTTGGCTACGTACAGTAGCCGAGGTCGGACGGCGGCCACGACGACGGTCAAGAGGAATATCCCAGCCAAGGCGGCTATCTCGCGCGATGGTCGGTAGAACCACAAACGTAGAATGGTTTGTCGAGAAGGAGTGTTGGTTGGGGTGCTAAGCGACCTGAGGCGATAAGCCCAACGAACAAAAAAAGAGTCGGGGGCGATATGCAACTGTTTTTGCATGCGCTGTGCAGTATAGTGCCGACTGGAGTTGCCTTCAAGGCTGGCGTACGGCCAGTCTGAATCAAACGGCTTTTTTTGGACGAATCGCCCTTTCATTGATGTCATTGAAGAACTTGACGTCGGCGATGAAGTCAGCGAGCTGGCCGAACCCTCGGAGGCGTCGGCAGCGTTGCTGGGCGCTCATGGCAGTTGATGCACCAAACTCACTGTCTTCACACTGAGACAGTTGCGGGCAGCTCTGCCGAAATAGGGTTGACAGAAACCTGATTTCAGCGGGAAAGGAGAAGCGCCAGCATAGGAGAGGATAGGGGAGAAAGGACGGGAGTCCAGAGATTTCAGGATGAACTGAGCGAGGTGGCGCGAGCGGGTCCAACAGCAGATGACCCAAGCGGCGGTGGAAGCGGAATTGGAGAGTTTATTGATCGTGGCCGCTTACCAAAATTCCTTCCCGGCGGGTGGCCCCCAGTCGAGTTCTTCGGCCCGGTAATCCGACGGCATTCCGGAGAGTAGGGCCTCCAAGTCGCAGTGGCCTCGGACCCTTGATGCGGCCGGGTCTCCACCTACGGGTTCGACGATTTCGCGGCTCTCTTGGAGAGACACGTTCACCCCGTCTGTTGCAGATTCTGGCTTTTGGCTCTTACGGTGTCTCAAACCAACTACCTCAGGGAATTCGGCAATTCTTTCAGGTTCCGTTCCCAAGCGTAGCTCTTTCGCACGGCGTACCGGATGATGGGTAGGCTGTACTTCAGGGCGAGCATCAGGAAAATGATGGGGAACAGGATGTTCTTGACGGCGATCGCTATCGCAAGGCGGACGATACTCGTGGCGATGCGGCTTGACTTGTCGACGATTGCCGCCAGTTGTGCGTAGCTAGTCTTGCTGGCAGCGGTGAACTTGTCAAACAGCGAATCGCAAGTGTCGCCGGCAAGGCGTCTCTCGATGCACTGAAGGTCCTGCTTCGCTCGCTCGATCTGCGTCTGGATTCCCTCCACGGCGTGTGCGCCTTCTTCCCGTTTCGCCATGACGGCTGAGAGTTCCTTGCTCGGCGAGGCACCGCTAAGGAGCTCGGGCAATCGGCTGCGCCAGCCGTCCGCGTCGCGCAGTTTCCGGATTTGGTCGTCAAGGTGCTGGTTCTCGCGGCGGTGTCGTGCCAACGAGGCCGCCAGATCGCCCAACTTGGCCGACGTCTCATCGCGTTGGCCTTCAAGGTCTTCATCGGTGACGACCGGCAAACCCGGGTTTGCGCCGACGTCAGCGCTGAAGGCGGACAAACGGTCGCGCTGCTCCTGGACGGTTGCTCCGACGAACATGTCGGCGGCCAGCGAACTGGTGATGACGAATACCGGTACGATGAAGCGAATGATGGCCCCGACGACGAAAACCCGAATCAGTAGGCTGCGGCAGTGGCGCAGGCCGCTGTCCGCGACATGGAGCCTGACGCGAATCAGTTCCCGGAACCGGTCCCACGCCGAGACGAGCAGGAGCGTGGATGTTGCGACACCGATGCAGAAGAAACTCCACTGAAACATCGCTGTTGAGGTAACTTCAAGCACCAAACGCTGGAGCAACAGCGAACCGATGGCCCAGACCATGGTGGAAGACAGCCTTTCGACGGCGTCGTTGATTGGATCGAGCATCTCACCGACCTGCACAGTGATGCCCATCCCGAATTGGGCGCTCTGAAATACGGAAATGCCGGCATTGATGCTCCTGGACAAGGCATAGACGCCGATGGATTCGGCTGTGGTCTCGGCTAGCAAATCGTCGGCGAAGAGATCCACTGCGCCGAGAAGCGAGAGGACGGTCAGGACGAGAAGGAAGGCCGCAAACATTGCGTCCCGAGACCAAGTGAACTTCCAGTACTGCGAGCTATGGTTCATTCGACTACCGTGACCTTTCTTCGATTTCCTACGCCGGCGGCTTGAGATCACCCGGTTGCCATAGACAGGCGTGCGGAGCCATAGCGCTTGGTCACGCCCACAGCGCCGAGATGGGCGCGGCGAGCAGGCGTTCACCGAACGGCACGATGTGTTCGTGGTCGTGTAGGACCAGTCCCAGAACGAACCTGTCGCCGCAAACCTCTGACAGGCGGCGGAGGCCCGCGAAGTCCCGGGAGGTCACGGTAGCGGAGGCCTTGACTTCGATTCCGACCACGCGGCCGCGACGGTCCTCGATGACGATGTCGACCTCTTTCCGTTCCTTGTCCCGGAAATGTGAGAACTCGTACCGGTTGTCCGACCAACTGGCCAGTTTCAGTAGCTCGGCAAGAACGAAAGTCTCCAGGACCGGTCCGAACAGCGCCCTGTCTTGCTTAACACGGTCGGGAGTGATGTCCCTCAAGGCGGCAAGGAGTCCGGCGTCCAGGAAGTGCAGCTTGGGTGTTTTGGTGAGCCGCTTGAGTACATTGCTGAACCAGGGTTGAAGGGTGTGCAGGAGAAACAGGCTCTCGAAGACACCGGTGTATCTCCTCGTGGTAGGGTGGTTCATTCCCAGCGGTGCGCCGAAACCGGAATGGTTGACGAGCTGTCCGGAGTGCTCCGCGAGAACCCGCAAGAGCCTCGGCATCAGCGGCATCTTTTCGAATTGGGCGATGTCCTGGACGTCCCGTTGAACGATGGCCTCGATGTAGTCGAGATACCAGTCCTGTCGGGTGTTCCAGCGCGAGCGGGTCAGGGCTTCAGGATAACCGCCGGCCAGAACCCTTTCGACCAAGTCGGCTCCGACCACGACGTCGCTGATATTCGGCACTTGGCCTTCGAAGGCTGCGTCGAGGAAGGTGGATGGTCTCCTTTTCAACTCCACTTGGGCCAGCGGCAGAAGGCGCACCACCTTCATCCGGCCGGCAAGTGAATCGGCCACTCGCGGCACGGTCATCAGGTTTGCGGACCCGGTGAGCAAGAAACGCCCGTGTTTCGGGTCGACATCTACGGCCGTCTTGATGGCGAGAAGAAGGTCGGGGGCGCGCTGAATCTCGTCGATAACCGCCCGGTCGAGACCGCGTATAAACCCCACCGGATCGGCTAGGGCTGCGTCCAGCGTGGTCTTGTCGTCAAGGTTCAGGAACGGGATATTTCGGCCGGCGATCTGCCTCGCGAGCGTCGTCTTCCCCGACTGCCGAGGCCCGGATACAAGCACGACTCTCGTATGGGTCAGCGCGTCATGGATATGGTTTTCGATAAAACGGGGATACATATCCGCAACTCTTCAAGTAGTTGATGTGTAAGGATATGCATCCGACCAATTGAAAGTCAAGGTGCGACCAATTTAAATCTATGAGCCCGACCGATTGAAAGTGAAGCGCCGACTAATTGTAAGCCGATGGAAGAGAACAGGCTTCGGATACCGTCCTACCCGTGGGTCACGCACGCCTTCAGCCCCTCCCGTGACCCCCGGTCCCATTCCTCTTCGTAGTTGGGCCAGTCGTTGAGGAAGAGCATGTCGTCGTAGGTGGCGTGGCCGGAGCCCCAGCGGCGCTCGGGGTGCACGGAGTCGTGGTGGGGGAAGGGGAGGCGGTATTTCTTCCAGCTCTCGTAGTAGCGGGCCATGATCCGGATGTAGAACTCCAGCGGGATGGCGGGCTGCTCGTGCTGTGAGACCAGGTCGGAGCCGGGCTCGCGGCGCCACTGGTTGAAGCGCGGGAAGACGCCGTGGCGCATCATGAAGTCGACGCCGTCGCCGGTGGACTTGACCGCGTCCGCGATGTTGTCGAACCCGTAGGGCCGGGCCAGCTCCACGCCGCATACGAAGTTGGGCCGTGCGTTGCCCTCGCCCAGCACCTCCACCGACTCGATCATCCACCTGACCCAGTTGTCCCAGCCGATGCGGCGGTTCTTGCCCGGGTTGATCCACTCGAACAGCCGCTTGTCCCAGACCTCCATGTTGGCGTGGTGGCAGTCCACGCCCTCGGCGCGGTAGCGCTTCATGGTCTCCTTGTCCTTGGCATTGGTCTGGATGTTGATGTAGCGGCGGTGGCCGCCCCACTTGAGGGCCGAGGCGTACTCCAGGTAGAAGTCGTCCTCCGACTTGCGGTGCAGGGTCTTCAGGATGGTGCCGCCGGAGATCAGGAAGTCGATGGGGGGTGCGTAGCCCACCTCGTCGATGGCGTCCTGCTCAATGGAGCGGGCCACCTCGGCGACGTACGACACCGGCTTCACCGGGGTATTGAAGGTGAAATCCCGGGACTCCTTCATCTGGCGCACGTTGACGTTGATGTCGCAGAAGCGGCACTCCTCGTCCGGCCCCCAGTACTGGCAGTTGCGGAACACCGTGGCGAAGTAGCCGAAGGCGATGATCTCGTGGTACTTGGTGCCGTCCTCGAAGGAGCGCGTGTAGTACTTGAGCGGCTTGGGAAAGCTCACGTCACAGAGCTCGCGCCCGTCCAGCAGGAGCCGCACCTCGCCGTCGACCACGTCGACGACATAGGGTGAATCCGGGTTCAGGGTCGTCTGGACGATGACGGGGCGGAGGCCCAGGTAGCCGCCGCGGATGGCAAACCACTCGGGCGTGCGGCGGTGCTCCTTCCGCTTCATGTCCTTCATGGACATCAGGTCGTAGGAGAACAGCCGGTAGGACTTGACCAGGGCCTCGGAGGCCAGCTCCAGGGCGGCGTCGGTGAACCAGTGCCCCACCCGCAGGAGGTCCATCTTGAGGATCACCTCCCGCGGCATGTCCTCGTAGTTGCGCAGGTGCCACTCGAGGTATTCCGTCTCGCTGGACGACGTGACGCTGTCAAGTTCGATCATGGTCGCGTTCTCCCCGGCCCATGCCCAGCCGGTGTCCCGTCACCTATCGCCGAAACCGGAGGGCGACCGCCGGTCGCCCCTACAGCGCGCGCTGCGCACGCTACCCCGCGTAGCGCGGCACGATGTTCACCGGCGTGTACTCCGCTGGCGCCTCGGTGACCAAAAGCTCGGGCTCGATGCCGTAGAGCCGCCGGGCGTTGCCGCCCAGGAGCTTCTCCTGCACCTCCCGGGGCACGTTGAACTTGTTCATGTTGTCGATGGCTTCCCAGGTGTCGGAGGCGTCATGGTGCGGCATGTCGGACGACCACAGGGCGATGTCCTCGAAGATGTCCCACAGCCGCAACGTGATGTCCTCGTCGCTTTCGAAGGCGATGAAGCACTGCCGGGCGAAGGTCTCCCTCGGGTCGCCGACCTTCTGCGGCGGACTCGCCTGTTCGCGTACGAAGCGGTAGAGGTCGAGGTAGGTCTCGGCCTTCTCCAGGATCAGCGGCAGCCAGCTCGAGTTGGACTCCAGGATCGCCACCCTGAGCTTGGGAAACTTCTCGAGCCAGCCGGTGAGCATCACCACCATGGTCCAGGTCTGGGCTTCGCTGATGAAGCTCAGGGACTCGGAGCCGGGCTGCACCGAACCCATGCTCCGCATGATGTTCTCCACGAACTGTCCGGGCGAGTAGACGTAGACGTCATGGGCCGTGAAGGGCGAGCGCTGGGCGCTGCTCTTGCCACGGATGCCGCCCGACATGCGCTCCGCCATGGCTTCGGTCACGGCCTCGCCGCCCGAAGGAAAGGTGTGCATGCCCAGCGCCAGGCCCAACTCCTCGAACTCCTTCCACAAGGGATCGAACTCGGGAAAGGTGGGGTAGCGGTCATTGACCAGCACCGGCCGCACCACCGCCGACTTGAACCCCAGCTTGGCCACGCGCCGGAGTTCCTGGACCGCGTAGTCCACGTCCTGGACCGGCAGCACGGCGCAGGGATAGAGTCGCTTGCGGTCCGCGGCACAGTAATCGTTGACCCAGTCGTTGTAGGCGGCGGCGCAGATCCGGGCCGCGTCCGGGTTCTTCACCAGCGGCATGCGCACGAAAGTGGACGGGAACACCATCACCTGGTCGATGCCCGACGCGTCCATGTCCTTGAGGCGGACCTGCGGGTCCCGCTGGCTGGCGTTGCGGCCGATCTCCTTGTCCCACCTGGGGTCGTCGGGCGCGATGGAGCCCAGGACCTTCTTGTTCATGCCCGGGTGCCATCCCTGCCCGGGATAGGCATAGGTGTTGGGGTTGCCGTAGCTCACCTGGCCGTTCACGACCATCACGAGCCGGTCCATGTCCCGGTAGAAGTGCTGCTTGGCGAACGCCCGCTGCTTCTCCGGAATGTACTCGTCCCAGACCTCTCGGGGCTCGTGGATGTGGCTGTCGCAGTCGAAGACCGGAAAGTCCTTGGTGCGCCCTTGTGCCGTGTAGGCCATCACTGACTCCTCGCTGGACCCACCGTCCAGCACGGCCGTCGGCCGGACGGGCGGACCCAGGGTTGCGGCCGAGCCTACGCGCTCGGCTTGAACTTCGGCAGCGTGTACCCCTCGTGATCGTCGTACACCACCTCCACCGCCATCCCCACCGCCACCTCCTCGGGCGGGATGTCGACGACATTGCTCACCAGCCGCGGCCCTTCGTCGAGGTCGATGAGCGAGACGTTGTACGGGATCTTGTCCTGGTACGCCGGATGCCACGCCCGGTGATACGTGACGAAGGAGTAGACGGTGCCCTTGCCGCTTACCGGAACCCACTCGTTGTCCGACGACAGGCACTTGGCGCACATCGCCTGGGGCGGGAAGTTGAAATATGTCTGGCAGGCTTTGCACTGCTGCACCGTGAGCTTGTGCTTCTTGAGGTTGTCCCAGAAGGGCTGGGCCTCCACCTCCGCCAGAAAAGGTTCATTGCGCGGCGCCGCGCGCCCGCGCTTGTCGTGTGCTTCTGTCTTGCTCATTGTACCCCCAGTACGAGCGATGCGTGCATGCACAGGCTGCCGCCGTGCCCGCTGATGACCCCCGCCTTGGCGCCCTGTACCTGCCGCTCGGGCTCCACCTCGTTGCCCCGCAACTGCTTGACGCCCTCGGTGACGTGCATGATGCCCTCGAGATGAGCCTGGGACAGCAACCCCCCGTGCGTGTTCACCGGGATCTCGCCGCCCACTTCGATGCGGCCGTCCTTGATGAAGTCCTTGCCCTCGCCCTTGCCGCAGAAGCCGTAGTCTTCGATGGTGATCAGCGTCGTGATGGTAAAGCAGTCGTAGAACTCTGCGAAGGCCATGTCCTTGGGTCCGAGCCCGGCCATGCGGTAGGCCGCCTCGGACGACTTCCGGCTCCCCAGCGTGGTGAGGGTGGGCGCGTCCATGACGCTGGAGTGCGGGTGGTGCTGCCCCATGCCCAGCACCTGCACCGGCTTCTTGGGCATGTCCCTGGCCCGCTCCATGCTGGTCACCAGCAGCGCGGCGCCGCCGTCCGACTCCAGCGAACAGTCGAACAGGTGCAGCGGCTCCACGATCAGGCGCGAGTTCTGGTGGTCCTCGATGGACATGGGCTTCTGCATGGTGGCGTTCTTGTTCATGCAGGCGTGCTTGCGCGTGGACACGGCGATCTGCCCCAGGTCCTGGCTGGTGGTGCCGAACTCGTGCATGTGGCGCGTGGCCGCGAATGCGTGGTTGGCCACCGCGGAGAAGTGCCCCCAAGGCTGCTCCCAGTGCTCGTCGCCGCTACGGATGGGGTAGCCCGGCGTGGGGTCCGGCGTCGCCCGCTTGCGCGCGTGCACGCACACCACGTAGTTGGCCATGCCGGCCTCGATGGCCATCACCGCGTTCTGGATCATGGCGATGGGGGTGGCGCCTCCGAGGGCCAGGTCGGTGGCGTAGCTGGGGTCGATGCCCGCCATGTGCGCCAGCCGCACCGCGTAGCTCCGGTGAGCGTCCGTGAGCGGCTGGTTGGTCAGCAACCCGTCCACCTGAGACGCGTCGATGCCGGCGTCCTCCAGGCACAGGCGGATGGCCTCGACGTGCAGCGAGTTGGTGGTGGCTTCGGGCCGCTTGCCCACCCGGGTCTCGCCCACGCCCACGACGGCGTACTTTCCCGAGAGGTTTGACATGACTGCCTCCTTGTCCGCGGCGGGTGCCGGCCATGTGCCGGAACCCGCCCGGATCGGTCATAAGCCCTGCTCGAACGGGCCTACTTGTCCAGGCCGACGATCCTGCGCGCGCGGCTCACCACTTCCGGTGTCATCTGCTTCTTCATGTCGGCGATGAGCCCCGTGAGGTACTCGCCGCTCCTGGGGTTGATGTCCAGCCGCGCCCGCTTGGCGTCCTTCAGGAAAGCGGGGTCCTTCAGGATGTCGGCGAAGGCCTTGCGCAGCACCGCCACCCTGTCCTTCGGGGTCTTCGGCGGCAACGCCCAGGGCCGCACCATGGCGGCCGGGAGGAGCAGGACCTTCATGAAGGCCACGTCCGCGGGCTTGGTGATCCTGTCGTTCAGCTGCGGAACTTTTAACGCCTCAAGCTCGGGGTGACGTTCCTCGCTGATGTAGGTGATGAGCTTGATGGAGCCCTCCTGGAGCATGGACATGCCGGTGGACTTCACCGAGTCCCAGGTCCATCCGGTAAGCGCGTCCACCTCCTTCTGCAGCAGCCCCGCGCGCACCGGCGCCGTCCCCTTGTAACCGGGGACGATCTTGGAGGTGTTGCCGAAGATGTCGTTCATGGCCAAGGGAATGCTGCATGTCAGGCTGTTGCGCGCCGTGCAGCCGAAGATCAACGGATTGGTCTTGGTGTCGAGCCACTGGTCCATGCTCTGGATCGGCGAGCCCTTGCGCACCGCCACGGTAATGGGGCTGGTATTGGCCAGTCCCAGCCAGATGAACTGGTTGACGTCGTACCGGATCCCGGGAAAGTTCAGGAACTGCGCCTGCGCCACGGTCCAGGTGGGGTGCACGAGGGCGAGGCCGTCCCGCTTGGTGATGTTGTACACGTAGTTGGTGCCGATGAGTCCGCTGCCGCCGGGTATGTTGATGACGATGACGTTGGGCTTGCCCGGGATATGCTTGCCCAAGTGTCGGGCGAACAACCGCGAGTAGGTATCGTAACCGCCTCCCGGGGAGCTCACCGAGATGATCTTGACCGTCTTGCCCTCGTAGAAGGACGCGGCTCCGGCAGTGCCGCCGGCGGCCGCCATGACGGCCACCATGACGGCCACCATGGGGCCCATGAAAATTCGTCTCAGGAACATGTTGGAATTGCCTCCTGTTTCTCCGGTCCGATTATCGTTGCCGACCGAATACCGTTACCGTCCGGCTACTTGTCCAGGCCGATGATCTTCCGCGCCCGGCTGGTGATCTCCGGGGTCATGCGCTTTTTCATGTCGTTCATGAGGTTCACGAGGTACTCGCCGCTCTTGGGGTTGATGTCCAGCCGTGTGCGCTTGGCGTCCTTCAGAAAGCCGGGGTCCTTGAGCGTGTTGTTGAACGCGGCCTGCATGATCTCGACCTTGTCCTTCGGGGTTCCCGGGGGCAGCGCCCAGGGCCGCAGCATGGCCGCCGGCAGCATCAGCACCTTCATGAACGCGATGTCGGCCGCCTTGGTGATCCTGGGGTTCAGGTACGGCACCTTGCGTTCCTCCAGCTCCGCGTGCCGTTCCTCGCCGATGTAAGCGATGATCTTGGCTTCGCCGTCGTCGATCATGGACATGCCGGTGGACTTCACCGAGTCCCAGCTCCACCCGGTAAGGGCGTCCACTTCCTTTTGCAGGAGCGCGGCCCGGATGGGCGCGGTGCCCTTGTAGCCGGACACGATCTTGGAGGTCTTCGGCCCGAAGATGTCGTTCATGGCCAGCGGGATGCTGCAGGTGGGGCTGTTGCGGGAGGTGCAGCCGAAGATCAGGGTCTTCGTGTCGGGATTCAGCCAGTCGTCCATGCTCTGGATAGGCGACCCCTTGCGCACCACCGCGGTCACGGGCCCGGCGTTGGCCAGTCCCAGCCAGATGAACTTGTTGACGTCGTACTTGATGCCGGGGAAGTTCAGGAACTGCGCCTGCGCCAGGTTCCAGCTCGGCTGGACCACGGTAAGGCCGTCCGGCTTGGTCACGTTGTAGACGTAGTTCGTCCCGATGAGGCCGCTGCCGCCGGGTATGTTGATGACGATCACCTTGGGCTTCCCCGGTATATGGTTGCCGAGGTGACGCGCGAAAAGGCGGGAGTAGGTATCGTAGCCGCCGCCCGGCGAGTGCACCGACACGATCTTGACCGTCTTGCCTTCGTAGAACGATTCGGCCGTCGCGGCGCTGGCGAACGCCAGCAGTGCGGCCATGATGAGCCCGATCCATGCCATTCGTCGAAACATGATTGTTCTCCTTGTTGGATAGCCAGATCTCACCCGATTTACGGAGGGTACGATAAACCAGCGGGCGGGGCATTTCAACAATGAAACCGCCGGAGAATGCCCGAACCCGTCGTTAACATAAAATCGCCCGCAGATGCCCAGACCCGTCATTCCGGCGAAAGCCGGAATCCAGGGGTGAGGCCGGGGTGGCGCGGCAGATCCCTCTCCGGCCCTCTGGATTCCGGCTTTCGCCGGAATGACGGGTCTGTCATTTGCTTGTCGAACGCGGCTGCTCGTGATTCTATCGAAGCCTGTCGAACCCTCGGGAGGCTGCATGTCGAAACCGATCCTGCACGGTGTCAAGGTCCTTGACCTGAGCCATATGTACCCGGGCACGCTATGCACATGGCTGCTGGCGGCGCTGGGGGCGGAGATCCTCAAGGTGGAGGCGCCGGGTGCGACGCGTTCCGGCGCGCCCTTTCTCAACCAGGGGAAGAAGAGCATCGCGCTGAACCTCAAGTCCGACGCCGCCCTCGAGGTCCTCTACCGCTTGGCGAAGGAGTCGGAGATTGTCCTGGAAGGCTTCCGGCCCGGCGTGGCGCGCCGACTGCGGGTGGACTACGAAACGCTCCGGCGGCTGAATCCGAAACTGGTCTACTGCTCCATCTCGAGCTTCGGACAGACCGGCCCGTCGGTGGCGTACTCGGCCCACGACATCAACTTCCTGGCGCTGAGCGGCATGCTCGGCATCGGACGGGAGGCGGGCCGCAGACCCTTGCCGCCGGCGGCGCAGGTCGCCGACGTGGCGGGCGGCGGATACCCGGCCCTGAGCGCGATCCTCGCCGGCTACATCGCGGTGCTGCGGGACGGGGAGGGCCGCTACATCGACATCTCCATGTTCGACTGGACCCTGCTCATGGTGGCGCGCTACCTGATGCTGGAGCCGCCGCCCCGGCGCTCCCGGCCCGTGGTCAAGCGCGAACATGCAACCCTGGCCGGCACCGCGGCCTGCTACGATACCTACGAGGCCGCAGACGGCGGGTTCGTGTCATTGGCCGCATTGGGCCCCCCACAGTGGGCTCTCCTGTGCAAGGCGTTGGGGTTGGAACGGTACGCGGACTCGGCCCTCGACCCGGCCAGGACGCCCGGGATCAAGGCGGCCATGCGCCGCGTCTTCAAGACCCGGCCCCGGGACCACTGGGTGAAGCTCCTCCGCAACGACTACCGCCTCTCGGTTGCGCCGGTTTACGAGCCCGAGGAGGTGCTGGAGGACCCCCACGTCCGTTTCCGCAAGACACTGGCCCCGAACAAGAGCACCGGCGCTGTCGAGTTCACCCCGCCGTTCTGGTTCGCCGGCGCGCGGAGGCCGGGAGGGAGAATCAGCCGCGTGGGCCAGCACACCACGGCCGTGCTGAAAGGACTCGGCTACAGCGCCGCCGAGATCCGGGAACTGCGCAAGGCCAAGGCCATCTGACCCGCCTTCGCTCGTCCCGTCATTTCGGCTTCCTCGGATGACGGCTGGATCGCCGGTTGTACACGGTTCCCGATTGGAGTAATTGTCCGATAGCCCTTCGAGGGGATATCGGGCGCCCGCACGGCGCCTTTGGAGGAGCACCGATGTCAGAGGTAATGCCGGGTCTGGAAGGCGTGGTGGCCGGCGAGACGGCCATCTGTTCGGTGCGCCCGGAGGGCGAGCTGGTGTACCGCGGCTACGACGTGCACGACCTGGCCGAGCAGGCGGCCTTTGAAGAGGTCGCCTACCTGGTGCTGTTCGGCAGGCTTCCCACCGCCGCGGAGCTGAAAGCGTTCGACGCGGAGTTGCGCGCTCAACGGGCGCTGCCGCCGGGGGTGGTGGAAAGCCTCGAGCTGCTCCCTTCGGACGCGGTCCCCATGGACGCTCTGCGCACGGCGGTATCGACGCTGGCGCTCTACGACCCCGATGCCGGAGACGACTCCCGCGACGCCAACCTGAGGAAGGCCACCCGGCTTTTGGCGCGTCTGGCCACGGCGGTGGCGGCGCTGCACCGGCTCTCGCAGGGGCTGGAGGTGGTGGCGCCGGACCCCGGGCTCAACCACGCGGCGAACTTTCTGTACATGCTGCGGGGGGAGCGGCCGGAGGAGTTCGAGGCGCGGGTGCTGGAGGTGACGCTGATCCTGTACATGGAGCACGAGTTCAACGCGTCGACGTTCACGGCGCGGGTGATCGCCTCGACGCTGGCGGACCTGTACGGCGCGGTGGTGGGGGCGATCGCGGCGCTGAAGGGGCCGCTGCACGGCGGCGCCAACGAGAAGGCCATGGACGTGATCCTGGAGATCGGCGAGCCGGAGCGTGCGGAGGCGTGGGTGGAGGAGAGCCTGCGGGAAAGGAAGCGGGTGATGGGGTTCGGGCACCGCATCTACAAGACCGCGGACTCGCGGGTGGAGGTGGCGAAGAAGTGGGGTGCGCTTTTGGGCAAGCAGCTTGACGACACCCGGCTGAGCGACATCTGCATCACCGTCGAGGAGGTGATGCGGCGGGAGAAGAACCTGTGTCCCAACGTGGACTTCTACGCCGCGCCCATCTACCACATGATGAAGATCCCGATAGCGCTGAACACGCCGATCTTCGCCATGAGCCGGGTGGTGGGGTGGTCGGCGCACATCATCGAGCAGATCGACAACAACCGCCTGTTCCGTCCCAACTCCCGTTACGTGGGCGCCACCGGCCTGGAGTTCGAGCCGCTGGACCGGCGCGGATAGCCGCCTGCGACGAATCTGGAATGAGTGGGAATCCTATCCCGTTCGTCCGGAGCCCTTCGACAGGCTCAGGACAGGCGAAATCGAAGGACACGGTCAACCTGCAAGGGTCGAACCGATGACCGAGCCGCAAACCGCACCGCAGGCGCTGGACGGCGTGAGGGTCCTGGAGCTCGCGGGCGCCGAGGGCGAGTACTGCGGCAAGCTCCTGGCGGACTTCGGCGCGGAGGTGATCAAGGTGGAGCCCCCCGGGGGCAGTCCCTCGCGCGGCGAGCCCCCGTTCAAGGACGACCGCCCGGGACCCGATCGCAGCCTCCCTTTCCTCTACTTCAACGCCAACAAGAAGAGCGTCACCGCGGACCTCGAGAGCGAGGCCGGGCGGGAGCGCGTGCGGCGGCTCGCTCGCACCGCCGACGTGCTGCTGGAGAGTGCCGCGCCGGGGAGCCTGGCGGCCATCGGGTTGGGTTACGAGGACTTGCGCGCGGTCAACCCGCGGCTGGTCTACGGGTCGGTCACGGCGTTCGGTCAGACCGGGCCCTACAGCGGCTACCGCTGGTCCGGGCTGGTGGCGTTCGCCATGGGCGGGCTCATGTACGTGAGCGGCAAGCCGTCGGCGCCGCCGGTGAACGCGCCCGGGGCGCAGGCCTTCCTGGTGGGCTCGGCCCATGCCGCCCTGGCGATTCTCATGGCGCTGTGGCACGTGCGGCACGGTGGCGCCGGACAGCACGTCGACGTCTCGATGATGGACTGTCTCGCCGCCATGGAGAACATGGTGTCGCGTTCCGCGTCCACCGGGGTGCATCCGCGCCGGGACGGGACCCAGCACCGTTTCGCCACCCCCGGCACCATCTACGGCTGCCGCGACGGCTACGTGCACATATTCGTGACCAACTCCCAGCCGGGAGCCTGGGAGCGGTTCGTGGACTGGCTCGGGCTGCCGGAGGCTCTGACCGGCCACGAGTTCAACGATCCGGTCTACCGCCGCGCCCACGTCGCCGAGGTGGACCGGATCGTGTCCGGCATCCTGGCCGATCTCCCCAAGGAACAAGTCTACGAAGAGCTTCAGGACCGTCACATCCCGTGTGCCCCGGTGAACACGCCGCTGGAATTCGTGAGGGACCGCCACGTCGAGTCCCGCGGTTTCGTCGTCGATACCGTGCATCCGCGGCTGGGCCCCATGGAGTTCCCGGGCCGCGCCTACAAGACCGACAACTGGCGCTTCCGGTATCATGCTCCGGCGGTGGGGGAGCATGACGAGGTTCTGCTGAACGGGTTCGAGGCCGCGCCGGATTCACCGCGGAAGCGGCCAGCGTTCCCCAACCCCCGATCGGATCAGGCTCCGCCGGGCGCAGCGGCGGCGGGAAACGGGACGGCGCCCGACGGGTTGCCCCTGGCGGGCGTTCGCGTCGCGGACTTCACCCACATGGTGGCCGGCCCTTACGGCACCATGCAGCTTGCCTACCTCGGCGCCGAGGTGATCAAGATCGAGTCCCGGGCACGGCCGGACACCTGGCGCATCCGCGAAGGCAACAAGGACGTGGAGGCGTCGCTGCCCTTCGCCGACCACAACCGCAACAAGCTGTCGGTGACCGCCAATCTCAAGACCGCCGAGGGCAAGGAGCTGGCCCGGCGCATCATCGCCGAGAGCGACGTGGTGGTGGAGAACTTCAGCGTCGGGGTCATGGACCGCCTGGGGCTGGGCTACCAGGAGCTTCGGGCGCTCAAGCCCGACATCATCATGATCCGGCTCCAGGGGCTCGGCACCACCGGCCCCCGGAAGAACTACGTGACCTGGGGCCCCAGCCTGATGCCGTTCTCCGGCATCACCTGGCTTTGGAACCATCCGGACGGCGGTGCGCCGGTGGGGTCGCAGACGTCCTACCCCGACTACATCGTGTCCATCCACATGGCCTTCGCGCTGATGGCGGCGCTGCATCACCGCGCCAACATCGGAGAGGGGCAGTTCATCGACATCGCCCAGGGGGAGGTGACGGCATCGCTCATCGGGCCGGCGCTGCTGGACGGTCTGGTCAACGGACGCGCCGCGGAACCGATGGGCAACCTCGCCCACGCCGGCGCCCCCCACGGCTGCTACCCATGCGCGGGGGACGACGCGTGGTGCGCGATCTCGGTGAGTGACGAGGATGAATGGCAACGTTTTTGCGCCGCCACCGGAAATCATGCGGCGCTTCGGGACGAGCGGTTCGCCACCCCGGGCGGGCGCCGGGCGCACTCGGAAGCCCTCGATGAGGTGGTGTCGGTCTGGACCGGCGCGCGGAGCCCGCGCGAGGTCATGGAGACGCTTCAAACACACGGCGTCACCGCCGGGATGGTATCCGACGGCACCACGCTCGTCACCGACCCGCACCTGCGCTCGCGCGGGGCGGTGGTGGAGCACGAGCACCCGCGCCAGGGCCGTCTCACACTGCCGGGCATCGTGATGAAGATGTCGGAGACACCGGGGGAGATTCGCCGTCACGCCCCCTTGCTGGGTCAGGACACCGATGCGGTCCTGAACGGATTGTTGGGCATGAGCGAAGAGGAGATCCGCGCGCTGGAGGCCGCGGGGGCGTTTTGAGGGAGCAACATGGACTATCAGGCGATCATTTTCGAGAAGAAGGACGGCATAGCGTACGTGACGTTGAACCGTCCGGAGGTGATGAACGCGCGCAACCGGCAAATGCGCGAGGACCTCACCCACGCGGTGACGGCGATACGGGCGGACCCCGAGGTGCGGGTGATGATCATCACAGGTGCGGGAGAGCGGTCCTTTTCGGCCGGCCGGGACCTCAAGGAGGCGGCCCAGGAAAAGGTGGGGGTGGTGGCGGCGCGTCAGGCAAAGATGGAGGGGAGCGATACCGAGTTGATCGCGCGGCTCAACAAGCCGGTCATCGCGGCCATCAACGGCTTCGCCCTGGGCGGCGGCTGCGAGCTGGCGCTGGCCTGCGACATCCGGGTGGCGGTGGAGGAAGCCAAGCTTGGGCTTCCCGAGGTCTCCCGCGGCATGATCCCGGGGAGCGGCGGCACCCAGCGCATGTCGCGGGTGGTGGGGCTCGGCAAGGCGCTGGAACTGATCCTCACCGGTAGTGTCATCGACGCCCAGGAAGCCCTTCGCATCGGCCTTGTGAACAAGGTGGTGCCGCGCGCCGAGCTCATGGCGGCGGCCGAGGAGTACGCCCGGGCCATCGTCGCCAAGGCGCCCCTGGCGGTCGTCTTCGCCAAGGAGGCGGTGCGCGAGGGCTACGAGATGTCCCTGGACGATGGCCTGCGCCTGGAGACCGACCTGTCGGCGCTGCTCCGGACCACCTCGGATGTCAAGGAAGGCGCCCGGGCCTTCGTGGAGAAGCGCGCGCCGCAGTGGCGCGGGGAGTGAGCGTCCTCCGACTTCGCTTCGTTACGCTCAGGACGAACGGGTTAACCCCCTTCGGTCAGAGTAACCGGCGCGTTCGTCCTGAGCGTAGCTCCGCGTGAGCGGAGCGGAGTCGAAGGACCTCACGGAGTTTTGCTGACCTGATAGACAGGAGAAGAAATGGCGGAATATGGCTCCGACCTGATCGTTGACGTGCTCAAGAACCTGGGGATCAAGTACGCGGCGTTGAATCCCGGCGCGAGCTTTCGCGGCATCCACGACTCGCTGGTGAACTACAACCACAACACCAACCCGGAGATCATCGTGTGCTGCCACGAGGAGATCGCCGTGGCCGTGGCCCACGGCTACGCCAAGGCCACCGGCGAGCCCATGGCCGCCATCGTCCACGACGTGGTGGGACTTCAGCACGCCTCCATGGCCATCTACAACGCCTGGTGCGACAAGACGCCGGTGCTGGTGCTGGGAGGCACCGGGCCCATGGACACCACCAAGCGGCGCCCCTGGATCGACTGGATCCACACCGCCCTGGTGCAGGGAAACTTCGTGCGCGACATCGTCAAGCTGGACGATCAGCCCATGAGCCTGGGCGCCTTGCCCAACTCCATCCTGCGCGGCTACCGGGTGGCCATGACCGAGCCCAAAGGGCCGGTCTACCTGTGCTTCGACCTCGATCTGCAGGAGTCCAGGCTGCCGGAGGCCATGGCCGCGGGGGTGCCCGCGCCGGATCGTTTCCGCCCGCCGGTTCCGCTCCAGGCCGAGCAGGGCGCCATCGAAGAGGCCGCGGCGTGGCTGTGCGAGGCCCAGCATCCGCTCATCATCGCCGACTACATGGGCCGCAATCCGCAGTCCATGCTCTCCTTGGTGGAGTTGGCCGAGGCCCTGGGGGCGCCGGTGGTGGACCGGGGCGCGCGGCACAACTTCCCCAACACCCACCCGCTGGACCTGAGCGGCCGGGAGAAGGAGCTGGTGGCCGAGGCCGACGTCATCCTCGGGTTGGACGTCATGGACCTCTACGGCGCGTTGCACCGGCACGACGCAAAAACCCAGACCTCCACGCCGGCGTTCCAGCCCGGCTGCAAGATCGTCAACGTGACCCTGGCGGACTTCGCCATCAAGAGCTGGTCCACCGAGTTCATGGAGCTGTCGCCGGTGGACCTGCCCATCCTGGCCGACAGCAGCGTTTTCGCGCCCGCCCTGACCGAGGCGGTGCGGCGCCGGGGCGGTCCCGAGCAAGCCGTCAGGGACGACCGTTGCCGGGCGATGGAACAGCGCCATCGTGAAATCCGCGAGGAAAGCCAGGCCATGCTGCGCAAGCGCTGGGACGAGCGCCCCATCTCGCCGCCGCGCATGTCCCGGGAGATCTGGGAGGTCATCAAGGACGAGGACTGGACCCTGGTGGCCGGCTCCTTCCGCGGCTGGCCGCGGCGGCTGTGGGATTGGGAGAAGCCCAACGCGTTCCTCGGCGGCTACGGCGGCGGCGGCCTGGGCTACTCCCCGGGAGCGTCGGTGGGCGCGGCGCTGGGCCTCAAGGACACCGGCGCCGTCTGCATCGACCTACAGCGCGACGGCGACCTGCTGTTCACCAACAGCGCGCTGTGGACCGCCGCCAGCTACAGCGTGCCGCTGCTCATGATCATGACCAACAACCGCACCTACTACAACGACGAGGAGCACCAGGAGCGGGTGGCGGTGGCGCGCAGCCGCCCGGTGGAGAACAAGGGCATCGGCATGCGCATGGAGACGCCGCCGGTGGACTTCGCCACCCTGGCCAAGTCCTTCGGCGTCTGGAGCGAAGGGCCCATAGAGGATCCTGCCGATATCCAGGCGGCGGTCAGGCGGGCGCTGGCAGTGGTCAAGGAAGAGCGAAAGCCGGCGTTGGTGGACGTGATCATTCAGTCGATTTGAGGACGCCATATAATCAGGAGGATTTCGTCATGGCACATGATTTCGTGATTCGCGGCGCGACCATCTGTGACGGCTCGGGACAGCCGGGCTACACCGGGGACGTGGCCGTCGAGGGCGGCACGATCCGGCAGGTGGGCGGCAAGGCCGGCCCGGGCCGGCGCGAGGTGGACGGCGACGGGCTGGTGGCCGCCCCGGGGTTCATCGACGGCCACACCCACATGGACGCACAGCTCCTGTGGGACCCCCAGGTGACCAGCTCCTGCTACCACGGCGTCACCAGCATCGTCACCGGCAACTGCGGCCTGAGCCTCGCCCCGTGCAAGCCCGAGGACCGGGACATCCTGCTCCAGACCTTCTCCCACGTCGAGGGAATGGACATCGAGCTGCTCAGGCGCGCGGTGGAATGGAGCTGGACCGATATGGCCGGCTACATGAACGCGGTGGAGGCCATGCGGCCGGCGCTGAACGTCGGCATGCTGGTGGGGCACTGCCCGCTGCGCCAGTACGTCATGGGGGACGACGCCATCCGGCGCGCCGCCACCGCGGAAGAGATCGCGGCCATGCAGGCGCTCCTGCGGGAAGCGCTGAATGCCGGGTTGCTGGGCTTCTCCACCAACCGCAACGAGCGCCACTTCCGCGAGGACGGCGAGCCGCTGCCAAGCCGGCTGGCGGAATGGGAAGAGCTGGAAGCCTTCGGGCAGGTGCTGACGGACCTCGGCCGCGGGGTGATCCAGATGAGCTCCGCGTCCCAGAACGCCGCGCGGGTCGAGTCCCTGGCCGACTTTTCACTCCGCACCGGCCGCCCGGTGGTGTGGAACTCGATCCTCCACCGATGGTCCAAGCCCGACGAGTGGCGCGAGCTTCTGGACGCCACGGTGAAGGGGTTCGAGCGCGGCGCCCAGGCCTGGGCCAACACCAACGTGCGCCCCTTCAACAACCGCTTCAACCTTATCGACGGCCAGGAGTTCGACGAGTTCCCCACCTGGCGCGGCCTCATGTTCAGCCCCATCGAGGAGCGCCGGGCGGCGTTCCAGGACCCGGAGGTGCGTAAGAAGCTCCGTTGGGAGGTGGTCGAGAACCCCACGCCCTCGGCCTTCCACAAGCGCTGGGAGCTGGTCTACATCGTCAAGCCCGGCACCGAGAAGAACGCCCATCTCAAGGGCGCCAACGTGGCCGACTACGCGCGCTCCCAGGGCAAGGACGTCTTCGACGCATTCATGGACCTGTGCCTGGAGGAAGATCTGGCGACGGGCTTCCAGACCGCCCACACCAACGGCGACGCCGACGCCGTGGGGGCCATCGTGTCGAACCCCTACACCGTGCTGGGCCAGTCCGACGCCGGCGCCCACGTGGCCATCGACGCGGGCTTCGGGTACTGCACCCTGCTGCTGGCCAAGTACGTGCGCGAGCGTGGCGACCTCACCCTGGAGGAGGGGGTGCGCAAGCTCACCTCCATGCAGGCCGACATCTGCGGCATCACCGACCGGGGCCGGCTCGAGGAGGGAATGGCCGCCGACGTGGCGGTCTTCGACCCCGCCACGGTGGCGCCCCGGGAGCCCGAGCTGATGCACGACTTCCCGGGCGGCGCCGCCCGGTTGGTGCAGCAGGCGGACGGCATCCACACCGTGCTGGTCAACGGCCAGGTGGTGCTGGAGGGCGGTGAGCCCACCGGCGAGCGCTCCGGGAAGGTGCTGCGCAACGGCGTCTGACCATGGAAGCGCTCCGGGTCCTTCGACTTCGCTCCGCTGCGCTCAGGACGAACCGAGACGAGGCGTCCTATAGTCAATCCCGCTGCCCATTCGCTCGCGGAGGACAGTGTGGAAAGGAGAAGGCACTCGGCGGGCGGCCGCGGTCCAGGGTGCAATCCCCGCCCGCCTGCCGCCCGTCCGCCGTTGTGACCGATGGGGTGTCTCCGCGCTACTTCTGCGCCAGGATCTTCTTCATCGCGGGCGTGTACTTCCTGTAGAGCGCCGCGAGGTCCGAGATGTCCTTGTTGGCCCGCTCGGTGCCGCCCGGATCCAGCACCAGGCCCGACTTCTTGATGAACGCGTCGTAGTCCTTGTCGTTCATGGCCTTCAGCAGCAGCGTCTCCAGGGCCTTCACCACCTTGGCCGGGGTTCCCGGCGGGGCCGCTATGTGGCGGGCTGAAGACACCGTGACGTTGTACCCCGCCTCGATGGCGGTGCGGACATCGGGAGCGTTGATGGCTCTCTTGGGTCCCATGGTCAGGACCGGCCGGATCTCGCCGGTCTTGAGGTACGGCACCACGGAGGGATGGTCGATGGGCTGGAAGAAGACGTCGTAGTCCCCCCGCAACAAGCCGGGCAGGTTCTCGCCGGTGCCGCGGTAGCCGGACACGACTCCGAAGTCGATGCCCAGCTCGGCGGCCGCAATGAAGGCGTCCACCCAGCGTCCGACGCCGATGGCCTCGAGCCCCCATGTTACGCGCTTGGACTTCTGCAACTCCTCCAGCGACTTGTACTTGGAGTCCTTGCGCAAGAGCAGGGCGTAGGGCTCGCCGCCGACCCGCGCCACCCAGGTGAACTTCTCGTAGTCGTAGCCCACATTCTTCGCGCCCCTGAGGAAGGGCACGGCCATCATGCCGCCGTGCAGTTGCCCGATGGTGTAGCCGTCGGGCTTGGAGCGGTACAGGTAGACGGTGCCGGTGATGCCGCCGGCGCCGGTGACGTTCTTGACGATCATCTTGACGCCCTTGGGCAGATACTTCTCGCCGAAGCGGGTGATGGCCCGGGAAATGGTGTCGAAGCCCCCGCCCGGCGAAAACGTGACGATGCTGTTGATGTTCTTCTCCGGGAACTCCGCGTGGCTTGCGGTGCCGAACAGCAGCAGGACCGCGAAGCCGATCAACACGGCGCGTAACATGCGTTTCATGGGTACACCTCCGTCCAGGCGGTAACCGCCGGGTTTGCGGCGCGGATGACGATGCCCGCGCTGTTTGAAAATCGCCATGTTTATTCAGGTGCGGGGTGGGTGTCAAGACGTGTGAGAACCCTTGGACCCGTGAGTCCAGACCGTCTGCCTCTGGCCCGGGGGCGGACGGCCGCTCTAGCGGATGGCCCTTGTCTTGACAATGCACGCACGATGGCCATAGAGTCGGGGTGTTCCCTCTCACGGGACCGGACGCACTCCAGGGCGTGAACGAATTCTGCACCCGGTCAACTTCACCGCGCCGCCGGCATTCTTTCAACGACCAAACCAATCGAGGAGGAAACCATGGCCAGAGACGTCGAAGTCATCGATGCGGACGGGCATATCACCGAGACCGACGAGCAGCTCAAGAAGTACATGGAGGCGCCGTGGGTGGACCGGACCGCCACTCTTTACCCGATAGACAACTGGGACCGTTCCATCGGCGGCACCCTGGGGACGACGGCGGGCGACGCCAAGACGTGGCTGAACGCCATGGACGAGGGCGGGCTCACCACCGCCTATCTCTATCCGACCGGTGGCCTGGGCATCGGCTGGATTCGCGAGCCTGACCTTTCGGTGGCCCTGTGCAAGGCCTGGAACGACTTCGTCTCCGAAGAGTTCCAGAAGGTCAGCCCACGGCTCAAGGGGGTGGCGCTGGTGTCGTTCCAGGACGTGCCCGAGGCGGTCAAGGAGCTGCGCCGGGCGGTCACGGAGCTCAATCTCACCGGGCTGATGCTGCCGGCCATCGGCCTGCGGCTGCCGCTGGGACACAAGGACTACTGGCCCATCTACGAGGAGGCGGAGAAGCTCAACTGCATGGTAGGCGTGCATGCCACGGTCCGCGGCCCGCAGGCTTTCGGCGCGGACGGCTTCGACCAGTTCATCGAGGTCCACACGCTGTCCCACGCCTTCGCCCAGATGATGCAGATGACCAGCATGATCTTCCAGGGCGTGATGGAGCGGTTTCCCAACCTCCGGGTGGCGTTCATGGAGGCGGGCTGCTCCTGGGCGCCGTACTGGGCCGGCCGCATGGACGAGGAATGGGAGAAGCGCGGCGCGGCCGAGGCGCCGCTGTGCAAGAAGAAGCCCAGCGAGTACGTGCGCGGCGGCAACATCTACTTCCACGCCGAAGACTACGAGCCCTTCATCGGCGAGACCGGCAAGTGGATGAGCCCGGACGTGCTCTATTACGCGTCCGACTACCCCCACTGGGACATGGAGTTCCCCGAGAACATCGACCACCTCGGCCGGCGTGAGGACCTGTCCCCGGAGGACAAGAAGTGGCTGCTGGCGGACTCGGCCAAGCGGCTGTATGGTGTGATGGACTGACTTGGCCTTGCCTGCGCCCCCTCCGTCATTCTCCCTTTCGCGGGAATGACGGAGTGACAGTGGAAAAGATGGAGAGGCGGCCATCGGCACATTCGTGCCGATGGCCGTTTTCTTAGAACTCGGCGATCTCCCGCAACCGCATCTTCTTCCTCAACGCCTGCTGGAGGACGTAGGCACCCACCGCCAAGTCCTCGTCCGGAATGCCGTTGGACTGGAACAGGACCCTGCGGGGCTTACCCCGGACGCCGTTGGCGACGATCTCCTCCAGCGGCACCACATCCTTCCACCGCAGCCTCCTCGTGGCGCAGGCGTCGATCAGGTCGCCGCTGTCGTTTCGCGCGGTGGCAAGGTCGTCGGTGACCACCAGGTCCATGGCCCTGATGAGCCGGCCGGAGACCTCGTGCTTGACCGGCTGGTTGGCGCCGATGGTGGCCACCAGGACGTCGTCCTTGAGCCTCCGGCCGTCGACGATGGGAGTGGTGGAGTCGGTGGAGATGACAAGGATGTCCGACTCGCTCTCGACCTCGTCCAATGAACCGGCGACCCGGAAGGGCGTCCGCACCACCCTGCTCATGGTATCGATGAAACCTTGCCGCCGCCCGTCGTTGCGGCCGTAAACCAGGACCTCCTTCGGCCGGCAGGCCTTGACCACGGCTTCCACCTGGAACGTGCCTTGCCAGCCGGGGCCGACGAGCCCCACCACCTTGGGTTTGGGAGGCGAGAGATACTTCGCCGCGACGCCGGTAGCCGCGCCGGTCCGGAGGCTGCTGAGGTAGGCCGCGCTCATGACGCACCTGAGCCCGCCGGCGGCGCCGTCGTACAGGGAGATGGTATTCGCCTTGCCCACGTAGCTCCGCAGGGCGATCAGGTCCGAGCTCTGGTGCCACGCGGCCATCACGTTGAGCTGCCTGCTGCTTCCCTTGAGCCTTCGGCGAGGGACGTTCCGTACCTTGCCGGCGGCTCTGTCGCGGAACATCCGGTCGAGAAGCCGGAGGCAGGTCGTCATGTCGATTAGCTCGCGGGTTTGCTCCGCGCTGATGATCAGGGCCATGAGATCTCCTTTCTTGCGCCCAGCAGCTTGGGACGATAGCCCTTGCCGGTGATGCCGTAGATGGCGGGCCAGTTGCATCAGCATGCCCTTGGCCGTGCCCTGGGAGATGTGGTTGGAGCTGCCCAGGAGGATGTCGCTGCCGGAGGGCTGGCCGGCGGCGTGCTCCTGCAGCAGCTTGGCGGTCATGCGCGGGAAGCTGGGTCCGCCCTCAGCCCTTGTTTCCAAGCTTGCGGTCGAGGTTGAAGGCGGCGCTGATGAGGCCCAGGTGGGTGAAGGCCTGGGGGAAGTTGCCCAAGGCTTCGCCCCGGGGGCCGGTTTCCTCGGAATAGAGACCCAGATGGTTGGCGTAGCTCAGCATCTTCTCGAAGATGAAACGGGCGTTACCGAGCCGGCCGGCCCGGGTGAGGGCTTCCACCAGCCAGAAGGTGCACATGCTGAAGGTGCCTTCGTCGCCGGCCACTCCGTCGGCGGTCCGGGCGACGTCGTACCGGTAGACCAGGCTGTCGGACACCAGCCCGCCCTGGTGCGGCGGGCAGTGGATGGCCTCCAGGGTGGAGAGCATCTTGGGGTCGGTGGGAGAGACGAAAAAGACCAGCGGCATGAGCAGGTTGCTGGCGTCCAGCGTGTCGCTGCCGAAGGCCTGCACGAAGGCGTTCCGCTCACGGTTGAACCCTTCCGCCATGATCCGCTGGTAGATGGCGTCCCGGTTCTTGAGCCAGCGCTCGCGGTTGGCCGGAAACGAGCGCTTCTCCGCCAGGCGCACGCCCCGGTCCAGGGCCACCCAGCACATGAGCTTGGAGTAGACGAAGTGCTGGCGCCCGCCCCGCACCTCCCAGATGCCTTCGTCCGGCTGGTCCCAGTGGTCGCACACCCACTCCATCAGGCGCGAGAGGTTGGTCCACAGCTCCGAGTCGATGGGGGTGCCGTACTTGTTGAAGAGGTAGACCGAATCCATCATCTCGCCGTAGATGTCGAGCTGGAGCTGGTCGGCGGCGGCGTTGCCGATGCGCACGGGAGCGGACTGCCGGTAACCCTCCCAGTGGTCCAGGGTGGACTCCGGGATCAACTTCTCACCGCGGATGCCGTACATGATCTGCAGCGAGCCGTCGGGCTTGAGGTCGCCGCAGCGTTGCTTGAGCCAGTCCATGAAGCGGCCGGCCTCGTAGGTGAAGCCCAGCCGCATGAGGCCGTAAAGGCTGAAGCTGGCATCGCGGATCCAGGTGTATCGATAGTCCCAGTTGCGCCCTCCACCGATGTCTTCCGGCAGGCTGCAGGTGGGCGCGGCGACGATGGCGCCGGTGGGCTCGTAGCACAAGAGCTTCAGCACCAGTGCGGAGCGGTCCACCATCTCGCGCCAGCGGCCGCTGTAGCGGGACTGCCGAAGCCACTCGTGCCAGTACCGCTCGGTGTCCTCCAGCAGATCGAGACAGCCGTCCACCTCCGGGCAGTCGCAGTCGATGCCGCGGTCGTCGACGCCCTGGAACACCGCCGCCAGCACGCTGTTCTCGCGCAGGGTGCCGCTGGCGACCACGCCGCCGTTGCCGTCCGGGCGGACGGAAACGACCGTGCGGTGGCCGCTCTGGGACACCTTGAGCATGCAGGCGAGCCCGTCGCTCCGGAACACCGCGCGGTTGTCGCGGACTTCCACGGTGTGGTCGGTGCGCCCGTAGTCGAACGCCGGAGTGCATTGGAGCTTGAGCGACATGGTGCCGCGCACCACCTTGGCGATACGGATGATGCGGCCGTGGTAATTCTCGTCGGCCGGCCCCAGGGGCATGAAGTCCATCACTTCGCTCACGCCTTCCTCGGTCATGAAACGGGTGATCAGGATGTTGGTGTCCGGCAGGTAGAGCTGGCGGCAGGTGACGTTGTCGACGTCGGGGCCGATCACGAAACGTCCGCCCTTGGCATCGTCGAGTACCGCGGCGAAGATGCTGGGCGAATCGAAGCGCGGGTAGCAGAGCCAGTCGATGGAGCCGTTGTTGCCCACCAGGGCGACCGTATGAAGGTCGCCGATGACGCCGTAGTTTTCGATGGGAGCGTACATGTCGCGGTCAATCTAACGTATCCGGATCGGTAATTCTATCGGCCCTTGAGGGTGGTTTCGACGGCTCCGTGTCATGTCGGACAGGTTCCTGTGCTAAGATGCATCAGGGGCGAAAGACCACCCGGCAAGCCGTTTTTTCGGCATGCAAGTGACCTTGTCCAAGGAGGTTCGTATGCAGTTGGGCATCATCGGTTTGGGAAGGATGGGCGGCAACATGGCGCGCCGGCTGATCAAGGCCGGGCACGAGGTGGTGGCCTTCGACATGCACGCCGACGCGGTCCAGGGGCTGGTGAAGGAAGGCGCGGTGGGGAGCGGCTCGCTGGAGGAGCTGGTGGCGAAGCTCGTGAAGCCCCGGGCGGTGTGGATGATGGTGCCCGCGGCGGTGGTGGACCGGACCATCGAAGCCTTCGTCCACCACCTGGAAAAGGACGACATCCTCATCGACGGCGGCAATTCCTATTACATCGACGACATCCGGCGCGCCAAGGAGCTGGCGGCCAAGGGCATTCACTACGTTGACGTCGGCACCAGCGGCGGGGTCTGGGGCCTGGATCGGGGCTACTGCCAGATGATCGGCGGCGAGCCCGGCGTCGTGCAGCATCTGGATACGATCTTCGCCACCCTGGCGCCGAGCATCGACGAGGCGCCCCGCACCCCGGGGCGGGAGCCGGGCAAGGGCACGGCGGAGCATGGGTACCTCCACTGTGGTCCCAATGGCGCCGGGCACTTCGTCAAGATGATCCACAACGGCATCGAGTACGGCATCATGGCGGCCTATGCCGAGGGATTCAACATCCTGAAGCACGCCAACGTCGGCAAGCAGGGACACGAGGCCAGTGCCGAGCAGACGCCGTTGCGGGATCCCGAGCACTACCAGTACGACTTCGATCTCGGAGAGGTGGCGGAGCTGTGGCGCCGCGGCAGCGTGGTGGCGTCCTGGCTGCTGGATCTCACCGCCAACGCGTTCCTGGAGGATCCCGGGCTGGAGCGGTTCGCGGGCCGGGTGTCGGATTCCGGGGAAGGACGCTGGACCATCCATGCGGCGGTGGACGAGGCGGTTCCCGCCCACGTCCTGACCGCCGCCCTGTTCGAGCGTTTCAGCTCCCGCGGCGAGGCGGACTTCGCCGACAAGCTGCTGTCGGCCATGCGCTTCCAGTTCGGCGGCCACGAGGAGTTGCCCGCCAAGAAGTAGCCGCCGAATAGCCGCCGGCCGAGCCCATGAAGATCGAGGTCCTTGCCGATGCCGGCGCCGTGGCGCGGCGCGCCGCGGCCTTCATCGCCGATGCCGCCCGGACGGCGGTGGATGCCCGCGGGCGGTTCGTCTTCGCGGTGAGCGGTGGCCGGACCCCTTGGGTCATGCTGCGGGCGCTGGCGGAAGAAGAGGTCCCGTGGGAGGCCGTGGAGGTCGTCCAGGTTGACGAGCGGGTAGCCCCGGAGGGGCACCCGGACCGGAACCTGACTCATTTGCGGGAAAGCCTGCTCGAGCGGGCGCCGCTCGAGCCGCGGCAGATACACCCCATGCCGGTGGAGGCGGAGGACCTCCACGCCGCCGCGCGTGCATACGGCGACCTGCTCCGGAACCTGACCGGGCCGTCAGGCCGGCTCGATCTGGTCCATCTCGGCCTCGGGCCGGACGGCCACACCGCCTCTTTGATTCCGGGTGCGCCGGAGCTGGATGTCCGTGACGCGCCGGTGGCCGTCGCCGGCGTCTACCAGGGCCGGCGGCGCATGACACTCACCTATCCGATCCTCGACAGCGCGCGCCGGGTCCTCTGGGTAGTGACCGGGGACGACAAGCAGGAGATGCTGTTGCGTCTGCGGGACGGCGATGCCGCCATTCCGGCGGGGAGGGTCGCCGCCGGCGCCGCGGTGGTGATCGCGGACCGCGCGGCGGCGGGGCTGCTTGAACACGCCTAGTGTCCTGTCCCACACATAAGTTGACAAATCTGCTTGTCTTTTTTGCCGTCGGCTGCGTTGCTCTTCCTCGCGTGGTGCCCGCCACTGCTCGTCATCGCGCCTTGCCGACGACAAAAAATCCTGCGCATCTTTGTCAACTTATGTGTGGGACAGGACACTAGCCCCTCAGCGCCGCGATCATGTCCTCGGTGCGGGTGAGCTTGACCCGCGGACGTCCGCTTTCCTTGCCGCGGGCGGTCTCGATGTCGTCGAGGCGGAGCCAATCCTCGTAGGAGACGTAGTCGGGCTGCCGTTCCCGCACCAGCCGCTCCGCGGCGTCCACGTCCGGGTGGTCGGGGACGAGGATCGCGCTCCCTTGCAGGTCCTCCAGCATGCGTTCGACGGTTTCCGCGGCATCGGGCTTGTTGGTGCCGATGACGCCGGTAGGTCCGCGCTTGATCCAGCCGGACGCGTAGAGGCCAACCACCGGCTTGCCGCTTTCCCCGTTGAGGACGCGGCCCCGGTCGTTGGGGATTACGCCTCGGCGCTCGTCGAACGGGATCTCGGGCAGGGCCACGCCGAGGTAGCCCACGGAGCGGAAGACGATGTCGGCGGGGATGGTTTCGTGCTCGCTTGTGGCGCGCGGGCGCAGGGAGCCGTTGTCGGCATAGAGTTCGTTTTTCACCAGGCGGAGGGCGCGTACGCGTCCTCCGCCGTTGCCCATGATCTCCGTCGGCGACAGCAGGAAGCGGATGCTCAGCCGGCGCGATTTGCCGCTGGGGGGCCGGCCGGCGTAGCTTTGGAGAATCTCGATCTTCCGGACCAGGGCCTTGTCCGTGTGTGCATCCACGTAGGCTTGGCTGAGGTCATCGAGCCGCGCCTCCTCGGGCAGCACCTCCACGTCGGCGTCGGCCAGCTCCCCCATCTCCTTGATCTCCGGGTTGGTGAACGCGGCCTGGGCCGGACCCCGGCGTCCGATGAGGTAGACGTTGCGGATCTTGCTTTCGCGTAGTGCTTCCAGCGCGTAGTCCGCGATATCGGTGACCGCCAGCTCATCGTAGCAGCGGCACAGGATGCGGGCCACGTCGATGGCGACGTTGCCAACGCCGACGACCGCGGCATTTTCACCGGACAGGTCGAAACGGCGGTCGCGGAAGTCCGGGTGCCCGTTGTACCAGGCCACGAACTCGGTGGCCGCGTGGCTGCCTTGCAGGTCTTCGCCGGGAATGCCGAGGCTGCGGTCGGTCTGGGCGCCGGTGGTGAAGCAGATCTGGTGGTAGTGGGCCGTCAGGTCGCTCAGGTGGATGTGCCGCCCGTAGCGCACGTTGCCGTAGAAGTGGAAGTTGGGTTTCCGGGCGTTCCGGTCATAGACCCGCACCACCGACTTGATCTTCTGGTGATCGGGAGCGACGCCTCCGCGCACGAGCCCGAACGGGGTCGCCAGCTCGTCGAAAACGTCGACCTCGACGCTCAACCCGGTTTCCTTGAACAGTCGCTCGACAACGTAAAAGCCCGCCGGCCCCGAACCTATGATGGCTACTCGGAGGGGATTGCCGTCGGTCCCTGGGTTGGGCATGAAGGTCTCCCGGAGTCCATGAGGGCAGCGGCTCCGTGGCTCGGAGCGTACCCTTCGTTTATTGTACGGCATTCGCCGCGCGGTTGCCAGTTGCCCCGTCCGGGCCGTGCGCGGGGACTCCGGGAGGCCTGCGCCTTGATGGCTCCCTTGTTCCCATGTTACTGTTTTCGTGACCGTTTTCAGGGTTTCCACCCGTCAGAGCGGGTCCTAGTGTGGTGTCTGGTTAATTCGCAACATAATCTGCGGGTCTTTTTCGCCGTCGGCCGCGTTGCTCTTCCTCGCGTGGTACCCGCCACTGCTCGTCATCGCGCCTTGCCGACAACGAAAAATCCTCCGCAGATTATGCTGCGAATTAACCAGACACCACACTAGCGCGCTGACGAAAAACTCCGGAAATTCCGTCCAGTCGGTGCCGTTCGTGGAAGGAGCGAAGGAAACTCCTCTCGCGGCGGGATTGGAGAGCGCGTTCAATGCGTATCATCCTGTTGGGTCCGCCCGGAGCGGGCAAGGGAACGCAAGCGGAGTCCATCGTCGCGGCTTTCGGCATACCGCAGATTTCCACGGGCGACATGCTGCGGGCGGCGGTCCAGGAAGGCTCGGCGCTGGGGCAGCGCGTCAAGGCGGTGATGGAGTCGGGCGCGCTCGTGTCCGACTCCATCATCGTGGAACTCATCAAGGAGCGCATATGGGACCCGGATTGCCGCGACGGGTTCCTCTTCGACGGCTTCCCGAGGACGCTGGCGCAGGCCGAGGCGTTGCGGGGCAACGACATCCCGGTGACCCACGTGGTGGAGATCGACGTGCCGCCCGAGGAAGTGATCACGCGGCTCAGCGGCCGGCGCGTTCACCCGGCATCGGGACGCGTCTATCACGTGGCGTTCAATCCGCCGAAAGTCGAAGGCAAGGACGACCTCACCGGCGAGGATCTCGTTCAGCGGGACGATGACCGGGAGGAGACGGTGCGCCGGAGGCTGGAGGTCTACAGTGACCAGACCGCGCCCCTGGTGGACTACTACACCCGGTGGCAGGCCGGGGGCGATCCCGCGGCGCCGCGCTACGTCAAGGTGTCGGGGCTCGGCGCGGTCGAGGACGTGCGGGACGCGATCCTGGCGAAGCTCAACGAGGAGGCGGCATGACGCTCGCTCGTCCCCGCGTCACCACGGACGACTTCGACGCCGTGCTGTTCGACCTCGACGGGGTGCTGACCTCGACGGCCCGGGTCCATTCTGTGTGCTGGAAGAAGATGTTCGACGAGTTCCTGGAGCTGCGCGCGACGGACACCGGCGGCGCCTTCGTGCCCTTCGACATCGACAGCGACTACAAACGCTACGTGGACGGCAAGCCCCGTTACGACGGGGTGCGGAGCTTCCTGGAGTCCAGGGGGATCGAGCTGCCCTTCGGCGACCCCGCCGACCCTCCGGGGGTGACGAGTCTGTGCGGCCTGGGCAACCGCAAGGACCGGTTGTTCAACGAGGTGCTGACGGCGGATGGGGTGGAGACGTACGACGGAACCATCCGCTGGGCCAGGGACCTCCGCGGTCGCGGCTTCAAGACCGCGGTGGTGTCATCCAGCAAGAATTGCAGGACCATCATGGAGGCCGCGGGGATCGAGGGCCTGTTCGACGTCAGGATGGACGGGGAGATCGCCCAGCGCCTGAAGATCCCGGGAAAGCCCGCGCCCGATACCTATCTCAAGGCCGCCGAGGAGTTGGGTGTGCGGCCCGAAAGAGCGGTGGTGGTGGAGGATGCCCTTTCCGGAGTCGAGGCCGGGCGCCGCGGCGGCTTCGGCCTGGTGATCGGCGTGGACCGGCATGATGACGCCGACGCCCTTCGCGAGAACGGCGCCGACATCGTGGTCGCGGATGTGGCGGAGATGCTGGACGAGTGAAGCTCTCGACTGCGCAGGGGTCCTTCGACATGCTCGGGACAGGCGTAGCGGAGCGTCAGCGCAGCGAAGTCGAAGGATCCCCGGCGTCCGGGAAGAACCTCTCGTAGCACGCTCGGATGCGTTCCCGCCGTTTCTCGTAGTCCCGCAGCAGCGCCGCGCCCGGAGACTTTCGGCCGCGCTCCTCGTAGCCCAGCGCCAGGGCAACGGCCCGGAGCTTCCCCGGCTCGCGTTCGAGGACGTGCATGTCCTGGTCTCGCTCCAGCCGCAGGCGGTGGGCCAGGCGGCGCAGGAACGTATACCCCTCCACCAGAATGCGGTAGTCCCGTGCCCCGAGGAGGCGTAGCTCCCGCAGCGCGGCGGCCGCGCCGATGGTGTCCCGTTGACGTAGCGCCGCATGTTCGTGCCCGAATCGCAGTTGCAGCATCTGCACCAGGAACTCCACGTCGATCAATCCGCCACGCCCGCTCTTGACGTCGAAACGGAAGCCGTCCTCCCGCGCCAGCTCCCGCTCCATGCGCGTGCGCAGGCGGTCGATCTCGCTGAGATCCTCGTCATTGAAGTCGCCCTGGTAGGCGAAGCGTTCGGCAATGGCCTCGGCCTCGGCGCCGAGCCCCGGGTCGCCCGCGACGAAACGCGCGCGGATCAGCGCCTGCCGTTCCCATAGCTGGGAGCTGGTCTCGTGATAGCGGCGGAACGCTTCCAGAGAGGAGACCAAGGGTCCCGACCGTCCCGACGGCCGCAACCGCATGTCGAGCTGATAGGCGATGCCTTCCGCCGTCGGGGCGGATAGATAGGCGATCAGGCGCTGTCCGAGCTGGACGTAGTAGTCGTGGGTGCTCGCCGTGCCTGCCGGGCCGCCGCCGGTTTCGCTACCGTCGGCGCCGTCGTAGAGGAAGATCAGGTCCAGGTCCGAGTTGTAGTCGAGCTGCCGCTCGCCGAGCTTGCCCATGGCCAGCACGGCGAAGCGCCCGCCTTCCGGCGTGCCGTGCCCGCGGTCCAGTTCGGCTCG
The DNA here is from genome assembly GCA_965204205.1 of uncultured Binatia bacterium (SeqCode). Taxonomy (GTDB): domain Bacteria; phylum Desulfobacterota; class Binatia; order UBA9968; family JAJDTQ01; genus JAJDTQ01. Next base: position 2,491,173 of record OZ241976.1, on the reverse strand, counting down.
GGCCAGCTTCAGGCCCGCTTCGAGGCAGGCTTCCGCCAGATCGCTCAGTTGCCGGACGCTTTCGTCGAAGTCCAGCTCCCCGCCGAGGTCGTGAAGACCCAGCCGGATGAACTCCTCGATGCGGTAGCGTCTCAGGCGGTCGAGCCTGTCCTCGATGTCGTCGGTCTCCTCGACGGATGCGGTGATCTCGGTCAGCATCTCCGCCCGGTTCTTGGCCACGCGCGTGAGGTCCGCCCGAATCAGCGTGTCCAGCAACTCGGGCCGGTTGACGAACAGCACGGACAGGAAACGGCTGTTGGCGAACAGGTCTATCAATAGGCGCATGGTGCCGGGGTTCTCGGCCAAAAGGGACAGGAAACCCACCCGGGCGCCGATACGGCGGCCGAATTCAGCCATGTGGTGCAGCGCCTGCTGCGGCTCCGCCGATTGCAGCATGGTCCTGATCAACGACGGCATGAGATCCCGCATCACCTTGACCCGCCTCGGACTCGGGGGCGTGGTGAGGCTGCCGTCCCGAATCGCGAGGAGGTCTCCGTACGCCCTCTCCGGCTCCGGAAAGCCGCGCTCCCGGAGTGCCGGTGTAACCCATTCCTCCCGCTCCAGGTCTTGCCAGACCTCGGCCTCCGGGTCGTCTCGGTGGGTGGAGATCTCCTTCCGCGCGCTGTAGAAGAGCCGGTCGAAGGCGGCGTGCACCACGTCCGTCTGTTGCCGGTAGTGGGTCCAGAAGGTCTCGGCTTCCCGGCCGGGTTCGTCGACGTAGCCCAACCGGCGCGCCAAGGCGCGCTGCCGGTCCGTGTTGGACGGGATCTCGTGGGACTGGGCGTGCGCGAACACCTGGATCTTGTGCTCCACGTTCCGAAGGAACCGGTAGGCCGCGCCCAGCGCCTCACTCTCCGCCGCGGGGATGTACCCACCGCGCGCCAGCGCCGCCAGCGCCGCGAGGGTGTTCTCTTTCCGGATGCGGGGGTCGTACCCGCCGTTCACCAGTTGCAGCGCCTGGGTAAAGAACTCGACTTCCCGGATGCCGCCGCGCCCGAGCTTCAGGTTCCGCTCGCGGTCGTCGTCGCCGGTGAGATGTTGCCGTTCAATGCGCGCCTTCATGTCGCGCAGTTCCTCCACCGTGGAGAAATCCAGGTAGCGGCGGTAGACGAACGGCCGGACGCCGTCGAGAAACTCCTCGCCCAGCTTCTTGTCGCCGGCCACGGGTCTGGCCTTGATCAGCGCCGAACGCTCCCAGGAGAGGCCCCAGGACTCGTAGTAGAATAGAGCCGCGGCAAGGGGTTGAGCGATGGGCCCTTGACTGCCCATGGGACGGAGTCGCAGGTCCGTGCGGAACACCAGCCCGTCCTCGGTGACCTCGCCCATGGCGTGGGTAAGCCGTTCCGCGAGGCGGCCGAAGAACTCCAGGGGCGGTATGGCGCGGCGGCTCGCCGGCTCATCGGTCTCGTACAGGTAGATGAGGTCGATGTCGGAACTGAAGTTCAGCTCCCTGCCCCCCAGCTTGCCCATACCGAGGACGACGAAGCGGTTGTCCCGCGCCGTGCCCGGGAACCGGACACGGCCGTGCTGCCGTTCAAGCTCGGTTCGGCAGAACCGGCAAGCGGCGTCGAGCGCGAAGTCCGCCAGCGTCGTCAGCTCCCCCATGGTTTCTTCCACGGACGCCAGCGCGCCAAGGTCGCGGGCGCCGATGCGCAGGAACTCCCGCCGCTTGTGCCGGCGCAGCCGGCGGTAGAATTGCGCCGGCGTTTCCTCCCCGGCAACGCCGCCGAAATCCTCCGCGTGTTGCGCCGCCGGCTTGGGTCCCGTGCGGATCGAGCGGGCGAAGGTGTCGCCCCAGCAATCGCCCTCGCCGATAAGGATGTCGCCCAGGTACGCGCTGCCGCCGAGAACCTGCAGCAGGATCCGCAGATCCGCCCGCACGAGGTCTGCCAGGGGGGCGCCGCCGCCGGCTTCCACCAGCCGGCTCAATTGGACCAGGGCGGCGTCGGGAGACGAGGCAGTTCGCGCCAGTCGTTTCAGGCGGCGCTCTTCCGACGATGAGAATCCTGTCAGTTCGTGCCCGCTCATGGGGATGTTCGCACGCGGAGGCCGGATCGGATCACCCCGGCCGTGAGGCAATTGACGCAGTATCGCCGAAGATTATAGAAAGGAAAAGAGATCAAGAAGGGAGGGGTCGATGAAACTCGAACTTCAAGTGACCTTCCGCGACGTGGAACCCTCTCGCGGTATCGAGCAGGCCATTCGCGACAAAGCCGCCAAGCTCGATCGCTTCTACGACCGGATCACGGGTTGCCGGGTGGTGGTGGCCGCGCCGCACCGTCACCATCACAAGGGCCAGCTCTACAATGTCCGCATCGATTTGACCGTGCCCGGCGGTGAGCTGGTGGTGAACCGGGACAACAGCCAGGCGGCGGCGCACCATGACATTCACGTGGCGATCCGCGATGCATTCGACGCCGCCAGGCGCCGTGTCCAGGAATACGCGCGGCGACGGCGCGGCGAGGTCAAGACCCATGCCGCGGAGCCTTCGGCCCGGGTGAGCAAGCTGTTCTCCGCCAAGGGCTACGGCTTCATCGAGACCAGCGACGGCCGTGAGATCTACTTTCACGAGAACAGCGTGCTGGAGGGGTTTGAACGCCTGTCGCTGGGCACGCGGGTGCACTTCACCGAGGAGGAGGGCCAGCAGGGCCCGCAGGCCAGCACGGTGCGCCTGGCGCACGGACCGGTGTGATACGGGAAGGGCCGCGATTCGCCGGCCCATTCCTGTTCGAAAAAAAAGAGGGCCATCGACACGATGGCCCCCTTTTCGCGCATCGCGGCCATGCGCCGCGATGATAAACCCTAGTCCTGCAGGTTCAGTCCCGCGACCGCGGTCCGGAGCTTCCGCAGGGCGCGCTGCTCGATCTGGCGAATGCGTTCCCGGGTGAGCGAGAAGCGCTCGCCGAGTTCCTCGAGCGTATAGTCCCGCACCTCGCCGATGCCGAAACGGAAACGCAAGACCGCCTCCTCTCGGGGCGGCAGCGTCGCCAGGACCCGCTTCACCTTGTCGCGCAGGTTGGCATGGATGGTCTGCTCCAGGGGCTTGGGGATGTGCTTGTCCTCCACGAAGTCGCCGAGTCGGCTTTCCTCGTCGTCGCCCATGGGTGTTTCCAGCGAAACCGGCTCCTTGACGATCCGCATCAGTCTGCGGATCTCGTCCGCGGTCAGTCCCATTTCCTGGGCGACCTCATCCGGTTGCGGGTCTCTCCCCAGCTTGCGGTGGAGCGAGCGGTGCGCGCGGATGAGCTTGTTGCGGGTCTCGATCATGTGGACCGGGATGCGGATGGTCGGCGCCGAGTCGATGATGCCGCGGGTGATGCTCTGCCGGATCCACCAGCCGGCATAGGTCGAGAAACGATAGCCCAGCCGATAGTCGAACTTCTCCGCCGCTCGCATGAGGCCCACGTTCCCTTCCTGAATCAGGTCGAGAAACTGGAGGCCGCGGTTGCCGTACTTCTTCGCCAAGCTTACCACCAGCCGCAGGTTGGCCTCGATGAGGATCTTCTTTGCCGACGAGGCCTTGAACTCCGCCGCGGTGATGGCTTCCACCTGGCGCGCGATGTCGCCGGCGGAACATTCGTGGGCGTCCTCGACAGCTTTCAACTCGGCGGCGATCTGCTTGGCCGCGTTGCCGCGGGTGTGGCTACGGGCCTGGGCTTGGAGCTTGACGACGGTGCGGTGCGCTTCCTTGAGCTCTTCCCCGATGTCGTCGATCCACTCCTTGGACAGCCGCAACGCCTTCACCGCGTCGACGATACGAGCCTCTTTCTTGGCGAGGTCGGCCTCCAACGCGACACGGCGTTTCTGGGAGGTCTTCTTTCGACCCAGCTCCCCCCGGATGCGCTTCTGATCCTTGACCAGGCCTCGCAGAACCGTGACCCCCTTGAGGAATCGGCGCCGCTCGATGGTCTCGTCGAACGCTTCCCCGTCATCGCCGGCCATCAACACGCGGCCCAGCGGCGTCTCGTTGCTCCTGATCTTTTCGGCGAGCTCGAGCACCTCGCGAACGGCGAACGGCGACGCGATGACGCTGTCGAGGTACTCCTCCAGCCCCTGCTCCATCTGCATTCCGAGCTGGACCTCGCGCTCCCTGGTCAACAGCGGAGTCGAGCCGATGTCGCGAAGGTACAGCGAGACCGGGTCGGTCTTCTCGTCCACCCGGTCGCTGTCGGCGGGGACATGGCTCGGCGAGGACTCCTCCGAAAAGGATGCGGGCTGCTCTTCGTCTCCGACCTCGCTTATGGCGATATCGTCAAGCTCGTCGATCGAATCGTCCATCGCATCCTCGGTGTCTTCGATGTTCAAGGCTCTCTCCATCATTTCGGCTTCCACAATGTTCATCACGCCGTCGTCCAAGGGGTGCTCCCTTGAACCACCCGGCAAGCCAGCGATCCGGTAGTCGAAAAAATGGGCGTTGGGACAGTCCCTGCGGACCCGTCAAAACTGAGCAGCGGTCCTTTAGGAAAATCAGCAACAGCCTAAAGTATCATCAAAAATATCCCTTGTCAAGCACCAAGTTACGGGCTTTACCGGGCGTCACTTGTCGTCCCGGATGCCGTATTTTCGGAGCTTGTACCGGAGGGCGCGTTCGCTGATACCGAGGCTGTCGGCCGCTTTTGTCTGGATGCCGCCGCCGGCGGCGAGGGCGTCGGCGATCATGCGCCGCTCGATCCCTTCCACGACGGCCGAGAGGTTGGTCTGGCCGTCCGCGGTGATGCGCGTCTCCTTGATGGTGAGGGGTAGCTCCCCCAGTCCGATCACGTCGTCGCGGGTGAGCACAATGGCGCGCTCCACCAGGTTCTCCAGTTCGCGGACGTTGCCGGGGTAGTCGTAGCGCAGCAGTGCGTCACGGGCCTCGCGGGAGAAACCCTGGATGGTCTTGCCGTTCTTCTCGGCGAATTTCCGAAGGAAGTGGTCGATCAGCGCGGGCAGATCCTGTCGCCGATCGCGCACCGGCGGAAGAATGATGGTGACCACGTTGAGGCGGTAGTAGAGGTCCTCGCGAAAGCTGCCGTCCCGCATGAGCTGCTCGAGGTCCCTGTGGGTTGCCGTGATGATGCGGACGTCGCTGGTGATGGCGCGGTTCGAGCCTACCCGCTCGAATTCCTTCTCCTGTAGAACGCGCAGCAGCTTGGCTTGCAGGTGGGCGGGCAGGTCGCCGATCTCGTCCAGGAACAGCGTGCCCTTGTCGGCGATCTCGAACCGCCCCTTGCGCATGGCGAAGGCGCCGGTGAAGGCTCCCTTCTCGTGTCCGAAAAGCTCCGACTCGAGCAAGGTCTCCGGCAGCGCCGCGCAGTTCACCTTCACGAGCGGGCCGTTCCTCCGGGCGCTGGCATAGTGGATGGCCTTGGCGATCAGCTCCTTGCCGGTGCCGCTCTCGCCCCGCAGCAGGACCGTGGCGTCGCTGGGCGCCACCCGGCGCACCAGGTCCAGCACCTCCTGCATCTGGCCGCTCTCCCCGATGATGCCTTCGATGCGATGGCGCTCTAGCAACGCCGCCCGCAGCTCGGTGTTCTCCCGCACCAGTTGGTGGCTGCGCCTGACCCGCTCGATGCGCAGCAGCAGTTCCTCCAGGTTGAGCGGTTTGGTCAGGTAGTCGGTGGCGCCCTCCTGCATCGCCGATACGGCGGTTTCGATGCTTCCGTAGGCGGTCATGATCACGACGGCGACTTCCGGGTCCACCGCGCGGCATTGCTTCAGCAGGTCCAGGCCGGACATCTCCGGCATCCGCTGGTCGGTCAGCACCAAGTCGAAGGGCTCCTCGCGAAAGCGCTCCAGCGCCTGGACGGCGTTCTCCATGAGGGCAACCTCGAAGCCGGCCTTGCTCAGGAAGCCGCCGACGAACTCGAGCTGGGTGCGCTCGTCGTCCACCACCATGACGTGGAAGCGGTCCCCGCGCGCCGCCGCCTGTCGGCGCGGCGGCCGGGTTCCGGGTTCGTCTTGATATGCCTGCTCCGTCATGCCGCTTTCGTCGCCGGGGGGCTCCGGGACCCTGCCGGCTTCCCCTGCCGCGGAACTCTCGACGCCCTCGACCGATTCTACGCGAGGGCGTGGTCCAACGGAAGAACGATGTCGAACCGACTGCCGTTTCCCGGCTTGCTGGTGACGTCGATGGTCCCGCCGTGACCTTCGATGATCCTGCGCGCAATCGCCAGGCCCAGCCCGGATCCGTCGGTCTTGGTGGTGAAGTACGGTTCGAAAATACGCGCCAGGTTCTCCGGTTCGATGCCCGTCCCCGTATCGTTGATCGAGAGCCGCATCCTTCCGTCGCGGGCCGCGGTCTCGATGGTCAGGGTTCCTCCGTCGGGCATGGCCTGGAAACCGTTGAGAATGAGGTTCAGCAACACCTGCTTGAGGTAGTCGGGATCGGCCTTGACCACCGGCCGCGGTCCGTGGTTCACCACGTTGACCTCCACCCCGGTTGCCGCCGCGTCGCTCTCGGTCAGGGTCGTCAACTCGTCCAGCAACTGGTCGACCTTGACCAGGTCGGGCTTCAGGTTGAGTGGCCGGGCCAGGGTCAGGAACTCTTCCACGATGGAGTTCAGGCGGTGGACCTCTCCACGCATCAGCTCGATGAAACGGCTGTACTCGCCCTCGTCCTGGGTCGGCATGAACTCGCCCTTGAGGCGTTGCAGGCCCATGGAGATGGCGTTCAGCGGATTTCTCACTTCGTGCGCCACGGTAGCCGCCAGATTGCCCATCATCGAAAGGTGCTCACGGCGGTTCACCTCCGCTTCCAGGGCCTTGATCTCCTGCATGTGGAACCGCTGGTTGTACAGGATCGCCGCAAAACCGAGCATTCCCAGGCCCAGGATGCCGCAGCCGAGGCCGACCATGGACCAGAGGCTCTGCCACCATGCGGCGTCCACCGCGTCCATGGACAGGCCGATCCTGAGGTACCCCATGGGGTCGTCGTCCAGTGTGATGGGCTTGACCACTTCGTAGCGCCTCGCGCCGGTGTCCGTCTCCGCGATGCGGTGCGCCGAGCGCTCGGTGGCGCGGGCCCTGGCTGTCAGGTCGTCCAGCATCGGAACCCCGATGAGCGCGGGGTCCGTGTGGGCGAGCACGGTGAAGTCATTGTCCAGCAGCGCGAGGTGGTGGATGCCGTCCTGCCGGCCCAGGTCCTCGATCTGGCGCTGCACGCCGATCTCCCGCTGGAGCTTGAGCATATAGGACGCGTCCGCGTGAACGGCGATGTAGCCCGGGAAGCTGCGGGCTTCCAGGGCGACTCCGAAGACGCTGTCCTCCCAGAACTTGTGTTGGGGAAGGGTGGGCACCTGGCCCGGAAACTGGGACCAGAGCCGCCCCCAGATGTGGACCCCCGCCTTGCTGCCGCTCCAGCGTTCGCGAAACGCGGCCAGGAGATCGCCGATGTCGGGCGGTTCGGTCCCGGTGTGCGAGACCCATGGGCGTCCCTGGCGGTCCAGGAGCTCCACCTTGTGGAGGTCGTTGATGGCGCTGATGCGCCGGACCAGCCGTTCGGGGGAGTTGGCCGTCAGCAGCCGGTCGATGAGCCGCGCGTTGTCCAGCAGACGCTGGCGCACGAGCTGCTCGATCAGCTCGTTGCCCTTGATGGACTTCTTGGCGCTGGTTTCCATGGTCTTGGTGAGGGCCAGCGCCTTGACCTCCACCTGGCGCACGAGCTCTTCTTCCAGCCAACGGCTCTCGTAGAAGACATAGAGCGAGAACAGGACCAGCAGCAGCAGGACCGAGGCGAGGAAGTAGGGGACCAGGGAAGCGCGTTTCATGACAACTCTTGGCTGGCTTCAGGCGTTTCGTGATGGCGGGCCGCAACCCGTGGTCCCATTATACAAGCGGTCTCGGACTTGGCAAGAATCGCGCGGTACGCGGCAAATGGAGGGGGCGATGGGACGGCGCGCGCCCCATCGCCCCCGGAGGAGGGTGCCCGCGGCCGGGCACAGACTCCCTGGCGTAGCAAGATCGTGGGTCAGCTCTTGGCGACGAAGAACCGCGTCATCTCTCCCCGCTGGACCAGAAACAGTGCATTCTGGCCCTGCCCGATCTCCTTCACCACGCGGTCATAGGCCTCCAGCGTCCTTACGGGGCTTCGGTTCACCTCCAGGATCACGTCTCCCTTCCGCAGTCCGGCCACGTCCGCCGGGCTCCCCGGCTTGATCTCCGTGACGAGGACTCCTTCCGCCCGCTTGACGGCCAGCTTCTTGGCCACATCCGGGCTGAGCTCGCGTACGGTGAGCCCGAGGCCGGAGCCTTGCTCCTTGGCCGCCACGGCCTCCTCCTGGAGCTTGCCGATCCGTACCTTCAGCATCCGTTCGTCGCCGTTACGCACGACCTTCACGTTCACCTCTTTGCCCACCGGGGTGCGAGCCACGATCATGGGCAGGTCGCCGGATTGCTTGACCGGGACCTCGTCGAACGCGACGATCACGTCGCCGGCCTTGAACCCTGCCTTTTCGGCCGGGGTGTCGGGCAACACTTCGGCCACCAGCGCGCCGCGGGACTCGCCCACGCTCAACGATTCCGCCAGCAGCGGCGTCATGTTCTGAAACGCCACTCCCAGCCAGCCCCGCGTGACGCGACCGTCGCTCTGGAGTTGCGGCAGCAGTTCCTTGACCAGGTTGATGGGGATGGCGAAGCCGATGCCGACGTTGCCGCCGCCCCGGCTGTAGATGGCGGTGTTCACTCCAACCACTTCCCCCCGGTGATTGATGAGCGGGCCTCCGGAGTTGCCCGGATTGATGGAGGCGTCGGTCTGGATGAAGTTGTCGTACGGCCCGGCGCCGATACGGCGACCCTTGGCGCTGACGATGCCGGACGTTACCGTGCGGTCGAGGCCGAAAGGATTGCCGATGGCCAGGACTCCCTCGCCGATCTCCAGCTTGTCCGAATCCCCCAGCGGCACGGTGGGCAGGTCATAGCCCGGGTTGATCCGGATCAATGCGAGGTCGGTCTTTTCGTCCACGCCGATGATCGTCGCTTCGAATTCGTTCTCGTCGGACAGCGTGACGGTAATGGTGGCATTCTTGCGGCCCGCCACCACGTGGTGGTTGGTCAGGATCAGGCCCTTGGCATCGATGATCACGCCGGAGCCGTATGCCTGGGTCCTGCGCGGCGCGCGGGGCGTGCCCGGCATGTTGAACGGGTTGGGCATGGAGAAGGGAGAGTTCTCGAAGAACTTGCGCCACTCCTCGGGTAGAGGGTTGCCGAACCGGCGAGACCACGACGCCGGCATGCTTTCACCCTTGGTGGTGATGTTGACAACGGCCGGGCTCACGGTCTTCACGAGGTTGACGATGCCGTTTGCCGGCCGTTGTTCCGTGGCGGTCTTGGTCGACGCGTCCAGCGGCTGGCGGCCGAGCCCCGAGAAGAGGACGAAGGCCGCGAGCAGCAGGGCGCACACGCCCAACGCCTTCATGCTTGTCGAACGGTATGTGTTGCGGAGCATTGAGCTACCTCCTTGTGAAATGGGTCACAGGAGGTGAAGCATGTTCCGTGCCAGCGCCCACGGGAGCTGAAACAGCAGGTTTTCCGGGGGTTTCCCCGCGTTTGCGGGCGGCCGTTGCGCCCAAGGGGTCGAACCGGCTCGACCATTCCGTCGAACCGGCGCCGAAGATGTCGGGCTCGCGCCCGGGGTCACTCGACCTCGAAGATGGCCTCGATCTCCACCGGGATGCCGTTGGGCAGTGTCGCCATGCCCACCGCGGAACGGGCATGCTTGCCGATGGTCTCGCCGAACACGTCCACCATCAGGTCCGAGAAACCGTTGATGACCTGCGGGGTCTTCTGGAAGTCCGGATCGGCGTTCACCATCCCGAGCACCTTGACAATGCGGCGGACGCGGTCGAGGCTTCCGAGCTCCGCTCTCAGCGTGACCAGCGCGTTGAGCGCCGTCTGCCGCGCGGCCTCATAGCCCTCCTCCACGGTAAGGTCGCGGCCCAGCTTGCCCCGGGCGATGGGTTTGCCGTCGTCGCCCAGGGGGCCGTGCCCGGCAAGATACAGCAACGAGCCGGTTCGCACGGCACTGACATAGTTGGCCCTGGGCCTGGGAAGCGGCGGCAGGCTCAGGTTCAATTCGTTCAAACGGTCTTCCGCGCTCATGTGGACCTCCTGTGCGCCGGCAGCCCCTACATCCCCCTGAACCAGGCGTTGTTCGGGTCGAGGCTGAGAAGCGCCGGGGTGATGTTCTCTATGGCGGGCGTGCCGGTCATGATCATGACCCGCCTCAACTCGTCGGTGAGGATGGACAGGACCCGGGCCACGCCTTCGGGACCGGCGGCGCCGAGGCCCCAGCAGATGGGGCGTCCGAGCAGCACCGCCCTGGCCCCCAGCGCCAGCGCCTTGGCGATGTCGCCGCCCCTGCGGGCGCCGCTGTCGAGCAGCACCGGCACCCGGTTGTCGGCCGCGTCGACGATTTCCGGCAGCACCTCGATGGCGGCGCGATTGAAGTCGAGGATGCGGCCGCCGTGGTTGGACACCACCAGGCAGTCGGCGCCGGCCTCGACCGCGATGCGGGCGTCGTCCGGGTTCATGATTCCCTTCACCACCACGGGAACCGAGACTTCGTTCTTGAGCCACGTGACGTCGTCCGGCGACGACAGGTGGACGGTGCGGGGCTTGCCGTCCGAGGACAGGGGGACCCGGTCCCTCAACTTGGTGGGCTGGAGCGTGTCCATGGTGAGGCCCACCGCGGCATAGCCGATCTCGTCCGCCCTCCGGACCGCCTCCAACACCTTCTCCCGGCCCTTGCTGAGATAGGCCATGTACACCAGGGGCGAGGTAATCCCTTCCGCCCACTGGTCCACGGTGGACTGGGTGGCGCCGCTGATGAACACCATGGTGCCGAAAAGGCTGCCGCCCTCCGCCACCTCGTGCTCGCCGTTCTTGCGCAGGATCCGGAAGCTGCCCACCGGGCCGATCAGGGCGGGCGACGGCAGCCGGTGCCCGAACAGCTCGATGGAGGTGTCCGGATCGGTGACGTCGTGGAAGATCCGTTGGCGGAAGAGCAGGCGGTCCAGCGCCTTGCGGTTCCGTTTCAGGGTGGACTCGCTTTCCGCCGCCCCCATGACGTGCTCGATGGCCTCCGGCCTGACCCGTTGGTGGAACAGCTTTTGAAGCTCGTCCAGGCTCAGGTTCTCGAGCGGTTTCTGTTCAAGCAGTTGCAGGCTCATGGTTCCCCCCGCGAATGGATGCAGGAAATCCTAAAACCAAACTCACGAATCATCAATCAAACGGAACTGCAGCAGCAGCGTCCTTTGGAGCCCTATGAAGTTGTCGTCGGACACCAGGTAGAGCAGGGTCCGACCGGCACGGTCCCGCCGGAGTGCGAGCCCCTCGAAGTTGTCCACCGACAGCGGATGCTCCAGAACGGCCAGGATCTCTCCGCGCACTTTGGCGCCGGTCCGCCGGCGCGCCTCCCGAAGGCGTGCCTTGGCCAGACGGACAATCCGAGCGCGCATTCCGAGGAGGTTGAAGCTTCGCTCGAGCAGCAGCACGTCGCCGTCGGGCATGGCGGCGAGATCCGTGGGGCTGAAGCCGTCCGCGGGCACGTAGGCGATCTCATGAGCCGTCCCGTTCTCCAGGAGCCAGCCCTTGAGGCTGCCGTCCTCGTTGGCATGCCGTTCGGTCACCCCGAGGACACTGCCGTCGCTCAACACGGTGATGGCCTCGAGTCCGCCGTTGACGGGCGCACCCTTGAGCGCGGGCGGCGATGCCACCGGCACGGGCGGCAGGTCGAAAGCCGCCGGATACCGCCAGATCCGGTGCCGCCCTTCGAAAGAGACCAGGAATGCGTTACGGGAGATCCGCGCCAGGCCTTCGGCGTCTCGTTGGTAGCGCCGAACCGGTGTTCCGGCCGGGGTCAGCATGACCATGGCGCGCCAGGAGCCGGCGCCCACCAGATGCCCGGTGGAGTCGTAAGCGAGGGACGCCGCAATCCAGTGGCCGCGGTCGGAGACGGCCCGCAGACGCCGGCCGTCCGCGCTGATCTCGAGGCCGGAAAGTCCGCCGAAGCGCTCATCGTTCGACACCAACTCGAAACCGCGCATGAACGCGAGCCTCCCGACCGTCGTCATGCGTGGCTTCCCGGGGTTGAGGGACACCGGGAGGGCTCTGACCTCGATCGGGTCGGCGGCGGCGTTTCCGGCCAGGGCCAGCAGAATCGCCAGCGCCGAGGCCGCCGCGAAAGCCCGCCGGATCGGGTTCGCGTTCCGGGGTTGATGTCTCACAGCTTCAGGTCCGGCAGGACCGCCAGCACGGCCTCGCGCAGATAGTCCCTGGTGTAGAGGTCGCGGTCGATGACCGCGCCGTTCCACACGACGATATCGAGATCGATGGTCCGGGGTCCGTATCGGTTGGCTCCGGGCCGGCGTCCGAGCATGACTTCGATGGCCTTGAGGTCGGCCTTCAAGCGGTCGTGTTCCACCCGCGTCTCCACCAGCAACGCCCCGTTGGTGAAATCCGGCTGATGGAGGTAGCCGATGGGACGGGTCTCCACCAGCGGCGATTCGGCGATGATCACGTGCCGGTGGGCGATCCGTTCCCGTGCCCTGGGCACGTTGAGCTCGGGCTCTACGTTGGAACCGACCCCGATGACGGCCTGGTTCATGCCGTCTCCGGTCCCTTCCGTTCCGCCGAGCACTCCACGGAGACGGAGTCGGTGAAACGAAGCGCGCCGGGTTTGGCCACCCGGACCCGCGCGCGCCGGACCCGCCCGTCCTCCATCACCAGCATCAACAGGTGGTCGCAGAGCTTCTCGATGAGAAAGAACGACGACCGCTCCACCGCCTCGATAATCCGCTTGTTGAGCTGCTTGTAGTCCACGGTCTCGTCGATGGCGTCGCGGGTGAAGGCCGCGCCCGACGCCAGCTCCAGCGCGACGTTGACGACCACGTCCTGCCTGGTTTCGCGCTCCCAGTCGTTGATGCCGATGATGGTCCGGAGCCGCAGGTTCTCGATGGTGATCTTGACGGGATTTCGCTGGATCATGGGAGCGTGGTTCGGCGTAAGGTCAGAGGTGCTCTCCGCCGTCGACGTAGATGCATTCGCCCGTAACGAACGGGTTGTCCAACAGGAAAATCACCGCGGCGACCAAGTTATCGGTGTCGCCGATCCGTTTCAAGGGCAGGCCGGCGCTGCGCCGCTCGAGCTCGTCCATCACTCCGCCGGGGGGCGGCAGGATCATGCCCGGAGCAACGCCGTTGACCCGGATGGCGGGTCCGAGCTCCCGCGCGGCCATCCGGGTAAGCTCGAGGAGCGCCTTCTTCGACAGGGTGTAGGCGGCGTGATGCGGATCGGAACGGCTCACGCGGGTGTCGAGGACGTTGATGACGTGCCCTTCGGCGCAGCCTTCGGCGAACGCCTGGGTCAGAAAGAAGGGCGCCCTGAAATTGATGTTGAAATGGCGCTCCAACAGGTCCGGCGCGGTGTCCGCCAGGGTCCCGCCCTGGAAGATGGAGGCGTTGTTGACGAGCACATTGAGATCCGTGAAGTGCTCCCGCACTTCGCCGATCAAGCCGGCGGTTTCGTCGTGGTCGTTGAGGTCGCAACGGAACGGCCGGCAACGCCGGCCCAGGCCTTCGATCTCGGCCGCCGTGCGTTCCGCCGCCTCCGCGGAGTTGAGGTAGTGAAGGGCGACGTCGTAACCGCTCCGCGCCAGCGCCCGGGCGATGGCCGCGCCGATGCGTTTGGCGCCGCCGGTCACGAGGGCGGTCCCCTGTGACGTGGACATGGGGACAATCATAACCCGTTCGCGACCGCCCCACCACCGGCAGCTTTGACAGTGGCGTTGGCCGGTGTTAGGGAGACTTTGATTCAGATGGCGTCCTTCGACTTCGCTGCGCGAAGCGAAGTCGAAGAACACCGGACACGTATGCTGCCCATGGAGAGACGACATTGACGCCGATACCCGAGATCGAAGAGATCGTGGGGAAGTTCCGCGCCGGCGAGGCCGAGGTGGCCCGGCGCTTCTTCGAGGAGAAGCGTCCGCTCCAACAGCACCTGGACTGGCTCCGTTTCCAGGTGGCGCGCGAAGCCAGGAACCTCGAGGAGATCGCCTCCCATCAGCGCTGCGAGCTGGTGGAGAAGGTGGACCGGTCGGTGTCGCGGGAAACGCTGGTGGACCAGCTCACCGAAGACTATCAGGAGGTTCGCCACTACGGCATGCTGGCGTATATCTACGAGGGTATCAGCGGCGAGCCGGTGCAGTGGCGCGAGCTGCGCGAGACGGCGCAGCAGGCATCCTGGTACCAGTGGTCGCACCGCGAGCATCAACGGTGGGCTGAGCTCAAAGCCGGGGGTTCGGAGCTGGAGCTGGCGGCGGCGCTCTTTACCCGGGGCGGCGGCGGCTCGCTGTTCTACGGCATGATTCCGCTCAGCGGCGGCGACTACGAGGAGGCTCTTTCGCGCGCGTCGAAAACCATACTGCGGGACGAGATCGAGCACGGCGCCTCCGAGGGAAGGGACGACCTGTACCGGCTCGTCGGCGGTGAAAAGGACGTCGCGACGGCCTCCCGGATCATCGCGGAGATGGGCGCGATCCGGCTGGAGATGAGGAACGAGCAATACGGGAAACCGATGCCGCCCGAACGGCTGCGGGAGATCCGGGAGGGTGACATCGTGCCCGTGACCATGGAGGAGATGCTGTCGGCCTGTCCCCGCGACGGCGAGGACTGGTTCGAGTGGTATCACGAAAGGCCGAAGCCGCTTTCCGCGGCCTCGGTTTCCTGAACGGTTGGCGTTCGGCCCACCGCCGGCAGGGAGACATGCGGTGGATCCGCTCGAAGTACTGGCGGTTGTCTTTTCCGTTCTCGTCCTGGCGAAATTCGCCGGGTTGCTCATTTCCCCGGTGTCATGGATGAATACCGCCGGGGCCATGCTGAACCATCCCCGGGCCTGCACGTGGGTCTATGCCGTGCTCGCCGCGGTGGTGGGATACATCGTTTTCACTCGCATGGACATCATCGAAATCGTTTCAGCGATGCTGCTCATGTCGTTGCTGATGGGTGTGGCGCTGGGTCCCTATTCCCGCACGATTCTCAAGCTCGGCAAGGAGATGGCGGGCGAGGGGTTCGGCCGGTTGTGGCCGGTCATGGCCGTCTGGGCGGTCATCGCCGCGTGGGCGCTCTATGCCGTCGTCGGTTCACCATGAGGGGAGCGGAAAGCCTATGAAGATCGAGACCGTCACGCTGTTGCATCCCGGCAATATGGGCGCCACCATCGGTGCCGCGGTGAACGGCGCCCGGGTGCTGTGGGTTTCCGAGGGACGGAGCGAAGGAACGCGGCGCAGGGCCGAGCTGTCCGGTCTGGGCGAAGCGGGTACGCTGGTTCAGGCCGTCGGCGAGAGCGACGCCGTCCTTTCCGTGTGCCCTCCCCATGCCGCCGAGGAAGTGGCGCAAAGCGTGGCCGCGCTCGGCTTCGCCGGCTTGTACGTCGATGCCAACGCCGTGGCCAGGGCAACGGCCCGGAGGGTGGGGGAGGCCATCGGCAAGGGCGGGGCGTCCTTCGTGGACGGGGCCATCATCGGCCCGCCCGTCACCAAGCCGGGAAGGACACGCCTTTATCTCTCCGGAGCCGGTGCCGATGTGGTGGCGGGATTGTTCTCGGGCAGCATGCTCGACGCCAGGGTCATTGACGGCGATCCGGGAGCCGCCTCCGCCCTCAAGATGACCTATGCCGCCTGGACCAAGGGCAGCGACGCGCTGATCCTCGCCATCCGCGCGCTGGCGGCCAGGGAAGGCGTTGACGAGGCGCTGCTCGAGGAATGGGCGACCTCCCAACCCAACCTTCCCGGCAAGAGCGAGCGCGCGGCCTCGGTGGCGGCGCCCAAGGGCTGGCGCTACGTCGGGGAGATGGAAGAGATCGCCGCCAGCTTCGAGGCCGCCGGGCTTCCCGCGGGCTTCCATCAGGCCGCGGCCGACCTCTACAGCCGGCTGGCGCCGTTCAAGGACCGCAGCGATCCGGGCCCGGAGGTGAAGGAAGTCCTCGACGCCCTCCTGGCGCTATAGTGGCCTGTAGCGGTCCCGATTCGGACGTTACAGGCCACTAGTGGTCTTCGTCTTCCACCTCGCTCGCCTTGACCCGCCGTGACTTGAGCTTCTCGCCGGTCTCGAAGTAGCGTCCCTCTACCGCGAGCCTGGCTTCCTCGTCCAGCTCGTCGTCCCACTGGCCCAGGGAGTAGCCGTACCACGGCATCTTGGGCTTGAGGGGGGGCAGCATGAACTCCTCCCACAGCTCCCGGGCGTGCTCCATGTACTCCCGCTTGGGCAGCGAGACTGGCGGGAAGGGTTCCTTCTGGATGGCGTTGCACAGCATGCCCGATTCGTCCGCCGGCAGGTGGTAGGACACCACGTCGGTGCCCTTGGCCTCGTGCTTGTAGAGGAAGGGCGGGGCGTGGCCCTTCTCCATGCCGCCGATGATCTGCACGTCCTGGTGGGGCTTCATGCGGTAGCACATGGCCCAGAACACCGCGGCCTCGTCCGAGGGGTCGATGTCCTCGTCCACCGCGATGACGATCTTGCCGACGCCGGGGTGGAACGACGCCGCGGCGTGGAGCGCGCGCCACACCTCGGCTTCCTTGGGCTTGCGCATCTGCACGATGACGAGCTTGTAGGTGTTGGTCAGGGGCTCGTGCATCTCCACGCGGATGACGCTGGTGATGCGGCAGTGGTCGCGCAGGTGCACCAGCATGAGCCGGTCGTAGCCGATCTTGCGGATGACCGACGACTCGCTCGGGGTGAGCTGGCTCAGCCAGGAAACGTAGATGGCGTCGTTGCGGTGGGTGATGGCGGTGACGTCCATGAACGGGTTCAACTGCCGCGGGTGCATGTAGCCGTGGGACTCGCCGAACGGCCCCTCGGGCTCCACGAACTCGGTGTTGAGGCGCCCCTCGATGACGATCTCGGACTCCGCCGGCACCTGCAGGTCCACGGTCTTGCACTGGGCCATGCGGATGGGTTCGCCCACGAAGCCGCCGGCGATGGCCATCTCGTCGACGCCGTAGTCCACTTTCTGCACGGAGACGTAGGAGACCACCGGCGGCGCGCCGATGACCAGCGCCGCCTCCAGCGGCTCGCCGCGCTTCTGGGCATTCTTCCAGTGGAGGTAGATGTCCTGGCCCAGTCCGGAAGGAAACACGCCGACGCGGGTGGTTGACTTGATCTGGCCGCGGTAGTTGCCGATGTTGCCGATGCCCGTCTCCGGGTCCTTGGTGATCCAGTGGGAGCAGGTGGTGTAGGGGCCGTTGTCGAAGCCCGGGGTCGAGATGGGGACCGGAAACTTGTCCAGCCCGTCCTTCTCCAGGGCATCGCCGGTCATCACCACTTCATGGCACGCGGGATCGGCCACCACCTCGGGCTTGATGGGGTTGGAAAGCGCGTGTTTCCACTTGGCGTCCATCTCATCGGCGCTGTTGCAGCCCATGCCGAGGAAGTAGATGGCTTTGCTGCCGGCGAGGGCGCCCACCACCACGGGAAAGTCGAACTTGCGTCCGCGGGAGTCGGTGACGTTGGAGAAGTACCACGCCTTGCGCTCCTCGTCGGGGATGCCGCCCCGGTATTGCCAGCGCACCAGCGGATGCAGCTCGGTGTCCTTGTTGATGGTCTGGTTGATGCGGCGGAGATGCCCCGCTTCTTCGAGCATTCTCAGGTGCTCATGCAAATCTGCATAACCCATTACCTGCCTCCTGTCTGAATCGATTTCCCGAACGATGTCGCGGTGAGTTCCCGTAACCCCGTGTCTTGCAGCCCGTATTCGGGGCCTCGGGCAGTTGCCGGAAAGAAACGGTTGGCTCCAGCGTGAAGCCGTAAAAATAGCGGATCGCGCGCGGTCGTGTCAACGAAGGCGCGGATGCACGGATACGCGTTGCACCAGCACCTTCGTTGGAAACGAGGGTTGCTCCCAGGGGATCAGGTGATGAGGTTGCTCCGGGTCAGGTCCACACCTCGACGACGAGGCCGGGAACACGATCGAACTCGCGGACGTTGGCCGTGATCAAGGCCAAGCCGCGAGCGAGCGCCGTGGCCGCGATCCAGAGGTCGTTCGGGCCGATCAATTTGCCTCCTCCGGCCAGTTCGGCCCAGACTTGCGCGTGCACTCGCGCGGTTGCCAAGTCGATGGGCAACAGCGGGAAACGCTCCAGCAGCGCTTCGACAAACGCAGAGCGTTTCATCCGAATCTGCGGGTTTGTTGCGCGATGGACTCCGTGGAGGAGTTCGCTGGCAGTGATCACCGAGAGAAAGAATTCTTCCTGTTCGCGCCGCACAAGGTACGGCTCCAGGTTCAGACGGTCCCGCTCGTATTCGATCAGGAGGTTGGTGTCAATCAGGACGCCCACGGATCGCGAACCTCCGCGCGCGCCAACTCCTCGCGGGCCGTTGCCAGGTCATCGGCAAGGTGTGCCGCTTCGGTTGGGGAGAGATGAGGCAGCGACGCAAACAGCGAGGGAAGTTCCGCGAGGCGCTTTCCCACGGGAAGCGGACGGAGTTCCGCTACGGGCTTGTTGCCGCGAACAAGCACGAAACAGTCGCCACGATAGGAGACACGGTTGATGTACTCCGCGAAGTTGCGAGCCATTTCGGTCACCGTCAGCGTTTGTGCCATGAGAGATCCTTTTAGCAGATAATCAGATAATCCTATTATCGGACTTAGTTTTATTTGTCAAGTCTTCTGCACCGGGGCCATGACAGGATGTTCAGGCACCTTTTTTGCCTATTCCTCAGGTGCCTTGAGTGAAGTTGGTGAAAGCGGTAGTGTGGTCAGAACGGGTCCATCACCGGATGGTCGATGCCTACGATATTGAGGCGAGGGCCGTACCGGTTTTTCTTATACTCCAGCGACGGTGAGGAACCCCGTCATGTGCATGTGGAGCGAGACGACAATGTGGCGAAGTTTTGGCTCACCCCGGTTCGGCTGCAGACAGGCGGCCGGTTTCATCCAGCCGAAATCGGGCGTATCGCCCGTATGGTCGAGGACCATCGAATGGAATTCGTAGAGGCGTGGAATGAGTATTTCGGCATTTGAGACGAAAACACCGAACGCCATAAGTGTAGAAGTGTCCGGGAAGGCGCTGAGCGTCAAGTTGAGCGACGGACAGATGCTCCCTATCCCCGTGGACCGGTATCCGCGCCTTGCCTATGCGACGGAACAACAGAGGGCCAACTGGAGAATCCTCGGCAGAGGTCACGGGATTCACTGGGAAGACATCGACGAGGACATAAGCGTCGAGGGTCTGCGGTCCCGAAAAGGGTCCGCCGAAAGCGCGAGTTCTCTGATGAAGTGGCTGAAGGCCAACTTTCCGCCGAGGTTCTGTCCATGGCGGGGCCCGGATTATGGCAAAAAAGCCAAGCTGCGATTGCCGGCCAGACTCTTGATTCTTGGAGAATCCCACTATGACCGTGATGGCACGCTTGAAGAGGGCGGCGATACGAAAGGCGTAGTCGATGACTACCTCAAAGGAGGTCAACAAGGACGTCAACACGAGTTTTTTACGAGAATTATCCACACGGTTCTGGGACCAGACATGTCCCACCAAAGAGTCCAGTTCTTCCAATCCGTTGCGTTCTACAACTACGTACAGTGCATGGTTGGCAACGCCCCCGGCAAACGACCGACCAAGAAGATGTGGCAATCCGCAGCGGCTCCGTTTCTTGCGACTTTGGAAACGTTGCAACCAACCCACATCTTGGCGTGCGGGTTGGACCTTTGGGACAACATGCCGGACATTGACACGTTAAGGGCGCCGGACGAGCGGGACAAGTTGATTCGTTGTTTCGGTTCCATAGATTTCCCGACGCCTCGTTCGCCGAGGAGTATTCTCGGCCGCTATCGCCATTCAAAAGGGCAGACCGTTGTCTTGGCGATCCATCATCCGTCGAGGGCTTCCGGTGCGTGGCATCCTGTTGTAAAGCGGTTTTTGAACTATCGCGGCGGGTAGCCGCTGGTCCTCAACCCAAGTAGGGGGTTCCGTTCATGCAAACCGACGAAGCGACCCTGCAGAAGGTCTTCTCCCACATCGACCGGGAGGAGCTGGCCCGGTTGGCCATGGACGTCGTCAACTTCCCCACGCCCACCGGGAGCGAGGAGGAGGTGGCGCGGTTCATCCACGACTGGCTTCAGAAGCAGGGCATCGAGACCTTCCTTCAGCACACCGAGCCGGGCCGCGCCAATGTGGTGGGGGTGATCCCGGGCACGGGCGGGGGTCCGACACTGCTCTTCAACGGGCACATGGACACGGCGCTGTCGGGGGGCCAGGAAGATCTCTGGATCACGGGGACCACCCGTCCGGAGTGGCAGGCGTTGGCCCGGCGCGAGGACGACGTCATCTACGGCAGCGGCATCGTCAACGACAAGGGGCCGCTCACCTGCACCCTGGCCATGGCCAAGGCGCTCAAGGAGAGCGGGGTCAGGCTCAAGGGCGACGTCATCGTCACCGGCGTGGCGGGCGAGATCGGCCGCTCGCCGGTGGACCACTACCAGGGCCCCGCCTACCGCGGCAAGGGCCACGGCGCGCGCTACCTGGTGACCCACGGGGTGGTGGGCGACTACTGCATCGTGGTGGAACCGTCGCAGTTCCGCATCACGTGGGCCCAGTGCGGCGCCGTCTTCATCAAGATCACCACCTACGGCGAGCCCATGTACGGGCCGTTCGTGGACCACCCGGTGGACGCAAAGGAAAGCAAGAACGCGGTGGTGCGCATGGCCTCCATCATCCCCGCCCTGGAGGAATGGGCGCGGCGCTACGAGAAGGAGCACCGCTACGAGTTCGGCGCCGGCACCATGGTGCCCAAGGTCAACATCGGCTCCATTTTCGGGGGTGCGCCGTTCAAGCCCAACTTCTCGCCGGCCATCTGCAACCTCTATGTCGAGGCCTTCATGACCCCGGACCAGCGCGCCATCGACGTGCTGCGGGAGGTCAGGACGGTCCTGGCCGACACGGGCATCGAGGCCAAGTCCTCGCTCTTCCTGTCCGTCAACAGCTATGAGTCCAAGGGCGCCGAGCCCCTGGTGGCCACCATGGAAGAAGCCCACGAGTACGTCCGGGGCCGCAAGGTGGAACCCATCCGCAGCGCCTTCACCAGCACCTACGCGGACCTTACGGTGTTCGCCGAGGTGGGCATCCCCGCCATCAAGTGCGGGCCCGCGCCGGAAGCCGCCGACGCCAAGCCCGCCACCAGCGAGATGCAGAAGGTGGAAGACCTGGAGGCCGCCGCACGGATGTACGCTTTCGCAGCCCTGGAGATCGCCAACCGGGACCACGCCTGAGGCGGCCGGCGCCTGGAGGGTTCTCTTTCTCCGCGACCTCCGATAGGAAATGTAGGGGCGTGTTTCAAACCCGCTCGCGCCCGAACCGCGTGGGCAAAAACGCAAACGAAACGACGGACGGGCAGAAAGGAGCTTGCCATGAGCATCGACACGGGCCTTTACCGCCGGACCTTCCGAGGCGAAGGCGGGGTCGCCACCGACGAGGTGTTGTTCTCATCCGATTCCCACGTGATGGAGCTGGCGGACACCGTCGTGAGCCGCGTGCCCCAGGCCATGCGCGACAGCGCGCCGCGCTTTCCCGAGTTGAAGGTGGGGGAGGGGTTCCAGACCCATCCCGGCGGCTCCGATCCCAATGCGCGGCTCAAGGAGATGGCGGTGGACGGCGTCAGCGCCGAGGTGCTGTACCCCACCTACGCGCTGAGCCTGTTCTCTCAGGAGGACGTCGCGCTCCACGAGGCATGCTGCCGGGCGTACAACGACTGGCTTATCGAGTACTGCCAGGTGGACCTGGACCGGCTGGTGGGCGTGCCGATGATCCCCACCTTCAACATGGATGTGGCGGTAGCCGAGCTGGAACGTTGCAAGAAGGCGGGCCTTCGGGGAGCGCTGATCTGGCAGGTGCCGCCCCAGGAACTGTCCTTCGCCACGGACCACTACGAGCGCTTCTGGGCCGCCGCCCAGGAGATGGAGATGCCGGTCAGCGTCCACATCCTCACGGGTTTCGGCTACGTCAAGACCCGCTACGACCGCAAGGGGCTGGAGCGCTATCGGGGCAGCGTCAACCTGAAGCTGGGTGAGATCATCGACAGCCTCATGGACATTATCTTCTCCGGCGTACTGGAGCGCTATCCGAAGCTCAAGATCGTGCTGGTGGAGAACGAGATCGGCTGGCTGCCCTACGTGCTGGAGCAGTGGGACTACTACTTCGACCGCCACCGCCCGACGGATCCTCTGACCATCGACAAGCTGCCCACCGAGTACTTCAACCGGCAGGTCTTCGCCACCTTCTTCAACGACGCCGTGGGCGCCCGCAACCTGGTCTGGTGGGGGCACGACAACTGCATGTGGTCCAACGACTTCCCCCACGCCAACTCCACCTGGCCGCACTCGCGGGAGGTGGTTGCGCGGGATCTGGGCCATCTGCCCGACGACGTGCGCGCCAAGCTGCTGCGGGACAACGTGGCGCGGCTGTACAACATGCCGGTGCCGGCGGCCATGGTCGCGGAAGCCTAGCTAGACAGCGTCCTTCGACTTCGCTTCGCTGGCGCTCCGCTACGCTCAGGACGAACGGTTCAACTATTCTCCAAACCGTTCGTCCTGACCTCTTCGACCCGCTCCGCCCCCTGTCCGGGGCGAGGATGGGGCGGATGCTCGTAACCGATTCAGGAAACGCCGGCCGCCTCCGGCTCCTTCCCCAACGTGAGTGAGAAGCCGGGCTTGCGGATGTAGACCTGGGTGTATTCCTTCTGCTTGGTGAGTTCGTTGATGAGCCGCACCAGGGGTTGGCTCGCGCTCAGGTACTCGCGCGGCTGCCCCGCGGTCTCGAGGGCCTGCACCGCCTCGTCCCCGGCAAAGACCCGCAAGATCAGTTCCTCGTCGGACATGGAGGAGCTTCCGAGTTGCGCCCGCACCTCCGGTAGCGACGGGTCCGGCTGTTGCCACCCTTCCCAGTCCGTGGCCCGGGGCCGGCCGAGGATGCGGTCCTTGACGTCGGGGTCCATCAGCTCGGCGCCTTCCCGCCCCCAGATGCCGTGGGCGTACTGGATGGACTGGTCGGTGACCTGCTTGTAGCGCTCCCCCATGATGATGTTGATGGCCGCCTGGGTGCCGACGAACTGGGACAACGGAGTCACCATGATGGGATAGCCCCACTCCGCGCGTACGCGCGCCGCCTCTTCCAGTGCCGCCGGCAGCTTGTCCTCCATGCCCACGAGGCGGAGCTGGTGCACGAAGTTGGCGATCATGCCGCCGGGCACCTGGTGATTGTAGACGGACTGGTCGAAGGCCCGGGGCGCGCCCACGGGCAGCCCGTCGCGCCTGGCGACGAAGTTGAAGTGCTCCTGCACCGGCTTGAGCACTTCCTCGTCCACCTCCGCCGTGTGGCCCATGGCGCGCACGTTCCGGAGCATGTTGAAGATCGAGGGTTGGGCCGAGCCGTTGGCCAGGGGCGGCACGCCGGTGTGGATGGTGGTCATGCCGAGCTTGATGGCTTCGAGGTAGTTGAGCGGCGCCAACCCGTTGTTGCAGTGGGCGTGGAACTCCACCGGAGTATCGCCGATGTTGTCGAGCACGATGGGCACCAGCGCGCGGGTGCGCTCGGGGGTCAGCAGACCGCCGACGTCCTTGAAGCAGATGCGCCAAGGGTTGAGGGCGGCGGCCTCCCGAGCCTTCCGTGCGTAGTACTCATCGGTGTGCCGGGGCGACACCGAGTAGATCAGGTTCACCACGCAGTTCATGCCCACCTTGCGCAGCGCCTCCACGTCCTCCTTGAACACCGAGTAGTCGTTCCAGGGGTTGGAGGTGCGGGTCAGCGTTATGCCGCTGTCGATCACGTGCTCGACCACCAGCCGCGCCACCGACGTGGGCTTCTTCTCCAGTCCGCCCTTGATGCCGCCGTGGAGCCGTAGCGGGGTGTTGCGCGCGCGCCGGGCTCCCTCCCGCAGCCAGTGCCACGGGTTCTCCTTGTGCTCGCGCACGTACTTCTTGAACATGGTGGCGGTGAAGAACTCCATGGACTCGAAGCCCGCCCGGTCCATGCGTTCGATGCTCTCCAGCATGGCCGCGGTCTTCATGTTGAAAGCCCACAGGCTCTGGTTGCCGTCCCGCAGCGTGGTGTCCACGAATGTGACGTCGCTCATGGATGCTCCTTGGTACCGGTCCTTCGACTTCGCTTCGCGTAGCCGAAGGACGCCGTTTCGCTGCCATCGGACTTCCCGGACAGGCTCCTACGACGCGGCGGCCGCATCCGGTACATCCCCGTCCGCGTTCCGTCCCAGGGTCAGTGAGAACCCCGGCTTGCGGATGTGCACCTGGGTGTACTCCTGCTGCCGCGTAAGCTCGTTGACGAGCCGCACCAGGGGCTGGCTCGCGCTCAGGTATTGCCGCGGCCGGCCGGCGTTCTGGAGCCCGTCCACCGCCTCGTCCCCGGCGTACACCCGCATGATTAGCTCCTCGTCGGAAAGCGAGGCCCCGACCTTCGCCCGCACCTCTTCGAGGGACGGATCCGGCTGTTCCCAGTTCTCCCACGCCTTGGCCCGCGGTCGCCCCAGGATGCGGTCCTTCACGTCGGGGTCCATGTACTCGGCGCCCTGCCGGCCCCAGATGCCCAGCGCGTACTGGATGGACTGGTCGGTGACCTGCTTGTAGCGCTCGCCCATGATGATGTTGATGGCCGCCTGTGTCCCCACGAACTGGGACAGCGGCGTCACCATGATGGGGTAACCCCACTCCTCGCGTACCCGGGCGGCTTCCTCCAGCGCCGCCGGCAGCTTGTCCTCCATGCCCACGAGGCGGAGCTGGTGCACGAAGTTGGAGATCATCCCGCCGGGCACCTGGTGGCTGTAGACGGACTGGTCGAAGGCCCGGGGCGCTCCCATGGGCAGCCCGTCGCGCTTGGCGACGAACGTGAAATGCTCCCGCACCGGCTCGAGGGCCTCTTCGTCCAGCTCCGCCGTGTGGCCCATGGCGCGCACGTTCCTGAGCATGTTGAAGACCGAGGGCTGGGCCGAGCCGTTGGCCAGGGGCGGCATGCTGGTGTGGATGGTGGTCATGCCGAGCTTGATGGCTTCGAGGTAGTTGAGCGGCGCCAGGCCGTTGTTGCAGTGGGCGTGGAACTCCACCGGGGTGTCGCCGATGTTCTCCAGCACGATGGGAACCAGCGTGCGGGTGCGCTCGGGCGTGAGCATCCCTCCCACGTCCTTGAAGCAGACACGGTAGGGCTTCAGGGCGGCGGCCTCCCGGGCCTTCTCCGCGTAGTACTCGTCGGTGTGTCGCGGCGACACCGAGTAGATGATGTTGACCACGGTCTCCATGCCGAGCTCGCGCAGTTCTTCCACCTCCTGCCGGAACACGGAGTAGTCGTTCCACGGGTTGGAGTTGCGGGTGAGCCGGATGCCGCAGTCGACGATGTGCCGGATCAGGAGCTTGGTCACCGACGTGGGCTTCTTCTCCAACCCGCCCCGGATGCTGCCGTGGAGCCTCAGCGGGGTGTTGCGCGCGCGCCGGGAGCCCTCCCGCAGCCAGCGCCAGGGGTTCTCCTTGTGCTCGCGCACGTACTTCTTGAACATGGTGGCGCTGAAGAACTCCATGGACTCGAAGCCCGCCCGGTCCATGCCCTCGATGGCTTCCAGCATCGCCGCGGTCCTCATGTTGTAGGCCCACAGGCTCTGGTTGCCGTCCCGCAGCGTGGTGTCCACGAATGTAACGTCGCTCATGGGCGTTCCTCTCTTCCGCCTAGTCTCCGTTGGCGCTCCGTCCCAACGTGAGGGAGAACCCCGGCTTCCGGATGTACACCTGGGTGTATTCGTTCTGTTTCGTCAGCTCGTTGATGAGCCGCACCAGCGGCTGGCGGGCGCTCAGGTACTCGCGCGGGCGACCCGCCTCCATCATGGTCTTGACCTCGTCCACGCCGGCATAGACCCGCAGCACCAGCTCCTCGTCCGAGATCGACGGTCCGCCCACTTGCGACCGAAGCTCCGCCAGTGACGGCTCCGGCTGCTCCCATTCCTCCCACGCCTTCGCCCGCGGCCGGCTCAGGATCCTGTCCTTGACGTCGGGGTCCATGAGCTCGGCGCCCTCCCGGCCCCAGATCCCCAGGGCGTACTGGATGGACTGGTCGGCCACCTCCTTGTAGCGCTCGCCCAGGATGACGTTGAACGCCGCCTGGGTGCCGACGAACTGTGACAGCGGCGTCACCATGATGGGGTAGCCCCACTCCGCGCGCACCCGGGCGGCCTCTTCCAGCGCCGCCGGCAGCTTGTCCTCCATCCCCACCAGGCGGAGCTGGTGCACGAAGTTGGAGATCATGCCTCCGGGCACTTGGTGCAGGTACTGGGAGTGGTTGTACTCGACCGGCTTGCCGATGGGGAGCCCGTCCCGTTTCGCCACGTAGGTGAAGTGTTCCTCCACGGGCCTCAGCACCTCTTCGTCCACCAACGGCTCGTGGCCCGTGGCGCGGATGTTCCGCACCATGTTGAAGACCGACGGCTGGGCCGAGGCGTTGGCCAGCGGCGGCACGCTGGTGTGGATGGTGGTCATGCCGAGCTCGATGGCTTCGAGGTAGTTGAGCGGCGCCAGGCCGTTGTTGCAGTGGGCGTGGAACTCCACCGGGGTGTCGCCGATGTTCTCCATCACCAGCGGCACCAGGGAGCGGGTGCGCTCGGGTGTCAGCAGACCGCCCACGTCCTTGAAGCAGATGCCGTAGGGCTTGATGGCCGCGGCCTCGCGCGCCTTCTGCGCGTAGTACTCGTCGGTGTGCCGCGGCGACACCGAATAGATCAGGTTGACCACGCACTCCATGCCCAGCTCGCGCAAGCCTTTCACCTCCTCGCCGAACACCTCGTAGTCGTTCCAGGAGTTGGAGGTGCGGGTGAGGGTGATGCCGCTGTCGATGACCTTCTGGATGATGAGCCGCAGGATGGACGACGGCTTTTTCTCGAGCCCGCCCTTCAAGCCGCCGTGGAGCCGCAGCTCGGTCTTGTGAAAGCGCTTGGTGCCTTCCCGCAGCCACTCCCAAGGGTTCTCCTTGTGCTCGCGCACATACTTCTTGAACATGTTGGTGACGAAGAACTCCATGGACTCGAAGCCCGCCTGGTCCATCTGCTCGGCCACCTCGATCATGGCCGCCGTCTTCATGTTGAGCGCCCAAAGGCTCTGGTTGCCGTCCCGCAGGGTGGTGTCGATGATTCGGATCTCGCTCATGATGTCTCCCGAATGAAGGGGTAGTCTAGACTGCCCATACTGGCGTGAATGCGGAAACGGGTCAAGGCGGCGTCCGTCGTCACAGCCCCCGCGCCTCCTCCCACAGGCGTTCCTTGCCCACCGATCGATACCACCGCTCGAATTCGGCCCGGTGCCGCTGCCAGGGCTCGCCCAGGTCCGGCCTGGGGTCTTCGGCGAGCGAGTAGGCCATCCCCTCGGTAAACCATTTTGGGCTTCGCCACTGCCGGAAGACGCCCATCCGCTCGGCCTGCAGGTGATGGATCATCTCGTGCCGGAGGTAGTAATCCTGCCAGCCGCGCGGGCCGATGACGATGCCGGATACGCCCACGGTGCTGGCAGCGGCCCTGAAAAACCCGAAGGACCGGAAACAGGCCTCGGAAGCGCAAAAGATGACCCGAGGCTTCTTTTCCATGGCTCCTACGGACGAGTCCACGAACTGATGGGCGTGCTCGTACAAGCTGCGAGCTTCCTCGTAACGGGAGAGGTCGTCCGTGCAGATGACCTCGCTGGCGCATGTCACTCCGTTGAGCTCGGGCGCAAGGACACGCGTGGGCTTGTAGAACGCCCAGGCGGCGATCGGGATACCTGCCAAGACCGCGATGACCAGCCACTTCAGCATAGCGACATGAGGCGCCACGCCGTTCGTCAACGGCGAGTGCAGCGCAACATAGCGCACTATAGTATCACCAAGCGTGAATCCGGAATCCAGCGTCGTGAGAGCGGGCTCGCGCCATGGACTTGATACAGCGTCGCAAATCCACTAACAGGCTGCTAACGCTGACCCTTCAGGATATTGGGAGGAATGCGGTGGTTGCACACGGAGGGCGTCCGGTAGAGGAACGCATCGTCGACCTGCTTGGTCGACTCGGCATTGAGGCGGCCCACGTGGCCGCCTACCTGCCCGGTGACTGGAGCGGTTTGCTGGAGCGACACCCGTCCGCGGTGGCGTCGCTCACCCTGATCTGCCCACGGGGCATGAAGACGGACGTGCTCCGGCCCCACGCCGGGCGGCTGCTGATCGTGTCGGGGGACGGCGGAAACGTAGTGGCGGACCTGATGCGGGCGGTGGACGATCTTCCGGGGGCCACCCTCGCCATGCTGCGGGACTACTTCAGCCCCATGTGGGCGGACGTCATGGCGGACCGGACCGGCGAGGTGGAATCAGCCGTGCTGGAGTTCCTCACCCTCCGGGACAAGGGGAATCCGCTTCCATCCGCCCGGTTGACGGAGGGGGAGGGCGAAGTGGCCGGCATCTCCTACACGGTCCGGGGATCGGGACCGCCGTTGCTGCTCTTCCCGTTGGGCTTGGCGGCGTCGCAATGGGACCCCCTGTTGCCGGCCCTCGCCGAGCGCTACACGACCATCACCCTGGGCGGCCGCTACCTGGGAATGGTGGCGTTTCTGGAAACCCGCGGTCCCGGCTACCTCCGAGTCGTACGCAATGTCGTGGACGAGGTGGCGCTCCGTCCCGGCCAGACCGTGCTGGAGGTGGGCTGCGGCGCCGGCACGGTGGCGCGCTGGCTGGCGCGCTACACCGGGAAGCGGAGTCCCATCGTGGGGGCCGATATCAACGCCTATCTGCTTCGCGAGGCAGGAGTGCTCGCGGCAAGCGAGGGGCTTGACGGTGTCATCGAGTGGCGGAGCGCCGACGGCGAGGGGCTGCCCTTCGCCAATGGACGGTTCGACGCGTCGTTCGCGTTCACGGTCATGGAGGAAGGGGACGCCGACGCCATGCTCGCCGAGCTGGTCCGCGTCACCCGCCCCGGCGGAAAGGTGGCGGCGATCGTCCGTTCCCTGGACATGCCCTGGTGGGTGAACCTGCCGTTGCGGCCCGACCTCAAACAAAAGGCGCAGACAGGCTACGGCGACGTGGTGCAAGGCGGCTGCGCGGACGCGAGCCTCTATGAGCGCATGGGACGGGCCGGGCTCACGGACGTGATCATGCTGCCGCAATACGCCACCTACGCGTCGGGAGAGCGGCTGCAACAGCAGCAGGAACGCATGGCCGCGCGGCTGACGCCGGAAGAAGCCGAGGAATGGCGCCAGGCCATCGCCGCGGCCGGCGACCAGTTCTTCGTCTCGCAGCCGTTCCACTCGGCGGTCGGCACCAGGCCCTGATCCCGCTCGCGGTCTCGGGAAGCCGGGAAGTTCGCCGGCCAGTTGACTCCCCGCCCGGAGACACCATATCTTGTAGGTATGTCATTGGCGGGCACAACAGGGAGGATGGATGACTACGCCACGAGCGGGGGAGCCTCGCTTCCCGCCCCCCAACGCGATGTCTTCTGTGGGCCTGTGAACGTGCCCGAGCCAGGAATCCGGTGGACGGCCATGCGGGCGGCGCTTTGCCTGGCGGCACTGCTCGCACTGTTGGCGTGGGGCTCCACGCCGTTCGCGGAGGCGGGGGTTCACCTCGAAGGTCCGCGAGTGCAGGGAGGCCTCCTGCAAGGACGCGTGACGCCCGGTTCCGTCGTGAAATTCGAGGGCGAGCGGGTGCGCGTCTCCAGGGACGGCCGGTTCCTCGTCGGGTTCGGCCGTGACGCGCCACCGAAAGCGGTGTTATCGGTGACCTTTCCGGACGGCCGAAAACAGCGCTACGGCCTCTCGGTGAAGTCCCGCAAGTACCGCATCCAGCGCATCGACGGGCTGCCGCCGTCCAAGGTCACCCCCAGCAAGGAGGACCTTAAGCGCATCCGCAGGGAGGTCGCCCTCGTCAAGCGGGCGCGCAAGGTCGACGACCCCCGCACCGACTTCCTCGGCGGCTTCCGCTGGCCGGTCAAGGGCCGCATCAGCGGCGTCTACGGCTCGCAGCGCATCCTCAACGGCGAGCCGCGGCGGCCCCACTACGGCATCGACATCGCCGCCCCCAGGGGCACCCGGGTGGTGGCGCCGGCCGGCGGGGTGGTGACGCTGGTGCACCGGGACATGTACTTTTCCGGCGGCACCATGATCGTCGACCACGGCCACGGGCTGTCGTCGGCGTTCCTCCACCTGTCACGGATACTGGTGAAGAAGGGTCAGCGCGTGAAGCAGGGACAGCTCATCGCCGAGGTGGGCTCCACCGGCCGTTCCACCGGCCCGCACCTCGACTGGCGCATCAACCTCTTCGGCCGCCGCCTCGACCCCGCGCTGTTGGTGGGGCCGATGCCCAAGTGAAACGTGGATGGCGAACTAGTGTGGTGTCTGGTTCATTCGCAGCATAATCTGCGGGTCTTTTTCGCCGTCGGCCGCGTTGCTCTTCCTCGCGTGGTACCTGCCACTGCTCGTCATCGCGCCTTGCCGACGACGAAAAATCCTCCGCATATTATGCTGCGAATTAACCAGACACCACACTAGAAAGGGGGTGAAGGCATCGGCGCCTTCACCCCCTTTCTAGTCGTGCGGGACGTTGCGAGCCGACCTTCGCTAACCCGCCGCCTGCTGTTTCTGATTCGCCTCCGCGGCCGCGTGGGCCTTCTGGAAGTCCTCCTCGCTGAAGTTGTAGAGGCTTGCGCCGCCCATGAAGATGGCGGCGGCGATTTCCCGCGAGACGTTGTTGAGGAGGTTGTTGGAGACGTTGGGGAAGTTCGAGTCGAAGTGCGGGTAGTCCGTGGAGATGCACATCCGGTCGGCGCCGATGAGCTGCGCGGTGCCGGCGATCTCGGGCTCGCTTCCTTCCACCGCGGCCCAGCAGTTCCTTTGAAAGTACTCCTTGGGCGTCAATGACAGGTAGGGCGCATGCGAGTCGCGGTAGTTGGCGTAGTCCCACTCGATGCGCGTCAGGATGCCGGGGACCCAGGAGTTCTGCGCCTCCAGGTAGCCCACCCGCAGCTTCGGATGGAACTCGAAGACGCCGCCGATGATCATGGCGATGAGCGCCTGCTGCATCTCGATCCAGTGGCTGGCCACGTGGCGGTAGAAGCGGTTCTCGCCGTACAGCTCGTTCATGTGGGAGTTCCACGCGCCGGTGCCTTCGTGGAAGCACCAGGACACGTTCAGCTCCTCGTGCAGGCTGTAGAGCGGATCCCAGTAGTTGGAGTGCCAAAAGTGCCGGTTGACCATGTTGGGCCGGATGAACGACGCCACCGCGCCGAGCTCCTGCACCGCGCGCTTGAGCTCGTGGCACGCCAGGTTCACGTCGTGCAGCGGCAGCATGGCGGCGAACTTCATGCGTTCCGGGCAGTGCTGGCAGAAGTCGTGGATCCAGTCGTTGTAGGCCCGGCTCAGGGCCAGCGACATGTGCGGGTCCATGTCGTCCCGGGCCAGCAGGCCGAGCCCGCCGGTGGGGAAAAGCACGGCGATGTCGATGCCTTCCATCTCCATCCCCATGATCTGGGCTTCCTCGTCGTATCCCCGCTCGATGGCGAAGTCGAGGCGTCCGGTGTCGGCGATACGGGATGCCGACAGCACTCCGGTGGCGGCGCCCATGATCGGCCCCGTGGCCTTGGACGACGCCGCCTTCTTGCGGTGCTGCTGCAACTCCGAGTCCGCGCCGGTGGGCAGGCCGTCTATGATCCAGGTGCGCCGGCTGATCTTGCCCTGGCCGTCCACCGCCCAGGTGACCCGTCTCTTGAACTCGGGGTCGAGGTGCTTCTCCAGCAGGTCTCCCGGTTCCTGAATGTGCATGTCGCTGTCCACGAAACGCAGGCCGTCTTTCATTTCGTTCCTCCTTGTCCGGGCGGGTTGCGGTGTGCCGATGGCCAGACGCCTGGATGGCCGGTCCCGCGCTCACACGACACTACAGCAACCGCGGGCGCACGGTCAATGACCGCCCGTTGGCGCGAGTTCCCCGTTAGCGACTCGTATGTGATGGTAGCAGACGGTGGCAATCACGCCCCAGTAGGCTCGGATCGGTCCCTTTACCAGGACGACCGCCACTGCCGCCAAGACGGTGAGGTCGTGCTCGCGGAGGTAGGCGGCCACGCCTTTGAGCAGCATGCTCGATGAATGGTTCAGCGCGCCGGTGAGGCATCCGACCAACACGAGAACGCCGAGCACCCGGGTCCAATGACGCGAGGTCAGTCGCCAGCACCGCCTGAAACTGTCCGGAACTCCCGTCCGTTCGATGGCCGCCACCGGCACCAACATGAGCAGCCTGGTGTCGACGACGGCATTGAACAGCGAACCTGCCGCCGAGAGGGCGATGAGCGATGTTGCTCCGGACGTCGGTTCCGGGTCCGAAGTCATGACGACGATGACCGCCACGTGGTACGGCAGGTAGAGCAGGGCACGCAGGATCGCGACCGAGCACACCCGGTAGACGAACAGGTAAAATGGACGGTGAAGGACGCCGGGAACCGCCTTGGCAACGGCGACCAGACCCTGCCCCAACGTCAACCGGCGACCGCCGAGTTCGTGCCAGACCGCCATGGCGATCACCGCTTCCACTCCAACTTGGGAGAACGCATGCAAGACGACGGAAGCGATCTGTCGAGGGAACAAGGTCGAGAACTCGAGGTCCCGCACGACAAGGAAGGGCGCAAGCCCGGTGAGAAACAGCACGTATCCCACCGTCCATGCGACCACTGACGTCAGGACGACGAACGGCACCACATGTCTGAAGAGCACCGCGATGGACTGTCTTACGACGGGCCACACACGGATCCTGTCGTTGTGGGCGTCCGTATCGAACGCGCTCCGCTCCGGCTGGTCGGATTCCATGGTTCCGGTCTCCACCTCCCGCACCCCTTAGACTTTCCCGTGTCTCCGTGCAATAAGAAACGATCGGTCTAGTTGGAGAAGCGGCAGTGCGGTGAGGGTCCGTCGCCCCGCCGCCGCCAGAGTTCGCCAGCGTGAGGAGAAGCCCCAATATGAAGACAAAGGGTCCGCGAGCCCTTCGCATCCGCTTCGATCGAATTCGTCTGCTGCCGGCGTTGGTCCTGGGGCTTGTAGCCGCGGGCTGCGCCGCGCCCGTGGACACCGCCCGCCTCGATGCGGTGGCCAACGCGGGGATCCAATACGCCGGCGAGGTGCCGCCGTTGCTCGATCGTGCGTTCGAGCTGGCGGTGGCGGTGGATTCCGGCGCTTTGGTGGAAGCGCGGCCGGGGCTCTCGGCGGAGCGGCGCCGGGAGGCGCTGCGGGAATTCGACGCCGCCATGACGGAACGCCTGGAGGCATATGTCGCGGCCAAGGGCCACAGCGACTTGTTGAGGTCCTACTTCCTGGCGCTGCGGACCCTGGCCGAGCCGGACGGGCCGAAGGGCATCGGCAATGCCGCGAAACGGTTGACGGCGGCGTTGGGCAAGCTGTCCCCCACGCTCAAGAAGGTACGCATGGGCGACG
The DNA here is from genome assembly GCA_965204205.1 of uncultured Binatia bacterium (SeqCode). Lineage (GTDB taxonomy): Bacteria > Desulfobacterota > Binatia > UBA9968 > JAJDTQ01 > JAJDTQ01. The sequence continues at coordinate 2,457,702 of OZ241976.1, read as the reverse complement.
TCTCGGTGAGCGGTCTCGTCGAGCCGGCCGCAAGCATGGCGGTGGCGTCGTTCAAGTCCGGGGCGCTGCGCCGCGAGCTCGAAGCCCGCGGCGCCGCCATCGAACGCGAGCTGGCCCTCCAGGAGGCTTTGGTGGCCGCCTTGGCGCGCCAAATCCGCGCGGATCGGGAGGTGCTGTCGGCGCGTTTTCGAAACGACGAGGTCGTGGAGCCCTACGTAGGCGCGAAACGGCTGCCCAAGACCTGGCCGGCGCGGCGGCTGCGGAGCCTCCGAGACACCGGCGACGTCGAAGCGGCGCAGGCCGCCCAACGGACCATCCGCGCCCTGCGGAAGGCGTTCGTGGCGGCGGTGGAGGGACGCCTGGACCACGGCCGGGCGGTGGAGCTGGCCAGCACCGTCGAGGGTTTTGTCGAGCTCGTGTCCCGGCTCGGTGCGGAAGCAAGGAGGGCGTTGCCATGACTCCCGAGGAGATTCGCGGAAAGACGTTGTCCGAGTTGCGCCGAGCCCGAAAGAACATGATGTCAGCCGAATGGCTCGCGGCCGTGGAGGATCGCCCGGAGGCCGAGCGCACTGCCGCGGCTACCGCATTGCTGGACGTTTGCCTGGCCATCCGGCGGCTTGAGAACACCCGTGTGGCGGCCATCCGCGGACGGCTCGCCGATAACGGGAAGGAGTTCGAGCGGGGTCTTCGCGACCTTGAGCAGGCCGGCGAAGCGCTCCGCCGGATCAAGGCCTACCTGAATGCCGTCAGGGCACTTGTGGCGACGGTGGCAAGGGTGTTCAATCCGTAACCGTCACCTTGACTTGCCGAACAGTCGCCATCCACGGTTCCCGGGCATGGTCACCAAGCAAGGAGAGCAGTCCGAGATTTCGTTGCAGTTACATAGCAAAGTTGCAAAGTTTGCTGTTGCGAGCCGCGCGGCATGTGCACGCCCTGGCCGTGGATCAGGCCCTGTCGTACGAGGCGCTGTGAAGGCTCATCTGATCGAACTCGTGCGGGCGGGAAAGCCTTTTGCAAGACGAGACTTGGCGGACCGCGATCCGCGGCCGTCTCGATGCCCTGGCGTGGGATCGGGTGACGGCGGATGTGCGCCCGTTCCTGGAACGGGCCGCGGACGTAGACTTGGTCACGCGAGAGAACGCGGCGCGGCTCTTGTCCGGGCTCCCGTGACGGCCACTCTCAAGATGCGGACCGCCCTACGATAGAGTTAGACATACCCTAGTGTCCTGTCCCACGTAATTCTTTACCAATCTGCTTGTCTTTCTTGTCGTCGGCTGCGTTGCTCTTCCTCGCGTGGTGCCTGCCACTGCTCGTCATCGCGCCTTGCCGACAACAAGAAATCCTGCGCATCTTGGTAAAGAATTACGTGGGACAGGACACTAGCTGATCCTCCGTCCGCGAGCGGTGAGCCGGTACTTCTGGTTTTTTACCGTGGGCGATTCGGGCCGTGTCATCTCCACCAGCCCTGCGGATATCGCCGGACGAAGGTAGTTCTTGCGGAATGTTGGGCGATGCGACAAGCGCATATCCGCCATTAGTTGTGCAGCGGACCTGGGGCCTTCGATCAGGGCTGGGAGCAGCCTTGCTACCTGGTCGCTTACCTGATCGTCTTCTTGGTCGCTTGCTGTCGGAATTCGAAGGGCCTCGACAATGATTGCCAGCATGAACGCAATGAACGATGTGCTCTCGCCGTCTGCCGAACTCTGCCGGATGGCTTCGTAGTAGTCGGCTTGGCGGGCGTGGACAAGACTTTCTACGGGAATACAGGCGAACAGCGCTTTCCAGCGGGTCAGGATCAGTGTCTGCCAGAGCCGCCCTATCCGTCCGTTGCCGTCCTCGAAGGGGTGGATGAACTCGAACTCGTAGTGGAAGACCGAGCTGGCAATGAGCGGATGTTCGTTGGTGCCCCGGAGCCACGTCAACAAGTTGGACATGAGCTCCGGCACGCGTTCCGCGGGCGGACCGACGTGGTGAATCTCGTCCTCGCCCATCACGGCCACCTGACCTTGGCGATAGCGCCCCGTGGTATCCAGCAGCCCGGCCATCAGAATGTCATGAGCGCGCAACAGGTCGACCCGGTCGGCGGGATTCCACTGCTGGTACTGGTCGTAAGCCCGGATGGCGTTGCGAACTTCCGCAAGGTCCCTTGGCGGAGCGGCGACCGGTTTGCCGTCGAGGATCGTGGCGACCTCGTCCTCGCTCAAGGTGTTGCCTTCAATGGCCAGCGAGCCGTGAATCGTGCGAATCCGGTTGACTCGCCGCAGGTGCAAATCCTGCGAGATGCCGGCGGCTTCTGCGCGACCGATCAACTCGCCGATTTCTTCAACACGGGAAAGGATATCCGGCGTGATCGTGTAGGGCGGCTTGTCGATCATTATGGAAGGATACCAACTGGGTTCAGCTATGTCTGGAACGACAATCAGGGCCTGTCAAGGGAAGGTGAATTATCTCCACCGCTATTGTATGATGGCATGTCCCGACGGCGGCTGACGCTCCGGCGGGGCGATCTACCATGGAAGCAGGTTTCTCATGAGCGGTAACGATTCAGACGCTGTTCTCACACCCCACGAGCGCGCCACCATCGAGGCGGCGGCCGCGCGCATCGTTCCCACCGATGATGATCCCGGTGCGCGCGAGGCGGGCGTCATCGACTACATCGAGGGCCTGCTGGCCGCGGACGAGGTGGATGCGGACGTCAGCCCCCGGGAGAAGAAGGAGTACGCCAATTTCCTTCTCGGGAGCATGGGCGGCCGCACCGAGGAGCAGCAGGCGACGCTGTTCCAGCTCAGCGGTCTGGGCAGCCGGCACCTGCCGGCGTATCGCAACGGCGTGGTCGAGCTGGACCGGCTAGCCTCGGAACTGAGGTCGGGAGAAGACTTCCTTGGCCTGGACGAGGCGGGTCAGGACCGGGTCCTGACCGTCCTGGACGAGCGCAAGGACCCGTTCTTCGCGCTTCTCCTCACCCACACCATGGAGGGGTTCTACGGCCATCCCCGTCACGGAGGCAACAAGGACAGCGTGGGGTGGCAGGCGCTGGGATACCCCGGCCCGAGCTTTCCCCACGGCAACGAAACCCCTTACGGCTGGTACGACGAAAACGAGCCCGACGAGTTCACCCCGGTCAAGAAGGGCCGTTAGCGGGCGGAGAGGAAACCGATGGCAAAGCACGAGACAGTGGATGTCTGCATCATCGGCGGCGGGGCCTCGGGCCTTGTGGCCGCCAAGGAGCTTACCGAGGCGGGCATGACCGTGTGCGTGCTGGAGCGCGGCCCCTGGTACAAGCGCGAGGACTTCGCGCTGGGTGACGAGCTGATCTACAAGCGGCGCAACTTCTTCTGGCCCACGGTGGAGCTCGAGCCGCGCACCTGGCGGCCCGACGCCGAAAGCCCCACCGAGTTCCTTTCCAACAAGACCCAGACGTTCTCCAACGCCATGTGCGTGGGCGGCGGCACCATCCATTACAGCGGCCTCTCCTGGCGTTTCCACGAGTCGGACTTCCGCGTGAAATCCGAGGACGGCCCGGTGGCGGGCACCACCATCGAGGACTGGCCCATCTCCTACGACGACATGGAGCCCTTCTACGAAAAGGCGGAGTGGACCGTCGGGGTTTCGGGCAAGGGCTGGTCGAGCCCCTTCGATCCGCCGCGCAAGCGGGACTACCCGGTGGGACCGGCGGCCCGCAACAGCCCCGGCGCGGCGCTGGAGAAGGGCGCCCGCAAGCTCGGCCTGCATCCCTTTCCCACCCCCCTGGCCATCCTCACCGGCGACTACGACGGCCGTCCGGGGTGCATCGGCAAGGGGATGTGCTCGTCCTACGGCTGCCCGGTGGGGGCAAAATCCAGCACCCTGGAGTCTATGCTGCCCAAGGCCCTGGCCACCGGACGGCTGGAGATCCGGCCCCTCTGCCTGGCGCGGGAGATCACCCTGGACCGGGACGGCAAGGCGTCCGGGGTGACCTACTTCAACGCCGAGGGCGAAGAGGAGCATCAACCGGCGAAGCTGCTGGTGATGGCGGCGGGGGGCGTGGAGACGGCGCGGCTGCTGCTGCTGTCCGAGTCCGCGCGTTTCCCCCAGGGGCTGTCCAACCGCAGCGGCCTGGTGGGCCGGAACCTCATGCTGCACTCCCCGGGGGTGACCCTGGTGGTGACGTTCCCCGAGCCGCTGGACGGCCACAAGGGCACCTCCAGCACCCGGGTGCTCCACGACTTCTACCGGACGGACACCAGCCGCGGCTTCATCCGCGGCGGCTTCATGCATCCCCGCGCCCACGGCGGCGACCCCATCGAGCTGGCGCTGAGGCCCATCCACGGCAAGCGCTGGGGCCGGGAGCACAAGGACTCCATGCGCGAGACCTGGCGCCACTACCTGCACAGCCACTGCACCGGCGAGAGCCTTCCGGTGGAGAGCAACGCCGTTGACCTGGACCCCGACGTGACCGACTGCTACGGCCTGCCGGTGGCGCGCATTACCCACACCAGCCACGAGAACGACGTGCGCCTGGCCACCTACCTGGGCGAGCGCTCGCGCGAGATCTACGAGGCCGCGGGAGCGACCCGCATCATCGTGCCCAAGCCCGAGACCCGCAAGCTGCACAACCACCAGATGGGCACCTGCCGCATGGGCAACGACCCCGAGTCGTCGGTCGTGGACAAGTGGTGCCGCTCCCATGACGTCTCCAACCTCTTCGTCGTCGATGCCAGCGTGTTCGTCACCTCCGCCGGCCTCAATCCAACCCTGACCATCCAGGCCAACGCATTCCGCGTCTGCGACTACATGGTGGCCGAGGCGCGCAAGGGCGACCTCATCCACTGAAGTGCGTTCCGCCGCGTTGGCTTCGTTTTTGCGTCCCGTTTCCGGCGGGGCCAGTGTCACGTAGTTCTTTACCAACGATGAGCGCCGCACAGAGGATACTCAAGGAGACCTTCGGGTTCGACGGGTTCCGCCCGGGGCAGGAGCCCGCCATCGAGGCGTTGCTGGCCGGACGTCACGTCCTCACCGTGATGCCCACCGGCTCGGGCAAGTCGCTGTGCTTCCAGGTCCCGGCGCTGGCGCTGGGCGGCCTCACCGTGGTGGTGTCGCCGCTGGTGGCGCTGATGCAGGACCAGGTGGCCGCCCTGCGGCTGGCCGGGGTGGCCGCGGACGCCATCAACTCGGCCAATGCGCGTGCGGATAACGTTGCCGCCTGGCGCCGCGCCGCAAGCGGCGAGACGCGCCTCCTCTACATGGCGCCGGAGCGGCTGATGACCGAGCGCATGCTGGAGGCCCTCGGCCGGCTCCCGGTGACGCTGTTCGCCGTCGACGAGGCCCACTGCATCTCGCAGTGGGGTCCCTCCTTCCGCCCCGAATACGAGGACCTGTGCCGGCTGCGGCACCTGTTTCCGGGGGTCTCCATCGCCGCCCTCACCGCCACCGCCGACGCCATCACCCGGGAGGACATCGCCGAGCGCCTGTTCGGCGGCGAGGTGGAGTCGTTCGTCCTGGGCTTCGACCGCCCCAACATCCGTCTGGCGGTGGAGATGAAGCGCGACTGGAAGCGCCAGTGCCGGAGCTTCGTCGCGCGCCACGCCGGCGAGAGCGGCATCGTCTACTGCCTGTCGCGCCGGAAGACGGAGGAGACCGCGGCGCTGCTCGAGGCGGACGGCGTCCGCGCGCTTCCCTACCACGCGGGCATGGACAAGGAGGACCGCGAAGCCCACCAGAACGTATTCATGACCGATCCGGGAGTGGTCATCGTCGCCACCATCGCGTTCGGCATGGGCATCGACAAGGCGGACGTGCGTTACGTCCTGCACACGGATCTGCCCGGCAGCATCGAGGCCTACTACCAGGAGATCGGCCGGGCCGGCCGCGACGGCCGGGCGGCGGAAGCCCACATGCTCTACGGCCTGGCGGACATCCGCATGCGGCGGCAGTTCATCGAGGAGGAGGACGCGGGAGACGAGCGCAGGAGGCGGGAGCACAAGCGCCTCGACGCGCTGCTGGGCTATTGCGAGGCGCCGGCCTGCCGGCGGGCGACCCTGCTGGAGTACTTCGGGGAGCGGATCGAGCCGTGCGGCAACTGCGACGTCTGCCTCGATCCGGCCGAGCGGGTGGACGGCACCGAAGAGGCCCGGAAGGTCCTGTCCGCGGTTTGCCGCACCGGTGAACGGTTCGGCGCGGCCCACCTCGTGGACGTCCTGCGCGGCACCGAGACGGAGAAGATCGAGCGTGCCGGCCACCACCTGCTGCGCACCTTCGGGGTGGGCGCCGACCTGGGAAAGAACGAGTGGCGTACCCTCATCCGCCAGATGGTGGCCACGGGCTTGCTAAGACTCGACATCGGAGGCTACGGCGGCATTTCCCTCACCGGCAAGGGCCGCGAAGTGCTGCGGGGCGAGAGCGTTTTCCTGTACCGCCGGGACACGGCGCCCGCCCGGCCGCCCAAGCCCGCGCGGGAAGCCGCGGGCCGGCGCGGGAAGCAGCCCGATGCCGGTCCGCTCACCGGCCCCGAGGGGGCGTTGCTGGACGCGCTCAAGGCGTTGCGGCTTCGGCTGGCCAAGGAACGGGGCGTGCCGGCCTACATCGTGTTCTCCGACCGCACCCTCATCGACATGGCGCGTCGCCGGCCCCGCAACGAGGAGGAGTTCGCCGAGGTGAACGGGGTGGGAGCGGCCAAGCTCGAGGCCTTCGCCACGCCGTTTCTGGCAGCTATCGAGGAGGTCCTCAGCGGTTCCGCGTGAGCTTCGGGTCGAAGATGTCGCGCAGGCCGTCCCCCAGCAGGTTGATGCCGAGGACCGTGATGAAGATGGCGATGCCCGGGAAGATGGTGAGCCACGGCGCGCGGTACATGTAGCTGCGGCCTTCGCTCAGCATGGAGCCCCAGGTGGGGATGCTGGGCGGGACGCCGAGCCCCAGGAAGCTCAGGCTCGCCTCGGTGATGATCACCACCGCCATGGCGAAGGTGGCGATGACCATGACGCTGGGCAGCGTGTTGGGGATCACGTGGCGCAGGATGATGTAGCGGTTGCTGGCCCCGAGCGCCCGGGCCGCCTGGACGAACTCCCGCTCCTTGAGCGACAGCACCTCGCCGCGCACCACCCGGCAGTACTGCACCCACCGGCTGAGCACCAGCGCGATGATGAGGTTGACCAGGCCCTGTCCGAGGAACGCCATGATGGCGATGGCCAGCAGCAGGAACGGGAACGCCAGGAAGATCTCCGTGGTCTTGTTGATGGTCTCGTCGATCAGCTCGCCGAAGTACCCCGCCACCGCGCCCAGGAAGCAGCCCAGGATCCCGGCCAGGAACACCGTCGCCGCCCCCACCATCAGCGAGATGCGCGAGCCGTAGATGACCCGGCTCATGAGGTCCCGGCCGAGGTTGTCGGTTCCCATCACGTGCGGATTTTCGGTCAGGCCCAGCGACGGGGGCTGCAGCCTTGTTTCCAGGCTCTGCTCCTGCGGGTCGTAGGGCGCCAGCCAGGGGGCTCCGAGCCCGCAGACGCACAGCAGCAGCACGATGACGCCGCCGCTAAAGACCTTCGCGTAGCGCCGCCAGCCGATCACAGCCGTATCCTCGGGTCGACCCAGGTGTACAGCAGGTCCACCATCAGGTTTACGACGAAATAGACCATGGCGAAGAAGAAGATGACGCCCTGGGCCAGCTTGTAGTCCCGCGTGGTGATGGACTGGATGAGAAGGCTGCCGATGCCGGGCCAGGAGAACACCGTCTCGGTGATGACCGAGCCGCTCAGAAGGGCGCCGAGCTGAAGCCCGAGGATGGTGATGATGGTGATGAGCGCGTTCCGCAGCGTGTGCTTCCAGATGACCGTGCGCTCACTCAATCCCTTGGCCCGCGCGGTGGTGATGTAGTCCTGCCGGATGACCTCCAGGACGCTGGAGCGCGAGATGCGCGTGATGATGGCGGCGAAGCTCGTTCCGAGGGTGATGGCCGGCAGCAGGATGTGCTTGACCGCGTCCCAGAACGCCGCCAGGTCGCCCGCGATCAGCGCGTCCACCAGTACGAGCTGGGTCACCGGCGGCACGTTCACGCCGTAGGTGAGCCGTCCCGCCACCGGCAGCAGGTTCAACTGCCCCCCCAGGAAGAAGATCAGCATGATGCCGAGCCAGAAGTTGGGCACGGAGATGCCCACCAGCGCCACGGTCATGCCCGAGTGGTCCCATAGGGAATTGTGCTTGATGGCCGAATAGACCCCGATGGGCAGCGCGATGATGATGGCCACCAGCATACTCGCCAGCGCCAGCTCCACGGTGGCCGGAAGCCGCTCGGCCACGAGCTGCGTCACCGACTCGCCGTAACGCATGGACTCGCCGAAGTTCCCCCGGACGGCCTGGCTGACGAACTGCCAGTACTGGACGATAATGGGCTGGTCGAGCCCCCACTCGCGCGTGACCTCCTCGATCTCGTGGGGCTCCGCGTCCTCCCCGAGCAGCAGCGTCACCGGGTCTCCCGGCGCGAGCTGCATCAGGAAGAAGACCAGAAAGGACATCCCGATCAGGACGGGTATGGCTCCGATAAGCCTGCGCCGAATCATCCGAAGTCAAAGCCCCATCTGCGCCAGCGACCGTTCGAGTCGCGCCAGCGCTTCGTCTACGTGGTCCTTGGTGACGTTCAGAGCCGGAGTGATGCGGATCACGTTGCCCATGAGCCCGCCCTTGCCGATCAGCAGCCCGTTCCGCCGGGTCAGCTCGAACAGCCTCAGGACCGCTTCCGGGCTCGGGGCCTTGCCGGGCCCCACCATCTCGACGGCCTGCATGAGGCCCATGCCGCGGATGTCGCCCATGAGCGGGTACTTTTCCCTCAGCCCTTCCAGGCCGTCACGGAGCTGGCGGCCGCGCTCGGCCGCGTTGGCCACCAGGCCTTCGTTTTCGATGACCTCGATGGTGGCCAGCGCCGCGGCGCAGGTCACGGGATTGCCGCCGAAGGTGGAGAGGGAAAGTCCCTGGATGCTGTCGGCGATCTCCGGCCGGGTGATGGTGCCGCCCACCGGCACGCCGTTGGCCATGCCCTTGGCGAAGGTCATGATGTCCGGCTCCACGTCCCACTGCTCGATGCCGAACATCTTGCCGCCGGTGCGGCCCCATCCGGTCTGCACCTCGTCGCAGATGAACAGGCCGCCGTACTTGCGGACGATGGCGGCGACCTCCTTGAAGTACTCCTTGGGCGGGGTGATGAACCCGCCGACGCCCTGGATCGGCTCGGCGATGAAGGCGGCGAGCTTGCCGGAGGTGGCGGTCTGGATGGCACCCTCCAGGTCCTTGGCGCACTTGAGGTCGCAACCGGGATAGGTCAACCCGAACGGGCAGCGGTAGCAGTAGGCGTTGGGGATGTGATGGATGTTCGGGCTCGTGGTGGGAGCGAGCCGCCACGTGTAGTGCCCGGTGAGGCTCATGGCCAACTGGGAGCGGCCGCTGTAGCCGTGGCGCAGGGCGACGACGTCCTGGGAGCGGGTATAGAGCTGCGCCACCAGCACCGCGGTCTCGTTGGCCTCGGTGCCGCTGTTGGTGAAAAAGGACTGTTTCAGGGCGCCGGGCGTGATCGCCGCGAGTTTCTCCGCCAGGCGGACATGCGGCTCGGTGGGATAGAGCGTCGAGGTGTGCTGGACCTTGCCCACCTGTTCCTGGATGGCCGCCACCACCCTGTCGTTGCAGTGGCCGACGCTGATGGTGACGATGCCGCCGAAGAAGTCCAGGTACTCCCGCCCGTCCAGGTCGTAGACCAGGGAGTCCTTGGCCCGGTCCACCACCAGCGGCTCCTCGTAGTAGTTGGCGACGCAGGAGAACAGGTACTCCCTGTGCTTGGCCAGAATCTCCTGCTGCTTGCCGTTTTCCGTTCGACTCATGGGGAACGCAACCTATCAACCGGACAGGACACTAGCACAAAGCCTTCGAAACGGTCAAAGTTAGCGGCCTTGCGGACACGCTTCTAGCGGGCCTCGCTGTAGAGGCGCTTCAAGGTCGCCGGCGGGACTCCGGCAAGGTAGAGGAGCTTCAGGCCCCACATCAGCAGGATGGTCCGTACCGGGCCGTTCTGTTCCCACCGCCGGGCCGAGCTCACCACCCGGGACCGGAGGCAGGCGATGCGGCCCTGCCTCTTGAGGGAGCGGCAGAATGCCATGTCCTCCATGATGGGAATCTCGGGAAAGCCGCCCAGCCGTTCGAAAACGGCCCGTCGGACGAAAATGGCCTGATCCCCCGTGGCCACCTGCGTCAGGCGCGAGCGCAGGCTGATCATGCCGCCCACGACCCGCAGCAACGGGCGTGCGCTGTCCAGGCGGATGTCGAAGCGCCCGCCTACGCAGTCCGGGTCGCTCATGCAGCCTTCGAGATCGAGCCTCGCGCTGGCGGGGAGGCTGGTGTCGGCGTGGAGGAAAAGGAGCAGTTCGCCGGTGGCCTGCCGCGCGCCCTCGTTCATCTGTACGGCGCGTCCCCGGGAGGCCGTCACCAGGCGGGCCGGGCCGTCGCGCACGATTTCCGCGGTGCGGTCCGAGCTGCCGCCGTCCACGACGATGATCTCATGGGGTTCGATGCGCCGCAGGTCCTCGACGGCGGCGCCGATGGCGCGCTCCTCGTCCAGGACCGGAATGATGATGGAGAGCCGCATGGACGGGTCGTCCGCCGGCCGGGGTGTCCGCGTGTCAGACCAGGGCGCCGCCGCAACTGCTGCCGGTGCCGGCGGTGCAGGCGTAGCAATGGTTGCCGGTGAGGATCGGCTGGTCCTCGAAGTCCGCCGCCGAGAAGTCCCGGATGTGGGGCGTCTTTCCGTTCGTGCGGCCCAGCGGCATGTCGATCATCTGGTTGAAGTCGCAGTCGTACACCGAACCGTCCCAGGCCACGCTCAGGAGGTCGCGGCACATGACCCTGTCCACCGTTTCGGCATTGAAGTTGTCCTCGAGGAGCCCAAGGTAGTCGTCGTACTGCCCCCGCTGCTTGAGGAACTTCTTGAAGCGGGTGATGGGCATGTTGGTCAGGCAGTAGAGGTGGTTGAAGACGATGCCGAACTCGTCGCCGAGCATGCTCCGGTAGTCGCCTTCCAGCTCTTCCTGGGGCGGCGGCAGGTAGTTGCCCATGGGGTTGTAGACGAGATTGAGCTCCAGGCCCGAATCGGGCTTGCCGTAGCCCAACCGGTTGAGCTCCTGGAGCCCCTGCACGCTCAGCTCGAAGGTGCCGTTGCCGCGCTGGCTGTCGACGTTCTCCCGGGTGTAGCAGGGCAGGGAGCAGATCACCTCCACCCGGTGGCGCTTGAAGAACTCGGGGAGGTAGTCTTTGTCCTCTTCGTAGAAGACCGTCAGGTTGCAGCGGTCCATCACGTGGCGCCCCAGGGCCTTGCAGGACTCCACCAGATAATCGAAGTTGGGGTTCAGCTCCGGCGCGCCGCCGGTGATGTCGACGGTGGGGATGTCGGAGTTCTCGAGAAACCGCAGCACGTCGTCGACGGTGGTCCGGTCCATCATCTCTTTGCGGCCCGGTCCGGCCTCCACGTGGCAGTGGAAACACGACTGGTTGCAGTACTTCCCCATGTTGATCTGGAGCACCTGCAGCTTCTGCTTGCGCAGAGAGCGGCCGCTTGCTCTGACCTTGTCGTCGAAGTATTGCGTAACGACCTCCCCGGAACCGGATTGCCCCGATCGCTCGGAGCCTTGGCGAGTGTTGCAATTGGGCATGTCTTGGTCAAGACTTGCAGCGATTTTTCTTGGGCTGGGGGACGGTTGCCGAGACGCCGCCCGTCCGTCCCGGCAGGCTTTGCGGCCGCCCTTGACCGCCCGATGAAGGAGGCAGCGTGGATCCTCTATCGAAGGAAATTCTGACGTTCTGGTTCGGCACCCTGGATCTGGGCGTCGAGATGGAAAAGCGCCAGGTGTGGTTTCGGGCAACGCCGGAGTTCGACCGTTACCTGGTGGAGCACTATACCGGCGTCCACGAACGGGCGGCCGCCGGGGAGCTCGACCACTTTATGCGGACTCCCGAAGATTGCCTGACGCTGATCATGGCCCTGGACCAGTTTCCGCGAAACATCTATCGCGGCACGCCCCGCGCCTTCGCCACCGACCCCAAGGCCCGGGAAATCGCCGCCTATGCCCTCGATGCCGGCCACGACCGGGGCCTTGCCCGTTGGCCGAGGACTTTCTTCTATCTGCCGTTCGAGCACAGCGAGCGGTTGGCCGACCAGGAGCGGGCGTTGGAGCTCTATCGCAGCCTCGACAACGAGGATTCCATGCGCGCCGCCGTCGGGCATCATGCCGCCATCAAGCGCTTCGGCCGCTTCCCGCACCGCAACGCGGTCCTGGGACGTCCGAACACTCCGGAAGAGGAAGAGTACCTCAAGGACCCGCCCCTGTGGGGCAAGACCGCGGCGGAAGCGGCGGAGCTGGAGGCGCGGAAGGCGGCCGCCAAGGCGGAAGCGTAGAGGACTGGTAGAAAACGCCGTCCGGCGCCCTTCGACTTCGCTTCGCTACACCTGCCCTGAGCCCTTCGACAAAGCTCCGGACAGGCGTAGCGAAGCGAAGTCGAAGGGCGCCGACTCAGCGTCAGCCGGCCAGTATCCGCACGTGTTCGAAGTCTACATTGACGGTGACCCTTTCACCGATGGAGAAGGTCCGCCCCCCGGCCTGATGCGTGTCATCCACCAGAAGGGACGTATTGTCGTCCACCGCGACGGTGTATCGGATGAGATGGCCGAGGAATTCGCGATGGCCGACATGGCCGGTGAAGGCCGTGGCGGCGGTGGCGGGGTGCCCTCCGGAGATGCTCGCGTCCTGGGGACGGAACATGGCGGTTCGTCCGTCTCCCGACCCATGACCTTCACCGCTGAGCGGCAGGATGATGCCGCCATTGGCGACGAATCGCGAGCCTCCGGGCGTCGCTTCCACGCGTCCTTCCAGCAGGTTGGCGGTGCCGAGGAAGTCGGCGACGAAACGGTTGAGGGGCCGGTCGTAGAGGTCCATGGGCGACCCTACCTGCTGCAGGATGCCGTCGTCGAGCACGGCGATCCGGTCCGAGATGGTGTTGGCCTCCTCCTGGTCGTGGGTGACGAAGATCGTGGTGAGCTCGAGTTTCCGCTGCAGATCGAGAATCTCGCGCCGCATCTGGATGCGCAGGTTGGCGTCCAGGTTGGACAGCGGTTCGTCCAGCAGCAGGACGCGGGGCTCGACGATGATGGTGCGGGCCAGCGCCACCCGTTGCTGCTGGCCGCCGGAAAGCTGAGAGGGCCGCCGGTCCGCCAACTCCCACAACCCCACCATCTCCAGCGCGGCCTCGACCCGCTTGGGGATCTCGGTCGACGGCACCCTGCGCTCTTCCAGCCCGAAGGCGACGTTCCGGTAAACGGTCATGTGGGGCCACAGCGCGTACGACTGAAATACCATGCCGACGTTTCGCCGCCACGGCGGCAGGTGCGTCACATCATGGTCGCCGATGAGGATGCGTCCGCGGGGCGTCGGGCCGAACCCGGCGACGCAGCGCAACAAGGTCGACTTGCCGGAACCGGACGGACCGAGGAAGGTGAACAGCTCGCCCGGCTCGATCCGCAGGTCGATGCCCTTCAACACGTCGGTGACGTCGTAGGCCAGGCTGAGCGCTTCGATAGCGACGCCGGCGGCGTTTTCCGATGCCATGCTCATGCTCCCGCAACCACGGTCACGTCAGGCGTCCGCTGGGTCTCCTTCCGTTGGATGATACGGTGCGAGACATAAGTGGTGACTCCGACGATGACCACCGCGACGATACCGAGGGCGGCCCCGGGACCGCGGCCCGCCGCGGACTGCATGAACTCGTAGATGCCGAAGGCCAGCGGCGCGTCCGATTCCTGCGACACCAGCATGATGGTGGTCGACAGCTCCACCGCGGCGGTGGCGAAGCTGGTAACGAAACCCGCCACGATGCCCCCGGCCATCAGCGGCACCACGACGCGGCGCACCGTGCGGCGCTTGGTGGCCCCGAGGTTCTCGGCCGCCTCCTCGAGCATGACGCTGATTTGCTGCAACGCCGCGGTACAGGCGCGCAGCGCGTAGGGCATTCTCCGAATGGCCAGGGCGACGACGATGATGACCCACCAGGACGCCAGCGGCTGGTCGATGATGGGTACGTTGAACGCGTAGAAGGTTCGCAGGTAGCCGATGCCCAGCACGACACCCGGGATGGCCACGGCGCCCATGGCGACGTAGTCCAGCCACTGCCGGCCGATGAGCTTCGTGCGCCAGACCACGTAGGCGATGGCGGTGCCGAAGCAGACGTCGATGGCGGCGGCGAGACCGGCGTAGAGCAGCGTGTTGGTGATGTACTGGAAGGAGGACGACACCACCTGCAGGTAATGGGCGGCGGTGAAGCCGTCAGGCAGCACGCTGAACGACCACACGGTACCGAAGGATAGGAGCATCAGTCCGAAGTGGGGCGACAGCACCAGCAGCAGGATGAAGACGACGACGCCGTAGCAGGCCGCCTTCTCCCACGGCCGGAGGTCCCGCTTCATCAAGCCGCCGCCGCCCTTCTGCAACATGGCGTAGTCCTTGTTGCGGAGCGCCAGGAAGGACGTCCACAGCGCCAGCAGCGACAGGATCACGAGGATCACCGAGATCACGTAACCCATGGGATCGGCAATGCCGACGGAGGTGATGCGCAGGTAGGCCTGGGGAGCCAGCATGTCGTTGACGTTGAGGAGCAGCGGCGTGCCCAGGTCGTCGAACACCTTCAGAAATACCAGCGACGCGCCCGCCACGTAACCGGGCATCGCCAGCGGGAACACGATGCGGCGGAACAGCCGCAGGCCGCTGGCGCCCAGGTTCTGCGCCGACTCCTCCATGGACCGGTCGATGTTGTTGAGAGCGGCGGAAAGGTTGATGAGGATGAACGGGAAGTAGTGGATGCTCTCCACCAGGATGACGCCGTTCAGGCCCTCCATGAACGGTATGGTGAAGCCGAACCACTCGTCCAGCAGCAGGTTGACGGAGCCGTTCTCGCCGAGCAGCAACAGCATGGCCACCGCACCGACGAAGGGGGGCATGATCAACGGGATGATTCCCAGTGTCTGGATCAGGAGGGCGCCCCTGAAATGGAAGCGGCTGGTGAAATAGGCCAACGGCAACGCGAAGCACGAAGACACCACAACAGCCATCGTCGCAACGTACAGCGAGTTGATGAAGGATTCCCGGAACAGGCTGGTGCGGAAGAAATCGACGAAGTTGACCAGGGTCAGCGCGCCCGTGTTGGGGTCCTGGAACGCCACGTAGATCACGTTCACTACGGGCAGCACCAGAAACACCAAGAGGAACAGGCCCACCACCGCGGCCACCGCCGCCGGCCCCCACTGGCCGCGCATCGCCGCGTACACGGAGGTTCCTACTTGCCTCGCCCGACCGCCGGGGAGACCAGGGGCCCGTACCACGAGACGGAGTACAGGCCCCTAGACTCGCATGCGGGCTACAGCATGGACGCCGCCTTCTCGGCCAGTGATCTCGCCTTCGTGTAGTTCGCCTTGACCTTGGCGTCCCACGCCTGCTCGATCTCGGCCTGCCGGCCGGTCACCTTGGTGGTGGCCTTCTTGCGCTTCTTCTTGAAGATGCTGTTGAACTCCGGCGCGCTCGCCTGCGCTGCCTCGATGGGCACCGCGGCCACCAGCGCCTTGGCCTCGTCGATCAGCTTCCGCGCTTCGGCGTTGGCCTTGCCGCCCATGGTCGCTTCGGCGTTCTGGATCGCCTTGGTGGCCGCGCGCAGGTCGTCGAGCCGGTAGGTGACCATGACGTCGAAGAGCGAGTTGATGACGTTGTAGCGGTTCTTGGAGAGCTCCAGGTCGAACTTCACCGCGGCGCCGATGGACTTGTCCTTGAACGGGTTGGGAAAGTCGGCGGGAGCCTTGGCGTAGGTTGCCGGGTTCACCGGCAGCCGCCGGATCTTCGGGTCGAGCAGCACCTCCTGGCCCTCGGACGACAGGAGGAACTCGATGAAGGCCGCCGCCGCCTTCGGGTGCGGCGCCTTGCTGACGATGGCGATGTTGGCCGGCACCAGGGTGGTCACCGGCGGGTACAGGAACTTGACCGGGAACCCCGAGGCCTCGGACGACAGTCCGAAGAAGTCGATGACGATGCCGAGGCCGAACTGTCCGGAGTTGACGCCGTCGGGCACGCCGAAGCTGCGCTCGGTGACGGTCTTGAAGTTGCCCGCGATGGCCTTCCAGGTGGCCCAGCCCTCTTCCCAGCCCTTGCCCTGGAGCAGGGTTTCCACGGTGAGGTGCGTCGTGCCGGAGCGCGACGGCGCGCTCATGCCCACGTGGCCGTGGTACACGGGCTTGGCCAGATCGGCCCAGCTCTTCGGCACCGGCAGCTTCTTGGCCTTCAGGTAGCGGGTGTTCCACATGATGCCGTAGCCCGAGGCCGCGAAACCCTTGTAGTAGCCCTCGGGGTCGTTGATCGGGAACGCCCCCACCTTCTCGGGAATGCCCTTGACCTTGACCTCGTACTTCTGCAGCAGGCCGTCCGCCTTCAACACCTCGAAGGCGTCGGGGGCCGAGGCCCAGAACATGTCGGAGCGGTTGTTGCCGGCCGTCTCCTGCAGGTACTTGATGCCGGCGGTGGTCTTTTTCCGCAGCATCTCGACCTTGACGCCGGGATGCTTCTTCTCGAAGGCCGCCTTCACCGTGTTGGTGGTGTCGGGCGGATAGGACGTGACGACAACCAGTTTGTTTTCCATCGCGCCCGCGCTGAACGGCGCCGCCGCGACGGCCAGCGCCAGGACCGCCGCCAGGACGCCCAAAGTCCTTTTTGTGATGACCATGGTTTCGTTCCTCCTCGTTTCGTTGATTGCTGTGAGTGCGAGCGCGGCGCGGCGGCCGGGCTGGACGCCCGGGCCGCACCGATGTCGTTGCGGACTATTACGCTGTCTATCCCGCTTGGTCGCTCGCCGTCAAGGGGGCTTTTCCCAAGGGTGTATAGCGTGTAGATTCACTGTCGCCGAACCGCGGGACTATCCTGATGGCGACCACGCAAATGGAGATTTCGGTGACCCGCGTCCAATGGCCGAAGGCCAAGCCGGACGAGGACCGTCTGGGCTTCGGCCAGGTGTTCACCGACCACATGTTCCTGATGGACGGGGCGGGGGACACGGGCTGGACCGACCCCCGCATCGTGCCCTACGGCGCGCTGACGCTGGAACCGGCCACGGTGGTGCTGCACTACGCCCAGAGCATCTTCGAGGGGCTCAAGGCCTATCGCGGCGAGGATGGCGTTGTCCGGCTGTTCCGGCCCGACCGCAACATCGCCCGCTTCAACCGGTCGGCCGCGCGGTTATGCGTTCCGCCCGTCGATCCGGACCTCTTTCTGGCAGCTCTCAGGCAGCTCGTGGCCCTGGACCGGGAGTGGGTGCCGCGGGCTCCGGGCACCTCGTTGTACATCCGCCCGGTGGCTTTCGCGAAAGACCCGGACCTCCACGTGAGACCCTCGCGCACCTACCAGTTCTTCATTATCCTCTCGCCGGTGGCTTCGTACTACTCGGAAGGGTTCAACCCGTTGCGGATCCGAGTGGAGGACCGCTACGCCCGGTCCGTCCGGGGCGGCACCGGCGCGGCCAAGACCGCCGGCAACTACGCCGGCAGCCTGCTGGCGGGCGAAGAGGCCCAGCGGGACGGCTTCGCCCAGGTCCTGTGGCTCGACGGCATCGGCCAGGAATACATCGAGGAAGTCGGCTCCATGAACATCGTGTTCGTGATCGGCGACGAGCTGGTGACGCCGCCGGTCACCGGCACCCTGCTGGAAGGCGTGACACGGGAGTCGGTGCTGCAGCTTGCGAGAGACTACGGCATGCGCGTGTCCGAGCGGCCCTTGACCATCGCGGAGGTGCTGGCGGCGGGACGGAACGGCGCCCTGCGCGAAGTCTTCGGCACCGGCACCGCGGCGGTCATCTCCCCGGTGGGGGAACTGTCCTACAAGGGCGAGTGCATTCGCGTCAGCGACGGCGAGGTGGGGCCACTGTCCAAGCGGCTCTTCGAAGAGTTGTCGGCCATCCAGCGCGGCCGGCTGCCGGACCGGCACGGCTGGATGGTTCCGGTGGAGGATTAGGAGCCAGGAGCCCGTCCGAGAAACCCGTAGGTCGGATTAGCGAAGCGTAATCCGACACGGCGAAGCACAGATGTCGGGTTACGCCTTCGGCTGACCCGACCTACGGGTAAACGGACTGATTACCCGGACGGGCTCCAAGGAGTTCGCACCTCACCCCGACCCTGCCCAGAGGGAGAGGGGGACAGATTGGTACAGCCCCTCTCCAAGGGGGTGAGGGTGGCAGAGCCAATATAGCCCCTCTCCCTATGGGAGAGGGTGGCCGGAGGCCGGGTGAGGGCCTGGTTCAGCGGCAATCACGAGGAGGAACGTATGAACTACGATTGGATGGAGAGCCCGGTGGGCCAACTTCTGATCGCCGCCGACGAGGCCGCGGTCACGATGATCAGTTTCCGGGAGGGACGGCATGCCGGGCAAGTCGCCGAAGGCTGGCGCCGGGGCGGGGCGTTGGTGGCGGAGGCGGAGCGGCAGCTGGACGAATACTTCCAGGGACGACGGACGCGCTTCGACCTGCCCCTGGCTCCGTCCGGCACGCCGTTCCAGTTGCGCGCCTGGAAGGCGCTTGAGGACATCCCCTACGGCGCCACCCGCTCCTACGGCGAGCAGGCCCGGGCCATGGGACAGGCGCGGGCGGTGCGCGCGGTGGGAGCGGCCAACGGACGCAATCCCATCGCCATCGTCGTACCCTGTCATCGGGTCATCGGCGGCGACGGCAGGTTGACCGGTTACGGGGGCGGGCTGGACGTCAAGGGATACCTGATCGAGCTGGAACGGCGATACGCGGACGGTGTGGAGCTGACTGTGTCTTCGTCCGGCAGTGTGCAGCGGCCGGCGGTTCCGGACCTGTTCGGTCCGTAGACGGAGCGAAGCCATGAGGTTGGAAAATCGTGTCGCCCTGGTGACGGGCGCGGCCACCGGCCTGGGCCGGGTCTTTGCGGTCCGGCTGGCGGCGGAGGGCGCCCACGTCTGTGCCGCCGACGTCAACTACGCCGGCGTCCAGGACACCGCCCGGCTGGTGGCGGCGGAGGGTCGCAAGGCGCTGGCGGTGGAGATGGACGTGACCTCGGAGGAGCAGACCCTGGCGGGCGCGAAGAAGGCCTTCGACCACTTCGGCAGCATCGACATCCTGGTGAACAACGCCGGCATCGTGCGCAACACGCCGCGGGTCCCCATCGAGGAGACCGACGTGGAGGACTGGCACCGGATCATCGCGGTCAACCTCACCGGCACGTTTCTGGCCGCCCGCGCGGTGGTGCCTTACATGAAGCGGTCGAGCAAGGGGAAGATCGTCAACATCAGCTCCAGCGTGGCGCTCCACGGCCGCACGCTGAGCCATCAGTACGCGGCGTCGAAGATGGGCGTCATCGGCCTGACCCGCGCGCTGGCCGCGGACCTCGGCCCCTTCAACATCAACGTGAACGCCATCGCGCCCGGCGGGGTGGACACCTCGCAGGTCCGGGAGGCGCCGGAGCCGCCGTCGGAGCACATGCTGCGGCAACGCTGCATCGAGCGCCACCTCTTGCCCGGCGACCTCGACGGCGTCGTGGCCTTCCTGGCCTCCGACGACAGCGACATGATCAGCGGGCAACTGATCAACGTCGACGGCGGCCGCGTGTTCATTGCCTGACCGGGGACGGCGGCACCGGATTTCCGCGGGTGAGGCCCATGGGGTTTCGGGAACCCGGCCGGGTAGGGGCGACCGGCCGGTCGCCCCTACGGGAATCCAGCGCTGTGCAGGTTCCCGGCTAGCCCGGGTACGTGGCCTTGGCCTGGCGGCCGTGGCCCTTGTTTCCCACCACCTTGCCGTCGCGGTACACGGTGGTCCCGCGCACGAACGTGCGCACGGGCCAGCCCTTCAGCGTGCGGCCGGCGTAGGGTGACCAACCGACGAGGCTGAGCACGTCCTCGTCGCGGATCTCTTTCTCGGCGTTCAGGTCCATCAGCACCAGGTCGGCGTCATAGCCCACCTCGATGCGGCCCTTGTTGTGGACTCCGAAGATCTCCACGGGCCTGGTGGAGGTGGCTTCCACCACGCGCTCTTGCGAGATCTTGCCCTTGGACGCGGCGTCGAACAGGAGGCTCATGTAGTACTGCGCGGACGGCGTCCCGGTGTGGGCCTTCCAGCCGTCCTCCCAGCCGATCTCCTTTTCCTCGCGCGTGTGCGGCGCGTGGTCGGTGGCGACGATGTCGATGGTGCCGTCGCACAGGCCGTCCCACAGGGCCGGGGCGTTCTCCTCCGGCACCCAGTAGGAGAGGGCGTAGGAGCCCAGGCGCTCGATCTCGCTCCAGTCCGATCCCAGGAAGATCCCCCAGGGGTTGACCTCGGCGGTCACCCTCTGGCCGGCGTCCTTGGCCCGCCGGATCATCTCCACGGTGCCCGCGGTCTGGACGTGCAACAGGTGCAGGTGCACGCCGGTGGCCGCCTGCAGGCGGATGAGGAACTGGATGGCGGTCTCCCAGATGACCCCGTCATAGGCGGCGTAGGCCTTGGCGTAGGCCAGGCAGTCGCGCTCCCCCCGGTCCCAGTATTTTTTCTCGATGTAGTCCATCAGGGGCTGGTCGTGGGGATGGAACATGATCGGCACGTTGGCCGCGGCGCACGCCTCCATGATCTCCATGATCTTGCCGTGGTCGTGGACGCCGATGCCCGGCATGTGCGGGTAGTCCCGTCCCGTGTCCACCACCATGAACACCTTGAATGCGCCGATGCCCATCTTGGCCAGCTTGGGGATCTCGTCCGGGATGGTGCCGGCCGGGTTTACGTTGAAGTCGATGATCGACTCGCGCTCGTAGACCGAGAACAACTGTTCGAGACGCGGGACCGTGTTGGGCGGCGGCGTCACGTTGGGCATGGCCACCGAGGTGGTGACGCCGCCGGCGGCGCACTGCATGGTGGCGGTGTGGATGTTTTCCTTGTAGTCGTAGCCGCCGGGCTCGCCGCCCTCGCGGTGGTGCGAATGCATGTCCACCGCGCCGGGAATCAGCGCCAGCCCGGAGGCGTCCACCACCTCGCTCGCCTCGGGCTCGGCCCCGGGCTGGTAGATTCCGGCGATGAGGCCGTCCTGGACGCCCACCGAGGCACTGTAGCGGCCTTTGGCATGGATAATCTCGGCATTGGAAATCAGCACGTCGAGCATGGAAGTTCTCCTTGGTTGCTGTCGGCGTCCTTCGATGTCGCTTCGCTTGCGCTCCGCTAAGCCTGTCCTGAGCCTTGTCGACGGGCTCAGGACCGAACGGCGCCGTTGAAGGTACTTTTACTGTCTCAGCAACCGCGACAGCGTCGCGTAGTCGCGCGAGACCGGAAAAGCCGGGTACCGCTTGACGATGGCCTCCGGCGGGTTGAACAGCACGCCGCGGTCGGCGGTGCGCAGCATGCTCAGGTCGTTGTAGGAATCCCCCGCCGCCACCACGCGAAAGCCGAGCTGCTTGAACGCCTTCACGGCTTTGCGCTTGCCGTCCTTCTGGCGGAGGATGTAGTTTGCAATGTACCCTGACCGGCTCACCGTGAGCCAGTTGCACAGCAGCGTCGGGTTGCCGAGCTTGCGGATCAGCGGCATGGCGAACTCGTAGTAGGTGTCCGACAGCAGCACTACCTGGAAGTCCTGGTAGAGGTCGTCCAGGAAGGCCCTGGCGCCGGGCAGCGGCTTCATCCCGCCGATGACGCCCTGGATGTCGGCGAGCCGGATCCTGTTCTTGCGCAGGATCTTCAGCCGGTACTGCATGAGTTGGTCGTAGTCGGAGATGTCCCGGGTGGTGAGCCTGAGGTCGTCGTTGTGAAAGTGCTCGGCGACGGCGATCCAGATTTCCGGCAGGAGGACTCCCTCCAGGTCTAGGCAGCAGATCCGCATGGGTTTCGATACGTCCGAGTTGGTGAATCTCTGGATTCCGGCCCCGTATCCCGACACGGGGCCGGAATCCAGAGGGTTAGCACATCGCGGAACGGGAGCAAAACACGCCCTCCTTGACAGCTTCGCGAACCCCGTGTCAATGAGAACACTCATCGACCAAACATCGAACAGGAGGAAAACGATGAGTATCAATACCGCCACGGTGGGCATCGCCGCCGAAGACGGCAAGTCCATGGATCTTTACGTGGCCGCTCCCGACGGTGACGGCAGGAAGCCGGCGCTGCTGGTGATCATGGAGATCTTCGGCGTGAACGCCCACATGAAGGACGTCACCGATCGCTTCGCCGGCGAGGGCTACGTGGCCATCTCTCCGGATCTTTACTATCGCCTGGACGAGCGGGTCATCCCCAACACGGACCGGGACGGCGCCTTCGCCGCCCGCGGCACGCTCTACGATACCAAGGTCGTCGAGGACCTGAACCGCGCCATCGCCTACGCCAAGGGACGGGACGACGTGGACCCGGACCGGGTGGGAATCATCGGCTACTGCTTCGGCGGCAGGGTATCGTGGATGGCGGCGTGCAACTGCCCGGGCCTGGCGGCGAGCAGCCTGTACTACGGTGGCCAGATCGCCGGCGGCCAGCGGGGCGAGAAGAGCCCGGTGGAGCCGGTGACCCAGGGCAACAACATCAAGATCCCGATGCAGTGCGTGTGGGGCGGGCAGGACCAGGGTATTCCGCAGGAAGCCCGGGACGCCATCGAGGAGACGCTCAAGGCCAACAACGTGGACTACGAGTGGCACCTGTACGACGACGCCGGCCACGCGTTCTTCTGCGACGACCGGCCGAGCTACCACGAGGCGTCGGCCAAGGATATCTGGCCCAAGACGCTGGCGTTCCTGGAGAGGAACCTGAAGGGGTAGGGGCCCGCGGTTTCGAGGAGGACAAGTCAATGGCAACGAAGGAATACAAGACAGTGCTGGTGGAAAAAGAGGACGGCATCACCTGGGCCATCCTCAACCGTCCGGAGAAGCGGAACGCCATGAACCCGCAGCTCCACTTCGACATGTACGACGTGGTGACCGAAGCCGAGGGCGACCCGGAAACCCAGGTGCTGGTCATCACCGGCGCGGGCAATAGCTGGTGCGCGGGCATGGATCTCAAGGAGTTCTTCCGCGAGGGCGACAAGAACCCCGAGTTTCAGCGGCAGGTAGGCTGGGCCAGCCAGGAGTGGCGCTGGCGCAAGCTCTTCACCTTTCCCAAGCCCACCATCGCCATGGTGAACGGCTTCTGCTTCGGCGGCGCTTTCAGCCCGATGATCGCTTGTGACTTCGCCATCGCGTCGGAGGACGCCCTCTTCGGCCTTTCCGAGGTCAACTGGGGTATCCTGCCCGGCGGCCTGGTGAGCCGCGTGGTCACCGACGTGTTGAGCCTGCGGGACGGCCTGTACCATGCCATGACCGGCGACCCGTTCGACGGCAAGAAGGCGGCGGAGATGAGGCTCGTCAACTACGCGGTGCCGGCGGACCAGCTCCGGGACGAAACCGTGAAGCTGGCGAAGAAGCTCATGGAGAAGAACCCCTGGGCGTTGCGGGCCACCAAGCAGGCCTACAAGCTGGTGCGCGGCATGGATTATTCCCAGGCCGAGGACTATCTGGCCGCCAAGGGCGCCCAGATCAAGATGCAGGACCGGGAGAGCGGCTACGACGAGGGCATCAAGCAGTTCATCGACGACAAGACCTACAAGCCGGGTCTCGGACCCATGGCCCGGGTCAACAGGGGTTCCTAGGATTCTGCTCCGGGGACGCCCCGCGTGCAGGGACCGGTTTCAAACCCGCCCGTGCCCGCGTTGCTCCGTCGGTCGAGGGTGGGATATTGTGCCTTGACTCCGCCAACCCGACTGCATACAGTTGGCAGGATTCTCGATCATGTGAATGTTTCAAGGAGGTATACGTTTAATGGCAACGAAGGAATACAAGACGGTCCTGGTGGAGAAGGAGGACGGCATCACCTGGGTGATCCTCAACCGTCCGGAGAAGCGGAACGCCATGAGTCCGCAGCTCCACTTCGACATGTACGACGCGGTGACGGAATGCGAGGGAGACCCGGAGACCCAGGTCATGATCATCACCGGCGCCGGCAGTAGCTGGTGCGCGGGCCAGGATCTCAAGGAATACTTCCGCGAGGGCGACAAGAACCCGCAGCTTCGCCGGCAGGCAAGCTGGTGCAGCCAGGAGTGGCGCTGGCGCAAGCTCTTCACCTTTCCCAAGCCCACCATCGCCATGGTGAACGGCTTCTGCTTCGGCGGCGCCTTCACGCCGCTGGTGGCCTGTGACTTCGCCATCGCTTCCGACGACGCGCTGTTCGGCCTGTCCGAGGTCAACTGGGGCATCCTGCCCGGCGGTCTCGTGAGCCGGGTTGTAACGGACATGATGAGTTTACGGGACGGCCTCTACCACGCCATGACCGGCGACCCGTTCGACGGCAGGAAGGCGGCGGAGATGCGGCTGGTGAACTATTCGGTGCCGGCGGACCAGCTCCGGGACGAGACCGTGAAGCTGGCGAAGAAGCTGATGGAGAAGAACCCCTGGGCGTTGCGGGCCACCAAGCAGGCGTACAAGCTGGTGCGCGGCATGGACTACTCCCAAGCCGAGGACTACCTGGCCGCCAAGGGCGCCTGGATCAAGCAGGCGGACGCGGAAGGAGGCTACGACGAAGGGATCAAGCAGTTCATCGACGACAAGACCTACAAGCCCGGTCTGGGCCCCATGGCCCGGGTCAACAAGGCTTCGTAGATCGAGGGGATACCGACGAGTGTCACGTGGCGGGGCGTCGGTCCGGACGGTCCCGGACCGGCGCCCCCAACGCCGGATGACGGCAATCACTGACCCAAGGAGGGAGCAAGCGATGAAGTCCACATTACAGAAAGCCGTGCTTTCCATTGTTGCCGTGCTCGTGTTCGGGCTCTTGCTGGGGACACAGGCGTCGGCCGCGGACAAGCCCTTTTATCAGGGGAAGGTCCTGAGGCTCATTGTCGACTATTCCGCGGGTGGACCCACCGATATCGAATGTCGCGTCTACGCCCGTCATCTGAAAAACCATCTCAAGGGCAATCCGACGATCGTGATCCAGAACCGCGCCGGCGGCGGCGGCAACCTGGCGATGAACTGGCTCTACGAGCGGGCGCGGCGAAACGGCACCATAATGGGCTGCCAGACCGCCAGCGGCCGGTACTTCGAATGGTTCGTGGGCGACCCCAAGAAGGCGGGTCTCCGGGCCAACATGGACGAGATCATTCCGATCATGTTCACGCCCGTGGTCAGTGTCGGGGTGGTGAGGGCGAGCCTCGTCAAGAACGGTCTCAAGGACTTGAAGACGGCGAAGAGCTTCGTGGCGGCCGGATTCCGGGCTGACAGCAGCAAGGACCTCAAGTTCCGTGCACTGTTCGACCTCGCCGGGATTCCTTTCAAGTACGTCAACGGCTATCAGGGTTCGGCCGACTTCATCGCAGCGTTCGCGCGCAAGGAAGTCGACTACATCGACGGCAGCACGCCCTTCTACCTCAACCAAGTCAAGCCGGTCTCCGTCAAGTCCGGCGAGGCCGTACCGGCGTGGTACGCCAGCGAGGTGGAGGTTCCCGCTATTGCGCCCGGGTTGCCGGCAAGTCAATTCGTCAAGACGCTATCCGGGAAAGATCCGTCGGGACCGCTGTGGGACCTCTACAGGATCCTGTTGAGTTACCGGCAGATCCTCGCACCGCCGGAGACCCCCAAGGCAGCGGTAGAGGCCGTACGCCAGGCCTTCATTTCCATGAGCAAGGATCCTGCCTTCCTCGCGGATTACAGGAAGACCGTGGGTCTCGATCCCAACATGCTGACCGACCCCAAGGACCTCGCGAATTCCATGGCGCCGTGGAAGAATGCGGGGGACGAGATCAAGAAGTTCCGTGCCGACTACGTGGAGGAAGGCCGCAAGCTCGCTGCCAGAAAATAGACTCCGCACACGCTATCCCGTTGCCGGCCACTCGCCTGGAGCGCCGGCAACGGGATTTCCTCGAAGGGCCTGACCTCCACCCAGAATGTTAGAAGCAGCCCAACAGGGACTTTTCGGTATCCTCGCTTGGCCGGCCTTCGGCTATCTGCTGCTGGGCATCAGTCTGGGGGTGTTCTTCGGCATGGTGCCGGGCCTCTCCGGCCTCTCCGGGATGGCCATCCTCCTGCCCTTTACCTTCGACCTTCGACCCTACGAGGCCATGGCGCTGCTCATGGGCATGTACGCCATCACCTCGACCTCCGACACCATCTCTTCGGTCTTGCTGGGCGTCCCCGGCACCGCGGGTTCGCAGGCCACCATCATGGATGGCTACCCCTTGGCGAAAAAGGGCGAGGCGGGGCGGGCGTTCGGGGCCGCCTACACGGTTTCGGGCTTCGGCGGCGTGGTGGGCGCCGTGCTGCTGGTGCTCTCGATACCGATCCTGAGCCCCCTGGTGCTTTCCTTCGGTTCGCCGGAGTTCTTTCTCCTGGGTGCGCTGGGCATGGCCATGGTGGGCGCTCTCAGCGGCAACGCCCCGGCCAAGGGCGTCCTGGTCGGCTTGCTGGCGTTGCAGCTTTCCATGATCGGCTACTCGCCCCAGGACGGCATCCCGCGTTTCTGGTTCGGCACGCCGTATCTCCTGGAGGGGCTTCCCATCGTCCCGTGCGTGCTGGGCTTGTTCTCGCTTCCCGAGGTGGTGGAGCTGGCGGTGCGCCGGGGCACCCTTTCGGAGGTGCCGGAGATGGGCAAGGGCCTCCTGGACGGCGTGCGTGACGCCATACGCAACTGGTGGCTGGCGCTTCGGTGCGCGGTCATCGGCGCCTACGTCGGCTTCATTCCCGGTCTCGGCGCCAGCATCGTGGACTGGGTAGCCTACGGCCACGCGGTCCAGTCCAACAAGGATCCGAACGCGGAGTTCGGCAAGGGTGAGATTCGCGGCGTCATCGCGCCGGAGGCCGCCAACAACGCCATGAAGGGCGGATCGCTGATCCCCACCATCGCCTTCGGCATCCCGGGCAGCGCCACCATGGCCATCCTGCTGGGGGCTTTCCTGATCCACGGCATCCACCCCGGTCCCGATTTGCTCACTACGCGGCTCGACTTCACGTTCTCGGTGATCTGGGCCCTGGTCATCGCCAACGTCCTGACGGCCATGCTGTTGATGGGCTGCACGAACCAGTTGGCCAAGGTCACCACCATACGCGGCAGCATCCTCATCCCCATCATCCTGGTTCTGGTTTTCATGGGTTCCTGGATGGCGACGCAGGAGTTGGGCGACTGGCTCGTGCTGACGGGCCTGGGGACGCTGGGCTACCTCATGAAGCGGTGGGGCTGGCCGCGGCCGCCCATCGCCCTTGGCCTCGTCCTGGGCCCGATCATGGAGCGCTACCTCGACATCAGCGTCAGCCGCTACGGCTGGTCGTGGTTGTGGAACCGGCCCATGGCCATCGTCCTGATCCTGATGATCCTGGCGACGCTCTACTATGCGGCGCGGGCGCAAATGCGCCGGTAGATGGGGTCCTACTCCATGTGAGCCGAGGTCTGTGATGCGACGACGGATACGCGAGCACTACATCGAGAGCCTGTTCATACTGGCGTTGGCGATCATGTTCGCCGTCGGCGTGGTGACGGCCAGGGAGTGGCCGGGCAAGACCGCGCTGTTCCCGACGCTGATCGGGGTTGCCGGCTGCATCATCGCCGTGGTCCTTTCGCTGTGGACGGGTATCCGGGGCGGGGAAGAGAAGCTTCCGGACGGTCCCGGGGGCGCCGCGGACCTCTACCTCGACGTGAACCTCCGCGGCGGCGAGGCTCTGAAACGCACCTTCGGCATCTGCTTCTGGCTGATCGGTATATTCGTGGGTACGTGGCTTCTGGGACAGCTCATCGCGTTGCCGTTGTTCGTATTCCTCTACCTCAAGGTCGGATCGAAGGAAGGATGGGTCCTGTCACTGGGACTCACCGCGGGCGCCATCGCCTTCCTGTACGGCGTGTTCGACCAAGTGATCCACGCCTCGTGGTACGAGGGCGAGTTGTTCCGCTTCCTGGGCATCGAACTGTTCTAGGAGTCTGTCCGAGAAACGGCGTCCTTCGACTTCGCGCCGCTTCGCTTCGCTACGCTCAGGACGAACGGAAAACCAACAACCGTGCCTCAGGACGAACGGAGAAGCCTTCCAGCAACCGTTCGTCCTGAGCGAAGCGAAGCGGCGCGAAGTCGAAGGACGCTATTCACTAGAAGAGAGACGACATGACCGAAACGACGGAAAGAACCACCATTCTCCCGGCGGCCAACCTGCTGCACGCCAAGAGTGTGGCCATCGTCGGCGCCTCGCCCAAGGGGAACTGGCCCAACCTGCTCTTTCACAGCCTCAAGGCGGCGGAGTTTCCCGGTAACGTCTTCCTGATCAATCCCAATTACGAGGAGCTCTGGGACGCGCCCTGCTATCCGAGCCTGGAGGCGCTTCCGGAGCCTCCCGAGCACCTGCTGATGCTCGTGCCCACGCGGGCGGTGGTCCCGACCCTGAAGCAGGCCGCCCCGCTGGGGGTCAAGGCGGCCACCATCTACAGCGCCGGCTTCGGCGAGGGCACCGATCCCAAGAGCCACGAGCGGGGCCGGGAGCTGGCCGAGTTCTGCGAGGAGAGCGGCATCGTCTGTTGCGGCCCCAACTGCATGGGGGCGGCGTCGGTGAACCAGCGGATGATGACCTACGCGCAGCGCCAGCCGCTGCTCAAGCCCGGTCCCGTGGCCGCGGTCTTCCAGAGCGGCGGCTCCCTGGGCAACTGGATGAAGGGAGCGGCGGAGCGCGGCGTCGGCTTCAGCTACGCCATCTCCAGCGGCAACGAGGTGAGCCTGGACGTGGTGGACTACATGTCCTTCCTCATCGACAACGACGAGACCAAGATCATCCTGCTCATGGTGGAGGGCATCCGGCGCCCGAAGATGTTCCTGGAAATGGCCGCCCGGGCGCTTGAGAAGGACAAGCCCGTCATCGTGGTGAAGCTCGGCCGCTCGGAGATGGGCAAGCGCCAGGCCATCTCCCACACCGGTTCCCTCGCCGGTGATGACGAGGTCTTCGCGGCGGCGTGCGACCGCTACGGCATGGTGCGCTGCCATAGCCTGGAGGACCTCACCGAGATGACGCTGGCCTTCCTGCCGGGCCGGCGTCCCCGGGGCGGGCGCGCGGCCATCGTGGTGAACTCCGGCGGCATGAAGGGAATCCTGCTGGACCACATCGAAGAGGTGGGCATCGAGCTGGCCGCCCTGAGCGACGCTTCCAACCAGGCGCTTCGCCCCCTCATCCCCGACGACCTGATGGTGGAAAACCCGCTGGAGTGCGGCGTCGCGGGCTTCGGCAACGAGAACACTTTCGCCGAGATCGTGCGCATCCACGCCGAGGACGACGGCGTGGACCTCCTGGCCATCCACGGCGAGCTGCCGCGCTTCGGCGAGAAGCGCAACCCCGAGCTGCTCAAGAACATCTCCCGGAGCATCGACAAGCCTATCGTGGCCCACGCCCGCTCCACCTACAGCCTCATGGACGAGAGCCGGGCCTTCCAGGAAGCTTCCGAGATTCCACACCTGCAAGGCATCAAGGCCACGCTGCGGGCGCTCAACGGGCTGGGGGCCTACGGCCATCGCCGCCGCGTGGGGATACCGGAGGTACCCGCGGCCGACGGCAGCCCGGAAGACCTGGAGGGCGTCGCCTGGCAGGAAAAGCTGGCTGCCTGCGGACTCACACCGCCCAGGGAAGCCGTGGTCGGTACTCCCGGGGACGCGGCCGCCAGGGCAGGGGAGATGGGTTACCCGGTGGTGTTGAAGCTCCAGTCGCCGGAGGTGGTGCACAAGACCGAAGTGGGCGGCGTGGTGCTGGGGCTGGAATCCGCCGCCGGCGTCGAGCGGGCAGGGTCGGAGTTGCTCGCCAAGGGGCCGGCCGGATCGAAGCTGCTGGTGCAGGAAATGGTTACCGGCACCGAGGTCATCCTCGGCGCCCGGGTCGACCCGCAATACGGCCCCTTCGTCATGGTGGGTCTCGGCGGCATCTTCGTGGAGGTGCTCAAGGACGTCGCGTTGCGTCTCGTCCCGGTAACCGCCGATGACGCGCGGGCCATGCTTCGGGAGCTCAAGGGCTACAGGATCCTCGAGGGAGTCCGCGGACAGAAGTCCCGGGACGTCGAGGCGCTGGTGCGGGCCATCACCGGCCTGTCCGGACTCTTCGCCGCGCACCGCGCCCACCTGAGCGACCTGGAGATCAATCCGCTGATGGTCAAGGAGGCGGGCGCGGGGGTGGCGGCGGTGGACGTGAGGATCGTCAGATACCCATAAGACCGCCGGCGGCGGATCCAGAACACCGGGCTCTCCGGGCTGTCGGTCCGGTTCTCCATTGGAAGCAGTGTTGGGTTCAACCCCGGCGCCGGGCTGCCGTTGCGGGCGCGGCGATGCGCCGGCTGGACGCACGACTACATGACCGCTCTCGAAAAGATCGCCGTGGTGCTGATAGCGGGGTCCTGGGTGGTGACCGCGGGGATCCTGCTGCTGCCCTTCCTGGACATGGAGCACAACCTGCTGGTGGCTGCGGCCGGAGTCTACTTCGTCAGTCAGGTGATTTTCTGGGCCGGGTGCCTCATTGGCGGCAGGGAACTGGTGCGGCGCTACCGGCAACGGTTCCCGTGGCTGTCGTGGGGCCGCTGGCTCGGGAGAAAGGGCTGAACCGACTCCCGGGATCACGTCTCGAAGTCCGGATAACCCGCCGCGGCGGCCTTGGCCTTGTAGTCCCTCACCAGCTCTTCCCGGTCCATCTCGCGGCGCCAGACCGGTTGCACAGCTCCAGGTCGCCCGGCAGGTCGCATTCCGGCAGGCCGAACTCCCGCACCTCGTCGTAGAAGGTGCCGTGGAACCGGTCCATCTTGCCGATCATGAAAGCGGGCATGTTGTCCATGAAGAACTGGTGCAGATGTTCGTTGCCGATGGTGATCAGCACGTCCGGCTTGTGATGCGCCAGCTTGGCGCGCATCATCGCGATCCGTTCCTGCACGTTGGCCGCCCCCGGCGGCTGCTGCGCCTGTTCGAACAGCCTGGGCATGAACGGGTTGTGGGTGATGCCGAGCATGGTGACGAGTTGCGCCATCGATTCGTCTCCTTGGTCTTGTTGGTGTAGCCGGACCGGCTCAGGGGTCGGCCGGTTCCACGACGCCCGTGGGCGCGGGATTCATCGGGACGTGGCCCGGCTGCGCCGCGACGCGAGCAACCCAGGCGTTGACCGCCGGATAGTCCGCCAGGTCGAATCCGCCTTCGTCCGCCACGTGGGTGTAGGCGTAGAGGGCGATGTCGGCGATGCTCATGGCGTCGCCCCCGAACCAGTCCGCTGCGCCGAGGTGCCGCTCCATGACGGCCAGCGCGGCCTGCCCGCCCTCCTGCTTGGCCGGGAGCTGGACGTGCTGCGCCTCGGTCATGTCGACGTGTTGAATCCAGTGACGCGCCACCGCGATACACGGCTCGTGACTGTACTGCTCGAAGAACATCCACTGCAGGCATAGTGCCCGCGCCAGCCGGCTGGAGGGAAGGAAGCGCGAGCCCTCCGCCAGAAAGAACAGGATGGCGTTGGATTCGGCAATGCAGGTGCCGTCCTCCAGGACCAGCACCGGGATGCGTCCGTTGGGATTGATGGCGAGAAACTCGGGCGTGCGGGTTTCGCCGGTCAGGATATCCACCTCGACGCGCTCGTAAGTCCGGGTCAGATGCGCGAGCAGCAACCGCGGTTTGTAGCCGTTACCGGAAAGATGGTTGTCGTAGAGTCGAAGCATGGCCGTTCCGGGTGGATGGACGCCTTGGCGGTGTTGCGTCCGGCAGGAACTGACGACTAGCGGAATTGCAGGAGGGGCGCAAGGCGGAAAGCGGGAGTTGGGCGCAGATGCTCGGTTTCAGCCCAGAGTGGGGTCGAGGATGATTTTTCCGATGATGCCGCCCCGCTCGAGCAGCTCGTGTGCCGCCTTCACGTCCTCCAGGGGCATGGTGCGGTCGATGATGGCGCGGACCGCGCCTTGGCCGGCCAGCGACAGGGCCAGCTCCACGTCCTTGCGGGTCGCTCCCGGCTGCCCGATGATGCGGATGCGCTTGAGGTAGAGGCGCTTCACGTCCAGCGGAACGGTGCCGCCGCCGTGGGCGCCCGCGGTCACCAGGCGGCCCGCGAAGGCGAGGCTGTTGAAGGCCCCCGGCCACAGCGTCGGGTCGGCAATGTTCTCGAAGAGCACGTCGACGCCGTGGCCGTCCGTGATGCGGAGCACTTCCTGCTCGAGGTCCTGCCGGCGGTAATTGACGGTGAACTCGGCGCCGTACCCTCGGGCGGCCTCGGCCCTGGAGTCGGCGCCGGCGGCGGCGATGACCCGCGCGCCCTGGTGCCGGGCGATCTGCACGCCGCAACTCCCCAGGGCGCCCGCGGCCCCCATGATCAGTACCCACTCGCCTTTGTCGAGTTTGGCGTGGTTGAGCAGCAGGTTGATGGCCGTGGGGAAGTGGCGGGTGACGACGGAGGCTTCGGCGAAGGACAAGTTGTCCGGGATAGGGAAGACGTTCTCCACCGGCACGGTCACGTACTCCGCGTACCCGCCCCAGCGGTCCAGCCCCAGGTGCCTGCTCCGCTGGCACGAATCCTCCCGCCCCGTGCGGCAGAAGCGGCACTCGCCGCAACGGATGGAGGCCACCACCGACACGCGTTGGCCGCACCGCGATTGAGGAACCCCGTCGCCGGAGGCCACGACGATGCCCGCGGGATCGGTGCCGAGGACCACCGGGAAACGCAGGTCGGTGCGGTAGCCGCCCTGTCGCACCGTGACGTCCAGCGTCTGATTGACGGAGACGGAGTGCACCTCGATCAACACCTCGCCCGCCGCGGGTGAGGGGATGGGGAGTTGCTCCATCCGCAACACGTCCGTGTCGCCGAACTCCCTCATGGTGACGGCCTTCATGGAAGTCCGCATCAGCGTGCCCCTTGCTCACGCACGTCTCATCCTCCCCGGGCATCCGGCCTCGCGGATTCGTCCTGGAACCGCCCACGAATTCGGCCGCCGGCAAGGACGCTGCCGAGGAATCTACTATGAAACACCCGGCGGTTGAACTGTGTGTCTCCGTTGACCCCGCGACGATTTCCGTAGTATCCCGGCACCCCATGAGCACGCGCGACGGAACCATGGAGAGTGTAGTGGCAGGGTTGGGGTCGACCGAGCTTCTGCTGAAGATGGACTGGGATGGCTGGCTGGCCATGCCGGCGCCATATGGCGAGACCGGGTTCACCAGTCGCGAAGTGACGGCGCGATACGAGCGCAACGGCTACCAGTGGGACATCCACGGCACGCTCTACACGCCCGAGCGAGAGGCGGTGCCCGGCCGAGCCGTGGTGGTGTTCCACGGCGGCGCGGGCAGCGAACGCATCATGGACAAGACCCCGGACGGCCGTCCGGGGCTGGCGCGGGTGCTGGCGTCGCAGGGCTTCGTGACCCTGGCCGTCACCTATCCCGGCCATTACCCGCCCGGCGGGGTCTGGACCGAGCCCGTGCTCCAGCGCATGCCGGTCTATCTCCTTGACCGGGAGCTCCCCTTGAAGGAGATCCTGGACCGCAACCTCAAGTGCACGTTCAACACCATCCTTCAGGGCGCCGGGCTTCTCGCCGACACGTACCTGCGGGACCGGGATGTGCTCGCTTTCGGCCATTCCACCGGCGGACCCATGGCGGCCCACCTGCACCGTTTCGTGCGAAGCGCCCGCGTCACCGGCATCCTGGGCTTCGGTTCCGGTGGCCCCGACGGCTGGCGCAAGGAATGGCGCGAGTGCACCGGGGCTGAGGAGTACCAGGAGATTCCGGTGGAACAGATCTCCCGGCGTTCGCCCGAGAGCTTTCGTGCCGCGCGGTACGAAGACCCGGAAGACCTGACCCCCTGGGGCGGCCCCGAGGAGTACATGGCGTGGGCCAACCCGATGCGTTCCCAGATGAAGACCAGCCTGTGCGACAACCAGCACAACGGCGCCGTCGGAATCCTTGACCGCTACGTGGAGGCTACGGGCCTTGCGCGAGACGAGTACTACGATCACCTCCGGGACCCCGACCCCGAGTGGCTCGGGAACATCGGCGTGCTCCTGGTGGTGGGCGAGAACGACAGGGGACACTGGATCCGGGGAGAGCGCCTGGAGGACAAGCGCGAGATGTTCATGGCCGCCAAGTATGCCGCGGCGAACGCCCGTTGCCACGTGGTGCTGATCCCCCGCTACGGCCACGTGGGCTACGCCGAGCTGCACAACGAGAAGATCGCCCACCTGTGGCTGTGGGCGGTGAGGGAGGGGTTCTTCGACGGGTAGGAGAGTCCGGGGGCCTGTGCCGTGGCAGTGCTCGTGGGGCAATCTCCGGTAGGGGCGACCGGCCGGTCGCCCCTACGCGTTTTGCCTCATGCCGTAAGCTTCCGGTGCAGCCACTGCGTCAGCACGCTCAGCGCCGGCTCGTTGGATTTGCCGGGCACCCGGCCCATGTGCCCGCCGTCGGGGAAGATGCACACGTCCTTGGGGTCGCCGTGCTCCAGCAGCAGGTAGAAGTCGTCGATGGGATGCTGATCGTCGAGCTTGCCGTTGATCAGCAACAGCGGGGCGCACGGCTGATCGATGAGGCCCTGGGTCACCAGCGATAGCCGCGGTGCCAGCTTCAGGATCTCTTCGAGATCGCGGGTGCGGAAGATGTAGCCGCGGGCGTCCATCAGGCTGGCCGGTCCCAGGAGATACTGCTCCGCCCGGGTCGTCAACGCCGGCCTCAGCCACTCTTCCTGAAAGGTCAGATGGACGCCGCCGCCCCAGTCCACCGCGCCCTTGAGCCGCCCCGCTTCCACGTGGGCGACCTTGGCCGCCCAGTATCCGCCGAAGCTCCCGCCCATGACGCCCATTCGGGAACCGTCCACGTCGGCGCGCGTCTCCAGGTAGTCGAGGGCCGCGGAGAAGGTCCGCTCCGCCTTGGGGTCGGAGCCGAGAACGGGGCTCTCGCCCACTCCGGGCATGTCGATGTTCATGGTCGCCAGGCCGAGTTGGTGGAACGCCTCGTTGGGCCTGCGCCGGTCCTCCTTCCAGCCGTCGACGCCGCCCCAGTGGAGCACCACCGGAGGACGGTGGGCGTTGGGCGGGATCTGAAGATAACAGATCACCGACTTCCCCTCGAAGGGGACCTCCACCCGCTCGACCGGGGGGTCCATGTGCCGGGCCGCCTTCAGGAAGTTGCGTAGCGAAGCCTCGTAGCACGCCATCTTGCCCGGTGTGGAGGACACCGGATAGCGGCCGATGCGATAGTAGTCGTAGGCGAGGTAGAAGGACTCGCCGCAGGGCTCACCGTTCTTCTCCTGGTCCTCGCCCAACGCCTCGTACCGTTGTCCCATCCGGCTCCACACCTCCGCCCAGTGGTCGTCTTCGGTGGACTCGAGCCACGAGACCACTTCCTCCGCGTCCTCCGGCTTGACCCACTCGAAGGGGTTGGCTCGGCCCGCTCGCCGCAGGATCTCGGGCTTCAACTCTTCGAGGGGGCGCATTCTCGATTCCATCATCACCTCCATCTTCGTGTCGCCACGCGAGCGACGTGAATGCGGCGGGCCGCGTTCTCACGT
Organism: uncultured Binatia bacterium (SeqCode); assembly: GCA_965204205.1. GTDB lineage: Bacteria > Desulfobacterota > Binatia > UBA9968 > JAJDTQ01 > JAJDTQ01. The sequence goes on along the minus strand of OZ241976.1, from coordinate 2,422,160 downwards.
CTATGGGAAAGGTCTGCGTGCGTCAATCCATGTGGCAACCATGGCCCTCTGTGCTACAGGTGGTGCTGCTGCAAAAAATCATGAGGTGCACGATGACGGAACGAAGAGTCGGCATCGAGATTCCCGGGTCCGATGTCCACGGGATATTGGCTGATATCCGCGAAGCCGAAGATATGGGGATTCAGGCCGTCTGGCTGACCACCGGAAGCCCCAGGACCGCGGACAACAACATCCGCCGCGACACCCCGAGCATCCTGGCGGCGGCGGCCATGTCTACCCAAACCATCCAACTGGGCACGGCCATCGTGCTGACATGGCCGCGACACCCGCTGTCGTTCGTCGAATACTGTGAGGCCATGTCCCAGCTCGCGCCCGGCCGGTTCAGGCTCGGCGTGGGGCCGGGCAACAAGGCTCCCATCGAACGCACCTACGGGTTCGCGTTCGAGCGCCCGCTGGGTCACCTGGCCGAATACGTGCAAATCGTGCGGGCGGTGCTGCGGGAAGGCGCGGTGGATTTCGCCGGGCGGCACTACCGGGCCCAGACCGCCGGCAACGTCCCCGTGGACGTGCCCGTTCTGATCTCGGCCGTCCGCCCGAAGTCCTTCGAGTTGGCCGGAGCCTGCACCGACGGCGCCATCAGCTGGCTGTGTCCCGGCACCTATCTTCGGGACTTCGCGGCGCCGGCCATTGCCGCCGGGGCGCGGAGTGCCGGGCAGCCGACCCCGCCGCTCATCGCTCACGTGGCGGTAAGCCTCCACGAACGATGGGACGAGGTCGAAGCGGCGGCGAGACAGCGTTTCGACTCGTATATGCGCCGCGATCCCTACGTCGAGATGTACCGGATGGCCGGCTTCACCGAGGCGACCGAGAGGGCATGGAGCCGGCCGATGCTCCAGTCGCTGGTGGTGTCGGGTGACGAAACGGCGGCGGAAAGTCGGCTGCGGGAACTCTTCGCGTTCGGCGCCGGCGAGGTCATGGTCAGCGTGCTGCCCGCCGGCAGCGACCCCGCGGCGTGTGTGGAGCGCACCCTGCGATTCCTGGGCGAGTTCGCCCGCACCCTGTAAACACGCGGCCCCGGGGCCCGTCAGGGCCACTCACACCGGCCCCGGGCGCGCGGTCGCGGCGTCCTTTGCTTCAATTGCAGACTACACGCCCGGGCAGGTGGCGGTGACGCCGCCGTCCACCGGCAGCATCACCCCGGTGATGTAGTCGGCGTCGTCCGAGGCCAGGAACAGCGCCGCCCGTGCCACGTCCCAGCCGGTGCCGCCCCGGCCCAGCGGGACGATGGCGTCGCGAGCCTGGCGGTACTCGTCCGCCGAAGTGAACCCCTTGTGCTCATAGCTGGGCTTTCCCGCCACCAGCCGGCGCGTGAACGGCGTGTCGATGTACCCCGGCAGCACGCAGTTGGCGCGGATGTGCTTGTCGGCGTATTGCAGCGCGAGATTCTGCGTGAGCAGGTTGACGGCGCCCTTGGCCGCGGAATAGGACGCGGTGGGCACGTTGACGTGGCGCATGCTGGCGATGGAGGAGATGTTGACGATGGCGCCGCCGCCCTGGCGGATCATGATGGGAATGACCGCCTTGCAGGTGAGCAGGACGGAGGTGACGTTGCGGGCCAGCACCGCGTCCCAGTCGTCGCGTTCGATGTCCAGCACCCACCGCCCCGGTCCCTGGCCCCCAACATTGTTGTGGAGGATATCGATGCGGCCGAAGGTTTCCACGCAGGTGTCGACCATTTCCTTGACGTCCGCTTCCGATGTCACGTCCGCGGCAAAGGTGGCGCACACCCCTCCCTCGGCTTCGATGATCTCCCTGGTTTCCTCCGCCGCTTCCGCCCGGTAGTCCACCGCGAACACCTTGGCCCCCTCGCGGGCGTAGAGCACTGCCGCGGCCTTGCCGTTGCCCCATCCAGGCCCTATGGAGCCCGCCCCGGCCACCAGCGCCACCTTGTCCTTCACGCGTTCGCCTCGCCTGTCTGCTTGCATAGTCGTGCCTCCGGACCGATTCACTTGCCGGGCTCGCAAGGCCGTCCATCTGGAGCCACGGGTGCACGGGAATCGGGGTGGGTCGTCAGATATAGTACATGTGAGGTCGTTCGTCCGGCTCGCAAACGTCGGCCAGGGTGACTCCGTCGATGACCTCCTCCATGGCGGCCGTCGCCCTCCTCCAGGTCTCCAGCACCTTTCGGGCGGCCACCGAGTCCGCCGTGTATCTGCGCAGAGTCTCGTCCGTCCCGGTCACCGGTCCGCTCAGGACATCGAGCACCTCGCGCAACGGAATTTGCTCCGGCGCCCGGGTGAGGTAGTAGCCGCCCCCCGGCCCGCGGTTGGCATGCACGAGATCCGCCTGTTTCAGCGAGATCATGATCTGCCCCAGAAACTCTTCGGGGATCGCCTTTCTGGCTGCGATCTCCTTCACCTGGATAGGAGTCTTCGCGTCCCAGCGACGCGCCAGTTCCTCCAGGGCGAGGATCCCGTAAGTACCCCGAGAACTGATTTTCATGAGCGACCCTTCAGATCGGCGGCGTATCGCTGGCCATGCTTGTCACGCAGTTGGTTGCAACCGCCCGGGCAATGTTGGCATTGGTCGGCAAAGACTGACTAATCGAATAGTAAACTTATTTAATGAGAAAAACGTGGCGGCGCAAACGCGGCGATTTCGTCCAGGGCCTCGGGGTTGGCCAAGGCTTCCCGATTCCGCACCGGCTCCCGGTCGAGGATCGCCGACACGGCCTTCTCCACCTTCTTACCGTTTCGCGTGACCGGCACCTGGCTGATCCGCTCCAGGATGGCAGGGACATGGCGGGGCGTGGCCTGGGTGCGGATGGCCGAGCGAATCGCCTCCGCCGTCTCCGTGTCCAGCGGCCGGTCGAGCACGACGAACAACGCGACCCCGGTTTCGCCCGCGGCCCGGTAGCTGGCGACGATGCTGTCCTGGACGAAGGAGAGGCGTTCGACGATGCGGTAGATCTCGGCGGTCCCGAAGCGGATCCCGGAGGGGTTGAGCGTGGTGTCGCTGCGGCCGTGGATCACGAAACCGCGCTCGGGGGTGGCGGCGACGTAGTCGCCGTGACGCCACACGCCGGCGTAGTCGGCGAAGTAGGTCTCGCGGTACCTGGCGTCCCCGGGGTCGTTCCAGAAGCCCAGGGGCATTGAGGGAAACGGCTTCCGGCACACCAGCTCACCCTCCTCGCCCGTCAGCGTCCGGCCCTGCTCGTCGAACACGCCGACGTCCACGCCCAGCGCCGGCCCCTGGATCTGGCCCGGGTACACCGGCGAGATCGGATTGCCCAGCACGAAGCAGCCGATGATGTCGGTGCCTCCCGAGATCGAGCAGACCTGCACGTCCGGGCGGATGGCCTCGTGCACGTAGTGGAACTGGGAGGCCTCCAGCGGAGAGCCGGTGGAAAGGAGGGTCCGCATTCCGTCGAGCCCGTAGTTGTCGGCGGTCCGGAAACCGGCCTTCTCGAGGGTGGCGAGAAGCTTCGGGCTGGTGCCGAAGACGGTGATGCCGTGGTCCTCCGCGAGCCGGAACAGCCTGTCCTCCCGCGGATAGGCGGGGCTCCCGTCGTACAGCACCACGGTGGCGCCCTGGGCCAGGCCGCTCACCAACCAGTGCCACATCATCCAGCCGCAGGTGGTGAAGAAGAACACCGTGTCTTCACGGCCGACGTCGGTATGGAGCTTGTGTTCCACGTGGTGCTTGAGGGCGGTGCCGCCGGCCCCGTGCACGATGCACTTGGGCAGTCCCGTGGTGCCGGAGGTGTAGAGGATGTAAACCGGGTGGTCGAAGGGAAGCTGGGCGAATGTCGTCTCGACGTCGTGGTCTTCGAGAAAGGACTCCCATGGAACCGCCCCGCGGGGAGGGCTCCGGTCCGGGCTGCCGACCATCACCCACCGTTCCAGGCTCGGCAGGGCGTCCACCAGCCGCCGCGTCTTTTCGATGCAGTCGTGGCGCTTGCCGTTGTAGGAATACGCGTCACACGACACCAGCACCTTGGGGCTGATCTGGCTGAAGCGGTCGAACACGCCCTGAAAGCCGAAATCCGCCGAGGTGGCGGTCCACACGGCGCCCAGGGAGGCCGTCGCCAGCATGGCCACCACGGTCTCCAGAACGTTGGGCAGATAGCCCGCCACGCGGTCCCCGGGTCCGACGCCCGCGCGTCGCAGGGCCGCCTGGCAGCGACCCGTGAGCGCATGCAGTTCCCGGAACGTCACCGTGCGGCATTGGCCGAGCTCGTTTTCCTCGATGATGGCGACCCGTTCATCCCTGTGCCGCAAGAGCTGCTCGGCGAAGTTGAACCGGGTGCCCGGAAACCATACTTCGCGTTCCAGGCGGCCGGCCGGAGGCATGGAGCCGTCCGCCAGCACCGCGCCCGACGGCGTCCGGCCGGTGGCGTCGACCCATGCCGCCGCCCAGAAATCCTCCAGCCGGGACACGCTCCAGTCGTGGAACGCCGCGAAGGAGTCGCCGGGTATGTCGTGGGCGGCGCGCAGTTCTTCCCGGAACCGGTACAGGCGGGAGCGCCGGATCCTTTCCTCGGTGGGTGACCAGAGCGGCGTCATTTCAAGTCCACCATGGCCGTCAAAGAGTCTGCCAAAGCCCGGACCCGTCATTCCGGCTTTCACCGGAATGACGGTCCGGCCGTTTCCGCGTCACCGGGGCGGTGCCGGGCCGGGCGAACGGACACAGCCGGTTCGCCATGACGATGGCGCGATTGGGGGCGTCGAAGCCCGTTCTCAGGTCGAAGTCCCGATGCATCACCGACGCGGGGTCGTCGGTGTGAACGGCTCCCAGAAGGTGCCCCATCTCGTGGATGATCGCCACCGCGTCGTGGGTCAGCTCGCCGTCATGATAGTCGAAGGACTCGCCGACGTGGCTCACGATGTAGTTTCCCAGCCCTTGCGTGCAGTTGCCGAAACGGTCCGCCCGCGCGCGCCCTCCCTTGTAGAAGTTGAGCGGCTGCCGCGTCAACCCGATGACCACGTCGTAGGGCATGTCGCCGCCAGCGCGCGGGAACGAGCGCTTGAGCCAGTCCATCAACCTTACCGAGGACGTGGTCCTGCCCAGCACCTGCCATGCCGCGGTGGACTGACGCGCCAGCCGGATGTCGAAGTTCCTCTCGTAGTAGTCCGATGCCGCCCGCAGGAGGTCCTCGGCGGTCTCACGCCAGCGCGGATCGGCCTGCCGCAATGCCGGATCGGCCACCAGCTTGACTCGCACCACTCGCACGGCCCGCGAGGCGGGGTCCCATGGGCGCCCGGCGCAGCCCGCCAACAGGAGGGCGCTAAAGACGGACCAGATTATCAAGCGGCGCGGCATCATCGGTGAGAAGCTCCACGTCGTCCTGCTCCAGCGGGCCGGTGTAGTAGGATTTGCGGATCTTGCTGATGGGGTCGGGGAAGAGGTCCCGGCCGAGGCTCGCGGCGCGCCGTTCCATCTCCTTCATGCTCATACGCTCCGGCGCCTTGCTCGCCAGCACCACGACGTTCTGGATCTCGCTCAGGACGTAGCCGCGGTTGCCGAACGTGGGAAAGGTGTAGACTTGGGGAAACACCCTGGCCAGCGTCTTGATGGCGGCCCGGATCATCGTGCTGTCCGGTCCCCGCAAAGATCCGATGAGATTGAGCACCATCACGCCTTCGGGCGTCAGCCGGTCCCGGGCGATGGCGAAGAACTCGCGCGTGACCAGGTGGAACGGCATGTTGTCCGCGTAGTAGGCGTCCAGCAGGATCAGGTCGAACCGCTCCTCGGTGCGGGCCAGGAACTCGCGGCCGTCGCCGCCGTGGACGCGCTGGTGCGGGTCCACCCGGTAGTGGAAGTACTGGCGGGCTATCTCGACCACGTCCGGATCGATCTCGATGGAGTCGATCTCCATCTCCGGAAACTCCGCGTGGTACTTCTTGGCCATGGAGCCGCCGCCCAGTCCGATGAGCAGGGCCCTGGCGGCGTCCGGCCTGAGCACAAGGCCCAGGGAGGCGAAGCGGGAGTAGAGCAGCTCCAGCGACGTGGGGTCATGCCGGTCCATGGAGCTCTGCAGCGTGCCGTCGAAGTAGAGGTACCGGCGTTCCCGGGTCTCCTCCACCCGGATGCGGTGGTAACCGGTGTCCTTCTCGTACAGCGTCCTGGCCCAGCCGCGCCCCAGCGGCGCCAGCACGGCCGATATGATGGATTTCGGCGACACCGGACGGCGTTACAGTTGACTGTAGTACCAGTCCTCATGGACCAGCGACATGGGCTCCAGCAGGTCTTCGGAGATCCCGTCGATGAACTGGGACGGCCGCGAGAACACCATTCCCAGGGAACGGTCGTACACCCGCGAGGGATAGGCGAAGAAGAGGTTTTCCTTGGCGCGCGTGGCGGCCACGTACAGCAGCCTTCGCTCCTCTTCCAGCTCTTCGATGCTGTTGGTGTTGTAGTAGGAAGGGAAACGCCCCTCCAGCGCCCAGATGATGAACACCGAATGCCATTCCAGGCCCTTGGCGGAATGAACCGTGGACAGCACCAGCGGCCCCTCGTCGGGATCCACCGGCAGGGCCTCGTCCACGCTGGCGGAGGGCGGGTCCAGCGCCATGTCGCTCAACAGCCGCTCGATGCTCTGGTAGCGTTCGGTCAGCCCCTGGAAGTGCTCCAGGTCCCGCAGCCGCTTGGGGTAGTCGTCGGCGTGCTTCCGCTTGAGGATCGGGAGATAGTACTGCATCAGGTACTGCGCCATGTCCGCCGGCCGGGTCCGCTCGGAGCACTCGCCCAGCACCTGTCCCAGCGTCTTGAGCGATTGTTTCGCCCGGCCGCCCGTCTCGGTCCGCCGCAGGCACTCCCCCGGATCCGCCTCCCCCAGGAGTTGCGCGATGAGCTTGCGGCTCATCTGGGGGCCGACACCCTCCAGCAGCATGAGCACCCGTCCCCAGGACACCGCGTCCCTGGGGTTGCTGATGACCCGCAGGTGCGCCAGTACGTCCTTGATATGGGCGGTCTCCATGAACTGGAAGCCGCCGCGCTTCACGAAGGGGATGTCGTGGCGGGCGAGCTCGATCTCCAGGTCGAAGGAATGGAAGCTCGAGCGGAACAGCACCGCCATGTCCCAGAGGGGGACTCCCTCCTCCCGCAACTCCAGCACCCGCTGGCAAACGAACCGCGACTGCGTGTGCTCGCTTTCCGCCTGGACCAGGAGCGGCGTCTCGCCTTCGCTCTTGCGGCTGTGGAGGTTCTTCTCGTAGCGCTCCGAGGCGCGGCCGATGATCTCGTTGGTAAGCCTCAGGATGGGTTGGGTACTGCGGTAGTTCTCCTCCAGGGGAATGATCCGGGTCCCCGGGAACTGGTTGGGAAAGTCCATGATGTTGCGGAAGTTCGCGCCCCGGAACGAGTAGATGCTCTGGGCGTCGTCACCTACCGCCATGACGTTGTCGTGGGCGAACGCCAACCGCCGGATGATGTCGGACTGCAGCCGGTTGGTATCCTGGTACTCGTCCACCATGATGAAGCGAAAGCGCTCCGACAACCGGCGCCGCAGGTCCTCGTGGGCGTCCAGGAGATCCTTCAGGCAGGTGAGCAGGTCGTCGTAGTCCAGCAGTGATTTCTCGCGCTTGTAGATCCGGTAGCGCTCCGCGATGGCCGACAGCTCTTCGAGAAAATCCGCCAGATGCGAATACTCGCGCTCGACCAGCTCCGCAAGGGGCATCTGCCGGTTCCGCGCCAGACTCTGGATCTCGGCGACGGTCTGCTTTCTGGGAAATCGCTTCTCGCGCTTGTCGAGCCCCATCTCGGTACGGAGGAGCTGGATCACGTCCTCGCTGTCGGAGCGGTCCATGATGGTGAAGCCCGGCGCTAGTCCCATGAGCTGGCCGTATTGCCTCAGCACCATGTTGCCGAACGAGTGGAAGGTCCCGCCGGCGATGCGCTCGCAACGGGAGTCGGTCAACAGGCTGGCCCGCTGCAGCATCTCTTCGGCGGCCCTGCGGGTGAACGTGAGCAGGAGGATGGAGCGCGGATCGATGCCGCGTTCGATCAGCCGGGCTACCCGATAGACGAGGGTCCGGGTCTTGCCGGTGCCGGCGCCGGCCACCACCAGCAGCGGGCCCTCCAGGAACATCGCGGCTTCGCATTGCGCCTCGTTGAGCTCCTCCTCGTAATGGATCGTGGATGGGCCGGGCGAAGGATGGGAATCGATGCTCTTGAGGACGTATTTTCGCGCCAAGCCTCTTCTCCAGGTGTTGAAGGGAGCTTCTCGAGCGTTGCCGGAGCCGGCGGCGCACGGAAGCAGGACAAGACTAACACAACCTGTGTTTCCCGGAAAGATTGGCTGTTGCAAACCGGGCGACAAAGAAATAAACAGGCATGGGTTTCACGATGAAGTTTTCCTCGGTCATGACCGTTGCGGTTCGCATCCGCTCTTTCCTGGCGGTCCTGGTTCTCGGGGCTTCTCTCCTTTCGGGCTCGTCGTTGTCCCTGGCGCAGACCCGGCTCGACGGCGTCGTGGTGGCGGACCACGACGCGGCGGTCAGGGCGGGAATGGCGATCCTGGAGCAGGGCGGCAACGCCGTGGATGCCGCGGTAGCGACGGCGTTCACCCTGGCGGTGGTGGATCCGGCCTCCTCGGGCCTGGGCGGGGGCGGGGTGATGGTGCTCTATCAGGCCGGCGAGAAGAAGGCCCACGCCCTCGACTTCACGGAGGTGTCGCCCACGGCGGCGGCCCCGGATCTCTATCGGAACCGGGACGGCATCCGCCGGGACCTGCTGGAGACCGGCGACCTGGCGGTGGCGGTGCCGGGAACCGTGGCCGGCCTCACCGAGGCGCTCAAGCGGTTCGGAAGCCTGCCGCTGGAAACCGTGTTGGCGCCGGCCGTGCGCCATGCCGCCGAGGGGTTTCCGGCCACCCGCCGTCTTCGCCGGGCCATCGAGAAGAACCTTCCGGCCCTCCGGCAGCGCGCCAATTTCTCGCGCATCTTTCTGAAGGCATCCGGCGAGCCCCGTGAAGTGGGAGATATGATCCGTCAACCGGAGTTGGCGGAAACCCTGAAGGCCATCGCCAGGGACGGCGCCGCGGCATTCTACGAGGGCGCCGTCGGCCAAGCCATCGCCGCACGGATCAAGAACCTGACCCTGGACGACCTCAATAGTTACAAGCCGGAGTGGCGCAGTCCGATCATCGGCGGCTACCGGGACCGGACCGTGATCACCGTACCGCCTCCCAGTCTGGGAGGTCTGTCCCTGGTAGGGAAGCTGCGCGTCATGGAAGGCTATGGCCCGGACCAGTTCCGTCACAACTCGGGGGCTTATCTGCATCTGGTGGCGGAGACTACGAAAGCGGCGGCGGCGGAACTTCTGAAGTACACGCGCGACCCGGATTCCGGCGAGGAGGCGGTGCAGAGCATCACCTCGCGCGAGCGCGCGGCGGCACTCCGTGAGGATATATCCATGGAACTGGCCGCGCGGCGGAGCGCCGCGATACCGGCGGCCGGTGCCGGCGGCGAAGACGGCACCAGCCATATCGGGGTGCTCGACGGCGACGGCAACGCCGTGTCCATGAGCCTCGCCATCGGCAGCGCTTTCGGCTCCAAGGTGCTGGTGCGCGAGACTGGCGTGATCCTCAACAACCAGATGTGCAGTTTCTGGCTTCCCGGGATGTCCGCCGGCAACGCGCTTGCCACGCTCAAACCCCGACGGCGGCCGGTGAACGGCATGACCCCGGCGATCCTGCTCCGGGACGACCGGCCGGTGCTGATCATCGGCGCTTCGGGAGGAGCCCGGACGACCGGAGCGGTGCTCCAGACCATCCTCAATGTCCTGGACTTCCGCATGCCCCTGACCGAAGCGTTGGCGGCGCCGCGTCTCCACGTCCCGCCGGAAGGGTCGCAGGTCGTGGAGGTGGAGCCGGCGGTGAGCGATGAAGCGGTGACCGCTCTCGAGGGCAAGGGTCACACGGTCGTGCGAGCCCGGAGGCTGGGCGGGGTTCAAGCGATCCGGGTCGAGGGCAAACGCATCACCGGAGGCTCGGATCCGCGTGGCGCGGGCGCCGTGCGGTGAAGGCGGGGACGGATACGGAACGTCCTCAACGGGGGTCGAAGGGGTTCCCGATGAGGATGGTCTGATCGCGGTCCGGCCCGACCGAGGCGATGACGATCTCCGTGTCCACCAGTTCTTCCAGGCGTTGCATGTAACGCCGCGCGTTGGCGGGCAGATCGGCGACACGGCGGGCGCCCGAGACGGGCTCCTGCCAGCCGTCGAATTCCTCCCAGACGGGTGTGACGGACTCCATCACCTTGAGGCTCGCCGGGAAATGGTGCAGCAGCCTGGACCCCGACCGGTAGGCGGTGCAGACGCGGATCTTCGGCAGACCCGTCAGCACGTCCAGCTTGGTCAGCGCGATGCCGGTCAAGCCGTTGAGGCGGACAGCGTGGCGTACCGCCACCACGTCGAACCAGCCGCAGCGCCGCGGGCGTCCGGTGGTGGCGCCGTACTCGTCGCCGTCCTGGCGCAGCTTGTCGCCTTCGGGACCGGTGAGCTCGGTGGGGAAGGGCCCGCTGCCCACCCGCGTCGTGTAGGCCTTGGAGATGCCGATGACCTGGTGGATGTGGCGCGGCCCGACCCCGGCGCCCGAGCACACGCCGCCGATGACCGTGTTGGATGAGGTGACAAAGGGGTAGGTGCCGTGGTCGAGGTCGAGCAAAGTGCCCTGGGCGCCTTCGAACAGGACGTTCTTTCCCTCCCGGAACATCTCCTCCAGCAGCACGCCGGTGTCGGCGACGTGGGGGGCCAGTTGCTCCCGGTAGCCGCCGTAGGTCCGGTGGATCTCGTCGAAGTCGAGGGTCTGCTCCTTGAGGATGGCCTTGAGGTAGCCGTTTTTCTCGGCGATGTTGTGCTCGAGCTTCCTGCGGAAGGTGTCCTCTTCCAGCAGGTCGATGACGCGTATGCCGACCCGGGCGGCCTTGTCTTCGTAGGTGGGGCCGATGCCCCGGCCGGTGGTGCCGATCTTGCCGGCGCCGCGCATCCTCTCCCGGGCCAGGTCGATGGCCTTGTGGTAGGGCATGATCAGGTGCGCCTGCTCGCTGATGCGGAGCTGGGATGCGTCTTGCAGATGACCCTGCTCGCGCAGCTCCCGGAGCTCGTGCAGCAGGACCTCGGCGTCCAGCACCACGCCGTTGCCGATGACGCACACCTTGTCCCGGTGGAGCGCCCCCGACGGGATCACGTGCAGGATGGTCTTCTCGCCGTTGACCACCAGGGTATGGCCGGCGTTGTTGCCGCCCTGGAACCGCACCACCACGTCCGACTGCCGGGCCAGGAGGTCGACGATCTTGCCCTTCCCCTCGTCGCCCCACTGGGCGCCTATGACCACTACGTTTGCCACCCCTGATCTCTAACCGGAAACTACAGCCTCACCGCCGTGGTCGAGATGACCTCGGGCAACGCCCGGAACCTGTCCAGCACGTCCCTCGGCACCGGGTTGTCCACGCGTATGAAGGAGATGGCGCGGCCGCCGACCTTCTCCCGGCCCAGCTCCAGCCCGGCGATGTTGATGCCGTTGTCGCCCAGAAGCGCGCCCATGGCTCCCACGACCCCGGGAACGTCGTGATTGTAGGAGACCAGGATGTGTCCCTCGGGCACGGCCTCGAAGTAAAAGTCGTTGAGGCGCACGATCCGGGGGTTGTTGGTGCCGAACAGCGCGCCTTCGATCTCCCTCTCCTCGCCCGCGGTGCGGGAACGGACCTTGATGTAGCTCGCGAAGTCCCGGGTTATCTCGCTCTTGGACTGGACCACCTTGATGCCGCGCTCCTGGGCGATGAACGGCGCGTTGACGTAGTTGACCGTCTCTCCCATGGCGAAGCTCAACACGCCCTTCAACACGGCCAGAGCAATGGGCGCGATGTCGTACTGCGCCACGTCGCCGCCGCCCTCGATCTGGATCTCCTCGGGAAACCTTCCCGACAGCTGCACGTGAAGGCTGCCGAGCTTCTCCCCCAGGGTCAGGTACGGTTGCAGCTCCCGCAGCAGGTCCTGGCTTACGCTGGGGGCGTTGACCGCGTAGCGGATGACGCCGTCCACGAGAAAGTCCCGGATCTGCTCCGCCACCGCGACGGAGACGTTGAGCTGGGCCTCGTCGGTGGAGGCGCCCAGGTGCGGCGTGGTCACCACCTGGTCCAGCCGCACCAGCGGGTGGTCCGGCCCCGGCGGTTCGTCGACGTACACGTCCAGTGCCGCCCCCGCCACCTTGCCCTCCTCCAGGGCCTCGGCCAGGTCGTTCTCGTCGACGATTCCGCCGCGGGCGCAGTTGATGATGCGCACGCCGGTCTTCATCTTGGCGATGGCCTCGCGGTCGATGAGTCCGCGCGTTTCCTCGATCAACGGCACGTGGACGGTAATGAAGTCGGACCGGCGGTAGATCTCGTCGAGGCCGGCGGATTCCACCCCCATGCGCGCGGCGGCCTCGGCGGGGATGAAGGGATCATAGCCCAGCACCTTCATGCGCAGGCCCAGGGCCCGTTCGGCCACGATGCGCCCGACGTTGCCCAGGCCGATGACCCCCAGGGTCTTGTTGCAAACCTCCACGCCGGTGAACTTCTGCCGGTCCCAGCGGCCCGTTTTGAGGGACGCCACCGCCTGGGGAATGTGCCGGGCCAGCGCCAGCATGAGCGAGATGGTGTGCTCGCCGGTGGTGACGTTGTTGCCCCCCGGCGTGTTCATCACCACGATGCCCTTCTTGCTGGCGGCGGCCACGTCGACGTTCTCCACGCCCACGCCGGCGCGGCCGACGATCCTCAACCGGTGCGCGGCCTCGATGACCTCCGCGGTCACCTTGGTGCCGCTGCGAATAATCAGGCCCTCGTACCCGCCGATGATCTCTTTGAGCTCGGCGGGTTCGAGTCCGGTCCGCACGTCGACGGTGATGTCCTCCGCGTTGTTCAGCACCTCGAGCCCGACGTCGGGAAGCGGGTCCGAAACCAGCACCTTGATCATGTCGTCCTTACCTCTGCCATCTGATCTCACGGGCAGGTTCCTAGTCCAACGCCTCCAGCAGGATTTCCTGGGCGGCGGCCACGCCGCGGCCCAGCGTCACCGGCAGCCCGAACTTGCGGAACGCCATCTCCAGCGCGCTGACGGCCACGATTACGTCGAAGGCGCCCATGTGGCCCACGTGGGCGATGCGGATCACCTTGCCCTGCAGGTGGTCCTGTCCCTCCGCCAGCGTGACGCCCATGTGCGCCCGCAGGTAGTCGAGCAGGGCATCGCCGTCGGCACCCTCGGGGACATAGAGCCCCGTGGCCGCGGGGCTGGGGTCGTCCGGCGACAGCAGCTCGAGCCCCATGGCGGTCACCGCCGCGCGGGTGGCGCGGGCCATCCGGTCATGCCGCGCGTAGACCCGGTCGAGCTCCTCCTCGTGCATCAGCTGGAGGGCGGCGCACAGCCCGAACACCAGCGAGACGGCGGGCGTGTAGGCGGTGGAGCCCTTGGCTTGGCCCTTCCGCTCGCTCTCCAGGTCGAAGTAGAAGCGCGGAGAAGCGGTTTCTCGGGTCCGCTGCCAGGCGCGGTCGCTCAGGCCGATGAAGGCCAGCCCCGGCGGCAGCATGAGGGCCTTCTGGGAACCCGTCACCAGCGCGTCGATGCCCCAGTCGTCCATGGGCACGGACAGCACGCCCACCGCGGTCACACCGTCCACGACCAGCAGCGGCCCGCCGTCACGGGTCAGCTCCGCGATCTCCCGCACCGGGTGCAGCGTGGTGGTGGAGGTCTCGCTGGCCTGGATCAACACACCCTTGGTGTCGGCGTTGTCCTTGAGCGCCTGTTCCACCACGCTTACCCGCACCGCTTTGCCCCATTCCACCTTGATTTCCAGCACATCGAGGCCGAAAGCACGGCAGATGCGCAGCCAGCGTTCGCCGAACTTGCCGCCGTTGACCACGATGACCTTGTCGCCGGGCGAGAACAGGTTGGCCGCGGCCGCCTCCATGGCGCCGGTGCCGGACGAGGCCAGGATGATCACGTCGTTGTTCGTGCCGAACAGGGTCCTCAGCCCCTGCCGGGCCTCTTCCAGAACCGCCGCGAACTCCGGCGTCCGGTGATGGATCATGGTCCGGGCCATCGCCAATTCCACTTCGTTGGGAATGGGCGTCGGCCCGGGCGAAAGCAGGTATTGCTTGATCATGGCGTCACATCCGATGGCGCGTGAATCTTCCCCTCAACGGTTCGAACAAGACGGGATTTGCGCAAAAAAAAGCCTGAACCTCTCTGGCATAGAGACCCAGGCGTTCGGCCGTCCAGTTGTCAAGCACTCCCCCGTGGTGAACTCCACGTACACGCCAGTTGTGCGACCTTATTCGTAGCTTGACGGGGTGGCTTTGTCAATTCCGCGGCACGGTCCGGCGTCCCTTTCCATGCGGGCCGCGAGCGTATAAGTTTCCAGCCTGTCATGGCCAACATACCCAAGATCGTCTTCTTCGACATCGACGGCACCCTGCTCCGTTCCCAGGACGGCCACGTCGCCTTCAACAACGCCATCCTCAGGACCTTCGGCGTCCCGGGCGACATCCGTACCATCCGCCCCGACGGCAAGACCGACCCGATCATCCTGCAGGAGATCTTCGACGTCGCCGGCCACGACGTGGAATGGAGCCCGGCGGACTTGGATTCCTTCAGCGGCAACCTGAAGGAATGTTACACGCGCGCCATTTCCGAGGGTCCCACACGGGTGCGGGCGCTGGCCGGCGTTCCCGAGCTGGTGCGCGAGTTGAGCAGCCTCCCCGATATCCGCCTCGGCGTCGTCACCGGCAACATGGAGGTCACGGCCCGCTTGAAGCTCCAGGCCGCCGGCGTCGGCGAGCACATCGGTCCCGGCGCTTTCGGCAGCGATTCCGCGAACCGCAACGACCTCCCGGCCATCGCCATGGAACGCTGGCGCCGCCACCTCGACCTGCCGGTGGAACCCCGCCACTGCGTCATCGTCGGCGACACCCCCAGGGACCTCGAAGCCGCCCGGACCAACGGCATGAAGTGCCTCCTGGTGGCCACCGGCCGCTACCACCCCCTGGAAGAGCTCCGGGAGCTGGACGCGGACCGGCTGCTGCCCGATTTCTCCGACACGAAGGCCGCGGTGGATGCGTTGCTGGGGCTGTTCGGTTAGGGCGAAACAGACATTTATAGCAAGTTTAGGCAGTTTATCGAATCTTTATCTGCGCGCCATGGCGCAACTTGGCCCCGGCCCGCATCGTTCCGGAGACATCGCCAACGAGTTGCGCCGTCGGGTGATCAACAAGGGCATGATCTGGAGCCCGAGTCACGGAGACACGGCCTTCACCGTGCCGATGTTCGATGAGTTCATGCGCCGGATCATGCCGGGCGAACGGTGGCGGTAGGGTGCCCGAGAGTTTGTTGCTGCCTGCGGGCGGCATTGCTGCCGCCCAAGGCTACTATAGTCCGTCATTTCTCGGCGGGACTTGCAATCCCCGCTGCACCGCCGGCCGTTCACCTACGCGGGCCAGCCATCCCCGGACGTTGGGAAAGCGGTCGATGTCGATCTCCTGGAACCCCCAGCGGTAGATCCAGGGATAGGAGGCGATGTCGGCTATGGAGTATTCCCCCGCCAGATAAGCCCGTCCTTCCAACCCACGATTGAGCACGCCGTAGACTCGGTTGTTCTCCATCTGCCAGACGCCCAGGTGGGCGTGCTCCTCGCCGGCGTCACGGCAGCGGATCTGCCAGTGCACGCCAAGGCCGGTGTGGGTGATGTGGCCGGAGGCGAAGAAGAGCCAGTTCAGCACTTCCATGCGGGCGGCCGGATCCTGGGGCAGCAGCCGGCCGGACTTCTCCGCGAGGTAGATCAGGATGGCGCCGGACTCGAATACGGTGACGGCCTGGCCGCCGGGGCCGTCGTCATCCACGATGCAGGGTATCCGGCCGTTGGGGTTGATGGCCAGGTACCAGTCTTCCTTCTGCTCGCCTTTCTCCAACTCCATGGGCCGGACGCTGTAGTCCAGCCCCGATTCCTCCAGCATGATGGAGGCCTTGCGGCCGTTGGAGGTGGCCTTGCTGTAGAGGGTGATCATATCTGTCGCTCCTTTCGGCTGCCCGGTTTATAGCGACTTCATCGATTTGCTGTAAACTGAATGGAGGGGGACACGTTCATCGCCGAAAACCGGGCTTCCGTCAGAGGGTTCTTTCCATGGCAACACCCTATCGCGACATCCTTGACAAGGTGCGGCTGGCGTTTCCGCAGCCGGTGTCCGATCCCATCCACGATTCGTACTTCGTCCACTCCATCATGCGCGCCCTCGACCAGGTGGACGCGCTCAAGACGGAGCTGCCGATCCTCGGCGAACTGGCGGCAGGCGACTTCGAGGCGGCGCGCAAGGCCGTCTTGCCGGAGGGGACGTCGTCGGTGGAGGCGGTGACCGGCGACCTCGTGAACTACCTGCAGGGC
Organism: uncultured Binatia bacterium (SeqCode); assembly: GCA_965204205.1. GTDB lineage: Bacteria > Desulfobacterota > Binatia > UBA9968 > JAJDTQ01 > JAJDTQ01. Next base: position 2,405,749 of record OZ241976.1, on the reverse strand, counting down.
ATGACCATTTTCGGCCACCCCCGCACGCAGCAGAACGTCATCCCGCCGCCCACCATCCCCAGCGTCATCGGCGTGCTGCTGGCCGCGTTGCACAACCCCAATGTCGCCTGGGACGAATACAGCCGGCTGGTGGCGCTGGCGGAGGTGGAGGCCACGGGCATGACCGCGGAACTCGTCGGCTACGACCCGGAACGGGCCGGAGGGGTGTTCACCTTCGGCGGCACCGGCACTTCCCTCTACGGAGTCAAGATGGGGCTGGAGAAGGCCTGTCCGGACACCATCCGCAACGGCGTCTCCGAAGACGCCGTCATCCTGGTGTCGGACGCCGGCCACTACTGCGCCGCCAACATCGCCGGCTGGCTCGGCCTGGGCACCCGGAACCTGGTGACGGTGCCCACCACGCCGGACAACGAGATCGACCTGGCCGGGCTGGAGAAGGCCGCCCGAAGGGTCCTCGCCGAGGGCAGGAAGATCGCGGCGATCATCGCCACCATGGGGACCACCGATTCGTTCGGCCTCGACGACCTCGAGGCCATCGCGCGGCTACGGGACACGCTCGCGGACGAGTTCCAGCTTCCTTACCGCCCGCACATCCACGCCGACGCGGTCATCGGCTGGGCTTGGGCGGTGTTCAACGACTACGATTTCGAGGGCAATCCCCTGGGCTTCCGGCCGCGCACCCTGCGCGCCCTGGCGGGGGCGTGCCGCCGAATCCGCCACCTTTCGCTGGCGGATTCGGTGGGCGTGGACTTCCACAAGACCGGCTTCGCGCCCTACATCTCCAGCCTGGTGCTGGTGAAGGAGCGCGCGGACCTGCAGAGGGTCGCGCGCTCCCCGGAGCAGATGCCCTACCTCTACCATTTCGGCGAGCACCGGCCCGGCATGTACACGCTGGAGACGTCGCGGGCCGGCACCGGCCCGCTCGCGGCCATCGCCAACTACCGCCTGTTCGGGCGCGAGGGCCTGCGGGTGGTGTTGGGACACATGGTGGAGATGGCGCAGCTCCTTCGCGAACATCTGGAGGGGCGTGAAGGCACCACCGTGCTCAACCGCGACAACTTCGGCACCGTGACCCTGTTCCGCGCCTACCCGCCGGGGGTGGACACCTTCGCCATCAAGCGCCAGGAGCTGGACGATCCGGCCTTCCGGGACACCCTGCTGTGCCACAACGAGTTCAACCGGAAGATCTTCGGCTACGCCCACTCCGAGGCCATGGCCGGCCGCGGCGTCGTCATCTCCTCCACCGACTGCTACCGCCGCACAGCCTACGGCGAACCCATCTACGCCCTGAAGTCCTACATCATGTCGCCGTTCGTGGACGAGGCGGACGTCGAGGTCGTGGTCAGCAAGATCATGGAGGCGCGGGAGAAGGTGGGGTAGGGTGTCTTTCTTTCACTCCCCGTCAAGCTCCCGGTGCAGCCGCCACAGTATCGTCGGAAACACGCCCGGCGACTCGCCCATGTGGCCGCCGGGGAAGAGGCCATGGCCTTGGGGCGGCCGCACTCCAGCAGTATGGGGGCGCAGGGTTTGTCGAGCAGGCCCTGGTACTTGAGGGAGAGGATGGGCATTGACATCTCCGAAGCGATGCAATCTGTCATAGTCCCAACACACCCGTTTCGTTATGGATTGGTAGTGGAGCCCAGTAGTGTCCGACACGTTGGCTCGCGTCAACCTGTAACCCACTGAAATGACACGATATTTGTGAGTTTTGAGGGTGTAACCGATTTGGACGGCGAGATCGGAGTTTGGCAGACTTCCCGGTTTGATCCGGGAGGTGGCCATGCACGCAGGAAAGCTTGTGTTCGCCCAGGTGATGGAGTTTGCTCCATGGCATACGTTTCGTCGCCTGGTGAGGACGTACCGAGGGGATTTCAACGTGCGTACCTTTCGGTGTCTGGATCAGTTTCTGTGCATGGCGGTTGCGCAACTGACCTACCGGGAGAGCCTGCGGGATATCGAAGCGTGTCTTGGGGCACAGCCGGGCAAGCTCTATCACTTGGGTATCCGAGGCAATGTGACGCGCAGCAACCTGGCCGACGCCAACGAAGCGCGGGACTGGCGCATTCACTGCGAGTTCCTCAGGCGCTGATCCGCATGGCGCGACGACTGTATGCGCACGAGTCGTTGGCCGTGGACTTGGCGAACACGGTCTATGCCCTGGACTCCACCACCATCGACTTGTGCTTGTCGCTTTTTCCATGGGCGCCTTTCCGCCAGACCAAAGCGGCCGTGAAGCTGCATACGCTGCTGGACCTGCGCAGCGCCATCCCGGCCTTTATCTTCATCTCGGACGGAAAACTGCACGATGTCCACGTGCTGGACGTCCTGTTGCCCGAACCGGGCGCCTTCTACGTGATGGACCGGGGCTACCTCGATTTCCAACGGCTGCATGTCCTGCACCGCACGGGCGCCTTCTTCGTCACTCGTGCCAAATCCAACCTCCGGTGCAAAAGGATCTACTCTGCCCCCGTCGATCGCACCACCGGGCTTATCTGCGACCAGCAAGTCCGGTTGACCGTGATCGACTCCCGCCGCGCCTATCCCGACAGGCTCCGTCGCATCCGCTTCAAAGACCCCGATACAGGCAAAACACTGGTCTTCTTGACCAACCACTTCGCCATCCCCGCCCTGAGCGTGTGCGCTCTGTACAAGAGCCGCTGGCAAGTGGAGTTGTTCTTCAAGTGGATCAAACAACATCTCCGCATCAAGCGCTTTTTTGGCACCTCCGAGAACGCTGTCAAAAGCCAAATCTGGATCGCCGTCGCCGTTTACGTGCTGGTTGCTATCATCAAGAAACGTCTCAATCTCGACCTCTCCTTGCATGTGATGCTACAGATCCTCAGCGTTACGCCTTTCGAAAAAGTCCCCTTGATTCAGCTACTTACCGGTACGCCCGCGCCGCCAGAAAGCCCCGGTGACCGTAACCAACTGGTTTTGCTATGAAATGTGTCGGACACTACTGAGTGGAGCCCTTTACCCGTGGCACAAATTTTTCTGTTTCAGGAGCCGTTCGTGACTTTTACTGAAGCTCCCGTCACGAAACCTCCCATCTCCACGTGCGGGGTATATTTTGCCCTGTGGACCGACGATTAAGCGCCGATTTTTGAAGTCCTCTATCAACTTACCGTCATCCGTGTACAATAGGCGCGCGCCGCTGATCTGGGCCAAGGCAATTACATGCGCGTCATTCGACTTACAAGAGCGATCTCTTAAGAGCTGATCTGTTCGTTCGCTTACATCAGTCTTGTTCTTGGTAGTCATTCTCCCAGCGAGTTGGAGTTGCGGTAGCCAGTTTGTCGCTGGCGTCTTGAGGAGTTCGTCCAGCAATTTGCCACCCACAACCAAGTTGCCGGGTCCGGAAATAAGCCACTCAAGGAACTTCACGCCAGCCTCAGTGGGATTAGACCCGAACACTTCAGGGGCGATGTCCGCATCAACGATTCCGCACATGCTCACATTCCCAAAGAACGCTGAGTTTCTTGCAAAAAGAATTTTCGGTAGTTGGGCGGTGCGTCTAGAACATTCCCCTCTTGGTCAAGCCGTAGGGAATGGATGTTTACTTCCAAGTCACCGCGTTCAAAGAACAGGATTGAAACGTCGTCCGGTCTCAGCGATCCTTTGCTGTCACGAACGTCCATACGGACTCTATCAAGGAGGTGGTCGCTATGTGTCTCGACGACCAACTTACGGTCCGGCGAGGCGATTTGGCAGAAAAGACTACCTAGCGCCGCCTGAGCGCTGGGGTGAAGATGAACTTCGGGTTGTTGCAGCAAGAACATAGACGGAGCATCCGAGCGTAGTAGTTCTGTGATCACCGGTAGTACTTGGCTGACACCGTATCCTACGTCGATAAGGTTGCGTGGAGGCCCCTTGCGCTTGGTGCCGGATTTCCTGATCTGTACTTGAAAGGGCTCACTGTCCCTTCGTCCTAGTTGCTTGATGGATATTTCATCAAACAGACCCGCTGCCTCCCCAAAATTCTCAAGCGCATTTCGTAGATGTTTCCACTTGCTTTGGTCCTGGAAGTACATTCTGGCAAGATACATAGGAATGTAGTCGCCTTCTGGATCTCGTGTCGGACGGGAGGGATTGTAAGTCCTCTGTGGCGTGGAACGAACCGGAGCGCTGGCGTAAGGTCTGTCTTCGTCGTAGCTATAGGCGGCACGTCTATAGCTCTCAACAAGCCGCGTGACCTGTTGATGATCTTCGGTGGTAGGTGATTCGCCGACGTGCATCTCGGTCGGACGAGGTTTGCTTTCACGGTCCTCAAATGTTGCCCTTAGACTGAGGAAATAGAACAGGGGTATACCCAAACCATATTCGCCCTCCAACACGTTGGGAAGGGGATGGGAAGATTGCCAGGCCCCCTTGGCCGTTCCGAAGCGGACTTGCCACTCACTGCCCTCCAGACTCACCTCGACCCATACGTTTGCGTGAGATAGCCGCATTTTCACCGGCGTCGGTGCGGTCCCCTTTTTCTGGAAAGTTGCCGCAAAGGCATAGGGTTGGCGGTGGGCCGTTTCGTGTCCTGTGCCGGCTCCAGTCCTTGAGGCGACGTTGAACCCTCCTTCGAAGGCTTCTGCCCGACCGCCTCTACCACCCCGGTGGTGAGCAATCTCGTCAAAGCTACCAAGGTCGTAGGGTTCTTCCTTGAAATCCGGTACACGATGGGAATACGCGACATCGGCCAACGTCCGAATCATGGCCATGAAGGATGTCTTTCCAGTGCTGTTCTCGCCTACCAGCAGTGTGAGCGGAGCCAAACGGACGTTTTGTTCTTCTCGGAAGCAACGGAAATTCTTGAGGGTGATTTGCTCCATCAGGGTCACCTTTCTGCAAGACCTATGTGCGGAGAGTCCCCACGGGTAGGTGCGGGACTGCTAGCAGGCCGTGGAAAAACCCACGGATTTGAGTGTTGGTGACTGATGCAAAGGGAATCGGACCCTCGACGGGCTGGGATAGAGGTCATTCGCACGCCTTTTCATGCCAACGACCGTGGCGCAGACGCACGCCTCCACAGGAAGTGTGGTCACGTGCCCACTCCCAAGGTGCGCAGCCGCACCAGATTGTAGGCCGCGAAGGTCAGGGTGAACTGGAAGCCCACCTTCGGAAGCCCCCGATGCTTGAGCTTGCGCAACCCGCCGACGGTCTTGGCCCATCCGAAGGCTTCCTCGATCCGCTTGCGCACCCGTTGGCTGTGAGCGTAGCCAGGGTGGCGGGTGGTGCGGCCATCAATGGCCGAACGCCGGTTGGTGTCGTTCTGTGCCACATGAGGACTCGCGTTCGCCCAGCGCAACCCCTCGACAAAGTCACGGGTATCGTACCCCTTGTCCGCACCCACGGTGAGCCGGCCCTTGCCGGGTCGCGCCTCGATCATGGCCAGCGCCGACTCCCGCTCAGCCCGTCCGCTGGCCTGGGTGGTGCGCGTATCGACGATCAGTCCATGGCGGTTGTCCATCAAGGCATGCCCCAGGTAGCACAACTTCGCCTCCTGCCCCTTGCCCTTGCGGTACTGCCGTGCCTGCGGATCGGTGGTAGACTCATGGGTCGCATTGCTGCGCTTCTCCCCCCGAAAGTCCTCCTCGGCGTTGCGCCCGCCGCCGCCCTGCGGTCCCGCGCCCCCCTTGGGGCGAAACGACTTCATCGACGCCCACGCCTCCAGCAGCGTGCCATCCACGCTGAAGTGCTCATCCGACAAGAGCCGGGCGTCACGCGCCTGCACCAGGATCTTCGCAAAGAACTCCCGGGCGATGTCCGAGCCGATCAACCGCTCCCGGTTCTTCGTGAACGTCGAGTGGTCCCACATCGCCTCGTCCATCGACAGTCCCACAAACCAACGGAACAAAAGATTGTAGTCCAGTTGCTCCACCAACAGCCGTTCGCTGCGGATCGAGTAAAGCACCTGCAACAGCAACGCCCGCAGCAACTGTTCCGGCGCGATCGAAGGCCGCCCCGTGTGCGAGTACATCGCCTCCAACTCCCCGGACAGATCTTCCAGCGCCCGGTTCACCATCTCCCGGATCGGTCGCAACGGATGGTCCTTGGGAACACGGGCTTCCGGCGACACATAGCTGAACATGCCTTCTTGACGCGGATCAGTGCCTCTCATCGACTCCTCCGTCCCAGTACGAACATACAAAATATGTACCCGCGTCAGACGGACCTTTTCAACAACCTGCTAGTCTTCGCCTTTCCAGCAACGTGCGCGTTCATGCTTGCCTTGCCAGGGTCCACGGTGTCCGTTCACTCCCCGTCCAGCTCTCTATGCAGCCACCGCAGTATCGTCGGGAACACGTCCGGGGACTCGCCCATGTGGCCGCCGGGGAAGAGGCGCATGGCCTTGGGGCTGCCGCACTCCAGCAGCATGAAGAAGTCGTCGATGGGGACCTGGAGGTCGTCCTTGCCGTTGACCAGCAGCATGGGGGCGCAGGGCTTGTCGAGCAGACCCTGGTCCTTGAGGGAGAGGATGGGCATGACCTCGCACAGCTCCTCGAAGGTCCGCTTGCCGAAGAGGTTGGCGCGGGCCTCGATGAGGTCGAAGAGGTAGGACGAGGCGTTGCGGGACCGCTGCTGCCACTCGGGCTGGAAGAAGCCATGGATGCCGCCGCCCCAGTTGACCGCGGCGCACAGCCGGTCGGGCTCCACGTGGGCCAGCTTGGTGGACCAGTAGCCGCCGAAGCTGGCGCCCAGGGCGGCGATGCGGGCCGGGTCTACCTCGGGCCGGGTGGCAAGGTAGTGCAGCGCGGTGCTGTAGACCTCGTGGGCGGTATCCGACGCCGGCACCGGCGACTCTCCGGTGCCGGGGCTGTCCATGATGAAGCAGCCCCAGTCCTCGGCGAGCATGGACTCCACGAAGTTGTGGCGATCCTCCTTCCAGTTGTCGATGCCTCCCCAGTGCATGATCAGCGGTGCCGGCCGTTTGGCGGGCAGGCGCAGGTAGCCCACCACGTCCTTGTCCCGCAAGGGGAGGGCGATGCGCTCCAGCGGAGGATCGAAGTAGCGCGCCGCGGCGAGGTAGTTCTCGATGGTCTTGCGGTAGGCTTCCTGCTTGCCGGGAGAGCTGGGGAAGGGATGGCGGCCGGTGCCGTAGAAGGCGGCGGCCTGGAAGTAGGCGTCCCTGGCCTCATCGGCGTTTCCCTTTTCCTCTGCTTCCTTCGCGGTCTTCTGCCAGCGTGCGCCGGGTCTGCTCCAGGCTTCCGCCCAGGCGTCGGCTTCGAGGCTGCTGAGCTCGGCCAGCACGCCTTCGGCTTCCGCCGCATCCATCAGGTGGAACGGGCTCCGCCTGCCCACGCGCTTGCGGATGCGGTCCTTGATTTCTTCGAGAGTTGCGGCTTCCGCCATGAAGGGGTCCTCCGGGTCGATGTGGCTTTCGTGAGGCCGCGGGTCGGGGCATCGGCGCCGGGACGCCGGCCACTTCGCCCCGCGCGTTCGGTTGAGAATATCACGATTTCGTAATACAGATTAGGTCCATTGGGTGAAACCCGATGACGAAAGAGGACCATTACATCCAGGGCATGGAGGCGTATGCCGACGACCGGGTGGACGAGGCCATCGAGTCTTACAACAAGGCTTTGGCCGACGACCCCGACTATGCGGACGCGCTGCACGCCCTGGGGATGGCGTACGCGAATACCGACCGTCTGGATGAGGCCATCGAGGTGGGCAAGCGTCTGATCGAGGTGAGCCCCGACGATGAGTTGGCCTACACGAGCCTTTCCATCTTCTACCAGCGCAAGGGGATGATCGAGGAGGCCGAAGCCGTCGGCGCCAAGGCCAGGACCCTGGGGTGGAAACGGCAGCTCGCCGAGAACAAGTAAGCCGCCGCGCACGGTCCATGTGGCCGCCGCCGCGTATCAAAAGCAATCACAAGATCACGGGGCCGTCCGCGAAGAAGGGATACGCATGAATCTGGACAGCATTTCCGTCGAATCGATCCGGGATTCCCTGAGGGAGCGCAAGTATATTTGCGACCGGAGCCTCGCCACCGTGGTCTACCTCTCGGTGCGGCTGGGGAAGCCCATCCTGCTGGAAGGGGAGGCGGGCGTGGGCAAGACCGAGATCGCCAAGGTGCTTGCGGACGTTCTCCAGACCCGGCTGATCCGGCTCCAGTGCTACGAAGGTCTGGACTCCAACACCGCGCTCTACGAGTGGAACTACCCCAAGCAGATGCTGCGCATCAAGCTGGAGGAGATCGGCTCCCGGGACCGCGAGTCGGTGGAGACCGAGATTTTCTCGGAGGAGTACCTCATCAGCCGGCCGCTGCTGGACGCCATCCGCACCGACGGCGCCGAGCCCCCGGTGCTGCTCATCGACGAGATCGACCGCGCGGACATGGAGTTCGAGGCGTTCCTCCTGGAGGTGCTGTCGGACTTCCAGATCAGCATTCCGGAGGTGGGCACCATCCAGGCGCAGAAGCGGCCCTACGTGTTCCTGACCTCCAACCGCACCCGGGAGATCCACGACGCGCTGAAGCGCCGCTGCCTCTACCACTGGATCGAGTACCCCACTTTCGAGAAGGAGTACGAGATCATCATGACCAAGCACCCGGAGATCCAGAGGCTCATGGCCGAGCAGATCTGCGCGTTCATGCAGCAGGTGCGGCAGATGAACTTCTACAAGCGGCCGGGCGTGGCCGAGACCCTGGACTGGGCGTCGGCGCTGCTGCTCCTGAACCGGGCCGAGCTGGACCCGGAGACCGTGAAGGAGACGGTGGGCTGCGTGTTCAAGTACCGGGAGGACCTGCACCACCTGGAGGAAGAGATCTCCGGCGACAAGCTCGACATGGACCGCATCCTGAAGGAGCCGGCCACGGTGGTGGGCGGGCAGGGATAGGAGTCCGTCATGCCCTTCGACTTCGCTTCGCGAAGCCTGTCCCGAGCCCTTCGACAAGCCCAGGACAGGCCTGTACGAAGGGCTCGGGACGAACGGGGAGCATGTAACAGGGACGGAGCATGGCGAGAGAGCTGAACGAACAAGACATCGTCCGCGCGGTGGAGCGCTACAAGCCCTTGCGCGGACAGGGCACGCTGGCGAACATGTTGATGTTCGGCCGGGTGCTCAAGGACCTGGGTTTCCGCCTCGGCCTGAGCCAGGTCATCGACGCCAACCGCTCGCTGCCGCTCATCGACATCCAGAGCCGGCCGGACTTCCACCGGGCGCTGGCCGCCAACCTGCTGCACGACCACGAGGACCTCGAGCTCTTCGACCAGGTGTTCGACGCCTTCTGGCAGGGCGACATGGAGATCGAAGAAGGCATCGAGACCATGGAGGTCCCGGCCCAGAGTCCGGACGAGGCGCTGGATTCATCCGACGACGGCAGCGGCACGGTGGAAGAGACCCTGACCGAGCAGGAGGGGGCCAACGACCAGGGGCCCGACGACCCCGACCCGCTGATGGTGCCCACCTACAGTCCCAACGAGCAGCTCAACGAGAAGGACTTCAGCGAGATGGGCATCGAGGAGAGCCGGGCCGTGACCCAGGCCATCCTGCTCATCGCCTCGAAGATCGCCACCCAGGTGAGCCGGCGCAAGAAGCGCGCGCGGCGGGGCACCGAGATCGACCCCCGCGGCACCATGCGCCGCAACATCAAGTACGGCGGCGAGCTGGTGGAGTTGGTGGCGCGCAAGCGCCGCATCAAGAAGACGCGGGTGGTGCTGCTGTGCGACGTGAGCGGCTCCATGGACTGCTACAGCCGCTTCCTGATCCAGTTCATGTACGGCCTGCAGAACGAGCTGTGGGGCGTGGAGACCTTCGTCTTCAGCACCACCCTGAGCCGCATCACGCACCTGATCCGCACCAAGAACATCGGCAACGCCCTGGAGAAGATCTCCAAGAGCGTGCTGGGCTGGTCCGGGGGCACCAACATCGGGCGCTCGCTGGAGATCTTCAACCGCGACTTCGCGGTCAGCATGGTCACCCACCGCACCGTGGTGGTCATCATCAGCGACGGCTGGGACCGGGGCGACGTGGGGGTGCTGGAGCGGCAGATGCAGGCCCTCAAGCGGCGCTGCGGCAAGATGATCTGGCTCAATCCGTTGCTGGCCAGCGAGAACTACGAGCCTTTGTGCAAGGGCATGCAGGCGGCGCTGCCGTACCTGGACCTGTTCCTGTCGGCGCACAACGCCAACAGCCTGGTCCATCTCGGCCACACCATGCGCAGGCTGGTGGCGTAGGAGATGATCCGAGAAATGGCGTTACTTTCTCGGAGGCCGCCAGGCTCGCGGAGCAGGCGGAACGCCGCAAGGAGGCATCGATGGAAGACATCTACGACGACGTGAAGGAGTTCCTCGAAAAGGGCGAGACCGTGGCGGTGGCCACCATCGTCTCCACCAAGGGCTCGACGCCGCGGGAGGTCGGGGCCAAGATGGTGGTGACGGCGTGGGGCGAGATCCTCGGCACCATCGGCGGCGGATGCGGCGAGGCCGACGTCCGGCGCGAGGCCATCGAGGTGGTGCGGACCCGCAAGCCACGCACCGTGCGCGTGGACCTTTTGGACGATATTTCGTCCGACAGCCCGGCGGTGTGCGGCGGCATCATGAACGTCTTCATCGATCCGTGGTGGAAGGACCAGGAAGGCGATTGAGTTACCGCGCCGGATGGCCGGTGAGTGACAGGGTCACGATGAATGGACGCGCTGGTTGAAGAGCTGATCAGGATCAAGAGCGAAGGCGCGGGCGCCGTGCTCGTTACCGTGGTGGAGTCCGAGGGCCTCGACGGCTTCGACAGCGGCGCCAAGTGCCTCATCCGGGACGGCCGCATCGTTCTGGGAGAGGTGAACGACGCGGAGCTCGAACGGACGCTGCTGCAGGAGGCGGCGGAGCGGCTCTCGGAAGAGCGCTCCCGGCTGGTGTCGGTGGAGACCTCGACGGGAGGCCAGGCGGACGTCTTTTTCGAGGCCATGCCGTCCCCGCCGAAGCTGGTCGTGGTCGGAGCGGGCCACATCGCCGTGCCCCTGGTCAGGATCGCCAAGCTCATGGACTACCACGTGGTGGTCATCGACGACCGCATCCTCTTCGCCAACCGCGAGCGGTTCCCCGACGCCGACGAGGTGGTGGTGGGGGACATGGCCGAGACCGTGAAGGAGATGGACATCACGCCGACCACCTACGTGGTGCTCATCACCCGCGGCCACAAGTACGACGAGCCGTGTCTGCGCGAGCTGCTGGACCGCCCGGCCAAGTACATCGGCATGATCGGCAGCAAGCGGCGCATCAAGGCCTGCTTCGAGCGCTTCAAGGAGGAGGAGCACGTTTCCGAGGAGCTCATCTCCCGGGTGTATGCGCCCATCGGGCTCGACATCGCCACCGAGACTCCGGAGGAGATCGCGCTGGGTATCCTGGGCGAGGTCATCAAGGTCCGGCGCGGCGGCAAGGCGCGGTCCCTCTCCGGCAACAAGTGAACGGTTCCCGCGACAACCGGGTGAGAGGGGTGGTGTTCTCGGACCTGGGCCGGGCCGGGGCGTTCGTGGGCATCGACTGGGTGCGGAAGGCCATCCGCGAGCGCGTGGGCTTCGATCCCTATCCCGGCACGCTGAATATTCGCGCCGACGGCGCCGACCTCACCCGGTGGGGCGAGGTCCGGCGACACGCCGGCAAGTTCGTCCTGCCGGCGCCGGATCCGGGTTTCTGCAACGCCTTCCTGTTCACGGGCTTTGTCCAGGGATGGGAGTCCGGCGCGAGAGCGCGGGAGCGTGTCGCGGTGGTGGTGCCGGAGGTGGCGGAATACCCGGCCGACAAGCTGGAGCTCATCGCCGCGGTTTCGTTCAAGCAGGCCCACTCGGTGCGGGACGGGGACGAGTTGACCGTGGTGTTCGACGGTTAGGAGGTAAGTCAGTATGCGTCGTCTCATCGTAGGCATGTCAGGGGCCACCGGATCCATCTACGGGATCCGCATTCTCCAGGTGCTGGCGAGGATGCCGGACGTCGAGACCCACCTGGTGATGAGCAAGGCCGCCAAGATGACCGCCCAGGTGGAGACGCCGCACTCGGTGAAGGAAGTGGAGGGGCTGGCCGACGTAGTGCACGATATCAACAATATCGGCGCCAGCATCGCCAGCGGATCCTTCCGCACCGCCGGCATGGTCATCGCGCCGTGCTCCATGAAGTCCATGGGCGGCATCGTGCTGTCGGTGGGGGGCGACCTGCTGGTGCGCGCTTCCGACGTGATCCTCAAGGAGCGGAAGAAGCTCGTGCTGGTGGCCCGGGAGACTCCGCTCCACCTGGGCCACCTGGAAAGCATGGCCCAGCTCACCCGCATGGGCGCGGTGATCTTTCCGCCCGTGCCGGCCTTCTACCACCGCCCCAAGACCCTGGACGACGTCATCAACCAGACCGTGGCGCGCATCCTGGACCAGTTCGAGATCGAGACCGACATGTTCCACCGGTGGGACGAGGAGTCCCTGAGCCGCTATCCCGGAGACGAGGGGTAGTTTGTCGTCCTCCGACTTCGCTCCGCTGACGCGGAGCTACGCTCAGGACCAACGGGAAACGGTTTCGCAACCGTTTGTCCCGAGCCTTTCTACACATGGCCGATCTTGAGGAACAGGTCCTCGACTACCTCCGGACCCACAACACCATGACCCTCGGCACCTGCGCGGACGGGGCGCCGTGGAATGCCACGGTGTTCTACGCCAGCGACGGCTTCCATCTCTATTTCTTCTCCGCCCCGGACTCGCGTCACTGTACCAATCTCGCGGCCAACCCGCGGGTAGCGGTGACGGTCCAGGAGGACTACAAGGACTGGCGAGAGATCAAGGGTATCCAGCTTGAGGGGACCGTGGAGCTGGTGGATTCAGTGGTGACCAAGGCCAAGGCCATGGCGGTCTACGCGCGGAAATACCCCGGCGTCATCAAGCTGTTCACGGACCCTTCGAGCGGGGTCTATCACCGGGCGTTTCTCAAGGTGAAGTTCTACCGCGTGATTCCGGAGACCTTGTACTACATCGACAATCAGCAAGGGTTCGGCAAGAGGCAGGAGTTGGCCCTGGGCAAGGACTGACGCCGCCGGACCGGAACCGCGGCGGGCCTGGGACCGCATCGAGACAGGGAGGATCGCATCGTGTCACGACTAGTGGGCAAAGAAATGCCGGACGACCTGTTCGCGCTGATGAGCGGCAAGGCCGTCGAAGCCGGCAAGGTTTTCATCATGGCGACGGTGGACGAGACCGGCTGGTGCCACCCGGCCATGGGCTCCTACTACGAGCTGGTGGCCAAGAGCCCGGGACGCATCCACCTGGCCGTGGGCAAGAACAGCACCACGGAAAGGAACCTCGTGCGCACCGGCGCGCTGACCCTGGTGGTCACCGACCACGGCCTCAACTACTACCTCAAGGGCAATGCCACGCGGACCCGGGAGCGGCTGGACGACACCCCCTTCGCGCTGTTCCAGGTGGAGCTTCACACGGTGCTGGAAGACCAGGAGCAGGGTGTGACGATCGTGACCGGCGTGCGCTACGAGTTGAACGAGGGCAGCAACTCCGAGTTCATGCGGCGGATGCTCGACAATGCCCTCAACGCGTTGACCGCCGCGCCCTGGGAGGAATAGGCAGGCACTTCAATTCCCGAGCCGCGTGATGCACTGGCCAGCCATTGCGGATCGTGCTAGGGAAACTCTGTTGTCACGGCGCCCTTCGACTTTCGAGAAACCCCCAAGGAGGAAGCATGGACCCGATTACGGACCCGATTGCCATTGACGTGCACGTACACCTTTGCGACGAGCTGACCCTGAGCTCCAAGGGCGACCGCCCGAAGCAGATGGCCCAGTACTTCAAGCGGGAACGCAAGCCGGTTTCCATCGACGAGATGGCGGACGAGTACCGCGCGCGCAACATGATGGCGGTGATTCAGAACACCACCGACGAAACCATCACGGGGCTGAAACCGGTGCCCAACGAGCACGTGGCCGACGGCGTGAAGCGGAACTCCGACGTCTTCCTGGGCTTCGGCGTCATCGATCCGTGGCAGCAGAAGGTGGCGCTGCAGGAGATCCGGCGCATCAAGGACATGGGCCTGCACGGCGTGGGCGAGATCAACCCGGCGCGGCAGCAGTTCTTCCCCAACGACACGCGCTTCTATCCCCTGTGGGAGGAATGCCAGAAGCTCGAGCTGCCGATCCTGTTCCACAGCGGCATGGCCGGCGCCGGCGCCGGCACCCCCGGCGGCATGGGCAACAAGCTCAAGTTCACCCAGCCCATCCACCTGGACGACGTCGCCGCGGACTTCCCCGAGCTGAAGATCATCTGCGCTCACCCGTCGTGGCCCTGGACGGCCGAGAGCCTGGCCATCGCCCGGCACAAGAGCAACTTCTACATCGATCTGTCGGGCTGGTCGCCCAAGTACTTCGCGGCCGAGCTGATTCAGCAGGTGAACTCGATCCTGCAGGACAAGGCCATGTTCGGGTCCGACTGGCCGGCCATCGGCGTGGAGCGCTGGCTGGACGACTTCGAGAAGATCACCATCAAGCCCGAGGTCAAGCAGAAGCTCATGCTGGACAACGCCAAGAAGTTCTTCGGCATGGATTGAGCGGCGGTTGAAATCGCAGGGGCGGCCGGCCGGTCGCCCCTGCATCCTTTCCAATGGCGATCGAACTGATCAAGCCCGTTCCGCCGCCCGCCTCCCGCGGGTTCCAGATCATGGCGAAGCCCACCGGCGCCATCTGCAATCTGGACTGCGTCTACTGCTACTACCTCCAGAAGGAGGACCTCTATCCCGAGACGAAGTCTTTCCGCATGGAACGCGACGTGCTGGAGGACTACATCTCGCAGCACATCCAGGCGTGCCCCGATCCGGTCGTCGACTTCGCCTGGCACGGCGGCGAGCCCACCATACTGGGCCTCGACTACTTCCGGGAGGTCGTCGCTCTCCAGCGCAAGCACTCCACGCCGGGCCGCAAGGTCCGCAACGGCATGCAGACCAACGGCGTGCTGCTCGACGACGAGTGGTGCCGGTTCTTCGCCGAGGAAGGCTTCTCCATCGGCCTGAGCATCGACGGTCCGGAGAAGCTCCACGACGAGTACCGCGTCACCAAGGGGCAGCAACCCACCCACCGCAAGGTGGTGGAGGCCTTCAAGCGGCTCAGGGCCCACAAGGTGCCCTGTGACGTGCTGTGCGTGGTGCACGCCGGCAACGTCGGCCACCCCACCACGGTCTACCGCTACTTCAAGAGCCTGGGCGCGGATCACCAGCAGTTCATCCCGCTGGTGGAGCGGGTTCCCGGGGATGCGGCGGTGAGCCCCCGCAGCGTGCCCGCGGAGGCCTTCGGCACCTTCCTGTGCGCCATCTTCGACGAGTGGATCCGAAACGACGTGGGCCGGGTCACCATCCAGATCTTCGACGAGGCGGCCCGCACCGGCCTGGGCATCGAGCACGCCCTGTGCATCTTCAGGGAAACCTGCGGCGACGTGCCGGTGGTGGAGCACAACGGCGACTTCTACTCCTGCGACCACTACGTGGACCCGGGCTACCGCCTCGGCAACATCCGCGACACCTCCCTGGCGCGGATGATCGACAGCGACGCCCAGCGGCAGTTCGGCCGCGACAAGTGGACCTCGCTGCCGCGCTACTGCCGCGAGTGCGAGGTCCGCGCCCAGTGCAACGGCGGTTGCCCCAAGGACCGCTTCATCAAGACCCCGGACGGCGAGGACGGCCTCAACTACCTGTGCGCCGGCTACAAGAAGTTCTTCATCCACAGCCGCGAGCACCTTGGCACCATGGCCGGCCTGTGGCAGGCCGGCGAACCCATGGAAAAGGTCATGCGCCTGGTGCGCGAAGCGGACGCCGCCGCCCGCCCCGCGGCCGGCCGCAACGACCCCTGCCCCTGCGGCAGCGGCCGCAAGTACAAGCGCTGCTGCATGCCCCGATAGTCTTCGGAACGCGAAACTCAGTTGAGGGTGCGTGAGCCCGGGGTGGAGGGCGCCGGCGCGGCGCCGCCGCCGAATTCCAGCAGGCTGATGAGGACCTGCTCCCGGTCCTCCACGGAACCGGCTTCCAGCAGTGCCTGCTTTTCCGACGGATGGAAGGGCATGGCGACTCCCAGGAAGTTGATCAGGTCGGCATCCGACACCGGGTCGAGTTGACGAATGTCGATGTTGAGGCCGTGGCCCTGTGCATAGCCTTCCAGCGCCTGCGTCAGGTGCTGGCGGTCGACGGTCGGGGGGTCCGTCTCCGCGAGGTCGCCGAAACAGTCGTAGTCCGGCAAAACGCGGCGATAGCCGCGTTCGAGGGACAGCTCTTCCTTGACGCGGAACCGGCTGATGCCGCGAAGCTGCACCATGTAGCGGCCGTCGGGGGCTTGCTCCCAGCGCTCGATGTGCCCGGCGCAACCGACGGGGTAGAGGTCGGGCATGCTGCGTTCGGCGCCGGGTTGGGGGCGGTTGTCCTTTTGCGGAACGAAGGGCTGGATCATGCCGAAAACGCCCTCCGCCTCGAGCGCGTCATGCACCATGTTCCGGTAGCGGGGCTCGAAAATGTGCAGCGGAAGCCGCGTGCCGGGCAGCAGCAGCACGCCGGTAAGCGGAAACACGGAAAGGATTCCGGGCAACGAGACGGATTCGGTCTTGTCTTCCATGCTGACCCCCTTCCCTGATTATAGAGCCGCTCCGCCGGCCGTCAACCGTTCCGCTCACACGACCGCTCGGCTCACGCGTAGGCGTCATAGATGCCGTCGAACTTGGCCAGCTTGAAGCGGACCATGTTGCGGGCCGCGTGCTCGACGACGCGACGGTCCCGCTCGGTCGTGCAGTACCGTTCGACAACCCGCGCCGCCAGCGCCGTGTGCTCCTGGTCCGCCACCGCGTGCACCGTGAAGAACTCCCGGTCGTAGTCGTTGATGCCGTACCCTTGGGCAAGGCAGGCGTCGAACTCCGCCGCGTAACGGCCCACCATGCTCTCATTCACCAGTGCGCTCGTGCGGCTTTCGGCGGGCGAGCCCAGGAACATGCCCCTGAGTATCGCCGCGGCGTGGGCCTGGCATTCGAAGATGGGCAGGGCCTCGTCGAAGTCCTCTGCGGTCAGGCCGATGGCAAGGCCGAACCGCTTCATCAGGTCCGGGTGCGTCTGTTCTTCCGTGAACGCATGGAGGAACAGGTCGTAGAGTTCCTGGTTGTGGGCGTTCTTGGCCATGCACAGGGTGAAGCCCTTGTTGATGGCGACGTTGAGGAGGTAGTGCTGAAGCGCGAAGCCCTGGAGTCTTCGCTTCGACAGCGTGCCGTGGCGCAGGTCGGAAAAATACCGTCCCGCCAGCAGCCGTTCGACTCCGGGGGCGATGATCTCCTCAACAACCGAGGCTACAAAGGCGTGCGACGTCACGATGTTCTCTCGAGTTCGGCCTTGTGGGTACGGCCGGGACCCTAATGGAATCGTCGCGCGGCTGTCAAGGGCCGGCCGTGCGGTTGAAGCGGGACGCGAAACAGTGAATAGTAACAGGCGTACCGTGCCGTGCCTGCAGACGGCGCGCGACTGAAAGGAGCGCCATCATGTGGAAGGGATTCAAGGTGATGGACGCGGACGCGCACATGCACGAGCCGCAGTACCTGTGGGAGCGCTACGTCGAGCCCGCGTACCGGGACCAGGTGCCCAAGGTGGCGTTCATGGACGGCGCCTTCATGGTCTACGAGCCGGATGGGCGGATCATCCCCAAGACCGAGAAGCAGCCGAAGCTGCCCGCCACGGCGTGGGCCGACATGGAAGCCAAGTACGGCGACGGGTACCGCACGTGGTGGTCCGCGGAAACCCGGCTCAAGGACATGGACACGCACGGCTGGGACGTGCAGGTGCTGCTGCCCACGGGCAACAACGGCAACTTCGCCTACCGGGTGGCGCTGAAGGACGCCAAGCTCGGGGCGGCCATGTGCCGGGCCTACAACAACTGGTGCCGGGACTACTGCGACGCAGACCCCAAGCGCCTCAAGTTCGTCGCCGTGCTTCCGGGATCGGATACCGACGCCATGCTGGTGGAGGCGCGGCGGGCGGTGGACGAGTTGGGCGCGGTGTCCGTGCGGAACCCGTTCCTGCCCGAGGGCCGCTGGCTGCACGAGCCCGAGTACGACGCGCTGTGGGAACTGGCCTGCGAGCTGGAGTTCCCCATTTCGGTTCACGGCGAGTACCGTCAGCGCCGCTTCCATCCCTTCGCCGGCGGCAACCGCGGCAACGTGGACGATCGCGACATGCAGATGTTGGCGCTGCGGGGTCTCGACCACGCCCTGGGTTTCCCGTGCGACAACATGGCCACCATGGGACAGTTCATCTTCACCGGCATCCTCGAGCGTTTCCCCAAGCTGCGGCTGGGGATCCTCGAGTCCAACGTCGGCTGGGTGCCTTTCTGGCTCGGCCGGATGGATGAGCATACCCATGGGCGCAACAGCGTCATGGGCAACGCGGTGGAGCGTTTGCCGATGCTGCCGAGCGAGTATTTCAAGCGCCAGATCACGGTGACCTGCGACAGCGACGAGAGCGCGCTGTCCTACGCGGTGGACCACCTGGGCGGGGACAACATCGCCTGGAACACCGACTATCCCCATCCGGACGCGCCGCGGCCGGAGAAGGCGCTGCCGGACCTGGACGCGCAACCGATACCGGACGAGGCCAAGGCCAAGATCCTGTGGGACAACGCGGTGACGCTGTTCGGTTCCCGCATCCTGGAGTAGGAGTCTGTCCGACTAGTCGAACGCAACCCCTCTCCCTCTGGGAGATGGTGGCCGAAGGCCGGGTGAGGGCCTAGGGGCCGCCCGCGTCCCGTGGGACAACGTGGCGACCCTGTTGGGTCCAGCATCCTGGGCAGGGGCGACCCGCGGTCGCCCCTGTGGGCACCGCCGCGAAGCGCAAGGCGGCGAATATTTCTTGGCGGCCGGCGCCGGCCGCGCGAGGACCGATGGACGAAATCCGATTCGTAGACACCACGTTGCGCGACGGCCACCAGAGCCTGTGGGCCGAGCGGATGACCACGGGCATGATGCTGCCGGTGGCCCGGACCATGGACGAGGCCGGCTTCGACGCCATCGAGCTCATGTCCGCGTCCCACCTCAAGAAGTGCGTCCGGGAGCTCAAGGAGGATCCCTGGGACCGCGTGCGCATGGTGGCGGAGCGCGTCACGCGGACGCCACTGCGGCTCATGGCCGGCCGCGTCAACGCGTTCGAGATCACGCCGGTGTCGGTGTACGAGCTCTTCATCGAGCGCATGGCCGCCAACGGCATCCGGCAGGCGCGCATCTCGGAGGAGTGGAACGAGCTGGAGGGGTGGGAGCGCAAGGTCGGCATCGCGCGCAAGAACGGCCTCCAGCCCATCGTCAACCTGATCTACTCGGTGTCTCCGAAGCACACCGACGAGTACTACGCGCGGAAGACCCGCGAGGCCGCGTCCCTGGGCGTGCCGTTCCTCTGCCTCAAGGATCCCGGCGGCCTCCTCACCCCCGAGCGCACCCGCACCCTGGTGCCGATGATCTTCGAGAACGCCGGCGGCATCCCGGTGGAGTTGCACACCCACTGCACCACGGGGCTGGGTCCGTTGTGCTGCCTGGAGGCGGTCAAGCTCGGCATCCGCACGGTGAACACGGCGGTGCCGCCGCTGGCCAACGCCTCCTCGAACCCGTCGGTGTTCAGCGTCGCCGCCAACCTCCGCGCCCTGGGCTATGACTGCGCCGTGGACACCGACGCCCTTGAGGAAGTGTCGGAATTTTTCACCGCCGTGGCCCGGCGGGAGGGCTTTCCCATGGGCGCGCCGGTGGAATACGACTACGCCCAGTACCAGCACCAGGTCCCGGGGGGGATGATCTCGAATCTGCGCCACCAGCTCGCCAAGGTGGGTCTGGAAGGCAAGGTGGAAGAGGCGCTGGAGGAGGTCGTGCGGGTGCGGGCCGATCTCGGCTATCCCATCATGGTCACGCCGCTCTCGCAGTTCGTCGGCAGTCAGGCGGCCATCAACGTCATCGTCGGCGAACCCTACCGCGAGGTCACCGACCAGATCATCCAGTACGCGCTCGGGCTCTGGGGCCGGGAAGGCTCCGAGACCATGGACCCGGACGTCAGGCACAAGATCCTGGACCGTCCCCGGGGCAAGGAGATGGCCGCGTGGGAGCCGCCGGATCTCACCATCGAAGAGGTGAGACGCAAGCTCGGCGGCCCGGGTGTGAGCGACGAGGAGTTGCTGCTGCGGTGGATGTTGAGCGAGGAAGAGATCGCCGCCATGCGCGCCGCCGGCCCGCCGCGGGAGTACCTGAGCGCCAGGCTTCCCATGATGAAGCTGATGGAGCGGCTCACCGACCGCGGCCGCTACGCCGGCATCCACGTGCGCCGGCCGGGCCTGTCGCTGTCGTTGCAGAAGGGCGGCGGCGCATGACTTCGGGGAGCTTCCGTTGCTGCTTTGGAAGGCCCGTGGCCGGCGGGTGAACCAATGACGCTTCGCATCCGTCATTCCGGCGGAAGCCGGAATCCAGAAGGGGAGGGCCCATGCCGGATCTGATCACCCTCGGACGTTCCGTGGGCGAGTTGCTCAAGGAGAAGAACCAGACCGTGGCGGTGGCTGAATCCTCCACCGGCGGGTTGATCTCCGCCGCGCTGCTGTCGCTGCCCGGGGCTTCGGCCTATTTCGTCGGCGGCGGGGTCATCTACACCCGGCACGCCCGGGCCGGTCTCCTGATGATGCCGGAGAGCGAGGTGACGGTCCGGGGCAGCACCGAGTCCTATGCGCTGAACATGGCGCGATTGATCCAGGGACGGTTGAACACCACCTGGGGCCTTTCCGAAAGCGGCGCCACCGGCCCGGCCGGGAATCGCTACGGTGACGCGGCCGGCCACAGTTGCATGGCCATCGTGGGACCGGTGGAGAAAGCCATCACCATCGAAACCGGCAGCCCGGACCGGGAAGCCAACATGTGGGCTTTCACCGAGGCCGCCCTGGCGCTGCTGGAAGACGCGCTCCGGCACGATCCATGACCTCCAGGGAGGATCTCAAGGCCGAGGCGTGCCGGGTCATCGACGCCCGCAGGGGGGAGATCGTGGACGTCGGCGAGACGATCCTGCGCAACCCGGAGACGGGCTTCAACGAGAACAACACCGCGGACCTGGTAGCCGCGCGGCTCCAGGGGCTCGGGGTCGAGCCGCGGCGGGGTCTGGCCATCACCGGCGTCAAGGGCCGCCGCGACTGCGGCGGCCCGGGTCCGACACTGGCCATACTCGGTGAGCTGGACGCGCTCCGGGTGCCGGACCACCCCCATGCCGATCCCCGAACCGGCGCGGCCCATGCCTGCGGCCACAACGCGCAGGTGGCGGGGATGGTGGGCGCGGCCATGGGCCTGCTGTCCGCCGCGGTGTTGCCGGAACTCAGCGGTTCGCTGGTGTTCTTCGCCGTTCCGGCCGAAGAGATGATCGACGTCGACGGGCGCATGCAGCGCAAGGCGCGGGACGAGCTCGAGTTTCTTTCGGGCAAGGCGGAGCTCATCCGGCTCGGCCACTTCGACGACGTCGACCTGGCGATGATGTTCCATACCAAGACCGACACCCTCGCCTCCCACGTTGCACGGTCGTCCAACGGCGCCGTCATCAAGAAGATACGCTTCATCGGCAAGGCGGCGCACGCCGGCGGGAGCCCGCAAAAGGGCATCAACGCCCTCAACGCCGCCAACCTGGCCATGACCGCCATCGCCTACCAGCGCGAGACCTTCTACGATGACGACACCATTCGCATCCATCCGATCATCACCCGGGGCGGCGACGCCGTAAGCGTGGTGCCGGCGGAGGTGACCGTCGAGACCTTCATTCGCGGCAAGACCCTGGAGGGCATCCTCGACGCCAACCGCAAGGTAGACAACGCGCTCCGTGGCGCCGCCATGGCGGTCGGCGCAAGCGTGGAGATCACCACGGTACCGGGTTACCTGCCTCAGACCAACAACGAGGCCATGGCCCGTCTGTGGGGCGGGAACGCGGAGGAGTTGTTCGGCGCCGGCCAGTTCGCGCTCGGCACCGAGCACCGCACCAGCAGCACCGACTTCGGCGACCTGGCCCATATCATGCCGGCGGTGCAGCCCTACGTCGCCGGCGCCCAGGGCGGCGGCCATACCAACGGCTACCTTCTGGTGGACCAGGATTCGGTGTACGTCAAGTCGGCCAAGCTCCTGGCCATGACCGCCATCGACCTCCTGCACGACGACGCCGGGGCGGCGCGGCGGATCCTCGAGAACGACAAGCCGCGCATGACGAAGCAGGAGTACCTGGAGTATCAGCGCAAGCTCGACGCGACGGAGGTGTTCGACCCCGAGAGTCGCTAGTGTGGTGTCCCGTAAATTCCTGCGATAAATTGCGCAGGAATTTTCGTCGTCGGCAAGGCGCGATGACTTTGTAAGGGCGACCGGCGGTCGCCCCATGTGGCGGGTACCACGCGACGAAGAGCGAGTGTTCGCTCCTCGCAGGCGAGGGAAAGGAGTTGCAAAATGGGTAACTTAGCCGGCCCGGTGGTTCTTAGGAGTGCAGTGGGTGCCGCCGCGCTCCTGTGCATGACGCTGCTGGTTTTCTCCAGCGCGGCGCACGCCCAGCGGGGGAGCGGGCTCTATCTGGGCGCGGATGTGGCCATGGCCTCGGGTTCCGCCTCGGATTTCAAGTCGAAGGACGCTAACGGCAAAACCGACTTCGACTCCGCGCTGGGATACAGCTTGGCCGTCGGCTTCGGCTGGGGGCCGCTACGGATGGAGGGAGAGGCCTCCTGGCGGCGGACGGGCGTCGACTCCATCAAGTACGCTCGAGTCACGTTCAACGGGCGCGAGCTCATGCCGGACGCCGTCAGAGCCATCAACGCCGAAGATTGGAAAGGGAGCCGCACGACGTTGGGTCTGATGGCCAACGCCTGGTACGACCTCGACGTGGGCCTTGGTTTCACCCCGTATTTCGGCGGCGGTCTTGGGGTTCAGTACGAGAGGTACAAAATCGATCGGCCGAAGGGGGTACCGGAAGGACCCGAGTTGATTCCCGGGGCCGGTCTTATTGACGTCATTAGCGGCTTTGGCGGTGACGACGGCGATTGGGTGCTCGCCTACCAATTCGGCGGCGGGGTGGCGTATCGCCTGATGGAGTCCCTGGTGGTTCACGTGGGATATCGGTACAAGGGCGCGGGAGAACCCAAACTCAACTGGATCTCGGGTCAATCGGTCAAGTCCGAGGCCGAGAACCACGTCTTTGCGGCCGGTATCCGTATCGGCTTCTAGAAGCGGCAAGGTCACCGCTCGGGCTGCCGAAGCTCTGATTCCGAGGTTCCGCGCTCGGGGTTCGCCGTGAACGACCGCCAGGCGTCCCAGTAGGGCCCTCCCCCCGCGAGCCACGTATCGTTGTGCCCCGCTCCGGGAATCAGGTAGAAGCGCTTGGGCGGATTGGCCAGCTCGAAGAGCCGCTGTCCCTGAGTGGAGGGGACGATGCCATCGGCGTCCCCGTGAAGGATGAAGACCGGTATCCTCACCCGGGGAAGATAGTTGACGTTGTCGAACTCCTGGGAAACGAGCCAACTGACGGGAAGGAAGGGGAAGACGCTCTTCCCCATGGTCACCAGGTTTTCGAAGGGTGCTTCGAGTATCAGGCCGCGGGCCGCGGCTCCCTCCGCGACGATGCGAACCACCACGGCCGCGCCGAGAGAACGCCCGAAAAGAAAGATCCGTTCCGGCGCCACCCGCCGGCGCAGCCAGGCGTACGCGCCCCAAGCATCCTCATAGAGACCCGGCTCGCCGGGTTTCCCCTCGCTCCGGCCGAAGCCCCTGTAGTCGAACAGGAAGACTCCCGCGCGCAGTTCCTCGTGGATCATGGCGATATTTTGGGCCCGGTGGGAGAGGTTGCCGGCGTTGCCGTGCGCCCAGAGCAGCACCGGGCGGTCCGGTCCGGGGGGTTCCACGTACCACCCGTGCAGCCGGACACCGTCCCTGGCCTGGAAGCGCACATCCCGGAACGGTGCGCCGTGGTCGGCAGGGGTGACGTCGATCCTGCGGAGCGGGTGGTACAGGAAGAAGTTCTCGAGGAAGCCCGTAAAGCTCATCAGCAGGATAGCCGGGACGGCGACTAGGACGAGTCGACCCCATATCGTCGGGCGGAACAATGCGCGTCAAGCCCCTTCTCTATTCGAGAAGCTCACCGTGCCGAGGCTACCGGTTCTCTGCCTTGTCGAAGTACTCCCGGGTCACCTTGAAGACCATCGGCGCCAGCAGCAACAGGCCGATAAGGTTGGGCACCGCCATCAGGCCGTTGAGTGTGTCCGACAGGTTCCAGACGAAGGCCACCTTGACGTTGGCGAAGGTCAGCGCCGCCAGCACCCACAGCCCGCGGTAGATCAACAGGCTGTTCTCGCTGAAGAGGTACTGCCAGCAGCGCTCGCCGTAGTAGGACCAGCCGAGGATGGTGGTGAAGGCGAAGACCGCCAGCGCCACGGTGACGATGTAGCGTCCGCCCGTTACGGTGCTCTCGAAGCCCGCGGACGTCAGCACCACGCCGGTGAGGCCGCCGCCGTCGGCGCCGGTGAGGGTCCAGGCCCCGGAGGTCAGGATCACCAGAGCCGTCATGGTGCAGACCACGATGGTGTCGATGAAGGTCCCCAGCATGGCGATGACGCCCTGCCGCACCGGGCTGTTGGTCTGGGCCGCCGCGTGGGCGATGGCCGCCGACCCCAGGCCGGACTCGTTGGAGAACACCCCGCGCGCTACCCCGAAGCGGATGGCCGCCGCCACCGCCGCCCCGGCGAAACCTCCGGCCGCCGCGGCCGGCGTGAAGGCGTGGGTGAAGATCAGCGCGAGGGCTGCCGGCACCGAGGCGATGTTGATGAGGATGATCAGCAGGGCGGCGCCGATGTAGAGCACGATCATCGCCGGCACCAGCTTGCCCGCCACCTCGCCGATGCGCTGGATGCCGCCGATGACCACCACCGCCACCAGCGCGGCGACGATCACCCCGGTGAGCCACGTCGGCACGCCGAAGCTGTCCACCAGCGCCGTGGCCATGGAGTTGACCTGCACCGCGTTGCCGATGCCGAAGGCTGCCACCGCGCCGAAGACCGCGAACGCCAGCCCCAGCCACTTGCCCAGTTCGGGGGCGAATTCGCCCACGCCGTTGCGCAGGTAGTACATGGGGCCGCCGACGTGATGGCCGTTGCGGTCCACCTCGCGGTAGGTGACCGCGCACACCGCCTCCGCGTACTTGGTGGCCATGCCGAAGAGCGCGATGAGCCACATGTAGAAGATCGCCCCCGGGCCGCCCAGCGCGATGGCGGTGGCGACGCCGGCGATGTTGCCGGTGCCCACCGTGGCCGACAGCGCGGTCATGAGCGCGTTGAAGGGCTTGACCTCGCCCTCGCCGGCCGCGCCGCTCTTGTCGAACAACAGCCGGAAGCCGTAGCCGACCTTGCGCCAGGGCATGAACACGAGCCCGAGCGTGAGCAGCACGCCGGTCACCCCCAGCATGCCCAGCATGGGCGGACCCCACGCGAAGGCGTTGACCGAGTCGATGAACGCGTTCAGGCGGTCCATGGCATCCTCCGCGGCTTTGGGGGTTACGGGCCGTTACCCGGACAGCGCCGAGTGTACGGCCCGGCTGATCTCGAACAGGCGGTGATCATGACAGCGGTGACCCACCAGTTGCAAGCCTACCGGGAGGCCCGAGGGGCCCTTGAACAGAGGAAGCGTCACGCACGGCACGTGGGTCCAGGTGGCGAGGATGTTGAAGGCGGTGTCGCCGGTGCTGTCCAGCCCCTCGGGGGCCTCGCCCGTGGCGCTCGGGGTCAGCAGCACGTCGAGATCTCTCGATGCCTCGTCCAGATGCGCCCGGCACGCCACCATGACCCGCTCCGCCTCCCGGTACTCGTCGTAGCTGACCACGGGCCAGTCCTTCATCTTGCCCTGCTGGTACTCGCTCAACAGATCGAAGTGGTGGGTGCGCTCCCACGTCAAGGCGCGCGCGATCTCGTAGTCGCTCAGGCGCCGGCCGGTGGCCTCGAAGTCGGCGAACGGTCCGCCGAGGTCGACGTCCGAAACCGCCGCCCCCGCCTTGGCGAGGTCGGCAGCGGCGCCTTCCACCAGCGCCTTGGTGTAGTCCTGCGCCCGGTCCCACAACGGCGTGCGGCATAGCCCCACCCGGAGGCCCTTGACGGGAACCGGCTCCAAGGGCCGCACCGGCTCGCCGGTGTTCGCCGCACGGAAGAGCGGGAGGTCTTCCACCGCCCGGCCGAACAGCCCCACCGTGTCGAAGGAGCCGGTGTTCTCCTTGACCCCCTCGGCGCTGATCTCGCCGTAGGTGGGCTTATACGCCACGCAGCCGCAGAAGGACGCCGGCCGGATCACCGAGCCGAGGGTCTGGGTGCCGAAGGCCATGTAGGCCATGTAGTCCCCTACCGCCGCGGCCGAGCCGCTGGAGGAGCCGCCGGGGGTGTGGGTCGGGTCGTGGGGGTTGCGGGTCTTGCCGGGATGGCGGCTCGCGAACTCCGCGGTGACGGTCTTGCCCAGCAGCACGCCGCCCGCGGCCCGGGTCAGCGCCACGCACGCCGCGTCCGCCCGGGGCCGGAAGCCCTCCCA
This sequence comes from uncultured Binatia bacterium (SeqCode), assembly GCA_965204205.1. Lineage (GTDB taxonomy): Bacteria > Desulfobacterota > Binatia > UBA9968 > JAJDTQ01 > JAJDTQ01. The sequence continues at coordinate 2,379,228 of OZ241976.1, read as the reverse complement.
GATGGGCGAGCCGTAGCCCGTGGGCATGTCGGCGGTGTCCATGATATCCTTGACCGCGAACGGCAGGCCGTGCACGGGACCTCGGCTCGATGCGCGATCACGTTCCCGAGCCTGGGCCAACGAATATTCGGCGTCGAGGTGGACCCAGGCTTCCACCTGCGGTTCCCGCTCCTCGATTCGCTCCAGGCACGCCCGGACCAGCTCTTCGGAGGTGACCTTGCCCTGGTTGATGAGGTTCACGGCTTCGCTGGCGGAAAGTCGGCACAGATCGTTCATCGGTGGTATCCTCTGGCTGGTGCTATGACTTGTGATGACAGAGACTCTGCCATAGCACGTTTCTCTCCGGGATTCGATTGAAAGTGAGTGTCAAGGCCCCGAGGGGCCGGGAGGTCGGACATGATCAAGACCAAGGGACTCTACCACAGCGGCATCCCCGTCAACGACATCGACCGGGCGGTGGCATTCTACCGTGACGTCCTGGGGATGGAGGTGGCAAATGTCGCCCGGGACGACCTCCGAGGCCTGGGCCGCGCCGACATGCGCTCCGGCAAGAGCATCGTGGTGCTGTTCCAGCGCCCCGAGCCCATCGACCGGGACGCCCTGGCCGAAGACGGCGTGACTCACCAGGCCTTCTACGTCGACAGCGATGACTTCGACACCGCCGAGGAGAGAATGCGCGCCGCCGGCGTCCGCATCCACGAGGTCCCGGTGGTGGAGCGCCGATCCGGCCGCGGCTTCTACTTCTTCGACCCCGACGGCAACCTGCTGCAGCTCTACGCCCCGCCGCGGCGGAAGTAGGCGCAACTTCCGGCAGGTCTATCGGCAACTTGCGGACGAATGGGCCCTGTTCGACAATTCGAGCGACCTTGCGCAGGGCTGCGCGACGGGCTCAACGACGAGCGCGAGACGCTGTTTCCGGTGGCTTCCAGCACGGTGCCGTCCTGCTCCCGTCCCTCTCCGCGCAGCACCACGCCACCCGTCGATATCCGAAGCGTTCCGGCGATCTGGTACTTGCCTCTCCGCAGCAGCACGGCGCCCCGGTGTCCGCCGGCGTCGGGCTCCATCCGCGACACCCGGTCGATGGCGGCCTGGATGCGCTTGCCGTCATCGCCGGGGGCCGGCTCCACCACCGCCTTGAAAGGGAGACCTTCATAATTCGTTTGAACCGAAATAGGGTGCCTGTGGTATACGTTGGAAATCTTGACCTGTTGTTTCCAACATCGTCAACCTCGATGACACAGGAGGAACCCATGACCCGGAAACTCGCGCTTACGTCGTTGGCTCTGTTCGCGGCCTTTGCCATGGCCGCCTCGGCGGCGCATGCCGCCGACAGCTTTTTCGCCGGCAAGACCATGCACATCATGGTCGCGGCCTCCCCGGGCGGTGGGTTCGACGCCTACTCGCGGATGCTGGCGCGGCACATGCCCAGGCACATACCGGGCAACCCCACGATGATCGTCCAGAACCGCCCCGGAGCCGGCGGCCGCATCACCGCCAACTACATGTACAACAAGGCCAAGCCCGACGGGCTGACCATGGGCATGTGGATCGGCGGCCTTATCCTGCAGCAGTACCTGGGGGACAAGGGGGTGAAGTTCGACGCGGCCAACTTCGAGTGGGTCGGCGCGCCGGTGCGCATCCACAACGTGTGCATGGCCCACAAGAGCAGCGGCGTCACCGACCTGGCCTCGTGGAGCGCGGCCAAGAAGCCGCTCAAGTTCGGCGGCCAGCGGCCCGGCTCCACCATGTCGGACATCCCGATGATCCTGAGCAGGCACACGGACCTTCCCCTCAAGCTCATCGAGGGGTACGGCGGCACCGCGCCGGTGCGGTTGGCGGCGGAGAGGGGCGAGGTAGGCGGCGTGTGCGCGAGCTGGGAAGGACTCAAGAACCCCTGGGCCGCGGCGCTGGCGAGCGGCGACGTGCGCGTGCTGATGCAGTTCGTGGACAAGCCCCACTACGCCCTCACCAAGGTGCCCCTGGGCATCGACCAGATGAAGACGGAGGAGGGCAGGGTGGTCATGAAGACCGTGGTCCACGATATCGGCGGCTCCCTCAACCGGCCGTACTCACTGCCCCCGGGGACCCCCAAGGACCGGGTGATGATCCTGCGCCGCGCCTTCGACGCCGCCACCAAGGACCCCAAGCTCCTGGCCGAGGCGAAAGGCAAGTTCGACATCACGCCCGTCTCCGGCGAGGAAGTGGAACGGCTCGTGGGCAACATCGCCAAGCTGCCGGCGGAGCTGATGGCGACCATCAAGAAGACCTTTGCTGCCAAGAAGTAGCGGGTACCACGTTTCCGTCAACGAGGGGCGGGCCTTGAGGCAGGACACCAGCTAGATGGCTCGCCCCTCGGGACTGGCCTACAGCATTCACACGCCGCGTCTGATCCTCCGCTGCTGGCATCCCACCGATGCCAGCCGGCTGCAACGCGCGATCAACGACAACCTGGACTACCTGCGCCCGTGGATGGACTGGGCGCGGCAGGAGCCGGAATCCCTGGAAATGAAGACGGAGCGCCTGCGACGGTTCCGTGACGATTTCCTCTCCCGGCGGGATTTCGTCTACGGCATCTTCGGCGCCGACGGCGTGCGCATCGTCGGCGGCACCGGATTGCACAAGCGGGAGAACAAGGACGCGCGGGAGATCGGCTACTGGATCGCCCGGCCGTACGCCAACAAGGGGCTGGCCACCGAGTCCACGGCCGCGCTCACCCGCGTGGCCTTCGAGATCAACCGGGTGGAGCGGGTGGAGATACGCTGCGACCCGCGCAACGAGGCCAGCGCCCGGGTGGCCGAGAAGCTCGGCTACGTGCACCGTTCGACGCTCTACGGCAACAAGACCGACGCGGATGGACTTGTGCGGGACACCATGGTGTGGAGCCTGGATGCCGCCGACTATCTTGACAGCCGCGCTTCGGCCGCGTCGGTGGCCGCCTACAACCGCGCCAAGATCCAGATCCTGTAGGAGTCGGGTTACGCCTTCGGCCAACTCGACCTGCGCCCGAAACGCCCACGTAGGGGCGACCGGCGGTCGCCCTCCGCCCGCTTCCCTATTGGATGTCGTATAGCCGCGCCACGTTGTCCGCGGTTAGCCGCCGGCGCATCTTCTCGCTCAGCCCGCCCATGGTGTGCGCGATGAACTCCTGGGAATCGGGCCAGACCCCGTCCCGGTGCGGATAGTCGGAAGCCCAGCAGAAGTTTTCCGGGGCATACTCCTCGGCCAGGTGGGCGCCGACCTTGTCGTCCTGGAAGGTGGCCCACATCTGGCGCCGGAACAGCGCGCTCGGCGGCGTGCTGATCAGGCCCTCGTACTCGCCTTCCCCGAACTTGGTGTCGAGCCGCTCCAGCACGTAGGGGATCCAGCCGATGTGGCTTTCCGCCATGACCACCTTGAGGGCGGGATGGCGCTCCAGGGCGCCGCACAGGATGATCGACACGAGACACTCGTCGGCCTGCATGGCCACCACCGCTACGTGGGCTTCCCGGGAAACCTTCGGGATATCCCCCCTGAGCTTTTCCTCCGCGCTCCGGGGGCCGACCGTGGTGGTGCCGTGGCCCGCGCCGATATGGAAGGACAGCGCCACTTCCTCCTCCTCGGCCGCGGCCCACATGGGTTCCCACATCTCGTGCCAGATGGACGCGGGGCCGTTGAAGAAGTCGAACAGCGCGCCCTTGAGCCCGAGCCCGTTCTTCCCGATGCGGCGAATCTCCGCCGCCGCGGCGTCGGCGGAATGCGCGGGGATGTCGGCGATGCCGATGAAGCGGTTGGGGTCGTACTCGCAGAACTCGGCAATGAAGTCGTTGTAGGCCCGGTAGGTGGCGGTGATCACGTCCGGGTCCTTGATGCTGTCCTCTACGAAACGGATGCCGTAGATGACTTCGGCCGCGATGTTGTCGATGTCGAGGTCTCTGGCTCGCAGCCCGGGATCCGAAGGGTGCGTGGGCTCCCACCCGGCCTCCCGCATTCTACGACCGCGGTGGTTGGTCATGGGCTGTCGGCCCATCCACGCCCGATGCCCGCCCATCAACGCGCCGTCGCCCACCCACGTGGGCTTGCCTTCCACCGTGCGCACGTTGGGCACGCGGTCCTTCAGGTTCGCCGGAGCGCGGGACCGGAAGGTGTCCTCGTCGAGGTAGAAGAGGTCCATGTGTCCGTCGGCAGAGATGATTCGGTCGCTCATGATCGTACCCTCCGGCTTCACTTCTCGCACAGTCGCGCCGGACTGGCAAGCCCGATGGTTTTCCTGGGAGCGAGAGGGCACGCACGCGCGATTTGTGGTAACACGCCACGGGAGGAGGATCATCCATGACGACGGCGCTCGACGATCTTCAGGGCGAGTGGCGCGACCGAGCCGCGGTCCCCGACCACGTGATCTGGGGCGCGGGCTCCCATGAGCGGCTGAGAGGAGTGCTTGAGGGTTTGGGGTGCAGCCGGGTGCTGCTCCTCACCAGCGGCTCTCTCAAGAAGCGCACCCCCTGGGTGGACCGGATCGTCGACGGGTTGGGCGGCATGGTGGCGGCAGTCCGCAGTGATAGCGCGGAGTTCACCCCCGACTGGTTGTGCTTCGACACCGCCCGCCAAGCGCGGGATGTCGAGCCCGACGTCATCGTCACCGTCGGCGGCGGCAGCGTGGCGGATTGGGGCAAGGCGGTGGCGTTCATCCTTGCCCAGGGCCTCGAGTCGATAAAGGAGCTGGACGGCTACGTGGCTTCGCCGGACAACCAGCGGCTGGCCGCCCTGCCTCGTCCGCCCGTTCCCCAGGTGGCGATTCCTACCACCCTGTCGGCGTCGGAGGCGACCTGGTCGGTGACCATCAACCGGCCGGAGCGCAAGTTCAAGGACCACGTGCGGCACCCGGACCTTGTGCCCAGGGCGGTGATCCTCGACGCGGCCATCGCTTCGTCCACCCCGCCCGGCCTTTGGTGCGCCACTGGCCTCAAGGCCATGGAGCACGTGGTGGAGAAGCTCTATACCGTGGACCGCAACCCGGTGGTTGACAACATGTGCCTCAAGGCCGGCGAGTTGCTCTACCGCCACCTGCCGCGCTGCAAGGACAACCCGGAGGATCTGGAAGCCTTCACCCGGTGCCACGAGGCGCTGGTGGGCGTGGGTTTCCACGGGCGCGGCGTCCACAAGGGCCTGTCACAAGTCATCGGCTGGCAACTCGGCGCCTATGGCGTCGCCCACGGCCACACCTCCTGCGTCATGCTGCCCCACGTCATGGACTTCAACCGTTCCGTAAGCGTGTCTTCCCAGGCCGCTCTCGGACGGGCGTTGGCAGCCGAAGGGGTTGGCGACGACGAGTTGGCCGAGAGCGCGCGGGCGGCCGTGGCCGGCCTGGTCCGAGACCTGGACCTGCCTACCCGGCTGCGGGACGTGGGCATAAGCCGCGACGATCTTCCGGACATCGCCCGGAAGGTCGTCGTGTCTCCCAACATCATCTACAACCCCAGGACCGTGACCGATCCCGAAGAAGTGCTGCGGGTGCTTGAAGGAGCGTGGTAGGGGCGTAGGAGCCGACGTCCATTATGGTGTATGGCGGTTACAGAGTGCGGTCTTCGGAACGGAGAGCGTTATGGGTCGACAAGACCTGATGCAGCGAATCCTGGTGTCGTTTCACGAAGCGGTGTTCGACGATTCCCAATGGCCTGCAACCGGTGCCCTCATCGATGAAGCCTGCGGCGCAAAGGGCAACTTTCTGTTCTTGGCCCAGGGAACAACTCAACGTGACTTCGACATCCTCCTTTCTCGATATTGCAGCCAGGGGAAACGCCACCAAGACTTCGAGCGTCTTTACTTCAAGTTCTACTGGTCCGTGGATGAACGCATTCCACGCATGCAACATCGGCCGGACAGCCAACTGGTACACGTCTCCTCGCTCTTCACCGCCCAGGAGGCAAGGACATCGATCGTATACAACGAGGTGCTGCCCCTCTTTGAGGCTCGGAACAGCCTCAGCGTGCGTCTCGATGGCCCGGGCGGGTCCCACATCGGCTGGGGAATCGCCGATCCCGTGGAGCCGGACGGCTGGTCGTCCTCTCAGGTCCGGACGATCAAGGGCCTTCTGCCCCACCTTCGTCAATTCGTGCGCGCCAGACAGGCGCTCGTGGATGCCAATGCGCTGGGCTCGTCACACGCCGCGCTGCTTGAGGACATGAGGGTCGGCGTCATTCAACTTGCCCGGCGTGGACGGATCGTGGCGGTCAACGACTATGCCCTTGACCTCCTGCGCAGAGGCGACGGGTTGGCCGACCAGGGCGGTTTCCTGCACGCCTCCTCGGCGGAAGACGACGTCCGCCTCCAGGAGCTTTTGGCACGCGCGCTCCCGCCCTTCGGCGTTCAGCGCATTGGCGGGTCGATGGTGGTGACACGCTCGCTTCTTTCGCCGCGGCTCGTGTTGCACGTCACCCCCACGAACGGAGGACGGATGGACTTGTTCCCCAGGCACGTTGCCGCGCTCGTGTTGGTGGTCGATCCGCTCAATCGGGCACCCATCGATCCGAGACTGGTCGCGGCCACACTGGACCTCACACCGGCCGAAAGCCGCGTTGCGGTCTTGTTGGCCGAGGGAAACACCATCCGCAGCATCGCGGATGCCGTGGGGCGGAGCGAAAACACCGTCCGTTGGCACATCAAACGAATCTTCGAAAAGCACCGGATATCCCGGCAGATGGAGTTGGTACAGCTCGTGCTGTCGCTCGCCAATGTCCCGAAGCTCCGCGGCTGACACGGCAAGCTCGCAGGAACATGGGTCACTCGGGAACCCGATTCCGTGTCGGCGTGGACATCGGCGGCACCTTTACCGACTGCGTCACCATGGACGAACAGGGCACGGTGACCGTGGGCAAGTCCCTCTCGACTCCGGAGGACTACTCGGTGGGGGCGTTGAACGCGGTGCGGAACGCGGCCGAGAGTCTGGGCCTGGCGGACGAAGCCGAGCTCCTCGCATCCACCCGGTTGTTCTTCCACGCCTGCACCATCGGCGACAATGCCCTCATCACGGGCTCCGGAGCGGTCACCGGGCTGATCACCACCAAGGGGTTCGCCGATACCCTTCGGATCATGCGCGGGCGCTTCACCGACGGCATCCCCGAATCCGAGATCTTCCACCTGGCTACCCTCGACAAGCCCGCTCCCATGGTGCCACGGCCTCTGATCCAGGAGGTTGACGAGCGGGTGGACTACAAGGGCTCGGTTCTGGTGCGGCTGGACCACGCCCAGGTCGAGAAGGCGCTGGCGGAGCTGGAATCCCGCGGCGTGGAGGCCCTGGCGGTGAGCCTCATCTGGTCCGTCGCCAATGATCGCCACGAGCGGGCCATCGCAGACATCGTCGCCAAGAGACACCCGCAGGTGTTCCTCAGCCTTTCCAGCGAGGTGGCGCCCTACCTGGGGGAGTACGAGCGCACCGCCACCACCGTGTTCAACGCCAGCATCGGGCCGCGGGTCTCCACGTACGTCAAGCGGCTGGGAGACCGGCTGCGGGAGCGGGGACTCGACGGAGAGCCGCTGATCATGCAGTCCTACGGCGGCGTGCTGGGGGTTGAGGCCACCGCCCGAAACGCCATCGGCACCATCGAGTCCGGCCCCGCGGCCGGGGTGTCGGGTAGCGCGTGGCTGGGCAGCCTCATGGATCTCCCCGATATCCTGGCCACGGACATGGGCGGCACGACCTTCAAGGTCAGCGTGATCCGCGACGGCGCCATCGAAATGGACTACAAGCCGGTGCTGCTGCGCCACCAGATCTACTCCACCAAGATCTGGGTGGAGTCCATCGGCGCCGGTGGCGGCAGCATCGCCTGGACCGATCCCAAGACAGGGTTGCTGAAGGTGGGTCCGGAGGGCGCGGGGGCGCAACCCGGCCCCGCCTGCTACGGCTTGGGCGGTACCGAGCCCACGGTGTCCGATGCCGACCTCGTGCTCGGTTACCTCAATCCGGATTACTTCCTGGGCGGGCGCATGTCCCTCGACCCGGAAGCGGCCCGGCGCGTTGTCGAGCTACGGGTCGCGGAGCCCCTGGGACTGTCGGTGGAGGCCGCTGCCGCCGGTATTTTCCGCATCATCAACGCGCATATGAGCGACCTCATCCGCCGCGCCACCGTGGAGCGGGGTCATGACCCCCGGGATTTCACCCTGTTCGCGTTCGGCGGCGCCGGGCCGGTGCACGCCGCCCGCTATGCGGCGGACTTGGGCATCCGGCAGGTGGTGGTGCCGCTGACGGCCTCGGTGCACAGCGCCACCGGCCTGGTCAGCTCGGACATCGTCTACCAGTACGGCAAGTCGGACCGGCTGCTGGTGCCGGCGGAACGCGAGCGAGTCAACCGCAACTTCGAGGAGCTGGTGGGGCGCGCCCGCGCCGACCTCGCCGCCGCCGGTTTCGAGAAGGAGCGCGTTGGCATCGAGCGAAGCCTCGATATGAGGTATCGTTACCAGGTGCACGAGCTGAACGTCGGTATGCCCGAGGGCGACGCGGCGTTGTCCGAGCAGGAGCTTGCACACATCTACGAACGTTTCGACGAACTTTATGAACGAACCTACGGCCGCGGCTCCGGCTACCGCGACGCGGGCAAGGAGATCATGAACTTCCGGCTTACCGCCACCGGGACACTGGACAAGCCGCGGCTGCAGCGGTACCGGTTGACCACGGGCGACCCGGGGGCGGCGGTCAAGGGACGCAGGAAGGTCCTCTTCGAGGAGTTCGAAGAGCCGCGTGAGATCCCTGTGTACGGCTTCGCGCTCTTGCGTTCCGGGAACGAGATTGCCGGCCCGGCCATCATCGAGACGCCGGTGACCACGATCGTGGTCAACCCCGGGGACCGGGCGTGCATGGACGAGTACCGCAACGTGAGGCTGCTCATCGGGCACTGAGAAGGGGATACCATGGACACGCGAATCCGCGGCGTCGATCCCGTGACCTTCGAGATCCTGTCGCACCGGCTGCACCAGGTGACCCGCGAGATGGGCATCACCCTGGAGCGCACCGGCGGCACCGTCAACACCACGCAGCAGCGGGATTACATGGCGTCCCTCTACCGCCCGGACGGCGAGATCCTCTGCGCCGGCGCCACGCTGGGACAGCACGTGGCCTGCGCCAGTTGCGCGGTCAAGCGCATCATCGAGCGGTTTCCGCCGGAGGAGGTTTTCGAGGACGACGTCTTCCTGCTGAACGATCCCTACCTGGCCGCCATCCATCAATCCGACGTCTACGTCATCGCGCCGATCCACCACCGCGGCCGGCTGGTGGCCTGGAGCGCCACCTTCGTCCACGTGAATGACGTCGGCGCCCAGTCGCCCGGGGGAGACTCCCCCGACGCCACCGAGATCTTCCACGAGGGGCTGCGGGTTCCCGGGGTCAAGCTGGTGGAGCGGGGCACGCTGCGCCAGGACGTGTTCGAAACCTTGACCAACATGACCCGCCAGCCCGGCATGGTGGGACTGGATTTCAAGTGCGAGATTGCCGCCAACAACGTGGCCAAGGCGCGCCTTGGTGAGATGTACGACCACTACGGCCCGGAATTGCTGGAGTCGGTGGGCAACGAGATGATCCGCTACACCGAGGCCATCCTCCGGGAGCGGATCGCCTCGTTCGAGGACGGCGAGTGGACCGAGGAGCTGGCGCTGGAGGCCCAGGATACCTGGCGCATGAGGGTGGAGCTGCGGAAGCGCGGCGACCGCCTCGTTTTCGACTTCACCGGCACCGACCCCCAGGCGGCGACCGGCGTCAACCTGCCGTTCCACGGCACCGCCGGGTTCTGCTTTGCCGCAATCCTCACCACCCTGGTGTACGATCTGCCCAAGAACCACGGCGTGCTGCGGCCGCTGGAGATCATCGCTCCCGAGGGGACGCTGGTGAACGTCAGGTACCCCGGTCCGGTGTCGATGAACACCACCTCGTGCGGCTTCGGCATCGGGTTTTTGGCCAGCTCGGTGCTGATGCAGATGCTGGGCACCCACGAGCGCTGGAAGGACGAGATCGTGACGCCCAACGCCAGCCACCGCAACGGCAAGCACTCGGGAGTGAACCAGTTCGGGCGCTATTGCGTGTTCAACCTCGCCCACGGCGCCATGGACGGCAACGGCGCCCGCGCCTACCGCGACGGCATCGACTCCGGCGGCACCTACATGAGCTGTCCCAACGCCGAGTGGTTCGAGCTCAACTTCCCGGTGCTCTACCTGTTCCGCCGCCACGCGACGGACTCCGCGGGCCCCGGCAGGTTCCGCGGCGGGCTCGCCGTGGAGACGGCCCACACGCCGCACGACGCACCCGAGGGAAGGTTGGGCGGCGTGGCTTATGGCGTGGCCGGGCTCCGGAACTCCGGCCACGGCATGTACGGCGGCTATCCCGGCGCGCCCAGCGTCATCGTGCTGAGGGGAAGCACGCGGGTGCGTGAGCTGATGGCCGGCGACCGGAACGCGGTGAACCTTGACGACGTCGGCGGGCAGGAGCGCGTGTTGCCGTATTGCAACTTTGACTTCAACGAGGGGGACGTCCTCTACATGCGGGTGGCCAGCGGAGGCGGCTACGGCGATCCGCTGGCGCGGGAGCCGGGCCTGGTGCAGGCGGACGTGGAGGACGGCGTGGTTTCCGAGGACGCGGCCCGGGACATCTACGGCGTGGTGCTGGACCCCGGGACTCGCCAAGTGAACCCCGAGGCCACCGACGCTCTCCGGCGCCGGCTCGCCGGAGAAAGGGCGGAAGCGTGAGGCGAACGGAGCGGGGAAGAGACGCCGCTCAGAAACCGAACTGCGCCATGTCGACTTCGGCGCCGCTCTTCCGGCACTCCTCCTCGAACACCCGGTGGATCTCGGGGTCCTGGTCCTGGTACTCGATCTGCGCGCCGCCCTTCTTGACGTCCTCGCCGGTGTCCTTCAGCTCCTCCACCTTGTACTTGAAGCCCCAGGGCTTGAGCGCCAGGTAGCGAGCGGGCTCGGCGCCGTTGTTGAAGTGCTGGTGCCACCACTGGATGGGCGGCACGAACATGCTCATGCGGCCCCACTCCACGCGCTTCCTGGGCGCGCCTTCCTCCCACAGGAATGAATATCCGGAACCGGTCAGCATGATGATGTGCGCCCCGGCGCCGTGGCGGTGGGCCTTCTTGTACTTGCCCACCGGGAACTCCGAGAGGTGGGCGCTCATGGTGTTGTCGACGAACTCGAACAGGGTGGTGCGGTTGCCGCCGCCGCGCTCCTTGTAGTCCTTCGGCTGGAACTGCCACAGGTCCGCGATGAAGTTGGACTCCCACACGCGGCCCTTCTTGACCCCTTCGAGATAGCGCCCGGGCCTGCCCCATTCGTTGGCGTCACCCGCGTAGCGGTCGCCGAAGGTGAAGGGGTTGTTGAAGACGTAGTCCAGGTTCCGGTAGCGGTTGATGATCACGGTGGCATCGGTGAGCGAGATCATCCGCACCGGCTCCCGCCCCTGGGCATTGAAATGCTGGAACCAGGTGTTGAGCGGGATGGAGAAGAGGCTTCCCTTCTGCCATTCCAGCGTGTGCTTCCGGCCGCCCTCGTTCCACAGCGTGGTGGCGCCTTGTCCGGACAGGATGAACACCGCCTCCTCGAAGAGGTGGTGCTGCGGCCGCAGCTCCCCGCCTGGCGCGATCTCCTGAATCACGGTATCGCAGGTGCCGCCGGCGCCGTCCAGGTTCACGAACGCGCCCTTGCCGCCGGTGCGCGCCCACTCTCCGAGCTCCAGCTCCAGCAGGTCGTCGATGATGAACCCCTTGTAGACCGGGATTCCCTCCCACTGCTGGTAGATCTCGTAGGGGCTGATGGGGGCGAAGGCCGAAGCCTCGTTCAGGTTTCGTTCCGTTCCGTTGGCTGTGTCGACGGTTGCGGGCTTGCTCATGGTGAATGCTCCTTACTGCGGGTTACGGGCCTGATCTCCGGGACCTTGCGTTGCGGCGGAACCCCGCAAGGGCGACCGCCGGTCGCCCCTACCTTCGCTCCGGGGTCCGCATTGCGGACGGGAACTCGTAGGGGCGACCGGCCGGTCGCCCTTGCCCTCGCCACGACTCTACCGGTCAGACTGCGCTTGGCGCCTTTCTTCCCGGTAGAGCCCGAAGGCCTCCTTCACCGGGCGGTCGTTGACCGAGAACAGGATGGCTTCGTCCTTGCTGCCGTTTTCGTGCTGGTGCCAGGACCACAGCGGCACGGTGAAGAAGTCGCCCTGGCTCCATTCGATGCGCTGGCCGTTGACGACGGTGGCGCCGCTGCCCCGGAACGCGTGATAGATGGTGGTGCTGGTGTGGCGATGCGAGCGCGTCTTCTCGTCGGGCCGGATCATCTGGATCTCGCAGCCGATGGTGCGCAGCGTGAAGCCCCCGTTCCGGGGGTTGACGTAGCGCAGCAGCACGCCGTCGCACTCGTCGCCCGGGGTCGACGCCAGCGCCTTCAGCGATTCGTAGGTGGTCTCCCACGGGTAGCGGAAGGGCGGGTCCGGGAATTCCGAGAGCTGCTCGGGCGGCCGCGCCCAGCCGAACTGGTGCAGGCTGAAGTCCGGCATCGCCTCCACCGGCTGCTGCTTCTCGCCGAAGGGCTCCACCGCCATCACCTCCAGGGCCTTGAGCAGGGGGCCGTCATGGCCGTCCAGCCAGACGATGTTCTCGCCGGTGCCGTTGTAGTGGTCGTGCCAGGTCCACTGCGGCGTCAGGATCAGGTCGCCGGGGTGCATGGTGAAACGCTCGCCCTCTACCGTGGTGAAGGCGCCGCCGCCCCGGAGCACGAAGCGCAGCGCGGTCAGGGTATGGCGGTGGGCCTTGGCGATCTCGCCGGGCTTCACGAGCTGGATGGAGGTGTGCACCGTGTTGGTGGCCCCGGTGGTGCCGGGCACGCCGGGATTGAGGAGCCGGATGGTGCGGCGCTCCGACTGCTCCAGGCTCACCAGCTCGCCGGCCTGCAAGAGCCCGTCGTGGATGTCGTGCCACTTCCACAGGTAGGGGACCACGGTGGTCCGGGGCTCCAGCACCTCGCCGTCGTTGTCGGTGATGTTGGAAGCCCAGAAACCCGCCAACTGCTTGGTGGCCAGGTCCCTGTTGAGTTCGTCGAGGTTCATGGTCGTCTCCCTACGTGGCCCTTGGTGCCTTTCTCCGTCGGGGGCGACCGCGGGTCGCCCCCAAAATGGCGTCCACGCGTTGGTTGCCGCTAGCCCTCGATGCGCCGCATGGCGTAGGCCAGTCCGCCGCGATAGGCGCGGTCGATGGCCATGCACTGCGTGGCTGCCCGGAGCACCGTGTCGTAGTCTTCCCGGGTGAGCACGTGCTTGTCGTACACGCCGTCCATCATGTCGGAGTGCTCGGTGTCGGCGGTGGAGTGCACGTTCAGCGAGATCATCCGCTTGAGGCTGATGCCGAGCTCGTTCTCGAACTTCTTGCCGATGCGGTAGGACATGCCGCCGTTCTTCACGATGTCCGGGTTGTTGCGCCGCTCCAGCATCTGCGAGGAGGTGAACGACGCAAGCCACGGGCCCTTGATGGCGATGTGGTGCCAGGCCAGGAACGCCGCCTGCGCCATGGGCGGCAGCTCGGCCCTCTCGAAGTCCTCGCGATCGAGGCCGATGACCTCCCCCTGCTTGACCGTGAGCGAGTAGTGGTCCATGCCGGCCCGCGGGTCGTTTATCAGCTCGTCGCTCTCGTGCTGCCACACCAGCGCCTTGACGTCCAGCGGCGCGGCGGCCTGCACGTAGCCCCAGCAATCCCGCCGGTTCCGGGTGTAGAGGGCGTTCTGCACCACGTAGTAGCGCCCCCGCTCCATGGTCCAGGGCAGCGTCAGCAGGTCCTGGAACTCGTCGGTGCCGTATTGGCGGTTGCACATCTCGTTCAGCGTGCTCTTGAGCTTGGCGATATCGGGCATGTCAACGGACTCCTGTCGGGCTCAGCGGCCGGTTCCGCGTCTCACGGCGCCTTCTACGGCGCCGGCCGCCGTAACGGCGACTCAGTCGAGCGCCTCCATCATGTTGGCGAGCTGCTCGCGGTAGGCGCGGTCGATCATGAGACTCTCCCGTGCTCCCCGCAAGAGCGCCTGTTGCTCCTCCCCGGTCCGGCAGTGTTCCCGCGCCACCTCCAGCAGGAGCTGGCCGTGCTCCACGTCGGCGGTGACGTGCTCGGCGTTGTTGATCTGCCGTTTCAGCGGGATCCCCAGGTCGCGTTCAAGGTTCTTGCCCACGCGGTAGGAGAGCGAACCGCCGCGCACCAAGTCGTCGGAGTTGCGCATCTCCAGCACCGCCGAGGCCGCAATCGCCTCGCGCCAGGGGCGGTCCTTGGCCAGATGGATCCAGGCATAGAAGCATGCCACCGCCGCGTCGAGCGGGCGCACGCGCTCGTAGTCCTCGGGGGAGAGCCCGAAGATCTTTCCCTCCTGCACCGCCAGGGTGATATGGTCCACCTTGCCCGCGGCCTTGTCGCCCATGAGCTCCTCGCCCTCGTGCTCCCAGATGAGCCGCTTGACGCTCAGAGGCGCCGCACCGGCCACGAACGCCCAGCAGTCCCGCCGGTTGCCCACGTAGTGCTTCATCTGGATGGACAGGGCCTGGGCGCGCGCCTGGGAGAACTTCAACCCAAGCAGCCGCCGGAAGGGCTGGGTCTCGAACTGCCGGTTGACGAGATCCACCAGCTCTTTCCATACGCCTTCGACGCCGTTCAGCCGCACGTCCGTGTTTTCCATGCGGTTTCCTCCGACCCCCTACGCCGCCGCGAATCGTAACGGGCATCTCATGGGCGTGTCTCCCTGCGGGGAGACCGGGCGTGGGCGCCGACCGCCCGGGTCACAACCGGTCCCCCCACTTAGCGAGGATCTCGGCTTTGTACTCCGCGCTGGTGCCGGAGATCTTCGGGAAGGCGTCCTTCCAACTGTAGGGCCGGCACGCGTCCACCACCATGCACGAGGTGGTCAGCTCCCGGCGCTGCTTGTCTTCCGGCGAAAGCCGCGGGTTCAGGATGCTCGCGGCCACGTCGAGGATCTCGGAGTCGGCCCTGGGGTCCCAGCGGGTGGACATGGCCCAGAGCAGCTCGGCGGTGTTGGTGATGTCCACGTCCTCGTCCACCACGATGACCATGCGCACGTCCCGGCCGCCGTCGCGGGTGGCGAGGACGCCGTAACCGGCCTGCTTGGCGTGGCCCGAGTAGCGCTGCCTGACGGCGACGGTCACCATGAAGCGCCCCTGACCCGGGAACCACACCCCGGTCACCTCGGGAATGCCCGCGCGCTCCATCGCCGACCAGATGTTGGCGGAGCGGATGTACTTGTGGGTCTCGCTGTTGAGGAAGGTCCTGAGCGGCGGGTCGCCGGTGATGATGGGGTCGTTACGGTGATAGACGGCTTCCACCTTGACCACTGGAGCCTGCCGCGACCCGGACGCATAGTATCCGGGCCACTCGCCGAAAGGCCCCTCCTCGTGGGTCTCCTGCTCCGGGGGCGGAATGGACCCTTCGAGGACGATGTCCGCGAACGCAGGTACCGGCAGCCCGGTCTTCTGTCCCTTGATGACCGGTACCGGGGTCTGCAGCATTCCGCCCAGGAAGTCGTACTCGCTCATGTTCCAGGGGATGCCCACCGCGCTCGCGGTCATCATTCCCGGGGGGAGGCCGCAGATGATGGCCACGGGACACGCTTCCCCCCGCGCCCAGTATTTCCGGGTGATGAGGTCGCCGTGTTTTCCGGCGATCATCCACACGCCCAGGGTGTTTTCGTTGTGGACCTGGACGCGGTAGGTGCCGACGTTGACGTAGCCGGTGTCGGGATCGCGGCAGACCGTGGCGGTGAAGGTGCCGATGTAGCGGCCGCCGTCGTCCGCGTGCCACTTGGGAGTGGGGAACTTGAGCACGTTGACATCGCCGTCGAAGGCGACGTTCTCCAGCAGCGGCGATTCGCCGATCTCCGCCGGGGGAATGGGTTTCAGGTCCTGGAGCCGGCTCTTGACGGCCCGGACCACGTCGAGACCGCGGACGTCCGGCGACATGCCCAGGGCCAGGGCGTCGGACTCGGGGGACCTGAGAACGTTGCTGAGGACGCGGTAGCCCTCGGGGTGGTCCGGAATGGCGTCGAACAGCAGCGCCGGGCGTCCTTCGGACTCCGCGCCGATCTCGGTGAGCGCGCCGATCTCCAGGTCCCAGTGGGCGTTCCGTACCTCCTTGAGCTTCCCCGTCTGCTTGAGCCGCTCGATGAAGGTCCGCAGGTTCAGGGCCGCTTCGACGTCCCTTGGTTCGCTCGTCATGCATCCGCCTCCGGGCCGGGACCGATGTCGCGCGGAAACCGGCGGTCCGTGGCCTATAGCCCGTATAGGTCCGCCGTGGCCGGGTGTCAACCTGGACATCCGCGCCTATTTCATCTAATTGTAGGGACGGGTTCTCAATCCCGCCCGTGTCCGACACGAGGTGCAAGGGCCGGTTTCAGCGCGTCCGCGCCCGTTCACCACCGACACCGCCGCCGGACAGGGATCAGGACACAGCCACTCCACAGGAGGTCGAGAAGCACACATGGCACAGATCACCGACCCGTTGCGTCAACACGATTGGAACTCCGAGGAATACGTGGAGGATTGGGCGCAACGCCAAATGCGCAACGAGACGCTTCGAGCCAAGCAGTTCGCGTTGCTGGCAAGCCTCGTGCCTTTCGACCGCGAGGCGGCCTTCCGTTTCATGGATGTGGGTTGCGGCTACGGGGCGCTCAGCAAGTTCCTCCTGGAGACCTTCCCCGGGTCCACCGCGGTGTGCCACGACGGCTCGGCGGCCATGGCCAAGCTGGGCGGCGAACGCATGAACGAGCTGGAAGGTCGGTTCGAGTACGTGATCTCGGACTTCAGCAAGAAGAACTGGAGCCAGGTGGCGGACGGCGAGTTCGATCTCGTGGTTTCCTGCAACGCGATCCACAACGTTCGGGTGGGGGACACCATCCAGGCGGTCTACGAGGAGATCTTCGGACGCGTGCGCTCCGGCGGCCGCTTCTTCAACCTCGACCGCGGCTCGGCATCGATGGACGACCAGCTCGGCTGGTTCCGGAACGCCGGCTTCGGGGACGTGTCCTGCCATCAGAAAAGCTCCGGACTTTCCCTCTACGGCGGTTCCAAGCCCTGACCGGTTCCGGCTCCGGGTGCTTCTCGATGACGGGCCCAGGGGCCGGCAGCCTCGCACTTCTTTACAGCACGGTCCTCGTCATGAGCCTGGGGCAGGGTATGGTGTTCCCCACCATCCCCTTGCTGGCGGAGTCCTTCGCGGTGTCGGCGGGACTGGCGGTGCAGGTGGTGACCGCCCACGCCCTGGGCCGGACCGTCGTCCTGATCCCGGCGGGCTTGCTCCTGGACCGCTACGGCGCCAAGGTTACCATGCTCGTGGGGAGCGCCTTGGTGCTGAGCGGCGCCTTCATGACCGCCGTCACCCCCTACTTCGCTCTGCTCTTTCTCGGGCAGTTCCTGGCCGGCGTCGGCGACAGCGTCTGGACCATGGGGCGCGAGGTGTCGGGCGTCGAGATGGTGCCCCGGCGTCAGCGGGGGCGCCTGCTGAGCGGCTTCATGGGGGTCAAGTCGGCGGGCATGGCCCTCGGTCCGGTGGCGGGCGGGATCATTGCCCAGTGGGTGGGGTTCAGGATGGTGTTCACGGTCTACGCGGCCGTCGCCCTGGCGGTGTTCGTGACCGCGGTGCTGGCCCGGAAAGACACGGCGCGGGGACACGTGGGCAAGATCGCCTGGTGGGGAAAGGTCTCGGACGTCCTTCCCGGCCTGCGCGCCACCTTCGTGACGCTGGTGATCGCGACTTTCAGCATGCAGATGTACCGCACCACGCTCCAGGGCATGCTGCCGCTTTACGCCGGGGTCGAGCTCGGATTCTCCGCGGCGCACGTGGGCGGCCTGTTCGGCGTTTCCGGCGTTTTCGTCCTGCTGATGATCCTGCCCGCGGGCTTCATCACCGACCGCGTCGGCCGCAAGTATGCCAGCGTCCCCAGCACGGCGCTCCCGGGCATCGCCTTCCTTGCCTTCCCGTTCGCCTCGACGCTGTCCGAGCTCACGGTCATCATGGTAGTCATCGGCCTTGCCCAGGGCATCTCCCTGGGCGCCCTGGCGGTGTCCACCTACGACGTGATCCCGGCGGAGGCCCGGGGACGCCTTCAGGGGTTGCGCCGGACCGTGGGCGAGTCCGGCGCGGTGATGGGACCGCTGGTGGGCGGCTGGCTCGTGGACCTCATGAGCGCCGGCACGACGTTCCTCTTCTACGCGCCGATTCTGCTGGGCGCCGCCGCCGGGCTGGCGTTCGTCGCAAAGGAGACGCTGGAGCGGTAGGCGAAGGCTCGCGGAGCGCTGGCCGCGGCGCGGTTGCCGGAGCAGGCCGTTCGATATCAGACTCGGGACCGGAGATGAGGCTATGGCAGAGGACGCTTCCAAAGGGACCGCCGGCCGATGGCGGTACCAGCTACGCATCGATCTCGCGGACGAGGCCGCCAAGGCCGCCCGGGCCGGTGAGGGGCATCCGGACCTCGAGCCGCTCGACGACATACTCGCCAGACACAACGCCGTGCTGCAATGCCAGTACGACGCCTTCGCCGGCTATTGCGCCGAGGCCGAGCGGCAGGGCGTCGACCGATTCCCGCTCTACGCCTGGACCCGGGCCACCATCGAGGACCCCGTGAAGAAGGCGAGGTACATCAAGTCCTTCACCCTCTACGTGGACGGCGACGAGGTCTACGACAAGGACAAAGCCGACGCGCTGGAGGCCGATCTGAAGCCCCTGGTGGGCGGCTCGGTGGTTACCGCCATGGCGAAACACGACACCAACCCCGCCAACAACCCGCAGCCGCCGAAGCGCTACCGCTCCCGGGCATGAGCGCGGTATCCGACGGTCTGCGCTGACTCGCTGTAGCGTTACGACGCCGCGACCTTGCGCACCGCGGGACGAACCCGCTAGAAGGTGCACAGGTGGGAGGTACGCTGGTGTCCGATATGGAACGTCGAAGGCGCAGGGAAGGGGTCCTTTTTCTAATCGGGTTCGGTTTGTGCATCCCGGCCGCCAACTGGCTCATCGGGAACGTGGGGACGGTGTGCCCGCCGAACTCGCCGTGCCTGATTCCGGTGGCGCCCGGGGTCATGGCGCCGAGCGGGGTGGTGGTGATCGGCCTGGCGTTCGTGCTCCGTGACCTGGTGCAGCGCCGGATCGGCGTCCGGTGGGCGGCGGTGGCCGTGGTCGTCGGCGCCCTGTTGTCGGCGCTCGTCGCGCCGCCGGCGCTGGTGGTGGCATCCGGCGCGGCCTTTCTCTTCTCGGAGACCGCCGACCTTGCCGTCTATACGCCGTTGCAGCGGCGCCGGCTGATCCTGGCCGTATTCGCCAGCAGCATCGTGGGCCTCATCGTCGACAGCATCCTGTTCCTGTACTTGGCCTTCGGCAGCATCGAGTTCCTGCTGGGACAAGTGCTCGGGAAGTCCTGGATGGTGGTGCTCGCCTTGCCCTTCATCGTCTGGCTGCGCCGGCGTGACGAGCGCCTCGGATTGAACCCCGCTTGAGGCACGGAGCGCCGCGAGTCGGCGGGTTGCACCGCCACCTCGAATCGACTAGAGTGCCCGCGGGATCGGCCGCCGGGCGTCGAAGTGGCTTCTCCTTTGCCATGGACGCACCCCGGTTTCGTTGCCGACCGCAACATCCGACATGCTCGAAGACGCGCTGCTCTCCACCGGGTTGCTCATTGTCGTCGCCAAGCTGGCGGAAGGCATTCTTCAGCGCTTCCGGCTGAACTCCATCGTCGCCTACACCGCCACGGGGATTCTCCTCGGCCCGATAACGGGCATCGTCGAGCTCAACAGCTACCTGCAGGTCCTTCTCAGCATCGGCATCTTCCTCTATTTCTTCCTGATCGGGCTGGACGAGCTCGACGTCTCGGCGTTCATGGCGGCGATCCATCGCCGGTTCTTCATCGCCGCGGTCATATCGGTCGTGATCCCGATCATGGCCTCCCTGGTGGTCACCTTCGACCTGATCTTCGACTTCGGCCTGGGTCTCGACTTCAGCGGTTCGCTGGCGTTGGCCGGGGTACTGTCTCTCACCAGCCTGGGCGTTGTCGCCAAGGTGTTGATCGACGCGGACCGCCTGCGGCAACCCATCGGGCTCCAAATGTTCACCGTCGCGCTCATCGCCGAGCTGCTCGTGCTGCTGATCATAGGGTTCACCATCGGCGAGCACGCCGAGCACGTGAGCCTGGACGGCGTGCTGCTCCTGCTTGGACAGATCGCCGTCTTCATCGTGGGCACCTGGATTCTGGCCGGCCGGGTCATCCCACCGCTGATCGAGTTGCTGGAACGGTTGCTGCGGGTCCCGCAACTGTCGTTCGGGCTGATTCTCGGCGTCCTGTTCATCGCCGTGGTGGGGGCGGAGCGGATCGGTCTGCACGGCTCCCTCGGGGCGTTGCTCCTGGGGGTGGCGCTCTCGCGGCTGCCTCACCAGGTTCACCGGGATATCATCCCGGGAATGAAGAGCGTCGCGGACGGCTTCTTCGTGCCGCTCTTCTTCAGCTCGGCGGGGCTGCACCTCAGCCTGTCGTTCACCGAGTTGCAGATATGGACCATCGTGGCGCTGATCGTGGTGCCGTTGGTGGGGAACTTCGCCGGCGCCTGGCTGGGGGCATCGGCGGCCCGTCTGGAGATGCCCTTCACCATCGCCACCGGCCTGATGGCCAAGGGCGTCGCCGAGATCGCCGTGCTGCTCGTGCTCCTGGAACACGGCCTCATCGGGTCCGACATCTTCTCGTTGTTCGTGCTCATCATGCTCGCCTACATTCTGCTGACTCCTCCGGCCATCAGCTTCGCGGTAAGCCGGGCCAAGCCCACGGATCCTGTGTCGTTGCCCCAGCCGGTGCCGCCGTCCATGATTCGCTTCGCCCTCGACGACATCACCGTCGGCGACATCATCGACCGCAACCATCCTCACCCGGAGACGGACCTGACGGTTCGCGAGTTCGCCGACCGGTGGATCGCGCCCGGACAACAGGACTACGTGATCAAGGGCAGTGACGGATCGGCGGGCATCGTGTCCCTCGCCATGCTCAGGTATCTGCCCAAGCATGCGTGGGCGGACACCGACCTGGGAAAGATTGCGCGCACCAGCACGCCGAATACGTGGGCGGACGAGCCGGCGGAAGACGCCCTCCAGCGGATGACGGAGAGCTCGCTCACGGCGATACCGGTGATCGACCGGGAGTCCAAGGCGTTCGTCGGCTCGATCACGAGCCAGGACATCCTGGACCTCATCACCACGGAAGTCCGGGGCGCACGTTGAACCGGTCAGGTGTGAAGGGAAGGAGTTTTTCGATGAAGAGGTTCTTGGCTTTGCTTGCCGTTTTCGCCGTACTGGCGGTGAGCGCGGTCCATGCCGGCCCGCTGGCGCCCGCCCCGCGCGTCATCGCCAAGTTCGAGCGGGATTTTATCGAGCGTTCCGGCGCCCAGACGCTGCAGGAACTGCTGGACACCGGCATCGCCCGCTACTTCCTCACCGGAGGGCAGTCCCTGCTCGTCATGGTCGACGGCAGGCCCTACGCCACTACTGCCGGCGATCTGGACACCTTGCCGCTTTCGGCCATCGAGCGCCTCGAGCTTCTCAGCGGCGACAGCCTGGGCACTCTCGGCGGCAGTGCCGTGCGCGGCGCCCTCAACGTCGTGCTGCGGACCGACCTGGACGGCTTCGAGACGCGAGCGCTCGCGCGGATGCCGAGCCGGGACGGCGGCGACGGCTGGCAGGGAAGCGTCTTCTGGGGCGGCGCGGTGGGCAAGGGCCGCATGACCCTGGGCGCGGACGTCCTCACACGCCAGGAGATTACCGCCCGGAGCAGGGACTACAGCCGTTCCGTCTGGAAGAAGGACGGCGCGTTCAACGAAGCGCAGAACGTCAGCGTCGGCGGCAACACGGTCTGGGTCGTCCAGCGAGATGAAGGCGGAATGCCGACTGGCGTGAGGTCGGTCGCGCTGGGGGAGTGCGACCCGGCGAGAGGCTATACCGGCCCCCTCAGAAACCCTCCGAGCATCACCTCGCCTGGCGACAAGGGCTGCGGTTTCGCCTACGGCGCGATCATGTGGAACACCAGGAGCTACGAGCAGAAGAGCGCGATCCTGAACCTGGACCATCCGCTCACCGAAGAGTCCGAGCTGCACCTGGACGTGAACGTAACGCGGGGCGATGCGGCGTTCCGCTACGCGCCGTCCATCGATTCGTTCACGTTCACGCCGAACCCGGGCTTGCGGGATGAGATCAACGAAGCAGCCGGCTCGTCCTTCGAGGCGGACGGCAACGACCTGTTCGTGGCGGCGCATCGCTTTGTCCGCCACGGCAACCGGGACTGGCTGACGGACACCGAGGAATACGACGTTTCCGTCGGCCTCGAAGGGCGGATAACGGAGGACCTCGGCTACGATGCACGTATCAGCGCCTCTCGGCTGGACGGTTTCGTGGACGGCAACACCTTCGTGCACTCCGAAAGGATAACAGAGGAAATCCGGGCAGGACGCTACAACCTCGCGGACCCGTTCTCGAACGCCCAAGAGCATTTGGATGCCATCGAGTACAGCAGCCTGCGGCTGGAGAACGATTTCGGCTGGGACGGCCTGGATGCCCGGATGGCGCTGGAAGGGTCCGGATTCGCCATAGGCGGCCGGGATTCCGCATGGACCGCGGGGCTCGAGCTGGGCACCGGGAAAGCGCGTGACATCTCCCTCTATCGGAGCAATGACGGCGAGACCTATGACGTGTCACAGGTGCTTGGTTCCGGTGGAGCCAGTTATGAAGGCGAGCGCAAGGCCGCCGCGGCCTTTGCCGAGATGTCACTGCCGCTGGCCGGGAACCTGGATCTCAGGGTCGCGGCGCGCGGGGACGAAACCGACGATGTGGGCGGAATGGCGTCCTGGCGCCTTGGGGCCGACTACCGGCTGAGCGACCTCATCACCCTGCGCGGCTCCTGGGGCGCGGGAGAGAGGCCGCCCTCCATGCTGTATCTCTACAGCTCGGAGGTGCAGGGCCACCCCTACATCGAGTGCGATCCGGGGAGCGGGAGCCCGCCCCGCTCTTGCGACGAGCTCAACCCACGGCAGGTGACGCGCGTGACGGTGGGCAACCCGGAACTCGATCCTTGGGACACCGAAAGGCTCGCAGCCGGCGCCGAGGCCCGCAAGGGGCCGTTCTTCCTGAACGTGGAATGGTATCGGCTTTCTCGCTCCGGTCTGCCGGGGCAGAACAGCGCGGATTGGCACATGGAAAACCTGCATGAATGCGCGGAGGGCGAAAGGGAGAACTGCATCGAGCGCACCGCCGGCGACATCACGATTCACGCCAAGTATGCAAACGTCGTCGAGACCGATCTCTCGGGCATCAATACACGGCTCGGCGGGGGCTTCCGGACGGGCTGGGGAGTGGTCGGCCTGCGCGCGGCCTGGCGGCACGTCACCAGCACCGAACTCCGAATCGCGGGCGAAGAGGACCGGTTTCCCCTCCCCAAGAATGTCGCCCGCATGGGAATCCTTGCGCGGCGGGGCGGCCTGAGTGCCATCTGGACCACCTATTACCGCGCCGGCTACAAGAACCGGACGGGTACCGGAACTTTCAGGTCCTGGACCGGCCACGATCTGGTGCTGGACTGGGCCGACCCGCTGGGTCTGAAAGGTGCGCGCGTGTCGGCGGGCGTATTCAACGTCACCGACACCGGCCTCGCGGTGGACACCTCCAACCCGAGTGCCGTGGACGGCCCCACGGAAGCCGGTTGGGGGCGCACCTTCTTTCTCAGCCTCGGAATGCAGTTCTGAGGAGGAGCGGCACCTCTTCGTATCGCTTTCGTGTCAGGAGAAACCGATCGCGGCACCTTCGCCATTTCTGGACCTCAAGAAAACGCGGTACAATGAAGTGTTGGGACAGCAGACCCGAACACACTTCGAAGGAGGGAGCGGAATGAAGGAGCCCTTCAAGACGGACCTTGAGGCGATCCAGAAACGGGCGCGGGAGAAGATGGAACAGGGGGCCGTCACCGGCGCCTATCTGGCCAACCGGGAGCAGGTGCTGGCGGTGCTGAACGAGGTGCTGGCCACCGAGATCGTGTGCATCCTGCGCTACAAGAATCATTATTTCATGGCCAGCGGCATCAACGCCGGTCCGGTGGCGGCGGAGTTCCTCCAGCACGCCAACGAAGAGCAGATGCACGCGGACTGGGTGGCCCAGCGCATCACCCAGCTCGGCGGCTCGCCCAACTTCAGTCCCGAGGGGCTGGCGACCCGTTCCCACGCGGCCTACGAAGAGGGCGACACCCTGGAGGCGATGATCAAGGAAGACCTGGTAGCCGAGCGGGTGGCCATCGAGACCTACTCCGAGATTATACGCTGGCTCGCCAACGACGACCCCACCACCCGCCGGATCATCGAGGACATCCTCAAGATGGAAGAGGAGCACGCCGACGACCTGGCGAGTCTGCTGGTGACGCTGGGCAAGTCCTGACATCCGGACCCGCCCTTCCATCTCCCGACCTTCCGGCAAAGGTACGTTTTCGTGGTGCGTCGTAGAGCGAGGCCGTTGGCAGTGACGAAAAGCAGGATACTCATCGTTGCGGCGGTCGCGGCCGTGCTGGCGGCGGCATGGGCCATGTGGCCCGGCCATGGCCGGCACATGACGCAAACCCCCGGCAACATGGCCGCCATGGTCCCGGCCGCCCCCGTCAAGGGCATGCCCGGCGAGGCGCTGTTCAAACAGAAGTGCGCGGTTTGCCACGGCCTGAACGCGGCCGGATCGGCTCAGGGGCCGCCGCTGGTTCACCGCTACTACGAGCCGGGCCACCATTCGGACATGGCGTTCATCCTGGCCGTGAGGAGGGGCGTGCGCGCCCATCACTGGCGTTTCGGCAACATGGCGCCGGTTCCGGGCCTTTCGGACGGCCAGGTCAAGGACATCATTGGCTACGTGCGGGCGCTGCAACGCGCCAAGGGAATCTTTTGAGGTGCTCGGAGCCGTCGCCATGCTGCCGAAGGTTTTGTTGGCCGCTACCGTCGCCCTGACGCTGCCGTTGGCTTCCTCCGGGGTGCTGGCACACCGCGGCGCCACCGGTATCGTCAAGCAGCGCATGGACGCCATGGAAGACATGGGGCGAGCCATGAAGGCTTTAGGGGCGATGATGCGCGGAAGGCAACCCTACGATGCCGGACGGGTCAAGACATACGCGGGAATCATCGCCCGACACGGGGACGAGAAGCTGACCGCGTTGTTCCCGGAAGGGAGCCTGCAACACCCGACACGGGCGAAGGCCGAGATATGGGTCGATTGGGAGCGTTTCTCCGCCATGGCGCGGCAACTCACCGACTACGCCGGTGCGTTGGCGGCGGCGGCATCCAATGAACGTGGGGCGGGCCGCGCCGCCCCCGCAGCCACCGGGGAACCTACGCCGCGGGAGCTTGCGGCGATGCCGCCCGACGCCGTCTTCGCGCGTTTGCAGGAGAACTGCTCGGGGTGCCATCGGATGTTCCGGAAACGGAGGAGCGATTCCAGCCCTCGGTTTCACCAAAGGGCCGACAGTCGCGGCATCCGGCGGCCGACGTTCGCCCGCATGCGGCCGGGGCGGCCGTTGCCGCCCGTCACGCGAGCTTCGAGCGCAGCAACTCGTTGACCAGGCGGGGGTCGGCCTTGCCGTTGGTGGATTTCATCACCTGGCCGACGAAGAATCCGAGCAGACTGGTCTTTCCTTCACGATAGAGGGCGACGTTGGCCGGGTTGGCGGCGATGACCGCGTCCACCGCGGGCTCGATCTGTCCGGCGTCGGCCACCTGGCGGAGCCCCAGTCTTTCGACGATCCCCGCCGGGCTCCCCCCGTCCTCGAGCAACATCGCGAAGACCTGCTTGGCGGCGTTGCCGGAAATGGCCTGGCCGTCGATGAGAGCCACCAGCTCCGCCAGCGCCGCCGGCGTCAGCGGCAGTGACTCCAGGGGCTTGTCCTTCAGCGCCGGGCGCAACTCGTTGACGACCCAGTTGGCCACGGCCCTGGGATTGTCGTGGCCGCGGACCGCCTCGTCGAAGAACGCGGCCGGGGCGTCCTCCGTGGCCAGCAGCAGCGCGTCGCCGGGCGCGAGGCCCAACCGGTCGCGGTAGTGCTCCATGCGCGAACGCCGGGCCGCCGGCAATCCCGGGTCCACGGGTCCGCGCGTCCGGGCCGGAACCTTGCCGGCGCTCGAGCGGGCTGCCGGCGTCCCGCGCGAACGCCGGCGCTCTCCGCCGCCCTCGCCTCGCCGCACGATCTTGGCCCACGAGTCCCGGAGCGTCACGATGCGGTTGAAGACCAGGGCATCGGCCGTGGAGTCCGGGTCCACGCAGAAGTATCCCAGCCGTTCGAACTGGAAGCGGTCGCCCGCACGCGCGCCGGCCAGGCTCGGCTCCACCCGGCCGCTGACGGTTTCCAGGGACCGGGGGTTCATGAGCTCGCGGTAGTCGCGGCCCGGATCGCCCTGGGGGTCCGGCGCCGAGAACAGCCGGTCGTAGAGCCGCAACTCGGCTTCCAGGGCATGCGCGGCGGACACCCATTGGATGGTACCCTGGACCTTTTTGCCGCTCCTGTCGGAGCCGCTCCGGGTCTCCGGGTCGTAGGAACAACGCAACTCCCGCACCGCCCCGGTGTCGGGGTCCTTGACCGCCTCGTCGCAGCGGATGACGTAGGCGTAGCGCAGCCGGACTTCCCGGCCCGGCGCCAGCCGATGGTATCCCTTGGGAGGCTCTTCGAGGAAGTCGTCCCGTTCGATGTAGAGCTCGCGGGAAAAGGGGATGGTGCGCGAACCCTCCCTGGGAACGTCGTGGGGGAAGTAAGGGGCTTCCAGCTCCTCAACGCGGTCCTCCGGGAAGTTGGTGAGGACCACCTTGAGCGGCCGCTCCACCGCCAACACCCGCGGCGCCTTGTGGTTCAGGTCGTCCCGGACGAAGTGCTCGAGTTGCCCGATCTCCACCGTGTTGTCGCTCTTGGCGATGCCCACGCTGTGGCAGAAGTTGCGGATCGCCTCCGGTGTGTAGCCGCGCCGCCTCAGCCCGGCCAGGGTGGGCATGCGCGGATCGTCCCAGCCGGCTACGTGCTTCTCCTCCACCAACTCCAGCAGCCGGCGCTTGCTCATGACGGTGTAGTCGAGGTTCAGCCGGGCGAACTCGATCTGGCGCGGCGTGGAAGGGACGTCCACCTGTCCGAGAATCCAGTCGTAGAACTCGCGGTTGTTCTCGAACTCCAGCGTGCAGAGCGAGTGGGTGACGCCTTCCAGGGCATCCGACAGCGGATGGGCGAAGTCGTACATGGGGTAGATGGGCCAGGCGTCGCCGGTGTGGTGGTGGGTGACGTGGCGGATGCGGTAGATCACGGGATCGCGCATCTTCATGTTCGGGGACGCCATGTCGATCTTCGCCCGCAGCACGTGGGCGCCGTCCGGGAACTCCCCGTCGCGCATGCGCGCGAAGAGGTCCAGGTTCTCGTCGACGCCGCGGCCGCGGTGCGGGCTCCCGCGGCCCGGTTCCGTCACCGTGCCCCGGGTCTCGCGAATCTCCGCCTCGCTCAGGCTGCAGACGTAGGCGCCG
The DNA here is from genome assembly GCA_965204205.1 of uncultured Binatia bacterium (SeqCode). Taxonomy (GTDB): domain Bacteria; phylum Desulfobacterota; class Binatia; order UBA9968; family JAJDTQ01; genus JAJDTQ01. The sequence goes on along the minus strand of OZ241976.1, from coordinate 2,351,692 downwards.
CCCCGCTCGATGAGCTGCACGGCGAACCGGTAGAGCTCCTCGAAGTAGTCGGAAGCGTTGTAGAGGCCCTCTCCCCAGTCGAAGCCCAGCCAGCGGATGTTGTCCTTGATGGCTTCGACGAAAAGCGTGTCTTCCTTGGCGGGGTCGGTGTCGTCGAAGCGCAGGTTGCAACGCCCGCCGAACTCTCCGGCGACCCCGAAGTTGAGGCAGATGGACTTGGCGTGGCCGATGTGGAGAAAGCCGTTGGGTTCCGGCGGGAAACGCGTCACCACCCCGCCCGCGTGCTTGCCGGCGGCGAGGTCGTCCCGCACGATGGTGCGGATGAAGTCCAGCGGCGGCTCGCGCCTGGCCTTAGTACCGTCTCTTTCCGCGTCGCTCATGTGCGTGACCGGGGCTTTCGAGGATGATTGGCCGGGTCCTACGCTGAGGTGGACTCCCGTAGGGGCGACCCGCGGTCGCCCCTACCCGCAACCATTCGATCGTTCGGACAGGCTCCTAGTCTACCTGATCCGCCGCCACGCATGAAGCTGTCGGGAGGGTGCCGATACCCTTCGCCCCCCGTTCGGGGTATAAGCGTGTATCCGACAAGGAGGTGCGTGATGCCGCTACTCGACCACGTGGGGGTCAAGGTCACCGACCTCGACCGCTCCATCCGGTTCTACAGCGATCTCTTCGGCTTCGAGATGGTGGACCGCCGCATGCTCGGAAGGAGCAATGTCGAGGCGGCCGCCATGGAGGTGGGCGGAAGCATTATCTTCCTGTTGAACGAGGCATCGTTCCGGTCCCGCAGCCCGGAGGAGCACGGCGGCGTGGACCACTTCTGCCTGACCTTCACCGACCCCGAGTTCCGGGAAATCCTCGACCGGACAAAAGCCATGGGGGTGAGGCTCGAAGGCGGCGTGGTGCCGCGCACCGGCGCCACCGGGCGCAGCGACTCGCAGTACATCCTGGATCCGGACGGCAACCAGATCGAGGTCAAGACGGGACTGACCTGACGCGCGGTCCCGGAAGGCTCGGCACGCCCCTTCCGTCACCCCGGCCGACACTTCCGTTACCCCGGGCTTGACCCGGGGTCCAGGGGGCCGGGCGAGACCGGCTTACGCGTGCAACTGGCCCTTGCCGGCCACGGTGGTGCGCCGCAGCAGCCGGCGCTCCTCGTCCGGGTAGAACGTGCGGGCGTGGATCGAGCAGAAGTTGTCCCACATCAGCAGGTCTCCCACCTCCCACACGTGCTCGTACCTGAAGCGCGGGTCCTCGGTGATGTCGAACAGGTCGCCCAGGATGGCGTCGCTCTCGGCCCGGTTCATGCCCTCGATGTGGACGGACATCATGCGGTTCACGTACAGCGCCTTGCGGCCCGTGACCGGGTGGGTGATGAAGATGGGCTGCATGAAATAGCGGGCGCCGCTCAGATCGAGGTCGGGACCCACGGTGTGCCGCTGGTAGTCGTAGACCTGCAGCACCTTGCATCCTTCCAGCTTCGTCTTGAGGTCGGCCGGGACGCTGTCGTAGGCGGCGTACTGGTTGGTCACCATGGTATGGCCGCCGTGGGACGACACCTCGATGCCGTACAGGATGGTGACGTGGTCGGGGATCTCGTGAAAGGCGGTGTCCTGGTGGAAGCCCATCTCCCGGTCGCCGTTGGCCGAGGACCCCTCGAGCGGCTTGCCGTTCTCCTTGATGTTGCTCACCACCATCACCGGCGTGGTGTAGATGTCGTCGGCGGATTTCCGAAGACGGGGGCCGATGGTGCGCTTGCCGATGTCGCCGAAGGTGGTGGTGAAGCGGTTCTGCTGCTCCACCGTGAGGTCCTGGCCGCGGAACAGCAGCGCGACGTGTTGGTAGAACTCCGCAAGGATCTCGTCCCGGACCTTTTCATCCAGCGGCTCGCTCACGTCCAGTCCGAGGATCTCGACTCCCAGGGCCGGTGACAGCGGTCTTGTGTTCAAGCTCATGGTCTTCTCCTGTTCCCGAGGAATCGGTCCCTACGCGTGGACCGGCTCCTTCCCGGCCACCGTGCAGCGCCGCAGGATTCGCGCCTCCTCGGCGGGGAAGTCGGTGCGCGCGTGGGTGGAGCAGCGGTTGTCCCACATGAGCAGGTCGCCCACCCGCCACTGGTGGTCGTAAACGATGCGGTCGTCCTCGGCGATTTCGAACAGTTGGTCCAGGATGGCGTCGCTCTCGGCGCGGTCCATCCCTTCGATGTGCGCGGTCATGGTCCGGTTCACGTAGAGCGCTTTCTTGCCGGTCACCGGGTGGGTGATGAAGATGGGCTGCACGTGGCTTCGGGCGCCGGCCATGTCCACGTTGGGGTCGATGCGGTAGCGGTTGTAGTCGTAAACCTGCAGGACGGTTCGTCCCTCCAGCCGGTCGCGCAGTTCCCGGGGGATACTGTCGTACGCCAGGTACATGTTCGCGATACGCGTCAGTCCGCCGCTGGTGGTGACCTCCATGCCGTACAGCATGGTGACGATGTTGGGCACCGGGTAGAAGCAGGTGTCGTGGTGGAACCACATCTCGCCGTCGCCGAAGGAGGCGGTGTTGCCCGTGGGTCCGTCGTCGCTGCGGTTGGTGACCATCATCACCGGGTTGGCGTAGGTGTCCTTGGGGGACTTGACGAAACGGGCCCCCACGGTGCGCTTGCCCAACTCGCCGAAGGTGGTGGCGAAAGCCGTCTGCTGATCCTCGGTCAGTTCCTGTCCCCGGAACAGCAGCAGCACGTACTCGTGAAAGGCGTCCAGGATCTGTTCACGGGCTTCCTCGGTCAGCGGCTCGCGCAGATCCAGGCCCTCGATCTCGGCGCCGACGGCGGGGCAGACGGGCTTGACGGTCAGGCTCATGGGATTCCTCCTGCAGTGTCGACGGCGTTACGGCCTACAGCCGTCACCTCAGCTCTTCGGGGATGATTTGGCCGTCGTCGACGATCATCTCTCCGTCGAGATGGAAAGCGGCCCGGCGCAGGATCAGGTCCTCGTGGGCCAGCGTGGTGTTCTTTCCGCCCAGCGCGTAGTTGGCGCCGAAGGCGATCTGCACGTTGCCGTAGGTGGAGCGGGCGTCGCGCGCGCCCTCCTCGGTGCCGCGCTGCGCCACCTCCACCCAGCGCGCCCGCGCGTCCGTGCCCCAGCCGATGTGCGAGATGATGAAGGCCTGGGGGTCACCCGACTGCTCGAGGTGCTCCTTGAGCAGGATGGCGTCCACGCCCCCTTCGACGGCCGTGATGCGGCCGTCCTTGACCTCGATGCGCACCGGCTGCTGCACGTATCGGCCCAGCATCACCAGCAGGTCCCCGGGGTCGAGCATCAGCGTGCCGTTGGCGCTGTCCTCCAGCGGCGCGCAGTACAAGAACCCCGAGGGCCAGCTGTCCCAGCGGCCGGCCACGTCGCTGATGCCGTACTGCGTCACGCCGCGCCGGCCGTCCTTGCGCATGGAGAGGTCCGTGCCGGTGCCGGTGGTGACCCGTATCTCGCCGGCGTCCTCCAGTTTCCGGGCGCCGTTCAGGGTCCGCCGCCGCACCGCTTCGTCGGGAAAGCAGCGCCGGAGCTGGTCCTCGGTGCCGCGCACCTGCAGCACCCGGGTGCCGCCGGACAGCACGTCCGCAAGTCTCTTGCTGTAGAGGTAGAGGACGCCACCGGTGGTGAGGTCCACCACCAGGTGAGCGCTCTTCAGGATCTCCACCACCGGCGTCACGTCGGTGTCGCCCCCGGCGGTGCCGGGCAGCAGCGGGATCTTGATCTCGAACGCGCTGGCGGCCACTTCCTTGGCGGCGGCCAGGAAGGCGGCGGCGTAGTTGGCGTTGGTGCGGGTGTCGGTGAAGACAACGATGGTCTCGTCGGACGTCGCCTTGCACAGAGTCAGCTCACGCAACACCATGCCGTAAAGGTCGCCCGCGATGGCCCCGGTTGTGGGAAATCGTACCGTCATGGGACGCACCGTCCGCTCAGGCGACTCTATCCCCGGGCGCGTGGCGGTGTCAAGGAAGCGCTGATCCATTGCTGCCGAGCAGGATGGCGCCCTTCGGCTTCGCGCCGCCGGCGCGAAGCCGAAGGGCGCCGGTCGGAGTGACGCCGGACGGTTCCGAACCGGCCCGGCGATTGGTATGGTACAGCCCACACTCAAGGAGGTAACGTCCATGCAATGGCTCGAGAACGAGGTGGCGGTCGTGACCGGGGCCGGTTCGGGGATCGGCAAGGCCGTGGTGGTCCGTTTCGTCGAGGAGGGCGCCAAGGTGGTGGCCTTCGACCGTTCCGCGGAACGACTGGCCGCGCTGAAGGACGAGGTGGGCGAGGGAGTGGCGGTGGTGTCCGGCGACGTGCGCAGCCTGGAGGACAACCGCCGGGCGGTGGCCGCGGCGGTGTCGGAGTTCGGAAAGCTGACGGTGTTCGTAGGCAACGCCGGCATCCACGACGCCAGACGGCCCCTGGCGGAGCTATCGGACGAGGAGCTGGAGAAGGGCTACGACGAGGTCCTCGGAGTCAATGTCAAGGGCTATTTCCTGGGCGCCAAGGCCGCCATCCCCGAGCTGATCAAGACCCGCGGCAACATGGTGTTCACGCTGTCCACGTCGTCCTACTACGTGAGCGGCGGGACCCTGTACGTCGCCTCCAAGCACGCCGCCCTGGGCTTGGTGCGGCAGTTGGCCAACGAGCTGGCCCCCACGGTCCGGGTGAACGGGGTGGCGCCGTCCGGCACCGCCACCGGCCTGCGCGCGGCGCCGTCCCTGGCCCCCGGAGCCGGCGGAGACGACGTCTTCGGCGCTCCCCGACCGCCCGCGGGCCTCGGCAACAACCTCCTCGAAGTCGCCGTGGTCCCGGAGGACCACGCCGCCGCCTACTTGCTGCTGGCGTCGTCCCAGTCCCGCATCATGACCGGCGAGGTGATCCACACCGACGCCGGCCGCGGCGTGAGCTCGGTGATCACGTTCCGCTAGCAGGTTGTTGAAAAAGTCCGTCTGACGCGGGTACATATTTTGTATGTTCGTACTGGGACGGAGGAGTCGATGAGAGGCACTGATCCGCGTCAAGAAGGCATGTTCAGCTATGTATCGCCGGAAGCCCGTGTTCCCAAGGACCATCCGTTGCGACCGATCCGGGAGATGGTGAACCGGGCGCTGGAAGATCTGTCCGGGGAGTTGGAGGCGATGTACTCGCACACGGGGCGGCCTTCGATCGCGCCGGAACAGTTGCTGCGGGCGTTGCTGTTGCAGGTGCTTTACTCGATCCGCAGCGAGCGGCTGTTGGTGGAGCAACTGGACTACAACCTCTTGTTCCGGTGGTTTGTGGGGCTGTCGATGGACGAGGCGATGTGGGACCACTCGACGTTCACGAAGAACCGGGAGCGGTTGATCGGCTCGGACATCGCCCGGGAGTTCTTTGCGAAGATCCTGGTGCAGGCGCGTGACGCCCGGCTTTTGTCGGATGAGCACTTCAGTGTCGATGGGACGCTGCTGGAGGCCTGGGCGTCGATGAAGTCGTTTCGCCCCAAAGGGGGCGAGGGACCGCGGGGCGGCGGCGGACGCAATGCCGAGGAGGACTTCCGGGGCGAGAAGCGCAGCAATGCGACCCATGAGTCCACCACCGACCCGCAGGCCCTGCAGTACCGCAAGGGCAAGGGGCAGGAAGCGAAGTTGTGCTACCTGGGGCATGCCTTGATGGACAACCGCCATGGACTGATCGTCGACACGCGTACCACCCAGGCCAGCGGCCGGGCTGAGCGGGAGTCGGCGCTGTCCATGATCGAGGGGCGACCCGGCAAGGGCCGGCTCACCGTGGGTGCGGACAAGGGGTACGATACCCGTGACTTTGTCGAGGGGTTGCGCTGGGCGAACGCGAGTCCTCATGTGGCGCAGAACGACACCAATCGGCGTTCGGCCATTGACGGCCGCACCACCCGCCACGCTGGCTACACTCAGAGCCAGCGAGTGCGCAAGCGGATCGAGGAAGCCTTCGGATGGGCCAAGACCGTCGGCGGGTTGCGCAAGCTCAAGCATCGGGGGCTTCCGAAGGTGGACTTCCAGTTCACCCTGACCTTCGCGGCCTACAACCTGGTGCGGCTGCGCACCTTGGGAGTGGGCACGTGACCACACTTCCTGTGGAGGCGTGCGTCTGCGCCACGGTCGTTGGCATGAAAAGGCGTGCGAATGACCTCTATCCCAGCCCGTCGAGGGTCCGATTCCCTTTGCATCAGTCACCAACACTCAAATCCGTGGGTTTTTCCACGGCCTGCTAGTGTCCTGTCCGGTTAAATTGGCATGATAATATGCGGAGGATTTTTCGTTGTCGGCAAGGCGCGATGACGAGCTGTGGCGGGCACCACGCGAGGAAGAGCAACGCCGCCGACGGCGAAAAAGACCCGCAGATTATTGTGCTAATTGACCGGACAGGACACTTGGGCTGAAACAGGGTGCAGGGGCCACCGGCCGGTGGCCCCTGCGGACCGCCGCACGGCAGCGTGCCGGGCGGCACTCAATCGGGTCCCCACAGCCACGGCTCCGGCCAGGGCACGTGCAGGATGTGCTCGAACACGCCGTAGACGAACCCCCAGGCCAGCGCGGCCAGGAGGCCGGAGAGGAACCAGCCCCCGCCGTAGGTTTTGGCGTAGGTGAACACGAACAGGGGCACCGCCGGCGGGAACCCGATGATGCGGATGGCGGCATAGAACCCCAGGATCCAGGCCCAGATTTCGACGTTGCCCCAACGGCTTCCGGGCTGCACGGACGGGACATCCATGTGGATACCCGGCGCCCCCGTCCCGCCGCGGCCCGAGCGCAGATCCATCACGAGCTGGAGCGCGGCCAGGCACACGCCGATGCCGCCCAGGAAGAACACGATGATGGATGCCCGCAACTCGTCCCACCCGTGGGCCACCTGCAGCGCCCACAACAGCACCAGCCCGATGACCACGGTGAAGAGGGCGCCCTCGTAGCGTTGTCGCCGGTCTCCGTTCATGTCCCGCTCGGTTCCCCGCCGGCCTCGGCGGCGGCCAGCCGGCGCTCACGGCGCGCCTTCAGCATCGGGTAGCAGAGCGAGGCCGCCACCAGTATCAGCAGCACGATGACGGCCGGGCGCAGCAGCCATTCAAGTCCGTACCGGGTGTAGGAGAGCCATAGGTAGGTCTCCATCTTGGTGCCCAGCACCACCCCCAAAAGCAGCGGCGGCCGCGGCCACCCGTGCCGCCGCATCATGAAGCCCAGCAGCGAGAACACCAGCAGCGCCCGCAGGTCGTTGACGCTGAAGTTGGCGGCGAAGGCGCCGATGAAGACGAACACCGCCACCAGCGGCACGATGCTGTGGAACGGCATGAAGCATGCCCGCGCCATGGGCCTGGCGAGGGCGCAGCACATCGCCACCGCGATGACGTTGCCGATGACCAGGGTCCAGATCACCGCGAAGGTGAGGTCGAGCTGCGAGGTCAGCATGTCGGGGCCGGGCTTGATGCCCACGGCCACGAAGGCGGTGAGGATCAACGCGGTGGAGGTGCTGCCGGGGATGCCGAAGGCCAGGGTGGGGATGTACCCGCCGCCTTCCTTGGCGTTGTTGGAGGCCTCGGGCGCGATGACCCCGCGGATGTCGCCCTTGCCGAAGCCGTCGGTGTTCCTCTCGGTCTGCACCGCGTGGGCATAGGCGAACCAGTCGGCGACGGAGCTGCCGAGCCCCGGCAGGAAACCGACCCACGCGCCGATGGCGGAGGAGCGCACCATCAGCCACCAGTGCCGGAACACGTCCTTGATGCCCTCCAGGAAACCGCTGCCCAGTTCCTCGTGCTCGGCGATGCTGGTCTTGCGGCTCGCCAGGTCGATGATCTCGGGGATGCCGAACAGCCCCAGGGCGACGATGATGAGGCTGATGCCGTCCCAGAGATAGTCGTAGTCGAAGTCGAACCGGGGTATTCCGGACTTCACGTCCATGCCCACGGTGGCCACCAGGACTCCGATGATGCCGGCGATGATGCCCTTGACGGGCGCGTTGCCGCTCAGCACCGCCACCATGGTGAGGCCCCACAGCGTGAGCACGAAGAATTCCGGCGAGCCGAAGGTGAGCACCAGGGGCCGCAACACCGGCAGGGAGGCCACCAGGACGAAGGCGCCCACGAACCCGCCCAGCAGCGACGCCGCGAAGGACGCGCTCAACGCCCGGGCGGCCTGCCCCTGCTTCGCCAGGGGATAGCCATCCAGGATCGTGGCCTGGGAGCCCGAGCTCCCGGGTATGGAGATGAGGATGGAGGGGAAGGCGCTGGCGGTGTTGCCCACCGCGTCCATGCCCACCAGCAGCGCGATGACCGGATAGGGGTCCTGCATGGTCATCACGAACGGAAGCATGATGGCCAGGGTGGTGGGACCGCCGATGCCCGGCAGGAACCCCACCAGGCTCCCGATCAGCACTCCCAGGGCCATCATGCCCAGGGAGTGCAGGGTCAGGACGCCGAGCAGGCCGTCGAAAGCGGCTTCCAGCATGGACGGAAGGAGACTGCCGGCCGGGGATGAATAGCGGAATGGGTCTGTGGCGTGCCGCTATTTCTTCTTCTTCTTGCCCGTGGGCAGGCCGTGCTCCTTGCGGATGTTGAAGAGGAAGTCCTTCACCTCCTTGGTGGCGTCGGTGGCCTCCATGACCAGCTTTGCGGTGGCCGGACCGTCACGGGTCCGCCAAGCCTCGCCGAAGAAATTGGTGGCCTGCGCCTGGAACCCCGGGTCCTTCACCATCTTCGCCCATGCCGCGTGAAGGATGTTCATGACGTTGTCCGGCGTCCCCTTGGGTGCGTGCAGGAACTTGTCCACGTCCGAGGGTCCGGTCCACACCTTGTAGGCCTGCCAAGCCACGCCGGACGGTTTTTTGTCCCCGAGCACCTCGGAGAAGGTGGGGACGTCGGGGAAGTCCTTGCGGCGCTTGTCCGTCAGCAGCACCAAGGTGTCCACCACGCCGTCCTTCTGAAGACTCCGGATGAGCTTGGCGTTGCCGGTGCCCCACATCTCGATCTCGCCCTGGCGAAGCGCCAGCACCATCTCGCCGGTGCCGGCATAGCCGAAGATCCACCGGGTGTTCCAGTCCAGGTACTTGGCCCCCCACACGGTCATGGCCACCCAGGTGCGGATGCCGTCGGTATCGCCCACCACGACAGGTTTGGCCTTGGAGTCGGCGAGGCGCTTGCGGGCGTCCTTCCGCACCATCAGGATACTGCCGCCCCGCATGATGGAGCCGACGTACGAGTACGTCCTGGGATTGAACTTGATCCGCTTGCCGCCGCGTACGTAGAGGCTGAGGGCGGACGAGGAATCCTGCAGCAGCGTCAGGCCGTCGGGCTTGGCGCGGCGCGTGTAGTAGTTGTTGACCACGGTGCCTCCGCCGCCCGGCATGTTCTGCACGATGGTCTTGGGGTTTCCGGGTATGAACTTCGGCAGGAAGGCGGAAACGAGCCTCGCGGTGGCGTCGGTGCCGCCGCCCGGGCTGGAGGAGACCAGCACCCGGATGGTCTTGCCCTCATAGTAGTCCGCCGCCGTTGCCGCGGAAGCGCACAAGAGAATCGCCGCTAACGTCACAACGAATGTGGTTACGCGAAATCCTGCCATGTTCAGCTCCTCCTTTGCCGGCCGCCGGTATCGGGTTGCCGGATCTCGTTGAAGTTCGCCGCGCGGCCGTCTACATCCCCATGGCCGATGGGCCCATGGCCTCCTGCCGGTGTAGCCCGAAGGCCTCCAGCACCGGGATGTCGTGCATGGAGAAGAGGATAGCCTCTTCCCCCGCCGAGCGGTTGGCGTGCTCGTGCCAGCTCCACAGCGGCACGATGAACGTGTCTCCCTTGCTCCACTCGACGGCGTCGCCGTTGATCACGGTGGCGCCGCTGCCGCGGAACGCATGGTAGATGCTGGTGCTGTTGTGGCGGTGCGCCTTGGTTCTCTCCCCGGGGCGGAGCATCTGGGCCCAGCACGACAGGGTCGGCAGGGTGCGGCCGCCGGTCAGCGGATTGACATATTCCAGGGCAACGGCGTCGTAGGGGTCGCCGGGCGTCTCCGCAAGTGCCTTGAGCGAGCGGTAGGTGTCCTCCCAGCGATAATGGAGAGGCATGGGCGCTGTCCGCTCCTCCGATCGCACCGGCCGGGTCATGCCGAAATGCGACGCCGCCTGCGCGCTTGCGTGGGTGGCCTGCTTCTCTTCGGAGTAGGGTTCGTAGGAGATCACCTGCAGCGACTGGATCAACGGCACGTCGAGGCCGTCCAGCCAGACCATGGGCTCGGCGCCCTCGTGGCCGTGGTCATGCCAAGTCCACTGCGGCGTGAGGATCAGGTCCCCCTCCGCCATGTCGAGCTTCTCGCCATTGACCACCGTGTAGGCGCCTTCCCCCTGGACGATGAAGCGGATGGCCGCCATGGTGTGGCGATGGGCGGGTGCCACCTCGCCGGGCTGGATCATCTGGCAGGCCAGCAGCATGGTGTGGCTGGTCATCTCGATGTGTTGCATGCCGGGGTTGACGAGGCGGATGGTGCGGCGTTCCGTCCGCCCCTTCTCGATGCCGATGCGGTCCCGGGCCTGGAGCAGGCTCTCGTAGACGTCGTTCCACTTCCACAGGTGGGGGACCACCCGGGTCTTGGGGTCGGGGGTGCGCTCGTGGCGGTCGAGCTTCCACAGGCCCGAGAGCCATCGGTCCGCCAGAAAGCTGTCGAGTTCGGTCAAGTCCCGCGGTTCGCCTGCCATCGGTGCCTTTCGTTCCGCGGCGCGCCTACCGGAGCTCATAGCCCATCTCGTAGTGGATGTAGATGCCGTCGAAGAAGAACCAGCGCATCTTGGCACTTTCCCGGGCGTAGCCGATGGCCATTTCCTGGAGCTCCGGCGTGGTGCAGTAGCGTTCGAGGATCTCGAAGCCCCGGCCGCCGTGCTCGGTGTCGACGTCGGCGTGGAGCCAGAAGTGCTCAATGTCCGCTTCGGCGAAGCGGTAGACGTCCCGAAGGGCGGGCAGCACCTTGCTGTAGAGCATCGGCGACTGGGACTCGGTGCCGACGTTGGTGGCGGCCACGCTGCAGATGAAGGACTCGTCCTTGCACACGCGGTTGAACCAGCTCACCCAGGCCTCGGTGGTGGGCAGGCCCCGGCCGCGCCTGGCCGCCTCGGCGTCGCCGCCGTTGGCCGTGCAGAAGCGCAGGATGATGTCCAGGTGCGGCCGCTCCGGATCGCTCTCCTCCAGGTAGTTGCCGAGCAGCAGCCGTTGCACTTCGAGGGGGGTGTTGGCGGCCTTGTAGAGCTCTCCCCGGTAGATGTTGCTGATCCAGTGGTACTGCTCGATGGCCCAGCCCGCCATGGCGTTGCGGCTCAGCTTGCCGGCGGCCCACTTCTCGGTGAGCGGGTGGTTGGCGCAATGCCGTTCCAGCACCGCCGCTTCGAGCCGTTCCCGCAAGGATCCCGCGTTTGCCATGTTCGAGCTCCGTCTCAAGTCCCCTGGGCAGCCGGCATACGCGCCCGGGAGCGCGCCTGGCCGCTGCCGGGCGGGGGCCATATCATCACGTCGCCGCCGCGACTGTCAAGGCGGGTCTTTCGGTGCGGCGCGCCGGTCATTCCTTCCGGGGCAATCGGTCCCGCTTCACCACCACGCGCTGGTGGCGCCCCTCGCCGATCTTTTCGCGTTCGTTGTGGGCCTCCACGGTGAAGGTAAGCCGGCGTCCCTCGACCGCGACGAGCCGGGCCGCGGCACGCACGGTCTCACCGATTGCGGTGCCGGCGATATGGGATATTTCCACGCGCACGCCGACCGAGACCTCGTCGTCATCCAGATATGCGCTGACGGTCTCCACCGCCGCACGCTCCATGTGCCAAACCATGGCCGGCGTCGAGTAGACCAGGATACCCTCCTCGGCGATGTGCTGCGCCGCCATCTCCGGCGTCGTCTCGATCACCCACTCTCCTTCGAGCCCTTCCTTGAGCTGCTCCTTCATCTGTCCTCCGCGATACGGGTATCCGGCAACCGGGCGGAGGAGCGAGCCCCATGCCTCCGCCTGTTGCCTATTGTTCATTCCCTGCTGTTATACTGGGGCATTGTGCCATAGTTGCGGTGGGGCATGGAAAGGAAGGTGTCCTGAATCATGAACGCGGCATTGCAGGGGACCATGGCGCTGGACTTGAGCGGTCACGTGGCCGGGCCTTTTTGCGGGAGCCTGCTGGGCGACCTCGGGTGCGACGTCATCAAGGTGGAGCTGCCGGACGGGGGCGACACGCACCGTGGTCGGAATCCCCTGTACGAGGGCTACGGGCCGAGCTTCCGGGCGCTCAACCGCAACAAGCGGAGCCTCACCCTGAACCTGCGAAAGCCCCAGGGCAAGGAGATCCTTCTCAAGCTGCTGGAGAAGGCCGATGTACTGCTGGAGAACTTCCGGCCGGAGACGCGTTCGAAGCTGGGGCTCGACTACGAGCGCCTGTCCGAGCTCAACCCGAGGCTGGTCCACTGCTCCATCACCGGCTACGGGCAGGACGGCCCCTACCGCGACAAGCCCGGCTTCGATACCATCGGCCAAGCCCTGAGCGGCATGCTGAGCCTCATGACCGACTTCGACAAACCGAAGGTGGTGGGGGTCTCGGTCACCGACCACTCCACCGGGGTATTCGCCGCCTACGGCATTCTCGCGGCCCTGATGGCGCGCCACCACACCGGGCGAGGGCAGTTCGTGGACGCTTCGCTGCTGCGCATCAGCCTGGCGTTCATCGAGTCCCACATGGCCGATTACCTGAACGGCGGCGAGGCCATCACCCGGGAGAACTTTCCGCGCGGGCGTATCTATTGTTTCGTTCCCAGCGACAAGAAGGCCTTGGTGATCCACCTCTCCGGACACCAGAAGGCCTGGGAAGGGCTGGTCACCGCGGTGGGGCGGCGCGACCTGCTGGACGAACCGCGCTTTGCCACCCGCAACGACCGTTGGAAAAATCACTACGACATCGTTCCCATTCTTCAGGCGGAGTTCGAGAAGAAGCCCCGGGACCATTGGCTCGAGGCACTGGACGCCGTCAGCGTGCCCAATGCGCCCATCTACAGGATCGAGGAGGTGCTGGACGACCCGCAGGTGAAGGAGATGGGCCTGCCGCAGGAGATCCGTCATTCCAAGATGGGGTCCAGTCACCTTATCGGCAACGCCATCCAGCTATCCGACACGCCCATGCAATTCCACCGCGCCGCGCCATTGCTGGGCGAGAACACCGACGAGATCCTGCGCGGCCTCGGCTACGACGACGCAGCCCTGGCGCAGTTGCGTGAGACCGGAGTGACCTGACGCGGGAAAGGCGGCGATGCTCCGTTCCCGTCATTCCGGCGAAAGCATGCCCCGTACCCCGATACGGGGCCGGAATCCAAGGGAGGGGATGGGAGGCATTCCATGACGAGCAGCGAATTCGTTCAGGAACTGCGTGACAAGGTCAGGGCCTTCTGTTCGACCCTCGACGACCGCCCCCCGGCCTACAGCTACGTTCCGCTAACCACCGACGAGGAGCGCGTCCGGGTGATGAAGAGCCGGCTGTGGAACGAGCTGCGCGCCGCCGACCTCTTCGGCGGCTGGCTCAAGACCACCCCCGAGATCGAGGTCAAGACCATGATGGCGCGCTCCGCCCATGAGGAGATGACTCACGCCGGGCTCCTCATGGCGCGCATCCGGGAGCTCGGCGCGGACCCCTTCGACTACCGCCCGTTGCCGGCGCAGATGTCCATGTTCAACGCCATGGAGGCGCTCCCCGACACTTGCCAGCGGCTGGCGGGTTTCTCCATGGGCGGCGAAGGAATAGCCAACTACCTCATCGAGAAGTGCCTGGCCGCGCCTACGGTCCCGGACTGGATCAAGGCCCCGTACAAGCGCATCCTGGCCGACGAGGAGGGGCACGGCAGCGGTCCCGAGGAAATCCTGGTGCGCTACGCCACCACCCCCGACCTCCAGGACGCCACCCGCCGGGCCGTGGCCATGCGCCTGGTGCTGATGCGGGAATATCTCGCCAGCCTGGATCGCTGGGCCATGGACAAGGCCGAGTGGTAAGGGGCGGCCTTGCCCGGCGGGCAAACGGCCGAATTTGCCCGCCTCCCAATCTTGACGCCCCAAGACCGGGAATGCTAGACGCTAGTGTTGTGTCTCACAAACAGGTTTGCAAAGATGCGCCGGATTTTTTGTTGTCGGCAAGGCGCGATGACGAGCAGTGGCGGGTACCACGCGAGGAAGAGCAACGCAGCCGACGACAAAAAAGACAAGCAGATTTGTAAACCTGTTTGTGAGACACAACACTAGGGGTTAAGTGCGCGAGAATCTATGAAACGTTCGCAAGGGGGACAATCAAATGGCAGACAACGGAACACTGGCGGGCTGTGAAGTCATTATCTCGTCGGACTCCCACGTCATGGAGCCGTCCGACATCCTCGTGGAGAGGGCGCCCAAGGGTTTCAGGGACCAGGTGCCGCGCTTTCCGCAGTTGAAGTTGGGGGAGAGCTTCCAGACCCAGCCGGGGGGATCGGATCCGGACAAGCGCATCTCCGAGATGGAGACCGACGGCGTGAGCGCGGAGGTCCTCTTTCCGACCTACCTCCTGCCGCACTTCGCCATGGACGACGCCAAGCTGCAGGAAGTCTCCTTCAGCGCCTACAACGACTGGGTTGTGGAGTACTCCTCGGTGGCGCCCAACCGGCTCGTAGGGGTTGCGGCCATCTCCATGTACGACATCGACAACGCGGTGAAGGAACTCGAGCGCTGCGCCAAGCAGGGACTCAAGGGCTCGCTCATCTGGCAGGCGCCGCACGCCGACCTGCCGTTCCACTCCGACCACTACGAGAAGTTCTGGGCGGCGTCGGCGGACCTCGAGTTGCCGGTGCACCTGCACATCCTCACCGGCCACGGCTACCACAAGAAAACCGTGTTCGGTAACCAGCGCATCGGCGTCGAGCCCTACCGCGGCAGCGTCAACCTCAAGCTCCAGGAGATCATCAACGCGGTCTTCGACTTCATCTTCTACGGCATCATGGAGCGCCATCCCAAGCTCAAGTTCGTGTGCGTGGAGAACGAGATCGGCTGGATGCCGTTCATGCTGCAGCAGTGGGACTACTACTGGAACCGGTTCAAGGGGGAGAACCCCATCTCCATCACCAAGAACCCCAGCGAGTACTTCAACGAGCAGTTCTTCGGCACCTTCTTCCGCGACACGGTGGCCGGCCACAACTTCGAGTGGTGGGGCCAGGACAACTGCATGTGGTCCAACGACTACCCCCACGCCAACTCCACGTGGCCGGAGTCGAAGCGCTACATCGAGCGCGACCTGGGGCACCTGCCGGCGGACATCCGGAAGAAGCTGGTCTGCACCAACGTCAAGAACCTCTACCAACTCGACATTTCCCACCCGGTACAGTAACGCGAAGGCCGCCCTCCCGAGGGGCGGCCTTTCTCATCCACCGGGGAGACGGAGCGGGCGGCGCCCCCGACGCGCCGCGCGTGGGCTCCCCGCAAGGAAAGGGACAAGCTCATGGCCAAGAACGGTTTCAAAGTATTCGACAGCGACATGCATATCATGGAACCCCCGGACCTGTGGCCTCGGTACTTGCCGCCGGAGTTTAAGGCGCAGGCTCCGCTGGGGCGCACGTCCGAGAACGTTCGGGACTTGGCACTGAAATTCCCCGACAAGGCGGCTCAAGCGCGCCGCACCGGTGAGGAATTGCATGCGGGCCGCAATTACGAGAAGAACCAGAACACCTTCCGTGACCACTCCGAAAGGGGCTGGACCGGCGAGGTGCAGCTCGAGGCCATGGACGTGGAGGGCATCGACGCCGCGGTGCTGTTCCCGACCCGGGGCCTCCATGTGCTCGACTATCCGGGACACGCGCCGGACTTCGCCGCGGCTTTGGCGCGGGCCTACAACGACTGGCTCCACGACTTTTGCAGCGCCGACCCGAACCGGCTGTTCGGCGCCGGCATGATCTCGGTCTACGACATCAACGACGCGGTGGAGGAGACGCGCCGGGTGGCGGGCGAGTACGGCTTCCGCACGGTCTTCCTGAGGTCCAACATCGTCACCGGCAAACCGCTGCACGACCCGTACTACGAGCCCCTGTGGAATACCCTGGAGGAGTTGGCCCTTCCCATCGGGTTCCACGAAGCCTCCACTTCCCGCGCGGCCCAGGCCGGTGAGCAGTTCGAGCCCAACTTCGGTCTGAGGCGCGTCTATTCCCAGCCCTTCGAGCAGATGATGGGGCTCGGGAGCTTCGTGGGCGGCGGCGTGCTCGCGCGTCATCCCAAGCTCCGGGCGGCATTCCTGGAAGCCAACTGCTCGTGGCTGCCGTGGCTCCTCTGGCGCTTCGACGAGGGTTACGAGCGGGAGGGCGACGTCTACATGGCCGATCTCGACCGGAAACCCAGCGACTACTTCAAGGACCAATGCTGGATTTCCATCGAGCCCGACGAGACCCCGGCGCGGTTCACCATCGAGGAGTTCGGCTGCGACCAGCTCGTCTTCTCCTCCGACTATCCCCACGGCGACTCCAGGTATCCCTATGCCGTGGAAGGGTTCCTGGAGCTCGACCTGTCCGACGAGGCAAAGCGAAAGATCCTGTGGGACAACTGCGCGCGGTTTTATGGCTTTGACTAGGTCGCGCGAGGGACAGTCCCATGGCCAGGAACGGCTTTAGGGTATTCGACAGCGACATGCACATCATGGAGCCTCCGGATCTGTGGCCCCGCTACATGGATCCGGAGTACCGCTCCGTCGCGCCGCGCGGACGCACCTCTGATAACGTCCGCGACCTGGGCCTGATCTTCCCGGAGGAGCCGCCCAACACCAGGCACAGCGCCGGCACGCTGCGCCGCGGCCACAACTACGACAAGAACCAAGGCATCTACCGCGACCACTCCGAGCGGGGCTGGACCGCCGAGGTGCAGCTCGAGGCCATGGACACCGAGGGCATCGACGTGGCCGTGCTCTTCCCCAGCCGCGGGCTGGGGGTGATGACCTTTCCGGACCAATCGCCGGACTTTGCCGCCGCCCTCGCGCGGGCCTATAACGACTGGCTCCACGACTTCTGCCGGGTGGATCCGGAGCGCCTGTTCGGCGCCGGCATGATCTCCGTCTACGACATGGACGACGCGGTGGAGGAGACCCGCCGGGTGGCCGGGGAGTACGGCTTTCGCTCGGTGTTTCTCAGGTCCAACGTCGTCACCGGCAAGCCGCTGCACGATCCGTACTACGAGCCCCTGTGGGACACCCTGGAGGAGTTGGGCCTCCCCATCGGCTTCCACGAGGCGTCGGCGTCGCGCTCGCCCCAGAGCGGCGAGCAGTTCGAGCCCAACTTCGGCCTGAGGCGCGTCTACGCCCAGCCGTTCGAGCAGATGAAGGGGCTCGGGAGCTTTCTCGGCGGCGGCGTGCTGGCGCGCCACCCGAAGCTCAACGTGGCGTTCCTGGAAGCCAACTGCTCCTGGCTCCCGTGGCTGCTGTGGCGGCTGGACGAGGGCTACGAGCGCGAGGGCGACATCTACATGACCGATCTGACCGAGGAGCCCAGCGAATACTTCCGCCGCCAGTGCTGGGTTTCGGTGGAGCCCGACGAGGCCCCCGCCCGCCATACCATCGAGGAGATCGGCTGCGAGCAGCTCGTTTTCTCCACCGACTACCCCCACGGCGACTCCAAGTACCCCCACGCCGTGGAAGGCTTTCTCGATCTCGACCTGTCCGACGAGGTGAAGCGCAAGATCCTGTGGGACAACTGCGCGCGGTTCTATGGCTTCGAATAGTCCAGTTTACGCGAACTGAAGGAGGGCGCGATGGCGAAACCCCAAGAGGCAGCACAGCCGGAAACCATCGAGGGCGTGGTCAATTACCTCAAGAAAGACACCGAGGCTCCCGCGAGCTACGGCGGCCTGAGCCAGAAGGAGGCCGACCGCAAGCGCAGGGGCAACTACGAGAGCCACACGGTGACGATCCACAACGCGCGGCTCCTGGCCGAGCTTTCGCTGGAGCGCGAGGGCTTCGTGCTGGTGCGCCACGACACCCAAATGAAGGACTTCTACGACGAGGAGGAGGTACGGACGGTCTACTACAAGGAGACCGAGGAGCTGGTGAAGAAGACCTCCGGGGCGAAGCGCGTGGTGGTGTTCGACCATACGGTGCGGTCGGGTGACGAGGCCACGCGGGAGGCGAAGCAGGTGGGCGGTCCGGTGCGCGGCGCCCACAACGACTACACGGACTGGTCGGGGCCGCAGCGGGTTCGCGACATCCTGCCGGACGAAGCCGAGGAGCTGCTCAAGGGCCGGTTCGGCGTGATCCAGACCTGGCGCCCCATCAACCGCCCGGTGGTACGGGATCCGCTGGCCATCTGCGACGGGCGCAGCACCGGCATGGAGGGCGCCATCCCCACCGCGCGGATCTACCCGGACCGGCGCGGCGAGACCCTCCACTACACCTTCAACCCCAACCATTACTGGTACTACTTCCCGCACATGGAGCGTCACGAGGCCGTGGTGTTCAAGACCTTCGAGTCCGAGCGCGACGGCCGCGCCCGCTGGACCCTGCACTGCGCCTTCGACGACCCGGACACGCCGGCCGACGCGCCGCCCCGTGAGAGCATCGAGATGCGCACCCTGGCGTTCTTCTAGGAGACTCACATGAGCAATTTCGACGTGGTGGAAACCACCATCGAGGCCGTCCACAAGGCCTACCAATCGGGACAGTTGACCCCGCGGGACCTCGTGCAGGCCTACCTGGACCGCATCGAGGCCTACGACAAGAAGGGTCCGGCCCTGAACTGCATCATCACGGTCAACCCCAACGCCCTGGAGGAGGCCGACCGCCTCGGCGCCTCGCCCCTCACCGGCCCGCTCCACGGCATCCCGATCGTGTTCAAGGACCAGGGCGACGTCAAGGGCATGCCCACCACCCTGGGCAGCGTGCTGTTCAAGGACTTCTACCCCGACCGGGACTGTACCGTGGCGGAGAAGCTCAAGGCGGCCGGCGCCATCATCCTCGCCAAGGCCACCCTGGGCGAGCTGGGCGGAGGCGACACCCACGGCTCGCTGTTCGGCTCCAGCCGCAACCCCTACGATGTCGAACGTACGGTGGGGGGCTCCTCCGGCGGCTCCGGCGGAGCCGTGGCGGCCAACTTCGCGACGGTGGCGGTGGGGCAGGAGGGTTACGCCTCCATCCGCCGGCCCTCCACCTGGAACTGCGTCGCCGGCATGCGTCCGACGCCGGGGCTGGTGAGCCGGGGCGGGGTGTACGACGGCTGGCCCGACATGACCGGCTCGCTGGGCCCCATGGCGCGCACGGTGGGGGACATGGCGCGGCTGCTGGACGGGATGGTGGGCTACGACCCCGAGGACCCGGTGACGGCCCGGAGCGTCGGCCACATCCCCGAGAGCTACACCGATTTCCTGGATGCCAACGGTCTCGCCGGCGCGCGCCTGGGGATCCTGCGGGAGCCCATGGGATACATGGCGGAGCCGGACACCGACGATTTCCGGCAGGTCACCGAGGTGTTCGACAAGGCGGTGGCGGACCTTCAGGCCGCCGGCGCCGAGGTGGTGGACCCGGTGGAGATACCGCAGCTCAACGAGCTCCTGGCCAAACGGTCGTGGAATCCCGCCAACGCCGACGCGGCCTTCAAGTTGTACTACGGCCGGAGCGCCAAGCGGCCCTTCGAGTCGCGCCAGGAGGCCATCGATTCCCCGGACTTCGCCAAGGTCCACTACAACGCCCAGAACCGCTGGAAGGCGCCCCTGGACGCGGACAAGCACTACCAGTACCTGCTGGCGCGCGAAAAGCTCATGAGCAACCTGTTCAAGGTCATGGCCGACCACCGGCTGGACGCCATCGTGCACAAATCGGTGGAGCACCAGCCGACGCTAATCGCCGAAGGCATCAAGCCGCCGTGGGTCAACATGAGGGGGGTCCCCCACATCAATACGTTCCTGATCTTCGTCTCGTCGGTGGTGGTGCCCGGCGGCTTCACCCGGGACGACCTCCCGGCCGGGATCACGTTTCTCGGACGGCCCTACGACGACGGCCGCATGATCAAGTTCGCCTACGCCTACGAGCAGGCCACGCGCCACCGCAGGCCGCCGGCCACCACGCCGGCGCTGTAATACGTCGCGGAGGGAGGGACGTGACGGCAAGGGTGTACGGGCGGGTTTCAAACCCGCCCGTGTCCCGGCCCGGCAAGGCATTGAACAACGCTGAGGACTCGAATATGCCCCGCATTCCGGAGCTCACCGAACGAGACGCCATACCCGAAGACCAGCGGCAACACTACGACTCCATCATGGCGAGCCGGAAGCGCATCGGCGCGCCCTACGCCAACCTGCTCCATTGCCCGGACCTGGCCGCGCGCACCGCGCACCTGGTGGGATACTCCCTGTTTACCTCGGACTTTCCCCTGAAGGAAAAAGAGCTGGTGATCTGCACCGTGGCCCGGGAGATGGACTGCGTGTACGAGTGGGCCGCCCACTCGGGTCATGCTCTCGATGCCGGGGTGTCGGAGGAGACCGTGGCGGCCATCCGTGACGGCGCGGCGCCCGAGGGCCTCGACGACGACGAGGCGCCGTTCGTGAAGTACGTGCAGGAGCTCCTGCGGCCGCCGCACCGCGTCACCGAATCGACCTTCCAGGCGCTGCGGAGGCGGCTCGGCGACGATAGGCTGGCGGAGCTCACCGGCATCGTCGGCGGCTACGTCGGCCTTGCCTGCTCCCTCAACGCCTTCGAGATCGGCGCGCCGGAGGGCATGCCGGTCCTTCCCACGGGTTAAGCACCATGTCCATCGGGTACCACGAAACCGAGCTCGACGCCGCGGCCGAAAGCGGCATCCCGCTCCTGGACGTGGCGGATTTCATGGCCGGCGTTCCCGGTGCCCTGGAGCGGCTGGCCGCCGAATTGCGCTACGCGCTGGAGCACGTGGGCTTCTACTACATCCACGGCCACGGCGTGCCCCAGGATCTCATCGACGGCGTCTTCGCCGAGTGCGTCCGTTTCCACGCCCGGCCGCTGGCCGAGAAGATGGCGGTCCGGGGAAACGAGCACAACGTCGGTTACATGCCGCTCAACGGCTACGTCTCCCGGAGCTCCCGGGTGGAGAAGGCTACCCGCCCCAACTTCGTCGAGGCGTACTTCCTCAAGCGCGACCTTCCGCCCGATCATCCCGACGTGGTGGCCGGCGTGCGCTACCGTTGCGCCAACCCGTGGCCCGAGCCGCATGTCCTGCCGGCCTTCCGGGAGACGGTGGTGGCCTACCTCGACGCCATGGAACGGCTCTGCAAGCGCATGCTGCCGCTCTATGCGGTGGCACTGGACCTCCCGCCGGACTACTTCGCCGAGGCGTTCAGGGAGCCCCAGTACACCCTGCGGATGTCCCACTACCCGCCCGCGGAGCAGGGCGACGCCGAGCAGTACGGGCTGGCGCCGCATACCGATTCGAGCTTTCTCACCATGCTGCCGCAGTCGGAGCTGCCCGGTCTGGCCATCCGCATGCCTTCGGGGGAGTGGACCGACGCGCCGGTGGCACCCGGCACCTTTCTGGTCAACTCGGGGGACATGCTGCGCCGTTGGACCAACCACCGGTTTCTCTCCACCCCGCACCGGGTGGTCAACCGCAATGCCGGACGGGACCGCTACGCCATCCCGTTCTTCTTCGATGCGACTCATGATTTTCCCATGGCGTGCCTGCCGACGTGCCAGGGACCGGACCATCCGCCCCGCTACGAGCCCACGACCTACGGCGAGTACATGCGCTGGTTCGCGCGGCAGTACGACCACGTGCGGAAGCACGACGGCCATGAGCCCGACGACCCGGGCGTCCCCACCGTCGGATAGGAACCCGAACGGGGACGGAACCTTCGCGAGCGTGTAACAATGTTACGCCAGTGTGTGTGTCAATGTTGCGCGACTGTGTCAATTTGGTAACAGGGTCTGTGGAAAAACCCTGTGGATGGGTCCGCGATGCGCGAAATTGGCCCTATTCATCCGGGATTCAGCGGATTGCATAATTTATGCGCACTGTTTTGTTGTTAAAAAGCGAACAGTTGCGGAGATAAGGTTCGGTAGCTCCTGAGTATCCGAGAAGCGATCGATCCGGTCCGGCGTGGATCGGTCAACCGCTAAGTGGCTGATTCCCAACAGACTATGCGCGGGAACGTCAACCTCCAGCCATTGCTCCGGCCGCGATCGGTAGCGGTTGTCGGGGCATCTCCCAAGGGGAGCACGGGTGGCCGGATTCTGGGGAACGTCCTCGGGTCCGGTTTCGGGGGAAAGGTTTACCCGATCAATCCCAACTACACGGAGGTCCAGGGCCGGCCGTGCTATCCCACCGTCGCCGGGCTGCCGGAGGTGCCGGACTGCGTGGTGGTGGCGTTGCCCGTCACCCGCGTTCTGGGGGTGGTCGAGGAGGCCGTCGCCGCCGGAGTGCCTTCGGGCATCGTGGTCGCCGAGGGTTTTTCGGACGGGGATACCGCGGCGGGGCGGCGGCGCCAGGAGGAGCTTCAGCGACTGGCCGCCGCCGGCGGCATGGCCGTCACCGGTCCCTGCTGCATGGGAGTGGCGAGCCTCCGCTACGGGTTCGCCAACTCCTATTTCTCGATCCCGCGGGACCTGCCCCCCGGAGGCATCTCGCTCATCTCCCAGAGCGGCGGCCTGACCAACGCCGTCACCGAACTGGGCGCCAGCCGCAACATCGGCTTCAACTACATCATATCCAGCGGCAACGAGGCCGTGGTGGAGATGGCCGACTACATCGAGTACCTCGCCGACGACCCCGGGACCGAGGTCGTGGCTTGCATCATGGAAGGGGCCAAGGACGGCGCCAAGCTGCGCCGTGTGCTGGCCTCCACCAGCCGGAAGAAACCGGTGGTGGTGCTGAAGCTCGGCCGCACCGAGTCCGGCCAGAGGGCCACGGTGGCCCACACCGGCACCCTGGCCGGCCAGTGGGAAGCCTACGAGGCGCTGTTCCGCGAAACCGGCGTTGCCCAGGTGGAAAGCCTCGACGAACTGGTGGAGACCGCGGGCCTGTTTCTTCACCAGCGCCTTCCGGCGGGGGAGAACGTCGTGTTCCTGACGATCTCCGGCGGCGCCACCGCCCTCATCAGCGACGTCAACGACGTGGCGGGCCTTCGCTGCCCCGCGTTGTCCGCGGCCACCAACGCCAAGCTCGGCGAGATCCTCGGAGTCGAGGATCGTCCGTTCAGCAACCCCATCGACACCGTGGGGATGCCGCGAATCGAGCAGGGCGACAACCTCACGACGGTTCTCGGAACGCTGCTGGACGACGACGGCATCGACCTGGTGGGACTGGCCCTGAGCACGAAGCGGATCCACGTGCCTACCCAAAAGAAACTGCTGGACCAGGTGGCCGCCTGCGCCGGGACCACGACGAAGCCGCTGTTCGTGCTGTCGCTGGTGTCCAACGGCCTCACCGACGACTGCCGGACGTACTCCGCGGAGACCGGCGTCCCCATCCTGGAGGACGTGGCCGGGGGGATGAAGGCGGTGCGCAAGCTCGTGGACTACGCGGCGTTCCGGCGCAGGGAGAAGCCGGTTCGGACGGCGGCGGAGTCCGTGGATTTCCATGCTCCGGAAGGCGTCGTGGCACTGACGGAGCACGACAGCAAGCGCGTCCTCGCCCGAGCCGGTATCGCCGTGACCCGTGAAGGGCTCGCCGAGACTCCCGAACAGGCGGTCGAGATCGCCGCCGGCCTCGGTTACCCGGTGGCGTTGAAGGTGCAGTCGCCCGATGTGCCCCACAAGTCGGACGCCGGTGGCGTCCATCTCGGCGCCGCCACCGCCGAAGAGGTGGAAACCGCCCACCTCCGTATTGTCGCCAAGGTCGAGGCGGCGCACCCCGCCGCCGGCATCGACGGCATCCTGGTGCAGGAAATGGTTTCCGACGGGCTGGAAGTCATCGTCGGCATGGTGCACGATGCGCAGTTCGGGCCGCTGGTGATGGTGGGGCTGGGCGGCATCTACGTCGAAGTGTTCAAGGATGCCGCTTTTCGGCTGCCGCCGCTGGACGCACAGGACGTGCGCGAGATGCTGGCGGAACTCCGCGGCGGAGCGCTGCTGGACGGCCTGCGGGGAGGGATGCCCCGGGACGTGGATGCGCTGGTGGAGTGCGTGGTCCGCTTCGGCGACTTCGTCGCCCACAACGCCGGGCGATTCACCGCGGTGGAGATGAACCCGGTGATGGTGCGCCCGCAAGGCCTCGGCGTGGCGGTGGCGGACGCCCTGATCACGCTGTCCGCCGAAACGGGTTAGGCAGGCCGCCGGCCGGCCGCATCCAACGTCTGGGTAGGGGCGACCCGCGGTCGCCCTGGAATTGGGAGAGTCGATGACCTACGACAACATCCTCTATGAAGTGGCCGACCACGTGGCCACCATCACCCTCAACCGTCCGGAGGCGATGAACGCCATCAGCTACAAGGCGCGGGACGAACTGCACGACGCCTGTGCCCGGGTGTCCGACGATCCCGACGTGCGGGTGTGCATCATCACCGGCGCCGGCGAGCGGGCCTTCTCCACCGGACTCGACCTCAAAGAGCGAGCCCGCGAGGTGGACGATTCGACCTTCTTCGAGAAGCGCCGGGCGCGCAACCGGCCGAACATGCAAGGCCAGAACCTGTTGGTAACGGCCATGGAAAAGCCCACCATCGCGGCGATCCGAGGCTATGCGGTGGGCGGCGGCCTGGAGCTGGCGCTGGCCTGCGACCTCCGCGTGGCCGCGGAGGACGCCAAGCTCGGCATGTTCGAGGTCCGGCGGGGCCGGCTCGGGGGCGGCGGCGGCACCCAGCGGCTGCCGCGGCTGGTGGGCATGGCCAAGGCGCTGGAGCTGTGTCTGACCGGCGAGGCCGTGGACGCCCACGAAGCGTTACGCATCGGGCTGGTGAACAAGGTGGCGCCGGTGGACAGCTACATGGACGTGGCGCACGAGATCGCGGCCAAGATCTGCCTGGGCGCGCCGCTCTCGGTCATCGCCATCAAGGAAGCCGTTACAAAGGGGATCCAGCTTCCCCTGGAGCAGGGCCTGAAGCTCGAGAGCGACCTGGGACTGGCGCTCTCCACCACCGAGGACCAGAAGGAAGGCTCCCGCGCCTTTGCGGAGAAACGGCCGGCCGTCTGGAAGGCCCGTTAGCAGTGGATGCCTGAACCTGTCATGACCGTGAAATGGAGCCACCCAGGCCCAAACCCGTCATCCGGCGGAAGCCGGAATCCAGTGGTTCGGCCCTTCCCGGATTCCGGCTTCCGCCGGGATGACGATACGAGGCGAACGCAGGAGGAACCATGAGCACGAACCTGAGCGGCAAGTACGCTGTCGTCGGGGTGGGCCAGAGCCCCTTGGGCAAGGTCCCCGAGATGGGCCCCATCGGGCTCTTCGCGGTGGCGGCCAAGAACGCCATCGAGGATGCCGGCCTCAAGAAGGAGGACGTGGACGGCCTCATCACCCGCGGGCCCGACGACGTCTACTGCCATCACCAGAAGGTGGGCGAGGCCCTCGGGCTCAACGTCACCTTCAGCACCTCCACCGCCAACGGCGGCGCCAGCCAGACCATGGCCGTGGCCATGGCGTGCATGGCCATCGAGGCCGGCGTCTGCAACACCGTGGTGGTGGGCTACGGCCGTGACACCTGGTCCCGGACCCACCGGAACGCCGAGGCCAAGCAGGCCGTGGCGTCACGGCCCCGGACCTACTCGGAGTTCGGCTCCGAGTTCGGCCAGTTTGGCGCCCCGGTGAACTACGCCATCGCCGCGCGCCGCCACATGGAGCGCTTCGGCACCACCAAGGCGCAGCTCGGCGCCATCGCGGTGGCCTTTCGCAACCACGCGCGCAAGAACCCCCACGCGTTCATGCAGAAGCCGCTGGACCTGGAAGAGTACTTGAGCGCCCGGCTCATCGTCGACCCGCTGTGCCTCTACGACTGCAGCGTGTTCATCGACGGCGCCGGCGCGGTGGTGGTGACCACCGCGGAACGCGCCCGGGACCTGCGCCAGCCCCCCGCGTATGTCCTGGGCTTCGGTTTCGGCAACCGCCTGAGCGGCTGGTTCACAGACGACAACATGATCACCACCGGCGCCAGGGAGGCGGGGGAGGCCGCCTACAAGATGGCGGGAATAGGCCCCAAGGACGTGGACACCGCCCAGATCTACGACTGCTTCACCCACATGGTGCTGCTGCAGCTCGAGGACTACGGCTTCTGCGCCAAGGGCGAGGGCGGGCCGTTCGTCGGTTCCGGCGCGCTGGAGGCAGACGGCGTGCTGCCCACCAACACTTCCGGCGGCCAGCTTTCCGAGGGACACATCGAGGGCATGCTCCAGGTGCTGGAAGGCGCCCGCCAGGTGCGTCGCGAGCACACTCCCGACCGGCAGGTGAAGGACTGCGACATCGCCCTGGTGAGCGGCCACGGCGGCAACACGGTGTGCCAGTCGGCGCTGATCCTGGGGAGGGAGGCCGGATGAGCGAGTACAACAAGCCGCTGCCGCCGCCCTCGGTGGAATCCGAGCCCTTCTGGGACGGTTGCAGGCGCCACGAGTTGCTGGTGCCGCGCTGCGACGCCTGCTCCAACCGCTGGTTCCCGCCCACGGCGACCTGCCCCGAGTGCTGGAGCACGGATTGGACCTGGACCCGGGTGAGCGGCAAGGGGAAGATCTACTCCTTCGGCGTCTATCACCGGGCCTATCACAAGGGTTTCGCCGAAGAGCTGCCCTACGCTTTGGTGGTGGTGGAACTGGACGAGGGACCGCGGCTCACCACCAACGTGGTGGGCTGCAAGCCCGAGGAGCTGAGTTGCGACATGCCGGTGGAGGTGGTGTTCGACGACGTCACCGGCGACCGGACCCTGTACAAATTCCAGCCCGTGAACGACGGGTAGGGAGATTCTGGTCTGTCCGGATGTTCGGACTGCGTCCTTCGACTTCGCTCCGCTACGCTCAGGACGAACGGAAAATGCCCTTGGTACCGTTCGTCCTGAGCGTAGCGGAGCGCAAGCGGAGCGAAGTCGAAGGACGCCACGACAACTGGTTTGAGTTTCCTTAGGTGGAGGTAACCATGCTGCACAGCACCGACCGAATTCTCGTCACCCACACCGGCAGCCTGCCGCGTCCGCGGGAGCTCATCGATGTGATGCTGGCGGAGAACGAGGGCACGACGGTCGATCCGGCCGAGTACGAGGACAAGCTCCTGCGCGCGGTCCACGACATCGTGCGTCTCCAGATGGACCTCGGCGTCGACGTCGTGGACGACGGCGAGCTCAGCAAGCGCGGTTTCGCGGTCTATGCCCACACGCGGCTCGACGGCCTTAGCGCGACCGGCCGGGTGCGGGTGTCGCCCTGGGACAACTCCCGCGAGTCGCAGGCGTTCCCGGAGCACTACGGCCACTACAGCCCGGTGCCGGGGACCAAGCCGAACCCCAGCAACATGCAGATGGCCTGCACCGGCCCCATCGCCTACAAGGCCCAGGAACGGCTGACGCAGGACCTGGCGAACCTGAGAGCCGCGGTGGACGAAGCCGGCCCGGTGGAGGCCTTCGTGCCCGCCATCTCTCCGTGCGACGTGGCCGGCAACATCGAGAACGAGTACTACAAGACCGAGGAAGAGTTCCTGTTCGCCATCGCCGATGCCCAGCGGGTGGAGTACCAGGCCATCGTCGATGCCGGCTTCCTGCTCCAGATCGACGACCCTCTGCTGATTAACTACTACGTCAAGAACCCGGACCTGAGCGTGGACCAGTGCCGTGCCTGGGCCGAAGGCCAGATCGAGGCCATCAACCACGCGCTCAGGGACGTCCCCGAAGACCGGGTGCGCTACCACACCTGCTACGGCATCAACATGGGGCCCCGGGTCCACGACATGGAGATGAAGGACTACATCGACATCGTGCTCAAGATCCGCGCCGGCGGCTTCTCCTTCGAGGCCTCCAACCCGCGCCACGAGCACGAGTGGAAGATATGGGAGGACGTCAAGCTGCCCGAGGGCAAGCTCATCATCCCCGGCGTCATCACCCAGTCGTCGGTGGTGGTGGAGCACCCCGAGCTGATCGCCCAGCGCCTGGAACGTTTCGCCGGCGTCGTCGGCCGCGAGAACGTCATCGCCGGCAGCGACTGCGGCTTCGGCACCCAGGCCCTGGAAGTCCCGGAGATCCACCCCGACATCGTGTGGGCCAAGTTCCAGGCCATGTCCGAGGGCGCAAGGCTGGCGAGCGAGCGGTTGTGGGGGTGAACCCGGTTTTTCCCGGACGCATGCCGGTTGGAACATGACCTGATGACGCCTCCCACCACCGCCCCCTTCGGTACCTGGAAGAGCCCCATCACGGCCCGCATGATGACCGAGGGGGCGGTGGGAATCGGCGGCCCGAGGGTGGACGGGGAGTGTCTCTACTGGCTCGAGTCCCGACCCTCGGAGGCCGGACGGACGGTCCTCGTGCGCCGGACCGCGAGCGGCGCCGTAGCCGATCTCACGCCCGCGCCGTTCAACGTGCGCACCCGCGTCCACGAGTACGGCGGCGGCGCCCTCGGCGTGCGGAACGGCTTGGTGGTATTCGCCAACTTCGCCGATCAGCGTGTGTACCGCCTGGACGACGGCGCCGATCCCCGTCCCATCACCCCCGAAGGTCCGCTCCGCTACGCCGACTTCGACCTGGACCCGTCGGCCCGTCGGGCGGTCTGCGTGCGCGAAGACCATCGGAACGACGGGGAGCCCGTAAACGCCCTGGTGGCGCTGGATCTGGAAGGCAACGGCGAGGCGGACCGCGTCGTGGCGTCCGGGGCCGACTTCTACGCTACGCCGCGCTTTTCCCCGGGCGGCCGGCAACTCGCATGGTTGTCCTGGGATCACCCCAACATGCCGTGGGACGGCACCATTTTGTGGCTGGCCGACGTCGTGGCGGACGGCACCCTGACGAATCCGCACCGGGTCGCCGGCGGCGCCGGCATCTCCGTCTTCCAACCGGAATGGTCGCCGGACGGGACGCTCCACTTCGTCGACGATTCCACCGGCTGGTGGAACCTGTACCGTTGGCGCAACGGCACTCCGGAGCCCTTGTGCCCCCGGCAGGCGGAGTTCGGCCTGCCCCTGTGGCAGTTCGGGATGCGGAGTTTCGGATTTCTGGCCGACGGCCGCCTTGTCTGCCGGGTGATCGAGGGCGGCGTTGGCCGGCTTGCCATCGTCACCGAAGGCCGCCTGGAGACGCTGCCGACGCCGTTCTCGCACCCCGGGGTGCCCCAGTCCCTCGGCGGCCGGTTCGCCTTGATCGGGGCCTCCCGTTCGGAGCCGACCCGGCTCAGCCTGTGGGACCCGGCCACGGGCGCCGAAGAGGTGCTGAAACGGGCAACGGAGACGACCGTCGACACGGGCTATGTTTCGGAAGCGGAAGCCATCGAGTTCCCCACCGCGGAGGGGTTGTCGGCCCACGCATTCTACTACCCGCCTCGCAATAAACACCATGTGGCCCCGGCGGGGGAGTTGCCGCCCCTGATCGTGCGTTCCCACGGCGGCCCCACCGGGGCCACCAGCGACGCGTTCACGCTGGCCATCCAGTACTGGACCAGCCGCGGTTTCGCCGTCGTCGACGTAAACTATGGCGGCAGTACCGGGTTCGGGCGCGCCTATCGGGAGCGCCTGGACGGACGCTGGGGCATCGTCGACGTGGACGACTGCGTCAACGCCGCGCGATTCCTCGCCGACTCGGGCCGGGCGGACCCGGACCGCCTGGTCATCCGGGGCGGCAGCGCCGGCGGCTACACGACCCTGGCCGCGCTCGCCTTCCGCGACACCTTTCGGGCCGGCGCCAGCCTCTACGGAATCGGCGACCTGATGGCCCTGGCCCGGGACACCCACAAGTTCGAGAGCCGCTACCTGGATCGCCTGATCGGTCCCCTGCCGGATTCGGAACCCGTCTACAGGGAACGTTCTCCCGTCTGCCACTTGGACGAATTCGATTGCCCGATCATTTTCTTCCAAGGGCTTGACGACAAGGTGGTGCCGCCCAATCAGGCCGAAGCCATGGTGGAGGCCCTGGACGCCAAGGGTCTGCCGGTCGCTTATCTGGCCTTCGAGGACGAGGGCCACGGTTTCCGCAAAGCGGAAACCATCGTCCGCGCCCTGGAGGCGGAGCTCTACTTCTACGGCCGCGTCTTCGGCTTCACCCCCGCCGACGATATCGAGCCGGTGCCGATCCTAAATCTCTGACGGACATCGTAGGGCGCGTTCGCTTCCTTGCTCGCTGCTACGGTCGCTGCTGGTGGGCGGTTATGCTTCTTCCTTGGTGGACGCATGTTGCCGGCGTTCGAAGACCCGTCCCATGTCTTGGCCAATCTTTATCCAGTCACCCCTCAAGGCGTCCGCCTCATCATCGTGCGGGATTCGCGGCCTTTATGCCCATGACGTCTCGCAGTACTCAGTGCTCCGGCAAGCCGTTGACAACATGAATCCGCGTTGGGTAAGGTCTCGCAGGGTAAATCACGCGTACAATCGGGAGGATCCATGGGAAAGCTTTCGATGCTCGATCCGAGGGCCGACGTTCTGCTGGAGAACCATCCGCCGGTGCCAGGGTTGGATGATCTGGCAGGAAAAGTCGTAGGGATCATCGACAACGGGCAGGCCAACTCGAGCCCGATGTTCGAGGAGCTGGCGCAGCTCATCGCGGAGCAGACCGGCGTGGCCGAGGTGCTGCTGCGGAAGAAGCCCAGCCACATGAATGCGGCGCCGGGGGAAATGATCGAGGAGATGCTGAGCCGGTGTGACGCGGTCGTCACCGGCCTGGGCGCTTGAGGCTCGTGCACGTCGTGGAGTGTCCACGACGCCATCGAGATCCAGAAGCGCGGCACGCCCACCGTCACCCTGTGCCAGACCATCTTCATGGAGTTGGGCCGTAAGGAGGCTACCTTCTTCGGCATGCCCAAGCTGCCATTGGTGCAGATCCCGCACCACCCGAGCGGCGGCGCCCGGCCGGGTGAACACGCCGAGGATGCGAGGATCGCCATCGGGCCGGTGCGGGAGACCCTGACCGATGCCGAGGCCGGCGAGCCTGCGCGGGCCGGCGTCGCGGGAGCGGAAGCCCAGGCGGCGAAATAGCGCACCGGGCGGACATCCTCCACCACACGGACCCTTCACGCATGTCCATCGACACGCCACAGGCAAAGCTCGTCTCCGAAGTCATCGAGGTGGAGGACTCGCTGGAGGCGGCCAACGACTGGTTCCTGGACCGGCAGTTGAGCGACGGCCTGCCCATCGTCCCGCCCACGCGTGAGCGGGTGGAGCGCATGCTCGCGGGCACCCACCGCGACCCCCAGGAGGTTCTCGGCCAGGTGCCGCCCAAGTGGGCGCCGGCCACCGTGGAGAAGATCGCCGTCAACTGTGTGATGGCGGGCTGCCTGCCGGAGTACCTGCCGGTGGTCCTGGCCGCGGTGGAGGGCATCATGGAGCCCCGCTTCAACCTCTACGGGGTCCAGGCCACCACCGGCTACGCGGGTCCGGCGCTGCTGGTGAACGGCCCGGTACGGAACGAGATCGGCATCAACTGCGACGCCGGCGCGTTCGGCCCCGGCCACCGCGCCAACGCCACCATCGGCCGCGCCGTCCGCCTGATCCTCATCACCGTCGGCGGCGGCTATCCCGGGGACACCGACCGCGCCACCTTCGGTTGGCCCGGCAAGTACAGCTTCTGCTTCGGCGAGAACCAGGAGAAGAGCCCCTGGGAGCCCTACCACGTGAGCCGGGGCTACCAGCCCCAGCAGAGCACCGTGACCGTGTGCGGCATCAACGGCTTCATCCCCATGCACACCGCCGGCAGCACCGGACCGGAGGCGCTGTCGTCGCTGGCGGAGGTCATCGCCATGCACCACGGCGGCAGCCACCTGGACGTGGGCAGCTTCGGCGGCGGCACGCCGCTGGTGGCCCTGTGCAGCGAGGACGCCGAGATCCTGGCGCGGGACGGCATCACCCGGGCGGACGTCCGCGAGTATCTGTGGGAGCATTCCACCATCACCTTCGCCAGCATTCCGGACCGGCGCAAGGGGACGAAAAACGACGAGGAATTGCTGCGCGAGTCCCCCAACGTCACCCCTGACGGCATCGTGCACCTCGCCACCCGGCCCGACGACATCATGGTGATCGTGACCGGCGGCAAGCACCGGCACTGTGTGCTGCTGCCCATGTGGACGGGACGAAACACCCTGGCCGTCACCAAGCCTATACGGACCGCGTGAGAGTATGTTTACTTTCCGTCGCTCCCCGTTCCTTCCGTCATTCCCGGCCCCTCCGTCCCATTCCCGGCCCCTTTCCCGTCATTCCCGCGAAAGCGGGAATCCAGGGGCGGTGGGAGGCGAAGTCGACGTGCTTTCCCCGCCCCACGCTACCTGGATTCGCGCCTTCGCGGGAATGACGGGAAACGGGCCGGGGCCAGCGCATTAGTCGTTCAGCGAGCAAGGAGTATCCATGGATTTCAACCTGCAAGAAGACTCACCCGAGATGACCGAGTTCCGCAAGGAAGTCCGGGCCTGGATGGAAGAGAACATGAAGGGCTCGGAGCACCTGCGGTGGTCGGCCTCATGGTCCACCCGGGAGGACGAGGAGGAGTACAACTTCCGCCGCGGGCTGGGCGAGAAGCTGGGCAAGAAGGGCTGGCTGTTCCCGATGTTCCCCGTGGAGTACGGCGGCGCCGGCCTCACAGTAGACCACCAGTTCGTGTTGGAGACCGAGCTGTCCCGCTACAGCCTGAACCTCACCCACATCTTCTACACCCTGGCCCGCATCGTGGCGCCCGTGGCGCTCCACTGGGGCACCGAGGAGCAGAAGCGGGAGTTCCTGCCGCCCATCGCCCGGGGCGAGATCGTGGTGTGGCAGGTGCTGACCGAGCCCCAGAGCGGCAGCGACGTGGCCAACTGCCAGACCCGCGCCATCCGCGACGGCGACGACTACATCGTTACCGGCCAGAAGGTCATGGTGGGGCACCACCTGCCGCCGGACGTCCTATGGACGCTGGTGTGCACCGACCCCGACGGCAAGCGGCACGAGAACCTGAGCTGGCTTCACATCCCCGCCAACCTGCCGGGCATCACCATCCAGCACATGCACCTTATGATGGGCATCAAGAACGCGGTGTTCTTCGACGGCGTGCGGGTGCCCGCCAAGTACCTCATCGGCGGCGAGAACAACGGCTGGAAGGTGGCCCACACGCACCTGGAGCTGGAGCACGGCGGCGACGGCCGGGTGGGCACCGACCCGGTGGTGGACCGGGTGGCGGAGTACTGCCGGAACCACGAGGTGGGCGGCAAGCCGCTCATCGACGACCCGCACGTGCGCGACATCATCGGCGACATGATCCTGGAGATCAACACGGTCAACCGCATGAACCGGCGCATCTTCTGGCACCGTTTCGTCAAAGAGCCGCACGCCTACGGGGGCGCCCAGTTCCGCTACTACCAGCGCATGGTCCGGCTCAGGAACGGCGAGCGGCTGCAGAAGATCATGGGCGCCGACGCGCTGATTCCGGACCACGACGTGCACGAGGTGCTGGACTTCGAGTACGTTATCCGGAGCGGCCCGGGACAGCTCCACGGCGGCGGCACCCTCGACACCGACCGGCTCATCTTCGCCCGCCGCGCGGGCATCGGCCGGGCGACCAAGGAGAAAGCGCCGGACACGGTCTAGGGATGACGCAGCATTAGAAGTAGGATTAATTTCAACGCGTAACTAAACGAAGTAAAATAGGAATTGGACTTGGTGCAATCATGGATCTGAGACTCAACGAAGACCAGGAGATGTTCAAGAAGGTGGCCGCGGACTTCGTCCAGGCGGAGGCGCCCACCACCATGCTGACCCAGCAGTTCCTCAAGAAGGAGACCTTCCTGCCTGAGCTTTATGCCAAGATCGCCGGGCTGGGCTGGCTCGGCATGCTCATGCCCGAGCAGTACGGCGGCGCGGGGCTGTCCTACCTGGACTGCGGCGTGGTGTTCGAGGAGTTGGGGCGGGGACCTGTGCCCGGGCCGGTCTTCTCGTCGGGCGTGCTGGCGGCCCAAATCGTCCACGACGGCGGCTCCGATGCCCAGAAGCAGGAGTTGCTGCCGGCCATCTGCGGCGGCGAGTCCATCGTCATCCCGGCCATCGGCGACCACGGCGCCCACTGGGGGCCGGAGACGGTGGCTACCACGTGCTCTCAATCCGGCGACACCTTGACCCTCCAGGGCACCAAGCGCCACGTCTACGACGCCGAGGGTGCTACTGCCTTCCTATGCGCGGTGCGGAACGGCGACGGCGGGGTCTCGGTGGTGCTGGTGGACCGGAACGTGCCGGGGGTCACGGTGACGCCCTACAACGGCTACATGGTGTCGGTGAGCGAGGTCTCCTTCGACGGCGTCCAGGTGCCGGCCGCCAACCTCATCGGGGCGGCGGGCGCGGGTTGGGAGCTGCTGGACAAGGCCGCGGAGCGGGCGATTCCCCTGCTGTGCGCCTACAAGGT
This sequence comes from uncultured Binatia bacterium (SeqCode), assembly GCA_965204205.1. Classification (GTDB taxonomy): domain Bacteria; phylum Desulfobacterota; class Binatia; order UBA9968; family JAJDTQ01; genus JAJDTQ01. Next base: position 2,317,284 of record OZ241976.1, on the reverse strand, counting down.
GGGGGCGTGCCAGGAGATCTACGAGTTCACCGTCCAGTACACCAACGAGCGTCGCGCCTTCGGCCAGGTCATCGGCCGTTTCCAGCGGGTCCAGGACCACTGCGTGGAGCTATCGATCCACATGGACCGGGCGCGGATGGCCACTTACGAGACCCTGTGGGAGCTCGACGAAGGGCTGCCGGCCGAGGCGGGCATCCACGAGTCCAAGGCCGCGGCCAGCGAGGGCTACCACCAGGCGTGCAGCTACTCGCACATGGTGCACGCCGGTCCGGGCACCGACTACCTGCACCCGCTGATGGTGCACAGCGTGCTGGCGCACACGCTGTACCAGTATCTGGGCACGCCGGATTATCACAAGCGCCGTATGGTCGACGCGCTTTATCCGAGTACGTAAGGAGTCTCGTGGGCGGGTTCGGACGCGCCCGCGTTCAGCAACGGGAAAAGGCAAGTGAATATAGGGGGTTAGTGGCCCATAGCTGATGTGACAGGCCACCATCCGTGAAAACACGGAGAAAGGATTCCGTTATGAGACACATGCGCTTTGCCGTCGCCGCTTTGTTCGTCCTGTTCCTCGCGGGTAACGTTGCCGCGCAGGACGTCAACTTCAAGGGCAAGACCGTCAACCTCATCGTCGGCACCGGCGCGGGCGGCGGCTACGACATTATCGCGCGCCTGTTCGCCAAGGTGGCTCCCAAGCACTTGCCGGGCAGTCCCCGGTTCATCGTGCGCAACGTCCCCGGCGGCGCCGGCCTCAAGGGAACCCAGTACATCAACCGCCAAAAGCCCAACGGCCTCACGGTGGGTCCGCACTTCACCAGCCTGGTCATGAAGGAGCTGGCGGGGGTGGACGTGCCGGGCTTCGACGTCAAGGAACTCATCATCCTGGGCGCGCCCACGCTGGTGGATGACAACTACACCATCTGTGCCGACCGCAACGTGGTCAAGTCCTGGGAGGACATGCTCAAGATGGGACGGCCGCTACGGATGGCGTCCCAGCGGCCCGGCATCGGCCGCGTCCCCATGGGCGGCGAGTTCGTGCAGCTCGTGGGCGGTCCCATGAAGCTCATCTACGGCTACAAGTCCACCGCCGAGGAACTGGCGGCCTTCGCCCGGGGCGAGACCGAGGTGGTGACCTGCCTGGAGCGCCGCTTGCCGCGCATGTACCCGGAGCTGATCGAGAAGAAGCGGCTGCTGCCGATCTTCTGGTGGAACGCTCCGCCCAGCGAGGGGTGGCTCAAGCGGATGGAAGCCGAGATGCCGCGCAACATCCTCAAGCTGCCCGGCCTCAAGATTAGCGACGCCCAGAAGTTGGCGTTCAACACGGCCGTGAACATACACCAGTCCCTGAGGGCCTTCATGCTGCCGCCGAAGACGCCCCAACCCATCGTGGATACCTGGCGCAAGGCGTTCAAGGCCACCATCGAGGACCCGGAGTTCGTGAAGATCGCCACCGTCGCCGGCTACGACGTGGGCTACGGCTCGCCGGAGCATTACGAGAAGCAGCTCGCCACCATCAAGGACTTGCCTCCCGACGGCGCGCTGTTCTTCCAGAAGCTGATGGGCGAGAAGCGCTAGGACCTTTCCGGGTCATCGCGTCGCATTGACGGCAGGGCGACCGCGGGTCGCCCCTACATGGTCCCACCGTCGCAGGGGTGCCCGCGGTCGCCCGTACATGGTCCCACCGTCGTAGGGGCGACCCGCGGTCGCCCCTGCCCGGGTCCACCGCAGCGTAGGCGGCCAGTTTTCCGGAACAGGACTCCGGGACGCTGGGCCTTCGCCGGGAGCCTTCATGCTCGAAGCTTCCGTTGACGCTTTCTTTCATCTGTTTTCGCCGGGGCCGCTCCTGGCGATGCTGCTGGTGTTGCCGGTGGCGCTGTTCTCCGGGCTCATGCCCGGAGGCGGCCTGCCGGTGTCGGTGGTGGTACTGAGCCTCGCGGTCCACCTCGACCCGTGGATCGCCATTACCATCGTGGTGTTCCACATGGCGGCCAGCGACATCACCGAGCCCATCCCCGCCATCCTCTTCGGCGTTCCCGGCGCCCGCTCGGCCCAGGCCACGGTGCTGGACGGCTATCCCATGGCCCAGCAGGGCCTGGCCGGCGTCGCGTTGGGCGCCAGCTATACCACCACCATCGTGGGCGGCGTCATCGGCGCCATCGCGCTGCTGCTGGCGCTGCCGGTGAGCCGGCAGCTTCTGGAATGGTTCGGATCGGCGGAGTTCTTCCTGCTGACGCTCATGGGGGTGCTGGCGGTGGCGGTGGTGAGCGCCGGGGCCTTCGTCAAGGGCATCCTCACCGCCGCCTTCGGCATCGCCATCGCCATGGTGGGCTACGCGGACCTGGGCGGCAACGTGCGCGCCGCCATGGGGTTCGACTTCTACCTGTGGGACGGCTTCGGGCTGGTGCCGGTGGTGGTGGGCCTGTTCGCCCTGCCCGAGGCCATCGCGCTGGTGGTGGGGGACACCACCATCGCACGGGCGCGGCTGGATACGCTCCTGCGGGAGGCCAAGTCGGACGTATGGCGCGGAATGTGGGAGGCCTGGAACCACAAGTGGCTGATGGCGCGCTCATCGCTCATCGGCGTGTTCGTGGGCATCATGCCCGGGGTCGGCGGCAGCGCCGCCCACTGGATCGCCTACGCCCAGGCGCGCCAGACCGAGCCCGGCGGCACCGAGACCTTCGGCAAGGGCGACGTCCGCGGCGTCATCGCCTCCGACGCCGCCAACAACTCGGTGGACGGCGGCGTGCTCATCCCCACGGTGGTCTTCGGCATCCCCGGCAGCGGCGGCATGGCCATCGTCCTGGCGATCCTCATCCTCACCGGCATCACTCCCGGCCCCCTCATGCTCACCCGTCACCTCGACCTGACCGTGAGCATGGTCTACACCATCGCCTTCGCCAACCTCGTCGTCGTGCCGATCATGCTGGCCTTCGCCCCCACGCTTTGCCGCATCGCGGTGATTCCGCCCAATATCCTGGCGCCCATCGTCGTGGGCATCGTCTCGCTGGCGGCGCTGGCGGCCAGCGGGTCGCTGGGCGACCTCGGGGCGGTGCTGGCCTTCGGCCTTCTGGGCGTGTTCATGAAGCGCTATGGCTGGCCCAGGCCGCCGATCCTCATCGCCGTGGCGCTGGCGGACATCCTGGAGCGCTTCCTGTGGATCTCGGTGAGCAACTATGGTTGGGGCATGCTCCTGCGGCCGCAGTTCCTGGTGATCCTGACATTCATGGTCGCGGTGACCCTGTTCAGCCTGCGGGCCCAGCGCGGCGCGCGGCAGGCCATGATGTCCATGACCGAAGGGGAGGAATCCGGGCAGGTGGCGGAGGATGGGGGCACGCCGGGGCAGGGAGGCGTGGCGGCGGCAGGGGATGACGCGGCCGGAGCCCGGGAGCCTCTGGATGATCCGGCGGCACGGGACACCGCGGTGAAATCACCGGCAGCCGGCGACAAGGACGGGGACGGTCCGCCCCGGCGCGGCTTCACCCTCGAGGTCGCCGGAGAGGCCGTCCTCCTGCTGGCGGTGGGCGCGTTCTTCCTCTACATGTTCATCGATTCGTTCGGTTATCCGGAAGGCGCCGACCTGATGCCGAGACTCGCCGTATTGGTGGGGACGCCGTTCTGGCTAATACGAGCGTGGACGCTGCTGAGGGGTACGCCGGAGAAACGCATCGAGGAAGGCGACATCATGGACACCGGCTTCATCCTCGGGGACGACCCCAAGACCGAAAGCCGGCGGTTCGTGCGCATCTTCGGCTTCACCGCGCTCATGTACGTGGCCATCTGGCTCATCGGCGTGCACGTGGCCCTGCCGGGCATGCTCTTCCTCTATCTGATGTACTACGGCAAGGCCGGCTGGCTGGGCTCCACGGGCGTCGCCCTGGCGTTCCTGGCGCTGATCGTAGGCTTCTACGACTTGAGCCTCCACATCATCTGGCCGGAATCCATCTGGCCCCTCTGGCCGACAGGGTAGGGGCTTCGTCGCCAGGCATCGAGCGAACGAAAGCCATCGTCGCACACCGCCGCGGCTGCCGGATGCGGGGGTCAGGCCCGGGAAGACGTTGGGTCCGCCCTCCGGCTTCCCGGGCCTGACCCCCGTATCCGGCGGACCCCTGCCTCTACAACTTCAGCAACCTCCGCGCATTGCCCTCCAAAATCGCCAGCTTCTGCTCGTCCGGGCAGTCCAGCGCCTCCACCTTCTCCACCGCGTTCCAGTCGCCCAGCGGATAGGGGTAATCCGTCCCGACCATCAGGTGCTCCCACCCCAACAAGCTCTTGAGATACTCCAGCGTGTCCACCCGGTACACCAGCGCGTCGGAGTACAGGTTCTTCAGGTAAGCGCTGGGCCGGTCCTTCGCCTCCGCGTCCGCCGCTCCCGGGCGCACCCCGAATCCCTGGTCGAAACGGCCGAGGTGGTAAGGGAAGAAGCCGCCGCCGTGCAGCGTGCACACCTTTAGGTCCGGGAAGCGGTCGAACACGCCGCTGTAGGTCATGAACCCGAGCGAGAGGGCGGTGTCCGCCGGGTTGCCGCAGATCAGGAACAGGCCGTAGGTGCCCATGCGGTCGAGCCCCGCGATGTCCTCGGGGTGCATGACGATGAGCGCGTCCAGCTCCTGCGCCTTGCCCCAGAAGGCGTCGAACTCGTGGCTCCGGTAGTACTCGCCGTTCACGTTGGTGCCGATGTAGGCGCCGGCCAGCTTGTGCTCTAGGATGCCGCGCTCCAGCACCCGCGCGGCCCGTTTGGGATCTTGCAGCGGTACCGCCGCCAGCGCCGTGAAGCGGTCCGGGTGCCGGGTCCGCAGCTCCATCAGCCCCTCGTTGTAGAGGTTGCACCACCCCTCTCCCTGCTCCGGGTTGAGCCGGTAGCCGAGACAGGCGGTGTGGGGCTCCAGGGTCGCCAGGGCGATCTTGCCCTTGTCCATGTTTTCCAGGCGCTTCTCCACGTCCATGAGCGGCGGCGGCACCACGAAGCTCGGCCCGCCGCCGATGGTGAGGGTGTTGAGCCCCTCCGGCGTCCGGCCCACCTCGGTGCCGACGGCTTGGCCGTGGGCCTTCAGCTCGTCGATCAGTCCGGGCGGCATGTAGTGGTGGTGGATGTCGATGGCGCAAGTGTGCATGCACGAGTCTCCTTGCCGGGGTGTGATGTTGGAACGTGAAGGGAAGGCTTCCCTCGGAGTTCGTTCAGGGTGGAATTGTTCCATCATCGGAGCCGGTATGCTAGTCTCCCCGAATCACATTCGGAGGTCGGAATCGTCATGTCGCGCAAGATCAGAGTCACCAGCGAAGGAACCGTATGGACGCTGCCCTGGGACGTGGGAGTGGAGAAGGGCTTCATGGTCGCCGAGGGCATCGACGCCGAGGTGGTGACGCCGGACTCCCAGCTCCGGCCCGCGGAAGTGTTCGAGCGCCCCATCGCCTCGGACTACGAGTGCGGCGACCTGGAAGGCTACAACAAGTGCGAGTGGGGCGTGATCAAGCGCGCGGCCGACGGCGAGCGCGACGGCTGGATCCTCGGCCGGCGCGAGAGCGTGGCCACCATGGCCATCATCGTGCGGGGCGACTCGTCTTATCACCGCCTCGACGACCTCGCGGACGTGCCCATCTCCATCCAGGACCAGACCGGCTCCCATTACATGACCTACAAGATGCTGGAAGGCCACGTGGACAAGGACCGGGTGCAGTTGAGGCACGACGGCGGGCCGGGCATTCGCACCCGCCTGCTGCTGAACGGCGAGGTGGAGGCCGCGACCCTCATGGAGCCATTCATCAGCCTGGCCGAGAATCGCGGCTGCCGGGTGCTGGCCGAGTCCAAGTACTGGGGGCTCCTGTTCGTCAACAGCGACGACGCCGAGGACACCCGCGAAGCCATCTTCCGTGCGCTGCGGCGCTGCGTGGACGAGATCAACTCGGACCTCAGGAAGCACGCCAGGCTGCTGCTGCGCGACATCCCCGAAGACCTTGTCGGCGATTTCAAGTTCGAGGACCTGAACCTCAACCGGCTGGACTACGTCTACCCCGAGGACTACACCGAAGAGGAGTTCAACCGCGCGCGCAACTGGATGGCCGGCTACGGCCTCAGGCCCGACTCGCAAGCCAGCTACTCAGACTTGGTCAAGCTGTAGCCCCCGGCGTGCGGAAGCGACGAAGGCCCCTCCACCAAAAGGAGGGGCTTTCTTTTTCACAAGGTCGAGGTGGACTCCCGGTCTCGGCCACCTGCTGGATGCCGAGGGTGCCGGGGTCAGGCCCCGGGAAGACGTTGGGTCCGCCCTCCGGCTTCCCGGGGCCTGACCCCGGCACCCGGAGACCACCGCCACGTCGCGGACCGCCACCGTCCGCAGCGCCCCTCAACCGTCGCTTGGCCATGACCAACACCTTCGCACGCATCGGCGAAAAGCTGCACGTCTTCGGCCCGCTCCGCTACCGCGGCTTCCGCCTGTACTGGCTCGGCCACACCACCGCCGTGGCCGGCCACCAGATACTGATCCTGGCGCACGGCTGGCTGGCGTGGGAGCTGACCCGGTCCGAGTACGTGCTGGGCGCGCTGGGACTGGTGGCCGCCGCGCCGGCGATAGCGCTGACGCTCTTCGGCGGCGCCGCCGCCGACAAGTTGGAGCTCCGGCGTTTCCTCATACTGCTCCAGCTCGTCACCGCGCTGCTGATGTTCGCGCTGGCCACGCTGGTGGCCACGGGCCTGGTGCGCGTCTGGCATCTGTTCGCGGTGGTCGCCATCCACGGCGGCATCCAGGCGTTCGACCATCCCGCCCGTCAAGCCCTCTTCCCGCACCTCCTGGAGCGTTCACACCTCATGAATGCGGTAAGCCTCAACTCCATGATCTGGCCCGGCACCCGCATCTTCGGGCCCGCCCTGGCCGGGTTCATCATCGACTACGTAGGGTGGTACACTGGCGCGCCCCTGGTCGGGGCGGGGGCCGCCTACTACGTAGCCGCCGCGACCTACCTGGCCTTCGGCGTGTTGCTCCTTCCGGTCCAGGCGCCGGTCATCGAGCGCACCCGGGGAGGCAGCTTCATCCGCACCCTTCTGGGTGGGCTCTCGTTCGTCTGGACCCGCAATCTCTTCCGCTCGCTGATCGGCTTGAACTACCTGGACATCTTCTTTCTGGCCTCCCACACCGCCCTCCTTCCGGTCTTCGCCGATGTGGTGTTCCGTGGCGACGGCACCACCCTGGGAAACCTGTACGTGGCCAGCGGTATCGGCGCCCTGCTCGGCGCCTTGATCGGCGCCAACCTCGGCTACTTCCCCAGGCGCGGTTGGCTGGTTCTCCTGGGCGCGGCGATCCACGCCGTCTTCCTCACGCTGTTCGGGTTCTCCGGCACGTATCCGCTGGCATTGGGCGTGCTCTTGATGGCCGGAATCGGCCTCTCCATCTTCATGATAAGCACCCAGACCTCGGTGCAGACCCGCGTGCCCGACGACTACCGCGGCCGGGTCATGGCCATCTGGGGCATGAACTACAGCGTCGTCCTCCCCCTGGGGCAATTGCAGATGGGCGCTGTCGCCGGCCTGTCCCGGGACCACCTGTCGCCGTACCTCGGCGGACTGGCCGGCGCGCCTTCGGCCGTGGTCCTGGGCGGGGTAGTCATGCTGGCGGTAGTGGTCGTGACCGCTGTGGCCAACCGCGGGGTCCGGGAGCTTGCGCCGGAGGGGCCGGCTGCATGATGAACGCCATAGCCCTCGGTCTCCTCTGTCTTGACCTTTATGCCAGCCGGCACTACGATGGGCGCCGATTCGCCCGACCAGGAGGTAAACATGAACCTTTCAGTTAGAGCTATCGTCGTTCTCGTCGCGTTGTTGCTGGTGCCCGTGAGCGCGTGGTCGGTCACCATGGAGGAGTTGATCGCGGGGGCCAAGAAGGAGAAGGAACTGGTCTTCATCGCGGGCGCTAACACGTTCGGCGGGCGCAAGGGGTTCGCCGAGCTTCAAAAAGCGTTCAACGCGAAGTACGGCCTCGACGCGACCCTCAAGATCACCGGCGGGCCGAGCATGCCGGCGATGGCGGGTCGGGTGATCACCGAGCTCAAGGCGGGCCGGAAGTCGTCCACGGACTTCTACCTGGGCTCGCAGTCGCACATCGCCACGTTGCACAAGCAGAACGCCCTGGCCAAGGTGGACTGGGCGTCCATCTTCCCGTGGATCACCGAGGAGATGGAGATCGTTCCCGACGAAAGCGTGCTGGTCTATTCGTCGGTGAACGGGATCTTCTACAACACCGATCTCGTTCCGCCAGACAAGGCGCCCAAGACCTACGAAGACCTGGTGGACCCCAAGCTGAGCGCCACGTGGGCCGGAAAGGTGGCGATCCCGCCCTACACGTCATGGCTGGTGCAGCTTTCGATGATCTGGGGTCCCGAGAAGGTGAGGGAGTACACGGAGAAACTCGTGGCCATCAGCGGCGGGCGCCTCCGCTATAGCGAGGACGAACGGATCGTCAGCGGCGAGTTTCCGATCATGGCCAACCTCGGCGGAGCGGTGGAGAGCATGTGGAAGTGGACGGCCAAGGGCGCCCCGGTCAGGGGCCTGGCCGGATCGACGCCCGCCATCAGCTCTTACTTCCAACTGGCGGTGCCGGTGAACTCGGCGCACCCGAACCTCGCGCGCCTCATGGCGGCGTTCATGCTGACCAAGGAGGGTCAGGCGGTGGTGCAGAAGTACCGTTACCGGTCATCGCACCTCATTCCCGGAACCCTCATGGCCAAGTACATGAAGGAAAGCGGGGTCAAAATGCAGTCGCCCGAGGAAACGGTGAAGTTCTACATGGAGGGCGGCGGCCTGAAGCTCAAGAAGGAAGTGACGAGCCTCGTTCGTCGAAAGAAGAAGTAGCCGGGCGCGCCACGGAAGGTGGGGCGGGATCCATGCTTTCCCCCGAAGAGAACGCCGTCTTCACGCGAGTCGGCCCCGGTACGCCCATGGGCGAGCTGCTCCGGCGCTACTGGTGGCCGGTGGGTTTCTCCGAAGAGGTCAAGCCCGGCGACCGCCCCGCGCGCATCACGCTGCTGGGCGAGGACTTCATCCTGTTCCGCGACGGCGCCGGGCGCGCCGGCGTGCTCGGGTTGGCGTGCTCGCATCGGGGCACGTCGCTGGAGTACGGGCGGGTCGAGGACCGGGGAATCCGGTGCTGCTATCACGGCTGGCTCTACGACGTGAACGGGGCGTGCCTGGAGCAGCCGGCGGAGCCGGAAGACAGCACGTTCAGGGAGCGCATCAAGCACCCCGCGTACGGCGTCGAGGAGATGGGCGGCTTCATCTTCGCCTACCTCGGCCCCTCGCCGGCTCCCTTGCTGCCGCGCTACGACCTGCTGGTCCGGGACGACGGCCGCCGGGTGCTCGGGGCAGGGGAGGAGCACTGCAACTGGCTACAGCGCGCCGAGAACTCCGTGGACCAAGCCCATCTGACGTCGCTGCACGCGAGCGTGTATCCGGACATTGCGCTGAAGCGGCCGGACCTCGAGTGGCGCAAGACCTGGTACGGCATCAGGATCTCGACGAGCGTGAAAGGCTGGACGGCTCCCAAGATCTCGCACTGGATCTTCCCCGCGCACACGCGGCACACCACGGCGCGGGTGGGCGAGAATCCGGATCACGCCATCAGGTTCAGGGTCCCCACACACGACACCACGACGACGACCTTCTGGATGCGGTTCTTTCCCGGTGACCCGGCGACGCCCGCGGTGAAGGTCGCGGGGTTCAAGCGCAGCGAACCGGGGGTCTACAAGCGTATCGACGACGGCTGGTGGGGCATCGAGTCCCACGAGCAGGACCGGGTCGCCCAGGAAGCCCAGGGCCGCATCTTCGACCGCAGCACCGAGCACCTGGGCCAGTCCGACCGCGGGATTCTCATGATGCGGGAAATGCTCAGGGAATCCATGGAGGCGGTGCGGCAGGGCAGGGATCCGCTGGGGGTGGTGCGCGAGCCCGCGGAGTGCATCGCCTTCGACGCCAGCATGGGGCAGATGCGCGCCCTGTCCTGAGCCGGGACCCAGGACAGGGGAGCCCGCGCGTTGACGACCGCAAGCACAAGCGTGCAGGAGCTGGAGGCGCCGCCGCGTCTCCTGCCGCGGCTGCGCCACGTCGACTGGTCCCAGGTCCTCATCGTCGGGGTCGCGGCGGTGGCGGCGGTCACCATCGTGATACTCCTCGGGCTGATCGTTTGGATGAGCCTGCGCACCGGCGTCCCCGCTCAGCCTTCCCCGTACACCCTCGAAAACTACCACGCGCTGCTTTCCGACCCGTACAACTACGAGGTGCTGGGCACCACCCTGGCGTTCGCGCTGGTGACCATCGCGGTGGCGGTGCCGAGCGGCGCGGCGTTCGCGTGGCTCCTCGAACGCACCGACCTGCCCGGCAAGACCGTGGCCGCGACCCTGCTCAGCATGGGGATCCTCATCCCCACCTTCCTCAAGGCCATGGGCTGGGTATTTCTGCTGCATCCGCGCATCGGCGCCCTGAACCTCTTCCTGGTCCACGTCGTGGGGCTGGAGTCGAGCCCTTTCAACATCGCCACCGTAGTCGGCATGGGCTTCGTCCAGGGAATCACCTTGGCGCCGGTGGCCTATGTCATGGTGGCGGCGGCCCTTCGCCGCATGAACCCGGCGCTGGTGGAGGCGGCGGCGGTGCACGGGGTGGGCATCGTCAGGTCGCTGCTGCGCGTGGAACTGCCGCTGGTATGGCCGGCGCTCCTATCCGTGATGATCTGGCTCTTTACCATCGCCATCGCGGCGTTCGACGTGCCCGCGGTCATCGGCATGACCAACAACATCTTCACTTTCAGCACCGCTCTCTACTTCATGGTCAATCCCGCCGAGGGCCTGCCGCAGTACGGCCTGAGCGGCGCCTACGGCACCATCATGATCGGCTTGTCGCTCTTTCTGATGATTCCCTACTTCGCGGCGCTGCGGCACAGCCACCGGTACCAGATCATTTCCGGCAAGGGATACCAGACGCGCCCCATCGAGCTGGGCCGCTGGCGCGTGCTCGGGTGGAGCGCCCTGCTCCTGTACGTCCTGCTGGCCGTGGTGCTGCCGTTGCTCTCCATGCTCTGGGCATCGCTGCTGCCGTACATGCAGGCGCCGTCCTGGCGGGCGCTCGCGTCGCTCTCGCTGGAGCGCTACACCAACGTGTTCGTCGACGATGCACTCATCTCCTCGGGGCTGAACACGTTGTTCCTGATGTTCGCGGTGCCCACCGCCATCGTGTTCTTCAGCGCCGCCATCTCCTGGGTGGTGACTCGCTCGCGGCTGAGGGGGCGGATGGTGCTGGACGCGATCGCATTCCTGCCGCATCCGGTGCCCAACCTGCTCTTCGCCCTGGCCATCGCCTATTTGGCGCTCGTCGTCTCCCACGTGGTCCCGATCTACGGCAGCATCTACCTGCTGGTCCTCGCCTACACCCTGGTATGGATCGGGTTCGGCACGCGCACGCTCAACAGCAACATGCTGCAGGTGCATCGCGAGCTGGAGGAGGCGGCGCAGGTGGGTGGCGCGTCAGCCCTGCGCATCGTGCGCAAGATCATCGTGCCGCTGATCCGGCCGGGACTGGTGTACGCGTGGATCTGGACCTCGCTCCTGGCCTACCGGGAGCTGACCATGGCGGTGCTGCTCAGCTCTCCGGAAAACCAGGTGATCTCGACCTTCATCTGGGGCGAGTGGACCGGCGGCGGGTTGGGCGACGCCGCCACCGCGGGCATCCTCATGGTGGTCATCATGTCGCCGCTGGTCGCGGGTTTCTGGACGGTGGCGCGGCGGCAGTTGGACGCGGCGGAGTCCTGAGGATACGACGGGTTTCCAGGCCGATGATCGAAATCCGTAGCCTCAGCAAGACATTTCGCACCGGCGCCGACCCGGTCCGTGCGGTCGACGACGTGACGCTGTCCATCGACGAGCGTGAGTTCTTCGTCCTGCTGGGCCTCAGCGGCTCGGGCAAGACCACGCTGCTGCGCTCCGTCGCCGGCCTGGAAAAACCCGACGCGGGCGAGATCCGGTTGGGCGATCGGGTCGTCAGCTCCGCCGAGCGCGGCTTCTTCGTCCCGCCGTCCGAGCGCGGCGTCGGCATGGTGTTTCAGTCCTACGCCGTGTGGCCGCACATGACCGTGTTCGACAACGTGGCCTTTCCTCTGCTCAACCGCCGCGGGCGGCTGCCGCGTGCGCAGGTGCGGGAGCGGGTGGGCCACGCCCTGGAACTGGTGCAGTTGTCCGGGCTCGAAGACCGCCCCGCGCCGATGCTGAGCGGGGGACAGCAACAGCGCGTGGCGCTGGCCCGGGCTCTGGCGGTGGAGCCCCAGGTGCTGCTCATGGACGAACCTCTGAGCAACCTCGACGCGCGCCTCCGCGAGGAGGTGCGGGACGAGATCAAGGCCTTGTCCCAAAAGCTCGGCGTCACGGTCTTCTACGTCACCCATGACCAGGTGGAAGCCATGGCGCTGGCGGACACGGTGGCGGTCATGAGCCACGGCAAGATCCTGCAGGCGGGACCTGCCCAGGCGGTGTATGATCGCCCGGTGGACCGGAGCGTCGGCGAGTTCCTGGGTTCCATGAACGAACTGAAGGGCAGGGTGGACGCGGACGGCACGGTCGCGACCGACGTGGGGCCGCTCGCCTGCGGCCCGCTGCCGGCGGGACTGGAACCTCAGGGCGAGGTGCTGGTGGGCGTCCGGCCCAACGACGTCTACATTTCGCTTGCTGCCACCGGGAGCGTGAACGAGTTCCCGGGCCGGGTGGAAGGACGCGTTTTTCTGGGTGACATCGTGGCGTACCAGTTGTGGGTGAACGGGAGCGCCATTTCGTGTAAGACCACCGTCAGCGAACCGGCCTTCGAGCCGGGCATGAACGTGCATGTCCGGTTTCCCAAGGACAAGCTCAAGGTTTTTGCGCGTTGAGCGCGCCGTCACGGGAGGTTGCCATGACCATGACCGTTGCCGAGAACGACATGTTCACCCGCGTGGGTCCGGGAACGCCGGCGGGCGAGATGCTCCGCCGTTACTGGCACCCCATCGGCTTCACCAAGGAGTTGAAGGACCGCCCGAAGCGGAAGCGGCTCCTGGGCGAAGACCTCGTCCTGTTCCAGGACGAACAGGGGAGGCTGGGGCTTCTGGGTCTGCGCTGTCCCCACCGTGGGACGTCCCTGGAATTAGGTTACCTCGAGGACGGCGGCCTTCGCTGTTGCTACCACGGGTGGCTCTTCGACGTCACCGGTGCTTGCCTGGAGCAGCCCTGCGAGCCTCCGGAGCACAACTTCAAGGACAAGGTGCGGCATCTGGCATACGAGGTCCAGGAGCTGGCGGGGGTCGTCTTCGCCTACATGGGACCCAAGCCCGCGCCGCTGCTGCCCCGCTATGACATCCTGGTGCGGGAAGACGGCGTCCGCTCGGCCTGGGGGCGCCTCATGTCCGCCAATTATTTCCAGATGGTGGAGAACACCGTGGACCAGCACCACTTCCGCTGGCTCCACCGCAAGCCTTCCTCGGCCATGTGGCGAAACATCCACCTGGAGTCCCACGTCACGGACTTCGGCATCCGCGACCACTACAGCCGCGAGATCGATGGCGAGAGGTGCACCACCACGAGCTATTTCATCATGCCCACCATGAACAAGACCGGCTACCACGTGGACCACGACCACCCCGGCAGCATCGTCGCGAGCCACGTGGGCTACGAAGCGTTGCGCTGGCGTGTCCCCGCGGACGACACCCACACCATCCACGTGACCGTGCTGTTCGCGCCGTTCGTCGACGGCAAGGCCGCCGAGCTGCGCCCCGACGGACAGGACCAGGGCATCGTAGACAGCCCCTACGGCGTCTACAGTTGGGACGAGACCACCAACCACCTAGGCCGCAACGACCAGGACCGCGCCGCCCAGGAGAGCCAGGGCGAGATCTGCGACCGCACCATCGAGCACCTGGGCTCCTCCGACGAAGGCGTCATCCTGCTGCGCAAGATCTACCGCGAGGCCATGGAAGAGGTGCGCCAGGGCCGCGACCCGCGCGGCGTCGTGCGCGACCCCGAGCGGAACCGCATGATCGAGATCATCCCCAGCGAGGAGGTCGCGCGCGTGGATTGATTTGCCGCGGCGCGTCATGGCAATGTGCCGTGGGAGCGGCGGGAACCTGCGCATGGACTACATCATCGGTGTCGACATCGGCGGCACGTTCACGGACTGCGTGATCCTGGACGGCGGCGGCAGGCTGACCGTCGGCAAGGCGTTGTCGACGCCCCACGACTTCGCGGTGGGGGTGGTCGATTCCCTCGAGAACGGTGCCGCCAATCTCGGGCTCGCCGGCGTGGAGGAACTGTTGGGTTCCACGCGTCTTTTCTTTCACGCCTGCACGGTGTCGGACAACACGTTGATCACACGCTCCGGGGCCAGGACCGGGATGGTGGTGACCGAGGGTTTCCCGGACACGTTCCTGATGATGCGGGGCAACGTGACCCATGGTCTTACGGAGACCGAGGCTTCGCACCTGGCGGCGCTGGAAAAACCGGAGCCGCTGGTGCCGCGGACGCTCACCGAAGAGGTGCCGGGCCGCATCGACTACAAGGGGTCGGTCCTCATCGACACCGACGTCGGCCGGATCGAGGAGGCCGTGGAGCGGCTGGTGGCCAAGGGAGTCGAGTCGGTGGCCGTGTGCCTGTTGTGGTCCATCGCCAACGACGCCCACGAAAAGGCGGTGGCCGAGGCGATCCGGCGCCGGCACCCCGGCGTCCACGTGAGCTGCTCGAGCGAGGTCGCGCCGTTCCTGGGGGAGTACGAGCGCACCGCCACCACCGTTTTCAGCGCCTACATCGGCCCCAGGATTGCCTCCTACCTGCGGAACCTTCAGGGCAATCTGGCCACGAAGGGGCTGCGGAAAGACCCCTTGGTCATGCAGGCCTACGGGGGCATGCTCGGCATCGAGGAGACCTCGCGCAAGGCCATCGGCACCCTGGAGTCCGGGCCCGCGGCCGGCGTCGTCGGCAGCAAGTTCGTCGGCGACCTGATCGGCGAGCCCAACGTCCTGGCCACGGACATGGGTGGTACCACCTTCAAGGTGAGCCTGGTGCGGAAGGGCAACATCGAGCGCGATTTCCAACCCGTGTTCGAGCGCTACAGCATCCTGGCACCCAAGATCTGGGTAGCGTCCGTAGGCGCCGGTGGAGGGAGCATCGCCTGGATCGACGGGAAGGCGGGCCTCTTGAAGGTCGGTCCCCAGGGCGCCGGCGCCGCTCCGGGTCCGGTGGCCTACGGCCTCGGAGGGACCGAGCCGACGGTGTGCGACGCCGACGTGGCCCTGGGGTATCTGAACCCGCACTACTTCCTGGGAGGCCGTCTGTCGCTTGGGAAGGGTGCGGCCGTGGCCGCCATCGAGGAGCGCATCGCCCGGCCCCTGGGCATGACCGCGGTGGAGGCCGCGGGCGGGATCTTCCGCATCATCAATGCGCACATGAGCGATCTCATTCGCCGCTGCACGGTGGAGCGCGGCTATGATCCTCGCGATTTTACCATGGTGGCCATCGGCGGCTCCGCTCCGGTGCATATGGCGCGGTGCGCCCTCCAGCTCGGCGTGCGCAAGGTGGTGATACCCCTGACGGCCTCGGTGCACGCGGCGACCGGACTGATCTCAGCGGACGTGACCTACGAGTACGGCCTGTCGGACCACGTGGTGGCGCCGCTGGACCCGGCCCGTCTGAACGCCGGCTTCGACACGCTGTCCGCCCGTGCCGCGGCGGACTTGGCGGGGGCGGGGTTTCGCGACGGCGGCACCGAGATTCGCCGTAGCGTGGACATGCGCTACCGTTACCAGGTGAACGAGATCAACGTGCCGATCCCGGGTGAGGGGCCGGTGGGTGACGACGATCTGGAGCAGCTCTATGCCCGGTTCGACGATCTTTACGAGCAGTCGTTCGGGCAGGGGGCCGGGTACCCCGAGGCGGGCAGGGAGATGCTGGCGCTACGTGTCACGGCCATCGGCAAACTGGCCAGGCCGGCGGTCCGACGGAGCGCCGCCGTGTCCGCGGACGCGGGGGAAGCCCGCAAGGAGACGAGGGAGGCGTATTTCGAGGAGTACGGCGGTTTCGCGCCCACCGGCATCTACGATTTCGAGCGCCTTTCTCCCGGTGCCGGCATCGCCGGTCCGGCCATCATCGAGACCCCGGTCACGACCATCGTCGTCAACCCCAACGACCATGCGGAAATGGACCAGTTCCGCAACATCGTGATCCATGTCGGCTAAAAGGTTGTTGAGAGCTCCGTTTGCGGCCCTTCGACTTCGTTTCGCGAAGCGAAGTCGAAGGGCGCCGGCCAGGAGAGGCAGATGACCGTAACCCACAAGAACGGCGTCGATCCCATCACCATGGAGATCCTTTCACACCGGCTCTACCAGATCGCCCGGGAGATGGGGATCACCCTGGAGCGCGTCGGCGGCACGGTGAACACCACCCAGCAGCACGACTACATGGCCTCGCTGTACACCGCCGAGGGCGATGTGCTGTCGGCGGGCGAGTCCCTGGGCCAGCACGTGGCCTGCGCCGGCTTCGCGGTGAAGAAGATCATCGAGCGGTTCGAGCGGGGCGAGGGCATCGACCCCGACGACGTCTTCATGCTGAACGATCCCTACCAGGCGGCCATCCACCAGTCCGACGTCTACATCATCGCGCCGATCCACTTCGAGGAACGCCGCATCGCCTGGAGCGCCACCTTTGTCCACGTCATGGACATCGGCGCCATGTCGCCGGGGGGCAATTCGCCGGGGGCCACGGACATCTGTCACGAAGGGGTACGGGTGCCGGGCCTGAAGCTGGTGGAGCGCGGCAAGCTCCGGCGGGACGTCTTCGACACGATTCTGAACATGACCCGGCAGCCGGTCATGGTGGGGTTGGACCTCAAGTGCGAGATCGCCGCCAACAACATCGCCAAGGCCAGGATCCGGGAGATCGCCGAGCAGTACGGGCCGGACCTTCTCGCGGAGGTGTCCGCGGAGATGATCCGCTACACCGAGTCGGTGTTGCGCGAACGCATCGGCGAGTTCGCCGACGGCTCCTGGAGCGAGACCGCGCTCATCCAGGGCGACGACACCTGGAAGCTGCACCTGACGTTGAGCAAGCGCGACGACCGGCTGATTTTCGATTTCACCGGCAGCGATCCGCAGGCCAGGACCGGCATCAACCTGCCGTATCACGCCACCTTCGGCACCTGCTTTGCGGCGGTCCTGGACACCATCGGCTTCGACATTCCCCGAAACCACGGCGCCTTCGCCCCCATCGAGGTGATCGCGCCGCCGGGGACCGTGGCCAACGCCCAGTACCCCGCCCCGGTGTCCCTGAACACCACGTCGGGTGCTGCCACCTGCCGCTACCTGGCTCCCGCGGTGTTGATGCAGATGCTGGCCACCAGCGAGAACTGGCGGCAAGAGGTGATGGCGTCCAACGCGGGGCACCGGTTCGCCCGCCACGCCGGCCTCAACCAGTACGGCCGCTATTACGTGTCGAGCCTCTCCGAGGGAGCCATCGACGGATACGGCGCCCGCGCCGACAAGGACGGGGTGGACTCCGGCGGCCGCGGCTGGCACTCGTGCCAGAATATCGAGTGGGTGGAGCAGAACTTCCCCATCCTGTACCTGTTCCGGCGCCACCTGACGGACGGCGCCGGTCCAGGCCGGTTCCGCGGAGGGGCCGGCGCGGAGACCGCGCTGACGGTGTACGACGCCCCGGAGGACAAGATCCGCGGCGTGGCGCTGGGCGTGTCGGGGCTCCGCAACTCCGGGCAGGGAATCTTCGGTGGCTTGTCCGGTGCCCCCAGCCTGCTGGTGCTGAAGGAGGGGACCGCCGTCTGGGACACGGTCCGGGAGAACCGCCACCCGGTGGACGTCGAAACCATGGGCGGCACCTCCGAGATGCTGCCATACTGCGACTTCGACCTGCGCGCCGACGACGTGCTGTACATGCGCATGGCTAGTGGCGGCGGTTACGGCGATCCCTTGGATCGGGATCCCGAGGCGGTGCTGCTGGACGTGGTCAACGGCGTCGTATCGCCGGAGGCGGCCCGGGACATCTACGGCGTTGCCGTGGAGCAGCCGGAAATGCGGGTGGACGCCGCCGCCACCGAGGAGATTCGCGCCCGGATCCGGGAGCAGCGTTAGTGTCCTGGCCGTCTGTTCGCATGATAAGATGCGGAGGATTATTTTCGTCGTCGGCAAGGCGCGATGACTTGTGGGGGCGACCGGCGGTCGCCCCTGTGGTCCCGCTGCGACGCACGCTGCCGGCGCCATTGGCAAGGAGGATGAGACTCGGATGAAGCGACCGTTCAGAGAGAATCTCGAGCTGGATACCAGCCTGGAACCGCCCCAGGTCGTCTGCGCCCGATGCGGCTTCGGGTTCGGCGTGGAAGCCGACTGGAGGGAGCACGGTCACAGGAAACTGTCACCCCCTACCGCGGCTGGACCGCTCATGAAGGACCTGGAAGGTCAGTTCCTCCTGCAGCAGCTCTTCTGTCCGTCCTGCAAGACCCTGCTCGATTCGGAGATCGTGGAAGCGTCCGGCTGACCCGGGAACGAGATGTTGCGCGTTCTCGCTACAATGGTCGCCGTAGTCCTGGCCGGAGTTCACGTTGCCTCCGCGGACTACACCCCCGGTCGTAGCTTCGACTACTTCCACAAGACGGCCTACCAGGACAGGGACTGGAACGTCATGTTCTATGAGAACTGCGACCTCCCCGAGTACTCCTCCACGGAGTGGGTGCAAGAGAAAGGCGAGAGGTTCCTGCGCTTTACATTGAAAGACGGGCAGGTAGGGGGATGCGGCAGCGATAACCGCGCCAGGCACCGGGCGCCGTATTGGGAGCGGGCGGAAATCAAGCAGACGAGCACCCTGGAGAAGGACCACGACTATTCGCTGACGTACAAGGTCAGGTTCCTGAAGGGTTTCGACCACGACCGGGAGGACTTCCTGCAGGTACACCAGTCCGTCACGGGTTGCCGGGTCGGTCCTCTGGTCATGCTGAAGTTCAGCAACGGTTCCCTTCTGAACGCTACCACTCCTCTTTCCGTCACGGATATTCTCGGCAAATGGGTGAACGTCAGGTTCGACTTCAACGCCGCGAGATCCTACGACCTGTATGTTGACGGCAGGAAGATCATTGACGACAGGACCATCACACGCAGGAAACACCCGTGCGGAGAGCCCCATCTGAAGATCGGGATCTATCGCCCGGGAGACTCCGAGGCCACGGGCAACAGGTTGTCCGTAATGGACGTGGACAAGTTGAGGCTGGTTGACAGGAAGTAGGTTCGAAACGGTCGTCCCGGCTGAACGAGTGTCCTGCGTCAGCCGTCGTCCTCGGCCGGCAACTGGCCCGTGGCGAACGCCGCGTTGGCCCTTCGCCGACGATGGCCTATAGTGTGCCGATGATTGGCATACCGCTCTCCGTTCTTGACCTGTCGCCGATCGTCGAGGGCGGCGACGCCCGTCAGGCGTTGCTCAATACCATCGACCTGGCGCGCCATGCCGACGCATGGGGCTACACGCGCTACTGGCTGGCCGAGCATCACAACATGGCCGGCATCGCCAGTGCGGCTACGGCGGTGGTGATCGGGCAGGTCGCCCAGGCGACGGCAACCCTCCGGGTGGGCGCCGGCGGGGTCATGCTGTCCAACCATGCCCCGCTCGTCATCGCCGAGCAGTTCGGCACCCTCGCGGCCCTTTATCCGGGACGGATCGATCTGGGTATAGGACGCGCACCCGGCACCGACCAACACACCGTCCGTGCCCTGCGCCGCACCCTGCTCGGTGACCTGGATGACTTCCCGCGGGACGTGCTGGAATTGCAGCATTATTTCAAGGAGCCGGCACCGGACCAGTTCGTCCGTGCCGTGCCGGGCGCCGGCCTGAACGTGCCGATCTGGATACTGGGGTCCAGCCTCTACGGCGCCCAGCTCGCCGCCGCCCTCGGGCTCCCTTATGCCTTTGCCTCGCACTTTGCACCGGCGGCCTTGATGCAGGCCATCGCCGTCTACCGCCAACGCTTCGAGCCGTCGGCGCAACTCGACAAGCCCTATGTCATGGTGGGTATGACCGTCGTCGCCGCCGACACCGAAGAGGAAGCCCGCATTCTCAGAACGTCGATCCAGCAGTCCTTCGTCAACCGGCGCCGCGGCATGCGGGGCGAGCTGCCGCCGCCGGACCCGGACTTCGAAGATCAAGTGACTCCGCACGAACGTGCGATGCTGAACGAGGCCCAGTCCTGTTCCGCCGTCGGCGCCCCTGACACGGTCGAACGCGAGATCGCCGCCTTCGTTGAGCGAACCGGCGCCGACGAGGTCATGATCACCGCCAACATCCATGATCACGCCAAGCGGCTGCGGTCCTTCGAACTGGTGGCCGGGATGATGGGCGCCGCCTCCGAGCCTCGGCGAAGCGCCGTGCGTTAGTCACAGGCGGTGCGGCACCGGCACGCGGTTGCGGCATCCCCCAAGTCACGCCATCGAAGCCGCTACGAGGAATGGCTGTGACGTTCCTCCCAAACCTCTTGTGCGTACAACCCCTTGTGACGCATTCGGGGATAAATCGACGTTCCTTTCGAACGCCGACAGCGCTTGCATGGACTACATCATCGGCGTCGACGTCGGCGGCACACAAGCGCTCGATGAAGATGTTGTCCATGCACCGGCCCCCGCCGTCCATGGAGATGGCGCCACCTGAGTCTTTGAGCACCGCAAGAAACAAGCTTGGGACGGCCGTCACGACGGCCTCGGCGCGCCCGCTGGCCGATTGACCGTGTGTGCGTTCTCGGCCCAAACCGGCGCTGATGACCAGGAAGCATCCGGGGCCCCGGGGAGGCGGACCAAGCCTGACGGTGTCAGCGCCTGACCTCTGGAACGTCGGCAAGCATCCACACCAGTTGCACCAACTCGACTTGCCGGGAGAGACCGTGCTTGTTGAAAATCTGCTTGATGTGCCACTGGATGGTGCTCGTGCTCCGCCCCGTCTCGAAGGCGATGTCGCGGATGGTGTTGCCCTGAGCCAACAAGACCGCCACGTGGCTCTCCGCCGGCGTGAGGTCGAGCGTGGCAGCCACCAGGTCCGGATCCGCGGTTGCCCGGTTCAAGGGGTCAATCACCAACACGAGTGCGGCGACGCGCTGAGAACGAGAGTCGGTCTGACCTTCGCTTACGGGGCTGATGTGCACCACGAGGGCCGGTGAAAGAAGCGAGCGTCTCACCACCATCGAGCCGCTGGCGCCTTGGCGGCTGAAGGGCGGGAGCGCACCCGCCAGGAGCTTCTGGAGCTTTTGATCGTCTGTGGAGGATGAGGCGTGCAGGAGACCGCCCCGGTCGACCAACCCGTCACCGCTGCGGAGGAGGTGACGGGCATGGTCGTTGGCCTCCACGATCCGGCCGCGCCGGTCCAGTTGGATGATGCCCGTCTTTTTGTTGTCGAGCAGGGTAGCCAGAGATGAGCCCAGCGCCTCCGCATCCACCAGCGCCTGCCTGACACGCACGTACTGCCGGAGGTGGGGCAGAAGACGCTCGATCGTCTCCACCCGGCTGGACGACCAGCCGTGGCCTTCGATGGGGTCGCCGACGATCCACGCGATGTGCGAGCCCGCCGGTCCGTCGAGACGCACGTTGAGGCTGTCCTGGGCACTGTAGAGGGGCAACGCCTCATTATAGACACGGGATGTCCTGACTTCGTCGTCGGTGTAGAGCGAGGAGACGTGGACCAGTCGACTGTCGGGCAGTTGCGTAACGCGCCCGATGCGTTCGTCCAAAGGAAAGTAGACCTCGAAGTACAGTTGCTCCAACTCTTGATAACGTCGCCCACGCAGGCAAGCCCTGGCAAAGAAGACCTCGCCGTCTTTCTGAGAGGTTCCCTCTCCGGATACAAGGAAATTGCTCTTCGCCCCACAGGCTTCATCGATGAGACCCGAGGTGGCCGGCCAGTGGGAGTCGTCCAGCACGGCTTCGTGCAACGACGCCAGGATGCGCTGCAGTGAGTCCTGTAGGTTCATGGCGACTCTCCGTCCTGATAGCTCCTTCTTCTATGTCTTATCTTACAATGCACAGCCTGGGAGAGACCCCCTGTTTAGGGGGGTACCAGATCGAGCTGGGTGGGGTCGAACCCTACGATGCGTTCCTGTCCCCTCGCCCGAGGTGGCGCGCCGGTACGGGACTTTAGAGCACCTTTTCCCCTTCAATTCGGTGAGAACCCCTTATTTGGTAGGGGCAAGTGGAATGCGATTCGTTCTAGGCGTTTGGGTGTGACCGCCTCGGCGGTTTCCGCGCAGCGCGGTTCGCCCTCGCCGGCGCCGGTCCTGCTGCTCGCGCCCGCGTTCGTTTCGGACGCCCATGCGCAAGAGGTTGCACGAGCCAGCTTGGGGATAAGAGCCTTGTGATGAAGTAGCTCGGGACGGCTGGCTGGGAGATCAAGAACGCCGGAAGGGACGACGATTCGGCGATGGAGTTGCTCATGTCCAAATTCGTGCTCAAACCTGCGAACGTGTTGACCGCAGCCATACTCCTCACCCTGGCGTTGGCCGGTTGTGGCGGGGGCGGAGCCCGCGGAGGCGGCGGAGGCAGTGGTGAGCTACCACGGCCGATGGACCCGACGCGGGACTTTCCGCTCCCTCCGGGGCATGGGCTGGGTGCAGGAGTGATCAGGGTGGCGCCGGGGGCGTCGGCATCACACGGCAATGTCGTAATCTCATGTCGAGGAGGCAGTGAGTGCGAGGTGACCGTGTCGGCGGATGGCACGGCGTTCTACGACCCGACGGGCGGCGTTCCGAGCGTGACGGCGGCGTATGACCCGTGGGGTTTGCCTACCGGGCACGGATTGGGACCGGGGGTGATCACGGTGGCGGCCGGCGCATCCGCGGAGCACGGGAACGTGGTGGTGACATGTCCGCCCGGGGGCCGTGCGTGCATGGTGAGGGTGACGGCGGACGGCACCGCGGAGTATGCCAGGACGGGCGGTGTCCCAACCTTCAAATTCAGCCATCCTACCTACGAGCCTGCCTACGAGCGAGACAACCCGACGGCCGAGGATCTCCTGGACCACTGGAACGAGCCGGAGCCCTTGCGGGCGGCATTGGGGTTGTCGGCGGTTGCTGCCGAGGAGGTCGCCGGCCGAAGGCGCACTCTGGCCGACTTGATCAGTGCGGCCGGAGGCAATTCGGCCGAGACAGGAACGCGGCTCCGCAACGTGGCGCCGGAGGACATCGAGATCATCGGTGAGCGGCACGGGATCACCTACGGCCGCTGGAGGGGTGGTCCGGCCGGGACGATGAACATCGAATTTGACTGGCGGTTCGGCGAAAATTTCAACGCCGAGACTCGGGCCAGGATGGAACGCGCCGGGAAATCGTGGTCCTGGCGAATTCTGTACGACAACGAGCCCTACGTGCTCAGGGAAGGTTTCGACATCGCTGGGTTGAGGGTACTTGACGACGACGTTGTAGCGGATGACGTGAGAATCTTCGTGATAAGCAGGGGCGACGATCGCCCGCGCCTTGCATCGGGGGGCCCGTCGCGGTGGCGTTACGCGGACGATGACGGGCGCTTTCAACCGATTGCGGGCTACATCTATTACGGACCGCAACTGCATGATCGGACCGCCATCATGGCTCATGAAATCGGACACGTGATGAACTACGTCAGCGGCGACCGGGAACGTTGGGTGAACAAGACAAACGGCACGTTTGAAGGGCCTGAGTCGATGCGCGTCAACGGAGGGCAACCGCTCCCGTATCAGCGGGTAGACGGGCAGGTCCAGTATACGCACTTGGGCCACTGTGGCTCCATCATGGCGTATTGCAGCGATCCGCAGGAAGTCTATCGGCCCTCTGAAATAGACTTCGCCTACTTCAGCGACGCGGGCTACAACATTCTGGACGCGGAGACGGCATCCAAACCGGAACTCTACGGCTACGGGGCCTGGGGCCAGTACAGCGCCTGGGGTGCAGGCGTCGAGCGCACTATCGACTACGAGGGTGGGAGAATCGTCACCGCACAGGATACCCTGCGGGCGGGCGCCGACGCGTTCGGCATGGCGCCCGGCGTGGACTTGTCCGTGGCACACGCGCCCCTGCAAGGCGGCATCACCTGGTCAGGTTCTCTCATCGGCATCGATTTGGAACGGCCGATGCTGCCGCCAGTTTTCGGGAATGCCGAGCTTCAGGTCGAGCTGGCGACCTTGCAGGGAACCGCCTCGTTCGACAGCCTCAACACGCACGTCAATGGGGTGTCCAGGGCCTTCCGTGCTTCGCGGCTGGAGTACGCCATCACGGTATCCGGAAACTCCTTCTCCGACGACGACGGCCGCGTTCGCGGCGGATTCTTCGGTCCCGGTCATGAAGAGATGGCTGGAGTGCTGGACGACCGCACGGCCGGCGTGAACCTCCTCGCGGGGTTCGGCGGAAGGCGCTGAAAACGCCCTGCCGTGAAGAAGTGCGTCTTAAAGTCCGTGTGCATCCCGGATCTCAGCGTCCCATCGCAACTGACGTGTGCTCCAGTCTCGCAAGCGAAGGAGATGGAGACCTGTGACTGGCCCTGGAGTTCCTTCGCGGCCATGCCAAGACTGTTGGCGGATTGCGCAAACTCAAGCATCGGTGTCGGTTGAAAGGGCGCTGCGGGGAGGCCGTGGATCGCTTGGCCGACCTGTTGTTCCGCTTCCTGCGGCAGAACGGAGGGACTCTCCCGCCGTGGCCGGGAGAACGAATTCGCCGCGCTTGCGGATGAAGAGGTGGAAAAGGTCGAGGCGGAATACCGGGAGATCTTCGGAGCTTGTTGATGGTGGACGATTCTTATCCGCTCTCCTCCCGGTCCAGCCCCGTCATCTCCAACATCGGCCGGTCCGTCACCGAGAACAGGATAGCCGGCTCGGTCTCGGAGGCGTTGCGGAAGTGGTGCCAGCGCCACGGCGGCAGGGTGAAGGCGTCGTTGATCTCCCATTCAAGCTCGATGGGCTTGTCGCGATCGACGATGGTGACGCCCTGACCCTGGACGGCGTGGTAGTGGGTGGTACCCGTGTGGCGGTGCGCGCGCGTGGTCTGGCCGGGCAGCAGCATCTGGATGTGGCAGGTCATGGTCAGGAACGTGTGGCCGCCGGTGACGGGGTTCTTGTATTCGAGCAGGACGCCGTCGTAAGGGTCGCCGCCGCCGGCATCCGCCACCTCGTTCAGCGCCTCCAGGGTTTCGTCCCACTTGTAGTGGTAGGGCACGCCCGCGGCGCCCTCGTAGCGTACTTCCGGCTCGCGGATGGGCCCGAAGAGTCGGCGCGATGCGCCTTCCTTGCGGGTCAGGGGTTGCTGGACCCCTTCCGACCACTCCTCGCGGAAGCGGTAGGCACCCAGAAAATTGACGATGCCGACGTCGAGGGCGTCGATCCAGATGATGGGCTCCTTGGAATCGTTCACGTGGTCGTGCCACACCCAGTTGGGTTGGATTAGCAGGTCTCCCGGCTGCATGGTCATGGGCTCGCCGTTGGAGGTCGTGTAAGCGCCGCCTCCCTGGACCACGAAGCGTAGCGCCGTGTTGGTGTGGCGGTGCGCGGGAGCCGCTTCTCCCGGCATGACGATCTGGTAGCCCATGATGATGGTGCGGCTCTCGGTCTCCAGGCCCACGTTCCGGCGGAACGCCTCCGGCCCGATGCTGATCACGTCGGCGGCCTGCATCAGCGCGGGATGGACCTCGTCCCAGCGCCACAGCCTGGGCTCGACATTGTGATGCTCGCGCTGGCGCTGCCAGTAGCCCACCAGCCTCAGGTCGGCGAACTTTTCGTGCAACTCGTCACGTCGTCGTTGTTGATCAGGTGCGACCTTGGCCATGTTCGTGTTCCTCTTCGCAACTCGACCGGCCTGCGTGCCGGCCCGGGTTACGGGCGGGTTTGAAACCCGCACCTACGGGTCGACGCCCCCAACGAACCCGCCGCGCCTCAGGCCGCGGCCTCCTCCCGCAGGGGATAGTCAAGGCACAGCTTGCGCCACCGCTGCGCGATGGCCTTGGCCTCGGCCCGGGTCTCGTCGGTGGTCACCCGGAAGGGCGGCCTGCCGGGACCCGCGTAGCAGTAGCCCGCCTCGTTGATGGATATCTTGCTCTCCACCGGATCGGTCTCGCTGGGATCGCGCCCGCCGACCCGCGCCATGGCCATGCAGATCTCCCTGACCTCGTCCCACTGTCCGGCACGCCCGGCCCGGTAGGCCCGGACCACCGGCGACGGCCCCATCCACGCGTTGATGGACCAGCATCCTGCGGCCCCCATCATCATGTAGGGATACATCTGGTTCTGGTTGGTCATGACGCTGATCCGGCCGCGGACGACGTCCATCAACTGCATGAACTGCATGGGCGTGCGGTGGCTGTCCTTCATGCCGACGATGTTGGGGCTGGTGACGAGTTCCTTGAACGCCGACACCGGGATGTGGATGTGGTGGTTGCGCGGGTTGTGGTAGATGAAGATGCCCAGCTCGGGGTGCGCGTCCGCGAGGTCGAAGTAGAACTGCACCGCGTTGGCGACGCTCGATTTGAAGTAGAAGGGAACGCCCACCAGCACCGCGTCGGCGCCGGCCTTGGCCGCATAGTCCATCTTCAGCATCACCTCCCGCGTGTGCAGGCTGGTGCAGCCAATGACTACGGGAATGCGTTTGTCCACCGTGGCGACGGTGGCGTCCGCCAGCGTCGTGAACTCCTCCCACAGCAGGGTGTGGCATTCGCCGAACGTACCGGTGGTGGTAATGACGCCGATGCCGTCCCGCACCGCCCGGTCCACGCTACGCTCCAGTTCCGGAACGTTGACCGTGTTCTTCGCCCGCGGCGAGTTGGCGTCGTCGGTGGCGAAGGCCGGCATCATGGCCATTACGCCGTGGATATCGCTGGCCTGGATCATGGTTGCTCCCTTCTTGGGGCCGGTGGCGGGTTTCGAGCGGCGGTGCGTTGGTGCACGGCCCCCTCGATTCGGCCGTGACGCTATCAAGTCACCCTTTGGCTGTCAATATTGTTTCGTTTCGCGGGCAGGCGGTCTGGACGGGCGTCAGGACGGCTCCATCGAGGGTCCTTTCCCCTTCGCCATGCCCTCGACGTCGGCGATGGTCGTGCCGTCCATCCGGAACGCCCGATGCGGGGCCCACTCCAGCACCTCCATGGTCCGGATTCCCCTGGCGTGGTGCGGGTCCTGTCCGGCGAGGGTCCTGGCTTCGTCCAGGCTCGATGCCAGCATCACGTAGATGCCGTACTCGCGGTCCGATGTGGGTCCCGAAAAGAGCAGGCGGCCTGCCCGGTGCTGTTCCTCGAGCCAGTCGCGGTGGTCGTCGTAGTTGCGTTGTTTCAGTTCTTCCTTCTCGGGAAGGGAGCGGGAAAGCACGAGATACCACATTGCGGGCCTCCTTCGCGTTACGGCGTTATGAACCTGATCCGCATGTAGTCGCACCTACGCTACGGTTCGATTGCCGGGCAGGGCACTAGCTCGAACGCAGCACGTACTCCACCGCCAGCCGTTCCGCGCCGTAGTATTCCTGCAGGAACTCCTCCCGGTTCCCGTAACCGCGGTTCGGCACCAGGCGCGCCTGGAACGGCACCGGCAGCGGGTCGATGTCGAAGGGGTAGGGGGTGACGACGGCGTTCCGCTCGTCACGGATGTCGAACGTCAGCACCGCGTCCTCGCGGCCGGGACCGACCGGTGCCGCGATTCCGCTCATGGTAGGGCTCGGGCCGTTCTTGCGGTGGGTGGCGTTGAACGGATAGCGGTTGCAGATGAACTGCCCCATCTGGTCGTAGATCTCCATCAGCTTGAAGTTCGTCCAGAGCCGTTCGTCCGACACGCAGTCGCGGTACGCCGGGGACGCCTTCAGTCCCTCCATGAGTCCCTCCCGGTAGGCCTCCTGCTCCCGCAGGAACTCGCGTACCTCCGGATGGACGGTGTAGTCGGGCATGTAGGACAGCAGCCCCTTGCCCTGGCTCAGTAACGCTTCGGCGTGCAGCGAGACGATGTAGCCGGCGTAGGCATCCCGCTCGGCCAGCCGCGTGATGCCGTTCCGGTAGAACTCGAGCCAGACGCCCATCCCCAGGTGCCTGATGCTGCCGATGTAGTCGGGCGGCCTGCCCTCGTCATTGAGCTGCGGCTTGATCTCCCAGTCCCACCAGCCGCTATCGTGTTCCTGGGCGGCCAGCACCATCGCCGCATAGGGCGAAGGCCGCGCGAACTCGTCATTGCCCCAGTGGGCCGCCAACCACCCGGTCACCCGGGAGTGGTCCACCTGGAGGATCAACAACAGGCGTTCGTCGTCATAGGGACAAACCATCATGGCCGTGTCTCCTTCCTCGCGATGGAGGGCGTCGGTTGGCTTAGGCGAGGAGCCTTACCGGGCACTCTGCCACAGGAAACGTACCGGCAACAAGAACGATGCGCCGGTGCAGGGGCGACCGGCCGGTCGCCCCTACGGGATCCCCCTCCACACACCATGTGGCCTGCGGGGCTTTGGGCCTTCACAGATCCGCCTGGCGGATCTCTCTCTTGAAGGTCAGGAGGCCCAGCGTCGTGGCGACGCAGATGGCGGCACCGGCGACGAGGGTCAAGGGGGCACCGATCAACGCGGCGACGAAACCCGATTGGGCCTCTCCGAGGGACGTGCCGCCCACCCCCAGCATCCGCTGGAAGCTCAGCACCCGTCCTCTCAGGTTGTCGGGAGTGTTGCTCTGGATGACGACGTTGCTGAGCAACATCGGAAGGGTCTCGAAGAGGCCCAGCAGGAACACCGCCGCCATCGAGAGCAGGAACCAGTCGGAATACGCCAGCACGACCAGGGCAACGGCGTAGGCGAAGATGCCGAACGCCGCCCAAAGCCCTTTGTAGCGAAGGTCGTTCACGGACAACACCATGGCGATGCCGAGGCTGGAGCCGGCGGCCGCGCCGGAGAGCAGCAGGCCGAGGCCTTCGGCGCCGACGCCGAGGACGGCCACGAAGATGGGCAGCAGGGCCCGGTGGCTCCCGAAGTAGACGGTCAGGACCTCGACGGAGAGGAAGGCCCACACCCTGGACTCCCGGCGAACGAAGGCGATGCCTTCCATCAGGCTCCGGAACGGCGATCCGGGTTCCCCGGATACCTCCGACGTGTAACGGACCGCCGTCACCAGCAAGGCGGCCGACAGGAACACGGCGCCGTTGAGAGCGTAGGTGAGCCCGGAGCCGAGCCAGACGATGAGGAAGCCGGTCAGCACCGGCCCTCCGAGCTGCGACAGCTTGCGGCTCATGGCCGTGAGCGAGACGGCGTTGAGGAGCATCTCCCGCGGCACCAGTCCCGGCACCATGGCGTTGCGCGAAGGCGCGCCGAGGGCGTTCAACGCCGCGTTCATAAAGCCCCCGACGTAGATGTGCCAGACCTCGATCAGACCCGTGACCGCCAGGAACGCCAGACCGGCGTTCACGACGCCGTTGGAGGTCTGCACCAGTATCACGAACCGGCGGCGGTCGATGCGGTCGGCCAGGACCCCGCCGATAGGCGAGAGCACGAAAACGGGAATCGCGCGCACCAAGCCGGTGAGCCCCAGGTGGAAGGCGGATCCCGTCAGCTCGTAGATCAGCCAGAGTTCGATGGTTCGCTGGATGTAGAAACCGAAGGATGTGGCCAGAATCGCCAGACACAGCAGGCGGAAGCTACGATGGACCAGTGCGCCGCGGGATGGCTTCAGTCTCGTATTCCTCGGCTTCCTTGCCTTGTTGCGGTGGTGAGGGTTGCCGGGACGGCCTGGAAGCCGTCCCGGCGTGAACTTGAGCGGTTATGCGGCGGTGCGGCCGTTTTCGGCCTCCACCAGCGCCCGGTAGCGCTCGTTCATTTCCTGCCAGTGAGCGGCGCGTTTCTTCGCGCGGTCGATCTGGTTGTCCGGGAAGTTGAGGAACGGCACCCGGGTGGGGCCGACGTTGCAGTAGTCCGCGTACTCGGCGGGCCGCTTGAAGCCTTCGCCCGGCACCGGCTTGCCCTGGCTGGCCACGTTGATGTCGGCGATGACCTCGGCGGCCTTGTCGTTCTCGCCCCGCCGCACCAGGTTTCTGAGGTGCAGGATCGGCCACGGGCCCATCCACACCTCGGTGGACCAACAGCCGGCCGCGCCCATGCCGTAGTAGGGATAGAGTTGGGTCTGGTTCACGAAAACGCTGATCCGGCCCTGGGTGATGCGCTGCAGGTTCATGAACGCGCCGGTGGTCCGGTGGCTGTCCTTCATGCCGACGATGCTGGGCTTCTTCACCAGCTCCTTGAACGCCCCCACCGGCAGCGTGAACTTGTGGTTCCCCGGGTTGTGGTAGACCATGATGTTGAGGGTCGGGAACATGTCCGCGATGTCATGGTAGAAGCGGATGGCGTCGTCCACCGGCAGCGTCTCGTAGTAAGGCACGCCGAGGAGGACCCCGTCCGCCTTCGTATCCTTGACGAAGTTCATCTTCTGCACGACTTCCCGAGGGTTCGGGCTGGTGACGCCGATGAACAGCGGCACCCGCTTCTTGACCGTGTCCACCGCGGCGGTGGTGATGGTCCGGAACTCTTCCCACAGCAGGTTGTAGCACTCGCCGTAGGTTCCGGTGGTGGATATGACGTCGATGCCGTCCTTGATGATCCGGTCCACGCCCGCGGTCAGGTTGTCCACGGCGATGGTCTGTGTCGCGTTGATGTCGGTGGCGTCGTCGGTGGCGAAAGCCGGCATCATGCCCATGACTCCGCCCAGGTCTTTTGCGGTCAACATGAGTTACCTCCTCGACTGTTGCTGAATGCTGTCTCGATGGCAGCCACTATACGCCCAACCGGGCCGGTGCATCAAACCGCCGACGACCCGCCGTGGCCGCGTCCGCCGGATTCTCACGGGGACAACCGCGGCTCGATGCCGTAGAGGCCCGCGGCGTTGTCCCACAGGATCTTCGCCCGGGTGCCGTCCCCGACCCCCTTGAAGCAGCGCTCCACGGTTTCCCGGGTGCGCGGCCAGGTGGAGGTGGTCAGGGGCAGGTTGGTGGACCACAGGATGTGGTCTTCCCCCAGGTAGCCCACGAACGGCGCGATCTCGTCGAACCAGGCGGTGAGCCAGCACTGGCGCTGGAACATCTCCGAGGGCTTGAGCTCGTAGCCTTCGCGCGCCAGGCCGTCGTGCTCGAACTGGTGGTCGGCCCACTCCATGTACAGCATCGCCCAGCTCAGGGCGCTCTCGGCGAACACCAGCCGCAGCCGCGGATGGCGCAGCAGCACCCGCGAGAACGACAGCAGCGAGAGCACGTAGACGCTGGACATGGGCCGCGTCACCGCGTCCACGGCTTCGGAAAGGGCCGGGGCGAGCCCGGAGTACGCCGGGTACAGCAACTCCGGCGAGGCCCCGGCGTGCAGCGACACCGGCACCCCCATCTCCTCGCACGCGCTCCACACCGGATCGTACTCCGGGTCGCTCACGTGGGGCACTTCCCGGAGGTGCATGGGCAGGGCCGGGAAGACGATGCCCCGGTGCCCCTTGGCCACCGCCCGCCGCATCTCCGCGGCGGCGGCCTCGGGCGGCCAGATGGGCACGATGCACTGGGGGATGAACCGCGGGCTGGCGGAAGCCCACTCCTCCAGCAGCCAGTCGTTGTAGGCCCGGACGCAGGCGGCCTCGAGCTCCGGGTCGTCGAGCCGCCCGAAGGCTTCACCGGCCATGCCGGCGACGGTGGGAAAGAGCACGGAGAACGCGATGCCCGCGGCGTCCATGGCCTTGAGCCGCTCCGCGGGCGACCAGGCCGCGGCGGGCACTTCCTCCCAGCACCGGGGTTCGCGGTTGCGGTCGGGCATGAGCGCCCCGGCCGACGCCACCTTGCCGCCGAGGAGCGGCCGGCCGTCCACCACCCAACGCTCGGCGCCGTCCGGGTCGCGTTCGAGATGCGGGACGCGGTCGCCGAACCGGCTCCGGGAGAGCCGGCCGGTCCACAGGTCGGGGGGCTCCTGGACGTGGTCGTCGACGCTGACGAAGTCGCCGCCCGGGCTCATGGGCGCGCTTCCGCGGATTCGGTCCCGCGTCCCGCCTCGCGCACCACCGCGTCCATGCGGTAGACGCGCACGGCGTTCTCGTAGAGCAGCTTCCGGCGGTCTTCCGCGGAGACCCCCTGGAGCACGTCTTCCACCGCTTCCCAGGACCGCGGGTAGAAGGCGGTTACGTGGGGGAAGTCCGATTCCCACATGAGGTT
Source organism: uncultured Binatia bacterium (SeqCode) (assembly GCA_965204205.1). Taxonomy (GTDB): domain Bacteria; phylum Desulfobacterota; class Binatia; order UBA9968; family JAJDTQ01; genus JAJDTQ01. The sequence continues at coordinate 2,285,127 of OZ241976.1, read as the reverse complement.
GTCGATGCCGATGTCGTGGCGCAGCTTGATACCCTCGTTCTCGAACCAGAAATTGGTGAACATCTGCCGCCGCACCGCTTCGCTCGGACGCGTGCTCAGCCCCTCGGTCCAGAGGTGGCGCGTTTCCCACTCGTGGTCGCAGGCCGCGAGGACGTAGTTGAGGCCGCCGATGCCCGCCTCCGCGAATACGAACTTGAGGCGCGGGAAGCGTTCGGTGATGCCGCTGAAGACCAGGTGCGGAATGATCTGCGCCGGCGTCGTCGCGGAGGTGGCGGTCATGGCCGAGTGGCCCTGCCGCGGGGAGTAGCCGTGCCAGAATCGGAGGGAACGACCCGCCGAGAGTCCGCACGAGCCGTGGAAGTGCACTGGCACGTCCAGGCTCTGGCACGCGTCCCACATCGGGTCCCAGTAGGGATCGGTGAGGTGGGGCAACTCGCCCGGGGTCTCGCCTTGGAGGTTGATGCCCCTGTGCCCGGCCGTAGCGGCCCGCTCGATCTCGCGCCGGATGGTCAGGGGGTCGCTCAGATACGGAATGATGGATACGGGATAGTAGCGGTCGCTGACCGTGGTCCATTCCGCCAGGGAGTCGTTGTAGGCGCGCACCACGTCCAGCTCGAACGCCGCGTCGGCGCACTCGTAGAAGGTGCCGCCCGGGGGATTGGGGAAAAGCACCTCGGCATCGATGCCGTCGGCGTCCAGCGCCTTGAGCCGCTGTGCCGGGTCGTACCCCAGCGCCGGCACCTCCTCCCAATGCTGCGGGAACGTGGGGAAGGGTTCGCCCATGAGCGCCGGGCAGTTCCCCACGTTGTCGCCCCGTGGCTTGCCGTAGACGCACCAGCGGTCCACCTTCCGTCCGTCCTCCTCCACCTCTTTCACTTGTGGGATGCGCTCGCCCCACTTCCTCGCCGACATGCGCGAGGTGAAGGCGTCACGGTCGAAGCCACAGTGGGAGTCCGCGCTGATCAATCCGAACTTGATCTCCATGAGGTTTGCTCCGAATCTGGTCCATCGCGGCCGAACGATAGGCTCGGCCGGACAGGCACGGACGGGTTTGAAACCCGCCTCTACTTCAGCTTGCCGACGTACTTGCGCTCGATGACGTGCTTGAGCTGCTTGGTGGTCTCGGCGTTGAGATCCAGGAACGGCTTCAGCGTCTTCTTGAGCTCGTCCGGACCCGTCCACTGCACCACGAGCTTCATCTTGGCGGCCTCCTTCTGCGCCTTCTCCAGCCCGGTGATCTTCTTGAGCGAGGCGCTCAGGTATTGCTGCCTGGCCTCGGGCACGCCGGGCGAAGTGACCACCGTGCCGAAGATGTCGGAGAACGAGAGCGCGTAGCTGCGCCATGGCTCCTTGGCGCCCAGCTCCTCCAGCGACGGGACGTCGGGGGCGCGCTTGTCCTTGACGAAGGCAAACGCGATGTTGACCCGGTCCTTGAACCGCAGGCCCGTGGAAATGGACGCGGTGGTGGCGTCCAGCTCTCCGCGCGCGATCGCCGCCATGCGTTCCGAGGAGCCGCCGTAGCCCGGCACGATGGTGATGGGCAGGTCGAACATCTCGGCGATCATTCCCTCGTTGAAGGGGGAAGAGGCGCCGATGCGGATGCGCTTGAGCTTGCGCAGCCCCTCGATGTCCGTCGGCAGATCCTTGCGCAGCAGTACGGCGGTGTTGGTGCGGATGACCCGCCCAAGGTAGCCGAACTTGTCGTAGTCGTACTTCACTCCCTTGCGGCCGAACATGTCGAAGGCCACCAGCTTGGTGTGCGCGGTGAGCAGCGACAGGCCGTCCGGCGGAAGCCGGAACAGCCGGTTGTAGCCGGCGACCCCGCCGCCGCCCGGCAGGTTCCGCACGATGGCCCTGGCGCCGGTGACCGCGGGCAGGTGCCGCGCCATCCAGCGGGCGCGGATGTCGAAAGTGCCGCCGGGCGAGTACTGTACCAGCATCGTGATGCGCTTGCCTTTGAAGAAGTCCGCGGCGCTTTCCGCCGCGCTTGCCTGGGCGGCGAAAAGCCCGATGCAAATGAATATCAGCCCGGTCCAGGTCATCCTCGTTTTCATGGGAACCCTCCTGGTTGTACGGTGTTCGGTCTCGTTCAGATGGTGATCCGCTTCCTACCTATACGCCCGTCGCGGCCGATGTCAACGAACCGCAGCAGGCCTATTTCCCCGTTCGTCCTGAGCGTAGCGAGGTCTGCCGAGCGAAGTCGAAGGACGCCATCTTACCCCTTCCACCGACCGATGACGTAGTCCAGCAGGTTGTCCGGCCATCCCACGTGCAGGATGGCGTCGAACAGACCCAGCACCAAACCCGTCAGGAGCCCTGTCAGGACCAGCGTCACGGTCCACCCCGCACCACTGAAGCGCCGGAAATAGAACACCATGAACAGGGGGACCGACAGCTTGAATCCGATAAGCAGGATGGCGGCCAGGAAGCCCAGGGCACACAGGTAGAAGGCGCCCGCCCGTTGGATCACCATCGGGGTGGGCACGGAACGGTCCACCTCGATGTCGCGGATGCGTTCGCGCGGCTCGCCGTCGTCCGCTTCTCCCTTGAAAAATGCGTCCCTGGCGAGCTGCGCGGCAGCCACCGCCAGCACCGGAACGGCGATGGTCAGCGGAAAAAGCCCGGTGGCGAAGGGCCACTGCCAGGCCGTGACCACGGCGGCCGCCAGCAGCACCACGAAGAACGCGTCGAACAGCAGGGAGACGGCCTTCTGCATGACGTCAGGAGTCGGCGGTCGCCTTGATCCGGTCACGATATTGCCGGATCGCCGGCGCCGCCAGGGCGGCGACGATCAGGAGGGCCAGCACGAGAACCCAGGGCCGCGACATCCAGGCCCACCCGTAGGTCAGGATCGAGATGTAGAGGTACTTCTCCACGGTGGAGCCGAGCACGAAGCCGATGATCAGGGGAGGGCGCGGCCACCCCTGCCGCTTCATGGTCCAGCCCAACAGGCCGAAGAAGAGGAACAGCACGATGTCGGCGATGTGGCGTCGCGCCATGAACGCGCCCAGGAACATGATCACCAGCAGCACCGGCGCCAGGAGCTGGGCGCGGATGGTGGCGATGCGCGCCAACTGGTCGGTGAACAGGAAGCAGGTGCCGGTGCCGATGATGTTGGCCAGCGCCAGGCTCCAGGCGATGGTGAAGATCACGTCGAGGTTCTGGTTGAGCATCTCGGGGCCGGGGGTCAGCCCCTGGATCTCCATGGCGCCGAGGAACAGCGCCATGCTGGTGCTGCCGGGGATGCCGAAGGCCAGGGTCGGGATCAGGCCGCCGCCGTCCTTGGCGTTGTTGGCGCTCTCGGGAGCGATGACGCCGCGCACGTCGCCCTTGCCGAAGTTGTCGGCGTTCTTTTCGGTGTGCAGGGCGTGGCCGTAGGCGAACCAGTCCACCACCAGGGTGCCGAGGCCGGGGATGATGCCGATCCACACCCCCAGGGTGGCCGAGCGGGTGACCAGCCACCAGTGCCGGAAGGCGTCGCGGACGCCTTCCCAGCGGCCCTTGAGCCGGCCGAGGGCGCCCGAGTCGATGCTCTTGCCGGAGACCAGCAGGTCGGTGATCTCGGCCAGGCCGAACAGGCCCAGGGAGATGGGCACCACGTGGAAGCCGTCCCACAGGTAGACCTGGTCGAAGGTCCAGCGCTCCACGCTCAGGATGGGGTCGGTGCCCACGGTGGCGAGGAGCAGGCCCGCGCCTCCGGCCACCACGCCCTTCATCAGCGCCGAGCCGCTGAGGCTGGCCACCATGCACACCCCCAGCACCGCCATCATGAAGAACTCGGGCGAGCCGAAGGTCAGCACCAGCGGGCTCAGGATGGGGATGGACAGGGTCAGCACGAGTGCGCCGAAGATGCCGCCCATGGCGGAGACGGTGAAGGCGGCGCCGAAGGCGCGGCCGGCCTCGCCGCGCTTGGCCATGGCGTGGCCGTCGATGATGGTGGCCTGGGAGCCCACGGTGCCGGGGACGGCGAACAGCACCGAGGGGATGGTGTCGGAGGTGGTGGTGACCGCCAGCATGCCGATGATGAAGGCGAAGGCGGAGACCGCATCCATGTCGAAGGTGAAGGGGAGCAGCAGCGCCAGCCCGGTGACTCCGCCGATGCCGGGGATGACCCCGAGCATGAGACCGAGGAGGGTGCCGGCGAACAGCATGAAGAGGTGCACCGGGTCGAGGATGTGGAGGCTGGCCTGGGCTATGGCGTCAAGCATGAGGGTGTGCGTGTTGGGAAGCTGGACGGGGTGCCCTGTTCCGAGCCGGACGGGGTGCCTCGTTCGGAGCCGGGTGGGGGGCGTCCCGGAAATCCGGAGACGGTTGCTGCTTGCATCGGGCTGATGGTCCTCGCGCGAATTGTTTTGCGGCGCCGTGAATCGGGCTTACGTCCGCCCGCCGTCAACGGATTTCCGGGACGCCCCCCACCCGGCTCTCCGGCTTGCGATTCACGGCGAGTGTTCCCCCACCGGTCGTCCTTGGCGCAGGGAGTCTTGAGCCCTTCGACAGGCTCAGGACAGGCTTGTCGAAGGGCGACCGAAGTCGAAGGACGCCATTGCATGGACGGAAATCTGCCTAGTCCTCCTCACTGTAGAGGTTGAGGCTTTCCAGCACCGGGCGGTCGGTGACCGAGAACAGGATCGAGGGTTCGGTCCGGGAGTCGTTGCGGAAGTGGTGCCAGTGCCAGGACGGGATCACGAAGCAGTCCTGCTCGGTCCAGGCCATGGGGGTGCCGTTGTTCTTGTCGCGGTCCGCCACGGTCGTGCCGGCGCCCTGCATGACGTGGTAGATGGTGCTGCTGGTGTGGCGGTGAGGCCGGGTCTCCTCGCCGGGGCGCAGCAACTGCACTCGGCAGTCGATGGTGGGCATGGTGGGGCCGCCGGTTACCGGGTTGCTGTATTGCAGGAGCACGCCGTCGTGGGGGTCGCCGTCCGCGGATTCCGCCAGTTGCTCCAGGACCGGCAGGGTGTCGCGCCACTTGTAGGTGTAGGGCAGGGCGCGGGTGCCGGGGCTTTCGGTGAGCGGCCGTACCGCGCCGAGGCGGTGGCGGCTGTAGCCCTCGGACTTGGTGACGGGCTGGGCCGGGCCCTCGCCGTAGTTCTCGTGGAAGTTGGCGTCCAGGTGGTTCATCAGGTGAACGTCCAGGACGTCCAGCCACACGATGTTGCGGTCGCCTTGGTTGTAGTGGTCGTGCCAGGTCCAGCTCGGCGTCAGCACCAGGTCGCCGGGCTCCATGTGCATCTCCTCGCCTTCCACCGTCGTGTAGCCAGTGCCGTCGCCCTCGACGACGAAGCGCAAGGCCGCGGCGGTATGGCGGTGGCACTCGGCCCGCTCGCCGGGTTTGACGAGTTGCACCGACATCTGGATGGTGCGGGTGGTGGACTTGAAGGCGGTGAGCCCGGGGTTTACGAGCTGCACGGTGCGGCGTTTGGCGGCCTCGTCGATGTGACCGAGCTTGACCACCTCGCCGGACTCCATGAGACAGGAGTAGACCACCGGCCAGCGCCAAAGGTGAGGCCGCAGCTCCGGCGATGGCTGGCGTGGCTGCCAGTGTCCGGCCAGGGAATTCTCCGCCAGGACGCGGTGCAGCTCCTCGAGCCGCGGATCTTCGGTGTTGACGGCTTCACTCATGTTGGTCTCCTTTTCCGAGCGACGCAGTGACGCGGACACGGTCGGGTTTGGAAACCCGCCCCTGCAATTCCTTGCCGCCCCGCCCCATTGGTCGAGTCATCCCGTAGGTCGGATTAGCGAAGCGTAATCCGACGCTCGTTCTAAACCCCTTCCAGCGCCGCCGCTTCCGGATGGAAGAAGCTCTCGTAGTCGAGCCTCTCCCGCGTCAGTCCGAACTGGTGCGCGAACGTCATCATGGCTTCCAGCGACCGGACGTTGTCCGCGATGTTGTAGGACCAGTAGTTCTCGCCCATGGCCTCGCGCTGCTCGTCGATGGCGGCGGCTACCCATGAGGTGATGAGGATCTCGGGATCCGCGCCGTAGAGGCGGTCCAGCGCCACGTCGCGCGCCTGGCGGTACGCCTTCAAAAGCGCCACCGGGGCGTGCGGGTGCTTGTCGACGAAGTCCTGCTTGAGGGTGACCATGTGGCTGATGGGGAAGATGCCGGTGGCCTTGTAGTAGTTGAGCTCTTCGGTCTTGTAGTCGCGGAACAGGCGCCGTACGCGCGGGTCCCGGCGGCTGATGGAAGGGAGCACGTTGGGCTCGATGACGGCGTCGACTCCCCGTCCCAGCAGCAGCTCGTCCAGAGGCTCGCCGGGCTGCGGCCCCTTGATATGGGGCAGCGGCTCCACCTCGACGTCGTCACCCCAACTCTCGGCCTCCGGCCCGGGCATGCACCACCGTATGCGCGCGAGGTCCACGCCGTAGTGGTTCTGGAGCGCGCCGCGGGCCCACACCCCGGCGGTGCTGCTCACGAACACGCGCTTCCCCTCCAGGTCCTTCGGGGTCTCGATGCCCGCAGCGACGTTCACGAAGATGTAGGCGAGCCGGAACTTCCGGTTGGGGTAGGCCGGGATCGACACGTAGGGGTGGTCGCCTTTGCCCTTGGTGCGCATGAGGCCGCCGAAGCTCGCGTCCCACGCGTCGATGGTCTCCGGCCCGTGGAAGTCACTGATCTCGAGATCGAAGCCCTCCACCCGGACGGTTCCGTCCACGAACGGCCGGTTGGTGTCCACTTCGGGTTCCCGGAAGCCGAGCCGAAGCTTGGGGTTCGCCATGCGGTTGTCTCCCTTCGGTATCGCCCGGGTCCTCTACCCGTCCTGGCGGTCCGCGGTCGCGGTCTCCTTCATGTAGAAGCCGAGCTTGGTCTGCGCCGGCCAGTCGTCGATGGAGAACAGGACCGACTCGCCCTCGTGGCCGTTCTCGTGATGGTGCCAGGTCCACGCCGGCACCGCGAAGATGTCCCCCTGGCGCCATTCGAGCCGTTCGCCCTCGATGACCACGGCGCCGGCGCCCTCGAACGCGTGGTAGAAGGTGTTGCTGTTGTGGCGGTGGCTCAGGGTGGTCTGTCCGGCGCGCAGGAGCTGCGCGTGCCAGGCGATGGTGGGGAGCGTGGAGCCGCCGTCCACGGGGCTCGCCAGCATCAGGTGCGCGCCCTCGCACGGGTCTTCCTCACCGGCCTCCTGAAGCGCCCGCAGTCCGGCCACGGTCTCGGCCCACGGATAGCGCATGGGCGGCAGCGGAAAGGGGCGGCCTTCGGTCATCGGCCGCGCGAGGCCGCGGGTGCGCACACCGTAGCCGTCGGGCTTGCGGATCTCCTGGTACGGGAGGTCGTCCGGGAGCCGTTCGTTCAGGTTCACGCCGCCGTTGTGGCCGTTGTCGTAGCCGTCCACGTACAGCGCCGGCGCCGTCCCCTGATTCCAGTGGTCGTGGTAGGTCCACGACGGGCTGATGATGACGTCCCCCCGTTCCATGGGGAAGGCCTCGAACTCGCAGACGAACGCGGCCTCCCGCGGCGCCTGGCATACCAGCCGGGTCTCGTTTCTCAGGTTGCGGTGGCCCTGGGTGCGCTCGCCGGGCATGAGGATCTGGACGTTCATCCAGATCGGGAAGCGGGTGGCCTCGATGCCCGTCACCGAGCGCATGCCGGTCATGCCGCCGGGCCCCACGGTGACGATCTCGCCCGAGCGCATGAGCCCGTTGTAGATTCCGTCCCAGCGCCAATGGGCGCCGGTGGGCCCGGTGCGCGGCGGCGCCATGCCCTCGCGCCGCAGCCCGGCGCCCACCAGGTGATGGGCAGCCAGGTACTTTTCGAGATCCTCGTGGGTGGTGCCGATGTCGCTCACTGCAGGTCCTCAGCGTCGAGCCAATGCCTCCCCTTCCGTCATTCCGGCGAAAAGCCTGCCCCGTACTCGATACGGGGCAGGCTTTTCGCCGGAATGACGAATCGGATCATTGGCGCCAATTTGGACCCCCGCGCTCACGTGTCCAACCCGAAATACTCGACGCAGTTGTCCACCAGCATCGCCCGCTGCTCGTGGGCGGGGACGCCTTCGAAGTCCCGCTCCATCACCGGGATGGAGTTGGGGTACTCGCTGGCCGCGTGGGCGAAGTCCGTGCCCCACATGAGCTTGTCGTAGCCGATGCACTCGCGCCGCTTGATGCCGATGGGGTCGTGCAGGAAGCCCCAGTAGTTGTTCTCCCGCAGGTATTCGCTGGGCTTCCTGTCCAGGTAATGAAGGCCCCAAAACTCGTGGATCATCGGCATGTAGCGCTCGTAGTGGTCGTCGAGTTGCCACAGGCCGTACTCAAACCAGCCGATCATGGTTTCGGCCCAGTACATCTTGAGCGTCGGAAAGCGGTCCCACACGCCGGCGAAGGCCATCTGCACGGCGCCCACCATGGCGGGGTTGGTGAAGCGGAAGAAGTAGTTCATGGGCTCCTTCACGTGGACGTCGGGGCCGGGCCTGCGCTCGTAGGTGAACGCCGGCTCGTCCTTGCCGGAGCCCATGTTGCCGGTGTTGTGGTTGGTCAGCGCCATGCCCAGGTCCAGGGCCGCGGCCCAGAAGCGGTCGTCCTCGGCCGTGGGGTAGCCCCGCCCGCTGGGAAACCTGTCGAGCTTGATCCCCTTGAGCCCCAGCTTGGTGCAATGCTCCAGCTCCCGCACCGCGTCGTCGACGCCGCTTACCGGGATGACGCCGATGGGGATGATGCGGTCGGGCGCCGGCGCCATGTATTCCTCGGCCAGGAACTCGTTGTAGGCGCGCACCAGCTCGCAATAGAGCTCACGGTCTTTGGCCTGCTCCAGCACGAAGGAGATCTGCGAGAACACGACCTCGGCGTCGATGCCGTCCCGGTCCTGTTCTTCAAGCCGCTGCTCCGGCGGCCCCGTGCCCGCGCAGGTCTCGAAGGTGGGCACCTGCTTGGCCATGTCCTCCTTGTTCACCCGTACGCTCCGGGTCACCCCGATGGTGTTGGGCTCGCCGCCGTCCACCACCACCGCGTCCGACCCGTTGGGCATCTTCACCCGCTTGGGCGCGCGCTCGCGCATCGAGGCGGCCACCCGATGGCGCCAGATGTCGGGGTTCAGGTCGATATGGCCGTCGGCCGAAATGACATTGTATTCGCGTCCCATTTCCGGCTCCTTGATACCACGCACCAGAATGGGCGGGTCTTCTCGTGGCCTGCATCACCCAACTTGTGTACCGATCTGTTCGTCCGTTCGTCCCATTCGTCGTCGGCTGGGTTGCTCTTCCTCGCGTGGTGCCCGCCACATGGGGCGACCGCCGGTCGCCCCTGCGAGTCGTCGCGCCTTGCCGACGACAAGAAGTACCGCGCATCTCGGTACACGATTGCGTGTTACGGGCCACCAATGTCGGCATCCTCTGCCCGTAGGGGCGACCGGCGGTCGCCCTCCGTGAACGGGCACCGGATCCTCACCGGCACGTTATCCAATGGTGCGCCAGCGTGTCAATGCGCCGCCCGGTTGGCGGCAGGTGGGTCCGGGCGGCTGCCCGGTGGTTCGATATTGTTGAACGGTCTACAGGCTGTTACCATCCACGTTGGGAGTAGAAGCAATTCCCGGGAGGTGCACCATGAGTAATGTCCAGGCGGATGCCTTGCCGGATGCCGTGGAAGCCGTTCTCAACTATGCGGTAGATACCGGCGAGAAACCCGTCACGCATACCGCCGTGCTCAACAGCACGCCGGTGCTGCGCACCGGCAAGCACGAGGCGCGCAACGCCACGATCCAAAACGGCCGTCCGCTGGCGCACGAGTTCTCGCTGGAGCGCGAGGGGTTCGTGTTCGTCGAGCACGAGACCCGGGTCAAGGATTTCGATGACGAGGACGAGCTCCGGTCGGTTTACTACCCGGAGATCGAGGCGCTGGTGAAACGCGAGAGCGGCGCTTCCCGTGTGGTCATCTTCGATCATACGCTGCGCGCCCAGGACGAGGGCATCCGGGCCGAACGCAAGGTCCGGGAGCCCAACCGCTCGGTGCACAACGACTATACCGACTGGTCCGGGCCCAAGCGGGTGCGGGACATCCTGCCGGCGGACGAAGCCGAGCGCCTGCTCCAGGGGCGGTTCGCCATCATCCAGGTGTGGCAGCCCACCCGCAACCCGGTGCGCACCAATCCCCTCGCCATCGCCGATGCCCGCACGCTGAGGGTCGAGGAGATGATCGCGTCGCAGCGCAGCTACCCCGGACGGATCGGCGAGACCTATCAGATCAAGTACGGCCCGGAGCATCGCTGGTTCTACTTTCCCGCCATGACGCGTAGCGAGGCGATCGTGTTCAAGACGTTCGATTCCGCCAGGGACGGAAGGGCGAGGTGGACCGCCCACACCTCCTTCGACGATCCCACGAGCCCTGCCGACGCGCCGGGCAGGGAGAGCATCGAGATGCGGACGCTGGCGTTCTTCGACGGCCCGGCGTGTTGCGATGAGACATCCACGTCTTGTCCGGTTGATCTGCCTGACAAGGGATCCAACCCATGCGCATGAAATCCTCTGACTGGCTCGGCCGCAAATTCGTCGCGGTCTCGTGCGAGGGCGCCGGCGGCGTTCCCGCCGACCAGGGTATGGACGGGATCCTCGATCGCATCGAGGGAGCCATCGGCCGGTTGGGCCTCTCCCTCGACGATACGGTGCGGACGCGCTTGTGGGCCCGCGACCGGGAGAGCCGGAACCTCGGCAGCCAGGCCCGTTCCAAACGCATGGGCGGCAGGGTCCGCTCGTCGAGCTCCAGCTACATCGCCCCCGGCCACCTCGACTCCAATGCCAACGTGGCGCTGGACTTCATCGCCATGCGCTCCGGCGGCGGCAAGAAGCTGGTGGAATACGATCCGCCCATCGTGCCGCTGCGCTATCTCGATCTTGACGGGCTGGTGTTCCTGTCCGGCGTTACCTCCACCTCGGGCGACCTCGCCGAGCAGGTGACCGAGGTCTGCGGACTCATCGGCGAGTCCCTGGAGCACGCCGGAGTCTCCTGGGAGCAGGCCGTGTTGGTGTCGTTTTTCCTCCAGCAGGAGGAGGATCCGGCAGCGTTGATGGCCGCTTTCGAAAACGCCGTGGCGTCCTGCCCGGCGCGCACCGAGTGCTCGTTCGTGGAGGGCTACTCCGCCGTGGGCAAGCTCATCGAGATCGAGGTCACCGCGCAACGCTAGTCCCCATATTCCGTGAAGGGACGCAATGATCCTGGTCCCGGCCGCGCCCTTCCGTTGACAGTCTTTCGGCATTGCCCTATTACCCGTCTAGTGGTCCCTGGAGGCCAGGGTCCCGGGTGTGGCGGCCGGCAAGTGACGCCACGTCGGACCGGAGCCTCATCACCATTCGCGCAAAGGAGTGACGTGATGGAACGTTTGAAAGGTATGTACATCCCGTTGCCGACCCCGTTCACCGACACCGGCGCGGTGGACGAGAACGCGGTGCTGGCGCTGACGGACTTTTACGTGGAAGCGGGTGTGCACGGCCTGTTCGTGCTCGGCACCTTCGGGCAAGGCCCGGCGCTCACGCCCGACGAGCGCAAGCGCACGGCCAAGCTCGTCATCGACCGGGTGGCCGGGCGCATCCCGGTGGTAATCCACGCCGGCACCGCGGACACCCCCACCACCATCGAATTGTCCAAGGACGCCAGGGACCAAGGCGCCGACGTGGTGGGGGTGGTGCCGCCGTACTATTTCGACCACCTCGACGACGAGGTGCTGGCGCACTACGCCAAGGTGTACGAGGCCATTCAGTACCCCATGTTCATCTACAACAACGCGGTGAACAGCGGCTATCGCATGACCGCGCCGTGGACCGCGAAGCTGGTGGCGGAGGTGCCCGAGGCCTGCGGCATCAAGATGTCGTTCATTCCGCTGGAGCAGCAGCTCGCCTTCGTGCGGGCGCTGCCGGCGAGCTGCGCGGTGTTCTCCGGCTCGGCCACGCTGATCATGCCGGGCGTGCTGTGGGGCCTGGCGGGCTCCATTCATCCCCTGACCGTGGCCGTTCCGGAGCTGCTGGTGAACCTGTGGGACGCCACCACCACCGGCAAGCTCGAGGAAGCGGTGGAGCTTCAACGGCGGGTGATCGAGTTCACCGCCGTCATCGGCGACCTCCAGCGGGCGGCCGGCCGCTCGGTGTTGCGGGAGTCGCTCAAGCTGCGGGACCTCCCGGTGGTGGATTTCCCGCGCTGGCCCACCAAGGACCTGAGCAGCGAGCAGGCCACGCGGCTGAAGAACGCGCTGGCCGCGGCGCGGGACTAGTGTGGTGTCTGGTTAATTCGCAACATAATCTGCGGGTCTTTTTCGCCGTCGGCTGCGTTGCTCTTCCTCGCGTGGTACCCGCCACTGCTCGTCATCGCGCCTTGCCGACAACGAAAAATCCTCCGCATATTATGCTGCGAATTAACCAGACACCACACTAGCAAGGACGGGTGGCGTCTACGACACAAGGACGATGAAGGGTCGGGTCTCCCCGCCCGCAATGCGAGGATGAGATCTGGGGGCGGGTTCAACCCCGCCGGTGCCCGTGCAAGGAGGAGAGTCATGAATGCGAAGGAATGGCGCAGCGAGCTCGGTGAGATCGTCAGGGATTATTTTCGCTCCCCGGAGCTGGGGCAGTTCTACGAAACCCCCGTTACCATGGAGCGCGCGCGGCTCTACCTGTCGCAGCTCGGCATCTACGTGCGCCAGCGGCGGCACTACTGGCCCCAGATTGCGGCCAACTGTCCCGTGCACCTGGTGAAGCAGCGCATCCTGTCCCACGAGTACGAGGAGCTGGTGGAGGACGACTATTCGGATCGGGGCCACCTGGACCTGATCTTCCGGCAGGGCAGGGAGGTGGGCCTGAGCGAGCAGGACGTGCTGGATGCCGAGCCTCTTCCCACCACCCGGGCGGCCATCTACGGCTGGTGGTGGATCGCCCGGACCAAGCCGTGGCAGGAGGCCCTGGCCGCCTCCACCATCGCCGAGTGGACCAACGACGACCGTCTGCTGGGAGACCTGGGCGGAGGCAACTGCGGCCGGCTGTACGAGAGCTGGAGCCGGGACCTCAAGTTCGCCGACGAGCAGATGCCCAACTTCACCGCCCATCGGGCCGCGGACGAGAAGCACTCCGAGATGTTCCTGGACATCTTCGAGCGGTTGGTGCCCGAGGGGGCCGAGGAAGGCGTGCTGAGCACCGCACGGGAATCCATGGACATTCACCGGGCGTACTTCGGCGGCATGGCCGCGGCCATGGCGAGGCTGTCGTAGACCCGCGGGTATCTCCATGAAGATGGAACTCAAGGCCCTCAACGACTCGCTGGCCGAGCACGACCTCTCGGGCTTCTGGAACACGCGCACGCCCGAGCACCAGGACGAGGCGCCCTACCTGTGGAAGTGGCGCGAGGTCTACCCCTGCCTCATGGACGCCAGGGAGTCGGTGGGGCTGGAGCTGGCGGAGCGCCGGGCCATCCGGCTGGTGAACCCGCAGAACCCCACCCGCGCCACCTCGCGGACGCTGCTCTTCACCTTCTCGGTGGTGAACTCCGGCGAGATCGCGCGGCCGCACCGCCACAACATGGCGGCCATCCGCTTCGTGGTGAAGGGGAGCGGCGCCTTCACGCTGGTGGAGGGGGAGCGCTTCCCCATGCACGAGGGCGACCTGATCCTCACGCCCAACTGGACCTGGCACGAGCACCACAACGAGTCCGACGAGCCCATCGTCTGGCTCGACGGCCTCGACGGTCCGCTCATCAACGCGCTGAACGTGCTGTTCTTCGAGAACTACGACAAGGACACCCAGGGGGTGACCCGGGCCGACGGCGATGCGCAGATGCGCTTCGGCTTCGCCCGCCCGCCGGCCAAGGCGGAATCGCCGGGCCGGGGGTTGCCGTTCCGCTACCGCTGGGAGGACACCGACGCCTCGCTCCACAACATCGCCGACGCCGAGGCGGACCCCTTCGACGGCCACTTGGTGCGCTACATCAACCCGGTGACCGGCGGCTACACTATGGCGACGCTGTCGTGCGAGGCGCAGATGTTCAAGCCGGGCTGGGTCACCGGCACCCACCGTCACACCAGCACCTCGTTGTACCACGTGTTCCGCGGCCGGGGCCGGACCGCGGTGGGCGAGGGCTTCCTGGAGTGGGAAAAGGGCGACTCGTTCATGATCCCCAACTGGCAGTGGCACCGCCATGAGAACCCCTTCGACGAGGAGGCGGTGCTCTTCACCATGAACGACCGGCCAGTGCTGGAGGCGCTGCAGCTCTACCGGGAGGAGCAGCGTACCGGCGGCAACGGCGCCTAGCGATCGACCGCGATACCCCGCGAGCCCCAACATGTCCTATCCCGATCTCCAAGAGCACCTCGCCAACCTGGAGTCCGCCGGGCTCCTGCTGCGCGTCCGCCATCCCATCAACAAGGACACGGAGATGCACCCGCTGGTGCGCTGGCAGTTCCGCGGCGGCCTGCCCGAGGAGGAGCGCAAGGCGTTCCTGTTCGAGAACGTGGTGGACAGCCACGGGCGTACCTACGACATGCCGGTGGCGGTGGCCGCGCTGGCGGCCTCGCCGCAGGTTTATTCGGTGGGTCTGCGGCGCCCGGTGGACGAGATCCCCGATCTCTGGACGCACGCGCTGGCGAATCCCATCGAGCCGGCTATCGTTGATTCGGGGCCGGTGCACGACGTCGTGCTGCAAGGCGCCGACCTCGATGTCGAAGGCGGCGGCCTGCTGCAGCTTCCGGTGCCCATCTCCACGCCCGGATTCGACAACGCGCCTTACACCACCTGCTCGCACTGGTTTACCAAGGACCCGGACACGGGGGTCCGCAACCAGGGCAACTACCGCGGACAGATCAAGAGCCAGAAGCGCGTGGGCATGTACGCCGGCATGCACCAGCACATCTTCCCCCACTGGGACAAGCGACGGGAACGGGGCGAGCCGCTGCATGCCGCGCTGGTGGTGGGCGCGCCGCCGGTGGTTTCCTACGGCACGGTGCAGAAGGTGCCGCCGGGAGTGGACGAGATGGGCATCGCCGGCGGCCTGGCCGGAGAGCCGGTGCGGCTGGTCCGCTGCAAGACCGTGGACATCGAGGTCCCCGACAACGCCGAGATCGTCATCGAGGGGCTCATCAACACCGACTTCGTGGAGCCCGAGGGACCTTTCGGCGAGTCCCACGGCTACCTGCATCCGCGCACGGTGTCGCCGTTCATGGAAGTGACCGCCATCACCATGAAGCGGAAGCCCGTGCTGTGCTCGTTCATCAGCCAGGTGACTCCCAGCGAGTCCAGCGTCATCAAGAAGGTGGGCTACGAGCCGCTGCTGCGCCGCTACCTGCGCGACACCGTGGGCATCAAGAGCGTCACCCAGGTGGCCATGCACGAGCCCCTCACCAACCTCCGCAAGCTCGTCATCGTGCAGATGCGCAAGCCCGCCGAAGGCGACGTCTGGCGCGCCTTGAACAGCATCGCCAACTACCAGCACGGCGTGGGCAAGATCGCCATCGCGGTGGACGACGACATCGACCCCCACAACCTGGACGCGGTGTGGTGGGCCATCTGCTACCGCTCCAAGCCGCACCAGGACGTCCTCATCCTGCCGGGCCGGGTCAAGGGCCATTCGCCGCCGTTCGAGGACGAGGGCCACCTGATCACGGCCAAGGAGCTCTTCTACCAACCGGCCACCGATTCCGGCATGCTCATCAACGCCATCCTGAAGGAGCCGTTTCCGCCCATCTCGCTGCCCAAGCGCGAGTTCATGGAGCACGCCCTGGAGTTGTGGAACCGGTTGGAGCTGCCGCCCTTGCAACCCCAGGCACCGTGGTACGGCTACTCGCTGGGGCAGTGGGATGACGAGTGGGAGGAAGAGGCGCAGCTCGCGGTCAAGAGCGATTATCTCCAGACCGGCGCCAAGCTGGCCAAGCGCCGGGTGAGGCCGGGTTGATGCCCAGCCCCTGTCATCTCCGTCTAGCCTGCCGCAACTACGACGGCACCAACGCCATCCTCCGGGGCGCCCTCGACGCGCCGGGCATCGAACTGGAGGCGGTAGAGCAGGTGAGCGTCCAGGGCATGTTCGCGGCCATGTACCGGGGCGAGTTCGATGTCTCCGAGATGTCGCTGGCGGAACTCGTCTACTACACGTCGCGCAACCAGAGCGACTTCATCGGCATTCCGGTGTTCCCGTCGCGCATGTTCCGCCACGGGTTCATCGTGGTGCGGCGGGACGCCGGCATCGAGACGCCCGGGGACCTCGTCGGCAAGCGGCTCGGCTTCCTGCGCTGGGTGCAGACCGCGGCGGTGTGGATCCGGGGGACGCTCGTCAACGAGTACGGCGTGACCCCCGCCAACTCCCGGTGGCACGCGGCCTCGCTGCACCACTGGGACGGAGACGTAACCGAGACGGCGGTGAGGCTGCCGGGCGGCGCCGAGATCGAGGTGCTTCAGGGCGAGGGCAACGCGGCCGAACGGGCCATGGCCGCGTTGCGCGAGGGTCGCTTGGACATGCTGGGCGTCACCGAGACCCAGCTCCCGCCGCTCCTGGCCGACCCGTCGTTAAAGCGGCTGTTCGAGGACTACCGGGACGTGGAGGCGGAGTACTTCAAGAAGACCGGGATCCTCCCGATCATGCACGTGCTGGCGGTGAGGAAGTCGGTGGCGGAACAACATCCGGACGTTCCCGCCGCCCTCTTCGAGTTGTTCAGCGGAGGCAAGCGGCAGGCGCGGCAGTGGTTCGCCGACATGCCGAGCCAGGTGATGGCCTGGCGGCAGCACGCCCTGGAGCAGGAGGACGCGGTGTTCGGCGGCGATCCGTGTCCGTACGGCCTCGACGCCAACCGCGATGTTCTCAACACGTTCATCGAATACTGCGAGGCCCAGGGGATCTGCGAGCGCAACCTCTCGCCCGAGGAGCTGTTCGCGCCCCAGACCTGGGACTTGACCGAGCAGGAATCGAGGTGAGTGATGGCAAGACCGCAACGAATGCAGGATGAGGGGCTGACGCCCTTCGACGACCTCCGCCTGTGGCTCGCCCAGGTGGAGGAGATCGGCCAGTTGGAGCGCATCTCCGGCGCCCACTGGGACCTGGAGGTGGGCGCGCTGAACGAGATCATCTGCGAGCGGCTGCCCGCTCCGCCGGCGCTCCTGTTCGAGAACGTCGCCGGCCACCAGGGAGAAGGGCGCGTCCTCGCCAACATGATGGAGACCATGGAGCGCACCGCGCTCACCCTGAACCTGCCTCTGGACCTCAGCACCATCGAGGTCATCGACCGCTTGCGCATCCGGTTGGGCAACCTCACGCCGCTGGAGCCCCGGGTGCTGGCCAGCGGCCCGGTGATGGAGAACCGCAAGACCGGGAAGGACATCGACATCCTCGACATCCCGGTGCCGCGCTGGCACTCGGGCGACGGCGGCCGCTATCTCGGCACCGCCCACCTGGTGGTCACGCGGGACCCGGAGACCGGCGCGGAGAACGTCGGCTGCTACAGGGTCATGGTCCACGAGGGCGACAAGCTGGCGCTCTACATTTCGCCCGGCAAGCACGGCCGCATGCACATGGAGAAGACGCTCCAGGCGGGCAAGCCCGTGCAGGTGGCCATGGCCTTCGGCCAGCACCCGCTGATGTTCGTGGCGGCGTCCCAGGCGGTGCCGCCGGGCGTGAGCGAGTACGCCTGGGCCGGCGGGCTGGTGGAGCAGCCCTTGAGCGTCATCGAGGCGCCTCTCACCGGCTTGAGGGTGCCCGCCGCGGCCGAGATCGTCGTGGAAGGGGAGATCGTCCCGGGCGACACCCGGCCCGAGGGGCCCTTCGGCGAGTGGACCGGCTACTACGCCAGCGCCCGACGCGCCGAGCCGGTGGTGCAGTTGAAGGCCCTCTACCACCGCGACAATCCGATCCTCACCGGCGCGCCGCCGTTCCGACCCACCATCCACGGCATGTACCGCTCGATGCTGCGGTCGGCGATGATCTGGAACGGCGTGGAGCAGGGCGGAGTCCCGGACGTCGTCGGCGTCTACGTCCCGCCGCCGGCCCAGCGCTTTATGATCGTCGTCGCCGTGCGCCAGCGCTATCCGGGACACGCCAAGCAGGCGGCGCTCATGGCCGCTCAGTGCCACGCCGGCGCATACCTCGGCCGCTACGTGGTGGTGGTGGACGACGACGTGGACATCACGAGCCTGAACGAGGTGGTGTGGGCCATGTGCACCCGCTCCAATCCGGTGGACTCCATCGACATCATCCGCCGGACCTGGAGCGGGCCGCTGGACCCGATCATCCCCCGGGACAAGAAGGGCCTCAACTCCCGCGCCATCATCGATGCCACCCGGCCCTTCGAGTGGAAGGACGAGTTTCCGGCCGTGAGCCAGATCGACAAGGAGACTCACGACAGCGTTTCGGGGAAATGGCGGGACGAGTTGGACCGGGTGGTGCGGGGCTACCGGCAATAGAGCCGCACGCAGCGGCATACGTCCGCTGAGAAGGAGAATGAGATGAGCGACCCCATCAAGCTGTACGACTTCGCCACCTCGCCCAACTGCCAGCGGGTGAAGGTGGTGCTGGAAGAGAAGGGACTAGCCTACGAGACAGTGCCCATCGACCTGCGCAAGCAGGAGCAGAAGGCCCCCGAGTACCTCGCCATGAACCCCTACGGCAAGGTCCCGGCGCTGGTGGACGGCGGCACCGTGCTCTACGAGTCCTGCATCATCAACGAGTACCTGGAGGACAGGTACCCCGACCCGCCGCTGCTGCCCGCCGACCCCTCGGCGCGCGCCCGGATACGGATCCTCATCGACTACGGCATCAACCACACCAACGACAGCCACCAGGCCATCCGCGCCGAGATGATGAAGCCCGAGGGCGAACGCGACGCCGATGCCCTGGCCGCGGCCAGGGCCCGGTTCATCGAGGAGCTTCAGCCCCTGGAACGCGAGCTCGAGGGCCGCGACTACATGGCCGGCGATTTCTCGCTCCTGGACGCCGCCCACCTGCCGCGGATCATGCGTCACGTGCAGTGGGGCATCCTGCCGGACCCGGGCCTGCCCCTGCTGCAGGCGTGGTACGAACGCATGACCGCGCGCCCGTCCGTCCGTGCCCTTGGTTGACGCCCCGCAGATCGTCCTCCTCGGCATCGGCCACACCAACGCCCACGTGCTGGACATGTGGCGGCGCGAGCCCATTCCCGACGCCCGCCTCGTGTGCGTGTCGAGTTTCGCCGTCGCCACCTATTCCGGCATGCTGCCCGGAACCCTGTCCGGCCAGTACCCGCCCGGCACGCTGGAGATCGACCTCCGGAGTCTCGCCAACGCCGCCAGGGCCGAGCTCGTCGTGGAGCAGGCCATGGGCGTGGACATGGAGACCCGAACCGTGCGCTTCGAGAACCACGAGCCGGTACGTTTCGACGTCCTGTCCGTCGGCGCCGGATCGGTACCCAACCGCGCCGGCATCGATGCGTCCGACCGCGCCTGGGTACCCATCAAGCCCATGCAAACGTTCCTCATGCGGCTCTACGAACGCCTGCGGGAGCTCGACGGGCCAGGTCCGGAAGCGCTCCGGATACTGATCATCGGCGGCGGCGTCGGCGGCATCGAGATCAGCCTGTGCCTGCCCGCGTACCTGCGCCGTTCGTTCGGCGGATTGCCTCACACCATCACTATCGTGGACGCGGGGGAGCGCATCGGCGGCGGATTGGCCCCCTGGGCCTTGCGCAAGACCGAAGCGCTGATGACGGCTCGCGGCGTCGACGTCATCACCGGCAACCGGGTCGCGCGCATCGAGGAGCGCGAAGCCGTGTGCGCCGACGGCCGCCGCATCCCCGCCGATCTGGTCATCCTGGCCGCCGGCGCCGCGCCGCCGCCGGTGGTGGAGGCCATGACCCTGCCCAAGGACCCCAGGGGCTTCCTGCTCACCCGCGACACCCTACAGTCCACCGGCCCGGTCAACGTCTTCGCGGTAGGAGACAGTGGTACAATGGCCGACGCCGCTATCCCGAAGGCCGGCGTCTACGCCGTCCGCCAGGGCCCGGTCCTGTGGAACAACATCCGCGCCCTCGTCCGCGGCGAGCCCCTGTCCCGCTACGAGCCTCAGCACGACTTCCTCCGCCTCCTCAACACCGGCGACGGCAAGGCGCTGATGGACTACAAGGGCTGGTCCGCCCACGCCCGCTGGTGCTGGCGCTTCAAGGACTACCTGGACAGCCGCTTCATGGCGCGGTTCCGCGTAACGCGCGGGTGAGTGAATCGAGGCTTTGCGTCTTCAGACGAAAACGGGGCCGCGTCGACCGTAGCCCCGTTCATGAAGATCCTCACGTGCCAGTGGGACGCGAGGGGAAATGAACAACAGGAACGTATTGCCATATGGATGCCACGTCAAGGTGCGTCGAGCCAGTTGGCGAGTGCCGCGATGGTCTCGGACTCTCGCAGGTCCGGCAGCGGCATGTTCACGCGGTTGCCAGTCGCTTTAACTGTTCGGTCACGAAACCGTCGGGGAGTTCCGAGGCGTCCTCGTAACGAGCGCGGCAGTTTCTTCCGCTAATGTAAGAAAAGCAGGCGCCCTGTCCGTCGTTTCCGACGGTTATCAACACGGAAGACTTGGTATCAGGTGCGTTGAAGTAGAGTGCGATCTCGCCGTCTCGGGTAGGATATACTGTCGGAGCGATTGACTGTTTCGCCAACGCGAGGAGAATTCGTCGGGCACTGTCTTTGGTGCCGGCCGGTATCTCCGGCAAAGACTCCTCGGCCACCTCTGCCTCGATATCGTCCAGTTCGGCCAGCGCCGCGTTCAGCCAACCTCGCCGTATCATGTTTGTGCCTCCTGGAATCACTCACGTCTTTCTGTGAATAGACCTACCCCGGAACCATCCCATACTCAATATATCGGCGTCTATGGACGTATCCTTAGCGCCGCTCGTACTGCTTCGCCCCGTACATGATCTCCCGCGCCCTGTCGTCCATCGGGGTGACCGGGACGTCGGCCATGACCTGGAGGCCGCGCTGGACGCCCGGACGGGCGGTGACGGCTTCGAACCAGCGCTTGACGTGGGGGAACGAGTCGAGGTCCTGGCCCTGTTTCTCATGGCCTTGCAGCCACGGATAGCAGGCGATGTCGGCGATGGAGTACTCGTCGGCGAGGTACTCGTGGTCCCGCAGGCGCGTGTCCATGACGCCGTAGAGGCGGCCGGCCTCGTTGGTGTAGCGCCGCACGCCGTACTCGTTGTCGGGCGCCTGGCCGCGGAAGTGGTTGGCCTGCCCCAGCATCGGCCCGATGCCGCCCATCTGGAACATGAGCCACTGGATCACCGCGTAGCGGCGCTCCACGTCCGTGGGCATGAGCCGGC
This sequence comes from uncultured Binatia bacterium (SeqCode), assembly GCA_965204205.1. GTDB lineage: Bacteria > Desulfobacterota > Binatia > UBA9968 > JAJDTQ01 > JAJDTQ01. The sequence continues at coordinate 2,263,898 of OZ241976.1, read as the reverse complement.
CGGTCTTCTCGGCGAGATACATGAGGATGGCGCCCGACTCGAACACCGCATAGGGCTTTCCGCCCGGGCCGTCCCGGTCGACGATGGCCGGGATCTTGTTGTTGGGGCTGATCTTCAGGAACTCGGGCTCGAACTGGTGGCCCTTGCGGATGTCGATGGGGTGGATCCTGTATTCGAGCCCGAGCTCCTCCAGTGCTATGTGCAGCTTGCGGCCGTTGCTGGTCCGCCAAGAGTAAGCATCGATCATGACGACACTAGTCCCTTTCCCCGGTCCGCAGCCTTCGTTCCCAGTCGTACTCGCGGTTGGTGACCATGTTCTCCATGCGGTGGATGCGGCGGTCGAGTTGGCTGAAGGTGCGGCGCAGGCGATTCAGCGCAACGGTGCGCGAGTGCGCGTAGCTGTTGTAGAAGTCCTGCTCTCCTTCCGTCTGCAAGGGAAGTACCGGCTCCGGCTTCAGGACCAGGGCGGCGAGCAGGTAGAGACCGGCAAACGGCCAGAATCCGGTGCTGATCAACAGTACGACGGCGATCACGCGGATCCACAACACCCGCACGTCCAGGTGTTCCGCGAGGCCGCGGCACACGCCCAGGATCACGCCGCGCCGCGAGCGATAGATGCGGCCGGTCCTCGAATAGCCTCGAATCATCGGTTTTTGTCCTTTCTGTCGAGTAGAATGGTCTCCAGGGATTCCACGCGATCTTCCAGCCGGCTCAGGCCCTGGTAGAGCTCTTGCATCAGTTGGGCCTCGTCGCCGCCGGCCCCGTTGCCGCGCAGCGACTTGATCGCCCACACCACCATCACGATCAACGCCGCGCCCAGGATCAACAGCATCCCGAGCACGCCCAACACTAGTCCCATGATGCTTTCCGGCGTCATCCTCGCTCACTCATGCGCATCAGCCGCATCCACCGCCGGCGCGGCTCAGGTATCGGACCCCCGCGCGGCATCCTTGAGCGCCCGCAGCTCGGCTTCGATCTCGTCATCCTGTCCCAGGCGGGCGAACTCTTCATCGAGGTCCGGCTTCCGGGCGAAGTTGACCAGGTCGGCCTCGGCCTCCATGCGCTCGATACGGTTCTCGAACTGCTCGAAACGCAGCATCGTGTCAGCGCTGCCCATCTTGCGGATGCCGCTCTGGGCGCGCTTCCGCTCGTGCGCCTGAATGTGGCGCTGCACCAGGATGCGCTGCTTTTCCTTCGCTTTCGCCAGCTTGTCTTCCAACTGGGCCATGTCCGACTGGTACTGTTCAATGATGGCGGCGCACTGGATCGCCTCGCTCTCCAGGGTGTCCGAGCGCTCCCGGTAGCGCCGCTTCTCCATCAGCGCCTCCCGCGCCAGGTCTTCGCGTCCCTTGTCCACGGCGAGCCTGGCCTTGTCCGCCCACTGGTCATGGCGCCGCCGCGCTTCGTCGAGCTCGCGCTCGACCTTCTTGCGGGTCGCCATCGCCTGGGCGCATGCCACCTTGATCTCGACCAGCGTGTCCTCCATCTCCTGTATCATCAGCCGGATGAGCTTTTCCGGATCCTCGGCCTTGTCCAGCATCGAGTTGATGTTCGAGCTGACGATGTCGCTCAGGCGGGTAAAGATTCCCATTTTGACTTCCTCCCTCGGGGATTCGCGGAGAACGTGTCCGTGCCGCTGGGTTCTGGAGAAAGCATAAAGAGTGCCAACTGCTGCCGTATTTCCAACCTGCTGTTTTCGTTGACTTTTTGTTGCCTCGGGCGAGTCTGGTATTGGCTAAAATCACTGAATATTAGTGAAAAAAATAGTTTTATGGTATTTTTCGCCGTGGGAATATCCATGCCTGAATCCTACACCGAGCCGCTGGGACAGTCCAACGCATTTCTGGACTTTCAGGAGATGCTGTCCCGTGCCGCCAAGGTCGATCGTCCGATCCTGTTGATCGGCGAACGCGGCACCGGCAAGGAACTGGCCGCGGCCAAGCTTCACTATCTGTCGCAGCGCTGGCGGGGGCCGCTGGTTGCGTTGAACTGCGCGGCGTTGGCGCCGACGCTGCTGGAGTCGGAGCTGTTCGGCCACGAGGAGGGGGCCTTTACCGGCGCGCATCAACGGCGCACCGGGCGGTTCGAGGCGGCAACGGACGGGACGCTCTTTCTGGACGAGATCGCTCAGATCCCCACGGAGGTCCAGGAGAAGATCCTTCGGGTCGTGGAGTACGGCAGTTTCGAAAGGGTGGGTTCTTCCCGGCCGGTTCAAGTAGACACGAGAATCATCGGCGCGACCAATGCGGACCTGCTTTCGCTGGCCCGACAGGGCCGTTTCAAGCGCGACCTGCTCGACAGGCTTTCGTTCGACGTCCTGTTCGTTCCACCCTTGAGGGCTCGCGGAGAGGACATCCTGTTGCTGGCGAATCACTTTGCCGCGCGAATGGCGCACGAGCTCGGCCGGGAATTTCTCCCCCAGTTCAGTCCCCGCGTGGTGGCGCAAATGGAAAGTTACCCGTGGCCCGGTAACGTTCGCGAGCTCAGGAACGTGGTGGAGCGCGCGGTGTATCGATCCGATACGCCCACCGTCGACGAGATCGTCTTCGATCCTTTCGTTCCGCCTTTCGGCATGGGCACGAGCGCCGGAATCGAGGCTCCGGCGCCGGCCTCGTCCCTCCCGGACGGTGCTCCCGATAGGCCGGACGCGTCCCTCGAGGAGGCGGTCATGGATCTGGAGGTGCGAATGATTCGCGAGAGCCTCACGGAGGCGAGGTACAACCAGCGCCAGGCGGCAAAGGCACTCGGTTTGACCTATCACCAGTTCCGCGGCCGGCTGCGAAAGTACCGGGAAGAGCTGGCCGCCGAGGATGACTGAAGCTGGACTCCCGCCGCCGTTCCTGGTGCTTTGGAAGCCACCGGCCCTCAAGCGGCGGCGTTGCCGAAACGCGGCACCAGCGGTCCCCCGGGCGGGCGGATGCCCAGGCACGCGGCCGCGCCCGTGAAGGACATGACGAGGCAGGCCACGAACATTCCGGCGTAGGAGCCCGTGGCGTCGTGGACGAGGCCTCCCATAAGCGCGCCCAGCGCACCGCCGGTATGGTGGACCCAGAGGATCGCGCCGGTGATCAGGCCGATGTTCCTGACCCCGAAGTAGTCGCCGGTCATGGCCGCGGCCAGGGGCGCGGTGGCCATCAGCGTGAACCCCATCAGCAGGCCGGCCGTGATGATGGCCGGTTCCGTGGACGAGAACATGAGCAGCCCGAAACAGACGACGCGCAGGACGAACATGAAGGACAGGGGGAGGCCGTGTCCCGCCTTTTCCGTCACCGCCGGGAAGATCAAGACGCCGGCCAGAGCCAGCAGGCCGGACAGTCCCTGGATGTTGGAGGCGTGCTGGCTCGTGAGGCCCGCGTCGGTGGCGAACGGGATGAACTGGGTCACGAAGAAGAAGTCCTGGAAGCCGCACAGGCAGTAGGCGACCGCAACGAACAGGAAGCTCCGGGAGCGGAAGGCATCCCCGGGCGAGAAGTCCGGGGCGGGGGAGTCGCGCCACGCCGGAACGGCCTTGCCGCCCAGTTCGTAGGGCGAGAGTCCCATGTCCGCGGGTTCCTTCTTCATCAGTGCCAGGGCGACGGGGATCACCACCGCGGAGACCAGGACGCCGAGGCCCGCCCACGAGCCGCGCCAGCCGAACCGTTCCAGGGAGTAGGCGAGCAACGGGATGATCGCGAAGTGCCCGAAAGCGGTGCCGGTGACGGCGATGCCGCCGATGAAGCCGCGCAGGCTCCTGAACCACCGGGATACGGTGGACGACACGACGCCGATGGTCATCCCTGAAACCCCGACCGCGGTGACGACTCCGTAGTAGAAGTAGAGTTCGGGAATGGAGTTCGTCCGGGATGTGAGGAGGAGGCCGGCGGAAGCCAGCAGCGCCGAGGCCGAGAACAGCACCCGCGGCCCGTACCGGTCCAGCAGCCGCCCGGCCATCATCTGCGCGAAGCCGAACACCAGCATGTTCAAGGTGTAGGCGAACGTGATGGCGCCCCGGTCCCATCCGAACTCGACTGCCAGCGGTTTTACCAGGACGCCGAAGGAGAAGCGCACGCCGCCGTCCACCACCAGGATCAGGAAGCCTCCCAGGAGGATGATCCAGCCGTAGAAGAAGGCGGCGGACGGACCGGCGGAAGGATGAGGGTGGGCGGTGTTTTGCACGGACCGTTCAGAGCACGGCGATCTCGTCGCCGGGCCGGATGACGCCGCCCTTGACCACCAGCGCGCAGATGCCGCTCTTGCCGGCGAGGGCCCGGGTCATTCCCGGTTCGGTGATGGACTGGATATACGCGCACGGCGGCCGCGGCCGGTCGAAGGCCAGGACCGCATCTCCGGCACGGAAGGCGTGCCCCACCAAGTCGACGAGCCGGATGCCGCGGGTGACGATGTTGCGGCGGTGCTCGCCGTTGAGAACCCGCAGGCCGGAGTCCGCGGCGATGGCCTCGATCTCCTCGGCTTCGATGAGGGTCACCTGGCACTCGTCCCAGCCGCTGTAGTACCCGGTGCTCTCGCAGTAGCGGTCGCCCTTGAGCCCCATGCTCGCCACCGCTTCGACCTCGTCCACCTTCCGCATGCGGGCGCTGCCTTCGGGCGCGATGTAGATTTCGTGGACCGTACCCATTCTGCTCCCGGCCTCCGCGGCGTCTTCCGCGGGTTCATGCGGCGCCATGCGCCGTTCCCAGAAATCAGTTCATTCTCCCGAGCGGGGGAATGTACCCACCAGGAACGTTCAGGTCAACTTTAACTTGCGTCCTAAAGCACTTGCAGGTTCTATAATTTCTCGACGAACCGATCTTCATGCTAACATCTGCTGTATGGCTTGTCTCGCACGGTTCGTGATTCGAACGACGGGTTTTCGGCGTGCCTTGACCCTGGTGCTGCTTGGTTTCGTGTCCCTGCCCGGTCCGGGCGGCGGACACGCGGGCACGGCCTGGGAGGAGCCCTACGCGGGCGTTTTCGCCGGCGCCGGCCGGATCGAGAACCGCATCATCGACCCCGAAGGCTTCGCATATTGGGGCCGACGCGGTTGGGCCACCGACTACGATGACGGCGACCTGGTGGGCGGTCTGCTGGCGGGGAGGAAGTTCACCCTGAACGGCGCTCGCTTCCGTGTCGAGCTGGACGGCACTTTCGGCGACATGTCGGCCCGGTCGGACCGTGTCGACCCAATCGGCAGGGATGAAACCGCGCGGACGCGGCTTCGGTGGGCGTCCACCGCGCGCGTGGGCCTGGAGCACCAGGAAGGTCCGGTGACGATCTTCATCAACGGGGGCGCGGCTTTGGCCGGGATCACGAATTCGCTTACCGACATCGATTTCAACGCCGCCCGGAACATCCCGCCGCACAAGGACCCGGACGACTCGTTTCACGACAGGTCGACGAAACTCGGCTGGGTCCTCGGCCTCGGCATCGAAGCGCCGCTGGGGGATGACTGGTGGTGGCGGCTGGACGGTTCGTATCTGGGTTTCGGGCGCGACACCCACCGTGTGAACCGCTCCGGCAACAACCCGTGCGGGCCCGGCGGCCCCCGGCGGTCCTGTCCCTACCGGGTCGAGAACCACCTGGTGATCGTCCGCCTCGCCATCGTTCGCCGGTTCGACCTGCGGCGCTGATCCTGGAACCGGGTAGCACCGGGGATACGGGTAACCTTCGGCATGGCCGGCGACATCCTTCTCATCTCCCACATCGCCGCCGGCGCGGTGGCGCTGACGACCGCGGCGGTGGCGCTGCTGGCGGCAAAGGGCGGCACGCATCACGTAGGGGCGGGACGGGTCTATGCCGCGGCCATGGCACTGGTGTGTGTTACCGCGCTGCCGCTGGCGGTTCTCGGTTCCGACGTGGTGTTGCTGCTGGTGGCGGTGTTCAGCTTCTATCTCGTATTCGCCGGATGGCGCTTTGCCCGAAACGCCGGCGGACGGCCGCGGGCGGTGGACTGGACCGCGGCCGCGGCCATGGGGCTCACCGGCCTGGGCATGTGGGCCTACGGCGCCGTGCTTTTTTCGAGGGGCGATTCGCAGTGGGTTACCCTGGCCGCGTTCGGATTCATCGCCGCGGCCCTGAGCGCCGTCGACCTGCGGCACCACCGGGCGCCGCCCCGGTCCGGCCGGCGACGCATCGCCCGTCACCTCACCAACATGCTGGCGGGGACCATCGCCACCGTCACCGCGGTTGTCGTGGTCAACGTCGACACCCAGCCGGCCTGGTTGGCGTGGATTCTGCCCACGGTCCTCATCACCCCGCTGATCGCGTGGTGGAACCGGCGCGTGCTGCGCGGCGCGGTCCCGCTCCCGGGCTTCACGAGCAAGTGACACCGGTCGCTCCGGGCCGCTTGGAAATCGTTGCCGTCTACGCCAAGCGCCGGCGACCGGGCCGTGAGGCGCGGTTTGCTCGTATTCCCGCTCTGGTATAGTCAGGGGGACGTGACAACGTCGTTACAGACCCGGGACGCGGGTTGACGGACATGAACCACCTCCTGTTCCCCGTGATCCTTTCGGGCGGAGCCGGGACCCGGCTCTGGCCCCTTTCCCGTGAGCTTTGTCCCAAGCAGTTCATCCCACTGTTGGAGGAGCACACGCTGCTCCAGGCCACCGCCCTGCGACTGGCTCCGTTCGAGGCGCGGGCGCCCTTGGTGGTGTGCAACGAGTCGCACCGGTTCATGGTGGTCGAGCAGCTTGAGGCCGTGGGCGTGACGCCGGCGGCGGTGCTGCTGGAGCCCGCGGGCCGGAACACCGCGCCGGCCATCGCCGCGGCCGCGCTGGAAGCCATTGCGCTGGGCGAGGGCGGACAAGACCCCATGCTGTTCGTGCTTCCGGCCGACCATGCCATAACGGACGAGGATCGGTTTGCCGCCGCGGTCCGGGCCGCCGCCCTGGAAGCCGCGGCCGGGCATCTCGTGACCTTCGGCGTCGCTCCCGCCTACGGGGAGACCGGATACGGATACATCAAGGCGGGGGAGGCCACCCGCTTCAGCGATGACGGCCGCAGGGTGGAACGGTTCGTCGAGAAGCCCGATGCCGCCGAAGCGGACCGGTTCCTGGAAGAGGGCGGCTACTACTGGAACAGCGGCATGTTCGTGTTTTCGGCTTCCGCGTACCTGCGGGAGCTCGGGGTTCACGCGCCCGCGGTCCGCGACGCGGTGGAAAAGGCCCACCGAGGCGCCGTGCGGGACGCCGGCTTCCTCCGGCTCGGGGCGGAGTCGTTCTCTTCGTCCCCGGCCGTCTCGGTGGACTACGCGGTCATGGAGCGCACCGCCGCCGCCGTGATGGTTCCACTGGCGGCCGGGTGGTCGGACCTCGGCTCCTGGGGGGCGCTCGCCGATCTAGCCGAGAAGGACGGCGCCGGCAACGTGGCCCACGGCGACACCGTCCTGGAAGGGGTCCGCGACACCTACGTCCGTGCCCGGGACCGCCTGGTGGCGGCGGTAGGCGTGTCGGATCTCGTCATCGTGGACACCGCCGACGCGGTGCTGGTGGCGGGCAGGGACCGGTCCCGGGACACGGCGAAGGTGGTGGCGGCGCTCAGCTCGGCGAACCGGGCCGAGCACCGGACCCACCGCGAGGTCCGGCGTCCCTGGGGCACGTTCCACGACGTGCTCGTGGGCGACGGCTTCAAGGTGAAGCACATCGTCGTCCGTGCCGGTCAGGCCCTGTCCCTGCAATCCCATGAACACCGCTCCGAACACTGGACCGTCGTCCGCGGCACCGCGCGGGTGACCCGCGGGGAGGAAACGTTCGTACTTTCGGAGAACCAGTCCACCTATATTTCCCTGGGGATGAAGCACAGGCTGGCGAATCCCGGCACCGTGCCTCTGGAGGTGGTGGAAGTTCAGTGCGGATCGTACCTGGAAGAGGACGATATCGTCCGCTACGAGGACGCCTACGGTCGCGCGAACCCCGGCGAACCCGCGGGTGACGGCTAGTCCGCCGCCGTCCCCTCCGGCCGGCCGCCTTTGCCGACGATCCGGCGCATGTGCTCCACGCCCCTCCTGGCCATGCGCAGGTCCGGGTCCAGCGCGAGCGCGCGTTCAAAGCTCCGAAGCGCCTCCGCGGGCCGCCCCAGGTGGTACAGGGTGGCGCCGAGGTTGGCGTGGGTCTGCGCCCCCGAGGGCCTGAGCTGGGCCAGCTTCCGATAGAGTTCCAGGGCCCGCTCGTAACGCTTTTGTCCGAAACGCACCATGGCCAGACGGTCCAGGGGCTCCGTGTCGCGGGGCTTTATGGCCGCGGCGCGCCGGTAACTCTCCGCGGCTGCCTCCGGACGTCCCAGGGACTGCAATGCGCGGCCCGTGAACAGGTGCAGCGAGCCCGCCACCGACAGGTCCGGCTGCAAACGCAACGCTTCCGCCATGGCTTCCACCGCCTCCGGGTGCCGCTGCGAGTCGAAGAGCGCGATCCCCAGCCCGGCGTGAGCGGGCGCAAACCCCGGGTCGAGTTCGAGGGCCGCGCGATACGACGCGATGGCGTCCGGGAGGCGGCGCTGCCTGCGGAGCGCCTCGGCCACCGCGTGGAGCAGCGCGGGGCTGCCCGAGGACAGCTCCCGGGCCCGGGCGAGGTGCCGGGCGGCTTCTTGGGGACGCTTTTGCTCGGCCCGCAGGTTGGCGAGCTCCACCAGGGGCTGCGGATCGCGCGGCTTGGCCTCCATGACGAGACGGAATTGTTCCTCGGCCTGGCCGAACCGTTCAAGGGCCTGGAATGCCCGGCCCATGAACAGGCGCATCGCCGGCGCCGCGGGGATGTCCGGTTTCAGGGACAACGCCTTCGCCAGGGCGGCGGCGGCCTCCTCGTACCGCTTCATCTCGAACAGCGCCATGCCCATGCCCCCGTACGCGAGTTCGTTCCGCGGTTCGTTCCGGAGCACTTTCCGGTAGGACTCCACGGCTGCCCGGTAATGTTTTTTCTTGCGCAGCACCTCCGCCAGATTCTGCCCGGCGGTGCCGCTGCGCGGGTCGATCTCCAGCGCTCGCCGCAACACGTGCTCCGCCTCGTCGAGCTTCTCCAGCTTGAGGAGGGCGCGTCCCACGTTCGAGAGCGCATCGGCCGAGTCCGGGTTCACTTCGGCGGCGCGGCGGCTGGCCGCCAACCCCTCTTCGAAACGGTTCGATTCGAACAGCGCGCCGCCCAGGTTCAGGTAGGCGTCCCGTGCCTCGGGGTTGTGGGAGACGATGTGGCTGAAGAAGGTGACTTCGTCGCGGTAGATGGCGGCCTGCTTCCAGGTGAGCATGCCGAGCAGCGCCAACGCCACGGCCAGCAGCCCGTTGGCCGCCATTCTCGGAACGGCGGGCAGCCGGATCGCGTACCAGGCAGCGCCGCCGATGACCACGGCCATGACCGCGATGCCCGCCAGGTACTGAAAGCGGTCGGCCACGAAGGCGAACTGCATGTACCCGTAATCCACGAACCCCAGCACGGGCGACAGCGTCAAGGCGTAGAACAGCGCGGCGGCCATCGGCCCCCGGCCGGAGCGGTGGCGGCCCAGCCACAGCAAAGCGGGCACCGCGGCGGCCGCCAATGCGTACGCCCATGCCAGGGGGTCGCCGGCGCGGATGTCCCACAGCGGATAGATCACCGCCAGGTCCGCGGGCCACAGCAGCTTGCCTACATAGAACCACAGGGCCCGGAATGCGATGAGCACGCGCTCGACGAACGAATAGCCCAGCGCAAGCGGCTCCCGCGAAGCGTAGAATAGGTAGTCGGCCGTCGCGATGACCAGTCCGACGGCGAAGAACGGCGCCAGCCGCAAGAGGTCGGTGGAGGTGACGCGATCCCTTTGCCACCAGTGCCAGACAAGGAGTGCCGCCGGCAGCGTCACCGCCATGGACTTGCACAGCAACGCGGCGGCGAACAGCGCCAGCGCGGCGGCGTAGCGCCTCCATGCCGGCGTTTCCACGAAACGCATCCACATCATCGCGCCGGTCAGGTAGAAGAACGCCGAAAGCAGGTCCTTGCGCTCGATGACCCATGCCACCGACTCGACGTGGAGGGGATGGACCGCGAACACGGCCGCCACGGCCCACGCCCCGGGCACCGCGCACCGGCAAAGCAGACGCCACACCAGCACGCAGTTGATCCAGTGCAGCAGCAGGTTGACGACGTGGTAGCCCAGGGGCGCCAGCCCCCACAGCTTGTGCTCGAGCCAGAAGCTCGTATAGACGATGGGCCAGTAGTGTCCTTCGTTCCGGATGTCGGCGGGGGAGAACCAGATGTTCCAGAGACCCGACCAGCGGTGGATCACCGGTTCCTCGGAAAAGATGACGTCGTCCCAGACGAAGCCCGCCTGCAGGGCGGGAAAGTAACTGACCGCTACCAGAACCCCGAGGATCGACGTGGTCAGGAGATTGCGGCGCGAGAGGAAGTCCGCGTTCACGAGCCGTCCGTCCGCGGTCCGGGCCGGCGCCCGAGCCCTCCGGGCTGCCGGCCGTAGACGTAGAGATCGGCCACCAGGAAGTTGACGAGGCTCCCCAGGGCGACGCCGCAGAAGAACGCCAGCAGGCGGTGACGGTCGAAGAACTCCAGGTAGCTCGTCAACAGCGCGTAGCTGCCGACGTTGAGGCCGAGGCCGATGAGGCTGCTCGCCATGAATCGGGCCAACTGGCCCAGGTGCGGCTGGCGCGCCCGTTCGCTGAAGGTGAAACCGCGGTTCAAGGCCCAGTTCCATCCCACCGCCGGCCAGAACGACAGGAACCGCGCCAGGCGGTGCTCCACGCCCGCCCATTGCAGGGCCAGATAGCAGGCCAGGTCCACGGCGAGGCCGCTGGCGCCCACCGCGCTGAAAAAGGGGACGCGCGCCAGACTGCCGAACTTGAAGTTGTACAATCGCGAAAGGTGCCGCGCGAACCGGACCTGCTGGCGCCAGTCCATCTTGCTGGCCCCCACGCTGCGGTCACGGAAGTCGATGGGGATCTCCCGGACGCACAGGTCTCCGCGCACCATGAGCTCCAGGGCAATCTTGTAGCCGAGGGGCCGCGAGGTGGGGACATCGGGGAGGGCGCTGCGGCGGGTGGCGAAGAAGCCCGACATGGGGTCGGCGCAGTCGACCAGGGGACGCGCCAGCCAGGTCGCCAGCCGCGAATTGAGCACGCGGTAGAGGCTCCAGGTATGGTCGACCATGCCGCCCGGGGCGTAGCGGCTGCCGATGACCATGTCGCAATCGGCGTCCAGGGCGGCGAGCAGGTCGACGATGCGTTCGGGCGGGTGCGACAGGTCGGCGTCCATCACCACCAGCCGGTCGAAACGGCACAGCCGGATGCCGTCGACCACGGCCAGGGAAAGATCGCGCACCGCATCCCGGCGAACCACCATGCGCACCGGCAGGCGACGCGCCAGTTCCGCGGCCACGGCTTCGCTGCCGTCGCCGGAGTCGTCGTCCACGAGCAACAGCTCCCACTCGATGCCGGAGCCGGACAACGCCGCGTCGATGCGCTCGGCCAGGGCCGGGATGTTGCCGGCCTCCCGGAACGTCGGCACGATGATCGAGAGCGTGCGGCCGGAGTCCTCGGCGTCGTGGGGCTTGTTCGGCATGGGTTTCGTTCCACTCCGGGTGGCCCGGTGTCCTGTCCGGTTCATTCGCATGTTATCATCCGAACAAACCGGACAGGACGGGATCTCCCAGGGTCATTCCCGGCCGATGCCCGGGGTGCTGGCGCCGCGCCGCGTCGCCAGTTCGGCGTAGCAGTACGCCAGGGCCAGTCCGCGGTGCGGCCGCCAGCGTTCGGCAAAGGCGCGCATTTCGTCCTCGCTGGCCTTGTCCGTCTTCCCCAACAATCCCTGGGCCACGTATTTGACCACCCCCAGGTCGCCGGCCGGGAACGTATCGGGGCGCCCCAGCCCGCGCATCAGCGCGATCTCCGCCGACCAGCGGCCGATTCCCTTGATGGCGGTCAAGCGCTCGACGACCTGGTCGTCAGACAGTGCGTCGAGCCCGCGAAGCTCGGGATCGGTGGCGAACCTCTCGCCCAGGCGGATCAAGGTGCCCGCCTTGGCGTTGCTCAGCCGGAAGCCGCGCATGGCTTCCAGGCTCTGGGCGGCGAACCGGCGCGGCTCGGGAAACGCGTGATAGGTGCGCCCCTGCCGGCGCCACTTGCGGCCGAAGCTCTCGACCAGCGCCTTCTTGATGGAGTACGCAAAGGTCAGGTTGACCTGCTGGGAAAGGACGGCGGTGACCAGCGCCTCGAAGAGCGTCGGGCTGGCGGTGACGCGCAGCCCGCGGAACCGGCGTACCATCGGCGCCAGCATCTCGTCTTGGCGCGCCAGGCGGTAGAACGGCCGGAGATCGAGGTCGGTGCACAGGACGTGACGTAGCTGGGCCTCGAAACCGTCCGGCTTGAGCGGTGCTCTCGATGGGCTGTCCAGAACCACCGCCAACCGTGGCTTGGTTACCGTCCCCGTGTTGGTCACCGTGGCCAACGCGAGTTGGCGGCCGGCCGCCAGTAGCCGCCGGTACCGGCCGCCCTCCACGAGGTCGACGACCTCGCTTGCGAAGCGCATGAAGCGCGCGACGGTGAAGTCGAACGAGTACGGCGCCCGCGGGATGATCTCGAACGAGTGGGTCATGAGCCGTTTTCGGGCTCCCTTGGGAGAGTGTCCGTCAGCGTTCTACGGCCTTCCCGGGTCCTCGTAGTAGTGCCGGTAATACCACTCCGCGATCTCTCCGCCGGTGGTCAACCAAACGCCGTCGTGGGAGCGGATGTACTCCAGGGCGAGGTCGAGGTACTTGATGCGGAGGGGGACGCCGATGATGAAGGGGTGCAGGGGCAGGCACATGACCGTGCCGCTCCGTTCGCCGTCGCGGTAGAGGACGTCGAACTGGTCGCAGACCTGTTGCAGGTACTCCTTGGGAGTGTAGTTGGAGCGCAAGAAGAAGTTGATGTCGTTGAGCCCCTGCTCGTAGGGCACGGCGATCATGCGGCCGGTATGCACCCGCATGGGGACGGGCTGGTCGTCGAAGCCCCAGTCGCAGAGGTAGTCGAAGCCCACGGCGGCCAGGTGGTCAGGGGTGTCGAAGGTTTCCGCGAGCGCCGGTCCAAGCCAGCCCCGCGGCGCCTTGCCGGTGGCCTCGGCGATCTCTTCGCGCACCTGTCGTACGACGGAGCGCTCGTCGGCGGTGGGATAGGAGGTCAGCGGCAGGTTGTTGGTGATGCCGTGCCCGAGCCATTCCCAGTCCCGCTTGACGCCCTCGTCGATGATCTCCCGGTGGTGGATGCAGCATTCCGAGTTCAACTGGGCGCTGGCCCGGATAGCGTGCTTGTCGAGGACCTCCATCATCCTGAAGACGCCCACCCGGGCGCCGTAGTCCCGCTGCGAGTAGCCGCGCACGTCCGGCACCCGCGACGCGCCGAAGTTGGGGATGGGCTGGTCGACGTGGAAGTACTCGATGTTGGGACTCACCCAGACCGCGAGCCTGGCGTCATCGGGCCATCGGATCCTGGGCCGTGCGGTGATGGGTTGGTAGTCGTAGCGGCGGTTCTCCATGTCATACCCTCGCGAGCTGCATGTCCGGCACTTGGTTCACGGTTGCTGGGTCAGGCTCCTTACCACGGTTGGGCCGCGGCTGTCCACGAGATCGGGTTCCCGTCCGCATTGGCAATGCGGGCCGGTTCACGTTAGCTTGGGTTAGAGGATTACGGGACGCGAGGACAGGGACCGGAGCGCGGAATGGCGAAACTGAAGACTCCCTTGTGCGACGTGCTCGGCATCGAGCACCCGATCATCCAGGCGGGCATGGGCTGGGACAGCCGCGGGTCCACCACCCCGCCGAGGCTCGTGGCGGCGGTGTCCGATGCCGGCGGCCTGGGGGTCATCGGCGGCAGCCCGCTCCAGCCGGAGTTCATACGGGAGCGCATCCGCGCCACCCGGGAGCTCACCGACAGGCCCTTCGGCGTGGACATCACGCTGCCGCGACTGGCGCAGACGCCCTACGCGGACGTCGGCAACGTCCGGGAATTCCTGGAACACACCCATCCCGACCACGTCGCCTTCGTGCACGACGCCATCGAGGAGTTCGGTCTGGAGACCCAGGGTCCGGACCCGTGGTCCAAGGTCAAGACCCCGGACATGGTGCAGCGGCAACTGGACGTGATCCTGGAAGAGGGGGTCCGGGTGCTGGCGGTGGGTCTCGGGGACACCGCCCGGGTGGTGCCCCTGGCCCATGAACGGGGCATGAAGGTGCTCGCCCTCTGCGGCAACGTGAAGCAGGCCGTGGGGCACGCGGCCAACGGCGTGGACGTGATCATCGCCCAGGGCTACGAGGCCGGCGGGCACACCGGAAGGATCGCCAACTTCCCGCTGGTACCGCAGGTGGTGGACGCGGTGCGGCCGACCCCGGTAGTGGTGGCCGGCGGCATCGCCGACGGCCGCGGCCTGGCGGCCGCCCTGAGCCTCGGGGCCGTGGGGGTGTGGTGCGGCACCGTCTTCCTGGCCAGCGCCGAGAGCGAGATCCACGCCGACTACAAGAGCCAGCTCATCCAGGGCCGCACCGAGGACTTCGTGCTCGACCGCTTCCCCAGCGGCAAACCCAGCCGCCACTACCGCAGCCCGGTGATCCGGAAGTGGGAGGAATCGGGCTTGCAGGCGCTTGAGATGCCGTTCCAGGGGGTGCTCAACGACCAGTTCCGGGTGGCCGCGGAGCAGGGCAGCCGGGTGGACGTCATGAGCGTCCCGGGCGGGCAGATTGCCGGTCTGCTGAAAGAGAAGGACGTGCGCCCGGCCGCCGAGATCGTCGAGACCATGGTGAGGCAGGCGGCCGAGGTGCTGAACGCCGCGGCTTCCCTCACCGTGGGTGAATGAACACCAGCTCAGCTGTCGGAGCGCCGGTAGCCCGTGTTGGTGCCGCCGCTCTGGGAACGCAGATAGCCCTCCACGTCCGAGAACGAGTCCATCATCAACTGCTGGCGCGCGGCCACGAGCTGGTCCGTGCGCAAGGCCTGTGACAGCGGGAGGTCCTTGCCCACCTGCACCGCGATCTTGGCGCAGGCCAGCGCCGCGGGGTGGCGCGTGCCGATTTCCCTGGCGAGTTGGAGGGTTACCTCGTCGAGCTCAGCCTCGGGCACGGAGGCCGACACGAGGCCGAAGCGGTCGGCCTCGGCGCCGGAGAAGTTCCGCCCGCTGAAGTGCATGATGGCGGCCTTCTTGAGCGGGATGCCGGTGTGATAGAGGGAGCTGAGCGCCATCTGCCCGAAGCTGCCGCGCAGGATCTCGGGCATGCCGATCTTGGCGGTATCCGCGGCCAGGGCGATGTCGTGGGCGGTCATGAGCGCCATGCCGCCTCCCAGGCAGTGGCCGTGCACTTGGGCGATGGTCACCTTGGGGTAGTTCCGAAAGCTCTCGTAGAACATGAGATTCGGGTGGGAACGATCCCAATCGCGCGGTGGTTCGTGGTGGAGTTCTCGCAGGTCGCGCAGGTCAGCTCCGGCGCAGTAGCAGGGCCCGTTGCCCCGGGTGATGACGACCCGGACCTCGGGGTCCGCGCGGACCGTCTCGAGGGCGTCGAGAATCTCGCCGGTCAACGCCCGGTTGAGGGCGTTGCGCTTCTCGGGCCGGTTGAAGTTGAGCCGCACGACGCCGTCGCCGAGCTGTTCCATCACCAGGGTCGACCCATCCTTTGTCATCCTTCTTCTCCCGGCTGGTCGTCCAGGCCGGCCGGTTCCTTGTAGTAGTGCCGGTAGTACCAGTCGGCGATCTCTCCCGCGGTGGTCTTCCAGACGCCGTCGTGGGAGCAGATATAGTCCAGGGCGCGGTCCAGGGCGCCGATGCGGAAGGGCATGGCGGTGACGTAGGGGTGCAGCGGGATGCACAGGACCCGTCCGCCGTCGGCGCCTTCCCGGTAGAGCGTGTCGAACTGGTCGCAGACGATCCGGTAGTAGTCCGCCGGCGTGTGGTTGGCGTGGACGAACATCGAGATGTCGTTGATGCCCTGCTGGTACGGCACCGTGATCATGCGGCCGGCCTTGACCCGCATGGGCACCGGCTGGTCGTCGCAGCCCCAGTCGCACACGTACTCGAACCCCTCCGCGGCCAGGAAGTCCGGCGTGTCATAGGTTTCCGAGAGTCCCGGTCCCAGCCAGCCCTTGGGCGCCTTCCCGGTGGCGTGGGTGATGATGTCGCGGACCTTGCGGATGACCTTGCGCTGCTTCTTGGCGCCGTAGCTGTTCATCCGCGTGTTGTTGTTCATGCCGTGGCCCAGCCACTCCCACGAACGCTTGTTGCCCTCCTCGATGATCGCCGGGTGCTGCGCGCACACCTCGGCGTTGAGCAGCACGCTGGCGCGCAGGCCGTGGCGGTCGAAGACCTCCATCATGCGGAACACGCCCACCCGGGAGCCGTAGTCCCGCAGGGTGTAGGACTGCACGTCCGGCAGCGGCTCGGGGACCCTCGGCAGGGCCTTGTCGATGTGGAAGCATTCGATATTGGGGCCCAGCCAGAGCGCCACCCGCGCCCCGCCCGGCCATTCCAGCCGCGGCCTGTGGATGATCGGACTGTAGTCGTAACGTGTGCTGAACATCGGCGTACCTCCGTAACGGGGTTTGCGGCTGTCCGTGTGCTTGGTCTACCAAATCCCATCGCGGGTGGCGAGGGCGACGGCTCGCCTTAGTCCCTCTTTGCGGAACGCCGGTTCTTGATTCCGGTGACCGTCACGATATGATGTAATGAACCTTGGGTCTTCAGCCAAGGGCTGAACAAGGGGAGAACGGCTATGACCAAGAAGTCCAGCGTCGGTGTCCGCGAAGATCTGGTCGACGATCCCGACATCCTTGAAAAGCTCCGGGCTTTTGGTGCCCGCGTGGACCGCATGGAGTCACAGATGGAGCGGCTGACAAGGAATCACCCGGACCATTGGGTTGCCCTGCATACCGGAGACTTCGTGCTTGCGGAATCCCTGGACGATCTCCTGAAGACGTTGGAAGGTCAAGGGGTGCCCACCTCCGAGACCGTCATTCGGTTCCTCGATTCGAATCCGAAACACATGATCCTTTGACATCCGTGATCCGGGGACAATTCGATCGTCGGGGACGACCCTACGTTCAGGGTTGGCTCATCTTGCCTCGCCTGAACATTCAAGGAGAGGTTGAGTTTCTCGTCGATACCAGGGCGGATTCGACGCTCATTCATCCATCGGACGGACTGAAGCTTGGCCTGCCGTTTGGCGAGTTGCACAGCGAGATTGTCTCGGTCGGGATCGGGGGCGATCATCCCTAACGTAAGCGCGAGACCCTTGGCTGTTGCTCCTACCCATGTCGACGCGAGGCAAGATGGAGTTTGTTGAGCTGGAACGGCGTTTCCGTCGCTTGACCGACGCGGATCTCGAAGATACCGAGCGTTTTACCTACTGGGATCAGCAAGGCTTGGGTCCCGGAATCGCTTGGCCGGAACTCTTGGAGCACGATCGGGTCGTGCTCCTTGCGGAGGCAGGCGCTGGCAAGACCGACGAGATGAAAGAACGGGCGAGGCGGTTGGTTGAAGAAGGCCGGTTCGCTTTCTTTCTGCGTCTTGAGTTCCTCGATAAGGAACCGACGTCCGATATCCTCTCGTCGGATGAGGTGGAGAGCTTCAAAGCGTGGAAGGCCGACAAAGGAGCACCAGCATGGTTCTTCCTCGACGCCGTGGATGAATTGAAGCTCATCGACGGTAGGCTCGCGCGAGCGTTTCGCCGATTGTCAAAGGACCTTGATGGACACATACACAGGGTCCGAGTCATCATCTCCTGCCGCCCCAGCGATTGGCGTCCTGTCATCGACTTGGCGACGGTGAAAGATTGGTTGCCGGTAAGCACGGAAGGCGGAGAGAACACCCAGGGTTCACCCGACGATTACTTTCTCAATTCACTCAAGAACGAACGCCGACAAGACACCGGTACCGCTGAGGAAGGCACCGCGGTCGCGACCTCCACGGCTGTGCAAATGGTTGCCATGCTACCCATGGACGAACAGCGGATAAGGCGCTTCGCGGAGCATTCCGGTGTGGTCGATACGACCGCGTTTATCGACGAGATCGACCCACAGAATGCGGGAGTCTTCGCCGGGCGCCCGTTGGACCTGTCGGATTTGATCGCGAATTGGTCGAATTTTGGCCGTCTCGGGACTCGGAAGCAGCAACATGAGACCAATGCGACGGGGAAGTTGAAGGACCACCTGACCGTCCCGATCGTGGCGCTCTCAGCGATACCAAGGCCCAGCTCGGGGCAGAACGTCTTGCCTTGGCCTTGGCGTTGACCCGCACGCGTTCAATCCTGTCACCGGAACAGACAACGGCTCCACAGCGAAGGGGTGCGGTTCTCGATGCGGCAGAGGTTCTTACCGAGTGGACCGCAGAAGAGCGCCAAGCGTTGCTTCGACTGGCGCTCTTCCCAATTGCCTGCCATGTCCTGTAACATTGGGGACCGATAGGGTAGCTTGAACCCGTTCCGCAGGCCATGAAACCGTCTACAGTCTAATGTCAGGGGTGTAGCCATCGTGGAAGTACCGGAGCCACGGCGATGAAGCGGTTACTGTGGATACTTTCCCTGATCCTGGTCCTGGTGGGGGCTGGCGGGGCGGGGCTGTTCTGGTACGACCCGGCGCTGGTGGAGAGCAACGTCGGCAATGTCCGAGGGGGGCTTTCCTCGCTGACCAGCAAGCTGCTTCCGGCGGAAGAGAAGGAAGTCTTTCCCTTCCGGCTCGCCAAGGTCGAGACCGGCGAGATCTTCTCGCGCATCACCACCACGGGCACCGTGGATCCGGTTTCGTCGGTGACCGTGTCCACCCAGGTATCGGGCACCATCAAGGATCTTCCCGTGGACGTGCCGGCGAGGGTCAAACAGGGCGATCTCATCGCGAGGCTCGACCAGGACCTGTTCCGGGCACAGGTGCTCCAGGCCGAGGCCAAGGTGGCGAAGGCCAAGGCCAATCTCGCCAAGGAGCTGGCCGGGGTGAAGATGCTGAAGTCCCGCGTCGCGGCCAGCATCGAGGGTGCCCGGGCGGCTTTCGAGAACCTGGGGGAGAAGCACCGCCGCAACAGGGACCTGATCGGCCGCAACCTCATCTCGCGCGAACAGTACGAGTCCGTCAAGGCGGAGTACGACCGGGCGTCGGCGCGTTTCAAGGAAGAGTCCGCCCGGGTCGACGAGGTCAAGGTCAAGCATGCGGTCATTGCCGGCATCCGAGCGGACGTGCAGCAGGCGGAGGCCGAGCTGGAGATGGCGCGGGTGCGGCTCAACCGCAGCGTCATCCGGGCGCCGATCTCCGGCGTGGTGATCCAGAAGACCGTGGAAGCGGGCCAGACGGTGGCGGCCAGCCTGTCGTCGCCGCCGCTGGTGAAGATCGCCGAGCTCGAGGAGATGAAGGTCTCCGCCTTCGTCGACGAAGCGGACATCGGCAAGGTGAAGGTGGGTCAGCAGGTGGAGTTCCAGGTGGACTCGTACCCCGGGCGAACCTTCAAGGGCAAGGTGGTGCGCATCTTCCCGTCGCCGCTGATCAAGGACAACGTCGTCACCTACGACACCGAGATCCGCGTGCGCAACGACGACCTCGCCCTCAAGCCGGGTATGACCGCCAACGTCACCATCATTCTCGCCAGAAGGAATGACGTGCTGATCGTTCCCAGCGCCGCCCTGCGGGTCAGCGGCCGGGATATCCGCCAGCTCTACCCCGACCTGCCCAGGCGCGGCGGCGGGCGCCGGCGCGGCCGGCCCACCCCCGAGCAGCGGCGCCGGTGGCTGTTGGAGGGCAGGGGCGCCGTTTGGGTCTACCGCGACGATAAGCCCGCCCGGGCGCGCATCCGTTTCGGCGCCACCGACGCCAAGAACATGGAGATCGTCTCGGGTCTCGAAGCGGACGACCAGGTCATCGTCGGGATCCGCTCCGAGGCCATGAAACGCGCCACCAACACGACCGCGCGCGTGCGCTCGCGGATCCTCGGAGGCCTTTGACCGGTGGAACGGCCGGCCGTCATTGAAGTCGAGGACCTCACCAAGGTCTACGATCTCGGCGAGCAGAAGGTGGAGGCGCTGAAGGGCGTCTCTTTGCGCATCTTCCCCGGCGAGATCGTCGCGCTCATGGGGCCTTCCGGCTCCGGCAAGTCGACGCTCATGAACCTCCTGGGCTGCCTGGACCGGCCCACCTCCGGTGAGTACAGCCTCAACGGCAACGACGTGGGCAGCCTGTCGTCCGACGAGATGGCCGCGCTCCGCAACCACGAGATCGGTTTCGTCTTCCAGAACTACAACCTCCTGGCCCGCACCACGTCCCTGGAGAACGCCGAGTTGCCGTCCCTCTACAACGGTGTCCCCAGCGCGGAGGGCCGCCGCAAGGCGCGGGAGATGCTCGAGTTGGTGGGTCTGGGAGACCGGGTGACGCACCGCCCCACCCAGTTGTCCGGTGGTCAGCAGCAGCGGGTGGCCATCGCCCGGGCCCTGCTGAACGACCCCAGGATCATCCTGGCGGACGAGCCCACCGGCAACCTCGATACCCAGACCGGCGCCGAGATCATCGAGCTGTTCAAGAACCTCAACCGCGAAAAGGGCATCACCATCGTCTTCGTGACGCATGATCCCGAGGTGGCCTCACACGGGGAGCGCATCATCCACTTCAAGGACGGCCTGGTGGAACGCGAGGAGGCGAGCGGCCGGGCAGGGTCCGCCGCGCCGGGGCAACTTCCCGAGGTCCATGCCGCATCCGACAGCGAGGATGCTGGAGGCGGCGATGTCGCAGGCGCGGGGGGCGGTGGCGCAGGCCATGACGGCGGCGGCGCGGCCGATGACGGCGACGGCGCGGATAACGCCAACGGCGCGGACAACGGCGACGGCGACGGCGCCGACAACGGCAACGGCGGTCGCTACAGCCGGAGGCGTCTGGGGGCCGGAGTCCGGGCCAACGTCCGCATTGCGCTGCGGGCTATACGGGTGAACAAGCTCCGGTCCGCGCTGACCATGCTGGGAGTCATCATAGGCGTCGGCGCGGTCATCGCCATGGTGGCCATCGGAGAAGGCGCCAAGGCCAGGGTCGCCAAGCAGATGGAGCGTCTGGGCAGCAACCGCGTGTCGGTCTATGCCGGGACCGTGACCCGCGGCGGCCGCCGTGTGCGGGGCGCACGGATCAAGACGCTCACCGAGGCGGACGCCAAGGCCATCCTCGCGGAGGTGCCGGGAGTGGTGCGGGTCGCGCCGCATGTCCGGGGTTCCGCCCAGGTGGTCTACGGCAACAAGAACTGGCATCCGCCCTTCACCGGCACCACCCCGGATTACCTCCACATCATGAATTGGGGCGTCGAGTCGGGGTCCAACTTCACCGACGACGACATGCTCCTGAACCGGAAGGTGGCCCTGATCGGGCAGACCGTGGGCAAGGAGCTCTTCGGCGACGACTATCCGATAGGACAGACCATCAGGGTCAAGCACATCCCCTTCGAGGTGGTGGGCGTGCTCAAGGAGCGGGGGACGTCCTCGTGGGCCGGCGACCTCGACGACATCGTCATCGTCCCGCTGAGAACGGCGCAGCGGAAGCTTCTGGGGATCCGTCACGTGCGCGGCATCGAGGTCAGCGCCGAGAGCAAGGAGGCCACGTCCGACGTCCAGGACGGGATGACCGCGTTATTGAGGGTGCGCCACAAGATCACCGGCACCAAGCTGGACGATTTCCGGGTCCGCAACCGCACCGACATCGTCGAGGCGGCCAACGAGGCCGCCAACACCCTGGGCTATCTGCTTGCCGGAATCGCCGGAGTGGCCCTGATCGTGGGAGGCATCGGCATCATGAACATCATGCTGGTGTCGGTGACCGAGCGCACCCGCGAGATCGGCGTGCGCCTGGCCATTGGCGCCAGACGCCGTGACATCCGCCGCCAGTTCCTCACCGAGGCCATGGTGCTGAGCCTCCTGGGCGGCACCGTGGGCATCCTCGCCGGCGCCGCCGCGTCCCTGGGACTCTCCTACATGGGCGGCTGGCAGATCGTCATCTCCCCCGGCGCGGTGCTGCTGGCCTTCGCCTTCGCCGCGGGCATCGGCGTGTTCTTCGGCTTCCAGCCGGCCAACCGCGCGGCGCGGCTCAACCCTATCGAAGCGTTGCGCTACGAGTAGACGCTTGTTTCGCTTCCCGCCCGGCGCGAGCCTGTGACACGTGCGCGTTTGCGCCGGTCCGGGCAGGGGCGACCGCGGGTCGCCCCTACGGGAGCGCCTATTCGGGCAGGGGCGGCTAACCGGTGGCCCCAGCCTCTTCGGCACCCCTGTCCGGGTAGGGGCGACCTGCGGTCGCCCCTACGATGGCGCCTTGAAGGAGTAAGCGGTCTGGAATGCTTCGGTGGCCTGCATGCGCGCCCACCAGGCGCCCACCGCCGGCCGCGCGTTCCAATCCACCAGCCCTTCCAGCTTGTTGGACTCGAAGCGCTCGATGAAAGGAGCGATGGAGCAGTCCGCCAGGGACATGCGGTCGCCGTTGAGCCACGGCCGGTCAGCCAAAGCCGTTTCCACGTCGTCCAGGATCTCGGCCAGCCGCGCCTCGGCATAGGCCATCTGCTGCTCGGAGATGCCGTTCCTGAGACGGTCCCGCAAGAGTGCCCGCTTCGGTTCGGTGGGCTGCATCATGACGGCGGCCTCGCGCTCTTCATCGGACAGGTGCTCGTAGCGCTTGATGCGGCCCTGCTTGATGAAGGAGATGATGTTGACGTTCCGGTGCAGCTCGTGCTCGAACCGGTCCATCCAGATACGCATTTGCGCGCGCTCGTAGGGGTCTTCGGGCCGCAGCGGCACCTCCGGCCACACGTCGTCCAGGTACTCCAGGATGAAGTTGGACTCGATGACGATGCGGCCGTCGTGGACCAGGGTGGGCACGACGCCGTTGGGGTTCAGCTCCACGTACCAGGGTTCCCAGGTTCTCGAACTTCGCCAAGTTGACGTAGACGCTCTCCCAGGAGAGCTGCTTCGCTGCCAAGGCGATGCGTACGCGGCGTGAGCAGGTGGAGCTCCACCAATGGTAGAGTTTCAGCATCAAGACACCTCCGGCAGGTTGGCTACCCGACAAAAACCCAGTGGGAAAATAGCCGCCTCACGGGGAGATTGCCAACCCGGAAAGGTTTGACAGCCGGCCTGGGCGTGCCTAGATTTCCAGGCATTCCAATAGCGGAGGAGGATTGAATGGATGTTTTCCGGCAGGGCGCTTTCAGTTGGTGCGAGCTTCTGACCACCGATGTCGAGGGCGCCAAGAAGTTTTATTCCGAGCTCTTCGGGTGGACCATGGAGCCGGTTACGAACGCGGCCAACGAGGGCATGCAATACAATCTCGTGAAAGTGGACGGGACCGAGATCGGCGGCATCATGGCGGTGCCGCCCCATGCCCAGGGCATGCCACCGTGCTGGGGGACCTATGTGACCGTGGATGACGTGGATGCGGCGGCCGCCAAGGTTCGGGAGCTTGGCGGCGACATTGTAGTGCCGTTGACGGATATCCCGGAGGTGGGGCGCTTCTGCGTCATCAAGGATCCCCAGGGTGCGGTGATCTCCATGATCACCTATCTCGAACCGCACTCGTAGGGAGGCACACGCTTGTCGACCCGCGAGCCAGGCGGTTCCGAGTGACTTCGGTGTCCGGAAATTTGCCGGGGGCTCCGCTCGTGCGCTGTAGCTGGGCGACGACCGAGCTGTCCACGGCCTATCACGACACTGAATGGGGCGTTCCGTGCCACGATGACCGGACGCTCTTCGAATTTCTGATCCTGGAGGGGGCGCAGGCGGGCCTGAGCTGGGAAACCATTCTGAGGAAGCGGCACCACTACCGGCGCGCGTTCGGCGGCTTCGACCCCGATGCCGTGGCCCGCTATGATGAACGGAAGCGGAACGAGCTGCTGAAGGACACGGGCCTCGTGCGGAACCGGCTGAAGATCGGCGCGGCGGTCAACAATGCACAGGCGTTTCTGCGGGTAAGGGAGGAACACGGGACCTTCGACAGCTACATCTGGCGGTTCGTCGACGGACGTCCGCGGGTGAATGGCTGGCGCGCCCAGGAAGACGTCCCGGCGCGTACGCCTGAGTCGGAGGCCATGAGCCGTGATCTCTTGCGGCTCGGGTTCCGTTTCGTCGGCCCGACCATCTGCTATGCTTTCATGCAGGCGGTGGGGATGGTGAACGACCACCTGGTGCCGTGCTTCCGGTACCGTGCCATCATCGCCACGGGCTGCTGACGCTCCGCAACGGGACCGGAAGGGCCCTGGACATCCGCACGGGGAAGGAGAACGCCATGACGGAAGGCTTGTCTCGCGGGGGTGCGCGGTTCGCTTACGTGCTCATGCGAATCGTCGTCGGAGCGGCGTTTGCGCAACACGGCGCACAGAAGCTGCTCGGTTACTTCGGCGGCATGGACGGACGCGGCGCGTCGGTGGAGATGCTCTCGCTGATGGGGGTCGCGGGGGTTATCGAACTCGGCGGCGGGGTGCTGGTGGCGGCCGGGATACTGACGCGCCCTGTGGCCCTCCTTTGCAGCGGGCTCATGGCCGCGGCCTACTTCATGGCCCACGCCGGCCGCGGGTTCTGGCCCATCGAGAACGACGGGGAGCTCGCCGTGCTCTTCTGCTTCGTGTTTCTGTATATCGCCTTCCGGGGCGGCGGCCCGTCGGGCCTCGGCAGGTCCGGCCGGTAAGTTCATGGCGACGTACGCCATCGGCGACGTACAAGGCTGCTACGAGCCCCTCCGGCGGTTGCTGGACGTCGTCGGCTTCGATCCGGCAGCCGACCGCCTTTGGTTCGCAGGCGACCTCGTGAACCGCGGACCGGACTCCCTCGCGGTGCTGCGCTTCGTCAAGGGGCTCGGCGCCGGCGCGGTTGCGGTCCTCGGCAACCACGACCTTCACCTCATCTGCCGGGCGGCGGGCGTTTCCGGGGCCAAGCGCCTGGACACCCTTGACGGCGTGCTGGCGGCTCCCGACCGTGATGAGCTCGTGGAGTGGCTGCGCCGTCTTCCGTTGATCCACCGCGACGACGGATACGTGCTCTCCCACGCCGGTCTGTTGCCGCGGTGGTCCACCGGCATGGCCATGGAGTTGGCGGGAGAGGTCGAAACGCGACTGCGCGCGGCCGATTACGGGAAGTTCCTGCAACGTCAGACGGGCCGCCCGGTAGAGGCGTGGTCCGACGACCTCGATGGGCCGGAACGCTGGAACTGTGTTCTCGGCGTGTTCACGCGGCTCCGGTGCTGCACGGCCGACGGCCGCATGGCGCTGTCGTTCTCGGGGGCGCCGGCGGACGCGCCGGAAGGGTACAGTCCCTGGTTCACGTTGCGCCGCGGCCCGACGGACGAGACGGTCCTGTACGGGCACTGGGCGACCCTGGGGTTCTACCGCGAAAACGGTACGGTTTGCCTGGACAGCGGCTGTGTCTGGGGCGGACCGTTGACCGCGATGAGGCTCGACGACGGGCAGGTCTTTCAGGTGCCCAGCGGCATGCCGCGCATCCATCGCTAGTGTCGTGTCCCACGTAAATGTTGACAAATCTGCTGGTCTTTTTCGTCGTCGGCTGCGTTGCTCTTCCTCGCGTGGTGCCCGCCACTGCTCGTCATCGCGCCTTGCCGACAACGAAAAATCCTGCGCATCTTTGTCAACTTTTACGTGGGACACGACACTAGGTTCGGCGCGAAGGGTTCGGGATCCGCGCCAACAGCGGGCATCGCGCGGAGACGAATCCGGAACCCGCCCTACCGACCGTCATCCGGGCGCGGGCCGGTTTGAAACCCGCCCCTACCGAGCTGCTGCTCCAGCGCCCACGCCACGTGCTCCCGCACCAGCGGCGACGGGTCGTCGCTTCGCTCCCGCAAACCCTGGACGATGAGAGGATCGTAGGGTGCGTTGCCCAAGGCGACCGCCACGTTTCGCAGCCAGCAGGCGTAGCCGATGCGACGGATGGCGCTGCCGCTCATGATCCGCAGGAAATCCGCCTCGCTCCAGCGAAACAGCTCCAGCAGAGCCGGCGCGTCCAGTTCGTGCCGCGGCAGGAAACCCGCCTCCCGCGTGGCGTGGGCGTAGCGGTTCCAGGGGCAGACGAGCTGGCAGTCGTCGCAGCCGTAGATGCGGTTTCCCATGAGCGGCCGCAGCTCCACCGGGATGGAGCCGCGCAGCTCGATGGTGAGGTAGGAGATGCAGCGGCGCGCATCCAGCCGGTAGGGGCCGGTGATGGCTCCGGTGGGGCAGGCGTCGATGCACGCCCGGCAGGTGCCGCAGCGGTCCTCCGCGGCGCGGTCCGCGGGCAGTTCCAGGTCCGTGTAGATCTCGCCCAGGAAGAACCACGAGCCGGCGCCGGTGTTGATGAGGTTCGTGTGCTTGCCGATCCAGCCCAGGCCGGCGTTGCGCGCCAGCGGCTTTTCCAGCACCGGCGCGCTGTCGGTGAACACGCGGTAGCCGAAGGGGCCCGCTATCTCGGTGATCCGATCCGCCAAGGCCTGCAGCCGCTTGCGCAGGAGGCGGTGATAGTCGCGCCCCAACGCGTAGCGGGAGACATAGCCGAGGCGAGGGTCGTCCAGCACGTCCCACGGGTCGGCCCCGCTCTCCGGCAGGTAGTCCATGCGGGCGGAGATCACCCGGGCCGTGCCCGGCACGAGCTCGGCGGGGCGCGCGCGCCGGGACCCGTGGCGTGCCATGTAGGCCATCTCGCCATGACGTCCCTCGGCGAGCCAACGGTCCAGCAGCGCCTCGTCGCCGGCCAGGTCCACGCCGGTGATGCCCACCTGCTGGAAACCCAGCTCCCGGCCCCACGCCTTGATGCGTTGGGCCAGACCGGCGAGGTCGGTCGCGGTCATTTCCCCCCGCTCTCAGGGTACCACCGGCGGCAAGGGTCCTGCGTGGTCACGGCGTCCATTCATGGAGAGTGCAGGTTACGATGCCGGCGAGTAGCCCCGGGCAAACCAGGGCTCTAGGTCCGCGGAGAACCACTCGCCCGGCAGGTCCCTGCCGATTCCGGTCTCCCGGGCCTTGTCCAGCACCGCCTTGCCCATGGCGGCGAACTGGATGGCCATGCCGGAGTTGTTCTTGTAGTAGATGATGTCCCCGGGGTCCCGGCGGCCGGGTACGGTCCCGTTCACCACCTCGCCCAGCTCCGCCACGTTGTCCCAGGAAGTCTCGCCCGCCTCGATGGGGTCGAGCAGCTCCTTCTGGCGGTTGGCGTGGACGCTCTCGCGGTCGTTGACCACGATCAGGTCACTGTGCCGGAAGGTCTCCCGGTCCACCTCGTGGCGCTCGAACACCACGTCGCTGTTGACGATGGACACCACCGTCTGCCCCGGCTCCAGGTCCTTGCCGTCGAACACGGGTCCGGACGAGTTGGTGGCGCAGCAGATCACGTCGGAGCCCTTCACCACGTCCGCCGGTTCGGCCGCGGCGGTCACCGGGATTCCGAGTTCGTCGCCGAAGCGAGCGCAGAACTCTTCCCTGTGCGCGCGGGAAGGGCTGTACACCTTCATGCGCTGCAGCGGCAGGGCGTCCGCCAGCGCACGGGCGTGGAGCTCCGCCTGGTGCCCGGTGCCGAAGAGGCCGGCGACGCGGGAGTCCGGGCGGGCCAGCAGGCGGACGGCGGCGCCGCTGGTGGCGCCTACGCGCAGAGGCGAGATGGTGCCGTCCACGATGATGCCCAGCAACTCGGCGGTCTCCAGGCTGTAGACCAGGAAATGGCCCCAGTAACGCTTGGTGGGGTGCTGGAACTCGACGCGGCGGGTCTCGTCGTCCTTTTCCTCGGCCAGCCGGGAGTTGAGCCGCAACGCCGCCACCCCGTACTTGGGCAGCGCGCCGGCGTGGATGTTGGCGAAATACCTGGCCTTCGGGTCGGGCGTCGGACAGGAATAGCGCAGCCGCGGCCGGTTCACCCCGTTGCCGCGTCCGATCTCGCGGAACACGTCCTCCATGAGGTCGATGCACTCACCCATGGTGAGCAGTTCCTTGCCTTCCTCTTCGTTGATGATCATCACCATGCTGTCCGTTGCTCCTTCCTCCCAGCCGAGACTTCGCAAGAATCTACTACGAAACACGCGGCCGGGTCCATTTCGGCTTGGTCGTCGTGTTTGAGTGCGGCCCACGCCTGCAGTAGAAAGACCGAGCTGGCGACCACGGGGCCTCCGGCAGGAGAGCGATTCATGGCGGACGAACGCACGGCTCTGCGGGATGCGGTCTCGCGTCATATGCCGCTCAAGACGGCGGCGGACTGGTGTGACGACAACGCGCGCCGGGTAGGCGGGAAGGAGGCGCTGGTGGATGCCCGCCGGCGCCTCACCTGGGAGCAGATGGGCGAGCTTTCCGACGCCCTCGCCCTGGGGCTGCTGGACCTGGGCCTGGAGCGCGACGGGCACGTGCTCATCCAGATGCCCAACTCGGCGGAGCTCTTCCTGACGCGGCTGGCGTGCGAGAAGGCCGGGCTCCGGCTGGTGACCGTGGCCCCGAGCCTGCGCCGGGCCGAGCTCGAACCCATCGTCCGCTTCACCCGTCCCGAGGCGGTGATCATGCCCGCCGCCTATCGCGGGTTCCGCCACCTGGAGCTGTTGGAGCGGGTACGCATCCCCGAGTTGCGCCATGTGCTGGCGGCATGGGAGGAGGTCCCGGCCGGCTGTCACTCCGTGGAGGAGATCCTCTCGAGCACGGCTCCTTCCGAACGGCGGTCGCTCCTGTCCGGCACCCGGTACGGTGTCGAGGACGTCTGCCAGCTTGCCACCACCAGCGGCTCCACCGGCGTGCCGAAGTGCGCGGCCGTGCCCCTCTACACGCGGCTCCTCACCGCATGGATGCACCTGCAGCGGTTCCAGGTTGGGGAGGACGACACGCTGTGCGCGGTCACCGCGATCATCTCCGGGGTGGCGGATGGGCTGGTCTACAACGGCGTCTGCCAGGCGGGTGGGCGGGTGGTGCTGATGGACCACTTCGACCCGAGACGCACGTGCGAGGCCGTGGCGCGGGAGCGGGTCAACGTCCTGCCGATGGTCCCCACCATGATCTCCCGTCTGTTGGCCCTCGACGATCTCGATGATTACGACCTCGGCTCGCTACGCATCATCGTCAGCCACGGCTCGTCCCTGCCGCACGACCTGGGTCACGCAGCGGAAGCCCGGCTCGGCTGCCGCATCATGCAGGGCTATGGCAGCGTTGACTGCGGCGGCCTGTGCGCCACTTCTTGGGATGATCCGCCGGATGTCCGTATAAGCTCCGTGGGCCGCCCCCTGGAGGGCAACGAGATGCAGGTCGCGGATGGGGACGGCCACGAGGTGTCTCCGGGCGAGACCGGTCGCCTGTGGGTCCGTGGGCTGCCCTCGGACGCGCGCTTCCTGGACAGCCCCGATCTCAACAGGCGCCGGCGCGCCGACGGCTTCCTGGACCTGGAGGAATGGGGCCGGATGGACGAGCGCGGCAACATCTATCTCATGGGGCGGGACCAGGACCTCATCATCCGCGGCGGCCAGAACATCTTCCCCGCCGATCTGGAGAACCTGCTGGCACGCCACCCCAAGGTGCGCGAAGCGGCGGTGGTGGGCTACGCTGACCCGGAGATGGGCGAGCGCATCGCCGCCTGCGTAATCCCCGAGAGCGGCGCATCGCTGACCCTGGAAGAGGTGACGGAGTTCCTGCGGGACCAGGGACTGGCGCCTTTCAAGCGCCCCGACCGGCTGGAGCTGATGGACGGTTTTCCGAAGGTCGCGTCAGGGGACAAGGTGGACAAGCGCGCGCTCAGGGAGAGTCTGGCGTAGACGGGGGCGGGCCGTTGACGTGCACGCGAACGGCTCCGTAGGCGCAGTCCCACTGGCACACGAAGCATCCCTGGCAGTCGCCGGGGTAGGCCATGAAGGCCTTGCGGTCGGCGTCGAGCCGCAGGACATCGGTGGGGCAGGTCTCGACGCAGACGCCGCAGCCGGTGCACGCGTTGTGGTTGACCTCAACGAGCGGCACGGTTTTCCTCCTGGTTGCGGAACACGAGGTGCAGGTTCCGGGTCGGCCGCACCGGATGGGGGTCGTGCCAGAACTCAGGCATCGGCTCGTCCCAGAGCCTGAGAGCGCCGTTCTCCTGTTTCACCACCACCATCTTGACCCAGTTGACGTTGTCGATGACGGGATAGTCCTCCCGGATGAACGCAACCCGGCTTTCCGTCCGGTAGCGGTAGGCGCACAGCGTCGCCTCCAGCACCTGCACGTACTGGGTGAGGCCCCACACCTTGGCCAACTCGTGGGGGTTCCCGGCCTTGAGCCGGGGCACGTCGTGCTCCCGGATGTCCCGGAGCTCGCCGAGGGCCGCGTCGAGGCGGTCGGCGTGGAGCACGAGCCCGACCTTCTCCATCAGCAGCTCGCCGAGCCGGCGATGGACCGGCCCGAACTCGACGCCGTCCCGGCGCTGGAGCGGCTCCAGGATCTGCGCCGCCACGCGCTCGACCTGCTCCGCCGGCGGTTGCGGCGGCTCCCCCGACCCTACGGCCGCGCCCACCGCCCGGCCGGTCCAGTCGCCGTGGACGGAGCAGAAGGGGAGGTTGCCGCCCGGCAGATAGGTCATGTCGGTGCAGGTGCCGGCGGCGTAGAGCCCGGGCACGGTGGTCTCGCCCCGTTCGGTGACCCGCGCGCCGGCGCCGAAAATGCCGCTGGTGCCGGCCACCTGGAAGGTGTAGGGCACCGGCTTCTCGGTGAGGTCGCCCACCATGGCTTCCTGGTTGCCCACGACGATGGGAATCACCCGCCGGATGAGCTGCATCCGCTCCGGCGGCACCTCCCGCAGGTCCATGGAAGGCACCTGCCCCATTTCCTTCTGGTGCGCGATGGCGAAGTAGAGCAGCGCCCGCTGGGTCATCTCCATCCGCTTGGGGTCGTAGTCCTCCAGGAAGCGCCGGCCGTCCTTGTCCACCCACTTGGCGCCCGACGGCATCAGCGACTCCAGGCCGGGAGCCGACAGCGCGTTGTCGGGGTTCAGGTTGATGCCGCCCAGTTCCAGCCGCGACAGCTCCGCGCCCGCGCGCATCATCATGGCGATGCCGTCGCCGGAGAGGTCGATGGGCATGTAGCCCAGGGTGCTCCCGGGCCAGGGATAAGGGAACTTGTACGGGCCGGTGCATACCACGGTGGCATTGGCGACGATCTCGTGGATCTCGCCCGTGCGGGTGTGGAAGCCGCAGGCGCCCACCACCCGATCGCCCGTGGGCAACTGCCCGTCGGAGGTCAGCAGCTCGGTGAGCGCCACCCGGTTCAGCACCTCGACGCCGCTTCCGACTACACCCGAGCGCACCGCCATCATCATCTGCGGGCCGCCCTCGGCCATCCACACGCCGTTGGCGAAGGACCGCCCGGGAGCGCCCATGCGGACGATCTTCCGCCCCTCCTTGACCCAGTTGACGCCCCAGCGGTCCATGAGCATCACGTGCTCGTGCATGACCGGCAACGACCTGGCCACGAGGGGCTGGTTCACCAAAGGCCCGCCGAAAGCCCGCATCCACGCGTCCCTGTCGTCGCCCGGCATGTAGGCGGGATAGACACCGGAAGCCAGCGCGCTGCAACCGCTGCGGCCGAAGTACGAACGGTCCACCAACAGCACCCGCGCCCCCGCCTCCCGCGCCCTGTACGCCGCGAATGCCCCGGCGATGCCCCCGCCGATGACCAGCACATCCGTTTCCAGCCGGACCGCCATCGGGGAAGCTTAGACAGGGGAGGGTGATTGTTCAAGCCGGGTGGTCCATTGGCGAAACGCAAAGGGGTGTTCCCTGGGCGCAAGTGAATGGTTGCCGTTTGAGGCTGAAGCACCTACGCTTGTCGGGTGGCCTTGACCCTCCCTGCAACGCGGAGAGCATGAGGCACGCGTTTTGCGATACAGTGTCCTATCGTCGTATGCTGCAGGAACGCCGGAGCGATGGAGGAACACGAAATGGGTCTGACGAACGCCAGGATTCAGTTGCGGAATCCGAGACGTCCGGAGCTGGAGGCGGTGGAAATGGACGCGTTGGCGGATACCGGCGCGGTCCACATGTACATCCCGCGGCACATGCAGATGCAGTTGCGGCTGGACGAAGCTGACGCCAAGGAAGTGACACTGGCGGACGGAAGCCGGACAGTCGTTCCCTACGTGGGTCCCATCGAGTTGCGCTACGGTAACCGCATCGGTTTCACCGGCGCGCTTGTCATGGGAGAAACCCCCTTGCTGGGCGCGATCCCGATGGAGGACATGGACCTCGTCGTCGTGCCCAGGACGCGAGAGGTCATCGTCAATCCGCTCAGCCCGGACGTCGGCACTTCCGTTGCGAAATGACCCCCTGCAGGGGAGTGTTTCCCCGCTGTTTCCGACCCACCGACAAACCCGCAAACCGCTTGGTTGCGTCCCATATCGAAGGACCGGAGGATCGCGTCGGCGCTTCGTCCACCCCACCGCACCTGTGGTGACCCTGCACCGGCCGCACCCCGGCAACATCGTGAAGATGTATGTCATTGACGAAGTCTTGCGAGTGTTGGAGGACGAGGAGCTGATATGAACAACATGCTGGAGTACCGGGGATACCTGGGTTCGATCCTCTACAGCGAGGAGGACGAAACCTTTCACGGTCGCCTGGAGTTCATCCGCGACCTCGTCGCCTATGAGGGCAGGAACGCCAAGAGCCTCAAGCGCGCGTTTTGCGACGCCGTCGACGACTACCTCACGCTCTGTGAGGAACAGGGGCGTCAACCGGATGTGCCGCTCAAGGGCAGCTTTAATGTCCGCCCGGGACGGGAGCTTCATCGTCGCGCCATGCTCTATGCGTACCGCCAGGGAATGACGCTGAACGCGGTGGTGACGGATGCCCTGCGTCGCATGCTAGACGCGCCGGCGTCGCGCTAGGGTAGAGAAGGCGCCAAACCATGTTGGTCTCTCCCCGGTGGTGCGGGGGATAGGGAATCTAACTTGAGGAAGGCGAATAGAGAGAGGGGTTGTCATGAGCACGATACTGGGACGCGGCTCGTTCCGCTACGAGGTTCAGGAAGGGTGGGCGCAACTGCCGGACGGCATGGCCTTCAAGGAGGTCGCCGGGGTGGGAGTGGACAAGGCGGATAATGTCTACTGCTTCACCCGGGGCGAGCACCCGGTGATCGTGTTCGACAAGGACGGGCGGTTTCTGCGGACCTGGGGGGAAGGGGTTTTCACCCGCGCACACGGCGTCACCATGGGGCAGGAAGACGGTATCATTTTCCTTACCGATGACGGCGACCACACGGTGCGCAAGTGCACGCTGGACGGCAAGGTGCTGATGACCCTCGGCATTCCGGGCAAGGCGGCGGAGTTTCAGAAGGGGGACCCCTTCAACCGCTGCACTCACGTGGCCTTCTCGCCGGGGGGCGATATCTACGTCTCGGACGGCTACGGCAACTCGCGGGTGCACAAGTACTCGCCCGACGGCAAACTGCTGTTCTCCTGGGGCGAGCCCGGCACCGACCCGGGGCAGTTCAACCTGGTGCACAACATCTGCACCGATGCCGATGGCTGGGTCTACGTGGCCGACCGGGAGAACCACCGCATCCAGGTGTTCGACGGCAAGGGCCGCTTCGAGACCCAGTGGTGCGACAACCTGCACCGCCCGTGCGCGCTCTACATGGAGACCCTGGACAACGGCGCCAAGCCCGTCTGCTACATCGGCGAGCTTGGGCCCGGCGGCTCGCAGAACGGCGCCTATCCCAACATCGGCCACCGCATCGTCATCCGCGACGCCGACGGCATCGAGCTGGGGCGCTTCGGCGATCCGGTCATGGGCGAGGGTCCGGGCCAGTTCATCGCGCCCCACGGGATCTGCCTGGATTCCAACCGCAACCTCTACGTGGCCGAGGTGTCCTGGACCATCATGGGCCGAAGGCTCGACCCGCCACGGGAGATGCGCAGCTTGCAGAAGCTGGTGAAGCTGAACTGACCTGGGAGCGTTTCCGGGAACCTGTATCGGTCAAGTGGGGCATGCGGCAGTGCAGGTCGGCACCCCGCCTTGGCCACGGCACGACCACTGGTAGGGGCGACCGGCGGTCGCCCCTCTGTGTTCAACTGCCGCCGGAAATAGGCTCCCGCTCTCCGTCCTCGTGCGCCACTGGTGGAAGGATCCACCCGATGGCCAGCCCCACCACCAGGGCGCCGGCGCCGCCGATGAGGTACGGCGCGTTGGCCCCGACACGGTCGAGAATCCAACCTGCCGCGGTGTTGGAGGCGATGCCGCCGATCCCGAGACCCACCATGGCCGCCAGCCCCTGGGCGGTGGAGCGCAAACGTCCGGGGGCGACGCGATCCACGTAGAGCGGTCCGCCCATCATCAGTCCCGTCACCATCACGCCGTGGAGCATCTGCACGGGGTAGATCCAGTAGGGGTTGGCGGTGAGCCCGCACACCGTCCAGCGCACACCGCCGGCCAGCACGCCGGCCGCCAGCAGGCCCCGGGCGCCGATCCGCTGGAGCCCCAATCCGGTGCACAGGATCAGCGGGATCTCGACGACCAGCATGAGGATCCACATGGTCTGCACCGTTTCCATGGTACCGCCGTGCGCGCGTACGTAGACCGGCAGAAGCCCCATGGGGCCGGTGACGAAGAGGTAGGCGGCGAAGGAAAAGAAGAGCAATCGGCGCATGGGCCCGCTACGCAGCAGCGTGCGCCACTCGCCCCGCGCGGCCCTCAGCGACACGATGCCCTCCCTGGGGAGGGCGAGAGCAAGGGCCGATGCCAGTAGCACGACGGCGGCGGTGCCCAGGAACATGACCCCCAGGCCCGGTTCCGAGGGGCCGCCCGGCACCGGGCTGAGCCCCTGCCACTGCTGCACGCGGTCCAGCGCCACCGGGAAAATCAGCACCGAGGCCAGGAAACCCACGGTGCCCCAGGAACGGGCGAAGCCGTAGGCATGGGGCCCGGAGTGGCGGAACGCGGCCAGCGCTACCGACACCGAAAGGGGAATGATCGGGGTGGAAAAGAAGGCCAGGAAGATGGCCGCCAAGAGAATCAGCACGAACCCGGGAGCCAGCCCCAGCAGCACGAAACCCGCGGCCGCCACCATGGAAAGGAACGCGACGACCCGGCTTCGGGCGCCGGTGCGGTCCGCCACCTGTCCCCAGAAGGGCTGCGCGACGATGCCCACCAGCGGCATGACGGAGAGGATCAGGCCGAGCTGGGTGCCGCTGAGACCGGCGTTCTCCTTGAGGTAGAGGCTGTAGTAGGGGAAGAAGATGCCCAGCGCCCCGAAGAACGTGAACCAGAAGACGGAGATGGACAAGCCGGCGCCCCGGAAGCTCATGACGCCGAGTCTAGCTGTTCATTCGGCCATTTGTGAGAGACGGCCCCGGCGGGTGCCGGCAACGGGGGTAGTGCATCCGCGATGCGCCACGAGATGGAATGAAACTTCGTCCGTTTTGCTATAGAGTGTGACGCAACAATCCTGCTCACGGGAGGGTGACATGGCGCGACTCAAGCACATCGCGATACGGACCCGGGACGTTGCCAAGACGGTGGCGTTCTACAAGGAGGCGTTCGGCCTCGAAGAGGTGGGAAAGGGCCGCAGCGGCGTCTATCTCTCCGACGGGCATATCAACATGGCGATCCTCAAGCTGAGGACGCCGACGTCGCCGGCGGGCGTGGAGCATTTCGGCTTTCAGGTGGATGATCTCGAGAAGACGGTGGAGCGGGTGACCGGGCTGGGCGGTGGACAACTCACGGACCTGGCACGAATCAACCCCACGGACCCGTCCAATCCCCAGTCCTACTTCGAGGTCAAGGTCACCGGCCCGGACGAGCAGGAGATCGACGTGTCCGACACCGGGTGGGTCGGCGCGGCCCGCGAGGATTAGGCGGAACTCGCGTGAGCGGCGGCAAGGGGAAGGGCACCGGCGAGCTTTTCGAGGAGCTGGTCGGAGTCATGGCCCGTTTGCGGGGCGAGGGCGGGTGTCCCTGGGACCGGGAGCAGACCCACGTCTCGCTCAAGCGCTATGCGCTGGAGGAGACCTACGAGCTGCTGGAGGCCATCGACGGGGGCGACGACGACGCCATCCGGGAGGAACTGGGCGACGTCCTGCTACAGGTCGTGTTTCACGCCCAGATGGCGTGCGAAGAGCGGCGGTTCACCATCGACGAAGTGATGACCGGCCTGCGCGAAAAGCTGGTACGGCGCCACCCCCACGTCTTCGGCGACGAACGCGCCGCCGACGCCGGCGCGGTGCTGCGGAACTGGGAGAAGATCAAGGCGCTGGAGAAGTCCTCGGACGGCGCGCAGGGGCATACCCTCTTTACCTCGGTGCCCCGGGCCATGCCGGCGCTGGCGCGGGCTCAGCGCATCGGCGACAAGGCCTCCGGCGTGGGATTCGACTGGCCGGACGTGGAGCCCGTCTGGCGCAAGGTCGAGGAGGAGTTGGGGGAGCTCCGGGAGGCGGCGGCGACGGGCCGGACGGAACGGATGGAGGCGGAGCTCGGGGACCTGCTGTTCTCGGTGGTCAACCTGAGCCGGTTCCTCAAGGTCCAGGCCGAAGAGGCGCTGGAAGGCACCATCGCGCGCTTCCACGAGCGCTTCGCCCACATCGAGCGGGAGCTCGCGGCCCGGGGCAAGACCGTGGACGAGGCGTCCCTGGAAGAGATGGATGCCCTGTGGGAGCAGGCCAAGGGTCTCGGGGAAGGGGGAGGCAGGTAGCCTCACGGCATACGTCCCCCCTTTGCCGTTGCCTCTCTCCCGAAGTCTTGTTCTCGAAGAAGTCAGTTCTGCCCGGCGAAGAAGAACAGCGCTATTGGCAGCGTGTTTTTTACGGCAACAATGAAGTGGATAAGCATGAAAAGGCCGAGGCCCCATTCTAGGCGAGCCATACACTTCAACCAGCGCGTTTCCGGATAAGAGGTTCCCATTCCCATTTGAAAGAACAGCCGACACGAAAGCAGCAGTCCATCCTTCAATGGGTGTAGGGGGCGAGTCCGTCTGGTTTCATGGTCCCCGAATAGGGGTTCGAAAGGCCGAAAGCGGACTACCTTCCTTTGTTCCGGATAGGGACTACGGTTTATGTATGGCCGCCATTGCTCGACGGAAACAAGATATTGGATGTAGCCGGTGTAGATCATAAAGAATGTCAGTACTATGAAACACGACACGATAACCACTCGTACGAGGTCGATGCCATAACGAGAGGGACTGTCCCATAGAATCAAGGATACCCAACGCCACGTAACGACCATCCAGTCGGTCCGGTCCGCTTGCTGGTAATTGGTCTCCCGTTCGGCGACCTTCCTCAGATACCACGCTTCGTTCTCCCCGCTCCGGTCGTTGTTACGTCGGAATGACGCTTCCAGCGTTTCGTAAACGGCCGACAAATCCTGCTGGCGGCGAGGTGCGTTAAAGTGGCGGCGAAGCGTTTCAAACTCGCGGCGAGGTACTTCAAACAATCCCGCGCACGAGTACATCGTGCCATCTCCGGTAGTCTCTTTCACGGCACGAATTCGACTCGTTTCCAACGAGGCCGGTGAGTACAGCCCCGGAGCAAAGTTTCTCGTCCAAAGGTGGTCAGGAGCGAGTTGGTGCCGTGGCAGCACAAATCTCGTGAACTGATTGTAGGAAAGACACAGACGAGCGTCTTGTTGGAACGGATCGCTTGGTGGCGGGTCGGCGTCGGCTGGGCCTGGAAAAGTAACGTCGGTCAGGTTCCAAGTCTTTGGGAAGTGGTTTTCTACGAAGACTGCGTCGGTGACAAACGTCGCACGGAGGAAGTCGGCATCCTTCTCAAAGATATTACGGTCGAATAGGACCCCGGGTTCTCGAAGGCGCCCGTATTGGCGGTGCGTGGCTCGGGCAGGAGTTCTCGAGGACGGCAGTGCCGGTTCGATCTCGTGTATGGAGTATTTCGGTGCGTGGCCAAAACGAGCGTCTGAGAAGTATGCCAACTCGTGAAAATGCACATTTCTGATTCTGGCGTTGCGGAACTGCACCCCGCGAGCGTCGAATCGGCCGGCCACGGTCGATGGTAGTGGGTCGCTTTCCCAGCGTAGGTCAGTAAACGTGGCATCACGCCAACTCACGTGTCCTTGCCAGTTTGCGTTGGTAATGGTGACCGGCTTCGTAAAAAACCCCGAGCGCAGGCTGAGATCGCCAAGGACCCGCATGTTGCTGAGGCTCAGACGACCGGTGAATGTAGTCTTTTCGAAGGCGACATCCTCAGTGAAAACGGTGTTGGCAAATGAAGCCCCGGCGAAGAAGGTAGCCTCACTGAAGTCGGTGGTGCGCCCAAAATGCGCGTCTCGGAATACAGCACGGCGCGAGAAGCGGCTGCGCCGGAAGTCGGCGGTACTCTCAAATACGGCGCTGCGGAAGGAGGTGGAGCCGCCAACAACGGCACCACGAAACTCAGCAGGTCGGGTGAACGTGACCCCGTGGAACCCCGCATTCTGGTGGAAGGTGGCGTGGCGAAAATCGGCGGTATTGTGGAAAGTATTGTCATCGAAATGTACGTCGTCCTTGAAACTGGCCCAGTTAAATTCAGCTTTGCCGGTAAAACGGGTTAGGCGGAAATCATGGTCTTTGGTGAATGTAGTGCTGTGGAAACCAGCAACTACCTTAAAATTGGTGCCCTGGAGGTTGACGGTGCCGCGGAAAATGGTTCGATGAAAGCGAACTGCCGCGTCGAAGGAGGCGTCATCGAAACTCGCAAGCTGCTGGAAGACAGCATCGTCGAAGAAGGCGTGGTCGCGAAAACTGGCCTTGTAGAACGCGGCCTCTTCCCCGAAGGTGGCTTTTTTGAAGTCGGCGCGGTCCCGGAAGGTGGTGTTGTAGTAAACGGCGAGTTGCCTGAAGGTGGCCTTATCGAAGTCGGCGCGTTGCTCGAAGGTGGCTTTTTTGAAGTCGGCGCGGTCCCGGAAGGTGGCGTTCCCGAAGTCGGCGTGGTCCGCGAAGGTGGCGTTGTCGAAGCGGACGCGCCCTTTGAAGGTCGCGTTGTCAAAACGAACGCGTTTCTTGAAGGTGGCGCCACGCATGTCGAGCATTCCGTCGAAGGTAACTCCACGGAAGTCGAATGGCACGTTGATGGTACGTCCACGGAGGTCGAGCGGTCCCTGGATGGTACGTCCAAGCATTTCAGCGGAGTATGCGAGGTGGAATAAACAGGCGGAAAACAAGAGAATCAGGGCAATGTGCAGGCCGGCTCGAACTGTCTGCTGCATCGGGTGCACCTCCACTCGCCTAGTTATAGATGAGGAGGGTGAGTCGCGCGAATGCCGTTGAACCTACTACGGTGGGATTCATGACAAAAGGTCTACGGAACTGTTAGGGTGAACGCGGATGATGGTGCGGCCGGAGGAGGACGCATGCTCAGGAGCAGATCGAACAAGACGGAGGCCAAGGCGGCTAGGGGTGGATGGCTGACACGGTGTAGGGGAACGGTGCGGGCGTGGCAGCGGTAAATAAGCGGTGATCGGGGTATAGCACGCTGGAGCTTGCTCTCCAGACGAACAGCTCCAGCGACCAGGAAGTGGAGAACAGACTGGCGCGGCTTTAGACGGATACATCGCCAGACATTTGGAGCAGGCCGAAAGGGCGGTACGCGTCGCTACAGGTGGTCCCGGTACACCGCCCAGACGAGGAAGACGCCCGCCGCCATCAACAGGACGCCGGAGAAGGCATGCACGTAGGGCTCGGCGCGGGCCGGCAGGTAGCGCCGGCCGCGGCTCACGAGATACACCACCAGGAAGTTCATGGTGCCGGCGCCGAGCCAGAAACCGGCGGGGAACGACAGGGCCCCTTGCAGCCCTCGGGCCTCGAACCCCTCGCGCACGAACGCGAACCCCACCGTGCCCCAGAAGATGTAGGCGTAGGGGTTCATGAGTTGGGTCAGAACGCTCTTGAGGAAGGGCGGAAGCCTTCGCGAGCCGCCCTCGCTGCCGGACGCGCCTGGCGCCGGCCCGGCGCGGAAGGACTGGAACCCGAGCCACAACAGGAACGCGCCGCCGGCAAGCCCGATGACCAGGGCGCCAGCGCCCGAGGGGACCGCGGACTGGAGCACCCACACCAGCGGCAGCATGACGCAGGCGTCCACGCACATGGGCGCCAGTGCCGTTTGCGCACCCGGCCACGCGCCCCTGCGGAGCGTTTCGGTGGTGATGAGCGCCAGGATGGGACCCGGCATGGAGGCCACCGAGAAGCCCATGGCATACGCCAGCAGCAGGCTCATGGCCGGAGCGTAGCAACGCCGGGCCTTGAACGAAACCGGCCTCCTGTGGAAGCCTGGACCGCGGCCGCGAATCGTTGAAACAGGAACTTTAGGGAGGACTACCCATGAGCCACAAGCATATCGTCCACATCTCCGACGTCCCCGAGGAGCCCATCGCGGCTCCGGAAGGCAAGTCTTTCGGCGGAATGCGGCAGCGCGTCGGCGCCGCCGTGGGCGCGCAGAAGCTCGGGTACGGGCTCTTTTCCGTCCCCCCCGGCAAGACCGCGTTCCCGATTCACGTCCACACCCTCAACGAGGAGCTGATCTACATCCTGGAGGGCGAGGGGACGCTGCGGTTCGGCGACGAGGAGGTGGCGGTGCGGGCCGGGATGTTCATCGCCTGCCCGGGCGGCGTGGAGCTGGCCCACCAGCTCGTGAACACGTCCGGGGCGGACCTGCGCTACCTGTGCGTGAGCACCATGCAGTACCCCGACATCGTCCACTACCCCGACTCCGGCAAGGTGGGCGTCTACGCCGGCTCGGGGGCGTGGAGCGGAAAGCCGTTCCGCGGCATCTACAAGAAGGGCACCGAGGTGCCGTACTACCAGGACGAGACCGGTCCGGAGACCAAGGCACAACCGTGAGCGAGTTCCGCACGGCGTTCCTGGACGCGGCGACCTTCGGCGTGATTTCGCTGGAGCGGTTCGAGGCGGCCGGCGGGTGCGAGGTGCACGAGTTGACCGAGGCCGACGAGTTGCCCGGGCGGCTCGAGGGCTGTCAGTCGGTGGTGATCAACAAGTTCGTGCTCGACCGGCCACGGCTCGAACATCCGTCCGCCGGGCGGCTCCAACTTATCGCCGTGGGGGCCACGGGTACGGACAACGTCGACATCGCCTGCGCACGGGAGCGCGGTATCGCCGTATGCAACGTGCCGGGCTACGCGGCCGCCGCGGTGGCGCAGTTCACCATGGCCCTGATCCTGGAGCTGGCCACCCAGGCAGCGCGCTACGCCCAGGGAACGCGCATGGGCCACTGGCAGGAGAGCACCATCTTCACGCGCCACGACTACCCGAGCTTCGAGTTGCAGGGACGGGTGCTGGGCCTCGTCGGCTACGGCAACATCGGCCGCCGTGTGGCGGAGATGGCCCGGGTCTTCGGGCTCGAGGTGATGGTGGCCGGCCGGGTGGGCGAAGGCCGGGCCGATCCGGATCGGCTGCCGCTGGAGGAGGTGCTGCGGCGGGCCGACTTCGTGAGCCTGCACTGCCCGCTGACGCCTCTTACCGAGGGCTTCATCAACCCGCATACCCTGTCGCTGATGAAGCCCACGGCCTACCTCGTGAACACGGCGCGCGGCGGACTCGTGGAGGAGGCGGCCTTGATCGAGGCCCTGGAGCAGGGCTGGATCGCCGGCGCGGCCCTGGACGTCATCTCCCAGGAGCCCCCGGACAAGGGCCACCCGATGATGGAAGCGGCGGCCCGGCTGGACAATCTCCTGATCACCCCCCACTGCGCCTGGGCCGCGCGCGAGACGCGCCAGCGTCTCATGGACGAGGTGTTCGATAATATCCAGGCGTTCCGGCGCGGCGAGCGGCGGAACCGGGTGGACTAAAACACGTTTTCGTTGGGCTGGCCCCCGGCAATGGCGGCGGAAAGGCGCGGCATGTCAACGTGCAAACGGGGCACGGGCAGTCCGACGGGTTGGGACGGGGTGCCGGATCCTTCGCGGGCGAGTGCTACCGGGCGGTGATGAGGAGCGCTCCGCCCAGCAGCGACAGCGCCCCCAGGACGATGGGTACGGTGACCTTCTCCAGGTCCTTCAGGAAGATGGCGCTGAACAGGAGCGAGAAGAGCGGCGTCGTGTTGAGCAGCGGGATCATCACCGACACCTCTCCCAGGTTCAGCGAGGTGAAGACCAGGAGCTGGGAGATGGCGGAGACGAATGCCGTGGGTCCGAAGTAGGGGAGGCTCTCGCGGCTCGGAATCACCACCGGGAACTGCCGCTTGATCCAGAGGTAGATCACGAAGATGGTGAGCGAGGTGCCGGTAGTCACCGCGCCGGCCACGAACGGGTTGGGCAGGATGAGCAGGCCGGCCCTGCGGAAATTTTGCGAGACCCCGGCCAGGAACGCCGCAAGCAGGGGATAGACCGCATCCAGCAACCGCCAGTCGGCGCTGCTCCGGCCCTTCCGGTAAAGCACCAGCCACCCTCCGGCGACGATGAACAGCCCTCCCAGGTAGACCGGCAGCACCGGTCGTTCCTGGAGGAAGAACACCGCGATCGCCACGGAGAAGAGCGGTCCGGTGCCGCGTAGCGGCATGGCCCGGGCCACCCCCAGACGGTCGATGCCGATGTAGAGGAAGATCCGCGCCAGCAGGGGCTGGAGCGTGCCGCTGGCCATGAAATAGAAGGCCGCCGGGGAACGGACGATGGACAGCGGGTAGTTCAGCAGCACGTAGGACCACGTCAGGATGGTGGTCACCACGTAGCTCAGGAAGGCGGCGCTCAGAACGCTCGACGTGCGCGCGCCCTTGCGCACCAGGATCGAATCCACGGCCCAGCCCATGGCGGAGAGAAACGGAACGATTTCGGGGCGCATGCCGTTTCCCGTCTAGCCGATACCCGCCGCATAGGCAAACGAGGTTGCCGCGGCGGTTCCGGGCTACCCGCGCCATCATTCACCCGCGAGCGCGAATCTCATTCCGCCGACCTTGACGGCCGTCGCGGCGACAGGCTACGTTAGCCCCCGTACCCGTACCCGTCATCGTTGCGCGAATCCTCCAAGCATCCCGTCATGAAACCGCCGCCGTTCCGTTACCACACGCCCCGGTCCCTGCCCGAAGCGCTGGATCTCCTGCGGGAGCCGGGGGGAGAGGCGCGGGTCCTGGCCGGCGGCCAGAGCCTGGTACCGTTGCTGAACCTGCGGCTGGCCTATCCCGAGGTGCTGGTGGACCTCAACCGGGTGGAAGGGCTGTCCTACATCCGCGATGAAGGCGGGCGCCTGTGCATCGGCGCCATGACCCGCCAGCGGGAGGCGGAGTTCTCCGCGCTGCTGGCGGAGCGCTGCCCGCTCGTGGTGGAGGCGCTGGCGCAGGTGGGGCATCCCGCCATCCGCAACCGCGGCACCGTCGGCGGCAGCCTGGCGCACGCCGATCCGGTGGCGGAGCTGCCCTGCGTCATGACCGCCCTCGATGCCGAGTTGGTCGCCACCGGCCCCGATGGCGAACGGCTCATCGCCGCCGGCGACTTCTTCCAAGCCCCCTACGAGACCGCGCTGTTGCCGGGCGAGATCCTGGTGGAGGTGAGGGTGCCGCCGGCGCCGCCGGCCGCAAGCTTCGTCGAGTTCAGCCGGCGGCACGGCGATTTCGCCCTGGCGGAGGCGGCGGCGGTGCTGGAAGGCAACGGCTCGCTGACCGGAGCGCGCGTGGCGGCGGCGGGGCCGGCCTGGACGCCGTCCCGGCTGGAGGCGGTGGAGCAACTCGTGGCCGCGTCCGGGGTAGGCAGGACGGACGGCGCGGCGCACCGCGATCTGGTGGAAGAGGCGGGCCGGACGGCCGAGGAGGCGCTGGCGTCGCTGCCGGCCCACGCGGACGCCACCGCCTATCAGCGGCGCCTGGCCGCGGTTCTCGTGAAGCGCGCGGTGGCGCAGGCGCTGGAACGATGGAGTCGACAATGACGGGCGGATCGACGGACAGGCGCGCCATCTCGGTGACGGTCAACGGCGCGCGCTGCGACGTCGAGGTGGACGTGCGCAAGACCCTCGCCGACTTCCTGCGCGAGGACGCGGGCTTCACCGGCGTCCACGTGGGCTGCGAGCACGGCGTGTGCGGCGCCTGCTCGGTGCTGATGGACGGGGAGGTGATCCGTTCGTGCATCCTCTTCGCGGTGCAGGCCGACGGCCACGAGATCCT
This sequence comes from uncultured Binatia bacterium (SeqCode), assembly GCA_965204205.1. Lineage (GTDB taxonomy): Bacteria > Desulfobacterota > Binatia > UBA9968 > JAJDTQ01 > JAJDTQ01. The sequence continues at coordinate 2,219,945 of OZ241976.1, read as the reverse complement.
CACGGTCGAGGGGCTCGGCGGCGAGGACGAGCTGAGCCCGCTGCAGCAGGCCTTCGTGGACCACCACGCGCTCCAGTGCGGCTTCTGCACGCCGGGCATGCTGCTGGCCGCCATCGACCTCCTGAAGCGCTGCCCCGATCCCTCCGAGACCCAGGTGCGCGAGGCCCTCTCCGGCAACCTTTGCATGTGCACTGGCTATGCCGGCATCATCCGGGCGGTGCGGGCGGCGGCGCCCCTCATGAAAGGCTGACCTTCCCCATGGAAGCTTCATCCACGCAATGGAAAGGCCGGCCGGTGCCGCTGCGCGAGGACCTCAGGTTCTCGACCGGGAAGGGAACCTACATCGACGACATGAAGTTCCCCGACACGCTCCACGTGGCGATTCTCCGGAGCGTCCACGCCCACGCCCGCATCCTGGACGTGGACATCAAGGAGGCGCTCGAGATGCCCGGCGTGGTGTGCGGCCTCACCGGCGAGGACGCGCGGCGCATGACCGAGCCGCTCCGTTCGCTTATCCCCATTCCCGTCCAGCTCGACGCCTACTGCCTGGCCTACGGGAAAGTGACCCACGTGGGCGAGCCGGTGGCCGCCATCCTCGCCACCAGCCGTTACCTGGCGGAGGACGCGCTCGAGAAGATCCGCGTGGAGTACGCGCCGCTGCCCGCGTCGGTGGACCCGGAGGCCGCCATGGAGCCGGACGCCCCGCTGCTGTTCGAGTCCATGGGCACCAACGTCATGTGGCAGGACCGCTTCGACTACGGCGACGTGGACGAGGCCTTCGGCGGCGCCGCCCGGGTCCTCAAGAAACGCTTCTATATCCAGCGCTACTCGTCCACCGCGCTCGAGACCTTCGGCTGCACCGCGGTCTACGACGACCACCGGGAGCAGCTTACGATATGGTCCAACGACCAGCGCCCGGGGCAGGCCATGCCCATCGTCGCCCACAGCCTGGGCCTCACCCATTCCCAGATCCGCTTCGTCACCCCCGACGTGGGCGGCGGCTTCGGCAACAAGCGCAAGGCCCACTACCTGATCATCGCCGCGCTGCTGTCCAAGCTGAGCGGCGGCAGGCCGGTCCACTACCTGGAGGACCGCCGCGAGAACCTCATGGCGCTGATCCACGCCTGCAACGGTGTCATGGACCTGGAGGTGGCGCTGGACGACGACGGCCACATTCTCGGCATCAAGGTACGGGACATCGCCGACGAGGGCGCCAACGTCCTGAACCCTACGGTCCACTCGATCCTGAAGCTCGGCAACCTGACCAACTGCTACCGCATCCCGGTGGTGCGCTACGAGGTCAACTCGGTGATGACCAACAAGTGCCCGTCCGGAGCCAACCGGGGCATCGGCAAGCCGTTCATGTGCCTGGCCATGGAGCGGATGATGGACCACCTGGCCCGGGAGCTGGGAATGGATTCCATCGAGCTGCGTCGCAGGAACCTGGTGTTGCCGGAGGCCATGCCCTACACCGGCCCCAGCGGCGCGCTCATCGACAGCGGCGACTTCAACGGCACCCTGGACAAACTGCTGCCGCTCATCGACTACCAGGCGTTTCTTCGGGAGCAGCAGGAGGCCCGGGCTCAGGGCCGTTATCTCGGCATCGGCATCGCAATCGGGCTGGAGCCCAGCACCTCCAACGCTTCCGCGTACATGCTCTCGTCGGGCCGTCGGAGCGCCTCGGGCGCGGCCGAGGCGGCCATGGTGAGGGTGGAGCACGACGGCAGCATCCTGGTGCTGCTGGGCGACGTGGGCAGCGGACAGGGGCACGAGACCGCGGCGGCGCAGATCGTCGCGGACGAGTTGGGCGTGTCCATGGACGGCGTCCGGGTGTCGCCGTTCTTCGACTCCTCGGTGACGCCCTGGCTCTACGCCACCGGCAACTACTCCAACAAGTTCGCCGGCACCGACGTCGGCGCCATCCTCGGCGCCGCGCGGAAGGTGCGCGACAAGCTGCTGGAGCTGGCGGCCCACCTGCTGCGGGAGCCGCTGGAAAACCTGGAGCTGGCCGAGGGCGGCGTGCGCGCCCGCCACCGTCACGAGCACCGCAAGACCCTCGCCGAGCTCGCGTTCGTCGCCTACCGCGACCTGCTGTCGTTGCCGCCGGACATGGAGCCCGGCCTGGAGGGCCGGTTCTACTACAAGCCGGACATCGCCAACGTGCCCGACGAGAACCGGCGGGTGAGGAACCAGCTCTTCGCCAGTAACGCCGCCCACGGGGTTACGGTCGAAGTGGACCCGGACACCGGCGGGGTCGCCATTCTGAAGTACGGCGTGGTGCACGATTGCGGCACCGTGCTGAACCCGTCTATCGTCGAGGGGCTGGTGCAGGGGGCCACCGCCCACGGCATCGGTGCGGCGCTCTACGAGGAGTTCGACTACGACGAGCAGGGGAATCTCAAGGCCACCACGTTCGTGGATTATCTCAAGCCTACCGCGGTGGAGATCCCCGATGTGGCCATGGACCACCTGGTGACGCCGTCGCCCTATACGCCGCTGGGAATGAAGGGGGTGGGGGAAGGCGGCGCTATTCCCGCGCCGGCCGCCATCTGCAACGCGGTGGAGAATGCGCTGGCACCCCTGGGTTGCACCTTCGACCACCTCCCGCTCACGCCCGAGCGGGTGTGGGCCGAGATTGCAAAGGCCCGCGCCTCAAGGTGAGACGCGGGCCCCATTTTCCGTTCGTCCTCAGCCCTTCGACGAGCTCGGGACAGCCCTCGCGCGCTAAAGGCGAGCGAAGTCGAAGGACGGTTCAGCGTTTGCCTGCCTAGACCGTCACGTTGCACACCAGGTCGGTGTACTCCGCGTCGTCGGCGATCAGGTTCCAGCTCAGCATCCACTTGTACTGGCGCTCGAACTCCTCCTCGGTGTAGGGCTCCGGGTCGACGTAGCGCAGCCGCGGCAGGTAGAAGTCGTCCGGGGTGAGTTCGTTGGCGTAGTGCTCCGGGATCTCGGCCAGCATGTGCTTGATGTACTTCTTGGGGTTCTTGTTGATGTAGGTGACCGACTTCTTGATGGCCCGCAGCATGCGCTTGAGGATCTCGGGGTCCATGTCGGCGGGTCCGTTCTCTACCCCCAGGTAGTGGCCCTCGGTGATCAACTTGTAACCGCGTTTCTGGGCCAGCGAGATCCAGGGCTCCATCAGGGTGGCGGCCTCAACCTCGCCGTTCTCCAGCGCCATGAACCGTTCGTGCACGGTGCCGGCATGCACCACGTTCATCTCTTCGCGGGCCACGAAGCCCTCCAGCAGGGACAGGGTGTGGTAGTGCGAGCCCTGATGGTACTGGACGCCTACGCTCCTGTTGGCGAGTTGCATGGGCGCGTTCACCGGCGAGTCGGGCAGGACGTAGATGCCCTGGCACACCACCGCCGGGCGCTTGGTCCAGATGGGGGCCCCGCGCTCGCTGTCGTAGGCCCGCCGCACCTGTCCCCATGAACAGGCCCGCATGATGTCCACCTTCTTCTGCTCGTAGAGGAACTGGTAGTTGGTGGATTTCACCAGGGTGTGGTCGGTGCGGCGTGGATCGTCGTCCGCGAACTTGGTCGCGCGCACACCGGGCAGAAAGATCTCGATCTCCATGCCCTCTTCCTCGAAAAGACCTTCCTCCTTCGCGACGAACCAGTGAAGGCCCAGGACCGCCTCGGCGCTTTCCACGTTTATCTTGACCAGCTCAGCCATGTCTTCGCTCTCCTTTTCGACCCGGAATGGGAGCGCAGACGCGCCCGGCCGCTGGGCCGAGCGCGGTGTGCGACTCGAACCCTGTTTCTTACAACCCGTTCGACAAAGGGTCAAGGTCGCGTCGTTTCGACGCCGCGCCTCCTTTCACTCCCAAGTGGTAATCTGGTACGCATGGCGGACGCCCATGCTCGTCGACGTCGCACTGCTGTTCGCCCTCGGTGCATCCCTCGCCTACGCGTTCGCCGACGTCACCGCCCGTTTCGGCCTGCACAGGGCCGACCCGGTGGTGGGGGCCATGATGGCGCTCACCGCATCGGTGGCGCTCTTCCTGGTGATCATTCCCGCCACCGGCGCAGAGTTCCCGGAGTTCGGCGTCCACTACTTCTGGATGGCCGCGGGAGGGGCCTGCAACCCGGGTCTCTTCTTCGTGCTGTTCTTTATCGGCATATCGAAGATCGGGGTCTCCCGGGCCGCGCCCATCAAGGGATCCTCGGCCATCTTCGCGGCCTTGCTTGCGATGGTTTTTCTGGGCGAAGACCCGGCCTGGTACAACCTGGCCGGCATCCTTCTGGTGGTGGGCGGCATCGCGGTCATCTCCTCCGGAGCGGCGCAAGGGCACTGGCGCCGGGTGGACATGCTTTGGCCCCTGGGAGCGGCGGTCGCGGGCGCCATCGCCGCCCTGTGCTGGCGCACCGGCATCCAGGCGTTCCCGGACACGGTGGCCGGCACGGCGGTGGCGATCTTCTCGGCTTTGGTAGTGGTCGCCGCCTACACTCTCGCGGTCCGGCGCGGTGAGATGGCGAGCAACGTCCGGGCGAGCTGGAAGTTCTTCATCGTGGCCGGTGCCATCGAGGGCACCGGCAAGTTCCTCTACGCCAGCGCACTTCAACTCGGCGAGATCTACCGCATGCTGCCGCTGATCCAGACCTCGCCCCTGTTCGTGGTGCTGCTTTCGCTGGTAGTGCTGCGGCAGGCGGAGCAGATTACCTGGCGGGTCCCGGCCGGAGCGGTGCTCACGGTCGGCGGGGCGATCCTCGTGAACGTGCGGTTCGGGTAAGGACGCTTTCGGAGGTCAGAATGTCCGCGCCATCCACCGGACCTCGCCGATGACCTCGGCGTCGTCGGGCCACGCGATGGCGTCCCGCTCGGTGCGATCGCTCTCCAGCAACCACCCCCCGGCGCTGTTCCTGGCCGCGCGGCCGACCACGAGGCGATGGTCGGTGCGCAATGCGAAAATGCTTCCCTCGCGCCGCTGCCGCCGGCTCCGGTCCACCAGCACCGAACAGCCGTCGGGCAAGGTGTTGTCCATGAAATCTCCCTGCATCCTGACGACCAGGCACTGGGTGGGATCGAGGCCGTGGCGGTGCAACCAGTCTCTCTTGAACCAGAGGGATTCGCCGGCGGATCCCGGAGGCGGTCCGTCGTAAAGGGTGTCCGGATCGCGGATCTCGATGGGCAGGGCGCCGGGAAGGTTGATCGCCGAGTCCGGATACGTTGCGGGGGCGATGTCCTCCGCGTCGTCTTCGGCCCCGGTCGGCGGCCTGTCGGCCAAGTGCTCGCGCAACAGGGCTCCCAGATCGGCGCGAAGTCCCCCGCGCAAATTGCGGCTCTCGATTCTCATTGCACGGACCAGCCGGTCCTCCAGGGGAGTTTCGACGCCCTCCACCGAAGCGCCGGATTCCGGGTCCGGGTTGCGTTCCTCGAACAACCGCGCGAGCGGCACACCGAGGAACGCGGCCAGCTTCTCCAGTTGGTTGAGCTTCCACTCGTTGCGTCCGTTGAGCAGGTTGGAGAAATGGCTGGGGCGAATGCCGATGGCGGCTGCAATTTGGCTCTTCGTAGCCCTTCCGAGGGATTTCTCATCGTCCACGAAGTCCCTGATCTGGCTCTTCGGGCGGCTTGAGAGCAGCGGCGTCTTCCTCTTGCGCATTGCAGCTTCTCAATAAGGGCAAGAAACCTGCAAATGAGCATTCTTCCCCCATGCGTCAAAAGGCGCCTATTTTATTGTTGCATAAGTGAAATAGCGGGCGCCTCGTTTCACGATGCCACGCGGATGGCCCGTCAAGGCTGCCACAGCTTCGAGTTACCGAACGAATGGTTTCACGGGTGGAGCAGGAAAGCGGCGGCCCCCGGCCGTCGGAGGAGCGTTGCGGCGGGAAACGGACGCACTACGATTGCGTGGACTAGTGCGCGCCGGCCGCACGTGCGTGGCGCGCGAGGCGGTGCGGACGTCATCGTCGATCGGGCGCAGGCAGGGACCGGCTAGAAGGGAATGTCGTCGTCGATGGGCGGTGACTGGAACGACGGTGACGGGTCGCCGAAACCCTGGTCCTGAGCGTCCTGGGAGGCCCGGGCGCCGCCTCCGCCGCCGAGGAACTGGACCCGTTGGGCGACGATCTCGGTGGTGTAGCGGTCCTGGCCGTTCTGGTCGGTCCACTTGCGGGTCTGGATCCTGCCGTGGACGAGCACCTGCCGTCCCTTGGCCAGGTACTGGCCGCAGGATTCGGCTTGCTTGCCCCACACGACGATGTTGTGCCACTCGGTGCGCTCCTGGCGGTTGCCGTCCTGGCCGACCCAGGATTCGTTGGTGGCGACGGAGAAGTTGGCTACCGCGCGGCCGCTCTGGGTGAAGCGGACCTCCGGGTCTCTGCCAAGGTTCCCTGATACGATTGCGATGTTCACCGACATAGCGACCTCACGGTATAGAGTGTTGGGCGGCGTTTGCGTGGACTTCGGACCTTATCGCTTGCGCCGTCCGTAGTCAACATTTTGGACGCGACCCTTGACAAGTTCAGGGCACATCCATAAAAGGTCATGTTTATTGCCCTCTTTCCCATATCGGCAACCATCGGCAAACCTTTAGAACATTGCCACGATTCAGGCGTGCTCGAACGCATTCCAGCCACATGACGGGAGGATCAAAGATGCGCAAATTGGTAACGAGAGTCCTGTTGGGCGCCGCCGTGCTCGGTCTGGCCGCGAGCCTGCCGCTGTCCCAGGCCCAGGCCGCCTTTCCCGACCGCAACATCAATATCATCGTGCCGTTCTCGCCCGGCGGCGGCTATGACGCCATTGCCCGCGCCACCGCCCGGAGCATGAAGAAATACGTCCCCAAGGGCGTCAACATCATCGTCAAAAACGTCACCGGCGCCGCCGGCCGTCGCGCCGCGGTGTTCGTCTACCGCGCCAAGCCGGACGGCTACACCATCGCCCACTTCCAGGCGTCGGGGATGGTCGGGGATGAGATGCTCTCGGAAAAGCCGGTGGGCTACGAGACCAGCAAGTACACCTGGCTCGCCCGGGTGGGCGCCGACCCCTACGGTCTTCACGTATCGGCCAAGGGCCCCTACAAGTCCATCGCGGACCTGCAGAAGGCCAAGCGGGTCACCTGGGGCGTCGAGGGCATCGGCGTGGGACGGTGGATAGGCTCGTTCCTGGCCGCCAAGACCATGGGCATCGATTTTCAAGTGGTGGCCGGCTACCGTGGCACGGGAGAGTCGTTGCCTGCGCTGCTGCGCGGTGACTTCGACATCTGGGCACAGCCCATCGATCATCCGTCCGTGACCTCCTATCTCGGAACGGACCTCCGTCCGGTTGCCCAACTTGACAGGAAGCGCGCGGTCAACGCCCCGGACGTGAAGACTTCCTTCGAGATGGGCTATGACTTCTACTTCAGCGACCTGCGCGCCTACGGGGGCCCTCCGGGCATCCCCGAGGACCGGGCCAAGATCCTCGAGGAACTGCTGCTCAAGGCGCTGAGGGACAAGGAGTACGTGGACTGGAAGAAGTCGTCGTCCATCGTGCTGGTGGAGGGGCCTGGGTCCACCGTGGCGGAAGACCTGAAGTACTACGAGAACATCTTCAAGGCGAATCTCGACGAGATGCGGAAAGCCGCCAAGGCCAAGTAGCCGCCGCCTTCCAGACCGCCGCCGGCCGGTTTCAGGGCCGGCCGGCGGCGATGCCGTAACCTAGGCAACCGGCGAAACACCCGGAACCGCAAGGGCCGCACCCGAGGACCGAATCCATGTGGGAACCTTTTCTGCTAGCCATGGGCATGCTCAGCAACCCCCTGAACCTGCTGGTGCTGGCCGTGGGCGCCGTGTCCGGCCTCATCCTGGGGGCGCTCCCCGGCCTGTTCCTGGCCGGCCTGACCATCGGCATGACATTCACCTTCGGGTGGGACGCCGAGACCGCCATGTTCCTGATGGCGGGGATGATGGGGGCGGCCACCGAAGGCGGGTCGGTTCCCGCGATCCTGCTCAACATCCCGGGCGAGGCGCCTAACGCCGCCACTTGCTTTGACGGCCATCCCATGGCCCGCCGGGGAGAGGCGGGCCGGGCGGTGGGGCTGGCCGCGGCTTCATCCTTCCTGGGCGCCGTGGTGGGCATGTGCTTCCTGATGATCCTGATCCCGTTCGTGAAGATCATCGTGCTGTCCTTCGGTCCGCCCGAGTTCTTCATGCTGGTGGTCTTCGGCCTCCTGACGGTGGCCTACGCGGCCCGGGGCAATATGCTCAAGGGGCTCGTCTCCGCCGGCATCGGCGTGCTGCTGTCGCTCATCGGCTTCAGCCCGGTGCACGGGGTGCTGCGGTTCAACTTCGGCAGCGACAACTACCTGTGGGACGGCATCCCGCTGGTGCCGTTCTTCATCGGTCTCTTCGCCATCGCCGAGCTGGTGAACCACGTGCTGCGGGGCGAGACCATCGCCGAGGGCGGCGCGCGCCTCAAGGTGGGGCTGTTCGGCGCCTTCCGGGGCTTCCTGGAGGTCTTTCACTACAAGACGACGCTGGTGCGGAGCTCGGCCATCGGGATCCTCGCCGGCATCATTCCGGGCATCGGCGGCGTGCTGGCGAACTTCCTCTCGTACTCCATGGCGGTGCAGTTCTCGAAGAACCCGGAGAAGTTCGGCACCGGCACCGCGGAGGGCATCATCGCCTCCGAGGCTTCCAACGACGCCAAGGACGGCGGCGCGCTGCTGCCCACCATCATCTTCGGCATCCCCGGCAGCGCGGGCATGGCGGTGCTGCTGGGCGCCTTCATCCTGCACGGGCTTCAGCCGGGCTTCTTCTTCGTGCGCGAGCACATGGAGATCGTGTTCGTGCTGATCTTCGGCTTCGTGATCTCCAACTTCCTGGCGAGCCTCATGGCCGCCTTCGGCGCCGACATCCTGGCCCGGGTGACGACGCTGCGCGTGGGTTTCGTGGTGCCGGCCGCCTTCCTGCTGTCCGTCGGCGGCGCCTACGCCGCCCGGGAGAACGTCTGGGACATCGGCATCGCCATCGCCGCGGGCATCCTGGGCTTCGCGTTCAACCGTTTCGGGTTCTCGCTCGTCACCCTGGTCATTGGCTTCCTGCTGGGGGTGCGCGCCGAGCTTTCCTTCGTGCAGTCGCTGCAGATCTCCGCCGGCAGCTATGCGATCTTCTTCACGCGGCCCGTCACCATCGTGCTGATGCTGCTCAGCATCCTCATGCTCTGCCTGCCGTGGCTGACGAGCCGGAGAGCGAAGGTGTCGTCATGAAGGGGTCTACGCTTCTCGCTATCATCCTGGTGGCCGCCGCGCTGCTGTTCTTCGGGTGGTCGTTCTCGTACGGTGGCATGGCGGGCTTTGTGCCCCTGGTGCTGGCGTTCCCGACGGTGGTGCTGGCGGTGCTGTGCCTGGCCGGCGAGCGCTATCCCGCCATCATGGCAGCCTTCGAGGTGAGCCTCGAAGACGTCCTCTCCGGCGCCGCCGGGGCCGAGGAGGGTGCCGGGCAGGCTGAGGAACACGTTCCCAAAGCCGGCGAGTTCGCTCTTATCGTCCGCATGTTCGTGTGGTTCAGCATCTTCGGAGTGCTGGTCTTCATCTCCGGCTTCTACATCTCGACTCTTCTGTTCGCGGTTTTCTTCACCCGCTACCAGGGCCGCATCGGCTGGCCCGGAACGGCCTTCATCACCGCCCTGGCGCTGGGCTTCTTCTACTTCATCTTCGAGGAAACCCTGGCCGTCGACCTTTTTGCCGGGATCATCTTCGGAGCCTTCGTCCCGCCGCTGTAGTCGCCTGAGTGCCCTACGCGGCTGCGTTTCGACCCGCATCTCGCAGGTTTATCTATCTACGTCCCTTCGGCTTCGTGAAGCGAAGTCTACCCGTTCGTCCTGAGCCCTTCGACAAGCTCAGGACAGGCTTCGTGTGCTGCTGGACCAGACGCGGCTGGACCCCGGCGATGTCGAAGGCGCGACCATGGGCCGCATAGTGCAGTTGCTGATGATGGCGGCCTTTGGCCGGCACGCGGTCACGGCGCTGGAGATGGCTGCCGAACTGGCGGCGTCGCTGGTTTCCGTTGGCACGGTGGACTATATTCGGATGATCGCTGTCTATCTGTTCTCGATGCCGAACAAAGCGGTAGCGGACGCCTTCGATGAAGCGCTACGGCGCCATCAAGGCGGCCAAGGAGGAGGAATCATGTCATACGCTCAAGAACTTCTGGAGGAAGGCTGGGCAAAAGGCCGGGCAGAAGGCAAAGCCGAGGGCAAGGAAGAAGGCCGTGAAGAAGGCTTGCAGCGCGGCAAGGTAGAGGCGGTGGAAGGCTTTCTGAGAATCGGTGTGAGCTGGGATGTGATCACGTCGGCAACGGGGATCGACGAACCGCGGTTCCGCGCTCTCAAGGAGCGCCTAACAGCGGCAGCGCAGCAACCTGACGAGCCGGCATGACCGACAAGCGGGTGGAAAGGGCATCTCGGAAAGGACCATCGGCGGGCCTTACACGCGGACCCACTGTCCTTCTTCCGCCGCGTGCAGCGCGGCGTCCAGCACACGCTGGGCTGCGAGGCCGTCGGCGAAGCTCGGCGAGGCTGGGGCGCCGTTCCGGATCGCGTCGACGAAGACGCGGGTGAGGGCGGCGAAGATGAACTCCCCCTGGGCGCGCTGCGGGTCCGAGGGGTCGAGTCCCCGGGTGTAGCGCTCCGGGATCTCCAGGGGTTCGGGCGAGCGGGTGTCGTCGCGGGCGCCCCAGAGCTGGCCGCGGATCCATCCCTCGACGTTGCGGTCGAAAGCGAACCGCAGCATTCCGGCATCGCCGTATATCTCGAGGTTCTGGTAGTTGCTCTTCCTGGCCACGCCGCTGAGGCGGATGCACGCCGAAGCGCCGCCGGCCAGACGTCCGAACAGCGTGAAGTTGTCGTCCACCGTAACCGCCCGGAATACGCCGCGGTCGTCCTTCCGCTCCGGTATGAAGGTGTCCGCGTGCCCCCAGACGCTCTCGAACTCGCCTATCAGCCAGCGGAGGCGGTCCACCACGTGGACGCCGATGTCACCGAGGATACCGAAGCCGGCAAGCTCCCGTGTGTGGCGCCAGTAGTGGGTCTGGTCCGGGGCGAAACGGGTCTCGCCGAACCAACGGCTCTCCACGTGGAGCACGCGCCCGCCTACGTAGCCGCCGTCCATGAGCTCCTTCATGTAGGCCAGCGCCGGGATGTGGCGGTGGTTGAACGCGGTCATGTGCACGCGCCCGGCCGCCTCCGCCTGCTTGAGCATGGCCTCGGCCTCCGCCGCGTTCATGGCCAGGGGCTTTTCGCACAGCACGTGGAGGCCCCTTTCCAGGGCCGCGGCGGTCATCTCGGCATGGAGGTGCGGCGGTGCCACGATGCTCACGGCGTCGAGGCCCTGGTGCGCCAGCAACTCGCGGTAGTCCGTGTACACGTGTGGCACGCCGAACTTCCCGGCCATGGCCTCCGCCTTGTCCCGGCTCCTCTGGCAGAACGCCACCACTTCGGCACTCTCCGTGACGCCAAAACCCTGCAGGTGCTGGACGCCGAAACCGCCGCCGATGACGCCGATGCGCACAGGTTGGTCCGTTGTCATGTCTCCTCCTGGTGTTCCGTCCAGCGGATCTCAGCCGCGGTTCACGTCTTCTCGGAATTTCCGGGCTCGGGACCCATGACAATCACGGCCGCCGCGAGATTGACGCCGGTCCGAAGGATCGGACGAAGCGTTCACGCGGGTGCCTCGTCCCTTCCGGCTACCGAAAGCTCCGGGCGAGTTCCCGATGAACCCGTCCGTAACCCGGCGACTGGTTGAGAATGCGCAAGGCAAGCTCGGCATGGATGCGCGGAAGGGCGTGAAACGGCACCGCGGCACAGGCGTGATGCTCCGCATGGAACGGCATGTTCCACGCGAGGAAACGCACCAGGGCGTTGGTGTGCACGGTCCGCGAGTTCTCGAGCATGTCGGGGGAGGTCGGACAACCCGTGTGCTCGGCCATGAGGTAGAGCCTCAGCATCGGCTGCCCGAGCAGCGCGGGAACGATCCAGCACCAGATGAGCGCGGTGCTTCCGGCCGCGGCCGAGACCGCACCGGCAGCCGCGTAGCTTGCGAGGAAGAGCCGCGCCTCGAAGACGACCCGGCCTCGTTCGGAACTCGCGATCCATGGCTCGTCCACGCGTCCCGCCGCATGCGAAGCCATCAACCGGACCTGATTGAGCCAGTACGGCAGGCCGGTCACCCGCCATAAGTACTCGCGCCACCCGCCGGGCGGCGGGTCCGCCAACTCGGGGTCGCGCTCCGGGTCCTGGGTGTGCCGGTGGTGTTCGAAATGGAACGCCCGGAAGTAGCGGGGCGGCAGGACGAGGATCCATCCGCAGGCGGTCGAGACCGTGCGGTTGATCCAGCGGCTTCGGAACGCCGTGCCGTGAATCGTCTCGTGGAGCGGCGCGAAGAGAAAGACGAGACAGGTGCCGTAGGCCCATGTGGCGAGGAACATCCAGGCGGTTCCGAAGGCGGCTGCGTTTGCGGTTCCCGCCGCCGCGATCACTCCGAGATGGAGTGCCAGATGGGCGAGTCCCTTGGCGTTCGACCGCTCCGTGAGTGTACGGTGGGTCGTACCCGACTGCAGATTCGATGGCATCTTCACAAGGGTGCCCCACCTCGCTTCAGGTCTTCAAGTCCTTTATGGGAGTTCGCGCCCTGGGGACGATCAGGATCGTGGCCGCCGCCACGAGATTAACGATGGCGAAGAGATAGAATGTGTAGCTCAAACCGTAGAGGTCGGCTACAGCGCCGGCGATCAACGGGAAGACCAGGGAGAACGAAGACCGGCCCACGTCCATGAACGTCTGTGCCGCGCCCCAGATATCCTTCGGCGCGTGCTCCAGGCCGCTGGCCTGGATGATGGGTCCCACCGCGAAGAGCGCCATCCCGCCCAGGGACACGACAGGCAACAGCAACCAACCGGACGGGAACAACGGGATCGAGCCGATCAGCAGGCCGCCCGTGAGCAACGAGACGAAGATCGTGCTCTTCCGCCCCCAACGGTCCGACATGTGCCCCACGATGGGAGCGAAAACCGTCCCTACCAGCGCCAGGCACCCTAGATAGATGCCGATGGCGGCCGTCCCCATCTTCATCTCCACCGAAAGATAGAGGGGTAGAAAGGTCGGTATGAGATTCTCGCCGATGGATCGCAGGCCGGCCACGACGGTTACGCCGATCAATGGAAGATTGGTGAGGACGTCGCTGCGCAGCGCGCGGCCATAGGATACTCCCTGCCGGTCCCGTGGCGCGTGTCCCAGGCGCGGCAGCAACAGCCAGAGAAAGAGCGCGGCGGCGATTCCGGGCAGGAACTGGAAGGTGAAGACCGTGCGCCAGCTCACCCAGGCGAGCACCGCGCCCATAATGGCGGGGCCGGCGGCGGAGGCGAGATAGCCCCCCATGGCATGGATGCCCAGGGCGAATCCCATGCGGTCCGGGAACCGGTCGCCGATGACGGCTCGTGCCGGCGCGTGCCACATGAACCCTCCCGCCAGGGCCTGGGTGCACAGGAGCGCCCCGAATATGAGGAACGTGGTGGAAAACCCCTGAAGCGAGAAGAACAGGGAAGGCCACACCAGGGAAAACAGCAGGATACCCTTACGATCCTTCAAGAAGTCCGTGGCCAGGCCGCCGGCGGTGATGCTGATGATGTGGGATACGCGTTGAACCGAGCGAAGCGCCCCGAGTTGGGTATACGTGATGCCGAAGTCCCTGGTGATCAGGGGCAGGGACACCGCCAGGATGCCGTGGAACCAATGGGTAACGCCGTGGCCCGTCGCCAACAGCGTCAGTATGCGGCCTCGCCGCGGTTCGGGCAGGGCCGCGCCCTGGGCAGAATTCGAAGCGTCGGGTGATGCGCTCACCTCAGTTCTCTTGCCCGCGTTTCACGCGCCAACTCCGGCGGTGGCGGAGAAGGGAGGGAGTCGAACCCTCCGAGAACCTTACGGCCCTCAGACTGGTTTTGAAGACCAGCGGCACCACCGGGCACCTTCCTTCTCCATTGGCCGGACATCTCCGTATTACGTGCCTCAGAATTCGCCGGCCGTCCACCCGCCGGGGGTTCAGGTATCAGCCGCGCGGGGCGCGACCTCGGGCGGGGTGAAGGCCTGTACTTCCGGCAGGTCGCCCTCGAACCTCTCCACCTCCACCAGCGCCGTCTGGGAGATCGGCCCCTGTGCCAGGCGGGATGTCCCCTTGTCCAGAGTCAGCACGTTGGGATTGCCGTGCCGTTCCAGCCCGCCGGCCGCCTCGGGGTCGAACCATGCGCCGGTTGCAAGCACGACGACGTCGGACGATACGCTGTCCGTGACGCGGGCGCCGGCCAGGCAGGCGCCACGGTCGTTCTGCACGCGCACGACGGTCCCGTCTTCTATTCCCCTTGCGGCGGCGGTGGCGGGGTGGATCAGCAGTGGTTCACGGCCCTGTACCTTGCTGTCTACGCTCACCGCTCCCGGGTCGTATTGACTGTGGAGTCTGGTGGCGGGCTGATTGGAGATGAGGTGGAGCGGGAAGCGGGCGGCCTTCTCTCCGCCCAGCCACTCCGCCGGCTCGATCCACGCCGGATGGCCGGGACAGTCGTCGTAACCGAAGCCCGCGATGGTTTCCGAGAAGATCTCGATGCGCCCGGACGGCGTCGGCAAACGGTGTGTGACGGGATCTTCCCGGAATCCGGCCAGCAGCACCTTTTCTGCGCCCTCGGTGGGCAGGGTGATATGACCGGCGCTCCAGAAGGCGTCGAACGGCGGCAATTCGACGCCTTCACGGATGAACTCCTGGCGAAGCGTATCGTAGAGGTGCGCCAGCCAGTCCTTCTCCGAGCGGCCCTCGGTGAAGCCGTCCCTGAACCCCAGCCGATCGGCAAGGCCCGAGAAGATGTCGTAGTCGTCGCGCGCGCCGCCCACCGGAGGGATGGCCCGCGTCATGGCGAATACCATAGGGTCGGCCGGCTGCGTGCCGATGTCGTTGCGTTCCAGTGCGGTGGTGGCCGGCAGCACGATGTCGGCGTGCCGGGCCTGGGGGTTCCACCAGGGTTCGTGGACGATGATGGTTTCGGGTCGCTGCCATGCCTCCACCAGCCGGTTGAGGTCCTGGTGGTGATGAAAGGGATTGCCGCCGCACCAGTAGACGAGACGGATGTCGGGATACCGGAGCCGCTTTCCGTTGTAGTCGAACGGTTCACCGGGGTTGAGGAGCATGTCGGTGATCCGGGCCACCGGGATAAAGGGCTCCACCGGGTTCATGCCCTGGGGCAGCGTCAACCTCTTTATGGGCTTCACCGGGTTGCCGGCGGAGCCGGTGGCGCCGTAACCGTAGCCGACGCCGCCTCCGGGGAGCCCGATCTGTCCCAGCATCGCGGCGAGGACCGCCGCCATCCAGTAGGGTTGCTCGCCGTGGTCGGCACGCTGGAGCGACCAGCTTACCGAAATGAGGGTCCGCGCCGCGGCCATGCGCCGGGCCAGGCCGCGGATGGTATCCGCGGGAATGCCGCATTTCGCCGCCGCCCATTCCGGGTCCTTCGGCTGGCCGTCCGTTTCACCCACGAGGTAGGCGCGGAAATCTTCGAACCCCGTGCAGTACTTGTCCAGGAATGCCGGGTCGTGGAGGCCCTCACGGAACAGCGTGTGGGCCAGCCCCAGCATCAGCGCGGTGTCGGTGTTGGGGCGCGGCGCCAACCATTCCGCTTCGAGAAAGTCCGCGGCGTCGTCCCGGACCGGGCTGATGTTCACGAACCCGACCCCGTTCTTCCTGCAGTGCTCGAGCCAACCGCGGACGGCGTGCTTGCCGATGCCGCCCGCGCTGACCTGGGTATTCTTGAGCGGGAGTCCTCCGAAACTGACCACGAGCTCGGAATGTCTGGCGATCACCGGCCAGGAGGTGGCACCCTCGCGAATGGATCCCCAGTCGTAACCGAAGACATGGGGGACGATGACTTCCGCCGCGGCGAAGCTGTAGGCGTTGACCGACCGGACGTAGCCGCCGAACTGGTTCAGGAAGCGGTGCAGTTGACTCTGAGCATGGTGGAAGCGCCCGGCGGAGGCCCAACCGTAGGACCCGGCGAAAATCGCCGAGTTGCCGAACGAGTCGCGCACGCGCCGCAGTTCGCCCGCCACCAGGTCGAGGGCCTGGTCCCAGCTCACCGGGATGAAGGGTTCCCGCCCGCGGCCGCCCCCGTGGTTCCCGGGTCCCCGTTCCAGCCAACCCTCGCGCACCATCGGTTGCGCGATCCGGCAGGTGTGCTGCACGACCTCCGGAATCGACAACCCGATGGGCGACGGATCCGGGTCATCCGGAAACGGGCGTGCGGCCACGATGCGTCCGGCCTCGACCTCAACCTGGTAGGCGCCCCAGTGGAGGGACGTTTGAAGCTGCTTGGTAGGTGCAACGCTCATTGATTTCGACTCCTGGATAGGGTTCCTGCGCAGCAGGGAAGATACCCTGAAACAACGATGGCCTCAACAACGATCCAGCGTGGTCAACATTCCCGTAGGGGCGACCGGCCGGTCGCCCCTACCCGGACCCGGATGGCGGTCGGTGGAACACCCGTGCCCGCGCGGCTGGTATTTCCCGGTGGTCGGGACTACAATCCCGCGTCATGAAGCTGGAGCGACGGGCCGTGCTGGAGCGGCTTCGGGATCATCTGACCGAGAGCGACATCGTGGTGGCCGCCCTGGCGGGCACCACCGCGGACACCTACCAAGTGCTCGACCGCCCGGAGAACCTCTACCTCGTGGGCCTCGGCATGGTCACCCAGGTGAGCCTGGGTATCGCGCTCACGCTGCCCGATTCGAAGGTCGTATCCCTCGACACCGACGGGAGCCTTCTCCTGGCCCCCAGCATCCTAGCGGTGGCGGCCGCGTCCAGAGCGGAAAACCTCCGCATCATCGTCTTCGACAACGAGCAGCTCTTCGGGAGCCGCGGCGGCGCCCCCAGCCAGACCGCCGCGGGCGCCGACCTCACCGCCATGGCCCGGGCCGCGGGCATACGGCAAGCGGACACGGTGGCCGATGAAGGCGGCGTGGCCCCGGCGTTGGAGAGGCTCTTCTCCCGGCCGGGCCCGGCCCTCCTCACCGCGAAGATCGAACTGGCGGCGAGGGCCGAGGGACCGAGCATGGACGGGCAGGAGAACAAGTACCGGTTGGTGCGGCGCATCGAGGCCATCCGCGGCCGGGCGATCCTGGCACCGCCGAAGCCGTGAGCGATAGCGGAAGACAACACCACGAACGCAACCGCGAAGTAACCGGCCCATCAGCCCATGGCGTCAAATCACTAACTTATGCGTAAGGACAAAAAGGGCGGGCAGACCTGTTCAGGCGCCAATTCTCGCTTGTCTGCGCTGGTGCCGGCAGTTCTTCTCGCCGTCGCTCTTTCCATTCTAGGCTCCGCTTCACGCTTGTCGGCCCTGGACCTGGACGATATCAGAGGCGGCGTATGGAAAGTCTGGAACTGGACCCCGGTGAAAAAACCGGGAGAGGAGAAGTGGAAGGTTGGAACCGCCTTCGCCATCGGGCCAAAATACATGGCAACCGCCCTCCATGTGCTGGCCTCACACCGCGGGAGGGGAACCCCCATCGCCGACCTGATCTTGAAATACTGGCATCGCGGCTACGTTTCGCCGCCCTTGAGAATCAGGAGAGTGGCGGCAATGTCGGCTGTTCATGATCTCGCCATCATCGAGATTGGAACAGACAACGCTTATCTCAGGCTGGCAAAAGAATTGGTGCCGTCCGGCAGCAGAGGCTTGACGGGGTTCGGCTATCCGGAAGCGGCGGGCAAGGGATTGAGTGTCATGAGGCAAATCGGCAGCGGGATCACCGTGGATCATCAGGTCGCGTCTCTAATCTACATGGCGGTCAACATGGGGAAGCTGGGAGGGGCCAGTGGCGGACCCGTCCTGAATTCGAAGGGGAAGGCCGTGGGTGTCCAGGTCGCAGCCCACCGGGCCGATAGCAATGTGTCCATCGCGGTCACGGTCCAACGTCTCTGGGACCTCGCGGACGGCAAATCGGGGGTGATATGCCCTGCGTCCGCCTCCTTCGATCGTTGTCATGAACTGGCAATAGAAGACATGAGAGCGCGCGCTGGAAGGCAAGACCCGGCTGCGGCCTATGAACTGTGGCAGCACTATTTCGATGGAGACCTCGAGGGCGGGCACGCCGACAAGCTTCATTTGCTCAGGGAAGCTGCGGAACGGGGACACGTCTTGGCGCAGCATAACTTGGCGGCGGGTTACGTCATGGGAGATGTCGTTGAGAAGGACTACCGGAAGGCCGACCTTTGGATGGAACGCGCCGCGAAGCAGAACTATCCGCCATCTCTCTATCAGTTGGGCAAGTGGTATGAGGCCGACGGCGATCCGCGGGCTGGAGCGTTACTGAGAAGAGCCGCTGCCGCAGGATTTCTAGAGTAGGATCAGTATGAGTGAGCGAGGCCAACGTCTGCGGGGCGACCCTGCTGATGCCCACATCATCCAAGGATCTCAGCGTCTGTAGGGACTGCCCTTGGTCCGGCTCCCCGGATCCGACCGGGTAGCGACGTTACCGCCATCCGTCGCGTGTGCTATATTCCACGCGCGTTGTAGGACGCGCGCTCCACAAACAGGTTTCAAACCCCCCACGCCCGGTACAGAGGAGGCAAAGGGAGTGAAGGATGAGGTAGCGGCCGAAGCGCACAGGTGTCTGACGGAGGCTGGCGTCGACTTCGTCGCCTGCATGCCCGATTCGGCGTTCCTGGAGCTCTATCAGAGACTGGAGGCGGACTCGGGCGTCCGGTACCTGCAGGTGGCCAACGAGAGCGATGGCGTGGGCGTTTGCATGGGCGCGTGGCTGGGCGGCGCCCGACCGGCCATGCTCATGGAGAACACCGGGTTCGCTCTGTCCTGTTACGCGCTCCTCCGGGGCCCGGCGTCTTTCGGCGTCCCGATGCTCCTGCTCATCAGTTACCGGGGCGGCTTCGGCGATCAGCGCTGGTTTTCGGTGCCCTTCGGATGGGCCACCGAGCCGCTGCTCGAGAGCCTGCGTATCCAGTACAGCATCGTGAACGAGGCCGGGGAAATGGCCGATGCCATCGGCGGCGCCGTGAAGTCCATGAACGCCATGCAGGCGCCGGTGGCGGTGCTGTTCCCGCCCCAACTCTTTTCCGAGGCGAAATGAAACCCGCCGGCTTCGAATACCACGATCCGACAACCCTGTCCGAAGTCACGGCGCTGCTGGGTAGTCTGGGAGAGGACGCGCGCGTGCTGGCGGGCGGCCAGAGCCTGGTGCCGCTCATGAACTTCCGTCTCGCCCGTCCGGCGCACCTGGTGGACCTGAACCGCGTGGCCGAGCTGGACTTCCTGTCCGTGGAAGACGGCGGGCTGCGCATCGGCGCCATGACCCGGCAGCGGGCGCTGGAGCGCTCCGAGGAGGTGACGGCCGGCTGGCCGCTGCTGCGCGAGGCAACCGGTTTCATCGGCCACGTGCAGATACGGAACCGCGGCACGGTGGGCGGCAGCCTCGCCCACGCGTTTCCGTCCGCGGAGCTGCCCGTCGCCATGGTGACGCTGGATGCCGCGTTCGTGCTCCAAGGGAAGGGCGGGGAGCGGACCGTGTCGGCGGAGGAGTTCGTTATTGGCACCATGACCACGGCGCTGGAGCCGGGGGAGCTGCTCCGGGAGGTGCGGGTTCCGGCGGTCGCCGCCGGCAGCGGCGCATCGTTCCAGGAAGTGAGCCGCCGGTATGGCGACTTCGCGCTGGCGGGCGCCGCCGCGCTGGTGACCCTGGATGGGGACGGCGCGGTGACGGGCGCGCGGTTGACGCTCACCGGCCCGGCGCCCATCCGGGCGGGCGCGGCGGAGGCCGCCGTGCTGGGGGAGAGGCCGTCGGAGGCATTGTTCCGCGAGGCGGCCCGGCGCGCGGTGGCCGGCATCGAGCAGGACTCGGACATGCACGCCACCACGGAATACCGCCTGCGCGCCTGCGAGGCGATGGCCCGACGCGCATTGGCCGAGGCCGCGGACAGGGCCACGGCGTCCCGCGCCGCGGGATGAACCGGATGCATGGCTGAAGCAGGCGCCACGACGGAGCCGTAGGGGCGGATTTCGAACCCGCCCGTGCGTGTTCACGAAGACGGAAGGACATGAACAAGCGAACCATCACGCTACAAGTCAACGGCGTCGAGCACACCGGCGAGGCGGAGCCGCGCAAGCTCCTGAGCGATTTCATTCGTGACGACCTCGGTCTCACCGGCACCCACGTGGGCTGTGAGCACGGCGTGTGCGGGGCCTGCACGGTCCTGGTGAACGGCGATCCCGTGCGTTCATGCCTCATGTTCGCGGTGCAGGCCGACGGCGCCGAGATAGACACCGTGGAGGGCCTGGCGCCCGACGCCGACACGCTGCATCCGCTGCAGGAGCAGTTCCATGAGCGCCACGGCCTTCAGTGCGGCTTCTGCACGCCGGGAATCCTGCTCACCGCGCGGGCGCTGTTGCGGGAGACCCCCGATCCCGGCGAGACCGAGATCCGCGAATGGATCAGCGGCAACCTGTGCCGCTGCACCGGCTACCGCAACATCGTCACGGCCATCCGCGAAGCCGCGAAACAGATGTCGGGAAGATAGTATGTGCGGGACATCGTGCCGGCGGCAAGCCGCGATGACTTGTAGGGACCGGTTTTCAGACCCGCTGTACGGATTCGAGAGGTTGTAGGGGGGTTCAAACCCGCTTATGATTCGATAGCACTGATACTCAGTCGTGCGTTTCTCGTCGCCAATAGCGACTTGGTTGAGCGTAGTCTAAGCCGCCAAACGTTGCCCCTTCCCCACCCCCTGCGTCCGGAGACAACAATTCCAGGCGTCTAACTGAGTAACTGTAGCCGCCGAGGTTTGAGGTGGTCCCACGTTCTCGGACAGTTGGACGTCAGAAATAAGCTTAAGAGGACAAGTAATCGATTTTGCCGCCAGGGTCCTGTTTAACTGGCGCCCGCCGCCTGTGTTATATTCTATTCCGTTCGCCGCTGTGGGCGCCGGACGGTGCTGGGTTTTGAAGCCGCGTAACCGTTCGGCCAAGCGGTGATGGAGGCGACAGCGAAGGTGTTCCCTGAACACCGTGGCGCGCGCGAGAAGGATGGATCGTTTCCGCGTGAACTACGACCTCGGGACTCTGCGCGGCGATGTCTTCGGCGGCTTGACCTCAATGGTGGTGGCGCTGCCCGTTTCGCTCGGCTTCGGCATCGCCTCCGGGATGGGTGCGGCGGCCGGGCTCTACGGCGCCATTGCGGTGGGATTCTTCGCATCGGTGTTCGGCGGCACGCGCTCGCAGATTTCCGGTCCGACGGCGCCGATGACCGTGGCCATGGCCGCGGTTCTAACCAGCCACGCCGGCAGTCTCGCCGAAGCGCTGACGGTGGTCGTCCTGGCGGGCCTCCTGCAGGTGCTGTTGGGCGTGTCGAAGATCGGCCGTTTCGTGGCCTACACGCCTTACGTGGTCGTATCCGGCTTCATGTCCGGCATCGGCATCATCATCATGCTGATGCAGTCGCTCCCGCTGCTGGGCGCTTCGGGGGCGGCAGGGGGGCCCATGTGGGCCGCACGGGCGCTTCCAGCGGCCGTTAGCAACCTCGACGCCGGCGCCTTCGCCATCGGCGCGGTCACGCTGGCAGCCGGGTTTCTGTGGCCCCGCAGGTTCTCGCGTTTTGCGCCCGGGCCGCTCGTGGCGCTGGCCGCCGGAACGGCGCTGGGCATGCTGTGGTTCAGGGAAGCGCCAGTCATCGGCGCAATCCCGGTGGGTCTGGCCGGCCTGCAGTTCGAGCCGCCGTCGTTCGCCTTCCTGGTGCATGCGGTGCAGCCGGCCATCATCCTGGCCCTGCTCGGGTCTGTGGACAGCCTGCTGACTTCCCTGGTGGCCGATGCGCTGACCGGCAGCCGTCACGACCCGAACAGAGAGCTCGTGGGGCAGGGGATCGGCAACCTGGTGGCGGGGCTCATGGGCGCGTTGCCCGGGGCCGGGGCGACCATGGGGACGGTGATCAACATCCGGTCCGGGGGATCGACGCGGGTATCGGGCGCGGTGCGCGCGCTGGCGCTGCTTGCCCTGGTGATGGGGCTGGGGCGGTTCGTCGAGCCGATTCCGCTGGCCGCACTGGCCGGGGTGCTGATCAAGGTCGGCTGGGACATCATCGATTGGCGCATGCTCGCCAGGCTTCATCGTCTCCGGCGCGAGCATCTCGTGGTGATGCTGACGACGCTTTGCCTGACGGTGTTCGTGGACCTGATCACCGCGGTTGCCATCGGCTTGATCGCCGGCGGAATGGTGCATGCACGGCGGCTGGAACGGCTGGAGCTCGACAGCGTGATGTCGGTGCCGTTGCTGGACGCAATGTTCTTCGCCGGAGACGATGCGGCGGCGCGCGGCGACCCGCATGCGGCCCGGGCGGGCATGGTGGTGCTCAAGGGCACGTTGAGCGTCGCTTCTTCCCACAAGCTGGTCAGCGTGATCGGCCTGGACATCAAGGAGCACGAAGTTGTGATCTTCGACTTCTCGGACACCGTCTACATCGACGACAGCGCCGCCATGGTGGTGGGGCAGCTCCTGGAGCTCGCTGCCGGATCCGGGACCGAGTGCATCGTAATGGGCCTCGGCGAGGATGTGGCCGCGACCCTGCACAGCCTCGATATCCTCGGCGGGTTGCCGGCTGGCCGGATTGTCAGCACACTGGACGAAGCGCGCCGGACCGCGAGGGAAGCGCTCGAGGTCGACGCCGCAGCCCCGAAGTGAATCTTGCTGAGTGCGTCTTCCGCCGAGGTCGCGGGGCGATGGACAGTTCAATCAGCTATAGCCCGGAGACAAGTCGCTCGGGCTCAGGATTACGCAAGGGTGGGGCAGCCATCGTTCCCACCGGGTCAAGGCGCGACGCGCCTCTTCCGCTTCGCTGCCGATGACCAGGCACGGAATCGCCGCCGGAGCCGGGGCGCTTTCTGGCTGCGGTCCCTCCGCAAGCACTGGCGAAGCGCTCTCAACCGGTGATATCATGCTCCTCATCACCCCGTGACCGAACAAAGACGAAGCCGCCCGAGGCGCCGTGTTGACCATGTGTTGATTGTTCCGGCGCGAATCATCCGGTGCTTCGAGGAGAGATTTTACTTATTTGTTTTCAGCTAGTTACGAGGGGCGGGCCGTAGGGCAAACCCTACATGGCCAAGTTTCAAAACCGCCCGCGTGCGACGTAGAGGAACGGCCATGGCCTACATCGGTTCGAGCGTGAAGCGCAGGGAGGACCTGCCGCTCTTGCGGGGCATCGGCAAGTACGTGGGCGATATCCGGCGGCCCGGCATGGTGCACGCCGCCATCCTCCGCAGCACCCGCGCCCACGCCCGGCTGGCCGCCATTGACGCCACCGCCGCGCTGGCCTTGCCCGGGGTCGTGGGGGTGATCACGGCCGCGGACATGCCGGGGCTCAAGACCATTCCCATGCGTACCGGGATCATGGAGGGGCTCAAGCGCTCCCAGCAGACGCCCATCGCCACCGACCGGGTGCGCTACGTGGGGGATCCGGTGGCGGTGGTGGTGGCGCGGGACCGCTACGTCGCCGAGGACGCGCTCGAGCTGGTGGAGGTGGTCTACGAGGACCTGCCAGCGGTGACGGACGCCCGCGCGGCCATGGCGGCGGACGCTCCCCGGCTCCACGACGAAGTGCCCGGCAACGTTCCCGCCGACTTCGAGGTCGACGTGGGCGACGTGGATCGCGCGTTCGCCGAGTGCGACCTCATCGTCGAAGAGACCTTCGAGACCCAGCGCCACGCGGCGGTGCCGCTGGAGACACGGGGCCTGGTGGCGGAGTACGACGAAGTCCGTGACGTGCTCACCATGTGGGGTCCCACCAAGATGACCCACACCAACTGGCGCATCCTGTCGGAGTTGAGCGGCCTGCCCCAGAGCGCCATCCACTTCATCGAGCCGGCGGTGGGGGGAGGGTTCGGAGCGCGCGGCGAGTTCTATCCCGAGGATTTCCTGGTGCCGTTCGCCGCCATGCATTTCCGCAGGCCCGTGTGCTGGATCGAGGACCGTTCGGAGAACCTCAAGGCGATGAACCAGTCGCGGGAGCAGTCCTACCGGGTGCGGCTGGGCCTGCGCAAGGACGGCACCATCCTGGCCATGGACTCCGAGATCCTGTTCAACATGGGCGGCTACACCCGCACCCACGGCGGCCTGCCGGTCATGGCCTCATCGGCCATGCTGCGGGGACCGCTGCGTATCAAGAACTATCACTGCCACGCCTATTGCGTGCTCACCAACAAGACCCCGGTGGGCACCTACCGGAGCCCCGGCCGCTACGAGGCCAACTTCGTGCGCGAACGGCTGCTGGACATGGCTGCCCGCCGCCTCGGGCTCGACCCCGCGGAGCTGCGGCGGCGCAACCTGATCCGGCCCGAGGAGATGCCCTACGACCACGGCAAGCATCCGTTCCACTACATGGTCTACGACAGCGGCGACCTGCCGGGGCAGCTCGAAGCGGCGCTGGGCCACATGGGTTACGATGAGCTT
Source organism: uncultured Binatia bacterium (SeqCode) (assembly GCA_965204205.1). Classification (GTDB taxonomy): domain Bacteria; phylum Desulfobacterota; class Binatia; order UBA9968; family JAJDTQ01; genus JAJDTQ01. The sequence continues at coordinate 2,195,468 of OZ241976.1, read as the reverse complement.
CGGCAACGCTGCGCCGCCGCCAAGGCGGAAGGCCGGGCCATGGGCGTGGGCATCGGCTGTTTCGTGGAGACTAGCGGCATCGGCCCTTGGGAGTACGCGCGGGTGGAGGTCGGCAACAACGGCGGCGTGGTGCTCTACAGCGGCGTCAACTCGGTGGGGCAGGGCATCGCCACCGCCCTGAGCCAGATCGTCGCCGACGAGATGTGCGTGTCCATCGACGACGTGCGGGTGGTGCACGGCGACACCGCCAAGGTCCCCTTCGGCAACGGCAGCAACGCCAGCCGCTGCACCGTCATGGGTGGGAGCGCCGCGGTGGGCGCGTGCCGCAAGGTCAAGGACAAGCTCCTCGGGCTGGCGTCCGCGGAGCTGGAGATCGACGCCGGCGACCTGGAGCTGGCGGACGGCCGGATCAGCGTCAGGGGAGCGCCGGAGCGGAGCCTGGACTTCGCCGCCCTGGCCCGGCTGGCGCTGCCCGGCCCGGCGCTGGCCAAGGGTTTCACTCCGGGCATCTCGGAAGAGGACTTTTTCGCCACCGACAAGCGTCCGTTCCCCTACGGCGTCCACATGGTGGCGGTGGAGGTGGACCGGGAAACCGGCATGATCGAGATCCTCGACTACCTCGTGATGGAAGACATCGGCCGCAAGGTCAACCCCATGATCGTCGAGGGCCAGATGGCGGGCGGCCTGGCTCAGGGCATCGGCGGCGCGCTGCTGGAAGAGTTCGTCTACGACGAGGACGGACAGCCCCAGGCCACCAGCTTCATGGACTATCTCATGCCCACCGCCATGGACGTGCCGCCGGGCCGGTTCATCTCCACCGAGGACTTCCCGTCCCCGAACAACCCGCTCGGCGTCAAGGGAGCCGGGGAGGGCGGCATCACCGCCGCCGGCGCGGCCCTCGCCAACGCCGTGTCCGATGCACTGGGCGTGGAAGTCACCCGGCTGCCGCTCAAGCCCGCCTACGTGCTGGAGCTGATGGACGCGGCGGAGAAAGGCTGAGCGGTACGGGGCATGGTTTCGCCGGAAAGACGATACGGCGCGTCCCTGCCATTCCGTATCCAATCGCAGTTTTGACACAGTCTGGAAAGCGCGAATCCAGGGGTGGAGGGGAGTCGTGGTCGTGACAGATCATCGCATCACACCCGGCGATATCGTCGACATGCACGCGCATGTCTATCCCGAAGGGTGCTTCGACGAGATACTGAAGACCCGGCCGGAATTCGCCTTGGCCCGGTCGGAGCGTGGCCTGTCACTCACCTGCCGCGGCAGCCACACTATGTCCGCACCCGCGAACGCCGATCTGTGCGCGCGCCTCGAGACCATGGACGAGGCCGGCGTCAAGGTCGAGGTGCTCTCCGTCGGCGCCCTCGACACCGGCTGCGCCGGTCCGGCCACCGCGCGGCTCGTCAACGACGGCCTGGCGGCGGTCTGCCGGGATTATCCCGACCGCTTCCGCTTCGTCGCCGCGCTGCCGTTCACAAGCAGCGCTGCGCCGGTGGACGAGCTGGACCGGGCCATGGGGCTGGGCGCCGTCGGCGTCTGCATCACCACCACCATCGGCGGCCACACGCTCGACGCCCCGGAGCTTCGGGAGTTCTGGCGCGAGGCCCACCGCCGCCGCCTGCTGGTGCTGGTGCACCCGACGTTCCCGCTCGACGGCCCGGCCAACGACCGGGGCGAGTACCTGTCGGTGGGCTACCTCGGCGAGACCGCCATGGCCGCCGCCAAGCTCGCACTGGGCGGCGTGTTCGAAGAGTGCCCCGACGTCCGCATCGTCTGGTCCCACTGCGGCGGCGGCCTGTGCATGGTGCTGGACCGCATCGACCGGGGCTACCGCCGCTACGAGAAGTGCCTGCGCCCACCCAGCGAGTACCTGCGCCGTTGCTGGTACGATACCGTCAGCGAGTCCGGACCCGCCCTCGACTGCGCCCGCGCCACCTTCGGTGCCGACCGCCTGGTCTACGGCACCGACGAGCCCCACGTGCCCAACGGCACCAGGGCCCTCCTGGCGGCGCTCCGGGCGCGCCCGTGGCCGGAGACGGACTTGAGCGCCGTTCTCGGCGGCAACGCGCTCGGGCTCCTGGAAGTGGCCGAGACACCGTCAATGCACTGACATTGAAACCAGGGCAGGTCGGGGCCTCAAGATTCCTTGCTATGCCACCACTCTTCGAGGATTGTGCACTGAAGAGAGCCTTGTGCACTTGAAAATACAAGCCTAAAGGTTCCGTCGAGCTCGACCCGCGCTCCGGAGGCTCTTAGAGTAAAACGAGCTTGCCAGCCGGCAATCGCGGTATCATTCTCGACCGCCCATACCTGCGACGTAAACTCAATGTTTTCCTGTGCGTCTGCTGCGTTATTCTTCCAATATTCTCGTATTTCGTGTCGTCCTCTCATTGGATCATCGAAGGGCGTTTCCCGATAAGTGGCGGTGTCGGAAAACAGCGTCACCACTTGGTCCGGATCGCCATTGACCCAGGCACGGCCATACTCATCCAGCCAATTCTGGACGTCCTGTTTCGTCATCGCTTCTTCCATCCTCCGTTTGGACAGCACCGTGCGTCCGCAAAGCAGCCTGGGATATACAGCCGACAGCAAGAAAGACCAGCAGATTGGTATGGAATTGGACGCGACACGCCACTAGAGCCCGTACAAAGCCCGGGCGTTGTCGTCGACGATCTTGCGGCGGGTTTCCTTGCTGACCGTTTCGTTCCCCTGAAGGATTTTCAGCGCTTCCAGTTGGCTGGAGGTGTCGGCGTGGCCGTAGTCGGAGCCGATGACGATGTGGTCCTCGCCGGCATGCTGCAGGATGTAGGGCAGGTCCTCCTCGGTCTGGCAGGCGACGTAGAAGCGGTTCCGGCGCAGCACGTTCTCGTCGAGCCTGCGGGTGCCGGTGCGGTCCAGGCGGGCGCCGAGGTCGGTGATGACGTAGGGGACCCAGGAGGCGGCGGCTTCGAGGAAGCCCCAGCGGAGGTCGGGGAAGCGGTCCGGGACGCGGCTCAGCACCAGCGCGTGGAAGGCGGTGATGATCGGCACCTTGGCCATCCACAGGGCGGTGGCGCGGGAGTGGAAGATGCCGCTCAGGGCGTGGTTCACGAGCCCCGAGTGGATGCACACCGCCATGTCGAGGCGGCTGGCCTCGGCGTAGACCGGGAAGTAGTACTCGTCGATGGGCACCCGCTCGCCCATGAGCCCCTGCAGGAGGAAGCCGCAGGCGCCGTTGTCGCGGCTCAGGCGAAGCTCCTCCAGCGCCACGTCCATGGTTTCCAGCGGCAGCGTCGCCACCCAGCGCAGCCGTCCCTTTCCCCGGCGCCAGATATCCCCCATCCAGCGGTTGTAGGCGCGGCACATGGCGATCTGCGTGCGCGGGCGGCTCAGGGTGGCGAGACCCAGCAGGGTGGTGGGGTAGAGCACCTGGATGTCGGTTCCCAGCTCGTCCATGTGCTTGAGCCGGGCCTCCACGTCCCGCAGCTCGGATGACTCCGGCGTGGTGCCGGAGCTGACCGACGGAAACGCCCGCTTGGGCTCCAGGTTGCTGTCGAAGAGCCAGAAGTCGTTTCTGCGCAGCGGGTCCGACTGGTCCGCGGCCTCGAGGATACGGGGACGGTGGCGCCGGTCCTCGCCTTCCATGTACTCCCAGGTCTCCTCGCACTCGATGACGTGGCAGTCGGCGTCGATGACGGCCATGGGGTGCCCTCCGGTGTATCGCGGTTCCGCTAACCCTTCCAGACGAAGGCCGGGCCTTCGCTCCGGACCGGCGCCTCGGAATTTCCGCATTGGGTGCAGCGGCGCAGGGACTCGTCCGCGGCCATGGCCTCGTAGGCCTTCTGCACCGTGTCCGCGGGCTCGTTGAACCGGGCCGTGGTCTCGTAGAGGGTGTGGGTGCACTTCCGGCACACCCAGATGAAGCGGTCGCTTTCGTCCGGTCGGCGCACCCGCTCCACCACCAGGGTATAGGAGCCGTCCTCCCGCCGCGGCGAGTGGGGGACCAGGGCGGGAAGCAGGAACATCTCGCCCTCCTGAAGCACGGCGACCTCCGGCTCGTTCTCGGGGGTCAGGTAGTGGAGGTTCAGCTCGCCCTCGAGCTGGTAGAAGATCTCGTCTCCCGGATTGATGTGGAAGTCGGTGCGGGTGTTGGGGCCGCGGGTGACGAAGACGATGAAGTCCGAGTCCTCCCAGATGACCCGTCGACGGCCCCAGTCGGCGCGGTTCTCGTCGATCCAGTTTTTCAAGTTGAAGCGGGTGAGGTGTGGGAACATGACAACTCCTTTTCCCTGCCGGGCGGCGTCAGGCACCGGGTCCGTACCGGGCGCTGAACCCGAGGACGTCCCTCGCCTTGTCCGAGGCATAACAACAATAGTTCTCCTCCGTCGGGAAAGCCACCTGCCGCACGTCCGGGAGATGCCGTTCGAGCAGCGCGCGGGTAGGCGTCGTGAGGTAGGTGGTGGGCGCGCATACGTTGAAGGCCTCATGGCCCTCGAAGGTGGCTTCCAGGGCCAACTCGCAGGCGATGGCGGCGTCGCGCACGTCGATGTAACTCCAGAAGCTCCCCAGGCCGCGGACCATCGGGTCGTCGCGGCGGCCAATCAGCCGCTGGTAAACCGCATCGTCCGCGATACCGGCGAAGCGAAGGCTGGCGATGCGCGCGCCGCTTCGACGGGCGAAGCCGTCGCATAGATCCTCGCCCGCCAGCTTGGTCAGGCCGTAGGGGTCCTGGGGTCTGCGGGGATGGCTTTCGCCGATGGGAAGGTGGTCGGGAAGGGCAGGGCGCAAAGGGTAGTACAGCCCGTACACGGCCAGGCTTGAGCCGATGACGAGCCTTGCGATGCCCAGCGAGGTGGCGGCGGCAAGGACGTTGTAGGTCATGGCGACATTGCGTTGAAAGCGCGGGGCGTCGCCGGTGACGTCGGGCGTCCTCCATGTCTGGGTGGCGCGGTCGTAGAGGCCCTGCTCCGTGTAGGGGAATCGTTCCCGGGCGAGATGAACCACCGCCTCGGAGCGCTCAAAGGCGCGCAAAGCCAGGTCCGGGTTGGTGAGGTCCGCAGGCGCGTCCGCGTTACCCGCGGCGAGGTCCACGGGCACGACTTCGTGACCGTGGCGCGACAACGCCTCCGTCACATGTTGTCCCAGCCGACCGGCGCTGCCCGTGACGGCGACCCTCATGCCGCGGTCTCCGAGCCCGGAAGTTCGGCCGGGTAATCGAATGGCGCCCTTCGACTTCGCGACGCTTTCGCGTCGCTGCGCTCAGGACGAACGTAGGCGGGTTTAGTCAACCCGTTCGCCTTGAGGTAGAGGAAGGGTTTGGCCAATCCGTTCGTCCTGAGCCCTTCGACAAGGTCTGTCCCGAGCTTTGTCGAAGGGCTCAGGACAGGCTTCGCGGAGCGAAGTCGACGGGCGCCATTTCTCGGGCAGGCCCCTGGCGTCATCCGGCGGCGTCGCCCTCCGGCTTCGGCGGGTAGGCCCGGATGCCCGTGAACGAATCCATCCGCACCAGCCGGCCCCCCTCCTCCGGCGAAAGGACCCCCTGTGGCCGAAGGCCGCGCCGTACCCGGTCGACGGCGTTCAGGATGATCCGGCGCTGCAGGATGATGCCCTTGTCCGACGCCGCCAGCCGTTCCTCGCGGGCGGCCACGTTCCCTTGGGTAGATTGGGTCATGATGTCTTCGAGGCGGACGCTCCCCCGGTACGGCGACAGCGGCCGGTGGTCGTGTTCGGGTTTTTCGGCCTTGGCCACGGGCCGCCGCGAGGGCGCCAGCTTGGTCATGAAGTCGGGGTCCGGGCCGGTGTAGTGGTCCACCGTGTACAGCGTGAAGTGGTCGTCGTCGTCCGGCGTCACGAACATCCAGTGGGCGTTGCGCGAACCCCGGGCCAGGGCTTCCCTGGGCTCCTTGAAGTGGGTGAACTCGGTGTCGCCGATCTGCATCACGCTGGGTAGCGCGTAGCTCTTCTCGTCGACGTAGCTCATGCCCGGCTGGGCGGCGGGCTTCCGCGACACCACCTTCATGCCGTAGCCGGTCTCCACCGCGTCGAACGGCGGAACGTCGCGGGCGTTGAAGAACCAGCTCCGCCAGGTGCCGTCGTCCGGGTCCGAGAGGTGCAGGGTGGAGAAGTGCGCGGGGTCGGCGCCGTTCTCGATGAAGTTGTACCAGTTGTAGTCGTAGTGGCGTGCCGCCTCGATGCGCCGCTGGCCGCCCGGCTCCGCCAGGGGCGCATATTGCGGTAGCGGCGGCTCGTGTTCCGGCGGACCGAGGTAGGCGAAGATGAGTCCGCCCAGCTCCCGCACCGGGTAGGAGAGGTGGCGCACCTTCTCGTGGAACGTGCTGCCCGGCGGTTCCGCCGGCTGCTCCAGGCAGGCCCCGGCCACGTCGAAGAGCCAGCCGTGGTACGGGCAACGAAGCCCCGAAGGCCCCACGTCGCCGTACTCCAGGGAGGTGCCGCGGTGGGGGCAGTGAAGGCCCAGGAGCCCGAGGCGGCCCTCGCCGTTCCGGAACAGCACCAGGTCCTCGCCGAGGACGCGGACCCGGACCGGGATGTCGTGCAGGTCGTCGTTCCGGCGCACCACCATCCAGTAGCGCCGGAACCACTCGCCGGCGGGTGTGCCCCGCCCCACCTGTGCGAGATCACCCGCGGAGGGCATTTGCCGTCTCCCGGTTGTCGTCCATGCGGGCTTGTGCCCCGTCCGAGAAAGTGAGCTGTCCTTCGACTTCGCGACGCTTCGCGAAGTCGAAGGACGCCTCCTTCCATTCCCTGGGAATTCTCGCATGCGACGCTAACGCCACGAATGCACCGGCTTCCATCCTAGAAGCTCCTTCGCCCGGGCGTTGGTGAAGACGGGCCGCGTGCCGGTGAGTTCCCGGGCGCGATCGCCGATGGCGGGGTTCAGACGCGGCAGCAGGTCGCACAGGGGCTCGGCCACGGTGCTGTCGTCGGCCACCACGAACATCACGGTGCAGCCGGGCAGCGGCTTCTCCACCGCCAGCCGGAACGCCACGGCCAGGTCCCGCACGTCGATGTAGCTGTACTCGCGCCAGCCCTCGGGCTCGCGCCCGCCGGTGCGGCGGATCTCGTCCAGGGCCTCCGGCGTCACCACGCCGCTGGGGCGGATCACCACCGTCTCCACGCCCTTCAGGCTGTAGGAGCGGGCGATGGTCTCACCGATCTGTTTGGACAGGCCGTAGGGGTCGATGGGCCGCAACGGGTGCTCCTCGTCGATGGGCAGGTAGTCGGGCAGGAACGCGCCTTCGCTGTAGGCCCACCCCACCGCGGCGTTGCTGCTGGTGGAGACCACCCGCGGGATGCCCAGCCGGAAGGCGGCGTGGTGGGCGTTGAAGGTGCCGGTAACGTTGGTCTCGAAGACCACGCCGGTGGGGGCGACGTGGGGATTGTGGACCGCGGCGAGATGGACGATGGCGTCCGATCCCGCGGCCGCCTCGATCACCTGGCCGAGGTCCTGAATCTCTCCCACCAGGTACTTGGCGCGGCCGCCGTCCCGAGGCCCCGGCAGACGGTCCAGCACGGTCACCTCGTGGCCGCCGCCGAGCAGTTCTTCCACCACCTGCTGACCGACCTTTCCCAATCCTCCGGTGACCAGTATCTTCACGGGGGGCCTCCTCAACGTCTCTTGGCGGGCATGCCGCGCCCGCTCCAAGGTGGTAACACCGCGCCGTGTTCCTCGTCAAGAAAGCGACATTTCTCCAAGATCTGCTTTGACACCAGGGTTGCGAGACGGTAAAAGCAGGAAATTTCGGCCATTTCGGCTGACGGCGAACCGGGGCTCCGGCCAGGCAACGGACCCCACGGAGGCGGGATGCAACGCATAGCGCGAGCTTACGAAAAGCTCCTGGACCTGTTCAAGATGGGCGCGGAGATCGTGGTCTTCCTGATTTTCCTGCTCATCGTCATCGACGTGTTCCTGCGTCTCCTGTCGATCCATCCGTGGTCCTACACGCTGGGCGTGGTCGAGTACGGCCTGCTGTGGTTCACCATGCTGGGAGCGCCGTGGCTGGTGCGCATGAAGGGCCACGTGTTCGTGGACTCCCTGGTTTCGCTCCTGCCCCTGATCGTGCAGGCGGTGCTGGCCCGTCTCGTCTACGTCATCTGCATCGTCTGCTGCCTCTTCTTCATCTACTATTCCACGGACCTCCTCATTGACGCGTACGTCACGGGCGAGATGGACATCCGGGGCGAAGCGCAGCCGCTCTGGATGCTGCTCGCGCCCATGCCGGTGTCGTTCGCCATGATCGCCTTCGAGTTCCTCAGGTTCCTGGTGGGCGTAGACACCATGTACACCTCGCGCACCGAGGTGCGGGAGAACGTGTGATGGAATGGTACTGGGCATTCGCTCTTCTGGTGGGCATGGTCGTCTGTCTGATGGCCATCGGAGTCCCCGTGGCCTTCGCCTTCATCACCACGAACTTCGTCGGCATCTTCATATTCGCCGGCACCCATGGCTTCATCCAGGTGGCGGACAACTCCACCGTGCTGATCACCCGGTTTACCCTGGGTCCCGTGCCCATGTTCATCCTCATGGGGGCGCTGTTCTTTCACACGGGCCTGGCGATCCGCGTCTTCGACGGGCTCGATTCGCTGTTCGGCAAGCTCCGGGGCCGGCTCTGCTACCTGACGGTGGCCGGCGGGACGATCTTCTCCACCCTCACCGGCTCTTCCATGGCCAATACCGCCATGCTGGGATCGTTGCTGGTGCCGGAGATGCAGCGGCGAGGGTACAACTGGCGCATGTCCATGGGCCCCATCCTGGGCACCGGCGGCCTGGCCATGATCATTCCGCCGTCGGCGCTGGCCGTGCTGCTCGCCAGCGTCGCCAACATCGACGTGGGCCGTCTGCTGATCGCGGGTTTCCTGCCGGGGTTCGTGCTGGCCCTGCTGTATGCCGCGATGCTGTATCTCCAGATCGTCATCAACCCCGCGGGGGCGCCGGCCTATGACGTGCCGCCCACGAGTTGGGCCCACAAGATCAAGTACGTCACCTTCAACATCCTGCCGGTGAGCCTCGTGATCTTCATGGTCATCGGCTTCATCATCCTGGGCATCGCCACGCCCACGGAATCGGCGGCCTGCGGCGTGTTGGGCGTGGTCATCCTGGCCGTGGGCTTCCGCGTGCTCAAGTGGGAGTCCATTCGCACCTCCCTGTCGGGCACCGTGCGGGTGGCCGGCATGGTGTTCCTGATCATCATGAACTCGACGGTGTTCAGCCAGCTTCTGGCCTACTCGGGCGCCACCGCCGGCATGCTGGAATGGGCCACCAGCTTCGAGGTGTCCCGCCTGGTGGTGCTCTCGGTCATGTTCCTGATTCTCATCGTGCTGGGCATGTTCATGGACGCCACCTCCATGATGCTCATCACCGTGCCGATCTTCTTCCCCCTGGCCGAGGCCCTGGGCTTCGACCTGATCTGGTTCGGCTTGTTCGTGCTGATGACGCTGGAGATGGCGGGCACCACGCCGCCGTTCGGGTTGCTGCTCTACGTCATGCTCGGGGTGGCGCCCAGGGGCACCACGCTGCTGCAGGTGGCCAACGCGGCGATCCCGTTCCTGATATGCGATCTGATCCTGATCCTCATCCTGATCTGGGAACCCCAGCTCGCGCTGTGGCTTCCCAACCTGATGGATTGAGTTGAAAGAAAAAGCCCCCGATCCGGCACTCCGGATCGGGGGCTTTTTCACTGTTTCGACGCGACCGTCAGGGCGCGCGGTACATCTTCTCCTTCAGCTTTGCAAACGGGACGGTATACGGCTTGTCCTTCCGCATCTCCCATGCAAGCTCGTAGACGGTGCGGAGATAGGCCTTCCGCGCCTCACCCTTGAGCTCCATCTTCTGGAGGCCCGAAGCCCACAGCTTCTCGTTGTCCGCGTCGGCCTTTTTGCGCAGGATCGGTTCGCTGCCCTGCTCGAAGTCCAGGCCGGTCTTGGTGAGCTTGTCCTGCACGGATTTGGACAGCGTTTTCCACTTGTCGAGGTTGATCACGACCATGGAGCCGCTACGATAGAATCCCGGGTAGACGCGGTACTTGAGGAACTTCTGGACGCCGTACTTGGCCAGTGCTCCCTCGGGCCATGCGATGCCCTTGACCACGCCTCGTTGCAGACCCGTATACATCTCCGCCGGTGCCATGGTGACGGGAATGGCCCCCATGGCAGTGAGGAAAGGTCTGTAGGTTGCGGTGGAGCGCATCTTGTGGCCCGACAGATCGAGGCCCGACTTGTCGCTCGCCTTGGGCTTGAAGGTGGTGTAGATGTGGAAATCGACGCCGTAGCAGCACCAGCCCAGGATCATGCCGTTGAACTTCTTTGCCCACACCGGCTGAAGCTGGTCGATGGCGCCGTTGTCCCGCAGTTCCTTGGTGGACAGGTTGGTCACCGACGTCAGCCCGGCTTCCGGCACCATCCCCTCGAAGTAGCCCATGGGGCAGAAGATCATGTCCACCAGGCCGCGCCTGAGGGCCGGCCCCTGCTTCTGTCGCGGCGACACTTCCGGACCGCCCACGTAATGGATCTTGGCCTCGCCCTTGGCGACCTCGTTGAACTTGTCGTGGAAGACCTGGAAGTACGTCTCCACCTGGTCGTGGGTCTTGGCGATGCAGGTGGTGATCCGCAACGTGACCTCGGACTGCGCGGCTGACGCCAGAACGAACAGGGCGAACGCCGCGGCGAACGCCCCAAGTGCGATTCTCTTCATCCGTGTACCCTCCTTTGCCGGGGCATTCCCCGACCGGTTGATGCCTCGGCCTAAGCCGGATAGCTGCTGACCCTAATGAAAACCGGGGAACGTTGTCAACCGGAAAACACGCGACCTTGCGTCGTCGGCCATCCCGCAGACAACCGCCGCGCATCCGTGTTGATCGGACCCGTCGGACATGATGGCTAGCCGTCTCATCCACGGGCCTCCTGGGCGGGGTGGAAAGAAACGGTACCGGGTTCGGGTCTTCAGCCTTGCCGCCGCAACCTTCAGCGGTCTGCGTGCGGCTATGCGAAGGGCCCTCTCCGGCGCCGCGATTCCATTCAGTAGAACCAGATGACGACGAACACGCCGAGGACGATGTCCGCACCGATACACAAGGGCACGTACCATGGCGCGATCGGCTCGCTGAGCGCCCGGGGATGACCGATCACCACATCCCACGCCGCATGTAGGAACAAGGCCAGAGCGAAGAACATTGGACTCGCCCATGCTCCCAACAATGCGAAAGCCGCGAACACCACGGCCACGGCAACATTCATCACCGTGTTCCTGGCGCCGGTGGGCGAAAGCGCGACGCCGAAGTAGACACCGCTGAGTATGCCGACGAAGACCGCAAGCAGAAGAATGGCCTTGTCTTCCGGCAGCAGTGTCACAATGAACGCGAGTAGAAGAGCGAGCGCCACGCCGCCGACGCCCACGAGCGTGGAAGTTCCCCGGCTCAACGGGTGGTGGATGGCCGTCTCCGTGTGCGTCATGAGATCTTGCCTGTGTGGGTTATGACGCCCTCTTGCGTCGTGCCGTGCCGTCGAACCGGCGGCACGTTTCATACCCGGACCGGAAGGAGCATGACGAGGCAGCACGCCAGCATGCCGTAGCGCGCTAGCAGGCTTCGTCCGGCGGGAGTCTCGGTCGGGGATGTCGTCTCCCTTGATACGACATTCAGCAGTGTCTTCATGGCTGTCTCCGTTGGCGGCGGTGTGAAGCGCGGACCGGGTCATGGCCCGTGCGGCGGATTTCTGCCGGCCTGGATTTCACGGATGCGGTCCGGCCATGTGGAGCGGATGTAGGAGAGCACGTCCCAGATCTCGTCGTCGGTCATGGCGTCGCCGAGGCCCGGCATGCCGCTTTCGATCCCGATAATGCCCCGGGCCTCCATCAGGGCAGTGCCGCCCAGTTTCGTGTAGTCGAAGAGAAGCTTGTTGCCGTGATGCCAGGTATGGCCGCTCGCATCGTGCGGCGGCGCCGGCAGGACGCCTTCCTTGCCGGGTCGCCGCCAGTTCGGCTGCCCTTCGAGGTTGGCGCCGTGGCAGGATGCGCAGTGCTGCTTGTAAAGCGCCTGCCCGTTTCGAATGTCGCGGTCGTCGAGCTCGTGACCGGCAAGGGCCGGACCGGACCAGAGCAGGACGAGAATCGGCAGGGCGGCCTTCATGCGACTTCCACCCAGGTCTTCATCCCCGACGCTTGGTGCGCGAGGGTGTGGCAGTGCAGGAGCCATTTGCCGGGATTGTCGAATACGCAGAGGATGTCGCGGCTCCGGCGCGGATCGACCAGTGTCGTGTCGCGGTAATCGCCGAGCGAACCGTCTTCGCGCAGCTCGTGGAAATGGTGGCCATGCAGGTGGATGCCGTGGGGGAAGGCGGTGTCATTGCGCAAGGTGATGCGGGCCGTCTCGCCGCGCGCGAACCGCCGCCACGGGACATCGGGAAGGCCGGAGCGGTGGTTGAAGGCCCATAAATCGCCGCCCCTGTGACGCCCGCCCATGGCGCCGCCCTGCATGGCAAGCGTCAGGCGGGTCGCCGCACTCCGGTCGGGCGCTGGGGTACGGGGAGCCGGGAGCGGGCCGACGGGGCTCGCGGCGGGGGCGGGATTCGAGCCCTCCGCGGCGATGGTGCCCAGTCCGTAGAGACCCTCGCGGGTCCGAAGGGCGAAGGACACCGGGCCCGCCGCGTCGAGGATGACGTCGGTCCGCTGGGCCGGGGCGAGCGACAGGTCTCGGAGCGGCGACGGCTCGGCAAGCGGCATCCCGTCATGGGCCACGACCTTACCGGTTCCCCCGCCGATCCGCACCGCGAACATCCTCGCCGTGGCGGCATTGATCAGCCGCAGGCGGACGCGGTCGCCGCGTCGGACCGTGGCCCTCGAGAACAGGGCACGGGCGACGTTGCCCATCCGCCCGGCATGAGAGAAGTCGTGGCGGTTGCCGAAGCTCTCATGCAGCGCGCCGTTGCGTTCCAGCCGCCAGTCGTCGAGGACGACGGTAATGTCGCGGTCGACGGGGGGCGGATCCCGCTCCTCGACGATCAGGGGACCGTAGAGCCCTCTTGCCACCTGTTCCCACGAGCGGTGGTGGGCGTGGTACCAGTAGGTGCCGGCATGGGGGACGTCGAACGCGTAGCGGAAGGTCTCGTCGGGTCGCACCGCCGCCTGCGTCAGGTCCGGCACCCCGTCCATCGCGTTGTCGAGATGGACGCCGTGCCAGTGAATCGCGGAGGCCTGGCCTGCTCCGTTCTCGAAGGAAACGGCGAGCCGGTCCCCTTGGCGTACCCGGAGTTCGGGGCCGGGGGTCGATCCGTTGAACCCGAGCATGAAGGTGGGCCGGTCGTCCTCGGGCAGGATCCGGGCGGTGACCGGCCCGGCCTTCAATCGCAAGGGCGCTGTCGTCCAGCCGGTCGTCGGGAATAGGATCGAAGCGGCGGAGCAGGCAAGGAATCGCCTTCGATTCATGAACTGCTCTGGATCTTTCCCAGGTTGATCATGATCGTCTCAGGCCTTGAGAATGCTGTTGGGGTGCTGTTCATCCGGTTCCCCGCCCGGCGCCATGCGGAACGTCCTGGCCTTGTCCACCACGAGCTGCCCGTCCTCCGCCACCGCGATCTCGAAGCGGTCCAGCGGCCGCGGCGCCGGCCCCTCGAAGTTCAGCCCCGACTTGAAGAAACCGCTGCCGTGACAGGGGCACTTGAACTTGTTCTCGGCGGAGAGCCAACGCGGCGTGCAGCCGAGATGCGTGCACACGGATGAGAGGGCGTAAAAACCTGTCTCCTCACGTACGATCCACACGCGGAAGTCCTTCTTGAACTTCTCGCTCACCTCGCCGATGGCGTAGTCGGAGGGAGAGCCGGCCTTGAACGTGGAAGGCGGCATGAAGAGCACCCGCGGAAACGCTGACCGCATGAAGGCAAAGAGGGAGATCAAGGAAAATACCCCGAACCCCAGCCAGCCAAGGCGGCCGAAGAAGTCCCGGCGGCTCCAGATGCCTCGCTTTATTTCCCGTTTCTCGCTCGTTGCCATCGCGTCCCTGCTTCTTCTTGAACCATCCTATCACCGCCCCGCAACTATGCAAGCCAGCAGGTCCTACCATTTGAGGTTCTCTTCCGAGGACAAGATTCAACATTTCGTCCCTCATGATCTGCTCGTGGCTGAGCTCGATCTGGCGCTCACAAGTGTTCTTCTCAGGTCGCAGTAGCCGCTCTCGCCAACCGCCAGCGCGCCCGCCACTTGCCATTCCGCGCCGAAGGTGGGACTGTCAGGTGATCACCGTCAAAATGCACACGGGGCTTGTAGAGTCGGTCATGTGCGAGACAGAGCCACGCTGCAACGCGCACAGACGGGAATGAATCCGCTTACAGTATGCTTACGGCAAGGATCCAACCGCCGACGATCCACAGTTCATGATCTCTAGAAAGAATAAATAAATCATACAGTTATGAGCGACTCCCAAGGACGGTACAGGGTTGGCGTGGACATCGGCGGCACTTTCACCGACTGCGTCGTGGTCAACGACCAGGGGGAGATGGTGGTGGGGAAGTCGCTTTCCACCCCGCCGGACTATTCCGCCGGTGCCGCCGGCGCGGTCCGGGACGCGGCCCGGAACCTCGGCCTCGACGGCGAGGACGAGTTGCTTCGGCAAACCACGCTGTTCTTTCACGCCTGCACCATCGGCGAGAACACCCTGATCACCCGCTCCGGCCCCCGCACCGGCCTCGTGGCCACGAGGGGGTTTCCCGATACCCTGCTCATGATGCGGGGTAAGGTCACCGACGGCCTCACCGAGGCGGAGGCGGGGCGCCTGGCGTGGCTGCGGAAACCCGAGCCGTTCGTGCCCCGATCCTTGGTTGCGGAAGTGAACGAGCGCATGGACTACAAGGGCGCCGTCACCGTGCCTCTCGACGAGGAGCAGGCGGCCGCCGCCCTGGACGAGCTGGTGGCGCGCGGCGTCGAGTCCGTGGCGGTGTGCCTGCTGTGGTCGGTGACCAACGACGCCCACGAGAAGGCGATGGCCGACATCCTGCGCCGCCGTCATCCCGGCGTCTACGTCACGCTTTCGAGCGCCGCGGCCCCTTTCGTGGGCGAGTACGAGCGTACCGCCACCACGGTCTTCAACGCCTACATCGGCCCGCGGATCTCGAGCTATCTGGTGAATCTCGAACACGTGCTGCGTAGCAAGGGGTTGGCCAAGCCGCCGATGATCATGCAGGCCTACGGCGGCGTCCTCGACATCGAGGCCACCTGCCGGAACGCCGTCGGAACCATCGAGTCCGGCCCGGCGTCGGGGGTGGCGGGGACCCGGTTCCTGGGCGAGTTGATCGGCGAGCACAACATCCTGGCCACCGACATGGGCGGCACCACGTTCAAGGTGGGCGTGGTCCGGGAGGGCCGCCTCGAGCGCGACTACACGCCGGTGGTGCTGCGTCACCGGGTGCTGGCGCCCAAGATCTGGGTGGAGTCGGTGGGCGCGGGCGGCGGCAGCATCGCCTGGATCGAGCAGGGGACCGGCCTGCTCAAGGTGGGTCCCGAAGGCGCCGGCGCAAGTCCCGGGCCCGTGTGCTACGGCCTCGGCGGCACCGAGCCCACGGTGTCCGACGCGGACCTCATCCTCGGCTACCTCAACGCCGACTATTTCCTGGGCGGGCGGATGCGGCTGGACCCAGCGGCCGCGCTGCGGGCGGTGAAGGAGCGGATCGCCGGCCCGCTGGGCATGAGCGAGTCCGAGGCCGCCCTGGGCATCTACCGCATCTCCAACGCGCACATGAGCGACCTCATCCGCCGGGCCACGGTGGAGAAGGGCCACGACCCGCGGACGTTCGTGCTGTTCGCCTTCGGCGGCGCCGGTCCCATGCACGCGGGGCGCTATGCCGCCGACCTGGGGGTCCGGCAGGTGGTGATTCCCCTCACCGCCTCGGTCCACGGCGCCACTGGTCTCATCAGCTCCGACGTGGTCCACGAGTACGGCAAGTCGGACCACTTGCAGGTGCCGGCCGATCCCGGCCGCGTCAATGGGAACTTCGTCGAGTTGGTCCGAAGGGCGCAGGCCGACCTGGGCGCCGCCGGATTCGGCCCGACGGAAATGGCCGTTACCCGCAGCGTCGACATCCGCTACCGCTACCAGGTTCACGAGTTGAATGTTCCCCTTGCCCAGGGTACGGCGCCGCTCACGGAGGCGGACCTGGAGCGGCTTTACGAGGAGTTCGACGAGGCGTACGAGAAGGCCTACGGCAAGGGCTCGGGTTACCGGGAGGCGGGCAAGGAGATCCTGACCTTCCGCGTGACCGCCGTGGGGCTGCTCGGGAAACCGGCCATCCGCCGGGCTCCGGTGCGCAGGAACTCCGCGGACGAGGCGCTCAAGCCGCCGCGGAAGGTGTTTTTCGAGGAGCTGGGGGACTTCGCTTCCACCGCCATCTACGATTTCCAGCGGATGCAGCCGGGCATGGAGCTTGCCGGTCCGGCGGTCATCGAGACCCCGGTGACCACGGTTGTGGTGAATCCTCGGGATCGGGCCGAGATCGACGGGTTCCGCAACATCAGGATATACGTGGGGGACAACGGCGCCGGCGCCTGAGCGCGCCAGGAGGATTCATGGAGTCGACCGAGATGGACACCGCGAGCAGGCAGGTGGACCCCGTCACCTTCGAGATCCTTTCGCACCGGCTGCACGAGATCACCCGTGAGATGGGCGCCACCCTGGAGCGCGTGGGAGGGACGGTCAACACCACCCAGCTCAAGGACTACATGGCGTCCGTCTACATGGCCAACGGCGACGTGCTGTCGGTGGGGGAGTCCATGATCCGGCATGCCGCCTGCGCCGGGTTCGCGGTCAAGCGGATCATCGAGCGCTTCGAAGGGGAGGGGGGTATCTATCCGGGCGACGTCTTCCTGCTCAACGACCCCTACCTCGCCGCCATCCACCAGTCCGACATCTACATGATCGCTCCGATCCACTACGAGGAGCGGCTCATGGCCTGGAGCGCCACCTTCGTTCACGTCATGGACATCGGCGCCATGTCGCCCGGCGGCAATTCCCCCGGCGCCACCGAGATCTGCCACGAGGGGCTCCGGATCCCCGGCCTCAAGCTGGTGGAACGGGGCCGCATGCGTCAGGACGTGTTCGACACACTCATCAACATGACGCGGCAGCCGGTGCTTGTGGGGCTCGACCTCAAGTGCGAGCTGGCGGCCAACAACGTGGCCCGGTCGCGCATGGAGGAGATGGTCGCGCAGTACGGCCCGGAGCTCATCACCGCGGTGTCGGCGGAGATGATCCGTTACTCGGGCGACGTCCTCAGGAAGCGGCTCCGGGAGATCCCGGACGGCACCTGGCGGGACGAGGGCACCATCGTTGCCAACGAGACCCGCCGGGTGTGCGTGGAGTTGCGCAAACGCGGCGACCACCTGGTGTTCGACTTCACCGGCAGCGACCCCCAGGCGCGCCAGGGTATCAACCTGCCGTACCACGCCACCTTTGGCGGAGTCTTCGAGGCGGTGCTCACCGCCCTGGGCTACGACCTGCCCAAGAACTACGGCGCCTTCGGCCCCATCGAGGTCATGGCGCCCGAGGGCACGGTGGTGAACGTCGAGTATCCCGGCCCCGTGTCCATGAACACCACCTCCGGCCTCAAGACCGTCTCCTACGTGTCCGCCTCGGTGCTGGCACAGATGCTGGCGGGCAGCGAAGACTGGAAGGAGGAGGTCACGGCCTTGACGCTGGGGTTCCGCGTCGTGCGCCACGCCGGTGTCAACCAGTACGGCCGCTTCTACGTCTCCACGCTGCTGGAGCTGAGCGGCTCGGGCGCCAGCCCCCACGGCGACGGTATCGACTCCGGCGGCTATCTCACATGCCACAACATCGAGTGGCTCGAGCTCAACTTCCCGCTCATGTACCTGTTTCGGCGCCACCTCAAGGACGGCGCCGGCGCCGGCAGGTTCGCCGGGGGCGTGGGGGTCGAGGCCACGGTGAAGCTCCACGATGCGCCGGAGGAGAAGATCCGCGGCGTGGCCTTCGGCGTCGCCGGCCTCAGGAACTCCGGAGTCGGCATGTTCGGCGGCTACCCCGGCGCCCCGAGCCTGCTGGTGCTGCTGGAAGGCACCCGGGTGAACGAGCTGCTGGCCGCCCACCGGTGCATCGACGACCTTCCGGCGCTGGAGGGCGAGGGCCGGCTGCTGCCCTACTGCGAGTTCGAGATCGGCAAGGACGACGTGCTATACCTCCGGCTGGGCAGCGGCGGCGGCTACGGCGACCCGCTGGACCGCGATCCGGAGGCCGTGGCGGAGAGCCTGCTCAACCGCCGTATCTCCGGTGCCACGGCGGAGGAGATCTATGGCGTCGTGACCGAGGGGGAAAGCCTGGAGGTCGACGAGGCCGCCACGCGGCAGTTGCGGGAACGGATACGCGAACGGCGGCTGGCAAGCCGCTGACGCGACCTGGAGGGCGACCGCCGGTCGCCCTGCCCGGACAGGCTGTCAGGAGGAAACCATGACCGAGATCACCGGCCCGAATCGCCCTGAACCGAAGGAAATCTCGCTCGACGCGGCCAAGACCGCCGTGGTGGTGCTCGACCTGAACGCCCGGTGCCACGACCCGGAGGACGTCTGCTCGAAGCTGATGGAACCGCTGGGCGGTTTCTTGGAGCGAGTCCGGGAGGCCTCCGTGCCGGTGGTGTTCACCGTCTCCCTGCAGTTCAAGGACACGCCGATGGGCGAGGTGGCGACGCCCCTCGGTCGCAGGGACACGGAGCCCGTGCTCCACCCCGACGCCTTCGACAAGTTCGCCGGCGGCGAGCTCAAGGCGATCCTGAACGACGCGGGGACCGAAAACCTCATCGTCGTCGGCAGCCTGACCAACGTGGCGGTGCTCTACACCTCGACTGCCGCCGCCCGCGTCCATCGCTACAACGTCATCATCCCGCTGGACGGCGTCAACGCAAAGAGCACCTACGAGCACGAGTACGCCATCCACCAGCTCACCGTGATCCCCGCCGGCGCCGCCGACCTCATGCGGTTCACCCGGCTCGGCATGATCGAGTTCGTCGAATAGCCGGTCGTTGAAGAAGTCACTCCGGCCCGGGTCGGCGCCCTTCGACTTCGCTTCGCTACGCTCAGGGCGAACGGCGCCAGAATCGGCCCGTCTACAAAGTCGAAGGCGAATCCGTGCTGATCGCACAGTGCGGCCATCACTACTGACGCTGTCTACGTCGTGCGTTGCAGCCTGAGGTTGCCGTGGGCGTCCACGGACAGGTCGAAGGAGGGGTACACGACCGTGGTGGACGTGTACTCTTCGATGATGGCCGGGCCGGCAATGCGGCAGCCGGGGCCGAGGTCGGCGCGGCGGTATACCGGCGCCTGCAGGGGAGCGTCGCTTCCCGGGAATAGCGCGGCTCGGCGCCCGCCAGGCCGCGCCGCCCGGTCGCCGGCCGGTGCGGCGGCGAACGTCATCTTGGGCAGGCGGCCGGTGCAGCGCACGCGGTAGTTGACGATCTCCATGGACTCTTCCTCGGCGGTGTGGCCGAACAACCGTCCGTGAGCCTCGTGAAAGAGTTGCGCAAGCTGTTCCCGGCCGGTGTCCCCCGCCGCGATGGTGACCTCGTAGGACTGGCCGGGATAACGCATGTCCAGGAAGTCCTCGGTGTCGATGAAGTCCGCGGTGACGCCCTGCTCGAGCAGCTCCTTGAAACCCCGATCACGAAGCTCCCGGAACACCCCGTCGATGTCGCCGGCAGGGGTTTCGTCCAGCCGGCTGATGCGGGTGCGGGAGTAGCTGCGCACCAGGTCCGTGAGCAGCATTCCGGCGGCGCAGAAGTTGCCGGGGTCCCGCGGCACGCAGATCTCGGGGATCTCCAGCTCCCGGGCGATGGGGCAGGCCACCGTGGGTCCGGCGCCGCCGTAGGCCACCAGGATGAAGTCCCTGGGATCGTAGCCCTTCTCGATGGTGACCGAGCGCATGGACATGGCCACCTGGGCGGCCAGCACCTCGACGATGCCGGTGGCCGCGCGCTCCGGCGTCATCTCCAGCGGGCGGGCGACCGTGTCGTCGATGGCGCGGCCGGCGGCGCCGGCGTCGATGGGCATGGCGCCGTCCAGCAGCGCCTCCCGGTTGAGGTGTCCCAGCACCACCAGCGCGTCGGTGAGGGTGGGTTGGTCGCCCGAACCGTAGCAGGCCGGTCCGGGCACCGCGCCGGCGCTCCGCGGCCCCACCTTGAGGATCCGGCCGGACTCGACCCGGGCGATGCTGCCGCCGCCGCTGCCGATGGTTTCGATGTCCACGGTGGCGGCGCGCACGGTGTAGCCGGCCACCTTGCTCTGCGGCGCGGCGAGGAGTTCGCCGGGGACCACCGACATGTCGCAGCTCGTGCCGCCGATGTCCAGGGAGATGGCGTTCTCGCGGCCGATCTCGTCGCACAGCCGCCGGGTCCCCACGACCCCGGCCACCGGGCCTGACATGAGGGTCTGCACCGGCGCCCGGGTGATCACCTCCGGCGTGGCCACGCCGCCGTTGGACTGCATGATCAGCACCCGGGCGCCGTCCAGCAACTCGTTGACGGCGGTCTCGATGGTGCCCACGTAGCTGGCCACCCGGGGGCCGATGAAGGCGTTGACTACCGCGGTGCTAGTGCGCTCGAACTCCCGGAACTGTGGGTCCACCTCCGACGACAGCGTCACGTACACGTCCGGTGCCAGCTCTTCCAGGATCGCCCGGAGCCGTCTCTCATGGTCGGGGTTGGCGAAGGAGAAGAGCAGGCTCACGGCCACCGACCGCGCCCCGGCCTCCAGGAGCTCCCTCACGGCGGCACGGGCCTGGTCCGTGTCCAGAGGCAGCACCTCGCGGCCGCGGGAGTCCACGCGCTCCCGCACCGGCCGGATCAGGCGCCGGGGCACCAGTTGCCGCGGCCGGTCGAAGAACAGGTTGTAGACCTGGTCGCCACGCCATTGGCGGTCCAGCTCCAGGATATCGCGGAACCCATCGGTCACCAGGAGCCCCGGCGGCGGCTCCCGTCCCTCCAGCAGCGTGTTCAACCCGATGGTGGTGCCGTGCAGGACGTAGCGGGCCTTCTCCGGCAGCCGCGCGTTGATCTCGCGCAGCCCCTCGGCAATGGCCGCGGTGGGATTCCGGGGCTGCGAGGGGACCTTGTGCGTGAGGCAGACCCGTCCGCCGTCCTCGTCGAACACGCTCAGGTCGGTGAACGTGCCGCCGGTGTCAATCCCGATGCGAAGCACGGTTGCTTTTGTCCCGTCCGGTTGGTTCGTGCCCCGGCTCGGCGGCGTTCTTCGGCGACCCGTCCGCTGCACGGGTGGCTGCCGAACCCGCCCCCGCACGTTGCCGCTCGGTGGCCGCCGGGTCGATGGTCATGGTTTCCGCGTCGATGACCACGCCGTAGACATGCCGCGCGGCGGCAGGCGAGACATAGCCGTTGCGCACATCCTCCAGCACGCGTTCCGGCTCGCGCGCGAAGGGGTCGCCCCAGCCGCCTCCGCCGCCCAACTCCAGGAGCAGGGTGTCGCCCCTGGACATGCGGATGTTGGCGGTCTTGGAGTGGAGCGCGCGGGCTCCCTCACCGTCGGGATTGAGGGTGCAGCGCGCCGGCGCACTGGGGCGGGCGCCGAAAAGACCCGGGGAGGAGAACTTGAAGCGGTCCAGGCGCAGGTTGAGGGTGACGTCGTCGTTCAGCACCTGCCAGGCGCGCCGGATCCCCAGGCCGCCGCGGAACTCTCCCGCGCCCGCGGAGTCCGGGTTTACCTCGAAGCACTGCATCCGCACCGGGAACTCGTTCTCCAACGCCTCCACCGGCGTGCTCATGACGTTGCTGATGTCGGCGGCGCAGCCGCTGACGCCGTCCTTGCCGGGCCGGGCGCCGTAGCCGCCCCACAGGATCTCGTACTGCGAGTAGCGCCGTCCGCCGCCCGGCTCCAGGCCGTTGAAGGAGACGGCGCCGCCGGAGCTGCTCTGGGGCGCGGCCACCCGGTCCGGCAGGGCCTGGGCCAGCACCATCATGATCACCGGCGCCAGCCGGTGGCAGGTGGTGGCGTACATGTTGACCGGCGCCGGGAACTCGGGGTTCAGCAGGTGTCCGGGGGCGGGGAGGGTGATGCGGATGGGGGCGGAGACGCCCTGGTTCTTGGGCAGGTCCGGCCCGATGGCCGCCTGCACGCAGTATTCCACCACCGCCCGCACCACGCACGGCCGGAGGTTGAGCGGGCCGCGCGACTGTTTGGCGGAGGCGAACTCGAACCCCAGCTCGTCGCCGCGGACGTGCAACGTCGCCGTCACCTCCAGGGGCCGGTCCAGCTCCACGCCGTCGTCGTCGATGTAGTCGGTGACCGGGCCGTAGGTGCCCGCCGGCATGGCGGCGATGCGCGAGCGCAGCTCCCGTTCGGTGATGGCGATGCGTTCCTCCCAGCAGGCGAGCACGTCTTCCAGCCCGAAACGGTCGGCCAGCGCGGTGATCCGCTCGATGCCGTGGAGGTTCGAGGTCACCTGCGCGCGGATGTCGCCCCAGGTGACTTCCGGGGTGCGGGTGTTGGCGCAGATGAGCTCTTTCACGGCCTCGTTGAAGACGCCCCCGTCGTAGAGCTTCAGGGGTGGGATCATCAGCCCTTCCTGGAACACCTCGGTGGCGTCGCCGGCGTTGGTGCCCGGCACCTTGCCGCCGATGTCGGGCTTGTGGGCGGTGTTGCCGACGAAGGCCATGAGCCGGCCCTGGTAGAACACCGGCGAGATCAGCGTCACGTCGCTGGGGTGGTTCTGGCAGTAGCGGTAGGGGTGGTTCAGGATGAAGGTGTCGCCCTCGCGGATGGCGCCGGCGAAGTCCTGGAGAATTCCCTTGAGCTGGGCGCCGACGACGCCGAGCCCCACCGGGTTGGGCGAGTACTGGCCGACGTTGCGTCCCCGGCCGTCACAGATGCTCAGCGCCAGATCCTGGCTCTCCTTGACGATGGACGAGTAGCCGTTGCGCATGAGCTTCTGCGTCAGCTCATACGCGATCTGGTTGGTGGCGTTATAGATGACCTCGAGCTTGATGGCGTCCATGCGTCATGTCCGGGGCAACATCTCCACCGGCGTCTGACGCGGACCCAGGCTCTCGTAGTACTCGTTGGTCTCGGGCTGGTAGCGTCCCTGGTTGAAGCTGCCGCCCTTCTGGCTGCGGATGATGACGGCCACGGTCCTCTCGCCCACGGTGGTTTCGGTGTGTACCTCGTAGGGCCGCACCAGGTCGATTTCTCCGGGGCCGACGTGCTTGTCGCTGGCCAGACGAATCTCGGCGTAGTCGGGCTTCGAGCGGTCGTCCAGCCGGTCGTAGCGTTCGATGCGCTCGTGGCCGTCCAGCACCCCGTAGAGGGTGTAGATGTGGGCGTGGTCGTGGATGCGCGCCCGGCCCCCCTGGCGGGCGTTGCCCTTGGTCAGGCCGTTGACGGCGAAGCCGTAGTCAGGGTCCTCGTAGAACAGCAGGTTCTCGGCGCGGCCGTCCCGCGGCACGCAGTCGGGCCATGACCTGGAGGCCTCCAGCACGTCGGGGTCGGCGAGCAGCTCGGCCAGGACCGGCTGCAGCGCGGTCCAGCGCTTGTCCAGGTCGGATTCCGCGGCGAACAGCGCGCGAGTCTTCTCGATGAACCGTTCCAGGGCGTTGGCTGTCTGGGTTTCCATCTCAGGTCTCCTCCCTCGCGCGGCGCCACGAACGGCGCGCGGCCGCGCTCACTGGCTTGCAACGGCTAAGGAGGGTATGCAATCCTGCAACCGCTGTCAACATTGCCTCGGACCGTACCGGAGGGGCGTTGGAGGAGCGCATCGATGAGGTACAGGACTCTCACCGCCATCGGTCTGGCGGTGGCTCTGGTGGTGGGACTGGTGGCCCGCGCGGTGGTGTACGCGGTGTTGGCGCCGGGCGTCATGACCGACTTCATCGCCCTCGTAATCTTCATGGGCGGCTTCATCGGCGGGCTCCTGGGCTTCGTCGGCATCTTCCGGGTGCGGGAGGGGAAGCCGTTCTTCAACAACCCGTTTTGACGCGTCCGCCCGCGCTGTCCTCCATCCTTTTCGGGCGGGCGGGAATCCGGGGGTGAGGAGTGGAAAGGGGAACCGCCGGGATGGGTGCAGCCGAGTCCGACATGACCGGAGCACTGGACGGCACCGTGGCCGTGGACGCCAGCGGACACGTGGCCGGCCCCTACGCCGGGAGCCTCCTCGGCGATCTCGGTTGCGAGGTCATCAAGGTGGAGCTTCCGGGGACAGGCGATCCGGCCCGGGGGCGGGAAGGTTACAGCCCGGTCTTCCGGGTGCTCAACCGCAACAAGAAGAGCCTTACGCTCAACCTGCGGGAGCTCGACGCCCGGGAAATCCTCAAGCGGCTGCTGGAGCGGTCCGACGTCCTGATCGAGAGCTTCCGGCCCGGGACGCGCAAGGCGATGGGGCTCGATTACGCGGATCTGCGGAAACGCAACCCCGGGCTCGTCCACTGCTCGGTCACGGCGTTCGGCCAGACCGGCCCCTACGAGAGCCGGCCGGGCTTCGAATCCATCGGCCAGGCGGTGAGCGGCATGTTGAGCCTGCTCACCGACCCGGGCGATCCGAAGATGGGAGGGTTCTCGATAACCGCGCACGCCACCGGCGTTTTCGCGGCCTACGGCATTCTCGCCGCGCTCGCCGCGCGGAGCCGGACCGGCGCCGGGCAGTTCGTGGATGCGTCGCTGCTGCAGGCGAGCATGGGCTTTGTCGAATCGCACTTCGCCGAGTTCCTGAACGGCGGTGATGCCGTGACGCCGAAGAACTTCCAACGGGGACGGCTGTTCTGTCTGACGGCGGGGGACGGACGCCCGCTGCTGGTGCACTTGGCCACGCACCACGGATCCTGGGAGGCCCTGACTCAGGTCATAGCGCGTCCTGAACTGCTCGACGACCCGCGTTTCACCTCGTTCGACGATCGCGTCGCAAACCACGACGATCTGATCGCCGTGCTGCGCGAAGCCTTCGGCAGCGCGCCCCGCGCGGTCTGGCTGGAACGCCTGGGCGAGACGGACCTCAGTCATGCGCCCATCTACGCTGCCGGGGAGGTCTTCGAGGACCCGCAAGTAAGGCACCTGGGAGTTCCACGGGAGATACACCATCCCGAGCGCGGCACCACCCGGCTCATCGGCAGCAGCGTGAACCTGTCGGACACGCCTCCACGATTCGTACGGCCGGCGCCGCTGGTCGGTGAGAACACCGATGAGGTCCTTCAGGGGTTGGGCTACGACGCCGATGCCATCCGAAGCCTGCGCGAACGCGGCGTGATCTGAGCGTGACCGGGCGATTCCACTCGTACCCATGGCAACACCGTCGCTGACCGATTTCGTCGCGGAGATTCATCGAAGCCCCTGCATGGCGGTTGTGGTGGTGACCGGCGGCGGCACGCAGGCGCTGGCGGACCTGTTCGTGGTGCCGGGGGCGTCGCGCACGGTGCTGGAGGCCCTGGTGCCGTACAGCGACGGGTCGATGGACGGGTTTCTTGGGCTCCGGCCGTCCCAGGCGGTGTCGGCGGAGACCGCGGCGTTGCTGGCGCGAAGGGCCCACGAAAAGGCGTTGGCGCTGAGGCCGGCCGGGGAGGTGGCGGTCCTGGGGGTTGCCTGCACCGCGGCGTTGGTCACCGACCGGCCCCGCAAGGGAGAGCACCGAGCTCACGTGGCGGTGTGCCGAGGTCAATCCGTCGAAGTCCGTTCGGTCACGTTGGAGAAGAACGCCCGCACCCGGCAGGGCGAGGAGAGGGTGGTCGCGGACGTGGTGCTGTCCGCCATGGGCCGGGCCTGCGGCATGAACGCCGCCAAGTGCGATGCGTTGTTGCCGAAAGAACCGGTACGGCTCCAAGTGATCTGAGCGCCGCTACCGGCGCTTTCGGGTCAAGTCGTCCCCGGGTTTGCCGCCAGGACGGATTCGACCGCGGCCAGGTAGGTACGGCTCACCGGCACGTCATGGCCTCCCCTGAGTCGCAGGAACCTGCGTCGCCCACGCCGCACCAGTCGTTCCGCATGGCCGTGTGCGACCCAGTAGGATCGATGTACCCGGATTCCCAGCCCCTCGAGTTCCGCCACCGCGTCGCCGAGGCGCATCAGCAGCACCGTGTGACCCGCGGCCGTGAAGACCTCAACGTAGTGGTCGCTCATCTTCAGGTAAACGACGTCGCGGCCGAGTTCGGCTGGTAACCGTCTGAAGAACGAGCTCCGCGGGCCTTCCCGCCGTTTCTCAACGGCTCCTGTCGGGCCCTCACCCGTCCCCGGCCCCTCACCCGCGGTGTCTTCCACGACTCCCGGCGGCGTATCCGCCAATCTCTCGCGCCGAGCCATGGCGTATTGCGCCACCGACACGCACACGAGCAGCACCGCCAGGGCCAGCACGTACGGGTCGCGCATTCTGTTGGGCACGAATCCGGCCCGAAACAGCCGGTCCACTCCGTAAACGAGCACCGTCGCCGACCCCGCCGAGAGCAGCGCCGACCCTGCCAGGGACAGTGAGCCGATCGCGCGGTCACGAAGCCGGGAAAGATGGTCGGTCAGTATGCCGTAGAAGATACAGATAGGGACGCACAACAGCGCGCAGAGGACCAGGTAACCTGACCGGCGCGACCACGAAAGTCCGTCCTTGTAGATGATTCCGACCAGGGTGAGCAACAAGACGTAGGCGCCCACTGCAATGAGGGCGCGTCGAACGACGGGCGACTTGAGCGGTACGTGAAATGGCGGGGGCTCCTGGTCCTCCGTACGATCGTCGGGTTTCCTCTCTGGAGTCGCCGCGTTATCCACGATGATCCTCCGTTTCTGCGAAGCGCGTGTTTCCGGTCGGGTTATTGTCGAATCATCCTCATAACTGAAAACTAAT
The DNA here is from genome assembly GCA_965204205.1 of uncultured Binatia bacterium (SeqCode). GTDB lineage: Bacteria > Desulfobacterota > Binatia > UBA9968 > JAJDTQ01 > JAJDTQ01. The sequence continues at coordinate 2,168,664 of OZ241976.1, read as the reverse complement.
ACGCGAACGGCGCAGTGTCAATATCCTGGATGGAATTTACGCTTCGCGAGGGACTCGCTGGAACGCGCCGCAGATCGTGGCCGTGCTTATCGGCACGTCGATGCGAGGTGGCCGACGACGCGAAAATGCGCACGGGAGGTCGCTTTCGCGGACTTCAGAGACCTACTGGCGAAACATGTGCATCGTTTACGAAGAATTCGATGGCGTTCGCGAATGGGTATATTGCGGCAACCGTGCCCCGGGGCGAGACTTGAATAAGAACGAAACGCCAGGGAATGGACGCGCTGGAGTTCGTGATTTCCCTGGACGCCGCGAGCACCCGTCGGGTCGCCGTGAACTACGGCACCTACGGTCCCGCGGGCGGAGTGAACGACGCGGTGCATCTTTCCGACTACCGGGGCAGGAACGGAGAGGTCTCGTTCGCCCCAGGGGAGACGGTGAAGCGCGTGCGGGTGGAGCTGATCGACGATGATCTGAGCGAGACCGAGGAATCGTTCGAGTTCAATCTGAGCAACCCGCGGGACGGGCGGCTGCCGGACGGCGTGTCGTCCCTCACGGTGAAGGGGATCATCGTCGATGACGATCCGGTTCCCACGGTGACGCTGGGGTTGTCCGACGCTTCCATCGGAGAGAATGGCGGCACGGCGTCGGTGACGGCCAAGCTGGACCACCGTTCCAGCGTCGAGACCACGGTAGCGGTGTCGGCAACGCCGGCGGCCCCGGCAACGGCCTCGGACTTCGTGCTGGGCAACAACACGGTCCTGACGGTCCCGGCGGGCCGGCTGCTCGGCACCGGCGCGGTGACGATCACCGCGGTCGACAATCTCATGGATGCTCCGGACAAGACCATAACGGTGGAGGGTGCCGCGAAGAACGCCGTGGGAGTTCTGGCCCCGTCCGGCCTTACGTTGTTCATTCGCGATGATGACACGGCCTCGGTGAGGGTCATGCCAGAGGCGCTGGAGGTCGAGGAAGGGGGAGCGCACAATACAGGGTGGTGCTTACCAGCGAGCCCGCCGGTTTCGTGACCGTGTCGGTGAGCCGCGGCGCGAGCCCGGCAAGGCGCGGGACGAAAGCTGAGATCTCGGTGGACAAGCCGACCCTGAATTTCACTCCCGACGACTGGTCGACGGCGCAGACCGTCACGGTGACCGCGGCCGCCGACGCGGATACGGACGACGATCGGATGGTCCTGGTCCACAGGGTCAGGGGCGGTGGCTACTCTCCCGTGGCGGCGGAGCTTCCGGTCGGGGTGGTCGACATGGACAAATGCGTGCTGAACGTGGCCGATGCGGAAGCCAGGGAACGCGACCGCCGGATGGAGTTCGTGGTGAGCCTTGCGCGCGGCGAGGCGGTGGCGTTCCGCATGAAGCTCGAGGTGGCCGCCCGCCGGAGCTCCGGCGACGGCGCGAAGAACCATCGCGCCGTCCTGCTGGGCGGTGCCGTGAGCTGGTAAAGACTCCGGCGAGAGCTGAACGGGTGGCCTGTACCATCGCTAGTGTGGTACAGGCCACTTGTATATTCGGGCTATCGTCAATGGAGGACAGGCACATGGAGCGCGAAGTCACTGTGGACGGTCTCAAGATCCGTTATCTGGAGGAAGGTTCGGGCACGCCGGTGATCATGCTGCACGGCGCCTCGCTGGGTTCGTCCGCGGACGTGTTCGAACGCCACCTGGGTCCGTTGGCCGACGCCGGGTTTCGCGCGGTGGCGTATGACCAGCCGGGTTTCGGCTTGTCGGACGTCCCGGAGAACCACACCCTGGCCTACCGGGTCGGGTTCCTGCCCGAGTTCATGAGCGCCATCGGAGCGGACGAGGCCGCGCTCATCGGCCACTCGCAGGCGGGCGGAATCGTCGTCCAGACCGCCCTCGACCACCCGGATCGCGTGGCCAAGGTGCTGGTGGTGTGCAGCGGCAGCCTGTTGCAGGGACTGCCGGACTTTCCGCCGCCGGCCCACGCCAGCAGCGAGAGCACGGATGCGCCGCCGACTCTGGAGGACTCGCGGAAGCTTCTGGAGTCCAACCTTTACCACAAGGAGCTGATCACGCCGGAGGTGCTGGAGAAGCGCCACGGCCTGAGCCTGGGCAGGAACCTCGAGGCGTTCCTGGAGCGGCAGCGCGCGGTCGAGCCCAAGAGGGAAGGCCCGCGGCTGTGGGAGCGGCTCATGGAGGTGCAACCGCCGCTGCTCCTGCTCTACGGCAAGCAGGACCGCAACCAGGCCGCCGAGAAGTGCGCCAAGCTCAAGGAACTGATGCCCGAGCTGCAACTGGAGATCATCGACAAGGCCTGCCACATGCTCATGTGGGACGCGGGCGAGGTCTACGACCGCCGGGCGGTGGATTTCCTGAAGGAGGCCACGGCCTGACGGCGTCCTTGAGAACCAAACGCTTCCTCCTGAGCCTGTTATGGACCTCACGGGCCCAAGGAATATGGAACTAACTGCCCAACATTTGTGCAGTTAATTGGAAGCGTAGCGAAGCGAAGTCGAGGGACGCCGATGTTTTGTGACTTGTGAACGGCATCGTTTCGTAGCTTCCGAACTTCATGGAGTTTCGTTGCAGTGTCGAGCGGGTAGAGCCCCAAAGCATAACCAAGGTCGATCTTTAGAACCAAGTCACGTGGTACAGCCTCCTTCACACGTTTCTGTTCTTTGCCGTTCAACTCCCACAATTCCGAGCATCGCTGCAACCCAACGAATGTGTCTAACAATGCTTCCCGTAGTCGTTCCTCGAAGTGAGCTACGGCGAGGGTGATTTGGGCTCGCGGGCCGCTACCTTTCAACTCTTCATAGTAGGCCATACTCTTCCGCGCCCAATCATGGGCGGCCCTGAGTACTCCTTTCATGAACTCGTCTTCGTTTGGACCGTTGGGTTCATTTGTCGTTTCGGTCACAGTTTTTCTCCGTCTGACTTACGGCGACGGCTATCAAAGCCGGTACTGACGTCACGAGCCACCTCCTTCACTTCGTGGTTCGCCGAGTCTTCCGTGGCGTACGCGGACCCGTGTCCGCGTCACGACGATCAAGGCGTTCTCGCGCATTGCATCCGCGTGGCGTTCGATCAACTCGCGCACGGCGGTTACCTTTTCCGCAATGGGCATGTCAACCAAGCGTACGATACACGGATGTGGCAAACGGCGTACAAACACGAGCTCACCAAAATCCTTGTCCTCGGTGATGAGCACGCGCTCCTCATCATTGGCGAGTGCGAGCAGAGCGTCATCGGAGGCGCGAGGGTCTCTTTCCAGGCCCGAGAGCACGTCGTGTCCCAGGTCGCTCAGCATCGCATGCAGGCTATGGGATGAAGCACAAACGTCGAGTAGAAACTTCACGGTGATCAACGAACGGGGAGGCGTTCATGCACATGCTCGCCGGTCAGTGAGCGGTGGGCAAAGAGCAGGCATGCCTGGATGTCGTCAGGTTCCAGGACCGGATACTCCTTGAGGATGGTTTCCGCCGTGTCTCCCGCCGCAAGCATTCCCAGGATGTGCTCCACCGCGATGCGCTGGTCGCGAACGATGGGTTTGCCGCCGAAGATATCGGCGCGTACGGTAATGCGGTTGAGTAACTCCAACTCCGTTGCCATATGTACCTCCGTCGTTCCTTGTCGATCCCGGCAACGCATTCGAGCGATTAGGGAACGTCACGCCGCGGTCGGGGCAGAAGACGCCCCTTCACCCTCCAGCCCGAAGTCCCGCACCGGTGCGTTCTCGTCGTCCAGCTCGGGGCAGAACGTGTCGACCTGGAGCATGGCCGCGCAGCCCGGGCAGTAGTGCTCGATGAAGCTGGCGATGTAGGGTTCCCGGGACGGCACCCTCTGGCCGGAGAGTTCTTCCTGGTCGCGCTTTCGTATGAGCGCGTAGCGCTTATAGTTGTCTGTGGCCTGGCAATAGCGGTGGCCGCAGCGGGTTACCTGCCGGCCGTTCTCTCTGGCGATGGCCATGCACGGATGGAAGCGCAGTTCGTCCGTGCCCGCGGGCGCGGCCTGGGTTCCGTCGGGCGCGGCGCTGGTGGCGCCCTCGGGCTCCAGTTGCGCCGGCTGGATGGGGTAGTCGCCGGCCCGCAGCCGCTCCATCAGGGGCTCCTACCCTGGAAAACTAGTGCAGTCCAACGTGTGCCGTAGCGCCGGCGCCATTTCATGCGGGTTTCTTTCGAGGGTCGAATCTCACGCTAACTGACTGAAGACTTGCGTAGCATCGTTTTAGAGTTGCACCGCTACAGCGCGTACAGCTCCACCGGGTTGTCATAGAGAATGCGCGAGACGCTCTCGGGCGAGAGGAACTCGTGCCGTTGCAGCAACTGCAGCGCGTGGATCTCGGTGGAGGAGTCGGCGTGCCCGTAGTCGGTGCCCATCACCAGGCGGTCGTCGCCCACGTACTTGATGACGTGCTCCAGGTCGTCGTTCATTTGGGCCGCGACCCAGATGTTGTTGTCGGCCAGGATGCGTTCCTTGAGCTTGCCGCCGCGTCGTTCCACGCGGCGCCGGAGGTCGTTGATGAGGTAGGGTAGCCAGCCCGCGCTCAACTCGATGATGCCCCAGCGGAGCTTGGGGAAGCGGTCGGGCAGGTTCGACATGATCAGCAGGTGGAACGCCCCGAGCCCCACGAACTTGTTGCGCTGGTAGCCGCACAGGGGTTGCCCCCAGACCCGGTCCATGTCCGGGCTGTTGGTGCCCGAGTGGATGCACACGGGCATGTCGAGGTCGCTGGCTTCTTCGTAGAGGGGGAAAAAGTCGGGGTCGTTGATGAGCCGGTTGCGATAGTCCAGCCCCGAGATGTTCACCGCCACCGCGCCGTGGTCCCTGGCGAAGCGCATCTGCCGCAGCGCTTCCGGGATGTCGCTCAGCGAGGCCGCGCAGGCCCAGCGGAACCGGCCGTGGCCGCGGCTGTGGATGTCGGCCAGCCAGCGGTTGTAACTCCAGCACAGCGCGTTCTCCACCGCGGGCCGGTCCGTGAGCGGGTGCACCCAGAGAGTGGGGAAGAGCACCTGGATATCGGTGCCGAGCTCGTCCATGTGCGCCACCCGGGCATCCACGTCCAGCATGTACTTTGCCTTGAGGTCCAGAGGCACGTTGCCGATGAAGGTGCCGGTGATGGCGTCGCTCCGGGCACCGCCCCCGGGCCACGGCGTCCCCACCTTCTTGTCCCCGATGACCCAGTACTTGATGGTCTCGCCGGTCTCCAGCTTCTCGTAGACCACGCCGGGCTTGTATTCGCGCTCGGACGGGGTGAGATACTCCCAGGTCTCGTCAATTTCCACCACGTGGGCGTCGGCGTCGATGATCGGCATGGTTCCCTCCCGGCTTTCGGATTTCGGCCCATGAATGGATACGCGATGCGGCGTTCAGTTCGCCACAATCGTGGGTTCCTGTCAAATTAGGAATGGGCTGGATTCCCGCTTCCGCGGGAAGGACGAGGAGAGAGCGGGACGGATGTCGCCCGGAGGAGGATGCGATGGCTTCGACTTTCGAATCGGTCAGAATGGTATTCGTCTGCGCGGCGTTGGCCGTCGTTCTGGTGCTGCCCTTGGCGGGGTGCGGCGACGGGGCGGAGGAGATGTTCGAGACCGCGCAGTTCGAGGAGGTCCAGAACAACAAGGAGCATGCCCGCAAGCTCTACGACCGGATCCTGAGCGACCACCCGGACAGCCCGTTCGCGGCCAAGGCGAAGGGGCGGTTGGCGGCGATGGAGCGCGAGGGGCGCTAGTGGCATCGGGCGCTACATGCCATTGTGTCCGGTCGGGCGATTGTGGGCCTGTATGCGTGGGAGTATACTTGGAGAGATTCAAGGCATGCCGGCTGCATGGGGGTGGTCTCATGAAACGGATTCTCTTTGCGTTGTCGGTTCTGGTCCCGGTGACGCTGTCCTTTGCCACGGTGCGCGCGGCCGCGGCGTCACCCGATGCACTGTTGTCCGATGCCGACCGGCGGCACCAGGAGCAGGCGGTTCAGAACGCGTTGGAGTTCAACAGGACCGGCGTGGCCGAGTTCTGGGAGAACCCGTCGACCGGCCACCACGGCCGCGTCACGCCCACGCTCACCTACCGCAACTCGGCCGGGCAGGATTGCCGCAAGTTCTACCGCGAGCTCACCGTCGACGGCAGGGAAGCCGAGGCCAGGAGCACGCGCTGCCGCACGACGGCGGGCGCCTGGCTCCAGCCGCCCGCGCCACGGCCGGTTCACACCCGCGGGTACGATGACCGTCGCCGTTACTACCCCTACTATGGTTCCTATTGGTACTACCCGCCGGTGTCCGTCCACCTGTTCTACGAGTTCCATCGTCACCGCCACAAGATGGGCCGTCATCGGGGTCACCATCGCCACCGGTTGCACCATCGCCACCGGCCGCATCACCATCACCGATCGGACCGCCGTGATCGGCCGCACCGCCGGCACCGGCGCTAGACCAAGTTCTTCAACAACCTGCTAAGGGTTCGGGACTCCGTGGCCGGCCCGGTTTCCGAGCACGGCGTATAAGGGGTCTCCGCGGAAGTCCTCCCGGACGGGGGTGAGCGACCGCACGCTGTCCCAGTTGCCGGCCTCGGTGAGGTAGGATTCCACGAGCTGCTGTTGTCCCGGACCGGTGAGGCGATGCCAGACGGCCACGGCCTTGGTGGGGAAGCAGCGGTTGGAGAAGGTGATGACCAGCGGCCCGCCCGGCGTCAGCACGCGCCCGATGTCGCGGATCACCTGCACGGGTTTCACCAGGTAGTCTACGGAGACGCAGATACAGGCGGCGTCGAACTCGCGGTCGGCATAAGGCAGGGCAGGGTCGTCGTTGAGGTTGTGGACCGTGTAGGCGTGGAGGCGGGGATTGGCCTTCAGCTCCTGCTCGTTCATGCCCAGCCCCACGACCTTCCCGAAGCCCATCTCCGGCGGCAGGTGGCTGATCCAACTGCTCATCAGATCCAGGATCGCGCCGCCGGCCGGCAGGGTTTCCCGGTACAGTTGGGTGACCGCCGCGATGGCGCGCTCGTCGATATGGGTCACCAGCCGGGGCTCCTGGTAGAATTCCTCGTCCGGGGACTCGTCCATTCGGGCGAACGCTTGCGGCGGTAGCGGGTGGGTGATCATGTTGAGGTTCCGGCGGATCGGAACGCCCTTCGACTTCGCTTCGCTACGCTCCGGGCGAACGGTGTGTTCATCAGGCTTCCTGAACTCAACCGTTCGCCCTGAGCCCTTCGTCAAGCTCAGGACAGGCTTCGCGAAGCGAAGTCGAAGGGCGCCGGCACAATCGATCGGAGTCTTTGGTATAGTAGGGTCGCCGTCCGCGGTTTACAAACGCGGCGGCGGGAGGGCTCATGAGCAACGATGATCGCCAGGTGATTTTCTCGCTGATCGGGGTGGGCAAGGTCCATCCGCCCAAGCGGCAGGTGCTGAAGGACATCTACCTGTCGTTCTTCTACGGCGCCAAGATCGGCGTGCTCGGCTTGAACGGGTCGGGCAAGAGCACGCTTCTGAGGATCATCGCCGGGGGGGAGCAGGAGTACTTGGGGGAAATCACCTTCTCCAAGGGCTATTCCGTGGGTCTGCTGGAGCAGGAACCGCGGATGGACGCCGACAAGACCGTGAAGGAGGTGGTGGAGGAGGGTTGTTCCCGGATGATGGAGCTCCTTGCCGAGTTCGAGGCCGTCAGCATGAAGCTGGGCGAGGACATCGGCGCGGACGAGATGGAGGCGCTGCTGGAGAAGCAGGCCCAGCTTCAGGACGAGATCGAGGCGGGTAACGGCTGGGAGCTGGAGAGCCAGTTGGAGGTGGCGATGGACGCGCTCCGCTGCCCGCCGCCGGAAACGAAGGTCGAGGTGCTGTCCGGGGGCGAGCGCCGGCGGGTGGCACTGTGCCGGCTGCTGATCCAGGAGCCGGACATCCTGCTGCTGGACGAGCCCACCAATCACCTGGACGCGGAGTCGGTGCAGTGGCTGGAGCAGCACCTGAGCCGCTACAAGGGCACGGTCATCGCCGTCACCCACGACCGCTATTTCCTGGACAACGTCGCCGGCTGGATCCTGGAACTGGACCGGGGCCACGGCATCCCCTTCGAGGGCAACTACTCCTCGTGGCTGGAGCAGAAGCAGGCCCGTCTCGAGAAGGAAGAAAAGTCGCTGTCGCGGCGCCGGAAGACCCTGGAGCGGGAGCTGGAATGGATTCGCATGTCGCCCCGGGCGCGGCAGGCCAAGGGCAAGGCCCGGCTCACGCGCTACGAGCATCTGCTGGGCCAGGAGCAGGAGAGCGCGCAGGAGGACCTGGAGATCTACATCCCGCCGGGGCCGCGGCTGGGGGACTCGGTGCTCCAGGCCGAAGGGCTCACCCACGCGTTCGGGGAGCGGCTGTTGTTCGAGGGCCTGAGCTTCATCATGCCGCCGGGCGCCATCGTCGGCGTCATCGGCCCCAACGGCTCGGGCAAGACCACGCTGCTGCGCGTCGTCACCGGCGGAGTGGACTGCCAGGCCGGGTCGTTCCGCATCGGCGAGACCGTCCGGGTCGGCTACGTGGACCAGAGCCGTACCCTGAACGACGAGCACACGGTATGGGAGGCCATCTCGGACGGGCAGGACCAGATCATGCTGGGAAAGCGCGAGGTGAACTCCCGCGCCTACGTGGGGCGCTTCAACTTTTCCGGCCAGGACCAGCAGAAGAAGGTGGGGGACCTCTCGGGCGGAGAACGCAACCGCGTTCACCTCGCCCGGATGCTGAAGGAAGAGGCCAACCTGCTGCTGCTGGACGAGCCCACCAACGACCTCGACGTCAACACCATGCGGGCGCTGGAGGACGGGCTGGTGGAATTCGGCGGTTCCTGCGTCGTGGTGAGCCACGACCGCTGGTTCCTGGACCGCATCGCCACCCACATCCTGGCCTTCGAGGGCGACAGCCAGGTGGTGTGGTTCGAGGGAAACTACAGCGACTACGAGTCGGACCGGCGCCGGCGCCTCGGCAAGGAGGCCGACCAGCCTCGCCGCATGCGGTATCGCAGGCTGACCAGGGAATGAAGCCGGTTCGGTTCGTCATTCCGGCGAAAGCCGGAATGACGGGTGCGAGCGTCGGCAGGGTTGTTCCTTAGCCCCCTGCCGCCTTCACGAAATCCGATACGCGCTCGCCGATCATGATGCAGGTGACGTTGGTGTTGGCGTGCACCACCGTGGGCATGATGGAGGCGTCCGCCACCCAGAGGTTGTCCATGCCGTGCACCCGCAGCGTCTCGTCCACCACCGCCTCGGGGTTGGAGGCCGGCGCCATGAGGCAGGTGCCGACGCCGTGGTGGTAGCTGTCGTAGGTTGCCTTGGCGAACTTCACCCAGTCCTCGCCGGGGCCGGGGCTGAGAAGCTCGCCGTAGAGCTCCCGCATGGGCGGGGTCTCGGTGATCTCCTTGATGAACTCCATGGCTTTGGTCATGGAGTCGATGTCCTGCTGGTGCTCCAGCATGGCGGATTCGATCACCGGCAACTCGCGGGGGTCGTTGCTCTGGAGGTAGATGCGGCCGCGGTTCATCTGCTCCAGCAGCGAGGCGGAAAGCGGGATGGTGGTTTGAATCCCTTCCACCTGGGTCGGCGGCCTGAGCGAGATGTGGAAGTTGGAGCAGTCCCGGTCGTCGTGGCTCTTGTAGATGTAGCGGATGCGCGGGATGATCCAGTCGGCGTCGAACTCTTCCTTGCACTCGAAAGTCATGAACACCACCGCGTGGTCCTGGTAGTTCTGGCCCACGCCGGGCATGTGCCGGACCACCTCGACGCCGATCTTCCTGAGGTCGTCGGCGCGGCCGATGCCCGACAGCATGAGGAGCTGGGCGGAGTAATAGACGCCGGCGCTCACCACCACCTGGTTGCCGGTAACGGTCTCCTGCCGGCCGTCCTTCTCGTAGCGCACGCCGGTCACGCGGTTGCCCTCGACATCCAGCTTGTGGACCAAGGCCTCAGCGATGATGGTGAGGTTGTGGCGGCCGCGGGCGGGGTTCAGGTAGGCTACCACCGTGGACTGGCGCTTGCCGTCCTTGATGCTGAAGGGCGGATGCCCGACGCCTTCGGGGTCGGGGATGTTGGTGTCTTCCAGTAGCGGCAGGCCCTTCTGCTGGCCGGCCTCGATGAACGCCTGCACGGGGTCGGCGGTGCCGGGCGTGTCGAAGGTGAAGGGGCGCTTCACGTAGAGCGGCCCGTCGCTGCCGTGCAGCGGGCTGTCCGGGAAGTCCTGGTCGGCTTCCAGCCGCTTGAGCACCGGCAGCACCTTGTCCCACGACCAGTCCGGGTTGCCGGCCGCCACCCAGTTGTCCATGTCGGCCCTCATGGGCCGGGGCGCGGCCATGACGTTCACCGACGAGCCCCCGCCCATGATCCGGCCGGCGAGCTTGTAGCAGATGCTGCCGTCCAGGTCCCGGGGACTCGGGTACATGGCCAGGTAGTCCGTCTCCAGCAAGAGCCGCACCTGGTTCTGGGCCTCGGCCACCATCTCGGGAATGGGTTGGGGATCCGGACCCGCCTCCAGCAGCAGCACCTTGCGTCCGGGGTCCTCGGAGAGCCGGCTGGCCGCGGCGCAGCCCGCCGAGCCTCCGCCGATGATGATGACGTCGTAGTGTTCGGCCATGAAACCTGTCCTTTCGTTTGTGCGGCCGCGCCTCCAGGGGCTTGCGTCGACCGGCAATGGCACGGCCGCGGGCGGGTTTGAAACCCGCCCTGCACCGGCCGCCAGGCTACGTTGCGGTGGACTCCCGTAGGGGCGACCGGCTGGTCGCCCCTACCATCGCCACGACTCGACTACCTGGATAGGCTCCTAGGCCTCGGCGGCCTCGTCGTCCAGCGCTTTGCTGAGGCGTTTCCGGAACTCTTCCAGGATGAGCGAGGTGGTGGCGCGCAGGATCATGTCGCCGACGATGGCGAGGCGCCCGTTGATTTCCACCTGCGCCTTGTACCGGAGCTCGGTGCAGTTCTCCCGGGGCTCCTCCATGCGGGCGTCCACGCCGGCCACCACCGAGCTCTTGGTGACGGAGTCGTTGCCGTCGATGCGGACGGTGAGGGACTCCTTGGGGTTGCTGTCGGTGATGGTGGAGCGGAAGTTGAACTTGCCCGACATGGGTCCCACCTTGGCGCTGATGACGCCGTCGAAGGTGGTGTCGTCGATCTTGTCGATGGAGTCGAGGCCCGGCATGCAGGCCGAGAACTTGTCGATATCCAGCACGAAGTCCCAGACGGCGTCCCTGGGGTGCTCCACGGTAATGGTGCCCTCGAAATTCATGGCGGCTCCCGGCGGCGAGTTGAGTTGGGAGGGGTATAGCCGTTTCGGTTGTCCCGATCAACCTGAGGCCGGGTTACGAATCCCCTCCGGCGTGCTACACCTAACCGTCATGGACATCGCCATCGTCTACGCCCTGGGCACGGCGTTCTTCTTGGCGTTGCGGGACATCTTCGGCCGCATGGCCACCCACGACATCGATCCGGTGCTGGGAACGGCGGCCACGGCGTTCACCGGCCTGGCGGTGCTGACCGTCGCCGCGCTGCTGAACGGCGACCTTCACGCGGGTTTTCCGGGTTGGGGATGGCCGCTGTTCATGATCGGGCTGGCCGGGATCCTGCGCATCACCGTGGGCCGCACGACGTTGTTTACCGCCATCAAGTACATCGGCGCGGCGCGCTCCAGCAGTTTCAGCGCCACCAACGTGTTCTTCGCCATGTTTCTCGGCGTGTTCTTTCTCGCCGAGAACCTGACCTATCTCCTGACCGCCGGCGCCGTCCTGGTGGTGGGAGGTTGCGTGCTGGTGGCCATGAGCCGCATCCAGGGCAGCGCTGGCCAGACCTGGAGGCGATATGTCGCCGGAATGGCCTTCGCCCTGGGCAGCGCCCTGGCCATGGCCGTATCCGCGGCCCTGACCCGGGTGGTGGTGCACGAGTTCTCGTCGCCGCTGGGCGCCAACTTCTACGCCAGCCTGATCGCGCTGCCGAGCTTCCTGCCCGCCATCTCCAACCGGCCGCTGCGGAGCGTCGCCGACTGGACTTCCCGGCACTGGCGCTACATTTGGCTGGTGGGGCTGGTTTCGGCCATCGGCACCACCTGCGGATACTTCGCCCTCAAGTACGCGCCGGTGGTGGTGGTGCAGCCCATCGCGCAGTCGCGGCCGCTGTTCGTGCTGCTGGTGTCGTGGGTCTTCCTGCAGGCCCACGAGTCGATCAACTGGAAGGTGGCGGTGGGCGCGGTGGCCGTTGTGCTCGGCACGGCGTTGCTGATCGTGAGGTGAAGAGGGTCCTTCGACTCCGCTTCGCTACGCCTGTCCTGAGCCCTTCGTCAAGCTCAGGACAGGCTTGACGAAGGGCTCAGGACGAACGGAGAGTCATGCCGTGGGGCGGATTCGCTTTCTTGCCGTCAAAAGCCTATATGGTTAGGAGCTTCGCTTTGGTGTCGTGTGTCACAAGAATCCTGCGGGCTTTCGGAAACCTTTTCGCGAGACACGATTCCGGGACCGGGACCGTCATCCCTTCTGGAGGGTCGCCTTCAATGAAGGACAAAGTCGTCAAGACCGATGAAGAATGGCGCCAACAGCTCACCGACGAGGAGTTTGTGGTGACGCGCAAGCAGGCCACCGAGCGTCCGTTCACGGGCAGGTACCACGCCACCAAGGACCCCGGCGTCTACCGTTGCGTCTGCTGCGGCGCGGACCTGTTCGACGCCGCCACCAAGTTCGAATCAGGTACCGGCTGGCCGAGCTTCTGGGCGCCGGTGAACGAGGAGAATGTCGCCACCAAGGAGGACCATTCCTACGGCATGCGCCGGGTGGAGGCACTTTGCAGCGTCTGCGACGCCCATCTTGGTCACGTTTTCGATGACGGGCCGGCGCCGACGTATTTGAGGTATTGTATTAATTCGTTGTCGTTAAGACACGAGAAAGATTGAGGAGGTTCGATCACATGGATAGCAAGCAAGTGTTGGCACAGCTCGACCGCGCACACCTGGTGGAGATGACGCGGGACCTTGCCGATATCGTCACGATCACGGGCGAGGAAACGCCGGTGGCGGAGTACCTGGGGCGCGAGTTCGAGCGCCTGGGCATGGAGGTGGAGTACCAGGAGGTGGAGGAGGGGCGGCACAACGTCATCGGCACGCTCAGAGGCTCGGGCGGCGGCCCGACGTTGATGTTCAACGGCCACATGGACCACTTCGACAATCCCGAGCCTACCCGGGTGACGGAAGACCGGGTCTACGGCCGCGGCCTGGTGAACATGAAGTGCGCGTTCCCCTGTTACATCACCGCGGTGGACATGCTCGTCAAGGCCGGGGCGGAGCTCAAGGGCGACATCGTCATCTCGGGCGTGGTGGGCGAGATCGAGAAAGCCCAGGTCAACCGTTTCCACGGCAAGAGCTACCGGGGCGCGGGAGTGGGCGCGCGCTACCTGATGGACCACGGCGTCACCGCCGACATGTGCATCATCGGCGAGCCCACGGGCCTGCGCATGCAGATCGGCAACGCCGGCCTGGTGTGGGCCGAGGTGACCGTGGAGGGGCCGGCCAAGACCTTCGTGCTGAAGGCCTTCGAGGTAACCAAGGCGATCCAGGCGTGGGAAGCGGACTACCAGAAGCAGTTCCCGCACCCGTTCATGCTCCCCACCGTGCAGATCGGCGCCATCGACGGCGGCAACCCGTTCAAGCCCGGCACCAACCCGGTGTGCAAGATCTACGTCATCGTCAAGACGCTGCCCGGCGTGGGCACCATGAAGATCCAGCGGGAGCTGGAGAAGGTCGCCGCGGCGGTTGCCGCAAAGGAAGGGGACATCGACACCCGGGTGAGGCTCTACCTCTCCACCGGCGGCTACGAGATCCCCGAGACCGACTACGTGGTCAAGGCCATGGGAGCGGCCCACCAGGAGGTCAACGGCAGCGCCATGGAGTTCTCGGAACCGGTGCGCTACGGCATCACCAGCGACGGCTCGCGCATCAACCAGTACGGCGTGTCGGTGATCACCTACGGCGCCGGCTTCGGCACCCACCTGGTGGACCCGGACGAGCAGGAGACCGGCGCCGAGTGGGACCGTCCGTCCGGGACCCGGCGCGGGGTGGGCATCAGGAACATGGAGCGTTGCAGCAGCGCGTACGCGCTGGCCGCCTTGGACATCTGCAGCAAGACCCGGGCGGAGCTCGGTCTGGACTGATCCGAATCGGACGTGACACGAGCGGGCGGCTTCGGCCGCCCGCTTCCGTTGGAGCCGGCGGTGCGCGGAACGCGCCGCCGCGAGGAGGGCTCATGGAACTGACACTCGCACACTACCGTAACCGCTTCTGCATGTTCCGCACCTACTACGCCCTTGCCGAGGGCATCGTGAAGCCCGAGGGCTTCGACTTGAAGGTTATCGAGGTGGCCGATCCCCCCAGCCACGAGCTGGAGGAGGTGCTGATCCGGGGCGAGGTGGCGTTCGCCAACATCTACCTGCCGAACTTCCTCAAGCGGAAGCTCTGCGGCGCCCCCATCGTCGGCCTGTCCACGGAGTGGAAGTCCACCTCCAAGGGCAACGGCGTCTTCGTGCTGAAGGACGGCCCGGTGCAGACCCCCAAGGACCTGGAGGGACGGCTCATCGCCAGCCACCACTCCGACCCCCACGCCATGCACTGCTTCCTCCTGCGCAAGCACTACAAGGTGGACGACTCCACCATCCGCTGGGAGTCCCATCCCCAGGAGGAGCTCATTGCGATCCTCAAGGAGGGCAAGGCGGATGCCGTGACGCTCATCGACCAGGTCTTCTGGCACGGTGAGAAGGACCCCGACGTCCGCTGCCTCTACACCGACGGCGACGCATGGCGAGGCCTCCATGGCCTTCCCGAAATCATCAAGCACATGCTCGCCACCCGCGAGGACCTGTTGCAGGAACATCCCGAGTTCGCCGGGCAGATCCTCGACGCCTGCCGGAAGTCCATCGCCTACAGCGACGCCCACCTCGAGGAGGTGGCCGACCGCTTCATCGCTAGGTACGGCGGCGACAAGCAGGACATCCTGGCCTCCGCCGGCTACCCCAAGATCGAGTTCACCTTCACCGATACCGAGCGCAAGGAGGCGGAAGCCACCATGGAGATGCTGATCGAGACGGGGCGGCTGGAAGGGCGGGTGGACCTGTCGACGGCGTTTGTGTCGTAACCCCTCGACGCGATCATTCCGGCGAAAGCCGGAATCCAGGAGGGGGGAGGGTCTTGACGCTCACGGCGTGGCTCTATAGTGTGGGCCGCACATTACCGTCTCTGACGAGTCAAGGGAGGTTCCCATGCGAAACTTGATCACAAAGACGATGGCGTTTTCCCTGGGCCTGCTGTTGTGCCTCTCCGGCATGGCGCTGGCGTCGAGCCCGGAGCTGATAGCCGCCGCCAAGAAGGAAGGCAAGCTGCGGCTGATCACGTTCCCAAGCTTCAAGAAGACCGCCGAGGGTTACGAGAAGAAGTACGGCATCAAGGTGGAGGGAACGTACGTCGGCGCCCCGGGAGTCCTCCGCAAGGTGAGCGAGGAATCCCAGGCGGGGATATTCGCGGTCGATGTGTTCGGCACGTCGCCCGGGCCCCTGAGCCAACTCAACAACTGGACCCTGAAGTTCAAGCCGGCGGGCTACGAGAAAGTCGCCCACCACATGAAGGACTTGCCCAAGGAATGGAACCAGTTTCCGGTGTTCATTCACGTGGTCGGGGCTTCTTACCACCTGGACCTGATCTCTCCGGACCAGGCGCCCACCAGCATCTATGACCTGCTCAAGCCCGAGTACAAGGGCAAGATCGTCTCGCGGGTGCCCTGGCTGGGATCCAACAACCTGGTCCACATGATTTCGTACTGGGCCTGGTTCGACGGCAGCGAGGAAAAGTGGGCGGACTACTGGAGCAAGTTCAAGGCCAACGTGGGGCGGTTCGAGCCCAAGTGGGGGCAGCTCCATCAGGCGGTGGGCCTCAAGGAATACCCCCTGGGCATCTTCACGCTGCCGTACACGCAGTTCGCCTTCGGTCGCAGCTACGGCAACAAGCTGGGCTACGCGCCGATCAAGAAGGAGCCGGCGATCTGGTTCCCGAACCTGGTGACCGTCCACAAGAACGCTCCCCATCCCAATGCCGCGAAGCTCTTCGTGGAGTTTGCCATCAGCCCCGAGGGACAGCAGGCCTTCATCGACGAGGGTAACGTACCGGCCGCCAAGGGTCTGAAGCCCAGGGCGTCCCTCGCCAAGCAGCTCGAAGGCGTCAAGCTCTTTCCGAACTCGCCGCAGATCCTGTCGCGCGAGGTGATCAACAACTCGGCCCAGTGGAAGGAGCGCATCCAGAAGGTCTACCAGTAGTCTGAAAAGGCAGCACCCGAACGCGCGGAGGACCATGTTCGAATTCTTTCCAGGGAACCGAAGCTGGTCCTTCGCGTGCATCCGGCTGCTGGCCGAAAGCTACTACGGCGGCGGCGAGTTCAACGAGATCCACCGCACGACGCAACGCATCAAGCCCGGCGATACCGAGAGCTGGCACGCCGAGTGGCGTGACACCGCCGACCGGGTCGCCGCCCACGGCCGCGAGCAACAGGCCGCCGGCCGTCCCGAGAGCGCCCTCAAGGCCTTTCTTCGCGCTTCCAACTACTACCGCGTCGCCGAGTTCCTGCTTCCGTTTACCGACGACCGAAAGGTTCCCACCTACCGGAAGTCCGCCGAGAGCTTCCAGGCCGCGGCGGAGCTCTCACCCGGCATCGAGCGCGTCGAGGTGCCCTACGAGGACACCTCCATGCCCGGCTACTTCTTCCACGCCCCGACTTCGGAGGCGAAGCCGCCGGTGCTGATCTACACCGGCGGCGCCGACTCCACCGCCGAGGAGGTCTACTTCGTCGGCGGCCCCGAGGCTGCAAAACGAGGCTTGGCGCTGCTCATCGTCGACGGCCCCGGACGCGGCGGCATGCTCCGGCTCCGAAACAGCCTGGCGATCCCGGATTTCGAGCGGCCGATAACGGCCATGGTGGACTACCTCGAAACCCGCGGCGACGTCGACATGAACCGCATCGCCCTCATGGGCATGAGCATGGGCGGCTACTACGTGACCCGCGCCGCCGCCTACGAGAAGCGAGTCAAGTGCTGCGTTTCCCACTTCGGCCCCTACGACTGCTACCGCGACATCTACGAGTTCTACGAACCGTTGCGGGGCCAGTTCCGCTGGATCACCGGATCCGGCAGCGAGGACGAGGTCCGCCACCGCCTGAGCCAGTTCACCCTCGCCGGCAGCGTCGAGAAGGTAGAGTGCCCGCTCCTGATCCTCCACGGCGAAGACGACATCATCACCGACCCGCGCTGCGCCCACCAGACCTATGCGGAAGCCCGGTGCGAGAAGGATCTCCGGTTCCTCCGCTCAGGCGAGCCCGGCGCCGTCCACTGCTCCTACGACAACCATGCCGAGATCTTCCCCTTTATGCACGACTGGGTGGCGGCGCGGGTGTAGGCGGGCTGGGCGTCTGTTAGCTGTTTTCTCGCGGTCAAACTGTTGTCGGGTAAGGATCTGCAGTTGGCGCGCGAGTTTGACAAGAGCGAAACACTTGTACGGCGTACCCTCAAAAGAGCCGTAGTACGGGGTTGAAGCCATCGACGTAGATTTGGGTTCGTATTGCCTGCTGATAAAGCAAGGGCCGCTCTGATGAGCGGCCCTTGAGCCGACAGCACGCTGCCAGCGGGTAATCCCTGCCTTTATGTAAAACGGCTTCGGTTACAAGTCCACACTCTACGCCTCCCGCCGCGAAACCAGCAGGTGCAGCCCCAGCGACAACGCCAGCATCAGTACGCCGATGACGGCGCCGATGCCGAACTGGCCCTCGTCGAAGGCGCGTTGGAAGAGCAGGGTGGAGAGCACCTCGTTGCCGTAGGTGAACAGGATGACGGCGCCGGCGAATTCCCGCAGATAGATCTGGAACAGCAGGATCCACACCGAGAACAGGCCGCCGCGAAGGAACGGGATGACGATGCGCGTGATGGTGCCGAGGGCGCTGGCGCCGGAGGTCCAGGAGGCCTCTTCGAACTCCTTGTGGAACTGGAACAGGAACGGGCTCAGGGTCCGCAGCGCGAACGGCAGGTAGTTGCCGATGAAGTAGAGCAGCAGGATCCACAGGGTGCCGTAGACCGGCGTCCGGATGTAGGCCCACACGAACCCCACCGCCAGGATGGTGCCGGGGAAGGCCAGCGGCAGCATGGCGGCGGCCTCGACCGGGCCCTTGAGCTTGACGCCGCTGCGCACCAGCAGGTAGCCGACCCCCAGGGCGATGATGACCGTGGCGGTGGCGCCGGCGAAACACAGGATCAGGGTGTTGCCGAGGGCGCGCCAGAAGACCGGATCTTCCAGGGCCGCGTTCCAGTGATTGAGCGTGAGCTGGGTCAGCAGGTGCAGGCTGGGGGAGGCCACGAACTGGGAGAACGACAGCAGCACGATCACCAGCGCCGGCAGCACGATCACCACCGCGAAGTAGAACGAGCAGCACACCAGGGCGACGTAGCGCCACCCGCCCAGGCGGTGGACGTTCTCGGCCCGGGCCTTGCCCGTGACCGTGACGAAGCTCTCCGCCCGTCTCACCAGGTGACGGTAGAGGAACAGCGAGCCCAGACTCAAGGGTATCACCATCATGGCCAGCGCCGCGGCGGTGTTGTAGTAGATCAGCGACTGGTACTCCGACGCGATGATGTTGAAGATCGCCGAGGTGAAGACGAAGATGCCGCCGGGCGCGCCGATGAGGATCGGCACCTCCAGAGTGATCAGCCCGATGACGAAGACCAGCAGGAACGACGAGAGAATCAGCGGCCGCAGCACCGGCAGGGTCACCCGGCGGAGCGTCCCCATGACCGTGTTGCCGCAGGCGATGGACTGCTCTTCCAGCGACGGATCCATGAGCCGGAAGGCGTTCAGCGCGATGAGGAACACGATGGGCGACTCGTAGAGCACCATGAGGAAAATCATCCCCGGGAACGAGTAGATGTTGAACAGGAGGGTGCCGAAGGCCTCCCGGAACATCACGTTCAGGACGCCGATGCGCGGGCTCAGGAGCAGGATCCAGGCCAGCGCGGCGATGATCACGGGGAACGCCCGGGGCACGATGCCCAGCTTGGCGAAGACGAAGCCGTAGGGCATGTCGGTGCGCACCACCAGGAACGCCATGGCGACGCCCAGCACCACGGAGATGGCGGCCGACGTGAAGGCGAACACCAGCGAATTGAAGACCAGCGTGGGGATGTCCGCGGGAATGCTGATGTTGATCGCCCGTGTCCAGTTGTCCAGGGTGACGTGTCCCGCGGCCACGGGCGAGGCCGACCAGAAGCTGCCGAAGACCAGCGCCAGCACCGGGACCAGAATGACGAAGCCCATCACCACCATCAGGATGGTGTAGACGGCCTTCATGGCGTTCTCGGTGTGCATGGCCTCCGGTCTCCGTTTCGTGCCCCGGTCGTGGTCCCTGGGCATCCCGCCCGGAACCGTGAACCGGCAGCGTGGATCGGTCCGAACCGCTCGCCGGCCCTACGCCGTGCGCAAGAGGAAAAGCTGGCCCGAGATGTAGCGTGCGGCGTCGGAGATGAGGTAACGGATCAGGCCGGTGATCTCGTCCTTTTGCGTGAAGCCTCCCATGAGCGGAGAGGTGGACTGTTTCAGGGTCCACTGTTCTTCCGACATGCCCGCCCTGGCCATGTCGGTTTCGGTGGCGCCGGGTCCGATGGCGTTGGCGGTGACGTTGTAGGGCGCCAGCTCCATCGCCAGGGTTTTGGTAAAGGTGATCACCCCGCCCTTGGAGGCGGCGTAGTGGGAGCCCAGTCGCTGGCCGGTGACGCCCCGGCCCGAGGCGACGTTGATGATCCGGCCCGACTTTCGCTCGGCCATGTGCCGCCCCGCGGCCTGCGAGCACAGGAAGAGGCCGGTGAGGTTGACGCGGATCACCCGCTCCCACTCCTCCGCCGGCATCTCCAGCACCGGGCAGCGCTTGATGACCCCGGCGGCGTTGAGCTGCACGTCGATGTGACCGTACTTGTCGATGGCCGCCGCGACCATGCCGTCGACGCTCGCCTTGTCGCCGACGTCGACGGCCACGGCCAGGGCTTCCCCGCCGTCCTTGCCGATGTCGGCCACCAGCGCCTGCGCTCCTTCTCCGTTGGCATCGGCCACCACGACGCTGTGGCCGTCCTGGGCCAGCGAGCGGCAGATGGCCGACCCGATGCCGCCGGCTCCGCCCGTTACCACCACAACCTGTGACATGTCGCCTCCTGAATGAACGGCGTCCTGAGCGTAGCGAAGCGAAGTCGAAGGACGCGTTTTGAAGCTCCCCGCTACGGCGTCCGCAACAGGAACGTCTGCCCGGTGATGAAGCGCGCCGCGTCGGACACGAGATAGCGCACCAGCCCGGTGATCTCGTCCTTCTGTGTGAGGCCGCCCTGCAACGGCTCCACCGCCTTGATGGCTGCCCACTGCTCTTCGGTATAGCCGGCCCGGGCCATGGGCGTCTCGGTGCGTCCCGGACAGATGTTGTTCACCAGGATGTTGTCCGACGCCACCTCCACGGCCATGGACTTGGTGAAGGCGATCACCCCGGCCTTGGAGGCGGAGTAGTGCGCGGAGTAGGGTGCCCCGGCGACCCCTCGGCCCGAGGCGACGTTGAGGATGCGTCCCTGCTTGCGCGGCCGCATGACCGCGGCGGCAACCTGGCTGCAGAGGAATACGCCCCGCAGGTTCACCCGGATCACCCGGTCCCACTCCTCCTCGGTCATGTCCGCGATGGCAAAGCGGCCCATGAGGCCGGCGAAATTGATCTGGTGGTCGAGCTGCCCGTATGCGTCCACCGCGCTCTGGATCATGGCCTCTACGCTCTGCTTGTCGCCCACGTCCACGCCGACGCCCAGCGCCTCCTTGCCTTCGGACTTGAGCTTGGCGGCCAGGGCCTGCGCCCCCTCTCCGTTGTAATCGGCGACCACGACCCGAACCCCGTCCTCCGCCAGCGCGGCACAGACCGACGATCCCAGGCCGCCCGCCCCTCCGGTTACGATAGCGACATCCGCCATGGTGATGTGTTCCTCCTTATGTGCGGTTCCCGTGGCCCGGGCCGGAATCCGTTACTCGTTCCCGGCTACACGCTCCGTCCGTGGCGCAGGGGCGGTCTCAAAAACCGCCCGCGGCACCGTGGTACATCCATGCGACCGGCGGGCCATCAGCCAGCCGATCCATATCCCGGCGTGGGCGAAAAGGCAAGCGAGAGCGGGGCCCGTCAACCGCCCCGGGAAGCGTGATAGCGGGCAAACGCGTCTTCCCACCGTCCGCTCGCCAGCCGCCACAGGTTGGCCGCCAGCCGGTGCAGCATGAACAGGCTGAACCCGGCCCACACCCCGAAGAGCCCCAGCCCCAGGTAGAAGGCGGCCCCGGTGAGGGGTACGAACAGGAGCACCCCTCCCGCCAGCATGGCCCACATGAGAAAGCGGGTGTCGTGGGCGCCCAGGATGAAGCCGTCCAGGGCGAACACGATGCCGTTCAGGGGCTGGAACACCACCAGCAGCAGGAAGGCCTCGCTTCGGGCCAGCTCCGCCACCGCCGCCGAAGAGGTGAAGAGCGCCAGGAGCGGCTCCTGGAGCAGCAGGTAAGCCGCGCCGAACACGGCGCCGCCGGCGCAGCCCCAGATCACCAGCATGCGGCCCAGGCGTTGCGCCCGGCGCGTTTCCCCGGCGCCGAGATGCCGCGCCACCAGGGTCTGTCCGGCCACCGCCAGCCCGTCGACGGTATCGGAGCAGAAGATGAAGAGCTGGAAGACGATCTCGTAGGCCGCCAGATACACCGGCCCCATGCGCGCCACCATGGCGGTGGCGAACACCAGCGAGAGCCGGAGCCCGGCGGTGCGGACGGCCAGATCGCCGGCGATCCTGGCGATGCTGCGGAACCGGCGCAGCCTGAGCTGGCCGCTCTTCAGTCGATAACGGTTCGTGTATTCCGAGAAGAACAGGAGCCGCAGGTACAAGGTGATGCCGAGGGCATGGCCCGCCACCGCCGCCACCGCCGCGCCGGGCAGGCCCAGGGCCGGAAACCCGAAGCCGCCGTAGATCAGCGCGTAGTCCAGCACGATGTTGGTGCCGCTCATCAGGAACGCCACCAGCATGGGGGAGAAGGTATTCTGGATGCCGCGCAGGAAACCCACCGCCGCGTAGATGGAGAACAGCATCGGGATGGTGGCGCAGCGAATACGGAAGTAGGGGACCCCCAGCTCGGCGACGCCGGGTGTCGCGCCCATGAGGGCGTAGAGTTCGGGGGCGAACAGGATCAACAGGGAAGCCACGGCGAGTCCGCCGCCCACCGCCAGCACCAGGGCGTGCCGGAAGATCTCGCCGCAGGCCTCGTGGTTGCGTGACCCGTATTGGCTGGCCACGAGGCTCGTGGTTCCGAAGATCAGGAACGCGAAGATCCAGATCACCGCGCCGATGAGGCTCATGCCGATGGCCTTGGCCGCCAGCGGCTCCACTCCCAGGTGGCCGATCATCGCCGTGTCGGCGATGTTCAGCACCGGCTCGCTGGCGATGGCCAGGGAAGCGGGGACGGAGAGTCGCAGCAGTTCCCGGCCGTCGGATGCCCGAGGCTCGTGCGTGGCGGCACTATCGGCGCTAGAAATGACCGGGTCCGCCTTGTGTGTAGATGCGGACGCGCGCGGACGCACGGTCGAAGCGCCGTCGCAGCCAGCGCTTGAAGGCGTTCCGCGTGGTCGGGATGAGCATCAGGAAACCGAAAGCGTCCGTGAGGATCCCCGGGGTGATCAGCAGGAGACCCGCCACCAGGATGATCACCCCGTCCAGCATCTCTTCCGCCGGGACGATGCCCTGGCTCAGGTTCCGCTGGATCTGCCCCAGGGTCCGCAGCCCTTCCAGCTTGGCGAGGAATGCGCCCACGACTCCGGTGACGAGCACCAGGAGGATGGTGTTGAGGCCGCCGATGATCGCCCCCACCTCGATGAGGAGGTAGAGCTCGACGAGGGGCACCACGGTGAACAGCAGCAGGAGTCGCGCGAACATGGTTTTCAGGAATCGACAGCTTGTGGCGAAGTCGCCGAATCGATGCACTCGGCCAGGATTTCCAGTCCGTCCACCAGACGGGGGCCCGGCCGGTTGAAGAACTTGGAGCCGTCCACCGCGAACACCCGTCCGTTGGCGACGGCTGGAATAGCCTGCCACTCGGGCAGGTGCTTCAGCGGTTCCCACTCCTTGCGGCACCGGCTCTCGTCGAAGCCGCAGGGCATGAGCACGATCACCTCCGGCGCCGCCTCCACCAGCGTCTCCATGGAAATCCGCGCCGAGGGCTCATGCTTTGCGGCCAGGACGTCCCTTCCCCCGGCCAGCTCCACCATCTCCGGCACCCAGTGTCCGGCTGCATACAGGGGGTCCAGCCACTCGAGACAGGCCACCGGCGGCCTGGGGCGGTCTTCGCCCACCCGTGCGGCGACGCGTTCCACCCGCTCTCGGAGCCTTTCCACCAGGTTCTCCGCGCGTTCCGGGGCTCCGGTGGCGTTTCCCACTCGCGCGATGTCCGCCCATACCTCGCCGAGGGAGCGCGGTGACAGCGAGAGCACCCTGGCCGGCGGCCTCAGCGAGCCGGCGGCGGCCAGGACGTCGTCGTAGCCCACGGCGCAGACCTCGCACAGCCCCTGGGTGATGATGAGATCGGGATTGATGCGGTGCAGCAGCTCGAGGTCGAGGCCGTAAAGGCTCTCTCCGCGGCTCCGTGTGCGGTGCACGGCATCGTCGATCTCGCGGCTGGTGGAGTTGTCCGAACCGATGCTGCCGCGCACCACCACGGGTTTCTCGCGGGCCGAGGCCGGGAAGTCGCATTCGTGGCTGACGGCCATTACCGAGTCGCCCAGGCCCAGCGCGAAAGCGATCTCCGTCGCGCTCGGCAGGAGTGTGCAGATCCGCATGTTTTCAGTCATAGGAGACCCGGCGTTTGTTTGCAATGGAGCCGGGCCGCGAACCGATCGCGGACTTGAAAGGCGTATCGTGGTGGTCTATCTTTACGGACAACTTGTATGCTCAAAGGCTGTGAGTCGCGCGCGATCCGGCGGCGGTTTCAGTCGGGAGGTTTCGATGCCGATTACCAACAGTCTTCCCGAGACGGTCTTCACCACCCGGGTCGACGATCTGTTGAACTGGGGCAGGGCATCGTCCCAGTGGTACATGCTGTTCGGGCTGGCCTGTTGCGCCATCGAGCTCATGCAGACGGGCGGGCCGCGGGCGGACCTGGACCGGTTCGGCTGCGTGCCCCGGGCGACGCCGCGGCAGTCGGACCTGATGATCGTGGCCGGGACGCTTACCTACAAGATGGCCAAGCGCACGCGGCTCCTCTATGACCAGATGCCCGATCCCAAGTACGTGATCTCCATGGGAAGCTGCTCCAACTGCGGCGGCCTGTTCCAGATGGCGTACTCGGTGTGCAAGGGCGTCGACAAGATCGTTCCGGTGGACGTCTATGTCCCGGGTTGTCCGCCGCGCCCCGAGGCCCTGACGGAAGGGTTGCTGCGGATTCAGGACAAAGTGATGCGCGAGCGCTGGCTGGTCAAGGGCTCGGCGGCTGCCGAGGCGCGGGGATAAGGAGAAGTCATGGCAGGGTACGTCAAGGTCGCGACCACGGATGAGGTGGAACCCGGCAAACCCAGGCTGGTGGAGGTCAACGGCCGGAGGGTCGCGCTGTTCAACGTGGATGGGAACTTCTACGCCATCGACGACTTCTGCACGCATCGAGGCGCGCCGCTTTCCGAGGGAGAGGTGATGGGAAAGGACGTCCAGTGCCCGTGGCACGGCGCGATGTTCGATATCACGACGGGTGAGGCCTCCGGACCTCCGGCCGACACGGGCGTCGACACCTTCAACGTACGCGTGGAAGGGTCCGACATCGAGGTCGAAATTTGACGGATCGCCCGACCCCATGAAACGGGTGCGATACGAAACCAGCGAAGGAGCGAAGCCATGGCGGACGACGTTATCAGCAGGATCGAAGAGCAGGTGAAGAACAACCGGGTGATGGTCTTCATGAAAGGCAGCCCCAACTTCCCGCAGTGCGGCTTCTCGGCCCACACGGTGGAGATCCTGCGCGCCCACAACGCGGAGTTCGAAAGCTTCGACGTCTTGTCGGATCCGGCGGTCCGAGAGGGCGTGAAGCAATACTCGAACTGGCCCACCATCCCGCAGATCTACATCGACGGCAAGTTCGTGGGCGGTTGCGACATCGTCCACGAGCTGCACGAGCGGGGCGAGCTGGACGCGCTGCTCAACCCCGCGGAGGAGTAGGCTCCGGGAGAGAAACCACGCCTTCCCTTTACGAAGAGATAGGCGCGGAGCGCCTGCGTGAGGTCATCGATGTCTTCGTGGACCGGATCTTCGATGATCTGATGATCGGTTTCTTCTTCCGCAACGCCGACCGAAACCGTATCAAGCAACTGGAGTTCCAGTTCACCGCGCGCGTCCTCGGCGCGGACATCGAGTACGAGGGGCGTCCCCTCGAACAGGCCCACGCTCCCCATCCCATCATGGGCGGCCAGTTCGCCCGCCGCCTGCAGATCCTGCGAGAGACCCTCGACGAGTTCCAGGTCCCTCAGACCGTACGCACGGCGTGGCTCGACCACACCGAGAGCCTGCGCTCTCTCATCACCCGGGACCGGGGCTCCGACTGCGATCCCGCCGAGGCCCGGCGCAAGGCCTTGGGGAAGGCATCGTGACCGTGACCCGTGAAGACCGCCTGGTCCAAGAAGTACCGGGCAGGTTGAGACCGGCGGATCGCCGTGTGACGGTCCGGGCCGCGGGGTCGGGTCGCCGGAGCCGGTTGGACTCGTGAACCGCCGTGAGTAATCGAGACACCGGGGCCGCGCGGGACTATCACGAGAGGACCAAGCACTCCCCCGTGAGCATCCGCAGCGTTCCGCATTACCTTGACTGGGACAATCAGCCCCACCCCTTCAAGGTCTACGAGAACCTGGACTCGTTGCCGCTGGAGGAGCACCTTGCGTCATCCGGCGTGCCGGCGCTCGAGGCCATCTCCCGGTCCGTTCCGGAGGGCGAACGATCCGTCACCCGGCAGGAACTCGGCGAGCTGCTGTTCCTGTGCGCCGGCGTCACCCGCCGCCGGCGCTACTTCGGCGGCGAGATGCTCTTCCGGGCGGCGGCGTGCACCGGGGCGCTGTACCACATCGACGTCTACGTCGTGGCCGGTCCGCTGGCCGATCTGGAACCGGGCGTCTACCATTTCGCGCCCGAGCGCTTCGTCCTGACGCCGTTGCGGACGGGCGACTACCGGGGCGCGCTGGTGGAGGCCAGCGGCGGCGAGGCGTCGGTGGCCCGGGCCCCCGCCGTCCTGGTCTTCGCCTCCACGTTCTGGCGTAACAGCTGGAAGTATCGCGACCGCGCCTACCGTCACTGCTTCTGGGACGGCGGCACCATCCTCGCCAACTGCCTGGCGGCGGCCTCGGCCCGGGGTATCCCGGCCCGCACGGTAATGGGGTTCGTCGACGGTTCGGTGAATCATCTGTTGGGCCTGGACCCCGACAAGGAGGCGGCCCTGTGCTTCGTGCCGGTGGGAGATTCCGGTGCGGCCACGGCGCCCTCGGCCGAAGCTTTGCCCGCCCTGGACTACGCCACGCGGCCTCTGTCGCGCCGGGAGGTGGACTATCCTTCCATCCGGGAGGCGCACGCGGCGTCGGGTCTCGAGAGCGGCGCGGAGGCGCGGCGCTGGCGCGAGGGGGAAGCCGACGGCAACGAAGGAACCGGGACTGGTAGCACCGGGTCCGCGCGAATGGGGGAGGAGGAATCGGCCCGGACATCCGGACCCGATGCGGGCGCGACTCCGGCGCGCGAGCTTCCCCTGAAAGTCGAGCCCGCGGCGTCACTCCCCTCCGGCAGCATCGAGCAGGTGATCGTGCGGCGCGGCTCGACCCGGCATTTCTCGCACGAGGCGATCACCCTGGCGGAGCTGTCCAACGCCCTGCGCTGCGCCACCCGCGGCGTCGCCATGGACGTGGACCCGGACGGTGCCCGGCCCCTCAACCAGCTCTATCTCATCGTCAACCACGTGGACGGCGCCGCCCCCGGCGCCTACGTCCTGGACCGTGAACGGGAACGCCTGCAACTCCTCAAGGAAGGGGAGTTCCGCAGGGAGGCCGGCTTTCTCGGGCTGGGACAGGAGATCCCTGCCGACGCCAGCGTCAACATTTATTTCCTGGCCGACCTCGAGACCGTGCTCGCGCGCTACGGCAACCGCGGCTACCGCGTGGCGCAGATGGAGGCCGCCATCACCGCCGGCCGCCTCTACCTGGCGGCCTACGCCCAGGGGTTCGGCGCTTCGGGTCTGACCTTCTTCGATGACGACGTGACCGCGTTCTTCTCGCCCCACGCCGCCGGCAAGAGCGTCATGTTCCTGATCGCGCTGGGCCGGCGGCTGAAGGGGAAATAGTCTACCGCCGTCCCCACGCCAGCCAGCGCTGGAAGATCTTCTTGACCGTGGGGGTCAGCCGGGTGCGGTTGAAGGCGTCGCCGGTCTGCTTGATGGCTTCGGCCTGAGTGGGGTAGGGGTGGATGACGTTGGCGATGGTGCCGAGGCCGACCTTGCCGGCCATGGCCAGGGTGATCTCGCTGATCATCTCGCCGGCGTGCCGGGCGACGATGGTGCCGCCGACGATGGTGTCCTTGCCCTTCCGGACGTGGATCTTGACGAAGCCGTCCTCCTCACCGTCGGCCAGCGCCCGGTCCACCTCCTTGAGCTCCCGGGTGTAGGTGTCGATTGCGACGCCCCGGCTTTCGGCATCGCGTTCGTACATGCCGACGTGGGCGATTTCGGGGTCGGTGTAGGTGCACCACGGCATGATCAGGGAGCTGAGCTTCTTGCTCTTGTAGAAGAGGGCGTTCTGGATGATGATGCGCGCGGCCGCGTCGGCCGCGTGGGTGAACTTCCAGTCCATGCAGACGTCGCCGCCGGCGAAGATGCGCGGGTTGGTGGTCTGCAGGTAGTCGTTGACCGCCACGCCCCGGAACGGGTGGAACTCGACGCCCACGCCCTCGAGGTTCAGACCGTCCACGTTGGGCGCGCGGCCGGCTCCGACCAGGATCTCGTCCACGGTCACCGAGTCGGCGTTTCCGTCGGCCTCGAAATGGACCACCTTGCGGCCGTTGTCCGTGGTCACCCGGGTCAGAGCGCTGTTGAGCACCAGTTGAATGCCCTCCCGCACGAACTGCTGCTGGACGATGTCCGCGGCGTCGGCGTCCTCGCGGTTGAGGATGTGGTCGCCGTTGTGGAACAGCACCACCTGGCAGCCCAGGCGCTGGAAGGTCTGCGCCAGCTCGCAGCCGATGGGGCCGGCGCCGATCACCGCCAGCCGTTCGGGACGCTGGGTCAGGGAGAACACGGTTTCGTTGGTCAGGTAGCCCGCCTCCTCGATCCCTTCGATGGGCGGATGAGGCGCCACCGCCCGGGCGCCGGAGGCGATGACCGCCTTCTTGAAGCGCAAGGACTGGCCGTCCACCTCCACGGTTTCCGGTCCGGTGAAACTGGCGTCACCCAGGAAGATATCGACCCCCAGCTCGCTGAAGCGCTTCACCGAGTCGTGGTGGCTGATGTGGGAGCGGATCCGGCGCATGCGTTCCATGACCGCGGCGAAGTCCACCGGCACGTCGTCCGGGCAGCCGATACCGAACTGTCTCGCGTCGCGGATCTCCGCCACCACGCGCGAGGACCGGATGAGGCACTTGGACGGAACGCAGCCGACGTTCAGGCAGTCGCCGCCGAGGTAGTGGCGTTCGATCAGGGCGACCTTGGCGCCCAGGCCGGCGGCGCCCGCCGCGGTCACGAGCCCGGCGGTGCCGGCGCCGATCACCACGAGGTTGTAGCGGTCGGCCGGGGTGGGATTGGTCCAGTCCGCCGGGTGGGTGTTGGAGCCCAGCACCTGGTTGTATTCATCCAGTGGCGAGAGCTGCGGAATGTTGCGCATGAGTCGGTTCTCCTGTGGGGCGGGTTTCAGGCCCGCCCGGGCCCGGATCGTTCTCCCGTAGGGGCGGGTTTTCAAACCCGCCCGCGCCCGATAACAAGCGGCCGGCCGGCCCTCCTACGACGCCTTGGCCTGCCTCCTCTTGTTGACCAGCTCGATGGATTTCTTGGCGATGAGCGGGAACAGGCCGAGCAGCACGAAGGAGAGCAGCAGCGTCGGCGAGAGGATGCCGGCCAGCGAATCGATCTGCGCCAGTTGGGTTCCCGCGTTGACGTACACGATGGTGCCCGGAAACATGCCGAGCTGGCTCACGAAGAAGAACTGCACCGTGCGGATGGGCGTGAGCCCCATGACGAGGTTGATGACGAAGAAGGGGATGACCGGGATCAGCCGCATGGTGAAGAGGTAGAACATTCCCTCCTTGGCGATGCCGCTGTTGATGGTCTCGAGCCTGTCTCCGAACTTGTTCTGAATGCTGTCCCGCAACAGGAAGCGCGCCACCAGGAACGCCAGGGTGGCACCGATGGTGCTGCAGAAGGATACGATGATGGTTCCGGTGACCACGCCGAAGAGCGCGCCGCCGAGCAGTGTCATGATGGCGGCGCCCGGCAGTGACAGCGCCGTCACCGCGATGTAGATGGCCGCGTAGGCTCCGATGGTGATGACCGGATTGTGCTGGTAGTAGGCCTGGTAGGCGTCGCGCTGGGCCTTGATGAACTCCAGGTTGAAGTATTTGCCGAGGTCGAAGATGAAGAAGGCCGCGATGAGGGCCGCCACCAGCACGACCACCGCTATCTTGACGATCCGTTGATTCATGAACGATCTCTCCTCGCGTGTCACCGGTCGGTGTTGAGGCTCCAGTCGTAGTGATGGTCGAAGCCGCCGCTATGGCCCTCCAGGCGCTTTTGCAGCGGCGGCTCGGCGTATTTCCGGAGGTGCTCGATCACGCCCTTGGTGTTGCCGCCGAAGTCGGCCTGGAACCACTCGTAGATGCTCGATACGCGCAGCCGCCGGTCCGCGAACGCGGCGCCCCTGGGGTGGTTCACGTACTCTCGCGCGCCGGTGTCCAGGAGCCGCTCCAGGTTTCCGGCGGTGAACGGCTCGGGTTGCAGGTTGGGGCAGCCGATGCTGGCGCAGTTGACCGCGTAGTGGACCCGGTTGTCCCGCCAGATGGGACGCAGGATGCGATGCTCGATATCGTCCAGCGAGATCTCCTCGCCCTCCACCGTGACCAGCTTGGCCTTCCACGGGCCGCCGCCGAAAAGTCCCCCGAACAGGCCGGAGGACAGGTTGATGTCCTTGATGGACTTGACCGGGAAGTGCTCCAGAATCACCTTCACGGTCAAAGCGTTGTAGAGGTTGATCCAGTAGGCCCTCTGCGCGTCGCGGCCGTAGGTCGATATGGCCAGCTTCGCCAACCGCGAGACATAGCCGTCGAGGGCCGCCTTGTCCTCCTTGCCCACGTCGCCGTAGCGCAGCCGGCTCACCCCGGACGGGTGGGGCGCCACCACGTACTTCTCCAGGAACGCCTTCCAGGCCGAGTGGTCGATGGTCCGCGTGTCGGCGGCATCGTGCTTCTGCCACCGCGGCCAGAGCTCGGCGGCGGGCGCCGCGAGCGCCTGGTTGCCCACGAGGCAGCATGCCAGCACGATGGCGGGCGCGAGTATCCAGGAGTTGCGCATGGGGTCGTCTTTCGGCGGCATCCGTGGCCCCGTCGTGCGATCGCGAGCGGCAAGGGCCGATTTCAAGAGCGCGATCATTTATAGTTGATTTGGTGACGCAGGTAAATTCCACAGGTTCCGAATCGCGCCCTCCGCGTAACGCGCGTGACGCTGTAGATGCCTCGGCCGGGCATTTCGCGGAACCGCTCAAGGCCGCCTTGGCCGTCATGGGACGGGCGCCCGCGCCCGGAAGGGTCAAGACCCGATTGTGCCCGCCCCTCGATCCGGAGCAGGCAGCCGAGTTCTACGAGTCCGTGCTGCGGGACGTTCTGCACGAACTGGCGCCGTCGCCACGGTGGGATACGTGGGTCGCGTATGCCGAGCGCAGCCGGGACTATTTCCAGCGTTTTCCGGAACACGGCATCGCACTGCTGCCGCAGCGGGGCGGGTCGCTGGGCGAGCGCATGCACGCCGTGTTCGCGGATCTCTGCCACGCGGGTTACCGGCAGGTGGTCCTGGTCGGGAGCGATATCGCGACCCTGAGGGCGTCTTCCGTCGGAAAGGCCTGTGAAGTCCTGGAACGGAAACGGTGTGATCTGGTCCTGGGGCCCGCCGACGACGGCGGCTACTACCTGATAGGACTCAACCGGCCCGAAGTGAGTCTCTTTCGCGGCATCTCTTGGAGCACCGCGTCGGTGCTGGAGGACACTCTGGCCAAAGCGCGACAACTGGAGCTCCGGGTCCGCATGGTGGCGGGCACCTACGACGTCGACGTGGCGGAGGACCTGGAGCGGCTTCGCTCGGAGCTCCAACGCTCGACCGCTTTGCGCGGCCGCCGTCCGAGAACTCACGCGTGGATGCGCCGGCGGTTGCAACGATAGGTCAACCGTTGCCGGCAGCCTCGATTACGCCGCGCGCGGCCGAGAATGCCTTGTCCTGATCGATGAACACCGAACGCGGTGTTTGCATCCGTACACGGATCTCCGCCGGCGATGTCGCGAGCGTCACCTCTCGCTCGGTCTCGTCTTGTTGCATCCAACCTCCCCCTTGATTGAAACATACAGCACGGGAACCTCGCGTCAATCCTGGAACGCGCGGACCTGGTGCCGCACCGCGTGGGCGACGGCCTTTGTGCTGAGAGAAGAAAGAGGATGGGAGCGCAGATCGTCGAGGTTGACCCAGCGCCAGTTCGGTCCTCTCACGGCGACCCTCCGCCGTAGCACGTAGACCGGCGCCGTGATGCGCATGTCAGTGATGGCATGGCGGATGACGGCTACCGGGTCGGATTGCCCGAGGGTCTTGTCGGCGATCCCGGACGGCAGCGTCTCAGGCCCGGGCAACTCCCAGAGGCCCGCAAGAAGGCCGCCTTCGGGACGGCGGTGAAGCAGGATCCTCGACCGCCATTCCACCAGGACCAGGGGCCATCGCACAGCTTTGGTCCGTCGGGGTTGCCGGCTCGGTAAGTCGAAGGCGTCCGACGCCCGGGCGTGGCACCAGCGGGCCAGCGGGCAGCGCCCGCACAGCGGTCCGGCGGGCAGGCAGACGGTGGCGCCCAGTTCCATGACGGCCTGGTTGAAGTCTCCCGGGCGGGAGTGGGACACCATCTCGGCGGCCGCGTGGTCGACTTGTACGTTAAGGCCCAGGAGGCGCGCGTAGACGCGCCGGACGTTACCGTCCGGCGCGGGATAGCGCCGGTCGAAGGCGATGCTCATGATCGCCCCGGCCGTATACCGGCCGATGCCCGGCAGGTGCAGCAACGCCCGGTGGTCGACCGGCAACCGACCGCCGTGGTTATGGACCAATATACGCGCGGCGCGTTTCAGGTTTTCGGCCCGCCGGTAGTATCCGAGTCCGCTCCAGACACTCCGGACCGCGTCGAGGGAAGCGCGGTTCAATGCCTCCACCGACGGGAACGCCTTCATGAAACGGTCGTAGTAAGGGAGGACCGTCGCCACGCGGGTCTGCTGCAGCATGGTCTCGGAGATCCAGATGGCGTAGGCGTCGCGGGTCCTGCGCCAGGGCAGATCGCGCTTGTTGCGGTCGTACCAGCGCAGCAGCGCGGCGCGCATTCGCGACCGCACTCTGGAGGATGGACCGGTCTCGGGCATTTGCGGCGTTGTGGTGCGCTCCCGCGGGGGCGACCGGCCGGTCGCCCCTACCCTCACTGTCTGTTCACGGCGGATTCCCGTAGGGGCGACCGGCGGTCGCCCGCCCCTGCAATGGATCGCCCGGACAGGCCCTAGTCGCGGATGTCCTGCAGGAACCACTCCTGCGGCAGCGCGTGGCCCAGGCCCCTGGCCTTGGCCATCTCGTAAGCCGTGCCCCCCACCGCGGCGAACTGAAGGCCCTGGGTGCCCTGGTTGTTGAGGAACGTCACCTGCTGGTCGCTGGTCCTGCCGGGCCACCTGCCGGCCATCAGGTCGGGAATGGTGCCGATGTTCGTGTTGTCGATCTCGCGGATCGGCGAGGGCGGGATCTTGGTCCTCTCCTCGTCGGTGCCGGCGATGTAGGCGAACATCCCGTCGGAGCCGTGGATGGTTCCCGCCGGCGGATTGTCCAGCACCAGGGTGGAGGCGCCCAGCCGTGCCTGGAGGTCGCACTTGGCGAGGATCTCCGGCCCCGCTTCGTTGGAACGGACGTTGGTGATGTGCATGCCGGGCTTGACCCATTCCGGCTTCATGACCTGGACCAGGGAGTCCGTGGCCATGGCGATGATGTCGACGTCGCGGCAGGCCTCCTCGGCGTTGTCGCAGGTCTCGACCGTCAGGCCCAACTGCTCGCGCATCTCGGCGGCGAAAGTCTCCCGGTTGGCCTTGGTGGGGCTGAACACCCGCAGCAGCTCGATATCGCGAACCTCGTGGATGGCCTGGGTGTAGGTCCGCGCCATGCCGCCCGAGCCAAGCATGCCTACCACCTTGGAGTCCGGGCGGGACAGGTACTTGACCCCCAGCCCGGCGCACGCCCCCACCCGCATGTGTTGCAGGTAGCCGTCGTTCATCAGCGCCAGCGGCTCCCCGTTGCGCACGCTCAGGAGGAAAATGAGGCCGCAGTAGGTGCCCGGCTCGATGCAGTACTTGTCCTCGGTCTCGAACTCCCCGTCCTTCTCCCACACGAGCATGTCCGATTTCATGCGGATGGCCAGGTACCCGAGCGACCGCGTGGCCCCTTCCATGGTGCCCCAGCGGTAGTAATGCGGCTCCCGCGGCACGTAGAAGTCGATTCGCGGCCGGTATGCCGCCTCGTTTTTCGAAAGATCGCGGTAGGCGTCCTCCATGGCCTCGAGGCAGGTCTTCATGTCCAGGACTTCCTGGATGTGCTCATTGGTCAGAAACAGCATGGTTCCTCCTTGTTGCGTTGGCGGTCTGCCGCTCCAGCAGCGCCTGTGCTCCCGCGAGCCTCGGGTCGCCGCCGACAAGCCGCAGGAAATTGGCCTGGATCACCGCTTCCATCTTCTCCGGCGGCAGGCCCTTGAGGCGCGCCACCTCGGCCACCACGTCGACGATGATGTCCGGCGGCGCCACTTCGCCCGCGAGCCAGCGGTGCCCGCCGGGATTGTCGGTTTCGGACAATAGCTGGCGGGGCGGAACCGCGCGCGCGATGGCGCGGATCTTGTCCGAATACAACACCTCGACCCCCACCGTGAAGAGGTACCCCTCCGCGATCATCTCGTCCAGCACGTCCATGGGGCCGGAGTACCAGTGGACGATGGCTTTCTTGACGCCGAAGGCGCGTAACGTGTCCAGGATGCGCCGTTCCGCGCCCTTGGTGTGCAGGTTGACGATCTTGTCCGCCCGGGCCGCCTCCCGGATCAGGAACTCGAACACCCGGATCTGGCGCGGATAGGTGGCCGAGTCCCGCACCCAGTGGAAGTCGAGGCCAAGCTCCCCGAGCATGGGGCTCCGGGCCATCATCTCGGGCAGTTCGGCCAGCCGGTCCGAGTATTCCGCCGCCCGTCGCGGGTGGATGCCGAAGCTGGGCAGCACGAAAGCCGATTCCTCGGCCAGCGCGAGGTTGCGCCGGTAGGAGTCCGGGTCCATGGAGTTGGCCAGGGTCAGGATGCGCCTTTGCTCGATGCGCGCCAGCGCTTCCCGCGGGTCATCGTAGTGATCCAGGTGGGCGTGGGCGTCGATCAACCCCACGTCGGAACCTCCTTCGTGATATTCGCGAGCATATGGGATGTCAGGTCTTTACACGGGATCTGTCCGCCCCACATATTGCGAGAAGGGACGAGCCTGGAGAGTCTAGCGGGGATTGCGCGGTCGAGCAAAGGAGCGGGGGAGGGGAAGGATCACGTTCCACAGGGCCACGGGTTGAGGAGAGGAGGCATTGAAGGTCTTGAGAACATGCTTTGCCATAGGCTTGGCGGTGACGCTGGCGGCCTGTGCCGGCGGTACTGGCCCGCCGGACCCGGAACGGCCCGAAGTGCCGTTGCAAACCCCGCGCCATGCGCGCCAGGCCCCCATCGTCGATCTCGACGGTGAGCTGCACGTGGGGGCGGACGTCGCCCCGCCCGCCGGCCACCTGCCGCTCGTTGCCCGTCACGGAGACGCCGGCGTATTCCACGGCACCATCCGGGATGGCGTCGGCGCCGGCCGGGTGATCGCCTATCTCGCGGCGGACGCGGCTTCCTTCGTATTTCCGGACGAGGGGGACGACACGGAAGATCAGCCGTTCCCCGACGGGTTCGTCTTTCGCTTCGGGCCAGCGCCGCCCACCGTTCGTGTGGCGGCGGGTACGCCTCCGGAGCTGCTGGACGAGACGGTCCGCGTGGTCCAGGCCGTCAACGCGGCGATGCCCCGAGCGTGGCGTCTCCGTTTCAGCGACGAACCTTCGCCCGCCGGCGCGCTGGAGCCGCCGGACGGCGAAATCCTGATCTCGTTCGCGGCGGAAGAGGATTGGCCTTCCCGGGTCGCGTTGCCGGGCGACGAAGTGATCGGGGTCGCGGAGCCACGGTACGATTTCGTGCCCACCGGGAACCCGGAGGTGCCGTACCGCATCGAGATCGTCGCGGGCACCATCTGGGTGGATCCCTCGCATACCGGGGGGTTGGAACGGCTGGGCGTCATCGCGCATGAACTCATTCACCTGCTCGGACGGGGCCACGTGGACGCGGAGCGGTTCCCGGAAACGCTCATGGTCCCGGGCGGCAGCGAGGAGTTGTCCGCGCACATCCTGCATGCCCTCGATCGGGAGGCCCTCCTCGCGGTGTACAGCCTGCTGGATTCGGGAACCACGCCGGACCGCGTCGCGGAAGAGCTGGGCCCCTGGTCCGATGCCTCGGTGCACGTCCGTGGTGCGCTGGTCACGGGAGGCGGGGAGGTCGGGTTCGGCGCCGCTCTGAGAAACGGGCTGTCCCGGCCATGGGCGGTGGGGGCGACGCCAGATTTGAACCTCGAGGACAACGCGGAGCTCTCGGGCAGCATCCGCTGGTCCGGCCGCTTGGTGGGGCTTACGCCGGACGCCGAGACCGTGGCCGGCGCCGCCGACCTGACCGTCGACCTTGCCACGCTGTCCGGCACGTTGGGCTTCTCCGAGCTCGAGCATTGGTCGGCCAATGCGGCACC
This sequence comes from uncultured Binatia bacterium (SeqCode), assembly GCA_965204205.1. Lineage (GTDB taxonomy): Bacteria > Desulfobacterota > Binatia > UBA9968 > JAJDTQ01 > JAJDTQ01. The sequence goes on along the minus strand of OZ241976.1, from coordinate 2,132,520 downwards.
GGGTGCAACGGGCAGCGGGAGCGCGTGGCGCGACGGCGGCCTGAGCTACCCGATCGAGGTGCGCGGCAACACTTTCATTCAGACCGGAGGCGATGCCGGCGAGGTGACGGGTGCGTTCTTCGGTCCCGCACATGAAGGAATGGGCGGCGTTCTCGTGCGCGAGGACCTGAGCGCGGCATACGGGGGCGAGCGCTGACCTGCACGAGGCCGGCGCCGCCGTCCCGGGTGTCTCGCCGCGCGGTAGGGTCCGGCGCGACGCCGGGCATGGGCTACCTGAACCGGTCGCCGAAGTACTTCGTCAGGTCGATGCCGTCCGTCCCCGGGACCTTGATCTCCAGCGGGTAGTCGGACTTGCGGGTGGCGTCCACGCCGACCTTGGTGACCAGGTGGGATCCGCCGGCCGGGTCGTAGGAGGCCGGGTCCAGCGGGGAGCCCCTGGAGTGGGTGACCATGAACACGTCGCGGTCGGCGCGCACCCGGGTGGCGATGGCGTGCATGACGTCGCTGTCGTTGCTGATGTCCACGTCCTCGTCCACGCAGATGACGAACTTGAGGAACGGGTCGGCGGCGAAGGCGGCCATGGCGGCGTTCTTGGCGTCGCCGTCGATCATGGATTCCATCTGGATGTAGCAGATGTAGCGGGAGCGGCCGCAGGGCGGCACGTAGACCGCCTTCACGCCGGCGCTGGCGATGCGGCAGGTGTGGTGGATGTAGCTGTTACGCGTCACCCCCGACAGCAGCAGGTTGTCGGCGTGTCCCACGAACGAGCTCTGGTAGAGCGCGTTCTTCTTCATGGTGATGGCCTTGACGTACACCACCGGGTTGATGCGCTGGGGACCGTAGGTGCCGGGGTACTCGCCGAAAGGGGCCTCCTCCTCCATCTCGGTGGGATGGATCTCGCACTCCAGCACGATCTCGGCGCTGGCGGGCACTTCCACGTCGATGGTCTTGCATTTAACCAGCTCCACCGGCTTCCCCAGCATCGAGCCGGCGATGCTGAACTCGTCGGTGTCGATGGAGGTGAAGCTCAGGTTGCCGATGTTCATGGCCGGATGGCCGCCGATGACCGCGGCCATCTGCGTCGGCAGCCCCCGGGACTTGTTCTTCTTGAGGATGTAGTGGCCGTGGGCGGTCTCGGAGATCTGGATGCCGAAGCGGTTCCTGCCCTTGAGCTGCAGCCGGTAGATGCCGGCGTTGCGGATGCCGGTGTCCGGCTCTTTCATGACGTCGAAGGCCAGCGTGATGTAACGGCCGGCGTCCATCTCGTGGTACTGGAGGATCGGGAACAGGGTGACGTCCACGTCGTCGCCGGTGAGCACTACCTCCTGGCAGGGTCCGCTCTCCACCTCCACCGGCGGCAGCGGATTCGCCTCGCGTGTGCCGTATTCACGAATGAAATCGGCGGGGGTGGCGTCGTAGGGCAGCCCGATGGCCATGGCCAGCCGCGGGAAGCTGGCGTGCATGTTGGTGACCAGCGGGATGGACGAGCCCTTGACGTTCTCGAAGATCACGCACGGGAACTGCTGCTGGCGCTCCAGCTTCGCCAGAATTCCTGTCACTTCGAAGATCGGGTCCACCTCGCGGGCGACCCGGATGACCTCGTCCGGATAGTTGGCCTCCAGGAAGGAGATGGCCTCGCCGAGGGTCTGTCCCATTCCGTTGCTTGACGTTCCCATAGTGACGGGTGGCTTAACATGGAGGTATCCGGCCCGCAAGCTGGCGGTCGTTCCTCGCCGTCATTCCAGCGAAAGCATGCCCGCGACCCCGATCGGGGGCGGACACGACGCTAGGCTGGCCGATGCTGCCGTATCAGCGCCAACACCCGCTCGGGCGTAACCGGAGTTTCGGATATCTCGACCTTGCCCAGCGGCCGCAGCGCGTCCACCACGGCGTTGGCCACGGCCACCGGCGGGGCGATGGCGCCGCCCTCGCCAATGCCCTTGAGGCCCAGCGGATTGAGCGGAGAGGGGGTTTCGAGGTGCACCTGCCGTATCTCCGGAACCTCGCCGCAACTGGGCAGCAGGTAATCGAGGAAGGTGCCGGTGAGGAGTTGCCCCAGCTCGTCGTAGACGAACTCCTCGTAGAGCGCGCCGCCGATGCCCTGCGCGACGCCGCCGCGCACCTGGCCCTCGACGAACAGGGGGTTGATGGCCGGCCCGGAGTCGTGGGCCACGGCGTAGTCCAGGAGCGTTACTTCCCCCGTGCCCGTGTCCACCTCCACCACCGCGACGTGAGCGGCGTGGGCCCAGGTCACGGTCTGCGGCACGTAGTAGTAGGTGGCCTCCAGCCTGGGCTCCATTTCCTCGGGCAGCTTCGAGGCCCAGCCCGGCACCGCGGCGCCGGCCAGCTCGGCCAGGGAAACACCGTGAACGGGTCGCTCTTTCACGAAGACCCGGCCGTCCCGCGTGGTCAGATCTTCGGGACTGGCTTCCAGCAGGTGGCCGGCCAACTCGAACACCTTGGCCTTGAGGCGGCGGGTGGCCTCGTGGATGGCGGTGCCGGCATTGACCGTGCTGCGGCTGGCGAAGGTGCCGACGCCGTAGCGGATGGCGTCGGTGTCGCCTCCCACGACCGTGACGTCTTCCGGCGTCATCCCCCACAGGTCCGCGGTGAGCTGGGAGAACACGGTCTCGTGCCCCTGGCCGTGGCCGCTGGCGCCCACCGACACCAGCAGCTTGCCGGAGGAGTCCACTTCCACCCGGGCGCCTTCGAAGGAGCCCACCCCGGTCCCCTCCGTGTAGAAGCCGATGCCAACGCCCAGGTAACGGCCGTCGTGCGGGAATTCGCCGTCACGGAGGGTGTCCCCTCCACGCGCGGCCTGCCGGTCACGTCGCGCCTCCCGATCGCGCGCGGCCTCCTTCTGCCGCGCTCGGACCTCCTCGTAGCGGCAGGCGTCCAGGGCCTTGCGGAGGGTGCCGGGAAAATCGCCGTTGTCGTAACGCACGGGTTCGCCGTCGCGGTACAGCACACCCGCGTCGTAGGGGATCTCCGCGGGTTGCACGAAGTTGCGGAAGCGCACCTCGGCCGGGTCGAGGCCGAGCTCGCCGGCGATGCGGTCGATGCAGCGCTCCATGACGAAGACCGCCTCGGGCCGGCCGGCGCCGCGGTACGGGGCGTTGGGCACCTTGTTGGTGGCCACGCAGGTGCCGGTGACGGCCAGGCTGGGGATCCGGTAAGGTCCCTGCAGGTGGGCCGAGGTGTTGTAGGCGTCGGTGAGGCCCATGGGGTTGTAGGCGCCGTTGTCCAGCAGGAAGCGGTCCTTCAGGCCGAGGATCCTGCCGTCGCCGTCGAACCCCAGCTCCACGTAATGAATCTGGTCCCGGGCGTGGGCCGTGCTGATGAAGTGCTCCCGGCGGTCTTCGATCCACTGCACCGGCCGCCCCAGCTCCAGGGCCAGGTAGGGCACCAGCACCTCCTCGGGGTAGACCAGCACCTTGGGGCCGAACCCGCCGCCCACGTGGGGCGCCACCACCCGGATGGTCTCCTCGGTCATGCCGAGTTGGGAGGCGATCTGCCGGCGCACGCTGTGGGGCACCTGCGTTGACGACCACACCGTCAGGCGGCGAGGCTTGACCTCGGCCATGGCCACGACACCTCTTCCCTCCATCGGGATGCCGCCGTGGCGGCGGTGGTGGAGACGCTCCCGGATGCGGTGCGGCGCGTTTGCCAGGGCCCGTTCCACGTCGCCCTTGGCGATGCTGAAGTGGAACACCACGTTGTCGTCCGCGTCCTCGTGGAGCCGCACCGCGTCGGGCTCCAACGCCGCCTCCGGGTCCACCACCGGCGGAAGCTCCTGGTAGTCCACGGTGATACCGTCGAGCGCGTCCTCGGCCAGGTAGCGGTCCTCGGCCACCACCATGGCCACCGGCTCGCCCACGTAGCGCACCCGATCGAGGGCCAGCACCCGCGCCCGCGGGCCCTTGAGCACGGGTTTGATCGCCTCCAGCCAGGGCCGCGGGTGGAACTCGAAGCTCGAAGGGAAGGGTTCGATGGTCTCCCGGATGTCCTCTCCGGTGAGGACCCGCACGACTCCGGGCATGGCCAGGGCTTCGCTCACGTCGGTGTTTTGGATTGCCGCGTGGGCGTGGGGGCTGCGCAGCACGGCGGCGTGGAGCATTCCCGGGAAGCGCAGGTCGCCTACATAGGTTCCACGGCCGCGCAGAAGCGGTGCCGCCTCCCGCATGGGGATGCTGCGGCCCATGTGACGTATGGCGTTTTGGTCCTTCACGGCTGTCTTGTGATCGGCACTTCTTCTCTCACCCGTATGTCCTTCGACTCCGTCTTCCCTTAGATGGTCCAGATGTCGTAGAGCAGCTCCATGCGCCGGAACATGACCTCGCGCGTCTGCTGCTGCAGGTTGGACGAGGTGAGGTAGCGGCGTCCGATGTCCTCCGCAAGGGTGCCGTGCTCCTCGTCCGCCTCCACGTGCACGGTGAAGAACCGGACCGATTCCGGCGCCAGGCCGTAGCTCTCGATGAATCCTTTTCCCAGCGCCGCCGCGGCCGGTCCGAACGTGCCCTCGGCTCCCATCTGCGCCGCCATCACCACGAACCACGGGTGCGTGTGGATCACCAGCTCGGCGAAGTACAGGTGCGCGGCCGTGGCCGGCAGCAGCTCGGCGTTCTCCAGGTCGGCGCGCGTGAGCCCGATGGCCTCGGCGAATTCCACGAACATGTCCGGATGGCCGGACGCGCCGGGTAGAAGGCCCCGGGTCTCCTCCTCCGCCACCTCGAACAGCTTGGGAGCGAACTCGGGATCGCTGCACGCCACGTAGCGGAGCAGGGCGATGCGCGGTACGGCGACACGGAACTGGTAGTCCTGCACCGCCCAGGTGCGGATGTGGTCCATGGAGGCGGTGCCTTCGCTTATGGCCTTCACGAACGGGTGATGGATGCGCAGCTTGGGGAAGACGGCAATTTCTTCCTTTAGTTGCGCGACGAACTCGTCGGCCGACAGGGTCGCGTTGTTCATGCGGGTGCCTCCCGTGAGGATCGGTCCAGACCGGTGGCCGGCGGGGCGCCAAGCCGTGTCAGGCGGTGTTTTTCAACAGCCCTGCCAAGGCTATAGGCTTTGCCGCCAGAATGCGAATCGCCGTTGCCGTGGCGACGACAGGAGTGTTATGATCCACGGCGCATTTGAGGTCGCCTAACGACAGGAGGTACCACCATGAAGATTTTCAGGCTTCTCGCCGGGTCTTTTCTAGTATTGTTGTTCATGACCGCCACGGTTTGGGCGGAAACCGTCAAGGTGGGCATCATTCTTCCCTACTCGGGTCCCAACGCCCAACTCGGACAGCAGGTGGACCGTGGGTTCGAGCTCTACCAGAAGCTCAACGTCGACGGCACCGGCGGCCACAAGATCGAGATCATCAAGCGGGACAGCACCGGGCCCAAGCCGGACGTCGCCAAGCGGCTTGCCACCGAGCTCATCACCCGGGACAAGGTGGACATCGTCGCGGGCGTGGTCTACTCCAACAACGCCTTCGCCATCTCCGACGTGACCCGCAAGGCCAAGGTGCCGCTGCTGATCATGAACGCCGGGACCGCGGCCATCACCACCCGGTCGCCGTACACGGCCAGGGTGTCGTTCACCATGTGGCAGGCGGCCTATCCCCTGGGCGGCTACGCCTACGAGAAGATGAAGATCCGCACCGCGGCCGTGGCCTACGCCAACTACTCGCCGGGCAAGGACAGCAAGAACGCCTTCACCAAGGCGTTCACCGCCGCCGGCGGCAAGGTGGTGGCGGACATACCGTTTCCGTTCCCGAAGATCCCGGACTTCACGCCGTTCCTGCAGTCGGTCAAGGACGCCAAGCCGGACGCGCTCTACGTGTTCATTCCCGCCGGCAAATGGGCCACCGGCGTCATGAAGACCTACGACGACCTCGGCATGCGGGCGGCGGGCATCGAGCTCATCGGCCCGGGGGACATCACCCAGGACTCCGAGCTGCCCAACATGGGGCAGGTCCCGCTGGGTGTCATCACCATGCACCACTACTCCGCGGCCGGCGACCGGGCCGAGAACAAGGCGTTCGTGGAAGCCTGGAAGAAGGCCTACGGCGCCGACAGCACGCCGGACTTCTTCGGCGTCCAGGGCTGGGACGGCATGGCGGCCATCCACGAGGTGGTGCGGAAGCTCAACGGCAAGATCGACGCCGACAAGGCGTTGGCCGTGCTGAAGGGATGGAAGTTCGCGAGCCCGCGGGGCCCCATCATGATCGATCCCGAGACCCGTGACATCGTGCAGAACCAGTACCTGCGCAAGGTCGAGAAGCGCGGCGACGCCCTCGCCAACATCGAGGTGGAGACCCTCGAGATGGTGAAGGACCCGTGGAAGGAGCTGGAGAAGAAAAAATAGGTATTCAGGCATTCGGTAGCCCGCAGACCGCGCCGCCCCGTCAAGTTGCGGGGCGGCGCGTCCTGTTGGGCGCCAAGCCTTCAGCACCACCGGCCGGCCACCTCGGACTCTCGCGGGTGACCGACACATCGACAAGTCGTTCTCCGTGATCAACTCCCTCGTCAGCATTGCGTTCGACGGTCTCGCGTTCGCAATGATCCTGTTCATCATTTCGGTGGGTCTCTCCGTGACCATGGGCCTCATGGGCTTCGTGAACCTGGCTCACGGCATGTTCGCCATGCTTGGCGGGTACATCGCGGTGTCCTTTGTCCGGGATCTGGGGGTGCCGTTCCTGCTGGGAGCGCCGCTGGCCTGCGTCGCCGTGGCGCTCATCAGCATCGTGCTGGAACGCCTCCTCTACCGCCGGCTCTACGGCGCCGACGAGCTGCAGCAGGTGCTTCTGACCATCGGCCTGGTGTTCATGGGCATCGCCGTGTGCACCTTCCTGTGGGGTCCGCTGAACGTACAGCTCGACGTCCCGCTCTATCTCAAGGGGCAGGTGGACCTGGGTTTCCGGCGCTTCCCGACCTACCGCACGTTTATCATCCTGGTGAGCTTCGTCACCATCATCGGCCTCTGGTACGGGTTCGAGCGCACGCTGCTGGGGGCCAAGGTGCGTGCCGCGGTGGACAACCAGCGCATGGCCGAGACCGTTGGAATCAACATCCGGCTGCTGTTCACGCTGACCTTCGCCCTGGGGAGCGCACTGGCGGCCCTGGGGGGCGCGCTGGGCACGGAGATTCTCGGGCTGACGCCCACCTACGCGTTGGAGTACCTCGTCTATTTCCTTATCGTGGTGGCCGTGGGAGGCCTCGGAAGCCTGCGGGGGGCTTTCGCCGCGGCGCTGATCCTGGGAATCGTGGACACCGCGGGCAAGTACTATCTGCCCGCTTTCGGCGCGTTTTTCATCTTCGCGGTGACCATCGTCCTGCTGTTGTGGCGCCCCCAGGGGTTCTACGCCCGATAGGGTTGCGATCGCACCGCGCGGGGCACGCTTTTACATGGAACAACCGGTATCCCTCAACCCGTTTCGTACCGCGGCCATCCGGCCCGCGGAGCTGCTGCCGTGGCTGGCGGCGGGGGCGGGGTTCTTCCTGTTCCCGGACTACCTGCAACTGGGCGCCCAGATCCTCATCATGGTGCTCTTCGCCATGTCCCTGGACCTGATCCTGGGGTATGCGGGTATCGTGTCGCTGGGGCACGCGGCGCTGTTCGGCACCGGGGCGTACACCGCCGGCATCCTGTCGGCGCATCTGGGCTGGAGCGAACCCTTGAGCGGGTTGCTGATCGCCGGTCTGGTGGCCGGCGTGGTGGGCTTCGTGTGCGGCGCCGTGATCCTCTATACCCGGGGGCTCACCCTGCTGATGCTCACCCTGGCGGTCACCATACTGCTGCAGGAGTTGGCCAACGAGCAGGAGCACTGGACCGGCGGCGACGACGGGCTGCAAGGGGTCGTGATGCAGCCGCTCCTGGGGTTCTTCGAGTTCGACCTCTACGGCTACACCGCGTACCTCTACGCGCTGGCGGTGCTGTTCGTGGTTTTCCTCGCCGCCCGCGCCATCGTGAACTCATCCTTCGGGCAGTCGCTCAGGGGCATCCGGGAGAACGAGCGGCGCATGCACGCCATCGGTGCGCCGGTCTATCGCCAGATGCTGCGGATCTACACCATCGCGGCGGTCATGGCCGGCATCGCCGGCGCGCTGCTGGCTCAGACCACCGAGTTCGTGGCGCTGGACGTGCTCAGCTTCGAACGCTCCGGCGACGTGATGATCATGCTGATCCTGGGCGGCACCGGCCGTCTCTACGGCGCCTTCATCGGCGCGCCGCTGTACATGATCCTGCAGGACCAGCTCGCCAAGCTCAGTCCGGAGTACTGGCTCTTCGGCATCGGCGCGCTGCTGGTGGCCACCATCCTGTATGCCCCGGAGGGCATGCTGGGACTGGCGGAACGCTGTCGCGGGTGGATGGGCCGGGAGGATCGGTAAGTGAATACCCCTGTTGCCGTTCGTCCCGAGCCCTTCGACAAGGCTCAGGACAGGCGTAGCGAAGCGAAGTCGAAGGATCCACGATAATGGATCCGAACGCCCCCCTGCTGGAGGTCCGCGACCTGTGCAAGAGCTTCGGCGCCCTGGTGGTGGCGGACCGGGTTTCCCTGGCGTTGCGGCCGGGCGCGCGGCACGCGCTCATCGGCCCCAACGGCGCCGGCAAGACGACCCTGGTGAACCTCATCACCGGCACCGTCGAGCCCTCCGGCGGCACCATCCTGCTGGGCGGCGACGATGTCACCCGCTGGCCCCAGGCGCGCCGGGTGAAGCACGGGCTGGCGCGGACCTTCCAGATCAACACCCTGTTCCGCGGCCTGAGCGTGATCGAGAACGTGTGCATGGCCATCAGCGAGCGGCGCGCCCTCTCGGCCCGGCTGTGGCGGCGCGCGGACGCCCGCACCGACATCATCGCCGAGGGCATGGACCTGCTCGAATCCGTGAAGCTCGCCGGCGACGCCCGGCGGCTGGTGCGCGAGCTTCCCTACGGCCGCCAGCGGCTGGTGGAGCTGGCCATCGCGCTGGGCCTTCGCCCCACGGTGCTGCTGCTGGACGAGCCCGCGGCCGGGGTGCCGTCGGCGGAAAGCCACGTGCTGCTGGAAGCGGTGGAGGCGCTGCCCGAGTCCATGGCGGTTCTGATGATCGAGCACGACATGGATATCGTCTTCCGCTTCGCCGAAAGGGTGACGGTGTTGGTGTCGGGAGCGATCCTCACGGAAGGCGCTCCGGCGGAGGTCGGCGCCGACCCCAGGGTGCAGGAGGTTTATCTCGGCGAGAACGCCGAGCTTCACGGAGGACGGCGTTGAACGCGGTCCAGGACAAGGCGCTGGACCTCGTTGCGGTCAACGCCGGCTACGGCAGGACCGTGGTGCTCGAGGACATCGACCTGGCCCTCGGCCGCGGCGAGCGCCTGAGCATCATCGGCCGCAACGGCGTGGGCAAGACCACCTTGCTGGGTACGGTGATGGGCTACACCACGCTCCACTCCGGACGCATCGAGCTGGCGGGCCGGGACATCTCCAATACCAGGACCTACGACCGCGTGCGCGCCGGCCTGGGACACGTCCCCCAGGAACGCGAAGTGTTTCCGTCGCTGAGCCTGCACGAGAACCTGGCCGTCGCGCGCCGGACCGGCGGTTGGACCTTCGATCGGGTCTTCGAGCTCTTCCCGCAACTGGCGGCGCGCCGGCACCACAAGGGAAACCAGCTCTCCGGCGGCGAGCAGCAGATGCTCGCCATCGCCCGGGCGCTGGTGTGCAATCCGTCGGTGCTGCTCATGGACGAGCCCACCGAGGGCCTGGCGCCGGTCATCATCGAGCAACTGGTGGAGGCCATGCACACGTTGCGCTCCCAAGAGGGACTCACCATCATCCTGGTGGAGCAGCACACCGGCATCGCCCTGGAGTTCTCCGAGCGCACCGTGGTCATGAACCGCGGCCGCATCGTCTACGACGGCCCCAGCGCGGCCCTGGCGGCCGACGAGCCGCTGCTGAACTCGCTGGTGGGGGTGGCCGGGGACTGACGACCGTGACCGCGACTCCCCGCATCGTCATCCCGGCCGCCGCACCAGGCACCGTGGCCCCGCGCCGGCATTTCGGCTCCGCACCCGTCACCGCGGACTTGATCCGGGGTCCAGGGGGCAAGGGAGGGGCGTCGTGCGTTGGACATTCCGCTCTCTTTCCTGTGTACTGAATGGAAACGTCTGGTCGCCCTTGAACCATCCCGCACAGGGACCGAGGAGACGCCATGAAGAAGTCCGAAGACGGTGAGAAGCTGGGCCGGCGCGAGCTCCTGCGGCGTGGCGCCATGGCGGGGGTTGCGGCGGGTCTGCTCCCCCTTGCGGGACGCCGCGAGGCGTCGGCGGCAACCCGGGCCGAGGTCAAGCGCTACGTTACCCTGGGCCGCACCGGTTTCAAGATCTCCGACGTCTCGTTCGGCTCCAGCCGGCTCGACGCCGGCGAGGAGAACCTGGTGCTGGATGCCCTGGACCGGGGCATCAACTACTTCGACACGGCCGAGAGCTACCGCGGCGGAGACTCCGAGATCACCATCGGCAACGCGCTTCGGGGCAAGCGGGACAAGGTCTTCATCGCCTCCAAGACCCACACCAGTTCCACCGAGGGAAGGGAGTCGATGATGCGCTCCCTGGAGAACAGCCTGAGGCGGTTGCAGACCGACTACGTGGACGTCTACTTCACCCACGCGGTGAACGACGTGGGCCGGCTCGAAAATCCCGAGTGGCACGAGTTCGTTGCCGCGGCCAAGCGGCAGGGCAAGATCCGCTTCACGGGCATGTCCGGCCACGCCGGCCGGCTCATCCAGTGCCTGGACTATGCCCTGGACCGGGACATGGTGGACGTCATCCTGGTGGCCTACAACTTCGGCCAGGACCCGAAGTTCTACGAACGGTTCACGTCGGGTTTCGACTTCATCGCCCGCCAGCCCGATCTCCCGCGCGTGCTCGACAAGGCCAAGGTGAAGAACGTCGGCGTGGTCGCCATGAAGACCCTCATGGGCGCCCGTCTGAACGACATGCGGCCGTTCGAGAAGGACGGCGTCACCTATGCCCAGGCGGCCTTCCGCTGGGTGCTGTCCAATCCCCAGGTGCACGCGCTGGTCATCTCCATGACCGACACGGGCGTCATCGGGGAATTCCTGGGCGCCTCCGGCTGGACCACCGCGGCGCGCGGCGACTTCGAGCTCCTCAAGGGCTACGCGCGCATGAACGGGGCTTCCTACTGCCGCCACGCCTGCAACGACTGCGAGGGCGCCTGTCCCTACGGCGTTCCCATCGCCGATGTCCTGAGGACGCGCATGTACGCCCGCGACTACGAGGACGAGACGCTGGCCCGGAGCGAGTACGCCCTTCTCGGCGAAGGCGCCTCGGCCTGCCTCACCTGTCCGACCCAGGACTGCGCGGGCGCGTGCACCTACGGGCTTCCGGTGGCGAAGCTCACGGGCCCGACGCACCGGCTGCTGAGCTGACACCCGGCGCCACCGGCGGGATTCGCGTCATCACCGTCACTCCATGCAAGCGGCCAGCCGACGCGCGGACCCGTCATTCCGGCGAAAGCCGGAATCCAGGGGAAGCGGCGGAGGGTCCGACATCGTCATCACCGGTGCCAATGGAGTGGTGGGGGTCGCGTTGATCCGCCGTCTTGCGGACAACGCCGATCCGGCGGTCCGGCGCACGCGCGCCCTGGTGAGGGGGCCGGTCCAGGCCGCTGCCCTCGACGGCTTTCCGATTGAAGTCCTGCAGGTAGACTACGGCGACCCAGGCTCGTTGGCGGACGCGGTGGAAGGCGCCGCCGCCGTGGTTCATCTGGCGGGCGCGCTGCAACCGCGGCGCGGGGAGCGGCTTCGGGAAGCCAACACCGAGACCACCCGGACGGTGGTCGCCGCCGCCCAGGCAGCCGGCGTCCGGAGGTTCGTGTACCTGAGCGCGCCGGGCGCGAGGCTGGATTCTCTCAACGAATACCTGCGGTCCAAGGCTCTGGCGGAATCGTCCATACGCCGGGCCGGGTTCGAGACGGTGGTGTTCCGCGTTCCCATGGTGCTGGGGGAGGGCACGCCTTCCACGCGGACGCTCCTTCACCTGGCCGGAAGCAGGGTGGTGCCCCTGGTGCGGGGCGGCCGGGTGCGCATCCAGCCGGTGGCGCTGGCGGACGTGGTCGGCGCCGTCCGATGGGCGCTCGAGGTGGAACACGCCCCGGTCCACGTCCTGGACCTGGTGGGTCCCGACACCTTGACGTACGTCGAGCTGCTGCGCCGCGCATCGACAAGGCTCCGGCGGCGGCCGCTGGTCGTTGCCGTGCCCGGGTGGCTGGCCGAGGCGGCGGCGGCCTGCGGCGGCCGGTTGGGGTGGGGCTGGAACCGGACGCTCTACGATACCCTGTTCAACGAGCACCTGGGAGACGCCACGGAAACACGGCGGCTGCTGCCGTTCCCGCTGACGCCGGTGGACGAGCTGCTGGATGGATTGTTGGCCGATAGCCTTGGAAGAGACTCGTGAACGACTCCGTCAACCATGAAACCGCCGCTCCGCCAAGGGAGCAGAGCATCTGGGTGCGGCTCATCCCGGTGGCGCTCACCATCGTCATCTTCGCGGTCATCTTCTGGCGCATTCCCTTCGAGGCTTTCTGGCAGGCGGTGTCCGGCGCGCGGCTGCTGCCGTTCCTGGCGCTCATGGGATCGTTCTCGCTGTGCTTCTTCCTGGCCGACTCCGCGGTGCTGACCCTGTTGATCCGCTGGTTCCACGGACCGATCCGCTACCGGGAGCTGTTGCCGGTGCGGGCGTCCACCTACATCGTATCCATCATCAACACCCAGCTCGCCCAGGCGGCCCTGGCGCTCTACCTCAACCGGCGGTTCCGGACGCCCCTGGGCGAGATCACGAGCACCGTCGTGCTGCTCATCCTGCTGGAGGCCACCAACCTGTTCTTTTTCGCCACCGTGGGGTCGGCGGCGTTCCCCGGCGGAACGCCGGCCGTCTTTGTCGCGCTGCCGGTGCTGCTGGCGCTGGTCTGGCTCGCGGTCGTCGGCATCGCACGCGGCGGGCTCGGCGCCTTGGGACGCCGGGCCGGCGGCAACGTGCTCTTGTCCACGTTCCGCAAGGTCCGCTTGCGGCAGAGCCTCGCGGTCCTGTGCATCAAGGGTTCGGTGTTCTTCCTGTCGCTCCTGGTGCACGCCAAGGCGCTGACGTTCTTCGGCATCGAGATACCGTTGCTGCCCCTGCTGGCGTTTCTCCCCATCGTCTACCTGGTGGCGGCGCTGCCCGTGACCGTGGCCCATCTCGGCACCTCCCAGGCCGCCTGGATCTTCTTCTTCGGCAACTACGCCGCCGAGGCCGACCTCCTCGCCTACAGCCTCGCCGCCCACCTCACCTTCATGCTCGCCAACGGCTCCTTCGGCCTGATCTTCCTGCCGCGGGTCTATTCCGACCTCTTTGCCAGGGGTAAGGGGAAGGACTGACCGTTGGGCTTTCGGTGATCCCGTGCTATCTCGTCGGAATGGTCGAGAAACAGCCGATGTCGAAACCCGGGCGAGTCGATGAAGCCAAATCGATGAAGCCAAGGTACGTTCGATGACGGAGTTCTTGCGTGCTTCTGCGCGGGTTGGTGTCAAGTTGAACATCAAGCGTGACCGGTCGTTGCCCCGCAGTTTTGCTCGAACGCTTCAGGGGCAAGAGCCGCCAGCGCCATCTCAGTGACGTCTCCACCGTCCGTGTCGTTCATCCGCTCCAACATCGAACGTTTCATGGCCGAGGCCCGGGACCTGGGGCAGGAACGGCGCCGCCTGCTCGGCATCGTGACCGGCGGACACATCGTGATCCACTGGTTTCAGCAGCTCTTCCCGATAGCGTTGCCGTTCGTCAAGAGCGGTCTCGGTCTCAGCGGGGTCCAGGTGGGGTTTCTGGCGGCCGGCCGGCAGTTCGGACAGGGCACCCTGAATCTGCCCGCCGGCATGTTGGGCGACGCGTTGTACCGGCATCGGGACATGATCCTGGCTTCGTCGCTGGTCATGATGGGCGTGGCCTATCTGCTCTTCGGCAGCCGCGGCGGGTTTTGGACGGCTTTCGCCGCCAGCGTGCTCATCGGCTTCGGCACCGCGCTGTGGCATCCTACCGCCGCCGCCACCCTCACTTCCAAGTTCCCGCAGCGCCGGGGCACGGCCATGGCGGTCCACGGCACCGGCGCCACCATCAGCGACAGCTTGTCGCCGGTGGCACAGGGAGTGCTGGTGGCCTCGCTGGCTTGGGACGGGGTCCTCTGGTGGCACATCGTTCCGGGTGTCGTCTTCGGCGTTCTTGTCTTCCGCGGTCTGCTCGGCGCCTTCCGGCAGGACGTGAGAGCGCCGTCCCGCACCACCCGCCTCCGCGAAGTGATATCGCTGCTGGGCAACCGCTCGTTCGTGGCCATTTCGGCTTCGAGGGGCCTTCTGACCATGGGGCGCGTGGTGATTCTCACTTTCCTGCCCGTTTACCTGGTGGAGGAGCTTCATTTCACGGCGGATGCGCTGGGGATATACATCTTCCTGCTTCACGTCGTGGGAATCTTCTCCCAGACTCCCTTGGGCTACATGTCGGATCGCTACGGCCGGAAACCGGTGCTGGTTCCATCGATGATGGTGTTGGGCCTGCTCTATATGCTCCTCGCCGTCGCTCCGCCCGTGATGGCTCTGACCCTTGTCATCATTGCCATAGGCACCTTCTTCTACACCCTGATGAACGTCATGACCGCGGTGATCTCGGACGTGTCGGGCGCCAACGTGCAGGCATCGTCCCAGGGCCTGACCACGGTGATCGCCCAGGTCGCGGTGCTGCCGACGCCTATCATCGCCGGTTTGCTGGCGGACCACTACGGTTACGGCTCCGCCTTCGTCCTGGCGGGAGTGTGCGTCATCCTCTCGGCGTCGTGCCTTGTGCCGCTGAAGCTGTACGCGGGAGACCGGGGCGCCAGGTAGAACAGCACGCGCCGTGGCGCGGTAGCGGATTCAGATTGCGACGTTCTTGACGCTCAGGCGGACTCGTAGCGCCGCACTGGGAAATCATCCGCACGGGCACGCATCCGGGCGGCGTCATGCCAGGCCTGCATCCGGAGCAGCAGGTCCATGCTCACGTCGAAGGCCTTTTCCATGCGCAGCGCCATCTCCGGTGACAACGCCGCGTGGCCGTTCAAGAGGTCCGAGAGCGTCGCACGGCGCACGTGGAGAACCTCGGCCGCCCGCGTCACGTTCAGACTCAACGGTTCCAGCACCTCGGCGCGGATGAATTCGCCGGGATGGGCGGGGGTCATCCTGACCTTGATACCTTCGTTGTCCATCAGTGATAGTCCTCCAGGTCAAGGCGGCTAATGCTGCCGGCCGTTTCCTCGAAAGTGATCCGCCAGTTGCCCGATACGGCAACACTCCACTCGTTCCGTCGTTCGCCGGAAAGCCGGTGGACGTGCCAACCGGCCGGTGCGTCGGCGATGAAGCGGTCCATACGTTCGGCCAGAACCAGCGCCGTCATGACGTTGCGGACTCTGCCTGCCAGGTCCGGACGCAACCAGCGGGGGTCGTCGCGCTCCAGGAGCCGTGGCAGTCCCCGATGGCGAACGGAACGTATGATCATTTTTCGCTTAGTGTACGGTCTTACCGTTCGTTTGCAAGCTTGACTGCCCAGCCGGAGCAGACGGAACCTGTTGATGGGCACATCGGTGGTCGTGAACCCACAACGAATACAGTGCACGAACCGTGCCAGACCCTGGCTGGTTATGACTGGGCTGAGGTAGGCTCGGGGTGGGCTCTCCGCCAGACATTCCGTGCGAAGACCAGCGCTGTGTAGACGAAAACGGCATCTCCTACCCAACCGAGCCAGTCGGCGGCTCCGTCGGGGTCGAGCCAGATTCCCGCGGCGACGGCTCCTACGAGCAGGTAGTAGACGACGCCCGCGGCTTTGCCGGCGAGGTCTTCGTGGAGTCGCAGCGGGGTTTCGGTGCGGGGGTTCCTGTTCCGGTAAAGGAACTGGGCGGCGAGGGCGACGACGCCCAGCGGCACCCAGTACCCCACCAGCCCGAGCCATGCCGCCGCCAGCAGCGCCGTCGTGTTGAACAGCATGTCCGCCAGGGCGTCGAGCCTGCCCCAGCGAGCGCTCGGGGTGCCGGACCGGCGGGCGAGGTATCCGTCCAGCAGGTCGGACGCCGCCGTCAGGACGTACAGGGCGAACAGCAACGCGCCGGTGGAGCCGGCGGCTCCACGGTAGGTTGCAACCATCAGGTAGATGAACGGGACAGGGGCGGCGAAACGCCCCAGGGTCAGGCCGTTGGCGAGTCCGCGGTAGAAAGTGGAAATGGCTGCGTCGGCCCCGCGGCTCAGTTGATTGGCTCCATCACCGATCCGCAGCCGTCACATTTCCGGTTGGCCTCGTCGCTCCAGAAGCGCTCGAAGATGGGCGGGAGCTGGGCGACGATGTCGGTGAGCTGCACCGATTCCTCGTAGATCTTGGCGTTGCAGTCGTCGCAATACC
Source organism: uncultured Binatia bacterium (SeqCode) (assembly GCA_965204205.1). Taxonomy (GTDB): domain Bacteria; phylum Desulfobacterota; class Binatia; order UBA9968; family JAJDTQ01; genus JAJDTQ01. Next base: position 2,116,077 of record OZ241976.1, on the reverse strand, counting down.
ACTGGAACCAATCCAGCTCGCCCTCGCGCCGCTGGCGCTCGATGACCAGGCCGACGGTGTCGGGTTTCCGCTGCGGCGAGTGCGGCACCTTGGGAGGGAGCAGAAAGATCTCGCCCGCGCGGATGGGGATGTCCCGGGGCGCGCCGTCCTCCATGATCCGAAGCGTCATGTCGCCCTCGATCTGGTAGAAGAACTCCTCGCCTTCGTCCACGTGGTAGTCCTTGCGCGTGTTGGGGCCGCCCACCACCATGACCGTGAACTCGGTGTCCTTGTAGACCACCTGGTTGCCTACCGGCGGCTTGAGCAGGTGACGGTGCTCGTCGATCCACTTGGCGAAGTTGAGAGGCGGTGTGATGCTGCTCATCTTCATTCCTCCCCTTGCAGGCGGCTTGGGCTCGATCTCTTTTACCACTATCCCGGTGGGGAAGGAAGATTTCAGGCCGCCGGATCCAGTTCCGCGGCCCAGTGGACCAACTCGTCCTGGGCCGCCGTCTGGGGGCCGGCGCCGGCCCTCCGGACTGCCGCGCGCGCCTCGGCGACAGTCAGCCCCAGCGCCAGCAGCACGCACACCGCGAACGTGCCGGTGCGGCCGATGCCGGCGGCGCAGTGCGCGAGCACGGTTTCCCCCGCGCCCAACCGCGCGGCGGTCTTCCGCGCCAGCGTCCAGAACGCTTGCCGGTCCGCGGGCGCCTCGAAGTCCTCGATCGGAAAACTCTCGTGCACCCACGGAACCCGCTCTTCCCGCAGGGCGCGGGCGTACCGCGGCGACTTGTCGTGCAGCTCGTCCGACGGTACGAGGCAGATCACCCGGGCAATGCCATGCTCGATGATGGCTTGCCATGCTTCCGTGAACACCTCGTAGCGTCCCGGCATGCTGCCGAGGTAGAGGCGCCCGATGATGCCGGCGGGGAGCTTCACGGTTCGGTACATTAGTCCAGTTCCTTCATCGCGGCGTGTGGATTAGGGGCGGTCCAACCCCCCTTGCATCGGTTACAGGGCCCGCCGCAGCTCGGCGGCGGCGTCCGCCAGTAGTCTGGCCTTGGCGAAGGCCAACTCCCGGGTCACGGTCATCAGGCCGCAGTCCGGCGCCAGCAGGAGCTTGTCCGCGTCCAGGTAGCGCAGCGCCTCACGCACCCGCGTCACCACCGTCTCTACCGGCGGCACCGGGACGTCGCTGGGGTCCACGGCGCCGAACATGACGAGCCGCTCCCTGCACACCTCTAGGATCGCGGGGTCGTAGTTGCTGCGGGCGAACTCCACCGCGAAGCCGCCGATGTTGGTTTCGAGCAGCAGCGGGAACAGTTCCGGGTACTCGTACTCGTGCTGCAGGCTCTTGCCGCCGGGGTAGCCGTAGCACAAGTGGACGATGGTGGGGATGGTGATCCCCTCGATGCAGCGGTCGAGGGTGCGGGCGCCGTAGGCCGCCACCTTCTCGTGGTAACGGGTCATGGCGGGCTCGTCGATCTGCACCACGTCGGCGCCGGCCGCCTGAAGGTCCCGCAGCTCTGCGTTGATGACCGCGGCCACGTCCATGGCCATGGCGGCCTCGTCCCCGCCGTAGTGATCGTCGCTGGTGCTGTCCACCACCGTCATGGGGCCGGGCACCGCCATCTTGACAGGCCGGTCCGTACGTGACTTCGCGAACTCCAGATCCTCCACCACGGCCGGGTTTCGCCGGCTGATGGGACCGAATACCCGTGGCACCTGGTGTACGTCGTCGCGCCGCCGGTACACGCCCTTGGGTACGCGGTTCACCGTGTCCACGCCCTCCATGGAGTTCAGGATGTGGTCGATGAAGTGGGGTCGCCGTTGCTCCCCGTCGGAGACGAGGTCGAGTCCGGCCAGTTCCTGGCCGCGGATGGCCAGGCTGGTGGCGTCGTCCAGGCCCTCCTGCAAGAGGTCCCCTTCGAGATTGAAGGTGACCGTGCTGCGGACAGCGTTGGCCAGCCACCTGGGGCGGGGGAAGCTGCCGATGGTGGTGGCGGCGACGGGCGGTAGTTGCATGGGAGCCTCCATGGGCGGTGTTCGAGTCAAGCGGCGCGTCACGCGGAGCTTGCCGCCGGGGTCAGACGGGGCGCCTGTGGCGAGATCTGCATCACCAGGGCGGCGGCGATGATCGCCATGGTGGCGCCGGTGAGGAACGCGTAGTGGTACTGGCCGAAGACGTCGTACACGAGGCCGGCGATGTTGCCCGCCGAGCTGGCGCCCAACTGATGCGCCAGAAAGATCCAGCCGAAGATGCGCGCCACCGCGTGCCGGCCGAAGGTGTCCGCGGCGATGGCGGTGGTGGCGGGGCCGGTGGCGTACCAGTCGATGCCGTACACCGTGGCGAACACGATCAGTCCGGGCAGCGTGTCGACATAGGGCAACAGGAACAGCGCGCAGCCGCGCAGGAAGTAGGCCAAGGCAAGGACCTTGCGGGCATCCACCCGGTCCACCAGCCAGCCGGCGCCGATGGTGCCGATGAAGCTGATGCCGCCCATGACGCCGAAGATCAGGCTGGCGGTGAAGAAGGGGAGGCCCAGCTCCTCCACCACGTGAGGGATCAGGTGCAGCCCGATGAGCCCGTTGGCGGTCACGCCGCAGACGAAGAAGCCGCCGCTCAACAGCCAGAACGTGGGGCTGCGGAAGGCGTCCCGAATGGGGGTGGCGGATGCCGGCGGCTCCGCCCGCGCGGCGCCTGAAGCCGTCCCCGCACCGGGCGCCAGCCCGTAGCGTTCCAGGCCCACGTCTTCCGGGTCGTCGCGCATCCACAGCGACACCATCACCATGAGGCCGAAGGCGACGGCGCCCATGAACAGCATGCTACCGCGCCAGCCCGTGGCGAGGATGACGAGCGAAAGCAAGGGCAGGAAGACCATCTGGCCGGCGGCGTTGCCGTTGGTGAGGAGGCCGATGGTGATACCCCGGTGCTTCACGAACCAGCGGTTGGCCACGGCCGCGGCCAGAACCGGCGTGGCGCTGGTGCCGACGCCCACCACCAGCCCCCAGAACAACAGGAGTTGCCACCACTGCTGGATGAAGCCCGTTGCAACCAGACCCGCGGTAACCATGGCCAGGGAGTAGAACACCACCCGGCGGACGCCGTAGCGGTCCACCAGCCAGCCCGCCGCCGGCGCGCCGATGCCGAACAGGAGGAGGTTCAGACTGCCGGGCATGGAGACGAGAGTGCGGGTCCAGCCGAATTCCGCTTCCAGCGGCTTGATCAGCAGGGTCGCCGCGGAGCGCGTGCCGGCGGCCGTGAGGTTGACGCAGAACGTCAGCGCCACGACGATCCAGCCGTAGAAGAAGGGCACCGAGAGGGGAGGTTGCCGTCGCGTCTCCACGGAATGCCCGGCGGGATGCTACCCGAGCTGGTAGAAACGCCGGGCGTTGGCGTGCAGGATCGCCGCCTTGTCGTCGTCCGTGAGCCTGGGGTTCTCCCGCACCTCCTCGATCTCCTCTTTGGCGGTGGCGTGGTTCACCTCGTGGGGGAAGTCGGAAGAGTAGAGGAACGGCTTGTTGCCCGCCAGGCGCACGGCGAAGGGCAGGGTCAGCTCGCCCCCCTCGACGCCCACGAAGATGCGGCCGGCGTCCACGTGCTTGAGGACGTAGTCGGTGACCGACTCGTTGTCCTTGAGCTGGAGGAAGCGCCCGTTGGGATCGTACTGCACGTGGCTGCTCCAGGAGCGCTCGAAGCGTTCCAGGCAGTTGACGAACCAGGCGGCGCCGGCCTCCAGGAAGCCGAAGCGGGCGTTGGGGTAGCGGTCCAGCACGCCGTTGAAGACGATGCCGGCGAAGTTGACCATCTGTCCGAAGGGGTGGCCCAGGGCGTTCACCGGCGCGTAAGGGCTCATGTCGTCCAGCCCCATGTTGTCGTGCACGCCGCCGTGGATGCCCAGGGCGCAGCCGAGGCGGTCCGCCTCCTCGTAGATGGGCCAGTAGCGCTCGTCCCCCAGGTGGTTCTGGAGCTGGGCCGCGCCGGTCCCCGGCAACATGGCGCCGGCGAAGTGAAGCTCCTCGACGATGCGCCGCAGCTCCGCCACCGCCTCGTCGGGTTCGTGCAGCGGGATCAGCCCGACTGCCTGGAAGCGCGGGCTTCGCCCGGTGTACTCGTCGTGGATCCAGTCGTTGTAGGCGCGCGACAGCTCGATGGCCCAGTCGCGGCTTACCACCCGGCCGAGGGTAAGGCCGTTGGAGGGGTAGAGGACCGTGCTCTCGACCCCCACGTCCTCCAGGAATTCGATCCAGCCCTCGGGTCCGACCTTGGCGAACGCGCCCTCGGGAACGAAATGGCGGTTGGTCGAGTGCAGGTGGTCGTTGGGCCCGAAGGGACTGCGCATCGACCAGTTGCTGACCCGGTAGTCCTCCGGCATGCGCTGCCAGATGGCCTCGTGGTCCTCCACCACGTGGCCGTCGCCGTCCACCACGGTCTGATCTTTCAACGTGCTCACGGTTGGCCTCCCGTTCATTCTCCGTCCGTCCCGAGCCTGGCGAGTCCCGAGCCCGCCGAAGGGCGAGCGAAGTCGAAGGACGCGGTCTCGGGTACGATCGGAGCCTCCCTACGCCTGGGCGCCCTGCGCCGTTCCCTCGCCCAGCCGGTAGAAGCGCTGGGCGTTGCGGAAGAGGATGGCGTCCTTGTCGTCGTCGCTCAGCTCCTGGTTCTCTTCCAGCTCCTGCAGCTCGTGCTTGCAGGTGGCCGCGTCCACCTCGTGGGGGTAGTCGGAGGAGAACAGGAACGGCTTGTTGCCCACCACCCGCACGGCCTCGGCGATGGAGAGCTCGTCGCCCTCGACGCCAACGAAGATGCGATCCTCGTCGATGTGCCGGCAGATGTAGTCGGTCATGTTCATGCCGTCGCCCAGGTCGAGGAAGCGCCCGCGGGGGTCGTACTGGATATGGCTCGCCCAGGAGCCGGTGAAACGCTCCAGGCAGGTCAGCAGCCAGGCGCAGCCCGCCTCCAGGAAGCCGATGCGCAGCCCCGGAAACTTGTCCAGGATGCCGTTGAAGACGATACCGGCGAAGCAGATCATCTGCCCCATGGGGTGGCCCAGGGCGTTCACCGGCGCGTAGGGGGTGAGGTCGTCCATGAGCATGCCCTCGTGGGCGCCGCCGTGGATGCCGAGGGCGCAGCCCAGCCGCTCCGCTTCCTTGTATATAGGCCAGTACCGCTCCGAGCCCAGGTGGGGCATGTTGGCGCCGGTGGACGGCAGCATGGCGCCGCACAAGCCCAACTCCTCCACCATGCGGCGCAGCTCCTCGGCCGCGGCCTTGGGCTCTTGCAGCGGGAGGAGCCCCATGGCCTGGAAGCGCGGGCTCCGGGCCACGTAGGTCTCGTGGATCCAGTTATTGTAGGCCCGCGCCAGCTCGATGGCCCAGTCCCGGCTCACGATCTTGCCGAAGGCCAGCCCGGCGCTGGTGTAGAGCACCGTGGCGTCTATGTGCACGTCCTCCAGGAACACCTCCCAGCCCTCCGGCCCGACCTTGGCGAAGGCACCCTCCGGGACGTAGTGCCGGTTGGCCGAGTGCAGGTGGTCGATGGGCGGAAACGGGCTCTTGGCGCGCGCCTCGGAGAAGCTCTTCCCGATGTATTCCGGCGGCATGTTGTCGATGATGGCGCCGATGTCTTCGACCACGTGGCCGTCGCCGTCGATGATGCGTCGCGGATTGGTTGAGGTCACTTCGTTCCCTCCCTGAGAATGAATATGGAGCGGTCGCGGGCGGTGCTTAGCCGTTCTTCGGGATTATCCGATCGCCGGAACCATGTCAATCTGGATCGGGTCAGTTCCGCCCGAGCGTCAGCGAGAAGTCCGGCTTGCGGATGTAGATGTGGCTGGCCTTGTCCTGGCGGGTCAGCTCGCCCACCAGCCGCACCAGCGGGGTGCCGGCGTTCAGGTACTCCCGGGGCCTGCCTCCGTCGGGCAGGGCCTTCACCGCCTCCTCGCCCGCGAATACCCAGAGCAGGAACTCCTCGTCGGAGACGTAGGTGGCGCCGATCTGCCGCCGCACCTCCTGGATGGACGGCTCGGGCAGCTCCCAGTGCTCCCACTCCCTGGCCCGCGGGCGCCCGAGGATCCTGTCCTTGACCTCCGGGTCCATGTACTCGGCTCCCTCGCGGCCCCAGTAGCCCAGGGCGTACTGGATGGCCTGGTCGGTGACCTCCTTGTAGCGCTCGCCCACGATCACGTTGATGGCCGCCTGGGTGCCCACGAACTGTGACAGCGGCGTCACCATGATGGGATAGCCCCACTCCTCGCGCACCCGCACGCATTCCTCCAGGATGGCGTCGAGCCGGTCGCGCATGTCGATGAGCGCGAGCTGGTGGCGGAAGTTGGAGATCATGCCGCCCGGCACCTGGTGGGTGTATTGGGACTCGTCGTACTCCACCACACGGCCCACCGGCAGGTTGTCCCGCCGGGCGATATAGCGGAGCTTCTCCGTCACCGGCCGGAGCACTTCCTCGTCGATGAGCGGGTTGTGCCCCATGGCCCGCAGGTTCCGCGCCACGTTGAAGATCGACGGCTGCGCCGAGCCGTTGGCCAGCGGCGGGATGCCCGTGTGCAAGGTGGTCATGCCCATGTCGACCGCCTCGAGGTAGCACAGGGGCGCCAAGCCGTTGTTGCAATGAGCGTGGAACTCCACCGGGGTGTCGCCGATGTTCTCGAGCACGATGGGGATGAGCGTGCGCGCCCGCTCGAGGGTCAGCAGCCCGCCCACGTCCTTGAAGCAGATCCGCACCGGGTTGATGGCCGCGGCCTCCCGCGCCTTCCGCGCGTAGTACTCGTCGGTGTGGCGCGGCGACACCGAGTAGATGAGGTTCACCACGGTGTCCATGCCGAGCTTCTTGAGCTCGGTCTTCTCCACGTCGAACTCGTCGTAGTTGTTCCACGAGTTGGAGGTGCGGGTGAGGGTGATGCCGTAGTCCATGATCCGCTGGATCATGAGCTCGAAGACGCACACCGGGATCTTCTCGATGATCTTGAGCCCGCCGTGGAGCCTGAGCGGCGTCTTCCTGAACCGCTTCGTCCCAAGCCGGAACCAGTCCCAGGCGTCCTCCTTCTGCTCGCGCACCAGCTTCTTGAACATCACCGTGACGAAGAACTCCGCCGACTCGAAGCCGGCCTCGTCGATGTGCTCCGCCACCGCCAGCATGGCGTCCGTGCGCATGTTCAGCGCCCACAGGCTCTGGTTGCCGTCGCGCACGGTGGTGTCGATGAAACGGACGTCGCTCATGGTTGCTCCCGGAAATACGTGAATGGGGTGAATCGGAATCATGCCCCGAGGGTGAGAGGGTGTCAACGGCACCGTTTCCATTGACTTAGTCATCTCCTTAGTCTAACGTTGAGACCATGCATCAAGTCACCGTCCATGAAGCCAAGACTCATTTGTCCCGTCTGTTGCGTGAGATAGCGGAAGGGGAAGATGTCGTCATCACGCGGTCGGGACAGCCGGTCGCCCGTCTCGTCGCGATCCATGAGGGCCGTCCCGTCTTCGGCGTCGACGAGGGACGTTTCGTGGTTCCAGACGATTTCGACGACCCGCTTGATGAGGATCTCCTGCGTGTGTTCGAGGGGCGAGATTAGACACGCGCCGCAGACGTGACGCGGCCCCGCTGGCGGCTTCGAATGAACGCGAGGTTTCTTGTCGATACGCACTGCTGGCTCTGGCTCCAGACTGAACGCAGACGTTTCGAACCCCACCTGCTGGAGACTCTGGCCGATCCCGCCACGAGGAGATACCTGTCCGCGGCAAGCGTATGGGAAATCGTCATCAAGTACGGTGTCGGGAAGCTTCCGCTGCCCGAACCTCCGGCGGTCTACGTGCCCGAGCGAATGCGGTTGAGCGGTTTCGAGGGTCTCGCCATTACACCGGTTCATGCCCTTGCCGTGGCGGTTCTGCCGCCGCACCACCGTGATCCGTTCGACCGTGTCCTGTTGGCCCAGGCCGGGGTTGAAGGGTTGACGCTGGTGACCGCGGACGCGATTCTCGAACGTTACGATGTTCCCACGGTTCGCGTACGATAAGGAGCTCAGGCTTTGTTTCTCCGATGCCATCCCTGTGCATCGTCCGCTCCCTGAATAACCGGTATCGCCTCGCCATCCCGTGATCGACGACACCACCGAAGCCATCCTCTACGCCCTCGCCGCCGGCATCATCTGGGGTGTGGTCCCGACCCTGCTCAAGAAGGGCATGGTGAGGTCGAACGTCACGATGGCGACGCTCTGGACCCAGTACTGGTCTCTTGCGACCTTGTTGGCGGCCACATGGTGGCGCGAGGAGTTCGTGACGCTCGACTGGGGTCCGTTGCTTTCGTTCATGCTTACGGGCGTGGCCGCGTGCCTGGGCAAGGTCTTTCTCAACCTCGGAATCGACAGCGTGGGGGCGTCGAAGTCGGTGACGGTGAAGAACTCTTCACCGCTCATTACGGTGTTCCTGGGTTGGGCGCTCCTGGGCGAGCAGGTGGGTTGGGAGATCTTCACCGGGGTGGTGGTGATCGTCGCCGGGGTGCTGCTCCTGACGGTGAGTCCGCTGGAGGGAGAGGAGGCCCCCAACCGGGTGGTCTACTTCATGTATCCGCTGTTGTCCTCGCTGGCCTTCGGGATCAACCCGATCTTCAAGAAATGGGGACTCGTGGCCGCCGCGGTGCCGGCCCTGGGGACGCTCGTCAACCACATCACCGCCACGGTGTTCCTGTTCACCGGCGGCCCCTCGCTGGGCATCCACGCCTGGCGGCAGGAGAGAGTGCCGCGGGCAAGCGCGGTGTTCTTCGCCATCGCCGGCATCACCGAGGCGATCGCGTCGCTGTGCACCTACAAGGCGCTGCTGCTGGCGCCCTCGGTGCTGGTGGCGCCCATCTGGCGCATCTCGCCGCTCATCACCTTCGTGCTCTCCCACTTCACGCTAAGGGCCCTGGAGACCGTGACCCTGCGGGATGGGCTGGCCGCGGTCCTGATCGTCGGCGGGGTGTGGGTGCTGAGTCACGGCGGCTAGGGGACAGAAACCGCCGAGAAGTGCGGTCTCGGCGCGGGAGTGTGTGAAACCTGCTGACTCGATTGACTTAGTTAAGACTAAGTCTTATCTTATCGGAATGAAGACAGCAACTATCCACCAGACCAAGACCCACCTTTCCCGGATGCTGAAGGAGATTCAGGGGGGTGAGACTATCGTCATTCTCAACGGCTCCACCCCGGTGGCGAAATTGACGGCGATCGAGGCGCCTTCCGTCCGGCGACCGAAAGCGGGTACGCGAACCTCCGCGCCCGTTCAGTACACCGCAGATACCTTCCTGCCGCTCACGGACGACCAACTGAGGGAGTGGGGCCTTTGACCCGGTACCTGTTGGATACGTGCACCCTGATCTGGTTGTCCACCGAACCCGAGAAGCTATCCCCCGTGTCGATGCGAGTTGTTGACGCTTCTGACTCGGTACTGCTGTGGAGCGACGTCTCGGCGCTGGAGGTCGCGCTCAAGTGGAGCGCCGGCAAGCTCGTTCTACCCGACCCCCCGCGGCATTGGCTTGAGCAACAGATCGATGCCTGGAGTCTGGATTGTCTGAGCCTCCGGCGGACGGACATCTATCGCGCGTCCGAACTGCCTCCCTACCACAGAGATCCGTTCGATCGGCTTCTGGTGGCGACCGCCCTCGGAGCCAACGCCACCATCCTGACGCCGGACGACGCGATCCGCCAGTACCCGGTCAGTTGCCGGTGGTAAGCTGCCGGTCTGACAGCCACGCCGTTGACAAACACGGCGCGGTATCCCAAACCTTACGGATCATCGAGGAGGTGTCGGATGGCGGTTTCAGGCTTCGAGTACAGCAATCCGCGCGTGGAGCGCATCGTTTTCGGCCAGGGTGTGGTCAGGCAGTTGGCGGACGAGGTCCGGCGCCTGGATGCCGGGCGCGTGTTCGTAGTGACGTCGCCGTCCATCACCAGGACCTACCTGCTGGACGCCGTGCGCGAGGCCCTGGGCGACATGTGCGTCGGGGTCTTCGACACGGTGCAGCCGCATTCGCCCACGGATTCCATCGGGGTGGCGGCGCAGCAGGCCGCCGACGCGGGCGCGGACGTGTTCGTGAGCGTCGGCGGCGGCAGCTCCATCGACACCGCCAAGGGGATGGCCGCGCTTTTGGCCGAGGGCCGTCCGTTGAAGGACCTGGCCACCCACTTCATTCCGCCGGACAAGAAGGAAGTCCCGCCCATGCCGGCGCCCAAGCTGCCGCACATCGCCATCCCGACGACGTTCTCCGGCGGCGAGTACAGCTATTCCGCGGGCCTGGCGGAAGGGGGACACAAGCTCATCCTGGCCGATCCCAAGATGTCGCCGCGCACGGTGATGCTGGATCCGGAGGCGGCTCGGACCGCCCCGCCCAAGCTCCTGGCGGCGTCGGGCATGAACGCCTTGGCCCACTGCGTGGAGGCGGTCTACTCCACCCAGACCCAGATCCTGAGCCAGGCCTATTGCATGGCCGCCATCGGGCCCATCACCACCTACCTGCCGCGCCTGGTCGCGGACATGAACGACCTCGATGCCATCGGTGAGATGCAGGTGGCGGCCACGCTCTCCAGCCTGGGGGTCTACAGCGCCTGGACCGGCATCCACCACGGCATCGTCCACGTCATCGGTGGCCGTTTCACCGTCCCTCACGCCAACATCCACGCGCTGATGCTCCCCTACGCCATGCGCTGGAACCTGGACGGCACCACCGACGCCATGGCGCGCATGGCCCGGGTCATGGGGGTCAACGAGCCCGACGACGTCAAGGCCGCGGCCGAAGCGCCGGAAGTGGTGTACGGCATGAACGTCAAGATGGGGCTGCCGCTCCGCCTCCGGGACCTGGAGATCCCGCGGGACGCGCTGCCGTCCCTGGCCGAGGCGGCGCTGGACGACATCAGCACCCACAACAACCCCAAGAAGATCCATTCGGCGTCGCAGGTGCTGGAGTGCCTGGAGATGGCCTGGTAGGGGGAAGACGCCCTTCGACTTCGCGCCGCTTGCGCGCCGCTACGCTCAGGGCGAACGGAGTCGAAGGACCCCGGTTCTCTGCCATCGGTCTACTCGGACAGACTCTTTGGCTTCGGTTAGTGAGACGACACCAAGAACCGGGGGTTGCGCTTCGTCGCGGTGTCGATGTCTTCCCTCGATATGCCCGCCGCGAGCAGCCCCGCGCCGAGTTTCGCGAGTCCTTCCGCGGGAGCCACACGGTCCACCTGACCGACGTCCGTTGACAGGATTGTCTGCTCTGCGCCCACCGCCTTCAAGATCGCCGCCGTCTCCGCGTACGACACCAGTCCCAGGTCTACCAGGATGAAGCTCAGCTCGATGTAGGCCCCGGCGGCAGCCAGCTCCGTGAGTTCCGAAACGCCGATGGCCGGGGGGTCGTAGCAGGGGTGGGTGACGATGACCTTCCGGACGCCGAGAGCGTCGGCCCGCTCCTTCACGTAGAACACCTCGTCCCGCCCCGCGTGTCCTGTGGCCAACACCAGGTCGTTGTCGGCGACGATGCGCAGGATCTCGTCGAGCGGCGGACGCAAGCCGGCGTCGAGCACGTTGATTGGTTCCACCTCGCCGAGGCGCCGGGCCAGGGCGGATACGGTTCCGCCGCACCACTCGGGCGGGATGTCGTATCGCTCGCCTTCGTGGTGGCGCGCGGTGAGGTGCGCGGCGGCGTGGACCGTGGGGAGCCACACGACCTTCAGGTAGGACTCGCCGTCCGCGGACGGACCCAGGGCGCCTCGCACCGCTGCGGGGTTGATGCCGCCGAGGTAGTGGTTGAGCACCACCGAGCCTTGAAGGCGGACGCCGGTGAGTTCGTGGGCCATCTGCGCCCAGCTTGCGGTGGCGGCCATGTGCGACTTGAGCACGGCCCCGCCCAGCCCCGACTGCTCCACGTGCCGCGCCAGCGACACCGCGTCGAACCGCCGCGGTATCCCCTCCGGTCCGCAGTGAACGTGCAGGTCCACCGCGCCCGTGACGTCGTAGCCGGATCTTGCTGCCGCGCCGTTCATCGGCCCCCCGTTGGTCCTGAGCGTAGTGTAGCGCCAGCGGAGCGAAGTCGAAGGACACGTAGCGTACCGAAGTCGAAGGGCCTGCTCATACCGTCCCGCACACGTCCATGGCGGTGTGCGCCAGCACCTCGGCGCAGGTCACCATCTCGCTGATGAAGATGTAGCTGCCGTCCGGGCCTGGGTCCAGGAAGCCGCCGCCGGGGCCGTAGTGAAGGCAGGGGATGCCGTGCTTCCAGAGCCAGCAACTGTCGCCGGCGGAATAGGACATCGGAAGGTGGGCGCCGATGAGCCCGGGCGGCGAGCCGGTGACCTTCTCGTGGTTCCTGGCCACCGCCTGCACGATGGCGGCGTCCGTGGGCACGTCCAGCGGGTCCATCACCAGTCGCCGGCAGCCCTTGAAGTAGGCCGGCGGCGGGATCTCGATGGCGTAGTCGAAGTCGGGGTCGGCATCCTTCAAGGAGTCGAGGGCGCGCCTCACGTCGGCGATAACCGAGTCCGCGCTTTGTCCCGGGACGAAGTGCACGTCGACGATGACGGTGCAGAGGTCCGGAACGTAGGGCGGCTCGGTCAGTACGTAACCCTCGCCACGGCCGCCAATGATGCTGCCGACGTTCAGGCGGGGCAGGGCCGGGAGGTCGGCCCTGGGCGTATAGGTGAACTCGACGTTCCCCAGCGCCTCGATCGCTCGGGTCATCTGCCCAACGGCGTTGACGGTCTCCTCGATCCTGCTCACGTGTCCGGTGACGCCATAGGTGTGGACGGCGAAATGGACGATGCCGCCGTGCACGGTGACGAGGTTGCCGATGCCGAAAGGCTCCGTCAGCACCGCGGCGTCGGTGCGGAGGCCGCTCTCCATGAGGAAGTGCGTGCCTTCGCCCCCCTGGGTCTCGCCCACCACGCAGGCCAGCACCAGGTCGCCGCGCAGCTTCACGCCGGCGCGGCGGACCGCTTCGGCCGCGGCGATCATGGAAGCGACGCCGCCCTTCATGTTCTGCACGCCGTGGCCGTAGAGGCGGTCGCCCTCCACCGCCGGCGTCCAGGGATCGCGTCTGCCGCCGCGGGTGAGGGAGTTGATGTCGATGTGGCCGTTGAACATGAGGCTCGGGCCGCCTCCCGCGCCCTTCAATGTGGCGATGGCCTGGTGGCGGCCCGGCTCCACCTCCTGAAGCTCGACTTCATACCCTCGTTTCGACAGGTAGTCCCGCAGGAACAGCGCCACCGGGGTCTCGTCCGGGCAGAAGCTGGGGATCTTGATGAGCTCGCCGGCGAGGGCGACCATCTCCGCGGCGTCCGCCTTGACGTCAGGCATGGTCGTGGCCGCTGCCCCACCCCTCCTGGATCCCGGCTTTCGCCGCGATGACGAGAACGGGCCTCGGCGGGCGGGGTTCGTGGAAGCAACGGGACTGAGGCGTCATTGTCATGCGCCGGTACCGGACCCTGTGAGCCGCACCACCATGCCGGCCATCAGCATCGCGCCGTGGGCCAGCGCCCGCTCGTCCACGTCGAAGGTGGAGGTGTGGTGCCCGGTTGGGGTGCTGCCGCCCAGCAGGAAGTAGAGGGACTTGCCGCCGCGCTCCTGGACCCGGCGCATGAAGTAGGTGGCGTCCTCGCCGCCGCCCAGGGGCCGGGCGTCGTGGACGCGGAAGTCCACCGGTGACGATCCGGCGACCCAGGCCAGGTGCTCCTTCATCTCCTTGTCCGACTTGGCGCCGATGGTGCGGCCGGTGATCTCCGTCTCGACCTCGACCCCCTGAAGCGTGGCCGCGCCCTCCAGGCAGCGGCGGGCGCCTTCCTCCATGAGCTCGCAAATCTCGTCCGTGCCGCCCCGCACCTCGTACTTCATGCGGGCGTCGGACGGCACCACGTTGGTGCCGGTGCCGGCGTTGAGCACGCCAACATTGACGAAGGTGGCGCCCTGACCGTTGCGGGGCAGGGCGTGCAGAGCCAGGGTGGCCTGGCAGGCGGCCAGCAGCGCGTTGCGCCCCCGTTCCGGGGCGCCGCCGGCGTGGGAGGCCACGCCCCGGAAGCGCGCCTCCATCTTGACCGACGAAAGGAAATGGGTGGCCTCCAGGGCCACCTCCCCCAGCGGCAACGTCGGTCCGCCCATGTGAAGGCAGGCGAAGTAGTCGGCGTCGTCCACGACTCCCGCTTCCACCATGGGATGGGCGCCGCGGCCGCCCTCCTCCGCCGGCTGGAACAGCAGCTTGACGCGGCCGCGCCAGTCCGGGTCCTCGGCCAGCAGCTCGGCCGCCCCCAGGCCGATGGCGACATGGGCGTCGTGGCCGCAGGCGTGCATGACCGCGGCCTTCCCGGAAGCGAAACCCTGGGCCACCGGCTGGTGGGTCGGGTCGGCGGACTCGGACACCTCGGTGGCGTCCATGTCGAAGCGCAGCGCCACCGTGGGCCCGTCGCCCCGTTCGAGGATGCCCACGGCTCCGGGAATCTCGATGCCGCCGGCCAGGTCGCCGGCCTGGGCGCGGCTCTCGCGCACCACCGCGTCCTCCGGCCATCCGCGCACGGCGCCCGGATCGATGCAGTCCTTCCCCGTCTCCACCCGGTAACCCAGCTCTCGCAGCCGGTTGGCTACCATTCCCGTCGTACGGAACTCGGTCCAGCCGGCCTCCGGGTGGCGGTGCAGGCTGCGCCGGATGTCGGTCAAACCAGCCAGCTTTGACTCGGCCTGAGCGGCAAGTTCCTTCAGGTGTCCAGTGATATTTCGAGCCATAACCCTCTCATTTCACCAAGATTACAAGGCTCTGGTCAATTGTCCCGGCGCCCTTCGAGTTCGCTTCGCGAAGCCTGTCCTGAGCCTGTCGGAGGGCGCGTGACCAAGGGTCAAGTCAGATGCCCCGTTTGCCCTGAGCTTCGCGACGCGCAACGTCGCGAAGTCGAAGGGTACCATCTTGTTCGGCGACAATGGATCAGAGTCTCCACGAGAGGGCTCTACCCGTCCCGAGCGAGCTCCACCACTCGCCGGCGCTGTTCCTGGGTGCCCAGGGGCATGAGCAACGGGAGGTCGAGGCCGCCGTGGACGAACTCCTCCAGGCGCCGGCGGCACGCTTCCGGCGTTCCGGTCACCGAGTGGGCGTGGACCACCTCGTCGCTGACGAGTCCCTTGGCTTCGTCCCATGCGCGCCGCCCGATGGCGTTGGCGAGCCGGTCCTGGTCGACGGCACCGCCGCCGAGGTGGATGTTCTCCGCGTGATGCTTGTTGCGGAAGATGTAGGCCAGGAAGGTCTTGGTGGCGTCGATGGCTTCGCGGGGGTCATCGGACACCGAGGCGGCGATGAAGCCGGCCACCTCGCCTTTATCCGGCTTCCCGGCGCGTTCGGCGCCGGCCTCCACCTCGTCGACGCAGCGGCGGATGTAGGCCGGCGTACAGCCCGCGGACAGCAGCGCGCCGTCGCCGATTTCGCCGGCCAGCCGCAGCATCCTGGGTCTCACCGCCGTCATGTAGATGGGTATTTCCGTGCGCGGCGTAAGCCCCATCTGCGCCCCGTTCATGGTGAAGACCTCGCCCTCGAATGCCACGGTTTCGCCCGCCAGGAGCCTCCGCAGCAGGGTCATGTACTCGCGCATGGTCTTGAGCATGCGGTCGGCCTCGACGCCGATCTCCCGCAACGCCGTGGGGTTGGCGGTTCCCGCCGTGGCGGCCACCCGTCCGGGGGCGAACTCTTCCATGGTGACCAGCGCCATGGCGGTGACCATGGGATGGCGCGAGTAGGGGCTCAGCGGAGCGGGGTTGACCTTGATGCGCGAGGTCTTGGCGAGGAACGCCATGGCCGAGGCGATGGAATCCCTGAAGCAGATGTGGTCCGACATCCAGATGGAGTCCATCCCGATGTCGTCGGCCAGTTGCGCCAGCTCGATCATCTCCTGGATCGAGTAGAAGCCGTCGAAACACACCCCCGCGCGCATGCGCCACAGGTTAGAACAAAAGAGGAGGGGAATAAAGGACGGCGGCAAATCGCCAAACCTGCGGCCAGCGCCGCAAGACGGGTGCGGGGCGACCGCCGGTCGCCCCTACGGGAGCCCCGTCCGAAGGATCTCCCGCAGCGTGTCGGGGCTTGCGCCTTCCAGCCCCATTTTAGCCAAGGTGAGGCCGTTGCGGCGGTAGTCGGTGCGGTTGATCTCCGAGGCCAGGGTGATGAGCGCGTCGATTACCGGCGTGTCGATGCCCAAGAGGGCGGCGAGCTCGGCCATGGGCACGAGGCCGTAGCCCACGTCCTCGTGCACGTAGCGGTGGTCGTGGGCGGTGGGCGCGACGATGGTCTTGTTGGGCTCGCTCTCCTGCGTGGCCTGGTAGATGTCGCCGCTTTCGAGCGCGGCGTCCGAGGTGAGGCCGGCGGCGTGGAAGATCTCCACGAAGGTGCGCGGCCGTAGCCCAAGCGCGCGCACGAGCTCCAGGCGCTCCCTGTCTACCCCTTCGATGATGCGCGCCACCGACGGCGAGAGCGCCTGCCGGTAGAACAGCAACTCGCCACCGTGCTGCTCGATCCAGGCGGCATTCCCAACCATGCCAGCGGGGTGCATGATGGCGTTGATGTTGGAAAGGCCCGTCTCCAGCACGTTCTCGGCCGGCACGACGTTGGGGAACACGGCGGCCATCCCGGGCAGGATTTCCGCACCCGCCTCCGCGGGGAACGCTGCGCATCCGAGGTTGGCCGTGCGCCGGTAGATCTCCACCCGCGCCGGCCCCGCCATGCGGCAGATGCAGGTGAGGGTCACGGTCTCGCAGCACCGCACCGGGATGCTACAGCCGGCGCGCCGCAGTTCGTGGACGAAATGCAGGGCGCCGCCGGTCTGCCCCGGGTTCAGGTGCACGATCTGTCCGTCGGTCAGGAGCGGTGCCAGAGAGCGCGCCATGAACTCGTGAGCCACGGCCGGGGCGGCGATGGTGACGAGATCGGCCCCGGCGACGGCATCTTCCAGCGTCGAGGTGATCAGGTGGGGCTGCACGAAGGTCTCCCGCCCGTCCTCCACCAGCTCGATCCCGCCGCGCCGCCGGAGCGGCTCCAGGGTCTTCTCGGACCGGGAATAAAGGCGGGTCTCCAATCCTTTGGCGGCCAGATCGGCGGCGGTTGCACACCCGCCGTTGCCTGCGCCCAGTACGGCTACTTTTCTGATAGCCATCGCGGTTTGCCGCTTGGATCGTTCCTGGGAGCGTGTCCGAGTAGTCGAAATACCCTTCGACTTCGCTTCGCGAAGCCTGTCCCCAGTCTTGTCGAAGGGCTCAGCAGGAACGAAAAGAGGCTTCCGGTATCCGTTCGTCCTGAGCGTAGCGAAGCGAAGTCGAAGGACGCCATTTCTCTGCCATCGGTTTTACTCGGACGGACTCCTAAGACTTGTCCGTCCGGTACCGCTCCACCTTTTCCTCGTCCAGCTCGACGCCCAGGCCCGGGCGGTTGGAGACCTTGACCGCGCCGTCGACGAATTCGAACGGCTCGGTGACGATGTCGTCCTTGTAGTAGATGCCCGCGATCCGTCCTGTAGCCTCGGCGTCCGGGGTGGTGACGGG
The DNA here is from genome assembly GCA_965204205.1 of uncultured Binatia bacterium (SeqCode). Classification (GTDB taxonomy): domain Bacteria; phylum Desulfobacterota; class Binatia; order UBA9968; family JAJDTQ01; genus JAJDTQ01. The sequence continues at coordinate 2,098,572 of OZ241976.1, read as the reverse complement.
GATCACGCAGGCCAGGTTCGCCGCCGCGGTGGAGGCTGCGAGGTGGACGTTGGCGGCGTTGCCCACGCCCATCTCCACCGAGCCGTTGACGTTGCACGGGAACCCGGCGGCCTCGGCGATGGCGGCCACCTTCTTGGCCTTGAGCAGCCCGCCGGGCTTGGTGGAGTAGATGGAGATGATGTCCGCCGCCTTCTTCTCGATGATCTCCAGGATGTCCCAGGTAGTCCAGGCGCTTTCGTCGGCCATGACGGGCGTGTCCACCCGCCGGGTGACCTCCGCCATGGCGTCGAGGCCCTCCACCGGCTGCTCCATGTAGAGGATGTTGTAGGGTTCCATGGCCCTGGTGGTCCGGACCGCCTCCTTGGCGGACTTGTAGCCGTTGTTGGCGTCCACCGTGAGGTTCATGTCAGGCCCCAGGGCCTCGCGCACGCGCCGCAGGAGCTCGACGTCGCGCTTCGGCTCCACGCCGCCCTTGAGCTTGATGGTCTTGACGCCCTCCGCCTGCACCCGCCGGACCTCGGCCACCGCCTCGTCCATGTCCATCAGGCCGATGCTGTGGGAGATGGGCACCGATTCGCGGTAGAGTCCTCCCAGCAGCTGGTAGGCGGGCACTCCGGCCGCCTTTCCCACGACGTCGTACAGCGCCATGTCGATGGCCGCCTTGGAATACGGGTACCCCTTGACCGCCTGGTCCATGAGCGTGTGGATCCACTCGATGCGGCGCGGGTCCTCGCCGGCGATGCTGGGCGCCAGGATGTCCCGGATCACCCCGGCCACCGAAGCGGGCGTCTCGCCGTAGTAGCGCATGTGGTCGCCGCCCCAGTCCTTGAGCGCCGGGGCCTCGCCCAGTCCCGTCAGACCGTCGTCGGTCTCCAGCCTCACCAGCAGGTAGACGCCGATAGGGGTCTTGAGGTTGGCCCACTGGTGCACGCGGCGCGTGGGCAGCCTCACCGGAATGGTCTCGATGGACTGGATTTTCATTTTTGCTCCGATGGTGCCGTTGCCTCGCGGCGCTTCGGGACCAGCAGGCGTCCGGCGTCTTACGTTGCGGTGGAACCCCGCAAGGGCGACCGCGGGTCGCCCCTACCCTGGCCGGCGGTCGCCCATACCTTGGCCACGATTCAATTTCCCGAGAGGCCGCTAGCCGATCCGGATCAGCTTGTCCGTGTCGGTTGCGTCGGACAAGAGCTCGCAGCCGTCGCGGGTCACCAGCAGCATGTCCTTGTTCTGAAGCCCCATGCGGCCGGGGATGTAGACGAGCGGCTCGATGGCCACCACCATGCCTTCCTCCAGCACTTCCTCGCCGTACCGCCCCAGGTAGGGCTCTTCGTGCAGGAACACGCCGATGCCGTGGCCCACGAAGCTGATGGGCTCCAGGCCCAGCTCGTCGAACTTCTCCAGGAACCGCCGGTACACGGTCTCGGCATGGGCCCCGGGCTTGACGAGGTCCATGACCAGGTACTTGCACCCGACCAGGTTGTCCCAGATGCGTGCCTGCTCCGCCGTCGGCTCGCCCACCACCGCGGTGCGGCAGACGCCGGCGTGATAGCCGTCGAGGACGCCGAATATCTCCATGCGGATCAGGTCCCCCTCGCGAAGCGCCCGCTCGGTGGGTCCCACGTTGGGGAACTGGCTGCGCTCGCCGGAGGCGATGATCATGAGCTTGAAGTCCTGCGCCCCGCCCGAGAATATGCGGGCGGTAAGCTCGCCGGCCATCTCCAGCTCGGTCATGCCGGCGCGCGCGTGCGCCAGGGTCTCGCCGATGGCCGAGTCGGTGACGCGGCTCAGGCCGCGAAGAAGTTCGATCTCGCGTGCGGTCTTGACCTGGCGGAGCTTGCCGAAGAGCCCGTCGGCGGCGACGAAATCGACGTCGGGCAGCAGCCCGCGCAGGGTGGCGAAGTCCCCGGCCGGAAGGTACTCCATCTCCACGCCCACCCTGGCCCGCGCCAGGCCCCGTTCCCGCAGCGCGCCGACGACTTCCCGCATGGGATCGTCGGTGAACTCCCGGTAGACGCGGATGTCGTCGAAGGCGGCGTGCGCTCTGACCGTGGTCTCCTCCATGTCGATGGTGACCATGGTGGTGTGGCCGGAGCGTTCGACGATGCACATGGCGTGGCGCCAGCGCATCAGGAGCTGGGACGGCACCACGAAGCCGGTGGTGTAGGCCAGGTTCTCGGGCGAGCCGGCGACGAGGGCGTCGAGCCCTCGTTCCTCCATCGCCGCACGCTGCTTCGCGATGATGTCGGCGTCCATTGTCGGCCTGAGAGCATACAAGCCGCGTTCGCAATCATCAACTTCGCGGGTGCGGGCTCCCTTTCCAACCGGGCGTGCTTCGTATAGGAAATAGGGCCTGAACAACCTACTGACCGGAAGGAACACGCATGCTGCTGATCAACAACCAGGAAGTGGAAGAGCTGATGGACATGAAGGCCTGCCTCGACGCGCTGGAGACGGGTTACGAGGACCTCGCCGTCAACAACGCGGTGTACCGTCCGCGGCTCGACGTGTGGGTGCCGTGCGAGCGCCCGGACGGCTACTATCGCTGGGGCACCATGGAGGGGGCCAGCCGCACCATCGGCACCTTCGCCATCCGCATGAAGTCGGACCTGGTCCACTGGCCCGAGGGCGGCACCGAGGAAAAGTACTGCATGGAGCCCGGCAACTACTGCGGGCTCATCATGGTGTTCAGCATCGCCAACGGGGAGCCCCTGGCGATCATCAATGACGGCGTGCTCCAGCACATGCGGGTAGGAGGGTGCGCCGGGCTCGGTGCCAAGCTGCTCGCGTGCGAGGACGCCGCGGTGGTGGGCATGTTCGGCTCCGGCGGCATGGCTCGGACCTATCTCCAGGCGTTCCACGAGGTCCGGAAGATCGAGGAAGTCAGGGCGTACAGCCCCACCAAGGCCAACCGGGAGGCATACGCCGCCGAGATGAGCGAGCAACTCGGTCTCAAGGTCACGGCCGTGGACAGTCCCGAGGACGTGGTGCGCGGCGCCGACATCGTCTCGGCCTGCACCGACTCCACCCGAGTGGTGTTCGACGATCCCGGGTGGCTCAAGCCCGGCGCCCACATCACCTGCGTCCGCGCCTGCGAGATCGGCCCGCGGGCGGTGGAGGCCTGCGACGTCTCGGTCATGCTCGGGCGAAATACCGTGCTGACCATGGACGAGGGCATGGTGCGGCTCCACGGCAACGTCGGTTACGTGGCCGGGCAGCCGGAGGAGATCGCGCGCATCCCGAACCCCAGCCAGGACGTCTACTCCGGCGACTACTTCCACTACTTCATGGACGTGAAGGCCGGGCGGAAGCCGGGCCGCACGAGCCCCGAGCAGACCACCTTCTTCATCAACGCCGGCACCCAGGGGCTCCAGTTCGCGGCCTGCGCCGGGCGGGTCTACCAGATGGCCAAGGAGAAAGGCATGGGCCGCGAGCTGCCCACCGAGTGGTTCACCCAGGACATCCGGGACTAGGCGCCGTTCAGACCGTATGCCGGCGTTTCTACGTTCACTCGCAAACCGCGTTCCGCGCGGACAAGCCCGCGGCCTGCCGGCGGTGCGTGCCGCGGCCGCGCTCTTCGCCGGGCTTCAATTGCTCGCCGGCTGCCAGCCGGCACGGCAATCGCCGGCGCCCGAGCCGCCCGCGGAGGTCCGCGATGACCTGGGCGTCGAGTCGCTTCGGGCGGCCGTGGCCCAGAGCCTGCGGTTTCTCCAAGCGGTTCCGGCAAAGCAGCCGCTGGGGAAGTGGCCCCGGAGGGTGACGGCCAAAGACGTGCGTGATTCCCTCTTCGAGTTCCTGAGACTCCTGGAGGAGCCGGCGGAGACGGACGGGGCTTGGCCCCGCCGGGTGGCGGAGCGCTTCGACTTCTTCCCGGCGCCCCGGAGCGCGGGGCGGGACGACGTCCTGTTCACCGCCTACTACCAGCCGGTGGTCGACGCCAGCCCGGTGGAGACCCGGGACTACCGCTACCCGGTCTACCGGGAGCCGGACGAGTTGCGCGGCCTCAGGGGGCGGGCCAGGAAGGTTGCCGGATACTCCCGCCACGACATCGACGTGCTGGGCAGCCTCAAGGGAAAGGGTTACGAGATCGCCTGGCTGCGGGACCCGGTGGAACTCTTCTTCCTGCACATCCAGGGTTCCGGGCTGTTGCGGATGACCGACGGGCGGGAGCTCCCCCTCAACTTCGCGGCCACCAACGGCCGGCGCTATACCAGCATCGGCAAGGTCCTCATCGACCAGGGCAAGCTCGATCGGGAGTCCATGTCGATGCAGAGCATCCGCACATTTCTCGCCGAGTTTCCGGGTGAGCGCGAAGCGCTGTTCGCGCGCAACCAGCGGTACATCTTCTTCCGGTTGGGACAGCGGGGGCCGCTCGGGAGCCTCGGCGTCCCGCTCACCGCCGGGCGCTCGGCCGCCACCGACCACCGCTTCTACCCCAAGGGCGCGCTGCTGTTCGTCGAGACCGAGGCGCCCGTTGTGGGCGAGCACGGCGAGCTTGCGGGCTCGCGGCCGTTCGTCCGGTTCGTCCTCAACCAGGACACCGGCGCCGCCATCCGCGGTCCGGCCCGGGTGGACCTCTATTTCGGGACGGGCGACGAGGCAGGCGGGCGGGCCGGGTACATGAAGAGCACGGGAAGGCTCTATCTGTTATTGAAACGGGAAGCGCCGCCGCTCAACTGACGGCGCCCGGGGGAACGAATCAACAACGCCAGGAGGTTTTTCAATGGCATCCGTACTACTGCTGGGACCTGAAGACATGGCCGGGCTCATCACCATGAAAGAGGCCGTGGACGCCATGGAGCAGGGCTACATGGATTGGGCGAGGAACCGCGAGCTGGGGGCGCTCCGGCGCCGCGTGCACTCGGTGGCCAACGCCCGGGTCACCGTCCACCAGGGTGCTCCCAACTCCGCGGGTGTGACCGGGATCCTGACCCACTGCGAGCACGTCATGATCCACGACAACGGCATCCAGACCTACCAGACCCGCGGCCGCCCGGTGCGGGTGATGTTCAACGGCAACAATGCCGAGCTCAAGTGCATCACCGTGGGGGAGGTGCGGGTCAAGGAGTTGCCGGACGCCAACAACGTGGTGAACGTGCAGACCGCCTGCTCAACCGCCGTGGGCATCAAGCATCTGGCCCGCCAGAGCTCCAAGGTGGTGGGGGTGCTGGGCTCGCGGGGCCAGGCGGAGTGCCAGTTGCTCGCGTGCAAGGCGGTGGTGCCCGGCATCGAGGAGGCCAGGGTCTACAGCCCCAACCCGGAGAACCGCACACGGTTCGCGGCCAAGATGACCGAGCTCCTGGACATGGAGGTGCGCCCCGTCGCCACCAACCGCGAAGCGATCCAGGGCGTGGATATTCTGCTGTCCGTGACCAACTCCAACGTGCCCACCTTCGAAGGTAGCTGGCTGGAGCCCGGCGTGCACCTGTGCTCCATCGTCTCCAGCAACATCGGTCTCATGCGCGGCGGCTTCATCCAGCAGAAGCGGCGGGAAGTCGACGACGAGACGCTGCGACGTTGCGACATCATCGTCTGCAACTCGAAACGCCAGGAGATCCTGGACGAGCCCGGGGTGCTGTGGGATCCGGTCCAGCAGGGCGTCATCACCTGGGACGACGTGTGGGACCTTGGCGAGGTGCTGGCCGGGCAGGTGCCGGGCCGCACCTCGGAGGAGCAGATCAGCTTCTACAAGAACAACGCCTTCTGGGGCGTAGGCGACCAAGCCATCGGCGAGCTGCTCTACCAGCGCGCGAGGGAAAAGGGCCTGGGAACGGAGCTCCCCATCGACGGCGCCGAGTACCGGGAGGCGTAGCGGAGCGAAGTCGAAGGACCCTACGTGGCGTTGTTCTTTCTTTCGAGGATCTCGATCCGGACATCGTCCGGGGCGCGCACGAAGGCGATCTTGAGGCCGGGGCGGAGAAGGCGCGGCTCGGAGATGAACTCGGCGCCGCGACTTCTCAGGTCCGCGGCGGCCTCCTTGAGGTCCTCCACCTGCAGCCCGAAGTGGTCGAGGCCGATGTAGCGCCGCTCCGGCGCATGCGGGAGGTCCTGGTCCGGCAGCGCCTGGGCGATGCAGATGGTCAGGCCGTCGATCTCGACGTCGATGCGCGGGCGTCCGTCTGTCTGTGTGGTCTCGACGATCTTCGCGCCGAACATGTCGTGGTAGTACCGCACCGCGGCCTCGGGGTCCCGGCTCCTGAGATGGATGTGGTCACGAGTGTACTTGGGCATGGGCGTCCTCCGGGTAGCTTGATACCAGTATCCGTCCGCGATCTCACGCTCCGGCGCTCACGCTCCGGTCCTTGCCGCTCCAGGCCAGCGGCGCCATCAGGCCGACGCTCACGAACGACAGCAGGGCCATGACCCAGAACAGGGTGGAGATCTCCACGACGCCGAGGAGCAGGCCGATGCCGGTGACGCCGGCGGTCTTGGCGATCTGCTGGCTCAGGCGGTCCAGGGAGATGATGCCGCCGCGCAGCTCGAGCGGCGCGTTCTGGGTCAGCAGGCTTTTCTGCATCGGCGAGATCACGCCGTTGGCCACCCCGTAGAGGAGCAGCACCGGCACCAGGGTCCCGGTTCCCGGGGCAAAGGCCACGGCCAGGAGCGCGAGCCCACTTCCGAGGAAGGCGCAAAGGACCAGGTTTCCCTTGTCCCAGGCTCCGGCCAGGCGGCCGGCCTGGCTCGAGGTCACCATGGCCCCCAGGGCGTGGAAGGATCTCAGCAGTCCCGCCCCGGCGGTGGAAAGGCCGTGGCTCCGCACCAGGAACAGCGGCAGGTAGGTGAAGAACGCGTAGTCCAGGAAGAAACGCAGGAAACCGGCGGCGAACGCCAGCAGCAGCCGCGGGTTCCGCACTACCCGCGCCAGGTCCTTGAAATACCGTTCCGCGGAAAACGAAGCGGTTCCCCGGGTCTCCGGCATCCACAGGATGACCAGCACTCCCAGGGGGATGGCGACGGCGTAGGAAACGAACGGCCAGCGCCATCCGATCAGGGCCAGGGCCCCGCCCAGGGGCGGCAGCACGAGCTCGCCCACCCGGTCGATGAACACCTTGAGGCCCTGGCCCGATACTTCCCGCCGGCCCTCCAGCAGGTCGCCGATGAGCACGATGGTAAGCGGGATGACGGCGCTGAAGCCGATTCCTTGAACCGTGCGCAACACCAGCACCCATCCGAAGCCGGGGGCGGCGGCTACCGCGGTCCCGGATGCGCCGAACAGGATCAGGCCGCCGATCAACAGCGGCCGGCGGCCGTAGCGGTCGGCGGCGACGCCGAGCAGGGGCGCCAGCACGATGGCCGGAGCGGTGTAGACCGCGATCACCAGCCCGATCTGCGCGTCGGTGACGCCCAGCGGCTCGGTCATGGCCGGCAGCACCTGCTGGACCAGGTTGGTCCCCATGATCACCATCAGGCTGGAGGCGTACACGAGGTAGAGGGAGCAGCGGAGATCCGTGGGGAGCTCGCCCAGATCGAACAGGGAGGTGAGGGAAAAGCGCATGTGGGCCTCGTCTGTCCTGTCTTACGCGGAGACGGGCACGACGGGCAAGCGCTGGCCGGACATGCTTTGAAGTCGGGGTGTGGGCTGTTAGATTCGGTGTAGGTGTGGGTTTCCAAACCCGCCCGTCTTCTGCCGTTGCGAATGGAAGGTAAACGGGTACGGCGGTGACGCTATCCATCTGGGTCGGAATAATCGGCGTTCTCGCGGGAGCGCTGGCATCGGCGTGTCTCCGGGACCGCCTCGGCAAACCCGAGCGGTACTGGCTCGTGGGACTCGCGGCCGCGGCGCCGGCCTGGATCCTCGCGCTGCTGGTGCTGCTGGGAGGCTTGTCCGGAGAGAACCCGGACAAGGGCATGAAGGCCCTTCTCGCCCTCTCCACCGCCAGTGGACTGCTGGGCGTCATTGCCACGGAATTCTGCGTGAGGTGGCTCAAGGCACGGCCCGCCGCAGTCCCCGCGACCGTCTATTGGTTCCTGGGCACGGTGGCGCTGATGCCTTCCTGGGGGTTCATCCTGTGGCGGGTGTCGTGACGCCCGGCGCGGCGCGGCGGGGGATGGCGCGGCGGGCGTCGAAGACCGCCGTCCTGGCCCTGGCGGCGGCGTCCTGGCCCGGCGCCCTTTACGGACACGGCGGCGCCCACGGCGAGCCGTTGCCGTTCGACGCGCTGATGCTGCTGTTCGGGATGATCCCCTGGAGCTTCCGGCTGGACATCCTGCTGGTGCTGATGCTGGCCACCGCCGTCTACCTCACGGGCTGGTCCCGGCTGCGCCGGCAGGCCGACGGCGCCGCCACCCTGTCCGGCCTCGCGCTCTACCTCGCCGGCATCGCCGCGCTCTTCACCGCGCTGGTCTCGCCGGTGGACCGTCTCGCCGCCGAGCGCCTCAGCATGCACATGGTGCAGCATATCCTGCTGCTGATGATCGCGCCCCTGGGGATCTTGCTGGCCAACCCCTTTGCGGCGGTGGTGTGGGGGCTGCCCGCGGGCATCCGGGAGCGCTTCACCGGGCTGTTCCGCGACGGCGCTCGGCTCCGCTCGGCGCTGTCCGTGCTGACCCTCATGCCCGTGGCGTGGGCGCTCTACGTGGTGAATCTCTGGGCCTGGCACCACCCGGCACTGTACCAGGCGGCGCTGGAGTACTGGTGGCTGCACGACCTCGAGCACTGGCTCTTCTTCGGCACCGCCGTGCTGTTCTGGTGGCCCATCGTGAACGCCGCGCCGCTGTACCGCCCCGCGCGGCCCCTGGGGGCGAGAATCGTCTACCTGGTGGCGGCGACGCTCCAGAACACGCTGCTCGGCATGGCCATCTCCCTGCCCGAGCGCGTCCTGTACCCGTTCTACGCCGCCGTTCCGGCGCTGGAGCGGCTGAGCCCGATCCAGGACCAGGCTCTCGGCGGCGGCATCATGTGGGTCAGCGGTCACATGTACATCGTCCCGATACTGGTGCTGATCGCCCGCAGGCTCATTGCCGAGGACGCCGCGGTCAACGCCGCCGGCGGCAGCGGCGACGGCGGGCTCGGGACCGTTCCGCGCCATGGCTGACCGGCTCATGCGACACTTGCTCCTGGCCCTGTTCCTCATTGCGCTGTGGTCCCCCGGCTTGGGCGCGGTGGAAGGCGATCGCCTGAAGAAGCTGGGCTTCCTCGTGCAGGAAGGCTTCGAGGAAGCTCCCGGCTTCAGCACCGAGGACGCCGCCGGGAACCCGGTGGACTTCGCTTCGTTTCGCGGCAAGCTGGTGGTGCTGAATTTCTGGGCCACCTGGTGCCCGCCGTGCCGGCTGGAGATGCCGTCCATGGAGCGGCTGTACCGGGAGTTCCGTGACCGCGGCCTCGAGGTCGTCACCGTGAACTTCATGGAATTGGGCCAGCAGGTGCGGGCGTTCGCGGAGGAACAGAAGCTGACCTACCCGATGCTGCTGGACAAGGACGCCGAGATCGCGGGGCGCTACGGCGTGATGCGGCTGCCGGTAACCGTGCTCGTGGGGCGCGAAGGCGAGGTCATCGCCAAGGCCATCGGCTTCAAGGACTGGTACAAGGACGACATACGCGAGCTCGTGGCCGCGCTGCTAGGGGACGGGACGGTTGCGAGCGTGGCGACAGCGGCGGACGGCGCGGACGAACCGGCGCCGGCCGGCGGCTACGGTCCCGCGGTTCTCCTGGGCGTGATCGTCCTGGTCCTGGCCGCCGGGATGGTGGCGTGGCGGAGAAGACGGAACCGCGCGGCCGGCTAGCGGCCGTGCGCGGAGACCAAAGGTGTGGACCTTTCCCAACATCGACCCGATCGCCTTCCAGATCGGCCCTCTGGCGGTGCGGTGGTACGGCCTCATGTACCTCTTCGGGTTCGTCGGCGGCTTCTTCGTGGCCCGGTGGCTGGCCCGCAAGAGAAACCTCGCGTTCACCAACGAGCAGCTCGCGGAGCTCATCAGCTACGTCGCCATCGGCGTCGTCCTGGGCGGACGGCTGGGCTACGTGATTTTCTACAACCTCCCGTACTACCTAGCCGAACCGCTGCGGCTGTTCGCCTTCTGGGAGGGCGGCATGTCGTTCCACGGCGGCATGCTGGGGGCGATGTTGGCGGGGTGGCTGTGGGTGCGCGGTCAGGGGCTGCCGTTCTATCCGGCCGCCGACTGCATCTTCGCGGCGGCGCCCCTGGGTTTGGGCCTCGGCCGCCTGGGCAACTTCATCAACGGCGAGCTCTACGGCCGCCCCACCGACCTGCCCTGGGGCATGGTTTTCCCGGCCGGCGGTCCGCTGCCGCGCCATCCTTCCCAGCTCTACGAGGCATTCCTCGAGGGCGCGGTGCTGCTGGCGTTTCTGGCATGGTTGGGGACGCGGGTGCGGCTGCCTGGGGTCGTAACCTGGGCGTTCATCGGCGGCTACGGTGTCGTCCGGTTCGCGGTGGAGTTCGTTCGTGAGCCCGACACCCACCTGGGGCTTTCCTGGGGACTGTCCCGGGGGCAGTATCTCAGCGCCGCCATGATCGTGGTGGCCGCGGTGTTCCTGTGGATGCTGTACAAGCGTTCGGCGAAGCCGGCGCGCTGAATCGCGCCCCGACCGTCCGCCCGCGGCTCTACTCGTCCATTTCGCCGAAGTAGTCCCTAAGGATTCGCTCTTTCACGTACTCCAGGGCTCCCAAGTCATGGAGAATATCGCCGCCGGTGTCGTAAAAGAAGATGTCGCCGTTCTTGTTCCGTCCAACGGCCATCAGCCATTCGAGCTCGTCCCGGTCCTCGAGCAGGTAGTTGATGGTCTGGCTGGCGCCGTTGCTGTCGATGATGGTGACCTTCGGAGTTACCCGTTTCTTCGGCTGGGTCATTTCTTCCTCCCCGCGGCAGTGTACACCAGTCGGGTCCCGTATCTCAACCCTGAAAAGATCGGGAACGCCGTTTTCGCGCCACGGACACAATTCAAGCTGTGAGTTGGATAGTACTCACAACTATCCGTAACTAAATGCTATTCGCCCGGTTTGGGATAAGGTCGGGAAGGTTCGCCGCGGATCAGCTCCGCAAGCGCCTCGACGTGAAACGTCTGGGGAAAGAGATCCACCGGGCGGACCCGCCGCAGCGTGAATCCTTGGGCCGTTATCTGCCGCAGGTCCCGCGCCAGCGTCGCCGGATTGCACGAGACATAGACGATCCGGCGGGCGCCCAGGGCGGCAAGTTTCGGGGCCACCTCCTTGGCACCGGCGCGGGGCGGGTTGAGGACCACGGTGTTGAAGCGCCGGCTCTCCCGGACGAGATACTCCACGGCCTTGCCGGCATCCTGCCGGAGCCAGCGGACGTTGTCGAGGCCGTTGTCCCCGGCGTTGCGCTTGCCGTTACGGACCAGTCTCCAGCCGGCTTCCACCGCGGTCACCCGCCGTACCCGCCGGGCCATGGGAAGGGTCAGGTTGCCGGCGCCGGCGTAGAGCTCGAGAACGCTCTCCCGCTCATCGAACCCGTCCCACGAAAGCAGCTCGTCCACCAGCTTCCGGTTGCCCTCGGGGTTGACCTGGGCGAAGGCGTCGGCGTCGTGCCGCAAGGTGAGGTCGCCGTCCACCACGAAGGAGAGGGCGGTGTCCCCCCATTGGCGGCGCCAGCCCGGCCCGGCCAGCACGATGCCGGCCACGGGCCCGCCCACGGTGTCCCTGCAGGCGCGGGCGTCGACGCCCCGGAGAGGCTGGCGGGTCACGGCCGAAAGTATCACCTCGCCCGGCCGGTCGGCGCTCAGGACCTCGACGCTGGAGACCGGCGTTTCCAGGCGCTGGACCCATTGGGCGGCCAGGCCGATGCCGCGGTCCGCATCCGGGTGCGCGATCAGGCAGCCGTCTACCTCCACCAGGTCCCGGGAAAACGCGCGGCGAAAGCCGAGCGTGCGGCCTTGGCCCACGTGGAGGGTGATGCGCCGGCGGTAGTGGAACTCGGGGGACGCCGCGACGATGGGCAGGAGCTCGAAGTCGCGGAACCCGCCCACCCGGGCAAGGGCGTCGGCGACGTTTCGCTGCTTGGCGCGTAGCTGGGCCTCGCGGGACACATGCTGCCACGAGCAACCGCCGCATTCGCCGACGTAGGGGCAAGGCGCCGCCCGGCGGTACGGCGACGGCCGCAGCAGCGACACCGCCCGCGCCGTCGAGTAGCTCTTGTGCTCCTCCACGACCTCCGCCGCCACCCGGTCCCCCGGAGCCGTCATCGGAACCATTACGACCTTGCCGCCGTTGCGGCCCAATCCCCAGGGGCCGTGGGTGAGGGAGTCGATGGTCAGTGCCGGGAGATTCGCCATTGGACTTGTGGGGAGGTTCTGCGCTACGAACCCTTGAACGTCATGGAATACGACCCTCGCTTCCTCAAGGCCGTCGAAGAGTTCAACCAGGGGCTCTTCTACGAGTCCCACGAAACCCTGGAGCAGCTTTGGCTCGAGGATCACGGACCCGAGCGCGATTTCTACCAGGGCATTATTCAGGTCGCCGCCGGTTACTTCAAGTGGGAGCAGGAAGTGCCCCAGGGCGCCATCAAGCTGTGGCGCTCGGCCATGCGGAAGCTCGAGCCCTACCGGCCGGTCTGCCTGGGGGTGGCCGTGACGGAGTTTCTTTCGGACATCGAGGCCGATCTGGCCGCCGTCGAGGCGTGGTGCGACAAGGGCGGCGCGGCCCCCGAGCTGCGCATGCCGCGGTTGTCGCGGCCGGGTGAACCGGCGCCCGGCTCCGGGGACTCCCGCGAGTAGTCCGTGCGGGCCACGGCGCATGTCCATACCCCCCCAGGTCATCGCGCTCTGCGCCTCGCTTTCCTACGCCTGCGTCCTGGTGACCTCCCGCCGGGGCATGCAGTACTCCACCCCCAAGACGGTGACGCTGATCTCGCTGATCGTCCACACGGTCAGCACCTGGACCGCGGTCGTTCTCACCGGGGGCATCCCGCCGGTGGACGCCGCGGCCGTCTACGTCTTCATTGTCGCGGGCATGCTCCAGCCCATCATCCGGCTGTGCACCTACACCGGCGTGCACCGGGTCGGCGCCTCCCGCAGCGCCCCCATCCGCTCGACGCATCCCATGTTCGGCGTGTTCGTGGCGATGATGGTGCTGGGCGAGACCGCCAGCCTGGTGACCCTTGCCGGAGTCGTTTCGGTGGTGTGCGGCATCGTGCTGATCACCTGGAAGCCGGCGTCGGAGGTGGTGTCTTTTCGCTGGTGGGAGTTCCTGTTCCCCCTCACCGCCTCATTGCTGGCGGGGATCGTCCACCCCATGCGCCGCTTCGCGCTGTCCATCTCCCACGAGCCGCTGTTTTTCGCCGCCCTGGTGGGGATCGTCTCGCTGGTCTGCTTTCTCGTCTATACGCCGTTCAGCCGCGAGCGGCTGGTATGGGACCGGCGCGCCATGCTGCCGTTCTTTGCCGCCGGCGCCGCCGAGACCTGCGGCATCCTGTTCGTGATCACCGCGCTGGGGATCGGCAGCGTGGTCACGGTCTCGCCCCTGGTGGGCATCAGCCCGCTGTGGGTGCTGCTGGGCACGGTGATCTTCCTGCGGGACCTGGAGCAGGTGCGTACGCAGACCGTAGTCGGAGCCCTCTGCGTCATCACGGGCACCGCGGCCATCTCCCTCGGAGGGTGAGGGAATTTGTTCCCTGTGTCGCAGGAAGAACACGTTGCAGGGGCGGGTTTCAAACCCGTCCGAGAATAGCGCCGTGCAAGCGCGGGCGGGTTTAACCGGTTCTGCCACCGGAAAACTGGTTTGCCGTCATTTCAGGCGTTTGACCTTGAGACCATCGCTACTCCTCCAGCGTCGGCAGGCCCAGGTCTTTCAGGAATCCGCTTACGGGAGGGCTCCAGTCAGCGGCGTTCCATCGACTCAGTGAATGCCCGGAACCGCGCTGAGGCGGCAACACAACAAGCTTCACCGAGCCACCCGCGTCTGCGTAAGCGTCGCGCCAGGACCCCGCCCTGGCCGTGCGCGGATCATTCTCCGCGAACACCATCAGCACCGGAGTGGTGGAGCCTTTGGCGAAGGTTCGATAGGCCGCGATCATGTTCTGATTGTAGAAGTGGCCGCCCAGGTATTCCCCCTTCGCGCAAGCACCGCCGCGAGCGCCGGCCGCGCTGATCACACCAAGGAGTCCAGGGGCCTTTTTTTCGGTAAGGGCAACGGCGCCCAGTCCGCCGCCGGAATGCCCCATCACGACTATCCGGTCGGGGTCAATGAAGGGCGACTCCTTCACGACCTCCGGGATCACCAGCCGGATCTGGTTGGCAACCAGCCTGCCGGCCCTCTCATAGTCTTGGGTGTTGCAACCCCCGTGTCCCTCGTGTGGCCGGCTAGGCCTCCCCAAGTACCCTTCCGATCTGCCGTAGCCCAGGCGTTCGAACACGTACGCCGCGTAGCCGGACCGCGCGAACACTTGCGCGGCTGCGCTCATGTATCTGGCTCCCTTCTGGCGGCAGCGTTTGCCGCATGTACCATGTGCGAGTACCGCGAGAGGCCGGCGTCCTTCGGCGGCCGGCCGGAACAATCGGCCATAGATCTCGTAGCTGTTCCAGTCGACGCGGATGTGGACCCGCAGAGGCTCGCTTTTGACATCAAAGCCCGCGGCGGCAAGGGTTGGCGAGAGCAACAGGGCAACGGCAAGGTATTTTCCCAAAGACATGAGCTTCCTCCTTACTGGAAGGTGTCAGAGTTGCGAGCGGTTCGACGGTGGTGAGGCGGTCGGAGCCGCTGCCGGGTTTGGTGGTGCACGTCAAGCCGGCCGGGCCCCATTCGCCGGGTCTTGTCAGTGCGTTCCGCCGAACCCCGCGATCAGGTTCACGTCAGGCGCGCGGTCGTTCAGCACCCCGGCCATCTCCTCGTGCCCGGGCCCGTAGAATCCGCCGAGGACGCGGCCTTCGGCGTCCGAAAAGGCGTTTTCGGTGACTTCGATGGCGTACTCCAGGTCGGGTTCGCGGAAGGGGCTGGACTCGCCGTCGACGTGTACCGTGAGGTCGTCGAACGATGCGGTGCCCTGGAGCGTGGATAACTCCACCTGGAGCTCTGCGTCGCCGAACACCGGCGGCAGCATCGCCTGTCCCAGGTCGACGCCGATCAGGGAACCCGACCAGGTGATGCCTCCCTGCAACGACCCGTGCGCCTCCGCCAGGCTCATGCCCGGCGCCAGGCCGAACGCGTCGGCGGCGGCCCGCAGCGTATCGGTCGCCTCGACCATGCGGCCGCCCTGATAGTCAATCGTGCGCTCCACGCCCGCGCCCCAAGCGCTGTAGCGGCCCCAGGCCCCGTAGCCGTAAAGCTCCGGCTCCGACGCCGTGGAGGCGTCGAAGAGCTCGTAGCCGATGTCGTCAAGGTAGGCGAAGTCGAGCTCCGACGGAGCATATACCTCGTCGTGATCGCGACAATACGCCATGACGGAAGCGCAGACGCCGAGGTGGCCCCAGTCGATTCTGGCGCCGGGGGTGTCGCGCGACACCACCCGGTAGTCCTGGTCGACCCACTGGAACGGCACGGGCTGTCCGCCGTTGGCGCGCACGGCCTCCGGTCCTTCGAACGTGTAGTCGGCCCTGTTGATGTAGCGTGTCAGGGGTTGAACCTCCCAGGAGCTTACGCCGATCACATGCCCGATCTCGTGCACCATTACGCCAGTGTCCTCTACATGACGTTGTGACAGCTGGAGCAGGCCCAACCAGGGCTGGTAGTCGTCGTCAATCCTCGTGCGAGCCTGGGGTCCGCCATAGGACCTGTTGGAGTCGTCCTCGTCGAAAATGAAGATGAGGACATCGTCCGCCGTCAGGTCCTGGTCGAGAACCTCCGACTTCGGGTCGTCCGAGAAGCCGATCATTCTCTCTCGTCTGGCTACGTTGGTCCCGAAGTCGTCCAGCAGCCGCCAGGACCAGGATTTTCCGGCCCGCTCCATCCGCGCCCGCGTCTCTGCATTGAAATTCTCCGCGAACCGCCAGTCGAACTCGATGTTGAGCGTTCCCGCCGGACCTCCGGTCCACCGCCCGTAGGTGATCCCGTTTCGCTCGCCGATGATCTCGACGTCCTCGGGCCGGACGTTGCGGAGCTTCGTGCCTGTCCCGGCAGGGTCGCCCCCGGCCATACCGATGAGATCCGCGAGCCTGTGGCTTCGATCCACCGCGTCCGTGGTGTTGACCCGTGCCAGACCCAATGCGTTCCGCAGATCCTCCGGGTCCTTCCAGGGATCGTACCAGTGATCCAACAGGTCTTCGGCCGTGGGGTTGTACCTCTCGTGGGTCGGGCGCACGACCGTGAACGTGGGCATCCCACCGGTAGCGGCGTACTCCGCCGCGCCGTCCGCCGAGACCCTCACCACGCAAGCGCTGCCCCCCGCCGGACATGCCACCACCAGGTTGCCGTGCTCCTCCGACGTTCCCGCCGCCACCCTGATCTCGCCGGGTGTCAGCCCATGCCCCAGAGGACCCCACGAGGCATATCTCGGCCGCACGCTGGGGACGCCGCCCGCCCTGTCGTAAAGGGCCGTCCCGTCGGCCGTCACCGTCACCACGCACGCGCCGCCGCCCGCCGGACACGTCACCACCACGTTGCCGTACTCCTCCGCTGTTCCCGCCGCCACCCTGATCTCGCCCGCGACCAGAGCGTGGCCCGCCGGAAGCCCGAGGACCCCGGGCCTCTCCACGGGAGCACCTCCGCCACCGCCGCCGCCACAACCGGAAAGCGCCATGGCCAGAAGGAGCGGCAACGAGAGCGCTTGCACCAACTTATGTACCGGCCTGCTCATACCAAATTCCCTCCTACGACACTCTTCGATTGACGAAATGGGCCATTCCCGTTGCCATCTGCACAGGACCGTTCCGTACTTCGCCAGTCTACTCGCTCGGAACTCTCCTCGAATCCCCCAATTGGAAGATGGCGACACGAGATGGTGGCGTTCGAGGAGATTGCCGCCAACTACGATCCGAGTCGCGAGTTCATTTGCCGCGGAATGACTGGCTGGTTCGTTGAAACGATGTAGGCAGACGACACAGCGGTTGCACCGGCTCGATGAGTGATCGGTCGGGGTTTTTTCCATGGGGCCGCGTGCGCACCGGGGCGATGAAATGCGCGGGGCATCCCTCAATTGGGAGATTCAGGAGGGAGTCCTTTCTATTATGTTTGGCATACTGCAATCAGGGGAGACGGGGTCTGAGAGGCAGCGCCACGGAAACCGCCGCGGCCTGCGCGGCAAGAGCCCGCACACCATGGCCAACATCGATGGAGGACCGGTGCAATGAGCGAGAGGGATGCCTTCGAGCGCGTCGTCGACGGGCTCAACGAGGCCATGTTCGATGACGCCAGTTGGGCGGAGACCTCCGAGCTCATCGACGAAGTGTTCCGCGCCAAGGGCAACGTCCTGGTGTTCGCGGACGAGCATCCGAAGGGCGATATCGAAGTCTTCTTCGCGAAGTGCTACTTCCGCGGGATCGACCGCTCTGCGTGGGTTCAGGAGTACTTCCGGGACTACTACGCGGAGGACGAACATCCCCCGCGACTGAGGGTGCTGCCCGATGCAACGATCGTGCCGCTTGCCGAGCTGTACAGCGACGAGGAGCGGAAGACGTCGCGCGCGTACAATGAGGTGTTTCGGCGGTTCGGCGGTCGGAAAGGGTTGATCATGCTCCTCGACGGACCGGTCGGCTCGCGCATCACGTGGGGAATCGCGGATCCCGTCGACACGACCGGCTGGTCGTCGTCCCAGTTCGACATGGTCGCGCGCGTCATCCCCCACATTCGCCAATACGTGCGCGTTCGCAGCACGCTCGTCGAGGCCGGGGCTCTCGGCGGTTCGGCCGTCGAGCTCCTCGGCAACACCCGTACCGGCGTCATACAGCTCGATCTGCGCGGGCGGATCGTGGAGGCGAACGCCCGGGCGCGGGAGATGCTTCTGCGAAACGACGGGTTGTCGGCCGGGAACGGTGAGCTGCGCGCCGCCATGCCGGCGGGCCATGACAGGCTTGAGCGGCTCTTGGCGCGGGCGTTGCCGCGCTTCGGCGAACAGGCCACGAGCAGCTCGATGCTGGCGAGGCGGCCGTCGGGGCTGGCGAATCTCGTGCTGCACGTGACACCGGTGAGGGACCGGGAGGGAGCGTATCGCTCCCGGGGTGTGGCGGCGCTGGTGCTGATCGTCGACCCGGCGGCCCGGGTGGGGGTCAAGCCGGCGCTCGTGCAGCGGGTGCTCGGCCTGACGCCTGTAGAGAGCGAGATCGCGGTGCTTCTGGCCGAGGGCCGGACCGCGCGCCAGATTGCCGCGGCGACGGGTCGTGGATACGGCACCGTGCGCACGCACGTGAAGCACATGCTCGCGAAGCTCGGGGTATCGCGGCAGGTCGAGGTGGTGCAGCTCGTACTGGCGCTCTCGAGCTTCCCCGCGTCGCGGGACTAGGTATCGCCTAATGAACCGAGAAATCTACATCACTTGGCTTACTGGCGACGGCAGCGCATGTATGAGCATGGATACGGTCGAGTGAAAACAGGCAGATAGGCGGGTTTGAATCCCGCCTTACAAGGCGTTGGCGGCCCGCATCCGCGCGAGCCGGGTCCTGCCGAGCAATATGTAGAGGATGGCCGAGAGCACGTACAGGCCGGCCATCCCCAGGAGCGCGGGCTTGTAGCTCTGGGTCGCGTCGTAGATGGCGCCCGCCACGTAGGGTCCGATCATGCCGCCCCATTGGTAGAAGAAGCCCATGTTGCCGCGCACCTTGGCGAAGTTGCGGCGGCCGTACAGCTCCCCGACCATGGCCCAGGTCACCGGAAAGACGGCTTCCACGAGGGAGAACAGGGGAAGGAAGAGCCAGATCAACAGCGTGCCCCGGGAGTAGGTGAGCAACACCAGGGCGACGGCGGCAACCAGCATGCAGACGGCCATGACCCTTGCCTTGTTGAGCCGGTCCGCCAGCCAGCCCACCACGAGGTGTGTCGGAAGGGACAGCGCCGCGAATACGCCCAGAAACCAGCTTGCCGCGAGGGCTCCCACGCCTTTCCATTCGAGGATCTGCACGAAATTGACGATGACGGTGCTGAGGCCCAACACCCGGAAGAGAGTCGAAGCGACCAGGAGCCAGAAAGGAGCGCCGCGAAGGGCCTCCCAGATGCCTACGTCGGGCTCGGGTGCCGCCTTGCCGCCGGCTGACGGCCGGTCCGAGGTCTGAGAGGTGCGCGCGGAATAGTCTCCGTCCGGCGCCAACCCCATGTCCTCGGGCGATCGCCGCACCACGGCCGCCAGCGGCGTGCCCGCCGCCAGGAATACCGTGCCGGCGAACACCATCCCCCAACGCCAGCCGAAGTAGTACACCACGTATGCGAGCACCGGCGCCAGCAGGGCGCCGCCGATGCCGATGGAGCAGCTCACCAGCGCCATGGCCCGGGCGCGGAAACGGAAGAACCAGCTATTGGCCAGCACCATGGGGCAGTGCATGAAGCCGGCGCCGAAGGCCAGCGAGACCACCCCCAGGTAGATGACCAGGAGCGCCCAGTAGGACTCGACCCAGGAGCACAGGACGTAGCCCAGGCCGGTGAACAGGACCGCGATCATCATGATGGGCCGCGGGCCGAAACGGTCGATGAGATACCCGGCGAGAGGGCCTTCGACAGCCCCTTCGGCCCGGGCCAGACCGAATATGAGGTTGGTAGCGCGGCGAGTGATGCCCAGGTCCTTTTCCAGCGGCGAGACGAAGACGGTAAACCCGTAGAAGTGGAACCCCCCGCCGAGGAACCGGAAGAGGCAGCCGACCAGCACCATCCGCCAGCCGTAGAACGAGAGGTGGCTCCGGCAGGCCTGGATTACATTTCGGAGGGGCATGCCCTAAGGCGCGCCTTCCGTCACGTCGCCGCCGATCATCTTGCCGATGAGGTCGGTGATGTCGGGCGGCGATTCGGTTTCGCGAATCCTGCCGCCCGCCGGGACGAGCCGGTCGGAGGCCCCGGGCGAGATGGCGATGAACTTGTCGCCGATGAGTCCCCTGGCGCGGACCGAGGCGATGGCGTCTTCCTGGATCTCCACGCCCGCATCGATGCGCAGTGCCAGGCGTGCGCGGTCGTCGACCAGGTTCAGGGAATCCACCCGCCCCACGCTCACGCCGGCGATCTCCACCGCGTCTCCGCGGCGCAGTCCCGCGACGTTGGCGAAGTCGGCGTAGACCACGTAGCCCGAGTTGCCGAAGGCCTCGAGCTTGCCCAGCTTGATGGCGAGATAGCCGAGGCAGAGGAGCCCCGCCACCACGAAGAGGCCGACGACGATTTCCGTGACTCTGTGGTTCATGCCGTGTCCCGTGGCAGGTAGGTGCCGCCTTTCCGCGTCCTGGCTCGGTGAACTAGGCGACGTCCGAGGTCTCGCCTTTCAGGAACTGCTGCACGGCCGGGTTCGGTGATTCGAGGAACTCCTCGGTGGGCCCGTGGTCGGCGATCACCCCGTCGGCCAACATAGCGACGCGGTGGGATATTGTAAAGACTTGCGGGATGTCGTGGCTGACGATGACGCCGGTGAAGCCGAGCCGGCGCTGCATGTCGGCGATGAGCCGGTGGATGCTCTTGCCCAGCAGCGGATCGAGGCCGGTGGTGGGCTCGTCGAACAGCACGATCCGGGGGTCGGTCACGAGCGCCCGGGCGAACCCGGCGCGCTTCTTCATGCCGCCGCTCACCTCGGCCGGGTACTTGTAGCCCATGTCCTCGAGGCCCACCTGGTCCAGCCGCTCCCGCACCCTGCCGGCGATGGCGTCCTCGCCGAGGCGGGTGCGCTCCCGCAGCGGGAAGGCGACGTTGTCGAAGATCGTCATGGAGTCCAGCAGGGCGGCGCCCTGGAACAGGAAGCCGAACTTCTCCCGCATCTCGTTCAGGGGTTTCTGTCCCAGCCGGGTGATGTCGGCGCCGTCCACCAGGATCTGCCCGCGGTCGGGCAGCAGCAGCGCGATCATGGTCTTGAGGAGCACCGTCTTGCCGCTGCCGCTGCCGCCGATGATGGTGGTGATGCCGCCGTCCTCGATGGTCAGGTTGGTGCCCTTGAGCACCTCCTGGTGGCCGAAGTTCTTGTGGACGTCGATGACTTCGATCATGGCAGGCTCCGGAGCGGATAGCAGCAGTTCACTACAGCATCACCGAGGTGAGGATGTAGTCCGACACCAGGATCAGGACGAACGAGAGCACCACGGCCTCGGTGGTGGCCTTGCCCACGCCGGTGGCCATGGGCAGCGCGTGGAACCCCTTGTAGCAACACACCCAGGAGATGATGAGCCCGAAGGTCGCCGACTTGATGAGCCCTTCAACGACGTCGCGAAGCTGCACGCTCTGCTCCATGCCGGCGACATAGCTGCCCGAGCCCAGGTCCAGGAGGCCCACGCCCACGAGGTAGGCGCCGTAGATGCCGATGACGTTGAACATGCAGGTCAGGAGCGGCATGGCGATGACGCCGGCGACGACGCGCGGCGACACCAGGTACTTCACCGGGTTGATGGCCATGGCGTGCATGGCGTCGATCTGCTCGGTGACCCTCATGGATGCCAGCTCCGCGGCCATGGCGGAGCCGGTGCGGCCGGTGACCATGAAGGCCGACAGCACCGGCCCCAGCTCCCGCAGCAGGCTCAGCGCCACCACCGCTCCCAGGAAGCTCTCGGCGTTGAACTTCCGCAGGCTGTAGTAGCCCTGAAGCCCCAGCACCATGCCGGTGAAGAGGCCGGCCAGCAGCACCACCAGCAGCGAGTCCACTCCGATGGCGCGGATTTGTTGTATGATGAGCCGGAACTTGGCGGGGGGCCGCAGCGCCCAGGCCAGGGCCGAACCCAGGAAAGTCACGCCCGCGCCCATGCCGGCCAGGATGCCGAGGGTCCGTCCGCCGATGTTTGCGAGGAGTGCGGTCATGCAGCGTCACGGGTCGTCGGACGTCCCACCTGCTTGATACGGCTGCCTTCGCCGAAGTGTCGCTTGTGTTCCTCTTCGCGTCTCCGGAGATCGGTGGTGATGCCGCTGTACACGATCCGGTTGTCTTGTATGAAGTGGTACCTGTAGGTGTCTCTGGACATATGCGACCTCCATGAGAAGGAATCGGCGGCCGACGCGCGTTCTTTAATCTTAGACGAGTTGCTTTGGTCGGCCAACCGTAGGTTACCATGAGCACGTTGGAAACCATCGACAGGGTGTTCGACGGGCGTGTGGCCGTCATCCAGCGGCGCGGCGGCTACCGGTTCGCCTTGGACTCGTTGTTGCTGGCGCGCTTCGTCGAACTCCGCGGCAAGGAGCGGGTCGTCGACCTGGGAGCCGGGAACGGGGTCGTGGCCCTGTCACTGGCCGTGCTGAACAGCGGGGTGGATGTGGTCGGGGTAGAGTTGCAGGAGGCGATGGTCGAGCGGGCGAAGCGAGGCGCAGCCCTGAACGGGGTCGAGAAGCGGGTGCGCATGATGCGGGGCGACGTGCGCACAGCGGAAGAGTGTCTTCCCGCCCGCGGCTTCGACGTGGCCGCGTGCAATCCTCCCTACCGTCCGCCCCGGAGCGGCCGGGTCAACCCAGACCGCGAGCGGCTGCTCGCCCGGCACGAGGTGGAAGGGGGCCTGGCGGACTTTGTCCGCGCCGGCGCGTACCTGCTGCGTCACCGGGGGCGCATGTGTCTGGTGTACCCGTCGGAGCGGGCGGTGGAGCTGTTCGCGGTCATGCGGCAGCAGGGCCTCGAGCCCAGGCGCGCCCGGTTCGTGCATTCCTTTGCCGACGCTCCCGCCACCCTGGTTCTGGCTGAGGGCGTCAAGGGCGCCCGGACGAGCCTGACCGTGCTGCCGCCGCTGGTCATCTACCGGCGCGAGGACGAGTACACGGACGAGACGGCGAGGCTGCTGGGGGGCTAGCCGCGTTTTCGCATGTGGTTCAGCAGCAGGTGCCTCAACGAGTTCCGGAGCTCCGGGTCGTCGATACGGCCCAGCTCCTGCTCCGGAAGCCGGGTGGTGTCCACCGCGGGGAGAGGGGAGTCGGAGCCTTCCGGCGGCGGGTCGGTGGGAAACTCGCCAACCACGAAGAAGATGTTGGTGACCACCTCGCGTTCCAGGCGCTGGTTGAGCTTCTCCACCATGATGTCCTTCATGTACTGGAGCTGCTGCATCCAGGCGGCCGCCCGGACCCTGACGGACAGGGTGCCGTTGCGGATCTTCTCCGGCTGGGCGTTGCGCGCCACCGCCGGTCCCACGGTGTCGTCCCATATCTCCCACAGGGCGTAGTCGTCCAGCCGCCGCCTGAGCGGCAGCCGGCGTACCGTGCGGTCGAGGATGTCGCCGAGTCGCTCCATTTCACCGGTTGGCGGCCGGGGGTTCGGGAGCCGGGCCGCCGCTGACTCCGGGATATTTCAGCATAACCCGCCGGCGGACGGGCCATCAAGCGCCGCGGACCGAGGCGAAAATCCCCTTGACAACACAATATGTTGTGGGTATGGTGGGAATTCCGCACTAAATACGGCTGACACCGCTACGGGATGCCACAAAGAGATACGGACCGATAGCGAAAGCCCCAGGATACCACGAGGGAGGAAGTATGTCCGCCATCACGACCACGAAGTCGCCCGCGCCGCGCGCCGACGATACCGGCAAAGACAAGGACCAGACGCACCAGACACGAGGCATTCATGTCCGGAGGTACTTCACCAAGGCCGGAACCAATCCCTATGACGAGGTCGAGTGGGAGATCCGCTCGGCCACCATCCAGAACGAGAGCGGCAAGGTCGTGTTCGAGCAGAACAACGTGGAGGTCCCCAAGGCGTGGTCGCAGATGGCCACCAACGTGGTGACCTCGAAGTATTTCCGCGGGCCGCTGGGAACGCCCCAGCGGGAGCGGACGGTGCGGCAGCTCATCAGCCGGGTGGTGGACACGGTCACGGGGTGGGGCCGGGCGGACGGCTACTTCGCCTCGGAGGACGACGCCCGGGCCTTCTCGGACGAGCTGACCCACATCCTGGTGCACCAGAAGGCGTGCTTCAACAGCCCGGTGTGGTTCAACTGCGGCATCGAGGAAAAGCCCCAGTGCTCGGCCTGCTTCATCCTCTCGGTGGACGACACCATGGAGTCGATCCTCGACTGGTACCGGAAGGAAGGCGTGATCTTCAAGGGCGGCTCGGGCTCGGGCGTCAACCTCTCGCGCATCCGCTCGTCCAAGGAACAGCTCGGCGGCGGCGGCACCGCTTCGGGGCCGGTCTCCTTCATGCGCGCGGCGGACGCTTCCGCCGGAGTCATCAAGTCCGGCGGCAAGACCCGGCGCGCGGCCAAGATGGTGATCCTCGACGCCGACCATCCCGACCTCGTGGAGTTCATCCACTGCAAGGTGGAGGAAGAGAAGAAGGCCTGGACCCTCATCGAGGCCGGATACGACGCCAGCCTCGACGGCCCGGCGTACGGCAGCGTGTTCTTCCAGAACGCCAACAACTCGGTGCGGGCGACCGACGAGTTCATGCAGCGGGTGCTGGACGACGGCGAGTGGAGCACGCGCTTCGTCACCACCGGCGAGACGTCCGAGACCTTCCGCGCCCGCGACATCCTCAAGATGATCGCGGAGGCCACCCACTTGTGCGGCGACCCCGGCATGCAGTTCGACACCACCATCAACAACTGGCACACGTGCTCCAACACCGGCCGCATCAGCGGCTCCAACCCGTGCTCGGAGTACATGCACCTGGACAACTCGGCCTGCAACCTGGCTTCGCTGAACCTCCTCAAGTTCCTGCGCGACGACGGCACCTTCGACACCGAGTCGTTCCGCCACACCGTGGACATCATGATCACCGCCCAGGACATCCTGGTGGACAACTCGTCCTATCCCACCGAGGAGATCACCCGGAACGCCCGCGACTTCCGCGAGCTGGGGCTTGGCTACGCCAACCTGGGAGCGCTGCTCATGTCCCTGGGGCTGCCCTACGACTCCGACGCCGGCCGCTCCTATGCCGCGGCGGTGACCGCGCTCCTTACCGGCGAGGGATACCTCCAGTCGGCCCACATCGCGTCACGGCTGGGCCCCTTCGGCGGCTACGAGGTCAACCGCGAGCCCATGCTCAAGGTGCTGGACATGCACCGCGGCCACGCCCACAAGGTCTCCACGGCGCACGTGCCGCTGGATCTCCTCGCCACGGTGCGGGACGTGTGGGACACGGTATGCGAGGCGGGGGGTGAGCACGGGGTACGGAACTCACAGATCTCGGTGCTGGCGCCCACCGGCACCATCGCCTTCATGATGGACTGCGACACCACCGGGGTGGAGCCCGACATCGCGCTGGTGAAGTACAAGAGGCTCGTGGGCGGCGGCATGCTCACCATCGTCAACAACACCGTGGCGCGTTCGTTGAAGCGGCTCGGTTACGACGCCCGGCAGACCCAGGAGATCGTCGAGTACATCGACGAGCAGGGCACCATCGAAGGGGCGCCGCACCTGCGCGAAGACGACCTGCCGGTGTTCGACTGCGCCTTCAAGCCCGCCAACGGTAGCCGCTCCATCCACTACATGGGGCACATCCGGATGATGGGGGCCACCCAGCCCTTCATCTCCGGCGCCATCTCCAAGACCATCAACATGCCCATGGACGCCTCGGTGGACGAGATCGCCCAGGCCTACGTGGAAGCGTGGAAGCTCGGGGTCAAGGCGGTGGCCATCTACCGGGACGGCTCCAAGCGCACCCAGCCGCTGAGCACCAGCGGCAAGAGCGACTCGCCGGGCCAGTCGGCGGACTCGCGGCCGCTGCGCCACAAGCTGCCCGACGAGCGCCGCTCCATCACCCACAAGTTCGACATCGCCGGACACGAGGGCTACATCACCGCGGGCATGTACGAAGACGGCCAGCCCGGCGAGATCTTCATCACCATGTCCAAGGAAGGCTCCACCATCTCCGGCCTCATGGACTCCTTCGCCACCGCCATCTCCATGGCCATGCAGTACGGCGTCCCGCTCCGGGTCCTGGTGGACAAGTTCAGCCACATGCGCTTCGAGCCTTCGGGCTTCACCCGAAACCCCGACATCCCCATGGCCAAGTCCATCATGGACTACCTCTTCCGCTGGCTCGCCACCAAGTTCCTCGACGGCAAGGCCCAGACCGAGGTCGGCGTCGTCAACCGGGACGCCGACGAGCTAGCGGAGGTCCCCGCCCCGGCGCCCGCGCCGAAGCCCCTGGACAACTCGGGCGACGGCTACGCCATGTCCGCCGAAGGCTTCTACCAGCAGGACGCCCCGTCCTGTTCCGACTGCGGCGCCATCATGGTCCGCAGCGGCGCCTGCTACAAATGCATGAACTGCGGGTCGGTGAGCGGCTGCTCGTAGGGACGTCAGGGCTTCTCGGCAAGAGACCCATCAAGCGCCGCTAAATCGGTAATTTAGCGGCGCATTTCTTTACCAATTTGCTATGGGCACAGGTAGGAAACTTATTGGGACTACAGGACCTGTGTGAGGGATGACACGCTCATTCGGATTAGACGCATGCTCCGCGTTCAAGGCTCTAGAGAGCACCGTCGGGAGATTCAGAGCCGACGATCTCGACCAGGACCTAGCACGGGATTGCGCCATCAAAGCATGGCAGCTTTGCGATCATGTCTTCATAGTGCTTGGCTCCCGTTCGCAGTTTACCACGTTGCCGGATCTTCAGCATTACGCCAGAAACGCCTGTCCCGAACTTGGTTTTTTGCAAGACATCTGCACCGAGTCGAAACACGGAAAGATCTCACGCTACGCGCCTCGGATTGTCGATGCCCGCTTTCGCCCCGGCGCATTCTCTGGGGCTTTCAGCCGCGACTTCGACATCTCGCGACTTGAAATCGAACTCCCCGGAGGCAAAACGGTCTGGTTCAGCGATGTGGTCGACAGTGCGTTGGCGTTCTGGGCGCAATTCTTCCAGCAGTACGGGATCAAGTGTCCCCCAGTGTCCAGCGTCGCTCCAGCCGCTTCACAGTAGCCTCCTCCGCTGCCCGTGGATTCCCACTTTCGCGGGAATGACGCGTGCGAAGCGTCGTGTTTCGGGTCTGACAGGTTGCTAGTTCCCGGTGAGGGCCGCTAGCACCAGCAAGGGCCAATCCTTCATTTCATCACTGGACGGGGAAGTTTTGACGGTCAGGCCGTTGCGCCAAGGCCCGAGTTGGTCCTGGTAGTGCGGCGACACCGGATTGCCGGCCTGACCCGGGACAACGGCAAAGCTTGAGCCAATCGGATCGCTCAGGGTGACCAGCATACGCATCGACGCCCCGACGGCTTGGTCGTAGGGTCGGGAGTGGCGGTAGTAGGAGTTGCTGACGGTGACGCCGTCGCCGTCGACGGGGTAGGGGCCGAGGGAGAAGAACGGCGCGAGCCACTTGTTGTTTCCCAAGGCGTGGGCCAGCGTGAGGGTGTGGAGGCGGCCCCAGGACCAGGCGGCGGAGGCGGGGCCTTGCTGCTTTGTCAGTTCGGCCTTTGCTTCACGTAGGCCCGTTGCCAGCAGTTCCTTGCGGGGGGTGTCCCGGAACCACACGGATTTGGCGTCCGTGAGGATGTCATCCAGGGGTGCCAGCGCCTGGTTCAGGATTTCCGCGTAGCTCAGGAACAGTTCCTCGCCGAGGTCCTTTTCCCAGATGTTCCGCATGAGCCGGTGGTAGAGGACGTGGAAGAGGGCGGAGCCGGCGGATTCGGCTTGGCAGTCGTAATCCCATTCCTCCAACAGTTCCACACAGGGCCGTAGGGACGGCTCTTCGCGGGCGATTTCCAGCAGCTCCGGGCGCAGGGTGGTCAACAGACGTTCGGCCTGAGTCGAGCGGGTGTCGAGCTGGATGCGGGCCATGGTTTCCAGGTCCAGGCGTTTCTCGTGCGTGAGCAGGTGGCGGATGCGCTCGATGCGGTACGGGGGTTCGACCAGGGCGGATAGGTAGTAGGGGTAGTCCGGGTCCGCCATGCGGTTGTTGGCGGTGGCTACGATGCCCTCGGGCGGATTGTACAGGCGCGGCAACTGGTCGAAGGGGATGGTGCCGGTCCAGTCATGGGCGGCGTTCCAGCCCTCCAGGGGGAGCCACGAGGGCTCTTGGCGCGGACGCAGGGGTACTCTCCCCGCCAGCGCGTAGCCGATGTTGCCGTGGGTGTCGGCGTAGACGCAGTTGAGCGAGGGCGTGACGTGATGCGCCATGCCTGCCAGGAACTCGTTCCAGTCGCGCGCCCGGTTGACTCCGTCCACCAGCCCAACCTCGTTCCCTGGCGTGTGCGCGATCCATTGGAACGACAGCACCTCTTCGTTTGGAGAGTCGGAATCGTGGGATGTTCGCGCGAGGATGTCGGACACCACGGGTCCGTGCCGGGTGTGCCGGATCACGGTTTCCACCGGGCGGCCGCCGCGGACGGCGATGGTTTCGGGGCGGCGCTCGAACTCGGCCCAGCCGTCGGGCGTGCGGTAAAGCTCCGGCTGTTGGGGATGAAGGCGTTCCCGGAAGAGGTCGCCGTCATCGCACAGGGCGGCGACGAAGCTCCAGGCGATGTCCCGGTTGTGTCCGACGTAGACGAAGGGAGATCCCGGCAGCGACACGCCCGACGCCTCCAGGGGGCGGTTTCCTGCGCCATCGGGCACGGTCCGCAGGTGATTCAGGTACCAGATGCCGGGGAGCGTCATCCGCAGGTGGATGTCGTTGCACAGGAGCGCATGGCCCTCCGCCGAGTGCCCGGCGTCGACGGCCCAGCCGTTGCTGCCCTGGCCCCTGGGGGTCAGGGGGTTTTCCGCGAAGCTGCCGTTGATGAAGCGCAGCAGGTCGGCGCCGTGGTCGGTGAGGGCGCGGGTGATGGCGGGGCCCCAGGACGGGTAGCGTGGCATCAGGGAGCGCAGCTTTTCGGGGTCGTTCTCCAGGCGGCCGTGGAGTGCTAGAAAGGTGAGCCGTGTGACCAGGGCGGACGAGAGCATGAGCGCGAAGCCCTTGGCGAGGACGAGGCAGTCCGCCGGTTCCCAGGGGGTGGGTTGGCGGCGCAGCAGCCGGAACTCCACGGGCAGGCGCCGCAGGTGCCGGCCGATGTAGGTGTTGACGCCGGCGCAGTAGGCCTCGACGGCCCGGGCGGACCGTTCCGACAGGAGCGGCAGGGAGAGCGTGGCCGTGTGCCTCACGCCGAGCAGCCGGATGAAGTGGTCGACGCCGGCCATGGTGCCGGACCGCAGGTGCCGCGTGAAATCGCCGCGCGGCAGCGGCCGGTCTCCGAAGATCTCGGCCAGCCGGCCGCTGAAGAAGCGCCGGTTGAAGTCCATCTGCCACAGCCGGTCCTGGGCGTGCAGGTACCCCTGGGCGAAGAACAGGTCTGCCTCGTTCTCGGCGGAGATGTAGGGAATCGCATAGGGGTCCCAGCGGACCTGGACGTCCTTGGCCAGGCCTGGGAGTTGGACCGTGCCCCGGCGTTGCGGCAGGTTCTTGCGCGCGGCAAAGCGGAGCAGCGGCGTCAAGAGAAGTGCAAGCAGGTTCATGGAACGGAATTCCACATGGGCTACGGCGGTGGCGACTGTCGCCGGTCTAGGGTTCTGTCCGGTCGCCCCGGGGACCGCGGCCAGCGCCGTCGCGGTGCTGCTCTACGGGGTGCTGGGACCGCTGCAGCAGGCTGCGGTGCTGGTGCCGGCCATTGTGGGCGTGTTCGTTCTCGGGGGGTTCAGCGTGGGCGTCGTGCTGGAGCGAGACGGCGGACCCAAGGACCCCTCCCATGTCGTGTGCGACGAGGTGGTGGGACAGTGGATCGCACTCGTGAGCGTCGCTTACGCGGGTCGCTGGGAGTTCATGCTGGCCGCGTTCCTGCTGTTCCGCCTCTTCGATGTGTGGAAGCCTCCACCCGTGTCCTTCTTCGACCGCCGCCCGGGTCCGTGGAACGTCATGATGGACGACGTCGCGGCCGGGATCTACGCGAATCTGGCCAGCCACCTGTTGCTGTTCGTGGTGTTGGGCTGATCCCCTACTGCCCCAGCCGCAACAGCCTCGCCGCGTTGTCGCCCAAGATTTTCTGCTTGTCCGAGTCGGGGAGGCGTACGTCCCGCACGGCGTCGACCGAGCGCTCCAGGGGGATCGGCACCGGCGGGAAGTCGCTGCCGAAGAGCACGTGGTCCGCGCCCGCGGTTTCGACGGCGCAGGTGACGGCGGGGGCGTGGAGGCTCACGGTGTCGTAGTAGAGTTGCTCGATGTAGGTGCTGGGCGCGCGCGGCAGCACGTCGGGTTCCCAGGGGCCGAAGCTGTCGTCCTTGCGCAGCTCGTAGCCGAAGTCCAGGCGGCCGGGCAGCATCGGCAGGGCGCCGCCCACGTGGGAGCAGATCATCACGAGGTTGGGGAACCTTTCGAAGCCGCCCGTGAGGATGAAGCGCGCCAGCGACAGGGTGGTGTCGAAGGGCCGTCCCACCATTTCCGGCAGCCGGAAGATCTCCATCCGCTCCGCGCCGATGGTGACCCGCGGCGGGTGAACGAACAGTGGCACGTCGAGGTCGGTGACCAGCTCGAAGAACGGCACCGCGTTGGGCGAGTCCAGGTACTCTCCGTCGACGCTCGAGTTGATCATGATCCCCTTGAGCCCGTATTCACGCACCGCCCGCTCGGTCTCCTTGAGGAACTTGTCGCCGCCGAAGGGTACCGCGCACACCAGCCCTAGCAGGAAGTCGGGATGCTTCGCGGTGGTCTCGGCGGCGAAGGCGTTGAACTCCGTCACGATGTCGAACGGGTCCTTGCCGGCGGGTGTGCGGATCCAGTTGTTGCCGAAAACCGTCAGGTCCACCCCGGCCTGCTGCTGCTCGTCTCGTAGACGCGGGATATCGAAAATGGCCTGCGGCGACTTGGGATGGTACCAGTTCTGGGGCACCAGATGGGCGTGGGCGTCGATGATCATGGCAGGGTAAGTAATGTATCCGTGCGGGACTTGCAAGGGCGGGGCGCCGGGCCCCGCCGGATCGGGACAGCGCCGCTTGACCGCCTTGTGGGGTGGTGTTAACAAGGGCGGCCTTGCGCGGCGGCGCGCCGGATCGTCCGGCGTCGGGACGCCCCTACAAG
The DNA here is from genome assembly GCA_965204205.1 of uncultured Binatia bacterium (SeqCode). Lineage (GTDB taxonomy): Bacteria > Desulfobacterota > Binatia > UBA9968 > JAJDTQ01 > JAJDTQ01. The sequence continues at coordinate 2,067,662 of OZ241976.1, read as the reverse complement.
AAGTCCTGCGCATCTCGTTAAAGAATTCTGTGGGACAGGACACTTCCCGGAGACATTCCATGAAACTCGACATCGAATTCAACTCCGGCGCCCAGCTCCCCATGGACGCCATTCCCGACCTGGCCCGGGCGGCAGAGGACAGCGGCTTCGACTGCGCCTGGGGAGGGGAGGCTAATAACAAGGACCCGACGGTGATGCTGGCGGCGGTGGCGGCGGTGACCGGGCGGCTCGAGGTGGGTACGGCCGTGTATCACATGCTGGGCCGGACCCCGGTGAGCATGGCGCTGCATGCCGCCGCTCTCGACGAGTTGTCGGGCGGGCGGTTCCTGTTCGGGCTCGGCATCTCCAATCCCACCATCGCCAACTGGCACGGGGTGGAGTTCGACCGTCCCTTGGGGCGTGTTCGCGAGTACCTGGAAATCGTCCGGGCGGCGCTCCGGGGCGAGAAGCTGGACCATGAGGGCGAATTCTACGGCGCGCGCGGTTTCAAGCTGGCGTTCAAGCCCTCGGGCCGGGGCATTCCGGTCTACCTGGCGGCGTTCGGGCCGCGGATGAGCCGCCTGGCCGGGCGGTTGAGCGACGGCGTGCTGATCAACATGGCCAACCCGCGGGAGATCCGCCGGATCGTCGACAATGTCCGGGAGGGCGCCCGCCTGGCGGGCAAGGACCCGGACGCCCTCGAGATCATCTGCAAGGTCCGTTGCTGCGTGGCCGGGGACAGGGGGGCGGGGCGCCGGGCGCTGGGGCGGATCCTGACCTACTACGCGCTGGCAGACTACTATCGCGACCTGCTGACCCGCATGGGTTTCGGCGTGGAGGTGGCGGCGATACGCGAGGCTTGGCGATCGTCCGGTTTCCAGGCCGCCACCGGGCAGGTCACGGACCGGCTGCTGGACGGGTTGCCGCTGGTGGCGGGCAGCTCGGTGGCGGAAGTTCTCGAACAGGTCCAGGCCTATGGCGAGGCCGGCGCCACCCGCGTGATCCTGCCCTACGTACCGTGCACGGACGACGTGGTGACGGAGATCCGGGAGTTCATCGAGGCGTTCGGGCGCCGGTGACCTCGGCGGGGCGCAAAAACGCCGCGGGCGCATTGACTATCCGTCGTGGCGTGCTTGACTAAATATGAGAGCATGCTTACAGGATGTGCAGCAGAGACGACGAAAATAAAGGAGAAACGTCATCGCATTCGAACTGATCAATCCGAGCGGGCTGGAGAACCCCGTCGGGTACTCTCACCTGGCGAAGATCTCCTCCGGCCGGCTGGTGCTGGTGGCGGGACAGGCGCCGTTCGATGCCGACGGAGAGGTGGTCGGCAAGGGCGATTTCGTGGCGCAGTTCCGGCAGGTGTGGGAGAACCTGGGCACCGCCATCGAAGGCGCCGGGGGCCGGCCCCAGGACTACGCGACGCTGACGATGTACGTCACCGACGTCGACGCCTACCACCGGAACCGCAAGGAGATCGGCGCTTCCTACCGGGCGATCTTCGGAAAGCACTTTCCCGCGATTACGCTGGTTCAGGTAACCGGACTCTACAACCCGGACTGTATGGTCGAAGTGTCCGGGCTGGCCATTATCGATTGATGGCTGGAGGGACAGCGGGAGGGCGTGAAGCGGCACTCCGCTCCCGCGCCCCCCAGCCTTGCCACAACACCACCGCACCATGGGAGTCACACAAGATGTACCCCGCACAGACGACCGGCAACACGGATTCCCTGGATTCCTTCGACCCCCCCACCGAGAGGGAGATCATCGGGCTTTGGCAATCCTACCGTGCGGTGGGATTGTCGGAGAAGCAGGCGTGGGACGCGATCCTCGCCGGCATCGCCCTCGGCGCGGCGTTTGCGGACGGACGCAGCCGTTCGCGTCTGGTGCAGTGACCGGACGGTGGTGAGAGCCTGATTCGCTGAAAGCCTCAGGTCGGTTCTGTACGAAACTTAAGGGAGAGGTTCAGGTCTGTTCGGCCTGGGGGTCGGCGCGTGCCAGCAGGTCGAGCAGGGTTGCCTTGTGGCGCCGTTCGACCTCCACGAGCTGCCGCAGCAGTTGGCTGTATTCCGGCGCTTCGAGCGCCAGGTAGGAGACGTCCTCGGTGAGCCTCGCCTCGACGCGCTTCTGATCCTCCACGTCCTGGTGCATCCGTTCCCAGTGGTTCCTTCCGGACGGGATGCTCGCATCGAACTTGGCGACGCGCGCGCCGAGCTGCTCGATGCCCTCGAACAGGAGCGCGATGCTCTTGTCCTTTTCAGCGGCCATCTGGAGCAGCCGTTCGCCCACGAAGGGATAGGGGGCCTTTTCCGCGTGAAGCTTGAGCTGGTTGGCGAGGCGCGCCAGCTCGCGGTAGTCGTCGGCCAGCACGGTCCGTGTGGTGCGTTCGTCCCGTTTCGCCCGGTTGCGCTCGAACCAGCTTGAGATCGTCTCGGTGAGTGACATGGTAATCTAGAATAGGGCCCGTCGCGCGTCGTGTCAAGGTAGCCGGCTGTTCTTGAAAAAACCCCGCAAAAACGGTACATTCAGCGTTGTCACATGGCAAAATTCTCGCCCATCGAAGTAGTCGAGGAGAGCGATGCCCCGGCCGAGGAGGTGACCCCGGAAGCGGTCTTGCTGGACGAGGTCGAGGACGTTGAAGAGGTCTCGGACCAAGCCGATCAGGCCGAGGAACCCTCCGGCGCGCTGGTCCCCTACGACGCGCTCCAAAGCTACCTGTCCGAAATCCGCCGTTACCCGCTGCTCACGCGCGAGGAAGAGCACGAGCTGGCGGTCCAGTACAAGCAGTACGGCGACATCGAGGCCGCCTACAAGCTGGTGCGGTCGAACCTGCGCCTGGTGGTGATGATCGCCCGGGAGTACGAGCGCGCCTTCCGCAACCTCCTGGACCTTATCCAGGAGGGTAACATCGGGCTCATGGAGAGCCTCAAGAACTTCGATCCCTACCGCGGCGTCCGTTTCCCCTCCTACGCGGTGTGGTGGATCCGCGCCTACATCATCCGCTACCTCATGAACAACTGGCGCATGGTGAAGCTGGGAACCACCCAGGCGCAGCGCCGGCTGTTCTTTAACCTGCAGAAGGAAAAGGAGAAGCTCGAAGCCGAGGGTTTCGTGCCGGGCGCCAAGCTCATCGCCCAGCGCCTCGACGTCAAGGAATCCGAGGTGATCGAGATGGACCAGCGGCTCTCGGGCCGGGATCTCTCCACCGACGCGCCCATGGGCGAGGGCGAGACCGCCACGCTTCTGAACACGCTGACCGACGACAGCCCCACCCCGGAAGAGCAATTGGCGGAGGACGAGTACCGCGAGGCCATCAAGGAGCGGCTCAGGAGCTTCGGAGAGACCCTGAAGGACAAAGAGCTCGTGGTCTTTCGGGAGCGGCTGATGGCCGAGCACCCGCTGACCCTGCGCGAGATCGGCGAGCGCTACGGCATCAGCCGGGAGCGGGTCCGCCAGATCGAGAACCGGGTCAAGAAGCGGCTCAAGACCTTCCTTTCACAGGAGTTCGAGGTGCTCGAGGGCTTCAACGAGCGCGCTTGATGTGGTCGGCGGGATTCTGCTAAGAACCCCGTTATGAATTTCGAGAACAGTATCGAGATCGGCGTGCCGCGGGACACGGCCTGGGACTTCCTGTGGGACGTCGACCGCCTGATCGCCTGCGTTCCCGGCTGCGAGGAGGCCTCCACCGTCGAGGCCGGCAAGCTCTACAACGCCAAGATGGTGGCCCGGGTGGGTCCCTTCAAGGTCACGTTCCCCATCAAGATCGAGGTCCTGGAGAACGAGCCCAAGGATCGGATCAAGGCCCGCGCCACCGGCAGCGACAACAAGATCGGGAGCCACCTCAAGGTGGACCTCGACGTCTCGCTGGAGGACCGGGGCGAGGCGACCCAGGTTTCCCTGGTGGCCTCCGTGGACATCCTGGGCAAGCTGGCGACCCTGGGACACAGCATCATCAAGCGCAAGGCCGACAACGACATGGCGAAGTTCGCCGAGGCCGTCAAGAAGGAACTCGAGGGAGGAGCCTGATCCATGCTGCGTCCGTTCCGCCTGGAAGAGCCCGAAAGCGTCAAGGAGGCGTCCGAATCCCTCGCCCGGTACGGCGACTCGGCCAAGATCTATGCCGGCGGCACCGAGCTGCTGCTGGCCATGAAGGAAGGGCTCATCCACTTCGAGTGCCTCGTCAACGTCAAGAAGATTCCCGGCCTCGATCAGATCACCCAGGACAACGGCAGCCTGCGCCTGGGGGCGTTGAGCACCCACCGCCAGCTCGAACGTTCCGGGGTCCTTCAGGAGAAGCTGCCGGTGCTGGTGGAGATGGAGCGCAACGTGGCCAACCTGCGCGTCCGCGAGGTGGGGACCATCGGCGGCAACCTGACCTTCGCCGAACCGCACGCGGACCCGGGGACCCTGCTGCTGGCCCTGGACGCCACGGTGGTGGCGCAGAAGGCCGGGGGCTCCCGGGACATCCCCATGAGCGAGTTCTTCGTGGACGCCTACGAGGCGGCCGTCGAGGAGGACGAGGTCCTCACCGAGATCGTGGTGCCGCTGCTGGATGCCGACGCCGCCGTGCGCTACCGCAAGTTCGGCTACCTGGAGCGTCCGAGCGCCGGAGTGGCGCTGCACGTCATGGCGGACGGGGCGCGGGAGTCGGTGCGGGAAGTGCGCGTCGCGGTGGGCTGCGTCGGCCCCAAGTCGATGCGCGTGGAAGAGGCCGAGGAGCGGCTGCGGGGCAAGAGCCTGGATGAGGCGGCGGCCCTGATGGCCGAGGCCGGCGACGTCGCCGGGCGCGCGGCGGATGCCATCAGCGACCTCCACGGCTCCGCGGAGTACAAGGAACACATCGTCAAGGTCCTGCTGACCCGGGCCTTCAACGACATTCGCGCCGAACTGGCCGGCTAGCCGGTCGATTCGAACACTATCGAGCGGAGACCAACGGCTATGGCAGACACAGGACGGCAGACCCTTCCGCTATCCTTCACCGTGAACGGAACGCGCTACGATATCGAGGTGGAGCCGCACGAACTGCTCCTGGACGTGGTTCGCAAGCGGCTGGGCCTCACCGGCGCGAAACGCTCCTGCGACGTTCAGGTTTGCGGCGCCTGTACGTTGCTGCTGGACGGGCGCCCGGTGAGCTCGTGCACCCTGCCGGCCTTCGAGGCCCGGGACAAGGACGTGCTCACCATCGAGGGGATGGCCCAGGACGGCAAGCTGCACCCGATCCAGGAGGCGTTCATCGAGTACGGCGGCTTCCAGTGCGGTTTCTGCACCCCCGGGATGATCCTTACCGCCAAGACCCTGCTGGACGAGAACCCCGACCCCACCGAAGAAGACGTGATCGAGTACATGAACGGCAACATCTGCCGTTGCACCGGCTACAAGAAGATCGTCGAGTCCATCATGGGGGTGGGGAAGGGCGGCGAAGCCTCCTGACGCTTGCCGCCGGCTCAAGTCGGCCTCTATCGCGCCAGTGAAAAGGGCAGGTGTCGGATGACACCTGCCCTTTCTTTCGATACGCGGCGGCAGTCCCGCCCGGCGCCTCAGGCGCGGATCTCGGTGCGCATGAACTTGATGTAGGCGATGCCGAAGCACACCGCCACCAGCGCCACCAGCGTCAGGAACATCGGCCAGATGAGCCGCAGGCTCTGACCCAGGCTCAACGGTCCGATGACCAGGCCCTGAAGCTGGCCGAGCTGCTCCGGCAGGACCGGGATCAAGGTCCGCGCCACCGGGTTCAGCAGCAGCCGCACCGACTCGCTGTACAGAAGGCTCGGCGACAGGCGTCCCAGCACGGTTTCGATGGTCGCCTGCCGGGCCGCTTCCGCGGCCGTCCCCGGATTCGGTATGACGGCGGTGGCCACGAAGCCGGCGAGCACGCCGATGAAGATCCCCAGGAAGAGCCACAGGGCGATGGCCGCCAGCGCCGCGGTGACGGTTCGCCGGAGCAGCATCGAGAGCAGCATGGCGAGGGCCAGCCAGAAGCCGGTATAGGAAATGCCGATGATGGCGAAGAAGAGCATCCGCCACAGCTCTTCGCCACTGGGGAGAAAGCCGATCAAGGTGATGCCGAGACCGATCACCACCAGCAGGATCGACACCCACAGGATGCCCAGGGTGGTCAGGCCCGCCAGGAACTTGCCGTTGATCAGGCTGTCCCGGTAGATGGGTTGCGAGAGCACCCGGCTGAGGGTCCCGCGTCCGTATTCGCCGCTGATGCTGTCGAAGCCCAGGGTGATGCCCACCAGCGGGCCGAAGAACCCCAGGAACGTGGCGAGGGAGAAGAAGAGGGACTCGGTGGTGAGGAGCGCCAGGAACACATGCTCCGTGGGGTTTTGCTGAGCCACCTGCTGAATCGCCTGCCCGGCGATGTAGACGGACAGGATCCCCGGCAGCATGATCAGGGCGAGCAGGATCATGAAGCGGAGGCTGCTGAAATGATCCTGGAGCTCCTTCCAATACACGACCAGCATCGCTACGCCTCCCTGAAATACTTTAGGTAGATCTCTTCAAGGGTGGGGTCCTCGGCGCGAAGCTGCAGAAGGTCGAGGCCCTTGTCCCGGATCAATGCCATGAGGTCCGGCCGCACGTCGCGGGTGCAGCGGATGAACCATCCGGCGTCCCGCCGTTCGCACTGGTCCACCCCCGGCAGCGCGCCCAAGGCTTCCTCCATGGGCTGGTCGCCGCCCACCTCCACGAGGAAGTTCCACTGGTGCCCCTTGAGGATGGCCTTGCCGAGCTCGTCGGGGCTGCCCTGTACGATCATGCGGCTCTGCACGATGATGCCGATGCGCTGGCACACCTGCTGCACCTGGTGCAGCAGGTGCGAGCAGAGCAGCACGGTGAGGTTGCGCTCGCGCTGCAGCTCGGTGATGAGCTCGAGGAGCCGTGTCACCCCGTCGGGGTCGATGCCCAGGGTGGGCTCGTCCAGGATGATGACCTCCGGCTCCTTCACCAGCACCTCGGCGATCCCCAGCCGCTGCTTCATGCCGCGGGAGTACTCGCGCACGGGCCGGTTGGCGTCGTCGGCCAGACCCACCTGGTCGAGCACCTGGCCTAGCTGGCCGTCGAGCTTGTCCTCGCCGATGCGGTTGAGCCGGGCGATGTAGGCCAGGTTTTCTTGCGCCGTCAGGTCCTCGTAGAAACCGGGATTTTCCGGCAGGTAGCCGACCCGGCTCTTGACCTCCAGCGGCTGGGTGGTGGGGTTGAAGCCGCACACCGACGCGGTGCCGTGGGTGGGCTCGGTGAGCCCCAGCAGCATCAGGATGGTGGTGGTCTTGCCGGCCCCGTTGGGGCCGAGAAAGCCGAACACCTCGCCGCGGGGGATCTCCAGGTCCAGATCGCTCACCGCGATCTTGTCCCGGTAGCGCTTGGTCAACCCCTCGGTCTGGATGATGTACTCGCTCATCTCCGTCCCAGCCGGATGAAGACCGCCGCCAGTCCGAGCACCACCACCGCCACGATGAACGCGCCGATCCAGCCCCAGATGGTGGGCGTGGAAACGGTGACGCGGAAATCGATGGACTTGTTGGTGTCCGGGCTGTTGGTGGTGACGTTGAGCATGTAGTCGCCGGCCACCGCCCGGTCCGGGGCGGTGATCTCCATCTTCACCTCGCGGACCTCGCCGGGGTTCAGGGAGTCGACCTTGTCCGGGCGGAAGTTGACTTCCCACTGATCGGGCTTGGTCGAGATGAAGGCGAGATTGGTGAGCGGGGCGGTGCCCGCGTTGGCCACCAGGAAGTCGACCTGGGACTGCTCTCCCGCGGTCACCGAGGCGTTGAGGCGTCCCGTGGCGGTGCCCATGTTGAGCTGCTGGGTGCCCGACAGGGAGACCTTGAGATCCGCCTGGGTAGAGAGGTTGCCCGAGCGCGCCCTGACGACCACCGGGTAATCCCCGGGATCGCCCAGCAGCGGCGGCTGGATCTCCACGCTCAAGGTCTCGGTGGAATCCTTCTTGAGCGCGATGGAGGAGATCTGGGTATCCTCGAACTGCGGCTTGATCTTGACGACCCAGCCCGGAGGCGCCTGGGCGGCCAGCGCGGTGGTCACCGGGTTGTCGGTCTCGTTCTTGAGGTCGATGCTGAACTTGAAGGTCTGGCTGGTGTCGCCGCTGAGCACCGGATACTGGCTCTCCATCTTGAGCCCGCCGGTCTCCACCTTCTTGGCCGACACGTTGAAGGCGATCTTGACGTTCTCCGTCTTCTCGCCTTTGCTGTCCTTGGCCCTGACCGCTACCTCGTAGGCCCCCGGCTCGACGTTGTCGGGCAGCTTGATCTTCAGTTCCAGGGTGGTGGATTTGGCCCCCTGGACCATGATGCCGCCCACCGGAAAGCTCGGGTACCTCGAGTGGAACCCCGCGGTCCACCCCTCGGGCAGCGACGTCGCCTCCAGCGTCACCCGAACGGATGCCTTCCTCGGGTTGACGACCTCCGCGTCCATCTCGAATTCCTGACCGGGGCCCACGGTGATGTTGTTGTAGGCCATGATCAGCTCGAACGGTTCCTTCTGCTCGTCCGGAATGTCCGATTGCGTGGCCTGCTCGGAGGTTTCGTGCGATACGCCCGACAGCGGCCAAAAGGCAACCAGAGCGGCAAGCAACAGCCAAACAAGATGAGCCCTGCGAATCCTCATAAACTGACCTCCAGGATTTTGGTTCCCATATAGTTAAGCATGTCGAAGGTTTCAGTCAATCCCAGCCGAGTTTTCCGAGCTGCCGGAGCCCCTCGTAGAGGACGATGGAGACCGCGTTGGCGAGGTTCAGGCTCCTCACCGCGGGGCTCATCATGGGAATGACGTAACAGTTGGCCTCGTTGGCGTCGAGGAGACTCTGCGGCAGGCCCCGGGTCTCCGGCCCGAACACGAGGAAATCATCCTCGCGATATTCTACGGAAATATACGATTGCGCGGCCTTCTTCGAGAAATAATGCAGTCTTGCGCCGCCATGGACGTCGATGAACTGCTGCCACGAGCCGTGCACCCGCAGGTCCACGTGGGGCCAGTAGTCGAGGCCGGCGCGCTTGAGATGCTTGTCGTCGATTGCGAAGCCCAACGGCTCGACCAGGTGCAGCGGGCTCCGGGTGGCCGCGCACAGGCGCGCCACCGAGCCGGTGTTGGGCGGGATCTCGGGTTCGAAAAGCACAACGTTCATAGGGACTTGGCTCCGGCGGGACGGCGGCTCACCGCTTTCTTGGAGGCTCCGCGCTGTCGATGAGAAACGTCACCGGTCCGTCGTTCACGAGGGATACCTTCATGTCTGCCTGGAAGGTCCCGGTGCACACCCTGGGTCCTCCCGGGACCCTGAGCCTGTCCACGAAGTCCCGGTAGAGCCTTTCCGCATCCTCGGGAGCGGCGGCCTGGGTCAGCGAGGGCCGCCGCCCCTTGCGGGTGTCGCCGTACAGGGTGAACTGGGAAACCACCAGGATCTCGCCGCGGACGTCCGAGACGGAACGGTCGAACTTGCCGGTTTCGTCGGGGAAGACCCGCAGGTTCAGGAGCTTGTCGGCCAGGTAAGCCCCTTCCTCTTCCGTATCTTCCTTGCCGACCCCGAGAAACACGCAAAGGCCGGGTCCGATGGCGGAAACCGTCTCGCCGCCGACGCTTACGTTCGCGCGTTCGACTCTCTGGAGCAGGATTCTCATGGTGGAAGGGAGTGCCGGCGCCGAGGAGGCGGCGGCGACAACTTCGGGTCACAGTGCTCCTTGACTTCTCGACGAAGACCGGCAGATTGGTGAAGAATCAGGTGGGACAGGAGACTAACAAATAGCCCCACGATTATTCAAGCGGGGTCTACTCCCATGAGCACCATCGTGGTGACCGGTGCCTGTGGCTTCATCGGCCGGACGGTGTGCGAGAAGCTCCTGGCCAACGGCGCCTCCGTCATCGCCGTCGACAACCTCAACGACGCCTACGACGTGCGCCTCAAGGAATGGCGTCTGGGGCAGCTCCAGGGAAGGCCGGGGTTTTCATTCAGCCGCGTGGACATCGGCGACCGGGAAGCGGTCAGGTCCTTCGGACAGTCCGTGGAAAGAAGCGGCCCGGTCGACGCGGCGGTGAATCTCGCGGCCCGGGCCGGCGTGCGCGGCTCCGTAACCGACCCGTGGGCCTACGTGGCCACCAACGTAACCGGGAGCCTGAACCTGCTGGAGCTCTGCCGTGAGCTGGGGATCGGCAGGTTCGTGCTGGCTTCCACCTCCAGCCTCTACGGCGACGACACGCCGGCGCCCTTTCGGGAGGATGCCGACACCAGCAGGCCCCTCTCGCCGTATGCCGCCTCCAAGAAGGCCGCGGAGGCCATGTCCCACAGCTATCACTCCCTCCACGGCCTCGACGTCACGGTGCTCCGGTTCTTCACCGTCTACGGGCCGGCCGGCCGCCCCGACATGAGCCTCTTCCGGTTCGTTCAGTGGATCAGCGAGGGCAGGGAGGTGGTGGTCTTCGGAGACGGTGCCCAGCGCCGGGACTTCACCTATGTCGATGACGTCGCCGACGGGGTACTGGCGGCGCTGACCGGGGTGCGGGGCTACGAGGTCATCAACCTCGGCTCGGACAAGCCCATCGTGCTGAACGACGCCATCCGCCTGGTCGAGGAACTCGTCGGCAAACAGGCCCGTGTCCGGCACGAGGGGCGCCACCCGGCGGACGTGGAAGCCACCTGGGCCGACATCTCCAAGGCCCGCCGGCTTCTCGGCTGGCAGCCCGAGACGGATTTCGCCACCGGCGTAGGCGAGTTGGTGGCTTGGTACCGGCGAAACCGCCACTGGGCCAAAGACATCGTGACCTGAAGGAGAGCGGTCCGTGGAGCTGACGGCTTGCCGATGCTCGCGCGGCTCAATCGTCCGCGCGTGGCGCGTCGGAGTCGCCAATTTCGTGCTGTAATGCTAGAAACTCGGAGAAGGGTCGTTGTCCCGGAGTCCGTCCTCGCGGGGCGGGCCGACGCTCGCGAGCCGTTTCCCCAGCGCACCCGGAGAGGTGACCGAGTCTGGCTTAAGGTGCACGACTGGAAATCGTGTGTACCCCAAAAGGGTACCAGGGGTTCGAATCCCCTCCTCTCCGCCACCCAACTTGTTGATATCACTGACATCTAATGTAAACCCTTGCCTCGCCACCCGCCCGAGACGGCGGCGTTCCCGGGAAAAGGAGAGCCGTGCAATCCGACCATAGAAACGTCCTCGTTCTCGGGACCTGTCAGATGCTCTCCGGCACCGGGCGTGGCCTGTTCATGGTGACGTCCCCGGCCGTCGCGCTCTTGATCGCGCCGCATCCGGCGCTCGTCACCTTGCCGACCGGGTTGATCGTGGTCGGCGCAGCACTGGCGGCGATGCCGACCTCGCTGTTCACTCGCCGGTTCGGACGGAAGACCGGTTTCCTCTGCGGCACCGTCCTGGCCGCGGCCAGCGGGGCGTCCTGCACGGCCGCGGTCCTCTACGGGAATTTCTGGTTCCTCTTGCTGGGCGGTTTCCTGTACGGGCTGTTCTCCAGTTTTTCCCAGCTCTACCGGTTCGCGGTCGCCGACGCCGCGTCGAAGGAGTTCCGCCCCAAGGCCATTTCCCTGGTGCTTGCCGGCGGCGTGTTTGCCGGGTTCGCGGGCCCCAACCTGGCGAACTGGGGCAAAGGGCTCCTGGCAAGCCACCTGTTTGCCGGCGCGTTCCTGTTCATGATCGGAACCGGGTTGCTGGCGGCGATCGTGCTGATGTTCCTCAACATCCCGAACCTGACCAAGGCGCAACTCGAAGGGGAGCAACGGCCGCTGCTCCAGATCGTGAAACAGCCGGTGTTTGTCGTCGCCGCGGTTTCCGCCACGGTGGCTCAGAGCGTGATGAACTTCCTGATGACCGCCACGCCGGTGGCCATGATCGCCCACGGCGGCCACGCTTTCGGTTCGGTGGCCACCGTCATCTCCTCGCATTCGGTGTCGATGTTCGCACCGGGTTTCATTACCGGCTCGCTGGTCAAGCGGTTCGGGGAAATACCGATGATCATGACCGGCCTCGCCCTCCAGGGGACCTGTATCGCCGTCGCCCTGGTGGACATCCACGTGTTCCATTTCTGGCTGGCGATGGTCCTGCTCGGGGTCGGCTGGAACTTTACCTACACCGCCGCCACCAGCCTGATGACCACCGCCTATTCCCCGGCGGAGCGCAACAAGACGCAGGGCATGATGAACCAGATCATTTACACGGTGGTCGCCATCGGGTCGCTGTCATCGGGCGCGTTCATCCATTTCCTGGGCTGGAACTGGGTGAACATCGGCGCCACGCCGATGCTGCTCCTGGCCGTCCTCGTGACGCTCTGGCATGCCGCCGCGAAGTCGAAGGCCGCCGACGCCCAATCGGAACCCGGGAGGGCATGATTTCCTCTTCAGCCACGTTCAAAGGTCTCCGCACCACGGGGGAGCCGCTTCGCGACGGCGACTCGGTGGTCTTCTTCGACCGCAAGGACCGGGAGTACCTGAAGACGCTCCGGGCCGGGGAGACCATCTCCATCCGCGGCGGCACCATCGCGGTGGACGACCTTCTGGGCAAGCCGGACGGGGTCACCGTCCGGTCCTCGCTGAAGGAGCGCTTCGTGGTGCTGCGGCCCACCCTGGAGCGGCTGATCCCCAACTTGCCGCGCAAGGCCCAGGTGATCTATCCCAAGGACCTGGGGCTCATCCTGATGTGGGGGGACGTCTACCCGGGGGCGACGGTGGTGGAGGCGGGGGTCGGTCCGGGGGCCCTGACCCTGGCGCTGTTGCGGGCGGTAGGGGCGGACGGCCGGGTCATTTCCTTCGAAACAAGGGAGGAGCACGCCCGGGCGGCGGAACGGAACGTGGCGCGCTACTACGGCGCCGCGCCCCAGTGGACCCTGGAGGTGGGCGATGTCTCCGAGGGCCTTCAAGACCTCACCGTCGACCGCGTCTTTCTCGATCTTCCGGAGCCGTGGCGGCAGACCGATCTCGCGTGGAGGGCGCTACGGCCCGGCGGCGTCTTCCTGGGCTACGTGCCGACGGTGCTCCAGGTGAAGGGATTCGTGGATTCCCTGAAGGAGCACGGCGGGTTCGCCTGCATCGACACCATGGAGACGCTGGTCCGCTACTGGCACCTGAAGGAGATGAGCGTCCGGCCCCAGCACCGGATGGTGGCGCACACGGGTTTCGTGACCACGGCGCGGCGCATCGAGAAGGAACCGCGCGGCGCGCCGGCGCCGGGTCCGGACGAAGGCGAAGGGTAGGGGGACCGCGGCGAGGAGCGGACAGGGCCGCGTTCACTTCTTCTTGCGGCAGTTCCCGCAGTAGCAGATGTGGGTTTCGGGGTCCTGGACCAGCCCCTCGTCCAGGTTGTGGCAGATCCGTTTGCACTCGAGGCAGATGTAGTAAATCCCCTCGATGGTCTTGTTGATCTTTTCGCGGTTGAGGACGCGGCCCTTGAGCTTCTCGACGCGGATGCCCAGGAGGTCCTCGTATTGACGCTTGATCTTCAGCCGCCCGGCGGCGTCGCCCGGCAGGTCCTGCTCTTCGGCTTCCTCCGCGGTGAGCCCGTTGACCGCGCCCTTGGCCTGCGTGCCGCGAGCCGCCTTCCGGGCCTTGGCCACGGGCGTTCCCTTGCTTTCTTTGACAGCCGTCATTTTAGGTGCCCATGAGCAATAGCCGTTCGTCCCCCGGTTGTCAAATTGGAAGGCTCCCGGGCGACCCAGGCCCTACATGGCGAGGCCGGCCCAGACCGTGGCCGCCAGGAACGCGAGCATGATGACCGAGGAGCGCTCCAGCTTGCGCACCACCGCGTCGGCGCCTTCGGCGGTGACGCCGTCAGGGGATTCGTGGAGCCGGACGAAGCGATGGGCGATGCCCATGCACTGCCAGGTACCCAGCATGATGACGAAGAAGGCCAGCAGCAGCTTGACCGCCAGGGCCGAGCCGAAATCCTGCGCATAGGAGGCGCCGTGGAGCGCCTTGAGATCGGTGATCCGGGATGCGCCGGTGAGCGTCAGTATCCCGAGAAGCCCGATCTGTACCGGGTTGTAGATCCGCAACACCCGTACCAACAGGTCGATCCGGCTTTCCCCAAGGGGTTGCCGCCTGAGCGCCGGCAGCAGAATGCGCCACAGGGCGACGACGAGGCCGATATGGAGGGTCAGGGAGATGATGTGGAAGTCGGCGGCCAAGACACCCGGTGTCAGCCGGCGGCCTTGGAGCGCCAGCTCAGCAACGCACGCTTGGCGATCCGCTTGCCGGGAGCCTGGTAGTCCTCGGTGAGCTTGGCCAGGCTCTTGCCGAACTCGTCCAGCCGCTTCTTCTGGTCCTTCTCGAAGGCGTTGAGCTCTTTTTGGCGCCGTTCCTGAAACTGTTCCAGCTCCTGTATCCGGCGTTCCTGGAACGCCGACAGGTCGCGGTTCCACTCGTCGTGGAAGGCCTTTACGGTGGTGCGGATGAGGTAGTTCAGGTCATCCTTGACCACGGTGGACTTGTAGCAGTTGGGGCAGAAGAGCACGTTGCCGATGGTCAGCCGTCCGGTCTCGACCTCGTAGACGGTTTCACAGGCGAAGCAGTGGAGCGATACCAGCCATTGATCCGGCGCCGGGACGGTAACCGAAGGCTGGGAGTTGTCGGCGAACACCGCGCCGGCCGCGGGCGCGGCCTGGGGTGCCGCCGGGGACGCCGCGGCTGGTGCTGCCGCGGGAGCCGCCGGCTCGCCCGTGTCCGCAGGCGCCCCCGTGTCCGCCGGCGCGCCGCCGCCCTCACCCGGCCGGAACCGCGATTCGAAGCTGTCGCCGAAGTCGGTGTCCGTGTGGATCTCACGCGCCCGGGCTATGAGCACGTCCTCGGTCTCCACGTTGTTGGGGTCGGTCACACAGCAGTCCACGGGACACACCGCCGCGCACGCTTCGTAGTCGTGGAAGCCGACACACTCGGTGCACAACACCGGATCGATGACGTAGATCTCGTCGTTCTGTGTGATGGCTTCGTTGGGGCATTCCGGCTCGCATGCGCCGCAGTTGATGCACTCTTCGGTTATCATCGTGGCCATGGACTCAAAGCCCTCCCTGTATGGCTTCCCGGCTTCCTTGCCGCGCTTCCGTATGATCTGAGAAGATTCTGATCAGATTCTTCGGTTTCCCTAACACAAACGTTGCATGTTGTCATATCGCACGTGCTATCCGCGCTTGGCCTGGAGGGCCGCGTAGACCTTCTCGGCGGTGACCGGCAGGGTGGTGACCCGCACGCCGACCGCGTCGTGCACCGCGTTGGCGACGGCCGCGGCGGTGGGGATGACCGCGGTCTCGCCGATGCTCATGCTGCCGTAGGGGCCGCTCCCGGCGGGTGTTTCCGTCACTTCGGTCCGCAGCGGCGGAATGTCCTTGATGTTGGGCAGCTTGTAGTCGCCGAGGTTGGCCGTCAGCACCCGGCCGGAGTCGGTGACGACGTCCTCGCACTTGGCGAACCCCAACCCCATGACCACCGCGCCGTCGATCTGCCCCTGGTGGCCGAGGGGGTTCAGGACGGTGCCGGTGTTGTGGGCGGTAGTGAGCCGGCGCACCGCGAACTGGCCCGTTTCCGGGTCCACCTCCACCTCGGCCACCTGCGCCACCATGGAAGTCTCGGGGCCGTCGGACATGTCGGCGTAGTGGCCGGTGACGGCCACCGGGGTTCCCGCCGCTTCCACCACCTCGGCGAAGGTCATGCGCCGCTCCGAGCGCAGGTGCGTGATGCCGCCGTTCGCCACCTCCAGCTCCCCGGCGGGAACGCCCATGGGCCCCGCGGCGATCTCCAGCAGCGCGGCGCGGGCCTTGCTTGCGGCATCGAAGGCGGTGTTTCCGTGGACCCGCGTGCTGCTGCTGCCGCGGACCCCGGTGTCCTTCACCACCCGCGTGGTGTCGATGGGCTCGAAGCCCACCTGCTCCAGCGGCAGGTCCAGCTCCTGGGCCACCACCTGCTGCATCATGGTGTAGGCGCCGGGGCCGACGTCCACCAGCGACGCCCCCAGCGTCGCCGTTCCGTCGGCTTCCACCCGCAGGTCGATGTAGGACTCGCCGCCCTTGGACATCCAGTGGCCCAGGGCGAGGCCGCGTCCGACGTTCTTCTCACTGGGCGCGCCGTAGCCGGACGTCTCGATGGCGCTCTTCAGCGTCTCGTCCGGCTGAATGTGTCCCACCGGTATGCCGGTGGGGTCGAGGTCGCCGTCGTGCACGAAGTTGATACGACGAAGCTCGGCCGGGTCCATGCCCAGCCGGCGCGCCACCATGTCGAGCTGGCTCTCGTTGGCGAAGAAACCCTGGGGGTGGCCCGGGGCGCGCATGTAGCCGCACGGCACCTTGTTGGTGTAGACGTAGCGCTCTTCCAGCAGGAAATGGGCGATGTTGTAGGGTCCCCCGGAAGAGTGGGCGCCCACCAGGTAGCCCTGGGGCCGGAACGAGCCGTAGGCGCCGCTGTCGAACAGCAGGCTCATGTGCTGGGCGACGATCAGGCCGTTTTTCCGGACTCCGGTCTTGACGGTGGTGACCGAGGCATGGCGCGGGTTTCCGGAGATGAGCTCCTCGGTGTACTCCAGCAGGTACTTGACGGGCCGTCCGGTCCGCCTGGAAAGCGCGTAGCAGAGGGCGATGTCGTTGGCGTCGCCCTTGCCGCCGAAGTCCCCTCCGATGTAGCCGGGATGGACGACGACCTTGTCGGCGGGAATGCCCAGGGCCCCCGCCATGTGGTCGCGCAGGGCGAACAGGCTCTTGGTGGAGGCCCACACTTCGGCGCCCTCGTCCTTGGCATCGACGATGCAGCAGTGGGGTTCGATGTAGCCGTGGTGCTGCATCGGCGTCGTGAAGGTGTTCTCCACCACCAGGTCGGCCTCCGCGAAAGCGGCGGCCACGTCTCCCTTCTTCCATTCGAGGTGGACGAAGACGTTGTCGGGCGCCTCCATGGGGTGGAGCAGGCCGGAATAGCTGGTCACCTCCGGGTGGATCAGCGGAGCGGATGGCTTTGCCGCCTCCACCGGGTCCACCACCGCCTCGAGTTCTTCGTACTCTACCTCGATGAGCGTTGCCGCGGCGGCGGCCGCAGCTTCGCTGTCCGCCGCCACCGCCGCCACCTTCTCGCCGATGTAGCGCACCACCCCGTCGGCCAGGAGCGGCATGTCGACGATCTTCTTGCCGATGCGCGCGCCGGCGAGGTCCGCCCCGGTGAGCACGGCCCTGACGCCCGGCACCGCCAGCGCCTTGCCGGTGTCGATGCGACGGATGCGTCCGTGGGCGATGGGGCTCCGGAGCGCCTTGCACCAGAGCATGTCCGGCACCCGCATGTCGTCCGTGTACCGGGCACGCCCCGAGACCTTGTCCTCGCCCTCGCTGCGGGTCGCCGGGGCGCCTACGATCCTTCCGTTCGCCATCCGATCACCTCGTCTCCGTCAGATGTCCTTCCAGACCTTTGCCAGGCTGTCGCCGTAAACGCCGATGTCCCACTCGCAGAAGTAGCCGAAAGGGGTCATCCAGACCTCGTAGCCGGTTTGGCGGAGGCGCCGCGCCACCTCCTCGAGCAGCTCCCGAGCCTGGGCCGGAGCGGCGCTGTCGCCGCCGAGATGGGCAAAGGAATGGAGCACGACGTTCCTCATCCGCTTCTTGTTGGCCAGCCACTTGATGTGCTTGAGCGACTGCCGGAGCGCCGACGGGTTGTCCAGGTCGGCGTTCTCCACCTCCACCAGCACCACCACGGTTTCGGTGACCGTCACCGCATCGTCGGCGGGTTCGGGGGCCTCGGCAAGGGCCTTGGCGTAGGGCTTCCAGCGAAAGCTCTTGGCCAGGAAAGTGAGCAATTTCATCCTGTACCCGTGGATCGCGTCGGTTAGGGATTCAAAAGGGTCCGGGAGTCAAAGTCAAGCGAGCCGATGCGGGGCGCGGCGGCCGCGGGAGACGTCGGGGAACGACGCGAACCCTGCCGAAAAGGGTTCTTGACAGCGAAAGTCGGCTCTGGTAGGCGTCCTACAGCCGAACGGGCAAGGCGGGTCCGATGACCCGATCAGCCCGCAACGCAAGCGAGATGATTGGCTAGCGATACCCGAGACGAACCAGCCGCCGCTTGGCCCCCGCCAAGCAGGGTGCGCTGGTTTTTTTGTTTGAAGGCTTGACCGTCGCACAGGAGGAGCCGCGCGGTGTGGTGCCGGGCGAAGCGTGTGTCGAGGGAAGCGGCGCCTCATGGAGGACTTGATGAAGACTTTGGGTCTGATCTCACCCAATCTGGATGATCCGACCATTCAGGAGTACTACCGCATTCTGCCGGAAGGCATCGAGATAAAGGGCCGCCCTCTTCACGTCACCACCTTCGGCGACGAGACCTTCGCCAAGGTCGAGGAAGCCTTTGCCGACGTCGTCCGCGACCTTACCAGGGACCCCCTGGATTTCCTCATGATCACCGGCGAGCTGTTCCTCTCCTACCGCGGTCCGGGCTCGGACCGGCTGGTGCTGGACTCGGTCCGGGAGATTACGCCGGTGAAGGCCTCGACGGTGCTCACGGCGGTGGTGCGCGCGTTGAAGTCCCTGGACCTCTACCGCGTGGTCATGGCCTCGCCGTTTCCCCACGACCAGGACGAGAACCTCATCCGTTTTCTCGATCACTACAACATCGAAGTCGCCGCCAACCGCGGCCTGGGCTACGACAACACCCACGAGATCTGGGAGCTCCCCGCCGAGACCGGCTACGACCTGGCCGCCGCGGTCCTCGAGGAGTGCCCCAACGTGGACGGCATCTACATGCCTTGCAACAAGTGGCGGGTCTCTTCGGTCATCGAGCGCCTCGAGGCCGACCTGGGCAAGCCCGTCATCACCAACACCCAGGCCTGGATCTGGGACGCGCTGCAAGGCCTGGGCCTCAACGCATCCCTGCCGGGATACGGAACACTTCTGAGGTAGGGGCGGGTTTCAAACCTTCCCGTGTTCCGCACCTCCCGCCGGGCCGACAGGCTTCACAGCGTGGTGAGCACGATCCCGCCGAGACAGATGGCGGCGGCACCGACCAGCACCTTGAGCGTCACCCGCTCGAAGGAGCGCAGGAAGATGGTGCTCAGGATCACGGTGAAGAGCGGGGTGGTGGAGATGAGCGGCGACACCAGCACCACGTCCCCCATCTCCAGCGCGGTCATGTTCATGGTCACGGCAGCGGCGTTGAGGAGCCCGGACAGGCCGAACCACCAAAGCGTCTCCCGCCGCAAGACCAGCTCCCGAAACTTCCCGGTGCCCACCAGGTAGAGCCCCAGCGCCACGAACGCTCCTCCCTGCACCACGCAGACCGCCAGCGGCACGGAGTCGATCATGGAGTAGCCGAGCTTCCGCATGGGGCTCGAGAAGCCGCCCAGAAATGCCGCCAGAACGGGCAGCAGCAGGTAGATGGGCTGGTACGGGACGGCCTGCTCGGAATCCCTCATGCCCAGCAGGCTCGCGCCGAAGATGATCAGCAGCGTGCCGGTGGCGATGGCGACGGTGACGGTTTCTCCAAGCCACAACACCGCCACGATGCCCGCGAAGAGCGGAGTGGTGTTGCGCAGCGGCGAGGCCCGGGAGATGCCGACCTTGTTGGCGGAGATGAACAGCAGGATCTGGGTGCAGAAGGGCGACAGCACGCCGGCCCCGGTGAACAGCAGCAACCCCGCGGTCGGCGCGTCGGCGCGGGAAGCCGGCGGCCCCAGCACCAGCAGAAGGACGAAGGTGGAGGTGAAGAGCGAGACGGAGATGGCGCTGGTGGGCGTGCCGTAGTTGAGTCCCAGCCGGGAGCAGATCTGGCCGGACGAGAAGCACAGGGCCGCGCCCAGGGCGAGTAGGGGGATGTACAGGTTGTCCACGGGTCAGGCCGGACGGCTCCGGCGGGCGGCTGAGTTGCGTTCCACAGAGTACGTTGTCGAATATGCGCAGGAATTCCGGCCGTCGGCAAGGTGCGGCGACGTGGGCGCGGGTTTTCCGCCCGCCCGTGGCCGGGAAGGCAGCACAGTTGAAAATCCCTGGAGCTTCGGCTAGCGTCCGAGAAACCCATATCCCACGAAAGAGGAGTCGTTGAATGGCGTACACGAGTTGGCGCGGCACCGTCGGCGTGGTCAAGCCCACCATGCGGCCCGGATCGCTGGAGGAGTTCATCCGCATGATGCCCGAGGGCATCGGCATCATCCCGCTCTTCATCGGCTTCCAGCGCGGCAGCGCGGAAGAGTTCCAGCAGGCCATGAAGGCCTACGAGGAGCGGGTGGCGCAGTTGGCCGGCTACGGGGTGGACCTGATCCATCCCGAAGGCGCGCCGCCGTTCATGTTCCAGGGCGTCAAGGGCGAGCGGCGCACCATACGGGCGTGGGAGCGCAAGTACAAGGTGCCGATGGTGACCGCGGGCCAGACCCAGATCGAGGCCCTGAAGGCGCTCAAGGCCAGGAAGATCCTCGGCGTCACCTACTTCACCGGCAAGATCAACGACACCTTCGCCAGGTATTTCGTGGAGGCCGGGTTCGAGGTGCTGGCCATGGAGGGCATCCCGGTGGACTTCGAGGACGTGGGCAAGCTCGCCGGGCAGGAAGTCTACGCCCACACGCGCAACCTGTTCCTCAAGCACAAGGGAGCCGACGCCATCTACATGCTCGGCTCCGGCTGGCGCACGCTGGACATCATCGAGCTCCTGGAGCAGGACCTGCAGGTGCCGGTGGTGCACCCGGTGCCGGCCCGGGTGTGGGCGATCCAGAAACGGCTCCACGTCAACGAGTCGGTGATGGGGTACGGACGGCTGTTGGAGGAGATGGTGTAGAGGAAAGGAGAGGCACTTGGCACGGCTGACCCAGGCAACGGTTCGAAAAATCGCGAAAGCTCTTTTCGCTGCGGAACGGGAGCGCAGCGTGCTCGATCCCCTCACCGCGACCCACGAAGGCATCGACGTTCCGGCGGCCTACCGGGTCCAGCTTGCGCTGGTGGAACTCCGAAAGAAGGCGGGCCAGAAGGTCGTGGGCAAGAAGATCGGGCTCACCAGCCTTGCCATGCAGCGGATGCTCGGCGTGGATCAGCCGGACTACGGCCACATCTTCGACACCATGGTGCTGGAGGACGAGGTCCGCATGGACACCGGCGAGTTGATCCAGCCCAAGGTGGAGCCGGAGATCGCGTTCGTCATGGAGCGCTCCCTCAAGGGGCCGGGGGTCACCGCCATGCAGGTGTTGGCGGCCACGCGCTTCGTGGTGCCCGCCATCGAGATCATCGACAGCCGCATCCGCGACTGGAAGATCAAGCTCTGCGACACCATCGCCGACAACGCGTCCTCGGCCCGCATCGTGCTGGGCAACACGCCCAGGCAGGTGCACCAGGTGGATCTGCGGCTGGTGGGCATGGCGCTGGAGAAGAACGGCGAGGTGGCACAGACGGGCGCGGGCGCCGCCGCCCTGGGACATCCGGCCAACGCGGTGGCGTGGCTGGCCAATGCCATCGGCGCGTACGGCGTAGCCTTGGAGGCCGGCGAGGTGGTCATGCCGGGGGCGGTTTCGGCGGCCGTGGACGTGGCCCAAGGCGATCACATCCGGGTGTCGTTCGACGGCATGGGGACCGTTTCGGTACGGTTCGTGTAGTGTCGCTTCGCCACGCCTGTTCTGAGCCTGTCGAAGGGCTCACGGCGAACGGTTCCGCTAGACAAACCCGTTCGCCCTGAGCGTAGCGCCGCGCAAGCGGCGCGAAGTCGAAGGGCGCCAGGCGGAGTTTTTCACCAACCTCCCAGGGAGGGTTCGGGCATGGAGAAGACCGGCGCCGCCATATTGGGTTCCGGCAACATCGGCACGGATCTCATGTACAAGCTGCTGCGGAGCGAAACCGTCCGGCCCACGGCTATGGCCGGGGTCATCCCGGAGTCCGAGGGCCTGGCCCGAGCCCGCCGGGAAGGGCTGGCTGCCACCCACGAAGGCATCGACGGGCTCCTGGAGCACGCGGACGAGTTCGAGATCGTCTTCGACGCCACCACCGCCAGGGCCCACGCCGCGCACGCGCCGCTCCTCAGGAAAGCCGGCAAGGTCGCCGTCGACCTTACCCCGGCGGCGGTGGGACCCTACGTTATTCCCCTGGTCAACCTCGACGCCCACGTGGGCGAGCCCAACGTCAACCTGGTGAGCTGCGGCGGGCAGGCCACGGTGCCGCTGGTGAGCGCCATGGGCCGATGCGCTCCGGTGGAGTACGCCGAGATCGTCGCCACCATCGCCAGCAAGAGCGCCGGGCCGGGCACCCGCCAGAACATCGACGAGTTCACCGACACCACCGCCCGGGGGCTGGAGAAGATCGGCAGCGCCGCCAAGGGCAAGGCGGTGATCGTGCTCAACCCGGCGGATCCGCCGATCCTCATGCGCAACACCGTGTACGGCATGCTCGAGCCCGCGGACCCCGACCGGGTCCGCGAGGCCCTCGCGGACATGGTCCGGCGGATACAGGAGTACGTGTCAGGCTACCGGTTGCGGGCGGAGCCCCTGGTAGAGGACGTCCCCGGCGGCAGGCAGAAGGTGACCGTCTACGTGGAAGTGGAAGGCGCCGCGGACTACCTGCCGGCCTACGCCGGAAACCTCGACATCATGACCGCCGCCGCCGTGCGGGTCGGCGAGGAGATCGGCCGGCATCTGCGCGCCGGCACGTGGCGCAAGTAGGGGCGAATTCGCCCCCGGGCCTCACGGGAGACCGCCATGAGCGACGACAACCACATCCACATCCTCGACAGCACGCTGCGGGACGGCAGCCACGCCCTGAGTCACCAGCTCACGGCGGTTCAGGTGGCGCGGGTCGCGCAGGGGTTGAATGACGCCGGCGTGGAGATCATCGAGGTGTCCCACGGCGACGGGCTGGGCGGCTCGACCATCACCTACGGCTTCTCCAAGCAGAACGAGTTCGAGTTGCTGGACGCAGCCGCCGGGGTCGTGGACCGGGGGAAGCTGGCGGTGTTGCTGCTACCGGGAATCGGCACCAAGGACGACCTGGCGCGGGCAAAGGACCTGGGCGCCGAGGTGGCGCAAATCGCCACCCACGTCACCGAGGCCGACGTCTCGGAGCAACACATCGAGCTGGCCAAGAAAATGGACATGGACGTCATCGGTATGCTGATGCTCTCCCACATGGGCTCGCCCGAGAAGATCGCCGAGCAGGGCCAGCTCATGGAGAGCTACGGCGCCGACGTGGTGCTGGTGACCGATTCCGCCGGCGCGCTGCTTCCCCCCACCGTGCGCGAGCGCGTACGGGCGCTGCGCGACGCCATCGACGTCGGTGTCGGCTTCCACGGCCACAACAACCTCTCCATGGCCATGGCCAACAGCCTGGTGGCCATTGAGGAAGGCGCCCGTTGGCTCGACGCCTGCACCTGCGGCCTCGGCGCCGGCTCCGGAAACACCCCCACCGAGGTGCTGGTGGCCGTGCTCGAGAAGCTGGGGGAGTACCAGACCGGCATCGACCTGTGGAAGATCATGGACGTGGCCGAGGAGATCGTGAAGCCGCTCATGCAGAAGCCTGTGCGCATCGGCAAGACCAGCCTGACCATGGGCTACGCCGGCGTCTACTCGAGCTTCCTGCTCCACGCCGACAAGGCCGCGGCCCAGTTCGGCGTCGATGCGCGGGACGTGCTGGTGGAGGTAGGCAAGCGCAAGGCGGTAGGCGGTCAGGAGGACATCCTGGTCGAGATCGCCATGGAGCTGGCGCGGGAAAGAGAGGATTGAAACGGCGTCCTTCGACTTCGCCCGGCTGCGCCGGGCTACGCTCAGGACGAACGGGGTATGACATCTTCGACCGTCCGACCTGCTTCGCTCAAACAGACCGGAATACGGTTCTCCAACCGCTCGTCCTGAGCCCTTCGACTAGGCTCAGGACAGGCTTCGCGAAGCGAAGTCGAAAGACGCCATTCAAGAACGCCGTCACTCGGTGAGTCGACTGCCCTCAGCCCCTCGCCGCCCGCCATCCACGCAACTGCATCAACAAACCCGCCGCTACCAGCGCCGAACCGATCCCGAGCATGTTCCAACCGGGCAGGATCAGCAACACACCGCCCAGAATCAGGACGGCCCGAACGGGCCACGCCAGCGGCATGAGCCCGTAGCCGATGGTCCCCGCGGACAGGCTCACGGCCCCGACAAGCGCAGACAAGGCCGCCAACAGCACGGAATCCAGCGTTCCCTGGAGCAAGAGCGCGGGGTGGAGTGCAAAGGAGAACGGCAGCAGGTACTTGCCGATGGCAAGGCGCACGGCGTCCTTGCCGGTTTCCCAGATCCCGGCGCTGCTGATACTGCATGTGACGAAGACGGTCACGCACACCGGCGGCGTGATGTGGGACGCCAACCCCCAGTAGACCACGAACAGATGGGCGGCAAGCTCGGATACGCCCATTAGCACCAGCGCCGGCGCGCACAGGGTGGCCACGGTGATGTAGGCGGGCAGGGAATCCATGCCCATGCCCAGGATGAGGCTCGCGAGCCCCACCATGGCCAGCGCTACGGTCAGGTTGCCGCCGCTCAGGTCCACCAGGGCCCGGGAGAACTTCGTCCCAAGGCCGCTGAGCCCCAACGCCGCCACCAGCATCCCCACTGCCGCGGTGAGTATTGCCAGCGGGATCCACGCCTTCACCGCCGATATCAGCGCGCCGTGAATTTTCCCGGGGTAGAGCCGTTTGTCGCGGTCCTTGGACAGGAAGCTCACCGCCACCAGCAGCGGCAGGCTGAAGATGCCGGCCATGTCCGGGTCGAACTTCTGCACCAGCATCAGGTAGATCATCAGCCCGATAGGCAGCAGGAAGAACCAGCCTCTCCTGAAGGTGGCCCCAAGGGCCGGCAACTCGCTCCGCGGCATGCCCGCCAGCCCCTGCCGGGCGGCCTCGAAGTCAACCCCCATGAATACGATGACGAAGTAGAGGAAGGCGGGCAGGGCGGCCGCCAGCGCGATCTGGTAGTAGGGAGCGCCGAGAAAATCCGCCATCACGAACGCGATGGCGCCCATCACCGGCGGCAGGATCTGGCCGCCCGCGGATGACGCCGCCTCCACCGCACCGGCGAACCCCGGGCGGTAACCGGCGCGGATCATGAGCGGGATGGTGACCGCGCCGGTGGTGGCGGCGTTGGCCGAGGGGGAGCCCGAGATGGTGCCGAAGAACGCCGAGGCCAGCACCGCGGTCTTGGCGGCGCCGCCGCGGGTCCAGCCGGCGATGGCCATGGCCAGCTCGCTGAACCACTCGCCCACCCCCGCGCGCTGCAGCAGGTGGGCGAACATCAGGAACACGATGACGATGGTGGAGGCGACCCCCAGCGGCACACCGAAGATGCCCTCGCCGGGTACGTACACCGCGTAGGTCAGCCGATCCCAGGCGTAACCCTTGCCGAACAACAGGCCCGGCAGGATGTTCTGGTACCGCGCCACCGCCAGGAACAGGCAGACGATGGTCACCAGCACCCAGCCCACCGCGCGCTTGAGCGCCACCAGCAACGAGATGGCCAGGGAGAACGCCACGGCCATGCCGGCGAGGTCCAGGAAGCCGTACTCGTCGTAGTCGGTGACGTGCTCGTAGAAGAAAATGATGTAGCCCAGGGGCACCATGGCCATGACCAGGAGCCCCAGGTCGGCCCAGAAGCCGGCGTTCCGGCCGTCGCGCCGCCGCATGTGGATGAGATAGGCCAGGAGCAGCGCGAAAGTCAGGCTCACGGCCCGGTGAAAGGGGGTCGGGTAGAAGATCTCCAGGTAGATGAAGGTCCGTCCCACCACGACGAGGTGGTAGACGGCGGTCACCAGGGCGAGAAGGTCGATGACCCGGTCCCAGGACGAGCGCGCGTCCTGGGCCGGGCTCAACTGGGAGGACCGGACGTCAGCCATCGCGGCGCCCGTGTCGTGAGGGAAGCGTTACGACCACGGTGTAGGGGCGGGTTTCAAGCCCGCCCGGGCCCGTACCGCTCTGTCTGCCGCAACCGCGTCGGGTCACTGGTTGGCCAGCAGCGCCGCCTGCTTCTTCGCCAGCGCGTCCGTCCAGGCGCCGATCTCCTTGTAGTACCGGATGGCCCCCGGGTGATAGGGAATCGTCGGGTTGGCCAGGCTTCCCTTGAGGGTGTACTGCTTCGCCGAGGCGTGCACCGGGTAGAACTGCTTCAGGTTTTCGAAGAACGCCTTGGTGAAGGTGTACATGACGTCTTCCGGCATGTCCGCCCGGGTCGCGGTGAAGGTGCCCACCGCCAGGGAGTTCACGTCCGCGTCCAGGCCCTTGATGGAGCCCTTGCTGATCTTGGCCTGCCGGTATCCCTGCAGGCGCGGGTCCTTCAGGATCTCCGCGGCCTTGTCCGCGGGGATGGGGATGACTTTGAGAGAGATCGCTTGGGCCAGCCGCCGGATCGGCGGCGAACCCGTCTTCGGGCTGCCGAAGGGCATCACCGCCGCGTCCGCCGCTCCCAGCTTGAGGGATTCGAGCTGTTCGTTGGTGTTGCCGTGGCGGAGGATCTTCACGCCGTTCTCGGGAATGCCGTAGACCCGCATGATCGCCCGGGTGAAGGCTTCGAGGTCCGCCAGCGACTTCCGTTTCCCCTGCACTGTCTTGCCGTTCAAGTCCGCCGGCGTGTTGATGCCGCGGTCGCCCCGGGCGACGATGGCGCGGGACCCCAGCCCGCCCTGGAACAGCAGCCGCAGCGGCGTCTTCCCATCCTTCTTGAAGGAGCCGATGCCGTGATAGCCGTGGGTCCCCGCCAGCGAGTTCAGCATCGCCACCTCGATGCGCTTCGCCGCCAGCGCCCGCACGTTGGCGTCGCTGCCGCCGATGGGCTCCACGGTAACGCTGATGTCAGAGTTCCGGCTCACGGTATCGCCCATGCCCACCGCCAGGATGTGGAAACGGGCGCCCACCGTGGACGTGCCAAGGGAGAGGGCGGTCTGGGCGTTCAGGGGCGCGGCGAAGATGAGGATTCCTACTACGAGTAAGAGACCGGTGCGTACTAGGCTTTTCATGTGTCCTCCTTGCGTGAGGGGAAGGTATCGGACCCGTCCCGCTGCCACATTGATGTTTTCGGACAGGCCCTAGCTAACACCGCAAGGACGGGGTGTCAATTCAGGTGTCGGACGACATCCGGCAGGCCTACGCGGCGGCGATTCTTCCTACCCTGATCTTCCGTTCCAGGTGCCGTGATCGCGCCAAGTCGAAGGCCAACTGCATTCCCAGCCAGGTTTCAGGGGTCGAGCCGAAGGCCTTCGACAGACGATAGGCCATTTCCATCGAGACGGTCGTCTTTTCGTTGACCAGATTGGACAGGGTCTGACGTCCGACACCGAGCCACTTCGCGCCTTCCGTCACCGACAGACCCAGGAGTCCCCGGGGTGATGTCAGCGCAAGTGGCGCTTGAGCCTATGGAGTCAGAGGTAGCAATGCTCACCAGTATTTGTAGTTGAAGATTGGGGAAAACGCGAGGTGATTTACAATGTTCGCCTTTACGTGTATATAATTGTCGTCTATTAGAAATTCTTGAAAAAGGGAGGCGACTATGTTCATTACGCTGAAAAGCGCTTCACAGTCAATCGCGATCATATTGGCGCTGGTTTGCGGGTTCGCCATATCGGGCTGCGGAGGCAGTGGCAGTTCCATGCCAGAAGTAACCACGCCTATGCCTATCCCGCCCACACCTGAGGAACTAATGCAGTTGGTTAACAAGATGAATGAGTTCCAGGAAACAGAATATGCCAACAATAGTGTTGATGACGTTGCGGAGGACCTCCTGAAAGCCGCCGCTTACCGGCCTCTCGGGCAAACGCTCTCGCGCAGTACAACCCTCCCGTGCATCGGTACAATCCCCTCGTGCAGCAGTATAACCCAGTCCTCTTTCATACGGGACGGTCAACCGGACGTAATGGTGTCTTTCCTAGCCGAATACGCCGCCGACGGGCTGCCGCATTTCACTCTAAGGGCCTACTCCCTCACCACTGAGACGTCGAGCACAATCAGCACAAGAGATCAGGAAGCGTCGTCCAGAAGGGTAGAAGGGATTCCGGCGGCAGACTGGAAGGCCGTTGAACTACGGACAGAATCTACTTCGTACTACCACTATGCCGATCTATTCTCCGATATTGCAAACAACGCGGATGCCGATTATCTGGCCATGGGGTATTGGCTGCGGGTGACAAAGGAGAGAAGCTCGACAGTCTCCAGCTATGCCTTGGGTATCGGAGCGGGAGGCAGCGATCCCTTCCCAGGCGAAAACGTTACCGGCCTCAAAGGAACGGCTACTTATGAAGGGCGTGCCACCGGCTTACACATGAGGAAGGAGAATGCCGCTGCCGTTGCCGTGTTCGATCGCTTCAACGCGAGAGCAAGCCTCATGGCAAATTTCGGAGACGCGGGCGCCGTGGGAACTGTCTCGGGTACGATAACTGAGGGCATGACGGTTGGAGGGGAGGCCGTGCCCGAGCTGATGCTGGGGTTCTCCGGTTTCACTCCCAGCCGTCGGACTTTCGGTGGTGACACTAGTGGCGACGGTTTAGCGGGTAAGTGGGGTGGCAAGTTCTACAGCAACGGCGCCAGCTCCGCAGACCACCCAGGCTCGATGGCCGGAACGTTCGGCGCCAAGACGGCCGATGATCTTCAGAGTTTCATCGGGGCCTTCGCGGTATATAGGGAGTAGGGCCTGGCGCCTGTTCGAAGGGGTTGCCGGGAAAAGTCCTGAGCGAGCTTGAAACCGGGGGCAAGGTCTCGTCGCTCATCCTGTCCGCCAAACCGTCACGCCACCCCGGGCGTCGAGTGCGGCAAGCGCGCCCCCGTCCGGCCGCCAGTACAGTTCCGCCCCTATGTCCGCCAAGACCGCGGCCCCGATACGACGGCCTTTCCCATTCTTCTGAAGCAACCACACCACTACGCTGCCATCCCGACCTCCCGAGGCCAGGCGCATCTCGCGGCGAGCGAAGGCGAGCGTTGTAACGACTTGAACATGATGTTCCAGGACGCCGGGGCGCGTGCCTTCGGGACCTCGTCCCTTGAAGCTCCAGACCGTCACCGCCTCGCCTCCGCCGGTGGCCAAAAGGGTGCCGGTGTCATCGAAAGCCAGGGCCGACGGTTTGGCGGGATATCCCGACATCATGGAGTCCTGCGCCGTGGAGCGACGCCAGAAGTGCACCGAGTTGTCCTGGCTGCCGCAGGCCACGATATCCCCATCCGGGCTCAGCACCATCGACACCAGGGAGCCCTGCCACTCCAGCTTCTGGCGAAGCTTCCCGGTGGAGACGTCGAAGAACGCCACTCGACAGTAACAGGCCGTCGCCAGCTCCCCTGCGCGAGACCAGGCGATGGCGCTGACGGTGCTGGGATGATCGTCGGAGCGCCAGACTTCTCCGCCGTCCGCACCATACGCGCGGACCTGCCGGGAGCAGGAGGCCGCCAGCCATTGGCCGTCCGGCGACCACGCTACGTTCTCCACCCAACCGCTGCCGACGTCGATGGCCTGTTTTACCTGACCTTCGGCGACATCCCAGATGAGGACTCGGCCGTCCTGGCCGGCCGTAGCGAACGCGGTTCCGCTTGGGTGGATCGCCATCGCGAGCACGCCGCCATCATGAGCCCCCTGCCGTGCCCAGGCGGTTGCGCCGGACTTGCCGTCGAACGCGTAGACGCCACCCGCGACGTCGCTGACCACCAGGGCCTCGCCGCGACGGGTCCAGCCCCCGGCGATGGCGTAGTCGCCGACCGCCGCGGACCAGCCCCGGCGAAGAATACCCGTTGGGCTGTCGACACTCAACTCAGGCATGCCTCGAATCCCTGCCGCATGCTCTGCTCATCGAGGTTGCGGCCGATGAAGACGAGCTGATTGCGCCGGGGCGAGTCTCCCCATGGACGATCCGGCTGGCCGTCAAAGAGCATGTGAACCCCCTGGAAGACGAACCGGCGCGACTCACCCGCGAGGCTGATGAAGCCCTTCATTCGGAAGATGTCCACCCCGCGCTCACGGAGCAGTTCGCCAAGCCAGGCGTTGAGCTTTTCGGGATCGACGTCGCCGTCCCTCTCGATGGAGATCGAGCCCACCTCGTCGTCGTGCTCGTGCTGTGCGACCCAGGTGCGCTCCACCTCTGGCCTGATCGGCGCTCCTTCCGCGTTCATCAGTTGGAGATCGAACTCTTCCGCGGTGTGCTGGGTGTAGAGGCCAAGCCGCACCTGCGCATCGACCTCCAGGAAGAACGACTTGCGCCCCGGGGAATCGAGCGGGAGGTTCACGTGCTTTCCGACAAGAATCACGTCCCCCGGGCGAATGGTCTCCGCGGTTTCGGCGTACCGCCGCACACACCACTCCGCACCCTCGCGGAGGGCGGCGTCATCCGTGCCCTGGTCGGACACGACGACCAGCGACATCGCCGGATCGGGTCCGTCGGCGAGGCTGAGTTCGTAGCGGCCGACATCGAGCGTATAGACTCCGGTCCATTCGAACGGATACTCCGGCTCGAGGAAGGTGGGACGGCGCTCAAGCACCTGGTCGAGGTCGAAGGCGCCGAGATTGAGTACCGTATCGACCGGGACGTTCGCCCGCTCGCTGCGCACGACTCGCGCCATTCGGTTCATGTCCCGGAGCCGGGCTTCGAGCTTGTCGAGCGCCTCGTCTTTGACGAGGTCCGTCTTGTTCAGAACGAGGACGTCCGCGAACGCGACTTGCTCGGTGCTCTCGTCGCTGCGCCCGAGCTGCTGCTCGATGTGGGCCGCATCGACGAGCGTGACGATCCCGTCAAGCGAGAACTCCTCGCGAATCTCGTCGTCCATGAAGAAGGTCTGAGCGACCGGGCCGGGATCGGCGAGCCCCGTAGTCTCCACCAACACATAGTCGAACTTGTCGCGGCGCTTCATGAGATTGCCGAGCACGCGAATCAGGTCCCCGCGCACCGTGCAGCAGATGCAGCCGTTCGACATCTCGAAGACCTCCTCGTCAGCGTCGATGACGAGCGCCTGGTCGATGCCGACCTCCCCGTACTCGTTCTCGATGACGGCAATGCGCTTGCCGTGCTCCTCGCTCAGGATGCGGTTGAGCAGGGTCGTCTTGCCGGAGCCGAGGAAGCCGGTGAGGATGGAAACAGGTATTTTTTGTGGCGTGTCCATATCTAGTTCTCCTGGAGCAGAGGCACGAGTATTGGAGCCTGGACGTCGAACCCCCACGCCTTGCAGACCTGCACCAGGTCTTCGGCGTCAAGGGTGTCCGTGGTCTTGTGAAGCTTGTGTTGCAGTGGCGGGGCATCGGGCCGAAGCAGGCCAACCACGGTCTCGATGGGCGGACAGCCCTCTTCGAGACAGGCCAGCTCGGTGACCGTAACCGTCGTGTCGTCGGGAAGGCTCAGCGCCGTGCGCAAGGCCTCCTTGATCTGTCGAGCCCGTTGGCGATTCGGGCTACGCGGTGATGTGTTGATCAACATGTTCTCTCTTCTCCCTTCCACACGGCGAGAGCTTCTCGGCGACGCACGGCCGCTCCCCGTCAGTTCGTGAAGGCCTTGACGATTTCGCCCGCGTTGTGGCGGAACATGTCGAGATAGGTCGACGCCGGACCGTCGGCACCGGAAAGCGAGTCCGAGTAGAGCGTGCCGCCAATGACCGCCTCGGCTTCACGGGCGAGTTGCTGCACCAGGCGGGCGTCGGTGATGTTGTCGACGAACAATGAGCGGATGCCCTCATCCCGCATCTGGCGAATGAGAGCGGCCACTTCGCCCGCGGACGGCTCGTCTTCGGTGCTGAGACCGACCGGGGCATGAAAGCCGATGCCGTAAGCGCGCCCAAAGTACTGGAACGCGTCGTGCGAGGTGATCACCTTGCGCCGTTCCGAGGGGACATCGTGGAGCCGGCCGCGGATGTCCCGATCCAGCATAACCAGTTCATGATCGTAAGCTGCGGCACGGCGGCGGTAGTCGTCGGCACGGGCCGCGTCGGCCGTGGCAAGTGCACGAGCGATGTTGATCACATAGAGGCGTCCGTTGACGAGATCCTGCCAGGCGTGAGGGTCGAACTCGCCCTCGTCGTGGTGGCCGTGGTCATGGCCGTGATCCTCTTCTGTTCTCAACAGGGCAATTCCTTCGCTGGCCACGACAACCGGGCCCTTGTAGCCGGATGCCCTGACCAGCCGGTCGATCCAGCCTTCGAAGCCAAGGCCGTTGACGAGGACGAGGTCCGCTTCGGCCAGCGCGCGCGCATCGGCCGGAGTCGGTTCGTAGACGTGGGCATCACCGTCCGGCCCGACCAGCGTGGTGAGGGCGACGTGCTCACCGCCGACATTCTTCACCATGTCTCCGAGAACGGTGAAGGTGGCAACGACCCTGAGCTTGTCGGCTGCCCAGGATGGAGACGTCGTGGCGACGACGGCGAGGGTGATGAGCGCGGCGAGAAACAAACGGCGTGAAAGGCGATGCATGATTTGGATCCTCCTGTGGGATTTAAGCCTGAAGATGGCGGCGCGGCAGGAACCGCGCCCACAGGCTGCCGCGCGGACCCGCGACAACCGAGACGATGTAGACGCCCCCGGCGACCAGGATGATGGCCGGTCCGGACGGGAGGTTTACGTGGTACGAGAGCAGCAGCCCCGTATACGCGGAAGCGAAAGCGATGGCGCTGCTTGTGGCCGCGAGGGTGGCAACTTCGCCGGCCCAGAATCTCGCGGCCGCGGCCGGGAGCATCATCAACCCCACCGCCATCAGTGTACCGAGGGCGTGGAACCCGGCGACGAGGTTCATGACGACCAACACCAGAAACACGAAGTGAACGGCGGCGCCGGGGCCCCCCACGGCGCGCAGGAAGCCGGGGTCGAAGCACTCGACGATCAATCCGCGTCCGATGACGGCCAGGATGAAGAGAGTCAGCGTCGCGATCGAGACAATGAGCAGCAGGGACGTATCGTCGACGGCGAGAATGGTCCCGAACAGGACATGCATGAGATCGACGTTGCTGCCGTGGGTGGAGACAATGAGCACCCCGAGCGCCAGCGAAATGAGATAGAAGGCGGCAAAGCTGGCATCCTCGCGCTGAGGCGTCACACGCGCCACGAGACCGGACAGCCCCGCCACGATGAGGCCCGCGATGAAGCCGCCCAAGCTCATGACGATGAGCGAGAGCCCGGCGATCATGAAACCAATGGCCGCACCCGGCAGCACCGCGTGGCTCAAGGCATCCCCGACGAGACTCATGCGGCGCAGAACCAGGAGAGTGCCCGCCGGGCCGCAGCCGAGGCTGAGGGCCAGGCAAGCCGCCAGCGCCCTGCGCATGAACCCGAACTCGATGAAGGGCTGGATCAGAGCGGCGTGGATGTCCATCAGGCAACGCCTCGCCAGCAGACCTCGGCACGGTCATCCCACGCCTCCGCCATCTGTCGCGCCTGGAAGAGATGTTCTGCCCGCAGAACCTCGGCAGTCGTCCCCCAGCCAATGGGCTCCCGGGCAATCAGCAGGGTGTCGGGAAAACTCTCCCGTACCTGGTCGAGGTCATGCAGCACGGCGATGATCGTTCGTCCTTCGCCATGCCATCCCGCCACAACCCTCAGAAGGTCGGCCGTGGTCCTGGCGTCGATTGCCGTGAAGGGCTCGTCGAGCAGGATGACAGAACAGTCTTGTAACAGCATGCGGGCAAACAGGACCCGTTGAAACTGCCCCGCCGACAGGGAGGCAATCGGCCGTCGATCGAAGTCCCGGAGACCTACAGCCACCAGGGCTTCCTCGGCTTGCCGCCGCAGGGTACGCGTGAGTGGGCGGAACAGACCGATGGTCCGCCAGTGACCCAGCAACACCGTCTCCATCACCGAAATCGGGAAACTGCGGTCGATCTCTGCCTGCTGGGGCAGATAGGCAATATCGCTCTGGCGCAGACCGTTGCGTTCCAAGTGGCCCTGAAGAGGCGCCAGGAACCCGATCAACCCCTTGAGCAAGGTGCTCTTGCCTGATCCATTGGGGCCGACCAGCGCCGTCAACGAACCGGTTGCGAAGCTGCCGGTCAGGTGATGCACAGCCGGATGGCGGTCGTATCCCAGGGTGACGTCGTGGAGGGAAAAGACGGATGTCATGGCAGCCATCCCATGGCCCAGGCCGCGGCGACCCACATCAGGGTCGCGAGGGTGCCTGCCCAAACAAGTTGAACGGCCACGCCACTGCCTAGAGGCGAGACCGCACGTCCGAACCACGTCTCTCCCGCGGAGCCTTTGATTCTGATCGGCCTACGCATTAGTAGGAAAAAAGCGGCAGTCGCCGCGATGATCCATCGAGATTCCAGCTTTCCATGGGTGCCGCTTTCGCCCGTTCAGGGCGAGCGAGCGGCGATGATAGTTGATAATCTATTATCAATAAGGAATTTTGTCAAGCACCCCCCCGACGGTTGCGTCGCCACCGCCAACAAGCCCGGCCATGAATCAAGGCGCTAGTGTCCTGTCCCACCCGAGGATCGCGCGCTCATGCCCCCTGTATCCCGACCTTCAGTCCGAACGACCGCGCCACCAGCGCCACGCCGGTGGTGAGCAGCACGATGAACAGTACCGTGATGCTGGCGGGCTCCCGGTAGCCGCCGGCAATCTGGTCCAGGGCCAGGAGCGCCAAGGTGCGGGTCTCGGACGTGGCGAGCAGGATGACGCTGGAGGCGGTGCGGGCGGCGAAGAGGAACTTGAGCACGGCGATCAGGGCCATGGTCTGGCCCATGAGCGGCAGCACGATGCGGAAGTAGGTGCCCCAGAAGCCGGCGCCGGAGGTGAGGGACGCCTCCTCCAGCTCCTTGCCGAGCTGGATGAAGTTGGCCTTGAGGACCTGGGTGGCCAGGGTGATGCCTCCCATCATGGAGGCGATGATGAGCAGGAACAGGGTGCCGTAGAGCGGGCGGAAGAACGGCGTGCCCAGGAACATCCACAGAAGCCCCAGGCCGGCGAGAACTCCCGGCACCGCCGAGGGCAGCCAGCAGATGGAGTCCAGCACGCTCCGGCCCGGGAGGCGGGTGCGGACGATGATGTAGGCGATGAGGGAGAACAGGATCGGCCCCACGACCGCCGAGACCACGGCGATGATCAGGGTATTCTGGAGCGCCAGCATGAGCCGCGGGTCGTTCAGGGCCACGCGCCAGTACTCCAGGGTCCAGGTCTGGGGCAGGTCGAAGAACCCGAAACGCACCATCAGGCTGCCGCCCAGGGCGCTCAGGATGGGCACGCCTACCGCCAGGAAGCAGATCAGGCCCATGCCCGCCGCCACCAGGTACTTCCACGGGCCCATGTCGATCAGCTTGGCCTTGAAGTGGCTGGTGACGGTGGTGAACTGGCGTGCGCCGATGAGCTTGCGTTGCAGCGGGATGAAGACCGCCAGGAACACCAGGATGATGCTGCCGAGGGCGGCGGCCTGGTTGGTGAGGGGCGGGTCCTGCCGTGCCAGGTCCACGATCATGGTGGAGTAGACGAAGAAGCCCCAGGGAGTCCCGAGGAGCAGCTCGGTCTCGAAGGACTCGAACAGCCGCACCAGGCTCAAGAGCAGCACCACCACCAGGATCGGCGTCATCACCGGCAGGGTCACCCGGAACATGGTGCGCAGCGTGCCGGCGCCGCACAGGAGGCTCGCCTCCTCCATGGCGGCGTCCATCCTGCGGAAGGCCGGGGTCAGCAGCATGACCTTGGTGTCCAGGCCGGCGACGGTGTGGACCCACACGATGCCCCAGAAGGAGTAGATGTCGAAGGGCATCACTCCCAGGATGTCGTCGAACCAGGTGTTGACCAGGCCGAAGTCCGGATCCAGCAGCAGCATCCAGCCGTAGGTGGAAGCCACGCTGGGCAACATGAACGAGATCCAGAAGAGGAACTCGAACCCCCGGGCCCAGGGGACGTTGGTGCGGGACAGGATCCACGCCAGAAAGACCCCCAGCGGGAAGACGATGGCCTGGCGTACGACGGTCAGGTGGATGGTGTTCCAGAGCGCCTCGCCCGCGCCGTATTCGGTGAACGCCTCGATCCACGCGCCGAAGCCCCACCGCGTGGGCTCGCCGATGGTGGCGACGTTGAAGCTGTTGATGAGGATGAGCGCGAGCGGATAGAGGATGTAGAAGCCCATGAACCCGATGAGCACGATCATCAGGTAGAGGCCCCAGTTGAGCGGCGTGATGCGCGCCGGCGCGGCGGCGCTATCGGGCTGGGGCATGACGCTATCGGGCTTGCGGGTGATAGTGTCCTGCGTCACGAACGGGCTTGGGAATCTACGTGACGCACGACACTATGGCGTGTTTGTCGGGACGGGTGTCCGGCGGCTACTTCTTCTGTTTCTTGGTCGCCCCCTTGACCAGCTTCCAGTAGAACTTGCTCACCGGCCGGGGATCCAGGAACCCCAGCATCGGGTAGTCCCGGCCTTCGACGCGCTTGCCGTCGGTGAGCACGTCTTCCTTGGAGATGTCCGTGCGCATGGAGTTGGAAGGCTCCACCACCACCTGGTTCATCACCCGCTGCCAGGTGGACTGGCCCTCCTTGGACAGGAACCAGTTGGTGAAGACCGCCGCCGCGTTGGGGTGGGGCGCGTTCTTCAGGTGCGCCAGCACGCTGCTGTTGCCGCTGCCCATGGCGCCGGCTTCCTTGATGTTCTCGGCCGGGTAGGTCTTGACGGGAAGTCCCTGTTTCTGCGCCTTCTCGACGTCGCGGCACATGAAGCACAGAGGATACTTCCCCCGGGCGAGCCAGTTGGTGGCTTGCCGGCGGTCGCGGGAGATGGTCAGGTCCATTTCGGTGAACAGCCGTTCCAGGAACTTGGGGCCGACGGCGGGGTTGTAATAGAGCTGCAGCATGGGCGTGGGCACCGAGCCCCCGCGGCCGTAGCTGTAGAAGCCGAGCTTGCCCTTCCACTTGGGGTCGAGGATGTCCCAAAAGGAATCGATCCCTTCGAGGCTCGTCA
Organism: uncultured Binatia bacterium (SeqCode); assembly: GCA_965204205.1. Taxonomy (GTDB): domain Bacteria; phylum Desulfobacterota; class Binatia; order UBA9968; family JAJDTQ01; genus JAJDTQ01. The sequence goes on along the minus strand of OZ241976.1, from coordinate 2,030,894 downwards.
GCAGCTTGCTGTTGTACGCCATGCTGGCGGTCCCCGGAGTGCCCTCGTAGAGGAAGATGTGCTTGCCGTCGGGATCGCGGTAGAAGTGTTTCCCCTCGTACCACTTGGACTGGTCGGTCACCTCCGGGAGCATGAGCAGCGGCTTGATGGGCGCCAGGAAACCCGAGATGTAGGCCGTCCGCGCCGCGTTGGGGCCATAGGAGAAGAGGTCCACCAGGTACTTTTTGGCCCTGCGCTCCGCGATGATGCGCTGCATGACCTCCGAGTGGCCAGCCACGCTCACCACCTTGATCTTGGGATAGCGCTTCTGAAAGGCCCCCAGGATCTCGTGGTGGGTGATCTCGTCGCCGCCGTAGATATTGACCCGCCCTTCCGCGCGCGCCGCCGCCAGCGTCTTTTCCCAATTCGCGCCGGCATCCGTCGCGCCGTAGGAGGCGAGCGCCAGGACGCTGCAGAGCGCGAGCACGCCATAGCCAACGTAACGGACGGCCGGGCCGCCTAAACCAAATCTCGGGCTCATAACCATGTTCCTCCTTCGAGTCGCCGGCTCGCCTGTTATTTCTTCTTTTTCTTCTTCTTTTTGTCGGAGAGCAGTTCGCCCGTGCCGGTCACGCGCACGGTAAGGGCCAGCAGGCCGCGTTCCTCGGGATCGCGTTCCACCGTCACGGTGGCCTTGTCCCTCTTCTTCAGGTCGGCGATGGTGACATCCTTCCACGCCTCGCCGTCGCGCTTCTGGATCTTGGTATCGTCCCCGACGCCGATGTAGGCCTTCCGGATCCTGCCCTTGCCCCCGCGCTGGTACTGGTACTCGATGGTGGCGGGCCCGACGTCGCTGATGACCAGCTCCATGTCCTTGGTGGTCTTGCCCTTCTTCTTGTCCTGGGCGTCCGCCTCCCCGGTCGTCAGCATGGAGAACACGAACAGAACAGCAAGTATCGATAAGAACGTCTTCTTCACGTTACCCTCCGCTCTTTACTCAAGTGGTTTGCATGAGATGGTCGCTCAAAAGGAGCCCCTTAGAACACATTCGCTTCAGCACTGTCAAGAACCGGCGGCGTCCTTGACAGCTTGGAAAGGCACTAGTAATCGTGGGCTGCCCCGCCGGGCTTGGGAAAGGCTGAACATGCTCTGGAACGATCTTCGGGAATATCTGCACAGGCTGGACGAGTTGGGCGAGCTCGAAACCGTGCTCGGCTGCGACTGGCAGGAGGAGATCGGCGGTATCGCGGAGCTCGTGACCGAGCAGCGGGGGCCGGCGCTGCTGTTCGACGAGATCCGGGACTACCCCAAGGGCTACCGGGTCGCCGTCAACTTGTTCAATACCCCCAAGCGCACCGCCACGGCCCTGGGAATACCGCTGGAGCCGTCCGTCGACGGCGTGGCCGGGCGTTTCGCCGAGAAACTCAAGGCCTTTCGCCCGGTGCAGCCCGAGGAACTCTCCGGCGGACCCGTCTTCGAGAACGTGCTGACCGGCGACGAGGTGGATCTCTTCAAGTTCCCCACGCCCAAGTGGCACGAGAACGACGGCGGCCGTTACATCGGCACCGGCGTCTGCGTTATCCAGAAGGACCCCGACACCGGGTTCGTCAACTCCGGCGCCTATCGCGTGGCGGTCCACGACAAGTCCACCTGCACCATTTTCACCGAGCACGGGAAGCACGGCGACGTGATCCGCCGCAAGTACTGGGACCGGGGCGAGAAGTGCCCGGTGGCCATCTCCGTGGGCCAGGAGCCGGTGCTGACCGCGCTGGGATCGTCGAGCGTCTACCGCACGCCCGAAGGGGTATCCGAGTTCGAGGTGGCCGGCTATCTGCACGGCGGCCCCTATCCGGTGGTGCGGGGCGGCGTCACCGGGCTGCCCATGCCCGCCGCCGCGGAGATCGTCATCGAGGGCTTCATCCCGTCGCCGGAGGACCCCGACGGAGGACTGCTGCCCGAGGGTCCCTTTGGCGAGTGGACCGGCTACTACGCCCATGGCCGCCGGCCCGAGACGCGCATCGAGGTGCATGCGGTCTATCACCGCAACGACCCCATCATCTTCGGCGCCTCGCCCACGCGGCCGGTGGGATGCGACTACTTCGCCAGCCTGGGCGGCGACAACCTCGAGGCCCGGCAGCGTCTGGAGAAGGCCGGCATCCCCGGCATCGTCCGGATCGTGGCGCTGGCGCGGCCGCATCTCTACGCCGTCGCCGTGGAGCAGATGTATCGCGACCACGTCCGCGACGTCATCAAGGTGCTCGTGCCGGGCGGCGACCGCTACAACGGCCACCAGACCTGGATCATCGTGGACGACGACATCGACGTCACCGATGCGAAGGAGGTGTTGTGGGCCGTGGCCAGCCGGTGCAGGCCGGAGGAGGGGGTCCAGGTCATTCCGGGCACCGCGGTGTGGCAACTGGACCCGCGGATTCCGCCCGAGGAGCGCTCGAATCCCGATGCGGCCCACGGACGCGCCTCCTACACGGCACACAACCTCGTCATCGACGCCTGCCGGCCGTACGACTGGATCGACGCGTTCCCGCCGGTATGCGTCAACGGGCCGGAGCTCCGCGAGAAGATCCGCGCCAGGTGGGGGCATCTGCTGTCGCGCTGAAAGGGCAGGACGGCGAGGAAGGCGAGCAATGGACCAAGGCGAAAACGAAGTCCTGACACGAACCGACCGCGGCACCCCCTGCGGCGAGTTCATGCGCCGCTACTGGCAGCCGGCGGCGCTCTCCGAAGAGCTTCCTCCGGGCGGCCCGCCGCTGCCGGTCAGGCTCCTGGGCGAAGAACTCGTCATGTTCCGGGACGATCAGGGACGGCCCGGCCTCTTGGGAATGCACTGCGCCCACCGCGGCGCCGACCTGAGCTACGGCCGCCTGGAGGACGGCGGGCTCCGCTGCATCTATCACGGCTGGCTCTACGATATCGAAGGGCGTTGTCTGGACCAGCCCGGGGAGCCCGGGGGCGGAGAGCACCGCGACGCCATCCGCCAGCTCGCCTACCCGTGCCGCGAGAAGAGCGGCATGATCTTCGCCTACATGGGGCCCGGCGAGCCGCCTCTGCTGCCCGCCTACGACTGGCTGACGGTGCCGGACGATCACGTCGCGCCCACCAAGCTCTTCAGCGAGTGCAACTACCTCCAGGGCAACGAGGGCAACATCGACATCTTCCACAACAACTACCTGCACTTCGTGAGGCGCGACCTCTCGGCCATGAGCGAGGCCGAGGTGCGGAACATCCGGGACCGCTTCGGCGACGTGGAAAGGGTCAACGGACGCGGGCCGTCGCCCGGGACGGAACGGACCCACGCCCAGCTCCTGGACCTGGGTATCCGCATCTGCAAGGTGCGGCGCATGGACGCCGAGCGGAACTACATCCGCGCCGCCACCTTCGTGTTGCCGAGCATGACGGTCATTCCCGGCGGCGCCATCAACTGGCACGTGCCCATCGACGACACCCATCACTGGAAGTACGTCATCACCTTCAGCCGCGAGAAGGCGCTGGACAAGGAGACCGCCACCATGCGTTCCAGCGAGTGGGCGCCCGCGCCGGCCTACCGGCCGATGGTGAACAAGGCCAACCGCTACGGCCAGGACCGCAGCCTCATGCCGGACCGCGTCTACAGCGGCATCGACTACCCCAATCCGATCCAGGACCTCTGCGTGGTGGAGGGGGCCGGGCTGGTCCAGGACCGCACCAATGAGCACCTGGTGGAGTCCGACGTCCCCATCGTGGCGTCGCGCAAGGTCCTGCTGAAGGCCATCCAGGACGTTCAGGAGGGTAGCGATCCGGCGCACGTGGTCCGGGATCCGGAGGCCAACCGGTTTCCCGAGATCGTGGCGACCTATGGCGTGATCTCGAGCGCCACCCCGTGGCAGGACCACCTGGAGGGGCTCGTGGCCGAAGGGCAGGGCTGGCAGACCCTGGCGACTCCATGAACGAGGGCGCGGACACGCGGCTGCGGCTCGGCATCGCCGGCCTGGGCATGGCCGCGGCTCGGATACTGCCGGAGATCGCGCCGCTGCCCTTCGTGCGGCTCGCGGGTGCCGCCGATCTTCGCAGGCATGCCCTCGACAGGTTCGAGCGGGAGTTCGATGCCCGCGTTTACGGCACCGTAGAGGAGTTGTGCGACAGCGACGAGGTGGATGCGGTCTACGTCGCCACCCCCCACGAGTTCCACGCCGAGCACTCCATCGCGGCCATGGAGCGCGGCAAGCACGTCATCGTCGAGAAGCCCATGGCGCTGTCGCTGGAAGAGGCCGAGGCCATGAACGCCGCGGCCGACCGGCACGGGGTGAAGCTCATGTCGGGCCACATTCACAGCTTCGATCCGCCGGTGCGGAAGATGGCGGAGGTGGTGGCCGGCGGTGAGTTGGGGAAGCTCCTGATGATCTCCACCTCGTACTACAAGGACCACATGTACCGGCCCTTCTCCGACCACGACATTCGCATGAGCCGCGGCGTGGTGCTGAACCAGGGGCCGCACCAGTTCGACATCGTCAGGCTCATTGGAGGCGGTCTGGTGCACAGCGTGCGGGCCATGGCGGGGATCGGAGACCCCACGCGTCCCGGCGAAGGGCACTATGCGTGCCATCTCGAGTTCGAGAACGGCGTGCCGGCGAGCCTGGTGTACAGCGGTTACGCCTATTTCGACACCGCGGAGCTGGTGTGGGGGCTCGGCGAGGGCGGCCTTCCCAAGGACCCCGACAGGCACCCCAAGGCGAGGGCGTTCTTCCGGGATCTCGGAGAGGGCGAAGAGCGCAGCCTGGGGCTGGAGCGAAGGTTGGAGGCGTGGCGCTACGGCGGCGAGGGCGGCGGCCCCGGCACTGAACCGGCAAGCGGATCGCGCCATCAACCCTTCTTCGGGCTCACCGTGGTGACCTGCGAGAACGGCGAAATCCGCCAGTCGAGGGACGGGTTGTACATCTACGACGACCACGGCCGCCGCGAGATACCGGTGGAGCACGGCGCCCGCGGCCGGGAGGCGGAACTGCGCGAGTTCCACGACGCCATCCTCCACGACCGCCGGCCTTTCCACGACGGCCGTTGGGGAGAGGCGACCCTGGAGGTGTGTCTGGGCGTCCTGCAATCGGCGAGGGAGCGGCGAGAGGTATACATGTCGCACCAGGTGCCGGTGGTGCACTGAAACAGAAACACGCGAGGTGACCATGAGCCGGGTTTCGATCGGGGATTTGCAGCGGATGAAGGCGGAGAAGCAGAAGATCGTCGTCATGACCGCGTACGACTACACGGTGGCGCGCATCGTCGACCGGGCGGGGGTGGACGTGATCCTGGTGGGGGATAGTGGCGGGCGTTTCGCGCTGGGTCATGAGGACAGCAACGAGGTCACCATGGACGAGATGGTGATCATGGCCCGGGCCGCCCGTCGCGGCGCCGAGCGGGCCATGGTGGTGGGTGACATGCCGTTCATGAGCTATCAAGTGAGCGACGAGGAAGCCGTGCGCAACGCAGGCAGGCTGATCACGGAGGCGGGAGTCCAGGCGGTCAAGCTCGAGGTGGGGAGCCAGCACGCCAGCACCGTGGCGGCCCTCGTCAAGGCCGGCATACCGGTGATGGCGCACATGGGCAGCACGCCCATGACCAATATCGGCGCCGGCGATTTTCGCGGGAGCTCGGTTGCCGAGGAGCAGGTGTGGCAGGATGCCCGGGATCTCGTGGCCGCGGGGTCGTTCTCGCTGCTGCTGACCGGCATCACCGCGGACCTGGGCGAACGGATCACGGAGGAGGTGCCGGTGCCCACCATCGCCGGTTTCGGCGCCGGGGACAACTGCGACGGTCAGATCGGCGTGACCCATCCCACGGTGGGGCTCCACCCCAGTGAGCTGGACCGGCGCAGGTCCAACTACGGCCCGGTGGCGGTGGCCCTGTTCGAGGCCGCCGAGCAGTTCACCCAGGACGTCCGGGCGGGCAAGCCGGTGCGTTCCAAGCGGGACAGCGGCTGAGCCGCAGGGCGACGGAGGAATCAACGATGTCGGACGCACGTCCCGGTTTCGACAAGTGGTACGTCAAGAGCTCCTACCAGGACTTCGTGAAGCAGGAGGGGGTGCCGCTCTACGAAGGAAGCGCACTGGAAAACCTCAATACACTGGAGCTGGGGGAGTGGGAGCGGCGGGGCGGCAAGGCCGCCTACACGCGTCTGGGCGAGCAGGAGACCAACAGCCTCCAGATCGTCGAGATCCCGCCCAAGGGGGAGCTCCAGCCCGAACACCACATCTATGACGCGATCATGTACGTGATGCAGGGGCGCGGCGCTTCCGTAATCTGGCAGGAAGGCGAGAAGAAGCACACCGTGGAGTGGGAGGAGGGAGCGCTGCTTTCCATCCCGCTGAACGCCTGGCACCAGGAGTTCAACAGTTCGGGTGACGAACCCTGCCGGCTGCTCTTCGGCACCAACGCGGCGCACGTCATAAACCTCTATCACAATCTCGATTTCGTCTTTAACAATACGTATTCGTTTACAGATCGTTTCACGATGTCCATGCCGGATTTCTTCACGGACGAAGGCCGCCAGTGGAACCTCCGGCTCTTCGAAACCAACTTCATCCCCGACATCCGCACCTTCAGGCTCGATCCCTATCCCGAGCGCGGCAACCGCACCGCCATCATGCGCCTGTCCATGGCGAGTTGCTCCATCGGCATGCACATCATGGAAGCGTCCGAGGGCACCTACGTTACCGCCCACCGGCACGGCGCCGGCGCCCACGTCATCGTCATCGGCGGCGAAGGCTACGAGTTGATGTTCATGCCGGGGCAGGAGGAGGAGCGCCGCAAGGTCCGCACCGTTCCCTACGCGGTAGTGGCACCCCGCACCAATGAGTTCCACCAGCATTTCAACAGCGGCAAGGGCGGCTACCGGATGCTGGCGTTCCGGGGCACCGGACTGCGCTACGGCTCGGGCCGGAGCTTCCATCCGGCCCGCACCGCCCAGGACACCGACCCCTTCGCCGAGTCGTTCAAGATCCGCTACGAGAAGGAAGACCCCTCCATTCGCGAGGAGTACAACCGCGAGCTGGAGAAGAACGGCGTAACCGTCCGGCTCGAGCCGCTGGAGCAGGGCAGCAGGGGATAGGACACCCCACACGGGAGCGTGGCAATGACGGCTTATCGTTCATGGTTCATCCGCTGTAACGGCATCAAGACGCATTTCGTGGAGGCCGGATCCGGAATTCCTGTCGTCCTTATCCACGGGGGAGGCCCCGGCGCCTGCGGCGAGCACAACTGGCAGCACAACATCCCGGCCCTGGCCGAACACTTCCACGTCTTCGCCGTGGACCTCATCGGTTACGGCCTCAGCGACAAGCCCGCCATCGAGTACAGCTACGAGGCCAAGGTCGACCAGATCGCGGGCCTCGTCGACACCCTGTGCCTCGACCGCCTCTCCATCGGCGGCAACTCCATGGGCGCCTACATCGCGGTGCGCTACGCCCTCGACCACCCCGACCGCATCGACAAGGTGCTGATGGTGGCCACCGCCACCGTGGCCAACGCCATGAACATCGGCACCACCACCAAGCGCGGTGCCACGGTGCGGCGCTCGGTGGGCGCGGAGGTCACCGAGGAGACCATGCGCGACTGGCTGAGCATGCTGCTCCACAACAAGGACCGCATCACCGACGACCTGGTGCGGCGCCGCGTCGCCTACGGAAACCTCCCGGGCGCCATCGAGGCCCAGCAGTCCTACCGCGAGCACAGCGCCAGGATCCGCGAGGACCCTAACCTGCAGCAATGGTTCGACATCAGCGCCCGCCTGCCCAAGGCCACCTTCCCGCTGGCCCTGGTGTGGGGCAAGGAAGACCAGTTCGCCTCCCCGGAGTTGGCCGCCGGCCTCAAGGCGGCGTTGCCGAACCTCACGGAGTTTCACCTGGTGGAGGGCTCCGGCCACCAGGTCCAGAACGACCAGCCGGAGAAGTTCAACGAGATAGCGGTGCGGTTCTTGAGCGGTTGAAAACAGCAGAGGGGTATCAAGAAATTAACCGGTTGGTCCGGTGCCGGGGTCGGTCTTGGATCAACGAGTACTGCCCGGCCTCCCAAGCCTCGACGAGGGTCACTAGGACATCGAGACGCTCACCCTGCGGGGTGTTGTGCTTCGCCGTCATCAGGCCCTCGATTTCCTTGAGTGTCCGACGGTAGTCCCGCGTGGTCCGAATCGGTTCGATATCCATGGCCCGACCTTGATCTTCTGGTCATCGACAGCGTGGTAGTCGTGATCGCCGCCGTTAAACAGAATGTACATGACAGTGCAACGTGCGGACAAGCGAGACCGAGCGCCTGACCGCGTTCCTGTAGACCTTCGATTGTGTATTTCGTATGACGGGTTTGCTCCTCATGCGCTTGGGAAGCGGGAAAGGCGGAACCATCGGGACATCCCGACGACACGGAGGCGATGACGACCGTGGGTTACTACGCAGACTTTCGCGACTATCTCGACAAGCTCGAAGCCACCGGCAAGCTCCGCCGCATTGCCCGCACCGTGGACAAGGACCGGGAGCTGCATCCGTTGGTCAAGTGGCAGTACCGGGGTTTGGCCGAGGAGGACCGGTTCGGCTTCCTGTTCGAGAGCCTGACCGACCGGGACGGGCGGCCCTGCAACGGCCGGGTGGCGTCATCAGTGATCGCAGCCAATCGCGAGATGTACGCGCTGGCCATGGGGTGCTCCGTGGACGAGTTGCACGAGCGGTGGTCGCATGCGCTGGACCGGCTCATCCCGCCGGAGCGGGTGGCCACCGGGCCGGTGAAGGAAGAGATCCACAAGGGGGACGGGCTGCTGGAGGACGGCGGGCTCCACGAGTTCGGCATACCGTTCGCCACCAACGGCTGGGAGGCCTTTCCGCGGGTAACGGCGGCCTCGTGCATCACCCGGGATCCGGAGTCGGGCCATCTCAACGCCGGCATGTACAACAGCATCGTGCTCGGCGCCGGCCGGGCCAACGTGCGCACGGCGCGGCATCTCCGTCGTCACTGGGAGAAGCACCGGGCCAAGGGCGAGGCGCTGCCGGCCGCTATTGCCGTGGGGGTGCCGCCGGTGCTGTCGCTGGTGGCGGCCACCAACGTTCCCCAGAGCGTGTCCGAGTTCGACGCGGCCGGCGGCCTCATCGGTGAAGCCATTCCGGTGGTACAGTGCGAGATGTCGGATATCCTCGTGCCCGCGACCGCGGAGGTGGTCATCGAGGGCACCATTCCCATCGACATCATGGACCTCGACGGTCCCAGCGGGGAGAACCGGGGCCACGTGATGCCCGGCCACTGGGTCCACGCCTTCGAGGTGACGTGCATCACCCACCGTCGCGATCCCATCTGGCACGACGTCATCTGCCAGCTCCCGCCGAGCGAATCGAGCGTCATGCGCTGCGTCAACAGCGAGGGGCACGTGACGGCCCTGCTACGCGCCCACGGCATCACCCAGGTCAAGGACGTGGCCTTCCACGACTGCGGCAGTGCCAAGAACCTGTGCGTGGTGCGGTTCCACGATGTCGCCGGCGTGCGCACCCCCAACAGCAAGGTGTGGCATGCGCTGTTCACGGTGATGTCCGCGGACGCGGCCTGGCCGAAGATCGTCATCGGCGTGGACGACGACATCGATCCCTGGGACCTGGAATCCGTGTTCTGGGCCGTCACCAACCGGTATCAGCCGCACCGCGATCTCAAGATAATCCAGGGCAGGAGCGCGGGACTGGACGAATCCGTGGGGCCGCGGGACGTCCCCGGCGGGATGCGCGGCTATCCCACCTCGCTGACGAGTCCTCAGGGGGCATCGGCCATGCTCATGGACGCCACCCGCAAGTGGCCCAATCCGCCCATCTCGTTGCCGCGCCTGGACTACATGGAACGCGCCCGGGAACTGTGGGAAGAGTTGGAGCTGCCGCCCCTCAGGCCCAAGGCGCCGTGGCACGGCGTTTCCCTGGGCCACTGGCCCGACGCCGAGGCCGAACTGGTGGCGTTGTCCGAGGCGGGCCGGATGGACGAGGCAGCCGCGCTGCTGCTGCGCAAGAGCCGCAAACTCACCGGGAATGGCGATGCGGACTGAATGCGCCCGGAACTGGATCGTGCTGTTTCGGGTGTGTTTGCTGACGGGTCTCGTGGCCCTGGTGTGCGGCAATGCGATTGCGGCAAGCTCGACTCCTGCCGCCGCGTTGAAGATCGGGCTCCTGATGGACTACAGCACCGGCAACGAGGAGGCCGTCCGGAACCGGCAACGGGCTTTCGAGCTGGCGATCAAGCATGTCAATCAGGGGGGCGGCGTGTTGGGCCGGCCGGTGGAGTTCGCCATCGGAGATACCACGAGGAACCCGGATAAGGCCGTCACCGAAGCCCGGCGCCTGGTGGAGGTCGAGGGCGTCCACGCGATCGTCGGCCCCAACTCCAGCGCCAATGCCCTGCCGGTGGCCGAGCGGGTCATCGGTCCCGCGGGCATACCGGCCATCACCTTCTCGGCCACCTCGCCGAGGCTGACGGCCGCGGCCGACCGCGATTTCCTGTTTCGCACCGCGCTTTCCGATGTCGCCCAGGGTCCGGTCCTGGCCCGTATCACGCGCGAAAGAGGAGTCGACAATGTCGGCCTGATCTACGTGGATGACGCGTGGGGACGGGGACTCGCGGGCGCTTTCAAGGCTGCCTGGGAGGGGAAGGTCAAGGCGGTCGCCTTCGATCGCCAACGGACCGGTTTTGTCGATGCCCTGTGCGAGTCCGCGAGCGAAGGGGCGCAGGCGCTGGTCGTGATCGCTTTCGCCGCGGCTGCCGAGACGATTGTCCGGGAGGCCATTGAGCGCGGTCTCTATCGGACGTTCACGTTCGGGGATTCCGCCAAGCGCGAGAGCCTGGTCCAGTCCCTGGGAGGCGCCCGGCTCGGAGGCATGTTCGGCAGCGGCGGCGGAACCGGCACCTCCGTCGTGACGGCTTCGTCGCGGGCATGGGACGCGGCGTACATCGCCGAGCATGGCGCGTTGCCCGTGTTGGCCTATGTCCGGGAGGCCTATGATGCAACGGTCGCGCTGGCGTTGGCGGCGCAGGCCGCCCAGAGCGTGGACGGCGCCGCCATCCGCGACCGGCTGCGCGCGGTCGGCGCCGCTCCGGGAGTGACCGTGACCGCCGGCCCGCGGGGGGTTGCCGAGGCGCTGCGCATTCTGGCAGAAGGCGGGGAGGTCGACTACGAGGGCGCGGCCGTCAGCATGGACTGGGACGAGAACGGTGACCTGCGCCGGGGCCATGTCGGCATCTGGCGGTTTACCAGGGACGAGCGCGTCGAGGAGGTGGGAGCGGTCCCGTATGAACGGTAGGAAGGGTGCTTGGCTGGCGTATGAGAGATAACGCCGACCATTGACACGAGAGCGGAAGGCATAGATGGGCAGGATCGTAGCCGGGATGGCGTCTTCGCATGCGTACGCGCTGGTGGAGCCGACGGGCTGGGACGTGATGCGCGAGAGGACGAGGGCACGGTACAAAGCGCGTTACGGCGTGGAGCCGGAGCTCCACCCGAATATCGCGGACGAGACGCCGGATGTCCGGGAGCGGGGCTACCGGCACATTCGGGAAGCGCTGGGATTCTTCGAGAGGCAGATGCGGGAGACGCGGCCGGATGCCGTGATCGTCGTGGGCGACGACCAGGATGAGAATTTCACGGAGGACAACCTGCCGCAGATCGCCGTCTATACGGGGGCGGAGATCCATACCACCGAGCGCGCCAGCGACGGCTCGCGGCTGCGTGGGCCGAAGTATCCGTGCCACGCGGATCTGGCTTACGATCTCCTTGACGGGCTGGTGGATCGTGAGTTCGACGTAGCCTCGTGCAGCACTTTTCCCAAGGACGAACTCCTGTCCCATGCCCACGGCCCGATCATGCGCCGGGTCCTTCCGGACGCGGACATACCGGTGGTGCCGGTGTTCGTGAACGCGATCCATATGCCGGCCCCGAGCCCCCGGCGGTGCTACCGTCTGGGAGTCGCCATGCGGGAGATTATCGAGAGCCGGCCGGGAGGCGAGCGGGTCGCCGTCTATGCGTCGGGCGGTCTGTCCCATTTCACCGCGGGCTACCCCTGGAAACACTACTCGGGACCCCATGGCGTCGGCTCCATCAGCGAGGAGTTCGACCGCAACGCGGTGGGGCTGATGAAGGACGGGGAAGGCGACAAGCTCGAGCAGTTGACTTCACGGGACCTGCTCGACAACGGCGGCATCGAGATGCGCAGTTGGATCACACTCCTGGGAGCGGTGGGCAAGGTGCGGCCGCGGTTTCTGCACTATCAGCCCTTCTACAGTGCCGTCATGGGCATGGGAGCGGGCTACTGGGAGCCCGAAGGGGTGGACGGGTAGCGATCATGTTGCGGGAAGAAAACGACCGACTGACCCGGGTAGGGCCGGGGACCCCTTGCGGCGAGTTGATGCGGCGGTACTGGCAACCGGTGGCGTTGTCGGAGGAGCTGCCACCCGGAGGGGCGCCCGTGCCGGTAAGGCTCTTGGGCGAGGACATGGTGCTGTTCCGCGACGACCAGGGACGACCGGGGCTCCTGGGCATCCACTGCTGCCACCGGGGCGCGGACCTGAGCTACGGCCGGGTGGAGGACGGCGGGCTCCGCTGCATCTATCACGGCTGGCTCTACGACATTCACGGCAACTGCCTGGACCAGCCCGGAGAGCCCGGCGGCGGCGCGCACCGGGGCGAGATCCGCCAGCCGTCGTACCCGTGCGTCGAGCGGGTGGGCATCATCTTTGCCTACATGGGACCGGGCGAGGCGCCGTTGCTACCCAACTACGAGTTCCTGACGCTGCCGGAGGAGCAGGTCTTCTGCACCAAGCTCTACAGCGAGTGCAACTACCTGCAGGGCAACGAGGGCAACATCGACCTGCTGCACGTGTCGATCCTGCACTACACCGACCGCGACTTGCAGGCCAACACGGCCCACGGCGGCACCAACGGGCTCAACAGCAGGGGCGGGGCGCCGGGCGCCGAGACCACCGACGCGGAGCTGGTGGACGTGGGCTTGAGGGTCTGCAAGCTCCGCAAGGTGCCGCTGGACCGCACCTACATCCGCTCCTGCACCTTCATCATGCCCAACCTGTGCGCCGTGCCGGCGCGCCAGGAAGGCGGGCGCGGCTACACCGTCAACTGGCACGTCCCCATCGACGACGAGAACCACTGGAAGTACGTGCTGATCTTCAACCGCGAGCGGCCGCTGGACAAGGACGCGGTGCTGCGGGAGCGCCAGGCCACCGACCCGAGCTACAGGTCGCTGCGCAACAAGGCCAACCGCTATCTCCAGGACCGTGCGTCGATGCAGACGGAAAGCTACAGCGGCATCGGTCACGTCTTTCAGGCCCAGGACCTGTGCGTCACCGAGAGCGCCGCCATCCAGGACCGCACCCAAGAGCACCTGGTGGCGTCGGACGCGCCCATCGTGGCATCCCGCAAGGTGCTGCTCAAGGGCATCGCCGACGTGGAGCAGGGGTGCGACCCGGCCAACGTGGTGCGGCATCCGGAAGCCAACCGCTTCAACATCATCTCCACATACGGCTTCTTGCCCGAGGGGATGAACTGGAAGGAATACCACCGAGGGCTCGAAGGGGAGGCGCGGGGATGACGGACATGGCTGAGACATTGAGACTGGGGTTCATCGGGCTCGGCATGGCGGTGACGCGGATCTTCACCGAGCGCCCCGGCATCACCGACCTGCCCCACATCAAGCTGACCGCGGCCGCCGACCCTCGGGACGATGCGCTGGCGCACTTCCAGGAGGAATTCGGCGCCGAGGGCTACAACGACGTCAGGGACCTGGTGAAGAGCCCCAACGTCGACGCGGTCTACGTGGCCACCCCACCCGAGATGCATGCCGAGCACGCGCTGCTCGCCATGGAGCACGGCAAGCACGCCATCGTGGAGAAGCCCATCGCGCTTACCATCGAAGACTGCGAGCGCATGAACGAGACGGCGGAGCGGCGCGGGCTCAAGCTGCTGGCGGGGCACACCCACAGCTTCGATCCGCCCATCCGGAAGATGCGGGAGATCATCCGGAGCGGCGAGCTGGGCCACCTCCGCATGGTGAACACCTGGAACTACAACGAGTTCATGTACCGCCCGTGGCCGAGCCACGAGCTGGTCACCAGCCGCGGCATCCTGTTCAACCAGGCGCCGCACCAAGTGGACATCGTACGCTTGCTGGGCGGGGGCCTGGTGCGGAGCGTACGCGCCATGACCGGTGCGTGGGACGAGGTGCGTCCCGGGGAAGGCGCCTACGTCTGTTACTTGGAATTCGACGACGGCGTGCCGGCGACCCTGGTGTACAACGGCTACGGCTTCTTCGACACCGCGGAGCTCTACGACTGGGTGGGCGAGGGCGGGTATTACCGGGATCCGGAGACCAACCACAAGATGCGCACGAACCTGCGCAGCGTCTCGGGCGATGAGGCGGCGCTGGAGGAGCAGAAGAACCAGATGCGCTACGGCGCCAGGCAGTCCGAGACCTACCCGGAGATCTGGAACATCTGGGGCAGGGGACACGCCGCTACCGACCGCAAGCACCAGAAGTTCTTCGGGCTTACCGTCGCCAGTTGCGAGAACGGGGACCTGCGGCAGTCAGCGGACGGGATTCTGGTATACGGCGAGGAAGGCAAGCGGGAGGTGGCCATCGAGAACGCCATGGCGGGCCGCCAGGCCGAGGTGCAGGAGCTCTACGAGGCGGTGGTCCACGAGCGGCCCGTCTCCCATGACGGGCGCTGGGGCGAGGCCACCCTGGAAGTCTGCCTGGCCATGATACGGTCGGCGGAAGAGCGGCGCGAGATCGAGTTGTCGCACCAGGTGCCGGCATGGGAATGAGACGCCCTCACATGGCTGTCGGCGCGGAAGAAGCAGGTCCGTGTAGGGCGGGTTTCCAAACCCGCCCGTGTCCGCATTGCTGTTGAGCGCCGTGCGCGCACGGCGTCGTAGACCCTATTCGCGAACAAGGAGAAAGCATGGCTGAGGCCAAGGGACAGATGAGCACGCGCGAGACCCCCTACGTGACCTGGATGCGCTCCCAGGACATCCCGATCATCGAGGGTTACGGGGTCACCAACCTGCAGGAGCATCCCCTTAAGACCTGGAGCCGCACCGGCGTGCCCACCTCCTTCGTGCACATGAAGGGCATGGAGGGGATCACCGGCATGTACGTGATGGAGATCCCGCCGGGCGGCTTTACCACCGTGGACAGGCACCTCTACGAGAAGGTGGTGTACGTCATGAAGGGCGAGGGCGAGACCGAGTACATGGGTCCGGGCGAGGCCACCAACGCCGTGAGCTGGAAGGAGGGGAGCCTCTTCGCGATACCGCTCAACACGACCCACCGCATCGTCAACAAGGGCAAGGAGCCGGCGTTCCTGGTGGCCACCAACACCGCGCCGCTGGCCTTCGACCTCTATTACCGGGAGGATTTCATCCACGGCACCGACAAGGTGTTCGACGACCGCTACGACGGGCGCAAGGACTACTTCGAGCTGGACAAGCGCTCCAAGGACGTGTTCCGGCCGGGCTGGATCTGGGAAACCAACTTCATACCGGATGCGCGGGCGGTGGAGCTGCCGGTGAACGAGCGGCGGGGCTCCGGCTACCTGAACATCCAGTTCGAGATCTGCGAGAACAGCCTCATCGGCCACTTCACGAACTTCCCCACCGGCCGCTACACCAAGGCCCACTACCATGGCGGCGGCGCGATCCTGACCATCCTGAGTTCGGAAGGCTACAGCCTCATGTGGCCCAACGACCTGGGTCCGCGGCCCTTCGCCGACGGCAAGGGTGACAAGGTGGTGCGGGTGGACTGGAAGGAGGGCAGCGTATTCAGCCCTCCCACCAACTGGTTCCACCAGCACTTCAACGTCACCGACATCCCCGCGCTGCAGATGGCGCTCCGGAACGGCAGCGCCAAGCACCCCTTCGGCGTGCGCAAGGCGGCCATCCGCGGCGGCGTTTCCACCTCCATCTACGAAGGCGGCACCCAGATCGAATACGAGGACGAGGACCCCGAGATCCGCCGCATCTTCGATGCCGAGACGGCGAAACACGGCGTCAAGGTCGATATGCCGAGGTTTACGGGGTAAACGAGGAGTTCACTTCCCGTCATTCCGGCGAAAGCCGGAATCCAGGAGAGGAGGGGTTGAGCGGCAGCAGCAGCCCGCCCCCCACGGCCTCCCCTGGATTCCGGCTTCCGCCGGAATGACGGGAAGTGGGTCGAGATAGGGGACGAGAAACGCCAATGGTAACGGACCTGAGAACCTTTCTGGACATGCTGGACCGCCGGGGTGACCTGAAACGGGTGAACGGCGCCGACCTGGAGTACGAGCTGGGCTGTATCGCCGAGATCGCCTTTCACCACCGCGGCCCCGCGCTGCTGTTCGACGAGATTCCGGGCTACCCGCCCGGGTTCCGCGTGGCTTCCAACGTGGCCAGCACGCGGCAGCGTTCGTTGATGGCCGTCGGCACGGACCCCGACACGCCGGAGGCCGACGCCATGCGCGCATGGAAGGCGAAGTGGGCAGGCTACCAGGGTATCGCCCCGCGGGTCGTGGATGCGAGCCCGTTGCTGGAGAACGTGCTCACCGGCGACGACGCGGACCTGGGCCGCATTCCGGTGCCTGTCTGGCACGAGCTCGACGGCGGTCCCTACATCGGCTCCGGCGTGGCCGTCATCCTCAAGGACCCGGAGAGCGGCTTCGTGAACCTCGGGAGCTACCGGCTCCAGGTCCACGACGGCAAGACCACGGGGCTTTTCTGCGAGCCGGCCAATGACGGCAGCGCGATCCTGCGCAAGTATTGGGACAAGGGCGAGGCGTGTCCGGTGGCCGTGTCGGTGGGGCCGGAGCCGGTGGTGTTCCTCACGGCCTCGGGTTCCACCGGCTGTCCCAACGGCGTTCCCGAGTACGAATACGTCGGATTCCTCTGCGGCGAGCCAGTGGACGTCATCGAGGGCCGCATGACCGGCCTCCCCATCTCCGCGGGTTCGGAGATCGCCTTCGAAGGCGAGATCCCGCCCCCCGAGGTGGAGTCGCGGCAGGAGGGCCCCTTCGGCGAATGGACCGGCTACTACATGATCACGTCGGTGCCGGAGCCGGTGATCCGTGTCACCGCGCTCTACTATCGCAATGATCCCATCCTGTTCGGCGCGCCGCCGTTCAAGCCGTACCGCGAGTCCTACGCTTTTTCGCTACCCATGCGCTCCATGACCGGGCTCTGGTCGCGTTTGGAGAAGGACGGGCTTCCGGTCACCCGGGTTACGGACCTGGTCAAGATGGGGGCGGTGGTGGTGAGCGTGGCCCAGAAGACGCCCGACGACGTTCCGCGCATCATCCAAGCGCTGCAGGAGAGCCGCTCCCCTTGCCGCATCAACATCCTGGTGGACGACGACGTCAACCCCGAGGATCCCATCGAGGTCTTCTGGGCGCTGGGGACGCGGCTGGACGCCGGCGAGGGGGTTCACAAGAGCACGGTGCCGAGCGCCTGGCGGCTGGACCCGTTGCGCACCGCGGAGGAGCGGGAGATCCGCGAGCCGATCCCGTACCGGCGCCTGATCCTTAACGGCTGCCGCCCGTTCGAGCGGTTGAAGGAGTTCTCGCCGGTGAACCTGTTCAGCAGCGAGCGGCGCGAGGCAACGTGGGAGAAGTGGAGACTGGGAGATTGGCTGAAATAAGTTCACGAACCTGTGCAAGGCCCGGCGACAGGTAGGGGCGACCGGCGGTCGCCCTCCGTGAGCACGCATCACGCCGCGAATTCCAAGGAGATCGAATGTTCGCCGAAGAGCTCGCAGAATACATGAAGTACGAGACCTATTACGACGCCGGCGGCGTACGCACGCGTTGCTTCGAAAAGGGCGAGGGCGAGCCCGTCATCCTGCTCCACGGCGGCGGCGGCCACGCCGAGACCTGGGTGCGGAACCTCCTGCCGCTGTCGGAACACTTCCGGGTGCTGGCCATCGACTACCTGGGCCACGGGTTCACCGACAAGCCCGCCATCACGTACAACATGGAGGCCTTCTCCAAGCACCTGCTGGACTTCATGGATGCGGCGGGGGTGGAACGGGGGCACCTGATCGGCGAGTCCCAGGGCGGACAGATCAGCGTCTACACCACGCACCACCACCCGGAGCGGGTCGGGAAGCTGGGCCTCATCGTCGGCGGCATCCCCTCCAACGAGCACGGCTACACAACCGGCATGCACCAGCTCGACGCGCTGACCAAGGCGGCGGTGGGCGATCCCACCAAGGAGACCATACGCAAGCGCATGGAGTGGCTGTTCCACGACCCGTCCACGCTGCCCGACGAGTTGGTGGACATACGGCTCAAGATCTACACGAATCCCGAATACCGCGAGCGGGTCCAGGGGTTTATCCGCATGCGCGGCTACGACCTGATCCCCAAGATTCCCAGGCTGCAAAGCCCCATGCTGTTCTTCTGGACCACCCACAACCCCACCTGTCCGTGGCACGTGGCCGAGAAAGTTCACCAGAGCGTGCCCGGGTCGCGGTTCGTGCTGCTGGACAAGGCGGCGCACTGGCCTCAGTTCGAGCAGCCAGCGGAGTTCAACCGGGTGCTGACGGAGTTTCTGTCGCAGGAAGAGGACGAGATCCTCATCGACACGTACCGGCGCCGGTACTGGTAAACGCAGGGAGGCCGGTTTTCCGGGACCATCCCTGTCGTCAAGCAAGGAGGTAGGACATGAGACGGAATCGCTGGTTTGCCGCCGCCCTCGGGGCGGCCCTCGTGGTCGCGGGCGCGGGCCCTGTCGCGGCCGGGCAGTGGGACGACGTCCTTGCCGCGGCCAAGAAGGAGGGCAAGGTCGTGCTCGGCACCAACCTGGGCATGCCCAAGTTCCGCCAGGACGTGACCAAGAAGTTCAAGGCCAAGTACGGCATCGACGTGGAGCTCCGCTCCATGCGCGGCTCGGAGCTGACGGCGGTGGCCAGGCGGGAGTGCAGCGCCAACCGTCCGTCCATGGACGTGCTGCTGTCGGGCAACAGCGAGATCACCAGGCTCTACCCCAAGGGATGCCTGCGGGAGATGAAGTCCAACCTCTTGCTGTCCTCGGTGACCGACGGCAAGAACTGGCGCGGCGGCGCGCTCAAGTGGAACGACCCCGAGCACAAGTACATGCTCCAGTTGATCGAGTACGTGAACGTCTCCGGCATCTACAACACCACCAAGCTCAAGGCCGAGGAAATCAATTCGGTCAAGCATCTCCTGGAGCCCAGGCTCAAGGGCAAGATCGCCAGCTACGATCCCCGGCGCGGCGGCGCCGGCAAGGGAGCGGCGTCCTTCTTCCTGGCCATGCTCGGCGACGAGTACGTGGTGAACCTCTACAAGGGGCAGGAAGTGGTCTACACGGCCAATCACCGCCAGCTCGCCGACTGGATCGCGCGGGGCGTCTATTCGGTGGGGCTGGGCGCCGTGGCCCGGCAGTTTGACCCGCTGGTCAAGAAGGGGCTGCCCATCGGCGTCGTGCGGTTCAAGGACCTTCCCGGCAAGCTCACCGGCGGCAGCGGCGTGATCAAGCTCGTGAAGGGAGCGCCGAACCCCAACGGCGCGGTGGTCCTGCTCAACTGGCTCGCGGACCAGGAAGGGCAGCAGGTGTTCGAGCGGCACGTGCGGCAGAAGAGCCGCCGGCTCGACGTGAGCGAGGGCCTGGACGACTACGTGCTGCCGAAGGAAGGGGTCAAGTACCACGACGACTACGCCTATGAGTTCTACACCAAGGAGCGCCCGCGGGCGCGGAAACGCCTGGTGGAGCTCCTCGGGCGGTAAGTGACCCTACCGGTGCCGTCCGCCGCGCCCATCGTCAGCGTCCGCGACCTCGTGAAGTGCTACGGTGACGTGCGCGCGGTGGACGGCGTCAGCTTCGACGTCTACGGCGGGGAAATCCTGGTCATCCTGGGGCCCAGCGGCTGCGGCAAGAGCACGACACTGCGGACCCTGGCCGGGCTGGAGCGCCCGGACTCGGGCGAGATCGTCTTGAACGGCAGGGTGGTGAGCGCACCCGAGAAGGGCATCTTCGTCCCGCCGGAGAAGCGCAACACCGGCATGGTGTTCCAGTCCTTCGCCATCTGGCCGCACATGACCTGCGGCGACCAGGTGGCCCTGCCCCTCAAGGTGCGCGGCCATCCCCGGCAGGACCGGCGCGAGCGGGTGCGGAGGATGCTCGAGTTCGTCGACCTCGGCGGACTGGAAGAGCGTAACGGCACCGACCTGAGCGGGGGCCAGCAGCAGCGCCTGTCGCTGGCCCGGGCGCTGGTATACGAGCCGGACCTGCTGCTGCTGGACGAGCCCTTGAGCAACCTGGACGCGCAGCTCCGCCAGCAGATGCGGGTGGAGCTCAAGGGCCTTCAGGCCAAGCTCAAGGCCACCTTCCTGTTCGTCACCCACGACCAGGTCGAAGCCATGACCCTGGCCGACCGCATCCTGGTCATGCGCGACGGCCGCATCCAGCAGTTGGGATCGCCCGGCGAGCTTTACAGGGACCCGGTGAATCCCTTCGTTCACGCTTTCCTCGGCAAGAGCATCCACCTGGACGCGGAGCGCGTCGACAGCGGCGGCGTGGCGTTCGTCAGGCTGGCCGACGGCTGCAGGCTCGTGTTGCCGGACGCCGGGGCTGTTCCCGCCGATGGCCGTTTGATGGTCGGGCTGCGTCCGGAAGACCTGGAACTGGTGGGCGCGGCGCGGGAACCCGGACCCGGTGAGATCCGGGCCGCGGTCCGCAACGTCATCTATCTCGGCGACCGCTACGAGCTTGCGCTGGAGACCTGCGGCGTCGAGTTCGTCATTTCCATGGAGGACGACTCGCGGGTCACCGGCGACGAGGTCCTGCTCCGGGTGAAGGACGGACGGTTGAAGGTATGGCCGGCGTAACAGGTATGGCCGGCCATACCGTGTCCCGAAGGGGGCGGTTCATCGTTCGGGAGTGGAGCCTGGCGACGCTGCTGCTGGCGGCGGCCGGAGTGGTGAGCCTTCCCCCGGTCATCTTCATCCTCATGAACAGCGTCAACACGGCCGATCCCACCGACCCCTTCGTGTTCGGGTTCGACGGATGGGTCAGCGGGTTCGCGAACCGGAAGACGCTGGACGCCATCGGCTACAGCTTCCTGCTGAGCATACGCACGCTCATCGGCATCAGCGCCGCCTTCCTGCTGTCGTGGCTGCTGGTGCGGGTCCGGGTGCCCGGCCGGGCCTTCATCGAGCTGTCCCTGTGGATCGCCTATTTCCTGCCGTCGCTGCCCCTGGCCATTAGCTGGATTCTGCTGGCGGATCCCAACTACGGGGTGCTCAACCGCTTCCTCACTCCGTTGGGGATCACGCTGAACCCCTACACCTTCACCGGCATCATCTGGGTGCATCTCACCGCCAGCACCATCCCGATCATGACCATCCTGCTCATGCCTGCCATGCGGCAACTGGAGGCGTCCCTGGAGGAGGCCGCCCGGGTGTGCGGGCTGGGCCCCTGGCGCACCTTCCGGTACGTGCTGGTCCCGGTGCTGGCGCCGGCCATGCTGACGGTGTGGCTGGCCGGGGTGATCCGGGGCCTGGAATCGTTCCAGGTGGAGCTGCTGCTGGGCCGCCCGGCCAACATCGACGTGTTTGCCACGCGCATCTACGACCTCATCACCTGGGAACCGCCGGAGTTCGCCCAGGCCATCACCCTGAGCACGTTCTTTCTGGGTGTGCTGTTCGTGCTGGCGCTGTTCTACCAACACTTCACCTCCAGGCGGCAGTACGCCACGCTCTCGGGCCGCGGCACCTCGTTCCGGCAGGTGGACATGGGCTCTTTGCGCTACGTGGTGAGCGGCGCGCTGATAGTCGTCGTGGGCATCGCGGTCTACCTCCCCATCGGCACGCTGATCCTCGGCTCGTGCATGACCATCTTCGGCTACTTCGACATCCCGGGCCCCTACACCCTGGACCACTGGCGCGCGGTGCTGGAAGACCCGGTGTTCCTGAGGTCGGCGCAGAACTCCATCGTCCTGGGCCTGGCCACGGCGGTGCTGGGCGTCACCATCTACTGCCTGTTCGGCTTTGCGCTGGTGCGCACCACCATCCAGGGCCGCGCCGTCGCCAACGTGTTCCTGTGGCTGCCCTGGGCCGTTCCCGGCATCCTGAGCGGGCTGGGCTTCCTGTGGATCTTTCTCACGGTGCCGTTCCTGGTGCCGCTCTACGGCACCCTCATGAGTCTCGTGTGGGTGCTGATCGTCAAGGAGGTGCCCATCGGCGTGCACCTGGTGAAGACCAGCTTCACCCAGATCTCGGTGGAACTGGAGCACGCCGCCCGTGTATGCGGATGCGGCTGGTTCTACACGCTGTGGCGCATCACCGTGCCGCTGATCGCGCCGACCCTCATCGCCATCTTCGTCATCGTCTTCATCGCCTCCATCCGTGACGTGGACAACGTGGTCCTGCTCACCGGCGCCTCCACCCGGCCGCTGGCGATCCTGATGATGGAGCACGCCCTGGGCGGCCAGATGGAGTCGGCTTCCATCATCAGCGTGATCCTGGCGTTCTTCGCGGTGGGCGTGGCGCTCCTGATGCGCCGGTTCAGCGGCAGGATGCAGATGTAACGCGCGAACCCGTCATCGATACGAAGCCCGCATCCGTCATTCCGGCGAAAGCATGCCCCGTACCCCGATACGGGGCCGGAATCCAGGGGCAGAATGTCGAAGTGTACGGAGACCTTCAAAAGGAGGAAAGTATGGCACGACGCAACATGATCAGGAGCGACAAGCTCGGCTCGCACAACAACCCGATTCCCACCGGAGTCGTCATCGGCAACGTCATCCTGCCGTCGGTGATCAGCGGCGCGGGGCCGGACGGCATCTCGGACGACCCCGAGGAGCAGATCCGCCAGGCCTTCGAGAACCTGCGGAACGTCATGGAAGCGGCCGGCGGCAACACCGAAAACGTCGGCAAGGTCATCGTCTACCTGAAGGACTTCAGCCACCGGGCGCTGGTCAACAAGGAGTGGACCGCCATGTTCCCCAACGAGGACGACCGCCCGGCCCGCCACGTCATGCAGATCGACGTGCAGGGAAAGACGATCATCCAGATGGACGTGATCGGCGTCCTGTGACCGGGGGCGGTACCATGAAGGCGTGTGCCAGGATGCACGCTGCGTCTCGTCGTCGTCGGCGCGTGACGACCCGTAGGGGTGACCGGCGGTCGCCCTCCGTGGCCCACGCACCACGTGAAGAAGAATGACGCGACTACAGGGGGAACCCATCATGGGTCATGCCTGTCTGGGCGAATTCATTGACGCGGCCCGGGCCGCGGACGACGTCAAGGACGTCTACGGCGCGGACCTTGACACCGACGTGGGCGCGCTTTCGGAGTTGTCCGCGCAGTCCGACGGCCCGCTGCTGCTGTTCCACGACTTCGCCGGTTTCCTGCCCGGGTTCCGGGTCGCCAGCAACGTCTACCGCCACAGCAGGCGCCGCTACGCCCTGGCCCTCGGCATACCCTTGGACGCGCATCCCGTGGAGCTCGTACAGCATCTGCGGACGCTGCGCACGCGCCAGGTCCCGGCCAAGCCCGAGGAGGTGGCGGACGGCCCCGTCCTGGCGAACCGGCTGGCAGGCGAAGATGCGGACATACGGCGGTTCCCCGCGCCCAAGTGGCATTCCGGGGACGGCGGCAACTACATCGGCACCGGCGATCTCGTCATCATCCGCGACCCCGAGACCGGCTGGATCAACTTCGGCACCTACCGTGCCTGCGTCAAGGACCGGGACCGCCTGAGCCTGTGGATCATCGCCCACAAGCGTGGCCGCATCATCGCCGAGAAGTACTGGGCGAGGGGAGAGGCGTGTCCCGTGGCCGTGGTGCTGGGCTGCGCGCCGCTGACCCTCATGGCTTCCACCAGCCGCCTCAAGTACGAGCAGGCCGGCGCCCTCCATGGCGCGCCGGTCCAGGTGGTCAAGGCGCCGCTGAGCGGCCTGCCGGTGCCCGCGGAGTCCGAAATCCTGGTGGAAGGGGAGATCCCGTCACCGGACGACGAGACCGCCCACGAGGGGCCCTTCGGCGAGTGGCCGGGCTACTACTCCCACAGCGGCCCGGAATGCGTGGTGCGGATCAAGGAAATCCATCACCGCGACGACCCCATCGTCTTCGGCCACCAGCCCTTGCGCCCCATGCTGTCCTTCGGCAGCGACCTCCCCGACAGCGCCGCCCGCGCCTGGGACCACCTGGAACGGTCCGGCATCACCGATGTCACCGGGGTTTGGGGCCACTGCCACGGCCTCATGCTGGTTATCTCCTTGCGGCAACGCTACGCCGGCCACGCCAAGCAGGCCCTCATCACCGCCAACGGCATCGCAGCCGCCGGAAGCATGTTCGGCTACTTCGTGGCCGTCGACGACGACATCGACCCGGCGGACCTGAAGGACGTGCTGTGGGCCATGTGCACCCGCACCAACCCCGCCACCTCCCTGAACCTCCTGCACGACGCCTGGACCAGCGACCTTGATCCACGCCTCACCCCGGAGCAGAAGCGCTCCGGTGATTTCACCATGGGCCGCGTGCTCATCGACGCCTGCAAGCCCTTCCACTGGAAGGACTCGTTCCCCGAGGCCAACGTCTTCTCCCCGGCGGAGAAGCGGGCGTTGGAAGAGAGATGGGCGGAACTGGTGGCGGAGATCAGTGGCTGGAGCAGGCGGTAGCGAGGGGTGCGCCTCAGCGTGTGCTGACGCTGCGCGGTCATGACGGCCGCGAAATAGCCTGGAAATAACCGAAACCGTCATTCCGGCGGAAGCCGGAATCCAGGGGTTGTGGCGGGGGAGGGACCGCGGCGCCACCCCGGCCCCGCCCTCTGGATTCCGGCTTCCGCGGAATGACAGGGAGGGGGCCGGAGCCTCTTCGCCTCATGCCGCGTTCATCAGCGGCGACACGTTCAGGTTGTAGAGCCTTGCGACGTTGGTGTTGAGCAACTTCGCGCGGTCGCCGGCGTCGAGTGGGCCGAGATCCCGGGCGATGACGTCCTGGGAATGAGGCCAGGTCGAGTTTTGGTGCGGATAGTCGTTGGACCACATGCAGTTGTCCGCGCCCCACCACGAGAACAGGCGGCCGCCGATGTGGTCGTTGAAGAAGGTGGCGTAGACCTGTCGGGCGAAGTATTCGCTAGGCGGCTTGTCCATGGGCAGGGGGTGTGCGTGGCGGTGGCGCTTGAAGTTCTTGTCGCACTGGCCGAGCCAGAAGGGGATCCAGCCGATCTCGTTCTCCACCGAGACGATCTTGAGCTTGGGGTAGCGCTCGAGCACGCCGGAGAAGATGATGTCGAAGAGCGCGTCCTCGATCTCGCGGGTCTGCTCGACGCCGATGCGGTAGCGCTTCATGCCCTGGGCGGTCTGGCGGTGCATGCTGTCGCCGAAGCCGGTGAGAATGTGCAGGTGTACCGGCATGTCGAGGTCCTGGGAGGCCGCCCAGTAGCGCTCGTAGTGGTCCGAGGTGAACGGCAGGTCGGCGTGGGGCACCTGCCAGATCAGGGTGCCGAGCATCCCGGCCTTCCGGCAGCGTTCCATCTCGGCCACCGCGTGGTCCATGTCGAAGGCGGAGATCAGGCCGATGCCGAAGAGCCGGTCCGGCGCTCCCTGGCAGTATTCGATGAGCCAGTCGTTGTAGGTGCGGAACAGGCCTTCCTGGAACGCGGCGTCCTCGACGCAGAAGAATCCCAGTCCCAGGCTAGGGTAGAGGACCTCACCCGACACGCCGTCCGTGGCCATGTCCTTGATGCGCTCCACCGGGTCCCACCCCCCGGGCCGCGCCACCGAGAAGCCGGCCCGGCGGAATTCCTCAACCTGCTCCGGGCGCTGGCCCGCCATGAACAGCCCGCCCACGGCCTGCGGTATCACGTCGTCCGATCCGAACATCCAGGCGTCGCGTCCCTCGTCGAAATAGGCCTTGGGCGCCCGCTCCCTCATGGACGCCGGCAACCCCTTTTCCCACAGGTCCGGGACCTCAATGACGTGCGAGTCTGCCGAGATGATGGCTTGTTCCATGGCGGTTCCTCCTTTTTCGGGTCGGTCGGCGTTTCGACCATGTGCGCCGACCCGTCACAATATACGGTTCCCCGCAACAACACAAAGAAGTTTTCGCTACCGACTCGGTTCGGACGTCATCGTGCGGGAGAACCGGCGCCGCTCAAGCTCACGCTCGAAACTCACGAGCCGGCGGATCAGAGCATTGTACCGTGAGTGTGCATCGTCGGGGTGTCGTCGTCCGATGGTGCGATAGAGCGCCAACTCCGGGCGCTGCGGCAAGTGTCCGGCGTCCGGCACCGGGATCCCCAGCGTCCGCAGGCGCGGCGCCCCGACCGCGACGAGCAGCGCCTCGACGCCACGTTCCCCGCGCCCGAGTGCCTCGACTCCGGCCGCCACCAGCTCCGCCCCAGGGATGCCGTCACTTGGCGTTTGCATGGACCATGCCTGCAACAAACCCTTCGACCTTCGCCCGGAACGCGTCCGGGTCAATAGCCGGATAACGGACGATTTCCGGTGCGATGGCGTCGAACTGGCGGGTAAGCTCCGCCACGTCGACCAACCCGCGCACAGTCATCTGCCGCACGTCTTCCATATCCATCGTGTGCCCGCGCTCGATCTTTGCCAAGGCCTGTGCATAGAAGTCATAGTGGAAGAAGTCCACCTGTCCATGGCGTACTATGAACGCGCTGCGCTCCTTCCAGCCGGGCACCGGCGGGATGAAATCGTCCGGTGCCGCCAACTCGACGTTCATGTCGAGTTCGCCCTTCAGCTTCGCGATGGCGTCGAAGACGCCCTCCGGCTCGGGATCAAGCTTCAGGTCCGCATCGACGGTGGCCGGTCGCCATCCGATCGTCACCGCACACGCGCCCCCGACCAGGTAGACGCGACCTGGCCCCTTGGCCAAGCGGCCAATGCCCTGCATCAGCCGCTCGATCTTCCTCGCGTCGCTCGCCGCCCGCATCAAAGACTCGCTGCCAGCTCGTCAAGCCCATGAGACCCGTATCGGATCGCTTCCTGCCACCCTAGTTACCACAGAACGTGGCTCAACGACGAGCCTCGCCGCTCCGCCGCTGCCTCCCTTCCGGCGATGAGGCCTTGCACGGTGCAACGGCCCATTCCGTGCTGGTTGAAGCCTCCGGCGGACTCGCCGCCGCAGTAGAGGCCGGGGATGATCTCGCCGTTCATGTCCAGCACCTGGCACTTCTCGTTGATGCGCAGGCCGGCCCGGCTGTCGTGGACCAAGGGGGTGCCCCAGGCGGCGTGGAAGGGCGGCGTCTCGATCCTGTACTTGGGGGAAGGCTTGCCGAAGTCCACGTCGATGCGGGAATCCACGAAGCCGTTGTAGCGGCGCACCGTTTCCTCCAGGGCGCCGCCGCTCATGGGCACCGCCTGCCAGGGGTTCTCGATGGCGGCGGCCAGGTCCGCCAGGGTGTCGGCGGTGAAGAAGTAGCCGTCCGGGTCGACGTAGGGCGGAGTGACCTTCCAGCCCTCCCGTTCCACCGCGTCGGAGTCGAAGATGGCCCATACCGGTCCGCCCGAGTAGTCGGGGGCCTTGGAGCCCGCGTTCATGGCCACCGCGGCGTTGAAGAAGTTGGAGTGGTGGGGGTCGTACTGGACGTGGGTGTTGCGGTGGTCTCCGGGTGTGTACGGGTCGATGTCCTTGTGCTTGTTCCCTTCGGGGTAGTCCCCCTGGGTCTCGTCGTAGAACCGCTCGCCCACCTGGTTAACAAGGATCAGGTCGTGCCAGTCCTTGACGGCCAGGCCCGTGGCGCGCACCAGCGGGAAGATGGGGCATTCCAGCTTCCACGGGAAGTAGTTGTAGCGGGTCCCGAGGGCGCGTTGCACCCGGATGTTGTCGCCGTTCTCCAGGATCTGGTTCGCCAGGCCCCAGAGCGAGGCGCCGACGGCCATGGCGGCCAGCTCGCCGCTGGCGTCCTGGAACGAATAGGGCTCGCCGGCGACCTGGTAGACGTCGGTGAGCCTCGGGTCGAACATGCGCCGGAAGTTCACGTTGCTGGTGCTGCCGCCGGTGGCGACTATGACGGCCTTGTGGGCGCGGATGGTCAGTTTGGGTCCGGTGCGGTCGACGTTGCCGTCGGTGCGGTAGCTCTTCAGCGGCGTGGTGGTTCCGGGCAGCACCGTGGGCGTGTATTCGGCGGTGATGCCGAGGACCCGTCCAGATGGCTGGCCGGGCGTACCTTCGCGGATGACGGCGGACATCTTGTAGTTCAACAGGAACCTGACGCCCTTCGCCCGGGCGCTCGCTTCCAGCGGCCGTACCAGCCCGGTGCCGGGCCTGCCGTTGGGGCTGGCGAGGCCGGCGCCGTGCTCCCAGTAGGTGTGGTTCTCGCGATGCGCCGAGTTGCCGGTCGAGTGGGCACCCTGGCTGTCGGGTGGAATCTCCTTGAATTTCACACCGTTGGCCAACAGGAATTCATACGTTTCTGCACAATGGTCGGCGAAGGCGCGGATCACGGCGCGGTCGCTGTAGCGGTAGTCCGGGAAGCCGTTGACCTGCACGACGGACCAGTCCGTCAGGTCGGCGAACACCGTGTCCGGCGAGTCCTCGATGCCGTACTTGCGCTGCGCGCTGGTGCCGCCCCCCAGCGGCACGTTGCCGCCGCTGATGATGGCGTGCCCGCCGACGTCGTAGTTGGTTTCCACCACCAGCACCGACGCCCCCGCGTCCGCCGCCACGATGGCCGCCGGCAGTCCCGTGGCGCCGGATCCGACGACGACCACGTCCGCCGAAAGGTCGGCCTCCGGCGGCAAGCTGGTTGATTCTTGTGCCATCTGTCTTCTTCCCTCTCTCAAGCAAGCTCTGATCGAGCCCGCCAAATGGGCGACCGCCGGTCGCCCCTACAAGTCATCGCGCCCAGGACAGGATTGTCGAAGGGCCCAGGACGAACGGTTTTGTTATCGGAACGCGGGAATCACTTGCGTCGCAAACAGCTCTACGCTGCGAAGCTCGTCATGGGTAAAGTAGTGGATGAACTCGGTGACGCCAAGGTCCGCGAATGCCTGTATACGGTGGACGCATTCCTCGGGCGTCCCGGCGATGCGGGCGTCCAGATAGACCGTGTGCGGCAACTCCAGGGCCTCGGCGGCGCGGGCGAATTCCTCCGGGTCCCGGCCGATGACCGTGCCCGCCCACAGCGAGCGTCCGATCTCTCCGGGGTCGCGGCCCGCCTCGACGCAGTGTTTCTCGAGGAAGTCGAGCTTTCTTCGATATTGCGCGGGGCTGATGGGAGTCTGGATGTTCCAACGGTCGGCGCACCGCGCCGCCACTCGCAGCATCGTCCGCGACCCGCGGGCGCCGATGGTGATGGGCGGGCGCGGCGACTGGACCGGCTTGGGGCTGCAATAGGCGTTATCCGTGCGGAACCACTTGCCGTCGAAGGTGACCGTCTCCTCGTTCCACATGCGTTTGATGATGGACGTCGCCTCGCTTAACTGCTGCGCCCGCTGCGCCATGTCCGGGAAAGAGAAACCGTAGGCGGTATGTTCCTCCTCGAACCAGCCGGCGCCCAGGCCGAGTTCCAGGCGTCCTTGGCTGATGACGTCCAGGCACGCGGCCATCTTGGCCAGCAGTGCGGGATTGCGAAACGACACGTTGGAACAGAGGGTGCCGATGCGAACACGGTGGGTCAGCGTCGCGAGCGCCGACAGGGTCACCCAGGACTCGTAGAAGGGGGCGGTGGGCGGCGGAAGCGGGTGGAAGAACCTGGACGTGAAAAAGTGATCGTTAAGCCACACCGAGTCGAAGCCCAGCTCCTCTGCCCGCAGCACCACCTCACGGATATGTTCGAAGTCGACCCCGGTCTGAATGGGAGTCAGTCCAAAGGATATTCGCTGCGGCATGGACGGTATTCGTGAGACACTAGATGGAGGCGAGCTTCTTCAGGATGGCGTCGTGGGCCTCCTGTTCCGATTCCGAGCCCTCGAAGGTGACGCCGCCGAGCACCTTGGCGGTGGGGATCCGATCCTCGAATACCCCTTGGACGGCGATGTGGAAGTAGGCGAGGGCGGAGTGGCCGCCACCGTCGTTCACGTCCGTGAGAACGTCTCCCGAAACCTGAACCTCCCGAGCGCGGCCCTTGACGTAGTAGGCCATGTCCTCATCGATGACGAGCAGCGTGATGCGGCCGTTCCGTCTGAGATCGCTGGCGCATTCGCCGTCGCCCCAGGTCGCGAGATTAAGGTTCCCCCCGTCCCTGGCGATGACGTCGGCGTAGCCCAGCATGCCGGCGTTGGCCCAGCCCTGGTCGTCCACGGTGATGATCTGGATCACCCGGCCCCGCTTCTCGTCAAGGTTGCCCGGCCGCAGCAGCGCCAGGGCGTCGTCGGGAAGGCTTTCGGATACGAACCGCGCCATGGGTTCCTTTCTTGATCGAAGGGTGCTGGTCGTCCGGATCAGGGCTCGGGCGCCCACTGGAGTTCGCGCTCCATGAAGTCCACCACCATGGGCCAGGCCAACTGGGCGGCGTGGGCGTGGTAGCCCACCGCGCCCGGGTCCACGAAGCCGTGTCCGCCGAACGGAAAGAAGTGCCATTCCAGCGGCTGGCCGTTCTCCCGGAACGCGTACATCATCTTGTCCTGGACGGGAACCGGCGTCACCACGTCGTCCGCGCCGTAGAGGTTGATGGAAGGGCAGCGGATGATTTTGGCCTTTTCCCACGGCGGGATTGGCCGCATGTCCGTGGGAGGCTCGTCACGGACCGTCGGGTAGTAGCCCACGAACGCGCGCACCTCGGGCGTCGCCGCGACGAAGTTGATGGCGATCCGCCCGCCCATGCAGTAGCCGGATACCGCCACCCGCTTGTTGTCCACGTGGGGCTGGGAGAGCAGGAAGCGCCAGTTCTCGGTGAGCGCCTGGTCGAACTGGTCGTCGGAGGTCCGGGCCTGGATCTCGCCGCCGCTGACGATGTGCGTGGGCTCGGGATATCCCAGTTGCTCGAAGACGTTCGGCGCAAAGGTGCTGTAGCCCAGGGCGGCGAACTTCCGCGCCTCGATCTTGATGTAGTCCGTCAATCCGCCCTTGGGGTGGATGAGCAGCAGGGCCGGCCCGGGCTCCGTCCGCTGCGGGTGGGCCAGGAACCCGGCCACGCCGTGGTCCTTCTTGTTGAACAAGCGCTCGATGAGCTGCATGGGTCCTCCCGGCTGGTGATGATGGCCGGGAGCGTAACACGATACCGTGAGCCCGGAAAGAGCGCTTGTGGTTTGCGGAGTTGACGGCTGGAGAAGTCCGGCAATTTGTTCGCGCCCGGTGGTTTCCCTGTGAATGCGTCAAGCAATTCCTCGGGTAGCGGCTCGAAAAACGTCGGAGGAACCTTCATACCGCGATCGATCCCCACGGGTCTTGGTTGTTTCGGTGGCCGGGCGACCGGACGAATTTCGGCCACTGGAGTGTTGTCGCGGCACAGGAGAATCGTTTCCCCTTGTTCGACACGGGAGAGGTAATGCGAGAGATCAGCGGCATCGATGATGTCGACCTTGACCATGCAAGAAGTATATGCCCGTCAACTGCGCCGGTTCAAGGTTGGTGTCGTATCCGTGTTCCTCCGGCAGTTCGCTTGCTGCTTGACTTGCCACCCTAAATCGGCAATGGGTACGGCTATGCGAGTCATCGATGCAGACGGACATGTGAACGAGTGCCCCGCGACCTTCGACGACAAGTACCTGGACCCGGCGTTCCGCTCCCGGCGGCCCGCCATCGTGGGCTCGGGGGGATTGTTTTACTGGATGATCGACGAGCAGGTCGTTCCGCGGCGCTCGGGGCTGGGCTGCAACAACTTCAGCACCCCGGCCAGGGTCGACGGCAAGCCCACCCGCCACGGCGCGCTGATCCAGGGGAAGAACCTGGACAGTCTGGACAGCCAGGAACTGACCGACCTGAACGCCCGCCTCGAAGCGCTGGACGCCGAGGACATCGACGTCCAGGTGATTTATCCGACGCTCTTCCTGGCCTACCCGCTGACCACCGATCTCCCGCTCATGACGGCGCTGTG
This sequence comes from uncultured Binatia bacterium (SeqCode), assembly GCA_965204205.1. Taxonomy (GTDB): domain Bacteria; phylum Desulfobacterota; class Binatia; order UBA9968; family JAJDTQ01; genus JAJDTQ01. The sequence continues at coordinate 1,998,919 of OZ241976.1, read as the reverse complement.
CTCGTCCTACAACCGCTGGATGGGCGACACGCTGTCGGGCAGCGAGCGGCTCAAGTGGGCCGGTGTGGTCAACCTGGAAGACGTGCCGGGGGCGGTACAGACCGTCTACGAGGCCAAGAGCCTGGGCGCCTCGGCCATGATGGTGCTGGGGACCGCGGGCAACCACATGCTCGACAACCCCATGCTCCTGCCGTTCTACGAGGCCATGGCGGAGACCGACCTGACTCTGGGCGTGCACGTGGGCTGGTCCTGTCCGTCCCTCAACAACCTCTACAGCGAGCTCTATCCATCCTGGATCACCGCGTTCACCATGCCGCTGCTGATGGGGTTCGTCGCCTTCATGACCGGCGGCATCCTGGATCGGTTCCCGAACCTGAGGGTGGTCTTCCTGGAAGCGGGTTGCCTGTGGATACCCTTCGTCATCGACCGCCTGAACCACCGCTACCCGCATGCTCACCGGCTGGCGAACCTCTACCCGCAGATCAACGTCAACGCCGCCGCCGAGCCCAACGAGTACCTCGAGCGCGGCAACCTGTACTGGAGCGCGGAGGTGGAGGACGGTATGCTGCCCCAGGTCATGGACCTGGTGGGGGAGGGCCAGATCGTCTTCGGCTCGGACATACCCCACTCGGACCGGGAGCGCTTCGCCGCCAAGACGCTGCTCGAGCGGGAGGACGTGAGCGAGTCCGGGAAGAGCGCGATCCTGGAGGGCAACCCGGCGCGGCTCTACGCACTCTGACGCAAACGGCGAAGGGCGCCGACCCGTACCAGGCGGCGTTTCTCAACAACCCGTTAGATCGGTAAAGGGTCATTTGTGATGCGAGTCATCGATGCAGACGGTCACGTGAACGAGCACCCGGCGACGTTCGACGACAGATACCTTGACCCGCCGTTCCGCTCCCGGCGGCCGGTGATCGTGACCTCGGAGGAGCGCTCCTGCTGGAAGATCGACGATCAGGTCTTCCCGCGACGCGCGGGCACGGGCTGCAACAACCTGAGCACGCCGGCTCGGGTGAACGGCAAGCCCACGCGGCTCGGCGCGTTCATCGAGGGGGAGCTCCTCGACAGCCTGGACAGCCAGGAACTGACCGACGTGAACGCCCGCATCGAGGCGCTGGACGCCGAGGGCATCGACCTCCAGGTCATCTATCCGACGCTCTTCCTCGCCTATCCGCTGGCTTCGGACCCGGCCCTCGCCACCGCGCTGTGCTCGTCGTACAACCGCTGGATGGGCGACACGCTCTCCGGCAACGAGCGGCTCAAGTGGGCCGGCGTGGTGAACCTGGACGACGTCCCCGGGGCCGTGCGCGTGGTGCGGGAGGCCGGAAGCCTCGGCGCCTCGGCGGTCATGGTGCTGGGCACCGCCGGCGACCGGATGCTCGACGACCCTGCCCTGATGCCGTTCTACGAGGCCATGGCGGAGGCGGACCTGACCCTGGGGGTGCACGTGGGCTGGTCCTGGCCGTCTTTCAACAACCTCTACAGCGACCTCTACCCGTCGTGGATCACGGCTTTCCTCATGCCGCTGATGATGGGGTTCGTCGCCTTCATCACCGGCGGCCTGCTGGACCGGTTCCCGAACCTCCGGGTGGTCTTCCTGGAGGGCGGCTGCCTGTGGATCCCCTTCGTCATGGACCGCCTGAACCACCGCTTCCCCTACGCCCGCACCATGGCGAGCCTCTACCCCGAAATCAAGGTCAACGCCGCGGCCGAGCCCGACGCCTACGTCCGCGGCGGCAACCTCTTCTGGAGCGCCGAGGTGGAGGACAGCCTGCTGCCCCAGGTCATGGACCTGGTGGGGGAAGGCCAGATCGTCTTCGGCTCCGACATGCCCCATTCCGACCGGGAGCGCTTCGCGGCCAAGACCCTGCTGGAGCGGGACGACGTGAGCGAGTCCGGAAAAAGCGCGATCCTGGAGAGCAACCCCGCGCGGTTGTACGGGTTCTAGCAAGGAAAGGTTCCGATGTCGCTCAATACCTATCTCTTCTTTGACGGCAATTGCCGGGAGGCGTTCGAGTTATACCGCTCGGTGTTCGGCGGCGAGTACCAGACTCTGCAGACCTTCGGCGACGGACCGCCGGACATGAACGTGGCGGAGGAGGAGAAGGACCTCGTCATGCACGTCTCATTGCCCGTTGGAGCGAGCGTTCTGATGGGAAGCGACAGCATCTCGACCTTCGGTCCGCCTCCGGTCCAGGGCACCAACTTCGCGATATCCATCGACGGTGAGAGCAGGGAGTACTGCGACGAGGTTTTTGCGAGGCTCTCGGAGGGAGGCACGGTCACGATGCCGATGCAGGAGACCTTTTGGGGTGCCTACTTCGGCAGTTGGACCGACCGGTTCGGCATCGGCTGGATGATCAGCTACCAGTCGCCGCACGAGTAGGCCGGGGAAGCCCGCCCCTACGCCCGGAGGAGATAATGCCAGAGGAGACGCTGCAGGGAAGTTGTCTTTGCAAGGCCGTCCGTTACGAGATAAGTCCGCCGTTCATCCGGTTCGCCCACTGCTACTGCATGCGCTGCCGCAAGGCCACGGGCGGGGTCAAGTCCAGCAATATTTCGGTGCCGCCGGAGCAGTTCCGCTGGATCGCCGGCGAGGACGTGATCTCCCGGTGGGACATGCCCGAAGCCCGCGCCTTTGCCATCGCCATTTGCTCCAACTGCAACTGCCCGGTGGCGCGTCCCACCCGGGACGGTTCCCGCATGACCGTTCCCGCGGGCAGCCTCGACGACGATCCCGGCGAGGGGCCGTCGGCGCACCGGTACTGGGACAGCCGCGCCGGCTGGGCGTCCACCGACGAGTCGCACCTGCCGTACGAGGACTGACGGGATGGCGGAGCAAGACCGTGAGTATCTCGTGGGCTCCGTGTGGCCCACCAACCGTTCCGGGGTCCTCGGGGACACGGAGCTTGACGGCAGGCTCCCGCCCGGCATCAAGCTCGTCCACGTCACCATGGATTTTCAGGAGGGGACCCAGGAGGAGTTCGCCCGCTCCATTCCGGGTTACGAGGCCAAGGCCGCCGGTCTGATGGATCAGAAGCCCGACCTCATCCGCGTGCTCGGCGCTCCGCCCTTTATGATCCTGGGATTCGACGGCGAGTCCCAGGTCATCCGGGGCTGGGAACGGAAGTACGGCGTGCCCTTCTTCACGTCCGGGCAGAACCATGTGCGCGCCCTCAGGGCGCTCGGGGTCAAGCGATTCCTGGGCGCCACCTACCTGCCCGACAACCTCAACAACATCTTTGCGAAGTATCTGCGGGAGGCAGGCTTCGACGTCATCGCCATGGAGGGGATGGACGCGCCGTTCCACGAGGTGCCGAACATCCCGCCCACGCAGATCGCCGAGCACCTCAAGCAGTCGTTTCGCCGCCATTCCGGCGCCGAGGCCCTCTACCTGCTGGGCTCAGCGTGGAAGGTCCTGGACGTCATCGAGGACATCGAGACCAGTCTCGGAGTGCCGGTGGTCTACTCTCTACCCGCCCGGAGCTGGGAAACCCAGCTACGCCTGGGCTTCCGCCAGCCCATCCCCGGCTACGGCCGGCTCCTCTCCGAGATGCCGGACCTGGGTCCGGTGGTAAGCAGCTAGTTGGAGGCAGCTTCGGCGACGTTGCGGAGGGCGACCCACAGGTCCTTGTCGTCGCTTTCGGGATCGTCAAGCACCAAGTAAAGATATTCAAGTATCGCTTCAGAGGTAGTGAGGTAATCGCTTGTCTTGTATGGTACAGCAGGCATGGTTCTCGCTCGATGGTGGTTGATTTATCTGCCGAGATTTCTCTCCTGTATCTCGTTCGGAGCGCCGGCACCTCGCTGGATCGTCTCGTCGATCGTATCGCCTTCGGAGACACAACCTGGAAAATCAGGGAAGCTGATGCCGAATCCGGGTTCCTCGTGGGTGCGGCACGAGTGCGTCAAGGACCTGTTGGCCTGCATCCTACAGGCCAACAGGTCGGCACTGGAACTAACGGGGGACCTACTCGCGCGTAATCAGCAAAATGCTTTTACGACGCGAACCGTGACATGGTCACCGGCGTGTACTCGTCGGGGGCCTGCGTCACTACCAGCTCCGGCTCGATGCCGTAGAGGCGGCGGGCATTGCCGCCGAGCATCTTTTCCTGGGCGCGCTTCGGGACGTTGTGCTTGTTCATGTTGTCGATGGCTTCCCACACGTCGGCGGCGTCGAGGTGGGGCATGTCGGAGGACCATAGCCCGATGTCCTCGTACAGGTCCCACAGCCTGAAGGTGATCTCCTCGTCGCCCTCGAAGGCGATGAAGCAGTTCTTGTAGAAGACCTCCTTGGGGTCGCCGATGTTCTCATTGGTGTGCCGGTAAAGCTCCAGGTAGCCCTCGGCCTTCTCCAGCACCAGCGGCAGCCAGCTCGAGTTGGACTCCAGGATCGCTACCTTGAGGCGCGGGAACTTCTCGAGCCATCCGGTCATCAGCACCACGCCAGTCCAGGTCATGGCCTCGGCGATGAAGCCGTAGGCGGCGTCGCCGGCTTGTTTCGAGCCCATGGCCTGCATGATGTTGGCGACGAACTGGCCGGGCGAGTAGACGAGCACGGCGTCCTCGTCGGCGAAAAGGCGTTTTCGGTCGGCGCCCATGCGCTCCGCCAGACCCGGTGACATGGGCTCGCTGCGGGACGGGAAGGTGTGCATGCCAAGCACCATGCCGAGCTCCTCGAACTCCTTCCACAGCGGGTCGAACTCCGGGAAGGTGGGGTAGCGGTTGAGAGCGATGATGGGGCGCACCAGCGCGGACTTGAAGCCCCGCTTGGCCACCCGCCGCAGCTCGTCGATGGCCCGGTCCACGTCCTGAAGCGGCAGCACCGCGGCGGGGTACATGCGCTTCCGGTCGGCGCCGCAGTAGTCGTAGACCCAGTCGTTGTAGGCCCGCGCGCACAGGTGCGCCGCTTCGGCATTCTCCACCAGCGGCAGGTAGACGAACGTCGAGGGGAAGATCATCACCTGGTCGATGCCGGAGGCATCCATGTCCTTGAGGCGCACGTAGGGGTCCCGGGCACTGGCGTTGCGGCCGACCTTCTTGTCCCATTCCGGGGTGCCGGGCTGGACGCTGCCGATCTCTTCCTTGGTCAGGCCCGGGTGCCAGGTCTCCGCCGGATACTTCCATTCATTGGGGCTCCGGAAGCTGATGCGTGAGTTGCGCACCAGCACGAGCTTGTCGGCGTCCCGGTAGAAGTGCGTCTTGGCCAATGAGCGGTGCCGCTCGGGAATGTACTTGTCCCAGACCTCCGGGGGTTCGTAGATGTGGCTGTCGCAGTCGAATACGGGAAAGTCCTTGGTACGGCCCTTTGCGCTGTAAGCCATGATGACCTCCTGTGGGGTGGGCTATGTGGGCTCCATGACAAATCCGTCTGACGATGTCAATTGAATCTGCGCCTGAAACCGGGGCCTGTCCGGTCCAGACCGAACCTGCGCCAGCCGTTTCAGGCCTGGAAGCCGCGCTCGGAGAGGAACCGCTTGAGAACTCCCGGGCGCCGTTTCACCGGTTGCATGGGCCTCCGCGGGTCGTCCGCACGGACCAGGACACCCCGCCGTTGGAGGTCATCGAGTCGTGCTTCGATGGTCTCGGGCGATTCGGGGACAGCGCGAATTTCGGCCACAGGCTTCCCTCGGTAGGAAATCGTGACCGTCTTACCATCGCGTACCTGCCGGAGGACCTCGGAGAACTGGGCCTTGGCATCGTATGCCGAATACGTAACTCCCATGAATTACAAGCTACAATAACTGGTCAAACCGTCAATACAACCGTCGGTCTCATGCAGGTGCCCGGTCCAGAATCCACTTGTGAGATCCAATACCACTCTCCACTACTCTCTCGGGATCAGGTGTACATCCTCCGGGCGCCATCCCACCCGCAGCCGATCCTGCCGGACCACGGCAGCCGCCTGGGCGCCCGGAACCCGGATCCGCAGGGGCTGGGAACCGACGCGGCCAATGACCAGCACGCTGTCGCCATAGTGCACGGAGCCTTCGACGGCCATGTCGAATACGTTGAGACCCTGACCGGTTTCGCCTTCATGGACGAGCCGCACGTTTTCCGGGCGCACGAGCGCGTGGACTCGGCCGGCGCGGATACCGCCGTCGGGGAGCGTGGCGAGGATCTCTCCCAGGGAATCCACCGCCAGCTTGCCGGCGGCCGGGTCGACCACGGCGGCCTCGAAGAAGTTGCTGTCGCCGATGAAGTTGCCGACGAAGAAGGTGGCGGGCCGGTGGTACATCTCCAGCGGTGGGGCGAGCTGCTCGATCTTGCCGTCGTTGAAGACCGCCACCCGGTCCGACATGGTCATGGCCTCGGTCTGGTCGTGGGTGACGTAGATGGTGGTGATGCCCACCTCGCCGTGAATCCGCTTGATCTCCACCTGCATCTGCTCGCGCAGGTTCTTGTCCAGGGCGCCCAGGGGCTCGTCGAGCAGCAGCACGTCGGGCTCGAACACGAGCGCGCGGGCCAGCGCCACCCGTTGCTGCTGGCCGCCGGACAGCTCGCGCGGGTACTTGGTGGCGAACTCTGAAAGACCCACCAGCTCCAATGCCTTTTCCACCCGCGGCCGCATTTGCTCCCGCGGGAACTTCCGCATCCTGAGCGGGAAGGCGACGTTGGTCTCGGTGGTCATGTGCGGGAACAGCGCGTAGTTCTGGAACACCATGCCGATGTTCCGCCGGTAGGGCCGCACGTTGGCCAGCGAGCGGTCCTCGAGCTCCAGCGCTCCCTCGGTCAGGTCCTCGAACCCCGCGATTATCAGGAGCGTCGTGGTCTTGCCCGAGCCGCTGGGCCCCAGCAGCGTCAGGAACTCGCCCTTGCGGACGTCGATGGAGATGCCGTCCACGGCATTGACGCGGCCGTCGTAGGACTTGACCACGTCCCTCAAACATAAGTACGCGTCACTCATGCTGTCCCGTTCGGTCGGTTCATGAAACCATGGTCAGAATGGCGTCCTTCGACTTCGCTCCGCTGACGCTCAGGACGAACGGTGTTTTCTTCAGGATTCCCTACGGGTTTCATCGGGATTCCTTGAACTGGTCGCGCCGCCACTTGAAGGCCCCGGCCAGCCCCAGCTCCGCCACCTTGGCCTGGAAATCGCGGTGCACCTGTGACTCGGTGGCGTAGGTCGGCGCGATGAGATCGACGGAGCTGTTGAACGCCACGCGAATGCCTTGGGCCTCGAGAATCCGGTTGATGCTCGTCCGGGCGCAGAACAGGGCTTCCGGCCCGATCAGGGCCAGGCGCCGCGCATACTGGAGCGTCGCCTCCTCGAGCTGGTCGGCGGGGACCACTCGGTTGACCATGCCGATCTCCCGGGCCTCCACCGCGCCGATCATGTCGCCCATGTAGATCAGCTCGCGGGCGCGCTTGAGTCCGATGACCCAGGGCATCATCATGGCCGTGGCGGGTCCGGCGAAGCGTATCTCCGGTTCGCCGAACAGGGCGTCCTCGGCGGCGATGGTCAGGTCGCAGAGCATGGTCATGACACACCCTTCGCCCAGGGCGTGTCCCTGCACCGAGGCGATGACGGGCGTGTGCAGCTCCCAGATGGCGGTGGCCAGCCTGAGGCCGCGGCTCAGCCGGTGGTGCGTTCGGATCGCGTGGTGGCGGTCCTTCTCCCGCTCCGGATCGTTGCGCTCGACGTCGTGGCCGGCGCAGAAGCTCTTGCCCTCGCCACGCAGCACGATGACCGTGACGCCGGGGTCCTGGTCGGCGGTGTCGAGGGCTTCTACCAGCGCCTGCGACAGCGCCCGGTTGAGGGCGTTGCGCTTTTCCGGCCGGTTGAGCGAGACGATGCCGATGTCGCCGTCCTTGCGGTAGGTGAGAACCGGGTCGGTGTCCGTCATGTGTTGTCCTCCCGCGGGATGATCAGCGCGTCCACCACGATGCACCCCTGGCCCCGGGGAAGCGCCATGACCGGGTTGAGGTCGATCTCGGCGATGGAGTCCCGCTCGGCCCAGGCAAAGTTCCCGAGCGCGGTCAGGCACTCGCGCACCGCCTGGACATCCCGAGCCGGACGTCCCCGCACGGCTCCCAGAAGCCGACGCCCGCGCGTCTCGGCGATCATGGCGTTGACGTCGCCATCGCGGAGCGGCAGCGGGCGAAGCGCGACGTCGTCGAGGATCTCCACCAGGACGCCGCCCAGCCCGAACGCCAGCACGAGCCCGAAATCGGGGTCCCGGCTTACGCCCATGAACAACTCCACCGCATCCCGGACCATGGCCTGGACGACGAACGCGGCATCCGACGGCGGCGGCGAGAGCCGTTCCAGCCGAGCTGCCGCGTCGTCAAAGGCCACGGCCAGCGCTGCCTCTCCCGCGAGGCCCGTGGCCACCAGGCCGAGATCGGATTTGTGCGGGATGTCGTCGGAAGCCACCTTGAGCACGACCGGATAGCCGATGCTCCCGGCCGCCTCCAGCGCTTCCTCCCGCGACGCCACGACCCTCTCGGCCACCACCGGCAGCCCCGCCTCGCCGAGCAACTTCTTGGAAGCCACCTCGTTGATGTAGGAGCGGTGCGGACGGCGGTTGCCTGGAACCCTGTCCGAGCATCCCGGTCGTTGCGAGACGTACCCATGGGAGGGAGGGCCTTTGGCCGTCGGACGGGGCTGGATGTCCGTGCTCTCCAGGAGTGCGGCGACGCGCTCAGTCGGCGGCGGCTCCGGCAGGGGGTCGAAGCTCGGCATGGACCAGCGCGCGAGCCGGTCGACGGCGCCCAGGCCTTGGCGTGCTCCCCCGATGGTGGGGATGCCGGCGGCCCGGAGCGCGTCGGCGAACTCCTGTCGAAAGATGCCCGGGCGGGTGTTCATGAAAAAGCAGGGCTTGGACGTCCGCCGGGCGGTCTCGGCGAGGTACTGCGTGTATTGGGTCGGTACCATGGGCGAGTCGTCGCGGCTGTCGCTCACCATGACGATGGAGTCCACGTCGGGCTCGTTCTCCAGAACTTTGAGCCCGTGGGGTATGTTCACGTCGAACTTGCCGTCGCCCCAGGCATCGAGGGGGTTACCGTCGCCCGTCAGCGGCCCGATGACGCGCTCCGCCTCCCGGCGGCCTGCTTCGGACAGCGGCAGCAGGCGCAAACCCGCCCCTCCGGCGACGTCCAGGATCAGTTCCGCCTGGCCGCCGGACGCCGTGATCACGCCGATTCTCCGGCCGGTGGGCCAACGCTCGCCCTGACAGCTCGCCAGCACCTCGGTCAGCTCGTCCATGTCGCCGACCTCGATGGCCCGGTGCCGCTTGAGGACCTCCGAGAACACCCGGGCCTCGCCCGCGAGGCCTCCGGTATGGCTGGTGATGGCCCGGCGCGTGCGGTCGTTGCGGCCGACCTTGAGCACCACCACCGGCTTGCCGCGGTCGGCCGCCTTGTCCAGCGCGGCGACGTAGCGTTCCGGATCGCGGACGGTCTCGGTGAAGGTGGCGATGACCCGTGTGTGGGGGTCGTCCGCCAGATGGTCGATGAACTCGGCGGTGGTGGTGACCGCTTCGTTGCCGGTGGAGACTACGTGGCTGAAGCCGAAGCGGCGGCAGTCGGTCAGAAGCCCGATGGCGATGGAGCCGCTCTGGGTGACCATGGCGACGTTGCCCGGCAGCTTTTCCGGATGCAGCAGGTTGGAGGTGTAGAGGCTGGTGCGGTGGTGCGGGCTCAGCACGCCCATGCAGTTCGGGCCGCATACCGCCATGCCTGCGCCGCGCGCGGCGGCCTCGATCTCGTCCTGACGCCTGCGGCCTTCCTCGCCCGCCTCGGCAAAGCCGCCGTCGAGGATCACCGCGGCGCCGAAGCCCCGGGCGGCGGCGGTCCGGAAGGGTTCCACCACCAGCCTGTGGTTGACGCAGAACACGATGGCGTCGATTCCCTCGGGGACTTCCTCCAGGCTCGGGTAACAGTGCCTTCCGAGCACCGTCTCGTACCTGGGATTGACCGGATAGACGGCGCCCGCGTAGCCCATCCTGTCGAGCATCTCGAGAATCCGCCGGCCCGGCCCGCGGTTCTCGCTGGCGCCGTAGACCGTGATCGATTCCGGTCGAAGCAACCTCTCAAGTCGCATGCACCGGCCTCTTTCGGGTTGCCGCGGCAATCGCCGTGCCGATCAGCACCAGCGTGAACAGCAGGGTCGAGACCACCGCCAACACCGGGTCGGCTTCCAGCCGCACGCTTTCGTACATCTTGCGGGGTAGGGTGGAGGCGTCGCGGCCGGCGATGAAGATGGCGATGACGGTCTCGTCGAACGAGTGCAGGAAGGCGAACAGCGACGCCACCAGAAAGCCCGGCCGCAGCACCGGCAGGGTGACGTGGAGAAAGGTCCTGAGCGGTCCGGCTCCCGAGCTCATGGCGGCGCGCTCTAGATTGCGGTCGAAGCCCTTGAGCGTGGCGGAGACGATCAGAAACGCCACCGGCACGGACACGCAGGTATGGGCGATGATGACCCCGATGTGGTTGTTGGTGAGCCCCACCGGACTGAAAACGGCGTAGTAGCCCAGCGCCAGGACGATGTGGGGGACCATGAGCGGCATCATCAGCAGGAAGTTCACCGTGCCGCGGCCCGGAAACCGGAAGCGCACCAGCGCGAAGGAGGCCGGCACCACCAGCGCCATGGTCACGAACATGGTGGCGGTGGCGATGATGGCGCTGTTGATGGTCGGTGTCGTCCACAGCTCGTTGGTGAAGTATGCGCGGTAGTAACCCAGCCAGTAGCCCGTGGGCGGGAACGCGAAAGAGGGCGAGTCGCTGAGCGACATGGGGATGACGATGAACATCGGCGCGGCGATGAAGGCGCCGATGGCGATGGCGATGGCTCTCAGGAGGTTCATCGCGCTGTTATCCCCACAGTTTATCCAACCCCACCAGCCGGTTGTAGACGGCCAGCAGCGCCATGGTCGTCGCCAAGAGCACCACCGCCATGGCCGAGGCGAAGCCCCACTCGAGAAGCTCCTCGATCTGCTCCCCGATGAGTCCCGCGATCATCTGGTCCCGTGGTCCCCCGAGCAGCACCGGCGTCACGTAGAATCCCAGGCAGATGATGAAGACCAGGGTGCAGCCGTTCACCACCCCCGGCAGGCTCAACGGAAGAAAGACCGTGCGAAAGCCCTGGAAGGGGGTGGCGCCCAGGCTCGCCGCCGCCCGCAGGTGGTTGGGGTCGATCTTCTGCATGGCCGCGTAGATCGACAGGATCATGTAGGGGATCAGGATGTGCACCATGCCCAGCGTGGTGGCGAAGCTGTTGAACAGGATCTGCGGCACCGGGTCGAAACCGACCCAGGCGAGCAGCTTGGTCACCGGTCCCTTGCTGCCCAGGATCACCAGCCACGAGTAGGTGCGGACGAGAAAGCTCGTCCAGAAGCTCATGGCCACCACCAGCAACAGCGCGAATCCCAGGGTGCCGCCGTAGCGGACGATGACGTAGGCCAGGGGATAGCCAAGGAGCAGGCAGATCACGGTTACCACGAAGGCGAACCAGAACGTGTTCCCCAACACCCTCGAATAGAGCGACGAGGAGAAGAACTCCCGGTAGTTGACGAGGGACAGCGTCGGGTCGGTGAAGCTGATGACGACGACGTCCAGCAGCGGATAGACGAACAGGACGGCGATGAACAACACCGCCGGCGCGGAAAGCGTCCAGGCCGAAAGGTTGGCGCGCGAGCGCCACGGCCTGAAAGCCTTCTTGCCGACGGGGTTGTCCGCGGGCCTTGCGGCGGTGGCATTCATCCGTGCAAGTCGGGCCCGTTCTCCTGCATCACGTGGCCAGCCACTGGTTGAAGCGCTTGGTCAACTCGCTCAGGTTGGTGCCCACCCAGAGCGGATCCGGCTGGTAGGTGAGCGGGAGATTGTCCTTCCACGTGGGCATCATCCGCGCCTTTTTCTCGTTGATGTGTTCGTAGGCCGCGGCGATCCACGGGCCGGTGTTCATCAGGCGGCAGAAGACCCCCAGGTTCTCGGGTTTCAGACAGAACTGCACGAACCGCCAGGATTCCGCGGCGTTGGGGGTGCCGCGCGCGACGATCCAGTTGGAGCGGCGCATGTGGGCCTGGTTCCAGACCACCTCGATGGGCACTCCCTGCTCCACGGCGACGCCGGCGCGGGTGTTCCACATGGGCATCATGTCGACTTCGCCGTCGCGGACGAGCTGCACCGACTGGGATCCGCGCCGCCACCACACCTTGACGTGGGGCTTGAGCTCGTCGAGCTTCTTGAAGGCCCGGTCCACGTCCAGGGGATAGAGCTCGTCTTTGGGTACGCCGTCCGCCAGCAGCGCGAACGGAAGCATCCGGGCGGCGTCCTTGTAGGCGCCCCGGTTGCCGGGGAACTTCTCCACGTTCCAGTAGTCGGCCCAGGACTGCGGGCCGCCGTTGGGGAACTTCTTCTTGTTGTAGACGAGGTTGGTGGAGATGGAATGGCGCGAGATGCCGTTGTACCCGATGGTGTCCGGCGGATAGTCGGTGAGCCGGATGATGTCGTAGTGGATGTGCTCCAGCAGGTTGTCGTTGAGCCCTCGGATCGAATCGGAGCGTCCCATGCCGGCCACGTCGAACTCGTAGTGGCCGCTTTGGACCTGGGCCTTCATCTTGGCGAACGACACCGGCGTGATGGGCTTTACCGCGATCCCGGAGGCCTTTTCATAGGGCTTGTAGTAGGCCTCCGCCTCCGCCTTGCCCCAGCTTCCGCCCCAGGTGTTGATGTAGATGGTCTTGGTCTTGGCCCGGGCCTTGGAGGCGATGTAAGGCGCCCCCAGGATCATCGCCCCGGCCGCCACGCTGCCGCCGATGAAGGTGCGGCGGTTGATCCCTCCAGTCTTCGTTTCCCTGGTTTCCGTGGAGTCCTTCATGGGTCATCCCTCCTGTTTGGTGTCCTGCGTCATAAATACGGCCCTGAATCTGCGTGGCCGACCTTTATCAAAAGCGGTCGGGCGCGGCAAACGAAAACAGGAGGTTCAGGCGTTGGGGGAAACCCGAAGCTATTTCCGGTCGGGCCAGGCCGCTTGGGAGGTCAGGTCCTGCCAGGCCGCGGGGCGGCAGACGGCCTTGGCGGCCTTGTCGGGCTCCAGGGCCGTGTCCCAGTCGTTGCCGACGAAGCGGCAGCCGGTGATGTCCTGCGAGGCGTCGGAGACGAGCCAGCGGATGGGCGCGGCCATGACCTCGGGCTGCACCAGTTTGCTCCGGTCGAAGGGCGCGCTCTCCGGAATGAAGCTCGTGTTGGTGGGGCCGCCGGGCACCAGCACGTTGACCGTGACGCCGGTGCCCTCCAGGTCCTTCGCCCAGCTCGCGGAGGCGGCCTCGAGCGCGGCCTTGGACATGCCGTAGGGCGTGTACTGGCCGCGAAACATGGTGTCCAGGCTGGTGGTGACGTTGACGATGCGGCCGGAGCCCTGCTCCACCAGGTGCGGGGTGGCGGCCCGGGCCATGAGGAACGCCCCTTTCCAGTTGACGTCCATGACGGACTGCCAGCGGTCGGGCTCCACCTCCCAGAAGCGCACCGGCTCGCTCATGTAGTTGGCGCGCACGGTCTGCATGCCGATGCCGGCGGCGTTGACCAAGGCGTCGAGCCGACCGAAACGACCCAGCACCGCGTTGACTACCCGTTCGCACTCGTCGTCCTTGGTGATGTCGGCGGTGAGGGTGATGAGCGCTCCTTCATCGGCCACGCCCGCCGCGTTTCGCGCCATGGCCTGGCACCGCTCCTCCCGGTTGTCCACCACCGCCACGCGGGCGCCGTCTTCCAGCAGCGCCAGCGTCATGATGGTGCCCATGCCTCCCGCGCCACCGGTGATGATAACCACCTTGCCATTCAACGTCTTGTCAGGCACTTATAACATCCTTTCTCGAACAGACTTGAACTCTCTTCCAGGAGCGCGGACAGGGAGGGGGTGCGGGTTGCCGGGAACGGCCCGGCACTACCCCTCCTGCTTGTTGGCCTTGTACTGCTGGTGGTTGCGGTCGAGAGCGGCGAGGCACTCCGGGTCGAAGTCCTGCTTCGCCACGGGCTCGGGCTCCCAATAGCCGTGCGTGTCGGTGCCGCGCAGCAGCGCCGCGGTGGCGTGGTCGAACAGCGTCTGGTGCACGTGCGGCGCGATGAAGTGGATGGAGTAGCCCAGCCGCCGGTCGTCCGACTCGTTGGGATTGGAGCCGTGGATCACGGTCTCGCTGTGGAACGAGATCTCCCCGGCCTCGAGCTCCACGTCCACGGCCTGCGATTCGTCCACGTCTTCCACGGTTTGGCCTCGGGATAACAGGTTGTCCGCCGCGAAGGTCTCCACGTGCCGGCGGGCGCCACCGGCCTGCGAGCCGGCCACCACCCGCATGCAGCCGCTCTCCACCTTGCTGTCGGTGAAGGCGAACCAGGCGGTCAGGGTCTCCCGCGGCTGCAGCCCGTAGTAGGTGGTGTCCTGGTGCCAGGAGACGAACCGCGGGTCATGGGCGTTCTTGGTGAAGAAGCTGGAGCCCCAGCACAGGATGTTCGGGCCGATGATGTCCTCCACCGCGTCGAGCATCACCGGGTTCCGGATCAGCTCGTTGAGCCAGGGGAAGGGCAGGTGGGCCTTGATACGGTAGCGTTCCTGCATCTCCCCGCCGATGGCTTTCTCCACGTCCTCCAGTTTTCGCCTCAACGTACCCGCGGATTCCATGTCCATGATGCGCACGGGGAAAAGGAATCCGTCGCGGTGGTAGGCGTCCACCTGTTCTCGTGTCAGTACCTTGGGCATCATCGCCTCCGTCGAAGCAGGGCTCCATGGGGCCGGCGGGCCGCGCCGGACCGGAGGTTAATCTGGCTTTGGCATCGCCGTCTGTCAAGCATACCCGAACCGAACCCGCGAGCAATACGAAAGTATCTGGCCTGGCAGCGGGAGAGGGGCGTCAGCGGCCGGCTGATGGAGCACCTCGCCGAGACGCCGACCATCCGCTTTTTCGACGTGACCGGCGCCTGAGCCGCGATTTGGGGCTCCGGCTTCAGTCCGGGGTCACGTGGAGGCGTCGTTACAGCCTCGCCGCCTGCCGCAGGCTGGCGATCATCGACACCCGCAACAGGTACTCGTAGGACTTCTTCGGGTCGGCGGCGGTCTCGCGCATGGTGCGGCGGAACTCCTGCTGGCGCTCTGGGTCGCGGGCCTCGAGGTTCAGCTTGTTGGCCGTGGAGTGGACGTTGGCGTACTCCAGCGCGATGGGCCGGCGCTGCCGCTCGTAGCCGTCGAGCTCCGACTCCGGCGCGTCTCCGCGACACACGCACACCAGCCTTTCCGCGAGGTTGTAGCCGTCGTGGATGCCGCCGTTCATGCCCATGCCCCCCAGGGGATTGTTGATGTGGGCCGCGTCGCCGGCGAGGAAAGCCCGTCCCTCGCGGTAGCGCGACGCCACCCGTTGGTGGACGGGGTAGAGGGTCCGGTGGCGCACCGGGTAGCGGCGTCCGGTCGGGACCACGCGCTGGAGCCGCCGCTCGACGCTGGCATCGCTGAGCACCGCGTCGTCGCTCTCTTCCGGCCGCGTGGGAAACATCGCCCGCCACAGGCCCGGTACCCGCAGCAGGAAGAACCATTCCTCGGGGTCGGCGAAATAACTCACCGGCGCAAGCCCGTCGAAGTGGTCTTCAAATGGGAAGGGCGTGCTCACCACCAGGAAGCGCTCGGGCCAGGTGAATCCGTCGAAGGGGATGTCCAGGGACTTGCGGACGTTGCTGCGGGCGCCGTCGGCGCCCACCAGGTAGCGTCCCCGAAAGCGCCGGGCGGCGCTGCCTTGGCCCGCTAGCGCGGTGACGGAGGTCGCGTCTTCCACCACCCCCGTCACTTCCCTTGAGAACAGCACTTCGGTTCCCGGCAGGGTGGTCAGCTTCTCGTACAGCAGCCGATTGAGCTTGAACTGCTCGCACTGAAGCCGGTACGGGTGCGCGGTGACGTCGGCGATCCGGCCGAAGTCGAACTCCGCGATGCAGCCCGCGCGCTCGCGGTACTGGAGGGTGGGGGCCTTGAGTCCCAGGGCCAGGAAGTCCGCCAACACTCCGGTCGACGCCAGCATGTCGAGGGTAGGGGGGTGGAAGGTGGAGGCCCGCAACGTCTCCGGCAGCTCGGCCTCCGCCTCCAGCACGGTGACCGGCACGTCGTGCTGCGCCAGATGCAGCGCCACCACCAGGCCCACGGGGCCGGCGCCCGCCACCAGCACGCGATCGGCGCTCATGCTACCGCCTGCCTATTGGAAGTGCGGCATGACGTGCTCGCTGCATACCTCGAGGTGCTGGAACTGGTCCTTGGCGGCGAAGCGGACGATAAAGGTCTGGATGCCGGCTTCCGCGTACTCGTTGATGAAGTCCACCACCTCGTTGGTGCCGCCGGCCTTCACCACGAGCTGTGCCGCCACCTCTTCATAGGTCTTGTGGTAGTAGGCCTCCAGGAACGCGCCGCCCTCCCGGCGCGCCTTGTCGGCGTCCGGGTCCATGTGGATGGTGAGGTACAGGCAGCGGTGGATGTCGTCGGGATTCCGTCCGGCGTCGCTGGCGAAGTCTTCCATCTTCTTCCGCGACTCCTTGAAGACCTCGAGCGACGGGATGTTGGTGATCCAGGCGTCGCCGTAAAGGCCGACCCGCTTGAGCCCGCTGTCCACGTCGTTGCTCGACACCCACAAGGGGATTCCGGGCCGCTGCACCGGCTTGGGCAGCAGCGAGATGTTCTCGATGGTATAGTACTTGTTCTCGTGGGTGACCTCGTCCCCCGCCCACAGGAGCTTCATGATCCGGAGCACCTGGCTCAGGCGTCCGGCCTTCTGGTTGAAGGGGACGCCGCAGGCCGTGTATTCCTCCTCGAACATCCTGTCGTTGCGGGAGACGCCGACGCCGCAGATCAGCCGACCGCCGCACAGGACGTCGACGCTGGCCAGGGCCTGGGCCAGCACCACGGGATTGCGCATGGCCGCCAGCAGCACCGCGGTGCCGATCTTCACCCGCTCGGTCTTGACCGACAGCGCCCCCAGGGTGCTGATGACCTCCAGCCGCGACTTGGCGGTGACGCTGTCGCCGATCCACACCGAGTCGTAACCGGCCTTCTCGACCGCGTCGGCGAGGTTGAAGACCGGGCTCAGGTCCGGGACCGCGGTCTTGGCCAGGATCACTCCCCGGGTTGGCAGCAGGATGCCGAAGTTGAGTCTTTTGGTCATGTGGTTCTCCCGATGATCTGTCGCAGCGATCGGTTCGTCGAAGCAGCGGACCTCAGAAACGAATGAACAGGTCGTTCGTGCCTTCGTTGGCAAGCTGTGTGATGGTCGTGATCCGGTCGCTGAATTCCTTGAGGGTTCCCAGGGAGCTGTGCCCCACGTCGATGAGGATGGAGAAAAGCGAGAAGCTGAGGCGGTCCTTCTCCTTGAGGAACCGTTCCGACCACTCCGCCGACACCTGGCACTCGCCGTCCGTGATGAAGACGATGTCCCCCTTCTTATAACGTGATTTCTTGAGGCACTCCAGGGCCGCGTCCAGGGGCTTCTCGAAGTCCGTGCCGCCCCCGGGGAAATGTTCCGCCAGGTCCATCAGCTTGTCCGGCTCGACGTCGGCGCCGTATCGCGTCGTCATGTCCAGGACGTGCAGCGCGGTGTCCCTGGAGGAGAAGCAGATGGAGCGGAACGGACGGCGCTGGCGCCGGGTCAGCTCCAGCAGGGTCAGGGTGACGGCCTTGGACCAGAGCTCCTTGTCCCCCGACATCGACGAGCTGCCGTCCAGGCACACCACCACCGGCCCCTTGCGTTTCTCCTCCATGCCCCGGAGCGAGTACTGCAGCAGCTCTTTCTCCAGCAGCCGGCGCTGGAAGTCTCGATGCCGCAACGGGTGGTGCAGCGCCACCAGCTCCTGTGGCAGCAGGTGCTCCAGCGCACCTCCCTGCTCCACCGCGTAGAGCTCCTCGTTGGAGCGCTCGAAGGTGCGCTTGCGAAGCGCCAGCGCGTGGGACTTCATCCTCCCCACCATGCGGATGAGCTTCTTGAGCTTGTCGTTGCCGGCCAGCCGGCGGCCCAGCTCCAGCCGCCGGTCGGCCGGCAGTCGCCCGCCGGATCCGACGGCGGAGCCCCATTGCTCCGCTTCCTCCATGGCCTCCTCGAGCTGCTGGGCGGCACGGATGGCCGACGCCCGGGCCCGCGCCCGCGCCTCGTCCTCCACCCGGTCGAGATCCTCGGTCAACTGGCGCTGCTTCTGCCGGATCGAGGCGGCGTCGCTCCGGAGCTTGCTCTTGAGCCGTTCCTCGATCCTGGCGAGGGCTTCCTCCTTGTCCGCGGCGTCTTCATCCTCGCCCAGCTCGCCGGCGTGCTCCAGCACCTCGCGGGTCTTCTGGAAATCCTCTTCCTGCTGCCGGAGCTTCCAGGTGTCCATCATGTCGTGGCGCGTCCAGGGCTTCTCCGACTTGAGCATCGCCAGGAGCCCCTCGCCGACCAGCAACGTGCACAAGCCGGCCCTGGCCTCGTCGAGCAGGGTCAGCTCCCGCAGGATGCGGCTCACCTCGCCGTCGTGGAGCGCGTTCAGCAGGGTCCGGTTGACGGCGGCGCTGGGCAGCACGTCCGGCTCCTCGGCGAAGACGATGTTGTACTTGAACAGCAGGCAGAAGACGTCCTGAAGGAGCGAAGGGAAGTGGGGGATGAGCGCCTGGCCGGCGCGCTCGAGCTCCTGAAGGGAAGCAGCGTCGCGGCGAAGCTGCCCGTAGGCGTGGCGGTCGTAGCGGTCGCTCTCGATCCAGTTGGCGTTCTCGGGCAGGACGGGCAGGGGAGAGGGCTTCTTCCGCGGTGTTCGGTGGGCCACTACAAGCCCTCCAGCAGGCGCTTCTGAAGGTCCTGGATCTCCTCCCGCATGTCTTCCACCCGGTCCAGGGGACGGTCGGCATCGGATGCCTTCTCGATCAGTTGCTCCACCCGGCCGAGGATGTTGCGGAGTTTCGTGTGTGCCTCGATGAGGGCCTGGGAACGCAGCTCATCGGTCTCCCACGTACGCCGCACGTACTCATCGATCTCGCGGGCCTGGTACAGCAGCTCCTGCGCTTCCTTTTCGTAGCCGAGCACGATTTCGCGGATGACGGCGCCGATGTCGGCTCTCTCCGACGGCTCCCGCCACAGCACGTGTTCCAGGAACAAGAGACTCTGGTCCGAGACCTGTGCGTCGTCGGCCAGATAGGAATGCGCCTTCATGAGCGCCAGGGACTGGCGGTAGCGCCGGTCGGAGGCGACGATCTGCTTTTTCCCGAGCTGGCGGCGGATCTCGGCCATGGTCCGGTGCACGTGCCCCGGGACCGGTTGCGCGGCGGCGTCCCGTTGCAGCGCCCCCAGTTCGTCCAGGGTGATGCATACCTGTGCGGCGGGCGGCGGCGCCTCCAGCATGCGCAGGAAGCGGTAGTCCTCCTGGATGTAGTCCACCACGAAGCGAAGCAGGAAACGGTCGTACAGCGCGGTGAGCTCGTCGTCCTCGGGAAGCTCGTTGCTGGCGCCGAACAGGGTGATGAGCGGTACGTCGTGGACCTGCTGCCCGTTGTGGAAGCGTCGTTCGTTGATGATGGTCAGGATCGAGTTCAGGATCGAGGAGTTGGCCTTGAAGACCTCGTCCAGAAACGCGATGTGGGCCTCGGGGAGCTTGCGGGTGGTGACCCGCCGGTAGTCGTCTTGCTCAAGCCCCTTGAGGCTCACCGCCCCGAACAACTCCTCGGGAGCGGTGAAACGGGTCAGCAGCCACTGGAAGTAGTCGGCGCCCTCGACGCGGCGGCACAGCTCGTCGGCCAGCATGGACTTGGCCGTGCCGGGCGGGCCGACGATGAGGAGGTTCTGGGCCGACAGTAGCGCCGCGAGGGCGCCGTCGATAAGTTCGCCGCGTTCCAGGAAGGTCTGTCGCAACTCGTCCCGAAGCGCCAGCAGTTTTTCCTTGGGAGTCATGCGGGAAGCCTGTGGGGTGCATGATGGTGTAGCAAATGCGCATGGACGGCACAAACATCGGCTTCGGCGCGCGCGCAATCCGCTCTTGCCGGCCAATTTATCTTGCAACCGTGCATCAGACGATTTACTGTAAAGACGAGAAGGGCCGGGAAGTTGGTCGGGGCCAATTGCGGAAAGGAGGGAAGCCCATGCCGATTATCACCATTATTCGTGGCGCGTTTGGCGCGGGTCCGGAGGTTGCCGAGCGGGTGGCCGGAGATCTGGGCTACCCGTGTGTGGACCGCGAGGTGCTGATGGAGGCGAGCAACCGGTACGGAATTTCCGAGGCCAAGTACGAGGAGGTGTTGGAATCCGGACCTCACTGGTGGGAGCGCTGGCGCGAGAGTCTCCGCCTGTACCGCATCACCCTGCAGGCCGCCATGTGCGAGATGGCACGTGACGGCCAGATCGTCTATCACGGCCACATGGGCCAGGAACTCCTGCCGGGGGTGGGCCACGTGGTCAAGGTGCTGCTGACGGCGCCGCTGGAGTACCAGGTCGAGAAGGTGCGGGAGCGGGAAGGGCTCGACGAGGCCGGCGGCCGGCGCTACGTCGAAAGCGTCAACAAGGCGCGCTCGCGCCGCATGGAGGCCATCTTCGGCGCGGACTGGCGCGACGCGTCGCGCTACGACCTCGTGTTGAACGCCGGGCAGATGACCATCGACACCCTGGCGCGGTTGATCGAGGACGCGGCCGCCAGACCCGAGTACCAGAAGACTCCGCAGTCCGAGCAGGCGTTCGCCGACCTGTCGTTGACGTCCCGGGTCCAGGCGGCGCTGATCGTGTCGCCCAAGACGCGGAACCTGAACGTGCGGGTGCGGGCGGCGGGCGGCGTGGTCCACGTTTCCGGCATCCTGACCCAGCCCGCGCTGCAGGAGGAGATCGTGGGGGTGGCCAGGGAGGTGCCCGGAACCACCGAGGTGGAGACGGACTTCGAATCGCCGCCGGTGGAGTACATGTTTCCCTAGTGTGCTGTCTTGAATAGCGTAGCGACGATGGGTGACCATGGTCGCGGGCACGGGACTATTGCAGGTAGGGGCGACCGGCGGTCGCCCCCCCGTGCACGGGCAGCACGCTAGCTTGTCATTGCCGGGAGGAAGTGAATGGCAAAGAAGAGCATAATGGTGACCGGGGGTACCGGTCTCGTGGGCGCCTACGTGGTCGGGATGTTGCAGGAGCGCGGCGAGCGCCCGGTCATTTTTGACGTGGCGGTGAACGAGCGGCTGCTGAGGGCCGTGGGGGTCGATCCCGCGTCGGTGGAGACCGTGCGCGGCGATATCCTGGACCTGCCGCAGCTCGTCAGCGCGATCCGTGACTACGACGTCGGCCAGGTCATCCACCTGGCCGCGTTTCTCGGCGAGGAAGTGCAGCGGCGCCCCTACACCGGGGTGCGCCTGAACCTCATGGGCACCGTCAATGTCCTGGAGGCCGTGCGCCTCGAAGACGTGCCGCGGATCACCTTCCCCAGCTCCGGCACCGTCTACCTGGGCTCGTTCGGGGAAGGGCTCCAGAGCATCGACGAGACCATCCCCATCAACCCGCCGTCCGTCTATGCCGCCACCAAGGGCGGCTGTGAGTTTCTCGGCAACGCCTACGCCAAGATGTACGGCTTCGAGTTCGTGTGCATTCGTTACGTCGGGGGGCTTTACGGACCGTCGCCCACCACCATGAAGGCCACCCGTGAGCAGGCCATCCAGGACATGGTCCGCGCCGCCTTGAAGCGCGAGGACGCTAGCGTCAACTGGCCCTACGGACCCACGGAGGTCCTCTACGGCAAGGACGCCGCCACGGCCACCGTCCTGGCCGCGCTCAAGCCCGAGCACAAGGACCGTCTTTTCCACATCGGCTGCGCCGGCATGGTCACCGGCGACGATATCCTCGCGGCGTTGAAGAAGGAATTTCCCGAGTCCCGGGTGACGCTGCGGAAGGAAAGCGATCCCATGGGCTATCCGGCAAACCGCCCTCTGACCGACCTGTCGCGCGCGGAGGAGCAACTGGGGTTCGTTGCCGAGTACACTCTCGACAAGGCCTTGGCGGACTACGCCGACACCATGAAGAAGCTGGAGGGGCTGTAGCGGTCCGCGGTTCGCACACCAGGAAACCAATGAGCCAACGGCGCCGCGCGGGCACGGGTGGGTTTGAAACCCGCCCCTACACGTTCCCGTGCAGGCTGCCGGTCCATCCCCGATCATGATCGTTGCCGTTGTCCTCGCAGCGGGTGCGTCCACCCGCATGGGAAGCCCCAAGGCGCTCTTGCCGGTGGACGGTGTCCCGTTCATCGAGCGCATCGTTGCGGCCCTGGAACGCACGGGCGTGGACCGGACCCTGGTGGTGCTGGGTTTCAACGCCGGCGCCATGCGCGAAGCCATCGCCTACCTCGGAGTCGACACCGCGGTGAACCCGGACTACGCCCGTGGCCAGCTCTCCTCGCTGCAGACCGCCATCCGGGCGCTGGAAGGCGAGCCGGTGGAGGCGATCCTGGTGCATCTGGTGGACCACCCGTTCATCGACAGCGGCCTGGTTGACCGGATGATCGAGCGTTTCCGTGCCGAGAAAAAGCTCATCGTGGTGCCGCGCTTCGGCGGGCGCCGCGGCCATCCGGTGCTGTTCTCCAGCGAGCTCTTCTCCGAGTTCATGGCGGCGTCCCTCGACACCGGCGCCAAGCCGGTGGTGCGGGGCCATCCCGACGAGACCCTGGAGCTCGAAACCGACGAGGAAGGGATCCTCATCGACATCGACACCCCCGAGGAGTACCGAAAACACGTGAGGAGCGAATAGTGTCCCGCTTGAACCTGAATTTCGCCTGCGGCAGCTACGATCTCTTGCGCCCCCTGTGGGAGAAGGTGGTGGAGCCCGCGGGCATCGACCTCAACGTGATGACCATGCAGTCGCCCGAGCGCCACGGGCGGATGCTGCGCCACGAGGAGTTCGACGCCTGCGAGCTGTCGCTGGTGGGCTACCTGGTGGCCCACGACCAGGGGCGGGCCTTCACCGCCATCCCGGCGTTTCCGCACCGGCGCTTCCGCCACAGCTACATGGTCAAGCGCACGGGTTGCGGGATCGACAAGCCTTCCGACCTGAACGGCAAGCGCATCGCCCTGGACACGCTCCAGAACTCCGCCGGCCTGTGGATGCGCGGCATCCTGCAGGACTACTACGGCCTGGACCTCAAGACCGTGGAGTGGTGGTGCCAGGAGGAAGAGGACGTGCCCCTGGAGCCGGCATCGTGGATGAATATCCGGCGCGTGCCGGAGGGGCGGAACGTCGACGAGATGCTGTGTGCCGGGGAGCTTGAAGGGTCGCTCTACCCCGAGGTACTGCCGTCAGTCCGGGCGGGCTCGGAACAGGTGGCGCTGCTCTTCCCCGATCCGCGGCAGGCGGAGGCGGAGTACTACCGCAAGAGCGGCATCTTTCCCATCATGCACACGGTGGTCATCAAGGACGAAATCCTGGAGCGGGCCCCTTGGGTTGCGGTGAGTCTTCTCCAGGCCCTTCAGCGGGCCAAGGAGGTCTGCTACGAGCGCATGAGCGACCCCCGGAGTCTGGCCCTGGTCTGGGCCAAGGAAGAGCTCCAGGACCAGCACGCCATCTTCGGACCGGATCCGTGGCCGTACAATCTCGAAGACAACCGCCCGGCGCTGGAGGCGGTCGTGCGCTACGAGTTCGAGCAGGGCATGATCAAGCACAAGCCGGCGATAGAAGAGCTGTTTTTTCCGCCGTCCCTCCAGGAGATCCAACACTACGTGTGAAGTCCCACGGTCCGGGGATAATCTGACGGCTCCGACAGTCCGTTGACACTATCCACCGGATCTGTGGAAAACCTGTTCACAGGACCCGGCCCGCACCGCCTCCAGGCCGCAACAAACGCCTTTCCCAACAACCTGCACAGGGAATAAGCACGGTTTCCGGCGTGTTTTCCAGAGCTTGCCGGTGAAAGGGCTCGGTCGGAATTGGCCGCCTTCGGCGCTGAAAACGGATCGTTCAGATCCGAAAGGTGCGGTGGGTGCTCGGAGCGAACAGCTCCTCGATGGGCATCCTGTGCTCGATCATGCCCTGCTCGTGCATGTAACGCACGAATGTTTCGAGGGTCTTGCGGTTGGACTCCAGCCCGTAGGGCCAGAAGTCCTCACCCATGGTCGCCACCGTCTGGTAGGCGTGCTCGGTCAGGAACGGCAGCGAAAGGGGAAGGGCGCTGGTCTGGGTCAGGTCGGCCACGGCCAGGTCCTTGGCCTGGGAAAACGCCTTCATCAGCGTGGCCGCCACCCACGGGTGGTCGTCGAGGATCTCCCGCCGAATGGATACCGTGTGCATGATGGGGAAGATGCCCGTGCGCTCGAAGTAGTCCCGCTCTACGTTCCAGGGTTCGGGGAAGAGCCGGCGCACCCCGGAGCCGGCCGGATCGAAGGTGGACGGGGTCCGGGCGGTGATCAGCGCCTGGATTTCGCCAAGCGCCAGCATCTGGGCCAGCGAGCGGTCTTCCGGCGCGAAGCCGAGCCTGATCCCGGCGGGCTCCACGGGCTCGAAGGGGAGGCGCCCCGGGTCCTCCAGGCCGCCCTGGACCCATTCGACGTCCTCGGCGCGTACTCCGTAGTCGTCCGAGAGGGTTCCGCGCGCCCACACGGCGGCGGTCATCTGGTATTCCGGCACGCCGATGCGCTTCCCCTTGAGGTCCTCCGGCGCGTCGATGCCGGAGCCGCCATGGACGAAGATGCAGGACTGGCGGAAGAAGCGCGACGGGAATACCGGTATCGCCACCAGGTCTTCCATCCCGCGCCCCCGGCGAACCACGTAGCCGCCCAGGGAGGTCTCGGCCACGTCGAACTCGCGGTACTGCATCATGCGCCAGAAGGTTTCCTCCACCTTCAGCGTCAGGCAGTTGAGTTGGATGCCGTCGGGCCGGACGCGCCCGTCCCGCAGAGCCTCGGTCCGGTCGTAGTGGCCGCACGCCAGGGTCAGGTTCAGCATGAAATCTCCAACGGCATGAAATCCTTAGGGTTTCATGCCGTACGAAACTCCTTCGGAGTTCCTGCCGTGTTGACAGGGTCATGAGAGATTAGCTAAAGCTGATTCAGTTTTCCAGCCAGCGGCAGGAGGTTGCCATGAGTGATGCGCCGACGCCGGTCAAGAGATGCCTGATCCGGACCATGTCCGATACCATCGAGACGGACATCCATCGGGTCCACATCATCGCCAACGAGATCCTCCCGCGTTACGACAAGCCGAAGCTTTCCTTCGAAGAACTGCGCAAGGTCGCGGACGGGCCGTTCGACTTCTTTCTCGCGCCGATCCTGTTTTCGGAAGACTACGCCCGCGACCCCTCGATCATCTACAACGAGGGAGTACGACGCGAGATCCGCGGCCACGCCCTGGAGATCGCGCGCCGTCACGGTTTCGACGTCAATCCGCCGGACTTCATTCCGGGGGTCGAGGAGTCACTCAAGGAAGCCGGGGACGCGGGCCTGAGCAACATGGTGCTCACCACCAGCGGCCGGCGCTACAAGCACCGGGTCATGGAGGAGCACGGCATCAGCGAGTACTTCGAGGAGATCATCGACCGCGACGAAACGTACTTCAGGAAGGAGCAGGGCATCTACCACCTGTTCCGGAAGCTCAACAGAAACCTGGAAGTGGTCCTGCTGTCCGGAACCGCGACCTACATTCGGGCAGGGAACAACCTCGAATTCGCCCAGGTGGCGGGGAACGACCTGTCGGTGTTCACCGTGGCACTGGCCACGGAATACTCCTACAACGACGAGGAGACGCTGGCCGCGGCCAGGCCGAAGCTCCTCATCCGGAGCCTCGACGAACTGTTCCCGGCGCTGCGCGATGCGGGCGTCCCGTCGGCGGGTGCCGCCGCCTCGAGCGCGGCATAGTCGCCGTTGTCGGATTACGCTTCGCTAATCCGACCTACCAAGGCCAGTACTGCTATGCCGTAGCCGTAGGTCGGATTAGCGAAGCGTAATCCGACAGCCGCCCTACTTCCGGGACCACTTGGTCCTGGGGATCTCCAGCCGCTCGCCGTCCACGTGGATGGCGTCCACCCTTTCGTTGAAGAAGCACATCAGGTCCTTGATCTTCGGGCACTCGGGGATGGGCTCCTCGTAGCTCCAGACCGTGTCCTCGAAGGTCTTGCCCCCGACGTTCACCGACCAGTAGTTGGCGCTCCCCTTGTAGGGGCAGCGGGTTCGGGTGTCGCTGGGCTCCAGCAGGTCGGTGCGCACGTCCTCCCGCGGCAGGTAGTAGCGGATCAGGTGACCGGTCTCGAGCACCAGCCGCGGCCGCCGGGAATCGGCCGCCACCTCGCCGCCCACGGTCACCTGCACGTGGCGGGAGCTCCGAAGCACGTCTACCCGCTTGTAGGGGTCCCGGGCATGGACGAAGATCTCGTCCTCCTCCTCGTACCAGGCGTCCATGCGGTTCCAGTAGAAGGAGAGGTACCCGGCGATATCCCGGGACTGCGCCAGGGGGTCGACGTAGCTCCAGGCGGCCGACTCGGCCGTCTTTCCTCCGGCGGACACGTCCCAGTAGGAAGCCTCGCCCTTGACGGAGCAGCGGGTGTGGTGGTCGCTGGGCGTCAGGAACTCCATGCGAACGTCGTCCGGCGGAAAGTAGTAGACCGGGACGTGTCCCGCCTCCCGCAGCAGCATCGCGCGTTTCGTGTCCACGAGGGTTTCGCCGCCGAATTTTACCCGAAGGCGCCGAGGACTCTCCTCGAAATCGAGCCAATGGTCGGTATGCTCGCCGTAGCTTCGCGGCTTGTGTACGATCTCCATCCGAGTTCCTCCCGTTCCGGTCCGAATAGCCCCCATCGCCTCGGCAGGTTGTTGAAAGACTCTGTCCGGGCCCTTCGACTCCGCTTCGCTACGCCTGTCCCGAACTCGTCGAAGGGTGCCGTCGGCGGACATGCGGATTTTGCTCTCCGGCGCGCCGTGGTGTCAAGCCGGTCGTACCGGCCGCCGCCTGCTTGGCATCGGCCCGCCTGCCATTGTAGAACATCCGGGAACACGCGACCGGAAGGAACCCGACCCATGAAGCACAAGCCCGGTGACGACGCGCCGGATTTCCGGCTGATGGATCAGCACGGCCAACTCCACGAGCTCTCCGCCTACCAGGGGAAGTGGGTGCTGCTGTTCTTCTATCCCAAGGACGCCACCCCCGGCTGAACCAAGGAGGCCCGCGGTATGCGGGACCACATAGCCGAATTCGAAAAGGCCAGGGCCACGGTCTTGGGAATCAGCATCGACCCGGTCAAGAGCCACGCCAAGTTCGCCGAGAAGCACCAGCTCCCCTACCCGTTGCTGGCCGACGAGGAGAAGGAGGTGGTGAGGCTTTACGACGTCTGGGGATTGAAGAAGTTCATGGGCAGGGAGTACGAGGGCACGTACCGGATGTCGTTCCTCATCGACCCCAAGGGCAAGATCGCCAGGATCTACGAGAAGGTGAAGCCCGAGCAGCACGCCCGGGAGGTGCTCGACGACCTGGCGGAGCTGGCGTAGCGGAACCTCATCGACACAAGACCCGTGATGTCCGGATGAACAGAGGGGACACTCCGGTGGCGGACCAGGCGTCCGAGCGGGACGACGAGGCGTTCATGGCGCGGGCGCTGGCCGAGGCCGAGGCGGCGCGTAGGGAGGAAGAGGTCCCTGTCGGGGCGGTGGTGGTATGCGACGGTGAAGTGATCGGCCGCGGACACAACCGGCGCGAAACCCTGGCGGACCCCACGAGCCATGCGGAGATCCTGGCCATCAGGGAGGCGGTGGGGACGCGAACGTCCTGGCGGCTCGACGACTGCACGCTCTACGTCACCCTGGAACCCTGCGTCATGTGCGCCGGCGCCATCGTCCAGGCCCGCGTCCGGCGCCTGGTGTTCGGGTGCCCGGACCCCAAGGGCGGCGCCGTGAGGTCGCTCTACCGGGTCTGCGACGATCCGCGCCTGAACCATCGCGTGGACGTGACCGAAGGCGTGCTGGGGGAACGGTGCGGGGAAATCCTGAAGCGTTTCTTCGCCACCCTCCGGGAACGGGATTGACCGCGTCATGGATGCCACCGCGCGATTTCTGAGTGGCTACGCCGCTTCCCTCGACTACCGGGACCTGCCTCCCGGCACGGTTCACGAGGCCCGACGCCGGATACTGGATTCGGTGGGTTGCGCTCTCGGGGGCTTTGGCGCCGAGCCTTGCCGCATCGCCCGCGGTCTGGCGCCGGCGTTGGAGGGCCGCGGCTCCGCGCGCATCCTCGGGACCGGCCGGGCCACCACGCCCGACATGGCGGCCTTCGCCAATACCGCCATGATCCGCTACCTGGACTGCAACGACAGCTTCGTCTCGCCGGGCGGAGGCCATCCCAGCGACATGCTGCCGGCGGTGCTGGCCGCGGCCGAGGTGGCCGGCGCCTCCGGCCGCGCGGTGATCACGGCGCTGGTGCTGGCCTACGAGATCTACGGGCAGTTCGCCGCCCGTTTCGCCACCCGCGAGAAGGGATGGGACCAGGGCCTCTTCATCGGTCCGGCCAGCGCCTGCGCCGCCGGCAAGGTCCTGGGACTGCCGGAAGAGCAGCTCGGCCACGCCATGTCCATGACCGCGGTGTCCCAGGTGCCGCTGGGCCAGACCCGTGTGGGCGAGCTGTCCACCTGGAAGGGCTGCGCCACGGCCATGGCCGTGCGCAACGGCCTGTTTGCCGCGCTGCTGGCCCGGGCGGGGATGGAGGGGCCGCCGGAACCCTTCGAGGGCCGCTACGGGCTGTTCGAGCAGGTCACCGGGGAGCTGCGTCCGGGCCGATTCGGCGACGCCAAGGCCGAGGTGCCGTTCAAGCTCACCGAAACCAGCATCAAGTACTTCCCCGTGCAGATTCACACCCAGGCGGGCGCCGCCATGGCGCTGGAGCTGCGCGACGAGTTCGATCTCGATGACCTCGAACGCATCCAAGTCCGGACTTATGGCGTAGCCGTTCGGAACGCCGCCGGCGAGCCCGAGAAATGGGACCCCAGGACCCGAGAAACCGCCGACCATAGTCTCCCGTACGTGGTCGCTGCCGCCCTGACGGACGGCACGGTGACCGCGGCCAGCTTCGAAGAGTCGCGCATCGCCGATCCGCGGCTCCGGCCGCTCATGCGCAAGGTGGAGGTCAGCGAGGACCCGGAGGCCACCCGCGACTATCCCGCCCGGCAGCGGGCCTGCATGGAGATCGAACTGCGCTCAGGACGCCGTTTGACCCGGGCCGCGGATTACCCCAAGGGCCACAGCCGGAACCCGCTCACGGACGCGGAGCTGGAGCGGAAGTTCCTTGGCCTGACGACGGGCGTTCTGTCCCGGGAACGGCAGGCAACCCTGCTGGAGTGGCTGTGGCGATTCGACGAGCTTGAAAATCTGGATCCCCTGTTCGAAGCTGTGGGCGTCGAATGAATGTGCGCAGGAGGAGGTTCAACATGTCCAAGCTGACCCAATTCCGTTCATGGAACTTCAACGCCGAGGACCTCGAGAAGACGGTGAGCTTCTACCAGGATGTCCTGGGCGCCACGGTTCGCAAGAAACACGTGGTTGCCGGCGTCGACGTCGTCCGGCTCAATCTCGGCGGCGCCGTCCTCGGTGTCTTCGACGCCTCCAAGGACCGCCATCCCCGGGTGCCCCACCACACCTTCGAGATCGACGCGCGGGGCGAGCCGGAGGACTTCGTCAAGGAGATCGAGGCCCGAGGCGCCAAGGTGAGCGAGATCCGCCGCCACGACGACGGAGGATACTCCGTCTACGTCATCGACCCGAGCGGGAACCGCCTGGAGCTTTCCACGTCTTCCGGATGACCTTCAGACCGGCACCGCTTGGCGCATTGTGCGCCGCACTGGCGCTGTTCATCTTCGCGGAACCGCACTCGGCGGTGGCCGGTCCCGTTCTCATCGCCAAGCGCGAGTCCGTCTACAACAACATCTACGTGTTCAAGGAAGGTCCGATCATCACGTTGACGTTCGGACACAACCGGGCGCTCTACACGGAGACCGTGTACGACACGCGCGACGAGTTCGCGCTCCCGTCACGCTACACACGGTACATGACCGCCGTCCTCGCCTATGCGGGGGAGGTGGATCGCATCCTCGAAATCGGCTTCGGCGGGGGCCGGACCGCATGGTACCTGCACAGGACCATGCCCGACCTCGAAGTCACCTCGGTGGAGCTCGACCCGGAGGTCTTCGAGCTGGCCAAGCGTTACTTCGGGGTGCGGCTCGAAAGGAACTTCCATGTCTCCATCGAGGACGGCCGGCGATACATCATGAGGCGGAAGACCCGGTGGCCGGTAATCCTGATCGATGCCTATCGGAGTGCCTTCGTGCCGTTTCATCTGCTCACCACGGAGTTCTACGAGCTCGTGAAGACCCGCCTCAAGCCCGGCGGAGCGGTGGCGCAGAACGTCGAGCCCAACACCATGATGTTCGACGCCGCCCTCGTCACCATCGGCAAGGTGTTCGACCACGTGGACCTGTACGATGCCGGAGGCAACGTGGTCATGATCGCCTATGACGGGCCCAGGCGCGAACAGGCACGGTTGGCGTCAACCGCCGCAAGGCTGGACGGCACGTTCGGCTTCAAATACCCGTTGAGCGAAATGGTCGCCCAACGGCGCAGCGTCGGACGCCTGCCGGACACCGACGCGCTCACGGACGATTTCGCGCCGGTGGAATCGCTGCGGGCGATCAAGCGGCACAATCGCAAGCTGGACGAATTTATCAAGGGGAAGTGGTGATGGGACGCGTGATCGGTTCGGCCTGGCTGTTCCTGTTGATCTTTCTTTCCGGCTTCGCCCTCATGGGCTTCGAGATGTTGGGGAGCCGGTACCTCAATCCCTACTTCGGCAGCGGCATCACGACCTGGGCCTGCCTGATTGCCGTCGTGCTTTTCGCCATGATGGTAGGCTACACCGCGGGGGGCATCGTCGCCGACCGCTCCCGTGAAATCTGGATCGTATCGACCGTGCTCTCGGTTGTCGGCGTCTACCTGATCCTCGTGGCATTCCTGGCGAACCGCGTCATGGAAGCCATCATGCTGTCCGCCGGCTATGACTTCTGGGGCACCATGGTCGCCGCCGTGGCGCTGACGTTTCTCCCCGTGGCGCTTCTCGCCGCACTCTCTCCCTTCTTCGTTCGCCTGCTGCTCAAGGAACTGGAGTACGGCGGTCGCATCACCGGGGCCGTGTATGGCGTCTCCACCATGGGGAACGTCCTCGGAACCCTGGTAACCGTATTCGTCTTCATCCCCAGCGTCGGAACCAGCAAGATCACCGTGGTGTTCGGCGGCGTGCTGATCGCCTGCGGTGTGGCGTCCTTGGTGCTGAGCGTTTCCGGCCGTCTGCGGGGCGTGTAGGGTCGGGATGCTTGTGGAGGGTCCGTTTACGGTCTATATTTAGTCCTACGGAGGGCGTGTCATGAAGCTATCTGGTCAGATCAAACCGATCAGTTACCTCAAGTCCCACGCAGCCGAGATCGTGCGAACGCTAGATGACCGGGGAGAGCCCTTGATCATCACCCAGAACGGTGAGGCCAAGGCGGTTCTTCAGGGTATCGACAGTTACGAACAGATGCAGGAGACGGTTGCTCTGCTCAAGATTCTGGCGTTGGGCACCAGCCAGATCGAGGCAGGTCAGGTGCAGCCCGCCACGGAAGTCGTCGCACGACTCCGAGAGCGGCGGCGAACCACCTGATGCGCTTCAAGGTCCACCTCACCCGGAATGCGGCTCGCGACCTGGAGGAGATCGACGACTACATCGGGCGGCACGACGGCCCGCGGCGCGCAGACCACGTTCTGGACCGTCTCGAAAAGGCGTTTGCCAGTCTGGCTGACTATCCCCATCGCGGACGCTATCCCAAGGAATTGGTCGAGATCGGGATCAGGGAGTATCGCGAGGTTTTCTTTAAGCCCTACCGTATCATCTACCGGGTGATGGGAGACAACGTCTACGTGGACCTGATCGCCGACGGGCGGCGTGACATGCAAGCGCTGCTGCAGCGGCGTCTATTTCAGGCATGACACATGCTGCGACCTCACCCCTCCCGTGCGGCCTGAATCGTCCTCTCCACGTACACCTGTGCCAAGTGCGAGCGGTAGGCGGGGGTGGCGTTGACGTCCTCGATGGGGTCGACGCCTTCGGTGACCAGCGCGGCGGCGGTTGCGATGGTGTTGCCGTCGAGCTTCTGGCCGCGCAGCGCCTCTTCCACCTTTTCCGCCCGGTAAGCCACGTCGCCCACGCCGGTGACGCCGATGGCGATGTCCTCGCAGACGCCGTCCGCGGACTCCTTGAGGCACACGGCGACGCCGACGATGGCGAAGCCGGCAGCCTGCCGGGATGCCTTCTGGTAGGCGGACTTGTAGCCGTCACGCGCGGGCACCCGGATCTCGGTCAGCAACTCCTCGGGCATGAGGGTGGTGGTGAGCATGGTGATGAAGAACTCGCTCGCGGGAATCCAGCGTTCGCCGTCGGGGCCGGCGGCCTTGAGTTCTGCGTCCAGGGCCAGGATGGCGGCGGGCAGGTCCTCGGCGGGGTCGGCGTGGGCCAGTCCGCCGCCGACGGTGCCGCGGTTGCGTACCTGGACGTCGCCCACCACCACCGCGGTTTGCGCCAGCAGCGGGCAGCGGTTGAGGATCAGTTCGGATTCGGCCAGGTCGGTGTAGGTGGCCAGCGCGCCGATGGCGATGTGGTCGCCGTCCTC
Source organism: uncultured Binatia bacterium (SeqCode) (assembly GCA_965204205.1). Taxonomy (GTDB): domain Bacteria; phylum Desulfobacterota; class Binatia; order UBA9968; family JAJDTQ01; genus JAJDTQ01. The sequence continues at coordinate 1,966,321 of OZ241976.1, read as the reverse complement.
GCGGATGTAGCTCAGTTCGGCGAGGCCGCCGATGTCGATGATGACCTCGGGCTTGGCGAGCCGAAGCTTCATCAGCGGCAGCAGGCTCTGGCCGCCGGCCAGGACCTTGGCGTCGTCCACGTTGGCGGACAGGAGTGACAGCGCCTCTTCCAGGGAGGCGGGTGCGTGGTAGTCGAACGCGCCGGGGATCATGCCTGGGCCTCCTGAATCAGTTGCCACACCCGCTCGGGCGTCAGCGGCAGATCGCGGACCTTGACGCCGAAGGGCTCCAGGGCGTTCTCCACCGCGCTGGCGATGGCGGCGGGGGAGGGGATGGCGGCCCCTTCGCCGGCGGCCTTCTGTCCCAGTGGCGTGAACGCCGAGGGCGAGGGCGCGTGTTCCACTTCGATGTTCGGGGTCTCGGCGGTGGAGCACTTGCCGTAGTCGGTTAGGGTGATGGTGAGGAGCTGCCCTTCGTCGTCGTAGACGAAGCCCTCGCCCAGGGCCACGGCGATGCCATGGGCGGCGGAGCCGTAGATCTGCCCGTCCACCACGTCGGGATGGATGATGGTGCCGTTGTCGCCCACGATGAGGTAGCGCAGCACCTCGACCTTGCCGGTGCGCGGGTCCACCTCCACGATCGCCACGTGGGCGCCGGCGCCGAAGGTGAACTGGGCGCGCACGCGGCGGTCCTTGCCCGGCACCAGGTTGGGCTGGGCGTGCGGGAAGGTGTAGTAGAAGGTCGTCTGGAGTCCGGCGTCGATGCCCTCGGGCAGCAGCGACTGGTTGTTGTAGGCGGCCTTGCCGAGCTCCGCGAAGGTGAGCTTGCGGCGTGGGTACCCCGGAACGGTCACCACGCCGTCGGCGATCTCCAGGTCCGACGGCTCGGCGTCCAGGATGTGGCCGGCCACCTTGAGGACCTTCTCCCGCAACTGCGTCGCGGCGCCGATGATGGAGCCGATGTCGTAGAGGTGGAAGTTGTTGCCGCTGTTGGCGGCGGCCACGCCCCAGGGCGCGATATCGCTGTCGAAGGGGGTGGTGGTGCTGATGACGTCGGGGCTCACGCCGAGGATGCCGGCCGCCACCTGCGCGGTGGTGGTCTCGTGGGCCTGGCCGCAGTTGGGCGAGCCCAGGTAGAGGGCGATGGTGCCGTTCTTTTCGAGCTTGATGGTGGCGCCGTTGATGCCCCCGGACCCGGGCGTCTCCTTCATCTCGGGGAAGATCGCCATGTCGCGGGCGGCGTTGCGCCCGCCGGGCTCCACCCCGATGACCACGCCGATGCCGAGGTAGCGTCCGTTCTCCCGCTCCCGCGTCTGCTCTTCCTTGAGGGCCGGGTAGTCCACCTTCTCCAGCGCCCGCTTCAGCAGGCCGGGATAGTCGCCGCTGTCGTAGACGTTGCCGTTGGGCGTGGTGTAGGGCATCTGCTCGGGCTGCACCAGGTTCTTGAAGCGCACCTCCGAGGGGTCCATGTCCAGGTCCTGGGCCACCCGGTCGATGATGCGCTCCCAGATGTAGCACATGCCGGGTTTGCCGATGCCGCGGTTGGGGATCACCGGGCAGCGGTTGGTCACCACCGAGTAGCCGTCCGCCCGGATGTTCTGGACCTTGTAGGTGTTGCTCAGGTTGTTGAGCTTGTTGGTGAAGTGGATGGTGAGGGTGCTCACCGAGCCGCCGACGTCGTCGATCTCCTTGAAGCGCAGGCCGGTGACCGTGCCGTCGTTTTTCGCCGCGGCCTCGACGTCGAAGTGTTGCTCGCAGGCGTGGCCCGCGGCCATCATGTGCTCGTTGCGGTCCTCGATCCACTTGACCGGCCGGCCCGACTTGATGGCCAGCAGCGCCACGATGACGACGTACTTCCGGATCAGGTGGATCTTTTGGCCGAAGCCGCCGCCGATGTCCGGGATGATGACGCGGATGTCGTCGAGCTGGAGGGCGTCCCGCAGCGCGTCGTAGATGTTCTCCGGCACCTGGGTGTTGGTGCGCACCGTGAGCTTGCGGCTGAAGCGGTCGTAGGAGGCGATGCACGCCAGCGGCTCCAGCGGCGTCGAGCTGTAGCGGTGGATCTTCAGGTTCTCCCGCACCACCCGGTCGGCTTCCCGGAACGCCTTCTCCGTGTCGCCGTATTCCAGGGTGCCCTGCCAGGCCAGGTTGGCGCCCAGCTCCTCGTAGATGACCGAGGCGTCCTCGCCGGCCATGGCCTGGTGCACGTCGGTGTTGGCGGGGAGGATCTCGTAGTCCACGGTGATGGATTCGAGGACGTCCTCGGCCGTGCTCCGGTCCCTGGCCGCAACCGCTCCCACAGGCTCGCCCACGTAGCGGACCTTGTCCACCGCGCCGGCGTACTCCGCTATCGGCTTCTTGAGGCCGGCGGCGTAGCGTCCGGGACGGAACGGCTTGGTGTCCCGTTTCATGTCCTCGGGGGTCACGACGGCGAACACGTCGGGGCGGCTCAGGGCGGCCTGCGCATCCACCCCGAGAATGCGCGCGTGGGCGTGGGGGCTCCGGAGGAACACCGCCTGCAGCATGCCCGGCTCGGTGAAGTCGTCGGTGTAACGGCCCTGTCCGGTGGCGAGCCGCGGCCCCTCCTTGCTCCGGGTGGCAAGACCCACGTATTCGTTCGGATTTCCGTTAGCCATTCTAGTGTGGTGTCCTATAGAACCGCATGGGAATCTGCGGGTCCTTCTTGCCGTCGGCCGCGTTGCTCCTCCTCGCGTGGTAGTGGCCACTGCTCGTCGTCGCGCCTTGCCGACGACAAGAATTCCCGCGCATCTTCCCACGCGGTTCTATAGGACACCACACTAGACCTGTCCCGCGGCTTCCTTCACCGCCGCCACGATCTGCACGTACCCGGTGCACATGCACAGGTTCCCCGCCAGCCCCTCGCGGATCTCCTCCTCGCTGGGGTCCGGGTTCTTCTTCAAGAGAGCGTGGGCAGCCATGATCATGCCGGGCGTGCAGTAGCCGCACTGGAAGCCGTAGTTGTTGATGAAGGACTCCTGCACCGGGTGAAGCGTGTCGCCGTCCGCCAGCCCCTCGATGGTGGTGATCTCCTTGCCGTTGGCCTGCACCGCGAACATGAGGCACGACTTCACCAGCGTGCCGTCCACCTGCACGCTGCAGGCGCCGCACTCGCCGATGATGCAGCCGATGTGCGTGCCGGTAAGGCCGATGGTCTCCCGCAGGAAGTAGGAAAGGAGCTGGCGGGGCTCCACCTCTTCCTCGTACAACCGTCCGTTGACGGTCACCCGAACCGTCTGTTTCATGGCGTCAACGTCGCTCCTGCCGTGTTCGGATCGTGTCCCCGGCGCGTTCCGGGAGTGTGATCGCGGTCCATAATCGAAGGCGCGGCCGAGAAACCGGCCGCGCCCTGAGACTACCCAAGCACGGATTTATAGCGGGGAGGCTGCGCCCCTGTCAAATCACGCGCGGGCCGGCCGCTTCTTCGCCCACGGCGCGTTGCGCCACACCGCGATGCGGTAGCCCAGCAGCACCGCCAGCACGCTGGCGTAAATGAGGGGCTCCCGCAGGTCGGCCTTCACCAGCCACAGGAAGTGCACGACGCCGGCGATGGCGGAGAAGTAGACGAGACGGTGGAGGAGCTGCCAGCGGCGGCCGCCGAGCCTTCGGATCCAGCCCGCGGTGGAGGTGGCGGCGAGCGGCACCATCAGCAGGAAACCGACGGATCCCGCGGTGATGTAAGGCCGCTTGAAAACGTCTTGGAGGATCGCGGCGGGGTCGAAGAAGTGGTCCAGCACCACGAAGGTGGAAAGGTGCAGGCAGGTATAGAAGAACGCGAACAGGCCGAGCATGCGCCGAAGCCTGATGAGACTGCCGTATCCCGTGATGCGCCGGAGCGGCGTCACCGCCAGCGTGATCATCAGGAACACCAGGGCGAAGGTGCCGGTAGTGTGGGTGATGTGCTCCACCGGATTGGCCCCCAGGCCACCGGTGAAGAGGCCGACCACGAGACGCGCGGCCGGGATGAGGGCCAGCGCGAAGACGAGTACCTTGATCCAGGTAAACGATTTGATCGCGGCCACGTCAGTATAGCTTCTTCAGGTCCATCCCCTTGTAAAGGTGGGCCACCTGCTCCTCGTAGCCGTTGAACATGAGCGTCTTGCGCCGGAAGAAATCGCCGATGCGGCGCTCGCTCGCCTGGCTCCAACGGGGGTGGTTTACCGTGGGATTGACGTTGGAGTAGAAGCCGTACTCGTTCGGGGCCGCGACGTTCCAGGCCGTGGGCGGCTCCTTCTCCACGAAGCGGATCTTCACGATGGACTTGGCGCTCTTGAACCCGTACTTCCACGGCACCACCAGGCGGATGGGCGCGCCGTTCTGGTTGGGCATCACCTCGCCGTAGAGTCCCACCCCCATGATGGTCAGCGGGTTCATGGCCTCGTCCATGCGCAGGCCCTCCTTGTAGGGCCAGTCCAGAATGTCGCGGCGCACTCCGGGCATCTGCTCGGTGTCGTACAGCGTGACGAACTGGATGTACTTGGCGTTGTTGGTGGGCTCCACCGCCTTGATGAGGTGGCTCAACTCGAAGCCGATCCAGGGGATCACCATGGACCACGCCTCCACGCAGCGCAGCCGGTAGACCCGTTCCTCCAGCGGCATCTTGAGCAGTTCCTCTATGTCGAAGGTCTTGGGCTTGTGCACCTCGCCCTCCACCTCGACGGTCCAGGGCCGGGTCTTGAGGCTCCCTGCATACCGCTTCGGGTCCCCCTTGTCGGTGCCGAACTCGTAGAAGTTGTTGTAGCTCGTGATGTCCTTGAGCGGGGTCTTGGGCTCGTCCGTGGAGAACTTGCCGGTGGTGAAGCCCTCGAGTTTCTTGGCCGCCCGGGCCTCCTCCATGGTGCCGAACAGGCCGTGGGCCAGCAGGCCGGTGCCGATGCCCGCGGCTCCCAGCGATGCGGCCTGAATGAAGCGGCGCCGGTTCAGGTACAGCTTCTTGTCCGTGATCTCGCTGCTCTTGATGTCGTCGGGCCTCTTGATCAGCATGAGGGGTTCCTTTCTTCGTGAGGGGAGGATGGCGTGCGCCGTGCCTATACTTACACGTGCCTATACTTACACGTGCCTATACTTACACTTTTGCCACGCGGAACCCCCATGTCAATCAACGCGAAACGAAAAAGGTGTTCCCGCGTCAAATGGACCGTGGGGCGGTTTCGTAGTAAATTCCCGTCATTTCCTATTTCATCCAGGACGGAGGCGCTGAAATGCATGAAAAGATCGTCTATCTGAACGGCAGCTTCGTGCCGGAGAGCGAGGCCAAGGTGTCGGTTCTCGACATGGGCTTCCACGCCGGCGACGGCGTCTACGACGTCACCCGGACCTTCAAACACGAGCCGTTCAAGCTGAAGGAGCACAACGACCGCCTGTTCCGGTCGCTCAAGTACACCCGCATCGACTGCGGCATGTCGCAGGACGAGATGGAAGCGGCGTGTCTGGAAGTGCTCGAGCGCAACAAGGACCTCCTGGGTCCGGACGACGACTACTCCATCTGGCAGGTGGTGAGCCGGGGGGCGCGCTCCTCGACCGGACCCCGCGCAAACACCGACGCCACCGTGGCCATCTATTGCATGGACGTGGACTTCACGGGTTTCTGCCGCCACTACGTCGAGGGCGTAACCATCATCGTGCCGGCCACCCGGCGCATTCCGCCCCAGTGCCTGGAATCCAAGGCCAAGATCACCAACAAGATGAACCACATCATCGCGACTTTCGAGGCCAGGCAGGCGGACCCCAAGGCGATCCCGCTGATGCTGGACCTCGACGGCAACATCGCCGAGAGCAACGCCCACAACTTCTTCGCGGTCATCGGCGGCAAGGTCTACACGCCGGGTTCCAAGAACGTGCTGGGCGGCATCACCCGGGCGGTGCTCGGAGAGCTGGCCGAACCGCTGGATCTGGAGGTGGAGGAGGCGGACCTGACGCCCTACGACTGCCTGAACGCGGACGAGGCCTTCCTCACCAGCACCAGCCCCACCATCGTCCCGATCAAGAGCATCAACGGCGTCCGCTTCCCGTACGACGCCCCCGGCCCGGTGACGGTGCGGCTTCTCAAGGGCTGGTCCGACCTCGTGGGCGTGGACATCGTCGCCCAGGCCATCGGCCACATGGGGGAGGAGAAAGACGAGCTGATGGCCGCGTGGAAAGAGAAGCAGGCGGCGCTGGGATTGTAGCGGCAGCGTGGCCGCCACCAGCCGCCCGGACCGCGGGCTGAAGCACTATCTTTACGTGGCCTTCTCCGGCCTGACCATGGGCGCCGCCGACGTGGTCCCCGGCGTCTCCGGCGGCACCATGGCTTTCATCATGGGCATCTACGAGGAGCTCGTGGACGCCCTCAAGACGTTCAACTGGCGGCTGCTGCTCATGCTGGTGCGCCTGCGCTTCCGCGAGGCGGTCGCCGCCGTTCCGTGGCGGTTCCTGGTGGTGCTCGGCGCCGGTATCGTCGCCGCCGTCCTGGCGCTGGCCGGTCCCGTCGGATGGCTGCTGGACCACCACCCGGTGCCGCTGTTCGCCTTCTTCCTGGGACTGGTCCTGGCCAGCATGGTGACCGTGGCCGCGCGCTTGCGCTGGTCCGTGACCGCGGCGGCGTGCCTGTTGCTGGGTGCGGCGGCCGCCTGGTGGCTGGTGGGCCTGGTCCCCAGGGACATGCCCCACGATGCCGTCACTCTCTTCCTGAGCGGGGCCGCCGCCATCACCGCGATGATGCTGCCCGGCGTCTCCGGCTCCTTCATCCTCCTGGTCCTGGGCCAGTACGAGTTCGCCATCGACGCGGTCCGCGACCGGGACTTTCTCGCCATCCTGCCCCTGGTCAAGGGCGCCATATGCGGCATCCTGCCGTTCGTGCGGATCCTGAGCTGGCTGCTGCGCCGCCACCACCAGATCACCATCGCGCTACTCATCGGTTTCATGGCGGGGTCGTTGCGGAAGGTATGGCCGTTCAAGACAGTCATTCCGGGGCCAGGCGAAGCGACGATCCTGCGCGAGGTCAACGTGCTTCCGGAACTCGACGGTGTCTTCTGGCTGGCGCTCGGGCTGTGCGTCTCGGGATTCCTGCTCGTGCTCGGCTTGAATCGGTTGGCCAGGGGACAAACAGGCACTGGACACTGACGACGATGGTCACGGGCGACGGCGATAAGGACCAGCGAATTATGCCAGGAACTCACGGGACGCAACACTAGGGTTGCATCGCCAAATACGTGGCCGCATAGCGCTCCCCGAAGATCCGTAAAGACCGAGCATCGTAGTGCAGGTCGTCGCCTTTGTCGGTCAGGCCCTCGGCGCTGACGAACGCGGAGTGGGGGAGGGTGCCGGGGATCTTGCGCAGCTCGGCGTTTACGATGCGGTAGTGCGGAAAATCGGGACGTGCCGTGAGATAGGCTCCCAGCTCTCCTACGATTACCGGGAGCGCCGGCACGCCGAGCCGTTCCCTCACGGTCGTCACCATGGCCGTAAACCGCTGACAATAGCTGGCGGCGTCGGCTTCGACCTTGGAGTCATGTTCCCCCTGGTGCCACAGGATGGCCTTGATGGCGCCGTCACGAGCGGCGTCGCGGGCCGCGGTCATGGCGCCTTCGTAGAGGTCGGCGCCCGGCATCCACCGTTCGAGGGGGGTCGAGCCCACGGCGCGCGGCACCAGGCCGATTTCGGTGTCGGGGTTGGCCTCCAGCACCGACCGGGCAAAGCTCATGGCCAAGCCGATGCCGGCGGTGGGGCGGTCGTGGTGGAGAGGCTCTTCGGCCATGGCCCAGCGTCCGTCCTGGAACGCGTGGATGCGCTCGTCGAGGATGGGCTCCACGTCTTCCAGGAGTCCGCGGCCCGCCATGTTGGACTGGCCCATGAGAAGAAAGATGTCCATCAATACGGCAGGCGGGTTCCCGCGCCTTCCTCCACCGCCTTCCGGTAGAGCCAGGCGGCCAGCGAGATGTCCTGGTTCACCAGGCCGATGGCGCGCATGAAGATTCGTTCTTCGTCGTCCTCCCGACCGGGAACCTTTCCCGACAGGACGTCCGGAATCTCGGCGTAGACGTCGTCTCGCGTGAGGAATCCTTCCCGAAGCATCCTGTCTACGTCCGACTTCTTCTTGCATTGGGCCCAACTGTCCACCACGAACTTTCCCATTCCCTTGTAGGCGGCGTTTTCGAGCTCCTGGTGCTTTCCGATGGAGTAGACGAAGGCGCCGGGACCGATCCATTCCTGCTTGACGAAGGGTTCGGATGTGGTGGTCGCGGAGACCACGAGGTCGGCGCCGTCCAGCGCCTCGGGTGCGGTGTCGCAGGGAACGACGTTCAGGTCCAGTTCCTCGCCCACTTCCCGCGCGAAGGTTTCCCGGGTCTCGGGGCGCCGCGACAGCACCCGCACCTCCGACAGGTCGAAGGCGCGCGACATGACCGGCACGGTGGCACGGGCGGTATCGCCCACGCCCAGCATGGCCATCACCGACGCGCCCCGGCGGGACAGGGCTTGGCAGGCCACGGTGGCGGCGGCGCCGGTCCGCACCGAATGGCACCAGTCCTCGTCCATGATGGCGGTGACCTCGCCTCCCTCGCGGTCGCTCAGGATGAGGATGCGCCGGGGGCCCTGTGGCGGTCGCGACGGGTCGCGGCTCCCGCCCGCGGCCTTGATGGCGCGGAAGCGGAACCCGGCCGCGGCGTCCAGCGAGCAGCCGGTGACCCAGTACTGCCACCCCTGCTCGGGCTTGACCGCGAGGTCCTCCGGTGTGGACCAGCCCACCCGTCCGGCGCTGTGGTCCTCCAGGGCGGACTTGACGATGTCGATGGCGTCGCCCAGATCCAGAAGGCGCTTGACGTCGTCGTTGGACAGATAAAGGATTCCGTTGGCCATGGCGTTCCCCGGCTATCGCCCTTTGGGTCGGGCTCCGTGGCCCGGCCGCCTCATGGTTCGATGACGTGGAGCCGTTCGGCACCGGCGGTCAGGGGCTCGGCGCCGTCCGCCGTGATGAATACGTCCTCTTCCAGGTGTATGGAGGCTCCCGGGATGCGCACCTTCGGCTCGATGGCCAGCACCATGCCCACCTCCACGTTGCGGACCTCGGCCTCGCTGATGGAGGGGGGCTCGGCCCGCGCCATTCCGATGCCGTGTCCGATGCGTTTGGGGCTCTCCACCTCGGGATAGCCGTGCCGCTTCAGCTCGGCGTTGGCGGTCCGCGGGATCTCGCTGATGGGCGTTCCCGGCTTCATGATCCTGACGCATTCCTGAATCAGGTGCAGCGCCAGCCCGTGCTCCTTGGTCTGATCGTCGCTCGGGGCGCCGAAGATCGCCTGGCGGGTGATGTCGCCGTAGTAGCCCTCGTAGCACGCGCCGAAGTCCGCGATCAGGCGGTCGCCCTTCTCGTAGCGCCGCTCGTCGTACTTGGTGGATGCGTTCAGCATGAGAAAGCCGGGATGGCGCGGGTGGGCGCCTTCCTCGATCATGGCGATGTAAAGGCGTTCGGCCACCTCGCGGCGGGTGATCCCGGCCTTCAGGTCCGGCAGGATGCGGTCGAAGGCGCTCACCGAGATGTCGCAGGCCTTGCGCATGTTCTCCATCTCCCGCGGGCTCTTGAGCAGGCGCTGATCGGTGAGAGCCGCCGAGCCGTCCTCGATCTTGGCCTTGGGCAGCGCCTCGGTGAGCTGCGTCAGGTAGTTCACCGGAAAGCCCAGCCGCTGGTCGTCATCCAGCTCGAAGCCCAGTTTCGCCGAGCCGTATCCCATGTCGTTCAGGAACTCGCTCAGCATCTCCCGCGGAAAGGGCACGTCCACGTAGCTCCGCACCTCGCCGAACCAGGGCAGCGCCTCGGCCTTGGTCTTGTTGTTGCCGTACACCAGCGCGAAGGGCCTGCCCTCCCTGGGGATGAAGCAGATCTCGGGCCGCATCAGGTGGTCGAACTGGTAGCTCACGAGGCCGGTGAAGTACCAGAAGTTGTCGCGTCCCGAGGCCACGACGAGGTCCAGCTCGTCGCGCTCCATGAGCCGCTGGAGCTGCTGGTGCCGTGATTCGTACTCGTCCTGCGGAAACGGTGCTTCGATCATCGGGGGAGCCTCCGGGTTGGGTTGTTGGGTGAAAGCGTGGAGCATATCAAGGTGCGATCGGCCCGGCAAATCTGCCCCCGGCGACTCCGCCCGGATTCCCGCGGAAAAGACGGGGGACTACGGAAACGACGGAGAGGGGCTGTCGGGTTCCCGGAATAGGGTCAGAACTCCGCGAAGCCGGGGACCCGGGGAAAGGGGATGACGTCGCGTATGTTGCCGAGACCGGTCATGAACTGGACCAGGCGCTCGAAGCCCAGGCCGAAGCCGGCGTGGGGCGCCGAGCCGTAGCGCCGAAGCTCCAGGTACCACCAATACTCCTCCTCGGGGAGGCCGCATTCTTGTATTCGCTGCCGGAGTTGCGCCAGGCGGTGCTCTCGCTGCGAGCCGCCGATGATCTCGCCGATCTTGGGCACCAGCACGTCCATGGCCGCCACCGTGCGTTCGTCGTCGTTGAGGTACATGTAGAACGCCTTGATCTCCTTGGGATAGTCGATGACCATCACCGGCCGGCCGACGTGCTCTTCCACGAGGTAGCGTTCATGCTCGCTCTGGAGGTTGACCCCCCACGACACCGGGTACTCGAAGGTGCGCCCGGAACGTTGGAGGATGTCCACCGCCTCGGTATAGGTCATGCGCTCGAAGGGCTGCTCCACGATGTTCGTGAGGGTCTCGAGCACCGTGTCGTCGATGCGCTGGTTGAAGAAGTCCATGTCCTCGGGACAGCTCTCCATCACGCCCTTGGCGACGTCCTTCAGGAACGCCTCGGCCAGGTCCATGTTGCCCTGGATGTCGCAGAAGGCCATCTCGGGCTCCACCATCCAGAACTCGGCCAGATGCCGGCTGGTGTTGGAGTTCTCCGAGCGGAACGTCGGCCCGAAGGTGTAGACGTTGGTCAGGGCCAGGGCGGCGATCTCCGCCTCGAGCTGCCCGGATACGGTGAGGCGCGCCTCCTTGCCGAAGAAGTCCTGGGAGTAGTCGACCCTCCCGCCTTCGGTGCGCGGCGCTTGGTCGGGGTCCAGCGCCGACACCCGGAACATCTCGCCCGCGCCTTCGCAGTCGGAAAGCGTGATGATGGGGGCGTGGAGGTGGATGAAGCCGCGTTCCTGAAAGAACCCGTGAATGGCCTGCGCCGCGGCGTTCCGCACCCGCATGACCGCGCCGAAGGTGTTGGTGCGCATGCGCAGATGACCCAGGGTGCGCAGGAATTCGAAGCTGTGGCGCTTCTTCTGGAGCGGATAGTCGTCGTCGGCGTAGCCCACCACTTCCACCTGCGCCGCCTGGATCTCCAAGCGCTGCCCCTTGCCCGGCGATTCCACCAGCCGGCCGTCCACGCGCACGCAGCACCCGGTGGTGAGCTTGCCGATCTCCGCCTGGTAGTTGGGCAGCTCGGGGGCGGCCACGGCCTGGATGCCGGCCATGCACGAACCGTCCGAGATGTCGAGGAACGAGACGTTCTTGCTGTGGCGCACGGTGCGCAGCCACCCTTCGACGGTCACCTCCGTGCCCGCGACGCCGGAATCGAGCAGGTCCTTGATTCGTTCCTTGGCCATGGCTCTTCATCGCCTCCTTTCCGGCGGCTCTCGATCTGCGTGCCGCAGCCGACTATATTCCCACGCCCACGATCATCCGCAATGCCAGCAGCGTAACGACCCATTTCAGGATCTTTCGGAACAGGGCCTCCGGAACCCGGGCGCGCCAACGGGTGCCCACCCAGGAACCCAGGGTCGCGCTCAGGATCATGCCCGCCATCAGGTAAAGGTACGGTGCAAAGGCGAATCCAAGCAAGGAGAAAGTCGACACCTTGATGATGTGCACGGCGGTCATCTGCGTGGAGTGCGTGATCACCAGGCGGTCGCGGGACAGCCCCTCGCGTATCAGGAAGGGCATGTTCAAGGGCCCCACCACCCCCACGAACAGCGAGAGGAAGGTCTGCACCGCGCCGATGATGCCGAACTTGCCAGGCACTTGCGGTACGCTTCGGATGGTCGGGGCCCAGGTGATGAGCAGGATGAAGCAGCCGATGATCAACGGCAGGTAGTCGGAGCGGATGTCCACCACCAGCGTCGAGCCCAGGGCGGCGCCCAGCACGGCGCCCGCCACGAACGGGGCGAAGAGCGACCACACCATGTGCCGCAGCCCGAACAGCGTGCGTGTGAGGTTGCTGAAAATCTGCACCATCCCGTGCACCGGGATGATGGCGAAGGTTGGAATCAGCCCCGGCATCACCGAGATCAGCAGGATGCCGCCGCCGAGGCCCACTACCGCCGCCGTGGTGGAGGCGACGAAGGTCACCAGGATGAGGAACAGCTCCGGCATCGGTGGTTGGAACCCTTACTCCGTTCGTCCTGAGCGTAGCGGAGCGAAGTCGAAGGGCACCATTTCTCTTGGGACCGGCTCCTAGCCTCGCGCGGGTTCGGCTTCCCGCCGAACCGGATTGCGCAGCGTGCCGATGTGGCTGACGTCCACCGCCACCACGTCGCCGTCCTTCATGTTCTCGGTGGCGCCGTCCGTGCCCATCCACAGGACGTCTCCGGGCACCAGGGTCAGGTAGCGGCTCATGGCGCTGATGTAGCGGGCGACCCCGAAGATGGCGTCCTTCACGTCGTATTCGCCCACCACCCGGTCGTTCAACGTGATGGTGACGTGCAGGTCGTCGGGGTCGAGGTCGGTGACGATCCACGGGCCCATGGGCTTGAAGGTGTCGGTGTTCTTGGCGCGCCAGAGGGTCCGGTCGGACCTCTGCCAGGTGCGCTCGCTCACGTCGTTGCCGATGGTGTAGCCGAACACGTAGTCCAGCGCCTCGTCCTCGGGGACGTTGCGGCACTTCCGGCCGATGACCGCCACCAGCTCGCCCTCGTACTGCACCAGCTCCGAGGCGTCATGGGGGATGACGATGGCGTCTTCGTGTGCCGCCAGCGCGTTGACCGCGCGGTAGCCCACGTCGGGTTTGGCCGGAAACGCCGGCTCTTCCCCGCGCACCTCGGCGGCGAAAGTTACGTGCTCGCGGTAGTTGACCCCCGCGGCATAGAAGGTCGGCGGCACCACCGGCGCCAGCAGCTTGACCTCGTCCAGGGCGTGGGTCTCGCCGGTGACGGTGTAGTTCTCGAACGGGCTGCCCCCGATGACGGTTACGGTGTCCGCGTCATCGATGATGCCGAAGGCGGTTTTACCGTCGTGTTGGAATCTGCACCATCGCATTCACGTTCCTCCTCATCCGTTTCCGTCCTCCGCCACCCAGGCGTCCATGAACGCGCTCACCCGCATCGGTTCCAGGACGTCGCGGGAGGCGCATGCCCCAAGGATTGCGTCGCACTGGCCCTGGGACAGCCGCGCGGCGAGGTGGCGCTCGAACTTCGCTTCCAGGAGCGGCACGGCTTCGCTGCGCCGCCTGCGGTGGCCGATGGGGTACGGCACCTCCACCCGCTCGGTGGAGGCGCCGCCCTTGAAGTGCACCTGGACCGCGTTGCCGATGGCTCGCTTGTCCGGGTCCATGTAGTCCACGGTGAATTGCGGGTTCTCCCGAACTGCCATCTTGTCGCGCAGCGCGTCGATGCGCGGGTCCACGGCGACCTCGTCCTCGTAATGCCGCGCGGTGAGCTCGCCGTAGATCAGCGGGACCGCCACCATGTACTGCAGGCAATGGTCGCGGTCCGCTGGGTTGTCCAGCGGGCCGGTCTTGTCGATGATGCGGGAGCCCGCTTCCTGGGTCTCGATGTCGATGCGCTCGATGTCGTCGATCCGGTCCCCGACCGCGCCGTGAAGTTGCAGCGCCGCCTCCACCGCGGTCTGGGCGTGGAACTCCGCGGGAAAGGAGATCTTGAACAGCACGTTCTCCATGACGTAGCCGCCGTAGGGCTGGCTGAACGAGAACGGGCGGCCCTTGAAGAGCACGTCGTAGTAGCCCCAGCCCTTGGCCGAGAGCGCGGACGGATAGCCCATCTCGCCCTGGAGCGCCATCAGCGCCAGGCGCACGGCGCGGCTGGTGGCGTCGCCGGCGGCCCAGCTCTTGCGCGATCCGGTGTTGGGCGCGTGGCGGTAGGTGCGGAGCGCGCCGCCGTCGATCCAGGCGTTGGAGAGGGCGTTCACCACCTGTTCCTCCGAGCCGCCGAGCATGGCCGTCGCCACCGCGGTGCTGGCCACCCGCACCAGCAGCACGTGGTCGAGCCCCACGCGGTTGAAACCGTTCTCCAGGGCGATGACCCCCTGGATCTCGTGGGCCTTGATCATGGCCGTCAGCACGTCGCCCATGGTGACGCCGCCGCCCGCGTCCGCGCCCCGGTCGAGGTAGTCGGCCACCGCCAGGATCGCTCCCAGGTTGTCGGAAGGGTGGCCCCACTCCGCGGCCAGGAAAGTGTCGTTGAAGTCGAGCCAACGGATCATGGCGCCGACGTTGAAGGCGGCCTGGACGGGGTCCAGCTCGTAGGCGGTGCCGGGCACCCGGGCGCCGCCGGGCATGACCGCGCCGGGCACCACCGGCCCCAGCAACCTGGTGCAGGCCGGAAACTCCAGCGCCGCCAGGGCGCAGCCCAGACTGTCCATGAGACAGAGACGTGCGGTCTCCCGGGCTTCGTCGGAAAACGGTCCGCCGGAGAGGGCGTAGGCGGCCATGTCGGAGAGGACCGCGTCGGCCTGGGGGCGCTGGGCGTCGCGTACGGAAGAGTCGCTCATGGCAGGTGCGGGGAGGGTCGGTTCATTCCTTGCTGAAGAGGGCGTCCAGCTTCTGCTCGTAGTCGTGGTAGCCCAGGACGTCGTAAAGCTGTTCGCGGGTCTGCATCCGTTCCGTCAGGCCGCTCTGGGTGCCGTCCTCGCGGATCGTGCGGTAGACGTCCATGGCCGTTTGGCTCATGGCCCGGAACGCCGACAGCGGGTAGAGCACGATCCCTACCCCGGCCTCCCGGAGCTCGTCCACGCCGAACAGCGGCGTCTTGCCGAACTCGGTCATGTTGGCCAGCACCGGCACGTCCACGCCATGGCAGAAGGCGCGGTAGTGTTCCAGCGTGTATACGGCCTCCGGGAAGATCATGTCAGCCCCCGCCTCCACGTAACGTTGAACCCGTTCCAACGCGGCGTCCAACCCTTCGCTGGCGAAGGCGTCGGTGCGCGCCATGATCACGAACTGCTCGTCGGTACGTCCGTCGGCCGCGGCCTTGATGCGGTCCACCATCTCGTCCGTGGGGACGATCTGCTTGTTGGGCCGGTGGCCGCATCGCTTGGCCTGGACCTGGTCCTCCATGTGCACGGCCGCGGCCTGAGCCCGGATCATCTCGCGGATGGTGCGGGAGATGTTGAAGGCCGTGCCCCAGCCGGTGTCGATGTCCACCAGGAGCGGAAGCGGGCTCGCCGCGGTGATCCGCCGCACGTCCTCGAGCACGTCGTTCAGCGTGGTGATTCCCAGGTCCGGCTGGGCGAAGGAGGCATTGGCGACACCCGCGCCGGAAAGGTAAAGCGCGCGAAAGCCCTGTCGCTGGGCCAACAGGGCGCAGTAGGCGTTGATGGCGCCGACGACCTGGAGCGGGCGTTCTTCCCGCACCGCGTTCCGGAAACGGGCTCCTGCCGATCTTTCGTTGTCCATGTCGTGTTTACCCCGGCCGCTGACGCGAGTATCCGTACCGTCAGAAATAGGAAAGGTCGAGGGCGCCGAGTTGTTCGAGGTGGGCGATGTCGCCCCAGGTCTCCAGTCCCCAGACACCGTCCTGAAACTTGAAGAGGTTGACGCTGGCGTTCTTGAACGAAAAACGCCGGGGCGCGTCCAGCGGAATGGCCAGGGTGTGCCGGAACAGCGCGCTCAGAACGCCGCCGTGGGTGACCACCATGATGATCTCCCCGGCGTGGCGCCGGGCCAGCTCCTCCAGGCACTCCATGTTGCGCGCGGTCTGGTCCCGGAAGCTCTCTCCCGAGGGTACGGCGTGGTCGGCGCCGCCGTTGCGATGCTCCTCGTACTCGGTCGGATAGCGCGCGCGGATCTCTTCGCCGTCAAGTCCCTGGAAGATGCCCAGGTTGCGCTCGCGCAGGCGCTGGTCGGCGACGACCTCGTGGCCGGTCTTCGCGGCGATGATCCTGGCGGTATCGAACGCCCGCCCGAGGTCGCTGCTGTAGATGGCCGTGCAGCTTTCGGGGGTGAACCGCTCGGACAGCGCCTCCGCCTGGGCGCGCCCCTTGTCCGTGAGGGTGCTGTCCAGGTGGCCCTGCCGGCGGCCCTCGATGTTCCAGTGGGTTTCACCGTGCCGCACCAAGATGAGGTAGGTGGGATCCATTCCGATCATCCTAGCCAATGGACCTTGAAATTTCTAACCGAATGGGGGATAGGCCACTAAGCAAGACCCTCGGAGCATCAACCGTCCCCAAGGAGGTGAAATATGGGAGCCCAGACCTTTACCGTCAAGACGCCCTGCATTACCGGCGGCCGCAGCCATATGCCGCTGGTGCGGACCGACGTCCTGATGAGCGGCCTCAACTACTATGCCCCCGGCCGCAAGAACAAGCTGCATACCCACCCGGGCGAGGACCACATGTTCGTGGTCCTGGACGGCGAGGCGACTTTCTTCGACAAGGACGAGAAGGCCACCGTGCTGGGCAAGGGCGACGGCATCCTTCTCCCGGAAGGGCACTACTACCAGTTCGAGAGCACCGGCGACACGGCGCTGGCGTTGCTGCGTTTCGCTGCCTACAAACCGGATCGAAAAGAGATCCGCCGAGTCGACGCCACGGGAGAAAACCCCCGCACGGAAGACGAGATGGACTACGTGTGCGTCGACGGCGACCCCATCGAAGGGGAGGAGTGGACGCTGAGCTGATCCGGGAAACCCAGGCGCTCTTCCTTTCGCTCTACGACCCGATCAATCTCGTCGCCGGCACGGGTCCTGAAAGAGCCGTACATCCCGGAGATTGCAGCGTCGACCGGCCACGGCAGGGAAGTGTGCAAGATCATCCGTGACGGCTCCGGTGACTGTACGCTCGATCAACATGTGCTAATTGTAAATCCGATTTACGATTGGCACGAACGCGCTTGGTATTATTCAGAGGTGGCGGTGGGAAACCCCACGGGCTGGAATGCCGATAACCGAAGCGGCGTCAGCAACGGGGCTGATCCGAGACGGTTAACCCTACGGCCGCAGCGCCTTCACTCGTTCAATGATGTCGTCTCGCAGTTCACCCGCATCGGCATCGATCGGGCCGGCCACAATGGCTTGGACGGACCTTCGCCCGCAGCGGACTTCCGCGGCGTAGTCGCCTTTTGAGCCTTCCACATCATCCTTGTCAACGTCGAGATTCCTGAAGCCCAATTGCTTCATTACGCTCTCAACGTTTGTCAGGCAGGTATCTCGGTCCGTGCCATGTCGTGTTGTGCGCGTTCGGATGGAAGGCGGATCCGCGTATGCTACGGCGGAGAGAACCAGAAGGGCCAGGGTAGTCAAAGCTACTGCTTTCAGCATTGGCGTTGCTCCTTCCCGTCTGCCGGGATCATTGCGGACCAGCCCGCCGTGGTAGTCGAAACCGCCCAAGGCATGAAATCGTTGGTGAGCCGTGCCGGGATCGAACCGGCGACCCTCTGCTTAAAAGGCAGATGCTCTACCTGCTGAGCTAACGGCTCGTGAAGTGGAACTGCGAGCGTGACGGGTCGGACTCCCGTCACGTCATGGATTCGAGTGTACCAGAGGGGCGCGGAGGGCGGCAAGACGCACGGCGCCGGGCGTGTTCGTCACGCCGACGCCGATCTGGTAGACAGGGACTGTCCGTCAGGAAAGGCGTTTCGATACCCGTGAGTCCGGCGCCGAGGCGCGCAGGACCGATCCAACGCATAGAACAGGGGAGTTGCCAATGCTGCTGATCACCGATCCCGACGTGAAGCAGGTGCTTCGGGTGGAGAACATCATCGACGACATGGAGCGCGCTTTCGCCGAGGAGGCGCGGGGGATCGCGGTCAACAGGCCTCGTACCCGCTACAAGGTGCCGCCGGACCGGGATTCCGACGGCTACATGGCCAACATCATTCCCGGCGCGGTGCCGAGTTCCGGTGTGGCGGCGCTCCGCTACGACTCCATCGTCGTCCGGGAGCGGGTCGTGGACGGTTTGAAGCGCATGGACTATCCCTACCCCGCGCGCCGGAGCTGGGGGTTCGTGCTGCTCTTCAGCCTGGAGGACGCCCAGCCCCTGGCCATCATCCACGACTTCAGCCTCTCCTCGATCCGGGTGGGCGCGACCACCGGCGTCGCCACCCGCGCGCTGTCCCGCGAGGACAGCCGGGTGGTGGGGCTGTTCGGCTCGGGCAACGAGGCCGAGCAGAACCTCGCCGCCATCTGCGCGGTACGTGACGTGCGCGAGGTGCGCGTCTACAGCGTCACGAAGGAGCACCGGGAACGCTTCGCCATGGAGATGACCGGCAAGCTGGACGTGCAGGTGCGCCCGGTGGACAACGCCCGGGCGGTGGTGGAGGGCGCGGACATCGTCATGTGCGCCACCAACGCCAGCGCGCCGGTGTTCGACGGCGAGTGGCTCGTGCCCGGTCAGTTCGTCACCACCATCGTCAACAGCGACGGCGTACACAGCCGCACCGAGGCCGACGCCACCACCTTCCTCCGGGCCGACCTGATCGTGCTCAACAACCGCCAGACCTCGCTCACCAACCAGCAGCGCGAGATGCTCGATCTCATCGACGAGGGCAAGATAAGCTGGGACAATATCTGCGAGCTGGGCCAGGTCCTCATCGGCGAAAACCCCGGCCGAAAAAACGATGACGAAATCATCTACTACAAGAGCAACACCGGCGTGGGGATCCAGTTCGCCGCCGCAGGCGCGGTGATCTACGAGGAGTGCAAGAAGAAGGGCATCGGACGCGAGCTCCCCACCGAGTGGTTCGGCGCCGACCTGGGCGAATGGCTGGACAAGGGCTACTCGCCGTCTCCGTGATGCGGAGTCGGGTTACGCCTTCGGCCAACCCGAATCATATGCTTCTACGCACTCGATATGATCCGGGCGTAGGGTCGGGTTTCAAACCCGCGCAGGTATCGGGCGGTTCTCTCTAAAGCCGCGGAGGTCTCCATGATCGTCGACTTCCAACATCACTACGTACCCAAAGAGATCGCCAAGAAGCACGGCCTCTACTCCGAGGAACCGTCGTTCGCCAAGCTCGACACGGGCGTGCCCCGGCTGACCATGCACGCGCGCCTCTACGACGCCGAGATGCAGCTTCGCGACATGGACGAGGCCGGGGTGGACGTGTCCGTGCTGTCATGTCTCCTTGGTTGGGATGCCACCCTGGAGGACAACCGCGCAATCAACGACAGCTTGGCGGAGTTGCAGCGCCACTATCCCGGGCGCTTCGTGGGGCTGGCCCAGGCGCCGCTCCTGGGCGGTCCGTCGGCCATGGCGGAATTCGACCGGGCCATTGGCGAGTTGGGGCTCCACGGCGTGGCCACCACCTCGCAGTTCCGGGGCCTGCCGCTGGACTCGGAGCAGCTCTATCCGTTCTACGAGACGGTAAGCGCCCTCGACGTTCCCATCTTCGTCCATCCCGCCATGGTCCCCCAGGGCTACGAGCTGCTGCTTGACTACGACCTGGCGCGCATCCTGGGACGTGAGGTGGACCTGGCCGTGGCCGCCACCCGCATCGTCGCCGGCGGCGTTCTGGAGCGGTTTCCCGGCCTCAAGTTCGTCATCGGCCACTTCGGCGGCGGCATCGCAGGGGTGAAGGACCGGCTGGTCGCCAAGGCGTACCGTTTCGGAACTCTCGACAAGCCCTTCGAGCATTACTTCGACATGCTCTACTTCGACATGGCGGGCTTCGAGGGAGGCACCGTCGCCCTGGGCTGCGCCCTGCAGGGTATCCGCCCCGAACGGCTGGTCTTCGCCACCGACTATCCCCAGGACTTCACCGGCGTCAGCACCGACACCGGCAAGGGCATGGGCGCACTCAGGGACTACATCGAAGCCATCCGGAGCCTGCCGTTGACCGACGGCGAGAAGGACGCGATCATGGGCGGCACGGCGGCAAAGCTGCTGGGCCTGGATTCATGAGCGCCGGGCGGGAACCTCCCGCCCCACCGCCGGCCCCGTCATGATCATCGACATCGACCTCCAGAAGTGCACGAGTTGCGGCGACTGCGACCCCGTCTGTCCTGCCGACGTGATCCACATGGAGCAGCAGGGCGACCGGCAGGTGCCGGTCCTCAAGCACATCGAGCACTGCGTCACCTGCTTCAACTGCGAAATCTTCTGTCCGGTCCAGTGCATCGACGTTCACCCTATCGTTAGACGCCGCCCGCTCCCCTGGTAGCCGGGAAGCCCAATGTTCGAGCAAATAGGCAGGTTCATCGACACCGACGTGCTGGTTGTGGGCGCGGGAGCCGGCGGGCTTTGGGCCGCGCTGAGCGCGAAGCGGCACCTCCCGGACGGTCGCGTCACCCTGCTCGACGCCCGCATGGTGGGCCGGACCGGCCACACCGCGTTCTCCAACGCCTGGATGGTAGTGGTTACGCCCGATGACAAGAAACCCGGTGCATGGTGTAGACCGCCCGGTTGATGCTGGAAGCGTCGCTGCTGCGCCGGGAAAGCCGCATGAGCCACATGCGCGAGGACTACCCCGACCGCGACGACGCGGCGTGGCTCAAATGGATCGTGATAGAGAAGGATAGGGGACGGCCGCGCTTGTGGACGGACCCCATCGAGACTCCGCTGGTGCCGCCGCCCGCCGTGCAGGTCTGAGCCGGCCGAAGGTCTCGGAGCCGGCCGGGTTGGCCCATGGCGTAGACCGCCACCTTTCGTCGGACCGGTCAAAACAGATCCGGAAACAGGTCTTCGGGTATCTCCCGTCCGACTCCCTTGCTCACGGCCGCCTCGTACACCTTCCCCGCCAACGCGGCGAACTGCAGCCCGAAGCCGACGCTGTTGTTGAAGCAGGTGATCTGGTCGGAGTCGGTCCGGCCCGGGTGGCGATTCAGCAGCAGGTCCGGCAGGTCGGGCGTCTTTGCCCAGTCGATGTTGACCGCGTCGCCCGGGGGATAGCCTTTTTCGATATCCAGCAGCACCTGCGGCGGCAGCGGGCCGTGCTGGTTCCTGGCAACGAAGGTTGTCGGTCCCAGGTTGTCCCTGGAGTTGACCGCGAGAACGTCGAAGCGGGCGAGGGTCTCCGGCGAGATCTCGCAGTGCCGCACCGTGCAGACGTATTGCCCGGGTTCGAGCCAGCCGGTCTGGACCACCGGAGTCAGGGCGTTGGTCGCGATGACCACGATGTCGCTGCCGCGGACGGCCTCCTCGGCGTTGTCCACGGCCGCCACGTCGGGGCATTCCTCCCAGCGGGGATCCTCGACGAAACGCTGTCGGTGGTCCGGGTTGGGGCTGAATACCCGAACCGACCGGATCCCCTCGACGCTTTTCAGCATCGCGTCCAGGTGGGCACCGGCCATGAAGCCGGTGCCGAGCACACAGACCCGGGAGGCGTCGGGCTTGGCGAGATATCTCGCCGCCAGCCCGGCGGCCGCCCCCACGCGGAGGTTCCGGATGTGCCCCTCGCTGACGAGGGCCAGGAGGTCGCCGTTCTCCAGGCTGAACAGGAACAGCAGACCCCGTGTCACGCTGTGGGACCGCCGGGTGCTCGGGGTGCGGTCGCGGCGAAAGTTGCCGTGGCGCTCCTGCCAGTAGAGCTTGTCCGTAAGGAAGCGGATGGCCGCGTACTTCTGGGTGGAGGCCGACATGGTCTTGAGGCTGTGGGCGCCGGGAAGCGTGTTGCCCTCGTCGTCGACATAGGAATCGGGAGTCAGCAGGTCGATTCGTGGGCTGGTGATGGAGGCGCCCGTGCCCAGGTCCCGGTAGGTCTCTTCGAGAGCGTCCAGGCTCATCTCCATGTCGAGGAGTTGCTCCGCTTCGGTGTTGTCGATGGCGAGTATCATAAATGCTCCGTTCAAAAGGGGAGCAGCGGGCTCCCAGGTGGTGTTCGCGTCTCGCGAGGCTCAGTCCCTGATGTCCTGGACGAACCACTCGGTGGGCAGCTCGCGGCCGACCCCGCGTTCCTTGGCCAGTTGATACAACCGCCCTCCCACCGAGGCGAACTGCAGGCCCTGGGTCCCGACGTTGATGAAGCAGGTGATCTGTTCCGGCGAGGAACGGCCCGGAGCGTCGCCCCTGACCACTTCCACGAGCCTCGGGTACTGCTCCTCGTCGATGTGGACCCTGGACTTGGGGATGCGCGCCAGCTCCTCCGGCTGGCCCGCGGTGTATCCGGCGAAGTGAAACGGCCGGAAGTCGTTTTCCATCTGCTTGCGGCTCATGGTCTGGTCTCCCAGCCGTACGGTGACGTCGAACCTGTCCCAGACGTCGGCGGCCGCGAACTCGCGCAGGTCGAGGTTGGTCACGTGCATGCCGGGCTCGAGCCAGTCGGGGTCGGTGAGCACGGGGACGATGGAGTCCGTGCAGGTGGAGACGACATCGGACCCGCGCACGACGTCTTCGGGGTTGTCGAGGACGTCGATCCGAAGGCCGAGCAACTCCCTCATTTCCTCCGCATAGGTCTCGCGGCGCCCCCGGGAACGGCTGTACACCTTCACCCGGCTCAGCTTGCGGACCTCCGCGAAAGCCTGCAGATACGTGCGCGCCATGCCGCCGGAGCCGATGATGCCCACCACCTCGGCATCTTCCCGGGCGAGATACTTGACCCCGAGGCCGGCGCCCGCGCCCACCCGCATGTGCTGGATGATGCCGTCGTTGATGATCGCCAGGGGTTCGCCGTTGTTGGTGCTGAAGAGCATGACGAGGCCGCAGAAGGTGCCGGGCTCGATGCAGTACTTCTCCTCGTTGGCGCCCTCGGGCCAACGCACCATGTCGGACTTCATGCGGATGGCGAAGGTGCCGTAGGTCCGGCACACCCCTTCCATGCTGCCCCAGCGGAAGAACGCGTCCTGCTCGTCGCTGGGGGCCCAGACGTCCAGTCGGGGCCGGTGCACCGCATTTCCGGCGGCCAGATCCCGGTAGCCCGTTTCCAGGGCTTCCAGGCAGGTCTTCATGTCCAACAGTTCATGGACGTCGTCGTTGTTGAGAAGAAGCATCGGCACCTCGCTGTGAATCGCTGTTCGTTGCGCGCGGTCAGCCGCTACGCGCCCATCAACTCCTTCCAATGTGCGTCGTTTTGTCAGGAGGTTTGTTTCATCTACGCCGGAACGCGCCGATGATTCCCCAAACGGTCTGATATTGTCAAGCTGCACGTGCTTCGCGGGTCCAACGGCAGATCGAAGTGCCCGATTCTACTGATATCACAATTGATATCGAACGTATTTCATTTGTTGCTTCGGCGCCGTGGGGCCTCTTTGATTCGCCTGGGTGTTACTGTATAATCCGCCAACGCTCGGGCCGTGGTGAGATCTTTGCGGCGGCCTGAGGAACTCACGGAGGAGGTGTGAAATGGCGCTCGATCCGGCAGTGACAGACAGCACGTTCGACCGTTACATCGAGGAGCTGCGCTCCCTTTGGCGTGACAGTCAGGACGCGGAGTTGCCCTTCAGGGTAAAGGCCGCCATGGAGAGGATGATCGCGGACACCCGTCCGGACGACCCCTGGATGGCGGAGATCATCCGTGACGCCGACCCGTCACGGGAGCTCTACCGGGATCCGGACTACGGGTTCGTCCAGATGGGACATGTGCATCCCGAAGGACACGGCAACACACCCCATGACCACGGGCCCTGCTGGGTGGTTTACGGCGCCTATACGGGACTCACCGAAATACCCCTCTACGAGCGCACCGACGACGGCAGGAACGCCGACAAGGCAGATTTGCGCATCAAGGAGGTCCACAAGCTGGGGCCCGGCGTCGTCTACCCTTACCTGACGGGCCAGATCCATTCGACACAGGTGGCCGAGCCGCCTGCCGTGGTCTTCCGGTTCCTGAGCGCCGATCTCACCCGGATCCTCCGCCGGCGCTACAATCTTGAGACCGGTGCGGTGTCGCTGATCGAGCCGGTGGGATAGCCGGACCACCGTAAGCCCGTGGTGGCGCGCCCGTTGCGACGGGCCAAGGGTGGCGGGGCCGGGAGGATGACACGGCGATGACGCATATTCTGAACAACGACGATGTCGAGAAGGTGCTCACCATGGATGACTGCATGGAGGCTGTCGAGCAGGCCTTCATGGATCTCGGCCGGGAAATCGCGGTCAACCAGCTTCGCACCCACACCTACGTCTCGTTGGAGAGCTCCAAGCAGTCCTACCGTCTCAAGACCATGAACGGAGCGGTCCCTCGCTTTGGCGTCATGGCTTTGCGCATCTCTTCGGATATCGTCCACTTCCCCACCGTTTCCGGGTTGGTCCGGCAGGAGAAGGTTCCGGCCGCGCCGGGGAAGAAGTTCGTGGGCCTGATCCAGCTCTTCAGCCTGGAGACGGGCGAGCCTCTGGCCATCATCCAGGACGGGTTTCTGCAGAAGACCCGGGTGGGGGCCACCAGCGCGCTCGGCGTCAAGTACCTGGCCCGGGAGGACTCCCGGGTGCTGGGCCTCTTCGGCTCGGGTCTCCAGGCGGGCGCCCACATCGAGGCCATCTCCAAGGTGCGGACGCTCGAGAGGGTCAAGGTGTTCAGTCCGACCCCTGAGCACCGGCGGGCATTCGCCGCGGAATGGGACGAGCGTCTGGGGATACCGGTAACCGCCATGGACGATCCCAGGGACGTCGTGGTCGGTTCGGACATCGTCATGTCCGCCACCAACACCAACGTGCCGACGTTCAAGGGCGAGTGGCTGGAGGAGGGCACTCACGTGGGCAACATCGTGAACAGCGACGAATCGGTAAAGCGTTTCGAGCTGGACGAGGTGACGCTACGCCGCGCCGACGTGATCATCATCAATTCCCGCGCCCAATCGGAGTACGCCGGCCATCCCGACCTGCTGAAGCCCATCGAGAAGGGGGTGTTCGGCTGGGACAAGATCCATGAACTGGGCAAGCTGATGATCGGCGAGGCCACGGGCCGGACCCGCGACTCCGACATCACCGTCTACAAGAACAACGTCGGCATGGGCATCCAGTTCGCAGCGGTGGGGGCCAGGGTGCTGGAACTGGCAAAGAAG
The DNA here is from genome assembly GCA_965204205.1 of uncultured Binatia bacterium (SeqCode). Taxonomy (GTDB): domain Bacteria; phylum Desulfobacterota; class Binatia; order UBA9968; family JAJDTQ01; genus JAJDTQ01. The sequence goes on along the minus strand of OZ241976.1, from coordinate 1,941,258 downwards.
GAGGGATTGGGCAGGGAGATTCCCACGGACTGGTTCCTGGAGACGATCCACCCGTAGCGGGGCGCCGCGGTGTCGACAGCGTACGCGCGTCGGTCGCCGTCCTGGAAGGAAAGGAGTCGGATGCCAATGGAAATCGACATCAAGTGGGGCCGGAAAGATCGAATCCTGATCGCGATGCTCGAGGGTCGTTTCGACAGCCGCAACGCCGAAGTGTTCGAGCGTATGCTGGACCTCGGGATCGATGCCGGGGACCAGGCCTTGCTCCTTGACTTCGAGCACGTGACCTTCTTCAGCAGCGCGGGTCTTCGGGTCGGCCTGCGGATGGCCCGGAGGTTCAGCGGGGAGGGGAAGAAGTTCGCGATATGCGCGTTGTCCGACTCGGTCCGCGGTATCGTCGAAGTCAGCGGCTTCGACAAGATCATCACGGTCTACGACACGCAGGTCGCGGCGGTCGAGGCACTGGAGAAAAGCTAGGAGCCCGAAGATGAGCGACAGTCAAGACGAACTGCGACAACGGATTGAGAGAATACAGACCGCGTTGGATGTAGAGCTCGTGGGGGACAACATTACCGACATTGCCGAATTCACGGTGGAGAAGTACGAGTTCAGGACAGACGGCACGCTTCCGGCGGAAGTACGTGAGCAGGCAGTCACCGAGATCAAGGACATATTGTGGCGGCGGGTTGAACGACTGAAGGAGCGGCGCCGGGAGGTTCTTGCGGACATGTTCAATGCGGCGGAGGCCAAGCTGGGAGAAGTGCTCGATAGAAACAAGCGGTAACGGACCAGCGGGCCGAATGGATAGGAAACATCCTACCGAGATGTACCCGGGCGCTCCCGAGAGCCTGAAGATCGAGACCTGTTCGCCGGAAACGATCCGGCAACTCCAGGGCGAGCGCCTGGCCTCACTGGTGCGGCGGTCCTGGGACCGCATTCCGTTCTACCGCGACCGCTGGAAGGCTCACGGCATCGAGCCCGGCGACATCCGCGCCGCCGGCGACATCCGCAAGCTCCCGGTCATCCGCAAGAGCGACTTCGAGGACAGCCTGCGGCTGCATCCGCCGTTCGGCGACTACCAGGGCGACTTCACCGCGGTGCGGGTGCAGGCAAGCTCGGGAACCTCGGGAAACCCCAAGCCCTTCTTCTTCACCCGCAACGACTGGGACATCATCGCCCGGCTGTGGAGCCGGCGCTTCCATGCCCAGGGGGTTAGGGAAGGGGACATCCTTCAGATCGTGTTCGCCTATACGCTGTTCATCGTCGGGTTCACGGCCTCCGAGGGCGCCATGCGGCTTGGCGCGCTGGTGGTGCCCACCGGCAGCGGCAGCGTCACGCCGAGCGAGCGGCAGGTGAAGATCGCGCGGGACTGGCGCGTCACCGTGCTGGCAGGCACGCCTTCCTACGTGCTGCACCTGGCCGACGTGGCGGAGCGGCAGGGATTCGATCTCCGGAAGGACTTCCGCCTGCGCCGCACCATTCACACCTCCGAGACCATGACCGAGGCGGCGCGGCGGGCCATCGAGAGCCGCTGGGGCGTGTCCGCCTACGACAACTTCGGCAGCGTGGAGACCGGCTCCCCCACCTTCGAATGCGAGGAGCGGAGCGGCTATCACATCAACGAGGACGCCTACATCTTCGAGGTGCTGGACCCGGCCACCCACGAGCCCGTGCCGGCCGGCGAGGAGGGTGTGCTGGTGGTCACCTGCCTCTTCAAGGAGGCGGCGCCGGTGATCCGCTACAACATCGAGGACCTGTGTACGTTCATCGAGGGCGACTGCGGCTGCGGCCGCACCTTCCGGCGCATCTCCAAGCTCAGGGGCCGCCTGAGCGACATGGTCAAGGTGAGCGGCATCCCGTTCTATCCGACGTCGGTGGAGACCGCGCTGGAGGGGCTGCCCGAGCTCACCCGCGAGTATTTGGTGACGGTGGACCGTCCAGGCCAGCAGGACACCCTGACGGTGGAGGTGGAGATGCGCGCCGGGTGCGAGGCCACGGGTGATATCAAGGCACGGCTGGAGCGTGAGCTCAAGGTGGCCACGAGCCTCACCATGGAGGCCGTGCTGCTGTCGCCGGGGGAGTTGGGACGTTCCCTGGGAGTGGAAGACCGCATCAAGGTGCGGCGAATCCGCGACAACCGAGGGTCTTAGCGCAACGGGCTTCCGGAAAGCGCGTGGGAGGATGCGAGCGCCCCTGGTGGTCGCTTGCAATCGAATGATGGGCACCTTACGTTTTGCGGCATGATTTTCGACGACAATCGCGGCTTCGTTGAGGCGCTTCGCCGGTCCGGCGACCTAGTGGAGGTGGAGAAGGAGGTGAGCTGGGACCTGGAGCTCGGCGCCATCAGCCGGCTGGCGTGCGAGAAGGACGGGCCGGCGGTATGGTTCAAGCGCGTCACGGACTACCTCGACGAGGTCTCCGTCTTCGTCAACCCGGTGGCCACGTGGCGTCGTATCGCCATCGCGCTGGGGCTGGAGCCCACCGCCGCGGTGCGGGCGATCTACGAAGCCTATGAGAAGGGCGAGGCCAACCCCATCGATCCGGTGGAGGTGACGGAAGCGCCGTGCAAGCAGGTGGTCCGCCTGGGCGCGGACGCCAACCTCTTCGACCTTCCCACCCCCATGCTGCACGAGGGCGACGGCGGACGCTACCTGGGCACCTGGGACCTGGTGATCTCCAAGGACGCGGACAGCGGCTGGGTCAACTGGGGCATGTACCGGTTCATGGTCTACGACGCGCACCACCTGACCGGCTTCCCCAGGCCCACGAGCCACCTGGGCAAGGTCTTCCAGGAGCACTACGTCGCCAAGGGGAAGCCCATGCCGCTGGCCATCGCCATCGGCACCGACCCGCTGTCCCACTTTGCCGCCGCCGCCACCTACGCCCTGGGGGGCGACGAGGCCAGCCTGGCCGGCGGGCTGCGCGGCCGTCCGGTGGAAATGGTGCGCTGCGAGACCAGCGACCTGCTGGTGCCGGCCCATTCCGAGATCGTCATCGAGGGCGAGGTGCTGCCCGACCGGGTGGGGCTGGAGGGTCCCTACGGCGAGTACCCGGGCTACCGCACCGGCGAGATGGGGAACGGCATCCTCTTCCGCGCCACCGCCATCACCCATCGCGAGAAGCCCGTGCTCACCGTCGACGCCACCGGCTACAAGGACGACAGCTCCACGGTGACCGCGCTGTCGGGCGCCTTGGCCATCAAGCGCCGGCTCGAGCGCCACGGCGTGCCGGTGCGGGACGTGTACGTGCCGCCCGAGGGCGCGGTGCACCTGGCGGTCATGAGCGTGGACTACGGCGGGCAGGAGGTGGCCCGCAAGGTGCTCCAGGTGCTGACCTCGCGCCGGGCGCTCTTGTCCAAGCTCTTCCTGGTGGATACCGACACCGACGTGTTCGACATGGGCAAGGTCCTCCACGCCTTCTCCACCAAGTGCCATCCGGCCAACGGCATCCACGTCATCCACTACGAGGGCCGGGCCAACACCCTGACGCCCTGCTACAGCCAGGCAGAGCGGGCGGCGCAGAAGGGCGCCACGGTGCTGTACGACTGCACCTGGCCGGGGGAGTGGTCGCGGGAGTGGGAGACTCCGGTGAAGGCGACGCTGGACTCGATCTTCTCCCGTGAGGTGCGGGAGAAGGTGCTGAAGAACTGGAGCGACTATGGCTTCAAGCAATGAGGCCGCGGTCTGGGACACCTTCGTGCGCCGGCCGGGGGACATCCGGTTCGGCGCGGAAGCGCCGCTGGTGCTGAGGGACCTGAGGCCGGGCCGGGGCAAGTACGGGCTCCGGCACGTGGTGGGCATCGTTCGCGACGACGGCGGTCCGGGCGACCGGCTCGTGGTCCGCACCGTGGTGGGGGTCGAGCTGCCCGGCGCCTATACCGTGGAGATCGTCCGGGAGATGCCCCAGGAGATCGCCGGGATCCCTTACCAGGATTTCTACGCCGCGTTGGAGCGGGCGGCGGGATCAAGCACCTCGCCCGCCGATACTTAGCCCCGTTGCCGGAGCGCGGGATCGGTGGCCGGACTTGGAGGAAAGGGGATGGGCATGATGACATCGGGAATGGCGTTTGCTGCCCGTGTTGGCAGAACCAGGTTCCGTTGCCGGGCTCCGGCGGCGTTGGCGGTCGCGATCCTGCTGGCGGCAGTCGGCCTGTCGAGGCCTCCCTCCGCGCCCGCGATGCAGTTGCCCGCCAACCAGGGCGGCATCACCGGACACTTCGACACCATCATTTCCATGGGCGCCGCCATGCGCGTCTCGGAGCGCGACGAACTCCTGTTCAGCCGGGGCAGCGGCGGCCAAGCGTATACCTTCAACAATGACGACGGCAATCTTAACTTCGACCGCGGGGACCTCGTCTCTCTCAGCACCAAGGTGAACCATGAGCTCCAGCTCAACCTGGAGAATCAGGGCGCGGAGTTGGGCCTGTTTGGGCGGGTGCTGTATTTCTACGATCAAGTGGTCGCCGATGGCGACACCGAGCACACGCCCTTGTCCCCGGCCGCCAAGCGGCATGCCGGGCGCGACTTCAAGCTCCTGGACGCCTACGTGAACGGTGACTTCGACGCCGGCGCGGTGCCGGTTTCGATTCGGCTGGGCAACCAGGTCATAAGCTGGGGCGAAAGCGTCTATCTCCGTAGCGGCATCAACTCCATCAACCCGGCCGACATCTCCAAGCTGCGCATCGCGGGCGCGGAGTTGCGGGACGTGCTCATCCCGGTCCCGGCGGCCAACGTCAAGCTGGGGATCGGCGACAGCGTGTTCCTGGAAGGTTTCTACCAGTTCCGCTGGGCCCACTCCGAGATCGAAGCGAAGGGCACGTTCTTCTCCGTTACGGATACCGCCGGTCCCGGCGCGAATACAGTCCATCTGGGACTGGGCGGGTGGAGACCGGGGGACGACAGGGACGGCACCCGCGACCCCGCCTGCCCGCCGATGAACCCCACGGGGTTTTGCTCCCGTGTGCCACGCGACCCCGACCGGGACGCCGCCCACGACGGCCAGTTCGGCATGGCCTTGCGGTATTTTGCCGCGGCGTTGAACGACGCCGAACTGGGCTTCTACTACGCACGCATCCACAGTCGCCTGCCGCTGGTGTCGCTGAGAGCCGGCGATCCGCGGGCGCTCCGAGCCCCGGGCAGTTATGCCGGCTCTATCAAGTATTTCCGCGAGTTTCCCGAGGACATCGACCTCATCGGCGCGAGCTTCAACGGAGAGCTGGGCTCCAGCGGTTTCGCACTCCAGGGCGAGTTTGCCTATCGCCGGAACCAGCCGCTTCAAGTCGACAACGCCGAGCTTGTCTATTCGGCGTTCAGCCCGCTTTGGAACGCCCGGGCGGCCCAGACGCAGGGGCGGCAGAAACTGTTGCTGGAGAGTTTGGCACGCCTGAGCCAAACGGGGTCGGTGCGTCGCGGCGAGGAGATTTCGGGCTTCCGCCGCAAGGACGTGGTGCAGGGTTCCGTCGCGGTCACCAAGGCGCTGGGGCCCATGCTCGGGGCCGGCGAAGCGTTGGTGCTGGTGGAGGCCGGCTTCACCCAGGTTAAGGGCATGGAGGACAAGTCGGTGCTGCGTTACGACGGTCCGGGTACATACACCAGCGGCACTCCCGGCTTTACGGATGCAGGATTACAGCCCAAGCACCAGGTGGGCGGCTTCGCCGATCCGTTTTCCTGGGGTTACCGCGCGGTGTTGCGCGCCGTCTACAGCAACGCCCTGGGACCGGTGAACCTGTCGCCGCAGGTCGCCTTTGCCCACGACGTCAACGGCACGGCGCCGGCGCCCATCGGCAACTTCGTGGAGGGCCGCAAGACGGTGACGCTGTCGCTGGGAGCGAGCTACCTGGTGTCGTGGCAGGCGCAGTTGTCCTACACGAACTTCTTCGGCGGCGGTCAGCACAACCTGCTGGGGGACCGCGACTTCGTGTCGCTCACGGCGAGCTATTCTTTCTAGGCGGGCAGGACCCTGGAGAATGGACGGCATGAAAGCACCATGGATCGTTCCTGTAGCGCTGGTGTCGATGCTGGCGGTGGCGGCGCCGGCGACGGCCAAGGTCACGGCCGCCGAGGCCGCCGGACTGGGCGCCGATCTGACGCCCTTGGGGGCCACCCGGGCGGGTAACGAGTCCGGCACCATCCCGGCGTGGGAAGGCGGCATCAAGGAACCCCCGGCCGGCGCCCGGCCCGGCAAGCACCTCATCGATCCGTTCCCGGACGACCGGCCGCTGTTCACGATCACCGCGGACAATATCGGCAAGTACGAGGCCAATCTCACGCCCGGCCAGATCGCCTTGTTCAAGCGCTATCCCGAGACCTACCGCATGCCGGTGTACCAGACCCGGCGCACGGCGTCGCTGCCGCCGCGCATCTACGAGCGGACCGTCGCCAACGCCACCACGGCGATGCTCACCGAGGACGGCAACGGCGTGGTGAACGCCGCCGAGGGCGTCCCGTTCCCGATCCCGAAGAGCGGTCTCGAAGCCATCTGGAACCACCTGCTGCGTTATCGCGGCAAGTCCGTCCGCGTTACCAGCGGCCAGGCCACGCCCACGGCCGACGGCGCCTACATCATGGTGCAGATTCGCGAACAGGTCCTGTGGGGGTACCAGCAGCCCGGCGCCACCACGGAGAACATCGACAACAAGCTGGCGTATTTCCTGCAGGAGGTGTTGTCCCCGCCAAGGATGGCCGGGACCCTGGTGCTGGTCCACGAGACCCTGAACCAGGCGGCCGAGCCGCGCAAGGCGTGGATCTACAATCCCGGCCGGCGGCGGGTGCGGCGGGCGCCCAACGTCGGCTATGACAACCCGGGCACCGCATCCGACGGCCAGCGCACCAACGACCAGGCCGACATGTACAACGGCGCGCCGGACCGGTACCACTGGAAGCTGGTGGGGAAGCGGGAGGTCTACATCCCGTACAACAGCTACCGGCTGGCCAGTGACCGGAACCGCTTCGACGACATCCTGAAGCCCGGGCACATCAACCCGGATCTCACGCGCTACGAGCTGCACCGGGTGTGGGTGGTGGAGGCGACGCTGAAGGAGGGGACGCGGCACATCTATCCGCGGCGCACGTTCTTTCTCGACGAGGATAGCTGGCAGATCGCGGTGGTGGACCAGTACGATGCGCGCGGCGAGATCTGGCGGGTGAGCCAAGCGTACATCATCAACAACTACCACGTGCCGCTGCTGTGGAGCACGAGCATGTCGGTCTACGACCTGCAGAACGGCCGCTATCTCATCAAGGGACTGACCAACGAATACCCGGCCGCCGAATTCGACCTGCCGCTGGATCGAAACAAGTTCACGCCCCAGGCGCTGCGCCGGCGTGGCCGCCGGTAGTCTTGGCCCACGAGCGCCTCACTCCCGGACGCCGTGCGGGTCCAGCGCGTCCCTGAGACCGTCGCCGACGTAGTTGAACGCCATCACGGTGATGAAGATCAGCACGCCCGGGATCAGGATCCACGGGTGGAAGCGGATCTGCGCGATGTCCATGGCGAGGGCCAGCATGTTGCCCCAGGAAGCCTCGGGATCCTGGATGCCGAGGCCGATGAGGCTCAGGCCGGATTCCCCGAGGATGTAACCGGGAATGGACATGGTGGCGGCGACGATGGCGTACGAGAACGTGTTGGGGAGCACGTGGCGGATGATGATGCGCGAGTGCGGGACGCCCATGGCGCGCGCGCTGGTGACGTAGTCCATCTCGCTGATGGAGAGCACCAGGCCGCGGATGATCCGCGCCAGGCTGGCCCAGCCGATGAAGCTCAGGATCACCACGATGGCCAGGTAGGTCTCGAATGACGACCAATCCGCCGGAATCGCCGCGCGCAGGGCCAGGAGCAGGTAAAAGCCCGGCACCATCATCAGCATCTCGCACAGGCGCTGGATGACCATGTCCGTGCGTCCGCCGAAATAGCCGGAGGCGCCGCCGATGAGCATTCCCAGGACGAAGGTGATGGCCACCCCCACCAGCCCCACCGACAGCGACACGCGGCCGCCGTACAACAGGCGGGAAAGGACGTCGCGGCCGAAACTGTCCGAGCCCAGCAGGAAGAGCATGGGCCGGTTGGGGTCGTCGTCGGAGATGTTCTCGACGCCCCGCAAGCCGAACAGGTGCAGGCGGGTGTCGATGAGGCCCAGGAAACGGTAGCGGTCCCCGGTGACGAAGAACCCGACGGGGTAGGTGGCGCCGGGGATTTCGCGATAGACCTTGCGCTGGTTCTCATCGAACTCGAAGGCGCTGTTGTGGACATAGGGCCACCTCAGGCCGTCCTCGTCCGAGAAATGGACCCAGGTGATCATGGGCGGATGATAGGCCTTCTTGCGGGCGCTGGAGGCATAGTGATGAGGCGCGAGGAAGTCCGCGAAAATGGCCCCGCCGTAGAGAAGCACCAGGATCCAGAATCCCAGCATTGCGAGACGGTTGCGCCGCAGGCGGGAGAGAGCGCGCCGGAGGGGAGAGTTGGATCCGGGCGTCGTGCGCCTTTCGCGGAGGGCCGTGTCCGGTTCGGGGAGCATGGCGGCTACCTGTAACTGATGCGCGGGTCCACCCACGCCAGCAGGATGTCGGCGAGCAGGTTGCCGATGATCAGCAGCAGCCCCCCCGCCAGGGAGCTGGCCATGACCACGTAGATGTCATAGGAACGCACCGCGGTGAGCATCAGTTGCCCGATCCCCGGGTAGCCGAAAACGATCTCCACCAGGGCCGAGCCGCCGATGAGGGTGGGCAGCAGGGAGCCGAAGCCCGCCACGAACGGGGTGATGGCGTTCCTCAGGATGTGCTTGTAGTTGACCATCGCCTCGGAGAGGCCCTTGGCCCGTGCGGTGACGACGAACTGCATGTGGCTCTTGTCGAGGAACTCGGCCCGCAGCACGCGGACCAGCGCCGCCATGGCGCCGGTGCCGAGCACGAGCACCGGCAGGACCAGGTGACGGGCCAGGTCCATCATCCGCCCCCAGGTATCGAGCTCGTGGTAGTTCGCGGACGTGAGCCCGCCGATGGGAAGCCATTCGTACAACGGGTTGGCCGGGTCGAAGTCGTAGGTCAGGGTCACGGCATAGAGCAGCAGCAGCGCGAAGAAGAACGAGGGGATGGCCATGCCCATGTAGGCCAGGAAGCCGAACGCCTTGTCGCTCCAGGAGTAGGGGTGTGTGGCCGAGTAGATGCCGATGGGGAGCGACAGCAGCCAGGTGAAGAGGATCGCCAGCACGTTCAAGAGGATGGTGTTCTTGAGGAAAGGCCACATGGTGGTCCACACGGGCTGGCGGTTGGCGATGGATTTGCCGAAGTCGGGCAAGCCGACGTGGAAGCCGCTGCCGGCCTTCACGAGCCGGATCTCGTCCACGAAGAGGGAGCCGGGAACGTCGCCGCGGAACGAGATCGGACCCATGCGGGTGGTGTCCACGCCCGCGGCGTGGAGTTCGGCGAAGTCGACCGAGAGCGATTCGGTGACGTCGCCGGGGAGGACGACGTCGGTGGCGTAGGCGTTCGAGTCCGCGTCCCGGAAGGTCACGGTCACCGTCATGTCCGGCAGCGGTTCCGGGATGATGCGGAAGGTGATGCGGTCCAGGCGGCCCGGGTCCCCAAGTCCGGCCGGAAAGGCATTGCGGGCCAGCGCCAGGCGCCGCGCGGGATCCAGGGTGTGGCGCACCGAGGCCAGCTCCGTGTCGCGGGCGCGATAGGCGACCTCCAGCACCGCGGGCCTGCCGCCGCGCTGCCGGGCAAAGAGAAACAGCCCCTTGAGCCTGCTCCGGTCCACGCCGAAGCGGGCGTAGTCGGCGTCGCTCAGCGTTACCGACGCCGGTTCGCCGGTGTCGACGGATCGGCGTTCCCGGAAGGCCTTTCCGTTCCGGTCCTGGATGCGCAGGAAGATGTCGGCGCCGCCGGCGCGGTCGTTTCGCAGTTCCATTTCGACGGCCCGGAAGTCATCGCCGGACCAGTGGTTGCCAGGCCGTTGACTCGCCCGGTTCGGGTTGTCCGTCTTCCCCAGCACGCCGGCGTCTCCGGCCGCGTCGAAGTTGAAGCCGAGCGCGAAGGTGCCGTCCGCGGGCAGCGGGACGAGGATCGGCGTGGCGCTGCCGCCGATCCTGTAGGCATGGCGGTTGGCGGCGAGATCGGCATATTCGAAGTCGGCGATGCGAACGCGTTCACGGGCGAAGCGAACGTCGAACAACACGCCGCGCAACCAGCGCAGGTACTGGGTGCCCCAGCCCTTGTCGGCGCCGAACTCGCGCTTCCACTGGCGCAGTTGCCGCTGATCGAGGTCGGGTTGAAGCGCCCACTGGTCGAAGTAGTCCCCCGGAGCGATCTGGATGATCATGAAGATCACGAAGGTGAGGGCGAAGAGCGACGGGATCGTGATCAGCAGCCGCCGCACGATGTAGGTTGTCATGGTCGATTCATCCGGGGTTTCCGCAACGTCATCGCCGACCAGGACAGGTTGTGGGTCATTTCAGGTGAAGTCGCCTGACGTCGAACAGCTCGAACAGGGTCGGGGTGACATTGGCGAAGCGATTGCGTAAGGCCGTGATACGCTCGGCCAGCGCGGTGTAGATGACGGGGACGTTGTCGGACGCGATCTGCTGGAACTCCCGGTAGAGGGCAACCCGCTTGTCCCGCTGCAGCTCGCGGCTGCCGCGAACGAACAGGTCATCGATCCGCCGTTCCCACCCGGTGGCGGGTTCCTCCTGGTTCGGGAACCACAGGTGAAGCCGTTCGCCCGAATGCCAGAAGTTGATGCCGTAGTGAGGCTCCACGCCGCCGGTGAAGCCGATCACGATGGCTTCCCAGTCGTAGGTGCTGGTGAGCTGGGACACCAGGGTGTTGAACTCCAGGAACCGGAGGTTGGCCCGTATGCCGATTCTCGCCAGGTCCTGCTTGATGATCGTGCACACCCGTTCCCGTACCGTGTTTCCGGAGTTGGTCGACAGGGTGAAGGTGATGCTGTTGCCCTCGCCGTCTTCCCGGACGCCGTCGCCGTCGGCGTCGAACCAGCCCAGGCCGTCGAGCAGGGCATTGGCCTCCGCGATGTCATACCGGTGCCGGGTCACGTCCGGGTTGTGAAAGTCCCCGGCCGCGGGGCTGACCGCCGCCCACTGCGGATAGCCGAGGCCGTTCATGACGTTGTCGACGATGCTGTCCTTGTCGATGGCATGGGCCACCGCTTTCCTGAAAGCCAACGTGCGGAACCACCCCAGCTTGGCGGAATCGACGAACGGGGCATCGTTCTTGGGATTCTTGCCGGCGTTCATGTTGAGGGCGAGGAAGGTGGTGCCGAAGTTGGGCCCTTGCCTGTGCAGAGTGAAGTTCTTGGCCGCTTCCTGCGGTTTCAGGATCGGATAGTGCTCGCCGGTGACGTTCAGGATGTCGGTTTCGCCGGCCTGGAATTTCAGCAGCGACGTGGCGATGTTGGGCACCACCAGGTAGACGATCCGGTCGAGGTAGGGCAGGCGGTTTCCGGCCGCGTCCCTTTGCCAGTACCGCGGGTTCCGCTTGAGCACGATGCGCTCGCCCGGGTCGTAGCGCTCGATGGTGAAGGGTCCGGTGCCGATGACGTCGGCGGGCTTGGTGCCGACGTCCCACGTGGACGTGAAAGTGCCGTCGTCCACGTGCTTTTCCAGGATGTGGCGGGGATAGATCGACGTCGCCATGCCCCGCAGGAAGGGCGCGAACGGCGCCGGCAGGGTGAACTTCACGGTGTGGGCGTCGACCTTCTCGGCCTTGACCCGGCCCTTCTTCCAGGTCCGCGCGGCGTCATCGCGGTAGCGGATGGTAAGGCCCGGCCGGGCCGAGGCCGGGATGTCCTTGTTGTAGATGATCTTCGAGAACGTGAAGATGACGTCATCGGCGGAGAAGGGCGCGCCGTCCGCCCACTTGACGTCCTTGCGCAGGTAGAAGGTCCAGACCAGCCCGTCTTCGGAAGCCTTCCAGCGTTCGGCCAGGGCCGGCTCCACCTCCGCGGTGAGCCACGAGGTCTCGACGAGCCCTTCGAACACGTAGTTGAGAATCTCGGTCGAGGAGGTCTCCGTCGAGATCGCGAGGTTGAACGTCTTCGGACCGGAGATCGTCGAGTAGGTCAGCGTGCCTCCCGGCTTGCCGGTCTTGTAGCGGAACTCGGCGGCGTTCTTCTTCAGTTGCTCGACCAGCCCGAGGTCGCGGGAATGGGCCGGCTTTGGCGCCGCGAAGATCAGAACCGTGGCAACAGTCGCTAGAGCGAGCACTAGTCGCATGGTTTTGAATTTATATCCCGGTCCGGTCCGTTTCAACCGAAGTCACAGGCTCAGGAGAACCGATGGCAACCGCGCCGATGCGAGGCGACTTGACGGGGACGGACCGCCAGTCTACCGTACGTCGTTGAACCGACACAGGGTCGCGTTGAAGCCCACGGCGGACATGCGCGGCCGGAAACTCCGGGACGGAAGGGGTTCACGATGGCCGACGAAGACGTGCTGGTCCTGACCAACGAGGACATGGAAGGCCTCCTCGACATGGGGGAGATCGTGGAGGCGGTTGAGACGGCGTACGGGGAACTGGGGCGGAAGATCGCCGAAGGGATGCCGCGGCGGCGGTTGCACATGCCGCAGGAGGGGTTGGAACGGACCTGGTACTGGCTCAACGTCATTCCCGGGGCGGTACCGGCCTTCGATACGGCCGCGGTCCGCCTCGATTCGTCGCAAATCCGGTTTCGCAACGTCGGCGGCGCCAGCCGCATGGAGTTTCCCGGCGACTTCGCCGGCTTCGTGATGCTCTTCAGCATCAAGGAGCGCAGGCTCAAGGGCATCGTTCACGACCACTACCTGTCGGCGCTGCGGGTCGGCGGCACCAGCGCGGTGGCGGCCAGGTACCTGGCGCGGGAGGACGCTTCGGTGCTGGGCATCTTCGGCAGCGGCAGCCAGGCCCACGGCCAGGTGTCGGCCATGTGCGCGGTGCGGAAGATCCAGGAGGTCAAGGTGTTCTCGCTGCGCGAGGAGAACCGCAAGCGTTTCGCCAAGGAGGTGACCGAGCGCTACGGCGTCAAGGCGCGGGCGGTGCGGCGCCCGGAGGAAGTGGTCCACGAGTCGGACATCGTCGTCACGGCCACCAACTCGGGCGATCCCGTGTTCGACGGCGACCTGCTGGAACCGGGGACGCACCTGATCTCCATGATCGGCCCGGACTGGTTCGACAAGCGCCGGGAGCTGGACGACGCCGCCATCGAGAACTGCGACCTCATCGTGGTGAACTCCAGGGAGCAGGTGGAGATCGACGAGCAGCCGGAGCTGATGTCGCCGATCAGGAAGGGCATCATCGGCTGGGAGCAGATCCACGAGCTGGGGGACCTGGTCATCGGCAACATCGCCGGCCGCACCACCGCCTCTGAGATTACCCACCACAACAACAACTGCGGCATGGGCATCCAGTTCGCCGCCATCGGCCACCTGGTGCTGGAAGAAGCCAGGAAGCGCAACCTGGGGACGCGTCTGCCCGTCGATTTGTTCATGACCCGCCGCACCGATGTTTCTTCTCCCTGAGCATTTGCGGACGGCCTTCAAGCCGGGCCGCGCGACCGTTTGACGGAGACCCCCATGGCAACGACTCTCAGCATCGATCCCGATCATCTCAAGGGACGGCACGTGGACCGCGCCGTCGAGGTCCTGAGGCGGGACGGCGTCATCGTCTATCCCACCGACACCATCTACGGCCTGGGCTGTGACGTCACCAGCAAGGCCGCGGTGGAGCGCATCCGCCGCATCAAGGGGCGCGATGCCAACAAACCCATGTCGTTCGTGTGCTCGGACCTGGTCCAGGTGAGCCGGTACGGCCACGTGTCGAACTTCGCGCACCGGATCCTGAAGCGCTTCCTTCCGGGTCCCTACACCTTCGTGCTCGCCGCTACCAAGGAAACGCCCCGGGTGTTCCAGTCCAAGCAGAAGACCGTGGGCATCCGGATCCCGGATCACCCCGTGCCGCTGGCGCTGGTGGGGCAACTCGGCAGTCCCGTGGTCAGCACCAGCGCCAACGAGAGCGACGAGGAGGTAGTGACCAACCCCGCCGACCTCGAACGGATCTTCGGGCACCGGGTGGACCTCATCATGGAGTGCGGCACGCTTCCGGTGCTGGCCTCCAGCGTCATCTCGCTCGTCGACGACACCGTCGCGATCCTGCGCGAAGGGCAGGGGGACCTGAGCTACTTCAGGAGCCTCAACTGAGTTCCACCTTCCACTCGCGTCCTACCGGACCGGAGAATGCGTCCAGGGAGCGTCTGCAAGGCGCCGCAGGCTCCTGTTCTCGTTGACAGTCGCGGCGCGCCTGTGGCATACGAGTGCGACGCCAAGGAAACTTCGGAGGTGCCCCATGCGAGCGAAACGCATTATGACAGGACTGTTGGTCGGGATCATCGCGCTGGCCTTCGGCTTCTCGGGCTCGGCCGTCGCGGCGGACAAGTATCCGAGCAGGACCATCACGTGGCTGATTCCCTACGGTCCGGCCGGCGGCTTCGACCTCCACAGCCGCGCCATGATCGTGGGGATGAAGAAGGCGCTCGGCGTCAACATCATCATCCGCAACCGGCCCGGCGCGGGCGGGAACATCGCCTGGAATCTCACCTGGGGCGCCAAGCCCGACGGTTACACCATCACCACCGTCAACATCCCCGGCGCCATCGTCTCCGAGCTGTTCGGCAAGCCCACCCCCGAGTACCGCCTGAAGGAGTTCTCCTGGATCGGACAAATCTCCGCCGCCCCGTATATGTGGGCGGTGGGAGCGAAAACGCCGTTCAAGACGCTCGAGGACTTCCGGAAGGCCAAGGAAGTCCTGGTCACGGGCTCCGGCGTCGGCGGCACGGAGTGGGTCACGTCGACCCTGACCGGGAGGGTCATGAAGTTCAACATCAAGCAGATCCTGGGCTTCCCCAGCGCCCCGGCCGCCAATATGGCGATCGTCAGAGGGGAAGGTCACGCGCGTGGCCTCGGCCTGGACTCGCCGGGCCAGATGGCGTTCGTCCATGACGGCACCATGAGGCCCATGTGGGTCTATCTGGACAAGCGCGATCCGGACTTCCCCGACGTCCCGACAGTGGGAGAGTTGGGTTATCCGGGCCTTTCGGTGCTTGCTTCCCACCGGGTGGTGGCCGCTCCTCCGGGCATGCCCAAGGACCGGCTGGCTCTGCTCCAGAAGGCGTTCGACGCGGCCACCAAGGACCCGGAAGTGCTCGATCGGTTCAAGAAGATGAAGGCGCGCATAGAACCGGTGGTGGGCGAGGACTGGAACAACATGCTGGGGGATTTCTACGGCCTGATTCAGGAACACGGCGACGTTTTCAAGGCGGCTCTGCAGAAGTAGCGGAAGAGAACGGGCCAATTGGACATAAGCGAGCTAGGCAGCAAACCGGCAAGGAGGTTTCCGATGTTACGTAACCTGATCGGCGTGGTTTCTTTGTTGGCCGTCCTTGGGTTGACCGTACCCGCACAGGACGCATCAGCTCAAGGGACATGGCCGGAGAAGGGCAAGACCATTACGTGGTTGATCCCCTACGCCCCGGCGGGCGGGTTCGATCTTCACAGCCGGGCGGTGAGCGTCGGCTTGAAGAAAGCCTTGGGCGTGAACGTCATTCTCAGGAACCGGCCGGGCGCCGGCGGAACCATTTCCTGGAACCTGCTGTGGAAAGCCAAGCCCGACGGCTACACCATCGGCACCGTCAACATCCCCGGGGCCATCGTCTCCGAGCTGTTCGCGGATCCCAAGCCGGTCTACAAGCTGAAGGAGTTTTCCTGGCTCGGACGGATCTCGTCCGGTCCCTACGTCTGGGCGGTGGGCGCCAAGACCAAGTTCCAAAACCTCAAGGACTTCCAGGAAGCCAAGGAGGTCCTTCTCACCGGCACGGGGGTGGGCGCCACCGGATGGATCGCGAACCTGTTGACCGCCAAGGTGATGGGGTTCAATCCGAAGTTCATCCTGGGTTATCCGGGCGCTCCGGCGGCCAACATGGGCATCGTCAGAGGGGAAGGCCACGCCAGGGCCTTGGGCCTGGATTCCCCGGGCCAGATGGTGTTCGTGGAGGACGGCAACATGAGGCCCATGTGGGTCTACCTGGACAAGCGCGACCCCAGGTACCCCGATGTCCCCACCGTCGGGGAGCTGGGTTTCCCGCAGCTCAGCGTCCTCGCCTCTCACCGCGTGGCTACCGCTCCGCCGGGCATGCCCAAGGACCGGCAGGCGATCCTGCAAAAGGCGTTCGAAACGGCGCTGAAGGACCCGGAGGTCATCGCCAGGTTCAAGAAGATGAGAGCCAAGATGTCCCCGGTCGTGGGCGAGGACTGGAACAAAACGCTTGATGGCTTCTACGACCTGATCAACCACTACGCGCCGATATTCCAGGAGGCCTTGCAGAAGAAGAAGTAGTAGCGGAGCTTTCTCGAATCACCGCGAATACTCCACCGGCCGGGACACGCCGACATGGTTATTCCATCCGTGTGTGCCGGCCGGTTTGCGTTCCGGACTAGAGTCGTGAACGACCCGGACCGGAGAGGAGCGTCTCCATGAGGAGCGCCTACGGCTTCAAGATCCCCGAAATCGATCCGGAACTGACCCGTGTCGGCCCCGGCACGCCCTGCGGCGAGCTCATGCGCCGCTACTGGCAGCCGGTATGCCTGTCCCGCGATCTGGGTGATCTGCCGAAGCGGATCCGCATCCTGGGGGAGGATCTGGTCGCTTTCCGGGACGGCGAGGGTCGGGCGGGGCTGCTCTTCTTTCGTTGCAGCCACCGCGGCACCTCGCTGGAGTATGGACGGGTGGAGCGGGACGGGCTGCGCTGCTGCTACCACGGCTGGCTCTACGACGTGGAGGGGCGCATCCTCGACATGCCGCTGGAACCGCCCGAGAGCACGGTGAAGGACCATCTCCGGCACCCGGCGTACCCGGTGCAGGAGTTCGGCGGCCTGGTCTTCGCCTACATGGGACCGCTGGAGAAGATGCCGGAGCTTCCCAAGTACGACGCCTGGGTCCATGAGGGAGGGAAGTTCTACGCGAGGTTCGGGCCGCGCATTGGAGGCTCCGTCGACTGCAACTGGCTCCAGACCGAGGAAAACCTCATGGATGCGCTGCACACCGTGTGGCTGCACACGCTTCACAGTGGCTCCCAGTTTCCCACCCAGGTGTTCACCTCGCTGCCGGAGGAGCTCCGCTACGAAGAAACGGAAATGGGCATGCGCTTCGTCATGGTCCAGAAGCTCGACAACGGCCGGTGGGCCGAGTTGATCTGGGAAATGGTCATGCCCTTGAACGCCCACCTGGTCTATACGGACGAGCTCAAGACCAGGAAAGTAACCCAGGTCTCGTTTTGTGTTCCCGTGGACGACACGCACGTCAAGTCGGCCAACATCCGCTGGATGCCCGAGGACGTGGACGAGACCGTGCCAAGCGGGCGTGCCAAGCTCGCGCCCGGGGGAAGGTCGGACACGAGCTACGAGTACAGCCAGCGCCATCCCGACGACAAGGAAGCCCAGGAAGGGCAGGGCGAGATCGCCAACCACCGGCTCGAGCATCACGTCACGTCGGATGAAGGCGTCTTGATGTTCCGCCGCATACTTCGCACCGCCATCGAGGCGGTCAAACGGGGCGAGGATCCCAAGGGGATCATCCGTGACCCCGAGAAGGCCGCGTGCGTGCCGACGACGGCGGGCGCGGTGGTGTGGGGAGAGGGCGAGAAGCGCGTTCAGAATCTATAGGAAAAACCTCTGTCCCACGGCAGAGGGCAGGTGAGGCGGCGGCCGCGCACGCAGCGCGCCGGTCAATGGAAAGCAGGGCAATCATGCATGCAGTGAGACTCTACAGCGGCGACGACGGCGAATCGCATTTCGAGGAGATCAAGCTTGACTTCCAGCCGGATCGCAACATGGAAAGCACGTCCCTGGGGGACGCGAAGAGCGTGCACGTGCGCCGGGTGCCGCCCGGGGTGCTGTTGGACTGGCATCCGGCGCCGCGACGGCAGTACCTGTTCACGCTGTCCGGACAGTGGGACATCGAGTGCGGCGGAGGGGAGGTGCGGCGGTTCAAGAGCGGCGACATCATGCTCGCGGACGACCTCACCGGCCGCGGACACCGGAGCCGCGTCATCGGTGACGAGCCCCACGTCTTCGCGGTGGTGCCGCTGGCGGACTGATGCCGCCCGTGTAGGTCGGGTTAGCCGAAGGCGTAACCCGACGCCGATTGGCGACCTGTTGCGCTACTTCGGATTACACTTCGCCGATCCGACCTACGAAGTCCGGGGTCAGGCACTGGCCGCGGACGCGCCGCCGTCCACCACCAGTGCCGTGCCGGTGACGAAGGACGACTCCTCGGCGGCCAGGAACAGGATCGTATGGGCCACCTCCCGGGGCTCGGCCCACCGCTTCATCAGCGTGTGTTGCGCGCCGGTACGGCGAAGCTCTTCCTCGCTCACGCCGCGAGCCTTGGCCCGCTCGATGTGAAAGGGCGTGATGGTGGGGCCGGGGCAGACGGCGTTCACCCGGATCCCGTTGCCGACCTCCTCGATGGCGAGGGTGCGGCTGAGGCTTACCACCGCGGCCTTGGTCACGTCGTACTGTCCCATTCCCGCCCGTCCCGTGACCCCGAAGACCGAAGAGACGTTGACGACGCTGCCGCCGCCCCGTGACCGCAGGAGCGGCACCGCCGCCCTGCAGCAGTGGACGGTGGCCATGAGATTGACCGCCAGGATGGAGTCCCAACTGTCCGGCTCGGCGTCCGCAAGGGCGCCGTACACACGGATTCCGGCGACGTTGACCAGGATGTCGAGACCGCCGAAGTAGGTCGCCGTCGCGTCCACGGCGCGTTTTGCCTGCGGTTCGTCGCTCAGGTCCGCCGCCATGGACATGACGTCCGCCGATGGGAGCCTGCCGCGGATCTCGGCGGCCGCGGCATCGGCGGCCGCGCTGTCACGGTCCACCACGGCGATCCTGGCGCCTTCCTCGGCGAACAGCGAGGCAGTGGCGGCGCCGATGCCGCCTCCGCCGCCGGTGATGAACGCGATCTTTCCCTGGATACGCCCCACGCGCCCAGTCTACCTTGAATGCCCGAGGGCTGCCCGGGTAGCCACGTCGGCGGCCGGGAACGAGAATCCCTCGGCCTCCAGCGCCGCCGCCGCCACTTCCTCGTCCTCCTGGGGCGCGGCGCCGCTCACGCCGATGCCTCCGACTACCTGGTCGCCCATCCAGATGGGTAGCGCACCCTGTCCGATGGCGATGTGGCCGGCGTGCACCACTTGCACGCCGGTGTAGAAGACCGGCTTCGGGTTGGCCTTCTCCTCCAGCACCGCGGTGCTTTGACGGAAGGCGGCCGCGGTGTAGGCCTTGGCCCGGGCGATGTCCGGAGCCACGAACTTGGTCCCGTCCATGCGCCCCGACCAGATGAAGTTCCCGGCGGCGTCAACGATGGTCACCGCCACCAGATATCCCTTTTCCTCCGCCGCGCGGATGCCCGCATCCACCAGCGCCCGTGCCTGTTTCATTCCGAAGCTCAAAGCGATTCTCCTCTCTCCATGTGCTGAGACCGGACCTGAACTGCTGCCGGTCAGTGCCGGAACCCCATCCTCATCAACCGCGCCAGCGGACGGCGGGGAACCGGTATCTCCGCGCCGGCGGCCAGAAGCTCGCGGACCATGCGCTCGCGGTTGTGGTCGAGTTCGGCGAGGGCTTCTTCCGGCGAGAGTCCTTCGCCGATGCAGCCCGGCAGTTCCGGATATTCCGCCCGCCGAAACCAGCGACCGTCGTCCCCGCGGACCGCGGCCATGCGAAGCACATACGGCACGGCCATGTATTCTTCAAAGGTCATCCCTGGCTCGATGGCAAACGGGCTACAGACGCTCGTTGGCGTAACGAATCCGGCTGGTTACGGTGCAGTGCTGATGCGATCCTTCACCGCCTCGACCCACATCGCGTCCTTGGGCAACCGGACGGAGGCGGCGCGGATGTGGTGAAGCCTCGGGTCCAGTCCGGGCGGGTCGGCCTGCTCTTGCCGGAGCATCTTGGCGGCGTCGATGAGACACTTGCGCACCTGGATGATGGCCGTGTCGCTCGTGCCCAGGCGTTCGAGGGTGCGGTCGAAGACCGGCCCCTGGCTCTCGGTCATGGCGCGATCCTGCATGCCGAACCCCGGTATGCCGCAGAACATGCGCGTGCGGTGGGCCTCCCAATCCATGCCGTAGTCGGCCGCCCGGGTGGCGGCGGGGCGGACATCGCCGTAAGGGCCGTTGACGGCCGGCCCGAACTCGGTGATGTGGGCGCTCAAGCCGATGTTGAACGACGCCAGCTCTTCTTCCTTGAGCGGCCGTCCCGGGTGCCAGGTGATGGTCCAGTTGATCAAGTGCCCGTCGTCCGCCGGCACCCACGCGTGGGAATGCAGGATCGGGTCCTCATCCTGGGGCGGCGGCATGGTGTAGAAGGGCATGATGAACTGGGTGATGCGCCAGTAGAAGCGGCCGTTGGCGACATTTCGCCGGGCGCCGATCATGACGCCGTAGTCCGTGTCCACCACCTCGAACCGCGGGCTCCGGTCCGACGACTCCACCGCGGTGTCCACCCCGAAGCCGGCCCTCTCGATGTCCTTCAGGGACGCCCGGTCCGCCGAACTCAGCGGCGCGTGCAGAAAGGAGATGTGGCTCGAATCGATGCCGCCTTCCAGCGCCTGGAAGTAGTTGTTGTCCTGGTAGTACTTGGAGATGAAGCGCTGGTTGTCCGGGAGGTGCAGCCACTCGAAATCCGGCAGATCGGTCATCTGCGCGGGATCGCCCATGAACGCCCAGACGATGCCGCCGCGCTCGCGGCAGGGATACGCGGGGTGCCTCACGGCGTGCTTGAAGTCCGTCTCCGGCGCCTCGTTGGGCATCTCCAGGCAGCGGCCGTCCAGGCCGTACTTCCAGCCGTGGTAGCAGCAACGCAGCCCGTCCGGCTCCACGCGTCCGAAATAGAGGGAGACGCGCCGGTGCGAGCAATACTCCCCGAGCAGCCCGGCCTCGCCCTGGGAGGTCCGGAAGGCCACCATGTCCTCGCCCAGGATGCGCACCCGCTTGGTGCGGCCTCCGGCTTCCAGCTCGGCCGAAAGGACCACCGGCACCCAGTAGCGCCGCATCAGATCGCCCATGGGCGTGCCCGGCCCCACCATCGTCAGTATCTCGTTGTCTTCCCTGGTCAGCATGCCCGTCCTCGGTGTTGTCGCCGTCGTCGGCGAGCCTAAAGAACTACAATCGGCATTCCGTTTGTGTCAAGGACGAGGTGTTCTGGGACCGCGACCGCCCGGGATTCGGCATCCGGGTCTACCCATCGGGCGCCAAGGTCTACGTGGTCCAGAGCCGGGCGTTCGGTCGCTCGAAGCGCGTTATCGTGGGCAGGCACGCGCGATGAAGACCTACGCGGCAGCGATTCTCCCCACCTTTATTTTCTGTTCCAGGTGCCGCGACCGTGCGAGGTCGAAGGCCAACTGCATGGCGAGCCAGGTTTCGGGCGTGGAGCCAAACGCCTTCGACAGGCGGTAAGCCATCTCAATCGAGATGGATGCCTTTTCGTTGACCAGGTTGGAAAGAGTCTGACGTCCGATACCGAGCCGCTTTGCGCCTTCGGTCACGGACAAACCCAGCGGTTTCAGGCAGTCTTCACGCACGATGGCGCCGGGATGTACGGGATCATTCATTGCCACGGGGGCACCTCCTAGTGGTAATCCAGATAATCGACATCCACGGCGTGGCCATCTTCGAACCGAAACGTTACCCGCCAGTTGCCTGAGACGGACACCGCATGGTGTCTCCGCATGCGACCCTTGAGGGGGTGCAGTCGAAAGCCTGGGATATCCATTCCCTCCGGACCAGTGGAGCGGTCTAGAGCCGTCAGGATGCGCAACAGTTTTTGCACATGCGCCTGAGCCAACTTCGGCGAACGGCCCTGCTCATAGAGCTCTCTCAAGCCGTGATGCCGAAATGTCCTGATCACTTGTCGAGTGTATAGTGTCGATTGACACGGGTCAATCACAAGTGGCGGAAGGACTTACGATGGAGCGGCTTGTATCGTGGTCTCAGGAGGGTGGTCGTGCGCTGGGCGAAGGAAGGTCGAATTAACGGGAGCCAGCCAAGAAGTGTAGCAGAGAAACCTGACGGGACGAGCGGACGTGCGTTCGGTGGGTTCGTTGTATCAGTAGGAAGCGACCCTCATTTGTGCCAAGTTGCGGAAGCCCGCAAGGGCCCTCGTTTGGCTAAGGAGGCTGAGCGCAGCATGCGGAAGAGAAGGCGCAGCATAGCAGGGAGGCTCGGTATGGACGGTGGCTTTTGGTTCATGTTCGTTGCCAGCATCGTCGTCGGCGTGTACGTGCTCCGTTCGTACGGCGTCCAGCCTGCGTTGGAGGGCCTGTCGAGCGGCGGCCAGCTCTTGATGAACACGCTTCCGAAGATGATCTTCGCCTTTGCGGTGGCCGGTCTGGTGCAGG
The DNA here is from genome assembly GCA_965204205.1 of uncultured Binatia bacterium (SeqCode). Taxonomy (GTDB): domain Bacteria; phylum Desulfobacterota; class Binatia; order UBA9968; family JAJDTQ01; genus JAJDTQ01. The sequence continues at coordinate 1,918,822 of OZ241976.1, read as the reverse complement.
TGATCCTCCCCACTGATCTGGTCTCCGACTGGATCGGCGAGGGCTCCGGCATACGTGGGCTCATGATCGGCACCGTGGCCGGAGCCTTCACTCCGGGCGGGCCGATGCTGCATTTTCCCATCGTCGCCACACTGATGACCGCGGGTGCCGGCGCCGGCCCCATTATCGCCTATCTGACGTCATGGTCCGTCATCGGCATTCACCGGGTCATCATATGGGAGATTCCCATACTGGGCATGGACATATCCGTGACCCGATTCGTGGCCAGCCTGTTCGTGCCGCCCCTGGTGGGCTACGTGGGCGGCCTGCTCTTCCACAGCCTGCCCGGCAGGGTGCCCTGACGACTGGTACGGCGTCTCAGGACGTCGCTTCCGCGTCCTTGACCAGGTCGATCTCCCAGGACAGGTAGCGCTCCATGTCTTCGCGGGACTTCCCCAGGGCGCCGTGCCACACGCTGTGGCCGAAGTCGGCCTGCGCGTCCTCGGTGGAGACCCCGGTGCCATCGAGCCCGTCCTCCAGCGCCCGGCCACCGCTCTCCCACGCTCGGGTTCCGCCTTCGAGCACCCGCACGTCGCCGTAGCCCAGTTGCCGCAGGGTGCCGGCGGCCAACGTGGAGCGTACGGCGTTGTCGCATACAAGGGCGAGGGGAGATGCCTTGTCGGGCGCGACTCGCGCGATGTCGAGCTCCAGGCGTCCCCGCGGAAGCCATCGCGTCCCGGGAATGTGGGCGAAGCCGTACTCGCCGATGCTGCGGACATCCAGCGCGATGAGGGAGGACTCGACGTGCGCATTGAGCGCCGGCGCGTCGATGAAGTTCGTCCCGGCTCGCGCCTCCTCCAGACCGAAGACGGCGGGGTCGGGAACTCCCGTTTCCAGATCGAGGCCCGCCGCGCCCCATTCCTTCAGCCCGCCGTCGAGGATCGCCACCTCGTGAAAGCCCAGTCTTTGGAGCAGCGAGGCAGCCCAGACCGGCCGCAGGTCGTCGTCGGAAACCACGAAAACGGGCGCCCGGCGCACCGCGAGGAAGTTCTCGTGCGCAAGAGCCGTCTGCCCCAGCGGTAGCGAGACGGAACGGGGTATGTGGCCTGTTGCGTACTCCTCGGGCAGCCGCACGTCCAGCAGGTAGAAGGTCTCGCCGGACTCGGCGACGGCACGGAAGTCGTCGCGCGAACGGCGGCGGATGCCCTCACGCGCGGCGAGGGTTTCGGTGGCCTGGCGGATCCCGGCGGAGCGTGCGGTCGAGCTGGTGCGGGGCACTTCCTTGCCCGTACCCGTGGCGATGTCGCCGCCGGCCAAAAACCAGCCCATGACGCCGTTCTCCAGGGCGAATACGTTGGTGAATCCGTTGTCGTGCAACAGTTGCGCGCCGAGGATGCCGCGGGTCCGGCCCGCGCAGCTCACCACCAGCGTCGTGTCCTCCTTGAGCGGTAGCCGCGGCCCGTCCAGCAGAAGATTGCCGCCGGGGATGTGATAGGTGTCCGGCACGTGGCCGCGCAGGTACTCCTCCCGCGACCGTACGTCCACCACCACCACGTCCTCGCCGGCCTTGCGCCGTTGGGCCAGCTCTACCGCGCTCAGGTGGGTGACGTCGCCGCCGTGGGCGACCCGCTCGCCGTACTCTTTCCCGTGCACGCCCCAGCCCGAGCGCACCGGCAACCCTTGACGCTGCCATTCGTCGGTGCCGCCGGCGAGGATGCGGACGTCGGTGTAGCCCATGCGCCCCAGGGTTTCCGCCGCCAGCCCGCTACGGCGTCCGTCGTCACAGCACACCACCACGGGAACACGCCGGTCCGGCACCATCACCGGCAACCGGATCTCCAGCGCGCCGCGGTTGACCGGGTTGGTGCCGGCGATCTGCGCCCGCGCGAACTCGCCGCGCTCGCGCACGTCGATGCACGCGTAGAGGGTATCCGAGGCCATCAGTGTCTGAGTGGCCTGTGGGTCGATGGTTGGGATGCTCAAGTTCTTCTCCCTTGCCGGAGGATCAAACCGAGTCGTGCGTGTTCAGGCCTGACCCGCCATGCTTGCCCGAAAAAACGAAGGGGGACACCAAGGTCTATGATGTCCCCTTACTGTATAGCGAATCCCGCCCGTTCAAGTGAACAGTTTGACGATGATCGTCGCCATTCCCACCAGCAGCCCCAGTGCTCCCCACATGCACTTGGACTCGAGCTTGTGGATCGCCTTGACGACATCAGTCTCCAGCTTCGCCAGATCCGCCTTCGTAGCCAGATGAGCCAGTACAGTCTCGAAATTCGCCAGGTCTGCCTTCGTAGCCAGATGGGGCACTGTGGTCTCCAAAGCCGTTTCGAGCCTGTTTATGCGATTTTCCGTATCGTCCGGCATTCCATTCTTTCCTCACATCCAGATTTTTTATACCTATCGGCACATAACGCCAATAGTCAAGCCGTGAAGCGTTTTCGAGGGTGCCGCCGAGTAGTATATGATGTCTCCCTTTCAGTGCGTGCGGACACGAGGGAAGGGAAGAACATGATCAAGGCGTGGGATGCGGATGGGCACGTTTCCGAATCCGAGGTCACATTTTCCGACAAGTACTGGGATGCGGACCTCCGTTCGCGAAGGCCCGAGGTGATCGACTTCGGCTCCGATCGGGCGCTACGGTGGTTCATCGACACCCGGTCGTTTCCGGTCCGCACCGGCCCCTACCAGCGGGCGGGTTTCCCGCTCAGCAAGGACGGCCGGCCGGCGGAGATCACGCCGGGCATCAATGCCGCCGATCCGGTGGAGAGCGCCGAGCTGCGCACGGTGTCGGCCCGCCTCGAACAACTGGACCGCGAGAATACGGAACTCCAGGTCATCTATCCGACCATGTTCCTGTCCTATCCCATCACCTTCGACCGCCAGCTGTCGGTGGCCATGGTGCGGGCCTACAATGACTGGATCGCGGATATGACGAGCCAGGCGCCGGACCGCCTGAAGTGGGTCACCATCATCGATCCCATCGATCCCGAGGCGTCGGCTCGCGAAGTCACGCGGACGAAGGCGATGGGCTCGGTGGGCGTGATGATGCTGGGCATGACCGGTCACCACCGGGTGGACGACGACTCCATGGAGCCGGTTTGGGAGGCGGCGGCGGCCGCCGGGCTGCCGGTGGCGGTGCACACCGGACACAGCTTCCGGGCGCTGGGGGAGGTCTGCGACACCCATCACGACAAGACCAGCATGGCCTTCTGGCTCACCGTGCAGTTCGCGTTCCAGCGGGTGATCTCCAAGGGCATCGCCGACTGTTATCCCGATCTCCGCATCGCCTTTCTCGAGGCCGGCTGCTCCTGGGTGCCCGCGGTGGTGGAGCGGGTATCGGAGTACAGCGGCCTCGACGGCGCGCGAGCCGGAGCGGACTTCAACCGGGGCTACCTGGGCAAGTACAAGCCGGAGGAGTATATTCGCCGGGGCCAGATCTACTTCGGCTTCGAGGTGGACGAGCGGCTGCTGCCGTTCGCCATCGAGGTGTTCGGCGACGAGTGCTGGCTCTACGGCTCCGACATCCCGCACGCGGACCGACTGGTGGACGCGGTGAGCGTTTTCCTCGCCCGCACCGATATCGGCGAGGACACCAAGCGGAAGCTTCTGGTGGATAACGTCGCGCGCTTCTACGGCCTGGACCCGGGGACGGATTCCTCGTAAGAGGGGATCTCGAACTCGCCCGTGGACGGGCCGGCGGTCCCGGCCAAAACGATTGGAAAGGGATGTTTCGGCCGCGTGGCCGTCAGGCCACGTGCACTGGCCGCTCCTCGTGAACGACAGCCCCCGCGGTCGTGGGGACACATGCGGCCCTGTCGGGGTCCCTGATGATCCCCTTGGGGTCCCTGCCTGCCTTGACGTCGTCAATGGCGGTCTTGAGGATCTTCCGGAACAACAACACGCCCTCGTCCGAGCTCACGTGGCGCTCCATGCCGTGGATCACGATCTCCCCCTGACCCTCCTGGGCTTCCTTGTCGTCGGGGTAGCGCTGGCTGTATTCGTAGTCCCGGGGTCCCCGGCCCGCGGGGGCGAGCTTCTCGCGTCCCGACAGCTCCGACGGGTCGGCGCCGTCCGGAATCCAGCGGATGTTGGCGCCGAGCTGGTGGGTATCGTCCACGGGAACACAGAAGGACACCTGGTTCACCTTCTCCGTCACCGGCTCGTCGGTGTAGGTCAGGTGTACGTTCAGCGGCATGAGGTTCTCCCAGATGACGTCGGCCCAGCGCCCGTCGTCGAGCTTGCGGGTCATGATGAATCGCATGCCGATGTCCGTCTCCTCGTACACCAGCCGTTCCGGCAGAGTCGAATGGGCCTGGGTGGGGAACTGGGCGCCGCTGTGGACGGTGTGCAGCCATACCGCATGGAGCGCGTCCATGAGGTTCTCCTCGCTCTGGAGCCAGTTGCAGTCCTGGGCGCCGCCCACGCGGGGGCCGAAGCGCGGTTTGAGCGTCCCTCCTTCCGCTTCCAGCACGTCGTAGCGCGGCAGCAGCGGCATCTTGTCCAGGGGGCCCATGTACGCGAACAACAGCCCGCCGTACTCCTCCACCGGGTAGGCGGGATGCCAGAGATGGTCCTTGACGGTACTTTCGGGGGGCTCCAGCGGCATGTGGAGGATGCGCCCCTCCACGTCGTAGAGCCAGCCGTGATAGCAGCATCGGAGCCCGTCCCGTTCCACGCGCCCGTACTCCAGGGAGGTGCCCCGGTGGCTGCAGCGGAAGAACAGCAGCCCCGGCCGTCCCTTCCCGTCCCGGAACGCCACCAGGTCCTCGCCCAGGATGCGGATGCGCTTGGGCAGGTCGGTGAGGTCGGCCGAAAGGCACACCGGCTGCCAGTACCGCCGCATGAGCTCTCCGCAAGGCGTGCCCGGGGCCACCCGGGTGAGCTCGGGATCGATTTCAGGGATCTTGAGACCGTAGGCGCTTCGCATGAAGGTCCTCCTCGCGGCGGAACCGACTCGGGACGGTTCGGCAGCGGGTATATCAACCCCCACCTGTAGAGTAAAGTGTCCGGGGCAGCCTCCCGGGAGCCTTCGTTGACACGCTACAGCCGTTCTGCTACCGCCGGGGCAGGCGTTTGCGTCGCCACCATGTTGCGAAACAAGGAGGGTAACGATGGCGGACACTCAAACGGATGTCATTACCACCAAGACCTATTTCAGGATTCCTCCGGAAGCCGATGGTCCGCCTCTCTCACCGGAGGAGTACGAAGGGCGGTTCCTGCAGGCGCAGGCCGACGTCGTGCGAACCTACCACAACCACCCGCCCATACCCGAGGAGGTCCGGAACGACCCGGAAAAGGCCAGGCGGTACTTCGGCGTGTGGCAGATGAACCACAGCTTCTTCGCCAAGATGTTCCCCAGCTACCTGATGAATATCGCCGCCAGGTGTCCATACCAGGACGTCCGTCGCGAGATCCTGCACGACTGCTGGGACGAAGAGGTGACCGATCCGGACGCCGACGGCATGTGCCACATCGAGGTGCTCTACTACGACTCCCGGCAGCTCGGAATCACCCGTGAGGAGGCGGAGGCGTTCGAGCCGACCCCGATCTTCATGGCCTGCATGCACGCGCTGGACAACTTGAGCCGCACCTTGACGTGGCAGGGCGGCTATGCCGCCATCGGCGGCCTGGAAAGCATCCGGGTGGCGGTCAAGCGCGGCTATCTCGGCAAGGGGGAGTTCGAAGGCCCTTGGGCGGCCAGCGCCAACACCGTGGAGAAGTTGTGCGGTATCCCTCACGGTTCCCTGATGAATGCCGGCCTCCACCAGGCCAAGGACCAGCTCCACGGCGGCGGGGTGCTGGACATCCTCAAGAAATACGCCACCACCCGGGAGATCCAGGAGGAGACCTTCTGGGCCATCAGGACGGCGCGGTCCTTTCGGATGATCACGACGAGGGAGCAGGTCCGGTTGGCCCGGGCCGCCATCGGGCTCCCCGCGGACGAGTTGCTGGTCACCTGAACGGCCTCCCGCACAGGTGGGCCGCCGCCAAGGCGCGCCGCCTTTCCTGCCGCTTGCCGCCGTCCGGGGTGCCGGCAAGCTCGTTTGACAGCTACCGGCGCCGTCAACTAACATCGACGCGCCGGGTTGCGAATGCCCGGGAGCCGCGACAGAACCATCGTCGGTGACGCACGGTTCGGACAGGGAAGCCGGACAGGGAGACACGATCCATGGCGAAACAGGAGGAATTGGCGCTCGGAGCGGGGGGCGTGCCGGCACCGGACGTGGAAATGTCCCAAGGGCCGCGAAAGCCCGTCTCCGTCCTTACCGAGGCCGGCTGGGACGTCGCTCTCCGCGTGGGCTCCATCTTCGCGCTTGTCCTTGCATGGTGGGTGATGAGCCTTTTCTTTCCGCCCGCGCTGGTGCCGAGGCCGTGGGAAACCTTCATGGAAGTCGGCGTCATCATCAAGTCGGGGGAATTGTATCACCACATGGGCAACACGCTTTGGCGCGTGTTCGTCGGCTTCGGCCTTGCCATGCTGGTGAGCACGCCCCTGGGGATCATCATGGGGAGCTTCAGGAACCAGGAGAGCTTCTTCGAGCCTCCGGTGATCCTGGGCCTCACCATGCCGGGCCTCATCTGGGCGCTGCTGATGATCATGGTCTTCGGCATCAAGGAGGTCAGCGCCTACCTCGCGGTGGCCGTGACCATCTCGCCCATGCTCACCATCAGCATCTGGCAGGGAACCAAGTCCATTGACAAGGACTTGATCGACATGAGCACGGCGTTCCACGCCAGCGTCATCTCCAAGCTGGTGGACGTGATCCTGCCGCAGTTGGTGTCGCATATCCTGGCCGCCATACGGTACGGCCTGGGGCTGGCGTGGAAGGTGATCGTGCTGGTCGAAGGGTTCGGCTTCAGCAACGGCGTCGGCTACCAGGTCATGCACCAGTTCGACCTGTTCTCGGTGAAGGGGGTGCTGGCCTGGGCCATCACGTTCCTGATCGTGATGATCTTTCTCGAGTTCGGCGTGGTCGGCGTTCTCGAGCGCAGCGTCACCCGCTGGCGGCCGCGGGTCGAGGCCTGGAGGCGGTAGGTGGCATACGTACGGATAGACGACGCGGTCAAGTTCTTCTCCCGCGAGGACGGCTCGCCGCTGAAGGTGCTGGACGGCATCTCCTTCGACACCAAGGAATACGGCATCACGGCGCTTCTGGGGCCGTCGGGCTGCGGCAAGTCGACGCTGCTGAACATCATCACGGGCCTCGAGCCCCTCGACTACGGACGGGTGGAGATCGTTTCCGACGGCGAGGACGGAGAGCGGGCGCATCCGCAGTTGGGCTACGTGTTCCAGGACCCGCGGCTACTCAACTGGAAGCGGGTGGAGGACAACCTGAAGTTCGCCCTCAAGGGCATGGCGGTGCCGGCCGGGGAGTGGGACGAGCGGCTGGACAAGTACCTGTCGCTGGTGGGCCTCACGGACTTCCGCAAGCAGTACCCACTCTACCTGTCCGGCGGCATGCGGCAACGGGTGGGGTTGGCGCGCGGGCTCGTGATCGAGCCGCAGGTGCTGCTGATGGACGAGCCCTACAGCAAGCTCGACCAGCTCACCGCGCGGCAGTTGCGAGAGGACACGCTCAAGATCTGTTCCCGCCTCAAGCAGACCGCCCTGCTGGTGACCCACGACGTGGAGGAATCGGCCTACATGGGCGACCGGATCGTGATCTTCTCGGCCCGGCCGGCGCGCATCGCCGCGGTCTACGAGAATCCGCTGCGGTCGTCGGAGCGGGATACCGACGACATGCGGTTCATCGAGTTCAAGAAGGAAGTGCTGGAAACCATACTCAACCTGGTGAAGGAGGACGCATGATGATCACGAGAATGAAACGGTTTCGTCTGCTGGTGCTGGCCGCGGGGCTGTTCCTGCTGGGTCCGGGCCTCTCGGCGCCGGCCCTGAGCGCGGATCTGCCCGTGGTGGAGTTCGGCCTGCCCTCCGGCGGCGTCTTCGGCCTGGGCGGCCAGTACATGATCGACAAGAAGCTCGACCGCAAGAACGGCTTCGTCGCCAAGCCGCGCTGGGGCGGAGTGGCCAACGTCGAGCGTCTCATCGCCATCGGCGCCATCCCGGTGGGCCTGGCCACCGTGGAGTCCGCCCTGCGCGCCAACATGAAGGGCATCCCCCTGAAGCTGGTGCAGCCCTACATGCGGACGATGCACAACTACATCCTGGTACGCAAGGACTCCCCGTACAAGACCATCGCCGACCTCAAGGGGAAGTCCATCGCCGTGCCGCGGGAAGTCACGTCGGCCTACAACCTGTTCGACTTCATGATGAGGAAGCAGGGGGTCTCCATCGAGAAGGACTTCGAGCTCAAGAAGCTGGGCGCCGCGGGCATCATCGCCGTGATGGAGAAGGGCGAGGTGGAAGCCGCGCTGCATTGGGAAGCACACGTAACCCGGATGATGGCCACGGGAAAGTACCGCTCCATCGCCAAGCTGGGGGACGTGATCACCCAGGTGCTGAACAAGGACATCCACATGTTCGGCTGGGTGGGAGCGCAGGAGACCTGGGCGAAAAAGAACCCCGGAGTCGTCGGGAAGATTCGCGCCGCGTGGCAGGAAATGATCGCCGGCGTCCAGAACGACCCCGAGCACTTCCGGAAGTACGCCAAGAAGATCTTCGGCCTGGAGGGGAAGGACGTCGTGGACCTGGGCTACAAGCGGGTCAGGCCGTTCCTGCTACCGCCTGACTTCAAGTGGCCGAACCCGAAGAATCTGGCGAACCAGAAACAGTACCTGAAGGACGGCATCGCCCTGGGGATTTTCCCCAAGGAGGCGGAAGCGCACATCGACGGGCTGTTCGTGCCGTAAGTATCACTCGAGAACCGCGTCGGACGAACCCCGTGGCTTTGGAGGTTTGGCTGGCGCGGCGGATTGCGGAGGCCGGGGGAACGCGTGTATTCCCCCGGCCTTTCATTTTCCGCAAGACTCCGATGCGCAAGGGTTCGTGTCCGTGCAGGACACCGGGGGAGACGCGCCTCAGATCCGAATCCCGGTGGGCCAGGGCTTGGCTTCTTCAAACGCGCGGGAGGCGCGCAGGACGGCCAGATCGTCGCCGTGACGGCCGACGAGCTGCAATCCCACGGGCAGTCCCGCGTTCGTGAATCCGCAGGGCAGGGAGGCGGCCGGCTGGCCGGTCAGGTTCCACAGGATCGTCAGCAGCGTCGTACTGGCGTAGTGGGGTACTTCGAAACCGTTGATGGTCTTCGGCGGCTGTCTTACCGGATAGGCCGGAACTGTAGTGGTGGGCGTCGCCAGCAGATCGTAGCGCTCGAAGAAGTCCGCCGTACGGGCGTTGAGACGCTCCAGTTCCCGGAGCGAATTGGAATATTCCTCGCCCGTGACCCGGCTTCCGCGCTCAAGCACCGAACGGACGTAGGGCGTCAGATCGTCGGGACGGGCCTTGAGGAGGTGCCCCCAGGCGGCGTACTTGTCGGCGTTGCGGACCGGGTCGGCGACCTCGAAGAGGTCGATGTCGACGGACGGGCTCGCGGCCTCCACGCTACAGCCCAGGGTTTCGAAGGCGCACGCGGCCGATCCGGCCAGTTCATTCACCTCGGGGTCGATATGAGCGAACCCGAGATCGGCGCTCCACGCGATGCGAAGCCCATCGACCGGGGCCTCGATCTCGTCGAGGAAATCCGGCGGCGGCTGCCGCGTGGAGTTGGGGTCCCGGGGATCGTGGCCGCACAGGACCGAGAGCATGATGGCCGAGTCGCGTACCGAGCGGGCCAGGGGTCCGGGGCAGGTGTGGCGCGGCAGGCCCAGGAAGCCGCCATGCATCGGGATCCGTCCGAAGGTGGGCTTGAAGCCGTACACGCCGCAGAACGCCGCCGGCGCCCTGATGGAACCGGCGCCGTCGGTGCCGGTGGCGACCGGCGCCAGTCCCGCGGCCACCGCCGCCGCGCTGCCGCCACTCGATCCACCCGATGTGCGCGCCGGGTCCCAGGGGGTGCGGCAGTCGTCGCCCAGCCGGTTCCAGGTCTGGCCGTAGGAGCCGAACTCCGGCGTGTTGGTCTTCCCCAGTATGATGGCGCCGGCGTTTCGCAACCGCTCCACCACAACCGAGTCTTGGCCGGGCACGTATTCCCGGTAGACCAGGGAGCCGCCGGTGCTCCGAAGTCCCCTGGTGAACTCCAGGTCCTTGACGGCGACCGGTATCCCGTGGAGCACCGGCAGGCGGTCGGTCCGCATGGCCGCCTTCTCGGCCTCGGCGGCCACCCGTCTCGCTTCTTCCTCGTCGACCGTGAGGTAGGTGTTCAGACCGGGGTTGTGCTCGGCGATGCGCTCGAGATACAGCCCCACGAGTTCCCGGGGCGAGATCCGGCGCGTCCGTGTCAGGCGCGCCAGCTCGTGAACGGGCGTGAAGGCAAGCTCCTTCATGGCCGCATTATGCGGCGGGCGGCTTGAATTTGAAAGGCGGCCGCCCGAGCTACCCGCTGAAAACTCGCCGTGATAGGGGAGGAGCCATGGAGGAATCATGCCGGATCTGGTCCGCGGCCAATCGGTGCAGGCTGTTCGCGCTGCTCGCCGCCTTGTGCTGGAGCCTGGCCGGCGTCTTCATCAAGTCGCTGGCGCTCAACGCCGCGGTCATCGCCTTCTACCGGAGCCTGTTCGCAATGCTTTTCTTCATCCCCTTCGCGGGGACCCGGCGATGGCGCCCGAGACCGCGGCTCCTGTTCTCCGGTCTGGCGTTCACCGCGGCTACGGGCTCGCTGGTGTGGGCCACCAAGCTCACCACCGCCGCCAACGCCATCGTGCTGCAGAACACCGCCCCGGTGTTCGTCTGCGTGCTGGTGTACCTGCTGTTCCGCGAGCGTCCCACCCGCGCCAACCTAGTGACGCTGTTTTTCGGGACCACCGGGATCCTGGTTATCTTCGGCGGCGCCGCCGGGGCGCGGGACCTCCTGGGTGTTTCGGTGGGCCTCGTCAGCGGCTTCATGCTCGGCGTCTATTTCGTCAACCTCCGCCCCCTCAGGGGCTTCGACCCCTTCGCGCTGATGCTGGCCAACAACTTCGTCTCGACCCTGGTATTGCTCGGACTCGCCTACGGCGCACTCTCGGTGTCCCTGATCGAACTCGCTGCGTTGGCATGCCTGGGGGTCGTCCAGTTTGCTATTGCGCACTTCTTCTTCTTTCGAAGCATCGAGCACATTTCGGTGCAGGAAGCCTCGCTGATCTCGCTGGTGGAGCCGGTGCTCAATCCGCTGTGGGTGGCGCTGTGGGTGGGGGAGGTGCCGTCGTTCGCCACCTTCATCGGCGGCGGGCTGATCCTTGGCGGCTTGGCGCTACGCTACTTGCCTGGCCGTTGGGGCAACCGAGCGGCAGGGGTCACGTAAACTGCCGAGTGCGTCCACGGACGTCGTTCCCGCCAAAGCGGGAATCCAAGGGGATGGGGCGGCGATGACGGTGGTTGACGGGATCAGGAAACTCGGGCGCGCTCCACGGCGTCGCGAATGGTCCGTTTGGTCAGGACCCGTCCCAGATGGGCGCGATAGGCTTCGCCGGCGTGGATATCGCCGACCGGGGTCACCGCATCGTCGACCAGGTGCGATGCGGCTTCGATCGTTTCCGGAGTCGGCCTGTTGCCCTTCAGGGAATTCTCCACGGCGCCCACCCGCACCGGCCGCCCGGCGATCCCTCCCAGCGCCACGGCCGCCTCGGCAACCGCGCCCCGGTCGTCCAGCGTTACCAGGGCCGCCGCGGCCACCAGCGCGAAATCGCCGTGGCGCCGTGCGACCTCGTGAAAGCCCCAACCCGTGCCCTTCTCGGGGAGCGCGAAGCTGATCCCGGTGAGCATCTCGTCGGGATTCATGCCGGTCATGAGCAGGCCCAAGAAGAAGTCGTCCGCCGGAATGGTCCGTCGTGATCCAGCCGAGCGCACCTCGACGGCCGCGTCGAGCACCTGAAGCAGGATTGGCAGCTCCGCCGCGGGGTCGGCGTGGGCGACGCTGCCCCCGACCGTGCCGCGGTTGCGGATGGCGGGATGGCCGATGAACTCCGTGGCCGCGCGCATCAGCGGACAGTGCTCCGCGATCAGCGGATGGGTGAGCAGCTCGGACTGACGCGTCAGCGCGCCGATGCTCATGCGCCCGTCCGCCGTCTCGACGGTGTCCAGCCCATCCAGCCGGTTGATGTCCAGCAGGAGCGTCGGCTTCGCCAGCCGGAAGCTCATCAACGGCACCAGGCTCTGGCCTCCGGCCAGCACCTTGGCGTCGTCGCCGTGCTCGCGCAGCACCGCCAGTGCATGTTCCTGGTTGTCGGCCAAGACGTAGTCGAAAATCGCTGGTTTCATCCGGCGTCTCTCCTCGGCCTCAGCGTCCGTTGACGAGCCCGAACAGGATGTCGGGCGTGACCGGCGTGTCGGTGATGCGCACGTTCGTGTGCCCGAGGGCGTCCTCCACCGCGCTCACGATGGCGGGCGGCGCCGGCATGTAGCCGCTCTCGCCGGCGGCCTTGGCGCCCACCGGGTTCCCCGGCGCCGGGGTCTCGTGCTCCTCCAGCACGATCTCCGGCACTTCCATGGTGGAGGGCAGGAGGTAGTCCATGAAGGTCTGGCTCAGGAGCTGGCCGTCCTCGTCGTATTTGAACTGCTCGTAGAGGGCGCCGCCGATGCCCAGGTTCACGCCGCCGTAGCAGAAGCTCTCCACCATCAGCGGATTGATGACCTTGCCGCAGTCGTGGACCACGTAGTAGTCCACCAGCTTGATCTCCAGCGTCTCGGGGTCCACCTCCACCACCGGCACGTGCACCGAGAACGTGTAGGTGGCGAACCCGCCGGCCACCCTGCCGTCGGGAGTGGGCGGCACGAACCCTCTCGGGTGCTTGGCGATGGCGCTGGCCATGAGCCCCGGCTCCATGCCGGGGGACAGCATCGTGTCCCGGCGGTAGGCGTAGAAACACACCTGGTCCCAGCTCACGTTCTTCTCGGGATCCTCGCGGTCCGTGAACACGCCGCCGGCGAGCTCGATGCGCTCCGCCGGAACCTCCAGGGCGTTGGCGGCGATGGCCTGCATCTTCTCCCTGATCCTGCGGCCGGCGCTGAATAGCGCCAGCGGCAGCATCAGGTGCAGGCGGTTGCCGGAGGTGGCGCGGGTGATGATGCCCTCCATGGAGTCGGCGCGGGCGATGCGCACCCGGTCCGGCGAAACCCCGAAGAAATCGCAGGCAAGCTGCGTGGTGGTGGTCTCGTGGCCCTGGCCGCAGGACTGGAACCCGATGGTGACCGTGATCATGCCGGTGACGTCCACGTGAACCCGGATACCCTCCATGTTGGTGTCCATGTTCACCATCTCCGGGCCCATGACCGCGAACACCATGCCGGTGCCGCCGCCGGGCTCGATGACCGTGGAGAGGCCGAAGCCGAGCCACTTGCCGCGCTCGCGCGCTTCCCGCCGCCGCTGTTCCCAGGTGCCGGCGCGGGACACCGCCAGCGCCTTCTCGAGGCAGGCGGGATAATCGCCGCTGTCGTACTCCGCTCCGGTGGGGATGGTGTACGGGAACTCGTCGGGCTGGATGAAATTCCGCGAGCGGATCTCCGCCCGGTCGATCTCCAGCTCCCGGGCGATGAGGTCCACCATGCGCTCGAGCACGTATCCGGCGGGGGCTTGGCCGAAGCCCCGGTAGGGCGACTGGTTGGTCTTGGAGGTCAGCGCCGAGATGGCGTGGTAACGCACGGCGGGGATCCGGTACGGCCCGACGATGGCGGTGATGGGCTTGATGAGCTGCATGGCGCCGCGGCCGGCGTAGGCGCCGGCGTCGTCGATGCAGCGGATGTCGAGGGCCTGGATGAGGCCGTCGGCGTCGCAGGCGGCACGCAAGTAGTAGACCCGGTCGGGCCCGTGGCCGTCGCCCGAGCTCATGTTCTCGAGACGGTCCTCGATGAACTTCACCGGCCGGTCCAGCATCCGGCTCACGGCCGCGGTGAGGAACATGTGCTTGCGGCCGCGCTTGACGCCGTGGCTGCCGCCCACGTCCAGGTGCTGGTGAATGCGAAGCTGGTTCAAGGGCAGCCGCAGCACCCTGGCCATCTGCTCCTCGATGTTGGGGGTCTGGTGGGAGGCCCAGAGGCTCATCTCCTGGCGGGCCCCATCCCATTTCGCCACTGCCCCGAAGGTCTCCAGCGGCACGCCGGAATGGCGGTTCCAGCGATAGCGCTCCTCGAAGACATGGGCGGCCGCCTCCAGGGTTTCGTCCACCGGTCCGTAGGTCAACACCCGCTCATAGGCGATGTTGCTGCCGTGCTCCTCGTGCAGCACCGGCGCATCCGGCCGGATGGCTTCCTCCGGATCCACCACCGGGCCGAGCATCTCGTACTCCACCTCCACCAGCTCGGCCGCGTCCTCGGCTACGTAACGGTTCTCCGCTACCACCGCGGCCACCCACTCGCCGGCGTAGCGCACCTTGTCCAGCGCCAGCGGGTACCAGACCACCTTGGGGATATCGAGGTTCTGGGGCACCGGATCGATGACGTCAGGCAGCATTTCCCCGACGATCACGGCCACTACGCCGGGAAGGGCTTCGGCGCGGCTGGTGTCGATGCCGCGAATACGGGCGTGGGCATGGGGAGAGCGGACCATGGCCATGTGAAGCAGGTCCGGAAGCGTGAAGTCGTTGATGTAGGCGCCCTTTCCGGCGACAAAGCGGCGATCTTCCACCGGCGGGATGCGGCGCCCGATATAGGGGCCGCCGGAGTCATCGGCGGAGAGGGCAGGGGGTTCGTCCACCGCGGGCTCGCCGCGCGCGATCCGCCCGGCCGCGTCCTTCACCGCGTCGACGATCTCCATGTAGCCGGTGCAGCGGCAGAGGTTCCCCGACAGGGCGGTGCGGATCTCCGATTCGTCCGGGTCCGGGTTGGCCGCCAGCAGGTCCGCGGCCGCCATGATCATGCCCGGCGTGCAGTAGCCGCACTGCATGGCGTGCTTCTCGGCAAAGGCCCGCTGGAGGGGCCCCAGCCGTTCGGGCGAGCCCAGGCTTTCCACCGTCCGGACATCGTGGCCGTCCGCCTGCACCGCCAGCAGGAGACACGAGCGCACGACCTTGCCGTCCAGCAATACGTTGCAGCAGCCGCACACGCCGTGCTCGCAGCCGGCGTGGGTGCCGGTCTGGCCCAGTTCTTCACGGACGGCGTCCAGCAGCGTCTTGCGGGCCGGCACCTCGGCCGTCACCGGCTTGCCGTTGAGGGTCAGCGAGATGCGCGCCGTCGGTTCGGTGTGCGAGCCGTTCATTGAATCGTTTCCTCCTTGCGGCGGCACTCAGTGCAGGGCTGGGACCCTGCGTTGCGGTGGACCCCCGTAGGGGCGACCGGCTGGTCGCCCCTACATTCGCTACAAATCGATTACTCGGACAGGCTCCCCGGAGACTCGTCAACCCCCCTGACGTAGTGGTCGAGCCAGCGGAGAGCGGGTCCGGTGACCGCGTCGAAGCGGTAGCCGAGGAAGTGCCGCCGGCAGAAGAAGTGTTCCACCTCATCGATGATCTCCACGGACACGTCCTGGTTGCCGGCCTGCTTGAGGGCGTCCGCCATGTCCGTGCAGTGGTAGGAAGGGTTGACCCAGTCCTGAGCGCCGACGATGAACAGCACGGGCACCTTGATGTCCGCGGCATAGTGGATCGGAGACCGCTCCTTGAAGGGCTGCGGGTCCACCTCCGGCGGGATTCCGCCGGTCATCTCCCTGACTGTCAACTCGTAGAAATCCGGCTTCCACTCCCTGGCGCCGCGCAACGCCTTGACCCAGTCGGTCTTGGGGGCGAGGCTCACGCAGGCTTTCACGCGATTGTCCCTGGAGCTCACGATCAGGGCCAGGGCCGCTCCGTTGGAATGCCCGCTCACGGCGATGCGCCCTTCGTCCACCGACGGCAGCCCGCTCAGGAAGGAGACGCCGTCGGCGATGTCGCCCTGCTGCAGGGGTCCGCCCCGGTCGTTCTCGCCGGCCGGCCCGGAGCCGTAGCCCCGCTGCTCGATGCCCAGACCCACGTAGCCGGCTTCCGCCAACTTCCCGAGGTACCATTCGTAGTGCTTTGCCGGGCTCTTGTGGGACGGGTGGTGGACGACGGCCGGAGCACCCGCGGTCACATCCGCGGGCTCGAACAGGAGCGCGTTGACGTCGATGCCGCCGCTGGGGTAGCTGACCTGCCTTACGGTGTAGTTGTCGCTGGCCATGCCTGTGCCTCGTCGACTACCCGGGCGAGTTCGTTGTCTTTGCCCAAGGCAGGGTGTGCTTGTACTGGCCGGGGTGATCCCGTCCTCGGTTACCCAAGGGGGACCGGATTGTCAAGGTGCGTCCGTGGCGGGAGCGGCCGGTCGGGCGTGTTGACAGAGTCGCGGCAATCAATATAGCGTTGATCCAATCTCGTTCGAGAACATTCCGAGAAATACCTGGGAGGAAAAATGGATCACGAGAAGTGGCGGGGGATTCACACGATCCTGACGACGCCGTTCAAGGACGACCTTTCGCTGGATCGGGAAGGGATGGCGCGCAACGTTTCGTTCGCCGCCGAAAGCTCCGCGCACGTGCTGGTGGTGCTCGGCACCCAGGGAGAGTTCGCTTCGGTGACGGACGAGGAACGCCTGGAGACCATGCGCATCGCGGTCGAGACCAACCAGGGCCGCAAGCCCATCATGCTGGGGGTGTCGCATTCCGGCACGGTGGCGGCGGTGGAGCTGACCCGCTACGCGAAGGAGCTGGGCGCCGACGCGGTCATGGCCACGCCGCCGTACTTCAACAACGTGAACGACGCCAGCATTCGCGACCACTTCCAGCGGATCGCCGAGGTCGGCGTGCCGGTGTTCCTCTACAATGCCCCGCCCCGAGTGGGCTACAGCATGCGCCCCGCGATGATCGCGGAGCTGGCGGACGTCGCCGGCATCGCCGGCATCAAGCAGGCGGCCCAGAATGCCGTCGAGCTGGACGAGACGGTAGCCCTGGCGGCGGACAGGATGGCGCTCATCGGCGGCGCCGAGGCCATGATCTGGCCGTGCCTGGCCCTGGGAATGATCGGCAACACCGCCACCACGGCGTCGTTCTGGCCGGAATCGGTGGTGGAGATCTACGACGCCGCCGTCCGCGGCGACGCCCATGAGGCGCAGGCGCTCTACCTGCGGCTCGCCGAGTACCGCATGCTCTGCAAGGCGGCCGGCCACGCGGCGGTGGTCAAGGCCGGCATGGACATGGTGGGCCTTGCCGGCGGTCCGGTGCGGCCGCCGCTCCCGGTAATGACCGAAGCCCACAAAGAGCACCTGGCGAGGATACTCGGGGACTTCGGCGTGCTGCCCGGCGGCAGGACGGCGGCCAGGGCATAGCATCTCCGTATCCGCCGGGTTCGTGCGCCCGGCGACCCACGGCTTCAACTCCCCGGCTCCAGCTACCTTCCCTGCCGATACCTTCGGCCTGTGGTGCTGCGTTCCCCGCGGCGCGACGTTGACTTTCGGGCGAACATGCTCCTAACTTAACGTGATGCATTACAACGGCAGCAAGGAGTCCAGAAGATGGCCGCGGGCATGACGCTGAGCCGACATCTCGCCGAGGAAGGGGGATGGCGGCAGGACGGCGCGGACGACCTGCGCGCGCTCCTGGAACCCGTCGCGCTGGCGGGCAAGGTTCTCGCCCGGGAGGTCGATCAGGCCGCTCTCGCCGGCAGGCTGGGCCTGGCCGGCGACCAGAACGCTACCGGCGACATGCAGAAGAAGCTCGACGTCATCGGCAACGAGATCGTCATGGACGCCTTCTCCGGTTGCAGCGTGGTGGCGGGCATCGCCTCCGAGGAGTTGGAGCAGGCCGTGGTGATGAGCACTTCCGAGGACGCCCGCTACCTTCTCTGTACGGATCCCCTGGACGGTTCCTCCAATACCGACGTGAACGCGCCGTTGGGGACGATTTTCGGAGTCCTCCGGCGCAGCCGGGACGGCGAGCTTTCCGGCGAGGAGTTCCTGCAAAAGGGCTCCGAGCTGGTGTGCGCCGGCTACGTGCTCTACGGCACCAGCACCGTGCTGGTGTACACGGTGGGCGCCGGCGTACACGGCTTCACCCTGGACAAGGGGGTAGGGGAGTTCATCCTGACTCACGAGGACATCCGCTGTCCGGAAAAGGGTGCGGTCTACAGCGCCAATGTCGGCCGGCAAAAGGCCTGGGAAGCGGGGGTGCGCAAGTACCTGGACTACGTGACCGACAGCGACAAGCCCAGCGGCCGGCCCCATTCCCTGCGGTACACGGGCGCGCTGGTGGCGGATCTGCACCGCTGTCTGCTGGACGGCGGCGTCTATTTCTACCCCGGCGACCCCGGCAGCCCCAACGGCAAGCTGCGGCTGCTCTACGAGTGCGCGCCGCTGGCGTGCGTGGCGGAGCAGGCGGGCGGAGCGGCCAGCACCGGCAGGGGCCGGCTGCTGGACGTCGTGCCGGAGGCCATCCATCAGCGTACGCCCATCGCCATCGGCAGCGTTGAGAATGTCGCCCTTTACGAACGGTTCGTGGCGGAAGGATGATCCCGCCCGAGGAGGAGGAGAGATGACCGAAAGAGTACGAGAGGTCCTGGGCTGGTACGGCAGTGATAACCCCGGGACCCTGACGAATCTGGCCCGGATCCTGAACCACGGCCGGCTCGGCGGCACCGGCAAGTTCGTGATCCTGCCCGTGGACCAGGGTTTCGAGCACGGTCCGGCCCGGAGCTTCGCCCCCAATCCCTCTGGCTATGACCCCCGCTATCACTTCGAGCTGGCGCTGGACGCGGGCTGCAACGCGTACGCGGCACCGCTGGGCTTTCTGGAGGCCGGCGCCCGGGAGTTCGCCGGCGAGATTCCGCTGATCCTCAAGGTCAACAACCACGACCTCCTGAACGACGAGACGGATCCCACCATGGCCGTAACCTCCAGCGTGGAGGATGCGCTGCGCCTGGGGTGCGCTGCCGTCGGGTTCACCATCTATCCCGGCTCGGAGCATCGCTTCCACATGTACGAGCAGATCCGCGCCATCGCCCAAGAGGCCAAGCGCAACGGCCTGGCGGTGGTGATGTGGTCCTATCCCCGGGGCTCGGGGATCAGCAAGGCGGGCGAAGCGGCCGTCGACGTGTGCGGCTACGCCGCGCAGATCGCCGCGCAGCTCGGCGCCCACATCATCAAGATCAAGTTCCCCGCAGAGAACATCGAGCAGGACGCGGCGCGCAAGGTTTTCGAGAAAGAGGGGATCCCCATCGCCGATCCCGCGGACCGGATACGCCACGTCGTGCAGTCGGCCTTCGACGGTCGCCGCATCGTCATCTTCTCCGGCGGGCCCGCCACCAGCGACGAGGCGCTGCTGGCGGAGGTCCGCGCCATCCACGAGGGCGGCGGGTTCGGCTCCATCATCGGGCGGAACTCCTTCCAGCGGAGCAAGCCCGACGCCATCGCGCTTCTCGACAAGGTAATGCGCATCTACGCCGGCGAGGCAGTGTAGGAGACGCAGGGTTGCGGCCCCGCGGGGTGTGTGCTAACCGTTACCGCCATGCCGCTTCAGAGAACCACGGAAATCAAGCGCCGGCGCAGGCGGCGCAAGAGTCTTGCCAAGCTGCGCGTGAAGCTCCAGGCGGCCAGGACCGATCAGGCGCGCGCCAAGGTTCTGGACAAGGCCTTCAAGATTTCCCCCTCGGCCGTCCTCGAATAGGTCACGCGCTCGCCGTTGCCCGACCCGTTTCAGGGTCTGCGTCCGATGACGAGCGACGAGGTCAGGGGTGGCGGCAGTTCCACCCAACCCCCGTCCGTCAAGCCGGCGCGTTCGAACCATCTCCGGACTTCGTCCAGCGTGTAGCAGCGGCCGCCCGCTGTCGTCAGCAGCATCAGCAGACTGAAAACCGTGCCTGCCTCGGTCTCCGCGCGGCTACCTCCGATGAGGTGGTCCTTGATGATGAGGCGCCCGCCTGAAACCAATGATTTCGATAGTTTTCCAACTAAGAGTTCATTGGTTGTCTCATCTTCTCCGTGGATGATGTTGGACAGGAAGACGACGTCGTAGGCGCCGGGAATGTCGTCGGTCCGGTAGTCTCCGGCAACGCATTCGATACGTCCGGCCACTTCCGATGCGCGGACGTATCGCTCGGTGATTCGCAGGGTCCCCGGCAGGTCGTAGAGGGTTGCGCGCAGGTCGGGGTTGCGTTGGCAGAGGGCGATGGGATAGGTGGCGGGTCCGGGTCCCACGTCCAACAGCCGGCACGCCCCGTCCAGATCCAAGGCCTCGGCCACCACCTCGGCGTCGCCACGGGCCTTGACCAGGGAATCCATGGCGTCGATGAAGACCCCGGTCTCGTCCGCGTCGGTCTGGTACATGTCCGCCGGGCGAACGGGCAGTCCGGTACGGACGGCGTCTTCGAGTCTCCCCCAGGCGTTCCACGAAAGGGCGTCGAAGCGGATCATGCCGCCGAAGTCCCTGGACGAGGCGCGCAGCAGGTAGGTGCGCGACAGGTCATGGAGCCGGAAACGGGCGGCGTCCTTCTCCAGGAGTCCCATGACCGCCAGGGCATCGAGCAGCAGTCCCGTGGCGCGCGCCTCGGCGCCGATGGCCGCCGCCACCGAAGCCGCGTCCGCGTCATCGCCGGCGAGCGCCTCGAACACCCCGAGGGTCACGGCGGCCTGCAGGATCCGGGCCTCCACGTAACCGCCCGCGATGCCCGCCAGCCGGGCGAAACCGTCGCTCATATCGGCTCCACGATCCGGTAGGTCCGGCTCTTGGGCTTGGTGGGGGCGAGGACGCCCATTTTCACGAGGTGCCGGATTTCACGATAGGCGGTGTCGCGGTCCACCTCCGCGATGCGCTGGTAGTCGGCGGTGGACAGCAGCTTGTCGTGGGACAGCGCGTACACCAGCAACCGCTGCTGCCGAAGGCTCAGGCGCGAACGGTCGAAACGGTCGAGCCAGCGCAGGGTCTGGTCGTCGTAGATAGGAGTGTTGCGCAGCGTCACGGTGAAGAAGAAGCCCTCGGTGGAGAACTCCGGGGGCCGCAGCGCGTTGTGCTCCATCTCCTCGAACATGCGCGGCACCCCCTCGCCGATCTCGCGCATGTAGCCCAGGTCCGAAAGCACCCGCACCAGCAGCGGGTTACGCGAGAAGTGCACCCGTTGGCGGCGGTTCAGGTGATCCAGGGCCACGGGTGGCGGCAAAGAGCCCGGACTCCGCACTTCCAGGTGGTCGTCGAACATCCAGATCTCGATCTCCGCGCCGGTGATGGCGTAGTCGCGATGGGCGACGGCGTTGACCAGAGCCTCCTGCCAGGCGAACGAAGGGTATTCCAGACGCTCCCGGAAGAACAGGTCGTGCAGCACCATGCGCTCGCGAATGTGCTCCTTGATACGCCCCACCGCCTCGTCGATGAGAGTCCACAAGGGCCGGTCGATGCGCACCCGCTTGACCACGTTCAGGGAGGCTCCGTGGCCTCTCTCCATCCCCTCGTACTTGACGAAATCGATGCCGCAGCGCGGATGCCATCGTGTGGGGTCGGCGGCGAACAGCAACAGGGCGGCCATGGAGATCTCGGGCCTGTCCGAGCCGCCACGCGCCAGGTGATAGGTGCGGGTGAGCAGCGATCGGGGATCGGCGGACGCGTCCATGCGCTCCGCAAAGGACTCGAGAGCATTCCCGTCCAGGTCCTCCCAGGTGGCGTCGTGGACGTGTTGCCGTTCGTAGGAGTATGAGAGCTTCGCGTCCTTGAGCAGGCGGATCTGCTCCGGCGGCACCGCGGGATTTTCCGAGGCGATGCGATAGAACGTCCTGCCGCTGACCACGCGCCGGATTTCCAGGCCCGGGCTCACCTCGAACCGCAGCAGCAGCAGGTTGCCAAGGTCGATTCGTTCGTGAAGGGCCGGCAAGGGGGGGGTGAGAAGGGTCTGAGGAACCTCGCCCAATTCGCGGATTTCCTGCTCGGAGTAGGGGAGTCCGGTGAGGCTCTTGTCGGGCTCGACTCCCACCAGCAGGACGCCTCCGTCCGCATTGACCATACCGCCGAGGATGCGCGCGATCTCGCGGGCGAGGTCCCGGGGGCGCTTCGTTTGAGTCCCGCGCTTCTTCTGCTCGTAAGCGCTGACGAATTCGAAGAACTGACCTCGTTCTTCCTTCAGGAGCGATTCGAGCTCACGTCCGAGCATCTTTGACCGTATCCCTCCAGCCGAACGACCTCGTGGATGATCCGGGCCGCGCTCACGAGGTCGTTGACATCGAGCCACTCGTGGACCGTGTGGATGTCCCGCATGCCGCTGGCCAGGTTCGCGACCTGGAGGCCTCTCTGGTTCAATACGTTGGCGTCGCAGCCGCCCCCCTTTGCGATGGTATCGACGGCGAATCCGAGGTTGCGGGCCGCCTCGTGGACACGTTGGACGATGGCCGTCCCTTCGGATACGTCCATAGGATCGTATTGGCGCTTGATCCGTGATTCCACGCGCGTTTCACGGGTGCGGCCGTCCAGTTCGAGCGTTGCATCGGCGGCGGCTTTCTGCAGGCACGCGAGCATCTCCCGCGCCTGGCGTTCGAGCTTCTCCACGTCGTGGCTGCGCACCTCACCCGTGAGCTTCACACGGTTGGGCACGATGTTGACTGCCGTGCCTCCGCTCACCAGGCCGATGTTCGCGGTGGTGTCCTCGTCGATGCGCCCGAGCCGCATCGCGGCGATGCCCCGGGCGGCCACCTGGATCGCGCTGATGCCCCGTTCCGGGCAGATTCCGGCATGGGCCTCGAGGCCGTGGATCTCGAACTCCAGCAGGTTGGCCGCCGGGGCCTTGGTGATCAGGAATCCGATGGAGTCGCTGTCGAGCACCAGGCCGGTCTTCGCGCGCAGGAGGCTCAAGTCCAGATGCTTGGCTCCCAGCAGGCCAACCTCCTCGCAAATGGTGAACACCACGTCGATGTGCCCGTGGGGCACCCCTTCCTCGCGCAGGGACTCGATCACTTCCAGGATGATGGCGAGGCCGCTCTTGTCGTCGCCCCCGAGCACCGTCCTTCCGTCGCTCCGGATCACGTCGCCCTCCACCACCGGCACTACCCCCTCGCCCGGAGCTACCGTGTCCATGTGGGCGGAGAGCAGCAGGGGTTCGGCTTCCGTCACTTCGCCGTCGAAGTGCGCGACGAGATTGCCGACCTCGCCGCCCACGGCGTCGCCCGCGCCATCCATGTAAACCGTGCCGCCCAACGCTTCGAGCGTTTCCCTGAGACGCAACGCGATGGCCCGTTCCTTGCGCGAGAGACTGTCGATCCGCACCAACTCCAATACGCGTTCCTTGAGACGCTCCTTGTCAATCAAGGAATACCTCCTGCGGTGGTTGCTGTTTGTCTGACTGTTCCGTCCTGGATGCGGCGCGGTCTCGGTATCCCGACGGCACCAGGCAGGACTCTACTACGAAACGGGCCGGCAGGTCCATTCTTGCCCGTTGCCGCGGTGCGGTGGGAACGGTCGGGCCGGGTGGGAGCGTTGAGGGTAGCGACGGAGGGCACGAACCGATGCGGGACATCGAGGAACCGAACCGGTTCGTGCCGCAATACGGGGGGTCTTGGGTGCGCCGGCTATTCGCGGTAGGCCCGGAAAACCCCGACCAGGCTTTCGCCGCCGTCGAGCGTTCGAGCGCCGAAGGTCCCGGCGACGGACCCCGGAGCCTCCGCGAAGGACACCGGTATGTCGGTGCTGGCGAGGCCGTTGCCGTAGAACTGACCGCCCCAGAATCCCTCTGCGTGTTTGCCGTTCATGAGCCCCCGGACCTCGCCCCCGAAGAAAGCGGCATTGGGTCCGGTGTGCAAGGCAATGGTTTCCATCGTAAGTCCGTCGAACAGTTTCTCGCCGGTCGCCGTGTCCCTGCCGTCGTCGATCAGCCCTCCGATCGAGTTCGTGTCGAAGTCGGCGGTCAACCGGACGTCGGCGTCGAAGCTCCGGAACGCCGGTGACTCGTTGCCGGCCGCATGCAGGCCGTGGGCGGTTCCGTCGTACCTCGCCCGGCCCGAGACGGCCGCGACGTGGTTGACCAGAAACGGATCGTTGCCGCTCGCCGTGGCGCCGACGAATGGTCTCCGGCCACCGTCCGGACCAGGGACCCAGGCCCAGTATCCGAGCGCAAGATAGTCCTCGTCGCTGTTGTCTTCGATGTCCGAGTAGTACACGGAGTAGTACGTTCCTCCCCCGGGGGTGGGGGAGGAATGCTCAACTCCCCGCCATTCGGGGTCGTCGGCCGCGGGCGGTATCACGGTGAGGTAGCCCGGCGGTTCGGGCACGATTCTCGTGTGGTGTGTGAGGTCCAATTCCATGTTGACCCTCTCGAACACCAGATTGCCGCGGAAGTACCCCGCGTTGATGGCTCGGTTGTCAGTGGGGGAGTTCGGGTCCGAGTTGGCCGTGGCTTGCGTGACGCCGGTGTTCCAGATGCCACCGCCCGTGGGTTCGGCTGCGGTGGTGGAGGCCGTGCTGGTAACGACAAACCTGTTCGCGGCCAGGGCCACTCTGCTCGCCACGTTGCGTCTGGCCCGTTCGGAAAGCTGGTTGAGGCTCGAAACCACCGGGCTCGTGTAGCCGCCCCCGGTGTCGGGCGGTCTCTGCCGTTCCGGAACGCCGGTCCCGCCGCCCCCGCCACAAGCGGACAACGTCAAGACACACAACCCGATGGTCACCCGTAGAAGCCCCTTCCTTGGATTCATTTCTCCCTCCTTGTGAATTACGGAGCCATTTTTGAACCCATTAGTTCATAACCCGAATCTATTCCCGAAGACAATCGGTAACGGACAACGGGATTTTCGCGACCTGGCCCAAGAACTTCGCGACTTGGCCCCTTCCAAGAGGTCTGGTATCATCCCGGCTGGCTCCGGCGTCGACTGACCCGCCACCCCACGCCGGAGTCCGGCTACCGGGAGGTCACATCATGCAGACCCGCGATTCCGACCACCGCGCTGGCATCCGCTACCAACCCGACGAGAAGCCGCCGCCGGCGCTTGCCTTCGGACTGGGCCTCCAACTCGCGATTCTCTGCATCGCCGGGATCGTCCTCACGCCGGCCATCGTGATCCGGGCCGCCGGCGGCAGCGAAGCATTCCTGTCGTGGGCCGTCTTCGCCGCGGTGGCGATCAGCGGGGTCACCACCGTCTTGCAGGCGGTGCGGGTGGGCCGTTTCGGCGCCGGTCATGTGCTGCTCATGGGCACGTCCGGAGCGTTCATCGCCGTCTGCGTCACCGCGCTCGTCCAGGGCGGGCCCGGGATGCTCGCCACCCTGGTGCTGGTATCGTCGTTCTTCCAGTTTCTTCTCTCGTCCCGCCTGTCGTTCCTGCGGCGGATCCTGACCCCCGCGGTGGCGGGCACCGTGATCATGCTGATTCCGGTGACGGTAATGCCGATCGTCTTCGGCTTGCTGAACGACGTGCCGGAGGGATCCCCCGCTTTGGCGGCTCCCCTGAGCGCCCTGGTCACCGTGTTGGTGATCGCCTGCATCGCCCTCAAGGCCACGGGCTCGTTGCGACTCTGGGCGCCGGTCATCGGGGTGGGTGTAGGCTCGCTTGTGGCGGCGGCGTTCGGGCTCTACAACGGGGCTCTGGTAGCCGGAGCTGCCTGGGTGGGACTTCCGGACGGAGAATGGCCGGGGCTGGACCTGGGTTTCGGCGCGGTTTTCTGGGCGCTCCTCCCGGCCTTCGTGTTCGTGACGCTGGTGGGAGCCATCGAGACCATCGGCGACGGCGTAGCCATCCAGCGCGTTTCCTGGCGCGGAGACCGCGCCGTGGATTTCCGCGCGGTGCAGGGAGCGGTGGCGGCGGACGGCGTCGGCAACCTGTTGTCCGGACTCGCCGCCACGGTCCCCAACACGACCTACTCCACGAGCATATCGGTGACGGAGCTGACCGGGGTCGCGTCGCGCACGGTGGGCGTCGCCATCGGCATCCTATTCATCGTGCTGGCCTTCCTGCCCAAGGCCCTGGCGGTCATTCTGGCGATACCGAACCCGGTGGTCGCCGCCTACGCCACGGTGCTGCTGTCCATGCTGTTCGTGGTCGGCATGAAGGTGGTGGTCCAGGATGAGCTGGACTACCGCAAGGGGTTGATCGTGGGCGTGTCGTTCTGGGCCGGCGTCGGCTTCCAGAACGGGGTCATCTTTCCCGAGTACTTCGGCGAGCTCGCCGGCGGCCTGTTGCAGAACGGAATGACCGCGGGCGGGCTGGTGGCCATCCTGATGACACTGTTCGTGGAGCTGACCGCGCCGCGCCCGAGCCGCGTCGAGGTGGAGTTCGGACTGGAGGCGCTGCCGAAAATCCGGGAGTTCCTCGCCGACTTCGCTTCGCGCGGCGGCTGGGAAAAGGCCATGGCCGATCGACTCGACGCCGTCGGCGAAGAAACCCTGCTGACACTCATGCGCCAGGACGAGGAGGACGCGGGAGGGGAGTTGCGCCGCCTGCGACTGACCGCCCGCAAGCAGGGCGGGGGAGCCGTGCTGGAGTTCGTCGCGGGCGCCGGTGACGAGAATATCCAGGACCGCATCGCGCTGCTTGGAACCGGTCCCGTAGAGGCGCCGGAAGAACGCGAGATTTCCCTACGGTTGCTGCGTCACCTGGCCTCGAGGGTTCACCACCAGCAGTATCACGACGCCGACATCGTGACCGTCCAAGTAGACGCCCCGGGATGATGGGCGGTCCTTGTCGACCCGCTGGTGTGACGTCTTCTCGCGTGAATCTCGCGCGGAGCGCAACAGGTGGAGGAATGGTGGCGGTGGCTGGACTTGAACCAGCGACGCCGCGGATATGAGCCGCGTGCTCTGACCAACTGAGCTACACCGCCATTGTGTGTGAAGAGCGCTCGCGGGAGGGGCTGACACCCGGGTTTCCCAATCATAGAACGCGACCCGCGAACATGCAAGCAGGGCCGTTCCCATGCTCCCATCGGCCCGGCTCGCCTTGCAAAATCCCCGGCCTTTCACTATTAGTCAGCGGAAGCACCATGCCGGGCTACGTCTCTGGAGGGAGGGAAGCGCCATGAGGGGTTGGGTTACACACGCATTCAAGGACATGCGCCTCGAGGACCTGCCGGAACCGGAGTGCCAGCCGGGCTGGGCGGTCCTCAAGACCCTGGTGGTGCAGCCTTCGGTTACGGAGGTCCAGCTCTTCTACGGCGAACGCTCCAACAGCTACGACAAGGTGAAAAAGAAGCTCGCCAAGGGTCCGGAGCCTTTGTTCGGCCACGAGTTCTGCGCGGAGATCGTCGAGATCGACAAGGATAACGGCTACGGCCTGGCGACAGGCGATCGGGTCGGCGCCACCCACACCCACATCGGCACTATCGGGCGGGACTTCCCGGGCCTGTTCTCCGAGTACGCGGCGGTGCCGCTGGACGCGCTGGCCAAGATTCCCGAGGGCATCAGCGACTGGGAAGTGTCTGCATTGCAGCCGTTGACCAGTTGCGTTCACAACATCCAGGTACTGGGGGTTACGCTCGGGGACACGGTGCTGGTGCTGGGGCAGGGCGTCATGGGGCTCAACTCGGCGCAGGCGGCTAAGGCCGCGGGCGCCGACACGGTCATCGGCACCGACATGCGGCCCGAGATCCTGGAGCTGGCCAAGGAGCTGGGCGTCGACGTTACCATTGACGCCTCCAAGGAGAACGTGGTCGACGCGGTCATGGACCTGAGCGACGGCAAGGGTATTCCCCTCGTCATCGAGGCCGCCAGCGGCAGCCCGCAGATGGGACTCTCGGGCGGCGCCACGGTGTCGGAGGCGGTGGCGTGCGTGGCCGCCGGCGGCAAGGTGCTCAGTATCCCGCACTTTCACGAGCCGGTGACGCTGGACTTCAACTATCTGCGGGCCAAGCGGGTGACCTACATGTTCCCGCCGGAGCTGGCCGCTCCCAGCGAGATGACCCTGGCGGCGCGGCTGGTGGCCCAGAAGCGGATCAACATCGACCCCATGATCACCCATAAGCTCGAAGGCATCGAGAGGATGCCCGAGGCGCTGGAGATCACCGCCAACAAGTCGAAGCACGGCGCGCTGAATCCGGCGCAGGTGCGGTTTTCGTAGCGGCGAGGAATTGACGCGGGAACCCATGCCGCCGCCGAGGCGCGGCAACGTGTAGGGGCGGGTTTCAAACCCGTCCGCAACCCTGGAGGAGGTAACATGAACGTGAACGCCAAGATCATTGACGCCGACGGGCACGTCAGGGACCGGGACGCGGACATCCGTGCCCACATGGAGGACCCCTGGAACAAGCGGGAAGGCTCGCTGCTGCCCTCGGACGAATGGGACTCCAGCATGTTCGGCACCCTGGGCATGAACATCACCGACGTTCCCACGCGCCTGCGGGACATGGACACCGAGGGCATCGAGGTGTCGGTGCTGTTCCCCACCGGCGCGTTCCACGTGAACCGCATGCCGGAGAAGGCCTACGCGGGGGCGTTTGCACGCGCCTACAACAACTGGATCTCGAGCATGTGCGGCGAAGCGCCGGAACGGCTCAAGGGCATCGGCGTAGCGCCGTTCCAGGACGTGCCGGCGGCCGTGGAAGAGATCAACCGCGCGGTGACCAAGCTCGGCGTGGTGGGGATCACGGTGGGAACCTTCGGCATGAAGGACCACCTCGGCCAGGAGCTCTTCTGGCCCATCTACGAGGAGCTGGAGCGGCTCAACGTGCCGCTGTTGATCCACAACTCGCGCTCGGGTCCGGCCGGGGAGAACCGCTTCGATACGTTCCTTTTCAAGCACACCATCGGACGGCCGTTCGAAACCATGCTGGACTGCGCGGCGCTCATGTACGGCGGCGTGCCCGAGCGTTTCCCGAAGCTCCGCATCGCGTTCCTGGAGTGCGGCATCGGCTGGGTGCCCTACTGGATGGACCGGATGGACGAGGAGTGGGAGCACCGCCAGTCCGAAGCGCCGCTGCTCAAGGACAGGCCCAGCGAGTACATGAAGGCGGGCAACTGGTACTACGCGGCCGAGCCGGAGGAAGAGAGCCTGCCGTACGGCATCGAGCGGGTGGGCGACAAGGTCATCGTGTTCGCGTCCGACTACCCGCACTGGGACGGCATGTTCCCCAACGTCACCAAGACCATCAAGGAACGCACCGACATTTCCGACGACTTCAAGGACAAGTTCCTGGGAGAGAACGCCAAGGCGCTCTACGGCTGGGACTAGCGGGCTTGGCGGGCAACGGGATTCTGGCGTGCGACTGACACCCAGGGCGGTCTTCAGCTTCTTGGTCCTGATCTTCTTCGGCTACCTGGTATGGGAGGCCGGGGAGTGGCGCCTGCAGGCTCGTCTCTACCCCTGGGCCATCGGCATTCCGATGATCCTCCTGGCGGTCATCAATATCGTGCAGGAGCTTCGGGGGCCGAAGGAGGAGAGCGCCTCGGCCAATACACCCTCCGACTTCCAGCTCACGCAGACCGTCGAGTGGGCGGTGGCGGTCAGGCGCACCGCGAACATCCTGTGCTGGATCGTAGGGTTCATGGCCGGCATCTGGCTCCTGGGGTTTTCCATCACCGTCGCGGCCATGACCTTCGGCTATTTGAAGATTCAGTCGAAGGAAGGCTGGCCCATGTCGCTGATCCTCACGGCCTGCGCGTGGCTGGTGTACTACGTCGTGTTCGAACGGACGCTGTTGCTGCCGTTTCCCGAGGGTCAGGTGTTCCTTTGGCTGGGTTTTGAATAGACAGGGATACGAGAAAGGCGAGTCGTAACCCTGCGCCCGTTTGTGTGGTGCAGGGACCTCGGTTCCAACCACGGAGGTGTGTAATGAAGCGAGCGATCTGTCGAATTTTTCTCGTGCTGCTGCTGGCCGGGTTCATAGTCATGAGCTTCGTGGGACAGTCGGCGGCGAAGGACTTCTACGAGGGCAAGACCATCCGCATCCTGGTGTGCTGTTCGCCGGGCGGGTTCTACGACCGGTGGGCCAGGCTGTTCGCGCGGCACATGGGCCAGTACATTCCGGGCAAGCCCGACATCATCGTCCAGAACATGCCCGGGGCCGGCTCCCTCATCGCCGCCAACTACGTCTACAACATCGCCAAGCAGGACGGCACGGCCATCGTGATGCCCTTGGCGGGCCTGTACCTGGATCAGGTCGTGGGGCGGAAGGAGGTCCGCTTCGACATGGCCAAGTTCCAGTGGATCGGCACGCAGGAGGTGAGCCACTCCGTGCTCTTCTGCCGCAGCGACTCGAAGTACAAGAGCATCGACGACCTGGTCAAGATGAAAGACGACCCGGCCAAGCTGGGCAACACCGGCACCAGCGGCAACAGCTATCTCCTGGGCAAGGTGCTGGAGAAGGCCGTGGGAGCGAACTTCAAGATGGTTTCGGGTTACCCCGGCGGCAGCGAGATCGACCTGGCGGTGGAGCGTAACGAGGTGTCGTGCCGCGGCCTGTCCATCCCGCCGTTCTTCGGACGTGAGCCCTATCTGACCTGGCACAAGAAGAAGTTTGCGCGGCCGCTGGTTCAGACCGGGCGGGAACGCGACACCAGGATGAAGGATACCCCCACGATCCACGAGCTGATGGAGCAGCACAACACGCCGAAGGGAATTCGGGCCATCGCCACGGTGATTTTCGCCAGCGGCGACTTCGGACGTCCGTTCGCGGTTGCGCCGGGTGTTCCGGGCGATCGCGTGAAGATCCTGCGTGACGCCTATGCCAAGACCCTCGGGGACGCGAAGCTGGGCGCCGAGGCCAAGAAGGGGCGGATGGTGCCGTTCCAGTTGAAGCGGGGCGAGGATCTCCAGAAAGTGGCCGTGAACGTCGTAAGCCAGCCCAAGGAGGTCGTGGCCGGCGTCAGGGAGATCCTTGGGAGGTAGTTTCTTGGGAGTAGTTTATAGGCCATGATGCTCGACGCCTTCATCGACGGACTGCTTCACGTCCTCTCCTGGCCGGCCTTCGGCTTCCTGCTCCTGGGCGCGTTGGTGGGATTCGTCGTGGGGATTCTCCCCGGCCTGGGCGGCTTGGCCACCCTGGCGCTGATGCTTCCCTTCGCCTACAAGATCGGGGAGCCGATCTCGGCCTTTGCCTTTCTCCTGGGTATGCACGCCATCACCGGCACCACCGGTGACCTCACCTCGATCCTCTTCGGCATCCCGGGAGAGGGCACGGCCGCGGCCACCATCATGGACGGCTACCCCATGACCAAGAACGGGGAAGCCGGGCGGGCCATGGGCGCCGCGCTCATGAGCTCGCTGGTGGCCGGCCTCGAAGGCGCCGTCATCCTGGCTCTCGCCATTCCCATCATGCGCCCGCTGGTGCTGTTCTTCGGCTCTCCCGAGCTGTTCATGCTGGCGATCCTGGGAATTACTTTCATCGCCTCTTTGAGCGGATCGTCGCTCACCAAGGGGCTTCTGTGCGGAGGCATCGGCCTCATGCTGGCGTCCATCGGCGTCGATCCCCAGACCGGCACGCTGCGTTATACATTGGGCACGCTGTATCTCTGGGATGGCCTGAGTCTGGGCCCCGTGGTGGTCGGACTCTTCGCCATCCCGGAGATCATCGACCTGGCGGTGCGCGGCACCAGCATCGCCGAGGCCAAGATCGGCAAGATCACCGGTGTCATGGAAGGGGTCAAGGACACCTTCCGCCACTTCGCCCTCACCATGCGCTGCGGCTTCATCGGCGCGTTCATCGGCGCCTTGCCGGGCCTGGGGGGAGGCGTCTCCCAGTGGCTGGCCTACGGCCACGCCGTGCAGTCGGCCAAGGACAAGAGCGGCTTCGGCAAGGGCGACGTACGGGGCGTCCTGGGGCCGGGGGCGGCCAACAATTCCCGGGAAGGGGGCAACCTCATTCCGACGGTGGCCTTCGGCATTCCCGGCAGCAGCGCCATGGCGATCCTGCTGGGGGCGTTCCTCATCGTCGGCCTCAATCCCGGCCCGGAGATGCTCACCAAGCACCTGGACGTGACCTTCGCCATGGTGTGGATCCTGGTGGTGGCGAACATCCTCACCGTGGGCGCAAGCTTCCTGTTCCTGAACCAGCTCGTGAAGCTCACCTTCGTCCGGGGTCAACTGCTGATACCGTTTCTGCTCATGTTCGTGTTCCTGGGCGCATTCGCGGCCCACAACAACTTCAGCGACATCATCGTCACGGTCATCTTCGGCATCGTGGGCTACGTCATGGTGCTGTTCCAGTGGCCGAGACCGCCCTTCGTGCTGGGCCTGGTGCTGGGGACCATCGTCGAGAACTACCTGTGGATCTCCAGCAGCGCCTATGGCGCCGGCTGGCTCGTGCACCCCACCGTGGTCTGCATCGCCGCCCTCATCGTGGCCACGCTGGTCTACTCCGTGATTCAGGCGCGCCGGGGCCGTTCCCTGGAAGACGAGATCGAGAAGAGGATGGGTTTGGAGGCGACGCGCGAATAGCGCGGGTGTCCTCCGGCGCCACCCGCAAGAAGCCCGCGAACCGGCGGCGCGCGGTTCACGCTACACGAGACATGCTCGCCGTCGCCCTGGGCCTGCTGGCCTCCCTTGCCTTCGCCTGCACGGCGACGCTGGTTCACCGAGGCGTCCGGGAACTCGATCCCTTCAGCGGCCTGGTGGTGGACCTTTTCTTCAACGGTCTGGTGCTGTGGCTCTTCGTGCTCACGTTTCACGACCTGTCGGAGCTCCATGCCGGCGCCAACCTGATCTTCGCGGCCTCGGGCCTGATCGTTCCGGGACTCTTCCGCCTGGTGGCGTTCAAGGGCATCGAGCGGCTGGGCGCCGCCGCGGCCACCGCGGTTCTCAACTCGGCGCCGCTCTTCGCGGTGCTCCTGGCCATGGTGCTGCTGGATGAAAAGCCCGGTGGCGCGAACCTTTTGGGGGCCGTGGCCGTCGTCTCCGGCCTGGTGTTCCTATCGTGGAAGGGTGAATCGAGATCCTGGCGCCCCCGGGACCTCTTCTATCCGGTGGCGGGCGCGGTGTTCGCCGGGCTCCGTGACAACGTGGTCCGCCTCGGACTTCTCGCCGGTCCGGCTCCCATGGTGGGGGCGGCAATCACGGTGACCACCTCTTTCCTCACCATGTCCGCGGCCTATTTCCCGACCCACGGTCTGGCCCGGTTAAGGGGTTGTGGGCGCTGGACCCTCGGCTGCTTCGCGCTGGTAGGGTTCGTGCATTTCGTCGCCTACTTCTTCATGTTCACGGCCCTGGACATCGCGGATGTGGCGGTGGTGTCCCCGCTGGTCCACTGCTTCTCGCTCTTTACCCTGGGGCTTTCCCCGCTTATCCTGGGTGACTCGGACCCGATCACGCGGCGCAAGGTCGTTGCCACGTCAATGGTGGTGCTGGGCGTGCTGCTGATCGCGTGGTCGAGGTGGTCGAGCACCTGAGGGTACGCCGTCGCCATGTGGACACTGCCGAACCTCTTGAGCCTGTTCCGCATTCTCCTGGTGCCGTTCCTGGCCTACCTGCTCTCGTTCACCGATCCGGTGTCCTGCGCGCTGGCCGCGCTGGTCTTCATCATTGCCTCGGTCACCGACATGCTGGATGGCTACCTGGCGCGCCGGAACAAGAGCGTTTCCGACTTCGGCAAGATCCTGGACCCCCTGGCCGACAAGCTCCTGGTGGTCACCGCGCTCATCATGCTGGTGGCCATCGAGCGTCCCGGCGACGTCTACGTGCCCGTATGGCTGGTGGTGATCATCGTCGCGCGCGAGGTGGCGGTGACCGTGCTGCGGGGCATCGCCCTCGCCGAGGGCATGGTCATCCCCGCCGACGAGCTGGGCAAGTACAAGCTCCTGGTGCAGACCTTCGCCCTGGTGGGGTTGATGGTCCACTATAGCTACATCGGGATCGACTTCTTCGTGGTCGGCATGTACTTCCTGGTGCTGTCCACCGTGCTGGCGGTGTGGTCCGGGGTCGACTACTACGTACGGTTCCTGTGGCTGCTTCGTGCGAGATCCAGCTAACCCGTACTCTCCCATACGCTCCGTCAAAGTCCCGGATGCCGTCCCATGGCACATCCGAGCGTCATTCCAGCGCATCCCTCCGTCATTCCCGCGAAAGCGGGAATCCAGGTGGAGCGGGGAAGCTGATGGAAATTGACAACAGCCGAAGGATCATGTAGGAACCTTGCAGGATGCGGGTGTAGCTCAGTTGGCTAGAGCGTATGCTTGCCAAGCATAAGGTCGCCGGTTCGACCCCGGTCACCCGCTCCAATCCCTACCTCATATACAGCCCGTTCCGATCTCGTCGTTGTTTCCGGCCGTAACCGCTCCGATGCCGTGCAGAGACCGCTGACATTCGCTACCTCGAACACGCACAAGTTCAGCGAGGTGAGCGCCATCCTCGCGGACTACGGTATTCCGGTGGAGATGGTTTCACTCGAGCTTCGCGAGATCCAGGCGGATACGCTGGAAGAGATCGCCGCTGAGAAGGCCCGGGAGGCGTGCCGGAGAGTGAACGGTCCCGCCATGGTGGAGGACACCGGGCTCTTCATCGACGGCCTCAACGGCTTTCCCGGACCGTACTCCGCGTACGTGTTTCGCACTGTCGGGAACGAGGGCGTCCTGCGGTTGTTGGAGGGCGCGCCGGACCGGTCCGCGACGTTTCAATCCGTGTTCGCCTACGGCCGTCCGGACGGCTCTCCCCAATGCTTTCCCTCCGCGGTGGCAGGGACCATAGCCCTGGAGTGCAGGGGAGGGGGCTGGGGCTACGACCCCATCTTCATCGCAGAGAGAGCCTCGGGCAGAACCTATGGTGAGCTCGGCGACGAGAAAAACTTGCTGTCCCACCGCCGTATCGCCGTGGAGAGACTCGCCCGTTGGATTCGCGACTCCGGAAACCCAGGTTAAACCCGGCGGTGGCGCCATGATCGACGAGTTCGTCGAGTGGTTTCCGGGCGTCGATGAGCAACAGACCTCGCGGAGCGAGTGGGTTACGAGATTCTTGTGACGACCGACCAGAACCTAAGACCCTATCCGGGCTACTTCCTCTTCGGAAAGAGAATACCCTTCAGCTTCCGGACCACTTCGGGTGACAGCGCGTCCAGTGACTTCACGACCTTCAGCACCTCTTCGCCGCCCGAGGGGTCGATGTACAGCCGGGTCTTCTTAGCATCCGCCAGGAACTGCGGATCCCGCATCGTCTTCAAAAAAGCCGTCCGCAGGGTCTCCACGCGTGCGGGAGGCGTGCCCGGAGGCAGCGCGTAGATGCGAGTGAGCGCGGCAGGACCATGGATGCCTGTCTCGATGAGAAGCCGTGCCTCTTCGGTCTTCGCAAGGCTGATGGCCAAAGGGACATCCGGAAGCGCGCTATGAGGCTTTGGAGACAGTTGCAGGACCGGCACCGAGTCTCCGGACTTGAACCTTGCTCCCCAGGTAGCGCTCACCGCCGTCCAGCTCAGTCCACAAACCCCATCTGTCTCGCCTTTCTCGGCGGCCAGAAGCATACCGGGCGCGCCTCGATACCCCTCTATCACCTTGATGGGCAACCCGAGCGCGGCGCGCAGCAATTTGGGGGTCTGGCCCGTAGCGGCGCCGGGGCCCGAGGCGGACACCTTGACCGTTCTGGGCGAGCTCATGAGTTTCGTGGTGTCCGTGATGCCGCTCGCCTTGGTGAACGTACAGACGGATATTGTCGATTCCGGGACCCCGATGAACTCGTACTTGCTGGAAACGAACTGGACTCCCTTTTGTCCGTAGAGGCGGGCCCAGAAGAGGTTCCCGGGGAAGTTCCCTATGGTCAGGCCATCGGGTTTGGCCTTCCTGTACACGTAGTTGGCCGATATGAGGCCTCCTGCCCCGGTCCTGTTCTGTACCAGGAACCGCGGATTCCCTGGAATATGGCGACCCATGTGACGCCCTATGGTGCGCGAATAGAGGTCGAAACCGCCGCCCACGGAGAACGCCACGACGATGCGGATGGTCTTGCCCTTGAAGAACATCTCATCCGCGGCCGAACTGCTGGACGGGCCGACGGATACCGCCGCCAGGGCGACAGCCATCACCGCGCCCATGGCCAAACGTGAGAAATGTCTACGGCCGTTGCTGCTGCCCATGTCCTGGCCTCCCTCCTGGTTGGTTGCCCCACCGGTCGGGTACGATAAGCAGCGGGGCCTGCCGCGCAAAGAGAGAGGGCGCAGGTTCATGCCCTGCGCCCTCTCCAGGCTACTTCCTCTTCGGAAAGAGAATGCCCTTCAGCTTCTGGACCACCTCGGGTGACAGAGCGTCCAGTGACTTCACGACCTTGAGCACCTCGGTGCCCGGCGAGGGGTCGATGTACAGGCGGGTCTTCTTGGCATCCGCCAGGAATTGCGGATCGCGCATGGTCTTCATGAAAGCCGTTCGCAGGATTTCCACGCGTTCCGGCGGCGTACCCGGAGGCAGCGCGTAGATGCGAGTGAGCGCGGCGGGATCATGGATACCGGTCTTGATGAGCAGCCGTGCCTCGTCGGTCTTGGCAAGGCTGATATCCAGGGGGACATCCGGAAGGGCGCTATGCTTCTTCGGGGACATCTGCAGGACCGGCACCGCATCCCCGGACTTGAACTTTGCTCCCCAGGTGGCGGTCAAGGCTGTCCAGCTCAGTCCACAGATGCCATCTACCTCGCCCTTGTCGGCGGCCAGGAGCATGCCGGGCGCGCCGCCGTATCCCTCGATCAGTTTGATGGGCAGGCCCAGTGCGGCGTTCAGCAATCTGGGGCCGTCGTTGGTGGAATTGCCCGGACCCGTGCCGGACAACTTGACCGGCCTGGGCGAGTTCATCCATTTGTCGATGTCCGTGATGCCGCTCGCTTTGGTGAACGCACAGACGGAAATGGTCGATTCCGGGACCCCGAGAAACTCGTACTTGCTGGAAACGAACTGGATTCCCTTTTGTCCGTAGAGACTGGCCCAGAAGAGGCTTCCGGGGAAGTTCCCTATGGTCAGGCCATCGGGTTTGGCCTTTCGATATACGTAGTTGGCCGATATGAGGCCTCCTGCCCCGGTCCTGTTCTGTACCAGGAACCGCGGATTCCCTGGAATATAGCGACCCATGTGACGCCCTATGGTGCGCGAATAGAGGTCGAAACCGCCGCCCACGGAGAATGCCACCACGATGCGGATGGTCTTGCCCTTGAAGAACATGTCATCCGCGGCAGAACTGCTGGATGAAGCGCCCAACATGGAGACTCCCATGGCGAGGCCGCACAATATCGGTAGAATCCGTTGCTGTAACGAACGGTCGAGCATACGTTGGGTCCTTCCTTGGTTTGATGACTCACCGCCCCCGCTTCCCGGTAGCGGCTGCAACAGGTAGTGTGACGGGACCTTAGACTCTCCGTCGGCGGGTTGTCAACGGCGGTGGAGGGGGAAGGTCCTTCGACTAAACCGGACAGGGCACTGGATTCCGCATCGTCCAAGAGGCAGTCGAGGTCATCGCAGGTCGGCGGTCCTGTAGTGGTCCTGCAGCACCCGTGCCACGCAGCCCGTGAGGTTGATGCCGGTTTCGATGTGCAGGAACTCGTTGGGGCCGTGGGCGTTGGATTTGGGGCCCAGCACGCCGGTGATCATGAACTGCGCCTTTGGGAACTTCTCCGCCAGCATGGCCATGAAGGGGATGGTGCCGCCCTCGCCGATGGCGCAGGCTTCCTTGCCGAAGAACTCCTGGGACGCCCGGGCCATGGAGTCCTCCAACCACGACGCGAATGTTGGCGCGTTCCAGCCGCCCGTGCCCTGTCCCGGCTCGAAGGTCACCTTGGCTCCGTAGGGCGGTTCCTTGGTCAGGGTATCCCTGAGACAGGCTACCGCGGCGTCGGGTTCAGCGGTAGGAGGGATGCGCAAAGACAGCTTGAGCCGGGTCTCGGGGCGCAGCACGTTGCCGGCCTGCTCAAGCGCGGGCAGGCCCGCGGCGCCGATGATCTCGAGCTGCGGCCGCCAGGTCCGGTTCAGCACCAGCTCGGTGGGGTCCTCGCCGGCCGGCGTGGCGCCGGGTTGGAAGGGATACTCCTTGTGCACACCTTCGCCGAGCACCCCGGCCGCGGCCCTGGCTTGCGCAAGCCGGTCGGGCGGAATCTCCACGTGCAGTTCGCGCGGCAGGATCTCCCCGGTGTCCGCGTCCTCGAGGCGGCTCAGCAGGCTCCGGAGGATACGGAAGCTCGACGGTACGATGCCGCTGGCCGCGCCGGAGTGGACTCCCTCGGTCAGCGTCGATACCGACAGGGTGGCGTTGATCACCCCCCGCAACGAAGTCGTGACCCACATCCGTTCGTAGTCGCCGCATCCCGAGTCCAGGCACACCACCAAGTCCGGCGTGCCGATGCGGTCGGCCAGCGCGTCAACGTAGTGGGGGAGGTCGAAGCTGCCGCTCTCTTCGCATCCCTCGATGAGCACCACGCAACGCGCGCAGGGAATGGATTCGAGCTTGAGCGCCTTGATCGCGGTCAGGGCGGCGAACATGCCGTAGCCGTCGTCCGCGCCGCCGCGCCCGTAGAGCTTTCCATCCTTCAGCACCGGCGTCCACGGCCCGAGTTCCGGACGCCATCCTTCCATGGGAGGCTGCTTGTCGAGATGGCCGTAGAGCAGCACCGTGCCCTGGCCCTCTCCGGGTATTTCCATCAGCAATAGCGGCGTGCGGCCTTCCGCCCGTGCCACGTGGAGCTCCAGTCCCGGAATCCGCTGCTCCGTTGCCCAGCGCGAGAACAGCTCCACGGCCCGATCCATGTGGCCGTGCTCCTGCCACCGGGGGTCAAACGCCGGAGACTCGTTGGGAATGGCGATGTACTCCTGCAGCGCGGGGACGATGCTGCTCCGCCAGGTCTCGCGAATGAATGATTGGAGTTGGCTCATCTTTTGTCCCGTTCGGTGATGCCGGCTCGTAGGTCGGGTTAGCCGGAGGCGTAACCCGACTCCCGCACGTCGCACGCCGGATTACGCTTCGCTCATCCGACCTACCAAGTTCCTGTTGCCTTCATTGCCGGGCGGTACGGGATGCTTGTCTTCCCTAGGCTCGGGATAGTGGAAACGTTCGATCTCGGCGTGGTCCGCGCCCAGGCTCGTCAGTTCCTCGATGTCGAGCGCCGCCTCGGCCTCCCGCGCCCGCCGCAGGGTGGCCTTCACCGCAGGGTGTTTAGGCACGAAGAGCTGGCAACAGTCCTGATCGGGTTGGACCGAGGTCTCGAAGGTGCCGATGGTCATGGCTTGGTCGATGATCTCCTGCTTGTCCATGCCGATGAGTGGGCGCAGCACCGGCAGGCGCGAGGCCTCCTCGATGACCGCGATGTTGGGCAGCGTCTGGGACGCCACCTGGGCCAGGCTCTCCCCGGTCACCAGCGCCCGGGCGCGTTCCTTGGCGGCGATGACGGAGGCGATCCGGAGCATCATCCTGCGGTAGATGACGACCCGGAGGGGGCGCAGTACGGCGGCGACGATGCGGCGCTGGATCTCGCCGAAGGGAACCAGGTAGAGCCGTGAAAGAAACTGGTAGCGCGTCAGCATCTCCACCAGCGCCTTGGATTTCTCCTGCGACGACCGGTCCAAAAACGGGCTGCTGTGAAAGTGGACGAAGATGAGCCGGCAGCCGCGCTGCATCATCCGGTACGAGGCCACCGGGGAATCGATGCCCCCGGAGAGAAGCGATACCAGCCGCCCGCTGGCGCCCACCGGCAGTCCGCCCGGTCCCGGCACCCGCCGCAGGCTTACGAAGGCGTTCGACGGCAGGATCTCCACGGACACCGTCAGCTCGGGTCGGCTGAGGTCCACCCGCGCCCCGGAGCGGGCCTTGACCAGGGCGCCCAGCTCCCGGTTGATGTCGTTGGACGTGAGCGGGAATCGCTTGTCCACGCGCCGGGTCTCGACGCGGAAGGAATCGAAGGACTGCCCTTGGAGGGCTTCCAGAACATGCGCGGCCAGCGCCGGCATGTCGGCGTCGGTGCGTTCCACCAGGGAGAAGTTGGCGATGCCGAAGACCCGGCCGAGCCGGTCGGTCAGTTCCTCGGGCGGAACGTCGTGGTTGAAGTTGAGGAGCAGCCTGGACGAGGCGTTTCGGATCTCCCTGAGTCCCATTCCACGCAGGGCCGTGCTCAGGTTCTTCTTGAGGTGCTCGACGAACCAGGCGCGGTTGCCTCGCTTCAGGGCGATCTCGTGGTATCGGACCAGGGCCGAACGCATGACGGGAAAATACCAGATCGACGGAACTTTTGCATGGAAAGCCGCCTGTGATACCATGAACGGTTCACCTGGAGGTTCGCACATGGAAACATTCAGAACGGTTTCAGACGTCGCGCAGTTCTCGTCGGAGAAGATGAAGAAGAACGGCGTCTTCGAGACGGAGCGCCTGTTCTGCGACCTGTATTGCTTCGAGGCCGGACAGGCCCAGAGCGTGCATGCCCACGAAGGCTCCGACAAGGTCTACTTCGTCCTGGAGGGCAGGGGGCGGTTCCGAGTCGGCGAAGAGGAGCGCGAGCTCGGCAAGGACGAGGTGGTGCTGGCGCCGTCGGGTGAGCCCCACGGCGTGGAAAATCCCGGGCCGGAGCGGCTGAAGCTGCTGGTGGTCATGGCGCCGCGCCCCGGCCATTGAGAGTCCCGCGGCCGCGATCCGCCATTTCCGCGAAACACGCTGCGTCAAAACTGCTGTTGGATGCGGAGTGGCAGGGACGCCCCGTATCGCCATTCCGGCGAAAGCTTGCCCCGTACCCCGATACGGGGCCGGAATCCAGGGGTGGTGCGGCGGCGGAACGCAGCCGTTGGAGGATAGAGGGCATATGACGCCGGAAGAACCAGTGAAGGACGTCAACCGGCGCTTCTACGAGGCGTTCGAGAGTCTCGACATCAAGCGCATGGAAGGCATCTGGCTGCGCGAGGACTACATCAAGTGCGTCCACCCCGGATGGGCGCTGCTGTCCGGCTGGGATGCGGTCATGGAGAGCTGGCGGCGGATCTTCGAAAACACCGAGCAGATGCGGTTTACGCTCACCGACGTTCAGGTGCGGCTAGGGGGCGGTCTGGCCTGGGTCACGCTGTACGAGAACCTGGCTTCCAGGCTCCAGGGACAGACCAACGCCGCGGTAGTGCTCGCCACCAACATCTATGAGCAGCGCGACGACGGCTGGTTCATGATCCACCACCATGGCTCGCCCGTGATGATGGCCGAGCCCGAGCCTCATTCCACCGTGCAGTGAAGCTCCTCCAGGACAAGGTCTGCATCGTCACCGGCGCGGGCCGGGGCATCGGACGCGCCATCGCGCTCCGGGCCGCCGAGGAGGGCTGCCGCACGGTGCTTGCGGCGAGAAGTACGGACCAGCTCGCCGCGGTTCAGGCCGATATAGAAGCGCGCGGCGGAGAGGCTCTATCGCTTCCCACCGATTTGTCCGGGCAGGAAGACCTGGAAGAGCTGGTGGGGCAGACCCTCGACCGGTTCGGCGCCATCGATTTCCTGATCAACAACGCCGGCTGGGGCATCAAGGCCACGGTGGCCAAGGCCAGGGTCGCGGATTGGGAACAGACCTTCCGCGTCAATCTCCTGGCGCCGATGATCCTGAGCCAGCTCGTTCTGCCCACCCTGACGGCACGAGAGTCGGGGGCGGTCGTGAACATCGCATCGATATCCGGGCGGGTGGGGCAGGGCGGTTCCGCGGCCTATGCCGCCTCCAAGGCCGGGCTCATCGCCTTCAGCCAGGCGTTGTTCGAGGAAGTGCGGGAGCACAACATCAAGGTGGCGGCCATCGTCCCCGGTTTTGTGGACACCGAGATGATTCCGCCGGTAAGGCATCTCGACCGCACCAGGATGATCAGGGCCGAGGATGTGGCTCAGGCGGTGATCTTCGTCCTCACCGCGCCGCCCACCGCCTGTCCGGTGGAGATCACGGTCCGCCCGCAACGGACGCCCTACCGTTAGGAACGAACAGGGCTGGTTCTTTCGGCGTCGTTGGCACGAACAGGGTGCAGGACGCGAAAAGGCCATTGCCGCGGAAGCGGAAATGGCCTTTTCGGTCTGTTTCAGGAAGTCGGCCTTGGAAGAGAATCCTCAGGCAGCACCCTGGATATTGCAGAACTCCTCGTAGTCGATGAGCTCGTGAATCGTGGGTTTCTCCCCGCACATCGGGCAATCGGGATCCTCCCGCAGGCGCAGCGTGTTGATCTCCATGGTCAGTGTATTGAAATGGAGCAGCCGGCCGGCCAGGGAGTCGCCCTTGCCGAGGATGAGCTTGATGGTCTCCACCGCCTGGATGGTGCCGATGAGCCCGGGAAGGACTCCCAGCACGCCGGCCTCGGCACAGCTCGGCGCCATGCCCGGGGGAGGCGGCTCGGGGTAGAGGCAGCGGTAGCACGGGCCATTGCCCGGGTAGAACACCGTCACCTGTCCCTCGAACTGGAAGATGCTGCCGTGGACGTTGGGCTTGCCGGTCATCACGCAGGCATCGTTCACCAGGTATCGCGTGGCGAAGTTGTCGCAGCCGTCCACCACGATGTCGTAGTCCTCGATGATCCCCATGATGTTCTCGGAGGTCAGCCGCTCGGGAATGGGGATCACGTTGACGTCGGGGTTCAGTCCCTGCAGGGTCTTGCGCGCGGACTCGGTCTTGGGCTCGCCGATGCGGTCGTTGGTGTGGAGGATCTGGCGCTGCAGGTTGGACAGGTCCACCACGTCGTGGTCGATGATGCCTATGGTGCCGACCCCGGCCGCGGCTAGGTAGTAGGCGGACGGCGAGCCCAGGCCGCCGGCCCCCACCATCAGCACCCTG
This sequence comes from uncultured Binatia bacterium (SeqCode), assembly GCA_965204205.1. GTDB lineage: Bacteria > Desulfobacterota > Binatia > UBA9968 > JAJDTQ01 > JAJDTQ01. Next base: position 1,876,265 of record OZ241976.1, on the reverse strand, counting down.
GCGTCCAGCAGCTTGGCCTGGCCCTCTTCGCCCACCTCGGGAAGCAGGAAGTGGCGGCTGTAGCGGGTGAGTTGCTCCTGGGTGAACTGCCGGTCCTGCACGAAGTCGTAGCCCTCGTTCTTCCAGGCGGTGTATCCGCCCGACATGGAGGTCACGTCGTCGTAGCCCATCTCCTGCATGACCTTGCCGGCGAGAAGCGACCTCACGCCGCCGGCGCAGTAGGCGATGATCGGGGTCGACTTGTCCGGCACCTCGGCATCCATCTTCATCTCGAGGAAGCCCCGGGGAACCGACACCGCGCCATCCAGGTGTCCTTCGCGGTATTCCTCTTTTTCGCGCACGTCCAGGAGCGCGTGGTTGCCGTTGTTCTGCAGCAACTCGTGTACCTGCTGCGGTGACAACTCCTTGACGGTGCCGCGCGCCTCGTCCATCAACTGCTGAAATGTCTTGGCCATGATCTCTCCCTTGCGGAGGCCTCCGGTATAGTAACCAAGTTTTAAGGTTTCTATTATAGGTTATTCGCCGGCCCCGGTCAATTCAACCGGTAGAAGCGGTTCGCGTTGTCGGCCAGGATTTTCCGTTTGGCCGTGTCCGATACGTCCTCCCTGGCGCACAACTCCGGGATATCCTTGAGGTATTCCTGGCGCGGACGCTCGTGGGGATAATCGGAGGCGAAGAAGATGTGGTCCTCGCCGAACAGCTCGATGACGTAGGGCAGGGTACGCTCCTCCGACTCGACGGAGACGTAGACGCTGCCGCTCTTGATGTATTGGCTGGGCGAGTGCTTCAGCCGCGGCGCCCATTTCTTGCCGCGCCGCTCGTAGCCCTCGTCCATCCGGTCCATCATGAACGGTACCCAGCCTGCCCCCGCTTCCAGGTAGGCCACGCGCAGGTCCGGAAACAGCTCGTACACGCCCTGGAACACCATGTTGGTCAGGTGGATCAGCAGGGGAATGGGGTGCTCGAGCGCATGGACCTCGGCGAAGCTGTCGAGATAGTCGAAGCCCAGGCCGCGGCTCGGCGCCCCGTGGATGGCCAGCGCCATGTCCAGCTTGCAGGCCTCCTCGTAGATCGGGAAGAAGGTCTCATGGCCGTATCCCTTGCCCAGCGAGTTCACCGAGGGCAGCACCGCCGCCGGCATGCCCAGGTCCTGCCTGGCGCGGCGCATCTCCTTGATGGCGTCGTCGATGCTGTGGATCGGGATCAGCGCGACGCCCAGGATCCTCGGCGTGTGCTTCATGTAGTACTCGTACAGCCAGGTGTTGTAGGCGTGGGCGATGTTGACGGAATAGGCCGGGTCCTGGATCAGTCCGAACCCCAGGCCGGCGGTGGGGTAGACGACGGTGCGGTCGATGCCGCAGTCGTCCAGGAACGACAGCCAGATGTCGCAGTCGGGGTAGTCCCGGAGGCCGGAAGAGCTCATGTTCGACAAGCGGGTCCAGCCGTCCAGCGACGGGAACAGCGAGTACATGCGCGCCCAGGCCGGCTGGCCGTCGCTGCCCACGTACTTCTCGCCCATGAAGGGCATGATCTCGCTGGCGTTCTCCATGATGTGTCCATCGCCGTCGATGACCGGATAGGCGTTCTGGCGCATGGGATTCTCCTTTCGCTGCGAATCAGGTTTGGGCGTCGGTTCGGCTCAGGCTCCGTCGATGCCGTAGAACCGCCTGGCGTTGTCACCGAACATCTTGTCCGCGACCCGTTGCGGGATGTCTTCCCGCCCGCGGATGGTGCCGGTCAGATCGGGCTCGAACGAGGGGTCCTGGTGGCCGTAGTCCGACCCGATGAGCAGGTGGTCCTCGCCGATGTAGTCCACGAGATAGGGGACGTCCTCGTCCGCCTCGCAGGCCACGAACAGGCGGTAGTCCTCGAACAGGGCCTCGTCCGTCTTGTGCTTCCAGTCGCTCTTGAGGAGCCGCTTGAGGATGTGAAGCATGAACGGCACCCAGCCGGCCGATGCCTCGATAAAGCCCATGCGCAGGTCCGGAAACTGCTCGGGGATGCGGTTGGCCACCAGGTCCCGGAAGGCGTATATCGGCAGCACCCGCCCCTGGGCGAACGAGAAGTTCCGTTCGAAGCTGAACAGGTTGATGATCGCCGGCGCGCCCATGCCGGTGTGGATGCAGATGGGCAGGTCGAGCTTGGCGGCTTCCTCGTAGACCGGAAAGAAGTAGGGGTTGTCGAGGGTCAGGTCCCCTTCCATGCCGCGGAAGAAGATGCCCACCGCGCCGTGCTCCTTGGCCAGCCGCATCTCGTCGATGGAGGCCTCGATGGAGCGCAGCGGCAGCACCGCGGTCCACAGGAGCCGGTTCTGCCCGGTCCGCTGGACCTCCCACATGTAACGGTTGTAGGCCTTGCACAAGGCGATTTCCAACTCCACGTCGTGGGTCAGGTAGACCAGGAACAGCGTCGGATAGATCACCTGCACGTCGATGCCGAGCCGGTCCATGTCGGCCAGCCGGACATCGGGCTGGGTGATCTCGCGGCTGGCGATGAGGCTGTCGCTGCGGGAGGACTCGAGCTTGGTGGCGGACGGGGTCACCAGGCGGTAGCTCCCCTTGCCGTTGGGCTTCGGCACGATGTTGCCGTCGATGAGCCAGAAGGCATTGCGGGGCCCGTATAGCGTATCCTCCGGCACCGACGTCAGCACCGGCCGGCGCTCATACATGCCCTTGTCGATGTGGTCCCACATGGCGACGGGCTCGGCGATGTGCGTGTCGGAGTCGATGATCATCATGGCATGCGGCTCACGCGGCGGAACCCCTCAGATGTTGTAGAGCTGCCGCGGGTTCTCGCACAGGATCTTGTCCGCGATGGCGGGGGACAGGTCTTCCCGCGACCGGATGGTCTGCGCCAGCTCCGGCTCGAACGAAGGGTCGTTGTGGCCGTAGTCGGAGCCGATGACGATGTTGTCCTCGCCCATGTAGCGGATCAGGTACGGGATGTCCTCGTCCGCCTCGCAGGCCACGAACAGCCGGTACTTCTGGAACAGCTCCACGCTGCTGTCGAACTTGAACTGCTGCTTCAGCAGCCGCCGCAGGATGTGCAGCAGGAACGGCACCCAGCCCGCCGACGCCTCGATGAAACCGAACCGGAGCTTCGGGAACATCTCCGGGATGCGGTTGTGGATGATGTCCCGGAACGCGAAGATCGGCAGCACCCGGCCGTGGTGAAAGGTGTGGTTGCGCTCGAGGTTGAACATGTTGGTGAGGGTGGGACAGCCCGAGCCCGTGTGGATGCAGATGGGCAGCTCCAGGGAGTTGGCTTCCTCGTACACCGGGAAGAAGTAGGGATCGTCCAGGGTCCGCTCCCCCTCCATGCCGCGGAAGAAGATCCCCACCGCGCCGTGCTCCTTGGCGAGCCGCATCTCGTCGATGGATGCGTCGATGGAGCGCAACGGCAGCACGGCGGTCCAGCGCATCCGTCCTCCGGCCTTCTCCTCCACCTCCCACATGTAGCGGTTGTAGGCCTTGGCCAGCGCGATATCGAGGTCCACGTCCTCGGTGAGATAGACCAGGAAGAGGGTGGGGTAGATCACCTGGGTGTCGACCCCCAGGCGGTCCATGTCCGCGAGCCGCACGCCGACGTCGGTGATCTCCCGGCTGGCCACGAGGCTGTCGTTCCGTTCCGTCTCCAGGGTGGAGGCCGCCGGCGTCACCAGCCGGAAGCCGCCCTTGCCGGAGGGCTTCGGAAAGATGTTGCCGTCGATGAGCCAGAACTTGTTGCGGATGCCGTAAAGCGTGTCGTCGGTAATCGACGTCAGCACCGGCCGGCGCGGGTGCATGTCCTCGTCGAAGAACTTCCACATCGCCTCGGGTTCGGCGATATGCGTATCCGCATCGATGACTCCTGCCATGATTGCCTCCTTGGAGAATCGGCACCGCGGTCGGACGCGCGGAAGCACGGACGGTGCGCCTACCCGTTTTTACTGCCAGCGGTTCCGGCTTGTCAAACGTGAACCAGGCTTCAACCCTCGGCGCACAGCCGCCCCAGCCCCGGAATCGACGTCGGGCGGCCCATGCGCCGGAGGCAGGCCCACAAGGCCGCCTGGTTGCTCGACACCACCGGACGGGCGAGGCGGCTCTCCACCGCTTCGATGGTCTCGATCATGCGGGTGTTGGTGCAGCTCAGGAAGTAGCCTTCGGCCTCCGGCCGGCTGTTCTCGCAGGTGATGTCCAGCCACTCCTCCGGGGTCACCGCGATGTAGTCGTCGCTTCCGGGAAGGCCGAGCCCGAGTTCGTGGACCACCTCGAAGCCTGCTTCGGACATGTAGCGCATCTCCGACTGGTTCGTCGCTTCCACGTAGGGGCTGATGAGCACGAGCTTGCCGATGGCGAGCTCGCGCAGCGCCTCGGTGATGGCCCCGCTCGTGGTTACGGCCGCGCACCCGCTCGCCTGGCTGATCCATTCGGTAATGCGCCGTTCACCATCGAGCCCGCCTTCCATGGAGTTCGCGGTGCAGTGGAACACGATCACGTCCGGTCTGGTGTCGGACAACGCACGCGAGGCTTCCTCGATGGCTCCCTGGAGCTGGTCAAGGGGCTTGGCCCACTTTCCGGTCATGCGCAGCCGGGTGACGTGGATGTCCACGTCATCCGGCAGGTAACGGTTGAACTGCGGTTCGGTGAGGCGGTTGGCGGACGGAATGATAAGGCCGATGCGCGCCTGGTTGACCATGGTGTTCCTCCAATCGATCCTGTTCGTCCGGTGGACAAGGCCTGCATTGCGGTGGAGGCCCGGATGGGCGACCGCCGGTCGCCCCTACCCCCGAAACGCCTACTGATGCACGGCGCTGTTTCGCGGCGGTTCCGGCATCGGGCACGCCGGTTGCCATGCCCCCGATACGCCGATTGATGTGCGGCGTCGGCACGCGGCGGTTCCCGTAGGGGCGACCGGCGGTCGCCCTGCCCGCGTTACGCGTCTAGGCCGGCGGCACGCCGCCATTATAGCTGTCCCACGCGGCCATGGCGTTGGCCAGCGCCCTGGGCTCCGGCAGGTCCCCCAAATCGAAGAACTTCACGGCGTTCCTGTACAGCACCTGCTGCTTCTGCTCGAAGCTCAGGTCGTCGCCCGAGATGACGTCCTTGACGGAGTAGGGAAAGTGGCAGTCCCAGTGGCAGTAGTCCGAGGCATAGAGAACCGTAGCCGGTCCGGAGGCGTCCAGCACGCGGTCCAGCCCGGTCTCCTCGGACTCGCACGACAGCACGACCTGCTCGCTCCGGATGATCTCGCTGGGGCGGCGCAGCATCGCGGGCATCTGCGGCGCCAGCTTCTCCAGGTGCTCGTCGAAGCGCTCCATCCAGAAGGGCAGCCAGCCGGCGCCGCCTTCCATGTACGCGACCTTGAGCAGCGGAAAGCGGTCGAACACGCCCTCGCCGATCATGTGCATCATCGCGATCATCAGCTCGAAGGGGAAGGCGGTCATGTGGACGTAGACGTACTTGTAGAAGCGCCGGGTGCCGGCTCCCATGACCCCGGACACGCCGGGAACGCCGTCGTGGCCGGTCTGCGGGTGGACCGACAACGGCATGCCGAGCTCCTGGGCGGCGGCGTAGATGGGATCGAACATGGGGTCGCCCATGTTCCGGCCGTAGACGTTGGTCGGCAGCATGGCGGTGGTGGCGCCGTGCTGGGCCAGGTAGGTGAGCTCCCGGACCGCCGCCGGCGGGTCCTGGCAGGGGATGAGGCCCACGGCACGCAGGCGCCGGGGGTCGGCGGAACAATACTCCAGCAGCCACTCGTTCACCGCGTGGCAGATTGCCCCGGCGAGACCCTTGTCCATCAGTCCGTTGACCGTGAGCGCGATCTGGGTGCCGAAGATCACCGCCACGTCGATGCCTTCGATGTCCATGTCCTTGAGACGCTCCTTGGGGTCGGTCATGCCCGGGCGGCCCTTCCGCGCCTCCTCCGTCATGGGCCCGGTCACGCCCGGCCCCGGCCCCTCGTTGGCCGGCCAGATGCGTCCTTCCAGCAAGAGCCGGTTGCCGCCGCGGTTGTCCTTGAGCCGCACCGGTGCCAGCGACTTGTACTTCTCGGGCAGCCAGGGCGCGAAGTCGATGTCGCCCTCGTTGACGTGGCCGTCCGCGTCGATGACCAAGGTCTGGGTGAAGTCTTCCATGGGATGTGCTCCGATCGGGCTGTTCCGGCCCCGTCGGAGGGCCGGGTGGTCGGTCGGTCCGCTGCCGTTTACCGTTACTACCGGGGCCATTTTTGTGTCAAGATGCCGGGGCGTCGCCGAGGATAGCTCCATGAGTACCGCCTCCAGCGCTACGCCTGTCCCCCTGCTCGAGGTCAAGGACCTGAGAACGTACTTCTTTACCCGGTGGGGAACGGGCAGGGCCGTGGACGGCGTCTCCTTCACGCTGAACGAAGGCGAATCGCTGGGTCTGCTGGGCGAATCGGGATGCGGCAAGAGCATGACCAGCCTCTCGATCCTGCGCCTGGTGCCGCGCCCGGCCGGGCGCATCGTCTCCGGGCAGGTGCTGTTCCAGGGCCGGGACCTGCTGAGGATGTCGGAGCAGGAAATGCGCACGGTCCGCGGTCGCCAGATCGCCATGATCCTCCAGGACCCCCTGAGCACCCTGAATCCGGTGTTCACCATCGGCAACCAGGTGGCGGAGCCGTTGCGGGTCCACGGCGTCGTGCCCCGTTCAGGCCTTTGGGAGAGGGTGTCGAAGCTCCTGAGCCTCGTGCGCATTCCCGCTCCGGAATCGCGGTTGAAGGACTATCCGCATCAGTTCAGCGGCGGGATGCGCCAGCGGGTGGTGGGCGCCACCGCCATCGCCGCCGGACCGAAGATCCTTATCGCCGACGAGCCCACCACGTCGCTCGACGTCACCATCCAGGCCCAGTACCTCCGGCTGCTCAAGGAGCTCCAGAGAGAGTCGAACCTGTCCATCATCTACATTACCCACGACCTGGGCACGCTGGCGCGGATCTGTGACCGGGTGGCGGTCATGTACGCCGGCAAGATCGTCGAGCAATTGACCGTGGACGCGCTGTTCGAACATCCCGCACATCCCTACACGGAGGCGCTGCTGCAATCCGTCCCGCGCATGGACCGCAAGGTGCACCGGTTCCCGTCCATCGAGGGGAGTCCCCCGCTGGTCTACGACCTTCCGCCGGGCTGCGCGTTCGCGCCCCGCTGCCCCAGGGCCATGGATGTCTGCCGCGCGGAGTCCCCGCCGGTGACCCGGCTCGGCGCGGACCACGACGTGGCCTGCTGGCTGCACGATGGGGAAGAACATGAACCCCTCCCTGCTGGAAGCCAGGAACGTCAGTAAGCGTTTCCCCGTGACCAAGGGGTTGATCCTCGGCGGCAACGTGGGCTGGATCCACGCCGTCGAGGACGTCAGCTTTCACATCGAGAGCGGCGAGACCCTGGGGCTGGTGGGGGAATCCGGTTGCGGCAAGAGCACCACCGCCAAGATGGTTTTGTTGCTGGAGCGCCCCACCAGCGGCGAGATGCTCTACGAGGGAGTCAGCCTGCAGGAGATGTCGGGCGACGGCCTGCAACGCTACCGCAGCACCGTGCAGGCGGTGTTCCAGGATCCCCAGAGCTCTCTCAATCCCAGGATGCGGGTCGGCGACATCGTCGGCGAACCGTTGGAGGTGAACGCCGGGCTTTCCCGGCAGGCGGTCCGCGAGCGGGTGGCGGAGGTGCTAGGGGACGTCAACCTGGACGCGGCGTTCGCCCGGCTCTATCCCCACGAGTTCAGCGGCGGCCAGCGCCAGCGCATTGCCCTGGCGCGAGCGCTGGCGACCCATTCGCGATTGATCGTCCTGGACGAGCCCGTGGCCTCTCTCGACGCTTCCATCCGGAGCCAGATCATCAACCTGCTGAAGGACCTCCAGGACCAGCACGGCCTGAGCTATCTGCTCATCACCCACGACTTGGCGGTGTCCCGGCACCTGAGCCACCGGGTCGCGGTCATGTATCTGGGCCGGATCGTCGAGGAAGGGAAGGCCGACGCGCTCTACGCCGAGCCCCTGCACCCGTACACGAAGGCGCTCATCGCGGCCGCGCTGCCGGTCCGCAAAGGGCAGGAGTCGGACGAGTTGGTGGTAGCGGGTGAGGTCCCCAACCCCATGGACCCGCCCTCCGGCTGCCGTTTCCACCCGCGCTGTCCCCTGGCCATGGCCCGGTGCGTGGAGGAAGAGCCTGTGCTGCAGGAGGCCGCCCCGGAGCGGAAGGTGGCCTGCCATCTGTTCTGAACGGGGCGTTGGTTTCGATGCGGGGGAGGGCGACCGCGGGTCGCCCCTACACATCGGATCGGGCGTGGCCTTCCGTGCGGGTAGGGGCGACTGGCGGTCGCCCTGCGGGTTTCACCCGGATTTCACCGCTTGGTTCCTACGGGGTCCAAACCCCTTCGCTAATGTTCCCTAAGCAGCTTGCCGTAGCCGTTGATCTTGTCGTTGACGCCGGCGCGGCGCAGGGTCTCCCATACGATGGCCTGTATCGCGATGACCACGTTGACGCCCAGTTCCTGCTCCAGGGGGTCGATGAGTTCGATGATGCCCCAGTGGGGCGCGGGGATGTAGAGGGTGTCGGCCTCGGGGTAGTCACGGTAGAGGGCCTCCGCCAGGGCCTTCACCTCGTCCTGCGAGATGGTGGCGAGGTCCGCGACGGTCTTCTGGGCGCCTCTGAATCCCAGCAGATTGAAGCCGTAGTGGGTCACATACTCCGCGTGGAAACCCTCGGGGTCGGTGAAAGGGTGAAGGAGGACCAGCTTCTCCGCGCCCACGGCCCGTAGGGCGTTCACTTGCGCGGTGATGCTGGAGGTGACCGGAACGCCGATCTCCTCCTCGGTCTTGCGCAGAGTCTCCGCGAGTCCCTCGTAGCCTAGCGACAGGTTGAGCGGCACGCCGCCGAAAACCATGATGTCGACGCCGGCCTTGCCCATCTCCCGGGCCGCCTCCAGGGTCATCTCGACGCTTCGGGTGGTTTCCTGCTCGGTGAGCTTCTTGATGGCGAGGGTGGTTAGCACGAGCGTCACACCCTCCGGGACCATCTTGTAGAACTCGTAGGGGAAGGTCTCCGTCAGGTAGGGCGGGGACGTGTAGCCGATTCGGGCGCGATAACCGTACATAGCAAAGCCTCCTCTAGTCTCGTGTCACATATCGACTGGTGAAAGTCCACTGGTTCACGTCAGGTTTCGGGTCCTGGGATCCAGGAAGTCACGGAGCCAGTCACCCAGCAGGTTGATGGAGAGCACCACCAGCACCAGCGCCACGCCGGGGAAGAACGACAGCCACCACGCCGTGGTGATGTGGGCGCGTCCGTCCGCGATCATGGCGCCCCAGGAGGGCGTCGGCGGCGGGATCCCCGCGCCCAGGAAGCTCAGCGAGGCCTCCACGATGATGACCCAGCCCACCTGGAGGGTCGCCAGCACCACCAGCGGGTTGATGATGTTGGGAAAGATGTGGCGCTGGAGGATGCGGAACGACGAGCATCCCGCCACCCGGGCCAGGGCCACGAACTCCCGCTCCTTCCAGGTCAGCACCTCGCCCCGCACGAGCCGGGCGAACCTCGCCCACATCACCAGCCCCAGGACCAGGATCAGGTTCTGGAAGCTCGGGCCGAACACCACCGCGAAGAGCAGCGCGATGAGTATGATGGGCAGTGACAGCATGGCGTCGGTGGCGCGCATGAGGAGGGTGTCGATCCAGCGACCGAAGTAGCCCGAGATCAGTCCCAGCAGCGTGCCGATGACGCCGCCCACGGCTACGGCCGCCAGGCCCGCGGCGATGGAAACCCGCGCGCCGTGGATGATGCGGCTGGTGATGTCCCGGCCCAGCCGGTCGGTGCCCAGCGGATGGGCCAGCCTGCCGCCTTCCTGCCACGCCGGCGGCAGCAGGCGTGCCCTGAGGGCGATCTTGTTGGGCGGGTAGGGGGCCACCACGTCGGCCAGCACGCCGAGGGCGCAGAAGGTGACGAGGATCAGCAAGGGGACGATCAGCAGCCTGCGCGCCCGGGCGCGTACCGAGCGTACCGATCCCGGAAGGTCGCTTGCCGTGGTGACGGCCATACCGGGGTCTGCCGCAACCGTGATGTCGGAGTCAGCCATAGCGAATCCGCGGGTCGATGTAGGCGTAGAGGATGTCCACCACGAGGTTGGCCGCCAGGATGATGGTGGACACCAGCAGCACGACGCCCTGGATCACCGGATAGTCGCGCCACTGGACCGCCTCGAAGGCCAGCCGTCCGATGCCCGGCCAGGCGAACACGGTCTCCACCACCACGCTCCCTGCCATCAGGATGCCGAAGTAGAAGCCGACGAAGGTCACCACCGGGATCAGCGCGTTCTTGAGCGCGTGCTTCCAGGTGACGGCGGACTCGGCCAGCCCCTTGATACGCGCGAACTTGACGTACTCGCTGTCCAGCACGTCCAGCATGGAGCCGCGCAGGAGCCGCACCACTCCCGCCAGCATGAAGCCGAAAAGTCCCAGGGTAACCGCCGGCAGGACGTAGGAGGCGATGCTCTCCTTGCGACCGGCGGGCAGGACGTCGAGGTTGACGGCGAAGATCGAGATCAGCACGATGCCGGCCCAGAACGTCGGCACCGACTGGCCGAAGAGCGCCACGGTGCGCGCCCCCACGTCCCAGAACCCGCTTTTGCGTGTAGCCGCGATGACCCCCAGCGGCAGAGCTATCAGAAGCGCCATGGCCGTGGAGAAGGCGACCAGTTTCAGTGTGTTGGGCAGCCGCTGGCCGATCAGCTCGGCCACCGGTTTGCGGGTGCGGATCGAGGTGCCCAGGTCGGCGTACAGGAGGCTGTGCACGAAGCGCACGTACTGGACGTACATCGGCTGGTCCAGCCCCAGTTCCCGGCTCATCTCCTCCTGGAGCTCCGCCGAGGCGTCGATGGGCAGCATGACGTCCAGCGGGTTGCCGGTGAGCCGCGCCAGGGCGAACACCAGCAGGCTGATCACCAGCAGCGTGACGAGGCACTGGACCAGCCTGCCGGCGATGTAGCGTTGCATGAAAACTCGAGGTCGGGAGACGGGAGGCCCGTACCGCATGAATCGCCGGCGACCGGGCGGTACGGGCCTCCTGCGGTCAGTTGCCGCCGGCTATTTCGCCGGCGCGGCGGTCACCAGGCTGGGCTCGATGTAGCCCCGGTGGGGCCGCAACTGGAGGTCCTTTGCCTGGTTCCCGTACCCCCACAGGACCGCCTTGGCGTCGGCGATGGGCACGCCGCGGTACTCGTCGTAGAGTATCTTGTAGGCGTTCCGTACCTGCGTCGCGATGCCGTCGGTGGTAGCTTCGCCTGCTGCCTTGCTGGCGATGTCGTCCACGCTGTCGGCCATCTTGATGATCCTGCCCTTGGCGGACCACCAGATGCGCAGGCCGTCGGAGCCGTTCAGGCGGCTGGTGGTGGCGAAGGTGCCGGCCTGGCCGATGATCTCGGGCTTCTGCGGGTTCGCGATGTAGAGCGGCCGGAACGCGCCGATGTCGGTGGGCACGATGCTCGTCTTGACGCCGATGACCTCCCAGTACCCGGCGACGATCTCGGCGAGCTGCCGGTACTGGGTGAAGCTGGACTGGCGCAGGGCGAACAGCTTGATGGAGAAGCCGTTGGGATAGCCTGCTTCCGCCAGCAGCTTCTTGGCCTTGGCCGGGTCGTATGGGTACGGCTTCAGGTCCGCCGGGAACCCGATGGAGATGGGGGAGATGGGGAACACCGCCGCCGGCTTGCCCTTGCCGTGCAACAGCGTGTCCACGATCTCCTGCCTGTCGATGGCCAGGTTCAGGGCCTGGCGCACCCGGACGTCCTTCACCGGACCGGCTTTGTCGTAGTAGGTGGCGTAGAGGTGAATTCGGACCGACGTGGGCTGCGGGTCCTCGGCGATCTTGAAGCCTGCCTTCGTCACCTCCTGGACCTCGTCCAGGGAGATCTGCGCCACGTCCACCTGACCGGTTTTCAGCATGGCCACGCGGGTGGCCGCCTCGGGCACCAGCACGATGCGCAGGCGGTCGAAATTCGAGGACGCGCGCCAGTGGTTCTTCACCGCCTCGAACTCGATGAAGTTGCCCACTTCGTGCTTGACGAACTTGAAGGCGCCGGTGCCCACGGGCTTCTGGGCGAAGCCGTCCCAGCCGACCTTCTCGATATAGGCCTTGGGGAGCACGATGCCCTCGATGCCGGGCTGATTGGCCATGTCATAGGGGAAGGTGGGCCACGGCCGCGCCGTGACCACCGTTACCGTGTGGCGGTCGACGACCTTCACGTCCTTGATGCCCTTGCGGAACTGCCGCACCCGGGAGGCCTTCGCCTTGGGCCGGCGGAACCCCTCCATCAGCGTGAACTGCACGTCCTCGGCGGTCATCTCGCTGCCGTCGTGGAACGTGACCCCGGGCCTCAGTTTGAAGGTCCAGGATTTGCCGTCCTCCCCGGCCTTCCAGCTAAGCGCGAGCCCCGGGGTGAGCTTGCCGCCGGCGTCGAGCTCCGTGAGCCAGTCCCACAACGGTCCCACCAGCCCCAGCGAGGCGCTGATGGAGGTTCGGGTGGGGTCCTTGTTTTCCTCGCCGAAGTTTGCGGAGGCGTACCGCAGCGTCTTGCCAGCGTCCGCCGCGAGCGCCGGCGTTCCCAGAGCCAGCGGAAGCATGAGGAACAGGAACAGAAGGAGCCTTTTCGAAGCGTTCAACATGGTTATATCCTCCTTGTTGCCGATTCGTCCTTGCAGCCATTGTATGCGCCCGAGCGTGACACGGCCGCACATTACTCCGGTTGAAGTTCCGAGTGCAAGAGCAAGAAAGCCGTTGCGATGACGCAGTGACCGGCGTGTCCGGGCTTGACCCGGTTCCCCATCCCTGACACTCACTTGGTGAAATGCACCTCGAAACCCTCTTGATCATTTTCGTCGCGCTGGGCGCCGGTGCATTTTCAAAAGGGGCCACGGGAATGGGCCTTCCGCTCATCGCCGTCCCCATCATGGCGGGTTTCCTGGGGGCCCAGCACACCATCATCATCATCACCATCCCCAACATGGTCAGCAACTTCTGGGTGATGTGGTCCTACCGCACCCGGTTCCACACGGTGCCGGGGCTCGTCTTCGCCACCATGGCGGGCGCCCTGGGCGTCGCCGGCGGCACCTGGTTCCTTGCCACCGCCGACGAGCGTATGCTGACCCTGGTGCTGGCGGTCTGCGTGGGGGCTTACCTGGTGCTGCTGGCCTTCCGGATCGAGATCCGCTTCACCGGGCGAGTCGGCCGTGTCCTCTCGCCGGTCATCGCCGCGTTGGCCGGCGTCTCCCAGGGCGCGGCCGGCATGTCCAGCGCGGTGGTGGCGGCGTGGGTGCGCGCCTTCGGCCTGGAAAAGGAAGCATACATCTTCGCGGCGTCAACGATGTTCCTGGGCCTCACCACAACGCACTTCCTCTTCGTCCTGGCCGCCGGCCTGTTCGATTGGGAGCTTTTCGGCCAGGGAATTCTCGCGCTCGTCCCCATCGCCGTGTTCCTGCCCCTGGGGATGCGGACAACTCCCTATATCAGCAAGGAGTGGTTCAACCGGGTCATCGTGACCCTGATCATCGTGATGGAGGCCAAGCTGATCTGGCAGGGGTTGGCGGGGTAGGAGGGCGGGGCGGAATCAGTCCGGCAGGTGCGCCGTCTCCGGCAACCCAAGCATGAGATTAAGGTTCTGGATAGCCACGCCGCTCGCGCCCTTTCCCAAGTTGTCTAGAAGCGCCACCAGCAACGTGTGCCCCGAGGAGTGCGGGACCACGTGGAGCTCCATGAAGTTGGTGTCGTTGCATGCCTGTGGGTCGAAGCTGCGCTCGTGGGCCTCCCGCGGGTCCTGATGATGCACCACCCGGATGAAGGGTTCGCCGTCGTAACGTTCCCGGATACAGTCCAGGATCGCCGTGCTGTTCACGCCCATGGGTAGGACCCCAAGATGAATCGGCACCTCCACCCGCATGCCGCAGCGGAAAGGTCCCACCGCCGGCACGAACTGCGGTTCCGTGGTGAGGCCGCTGTAGGCCATCATTTCCGGGACGTGCTTGTGCCGCGCTCCCAGCGCGTAGGGCGCCTCGTAGGGCAGTGAGCCCAGGCCGTTCTCCGCGCTCTCCCACTTCTCGATCAGTCCCCGCCCGCCGCCCGAATAGCCCGACAGCGCGTGGATGGAGACCGGGGTATCGTGAGGCAGGAGGCCCTCGTCCACCAGCGGCCGGGTCAACAGGATGAAGGCCGAGGGGTAGCAACCGGGGTTGGCCACGAAGCCAGCCTCCCGGATGGCGTCCCGTTGGGTTGCCTGGACTTCCGGAAGCCCGTAGGTCCACCGGTCGGCGACGCGATGGGCGGTGCTGGCGTCGATGACCCGAGTGTCGCACTCTCCGGCCCATTGCGCCGCCTCGCGCGCGGCGTCGTCCGGAAGGCACAGCACCGCCAGGTCCGCGGCCTCCACGGCGGCGCGTCGCGCCGTGTCGTCCTTGCGGCGGTCTTCATCCAGCGTGGACAGCTCGATGTCCCGCCGCCCCGCGAGCCAGTCGCGAATGCGCAGTCCGGTGGTGCCCACGTGGCCGTCTATGTGAACCTTGGGTGGCATGGATCCAGATCGTGTCTCTGAAGTTGAACCTATCAGAAACCCTTCAACATTGGCACGGACCGCCGGACCGTGGGTGGTCTGCGTCCCAGCTTTCGTGTCGCTGGTGATCAGGCCGGCTCAAGTCGAGTTGCGGGCACGTTGGATCATTGCCGCGACATCGCGATTTTCGTTGAGCGGAATGATCTCGACATTAGGGTGTGCCCGCGCGAACACGCGAAACACCTCGTCGGCAAAGGCCTGTCCGATCAGTTCAATGCCTTTGAAGTCCAGGATCACCTTCTTGAAGCGGTCAAATCGCGTCAACAGGCGCTTGGCTTGAGAGCGCGATACCAGGGCTTCGTCGCCGTATTGAACCAAGCCGACTGGCACGACAGTCTTCGAGAACCCGTAGTCGCCATCCGCGGTATATTCGTCAAACACCTGTTTCAGCGTCCTCACCGTGCCGTTGTCGAGTTCCAGGACCACCAACGTACCCCGAAAACCTGAGGCGTCCGGGTTGGGTAGTGCTTCCTGGATCCAATCCCCTCGTGTTGCGCTGTCGTGTGAGAAGAAGACTCTGTCAGAAAGGATATTGAACTCGTCGAAAAGACGTGAGGTGAAGAATATGCCTTCTCCCGTGTGGTTCTCGGGGTCGGTGGTCAACTTGCCCTTGGCCAATTCGAGAACCGCATGGCGCTCGTCGTCGAGTTGTAGCTCTTTGGTGATCTTGCGGAAGATTCCCTCTCCGTTGTCGAGTACATAGATCCTCGTCTTGATCGCCGTCCGTGCGATTGTGATCTTCACCCATGTTCCCGAGGAGTGATCGATTGCATTGTTGAACATTTCCGTGAAGCCGTATTGCCAGACTTCTTGCGCGCCACGGGGGATGTCCGACAAGAGTGGCGCAACCTCCTTCCGCCAGACGACATCTTCGTCGGTTCCATCGGTCAGTGGAACAACGACGTCCTTGCTGAGCAATGTTCTCAAAGAGTACCGGCGACTGCGCGTCGCACCGTCGGCCGTCAAGAGACCATCCGCAACGAGACGACCGAGGTGCTTGTTTACGGCTTGACGTGAGATGCCGAAACGGTTGGCGCAAACCTGTCCGATATTTTCGGGATGGGAACCGACCTGTGCGATGATGTAGTCACGAATAGTGCGGCCCCGTTCACGTGTACCCGCCACGTTGGGCAACTCCTTTGTCAATATTAATTTCCTATATTGTCAACTCTTTTGTGACGAATGTCAACCCTTCGTCCCGTGTTTCGCCGAGAGGGGGCGGAAGGCAGATTTCTTTGTCGATAGGAGGTGAGCCCCCAGCGCTAGTGTCCAGAGGCATTGCGCAAGGCACACGCCGCAGGTGAAGCCGTGGCTTTACGGCTTTCCGGGGGTTTGCTACTTTGCATTCGATCTGAACCCCCGTGAACGTTGTGTTCGCGGGGGTACTTCAACGAGAGATTCAAGGAGGAACGAATGGACGCCGATGCCAAGAAGACCGCGCTCCGCATGATCCCGTATGGGTTGTACGTCTTGACCAGTGAAGCCAAGGACGGCCGGGTGGCCGCGGCCACCGTGAACTGGGTGACCCAGGCGTCCTTCGCGCCTCCGCTGGTGGTGGTGGGAGTCAAGGCGGACTCGGGTGCGCACGACATCATCAAGGAATCCGGCAGCTTTGCCCTGAACGTGCTGGGCAAGGGGCAGCAGGGTCAGGCATTCACCTTTTTCAAGTCCCTGGAACGGGAAGGCGATACCATCGGCGGCGAGGCGTTCGCCGCCGGGGCGACCGGTTCGCCGGTCCTGGCGAGCGCGCCCGCCTTCGTCGAGTGCAAGCTCGTGGACACGGTGGAGAAGGGCGACCATTCCGTGTTTGTCGGCGAAGTGGTGGAAGCGGGCGTGCGGGGCGAGATCGAGGGACGCGCCGACGACGCCACGCTCATCATGAAGGACTTGGGAGAGAAGGTCTTCTACGGCGGCTGACGTCCGTAGTCCAGGGTGCTCCCCTCGGGGATGCCTGCTCCGGCAGCGGGGGGCCAGATGATAACCGAACGACTGCTGAGCTCTTTGCGGGATATCACGGGTGGCGACGGGGTGGTGTCGCATGCCACGGAGCTGAGCGTCTACGACTGCGACGGCTACACGCTGGAGAAGTCGGCGCCCGAGGTCGTGGTCCTGCCGCGTTCCACCGCGGAGGTGGCGGCGGTGCTCAAGCTGCTCAAGGACGAAGCGGTGCCGTTCGTGCCGCGGGGCACCGGTACCGGGTTGAGTGGCGGCTGCCTCCCGCTCGGCGCGCCGGTGATGGTGAGCCTCACCCGCATGAACCGGATACTGGAGCTGGATCCCGCCAACCGACGGGCAGTGGTCGAGAGCGGCGTCGTCAACGCCTGGGTCAGCCGGGCGGCCAGGTCCCACGGCCTTCACTATGTGCCCGACCCTTCGAGCCAGATGGCATGCTCCATCGGCGGCAACGTGGCCGAGAACTCCGGCGGCCCCCACACCCTGAAATACGGCGTCACCACCAACCACGTGCTGGGGGTGACGCTGGTCCTGCCGGACGGCGAGGTGGTGCGTCTGGGCGGCATGACCGAGGACGCGCCGGGCTACGACTTGGTTGGCGTGACTGTCGGCTCGGAGGGGACCTTCGGCATCGTCACCGAGGCGATCCTCAAGCTGTATCCGCTGCCGCAAGGTTACAAGACACTTCTGGCGGTGTTCGACTCCGTGGCCGACGGCAGCGCCGCGGTTGCCGGCATCGTCGCCAGCGGCATCGTTCCCGCCGCCCTGGAGATGCTCGACCACCTCATCATCCAGGCCGTGGAGGACGCTTTCCATTTCGGTTTCCCGCGCGAGGCCGGGGCGGTGCTGATCGCGGAACTGGACGGCCTGAAGGGCGGCCTCGAACGCGCCGCCGGCAGGATCCGCGAGGTGTGCGAGGCCCACGGTGCCACCGAGGTGCGCGTCGCCCGGGACGACAACGAGCGCGAAGCGCTGTGGAAGTGTCGCAAACGGGCGTTCGGCGCGTTGGGACGCCTGGCGCCCAACTTTTGCTGCCAGGACGGGGTCGTGCCGCCCAACCGGCTGCCCGAGATCATGGAGCGCATCGCCGCCATCGGCGAGGCGTACGACCTCAGCATCGGCAACGTCTTCCACGCCGGGGACGGCAATATCCATCCCATCCTTCTCTACGACGAACGCGATCGCGACCAGACCGAAAGGGTGGTGGCGGCCGGCCGGGAGATCCTCCGGGAATGCGTGGCCCTGGGCGGAAGCCTGACCGGCGAGCATGGCATCGGCGTGGAGAAGGTGGCGTTGATGCCGTTGATCTTCACCGCGGACGACCTGAGCGCCATGGAGCAGGTCCGCTCCGTTTTCGACCCCGAGGACCGTTGCAATCCCAACAAGATCTTCCCGTCGGCCGGACAGCAGGTGGAAGTCCGCGCGCCGCGACGGCAGGCGGCGATGTAGGCTCGGAGGGGTTGTGGACTGGGCCGGTTTCGACGAAGACCTGCGCGGATCCTCGGACCCTCCGGCGACGGGGACGGATGCCGATTTCGACCGCTTCGCCATCGACGGTATTCGGCCAGAACGGGTTGTCCGCCCGTCCTCGGTGCCGCAGGTCCGCCGGATCATGGAGATCGCCTCGGCCCGCGGCCTGGCGGTGGTTCCGGCGGGTTTCGGCGCGCACCTCGGGGCGGGGGCGGCGCCGAGTCGTCCGTTTCTGGCGCTTTCTCTTGCATCGTTGAATGATCTTGTGGACCACCAGCCCGCCAACATGACCCTGACGGCGCAGGCGGGCATGAACCTTGCGCAACTTCAGGCCGTTGCCGCCGCCGCTGGCCAGTGGCTGCCGGTGGACCCGCCGTTTCCCGACCGGACCAGCGTCGGCGCGCTCATCAGCGCCAACCTCAGCGGACCTTCCCGGTTCTCCCAGGGAACGGTCCGGGACCTTCTCATCGGCATCACGGTGGTGCGGGCGGACGGATCGGTGGTCAAGAGCGGGGGAAGGGTGGTCAAGAACGTGGCCGGCTATGACCTGGGAAAGCTCTACTGCGGTGCTTTGGGAACCTTGGGTGTCATCGTCGAGGCGAGCTTCAAGGTGCGCACGCTGCCCGAGGCCCGGGCCGCGGCGCGGGTTACCTGCCCGAATCCGGCGGCGGCACAGGATCTCGTGGAACGCATCCTGACGGCGCCCCTGGAGCCGCTCTTCATCGAGCTTGCGGCGCGTGTTCCGGCCGCGGGTTCGGGCTCTGTGGTCGTGGTGGGTTTCGGCGGCGCGAAGGAGGACGTGGCCGATCAGCAGGTCACGCTGAGATTGCTGGCGGACGGTGCCGGCGGCCTGGAGGAACTGACGGAGGAAGAGGCGGACACGGTAGTGGCCGGGTTGAGGGATTCGCCGGCCGGCAGCGGGGCGCTTTTCCGTCTCAAGGCCGCCGTTCTCCCCACCAGGGTCGCGGCCTTCATCGCGGCGTTGGAAGACGAAGGCAGGGCCGGCGGTGTGGCCATGGCGGTCCAGGCTCACGCCGGCAACGGCGTCGTCCATGTCCGGGGTGAACGCTCCGACGGCGCCGTGTCGCAAGGTTTGCCAGGCGCTGTCGTGGAGCGGCTGCGAGCGGCGGCGGAAAGCCTTGGCGGGACGCTCGTCGTCGAGCATGCGGATCCCTCGGTGAAGCCCGGCGTGGATCTCTGGGGCGGTGGCATCGACGGACTGGGCTTGATGAAGAGCATCAAGCAGACGCTGGATCCCAAAGACATCCTGTCGCCCGGACGGTTCGTTGGCGGTATCTAATGTCGGCTTGAAGAATAGTCATGCAAGTCGCTGATTTCGAAAGCTCCGGCAACTGTATCCATTGCGGGCTCTGCGTCGCCTCGTGTCCCACCTTCCTCGAGCTCGGGACCGAGATGGACTCGCCCCGGGGCCGGATCCAGCTCATGCGTTCGATCCAGCAGGGGACGGTGCCGCTGGACGACGTGAGTGTCAGACACCTCGATCTTTGCCTGGGCTGCCGGGCATGCGAGACCACCTGCCCGTCCGGTGTGAGCTACGGTACGCTCATCGAGGGCACGCGTCATTTCATCGAAACCCGGCACCGCCGCCCGTGGCCCGAGCGGCTGAAGCGCTGGTTCGTGAACCGGACCTTTCCCAGTCCGGCGGTCATGAGAGCGTTCGGCTGGGCGGTGCGCTGGATGACCCGGCTGGGGCTCCACCGGCTGGCCGGCTCGCGACTGTTGCCGGCGGGCATCCGCGGCCTGTTGCGCTACCTGCCGGACCGGGAAGCTCCTTTCCGCTCGCTGCGCCTGCCGCAACGGGCCGTCCCGGAAGGTGAAGCACGCCATCGCGTCGGGCTGCTGGCCGGCTGCGTCATGCAGAGCCTTTTCGGCGATACCCATACGAGCACGCTTCAGCTCTTGACCCGGCACGGGTGCGAGGTGTTTGCGCCTGCCGAAGCCGGCTGTTGCGGCGCTCTTCTGCTGCACAATGGCGCCCGGGAACGCGGTCTGGAGCTCGCACGCCGGACCGTTGTAGCCTTCGATTCCCCGGAGCTCGACGCCGTGCTGACCAACGCGGCGGGCTGCGGCGCGGCCATGCGGGAGTACGCGGAGCATTTCAAGGACGATCCCGCGCTCCGGGAGGCCGCGGAACGCGTTGCCTCCAAGGTGCGGGATGTGGCAGAGTTCCTCCACGAGCTGCCTGATTTCGCGCCCACGAGGAGCATGAACGTGAAGGTGGCCTACCATGACGCTTGCCACCTCTTGAACGGGCAGGGCGTTCAGGCGGAGCCGCGACGGCTGCTCAAGGACATCCCCGGCGTCGATTGGGTGGATCTCCACGAGGCGGAGGTGTGCTGCGGCAGCGCCGGGAGCTACAATCTGACGGAACCGGAGCTGGCCGGCAGGCTGGCCGCGCGAAAGGCCGGTAACGTGATGGCGACAGGGGCGGACGTTTTGGTGACCGGGAATCCGGGATGCATCCTCCAGATCAGGGCGGCGTTGCGAGAGCGAGGGTCGTCCATTCGCGTCGTGCACACCGCGGATTTCCTGGCGGAGGCTTATACCAACAGGGCGGCCGGGGGGTGAGCCGGCTCGTCCGGAACGGGAGGACCTCATGACGAGAGATGGTTTGCGTATACTCGACAGCGACATGCACGTGTTCGAGCCCCACGACCTCTACCTCAACTACATGAATCCCAAGTGGGGCGAGCGCATCCCGCGCGGCGAGGTGCGGCAAAAACGCGAAGGCCAGGGTTTGACGCTCCACGGCATGACCCGCTACGTGCTCGGCGACGGCAGGCCGATCCGGGAACCCGGCAAACTGGTCAAGTTTCACGAGAAACGCCAGAAGGACGCCTACATCCGGCCGGCCAGCCAGAACTACAACAACGTCTCGCAAATCGAGGCCATGGACGAGGAGGGTCTGGATGTGGCCGTGCAGTTCCGGACCTCGCCGCTCCACACCAACGAGGACTTCGAGCCCGAGTACGCCAACGACCTCTGCAAGGCGTGGAACGAATGGATGCACGACTTCTGCAGCGCCGATCCGTCGCGGCTCAAGGGCTCGGCGCTGATCACGCTGCACGACGTGGACCTGGCCGTTGAGGAGGCCCGGCGGTCGGTGAAGGAACTGGGAGCTATCGGCCTGTCACTCTGTCCGGAGCCCATCAACGGGAAGCACATCCACGACCATGACTTCGACCCCCTGTGGGCCGAGGCCATCGACCTGGACGTGCCCATCTGCTTCCATCCGCCGGCCCGTCCCAATCAGATCCAGGTGTCGCGCCGCTTCGAGGACCATCCCAACGAAGAGTTGCTGGTCAATCCTCTGCGCAATCCCGTGGAGCTGATCCTGGCGGTGAGCGCCTTCTGCGCCGGCGGCGTGCTGGAGCGGTTTCCCAAGCTCAGGGTGGCCTTCCTCGAGGGCAACTGTAGCTGGCTACCGTGGCTGATGTACCGACTGGACGAGTACTGCGAGCTTCAGGGTCCCATGGCCGACATCCCCCTCCGCAAGAAGCCCAGCGAGTATTTCAAGGAGCAGTGCTTCATCTCCGCCGACGTGGACGAAGGGCTGGTGGTCAGCGTTATCGACTACATGGGCGACGACAACATCGTCTTCTCCACCGACTACCCGCACATCGACTCCCGCTGGCCCGAGGCCGTATCCACGTTCACCTCTCTCCCGGGCCTCAAGAAGGAGTCGCTGGAGAAGATCCTCTGGACCAACTGCGCAAGGTTGTACGGGGTGGATTGACGCGGACAATTTCCCGGCTGCCGCGCCCGATGCCATGAAAATCGCATACGTTACATACGATTTCCATGCTAAGGGAGCGGTACGAAAGACATATATGACAGAGATGAACGCAGTGTGGGAGCCTCTCCCCGAGGTGTCCCGGGAGCAGTGCCTCGCGGACTCCCGCGAGGTGCTGGCGATGCCGGACATTCCGCTGAAGGAGTACGAGGACCTGGTCCGCGTCGAGGCGGTGGGGATGGAATGGGACATCGGCGCGCAGATCTACGAGCCGGCGGACCCCGCCAAGGTTGCTGTCGGCGCCGACGGCCGCAAGGCGGGCGCGTACCTACTGTCCGGGGGCGACGGCGACTTCAAGACCATGGCGCCGGTGGCGCGGCTCCTGGCCGGCAAGTTCGGCTTCAAGGTCGCTACCATGACCTATCCGGGCCGGCTCTGCCTGGACGACCCTTCTCGCAACTGGCCCGGGGATACCATCAACCCGGACGGCACCATCCGCACGCCCATCTGGCTCACCGGTGAGCACATCACCCCGGACCAGTACGAGGTGGTGAAGGACAGCTCCCTCAGGGAGCGCTACGGCACCCGCACCGTGCTCCACGCCAAACCCGGCACGACCTTCTGGCACCGCATGGCGGGCTGGCCGGCGGCCTTCGAGGAGGGCGGAAAGCAGGTGATGGCACGGAACCTGCCGGACGGAGAATACTCCGTCTACGTGCACGGCCACTCCACCGGCGGCCCGTTCGTCTTCATGCTGTCCCAGCGGGTGCCCAACATCGCCGGTGTCATGGCGGTGGAGAACTCGGCCTTCGGCTATATCAACGAGGCCAAGCTCGCGGTACAGGGCTCCCTGGGGACCATCGGCGACTACGAGAAGCGGGTCACCGAGACCAGCCGTGTCGACCCGTTCTACGAGCTCTACGTCCGCACTTGGCGCGACAAGGCCCGCTACATCGGGCCGGAGAAGCTCGGGCAGGACGGCCCGGTGGCGCTCATGCGCCTGCCAATGCTCATCGAGGAGGTGATGGAGGCCTGGGATGCCGCCAAGGACCAGCCCCAGTTCAAGTGCGAGTACGTCGTCAGCACCAACATCGAGCCGTCGCTGGAGGAAGGGGCGCGGGTCGCGGCCGGGCGGCTGGGCCTGGACGAGGCCGGCAGCGAAGCGCTGGTGAAGCAATACCTGAGCTACGGGCGCGAGCTCCAGGGGCCCGGAGTCAAGTCTGTGCCGCCCATCCTCTTCTGCGTCACCAAGGACAGCCGCGACCACAGCGCCGAGAGCTACAGGAGCCTGGTGATGCCCATGTATGCCCGCATGGAGCCGGCCCCCAAGACCGCGTTGATGCACTTCCAGGCCGGCGTCCACTCCTACTGGACGCCGGAGACGGACCTGCCCCTGGGGGTGGCGCCGGGCGTGGCCAAGACGTGGCATGACGCCATCACCGGCGGGTATTTCCTGTCCGGGAACGTCGGCAACGGTTGAGGCCGGCCTCCGAAGTTGCGCGGATAGGCTCCCACCTTCCTGCCGACCGAGGTATTCGCCCGTGACCACGCTGATCACTGGCTCGGGACTGGTTGGAGCGTCTTTCGCCCAGTGTGCCGTTCGAAGAGACGCCCGGCTGGTCTTCTACGACACGCAACCCCACCGCGAGTACCTCGAGAAGAAAGTGCCGGGTGCGGATGTCGAGCTTGTCCAGGGAGACATTCTCGACCTGCCCGCGCTGCTTCACGCCACCGCGAGCCGCCGCGTGGACACGGTGGTGCACACGGCTGGCCTTGTCGGCGAAAAGGTCGCGGAGGCGCCCTACACCGGCGTGCAAATCAACGTCATGGGAACCATCAACGTCCTCGAAGCCGTGCGGCTCGCCGGCGTGAGACGGTTGGTGCATATAAGTTCCCTCAGCGTCTACGACCAGCGCCGCGACTGCCCGGGCCCGTTGCGCGAGGATTTTCCCCGTGGGAACGGCCGGCTCTACGACAACACCAAGGCAGCCAAGGAGCTCATGGTCGAGGCCTACCAGCGCCTCTACGGCTTCGAGGTGATCGTCCTGCGGCTGGCGAAGCTCTACGGCGTCGGCCACTTCCAGGGCGGCTCCGCTGGCGGCCGCCTTATCCAGACCCTCGTGCAGTGCGGCCTGCGCGGCGAGGTGGCGCGTGTGTCCCGGCCCCTGACCACCGCTTTCGAGTACGTCTACGCCAAGGACGTCGGCCGCGCCGTCGACATCGCCGCCACCATCCCCGTGCCGCAGGAGACCTGCTTCAACATCGGCAGCGGCGAAGTGCTGACGTTTGGCGAGCTGATACGAGCGATCCGGAGAGTTCTGCCCGAATTGGAAGTCGAGATCCTGCCCGGTCCGCCTCCCGGTACCCCGGTGAAGCAACCCATGGACCTATCGAGAACCCGGGAACTGCTGGGATGGGAGCCGCGGTACGACATGGAGGGGGCGTTCAGGGACTATGTGGCGGATTTGGAGGCGGTGGTCGGCGACGGTACACGCACCGATGTCACGCGTCGGGCCGCGACCTGTTCCTCGCGATGACCTGCGAGACGGAGAGGGGGTGGAAGGTATCGCCGGGCGCTGCAAAGGCGAGTGCCAGTTCGGCTTTGAGACGTTCGAAGGACTCCCGTTCTGTTCGTTCCTTGTCCCGTCGGATCAGATCGCGAATGTATTCGCTGATGTTTTCGTAGGATCCGTCTTCTCCGACGTTGGAGGCGACGAAGTCGCTGAGCGCGCCGCTGAGCCGGACGGTCATGGTGGTTGTGCGTGGCATGGTTTGGTCTCCCCGAAGTGCCTGTGTTGATATTGCTCAATAGCAAGACAGACGCAACACTGAATCTCCAAAGTCAACCTCCTGGGCCCGAGCGGCCCCGTGCCTCACCGGACTATGGTGTTGTTGGGCGAGTTGACAGGGGGCAGGTGGTGAACTAGAAGGGCCGAGTGCGGACGCCGACGGCCGGTGTGGAACTCGGGCATGGAACGCGTGCTCCGGGAGTTGCTCCGGACCGTTGTAGCCGCGTTGTAGGGAGGACTTGCGATATGGCCAAGTACGGGTACCAGGTATTCGACAGCGACATGCACGTCTATGACGCCCAGGATCTCTACGAGAAGTACATGAACCCCAGATGGGGTGACCGAATCCCTCGCGGCAAGGCTCGCACCAAGCACGGGCGCATCGAGTTCAGCCTGGGGAACGGCACTGTGATGCGGCCACGGAACCAGTTGCTGGAGCACGGCGAGGACAATGTGGCGGACCGCTACGGTTACGCGTTGGAGCACGGCTACGACGCGCCGTCCCAGGTGGTGGCCATGGATAACGAGGGGCTGGACGTGGCGGTGATGTTCCGCACCTCTCCGCTTCACTGCGACGACAGCTTCGAGCCGGAATACGCCAACGACCTGTGCCGGGCGTGGAACGACTGGATCGCGGATTTCTGCGGCGAGCGGCCGGAGCGCATGAAGGCGTCGGGCCTCCTGACGCTGCACGACGTGGACATGGCCGTGGACGAGGCCCGGCGGTCGGTGACGGAGCTGGGAGTGGTGGGCCTGTCGGTCTGTCCGGAGCCGGTCAACGGACGTCGCATCCACGACCGCTACTACGATCCCCTGTGGGCGGAGATAGACCGGCTGAAGGTGCCGCTGTGCTTCCATCCGCCGGCCAACCCCAAGCAGCAGCAGGTGGCGCGGGAGTTCTACGGCCACCCCAACTCCAGCGTCATCGCCATGGCCCTGCGCAATCCTATCGAGCTGCAACTGGCGGTGTCGGCATTCTGCGGCGGCGGCGTGCTGGAAAAGTTCCCGACCCTCAAGGTGGCGTTCCTGGAAGGCAACTGCGCATGGCTGCCGTGGATACTCTATCGCCTGGACGAAAGGGCGGAACTCCACGGCGCCCTCACCGACGTGCCGCTGTCCCGGAAGCCCAGCGAGTACTTCCTGGACCAGTGCTACATCTCGGTGGACGTGGACGAGTACCTGGTCACCGACGTCATCGGGCGCCTGGGAGACGACAACATCGTCATCTCCACCGACTACCCGCACATCGACGCCCACTACCCCCACGCGGTGGAGGAGTTCATGGAGACTCCGGGGCTGAGCGAGAGATCCATGAAGAAGATCCTGTGGGACAACTGCGCGAGGCTCTACGGAGTGGGCTGACGGATCGGCCCCTCCCAAGCCCGCGCCGTCCATGCTAGATTGCCGGCATGGCGACTCTGATCACTGGCAGTGGGCTTATCGGGGCCTCCTTCGGGCAGTTTGCGGCGGAGCGGGGTGAGCGTCTCGTCTTCGTCGACTTCCAGCCCCGGGATGACTACCTGAAGAGCAAGCTCGGGTCCGCGGACTGCGTGTCCCTGCAGGGAGACGTGCTGGACCTGCCGGCTCTCACCGGAATCATCAAGGACCAAGGCATCGACACTGTGGTGCACACGGCGGCGATCATCGCCGGCCGCGTAGCCCGGGAAGGGTACTGGGCCTTCAACGTCAATATCCAGGGCACTATCAATGTGGCGGAGGCGGTGCGGCTGGCGGGAGTCAAGCGGGTCGTGCACATCAGCACCCTGAGCGTCTACAACCGCGCCTTCGCGGGCTCGGGATCCGTGCCCGAGACGCTCCAGCGGGGCGACAGCACCGCCTACGGCAACTCCAAGGCGGTCCAGGAGCTGGTGCTGGAGGCGTACTCGCGGCTCTACGGCTTCGAGTTGATGGTCGTGCGCCTAGCCCACGTGTTCGGCCTGGGTCACTTCCTGGGCGGGGCCGAGAGCGGCGCCATCACCCATACGCTGCTTACCTGCGGCCGCGAGGGCGGGGTCGCCAGGATCGCGCGGCGGCAGGCCAGGCCGCTGGAGCGTATCTACGCCAAGGACGTGGGCCGGGCCGTGGACCTGGCGGCGACCGTGCCGGTGCCGCCGGTCAACGTGTTCAACATCGGCACGGGCCTCGTTACGACCTTCGATGAGCTGGTGGAGGAGGCGAGGGCGGTCTACCCTGACCTCGAGGTGGAGGTCGTGCCGGACGGGACGCCGCAAGAAGGACCCAAGAAACCTCTGGACATCACGCGGGCCAGGGAACACCTGGGCTGGGAGCCGCAATTCACCCTGGGCTCGGCGCTGCGTGACTACGTCAAGGATCTGGACGCGCTGGAGTCGGGGGCGTAGCCGCCGGGGCTCCACGGACGGGCCGCACGGGCGAAGGGCAGGGAGCGATGAGTTCAGGACGGACTTCGGAATCCGAGGCGGTTCGCGCCCGGCTCGACCATCCGGTCATCGACACCGACGGCCACACCGTCGAGCTGTCTCCGCTTTACCACGACTACCTGAAGGAGTTGGGCGGCTCCGACATGCCGCGGCGCTATGCCGAGGCCATGGCCGCCCGCTCCAACAGCCGCTGGTCCTCCATGACCGAGGCCGAGCGGCGCAACGCCCGGGCCCACTGTCCTCCCTGGTGGGCGCGTCCGGCCAACAATACGCTGGATCGGGCCACGGCGTCGCTGCCGCGCCTGCTGCACGAGCGGATGGACCGGCTCGGCATCGATTTCGCGGTGTTGTATCCCACCGAGGGGTTGAGCGGTCCGCCCCGCTTCGAAGACGAGGAGCTCCGCCGGGTATCGTGCCGGGCGCTCAACAAGTTCCACGCCGAGTTCTACGGCGAGTGCTCGGACCGCATGACCCCGGCCGCGGTCATCCCGACCCATACACCGAGGGAAGCCATCGAGGACACCGAGTACGCGGTCCGGGAACTGGGCCTCAAGACCATCGTCATCGCCCACGTGGACCGCCCCGTTCCGCGCGTGCGGGAAGAGCGCCCCGAACTCGCGCCCTTTGCCCGTTATATCGACACCCTGGCGCTGGACAGCGACTTCGACTACGACCCGTTCTGGCAGCGTTGCGTGGAGTTGGGCGTCGCTCCCACCTCCCACGCCAGCGGCCAGGGTTGGGGCAGCCGGCGCTCGGTCTCCAACTACATGTACAACCACATCGGCCACTTCGCGGCAGCCGGCGAAGCCTTGTGCAAGGCCCTGTTTTTCGGGGGAGTTACATACCGTTTTCCAACGCTCAACTTTGCATTTCTCGAATGCGGCGTGGCGTGGGCCTGCAGCCTCTACAGCGACATCCTGGAGCACTGGGAGAAGCGCAACCGCGATGCCATCGCCGCCCTGGACCCCGAGAGCACCGACCTCGATCTCATGATGAAGCTGGTGGCGGAATACGGCGGCATCGAGGGAGAGGGCAAGCTGGCGGAGATCCGCGCTTCACTCGGCCGAAAGCAGCGGCGCCCCGAAAACCTCGACGACTGGTCCCGCTGCGGCATCGACAGGGCCGAGGATATCCGCGACCGTTTCGTGCCGCGTTTCTATTTCGGCTGCGAGGCCGACGACCGGATGATCGCCTGGGCGTTCAATGACAAGCTCAATCCCTTCGGCGCCCGGCTCGGCGCCATGATGAGCTCGGACATCGGCCACTGGGACGTCACCGACATGACCGGGGTGGTGGCAGAGGCCCATGAACTGGTGGAGCGGGGGCATGTCACGGCTGAGGATTTCCGCGACTTCTGCTTCACCAACGCGGTGCGCTTCTACGCCGGCGTGAACCCCGACTTCTTTGCCGGCACTGTCTGCGAGGAGGCGGCCGCACGGGTCATGGCCGCGGGCTAGCGCCGCGCCAGGAGCATGCCGCGGGAAGAAGAGACTGTAGGGGCGGGTTTCAAACCCGCCCGCGCTACAGGTCGAATCGCGACAACCGACTTGAGCAGGGGAGAAGAACACTCATGAAGGACGGACTGAAAGTCATGGACTCGGACATGCACGTGCGCGAGCCCGCGGATCTATGGGAGAAGTACATGGAGCCCGAGTGGCGCGACCGGGGCCCCAGGATCCTCAGCACCACCACCCGCAGCTCGGCCATGGTCATGCTCGACGGCACGATCCTCAAGGGCTACCCGCCCGCCTACCGGGGCGGCATCTTCGATGCCAGGCGCATCGACGCGGAAATAGCCGACGCCCGCGCCCGCGGTTTCGACGGCGTCTCACAGCTCGGCGCCATGGAAAAAGAGGGGCTGGACGTGGCGATCATGTATCCGTCCATAGGCTTGGGCGTGATGATGCGCGACGAGATGGACCCGAAGCTCGGCGCCGCCGTGGCCCGGGCCTACAACAACTGGCTCCACGACTTCTGCCAGACCGACCCCGAGCGGATGAAAGGCTCGGCCATGATTTCGCTCCACGATGTAACCGAGGCCGCCAAGGAGGCCCGCCGGGCGGTGGAGGAACTGGGTTTCGTGTCCGTGTTCGCCCGGCCCGAGCCGCTCCGGTCCCTGCCGTGGCATTCCCGCTATTACGACGTCCTGTGGTCCACCCTGGAGGAGCTGGGCATCCCCATCGGCTTCCATTCGGCGGCCTCGGCCGGCGAGGTCCGGCAGATGGGCGACGTGTTCGGCGACGATCTCCTGCTGCGGCACATCTGCGAGCACCCCATGTCCAACATGATGGCCATGATCGACATCATCGGCGGCGGCGTCCTGGAGCGCCACCCCAGGCTCAAGGTCGCCTTCCTCGAATGCTACTGCGGCTGGGTCTCCTTCATGCTCCACCGCATGGACGGCGCCGTGTCCAAGGCCCGCCACCCCAACATCTCCGAGCTCAAGCCCAGCGAGTTCTTCAAGCGCCAGTGCTGGATCTCCACCGAGTCCGAGAAGGAACTCCCCATGATCGCCGAGCTCATCGGCGACGACAACATCGTCTATTCGACGGACTACCCCCACGGCGACTCGGACTTCCCCCACGCCGTGGAGGAGTTCCTGGAGGTCGACGGGGTCTCCCGGGAGACGAAACGGAAGATCCTCTGGGACAATTGCGCGCGGCTCTACGACCTGTGAGGGAAGAAGCCTGACCCTTTCGACCTTTCCGTTTAGAAGGGATCACACAATGATCCTGGCCATCGATTTTCGAGGCACGGTTGACCGTCCTCTGACGTCAAGACAAGAAAGGGAAGTGAGTCAAAGACGGCGCTTTGCTCCGGACCAGTCAAGAATCTCATGTATGTCTGTTGTATCAATGTTTTCGTCAGGAAGGTCCGCGAGCGCTTCGACCTCGGTTCTCTGCTCCGCGGTTAGTACTCTAGAATCGGCCTCCATAGGCTCTCCTACCGTGGAGGGATGCGTTACAATCCCAGGTTTGTCGGCCTCTTCCACGAAATTCGTGATCGTGACGTCGCCCTGCGGAAACCGGGCGACGATACTCAGTTCCCCCCCCATCGCTTCGATGTAGCCACGGAGTTTCGAAACATACATATCCGTCCTTCGCTCCAGCTTGGCGACTGCGGGCTGGTTTACGTTCAGCGCCTCGCCTAGGGCCTTCTGGGTCAGCGTCCGCGCCTGTCGGAGTTCGTGAAGTGGCATGGCCGCGCGAAGCTCTGCCTTTCTGGTATCCACACGCGCACGGCGTTCCGGCGAAAAGCCCTTCGTGAGGTCACCGAAGGTGTTGCGTCCACTCATTTGATCAACCTTTCCCTTCTCAGCTCTTCCAGGTACTCGTCGTACAGTTCGTCGGCGATGGGCACATACCGTCTGTAGAACCGGTCGTCTCCCGCCTTGTTGCCGCCGATTAACAGGATCACGGAGCGTCTCGGGTCGAAAGCATAGAAGATGCGGATGGGATCGCCGGCGCTCTGGATGCGAAGCTCACGCATTCGTCCGTGGCGAGAACCTGTCACGCCGGAGGAATAAGGGAACGGCAGTCCTGGTCCGTGTTCCGCCAGCAACTCAACCATCGCGGCAGCGTCGTCTTGCTGAACCTCCGCCAGGCGATTCCACCATTCACCGAACTCATTCGTGTACTCGATACGCCAGTTCATCTGGCATATTCCTTTACTGGAATGTTGTCAAGTCTCGCTGACCGCCCAGTCTCTATGGTTCCATGCGAGGTGCAATCTAAGGCAAGTGCAAAATGCGGGCCATGGTCAGCGTTACCTGGCTGGCCGCGGGTGCTGTTGACGACGGTGAGGTTCGTGGAGGGGGGTGGTCAGAGGCGCTTCAGTCGGATGTCTTTCGGTAGTGGGGCTGGTAGAGCTGCACGCGCACCCCGCCGGGCATCTCGAGCTGGATGGCGAGGCCGAAGCCGGCATCGCTCACATCGCCGTCGAAAACCACACCGCGGCCCTTCAATTCGGCGACGGTGGCGTGGATGTCCTCGCAGTAGAAGGAGATGTCGTGGGTGCCGGGGGGCTCGCCGGCGGCGCGGGTCGGGTCCGCGGGATGGACGCCCATGTCGGCTTCGGGGAGGTCGAAGATGAGCCAGCCGCCGCCGACGTCGCTGAAGGAGGTGAAGCCGAGCTTGTCGCGCAGGAAGGCGCGCAGCGCCTCCGGCTCCGAGGAGTAGAACATCGCGTGCATGCCCTTGATCATGGCTCCGGCCCCTTCGTTGACGGGTCTGTCAACCTGCTTCCCGCTTCCGCTTGTCGTCGTATTCGGCCTTGGCCGCGGCGACACCTTCCGTCGCCGCTGCGTGGAATTCCGGCTGCCGCGCGGCGGCAACGTCGTAGCTTTCCCTTCTTCCGTCGAACTGCCTCTGGAAGTGCGGGATCACGTGTCTCGCAAACAGCTCGTAGCTGCGGTTGGTGGCCTCCCAGTCGGCCCAGTCGTGGCACATGAACAGCACGACGCCGAAGCCGCCGGTGCCCGCTTGCATGTGCTCGATCTTTTGGATGACGTCGGCGGGGGTACCGACGATGGCGCGCTCGTTGTCGACGATGAATTGGCGGACGTCGGTGACGCCCTTGGGCACGGGCATGTTGGGGAGCACGTCGCGGGCGTAGCCGCCCCAGGCGTCGACGCCGAACCGGATGTCCTCCAGGGCCTGCTCGCGGGTGTCCGCGAGGTGCATCTGCACGGCGATGCGGAAGTTGCGCCGGTCGGCTTGGCGGCCGTGGGCGGCGGCTGCCTCCTCGTAGATGCCCCAGTTCCTGGCGTAGGCGGCCAGTGCGTCGTCGGAATGGCCGCCCAGGGACAACAGCCCGAGCCCGTAACGCCCGGCCAGCAGGGCGCCGGCGGGCGAGCGGATGGTGGTCACCGCCATCTCCATCCGCGGCCGGGTGAAGGAGGCGTGCTGCAGCCTGGCGTTGTCGAGGGTGAACCAGTCGGTCTCGGCGCTCACGCGCTCGCCCTCCAGCAACGGGATGATCACGTCCAGCGACTCGTTCATCATGCGCCGGGTGCGGCGGGCATCGATGCCCATCTGCGCCGCGTCGGAGGGCAGGGCGCCGGGCCCCACGCCGAAGATGGCGCGCCCGCGGGTCATGTGGTCGAGCTGGACCATGGCGTCGGCGAGCATGAAGGGATGGGTGTAGGGCAGGGATTTCACTCCGGTGCCGAGCCGGATGCGCCGGGTCTCCCGGGCCGCGGCGGCGATGAAGATCTCCGGCGCCGGGATGGTCTCGAAACCGCCCGAGTGGTGCTCGCCGATCCACGCCTCGTCGTAGCCGAGGCGGTCCAGCAGCATCATCAGCTCCAGGTCGCGCTCGAACAGCAGCGTCGGGTTCTCGTTCAGTGCGTGGAAGGGCGCCAGGAAAACCCCGAATCGCAGCGCGGTATCAGACACGTCGTAGCGCCTCACGTCTCCTGCGGTCCCCGGCGTCGCGGGACGCTACGCGTCGATGCCGTAGAACTTCACACAGTTGTCCCACAGGATCTTGCGGGCGTGCTCCACCGGAAGCTCCTGCTGCATGAAGGCATCCACCGCGTGGGGGAACTCGGAGTCGCTGTGGGGGTAGTCGGTGGAGAAGACGATGTTGTCGTCGCCCATCAACTGGATCACCGAGCCCACCTCCCGCTCCTCGCCCTCACAGCCGACCACGCACTGGCGCATAAAGTACTCACTGGGCTTCATGGTGAGTTGTGGAGCGTCGTGGCCGCCCAACTGCTCCCAGTGGGTGTCCATGCGGCTCAGCCAGGAGGGCGCCCAGCCGCAGTTGCATTCGAGAAACGCCACCTTGAGCTCGGGAAAGCGTTCGAGCACGCCGCCGACGATGATGTCCACCATGGTCACCATCTGGCCGGTGACGTGGCTGCAGATGTGGCGCATCAGGCGGTTGTTCTGTCCGAAGCGCTCGATGTGCGGATAGTAGCCGGAGTTGGTGCACTCGTGGAATCCCACCGGCATTCCCAACTCCTGCAACTCGGTCCACAGGGGCTCCCAGTAAAGGCCGAACCAGGTGTCGTCGGGGAGCGGGGTGGCCCGCAGGAAGGCCGTGACGAAGCCCAGGTCGTTGGCCGCGCGGCGGGCCTCCCGAACCGCCAGCGAGACGTCGTGGGGCGGCAGCATGGCCGCACCCTTCAGCCGCGCCGGATCCTCCTGGCAGAAGTCGTAAAGCCAGTTGTTGTAGGCGCGGCAGATGGCCTCGGCCAGGAGCGGGTCCATGTCGGGCACGGTCATGATGTGGAGACAGGCGGTGGGGAAAAGCACCGCCACGTCCAGGCCCTCGATGTCCATGGCCTCAAGCTGGGACTTGGCGTTGAAGCCCTGGTCGCGGGCGAAGCCGATCACGTCGTCGCGCGTGGTGGATCCGCGCCGCATACCGATCATGCGCGCGTCATTGGCCAGCGACGGGCTCTTGGCCCGCGGTTCCTTGCCGTCCACCAGCAGCAGGCTGAAATCGCCGCGGCTGGGGACGTTGACGACCCGAGGCGCATGCTGCTTGAAGGGCGCGTCGACGTATTTCTCCCAGAGGTCCGGCGGTTCCATGATGTGCATGTCGGAGTCGATGATCTTGAGTCCGTTCTTCATCGAGGTCTCCTTTCGGTGCTTTCCTGCTCAACCCGAATACCCTTGGCGGTTCCGTGAGTCAAGGTGCCTTTGACTACTCCGACGCAGGGCTCCTATATATGGGAGCAGTACCGGGCAAACCGCGGCTTCGGCTGCGAAGGAGGATTGCATCCATGGCACAGGCCCTCGACGGCATCAGAATACTCGATCTCAGCAGCTACATCGCCGGCCCGTTCGCCGCGATGTTGCTGGCGGACATGGGAGCCGCGGTGGTGAAGATAGAGAACACGGGAGGCGGCGACCCCTTTCGCAAGTGGGCTCGGGAGCCGCGCATGTACAGTCCGCTGTTCCGCAGCTACAACCGCAACAAGCGAAGCATGACCCTGAATCTGCGGGATCCGGACGGGAAGGATATCTTCCTCAAGATGGCGGGGGAGGCCGATGTCATCATCGAGAACTACAGGCCGGGGGTCATGGACCGCTTGGAGCTGGGTTACGACCGGCTCAGGGACCTGAACCCGCGCCTCGTCTACTGCGGCATTTCGGCTTTCGGCCAGACCGGCCCGTATCGCGAGAGACCGGGATTCGATACCCTCGGACAATGCCTCAGCGGCCTCCTGAGCCAGATCATCGATCCCAGGGCGCCGCAGCCCCCGGGCCTGGCCTTCTCGGACCACCTCGGCGGGTTGTTCGCCTGCTACGGCATCCTCATCGCGCTGATGGCGCGGGAGAAGACGGGCAGGGGCCAGAAGGTGGAGACCTCCCTCATGGAAGCCTCCATGGCGTTTATCGGCCGCAGTATTATCCAGTATTTCGCCACCGGGGATGTTCCCAACGTGGAGAGCCGGGGCCGTTCGGCCGGCGTCTACGCGCTTCTGGCCGGCGACGGCCTGCCGTTCGTCATCCACCTGTCGCACCTGAACAAGTTCTTCGTGAGCATGGCCGAGGCCCTGGGACACCCGGAGTTGGCGGACGATCCCCGTTTCCGGGACCGCGAGGATCGACTGGTGAACTACGACGAGCTGAAGGCCCTTCTGCAGGAGATCGTCCAGACCAGGCCCCGGCAGCATTGGCTGGACGCGCTCGGCAAGCACGATGTGGCCCACGCCCCTATCAATCGCCTCGACGAGGTATTCGAGGATGTCCAGGTCAAGCACCTCGACCGGATCATGGAGCTGGAACACCCGAAGCACGGCACGATCCACACGGTCAGGAGCGGTGTGAATCTCAGCGACACGCCGTTCCGGGTGTCCGCGCTACCGCCGGAGTTGGGGGAACACACCGCGGAGATACTCCAGGAATTGGGGTTGAGCGAGGAACGAATCGAGCAGCTGACCGAAGCCGGGACGATCTAGCACCAAACGGTTCCGTTCCCGTAGGAAACCCTTGACCGCTTTTTTCGTGGTGTGGTATGCGCGGGCCAGTGTTCGTGATCAGCCCAGCGGGCCAACCAGGAAAGGAGGGCGAGATGTATTGGATCATGGCGCTCATCGTCTTCGGTGTACTCACGGGCGTAAACGGGGCTTTTGCGCAGGACAACCTCAAGGCTCTCTACGAGAAGGCCAAGGAGGAGGGCGAGGTGGTGCTTGCGGCGGGGTCGCCTCCGGTGGCACTCAAGGCCCAGATCGAGGGCTTCAACAAACGCTTCCCGGGCATCAGGGTCAACCACATTCCATCGACGGGAGCCGACGCCACGACCAAGATCCTGGTCGAGACACGTGTGGGCATGTCCACCTACGAGGTGGCACAGGCCACGAGCGCAACGGGAGAGCGGGTGCTGGCCGCCGACCTGGTGTCGAGCTTCCCCTACCACGAATTCGGCATCGCCAAGGAGGAAGTCCGATTCGGCCAACGGTTCCCGCCGTGGTTCGACTTGTCCTATGCGCTCGGGTTCAACACCAAGCTGGTCTCCAAGGACCAGGTGCCGAAGAACTGGGAAGGACTGCTGGATCCGAAGTGGAAGGGCCGGAAGATCATTGCGGTGGGGAGAGGGTACCCGTTCGGAGACCTGACGTCGGTGTGGGGAATGGAAAAGGTCCTGGACTACGCCCGCAAGTTCAAGGCGCAGAACCCCATCATCCTGCCCCGGGGGGGACCCCAGACCCTCGAGGCCCTGGTGGCGGGACAGGCGCCGCTGGCGGTGATTCAGCTCGACCGTGTGCTTCGCGCCAAGATCAAGGACAAGGCGCCGGTGGATTTCGTTTGGCTCTCGCCCATCTCGGTGACGCGGTTCTGGGCGTTCGCGGTAAAGAAGGTCCGTCATCCCCACGCGGCCATGCTGCTGGCGGGTTATCTGGGCACGCCCGAGGCCGCGCAGCTCATGGAAAAGGCGTCCTTCCGCACCCAGTTCGGCCCCAAGTCCGGGACGGAACTCGCTCGCATGTTGCATGGCGCCGGCGTCCAACTCGTCTGGACCGCGCCGACGCTCAAGGATGTCCCGGAGCTCAAGAAGTGGCGCGGGGCGGTCCGGAAGATCCTGGCGGGGCACTGAGCGGTCGCCGGTCGCGACAGGCTCGCGGAAGCGCGCCGCGAGCCCGAAAGGAGTCTTGAGGGATGGCACGGGACGGTTTCAAGATCTTCGATAGCGACATGCACGTCTTCGAGCCGCATGATCTCTATCTCAGGCACATGGATTCCAGGTGGGGCGACCGGATCCCCCGGGGCGAGCCGAGAACGCGCCACGGGCAGATCAGGTTCAACTACGGCGACGGCACCCCGGTGCGGTTGTCCGGGCTCACATCGCGGCCGAACGTGACCCCGGGCGAGGAGATGGTGGCGCATCGTTACGCCAGGCCTCTGGCCCGGAACTACGACGCGGTCTCCCAGGTGGAGGCCATGGACGAGGAGGGTCTGGACGTGGCGGTGTTGTTCCGCACCTTTCCGCTGCACTGCGACGACACCCTGGAGCCGGAGTTCGCCAACGCCCTGTGCCGCGCCTGGAACGACTGGTGCGCCGGGTTCTGCGCGGGGAACCCCGAAAGGCTCAAGGCATCGGCGCTGATCACGCTCCACGACTTGGACATGGCGGTGGACGAGACGCGCCGTGCGGTGACCGAGCTGGGGGCCGTCGGACTATGCCTGGTGCCCGAGCCGGCCAACGGCCGGCACATTCACGAGCGCTACTTCGACCCCTTGTGGCGCGAGGCGGAGCGCCTGAACGTCCCCATCTGCTTCCATCCCGCGGCTTCCCCGCGGATGGACCAGGTGGCGCAGCGGTTCAACGGGCTTCCCAACGAGGGGCTTCTGGTCAATTCGTACCGGAACCCCATCGAGCTCATGCTTGCCGTGGGAGCCTTTTGCGGCGGCGGGGTGCTGGAGCGGTTTCCGCGCCTCAAGGTGGCGTTCCTGGAGGGCAACTGCAGTTGGCTCCCGTGGGTGCTGTATCGCCTGGACGAGCGCTGGGAGTTGCGGCAGCATCTCTGTGACGAGCCGTTGTCGCTGAATCCCAGCGAATACTTCATGCGCCAGTGTGTGGTGGCCACGGACGTGGAAGAGGATCTCGTGGCGGACGTGGTCGAGAGGATTGGAGACGACAATATCGTGATCTCCACGGACTACCCGCACGCCGACTCGCGATGGCCTGAAGCCGTAGCCAGCTTTCTCAAGATCGACGGTCTCCGCGAGGCGGCGAAGCGCAAGATTTTTTGGGACAACAGCGCGAAGCTCTACAATCTGCAATAGACGGACAGGGACCGGAGGGTTCTCGCCCCCGTCGTTCCTGAGTTCGACATGCGCGCGAGCGAACGGGATGTATTCGGTTGGCTGACTCTGGCGGCGGTGGGATGGCTCGTGATCATTCCGCTGTTCCTCGTCATATTCTGCTCGCTTCAGCGGGATCCCCTATTCGGGGTGGGCGCGCTTACCATCCAGCACTACATCGATATCTACATCGATCCGGCCACCTACCAGTTGATCATGAACACCCTGGCGTTCGGGGCGGGCGCCATCCTGACCGGCTTCGCATTCGCCATCCCGCTGGCCTGGCTGGTGGAACGAACCAACGCTCCCGGCCGGCACCTCATGTACGCCCTGATCCTGGTGCCCATGGCGCTTCCGCCCATGATCGCCGCCCTCGGGTGGGAGCGGTTGCTGGACCCGCGCATCGGCGTCATCAACCTGGTTCTACGGGCGTTGCTGGGACTGGAAGGAGAAGGGCCCCTTAACGTCTTCACCCTCTACGGAATGTCCTTCGTCATGGGCCTCTCCATGGTCCCCACCGTCTTTCTCATGCTCGTGCCCGTGCTCCGCAACATGGACCCGGCCTACGAGGAGGCGAGCATGATCGCCGGCGCCAGCCGCTTCATGACCCTCTGCCGGGTTACCTTTCCATTGACCTATCCGGCGTTCTTCGCGGCACTGATCTGGTTCTTCATCATTTCCGTCGAGGCCTTCGAGATCCCCGGCGTGATCGGGATGCAGGCGGGAATACTGGTCTTCAGCACCAAGATCTTCTATGCGATTCATCCTCCGACGGGAGAGTTGCCGGAATACGGCACCGCCAGCGCTCTGGCCATGGGGGTGCTGGTGCTGAGCGGCGTGCTGGTTTACCTGTACCTGAAGGTCCTGGGAGCTGGGGAAAAGTACACAACGGTCACGGGACGTGGATACCGGCCCGCCGTCATCGACCTCGGGCGCGCCAGGTATCTCGGCTCATTGTTCTTCTTCCTCTACCTGTCGCTGGCAGTGGTCTTCCCTCTGGTGGTGTTGGGTTGGGGCAGTCTGCTCACGTTCTATCAGCCGCCGTCGTGGGAACTGGTCCCGCAGCTCACGACGAAGCACTACTACAACGCCGTGACGAGCTACGGGGCCATAACCGCGTTCAAGAATACCGGGATGCTGGTGGTGTTGGCCGCCACGGGTACCGCGGTGCTCTCCGTCATAGCGGGGTGGATCATCGTCCGGTTCGGCGGCCGCCTGGGTCGGGTCCTGAATCTGCTTACCTTCGCCCCCATCGCCATCCCCTCGGTGATCATCGGAATGGCCCTGATCCTGGTGTACCTGTCCATCCCGATCGGGATCTACGGCACCGTCTGGGTCATCGTCATCGCGCATATCACGCGGTTCATCTCCTATGGCTCACGCGCGGTGATCTCGGCCCAGGTCCAGGTGCACAAGGAGCTCGAGGAAGCCTCCTACACGTGCGGCGGCTCCATGCTGGTGACCCTGCGCAAGGTGGTGGTGCCCATCGTCCTTCCGGCGCTGGTGAGCCTGTGGCTGTGGGTGGCCCTCCACAGCTTGCGGGAGCTTTCGTCGGCGGTGCTGCTCGCCACTCCCGGCAATCGGGTGGTGAGCACCATGATCTGGTTCGCCTGGCAGGAAGGGCAGGTTGGGGAGGCCTACGCC
Source organism: uncultured Binatia bacterium (SeqCode) (assembly GCA_965204205.1). Classification (GTDB taxonomy): domain Bacteria; phylum Desulfobacterota; class Binatia; order UBA9968; family JAJDTQ01; genus JAJDTQ01. The sequence continues at coordinate 1,837,409 of OZ241976.1, read as the reverse complement.
CTTTCGATCATCCTCATCGCCATATCCCTGGTCATCGCCTTCGCAGCCCGACGCCTGCTGACCTGGGGAGACCCGGTGGCGCTACATTAGTGTCCTGTCCCAAATACGGCACGAGAGACTAAAACAGGGGCGGGTCCCGCGACCCGCCCCTGTTTTACATCACGCGTCGGAATGAGTGTCAGACCGCCTTCTTGAGCGGCTGCTCCTCGAAGTGCTGCTTCACCTCCGCCAGCTTCATGACGTCGGCGTACTTGTGGTGGAGGTCGAACAGGTTCACCTTGTGGGAGATGATGCTGCGGTCGAAGACGCACTCTTCGACGATGGAGACGTGGTAGCCGTTGGAGTAGGCGTCCACCACGCTGGCCCGGACGCAGCCGCTGGTGCTCTCGCCGCACACGATCAGCGAGCTGATGCCGAGCCGGGTCAGGTGAGCGATGAGCGGGGTGCCGTAGAAGCCGCTGGCCCGTTCTTTGTAGATGATGATGTCATCGGGCTCGGGCGCGAACTCCTCGAAGATCTCGTAGTCGTCCGCTTCTATCCCGGTAATCTGACGGTTGGTGGCGTGCACCGCGGCGGGCTGCACCTCCTTCCGCGTCTCGGTGGTGGTGTAGAAGATCGGCAGTCCCTGGGCGCGGGCCAGGGCGAAGAGTTCCTTGGTGGGCTCGATGGCCTCGTAAGCGTTTATGCCGCAGGAGCTCTTGTACTCCTTCACAACCTCATGAACGGGTTGGGGGCCGCCCCGGTAGGCGAGGTTGTAGAGATCGATGGCCAGGAGCGCCGGGCGTTCGCCGACGAAAAGCTCCCTGCGGTAGGGCTTGTAGATGTCCATGATCTCCTCGGTGACGAGGTCCTGCCAGCAATGATCTTCGAATTTGTCAACCATCGAGGGTCTCCCTTTCGAGTTTGATGAACAGGTGATAGCATTCTCGCCCGCCAGCCGCTAGCCTTTTCTGCCCATGTGGTTCCTGCTGGCGCTCCTCTCCGCCCTGTTCCAGGTGCTGCGGAACATCTCCATGAAGCACCTGGGGCACGAGCTCGACGACATCATCAACGTGTGGGGGCGGTTCACCTTCCTGCTGCCGTTCGTGGCGCTGGCGTCGGCCTGGCACGGGATGCCCGTCCTGAAAGACGGCTTCTGGCCCTGCGTCATCGGTTTCGGCATAACCCAGTCCATCGCCACCCTGAGCCTGTCCAAGGCGCTCAAGCTGTCCGGGATCGCCATCGTCACGTCGCTGTGGAAGCTCAGCCTGTTGTTCCTGGTGCTCATCGCCTACGTGACGCTGGACGAAGTCCCCTCGGCCGCGGGGCTGGCGGGCATATTGCTGAGCGCCGCCGGCGTCTATCTGCTCAACGTTCAGAAGAGCCGCATATCGCTCTGGGCGCCGCTGCGGGAGCTGTTCGTGGACCCGGGCCTTCGCTACACCCTCGCGGCGGCGTTCTTTTACGCGCCGTCGGTGGTGCTGGTAAAGCTCCTGATCCTCCATTCCGACGTCTACGTCGCCAACTTCGCGGGCTATCTCGCGGCCTCCCTGATGGTGCTGCCGCTGGCGCTGCGCCGCTCCGCCGTCCACTTCCGCGCCATCCCGCGGCATTGGGGCGCCTTCACGGCCATGGGACTGTGCGCGTCGCTGACGAGCATCTGCCACAGCCTGGCCTACGAGCTGACCCTGACCTCCTACGTCGAGGCGGTCAAGCAGACGGAGATACTCTTCGCTCTTGCCGCCGGCTGGCTGGTGTTCAACGAACGTGCGCGGGTACGCGAGATCCTGCCCGGCAGCCTGACCATCATGGCCGGCATGGTGCTGCTGCGGCTGAGCTAAAGGGTTGGCGCCTGGTCCCGGCCGGTCGTGCAGACCTCGGTCCAGGTCCAGAGCGACCGTTCGCGGTACAGAGCCTCGATGTCCGCCGGCACCTCGGCGCCCCGTTGCTGCAGGTATAGCGCGATGGGCCGCAACGGCAGGCCGACGGCGGCGAGGTAGTCGCCGCGGATACTCTCGATGAGCCGGTGACCTTCGCCCTGGATGGAATAGGCGCCGGCCTTGTCCATGGACTCGCCTCGAGCGAGGTAGTCGGCGATTTCGGCGTCGGTGGAGCGGCGCATGCGCACCTCGACGTGTTCCAGGTGGGTTTCCTCCCGCCCCGTCGCGGATTCGATCAGCGCCACACCGGTAAGGATGCGGTGTGTTCGACCGGAAAGCCGCCTCAGGATCGACGCGGCATCGTCCCGATCCGCGGGCTTGCCGATCTTTTCGTCTCCCAGGGCGATCAGGGTGTCGCCTCCCACCACCAGCGCATCGGTCTCGCCGCCGGCGATGGACCGTGCCTTGCCCAGCGCCAGCTCAAGGGCCTCGGCCCCGGGCGTGAGGTCCTCGCGGGTGGTTTCCTGGAAGTCGGGGTCGCGGACCTCGAACGGAAGCCGCAGCAGGGAGAGGATGTCGCGCCGGCGCGGCGAGGTCGACGCGAGGATGATGCGCATGTCTTCAGGCCGCCCCGACGATGCGCGCTACCTCGTCGGCGTTTGTGGCCCGGACCAGTTGCGCGCGCCACTGGGCGGCCCCGCGAAACCCCTTGCAGTACCAGGCCAAGTGCTTGCGCATGGCGGGAAAGCGCCGTTCGCCCCAGAGGCTCTCGAAGTGGCGGCTGTGCTCGAGCAGCACCCGGGTGCGCTCTTCCCGGGTCACGTCGAGCTCCGCGCCGCGCGGATTCGTGGCCCCGGCCAGGGCGTCCTTTGCCCACTGTTTGTCCCGGAAGACCCAGGGGTTTCCCATCGCGCCGCGTCCCAGCAGTACGCCGTCGACGCCGGTCTGCCGGATTCGTTCCACCGCGTCGGCCATGGACTTGAGATCGCCGTTGCCGAGGACCAGCGTCGGCAGGCCGCGGGCGAGCTCCACCGCGCGGTGGATGGCGTCCCAGTCCGCGAAGCCCTTGTACATCTGCTTCAACGTCCGGCCGTGGAGGGAGATGGCTGCCGGCCGCTCGCCCAGCAGCACCGGGATCCACTCGTCCACTTCGATCTTGTCGTATCCCACCCGGGTCTTCACCGAGAGCGGAATCGCCTGGCGGCCGGCCGGCGGCACCCGCCCCCGGTTCATGCGGCGGACCCTTTCCAGCACCTCGGTGTCCAAACCCAGGTCCTCCAGCCGCTGTCCTTCCGCCCAGTCCTCGATCCCCCGCCTCGCCGCGCGGATGATGGTCACCGCCAACTCCGGATTGAGGATAAGCCCCGCGCCGCATCCCTTGTTGGCCACGTTCTTGGCCGGGCATCCCATGTTGATGTCGAGGCCGTCGAACCCGAGCTCGCAGACGATGTGGGCCACCCGGTAGAAGTCCTCGGGGGTCCGGCCGTAAATCTGGGCGAGGATGGGGCGCTCGTACTCTCCGTAGGCGAAGTCGCGCACGAACCCGTCGGCGCCGCAACAGATGGCCTCGACGCTCGTGAACTCCGTCATGCACAGGTCCGGCCGTCCGTACCGGGCCGCCACGAGGCGGAAGGAGGCGTCCGTCACGCCGTCCATCGGCGAAAGCCCGATGATGGGTTTTTCGATCCAATCCCAGAAATGCATGGTCAAAAGGGGAGGGCGCGCTCCGAAAACCGTTCAGCCGGCCGCGCCCTCATCGCCGCGGTGAACGATCATGGCGTCCAGTTCCTCCCTGAGCCGCGGCAGGATCTCGTCGTAGGGAAAGGCTCCCAGCGGCTCGCTGCCGCGCTTGAGGTTGACGAATTTCGGGCCGCACCACAGCCCCAGGTCGGCGTCGTCGGTTTCACCGGGCCCGTTGACCCGGCAGCCCATGACCGCGATGGTGATGGCGTGCTCGGCGGCGTAGGCGGTCATTTCCTTGACCTGTTGCGCCAGCTCCACGAAGTTCTCGTTCTCCACCCGCGAGCAGCTCGGACAACTGATGATGTTCAGGGTGTCGCGGCCGTAGTCCACCACGCTGCGCACCCGGCCCTCGGCGATGTCTTCCAGGATCTCGCGTCCCGCGACGATCTCCTCGGGTTTTCGCGGATTCGGCACCGTCAAGGAGACCCGGATGGTGTCGCCGATGCCCCGGCTGATGAGCTGCTCGAAGGCGATGCGGGTCTTGATGATTCCGTCCGGCGGCAGTCCGGCCTCGGTGACGCCGAGATGGAGCGGAATGTCCGGCCGCTGCGCCGCGAACCGCTTGTTGACCTCGATGACCTTTGCCGGGTCCGAGTCCTTGAGCGAGACGCAGTAACGTGTGTAGCCCAGGCTGTCCAACAGCTCGCAGTGTTCCCACGCGCTGGCCAGCATCGGCGAGATCGAGTCTTCCTCGGGGAACTTCTCCTGCTGAGCCGGGTCCACCGAGCCGCAGTTCACGCCCACGCGCATGGCGCAGTCGTTCGCCGCCGCCACCTCCACCAGGAACCGCACCTTGTCCTGCCACGACTTCTGCTTTTCGTGGTGGTAGAGGTGGCCGGGATTGTAGCGGATCTTGTCCACGTGGGGCGCCACAACGCCGGCGAGCCGGTAGTTCTCCTGAAGGTCCACCGAAAGGTTCGCCTCGGTGGCGTCGCGGATCTCCGCCAGCGCCGCCGCATCCTTTTTGCTGTCCACTGCGATCCGGATGACGTCGGCGCCCGCGCGAGCCAAGTCATTGACCTGGTCCACGGTCGCTTCGACGTCCTGGGTGTGGGTGGCGCACATGCTCTGGACCGCGATGGGATGGTCGCCCCCGATCACGGTGGAGCCGATACGCACGGCGCGGGTGGGATTTCGTGGCAGTTTCACGGTGTTCCAGTCCTTCGGCACGAAAGCTATGGTTTTAAAATTAGCGTGAAAGGTCGCGGTAGGCAAGATGATTCCCCGGGCCCGACCGCGGAACCTCCGGGTTTCGCCTTGATGGACGGGAGGCCTTTGGACTAAACTATCCCTGGTGGCGCGGGACCGGCCAGTGCGAAGCCGGGACGCGCCGCTCCAGTCGAGGAACACGAATGGATTACACGCGTTCACGTTTCGGGCGCTGGTTCGTTGCCGCGGCGGTGGCTTGCTGGCTGCCCGCGGGCCTGGCGGCGGCTCAGCCACCGCCCGAATCCGCCCTCGCGGTCCTTTCTCCCGACCGCCAACAGTCCGCCATCGGAAAGGAGATCCTGGAACGGCTCACCAGCGGGCACTACACGCGCATCCGGTTGGACGACCAGGCCTCGGGGCGGATCTTCGACACGTACCTCAATATCCTGGACCCCACGCGCAGCTATTTCTGGGCCGCCGACATCGCGGAATACGAACCCCTGAGGAAACGCTTCGACGATATGCTCAAGATCGGGGAACTGAACCCCGCTTTCAACATCTTCAACCGCTACCGCCGGCGGATGGCCGAGCGCCTCCGGTTCGTGATTCGCATCATCGACGAGGAATTCGACACCCTCGACTTCGGAAAAGAGGAGACTCTTCAGCGGCAGAACGCCACGTGGGCCGCTTCCCTGACCGAGCTCAGGGGACGATGGCGCAGGCAGGTCAAGGGCGACGTATTGAACCGCCGTTTGGCGGGGACCGAGCGCGAAGAGATCCGCACGGCGCTTCGGCGTCGCTACGACAACCAGTTGAAGCGGCTGGCCCAGAGCAACAACACCGACGTATTCCGAATCTATACGAACTCGTTCCTGCGGGCCATGGATCCGCACACGTCGTATTCTCCACCTCATCAGAGCGAGAACTTCAACATTCACATGAGCTTGTCGCTGGAAGGCATCGGCGCCGTTCTGCAGGCGGACGGTGAGAGCGTCAAGGTGGTGCGGCTGGTTCCGGGCGGGCCCGCCGACAAGGGCGGCGACCTCCAGCCCGGGGATCGCATCGTCGGCGTCGCCCAGGGAGAGGATGGGGAGATGGTGGACATCCTCGGCATGCGCCTGGACGAGGTCGTGACCCTGATCCGGGGACCCAAGGAGACCACCGTCCGCCTGGACATCATTCCCAACACCGCGGGAGAGCGAAGGATCATCAGGATCGTGCGCAACAAGGTGGACCTCAAGGAGCAGCAGGCCAGCAGCAGGATCCTGGAGGTGAGGGTCGCGGGGCGCACGGAGAAGATCGGGGTGATCCGGCTGCCGACGTTCTACGTGGACTTCGCTGCTTTTCGCGCCGGGGACCCCAACTACAAGAGCACCACCGGGGACGTGAGACGGCTGATCGCGGAGCTCAAGACGGCCGGGGTCGGCGGGCTCGTCATCGACCTGCGCGACAACGGCGGCGGAGCGCTGCACGAGGCCATATCGCTGGTGGGCCTGTTCATCGAGAAGGGTCCGGTGGTGCAGGTCCGCGACAGCCGCGGGCTCATTCGCGTCCACTCGGACCCGGATTCGGGCATCGCCTACCGCGGCCCCCTGGCGGTCCTGGTGAACCGCCTGAGTGCGTCGGCTTCGGAAATATTCGCCGGAGCGCTGCAGGACTACGGCAGGGGCCTGGTGCTCGGCGGACAGACCTTCGGGAAGGGGACGGTGCAGGTCCTGATTCCGATCCGCCAGGGCCGGCAAGGTCAACTGAAGCTCACTCAAGCCAAGTTCTACCGTATCTCCGGGGACAGCACCCAGCACCGCGGAGTCATACCCGACATCGAGTTTCCGGGCATCATCGACAAGACCGAAGTCGGCGAAAGCTCTCTCGACAATGCGCTGGCATGGGATTCCATCGACCGGGCGAGATACGACCAGGCAGGGGAAACCGCGCCGTACGTCGATGCGCTCGCGGCGCGGCACCGCCGGCGCGCGAGCCTGGACCCGGACTTCACGCACCTGAAGGAGCGAATCGCTCGTCTCGAGAGGGACCGGCGGGAAACCGCCATCTCGTTGAGCGAGCAGACGCGGAGGGCGAAACAGGAGCGCGACGAGCGCCGGGAGCTCGAAAGCGAGAACACCCGCCGTGTCGCCAAGGGCGAGAAACCGTTCGCCAGCTTCGCCGAGCTGGAGGCCTACAACGAGGAGAAGACCGCGTCCACTTCGTCGCGGGACGATCCGCTGCTCGACGAAGCCGCCAACATCCTGGCGGATTTTGTCGGGCTGAAACAGACCGCCGCCGTCGCGCCGGCGGCACAGACCGGCAGTTAGCGGCCTGAGTTCGAGCTACTCGCCGCCGTTGACGTCCACCACCGAGCCGTTGACGAACGACGCCGCGTCGGAAGCCAGGAACAGCACGACGCCGGCCACCTCGTCGGGCTTGCCGTGCCGGCCCAGCGCGATGTTCTCCAGCCCCTCCGATTCCAGGCGCGCGAGGCTGGTCCCCCCGGGCCGCGGCGTGTCGATGATCCCCGGCGCCACCGCGTTCACACGCACCTCCGGCCCCCACTGATTGGCCATGTGAAAGGTCAGGTTCATGACAGCGGCCTTCGAGGTGCCGTAGGCGCCCATGTTCGCGCGCTCGTGCTTGGTGGAGCGGCCGGAGATGGAGCCGATGTTGACGATGGCGCCCTTGCCGCGTTCCTTCATGTGCGGCACCACGGCCTTGGAGCACAGGAACGCGGTTTTGCAGTTGGCTTCATAGACGCCCATGAAATCCTCCGGCGACACCTCCAGCAGCGTCCCGCGCTGGAACGCGGGCATCTCCGGGTTGCGGCTGTAGGAACCGCCGGCGACGTTCAGGAGCGCGTCGATGCGGCCGAACCGGTCCAGGGTGGCGGCGACCATGTCCCGGACCTGGTCCTCCTTGGTGACGTCCACCGCCAGGCCCGCGGCGCCGACGCCCAAGGCTTCGACCTCCTCGACCACCGGCGGGATGGACTCCGCCGGGAGCGAGGCGATCATGATGTTGGAGCCCGCGTTGGCGAAGGCCAGTGCACAGGCGCGCCCGATGCCGCCGCTGCCTCCGGTGATGATGGTCGCGCGTCCTTCCAGGGAAAAGCGTGAGAGGTCCATGGATGTTCCTTCCGTCAATCGTCTTAACCTTCCCAGAGGTGGCTGAACTGGACCGCCACCACGTCTTCGTAGGAGACGGGCGCGGCGAGCAGGCCTATGTCCTGGGCGAAGCGGTTCATGCTCGTCACCACCGGCTCCGGTATCCTGGGATCGTAGTAGGGGACGTCGCGTTCGATGAGGGTGGCGATGAGTCCGGCCTCCTCGGGCGGGTACAGCGCCTTGCCTACTTCCGCGGCACGCCGCGGATCCTCGGCCAGCGCCCGCTGGGCCTTCACCAGCGCCCGCACCGCGGCCGCGGCCGCGTCGGGGTTGTCGGCGATCACCCGGTCCGAGGTTATCAGGGCGGGGAAGGTATAACCCCGCGCCTCGGCGGGACCCTCGCCCCGCCGTATGTCCAGCACCACGGTGCCGGCACCGTGCCGCACCGCCACCTCCGCCCCCATGCCGTTGGCCCAGAAGCCGTCGATGAGGCCCTCGGACAAGGCTTTGGCCGCGGTTACGCCGAAGGAGACACCGGGCGCGGTGGCTCCGGGCACCGGTGCAATCTGGATGTTGTCGGCCTCGGGGTCCAGCCCGGCTGCCGCCAGCATCCACTTGAGACCCAGGTCGACTCCGGGAGCGGCGCCGATGCGGAGCCCCTTGACGGCCTCGACGTCGCCCCGCTTGGCGCCCATGTCCGACCGCAGCACCAGGAACCAGTACATATGCTGGGCCAGGGCGGCCAGCAGCTTGGCCCCCTTCCAGTCGGGAAACTTGGTGAGCGTGGCGTGGGACGACGCGGCCACGAAGTCCAGCTTGTGGTCCCTCAGGGCCTCGAACGTCGCCGGTACCGGGAAGATGGGCTCCAGCTCCATGTCCAGCCCTTCGGCCTTGAACAAACCCAGCTCCACCGCGGCGATGGCGGGGAAGTAGGAATTGGAGACGAAGTCGGGGAGTCCTATGCGCATGACATTCCTTTCGCGACGGGCGTTGGGGTCAGGGTGTAACGGATTCCGGGTGCGGAAGTAAAGCGATCCGGGGAGACGGCACGATGGCGGGTCAGGCCCCCGGAGGGATGTTGGGTCCGCCCTCCATCCCTCCGGGGGCCTGACCCGCCATCATGTACGAGGGAAATTCATCAGAGTTCCGGTTCAAAAGTTTCAACCCCAGTACGTGGTGCGATCCACCGGGATGGCGTCCACCACCTCGAGCGGCAGGTAGTCCTCCACGCGGATGCGTGCCAGCGCCTCGTCCGGGCACCTGGACACGGGGGAGAAGGGCCGGTCCAGCGGACGCGTGGCGTCCACGATCATGGCCGAGGTGCGGATGCCCTCGTCCATGGAAGGGTCGATCAGGGGCCCGCGCATGAGGTCGGTGATGAGCGACACCTGCCGGTGCGGCTGGACGCGGGTGGCCAAGGCCCAGAGGATCTCGGTGGGATTGTAGACATCGATGTCGTCGTCGAAGATGAACACGTGCTTGCACTGGTCGAAGCTCAGCGCCGCGGCCGCCGCCCGTCCCGGGTCGCCCTCGGACATCTTCTTCATGGCGATGAAGACGTTCATCAGCGCGTGGCGGCCGTTCTTGCACACCGCCGTCACCCCGGGCACGGCCTCGCGGCAGCGCCGCAGGTAGGCGCCCTCGCGCGCCAGGTCCATCCAGGGCTTGTCGCCGTCCGGGGTGATGACCGACTGGTGGATGGCGTCCCGGCGGCGGGTGACGGCGCGAACCTCCAGCGCCGCCGCATGCCGGAAACCCTGCGGCCCGACGTAGCCGTGGACCTCGCCGAACGGGCCCTCGGTCACGCGCTTCCCCGGGACCAGCACCCCCTCGATGACGATCTCGGCGTCCGCCGGCACCATGAGCCGCTCACCGAAGGTCTCCGAGGGCGTCAGCCGTAGCGGCTCCCGCAGGTAGCCGCCGATGATGTCGAGCTCATCGGCCTCGAACGGGCCGCGGTAGCAGGCGCCGATGTTGAAAGCGGGGTGGTGTCCGGTCACGGCCGCCACCGGGCATTCCTCACCGTTCGCCTCGTAGTCCCGGAAGATGCGCCACATGTGCTGCAGGGAGAGATAGAAGCCGGTGTGGTTCCGGCCCTTTACCTCCATGCGGTGGTAGGAGACGTTGTAGACGCCGGTGTTCCGGTCCCGGCCGATGCTGGGCATGTCGATGTACGGGCCGCCGTCCAGGGCGTGATGGCGCATCACCGGCAGCTCGAGGAGGTCCACCTCGACCCCGCGGGCGACAACCTCCTTGACCGGCGCCTCGCCCGGGTCCACCACCGTCGGCGCGATGGGGTTGGCCTCGCGCTCCAGGCATTCCAGCGCCAGCTCCGCGCGGTTCGTCTCCGGCGGCACCCCGAGGGCGGTCTGGAACTTGCCCATGGAGACTTCGCAGTTCATGGCGAGGCGGATCTCGGACGGGTTCCCGTGGAGGTCGCTGGGCCGCTCGAACAAGAGCACCGGGAATTGCTTCCGTTCCGCCAGGTGCGTTACGAGGGCGGAGACGTCGTGGCGGGCCGGGTTCACCGGGCGCGTGACGTGGACCACCTCCCCGGGCCGCTGCCGCGCCAAGTCGTCGAGGAAGGTGCGCAGACTCTTGGGCATGATCGTGAGTCGCCGGTTCGTCGCCAGGGAAGACCGTTCGTGGAGTGTGGAGCTATCCGGGAACGAGCGTTCCCCGCGTCTCTTTCCGCGACCGGAGGGGCTCCATCAATAGACGATGTTGCCGCCGTCCACCACCAGGGTCTGCCCGGTGACGAAATCGCTGTCCGGGGAGGCCAGAAAGAGCAGGGCGCCGGTGAGGTCGCCGGGCACCTGCTGCCGCTTGATGGACCTGGCGTCCACCCGGCTCGCCGAGATCTCGGGAGGCACTGTCTGGCCCTCGTGCTCCACCAGGCCCGGCGCGATGGCGTTGACGTTGATGCCGTGGCCGCCCAGCTCCCGCGCCATGGAACGGGTCATGCCGATCAGGGCGGCTTTCGACGCGACGTAGTGAAGGAAGTTCGGCGTGCCCGCCATGACCGTGTTGGAGGAGATGTTGATGATCCTGCCGCCGCCCTGCTCGCGCATGGCGGGAAGGACGGCCTTGGCGCACAGGAAGACTCCCTTGATGTTTACCGCGGTCACCCGGTCCCACTCCTCCGCGGAAATCTCGTAGAACGGCCGCCGGTTGATGCTCAGGTAGATGGCGGCGTTGTTGACCAGGACGTCGATGCGCCCGAAAGCGTCCATGGCCGCCTGCGCCATGCGCAGCGTGTCTTCTTCCCGGGAAACGTCGACCTCGACGGCCATCGCCTCACCGCCGGCCTCCTGGATGTCCGTGGCCGCGGCGGTGCCGTCCAGCACATCCGCGATGACCACGCGGGCGCCTTCCGCCGCCAATGCGCGGGCGTAGACCGCGCCTATGTTGCGGGCGCCGCCGGTTACGATGGCAACCTTTTCTTCAAGCCGTCCCATCTCTCACGCGTCAACCCGCCGCACTGGCGTCCGCCGCCGCTACCCGTTCGTTCATCTCCTGAAGCTGCCGCCTGAGGTCCAGCGGCTCCCACCAGAGCCTGAGTCCCATGTCCCGGGCGATGGTCTGGGCGGCGTTGTAACCGGGCGCGCCGGTGATGTTGCCGCCCGGATGGCAGGATGAGCCGCACAGGTAAAGCCCGGCCACGGGCGTCCGGTATTGCCCCCAGCCTGGAAAGGGGCGGTTCTCCAATGCCTGGTCGCCGGTGTATTCGCCCACCATCCAGTCGCCTTCGTACATATTGCGGTCGTGGCGCTCGATGTCCAGCGGCGTGGTGGAGTCGCGCGAGAGGATGTTTTCGTCGGTGAGGTTCGGCGCGTACTGACGCCATACTCCCAGTTGCCGCTCGAACCACTCGCTCCGGACCTTGTCCCAGTTGAGCGGATTGCCCCGCAGGTTGTACGGGGAGAGTTGCCACATGAACGCGGTGGCCTTGCCCGGCGGCGCCTGGGTCGGATCGTGATGGGAGGGGGTGGCGCCGTTCATGAAGGGCTTGCGCGGGAGCTGGCCGGTGCGGCAGTCCTCGAACAGGTTGCGCAACTCCTCGTAGGTCTCGAGGCCGACGATGTGCATGAAGCTGTCGGCCACCTCCGGGTGCTCCTCCTCGGTGATGTAGCGGGGCCGTTCGTTGAGGGCCAGGTTGGTGGCGAAGATCGGGGTGGTCTTGGAGAACTTGAACCCTGCCGCCTTGGCGCTGAACTCCGCGTCGAGGTTCTCCGCCCCCACGAGCTTGATGAAGGTCTCGACTGGGTTGACGTTGGAGGCGATGAAGCGCCGGGCGTGCACCACCGTGCCATCCTCCAGCACCACCCCGGTGGCGCGGCCCCCGTCCACGAGGATGCGCTCGACGCCCACGGCCTCGATGTAGTCCACGCCGTTGTGCGACAGCATGTGCGCGAGGTTGTCGCCCAGGGCGTGGGAGGTGCCCCGGCAAAGCTGCGGGTTGACTCCCCAGGCGATCATCGCCGGCACCAGGTAGCCGGTATTGGGCGCGTCCAGCTCGTATCCCCGCATCACCGCCAGGAAGCCGATGAACGCCCGCACCCGGGTGTGGTTGAAGTGCTCCAGGATGAACTGTTCGGGCGTGGTGTCGAAGTAGCGCAGGTACTCCTGCCCCTCGGGCAGCCCCTCCAGGAGCGGGCGCTTCTCGCTCATGGGGATGGGCGGGCAGTAGGTCTCGGGGAAGACGACGTTCTTCACCACCGGCTGCCAGCGGGTCCAGATGTCCCGGAACGTGTCGGCGTCCTTGCGGGAGAACTGTTCGATGGTGGCGATGGTGCGTTCGACGTCAGCGAACCACCCCAGGTAGGTGCGGTCGAGAAAGTGCTGCACCACCCCAGGGTCGGGCTTGTAGTAGTGGATGCCCATGCGCTCCATCTCCAGGTCCTGGAACCACGGCAGCATCATGAGGCCGCGGTGGAAGACGGAGTGGATGTTGTGCCAGAATCCCGGGTAGTTGCGGTCCTCGTGGGAGTCGAGGCCGCCGCCTACCTCCATGTTCTTCTCTACGACGAGGATCTTCTGCCCGGACTTGCCGAGGTAGCCGGCGCAGATCATGCCGTTGTGGCCCGCGCCGATCACCACGCCGTCGTAGTGCAAGGTCTTCGCCATGGTTCACCCGCCTCCGTGTTCAGCTCCCCAGTCCCAGGTCCTGTCGCAGGACGCTCCAGGCCGCCGTGCCGGAACCGGCCATGACCGCGTCCGCGGGATGCGTGGCCACGCCCACCTGGTAGAGCCCCTGGATGGGCGTACGGTAGTGCGCCAGTTGCGGAATCGGACGGTTCTCGCCCATCTGCTCCGGCGCCTTTCTGGCTACCCACACCGAGCCGCGGCGCATGTTCTGCCAGCGGCCGGCCAGGTAGTGCGGGTCCATGGCCACCTTCATCACGATGTTGTCGTCGGTCAGATTGGTGGCGACGGTGCGCAGCGCCGACAGCACCCGCTCCATCAACCCGTCCTTGAGACGGACCCAGTCCTCGGGCCGGTGACCCTTCAATTCGTAGGGGACTGGCAAGAAGACCGAGGCCGTGTGCTTTGCCGGGGGCGCCTGCAGCGCGTCGAACCAGGTCGGGCAGGTGACATGGAGACAGGGGTGCGCCGGGAACTCGCCGGCGCGGATCTCGCGCCACATGGTCCGCAGGTCCTCGACGGAGCGGGGCCCGTAGTTGACGTTCATCGCCCGGCCCACGAAGCTGTCGGCGGCCTCGTGCACCGCGAAGCGCAAGGGCGCCTTCAACGCCAGGTGCACCTGGAAGTAGGAGAACTCGTCCGGCTCGATGGCGCGCACCGCCGTTGCGAAGCCGTCGTCCAGGTGCTCCTTCCCCACCATGTCGATGAAGGTGCCGTAGGGATCCACGTTGGACACCACCGCCAGCCGCGCTTTCCACTCGCGTCCGTCGCGCAGGCGCACGCCTACCGCCCGTCCTTCCTCCACCAGGATCCTGTCCACGTGGTGCAGCGCGCGGATCTGGCCCCCGTGCATCACGTAGGCGCGTTGCAGCACCTGGGCGATGGAATGGGAGCCGCCACGGGCGAGCTGCGGCCGTTCGTCGCCGGCGATGAGCGCCAGCACCTCGCGCCCGCCGCCTTCGTAGTCCAGCGCCCAGCCCCGGGGAATGGCCATCTGCGACAGCACCAGGGTGCGCACCGCCTCGCTCTCGAACAGATCCTCCGCCGCCTCGGCGGCCGTCATACGCGCCAAGCGCAGGAAGTCGGTCCCCGCCGGGTCCGCGGCAATGCGTTCCTCCAGTGCTTCCGGAGCCTCGGGCGGGGCGTAGTACGACGGGATCATCACGTCCCGGACGATGTCGCGAAAACGCTGGTGCACGTCCCTCCAGGTCGCGCGGTCTGCGGCGGAGTGGTGCGCCAGCGAGGCCAGCGTGCCGTCCAGGTCCTGGTGATGGGAAACCGAGGCGCCGCCGGGCAACAGCAGCGAGCTGATCACCGGCGGGGTTACGAACTCGGCGTGGTGCCCGTTTTCCCAGTCGAGTTCCTTCCACACCGGCGAGATCTCGCGGTTGTCCTGGAAGTAGGCAAGGCTGTTGTGCCAGTAGCCGGGGAGGGTGATCTCCTCGGAGAAGAGCCGGCCGCCGTTCTCGAGCCGGCTCTCGCAGATGACGGTCTCGAGACCCGCCTTGCCCAGGTAGGTGCCCAGGGCGAAGTTGTTCTGCCCCGCGCCGATAAGGATGACGTCCCAGTTTTCGTCTACCGCCATCCCGGTCAGCCCAGTTTCGCGGCCGCCTGCTCGACGGCCCGGCGCACGAACACCGCCACGAGATCGCGCTTGTAGTCGGACGAGCCGCGCACGTCCTCGATGGGGTCGGACGCTTCCGCGGCCGCGGCGCCGGCCTTCTCTGCCCGGTCCGACGTGAGGTCCCGGCCGCGCAGAACGTCCTCGGCCGCGCGGGCGCGGAAGATGGTCGGACCTACCGAGTTGAGCCCGATGCGCACGTCATCGCAGCGGCCGCCCTCGCCGGTCATGGTCACGGCGACGCCCACGGTGGCGAAGTCCTCCTCGCTGCGCGGCGTGAACTTGATGTGGGACCACGCGGAGCCGGCGGGCGGCGGCACGTGAACCGAGGTGAGGATCTCGTCGGGCTCCAGGGCGGTCTCGTAGTAGTCGACGAAGAAGTCCTCCACCGACAGGGTGCGCTCGCCGCGGCTGCTGCGCAGCGTCACCTGGGCGTCCAGGGCCATGAAGCTCGCGCCCGGGTCGGTCAGGGGATCGCCGTGGCTCAGGTTGCCGCCCACCGTGGCCATCAGGCGGATGCGCGGCTGTGCTACCTTGTAAAAGGTCTCCTGCAGCAGGGGATAGTGTTCGCGTACTTCGGGGCAGAGCTCCAGGTCCCGGTGCTTCACGCCGGCGCCGATGCGCAGGCCGTCGGCCGGATCGTAGGTGATGCCGTCGAGGCCGGGAATGCGCTCGAGATCGATGACGACACCGGGGCTCAGGAGCCCCATGCGCATCCACATGACCAGCGCGGTGCCGCCGGCCAGGAGCTTGGCATCGCCCTCGTGCTCCCGGAGCAGCTCGCAGGCCTCGTCGAGGCTCGTGGGAGCGAGGTATTCGAACTTGGCCTTCATGGTTCAGCTCCCGTTCCTCTTCTTTTCCTGGATGGCGCGCAGCACCTTCTCCGCGGTGATGGGGAGCGTCCTGATGCGCACGCCGACGGCGTCGTAGATGGCGTTGCTGATGATGGCCGCCACCGGGTCCATGCCGAGCTCGCCCAGACCCTTGGCTCCGAAGGGTCCGGTGGGTTCGTAGGAGTCCGCGAACTCGTGCACCAGGTCGGGCATGTCGCGCATGGACGCCAGCCGGTAGTCGCTGAAGTTGGGGTTGACCGGGCGGCCTTCTTCCATGCGGAGGCCTTCGATGAGCGCGTAGCCGAGGCCCTGGGCGATGGAGCCCTCCACCTGGCCTTCGGCGCCGATGGGATAGATCACCGTGCCGCAGTCCGACGCTACCGCGTACTGGATCACCTTGACGTGGCCGGTGTCGGGGTCCACCTCGACCTCGGCCGCCTGGCAGCCGAAGTTGTAGGCGCCGGACTCGTTGCCGTAGCGCAGGGCGTCCTGGGTGACCGAGTCGGCGTCGAAGCTGCCCGATGCCACCACGGGCGCGCCGCCGCGCCGGAACTGCCGTCCCCGCACCACGTCCGCCACGCTGATGGAGCGCTGCTCCGCCCCTTTGACGAAGATAAAGCCGTCGCGTGACGTCAGGTCGGAGGCGTCGCATTCCAGCATCTCGGAGGCGGTGTCGAACAGGATCTCCTTGACCGCTGTGGCGGCGTTCTTGACCGCGTTGCCGGCCACGTAGGTGAGCCGGCTGGCGTAGTTGCCGAGGCAGAAGGTCGTAAGGTCGGTGTCGGCCTCGGAGATTGCGACGTCGGAGAAGGGGATGCCCAGCTCCTCGGCGGCGATCTGGCACATGGCGGTCCAGTGTCCCTGGCCGGTCTCTCCCTCGCCGCTCAGGATGAAGGCCTTCCCGTCCTCGTTCATCTTGATGGTGGCCGAGCTGCCGTCGTAGTCGCCGAAGTGGCGCTTGCCGCTCACGTGGACCGTACAGCCCATGCCGAGGCCGCGGTTGGGCTTGCGGTTGGCGCGCTTTTCCTTCCAGCCGATCATGCGCTCGGTGCGGTCGATGCACTGCCCGAGCTCGCAGCTTATGACCCGGTTGCCGTGGGGCGAGACATAGCCCTCCTCGGCGGCGTTGAGGCGCGCCATCTCGAACGGGTCCATGCCCAGCTCGTCGGCGGCGATGTCCATCATCTGCTCCACGGAGAATTCCGCCGACGGGTTGCCGAAGCCCCGGAAGGCGCCGGTGGGAATCTTGTTGGTGTAGACCAGGTAGGCCTCGGAGCGGACGTCGGAGTACTTGTAGCAGGTGTCGTGGCGCAGCGCCGCCACCCCGGTGATGGCCGGCGCCTTGCCGCTGTAGGCGCCGTTGTCGGCAATGATGCGCATGTGCTTGGCGCGGATGCGGCCGTCTTTCTTGAAGCCCATGCGCACCCACACCTTCATGTTCACCCGCGGACGGCTTCCGGCCAGGAACTCCTCCTCCCGGGTATTGATGATCTTCACCGGGCGCCGCGCCTTGCGCGCCAGGATGGCCGCCACCATGGCGTTGTTGTCGTCGCAGGACTTGCCGCCGAAGCCGCCGCCCACCGCCGTCTGGATGACGCGCACGTCGGCCTCCCGCACTCCCAGGGCGGTGGCCAGGCGCATGCGCGCCATGAACAGCGTCTGGGTGTTCATGTAGACCGTGTACTTGCCGTTGGCCGAGTACTCGGCGACGCTGCCGATGGTCTCGATGGCGGAGTGCCACTGGGGCACGCTCTCGAAGGTCTCTTCGACGACCAGGTCCGAGTCCTTGAAGGCGGCGTCGACGTCGCCCCGCTCCACATCGATGGTGAGGGCGATGTTGTTATCCTTTTCCTCGTGGATCAGGGGCGCGCCGTCCTGCATGGCCTCCTCGGCGTCGAACACCGCCGGCAGCTCCTCCCAGTCCACGTCGATGAGCTCCAGCGCCTCCTCCGCGGTGTCGCGGTCGACGGCCGCCACCGCCGCCACCTCTTCGCCCACGTAGCGGGCCTTGCCCACCGACAGCGGATACTGGTCGGGGAAGAAGACGCCCCAGCCCTTCTTGATGGTGTCTTCCGCGGTGACCACGGCCTTGACGCCGCGCAGCTTCTCGGCCCGGCTGGTGTCGATGCCGCGGATGCGCGCGTGGGGCAGGGGACTCCTCAGGATCCGGCCGGTCAACATCCCCGGCAGGAACACGTCGGCCACGTAGGCGGCGCTGCCGGTGACCTTGTCGTGGCCCTCGAAGCGGTCGAAGTTCCGGCCCAGCACCGCGTAATTCTCTGCCTTGCTCATGTTTCCCCCAAAAGACGGCGGCTGCTGCTGTACCGGCCGCCGGCGCCGCGCGAGCGCGGACAGGTGTGAACCCCCTTACGAGTCGGAGGCGTCGCTCTTGTAGGTGTCCGACTTGTAGAGGCTCTGTATCCTCGCTTCACGCACCGCTTCGTCGCGGGCTCCCTCGTCCACCTTGCCTTCCACCACGGCCATGACCGATTCGAGGATCTTGTAGTAGCCCGTGCAGCGGCACAGATTGGCCGACATCCATTCCTTGACCTGGTCGGCGGTGGGCTTCGGGTTGTGGTCCAGCAACGCCTTGGCGGCCATGATCTGCCCCGGGGTGCAGATGCCGCACTGGAACCCGCCGTACTGCACGAACGAGCGCTGGAGCGGGTGCAGCTCGCCGTCACCGGCGAGCCCTTCGATGGTCTCGATCTTTTTGCCCTCGCAGGTGACGGCCAGGGTCAGGCATGCACTCACCAGCCGGCCGTCGACGATGACGCTGCACGCCCCGCACACGCCGATGCTGCAACCCTCCTTGGTGCCGGTGAGGCCGGCGTCCTCCCGCAAGGCCTCCAGCAACAGGCGGTTGGGCTCGATCTCGATGTCGTGCTCCTCGCCGTTGACGTTCAGAACCATTTCTCTCTTCATGGTCGACCTCGCCTCACCGTGGCGTCATACCGAGCGGCCGGCATGGGTTTTGCCCCATTCCAGACGGATGGACTTGAGCGTCTGTCCCTCGCCCACGTTGACTCGTGTGCCCTTGAGCTTCTCGCCCACCTTGTCGTACTCGCCCTCGGCCGCCATCCGCGCCTCCTCGTCCAGCTCATCGGGCCACAGCCCCATGAGATAGCCGTGCCATGGCTCCTTGAGCTGGAGCTCGGGCAGGCCGAGCTCCTTCCAGAGCTCCACCGCCCGTTCCATGTAGGGTTTCTTGGGCAGCGACAGCGGCGGCAAGTCCGCCTTGCGGGTGGCGTCGATCAGGAGCGCCGAGTCGGTGCTGTCATAGCGGCTCGAAGGGTGGCTCACCACCATGCCGATGGGGGTGGCGCCGAAGGGCCGGTCGGGCACGATGGTGACGTCCCGATGGGGCTGGCACCGGTGGGTGATGGCCCAGGTGACCGCCACCGGATCGTTGACGTTGATGTCATCGTCCACCGCCACGATGAGCTTCCCGACCCGGTCGCCGTACTGCAACACCGCGTCCATCACCCGCCGGGGCTCCTCGTCGTCTTCCTTCTTCATCCGCACTGCCACGTACGGCCGCAGGTTCACCAGCTCCTCCATCATGTACACTTCCTTCACCGACGCGAAGCCCTTGCGGTTCAGGTAGCGGTGCACCAGGGTGCTCATGCCCATGGCCTTGATCTTGGAGCTCTCGCTGGGAGTGACCTGGCTGATGATGGAGACCCAGATGGGGTCCTTCCGGTGCATGACGCAGGTGAGCTCCATCACCGGCCCCACGGTGCGGGGGTCGACGTAACCCATGGACTCGGCGAACGGGCCTTCCTCTTCCAGGTAGTGGGTGGGGATGATCCCCTCGAACACCACCTCGGCCGTGGCCGGCACCTCCAGGTCCACGGTCTGGCACTTCACGAGCTGGATCGGGGTGCGGGCCAGCCCGCCGGCCAGGGCAAGCTCGTCCATCTCCGGCGGCACCTTCTGGGTGGCGGTGTACGAGGCCGCGGGCACGGTGCCCACGGCGATGGCGACCTCCAGCGGGATGCCGCGCTCCCGGCACTTTTCCCAGTGGCGCACCAGGTCCTGGGGTGTGCCGGCGTTGGCGCCGCAGCGCAGCGGGGACTTGACCAGTCCGCGGTAGTTGCCGACGTTGCGCTGGCCGGTCTCGGGGTCCTTGGTGATCCAGTGGCCCGCGGTGATGTAGGGTCCGTTGTCGAAGCCGGGCGTGGAGATGGGGATGGGGAAACCCGCGAAGCCGCCCGCGGCCGCCAGGTCGTCCCCCTTGTGAATCACCTCCATGACCGGGCCGTCGGGCACGATCTCCGGTGGAACCGGGTTTTCCATGGCCTCCACCCACCGGTCGGGTACTTCGTCCGGGCGGCACTGGAGGCCCAGGCAGTAGATGTCGGTGGAGCCCGACAATCCGCCCACCAGCACCGATCCGTGGTAGCGGCGGCCCTTGGAATCGGTCACGTTCTCGAACAGGAATGCCTTGCGTTCCTGGTCGGGCAATCCGCGGAATTGCAACCGCACCAGCGGGTGCAATTCGGTGTCCTTGTTGACTTCACGGGTAATGCGGATGAGCTTGCCGGCGTCCTCCAGCACGGCAAGGAACTGGCGGAGATCGTCGTAGGGTCGTGGGTTGGCCATAGGGTCCCGGTTTAAGTGTTTTTGGGTGCTTCCGCAACCCTGCTCGGGGGATCGGACGCCGGAACGGGGTGCATTTTGCAAATCCCACGGCGTGACGTAAGATGAACCCGCATGGCTCTCTGCATCACCAACACGATGAGCGGGAAAAAGGAGCCGTTCACCCCCCTCGAACCCGGCGTCGTGACCATGTACGTGTGCGGCGTTACCGTCTACGACCGCTGTCACATCGGTCACGCCCGCGCCTTGCTGACGTTCGACGTCATCTATCGGTACCTGCGTTTCCTTGGTTTCGACACCCGCTTCGTCCGGAACTTCACGGACGTGGACGACAAGATCATCAACCGCGCCAAAGAGGAGGGGGTATCCTGCGACGAACTGGCGCAGCGCTACATCGACGAGTTCCACCGCGACGCCGAAGCCCTGGGGCTATTACGGCCGACGCTCGAACCCCGCGCCACCGGGCACATCCCGGAAATGATCGCCTTGATCTCCGGTCTCGTGGAGCGGGGCACGGCCTACGAGGTGGCCGGCGACGTCTATTTCGCGGTGCAGAGCTTCGGCGAGTACGGCAAGCTGTCGGGCCGGAGCCTCGAGGAGATGATGGCGGGGGCGCGGATCGAGGTGGACGACCGCAAGCGCCATCCCATGGACTTCGCGCTGTGGAAGGCCAGCAAGGAGGGTGAGCCTTTCTGGGACAGCCCGTGGGGCCGGGGACGTCCGGGCTGGCATATCGAATGCTCGGCCATGAGCACCAAGTACCTGGGCCAACCCTTCGACATCCACGGCGGCGGACAGGATCTGGTCTTCCCCCACAACGAGAACGAGATCGCCCAGTCCGAATGCGCCGCCGGAGCTCCTTTCGCGCGTTACTGGATACACAACGGCTTCGTCCAGCTCGCCCGGGAGAAGATGTCGAAGTCCGTCGGCAACATCCTCAGCATCCAGGAGGTGCTGGAGCGTCATGATGCCGCCGCGTTGCGCCTTTACATGTTGACCACCCACTACCGCAACCCCATCGAGTTCTCGGAGGAAGCCCTCGCGGAGGCCCAGCGGACGGTGGCCCGCATCTACGAGACCGCGAGCAGGGGAAACCGCGTTCTCGGCGCATCTTCGAACGGCGACGTCGACCCGGGGCCGGTGGACGAGTTCCGCAGGGAAATGGACGACGACTTCAACACCTCGAGGGCCTTGGCGGTGGTGTTCGAGGAACTCCGGGCCGTCAACCGGCTGCTCGACCGGGGAGAAACCCATGGCCTCGACGCCAGGTGCAACGCGCTGCGGACCATGACCGGGGTGCTGGGTCTCCTGCAGGCTCCTCCCGAGCGTTTCCTCGAGGACAGGCGCAAGGCCGGGCTCGCGCGCCGGGCACTGTCCGAGGAAGAGATCCACCGCCTCATCGAGGAACGGAACCACGCGCGCAAGGTCAGGGACTGGGGGCAGGCCGACGACATCCGCGAGGCGCTGAAGGAAAAGGGAATCCTGCTGAAGGACGGCCCGTCGGGCACCACCTGGGAGCTGTCCGAGTAGGGGCGGGTTCCAAACCCGCCCCTGCTCTCGCATCCCACTGTCGACCGCCACGGGGGCTTGGAGCGCAATGTTTCTGCCGAAAAGATTCACGGGCATGGCGGGCATCCTCCTGCTGTTGGTGCTGCTTGTGGCGGCGGGGTTGTTCGTCTTCCGGCAGTTCGAGTGGTATCCGCCGCGGATTCAGGCCAACCTGGAACGGGCCGTCCTGGGCCGGCGTCCCTTCGTAGTCAGGGTCGACGATCGAGGAACGGGGCTGGCCTACGTCTCGATCAGTCTGGCCGCGGCCGGTGAATCCAGCCCCATCTACTTCAGGGAGTTCGAATCCCCTCTCCGGTTCTCGGAGATTCCGGTGCAGCTCGACCCCGTCCGGCACAAGCTGAAGGATGGGCCTACCGTCTTGACGATTACCGCCGCCGACCGTTCTTACTGGAGCTTTTTCAGGGGCAACAAGGCCACGTTCGAGAAGAAGGTGACGGTGGATTTCAGACCGCCCACCGTGGAGGTGATCTCGGAGGACCGCTATGTCACCCAGGGAGGCTCCGGCCTGGTGGCGTACAAGACGTCGCCGGACACGGAAATGAGCGGGATCAGGATCGGTAGATACTATTTCCGCGGCTACCGGGGTTATCTGCCGGACCGCGACGTGTTTCTGGCATTCTTCTCCCACCCGTACGACGTTCCGGCCAGTGAACGGGCCGTGATCGTCGCGCAGGATCATGCCGGCAACGTGCGGCGCTCGGGGCTTGTGTA
Organism: uncultured Binatia bacterium (SeqCode); assembly: GCA_965204205.1. Lineage (GTDB taxonomy): Bacteria > Desulfobacterota > Binatia > UBA9968 > JAJDTQ01 > JAJDTQ01. The sequence continues at coordinate 1,815,082 of OZ241976.1, read as the reverse complement.
CAGTGTGAGACCGCTCAGGTACCGCCGGGTCAAGGTGCAGGTATCGGACGACTTCATCCGGCGCAAGATCGTCCCGTTGGCGTCCGAGGTCGGCGGTTCGGGCGGGACTCCCCGGGAGCAGTTCCTCAAGGTCAATCACGACCTGCGGCGGGTCAACGAGGAGACCATCGACAAGCACTGCCGGCGTTCCGCGACAAAGAAGCTGTGGGACGGCCGTTTCGTGCAGCTCGCCAATTCCTCGGTTCAGGCCAACTTCGCCGATCACCGCTCCTACTATTACCGAGACCAGAAGATCGACGAGGCGCGGCACCTCGGATACGACCTGGCGGTGACCCGGCGCTACCCGGTGGGAGCGGCCAACTCGGGCATGGTGGTGTTCGCGGGTGCGCTGGGCATTTACGGCAATACCGTGATCATCGACCATGGCTTCGGACTCTGCACGCTGTACTCTCACTTGAGCTCGGTGGCCGTGAACGCGGGTGACGGCGTCAAGAAGCGCCAGAGGATCGGCCGCACCGGCGAAACCGGCCTGGCCATCGGCGACCACCTCCACTACGGCGTCTACATCCAGGGCGTGGCCGTGCTGCCCCTGGAGTGGTGGGATCCGAAGTGGATCAGGGACAACGTCACCGGCAAGCTGAGCCGTCCGCAGAAGAAGGAAGAGGCGCCGGCGACCGCCGTCGCGCCGCAGACTTGAGCCGGTCGAGCATGGCGCTGAGGGTGGTGGCGGGGATTCTGTGCAGGGGTGAACGGTACCTGGTCTGCCAGCGCACCGGTGGCGGCGCGTTCCCCAACAAGTGGGAGTTCCCCGGGGGGAAGATCGAGCCCGGCGAGGACGGCACCGGAGCTCTCGGCAGGGAGCTCAAGGAGGAGCTCGACATTTCGGTTGAGAGCGTCCGGGAGGTTTTCCGGCACACCCACGCGTACGCGGACGGGACCTCGGTGGAACTGACTTTCTTCGAGGTGCGCGCCTTCGCCGGAGAGCCCCGTAACCGGGTATTCCGGCGCATTACGTGGGTGACGGCCGACGAGCTCGCGGGGTTGGATTTTCTCGATGGAGACTTGCCGCTGATCCGGGAGCTTCGTGACGGCGGTCTGGAAGGGTTGTCTGAACGGTTGTCACAACGGAAGGGGTTGTCGATATGATCCTGGTACTGCGTCCTGAAGACATTGACGGGCTGATCAGCATGAAGGAGGCCATCGGGCTGGTCCGGGAAGGGTTCGCCCAGTGGGGGCGGAACCCCGATATCAGCATGGTGCGGCATCGCACCCACATGCCCTCCAACGTGCGCGTCAGCGTGCATCAAGGGGGGCTGCCGGAGGTCGGCGTCACCGGCCTCATGACCCACTGCGAGTGGACCAAGAACCCGGTCCGAGGCGAGCATTCCATCGAGGCGTTCCCGGTCCGCGGGAGGCCGACGCAGGTGTTGTTCGACGCCGAGACCGGCGAGTTGCGCTGCATCGTCATCGGCGAACCGAGGCCGCGGGAACTGTCCCTGAGCGGCGTCTCCGCGCTGCGTACGGCAGCCAACAGCGCCGTCGGCACCGACGTCATGGCCCGGGCGGATGCTGCCACCATCGGCATGCTGGGTTCACAGAACCAGGCCAAGTACCACCTGCTGGCGCTGAAGGAGATCCGGAATCTGAGCAGCGTCAAGGTGTTCAGTCCGAACCCGGCGCACCGCAAGGAGTTCGCCGACGAGATGGGCGACCTCACCGGGCTGGAGGTCCGCCCGGTGGAGAGTGCCAGGGAGGCGGTGCAGGGGGTCGACATCGTCGTCGCCGCCACCAGCTCCAATGTCCCCGTGCTCGACGGCGAGTGGCTCGAGCCGGGTGTCCACCTCACCTCCATCGTGGTGAGCAACATCGGGCTCAAGCGCGGCGGCTTCGTGCCGAAGATGCGTCAGGAGCTGGACGACGAGAGCATGCGCCGGGCCGACGTCATCGGAGTCAACTCCCGGGAGACGCTCCAGGTCGATCAACCCGGCGATTTCATGGAACGGCTCGAGAACGGCGTCATTTCCTGGGACAAGATCGTGGAAGTCGGCGAGATCCTCAACGGCACGCGGCCGGGGCGCACGGACGCGAACCAGATCACGCTGTTCAAGAATACCGGCGGCGTGGGAATCTCGGACGTGGCCATCGGCGGCAGGCTCTACCAACTGGCCCGTGAGAAGGGGTTGGGTATCGAGCTGCCCATCGACGGCGCCGAGGCGCGGGAACCGCTGTAAACGAGGGAATCGGCCATGACCTTGATCCTGAACAACGACGACGTCAAGCAGGTGCTGACCATGGATGTCACCATGGCGGCGTTGGAGAAGGCGTACACCGAACTGGTGGAGCAGGAAGCGGTGTGCCGGCCGCGTATCGACCTGCAGGTGCCGACGCCGGATCCGGAGAAGATGTACCAGTGGGGCACCATGGAAGGGGGCTCCACGTCCGGCTACTTCGCGATCCGGATCAAGTCGGACATCGTCTACGAGCAGGAATACAACGGCGCCGTCACGCAGGAGAAATACTGCGTGCGGCCCGGGCTTTTCTGCGGCCTGATCCTGCTCACCAGCATCCACAACGGCGAGCCGCTGGCGATCGTGAACGACGGCCACCTCCAGCACGTGCGGGTGGGCGCCGATTCCGGCATCGGCGTCAAGTACATGGCGAGGGAGGACGCCGAGGTGGTGGGGATGATCGGCTCCGGCGGGATGGCGCGCACGCACATGGAAGCGTTCATGCAGGTACGGAACATAAAGCGGGTCCAGGTCTACAGTCCCACCAAGGCGAACCGCGAGCAGTACGCCCGGGAGATGACGGAGCGGTTCGACGTGGAGGCGGTGCCGCTGAGCGATCCGGACGCGGTCTACAAGGGCGCCGACATCATCGCCGGCTGCACCGACTCGGCGGTGGACATCATCGAGGGGGCGAAGGTGGAGGAGGGCACCCACATCGTCTCCATCGGCGGGCGTCCGGACGCGGCGACCTTCGAACGCGTTGATGTGTCGCTGCGGCTGGGCACGGCGCCGGCGCCCTGGGGGCTCGAGGACTTCGGCTTGCCGGACGAGTACATCACCTACGCGGCCCGGCCCGACGACGACGGCGGCTTCAAGATGAAGCGCAAGCGCCGGCGTGCGCACGGCGTGCAGGGCGGAGAGAAGAACGTGATGCTGGCGGAGCTGCTTTCGGGGAAGCGGAAGGGGAGGACGTCGGCGGCACAGATTACCTATTCGGAGCGGGGGAACGTCCAGGGCGCGCAGTTCTACTCGGTGGCGGGGAAGGTGTACGAGCTGTGCAGGGAGCGGGGGTTGGGGAAGGAGATTCCGACGGAGTGGCTGCTTCAGGATATACGCGACTGACGGGGCGCGCGCGAATGGACGGGGCCACGCGACTGGGCGGGGAGCGTGTGTGAGGCTGGGAGCCGCGGGTGGGGCACTCCGAAATCCGGAGACGCTTTGCTTGAGCTCGCCGACGGTGCTACGGGCGGTCCGCGTCGCGGATCGTTGCACGCCCGGCTGGCGTCAACGGATTTCGGAGCGCCCCACCCGCGGCTCTCGACGCGTACCAGTATACCAGTGAACACAGGCGCCCTTCCACAAGCCTGTACTGAGCTTGTCGAACGGCTCAGGACCGGCTTGTCGAAGGGTTCAGCGCGAACGGCGTCTGTATCAGCATCTCTTACTTAACCGTTCGCCCTGAGCGTAGCGAAGCGAAGTCGAAGGGCGCAAGAAGAGGAACGTACGATGTTGATTCTGAACAATGACGAGATCGAGACGCTGCTTTCGATGGATTCGTGCATCGAGGTGTTGAACAAGGCTTACCGGCAGCTTGCCAATGGAGAGGCGGTGAACCGTCCGCGCACGGATCTCTACCTGCCGTTTCCGGAGACTTCGGGGGTGTATGCGTTCAAGTCGATGGAGGCGGGGCTTTTCGATCCCAAGGTGGTGGCGCTGCGGCTGAATTCCGATGTGATCCGCTGGGAGGATCGCGGCGGGCGCATCGTCAAGGACAAGTTGCCGAAGGCGCCGGGGGGCAAGTGGGTAGGGTTGGTGTTGCTGTTCTCGGCGGAGACGGGCGAGCCGTTGGCGATCTTTCCGGATGGGGTGATCCAGGCGTTTCGGGTGGCGGCTTCCAGCGCTTTGGCGGCCAGGTACATGGCGCGGCAGGACGTGACGCATCTCGGAATGTTTGGATCCGGGTGGCAGGCGCGGGCCCACGTGGAGGCCTTCTGCAAGGTGCGCACGTTCGAGAAGGTGCTGGTGTTCAGCCCCACCAAGGCGAACCGGGAATCGTTTGCCGAAGAGATGGCCGATAGGGTGGGGCTTCCGGTGGAGCCGTGCGCGGACGCCGAACAGGTGGCGGAGCAGTGCCAGGTGCTGGTGGCGGCGACCAACGCCATCACCCGCGTGATCCCGCCGGAGTGGGTGAAGCCTGGCGTTCACTTCACCTGCGTCAAGACCTCGGAGCTCGGCGACGACACCATCGCGCGGGCCGACCGGGTGGTCATCCATACCCGCAAGATCGCCCCCGAGAACTACATCGCCGGCATGGGTGACGAGAGGGTGGAGGCGCATGACCCCATCGAGTTCCTCAACGCCGCCGACAAGCAGGCGGTGGCGCGCCCCGAGGTTCCGCCCTGGATCGATGCGCCGGAGCTGAAGGACGTGGTGGCCGGGAAGGAGGCCGGCCGGAGCCGGCCGGACGAGTCGACCTGCTTTGTCAACAATATCGGCCTCGGCGTCCAGTTCGCGGCCGTGGGCAGCGCCGTCTACGAAGACGCCAAGGCCAAGGGCCTGGGCCGTGAGATCCCCACCGAGTGGTTCCTGGAATCCGTCCACCCGTAGGGGCGACCCGCGGTCGCCCCGCGGGGTTCCACCGCACCGCCGGCTGCTAGGACCCGATACCCTCCCAGTGACGGGAAACGTCGGTTGCCGAGACCTCGCGTGCGCCGCTGTGTATCTGGTAGAGCGTGCGGCCGGTCAGCTCGAGACAGCTCAGGGCGTTGCCGTAGACCAGGCCCGTGTCCAGGCCGATCTTGTAGGGGAGGTTGAAGAATACTTCCCTCATGGGGGTGTGACCGAACAGGACGGTATGGGGCAGGTCGTGGGCATTCACGATGAACTCGTGCCGGATCCAGATGAGCTCCTCTCCGATCTGCTCGTCCCATGAGCGTTGCGGGTTGATGCCGGCGTGCACGCACAGAAAGCCGTCGGCGAAATACCAGGGGTCGAGCCTCATGAAGAACTCGACGTGCTCGGGAGGCAGCGCCTCCAGGAGCCGTTGCCCGTCCGCGGGGCCCGGCGACCTTGTCGGTGCGGCGACGCCGTAGCTAGCCAGGGTTTCAAGACCTCCGTTCAACAGGAATGCGTCGCCGTGGCGTCCGGAAAGTCCCATGTACGACAGCATCATGTCTTCGTGGTTGCCTTTCAAAAAGACGGTTTTCTGCTCGCCGCGCATGCGCAGCTCCGCGAGGTAGTCGATGACGCCCCTGGAGTCGGGTCCCCGGTCGATGTAGTCGCCGAGGAAGACGATGGTGTCGTCGCGCTCCAGCGGCAACGCGTCCACCAGCGATGCCAGCTCGGACAGGCAGCCGTGGACGTCGCCGATCACGTAGCATTTCATCGTGTGCTTGACCCCCGATCCCGCCTTTCGTATCGTGCTACGCGGTGACGAAACTCCGAAGCCTGTATCTGAACCTCTATTTCGTGGTCGGCGTGGTGCTGGTCCTGCTGGGCGCCGGCAACTGGATCGTCGGTGCGGTTCAGGTGACGCACTACCGGGCGTTGGTGGAGGCCGGTTCGAAGACGGGGCTGGAAGACAGTTACCGGAGTTTCCGGGAGCTTACCCCCAGGAAGAACCGGGAGATCCTCAGCGGGATCCATGAAGAGAGGGAAAGGTACGACGCCGCCCGGGTGAAAGTGGACTTCTTTCATGTGGTGCTGAGGGGCGGCTTGCTTCTCATCCTGGTGGGGTCGGGGCTTGCCTTTTCGGCTTTCTTCAGGATCATCCGCCGGGATGCGCCAACCAGGATCAGGAAGCTGACGGTGGGATGAGGGTCACCTGGAGGGTTTCGATTTCTGGTATTTCCGATAGTCGTAACCGGTCGCCATGGACAGCAGCAGGTCTTCCATTCCGCCGTCCTTCTCCCGCCTCAGGATCAACAGGCGTTCAAAGAAGTCGATGAATGTCTTCTGGATGCGCTGCCTTTCCCCATTCTCGCGTAGATAGAAATCGTGCAGGCTGGTGATGGCCGTTCTCAGAGCGGAGAACCGGAGCTCGTTGGGGAAGGAGTCCCATTCGGGGAGGGACAGGGGCCGAAGACTTTCGTAGCCCAGGATCAATTCTTCGAACCGGTCCAGGCGGTAACGGCCGTCGTGGTAGCACACCGCGTTGACCGTCGTGGCCAGGTCGCAGATGAACTTGCCGCGGCAGGCCCTGTCGAAATTCATTATGCCGACGAGGCGCGATCCCTTGAACTTCATGCTTTCCCAGGAAAGGTTGCCGTGAATGATGCCCTTGGGCAGGTTGTTGTCCAGGTAGCCCTCGAGATAGTTGACCTCGTCATCCAGGACCCGGACTATCGTTTTCAGGTGCGCGGGCAGGTTTTTCCGGACCTCCTGATACAGTGCGGCCACCTTCGGAAAAGAAAAGCGGTTCTCGACCCCCTTCTTGTATCCCCTGCCGATGAGGTGGAGATCGGCGAGCACGTGTCCCGCGGCGCCGAGTTGTCCGAGGGTCAGGTTGCCTACCGGCACCTCGTTCCCGTCGATGTTGCGACTGGCGGAGATGAAGCGGCCGTCCGTGTGAACGTAGTGCTGGCCGCCACGGCTCTTCAACGGCTGCAGACACTGAAAGCCGTGGCGTCTCAGGAACAGCAGCAGCTCGATGTCGTGCTTGACCTCGTTCTCGCTCTTCAGGCCTTCGATGGAAACGATGAACTTGCCTCGCTTGGTTTCGAGGACAAAGAACGAATCGGCGGATTCGCGATGGAGCCCGGCGGCTGAGTAGGGCTCCCCGAGGGAGAATTCCTCGGCTATGTCGGCAAGTTCCCGAGCCTTGGGTTGGGAGAGGACTTCGGCGGCAAAGGGTTTTCTTTCGGCGGGTTTGACTTCCGTGGAAAGCATATGGCCCCTCAATCTACTCTAAACGACCGTCATTTGTCAACATTTTGGATCCGGTTGTGGATAACTCAAGGCATTTTACGCATTATTCGTGCCAACGACTAACTAGCGAATTTTTCGACCCTTTTGACGAGCCGGGCTCGACAATATCGTCGCCGTCCCGGCCAGTTTGATAAGCTTTCCACCACAGATTCAACAAGTTATGAACTTCGACGATTACGTCGACCGCAAGGTCTGAGCGACCGCCGGCGACGCTGGACGGCTCTCCTTTTCGTTGAAGTTTCGTTCCCGGGACTATAGGATTGGGTTCTGTCAGGCACGGGACATGGTTGAAGACGAAACCAAGGCAGACGCATCGGAAGAGGGCAGCGGACAGCCGCCCCCCGAGGATCGGTCAGACCTGTACTACCACGGAATCATCCGGCGCCTTTCGCACCGAAAAGGTACCGGTGTCGTTCGCACCGCCAGCGGCAGGGACGTGAGATTCTCGTATCAGATGGTGCGGATGTCGGGCCCGTTGCGGTCGCCCAAGGGTCTTCGGGAGGGTATGGTGGTAGGTTACGACCTGGGTTGGGGCAGCCACGGCCTTCGGGTCACGAAGATCAAGACCTATCCTCCACGGGCACAACAAGAGCGTCCACGGGAAACTCCGCCATCCGGGGAGAACGAGCGCGACCACGAATGATGCCGGCGGGTGCCGCCTGGACTCGCGTCGTTCACACGGGCAGCAGCGTCAGGGCGAGAATCTGGCTTGACAGGAGCGCTCCCACGAACACGCCCAGCAGGGCTATGTAGAAAAGCCCCGTAGCCGCCATGGTGTTCTTGAACTCCGTGAGGGTCTTCCAGATCATGTAGGACAGCACGAGGGGACCCAGTTGCGCGACGAGGAAGCGAGAGCCCAGCAACAGGGTGTGTTGGTCGAACAGGCGCTCGAGCGCGGCCACGGTGTCTCCGGTGCCGAGGAGGTAGAGCACGACGGCGGCCACCATCTGCAGTCCGGTCTGAATGATCAGCATGGTCACGAAGAACCGGAACACGCGAAAGAACGGATCGAGGCTCTGGCCGGTTTCGATGAGGTACCAGTGGCCGATCAACATTCCTACCGTCACCGCCCCCAGCAGCAGCGATGACACGACGAAGCTCACCGGGAGGAACACCGCTTCCGCCGGTCCCAGGTCGCTTGGGGTGAAGCCGAACGAGGCCACGATCAGGCCGGCCAGGCCGGTGAGTATCGCGATCGAAAAGAAGCGTGCCCTCAAGAAACCCCGTTCACCCCACAGCGATATGAAGTAAAGAATAAGAAAGGCAGTGAAACTACCTAAAAGAATGAGCTCTACGATCTTTCCGAACCCCTGCCTTACCGGCAGCAGATCGATGTGGCCCCAAATCGCCAGCACCGCGGCCACCACCAGGACGCCTGCCGTGGACTTGTAGAAGCCGCGTTCCAGGTCGTTGAAGGGGGTGACCGAGAGGCCCACCAGGCCACCCACCGACAACTGGTAGAGAAACATCACGAAAGCGGTGGCGTAAGGGTTCATCGGGTCAACGATCCGGCGTGAGCTTACCGGGGCTTGTCGGCCACCAGGATACAGATGGCTCCCCGGAGGTATCGTATGATGCGCGTTTCGACGAAGCCGGCGGACGCGATGGTGGCCGCCACCGTCTCGGGGGAGACGAAAGACCTCACCGAGTCGGACAAATACCGGTACGCCGAGGGATCGCCGCTCACGATCCCGCCGATGCAGGGCATGAGCCTTCCGAAATACAGCCAGTAAAGCGCCGAGAAAACGCCCCGGGGCGGCGCGAACATGTCGAGCGAAACCACTCGCCCGCCCGGTTTCAGCACCTGGTAGGATTCGCGGAAGAAAGAATCCAGGTCGCCGACGTTGCGCAGGACGAAGGCGCTCATGACGGCGTCGAAGGACTCGCGGCGAACGGGCGCGGCCAGGGCGTGGGCCAGCACGTAGGCCGTCCGGGCGGCATGCCCGGCCCGGGACGTCCGTTCCCGCGCCTGTTTCAGCATCGGTCGCGAGAAGTCCAAGCCGACCACCCGCGCGCCCGGAGCCACCACCTTGCAGGCGTCCAGGGCGAGGGCGCCGGTGCCCGTCCCCAGGTCCAGGACCAGTGCCGGCCGGTCCGCGATGCCCAGGGCGGCGACGGCCTTGCGGCGCCACCAGGAATCAAGCCGGAAGCTGATGATCCGGTTCAGCAGGTCGTAGCGCCAGGCGATCCGGTCGAAGATGTTCCTGACCAGCGTGTCGTGAGGCGCGGACATGAGCCGATCACGAACCGGGACACTAGTTGTCGCGGTCCGTGAGCAGGTGCCCCAAGGCCTTCAGGCCGTCTCTTTCCGCGGACGCGGGCAGCTTGTCGAGTTCCGTGGAGGCTTTGAGCGCGTACTTGCGGGAGAAGGTTCTGGCGCGCTCGATGACCGTGCCGTTGCCCATGGCGTCCAGCGCCCGTTGGATGTCGTTCTCGCTGGGCGCCTGCGACTGGAAGACGCTGGAGACGGCCTGGTGTCCGTCGAGCAGGGACAGGACGATGGGCAGGGAAGGGTTGCCGTCGCGAAGGTCCATGCCCGTCGATTTGCCGAGCAGGTCGCGCCGTCCGATGACGTCGAGCACGTCGTCCATCATCTGAAAGGCGATGCCCAGGTTCAGTCCGAAGCTCGCCGCCACCTCCACCTGCTCGGCGGCGGCGCCGGCGATGTAGGCGCCGAGCTTGGCCCCGGTCTGGAACAGCGAGGCGGTCTTGCGTTCGACGATCTGGAGATAGTCCCGGGCGGTCACCGCATGGTTGCGGTTGAAGGATCCCTGCAGGATCTCGCCTTCGGTCAGGCTGGTGCAGGCATCCGCGGTCCATTGGACCACCGTGTCATCGAACTTGCCGGCGAACTCGAAGGCTTTGATAAAAAGGAAATCGCCGGTCACCAGGGTGCGCGTGAGTCCGTAACGCTTGTACGCCGATTGCTTTCCGCGTCTGAATTCCGCGCCGTCGATGATGTCGTCATGGAGCAGGGTGGCGGCGTGAATCAGTTCCATGGCCGTGGCGATGTCCACCGCGTCTTCTGCCCGCCGGCCCTGGAAGGCGTTGAAAGTCAACAGGGTGATCACCGGCCGGATGCGCTTGCCGCCGCCCTGGATCAGGTGCGAGGCGATGTCGGTGATCTCGGGCTCCTTGGACCGCGTACAGTCCAAGAGCTTCCGCTCCACCCATCTCAACTGGTCGGCAACGAGGCTGTAGGGGTCAACCGCATCGCGGGCAGAAGGGGACTCTTCGGCGACGTCCGTCAGAAGTTCCTGAGGATTCGTCTCACGCTGTTGCTGGGACAGAAATGACTCCGTTCAGGGCTGGTGTTCCCGTAGAAATTGCACAAATCACCGGGGAGGTCAAGGTGACCCGGCGAGTGGGCAGGGGTGAAGGATGGTGGTGCGAAAGGGGGGAATTGAACCCCCACGGGATTGCTCCCACAGGATCCTGAATCCTGCGCGTCTACCAAATTCCGCCACTTTCGCACGACGGGGAAAGATTCTATATGTAACAGTGGCTCCGGCCTTGTCAAGTTCGTGCGCCGTGATGTTGTCTGCTACCATGAGACGTCGGTGAGATGGCGAGCATTCTCATTATCGAGAGTCATCCGATACTGCGCGAGGCCCTGCGGCAATTCCTGTTTCCGGAGCATCAGACCACGGTCCGCGAGGGTTGGTCCGGCCCGACGGATGTCAAGGGTCACGACCTCGTCATCGTCGACCGGGAGAGCCTCGAGGATGGCGGCGGCCCGGTCGATGAGCTGCTCCGGACGCTGCAGCGTCTCAAGATTCCCAGCGTATGGCTTCACCGTGGAACGCCGCCCGCGCTCAAGCCCGCCCGGCTGGCCGTAACCGTCGCCAAGCCCCTGGAGGGCCCCGCCCTCGAGGCCGCGATGCGGTCCTTGCTGGAGATGAAGCCGGCTTCGGGAACCCGCCGCCTGGCGTCGGACGAACCGCCGGAAGACGATCTCTCCGGGGACGGGCCGGCGGACGGCGAGATCATCGAGTTGACCGAAGTCGTGGAGGAATCGGATTCCCGGAAACCGTCCGGTGACACGTAGCGGCGGAGATCGAGTCCGCCCGCGCCGTAGCGGAAATGGGGCGACGCAACGGCGCCAAGAAGAGCATAGATTGGAACTCCATGCCACGAGAAATCGCCAAGTCGTACAGTCATCAGCAGGTGGAGGGCGAATGGTACACCCGCTGGGAGGCGGCCGACCACTTCGCGCCGGCCGGTTCCGGCGGGGCGTATTTCTCCATCGTGATCCCGCCGCCCAACGTTACCGGTTCCCTGCACATGGGACATGCCCTGAACAACACACTCCAGGACGTGCTGTGCCGCTTCAGGCGCATGGACGGGCACGACGTCCTGTGGGTGCCCGGAACCGACCACGCGGGCATCGCCACCCAGAACGTGGTGGAGCGCCAGCTCGCCGCCGAAGGCCGGGACCGGACCGACCTCGGCCGGGAGGCGTTCATCGAGAAAGTCTGGAGCTGGCGCGAGGAAACCGGCCACACCATCCTGCGGCAACTGCGTGCCCTGGGGGTCTCCTGCGACTGGAGCCGCGAGCGCTTCACCATGGACGAGGGCCTCTCCCGGGCCGTGCGCGAAGCCTTTGTCCGCCTCTGGGAGGAGGGGCTCCTCTATCGCGCGGAACGGCTCATAAACTGGTGCCCTCGTTGCAAGACGGCGCTGGCCGACATCGAGGTGGTTCACGAGGAGGTCCAAGGCCACCTGTGGCACGTCCGCTATCCGCTGGTGGCGGGAGGCGAGGTAGTGGTCGCCACCACGCGTCCCGAGACCATGCTCGGGGACACGGGTGTCGCGGTGCATCCCGATGACGCGCGCCACGCAGGCCATGTCGGCCGATACGCCCGGCTCCCCATCGTGGGCCGTGAGATCCCGGTGGTGGCGGACGATTTCGTGGATCCGGAGTTCGGCACCGGCGCGGTCAAGATCACCCCCGGGCACGACTTCAACGACTTCGAGATCGGTCTGAGAAACGGCCTCGAAGTCATCAATATCTTTGACGACGATGCCGCGGTCAGGCCCGAGGCCTTCGCCGGTGACGACGGCGAGGCGCCGGCCTGGACCGGCCCCTACGGCGGCCAGGATCGCCTGGTGGCGCGGGAGCGCGTGGTGAGAGAGCTGGAGCAGCAAGGCCTGCTGGCCGAAGTCCGGCCGTACAGTCACGCGGTGGGCAAATGCTACCGTTGCCAGACGGCCATCGAGCCGTATCTGACCCCCCAGTGGTTCGTGAAGATCAAGTCCCTGGCGGAACCCGCCATGGACGCGGTGCGCGACGGCCGGACCCGCATCATTCCGGAAGTGTGGAAGAACTCGTACTTCGCGTGGATGGAGAACATCAAGGACTGGTGCGTGTCGCGCCAGATCTGGTGGGGACACCAGATACCGGCCTGGTATTGCGCCGGCTGCAACGACTCCCTGGACGCCGACGCGGAGCGGATCGCTCCCGGTTGCGTCCCGCTGGTGGGGAGAAACGCGCCGGACCGGTGCGAGATCTGTGGCGGCAACCGCTTCGTGCAGGATCCCGACGTCCTGGACACCTGGTTCTCCTCCGCCCTGTGGCCGTTCTCCACCTTGGGCTGGCCCGACAGGACCGCCGATCTCAAGGCCTTCTACCCCACTTCCACGCTGGTGACGGGGTTCGACATCCTGTTCTTCTGGGTCGCGCGGATGATGATGATGGGGCTCAGGTTCATGGACGAGGTGCCGTTCCGGGACGTCTACATCCACGCCCTGGTGCGGGACCAGGAAGGACAGAAGATGTCCAAGTCCAAGGGCAACGTCATCGACCCGCTCATCATGGTGGACCGCTACGGCGCCGATCCGTTCCGCTTCACCCTGGTGGCCATGACCGCCATGGGGCGGGACGTGAAGCTGGCGGAGGACCGCATCGCCGGCTACCAGCATTTCGTCAACAAGCTCTGGAACGCCGCCCGCTTCGTCTTGATGAACCTGGACGACGAGGTGCTGCGCGAGGGGCGGCCGGCGGCGGAAGTCGCGGCCGGGGACCTGGATCTTGCCGACCGTTGGATACTGTCCCGGCTCAGGGCCACCGTCGAACGGGCCCGGGAAGCCGTCGTCGCGTACCGCTTCAACGACTTCGCGCACCACCTCTACCAGTTCACTTGGCACGAGTTCTGCGACTGGTACATCGAGATGAGCAAACTGCGGTTGAACGGCGGCGCCGGCTCCCTCGCCACCCAGCGGGTCCTCCACACCGTCCTCAAGAACATCCTGCTGTTGCTGCATCCGTTGATGCCGTTCGTGACCGAGGAGCTCTGGGGCGAAGCGACGGCCCGGGACGCCGCATCCCCCCGGCGCGACGATATCATGGTCCAGCGTTACCCGTCGGCCGAAGATTTCCCCGCCGACCAGGACGCGGAGGACAGGGTCGAGTTCCTGAGCGCCGTCGTAAGGGCGGTGAGGAATCTTCGCACCGAGATGAACGTTCCCCCTTCCAGGAAGGTACGGGTGCTCCTGTTCGATAGCGAGGAACGGCTGGCGCTCGTCCGCGCCCACGAGGCCACGGTGTGCACGCTGGCGCGGGCGGAACCCCTGGAATTCCTTGCGCCGGGGGTGCGTCCGGAGAAGGTGGCCACCGCCATCGTCGATACCACCGAGATATACGTCCCGCTGGACGGCGCCGTCGACCTGGAGGAGGAAAGCGGCCGGCTCCACCGCGCCCTGGACAAGCTCGAGACGGAGCTTGATCGGGTGCGGAAGAAGCTCGCCAACGAGAATTTCATGGCCAAGGCCCGGGCCGACGTGGTGGAGCGCGAGCACGAAAAGGCACAGGAGATGGAAGAGAAGATCGAAGCCCTCAACCGCAGCCTCGGCAGGATCCGGGAGCTGCAGGCGCAGTGACCGTGGCGCGCTCGCCCGGGCAAGCCCCCGCGCCGGTCTCCGTATCATGTCTTCCGCACAGCAGCACCCCGGCGGCGACGCGCTGAGTGCCGCCCGGCTACGTCAGGGCTTGGGAACCCGCCGGTTGGGCGGCCGCATCGACGTGTATCCGGAGTTGGAATCCACCAACCGGACGGCCCACGCGCTGGCGGAAGCGGGCGAGCCGGAAGGGGCCGTCGTCATCGCCGAGGCTCAGACCCGGGGACAGGGCAGGCTGGGACGGCACTGGGTGTCCCCCCCGCATCTCAACCTTTACGTTTCCTTCATCCTGCGCCCCAGGCTGGACCCGGCGGAGTCGGCGAAGACCACGCTGCTGGCCGCCGTGGCGGTGGCGGAGACCGTGGAGGAGCAGGTGCCGTGCGCACCCCGGATCAAGTGGCCCAACGACGTGTTGCTTCGCGACAGGAAGGTGGCGGGTATCCTGAGCGAGCTGGCCTGTGAACCCGGCCGCACCCTGTTCGTCATCGTCGGCATCGGCGTCAACCTGAACTTTCCGCGGGCGCTCATGTCTCCGGATATCCGCGACCTCGCCACCTCGGTGATGGAAGAGCGCGGAAACGCTGTCGACCGGGTGCGGTTCACGCAGTCTCTGGTGCGCCACCTGGAGAACCGCTATATCGAGCTCGAGGAGCGCGGGTTCGCGCCCATCGCGGAGCGATGGAACCAGTACGCGCGCATGGATGGGCAGTGGGTGCGCGCGCGCATGCCGGACGAGGAGCTGGTGGGGCGGGTGCGGGAGCTGGACGACAACGGGTTCCTGGTGCTGGAGTGCCGCGACGGCCGTACCGAGCGGGTGGTGAGCGGGGATGTCTTCCTGATGGAAGGAAAACAGGTGTCGGAGGAAGGACACTAGATGCTGCTGGCCATCGACATCGGAAACAGCAACATGGTGCTGGGTGTCTACCGGGGCCGGGAGCTGGTGACGCACTGGCGCCTGGTGACCCAGCCTGAACGCACGGTGGACGAATACGGTGCGCTCATCGGTCATCTGGCCGCCGCCCAGGACATTGGCAGCGACGCCATCGACGCCATCATCGTTTCCTGCGTCGTTCCCCCCATGGTGGGGATGATCGATGAGTTGGGGCGGAAGTTCTTCGGCGTCAAGCCGTTGCTGGTGGGCCCGGGGCTCAGGACCGGAATGCCGATCCTCTACGACAGTCCCCAGGACGTCGGCGCGGACCGGATCGCCAACGGGGTCGCCGCCTATGACCGCTTCGGCGCCGCCTGCGTGGTCATCGACTTCGGCACCGCCACGACCTTCGACTGCGTGTCCGACAAGGGGGAGTACTTGGGGGGTCTGATCGCCCCCGGCCTGATGATCGCCGTCGAAGCGCTGTTTCAGCGCGCCTCGAAGCTTCCGCGGGTGGAGGTCGTGTGTCCTTCGAGCGTCATCGGCAAATCCACCGTCCACTCCATCCAGTCGGGCATCTACTACGGCTACGTGGGCCTGGTGGACGGCATCGTGCATCGCATCGAGAGAGAGAACCGGATCAAGGCAAAGGTGGTGGCGACCGGCGGCGTGGCGTCGCTCATTGCCCACGAATCCACGGTCATCGAGGACGTGGACGAATTCTTGACGTTGGAAGGGTTACGGCTTATTTACGAGAAGAACGCGGCTCCCTCGGCGCGCAAGCGGAGGTCGTAGGAGCCCGTCCGAGTCCAATGGAATCGCGTCCTTCGACTTCGCTCGGCTGACGCCCCGCTACGCTCGGGACGAACGGTTGCAAAGGCGCCCTCCGTTCGTCCCGAGCGTAGCGACGCGCAGCGTCGCGAAGTCGAAGGACGAGGAAGTCAGTTCAAGGGGAGGTCGACACATGGCTGCGATTGAGGCTGCCCAGTTGCGGAACGTAGGATTGCTGGGGCATCGGGGGGCGGGAAAAACCTCGCTCGGCGAGGCGATGTTGTTCGCGGCAGGCCGTACGAACCGGCTGGGCCGGGTCGAAGACGGGACCTCGGCGTTCGACCACGAGCCCGAGGAGATCAACCGGCAGGTTTCCATCTCCACGGGATTCCACTCTCTCGAATGGAATAAGAACACCTGCGTCGTGGTGGACACCCCTGGTTTCGCCACCTTCCTGCCGGAGACGGTTCATTCCCTGGCGGGTTTCGGCGGGGCGGTCTTCGTGCTTCACGCCGGCGCCGGCCTGCGCGTGGAGACGGAGCGGCTCTGGGGCTATGCCGCGGAGCGCGACCTGCCGCGCATTTTCTTCGTCAACCGCATGGACCGGGAGGAAGCCGATCCGGTGGCGGCGGTGGACGCCATCGCCGAGGCGCTGGGCGTCAAGGGCATCCACGTGCAGCTTCCCATGGGCCACGGCGAGAGCTTTCGCGGGGTTGTCGACCTGATCCGCATGAAGGCGGTGTCAGTGGACGGCAACGGCAAGGAGAGCGAGGAGGACGTCCCCGCGGAGTTCCAGGAACGGGCCGAGGAAATGAGAATCACTCTCATGGAAAACGTGGCCGAAACCCAGGACGCCCTGCTCGAGAAGTACCTCGAGGGCCAGGAGCTCACCGCCGAGGAGATGTCGGACGGACTCCGCGAGGGGGTCCGGGCCGGAACGCTGTTCCCGGTCCTCTACGGCTCGGCGGGCCGCGGGGCGGGCGTCGCGGCGCTGCTCGACGCGGTGGTGGAATGGCTGCCTTCGCCGCTCGACGAGCCGGCGGCCGATGGCAAGAACCCGGTATCGGGAGAGGACGAGTCCCGCGCCAAGGCCGCGGACGCTCCGCTTTCCGCGTTCGTGTTCAAGACCATCGTCGATCCGTTCGCCGGCCGCCTGTCCATCATGAGGGTCTTGTCGGGCACGGTGCGCGCCGACAGCACGGTGTACAACCCGCGCAAGGACGCCAAGGAGAGGATCACCCACCTGTTCCGGCCGGAGGGGGCCAAGCAGGAAGAGGTTTCCGCGGCGGGCGTCGGCGAGATCGTGGCCGCCGCCAAGCTCAAGGACGTGGCTTCCGGCGACACGCTGTGCGAGGAGTCGGCCCCCATCGAGTACCCCAGGCCGGTGGAGTTCAGCCCGTCCATTTCCTTCGCGCTCTCCCCCAAGACCCGGGCGGACGAGGACAAGGTCCCGCAGGGGCTCCAGCGGTTGATGGAGGAGGACCCGTCCATCCGCATGCACCGCGACGACCAGACCCGCGAGTTCATCCTCTCGGGCACCGGCCAGCTCCACATCGAGGTGGTGGTGGACAAGCTCAAGCGCAAGTACGGCGCGGAGGTGGAGCTCAAGGCGCCCAAGGTTCCCTACCGCGAAACCATCCGGGCATCCGCCAGCGCCCAGGGAAAATACAAGAAGCAGTCCGGCGGGCGCGGCCAATACGGCGACACCTGGCTCAAGATCGAGCCCATGGCGCGGGGCAAGGGGTTCGAGTTCGTCGACAAGATCGTCGGCGGCGCCATCCCGCGCAACTACATCCCCGCGGTGGAGAAGGGCATCGTCGAGACCATGTCGGGCGGCTATCTGGCCGGCTATCCCATCATGGACGTGCGCGCGACCCTCTACGACGGCTCGTTCCACTCGGTGGACTCCTCGGACATGGCGTTCAAGATCGCCGCCTCCATGGGCTTCAAGAACGCCATGGAAGCCGCCAAGCCGGTGATCCTGGAACCGGTGATGTCCATGGAGGTGTCGGTGCCCGACGAGTGCATGGGGGACGTCATCGGCGACCTGAACAGCCGCCGCGGCAAGGTCCTGGGCGTGGACGCCAAGGGCCACAGCCAGATCATCAAGGCCCAGGTTCCCATGGCGGAGGTGCTCCGCTATGCCTCGGATCTCCGCTCCATGACCAGCGGCAGGGGAGAGTTCCAGTCCGAGTTCTCCCACTACGAGGAGTTGCCGCCGCACCTGATGGAGAAGGTGCAGGCCGAAGCCAAGGCCGAGGCCGCGGGAGACTAGCGCCGCGTCCGGCCTGAGGCCTGCGATGGAGAAGAGCTTCGAACAGCTGTCGGCGTCGTTGCTCTACTGCAACAAGTGCGGGCAGGCGATGCCGGTCCGCGAACGGCTGCTGGTGGTCCTTCCCGACGGCGACCTCTACGACTACAGTTGCCAGCGTTGCGGCAGTTCGGTGGGCTCCCGCACCGTCAAGTCGGAACCGGAGTCGCCACAAGGGTTTCCGCGTGTCGTGCGCGGGCTCTGAGGTCCACGGGCTCGACCTTCCGGAAAAGAAGCCATGATCATAGACTTCCAAAGCCATATCTTCCCCGAGCATTACATGCAGACCATGCACGAGCGGGACGGCGCCGTGATCCTGGAGGAGCCGGATCCCTACAGCGGCATGGCTTACCTCTACGACAAGACCCTGGGGTGCCGCATCAACACGGCGATCTTCAAGGGCCGGAACGTCGAGCAGCGGCTTGAGCACATGGACCGCGAGGGAGTGGACGTGCAGGTGGTGAGCATTCCGGCGCCGGGCGCGGACCGCTACGAGCCCGATGACGCCGTGGCCATGGCCCGGGTGGCCAACGACGAGGTGGCCGAGATGTGCCGCCGGCATTCGGACCGCTTCGTCGGGCTGGCGACCCTGCCCACGGCCTCCATCGGGGCGTCGCTGGAGGAGCTCGACCGGGCGGTCCAGGAACTGGGCCTCCGCGGGTTCGGCTGTTTCACCAATCTCAACGGCCGGCCGCTGGACGACGAGGCTTTCTTCCCCATCTACGAGAAGCTGGCGGAGTACGACCTTCCCGTGTACCTTCATCCCACCGCACCGCTCGCCACCGAGGCGGTAGGCCTCGACATCATGCCGATCCTGATCTACGGCTGGGCCTTCGACAGCACCGTCGCCATGACCCGGCTGGTGTACGGGCGGGTGATCGAGCGCTTCCCGACCCTGCCCTTCGTGGTGGCCGACGTGGGCGGCGTGCTGGCCTTCTTCGGGCAGCGAGCCATCAACATTTACACGGGCCGGACCGACGAGATGCGCGAGCGCTATGGTCTCCAGGAGAACCCGCTGGACTCGTTTCGCAAGTTCTTCGTGGACACCGCGGACCATCGCGCCAACACGCTCAAGTGCGTGATGGACTTCTTCGGACCGGAGCAGTTGGTGTTCGGGACCAACTACCCCTACGGGCCGGAAGACGGCTGCGGCTTCATACGGAACAGCCTCAAGGCCCTCGACGACTTGGGACTGGAGCCGGAGGCGAAGGAACGGATACTGGGCGGCAACGCCGCCCGCATCCTGCACATCGAGGAACGCGGCTCGTAGCGGTGGCAGATCGAGAATGGAATAAGGGGCGTCCTTCGACTTCGCTCGGCTACGCCTCGCTACGCTCAGGACGCCATTCAACACCCCGGGAGAACAGCGATCATGGCTCAACCTCTACATGAGATTCGCCACGGTAGGGCAGCTCGCACGCTCGTGATGGGCACCAAGGGAGTCATTGCCGCCGGCCATCCGCTGGCGTCCCTGGCCGGCCTCAGGATCATGCAGCGGGGCGGCAATGCCGTGGACGCGGCGGTGGCCGCCGGTTTCGTCCTGGCCGTGGTCAAGCACGAGGCCTGCGGGCTCGGCGGCGACATGTTCTCGCTGGTCTACATGAAGGACGAGGGCAGGGTGAGGGCCCTCAACGCCAGCGGGCCGGCCCCCGGCAACGCCACCATCGAGGCCTTCAAGAGCCGCGGCCTGGATGCCGTGCCGACGTCAGGGCCGTTGAGCATCTCGATTCCCGGAGCGGTGGAAGGATGGCTGGAGCTTCACCGGCAATACGGGACCGTCGATTTGGCCGAGCTCTGCGCCGACGCCATCACCCTGGCCCGGGACGGTTTTCCCCTCTACCTGTCTCTGGCCCACTCCATCCAGGAGTGGGCGCCCTCGTCGCCCGGCATCCACCGATACTTCCGCGAACCGCTGGAGGATCTCACGCCGGGACGGGTGCTGCGGCAGCCGGAGTTGGCGGGAGTGCTGGAAGCCATCGTCCGCGACGGGCGCGACGGCTTCTACGGCGGCGAGGTGGCGGCGCGCATGTGCGCCGGCATCCGCGCCCAGGGAGGGTTGTTCGAGGAACGGGACCTGGAGGGAACCTTCGCCGAGTGGATGGAGCCCCTGAGCACGGATTACCGGGGTTACCAGATCCTGGAGCAGCCACCGGTCACCCAGGGATTCATCGTCCTCACCATGATGAACCTGCTGGCGGGCTACGACTGCAAGGCGCTCAGCCGGACCGAGCTGGCCCACGTGATGGTGGAGGCCAAGAAAATCGCCTTCGAGGACCGCATCCGCCACCTGGGCGACCCCCGCTTCGGCAATTCGGAAATCCAGCGCCTTATCAGTCGGGAGTACGCGGACGCGCGCCGCGCGGAAATCGCCGATGCTGCCGGGCCGGTGACCTCGTCCTACGCCGCCGCCGGCGCCGACACCACCTACCTCTGTGCGGCGGACGGGGACGGCAACGCCATCTCGCTCATCGAGAGCGTCTTTTCCGTCTTCGGGTCCAGGGTGGTGGCCGGGGATACCGGCCTCGTCATGAACAACCGCCTGTGCAGCGCCAGGCTCGACCCGGCAAGCGCCAACGCGCTCCAGCCCGGCAAGCGGCCCGCCCACACTCTCAACTCCTACATGGTGTTCCACAACGGAGAGTTCCTGGCGGTGGGGGGCACGCCGGGGGCGGACGACCAGCCCCAGACCAACGTACAGGTCCTGCACAACCTGCTGGACCTGAAGATGGACCCCCAGTGCGCGCTGGAGGCTCCCCGGTGGAGTCACGTGCCCGGCACGCCGCCCAATGTCGGCTATCCGCAGATGTTGCGGCTGGAGGAGGGATTCCCGGACGAGGTGGTGGAGGGGCTGGCGGCCAGGGGCCATCCGGTGACCGTGGTGGAGCCCTGGTCCTTCGGCGGAGCCGCGCTCATCGCCAGGGACCCGCGGAACGGTACGCTCATGGCCGCTGCCGATCCACGCCGGGACGGCTACGCGCTGGGCTGGTAGGCGAGCCGCGGCGAGGGGGCGGGGCGGGTTTCAAACCCGCCCGGCATGGAGGAAGGAACATGAGCACGGACTATCTGCATCGCACGCTTCGGGTCGGCGGCATCGAGACCCACTACCTGGAGGCGGGGGAGGGGCCGGACCTGGTGCTGCTCCATGGGGGCGAGTACGGCGCCTCTGCCGAGGCCACCTGGAGCGCGGCCATCGGCAAGCTGGCGGAGACCTTTCACATCATTGCGCCGGACATGCTGGGCTACGGACGCACGGCCAAGATCTACAGCTTCTCCGATCCCTCGGGATTCCGGATGACACACCTGGCGCAACTCATGGACGTTGTCGGCGTGGGCGAGGCTTTCTACGTGGGCAACTCGGCGGGAGGCGGCACGCTGCTCCGGAGCGCGGTGCGCAGCCCGTCGCCGCTCAAGATGAAGAAGATGGTGACCATCTGCGGCAACGCCGGGGTCTTCAAGAGCGACTCCCAGGCCGACATCGAGGACTACACCCCGAGCCTGGAGAACATGCGCAAGCTCCTGAAGCTTCTGTTCCACGACGAGAAGTGGCTCACGCCGGAATGCGTGGAGGCGCGTTACAACGACTCGATCCAGCCCGGCGCCTGGGAAGCGCTGTCCGCGGCGCGCCTGAAACGACCGGGGCTCGAGCGGGGCTCCACCGTGGAGGCGTTCAAGAAGCAGCTGTCCGGCGTGGATGTGCCGTTGCTCATCATCTCCTGCGATCACGACCCCCTGAACCAGTCCGACTGGGACGAGCGGCTGCAGGCCATCGTGCCCGGCTCCAGCGTGTACCGCTTCCGGGATTCCGCCCATGAGCCGCAGATCGAGGAACGGGACACGTTCGTCCGGGTGGTGACGGATTTTCTGCGATCTTGACATGCGGAGGAGGCGGGATTACCTTCGAAACAGGTGGTTGCATGGTCATTTACGATCTCAAATGTGACAATGGCCACAGTTTCGAAGGGTGGTTTTCGGGACCGGAGAACTACGAGGAGCAACTCTCCGGGGACCTGATAGCCTGCCCGGTATGCAACTCCACTACCGTCACCAAGCTCCCCCATGCCTGCGCCGTGCACACGAAGCACGAGGAGCCCCCGACGCCGCCCGCGCGGCGTCCCGCGGCTGCCACGCCCACGCCCGAGCAGTTCAGGGAAGCGCTGGTCCGCGTCCACCACTACATCCAGAAAAATTACGAGGACGTGGGCCCGCGTTTCGCCGAGGAGGCTCGCCGCATCCACGATGGCGACACCGACGAACGACCCATCCACGGCACCGCCACCCCGGAGGAGCGGGAATCCCTCGACGACGACCAAATCCCCTACATGATGCTGCCCAAGCCGGAGCTCGATAGCTGAGGCCGGGCAGCGTTCGTCCACTTCATAATCCTTTCCATGGAGCCGGCCGCGGTGATTGACAACGCTCCGGCTTGTCTGTTACCCGGTGCCCCATGGACGCACGCGAGATCCGGCACGTGATGGGACACTTCGCCACCGGAGTGACCATCGTTACCACCAAGGACAAGGCCGGAATCCCCACCGGCATCACCGCCAACGCTTTCTCTTCCCTTTCCCTGAATCCGCCGCTGGTGCTGGTGTGCATCGACAAGAAGGCCAACTGCTACGATTGTTTCGAGGAGTCCCGGGTGTTTGCCGTCAACCTGCTGGGCGAGCACCAGGAGCACTTGGCCAACCGCTTCGCCACCAAGGGCATCGAGAAGTTCCAGGACGCCGCCTGGCACATGAGCGACCACGGCATTCCCGTGCTGGACGAGACCATCGGTCACATCGAGTGCACGGTCACCCAGGGGTACGACGGCGGCGACCACACCATCTACCTCGGCGAGGTACTCCACGCGCAGGCGGCGGGCGACCGCCCGCTGCTGTTCTTCAAGGGCAAGTATCAGCGGCTACCCGAAGCGGGTTGATCGATCCGGGGCGAGGGTGTGCAGGTACGGGCGGGTTTGAAACCGCCCCCTACACCGGACGCCTCTCCCGTTCGTGTATCACTTCAGTTCGATGGTGAGGTTTCGCGCACCGGGCTTGACCGGATTCCCGTCATAGACCCCCGCCGGCTCTCCGGGTTCGCGGGTCAAGGGGTCTCCGTCGCGGTCCAGCCGGGCGCTGAGGTCCAGCTCGCCTTCGAAGGCCGATCCGCGCATCATGACATCGCCGGGACCCAGCGAAAAGGAGACCGGGAAGGCCGGCGCGGCGATCCGCTTGACCGCCAGCGGAGGGCCGCCCGCGGCCCCGGCCACCCGCGCCACGATGTAAAGGGTGGCGCGACCGCCGGCCTCCGCCGCGTGCCCCGGGGACAGCTCGACGGTGCCCTCGATGGTCGGTCCCGCGGACGCCTTGGGCGGTTTCGCCGGCGCTTGGCCGATCTGGGCGATGATCTCGCGGACGGAATCCCGCTGCTCGCCCGCCGGGAGCAACCGCTCCAGCCGCTCCAGGTGTTCGCGGGCGCCGGCCAGGTCGCTTCCTTCCTGGTAGAGGATCATGCCCTTGGCCCACAAGGCCAAGGGCAGGTTGGGGGTCCGGGACAAGGCCCGGTCCAGGGCGGCGAGGGCCGCTTCGGTGTGACCGGCCTGGGCCAGCACCATCCCCATGTACGCGTTGGCCATTGGATGGCCGGGGTCCTGGCTCAGGACCGCACGGAAGGCCTCGATGGCGACCTTGAAGTCCTTCCGCTGGAAGGCTTCCTGTCCCCGGCGCAGGGCCGCCGCGGGGGTTTCCGAAGCGCCCGGACGGCTGATGCCGCCTGGGCCCGTCCCGGTCATGAAGTCGCCGGTGATGCTGTCATCGGTGGAGGTGCGTGGACGCAGGGACTGGCCCAGCAGCACGCCGAGGGTGACACCGCCCGCGATCAGCACCGCCGCCCAGGCGGCCAGCGACCAGCCTCGTCTACGTCCCCTGGAGTCGGTGGTTTGCGTCATCGCGGGCTCCGGGACCGGCGCCACGCTTTCTCGGATCTCCGCGAGCCGGCGTGCGGCCTGACGTTCGTAGCGTTGCCTGAGAGCCTGGTAGTCGGGTTCCGACAGCTTGCCGGCCTCACGGTCGAAGTCAAGCTCCCGGAGGTCCTGGTACAGGCGGAGCTGTTCCTCGTCCGGCGGTGATCGCCCGGACTCCGGCAGGGCCTCGGCGGCCTCGGCACGGACCCGCTCCAGCAGCTCCGGATCCACGGGCTCGTCCGGATCGTCCTTTCGGCGTCCGCTCCATCGCCGAAGATACCACGCCGCGAAACCGAGGCCGCCGAGCAGGACCGCGAAGGGCAGTATCCATACGGTGAGATTGAAGCCGTGGGCCGGCGGCGCCAGCAGCACCCATTCACCGTACTTGGAGACGAAGTAGCTCCGGATCTCGTCCGGCGTCTTGCCGGCTTCGAGCTGCTCCCGCACGATTCCGCGCATCTGCACCGCCATCTCGGCGGGGGAGTCGGCGACCGATAGGTTCTGGCACACCACGCAACGGAGCTCCGAGGCGATGGCGCGTACCTGATCCTCCAGCGCCTGGTCCGCATAAACATTCAAGCTCAACGCGAGGATGAGAGCCCAACTGACTGTAATCGCGAGTACTCTCATCGTATCGCCTGGTGCTCTCCGCGGCCACTGCCGGCGCTGACGAGGTCGCGCCGGGCCTCCTGTAGCTTGGCTTCGAGCACGGCGGGCGGAATCGCGCCGATGTGCTTGTAGGTGATCCGTCCGGACGGGCTGATGAAGAAGGCCTCGGGAATGCCCCACACTCCGTAGTCCACCGACACCGTCCCGTCGGCGTCCCGGCCGTTGGCGAAGGTGATGCCGAACTCGTCGATGAACTCGAGGGCGTCCGCCTTCTTGTCCTGGATGTTGATGCCCAGGAACACCACGTCGTTTCCCTGCCGCTTCCAGGCCGCCTCCAGGTCCCGTGCTTCCGCCCGGCAGGGCAGGCACCACGAGGCCCAGAAGTCCAGCATGACGGTCTTGCCGCGCAGGTCCGACAGGTGCACGGTCTTGCCGTCGAACAGCTCCAGGGAGAAGTCGGGGGCGGCGCCGCCCACCAGGGGCGAGGGAATGTAGCGGGGGTCCTGGTAGAACCCGTAGCCCAACAGGATCACCAGCGCGCCGACCCCGATGAGGGTCAACATGACTCGTCGCGCTGGCGCGCTCACGCCTCACCCCCGCCGGCCTCCCGCCCCATGGGCAGGATGGTCATGAGCGTGCCGATGGCGATGACGAGACCGCCCAGCCAGATCCACAGCACCAGGGGGCGGATCAGCACCTTGAGGGTGGCGCGGTTCTGTCCCACTTCACTGAAACCCGAAAGGATCAGGTAGAGGTCCTCCTTGAGGGTGCTGCGGAACACCGCCCGCCCGATGGGCGAGTCCTGGATCGGAAAGAACTTCAGCGCGGGGGACAGGCGTCCCAGGTCCGTGCCGTTCCGTGAGACTCTGAAAGCTCCTTCCACCCGGAAGTGCGTGGGTTGCTGGGAGCCCTTCAGCCCCTCGAAGGCGACTCGGTAGGGCCCCGCGCTGAGGGTCTCGCCGACGCTCAGGGTGGCCTCGCGCTCGACGCTGTAAGCCATCGAGCCGGCGATGCCCAGCACGATCAGAACCACCCCGAGGTGCACCACGAAACCGCCGTAGCGGCGCTGGTTGCGCCGGACCAGGGTAGCCAGTCCGCGCAACGGGCCCTCTCCGGCCTGCCGCCGCCGGGCGCGCAGGGAGAGGTAGGTATCGAAGACCATGGTCCAGACCGTGAAGGCGCACAGGGTGAAGCCCAGGAGCGAGAGGAAGCCGCGGACGCCGCCGGCGAACAGCCCGACGGCCACGGCCAGCGACGCCACCATGGGCAAGGTGAAGTTCCGCTTGAGATTGTCCCAGGAAGCCCGCCGCCAGGCAATGAGCGGACCGACTCCCATGAGGAAGACCAGCAGCAGGAACAGGGGCGCGGTCACGCTGTTGAAGTAGGGCGCACCGACGCTCACCTGGACCCCGGCGACGGCTTGGGACAGCAGCGGAAAGACCGTGCCCAGGAAGATGGTGAACAGCGCCGACACGAACACCACGTTGTTGAGCACAAAGGCGGATTCGCGGCTCACCACCGAGTCCAGCTCGGGCTGCCCGCGCAGTCGGTCGCTGCGCCACGCCAGCAGCCCCAGGGACGAGATCAGCACGAACGCCAGGAATCCCAGGAAGTACATCCCCACCGGCCCGGACGAGAAGGCGTGGATGGAGGACAGGACTCCCGAGCGGGTGAGAAAGGTCCCGAAGATGGTCAGGCTGAAGGCGATGATGATCAGCAGCAGGTTCCAGGTCTTGAGCATCCCGCGCCGTTCCTGCACCTGCACCGAGTGCAGGAACGCGGTGGCCGGCAGCCACGGCATGAAGGCGGCGTTCTCCACCGGGTCCCAGGCCCAGTAGCCCCCCCAGCCGAGCACGTGGTAGGACCACCACGCGCCCACGAGGTTGCCGAGGGTGAGGAAGAACCAGGCGGTGATGGTCCAGCGCCGGGTGGCGACGATCCAGCCTTGGTCGAGCTTCCCGCGGATGAGCGCCGCCATGGCGAAGGCGAACGGCACCGTGAGCCCCACGAACCCCGTGTACAGGAGCGGCGGATGGCTCAGCATGTTGGCGTCTTCCAGGAGCGGGTTGAGGCCGCGGCCGTCCGCGGGCACCGGGAAGTGGGTCTCGAAGGGATTCGAGGCGAAGGCGATGACCGCGAGGAAGAACGCCGAGACGATGGAGAACACCATCAGCACCCAGGGCATGAACTCCCGCATGCGTCGGCGGTAGCTCCATGCCACCAGTGCCGAGAAGATGATGAGGATCCACTCCCACAGGAGCAGCGACCCTTCCAGGGCCCCCCACAGCCCGGTGACGCGGTAGTAGACCGGCGTGCTCCGGGTGGTGTTGAAAGCCACGTAGCGGATGGAAAAATCGGTGGCCACCAGGGCGTAGATCAATGCCCCGGCGGCCGCGGTGACGAGCACGAACTGGCCTGCGATGGCGTAGCGGGCGGAGAGATGAAAGCGTTCGATGCCCGTGCGCGCGTGCAGGATGGGGGCGGCGATTCCCCACAGCGCCAGCGCCAGCGCCAGGAGAATGCAGCTATGTCCCAGGGTGGCGGTCACGGTTGCGCGGGCACGAAGCTGCGCACCTTGGAGGGGTCTTCGCCTTCCCGGTGCGGGCTGTATTCCTCGGCGTGCTTGGCCATGACCGTGGACGCCTGGAAGACGCCGTCCGCGCCGAGGCGCCCCTCCACCACGGCGCCCTTGCCCTCGGAGAAGAGGTCGGGCGGCACGCCCTTGTAGTACACCGCGATGGACTGCTGGCCGTCGGTGATGCTGAACCGGAAGGTGCGCCGGCCGAGGTCCTTCTCCAGCGAGCCGGGCAGCACCATGCCGCCCACGCGCAGGAACCGGTCCGGCGGCGGGGTCTCGGCGCGGAGCTCGGTGGGCGTGACGAAGTAGACCACGGCCTCCTGCATGGCGCCGTAGATGAGGTAGGCCAGGCCGCCGACGATGATCAGGCCGCCGATGAGATACCTACGCTTCATGGCCGTCCGCCTCGTTGCGGGCCTGGAGAGCCTTCTGCCGGGCCCCCGCCACCCTTTGAATGCGCCGCTTCAGGAGCACGGTGTAGACGAGGATGCTGCACCAGACGATGCCGTAGGCCAGAAAGACGAAACCCCAGTGTCCCATGGATTCATGCTCCCCGATGACCGCCGGTCATGGCGTGGCGTAGAGCCGGTCCCTGCGCGCTTGGTCCTCTACCTCTCCCAAGTGGAAGCGCAACGACAGCAGGTAGAAGAACAACAGCACGAACGCAAGAAAATTGACGCCCAACGGCCACAGCATGGCCGGATCGATGTTGTCCCACGGCGCCTTGTCCGGCCGCAGGATGGACGGAGGCTGGTGCAGGGTGCGCCACCAGTACACCGACATGTGGATCAGCGGGATGTCCAGGAAACCGATGATGCCGAGGATCGCCCCGGACACGGCCGCGCGCCGCTGGTCCTCGATGAGGGAGCGAAGCAGCAGGTAGCCGGAGAAGATCAGCAGCAGGATGGCGGTGAGGGTGAGTCGGGCGTCCCAGGTCCACCACACCCCCCAGGTGGGCTTGCCCCAGATCGAGCCCTCGATGATGGTCAGGGCCGTGAAGAGCACGCCGATCTCCGCCGCCGAGTGGGCGAGGATGTCGTCCCGGCGCTCGCCCTTCCACAGGTAGAGGCAACTCGCCACGAACACGATGAAGAATGACAGGTAGGCCACCAGGATGCTGGGGATGTGGAGGTACATGATCCGCTGGGTCTCCCCCTGCCGGGCGTCCGGCGGCGCCTCCACGAGGCCCCAATAGAGCCCCGTAAGGATGAGGATGAGGGCCAGCGTGCCGAGAATTCGTCGAGCCATGGATTGATACAAAAGTGGAAACGACGGAGGCCGAACGGTCTTCGCATCATGATAGCACCCGCGGGTGTCACTTCCCAATCGTCTTCAACCGTCGAGTACCCACTCCAGCAACAGGAACCCGGCGGTGACGAATATCAGGTCGAACCCCACCAGCAGGCGGAACCAGGGGACGAGGTCCTGCGGCGTGCCCGCCCCCAGGATGATCTCCAGGGTGCGGACGGTCCCCAGGATCACCGGGATCATCAGCGGGAAGATCAGCACCGGAAGCAGCAGGGCGCGCGCCCGCGCGCGCAGCGTCACCGCCGCGAACAGGACGCCGACGACGCAGAAGCCCAGGGTCCCGAGCAGGGTGTACAGCAGCACCTCGGGCAACAGGTGCCAGAAGTCCAGGCGGAAAAGGACGCCGAAAAGCGGCAGGATGAAGACTTCCAGCAACATCATGAGCGAGAAGTTGAACAGCACCTTGGCGAGGTAGTACGCGCCCCGGTCCAGGGGGGCCAGCAGCAGCGCGTCGAGGCAGTCGTTCTCGCGGTCTCCCTGGAACAGTTGCCCGAGGGCCAGGGTGCCGCTGAACATGAAGGCCAGCCACAGGAGCCCCGGCGCCATGCGCGAGACGTTGTCTGCGGAGATCTCGAAGGCGAACGAGAAGAGGAAGAGCAGCGAAAGGCCGAAGAAGAACATCGACAACAGGTTGTCGCGGCGGCGCGCCTCCAGCAGGAGGTCCTTCCACAGAAGCCAGTAGACCTGTCTCAGGACGTTCAAAGTGTGCCGTCCATGCGGGCGTAGGGGCGGGCCTGCTTCGTGGTGCCCTGGCGGTAGAACTTGTGTGCCATCCGTGCAGGTGTAGCGGCGGGTTTCAAACCCGCCCGTCGGGTGGGTCGAGGGCGTCGAACGCATCATGGAAGCTTTTCCAGGGGTCCCGCCTGGGTTCGTCGAAGACGATCCGGCCCCGGTTCAGGATAACGGCCCGGGAGCAGCGCTCGAGGACGCGCGGGATGTCGTGGGTGGCCAGCACCACGATACCGCCGGCGGCGCACAGCGATTCCAGAAACCGGTTCAGCATGTCCACGCCGGATGAGTCCAGCGCGCCGTAGGGCTCGTCCACCAGCAGCAGCCCGGGGTTCACCAGCCGCCACTTGGCGATGGCCAGCCGGCAGCGCATGCCCAGGGACAGCGCCGAGACGTACTCGCCGGCCTTCTCGTGCAGGCCGACGTCGTTCAGGGCCTCGGCCCGCTCTTCCGCGGCGGTCTCCCCGCGATAGAGGGAGACGAAGAACCGGAGGTTTTCGGCGACCGTGAGGTTGTCGTAGAGATGGGCGCCCGAGGCCAGGAACCCGATCCTGCCGCGCAGCGGGGAGTTGCCGTAGGAGAGCTCTTGGCCGAACAGCTCGATGGCGCCGCCGGTAGGGTAGGCCAGTGCCGCCAGCAGTCTCAGCAGGGTGGTCTTGCCGGCGCCGTTGGGCCCCAGGAGCGCCACCCATTCCCCGGCGGCGACCTCCAGGCGCACCTCCCGCAGGGCCCACAAAAGCCCGTACACCTTCGACACGTTGTCCATGCGCACGCTCAAGACGATGCTCCGACCACATCTCCGTGGTTTTCAGGTCCGCCAATATAGCGGGTATCGCCAAAAAATGGCATGCGCGTCCGGCATCGAGGGCGCGCCGGGACGCTCCCTTGACTCGCCATCGGAGATTCGTTAAGCACTACCTTGTCAAACCGCACTCATAGCCTGGACCGGATCGGCGGGCTCGACCAGCCCGTGCCCGGCTTCAGGACCTCCGGGACCGGATCGGTCCCCGGGACATCTCAAAGATCAGAGGAGAGACAAGAGGAGAATCATGGCAAGCTATCTACACGTCAATGTTCCGTCCGAGGGCGAGAAGGTTTCCCTTTCCGACGGCAAGCTGCAGGTTCCGGACAATCCCATCATTCCGTTCATCGAAGGCGACGGCATCGGCGTCGACATCTGGGCGGCCGCGGTGCGGGTGCTGGACGGCGCCGTCCAGAAGGCCTATGGCGGCAAGAAGCAGATCTCCTGGATGGAAGTGTACGCGGGCGAGAAGGCCGAGGCCGTCTACGGCGACGACTGTCCGCCCAGCCTGCTGCCGCAGGAGACCGTGGACGTCATCCGCGAGTACCTGGTGGCCATCAAGGGGCCGCTGACCACCCCGGTGGGCGAGGGCTTCCGCAGCCTCAACGTGACCCTGCGCCAGGTGCTGGACCTCTACGTCTGCCTCCGGCCCGTGCGCTACTTCAAGGGCGTGCCGTCCCCGGTGGTGCGGCCGCACCTGGTGGACATGGTGATCTTCCGCGAGAACACCGAGGACATCTACGCCGGCATCGAGTGGGAGACCGGCACCCCCGAGGCCGAGAAGGTGGTCAAGTTCCTGCGCGAGGAGATGGGGGTCAAGAGCATCCGCTTCCCCGACACCGCCAGCATCGGCATCAAGCCCATCTCCATCGAGGGCTCCGAGCGGCTCATCCGCGCGGCCATCCGCTACGCCGTGGACCACAACCGGCGCAACGTCACGCTGGTGCACAAGGGCAACATTCAGAAGTACACCGAAGGCGCCTTCATGCGCTGGGGCTACGCCCTTGCCAAGCGCGAGTTCGGCGACAAGGTGATCTCTTGGGAGGACTGTGGCGGCAGGCCGGAGGAGGGCCAGATTCTCATCAAGGACGCCATCACCGACGCGTTTCTGCAGCAGATCCTCACGCGCCCCGACGAGTTCGACGTCATCCCCACCATGAACCTCACCGGCGACCTTATCTCCGACGCGCTGGCGGCCCAGGTGGGCGGCATCGGTATCGCGCCGGGCGGCAACATCAACTACGACAGCGGCCACGCCCTGTTCGAGGCCACCCACGGGACCGCCCCCAAGTACGCCGGCCAGGACAAGGTCAATCCCGGATCGGTCATTCTTTCCGGCGAGATGATGCTGCGGCACCTGGGCTGGGACGAGGCCGCGGACCTGGTGATCCAGGGCCTCGAGGAGACCATCGCGCAGAAGACCGTCACCTACGATTTCGAGCGGCTCATGACCGGCGCCAAGCTGCTGAAGTGCTCGGAGTTCGGCGACGCCATCGTGTCGAACATGTAGGGCGGCGGGATCATGGCCAGAAACAAGATCGCACTGATAGGCGGCGGCAACATCGGCGGCACCATGGCGCACCTGTGCGCCCTGAAGAAGCTGGGCGACGTGGTGCTTTTCGACGTCGTCGACGGGCTGCCGCAGGGCAAGGCGCTGGACCTGCTGCAGTCGGCGCCGGTGGAGGGCTTCGACGCCGACATCGTCGGCACCACCAGCTACGAGGACATCGTCGGCGCCGACGTCTGCATCGTCACCGCCGGCATCGCCCGCAAGCCCGGCATGAGCCGGGACGACCTCCTCGGCACCAACGCCAGGATCATGACCCAGGTGTCGGAGAACATCAAAAAGTACGCCCCCGATGCCTTCGTCATCGTCATCACCAATCCGCTGGACGCCATGGTGACGCTGTGCCAGCGGGTTACGGGTTTCCCCAAGAACCAGGTGGTGGGGCAGTCGGGAATCCTCGACTCGTCACGTTACCGGACGTTCATTGCCATGGAGTTGAACCGGTCGGTGGAGAGCGTGACCGCCATGGTGATGGGCGGCCACGGCGACGACATGGTGCCGGTGCGGAGCACCTGCCAGGTGGGCGGCGTGCCGGTGGCCAGCCTCATCCCCCCGGAACGCCTCGACGAGATCGAGCAGCGCGTGCGCATGGCCGGCGGCGAGATCGTCTCGCTCCTCAAGACCGGCTCCGCGTTCTACGCACCGGCGTCCGCCGCGGTGCGCATGGCCGAGGCCTACCTGCTGGACAAGAAGGAGGTGCTTCCCTGCGCGGCCCTGCTCGAAGGCGAGTACGGCGTCCGGGGGTACTACTTCTGCGTGCCGGTGCTGCTGGGCGCCGGCGGCGTGGAGAAGGTCCTCGAGATCGCTCTCACCGCCGAGGAGAGGGCCCAGTTCGACGAGTCCCTGTCCCATGTCCAGGAAATCGTGGGCGCCATGGACCGGGTGCTGGAACAGGCCTAGGGAGACTGCGCGAAAACGAACAGCGTCCTTTGGGTTGGACATTCCCGCATCATGAACATCCACGAATACCAGGCGAAAGAGTGGCTCGCGCGCTTCGGTGTGCCCGTACCCGGTGGCCGGGTGGCGGCCACGGCCGAGGAGGCGCGGGCGGCGGCCGAGCAGATCGGCTTTCCCTGCGTGGTGAAGGCGCAGATCCACGCCGGCGGACGCGGCAAGGCCGGCGGCGTCAAGGTGGTGCAGACGGCCGAGGAAGCCGGAAGCTTTGCCGAGGGGTTGCTGGGAAAACCTCTAGTGACACATCAGACCGGCCCGGAAGGCAGAATCGTCCGGCACGTGTGGGTGGAGGAGGCCTCGCGGATCGCGCGGGAGCTTTATTGCAGCATCGTCATGGACGCGGCGGCCGGACAACCCGCCATCATTGCCTGTCAAGAGGGGGGGATGGAGATCGAGGAGGTGGCGAAGGAGACCCCCGAGGCGATCGTCATCGAGCTGGTGGATCCGCTGGTGGGGGTGGCGCCGTTCCAGATTCGCCGGGTGGCGAGCCGGCTGGGTCTTTCCGGCAAGGAGGTCGGTGCCTTCGGCGCCCTGGTCAAGGACCTGTACCGCGCCTTCGTGGAGTCCGACTGCATGCAGCTCGAGGTGAACCCCCTCGCACAGCTCGATGACGGCCGCCTTCTCGTCCTCGACGCCAAGATGAACTTCGACGGCAACGCGCTGTTCCGCCAGCGGGAAGTGGCGGAGCTGCGAGACGTCAACGAGGAGGACCCCAAGGAGGTCAAGGCCGCGGACCTGGGCATTTCCTACGTGGCACTGGACGGCAACATCGGCTGCATGGTCAACGGCGCCGGCCTGGCCATGGGCACCATGGACATCATCCAGCAGTACGGCGGCATGCCGGCGAACTTCCTCGACGTCGGCGGCGGCGCCAGCAAGGAGATGGTGGGACAGGCCTTCCGCCTGCTGCTCTCGGACGACAAGGTGCGCGGGGTGCTGGTGAACATCTTCGGCGGCATCATGCGCTGCGACGTCATCGCCGCCGGCATCATCGACGCCGCCAGGGAGACCGGCGTCAGCGTGCCGCTGGTGGTGCGGCTGCAGGGCACCAACGTGGAGCAGGGAAGAGAGCTCCTGTCGAACTCCGACCTGAGCATCATCGCCGCCGACACCATCGCGGACGCGGCCCAGAAGATCGTCGAGGCCGTGCGGGCGGAAGAGGGGCGCGCATGAGCATCCTGGTGAATTCCGAGACCCGGGTGCTGACCCAGGGGATCACCGGCGCCACCGGCCAGTTCCACACCCGCACCTGCAAGGAATACGGCACCCGGATGGTGGCCGGCGTCACTCCCGGAAGAGGCGGCACTTCCTTCGAGGACATCCCGGTGTTCGACAGCGTGGAGGAGGCGGTGCAAGAGACCGGCGCCAACGCCAGCGTCATCTACGTGCCGCCGCCCTTTGCCGCCGATGCGATCATGGAATCTTCGGACGCGGGCGTGCCGCTGGTGATCTGCATCACCGAGGGCGTGCCGGTCCAGGACATGATGCGGGTGAAGCGCTACCTGGACGATCGCGGCACGGTGCTGGTGGGGCCCAACTGTCCGGGCGTGATCACCCCCGGGGAGTGCAAGATCGGCATCATGCCCGGCCACATCCACCAGCGCGGCAGCATCGGCGTCATCTCCCGCAGCGGCACGCTGACCTACGAGGCGGTGGACCAGCTCACGCGCCTGGGCCTGGGACAGTCCACCTGCGTCGGCATCGGCGGCGACCCCATCCGCGGCCTCAACTTCATCGACGTGCTCCAGCGGTTCAACGAGGACCACGAGACCGAGGCGGTGGTGCTCATCGGCGAGATCGGGGGCAGCGCCGAGCAGGACGCCGCGGACTGGATCCGCGCGCACATGAAGAAGCCGGTGGTGGGCTTCATCGTGGGGCAGACCGCGCCGGCCGGGAAACGCATGGGCCATGCCGGCGCCATCATCTCCGGGGGCAAGGGGACCGCGGCGGAAAAGGTCGAGGCGCTGCGGGTTGCAGGAGTACGGATGGCACCGTCTCCCGCGGACATCGGCCGGACCATGAAGGAGACGTTGGGATAGTCATGGAGAGAACACTGTCGATCATCAAGCCGGAGGCCGTGGCCAAGGGGTTGATTGGCGATATCCTGAGCCGCTTCGAGCACGCGGGACTCAAGGTGGTGGCGGCAAGGCTGACCCGCCTGGACAAGAAGCGGGCCGAGGCCTTCTACGAAGTGCACCGGGAGCGTCCGTTCTTCAACAGCCTCACCGACTACATGTCCAGGGGCGCTATTTTCGTGTCGGTGCTGGAGGGGGATGGAGCCATCGCCCGGAACCGTGAAATCATGGGCGCGACGGATCCGGCCAAGGCCGATTCGGGGACTATCCGCAAGGACTGGGGCACCGACGTGGAGGCCAACGCGGTGCACGGTTCCGATGCCCCCGAAACCGCCGCGGCGGAGATCGCGTTCTTCTTCAACGCCGACGAGATCCAGTCGTCCGGGTCGTAGCGAACCGCCGCCCGGTATGGCCTCCTTCGTCTTCGCTCCGCGAAGCCTTGTCCTGGGCCCTTCGACAAGCCTGTCCCGAGCTTGTCGAAGGGCTCAGGACGAACGGGAATCATCGTCCTTGCAGCCGTTCGTCCTGAGCGGAGCGAAGTCGAAGGACGCCATATTTGGACAATGGAACACGTCCGCTCCAGCGATATCCGACGCCCGCTCGCTGACCTGGGCCATGCCGAGTTGAGCGCATGGCTCGACGCCCGCGGTCTTCCCGCGTATCGAGCCGATCAGATACGGCGGTGGCTGTTCCAGAAGCACGCGACCGCGTTCGAGGACATGACCGACGTTCCGCGGGAGCTGCGGCGAGCGCTGGCGCGGGAGTTCGACATCGGAAGCCTGGCGGTGCGGCAGCAACACCGTTCCAGGGACGGTACCGTCAAGTACCTGCTGCGTCTGCGCGACGGCGCCGTCGTCGAGACTGTCTACATACCGGAAACGGACCGGGTCACGCTTTGCGTATCGACACAGGTGGGCTGTGGGCTGGGCTGCGACTTCTGTGCCACCGCGCGAATGGGACTGAGGCGCAATCTCAGCCAGGCGGAGATCGTGGATCAGGTGCTGGAAGTGCAGCGCCGCTGCCCGGAGGACACGCGAATCTCGAACCTGGTCTTCATGGGCATGGGCGAGCCGCTGGCCAATTACGAGGCGACCCGCGGGGCGCTGGAGGTCATCACCGACGCCCGCAGCGGCATGGGCATCTCGCCCCGCAAGATCACGGTTTCCACCGTGGGCCTGCTGCCGCAGATGCGCAGGCTCATGGAGGAAACCCGCGTCAACCTGGCCATCTCGCTCCATTCGGTGCGGGACGAGGTGCGTTCGGATCTCATGCCGGTCAACCGGAAATACTCCGTCGCGCAGTTGCTGGAGTGCTGCCGTTCCCTGCCGGTGCCGCGGCGCAAGCGCATCACCTTCGAATACCTGCTGATCGACGGCCTGAATGACGGCGCCGGGGATGCAGCGGAACTGGCGGCAAGGCTTCGGGGCATTCGCTGCAAGGTGAACCTGATACCGTTCAACCCCCACGAGGGGAGCGGTTACCGCCGGTCCTCGGAGCATGCCATCGAGACGTTCGGAGAGACCTTGCGCGCGCGCGGCGTCCAGGCGCACGTGCGCCGGGCACGGGGCGACGACATACAGGCCGCCTGCGGGCAGTTGTATCACGCCTCGGCAGCGCCGGGTCCCCACGGCGGGCTGGACGTCGTTGCGGTGAATACCGCATAGCCGGACGGCGGGCGGTCTCGGAAGACCTTGTCGGGATACAGGACGGAACAAGATGGAACAGAAAACGATCCTGGGTGTCATCGGCGGCACCGGCCTCTACGAGATGGAGGGGCTGAGTGAGGTTCGCGAGGTCGAGGTGGACACGCCGTTCGGCGAACCCTCGGGCGCGTTCGTGACCGGGTCCCTGGGCGGGGTCGAGATGGTGTTCCTGCCGCGCCACGGCAAGGGGCACCGGCTGCTGCCCACCGAGGTCAACAACCGCGCCAACATCTTCGGCATGAAGAAGCTGGGGGTCGGACGGATCCTGTCGGTAAGCGCGGTGGGCAGCCTCAAGCAGGAGATCGAGCCCGGGCACATGGTGCTTCCGGACCAGTTCATCGACCGCACCTACCGGCGTTCGCCGACGTTCTTCGGCGACGGCGTGGTGGCCCACGTGCAGTTCGCGGATCCGTTCTGCGACCGCCTGCGGGCGGTGGTGGCCGACGCGGCCGCAAACGAGGACATCCGGGTGCACGGCCGCGGCACCTACGTGTGCATGGAGGGGCCGCAGTTCTCCACCCGGGCGGAGTCGGCGCTTCACCGGAGCTGGGGCGCGGACGTCATCGGCATGACCAACCTGCAGGAAGCCAAGCTGGCGCGGGAAGCCGAGATCTGCTTCGCCACCATGGCCATGGCCACGGACTACGACTGCTGGAACGAAGCCGCCGGCGACGTCGACATCGAGGAGATCATTGCGGTGTTGCAGCGGAACGCGGACGTGGCCAAGCGCATCGTCCGCGGCACCGCCGAGCGCCTGTCGCCGGAGCGCGCCTGCCCGTGCGCCACGGCGCTGGCCATGGCCATCGTGACGGACCGCTCCGTGATACCGGCGGCAACGCGCAAGAAGCTCGGACCGCTGGTGGACAAGTACCTGTGAAACTCCGAGACGGTTCGGGATGACGCGTGAAAGGATGTCCTTCGACTTCGCTCCGCTACGGTCAGGACGAACGGTTACGGGACTTGGGAGGTTTGTGACATGAGTGTACTGGTGGTGGGATCGATGGCGTTCGATTCCATCGAGACGCCGCACGGCCGTGCCGATCGGGTCCTCGGGGGGTCGGCGGCGTACTTCGCACTGGCCGCCGCGTTCTTCGCGCCGGTCCGGATCGTCGGCGTGGTGGGTCAGGACTTTCCCGCGGAACACCTGACCGCGCTGTCGCGCAGCGGCGTGGACCTGGAAGGGTTGCAGCGCGCCGAGGGCAAGACGTTCTTCTGGCACGGCCGGTACCACGAGGACCTGAACGTCCGCGATACGCTGGAGGTTCAGCTCAACGTGTTGGGGGACTTCGTTCCCCTTATGCCCGCGGGCTACGAGGACACGGAGTATGCCTTTCTCGGCAACATGCATCCGGACGCGCAGTTGGACGTGATGTCGCGCCTGAAGCAGCCGCGGCTGGTGGCCTGCGATACCATGGACCACTGGATCCGGGAGAATCCCGGGGAATTGCGGAAGGTCCTGGAGCGGGTCGAGACCGTGGTCATCAACGACTCGGAAGCACGCATGCTGAGCGGAGACCACAACATCGTCCGGGCGGCCCGCTCTATTCTCAAGATGGGGCCCCGGGTGGTGCTCATCAAGCGCGGCGAGTACGGCGTGTTCCAGTTCTCCGACGACGCGACCTTCGTGGTCCCGGCCTATCCCCTGGAAGAGGTCCTGGATCCGACGGGCGCGGGCGACTCCTTCGGCGGAGCGTTCATGGGATACCTGGCCTCCGGTGCAAGCACGGGCGGGGACGCGCTCCGTCGCGCCATCGTGTACGGCAACGTCACCGCCTCCTTCACGGTGGAGGACTTCGGGCCCAGGCGGCTGATGGCGCTGGAAAGGGCGGAGATCGACGAGCGTTACCGGCGCTTCGTGGAGCTCACCCGCTTCCACGACTAGTGTGAAACTTGACCGTTCTCCCTGAGTCCTTCGTCCAGCTCAGGACAGGCGTAGCGAAGCGGAGTCGGAGGGCAGCTCACTTCTCGGAAAGGATGCGACGCAGGTCGAGCGCATGAACATCGCAATGATCGGTACGGGCTACGTGGGGCTGGTTACGGGGAGCTGCTTCGCCGAGACCGGCAACGACGTGGTCTGTGTCGACATCGACGAGGCGAAGATCGGGCAGCTTCGGAGCGGCACGGTTCCACTCTACGAGCTGGGGCTCGAGGAACTGGTCGAACGCAACACCCGCGAGGGGAGGCTTGCCTTTTCCACCGATCTGGCCGAGGCCGTCAAGCGCGCGGAGGCCGTCTTCATCGCGGTGGGAACGCCCCAGGTCTCGGAGGGCGGCGCCGACCTGAGCCAGGTGTTCGTGGTGGCGGAAGACATCGCCCGGGCCATGAACGGTGGCAAGATCGTC
Organism: uncultured Binatia bacterium (SeqCode); assembly: GCA_965204205.1. Classification (GTDB taxonomy): domain Bacteria; phylum Desulfobacterota; class Binatia; order UBA9968; family JAJDTQ01; genus JAJDTQ01. The sequence continues at coordinate 1,776,467 of OZ241976.1, read as the reverse complement.
GTGACCAAGAGCACGGTGCCGGTGGGCACGGCGGCGCGGGTCCGGGAGATTATCGAAGCCGGCACCGAACATCCGGTGGCGGTGGTCTCGAACCCGGAGTTCCTGAAAGAGGGGACGGCGGTAGAGGACTTCATGAAGCCGGACCGGGTGGTCCTGGGGGGTGAGGATGCCGGCGCGCTGGAACGCCTCAAGAGTCTTTACGAGCCTTTCGTGCGCAGGGGAAATCCGATCATCCTCACGGACTCCCGGAGCGCGGAGATGAGCAAGTACGCCGCCAACGCCATGCTGGCGACGAAGATCTCCTTCATCAACGAGACCGCGCGGCTGTGCGAGAAGGAGGGGGCCGACGTCGAGCAGGTCCGGCGCGTCATGGGACTGGACCACCGCATCGGCCCTCACTTCATCTATCCCGGCATCGGGTTCGGCGGCTCCTGCCTGCCCAAGGACATCCGTGCGATGATCGCCATGGGCGGCACCGAGCTGGAAATGCCGTTGCTTCGGGCCGTGGACCGGGTCAACGAGACGCAGAAGGAACTCCTGCTGGACAAGGTCGGGCGGTATTTCGGCGAAGAGTTGGCGGCGTGTACGCTGGCGGTTTGGGGGCTTGCCTTCAAGGCCCGCACCGACGACATGCGCGAGGCTCCGGCCCTTCGGATCGTCGACGGGCTGCTGGAGGCCGGCGCGCGCGTGCGCGCCTTCGATCCCGAGGCCATGGACGAAGCGCGGAAGCGTTATGGAAACCGCATCGAATACGGCTCCAACAACTACGAGGTCGCCGAGGACGCCGACGCGGTGCTGATCCTGACGGAATGGAACGAGTTCCGCAGCCCCGACTTCGCGCGCCTCAAGGAGTTGCTGCGCCGGCCGGTGCTGTTCGACGGCCGCAACCTCTACGATCCGGCGGCGATGCAACGGCAAGGTTTCATCTACCACTCCATAGGACGGGGCCGTGGATAGCAGCCGCATACGGAATTTCTGCATCATCGCCCATATCGACCACGGCAAGTCCACGCTGGCGGATCGATTGCTGGAGCACACCGGCGCGCTCAGCGAGCGCGAGAAGACCGACCAGTTCCTGGACAAGATGGAGCTGGAGCGCGAGCGCGGCATCACCATCAAGGCCAGTCCGGTGCGGCTCGAGTACCGCTCCAGGAGCGGCGAGGACTACGTCCTGAACCTCATCGACACGCCGGGGCACGTGGATTTCTCCTACGAGGTCTCCCGGAGCCTGGCGGCGTGCGAGGGAGCGATCCTGGTGGTGGACGCCGCCCAGGGGGTGGAGGCGCAGACCGTGGCCAACGTCTACCTGGCGCTGGACCACGACCTCCAGGTCCTCCCGGTCATCAACAAGATCGACCTGCCGAGCGCGGACCCGGACCGCGTCAAGGAGGAGATCGAGGACGTCATCGGCCTCGACAGCGGCCACGCGATCCTCGCCAGCGCCAAGAACGGCGTCGGCACCGAGGAGGTGCTCGAGGGCATCGTCGCCCACTTCCCGCCGCCCCGGGGCGAGGAGCGGGCGCCGCTGCGCGGCCTTGTCTTCGACAGTTGGTTCGACCCGTATCACGGCGCGGTGATCCTGCTGCGCGTCTTCGAAGGACGCGTCAGCACCGGCGACTCCATCCGGCTCATGTCCACGGGCGGGGTCTTCGACGTCAGCCGGCTGGGAATCTTCGCGCCGGGCGCGGTGGAGGTCGGGAGCCTGGGACCGGGGGAGGTGGGCTTCCTCATGGCCTCCATCAAGAACATCGCGGAGGCCCGCATCGGCGACACGGTGACGATTCACAAGCGCCCGGCTCGAGAGCCCTTGTCGGGATTCCGGCCGTTGAAGCCGATGGTGTTCAGCGGCCTTTACCCGGCGGACTCCGGCCAGTACCAGGCGTTGAGAACGGCGTTGGAGAAGCTCAGCCTGAACGACTCCTCCTTCACCTTCGAGGCGGAGACTTCCCAGGCCCTGGGGTTCGGCTTCCGCTGCGGGTTCCTGGGCCTGCTCCACCTGGACATCGTGCACGAACGGCTCGAGCGGGAGTTCGACCTCGCCCTCATCACCACGGCTCCCACCGTGGTGTACCAGGTGACCACCCGCTCCGGGGAGGTGTTGGCCATCGACAACCCGGTGGCCTTCCCCAACGAGGCCGACATCGAGACCATCGAGGAGCCCTTCATCCTGGCCACCATCCACCTTCCCCAGGACTATCTCGGCGGCGTCCTCAAGCTGTGCGAGGAGAAGCGCGGGGTCCAGCGGGAACTGCGCTACGCCGGCCTCAACCGGGCCATGGTCACCTACGAGCTGCCCCTCAACGAGATCGTCTACGACTTCTACGACCGCCTCAAGTCCATCAGCCGGGGCTACGCTTCCATGGACTACGAGATGGCGGGGATGCGCCCGTCGAAGCTCGCCAAGCTGGACATCCGCATCAACGGCGACCTGGTGGACGCCATGTCGCTGATCGTGCACCGCGACAAGGCCTACGTGCGCGGCCGGGACATGGTGCAGCGCATGCGCGAGCTGATCCCGCGCCAGCTCTTCGAGGTGGTGATCCAGGCGGCCATCGGCAGCCGCATCATCTCCAGGGAATCGGTCAAGGCGCTGCGCAAGAACGTCACCGCCAAGTGCTACGGCGGCGACATCACACGCAAGCGCAAGCTCCTGGAACGGCAGAAGGAGGGCAAGAAGCGCATGAAGTCGGTGGGCCGGGTGGAGATACCCCAGGAGGCGTTCCTGGCGGCCCTGAAGGTCTGATTTCAAAGTTGCCGGTTGAGGTGTTAAATGTGTAGGGACGGGCCGCAAGCCCGCCCGCGCAAGCGAAGAACACCAGGGAATCTCCGTAAGTGGCCAGATTCGGCAAGTCCAGAAAAAGCGTCTTCCGGGAGTACACGGAAGCCATCCTCATCGCGCTCGTGGCCGCGTTGTTCCTGCGCGCCTTCGTCGTGCAGGCTTTCAAGATCCCGTCGGGGTCCATGATCCCCACCCTGGCTATCGGCGACCACATCCTGGTGAACAAGCTTTCCTACGGTGTGCGGCTTCCGGACGTCAACTGGGTGCCCTTCGCCGGCTGCGTCGACCTGGCGCGCGGTTCCCACGTGATGGAGTGGGACATGCCCGAGCGCGGCGACGTGATCGTGTTCGTCTATCCCAGGGACCGCTGCAAGGATTTCATCAAGCGGGTGGTGGCGGTGCCGGGGGACGACGTGCTGATCCGCGACAAGAAGCTCTACATAAACGGAGAGGCCGTCGACGACGCCCACGCTCATTTCGAAGAGCGAAAAATTACCCTGGGCGTCGACCACGTCCGCGACAATCTCGGCCCGGTGAAGGTCCCGGAGGGGCACGTGTTCGTCATGGGCGACAACCGGGACCGCAGCTTCGACAGCCGCTTCTGGGGGTTCGTCCCTATCCAGGACATCCGCGGCCGGGCCTTCGTCAAGTACTGGTCGTGGGACTCGGAAAAGAGTTGGCCCCGCTGGTGGCGCATCGGCGGCCTCATCTATTGAACAGACGGGCGGGCGGTTCATCTCATGAAAGCCATTCTCACATTGGCGGACGGGACCTCGTTTGCCGGCCGCTCCTTCGGCAGCGAAGGGGAGGCGGCGGGGGAGGTAGTCTTCAATACCAGCATGACGGGATACCAGGAGATCCTCACCGATCCATCCTACGAGGGCCAGCTCGTCACCATGACCTATCCGGAGATCGGCAACGTCGGCGTCAATCCGGAGGACGACGAGTCGTTGCGGCCGTTCGTCAGGGGTTTCATCGTGAAGGAGTACTGCCCGGTGCCGAGCAATTGGCGCGCCACCCGGCCGCTGCACGACTACATGCGCGAGCACGGGATCGTGGGCATCGAGGGCCTGGACACGCGCTCCCTGGTTACCCACATACGGGAACGCGGCGCCCAGGGCGGCATCATCTCCACGGCGGGCGGGGGTGGGGCGGAGCTGGCTAAAAAAGCGCAGGCGTTGGGGGGGCTTGAAGGCAGAGACCTCGTCAAGAACGTGACCTGCCGCGAGCCCTACCGCTGGGACCAGGGAGTCTGGCACATGGGAAGTGGCTTCGCCCCGGGCGGGGAGCCGGATTTTCACGTGGTGGCATACGACTACGGCATAAAATTCAACATCCTGCGAGGTCTGGTGGAGGCCGGCTGCCGCGTAACCGTGGTACCGGCATGGACGCCGGCCGCCGATGCCCTCGCGCTCGAGCCGGCCGGCATCTTCCTGTCCAACGGCCCGGGAGACCCCGCCGCCGTCCCTTACGCCGCCGACATCGTGAGGCGGCTCATCGGGCGGCGGCCCATCTTCGGCATCTGCCTGGGACACCAGATCCTGGGGCTCGCCATGGGCGGGCGCACCTTCAAGCTCAAGTTCGGCCATCACGGCGGCAACCAGCCGGTCATGGATCTCACCACCGAAAAGGTGGAGATCACCACCCAGAACCACGGCTTCGCGGTGGACGCGGACTCCCTCGAGGGCGCGGTGGAGGTGACCCACGTGAACCTCAACGACCGCACCGTGGAGGGGCTCCGGCACCGCGAGGAGCCCATCTTCTCGGTCCAGTACCATCCCGAGGCATCGCCGGGTCCGCACGACGCGTCGTACCTCTTCGCCCGCTTCCGCGACTTGATGGCCGAGGCTGAAGGTTGAGATGCCGAAGCGTACGGACATCGAGTCCATCCTCCTCATCGGCTCGGGCCCCATCGTCATCGGCCAGGCGTGCGAGTTCGACTACTCCGGGACCCAGGCTCTGAAGGCCCTCAAGGAGGAGGGCTACAGGGTCATCCTGGTGAACTCCAACCCGGCCACCATCATGACCGATCCGGATTTCGCGGACCGGACCTACGTCGAGCCCCTGGACGCCGGGGTCGTCGCCAAGATCATCGAGGCGGAACGGCCCGACGCGGTGCTGCCCACCCTGGGTGGCCAGACCGCCCTCAACCTCGCCATCGAACTGGCGGAGACCGGCGTCCTGGAGCGCTTCGGCGTGGAGATGATCGGCGCCCGGCTCGAGGCTATCAAGAAGGCCGAGGACCGGGACCGCTTCAAGGAGGCCATGGCCCGGATCGGCCTGGACCTGCCGCGAAGCGTCTATGTGCACTCGCCGGAAGAGGCCATGGCGGCCAGGCGGGAGCTGGCCAGCCTGCCGCTGATCATCCGGCCGTCCCGGACCCTGGGCGGCAGCGGCGCCAACATCGCCTACACCGAGGACGAATACGTGGAGATGGCCGAATGGGGCCTGCGGATCTCCCCGGTTCACGAGGTGCTGGTGGAGGAGTCCGTGCTGGGCTGGAAGGAGTTCGAGCTGGAGGTGATGCGCGACCACAAGGACAACGTGGTGATCGTGTGCCCCATCGAGAACTTCGATCCCATGGGCATACACACCGGCGACTCCATCACGGTGGCGCCGGCCCAGACCCTCACCGACAAGGAATACCAGGTGATGCGCGACGCCGCGCTGCGCATCATCCGGGAGATCGGCGTCGACACCGGCGGCTCCAACATCCAGTTCGCGGTGAACCCGGAAGACGGCCGCCTGGTGGTCATCGAGATGAACCCGCGGGTCTCTCGCAGCTCCGCCCTGGCCAGCAAGGCGACGGGATTCCCCATCGCCAAGATCGCCGCCAAGCTGGCGGTGGGTTACACCCTGGACGAGATTCCCAATGATGTTACCCGGGAGACGCCGGCGTGCTTCGAGCCCACCATCGACTACGTGGTGGTGAAGGTCCCCAGGTTCACCTTCGAGAAGTTCCCCCAGACCCGGGACGTGCTGACCACGCAGATGAAGTCGGTGGGGGAGGCCATGTCCATCGGCCGCACCTTCAAGGAAGCGCTGCAGAAGGCCATGCGCTCGCTGGAGACCAACAGCTACGGTTTCGAGGAACCGGAGCCCGCGCCGCCCACGCCTGACGGGAGCCGGCAAGCGCGCGATACGCACGCCCTGTTGGAGGATCGGCTCCGTTGGCCGCGCTCCGATCGCCTGTGGACTCTGGGCGCGGCGTTCCGGGCCGGTTTGACGGTGGATCGGCTTTACGAGTTGACCGGTATCGATCCGTGGTTTCTCCAGCATATACACGCCATCATTCGCAAGGAGGATGAGATTCCGTTCCGGCTCGGCGAGGGTGGGGACGCCGACCGGGAGTTCTGGGAAGAGGTCAAGAGCATGGGTTTCTCCGACCGGCGCCTGGCCGAGCTTTCAAGCCGTTCGGAGGAAGACGTCCGGGCGCTGCGGATGGCGGCCGGCGTGCTGGCCGGCTTCCGCACCGTGGATACCTGCGGCGCCGAATTCGAGGCGTTCACCCCCTACTACTACTCCACCTACGAAGGGACCCAGGAGTCCCGGCGCAGCGAGCGCAAGAAGATCATGATCCTGGGCGGCGGCCCCAACCGCATCGGCCAGGGAATCGAGTTCGATTATTGCTGCGTGCACGCCGCCTTCGCGCTCAAGGAGGACGGCTTCGAGACCCTGATGGTCAACTGCAATCCCGAGACCGTCAGCACCGACTACGACACCTCGGACAAGCTCTACTTCGAGCCGCTGACCCTGGAGGACGTGCTCAACATCGCGGCGCAGGAGCGCCCCGACGGAGTCATCGTCCAGTTCGGCGGACAGACGCCGCTCAAGCTGGCGTTGGCGCTGGAGCGGGCCGGGGTCCCCATCATCGGCACCTCGCCGGACAGCATCGACCTGGCCGAGGACCGCGAACGCTTCAAGGAGTTGCTGGAACGGCTGGAGCTGAGGCAGCCGCGCAACGGCACCGCCCGGTCCATGGACGAGGCCCTGCGGGTGGCCGCGAGCATCGGCTATCCGGTATTGGTGCGGCCGTCCTACGTGCTGGGCGGCCGGGCCATGGAGATCGTCTACGAGGAGGACAAGCTTAGGGAATACCTGGTGACCGCGTTCCAGGCCTCGGTGGAGCACCCGGTGCTCATCGACAAGTTCCTGGACGACGCCACCGAGGTGGACGTGGACGCCATCGCCGACGGGGAGCGGGTGGTCATCGGCGGCATCATGGAGCACATCGAGATGGCGGGAGTGCACTCCGGGGACAGCGCCTGCTCGATCCCGCCCCGCACCCTGTCGCCGGAGGTGCAGGCGGAGATCCGCCGCCAGGCCGTGGCCCTGGCCGAGGCCCTGGAGGTCCGCGGGCTCATGAACGTCCAGTTCGCGGTCAAGGGGAGCGAGGTCTACATCCTCGAGGTGAACCCCCGGGCATCCAGGACCGTGCCCTTCGTGAGCAAGGCCATCGGCGTTTCCCTGGCCAAGCTGGCGGCGCGGGTCATGGTCGGGCGCAAGCTCGGCGAGATGGGCCTCACCGAGGAGATCGTGCCGCCCCACGTGTCGGTCAAGGAGTCGGTGCTGCCGTTCAACAAGTTCTCCGGGGTGGACACGATCCTGGGACCCGAGATGAAGTCCACCGGCGAGGTCATGGGCATCGACCATTCCTTCAGCAAGGCCTTTGCCAAGGCCCAGATGGCCGGCGGCATGCGCCTGCCCGATTCCGGCAAGGCGTTCTTCAGCCTGCCCGACGAGCACCGCGAGGGGGCCGTGGACATCGCGCGGTCGCTGACGGCGCTGGGATTCGAGATCGTCGCCACCGGCGGCACCGCGGACTTCTTCCAGCAAGAGGCCATCCCGGTACAGGTGGCACACGACGTAGAGAAGACCCTGGGCCAGGAGGGGGTCGCGATGGTGGTCAACACCCACGCCAACGAGAGCTACCGCAACGACGGTTATCTCGTGCGGCGCGAGGCCCTGGACCGGCAGATCCCGTATTTCACCACCCTGGCCGGCGCCGAGGCCGCGGTGGAGGCCATCGAGTTCCTCAAGGGTGGCGAGTTGACCGTGCAGCCGCTTCAGGAGTACCAACGGCAGGTCGTCTAAACTCGAACCCGTGGGCAGCTCTTGGCATGGCAGGCCGTTGAATTACTCCGTCTGACGCCGGCCGGCGCCCTTCGACTTCGCTTCGCAAAGCCTGTCCTGAGCTTGTCGAAGGGCTCAGGGCGAACGATTCACTTTAAGAATTTCGATGAAAACCCTTTCGTCCTGAGCCCTTCGACAAGGCTCAGGACAGGCGTAGCGAGGCCCGGCCGAGCGAAGTCGAAGGACGCCATGGCGCCTCAGACCTATCACGCGACGCTCATTGAACCCGCCGATTGCCATGAAGCTCTCCAGCTTCGACTGGACGTTCTGAAGGGAATCGGCCCGGTACGTGCCACACAGTTAGCCGGCCGCGGGCTCGCCACCGTCGAGGACCTGCTCTACCACCTGCCGTTCCGCTACGAGGACCGGCGGGACGTCTCCGCCATTTCTCAAGCGGAGGCCGGCGCAAGCGCCAGTTTCACCGGCCGCCTGACGAGCCTCAGGACCGGCCGCATTCACGGACGCCGCCGCATTCTCACCGCCACGCTGACGGATGACACCGGCAGCCTGGAGCTGGTCTGGTTCAATCCCGTCCGCTATGTCGCGGACGCCCTGCGGGCGGGTCAGCGTCTTTCCATCCACGGGCGAGCGGCCCCCGGACGCGGCGCCCGGCTCAGCGTGCCCCACCCGGAGTTCGAGATTCTCGACGAGGACTCGGAGCGGCAGCCCGAGGTGCGGCCCGTATACGAAAAACCCGGTGACATCTCGCAAACCAGCCTGCGCGGCTGGGCGGCTCAGGCCCTGGATCGGTTCGGCGGATTCCTGCCCAGCTTCCTGCCTTCGGAGGTGATCGAACGACAAGGCCTCATGGACCTGAACCGGGCCATGGGAGTGATCCACCGGCCGGACAGCGCGATGGACCCCAACGCCCTCGAGGAAGCGCAGGCCACGGCGCGCCGGTCGCTGGCGTTCGATGAGTTCTTCTACTTTCAACTGGCCTTGGCCTTGCGCCAGCGGCAGCGTCAGGACACCCCCGGTTTTGCCTCGCGGGCGCGCCCCGGGTCGTTGACGAGCCGGATGCGGGAGCTGCTCCCTTACCGGCTCACCGGCGGGCAGGAGCGCGTGCTGCGGGAGATCTACCGGGACATGGAGTCGCCAAGCCCCATGCGCCGCCTGCTGCAAGGCGACGTGGGTTCGGGAAAGACCGTCATCGCGTGGCTCGGGGCGCTGCGGGCCATGGAGAACGGCCGGCAGGCGCTGCTTCTGGCCCCCACCGAGCTTCTTGCCGAGCAGCACTACGAAAGGCTCCGCCCCTACGCCGAGAGGTTGCGCATCCGCGCCGTGCTGTTGTCGGGGTCGCTTTCGGCGACGGCGAGAAGAGAGGCAATCGACCGTATCGCCCGCGGCGAAGTGGATTTCGTCGTCGGCACCCACGCGCTCATCCAGGAAGGCGTGTCGGCGCCGCGCATGGGGTTGGGCATCGTCGATGAGCAGCACCGTTTCGGAGTGAGCCAGCGCGGCGCCTTCGCGAGACTGTCGCTGCGGGATGCGGCGGCCGGTAGCGCCGCGGGCGAGCCCGACCTGCTGCTGATGAGCGCCACGCCCATTCCGCGCAGCCTCGCCATGGTCCTCTCCGGTGATCTGGAGGTGTCGCTTCTGGACGAGGCGCCGCCGGGCAGGACGCCGGTGCGCACGGTGGTGGTACAGGAAGGACAGCGGCAAAGGGTCTACGAGCGGGTCCAGGCGGCGGTGGCCGGCGGACGCCAGGCGTATCTGGTCTACCCGTTGGTGGAGGAATCCGGGAAGATGCCGATGGCGGCGGCCGAGAGCATGGCGCGGGAGCTGTCCCGGAACGTCATGAAGGGGCTTCGCATCGGCCTGGTCCACGGCCAGATGCCCCCGGCCGAACGAGACCAGATGATGCGGCGCTTCCGGCAGGGGGAGATACAGGTCCTGGTGGCAACCACCGTCATCGAGGTGGGGATCGACGTCCCCGGCGCCACCCTCATGGTGGTGGAGCACGCCGAGCGGTTCGGACTCGCCCAGTTGCATCAACTCCGGGGCCGGGTAGGGCGGGGTCGGGAAGAATCCCACTGTGTCCTGATCCACTACGGCTCCCGCGACGATGGCTCCCGCCGGCGCCTGGAGGTCCTGGAGCAGACCGCCGACGGCTTCGAGGTTGCCGAGGCCGACCTGCGTTTCCGCGGCGCCGGCGAAATCCTCGGCACGCGTCAGGCCGGCTTCCAGGGATTCCGGGTGGCCCACCTCGTCCACGATCACGAGGTGCTTCAGGCGGCGCGCAGCGAAGCCCGTCACTGGCTGGCGCACGATCCGAGTCTGCGCGGCGATGCCTCCCGGCGCGTTCGGGAAGAACTGCGATACCGCTGGGGCGAAGCCATGCAACTGGGTGCCTGGGCGGACTGAGCCCGGTGCCCCTGATTTGCGCCAACAATGACAATGACGTAAAAACAGGTCCTTAGAGGTATTGCATCGTGGAGTTCAACCGGATCAAGAGGCTGCCGCCCTACGTCTTCAACACCATCAACGACCTCAAGCAGGAGGCTCGGAGGAGGGGAGAGGACATCGTCGACTTCAGCATGGGCAATCCGGACATGGCGACGCCGGCGCCCATCGTCGAAAAGCTGGTGGAGGCGGTCCAGAAACCGCAGAACCATCGCTACTCGGTGTCGCGGGGCATCTACAAGCTCAGGGTGGCCATCTGCGACTGGTATCAGCGCCGGTACGGAGTCTCCATCGACGCGGACGACGAGGCCATCGTCACCATCGGCTCCAAGGAAGGGCTGGCGCACCTGGTGCTGGCCATGATCGACCCGGGGGACGTGGTGCTGTGCCCGAGCCCCACCTATCCGATCCACCAGTACTCGGTGGTCATTGCCGGCGGCGACCTCCGCAGCATTCCGTTGGTCTCCAGCGAGGGGTTCATGGACCAGCTCGAGGAGGCCATCAAGCAGACATGGCCGCGGCCCAAGCTGCTGATTCTGAACTTCCCCCACAATCCCACCACCGAGGTAGTGGAACTCGAGTTCTTCGAGCGCATCGTGAAGTTCGCCAAGGAGAACGAGATCCTGGTGATCCACGACCTGGCCTACGCGGACCTCACCTTCGACGGCTACGAGCCTCCGAGCTTTCTCCAGGCGCCCGGCGCCAAGGACGTGGGCGTGGAGTTCTTCACCATGTCCAAGAGCTACAACATGCCCGGTTGGCGGGTGGGGTTCGCGGTGGGCAACGCCACCATGATCCATGCCCTGGCGCGGCTCAAGAGCTACATGGACTACGGAATCTTCCAGCCGGTCCAGATCGCCGCCATCCACGCCCTCAACAGCGGGGACGACGACGTGCACGACATCTCCGAGACCTACAGGAGCCGCCGGGACGCGCTGGTGGACGGGCTGGCCCGGGTCAACTGGATGATCCGCAAGCCCAGGGCCACCATGTTCGTGTGGGGTGAGATCCCGGCTCCTTACCGCTCCATGGGGTCGGTGGAGTTCTCCAAGTTCCTGCTGAACGAGGCCAAGGTGGCGGTGTCGCCGGGCATCGGCTTCGGGCAGTACGGCGACCAGCACGTGCGTTTCGCCCTGATCGAGAACGAGCACCGCACCCGGCAGGCGGTGCGGACCATCCGCAAGGCCATGGGCGTGCTGCCGGAGTAGCGCGTCATGGCATCCAAGGTTCACATCGGCATTCTCGGGGCCGGCACCGTGGGCGGTGCGGTCCATGACCTCGTCGCCAACGGCCACTTGGCGCGCTTCGGCGTCGATGCCGAGGTCGTCAAGGTATTCACGCGCAACCCCCAGGGCAAGCCGCGGTACGGGACTTCGCCGGAGATGTTCACGACGGACGCCGCCGAGGTGACCCGCCACCCCGACGTCGACATCGTCGTGGAGGTGCTGGCGGCCGGCGGCGCTGAAGACTTGCACACCCAGAAGGAGTGGGTGGTGGACGCGCTTCGTCACGGCAAGTCCGTGGCCACCGCCAACAAGGCGCTGCTGGTGGCCCACGGCGCCGAGATCTGGACCGCCGCCCGGGAATGCGGCCGGGCGGTTCGTTTCGAGGCCTGCGTCGCGGGCGGCATTCCGATCATCGGACCCCTCACCCAGAGCCTCAGCGCCGAACGCCCCGCGGCCGTCTACGGCCTGCTGAACGGAACCTGCAACTACATCCTTACGGAGATGTCCCAACGGGGCAGATCCTACGAAGAGGCGCTCAAGTCGGCCCAGGCCCTGGGCTACGCCGAGGCCGACCCCGACGCGGACGTGAGCGGCCGCGACGCCGAGGCCAAGCTCCTGTTGCTGTCCTCCATCACCTTCGGCGCGCGCCTCGAGCCGGGGGTCATCCACCGCAAGGGCATCGAGCGTATCCATGCCATCGACTTCCTCTACGCCGCCCGCAAAGGCCGTGGCACCATCAAGTCCGTGGCCCTTGCGCGCAGCATCGACGGCGCGCTGGAGGCCATGGTGACGCCCATGGTGGTGCCCGAAAGCCATCCCATCGCGGGCATCGACGGGGTCACCAACGGGGTGTTCTTCAAGGGCCAGGTGAGCGACGGCGGAGCGCCGGACGCGGGCGACTGGGACTACGTGTTCGCCGGTCCGGGGGCGGGTGGCGGCGCCACCGCCGTTGCCGTCCTCGGCGACGTCCACGAGTTGGTGGCGCGCTCGGGCCACGATCCGTTCCTGCCGGTGGAGAGCATTGTCTCCGGCGTGAGCTCGGTATGTCCGGAAGACGACCTGAGGGCTTCCTTCTACGTGCGCTTCGTGGTGCGGGACCAGAGCGGCATCGTTGGGGAGATCTGCCAGGTATTCGGCGAGAAACAGATCAACGTCTCGGAGATATGGCAACTGGAACACACCACGGAGGAGTTGGAATCGCTCGTTGGAACACGGCAGGGCGGCGGCGCGCCCGACGAAGTGCTCCCGTTCGTGATCACTCTGGAGGAGACCAGCGTGGGCCAGTTGCGCGAGGCCTTGACGCGCATCGTGCAAAAGGAGTTCATGCTGGCCCAACCCTTGTGGCTGCCGATATGGAGGGCCTGACGACGGGGCGTCCGCCAGGGTTTCAGGGGGGTGGGGACCCCGGACGCCGGCCGATGAATGACGGCGCCGACCGAGTCGCTCTGGTGTGCGTGCGGGACAGCCGGCGGTACGGCCTGCAAGTGCTGTTGGGAACCGATTCCCGGGGCGGCGGGAGGAGGGCTGGGGTGTGGTTGCCCGAGGACCGGGTCGAGCGACAGGACCGCGCCGCGGTGGTGCGGGAGCGCTGCCACGGACTCACGGGCGGTGACGCGCGGTACCGGTTGGGGCACGATCTCAGTCCGGCCCGGGCGCTGGGGCTCTGGGCGGCCGGGATCAGGGTCCTGCTCGTTTCCACCGGAGTGCTTCCGGCGGTGCCGGGTGCCGGGCACGCTCCGGTCCGGCGGATTGTCCGGGCGCGGGAGCGGCGCGGCTTGAACGACGCGCTGGCTCTCGCGGGCCATGCGGTTCGGCGGGACCTCCGTTACGATCTCGGCGCTCTCCGTTTCTTCTCCAACTGGCTCGACTCCGATCGCGCCACGGTCACGGGGTTTTTTCTCGTCCACCTCCCCGAACGCGTCCGGCTCACTGGGTTCCAGTGGCAGGAGCCGGAACCGACGCTGCTCGGCTGGCACGACCGGGGCCTCTCCCTGGATTTTCAAACCTTCGCCTGCTTGCGGACTCTGACCGATTTCTCTTCCTGCGACAGTCTGCTCTCGGAATATCCCGGCCGCTGACTCCCACCGGGGGCGGGTGATGGCGAAACCCCCCGAACTGTGAAATACTCTCTCCACGTTGCGACGGACGGCACAGACGGTAGGTGCGTCGGTTCGCCGAGCCGAAGAAGCCATGAAACTCTACGTGCAAACCTGGGGCTGCCAGATGAATCAGCTCGACTCCGCCCGGATCGTGCAGCTCATGAGGTCCGCGGACTATGAGCCCACCGATCGCGTGGACGACGCCGACCTGATCATCCTGAATACCTGCAGCGTGCGAGACAAGGCCGAGCAGAAGGTCTACAGCGCGCTCGGCAGGTGGCGCCGGCTCAAGGAAGAGAAGGGCGTCATCCTGGGCGTGGGCGGGTGCGTGGCCCAGCAGGAAGGGGAGACGCTGCTGCGGCGGGCGCCGCACCTGGACTTGGTGTTCGGCACCCACAACATGCACAAGCTGCCGCGGATGGTGGAGGAAGCCCGGGAGGCGGCGCGGCGCTCGGTGGAAACCGCCTTCTACCGCGACCCGTTCTATCTCGAGGACCCGTCCGGGCTTCCCGAGACCGATGGCGCCAAGGCCTACGTCACCATTATGCAGGGGTGCAACAAGGTTTGCAGCTTCTGCATCGTGCCCCGGGTGCGCGGGCGCGAGGTGAGCCGGCCCAGCGACAACATCGTGCGCGACGTGGAGGCGCTGGTCCGGCGCGGCATCAAGGAGGTGATGCTGCTGGGCCAGAACGTCAATTCCTACGGCCAAACGGTGGAAGGGGAGATGTCGTTTCCGGAGTTGCTGGAACGGATCAACGACATCCCCGGCATCCAGCGCATCCGCTTCACCACCTCTCATCCCCAGGACCTTTCGCCGGAGCTGGTGGATGCTTTCGTCCGCCTCGAGAACCTCTGCGAGCACCTCCACCTGCCGCTCCAGTCCGGCTCCGATGCCGTGTTGGGGCGCATGCGCCGGGGCTACCGGCTCGACGAATACGTGGAGCGCATCCGCTCGCTGCGCCGACGCCGGCCCGAGGTCGCCGTCACGACGGACATGATCGTGGGCTTCCCGGGCGAGACCGAGGCGGAGTTCGAGGAGACACTGTCCGCCGTCCGCGAGATCGAGTACGACGACATGTTCACCTTCACGTACTCGCCGCGGCCCCGCACGGTGGCGGCCAAGGTGTACCGAGACGACGTCCCCGAAGAGGTAAAGGGTGAGCGCTGCCGGAGATTGCAGGAGTTGCAGAAACGGATCTCCCTCCGGAAGAACCGGAATCTGATCGGCGCGGAGCAGGAAATCCTGGTGGAAGGGCCGTCCCGGTTGGGTCGAAACCAGCTCATGGGCCGGACCCGCACCAACCGGATCGTCAATTTCGAGCCCGACGAAGCCACCACGCCGGCGGAGATGGCAACAGTGCGGGTCGTGGACGCCACGCCGAATTCACTGGTCGGCGAGGCTCTTGGAGCAAGGGAGGCCATGCAATGAGTGGTCCTGACGCTATTGAAATGACCGTGGCCGGGTTGACCCTCGACCAGGTGACGCGGACACCCATCGTGGTGTTGAAGGACTCTGAGAACAAGCTGCAGCTTCCCATCTGGATCGGGCTGCTCGAGGCCACGGCCATGGCCACGGAGATCGAAGGCATCAAGATGGCCCGCCCGATGACCCACGACTTGTTCAAGAATGTGCTCTCCGAACTGGGCGGCACGGTGAAGAGGGTCGCCATCACCGAGCTCAAGGAAAACACCTACTACGCGGTAATTACGCTGGCCGTGGGCGACCGCGAGGTGGCGATGGATTCGCGTCCGAGCGATGCCATCGCCATGGCTCTGCGCAGCAAGACCCCCATCTACGTCGCCAAGGAGGTGCTGGAGCAGTCCAGCGTGCTGCAGCAGACGGAAGAGGGGAAGGACCCGGACTTCGCCAACGTCTCCAAGGAGAAATGGGGCGAGATCCTGGACAAGATGTCGCCGGACGACTTCAAGTACAAGATGTAGGAGTATCAGGAGATTTCGCTCCTATGGCCGCGCCGAGAAAACGCATTCTTCGAAAGGACATCCGTCAGCCGGACCGGTTCATGGTGTTGACCGGCCAGTTGCTCGATCTGCTCAAGGCGTACAGGACGCAGTTGATCGGCCTTGGCGTGGCGGTGGTGGTGGTCGCGGCCACCGTCATGGGCTGGCAGTACTACCGCGGCTACCAAAGAGACCTGGCGTTCCAGGAGTACAACATGGGACTCGAGGAATATAGGAACGGCCGTTATGACGCCGCCCTGGAGTCCTTCCGAAGCCTCAAGGCGCGTGGCGAGGCGCCATACGACGCGCTTGCGAACCTCTACATCGCCAACAGCTTTCTCGCGCTGGGCCAACCGGCCAACGCCGTGGAGACTCTCGGAGGCGATGTTTCGGCGAGTCAGGATGCCTTCCTGGGCCAGGTGGCACTAGTCACCCTCGGGCTGGCTCAGGAGATGAACGGCTCGTGCGAAGAGGCCGTGGCGACCCTGACCCGGTCGCTCGAACAACCGGGACCCATGCGGGAAGAAGCCATGCTGGGCAAGGCACGCTGCAACACCCGGCTCGGCAAGATCCAAGAAGCCGCGGAGGGTTACAAGGCATATCTCAAGGAATTTCCCGAAGGAGAGACGGTCGAAATCGCGTTGCGAGTGCAACGGCTTGAAGCCGCCTCGGGGAAACCATCGGAACAGGCCACGCAGTAGGCGTTCACACCTGATAGGCGCGGTCGTCGTCGATCCCCCACATAGACTGTTATAGAGCCGGGAGATTGGATCGCCCGAGTTTCGCGTGAAGCGCGGGCGAGGGATTCCCAAGGACAACCGAATGTCTGATAAGGTATATTATGTCAACTTATGCACTGGCCTTCAGAGGCCAATGCGTAAGCTGACATAATATGGGTGCAGCTTCGGGAGTGTTGTCTCCCCTCCCGTGGTCTTGGGGAGTTGGGTCCCCTTGGGTGCTCGGTTTGCGGACTACTTTGTGGGGTGCGGGTGTGGCGGCTCGCCGGCCAGGTCGGATCAGAGGTGCGCCGCAATCGGGTTAAGGCCCCAGTCAGGTCATTCGTTTCTTGGTGCGCGGCGGGGTTTCCGTGTTGGGGGTCTCGGTGTCGGCGGCTGGCCGGGCGGGTACGAGAAACAGCCGTGTCCGGGCGGGTTCGCGGCGGCGGTGGTAGGTCCAGGTGCCGTAGGCGCTGGTGGTGAGGGTGTAGATGCCCTCTTCCAACCGCTGGGCGCTCATGTCGCTGCAGGTGCTGAAGGCGGCTCGCTGGATCCATTGGCGGTGGTAGGTGCAGTTTCCCGAGCCTGTGCCGCGCGGCATGGGTTGAAGGTACAGGCAGTAGTTGCAGGTGTTCTCCCAGTCGGGATAGCGGCGCGGGCGGTTCGGTTTGGTTGCCATGACCGGAGGGATCTCGAGTGGCTTTGATCGGAGTCCGATTCCGATTCCTAGCGTTCCACCGGCAGCGCGGCTTCGTTCCACGCCAGCAGGCCGCCGGCAAGGTTGGAGACGTCGGTGAAGCCGGATCGCTCGAGAATGGCCGCCGCGGTGGCGCTGCGCATGCCGGCGCGGCAGACGGTCACCACCGGTTCACCCTTGTGTTCGTCGATCTCGTCAAGGCGGTTCACGAGCTCGCGTAGCGGAATGAGCAGGCTGCCGGACAGGTGGCCGAGTTCGCCCGTGTACTCTCCCGGCTCGCGCACGTCCACCAGCAGCGGTTGCGTATCCGACGCCAGCATTCGATGGAGTCCCTGGACGTCGATTTCCCGGACCTTCTTGAGCTCGCTCCAGTCCGGAAAGCTGATATCCCCGGTGCCGAGGGCGGATTGGTTGGGCTGGAGGACCTCCTGGATGTTCTGGGGCGGCGAGAGTCCGAGGTTGTTCATGAGGTCGATGTATTCCTCGCGGGTGCGGTTCGCAAGCCGGGGATTGGTGCGCTTTTCCTGGCCGATGGTAGAGGTGGTGTTGCCGCGGTAGTCGTGCCCCGGCCGTACGATGGTCTCGTCCGGCAGCGTGAACAGCTTCCGGGTCACCGCGTCGAACTGGGCGCCGGCATCGCCGCCGGCGAAGTCGGTGCGGCCGGAGCCGCCGATGAACAGGGTGTCGCCGGTGAGCACGTTGCCTTCCACCACGAGACTCATGCCGTCTGGGGTATGTCCCGGCGTGTGCAGGACGCGCAATGCCAAGTTACCGATCGGAACTTCCTCGCCTTCTTCCAGATGGACGTCGACGGCCGGGCTCGGCGCCCATTTCTGCATGGCGAACCGCGATCCGACCAGGAACCGCAACTGCGGGCCTCCGCTGAGATGATCGGCGTGTGTGTGCGTGTCGATGACGAGGTCCAGTTCGAGGCGGTGGTAGGCCAGCACCGCGAGATAACGGTCCACGTGGGCGTGAAGGGGGTCCACCAGGACGGCGCATCCCCTTCCCTCATCTGCTATCAGATAGGTTTTGCAACTCTCGCCGTTGAGCTCTCTGAGGATCATGGTCCTTCGTCTTCGCTTCGTTACGCCTGGCCTGAGCCCTTCGACAAGCTCAGGACAGGCCTGTCGAAGGGCTCAGGACAGGCCGTGTCGCAGAAGTGGCGTCAGAAGTAACGCCAGAGCCACCATTTCTCGAACAGGACCTTGCTCCAGTAGATCATGCGGGACGGGCCCCAGGACCGTGAGTCGGTGGCGCCGAAGGGCGGCCATCCCTGAGGGTAGGTGGTGCGGTTGGCGGCGGCGCGTCCCGCGCCGCATGAGAGCAGTCATATGGTGTGGAGGTGCAGTGTGGACAACTCCCCTTCCCCGGTGATTTCCGCCACCAGGTTGTCCGCCACCACGTCGGCTTCCTGGTGTGCCACGCCGCCGGCCTTAGAGGCCGGCATGTCGGCATTGTCGCCGATGGCGTAGACGTTGTCCCACTTGGTTTCCAGAGTGTCGTAGTCCACCTGGATGCCGGTCTCCCGTTCCGCCAGCCCGCAGTCGTAAAGTACCCGGGAGGGGCGGTGCGGCGGCACCATGAACAACAGGTCGTAGGAAAGCTCGTAGCCGTAGAGGCCCTTGACGCGCTTACGCTCGGCATCGATGGACTGCACGATGAAGTCGTAATGGATGGTGACGTCGCGCTTCTTGCTCTGGGCGTCCATCCACACCGAGGGCATGTGTTCCTCCCCGGCGGGTTCGGGCTCCCGGGTGAAGTACTGCAGGTCCACCAGGTCACGGATGTTGCGTTCCTTGAAGTAGCTGTCGAGCATCCATTGGGCTTCGTATGGCGCCGGCGGGCAGCGGTAAGGGCCTTGCGGCACACCCACCAGCACGCGCCCCTCCCGGAAGTTGTCCAGGGTGGTCTTGAGGCGCAGGGCCGCGTCCATCTCCCAGGGGTGATGCGCCCCTTCGGCGAAACCCGGAAGCAGGTCGGGCCTGACTTCGAGGCCCAGGGACACGATCAGATAGTCGTAGGGGATGGCGGTGCTTTCCAGGATGACTTGCTGGCGCCCGGGATCGATCCCCAGGATCTCCGCCTGGAGGACCCGGATGTTGCGTTTCTCCAGGCGCTTGAGCCTTCGCGTGATGTCCTCCGGACGTCTCTGCCCCACCATCACGAACAGGAAAGCCGGCATGTAGACATGGTCGGCGCGCCGGTCGATGAGGATGATGTCGTGGTCCGCGCCCAGGGTCCGGCCGAGCTTGGTGGCGGCGACGATACCGCCGCTGCCGCCGCCGAGCACCACGATCTGCTTGCGTCCGTTGTGGTAGTGCATCCTGTTCCCGTGCGATGGTCGCGGTCGTCAGGACGCCTTCTGCCGCCGCCTGGCGCGCAGGGCGAGCCCCTTGAGGCTACGCATGCGCCGGTCCCGCCACATGCGCTGTTCCTGCCGTCCTTCGTCGGTCAGCTCCGATTCGAACCGCGAGGTGCCGCGGATCAGGAGCAGCACCAGAAAATCGGAGCAGGCCTTGATCTGCTCCGCGATCCACGTGAAGAGGCCGCCGGACATGGCTCCTTACCGGAGGAAGGTGTCGTCCTGGGCGAGCTGGACCGCCGCCTCGTCAAAAGCCGCCTCATCCGGCTCGCCGTCTCCCAGGATGCCGATCTGGGTCAGGAACTGTCCGATCTGGGCATGGTCCCGGGGACTCACCGGCGCGTAAGGCCGGGCCGGGTCGCCGATGTCGACACCGAAGTGCTTGAGGGCGGATTTCATGATCGGCGGCAGGCCGTAGGCGCCCCACTTTCCCGGAAACAGCGTGAAACAGCGCTGCCAGTAGCGCGCCCTGTCGATGTCACCCTCCCGGAAAGCGCGCACCACCCTGGCGCCGATGCGCGTTCCCGGCGGCGGCATGGTGGCGCCGGCGCCCCCCATCATGAGGGTCGTCAGCAGCGGCTGCATGGTGGTGAAGTAGTTGGCCTTGCCGGCCAGGTGAATCTGCTCGATGAGGCGCGTGATCTTGGTGATGTCGCGCGAGCTCTCCTTGAAGTAGTCGACCTTCTCGAGCTCGCTAAGCCGCACGAAGGCGTCCAGCGGCGGGTCGGCGCCCGGACCGGGGTTGTGGTAGGCGACGATGGGCAGCGGGCTGACCGAGGCCACTTCGGTGAAAAACTGCACCAGGTCCGCGATGGTCGGCTGGCCGCCCCACGGGCGGATCGGCATCAGCACCTGGATCAGGTCGCCACCCACCGCGGCCGCGTGGTCCGACAGGTCGAGAACCGTCTCGATGGAATGGCTCGACGCTCCGAGAATGACCGGCACGCGCTTGTTGACGATCTCGGTGGCGTGGCGCATCACTTCCTTGCGCTCCTGGAGGGACAGCACCGTGTACTCGGAGGCCTCGACGGCGACCACGGAGATGGCGTCGCAATCCGCTACGAGAAATTCGATCTCGCGCGCCAGGGCGTCGTAGTCCACCTTGCCGTCGTCCGTGAACGGGGTCAGCGCGGCTCCGATGATTCCTCTGATGGGGCTTGCCAGCATCCATCACCTCGATTCGGATTTGATAACAATCACAGGAAGTTGCCGTCTTTCCGGGAGAAGTCGTCTCAAATTTTGCCTAGACCTCCGCGACGATTCTCGCATGGGCCGCGTCACTGCCCTGCACCTTGAGGGGCAACGCCATGATGCGGCTCTTCCGGCCCGCGATGGCAGCGAGGTTGGTTACGTTCTCCGCGATCAGGACGTCGTTTCCGAGCAGCGTCCGGTGCACCGGGAAGTCGAACCCCTTGGGTCGCAATGGTGTCGGCAGGTCCACCGTGATGCAGTCGATGCCGAACAGCTTCACCCCGCGCTCGACCATCCATTCGGCCGCATCGACGGAGAGATAGGGGTGCAGATTGTATTCTTCGCTTTCGAATTTCTCGTCCCATCCCGTGTGCAGCATGAGGATATCGCCCCGGTCGACCGGGACTCCGGAGCCTTCGAGATCCGCCGCGGTGACTTCCTCTCCACCGCCCTTCTCCACCGAGATGACCGCACCCGGTCCGACGAATGCATCGAGGTCCAGTTCCTCGATGGATTTCCCGTCGGGGACGATGTGGACCGGCGCGTCCACGTGGGTGCCGGCGTGGCACGGCAGGTTGATCTCGGTGACGTTGAGCGGATGGCCCTTCCCGAGGTCGAAGAACCGTTGCACGTGCACGTCCGGGAGCACCGGGATCTTGGGCATGCCGTCGTAGATGATCCGCGAAAGATCGATCATGGCCATGGTCGTGTTCCTAAAGCGTCCGGAGCGTCAAGCCGAAGCCCCGTTGCGCCAGGCGGCGTAAATCGGATCCTTGTCCACGTACGCCCGCTTGATGCCGTCGAAGGCCAGCCAGAACTGGTCCAGGGTCTTGTGCACGGACTGGCGTACCGTTTCCTGTTGTTGCTCGGTGACGGCGTATTTCCGCACCGCCTCCGGACCTACCTTCATGTGCTCCTCGTCAACCCCCATGTGCAGGGTCCAGTAGCGGATGTCCTCGCTCTCTCGGTCAAAGCCGTAGTGGGTGGTCAGGCCGGTGACGATGCGGGCCATGCGCTCGCTGGCGGTTCCTTCGAGGCAAAAACCCTGGCATGCGAAAAGCTCGAGCCATGAACGCTGATACATCAGCAGCTCTCTCCAGTCGAGGAACGCGGACGTCTCGGGCAACGGCTGGACCGCGTCCAGCTCGGCCTTGGACTCGAAGCCGCAGGCCATGGCGAAGCGGATGAAGAGGCCCCGGTGGCTGTCGGTGCCGGAGATCTCGCCGGTGCCCTCCTCCACCACGTTCTCGATCCACATCCTTTCCAGCTCCGGGTCGTCGGGGCAACGTCCGAGCATGGCGGCGATGGGCTTCGGGAAGGGCTTGGGGAAGAAGAGATAGAACTGGCCGACGAACCCCTTGAGCGCCTCCCGGTCGATCTCGCCCCTCTCGATCATCCCGATGATAGGGTTGTCCTTGGAGTGCTTTGAGCGGACCGCGTCCTGGATTTCCTGAACAAAGGCGTCACCGGATAAAGCCATCGAATGTGCTCCCTGAATCACGTGGAATTTACGCCGAAGGCGACCGTTGCCGGCGCCGCGTGGCGTCGGCAACTGAAGGATTCCTTCAACGAAGTCAGTTAGTTACTTGAAAGCCGGACGGATCGCAACCGGTCGGCTGCTTTCAGTCGAGGCCGTAGAAGCGCCGGGCGTTGTCCCCCAGTATGTTCTGCTTGGCTTCCAGCGAGAGGTCGTCCCGCGCCCAGATGAGCGAACCGGATTCCGGCCAGCTCATGTCCCAATGGGGGTAGTCGGACGCGTACATGATGGTCTCGGAGCCGATTTCCCCCACCACGTAGCCGATGGTCTTCTCGTCGGGCTCGCAGCCATAGTACACGTTCTTGCTGGTGATGTAGTGGCTGGGCTCCTTCTTGCACTCCGGGGCCTCCACCGCGCCGCGCTTCTCCCACTCTTCGTCCATGCGGTCCGACCAGTACGGGATCCAGCCGCAGCCGATCTCGAGAAAGCCGAGCTTCAGGTCGGGGAACAGCTCGGGGACGCCGGCGAAGATCATGCCGGTGAGCTGCCGGAGCACCGGGAACGGGTGTCCGGTGGTGTGGATGGAAATGAACTGGTCGAAGATCTCGCTGCCGGGCTCGTCGCCGCCGAAGGCATGGATGGCCAGCGGAGTATTGAGCTTCTGCGCCTCTTCGTAGAGCGGGAAGTACTCGGACGAGCCGAAGTTTTTGCCGTGGCCCTGGGCCGCCAGCATGCCGCCGACCAAACCCAGCTCGGCCACCGCGTACCGCAACTCCTCGGCGGCCGTGTCCGGAGCATTGACGGGCAGGTTCGCCACCGCCTTGAGACGCGGGGAGACCTTGCAGTAGTCGGCGATGAACTCGTTGTAAGCGCGGCACAATTGTGTCTGGTAGCCGGGCTCGCGGATGCGGCCGATGCCCAGACCGCTGGTCGGGTACATGACCGCGGTGTGGATTTCCTGCGTGTCCATGGCGGCAAGGCGTTCCTCGTGCTTGATGCCCGCATGCCCGAGGGTTCCGCCGAGGTTGCGGTCGTAGGTTTCCCGTGGAATGAACGGTGGCCGCCGGTTCTGGAATGCCTCCCCCAGGAACGGCTTCACCAAGTCGTCGTTGTCCCGGGCGTGGGCGTCCGCGTCGATTACCTTAACGGTCGCGTCGATCTTCCCCATGTTCTTCTCCCTTGATGGAATTTTGGCGCACTGGTTCCAACGGCAAAACTACCACCTTCGCTCCCGGATGCAAAACATTGCCGGCCGCCGGGAGATCAACCGCCGGAGGCGCGTCCGGCTTGCCCCGCTTCGCCAAGGCGCCCGTGGTGCTTCAAACCACCGCGGGTTTGCCCTCGCCGCCCAGATCCCGGTCCGGGATGGTGATCACCGGCTCCACCTCGCGCAGCTCCTCCAGCGGGATGTGGCAGGCGATGGAATGCCCCTCGGTGTCGAGCCGTACCGGGGGCGGCTCGTTGTCGCAGATGTCGCCGACCTTTCGCTGGCAGCGGGTGGAGAACGGGCAGCCCTTGGGTGGGTCCAACGGGCTCGGCAGGTTCCCTTCCAGCACGATGCGGCGTTTCTCCACTTCCGGGTCGGCGATGGGCACCGCCGAGAGCAGCGCTTCCGTATAGGGATGATAGGGCGGCGCGAATACTTCCTCGGTGGTCCCCCGCTCCATGATCTGTCCGAGGTACATGACCACCACGCGGTCGGAGAGGTAGCGCACCGCGGACAGGTCGTGGCTGATGAACAGCAGCGTGGTGCGGTGCTCGCGCTGGATGTCCATCAGCAGCTCGGTCACCGCCGCCGCCACCGACACGTCCAGCGCGGAGATGGGTTCGTCGGCGATGACGGTCTTGGGGTTGCCGGCGAAGGCGCGGGCGATGCCCACCCTTTGTTTCTGTCCGCCCGAGAGCTGGCGCGGCTTGCGGTGGGCGAAGGCGCGCGGCAGCTTGACCGTGTCCAGCAGCTTGTGGACCCGGTCCTGGATCTTGGCCGGATCGGACTCGATGCCGAACCGCTTGATGACCCGCCCGATCTGGTAGCCGACGGAGTGGGACGGGTTGAGGGTGTCGTTGGGGTTCTGGAACACCATCTGCAAGGACGCGAGTTGCTCCGGGGTGCGCTTCTTGACCTCGATGCTGCCGAGGTCGGTGCCGTCGAGGCGCACCTCGCCGTCGGTGGCGGTTTCCAGGCCCATCAGCACCTTGGCGAAGGTGGACTTGCCGCAGCCCGACTCGCCGACGATGGCCACGGTCTCCCCTTCTCCGGCGTCGAAGCTGATGCTTTCGTTGGCCTTGACCTGGCGCACCGATTCCTGAGAGATGAGCGCCGCCAGCGTGCTCTCCTTGACGTCGTAGTACTTGCGCATGTTGTCGACTTCGAGAACCGTATCACCCACCTCGATGGGCTCGCGGATGGTGTCGCTGCTTACCGCGGCGTCGTGGTCGATCTCGTTCCAACGCAGGCAACGCACCCGGTGCGCGGGATCGTCATCGGTGTGCACCCCCTCCATCGGAATATGGTCGTTGTCGCAACGGCCGGGCTCGAAGAACTCGCAACGCGGGCCGAAATAGCAACCCTTGGGGCGCTGGTGCGGTAGCGGCAATTGCCCCTTGATGGCCGCGAGCGGGCGAGCATTCTTGTCGGCGTGGGGCAGCGGGATGCAGCCGAACAGCCCGTGGGTGTAGGGGTGCTTGGGCCAGGAGAAGATGGAGTCGATGTGGCCTTCCTCCACCACCTCGCCCGAGTACATCACGCAGATGCGGTCACAGACTTCGAGCATCAGGCCGAGGTTGTGGGAGATGTACAGCAATGACGCGCCGGACTCCTTGCTCAACTCGGCGATCAGCTCCACGATCCCCGCCTCCACCGTGACGTCCAGGGCCGTGGTGGGCTCGTCCAGCAACAGCAGCGCCGGCCGCGAAAGCAGCGCCATGGCGATCACCACGCGCTGTTGCTGGCCGCCGGAGACCTGGTGCGGGTAGGAGTCCATGAGGCGTTTCGGGTCTGGGATGTTCACCGCCGCCAGCATGTCGAAGGCGCGCTGGAAGGCTTCTTCCTGACTCACCCCCTCGTGGATCATAGGCACTTCCATGAGCTGCGCGGCGATGGTCAGGCTCGGATTGAGCGCGGCCATGGGCTCCTGGTAGATCATGGCGATGTCCTTGCCGCGGACCCGCCGGATCTCCTCCTCGCTCAGCTCCGCCATGTCCCGGCCCTTGAACTTGATGGTGCCGCCGACGATGCCGCCGTTCTTGCCCATGTAGCGCATGATTCCGTTGGCCACGGTGGATTTGCCGCACCCGGACTCGCCCACCAGACCGACGGATTCGCCCTTCCGTATGGTGAGATCGAAGTCCATTACCGCGGGAATTTCGCCGGCCCGGGTGTAGTAACTGAGCCGGAGACCGGAAATCTCGAGGACCGGCGCCTCTTCGCTATATTCGGCCATGACGTTTCTCCTAGTCCTTCAGAGACACTTCCCGCAGCCCGTCGGCCAGCAGGTTGAAACCCAGCACCAACAAGGAAACCGCGCACGCGGGAAGGATCGCCATGTGCGGGAAGCCGCCGGTCACGAAGGCGCGGGTCTCGGTGATCATGCCGCCCCAGTCGGGATCCGGCGGGGGCAGCCCGAGGCCCAGGAACCCCAGCGCCCCGATGGTGATGGTCGTGTAGCCCATGCGCAGGCAGAAATCGACGATCAGCGGGCTGCGGGCGTTGGGCAGGATCTCCACCAGCATGATGTACCAGGGACCCTCGCCGCGGGTCTGGGAGGCGGCGATGTAGTCCCGGGTGGCGATGTCCATGGTGACGCCGCGCACGATGCGCATGATGCCCGGTGCGGACGCGAACACGACCGCGAAGACGATGTTGAGCCCGGAGGCACCGACCTTGGCGATGATCAGCACGTACAGGACCATGATCGGAAAGGAGAGAATCACGTTGGCGAAGAACGAAATGATCTCGTCGAGGTAGCCGCGGAAATAGCCGGCCGCCAGACCCATGACGATTCCGACGATATAGGCGGAAACGGTGGCCAGGGTGGCGTAGAACAATACCCGTTGACCGCCCCAGATGATGCGCGAAAGGATGTCGCGCCCCAGGTGGTCGGTGCCGAACAGGAACAGTCCGCCGTCCGGGGCCGCCGTGCCCGGGAAGGCAAAAGGCAGGATCGTCGCGTTGGGGTCGTAGGGCGACACCAGGGGTGCGAAGATCGCCAACAGGACGAAGAAGACGACGATCAACGCGCCCACCATGCCCACCGGGCTCTCCCGCAGGAGGGCCATGGCCTTGACCGCGTTGACGATGGTCGAATCCGGCCTTACGAGAGGTGCGCTTTCAGTATCGGTAGCCATTTGCGCCTCCTCACTTGAACCGGATTCTCGGGTTCAGGTAGGTGTACCCGACGTCGCCGATGGTCTGGGTGAAGACTGCCACGAACACCGCCGCCGTGCCGCAGGCCTCGATCACGAAGATGTCCCGGCGCAGCGCCGCCTCCAGCAGCAGCGCGCCGAACCCCTTGTAGCCGAAGGCGAACTCGGTCACCACCACCCCGGACAAGAGCCAGTTGATCTGCAGCATGATGACCGTGAACGGAGCGATCAGCGCGTTGCGGAGCGCGTGCTTCATGATGATGTGGCGGTACGGCAGCCCCTTGAGCATGGCGGTGCGGATGTAGTGGTTGGTCATCACTTCCGCCATGGAGGCCCGGGTCATCCGCGCCACGTAGCCGAAACCGTACAGGGTCAACACCATCACCGGCAGGATCAGCTCCACCACGTTGAACCCCGTCACCATGGACGAGGTGCCCGGGAGCCAGCCGAGCCCGAAGACGAAGATCCAGGCCAGCAGCACCGCGCTGGCATATTCCGGTATGGAGGTCGTGGTGATGGAGAAGACCGAGATTACCCGGTCCTGGGCGGAGCCCTCCTTCATGCCGGCCAGGACGCCCAGGGTCAGAGCGACGACGACCATGACCACGAAGGTGACGCCGGCGAGGATGCCGGTATTGCCGAGGCGGTCCCAGAAGATCTCGTTGACCGGGCGCTTGTAGATGATGGAATCGCCGAGGTCGCCGGACAGCACCCGTCCGATCCATTCGACGTAACGCACCAGGATCGGGCGGTCGTAGCCATGCTGGACGATCCAGGCATCAAGCTGCTGGTCCTGGGCATAGGGTCCCAGGACGCTGCGGGCGATGAGCCGCGGATCGCCCTCGTTCATGAGGAATAAAAGCAGCGCCACCGTCAGCATGATGAGGATCATCATGCCGACGCGGCGCAGAATCAGTTGTGGCATGTCAGTCTCCCGTGCTTCCTGGTTGCGGACGCGCACCCGGACAAGCGGAGGGTGCCTGTAGGGGCCACCGGCCGGTCGCCCCTACAGGGTTCACCGCAACGTAGGCTCCTAACCTTCCAGCCACACGTTATGGAACTGATGATACAGCGTCGGATGGGTCTGATGGCCCTTGACCCGCTTGTTCGCCGCCTTGAAGACCGACCGCCAGAAGGGCTGCGGGATGATGGCGTCGTCCTGGAGAATCTTCTCGCAGACGGCCATCTTCTTCTTGCGTTCGTTGACGTCGAGAGTGGCCTCGGCGTCGTCGAGGGCAGCGTCGAACTTGGGGTTGTTGTAGGCGGTCTCGTTCCAGGGCACGCCGGAGCGGTAACCGAGACCCAGCACCATGGTGCCGAGAGGACGGTGCGTCCAAGCGGTGTAGCCCCAGGGCGCCTTGTCCCAGACCTCCCAGTACTGGTTGGCCGGCATCTTGTTGATCTTCAGGTTGATGCCCGCGGGCGCGAGCTGGTTCTTGTATATCGCGCACACATCGGTCATCCACCGACCTTCGGTATCGCCGTTGGCGATCTCGACGGTGATGCCGTCCTTGTAGCCCGCCTCCGCCAGCAGCTTCTTGGCCTTTTCCACGTCCCGCTTGAGCGGCGGCAGCGCGGCGTAGTCCGGATGGATCGGGCAGACGTGGTGGTTCTCGGCAACCTGGCCGAGTCCCTTGAACGCCTTGTCCAGGATCTCCTTGTGGTCCATGCAGGCGGCGATGGCCTGGCGCAGCTTGAGGTTGTCGAAGGGCTTCTCGGTAATGCGGAAGCGCATGACCGCGGTCTGCGCCGTGGTGGCTTCGTGAAGGTCCACGAAGGGCAGCCGTTTCACGGTGTCGATGGCGTCGTTGGGAAGGCGGTAGACCATGTCCACCTGCTGTGACGCCAGCGCCGCGATCCAGGCGTTGGTGTCCTCGCCGTGGTCAAAATAGTGGATCTCGTCCAGGTGGAACGGTCCGGCCCACCATTCCCGCGCCTTCTTGAGGATGGCCCTCTCGCCCACCGCGAACGCCTCCAGCTTCATCGGGCCGGTGCCGATGGGGTTCTTGGAGAGGTCGGCCGCGTAGTCCTTGCCGAAGCCCCGGTGCACGATGGCGGCGGGATAGTTGTAGAAGTTCTCCGGCATGGCCAGGGCGGCCTGCTTGAGGTTGAACTGGATGGTGTGGTCGTCGATGACCTCGACCGCGTTGGCGATGCCGCGCTTCATGGGCTTTCCGTCCGGGCCTTTCACGGTCTCCACCATGGCGCTGAACAGGCCGAGGTTCGAGGAACCGGTCTTGGGGTCGAGCCAGCGGTTGACCGTGTGGGCCACATCGGCGGAGTTGAACTTGTCGCCGTTGGACCAGGTTACGTCCTTCCGCAGATGGAACACCCAGGTCTTGAGGTCGTCGGTGGCCTCCCACTTCTCGGCGAGATAGGGAACGGTGACGTTGTCCGCCTTGGTGCGGGTCAGGTGCTCCACCAGGAAGCGCGCGACGTTGGACTTCTCGGTCCAGTCGAAGCTCGCCGGGTCGGTCACCTGCTGGATCCGCATGGAGACCCGCAGCGTCCCGCCGGGTTTCGGCGTGGCCGCCTGCACGGACGGCACGAAAGCGCCGCCGATGAGCTTGTCGGCGGTGGCGTAGGCTACGCCCGCGGTCATGCCCAAGAGCGCCGCTTGGCGCAAAAAGTCCCGCCGGTTGATTTTCTTGGTGCGGAGCTGATCGCATAGCTCGGGCAGATAGCTGTGGGTTTCCGCCCCGAGCTCGCGCTCCGACGGCAACAGGTAGCGCCGTTTGTCCCGGCTCAGAATCTTCTTGTCGCTCATGAATGTAACCTCCGTTTGACACGACTGCCGGGCGGGGTGCCGCGTGTGGGGCTCCGTTGGGAAGGGGCATCGCTCGATATCCCTTGCGGCCGGGCAGACCATTCATTTTCCAAGGGTTGAAAGCCTATTCCACATCCGGTCTGGAATGCAAGCCGGTTTTCTGCGATTCTTCGATCATGGCAACGTCCGCCCAACGCCGCACGCTCGACGTCATTGGCCGGCCGACGGCCGCCGTCGAAGGTGCCGCCAAGGTCACCGCCGAGGCCCGCTACCTCGAGGACCTGCATGCGCCGGGAATGCTGTACGGCAAGGTCCTGCGCAGTCCCCTGCCCCACGCCAGGATCCGCGGCATCGACACCTCCCGGGCGGAGCGGCTGCCCGGAGTGACCGCGATCATCACCGCGAGCGACATGCCGGACATCAAGTTCAGCTTCGTGCCGGAGTTCGCGGACAAGGTGCCGTTGTGCGCGCCCGGCCGCACGGTGCGCTACGCAGGGGACGAGGTGGCCGCGGTGGCGGCGCTGGACGAGGCCACGGCGGAGGAAGCGGCGCGTCTCATCGAGGTGGACTACGAGCCTCTGGAGCCGGTGCTGGACCTGGAGGCCGCGCTGTCGCCGGATTCTCCCGAGGTCCACGACGGCGGCAACCTGGCCTACGAGGTGCACAAGACGGAGGGAGACGTCGAGGCGGCCTTCGCCGGCTGCGACCTGGTAGTGATGGAGGAGTTCGAAACCACGCGCCAGTCCCACGCGGTCATGGAGACCCGCGGCTGCATCGCCCAGTACGGCGCCACCGGCCAGCTCACGGTATGGCACCAGACCCAGGCGCCGCACACCCTGCGCGCGGAGATCGCCCGCACCCTGGACATCCCGCAGCGGCGGGTGCGCGTGATCCAGCCCGAGACCGGCGGTGGCTTCGGCGCCCGCCTGGTGATGAACGTCATGGTACCCATCGCCGCGACCCTGTCCCGAAGGTCCGGGGGCCGACCGGTGCGCATCGTCAACACCCGGGACGAGGAGTTCCGCTGTGCCGGCGCCCGCTACGCCTACCGCTTCAAGCTCAGGCTGGGCTGCACCAGCGACGGCGTCATCCGCGCCAAGAGCCTGGAAGTGCTGGGGGACAACGGCGCCTACAACGACAAGGGCATCTCCACCATCAACTTCATCACCATGTCCTTTTTTTCGTCCTACGATCGCCACCATCCGGCGACGTCGGTGGATGCCCGGCTGGTGTACACCAACAAGCCCCCGGGGGCCGCCTACCGCGGCTTCGGGCACGCCGAGGAGACCTTCGCCTTCGAGTCGATCGTGGAAACCATGGCCGAACGGCTCGGACTGGACCCGGTGGCGATGCGCACCGAGAACCTGCGGCGCCCATGCGAGCGCGCCTGCCTGGGACGTGCCACGGAACTGTTGCGCCCGGGCAAGGGAACCGCCGAAGGCACGACGCGCACGGGCATCGGCATGGCGGTCTTGTCCGAGACCGGCGCCGGCCTGCGCTACTACCGGCAGAACTCCACGGAAGCCATCGTCAAGGTGGACCGCGACGGCAGCGTGGCGATCATCGCCACCATCGCCGACACCGGCACCGGCACGCGCACGGTCATGGCACAGATCGCGGCCGAGCAGCTCGGCGTGTCGGTGGACCGCATCCGCATCTTCCACAACGACACCGACGTCATTCCCTTCGATCTGGGGACCTGGGCCAGCCGCACCACCTACGTGTGCGGCAACGCCGTGGCGGCGGCCGCCGCCGACGCGCGCCGGCGGCTGGCGGAGGTGGCCGCGGGCATGCTGCGCGCCGCTCCCGAGACCCTCGTGTTCGCCGGCGACCGTGTGGCGGCCACGGTGGAGCCCGGCGGCGAAACGACCTTTGACGAGGTGGTGCGGGAGGCCTACGACCGCCAGGGCCTGCTCATCATCGGCAAGGGCGCGTTCGTGGACGAGGCCGCCACCCGCTTCGTCACCAACGACTACGAGGCGGCGGCCCCGGTCATCGCCGCCTGCTGCCACGTCGCCGAGGTGCGGGTCGACACGGAGACCGGGGCCGTGGAATTGTTGCGGTACCTCGCGGTGCACGACGTGGGCAAGGCCATCAACCCCCTGGGCGTCCAACAGCAGATCGAGGGCGGCCTCACCCAGGGGCTGGGCTTCGCGCTCTTCGAGGACCTTGCCATCGAAGGAGGCCAGGTGCTTAACCCGAATTTCGTGGACTACCGGCTTCCCACCTTCGGCACGATGCCCAAAGGGCTCGAGGCGGCGTTCGTGGAGGGCGACCCCTCCGAAGGCCCCTACGGCGCCAAGGGCATTGGCGAGTTGCCGTTCGGACCGCCCGCCCCGGCCATCGCCAATGCCATCTACAACGCCGTGGGGGTGCGCGTGCGGACACTGCCCATGACGCCGGAGCGGATTCTCCGGGCGTTGGGGGAACTCAAGGGAACGGAATGACGATGCCGGATATCAGTGCCGTGTCCCGTTAGCGACGGAGAGAACCGACACGGCCTGGAAGGCGAGGATGACGGGTTCGGGTTTCGCGTCATGGAGGATCGACACGGGTGACGGACAATGCGTGATTTGCCCACACGGTGGGGCCTGAGCCTCCCCAACCGCGGCGTGCTTTTCGGGCTCACGACGGTGGACGACCTGTTCGCGTCGGCGGCTCTGGCCGAGGAGTCCGGCGCCTTCGAGTCCGTGTGGGTGGGCGACAGCTTCATCCACAAGCCCCGGCTCGATTCCATCGTCATGCTTTCCAATCTCGCCGCCCGCACCCGCGGCGTGCGGCTGGGCACCATTTGCATGGCCACCTTTCCGCTGCGCCATCCGGTGGAGCTGGCGATCCAGTGGGCGAGCCTCGACCACGTCTCCGGCGGCCGCACGGTCCTCGGCGCGTGCATCGGCGGTGGCCACGAGCCCGAGCTGCGCGCTTTCGGGCAGACCTCCAGGGAACGTGCGCCGCGGCTGGAGGAAGGGATAGCCCTGCTGCGCGCGCTGTGGAGCGAGGGTAAGGTGCGCCACCGCGGACGCTTCTATACGTTGGAGGACTACGACATCCTGCCCAAACCCGTGCAGCGCCCCTGCCCCATCTGGATCGCCGTGAACCCGCGCCGGCCCCTCGCCGGAAGTCCGCTGGTGGAGCGCGCGCTGGAGCGGGTAATCCGGCTGGGCGACGGC
The DNA here is from genome assembly GCA_965204205.1 of uncultured Binatia bacterium (SeqCode). Taxonomy (GTDB): domain Bacteria; phylum Desulfobacterota; class Binatia; order UBA9968; family JAJDTQ01; genus JAJDTQ01. Next base: position 1,744,120 of record OZ241976.1, on the reverse strand, counting down.
TACATGACGGACGCGGTGGCGCCCGACGAGTTTCGCCGCCGTTGGGACTTCATGCAGGAAGCCGCGGACAAGCAGGGCCGGGATCTCGGCCGCTTCGAGACCTGCCTGCACGGCATGATCAACATCAACGAGGACAGGCAGGCGGCCTACGAGGAGTCGAAGCACTACTTCCAGGCGTATTACCCGCTGGCCCCGCCCAGCGAGGAAGTGATCCGGGTCTGGCTGGCCCACGGTCCGCCGGAGGCATGCGCGGAAGTGGTGCGGGAATGGCTGGACATGGGCATCAGCACACCGGTGCTGCGCTTTACCGGACACGACCAGCCGGCGCAGATCCGCCGTTTCGTAGAGGAGGTCTTACCGTTGGTGTAGGGGCGGGTTCGAGAAACCCGCCCCTGCATCAGGAGGCTGTCAGATGAACCCTAATTTGCGAGATTTCCTGCGCGCGGTCCGGGAGACCGGACCCGACAACTACGTCGAGGTCACGAAGCCCCTGGACCCGTATCTGGAGATCGGCATCATTCAGCACAAGCTCGCGGCCGAGGGGCGCAACCCGGTGATCTACTGCCCCGAGATCAAGGGCAGCTCGCTGCCGCTGGTCACCAACATGTTCGGATCCTTCGAGCTGCTGGCCTGGGGGCTGGGCTGCGATCCGCGCAGCATGAGCCGGGTAGAGATCTACGACGTGCTGCGCAGGAAGCTGGCGCAACGGGAAGACCCGGTGTGGGTGGACGAGGCGGACGCGCCGGTCAAGGAGAAGAAAATCATCGGCGACGCGGTGGACCTGAGCGTGCTGCCGATCATCCACAACTCGAAGCTCGATGCCGGGAAGTACATCGGCGCCGGCTTTATGATCGCCCGCTGGCCGGACACCGGCGTTCCCAACGCCGGCATCTACCGCCACCTGGTCATGGGCCGGAACCGGCTCGGCTGCATGATCAATCCCGGCAACGACGGCGCCTACATCGCCCGCCGCTGCGCCGAGCTGGGGCGCCCCATGGAGGTGGCCCTGGTCATCGGCCACCACTCGGCGATCCTGCAGGCCTCCCAGGGCAAGGCGGTGGTGGAGTTCGACCTCATGGGCGGCTATCTTGGCGAGTCCCTCGAGGTGGTCCAGGGCGAGACCGTGGACGTGCCGGTGCCGGCGCAGGCGGAGATCGTCATCGAGGGGACCATCGACGCCTCGACCATGTCCACCGACGGCCCCTACGCCGAGTACCTGGGCTACTACGGGGTCGGCGACAAGCCTTGCTACGTCATCGACGTGACCGCCATCACCATGCGCAAGGACGCCATCTATCATCACCTGGACTCGGCTCACGTGGAGCACAACCTGTGCCCCAACGTGAGCGCCGAGATGAGCATGTACGACCGGTTGCGAAGCCAGTTCCCCACCGTCAAGGCGGTCAACACCATGGGCTGGCTGGGAACCTACGTCTCGTTGCAGCAGCGGGTTCCCGGCGAGGGCAAGCAGGCCGGACTGGTGGCGGTGTCCACCGACAACTACGGCAAGACCGTGGTGGTGGTGGACGACGACGTCGACGTCTACAACGAGCGGGAAGTAGCCTGGGCTTTCAGCACCCGCATGGTCGCCGATCTGGACCTGCTGATCATGCCCGGGGTCAAGGGCGCGCACCTCGATCCGGTGTCGTACAACGAGGCCCGCACCGGCCGCGGCCCCATGACCACCCACCTGGTGATCGACGCCACCCGGCCAGTGGAGAAGGAGTTCGAGAAGAAGATCGAGCCGGATCCGGAACTGTGGCGGAATATGGACCTGAAGGACTATCTGAAACCGTGATCGGAACACGGAACGAAACCCTGATGCGCCATTGACAAAGAACCGGGCAAGAACTACTATTCGTCGTTCTTCGCGTTTCGCACAGAACCAATGCTTTCGTTGCGGTCACTGGGGACCGGCAAACAGTTAAAGGAGGCAGATAATGCGACGCTACAAATGGACCGTATTGTTGGCGATTGCGCTGGTGGCTTTCCTGGCCTTCGAGGCCGCGGCCAAGGATCTCCACAAGGTCAAGGTCACCGCCGGCCGCAACAGCATCATCTCCATGCTCTACCTGGCTGGGGAGATGGCCGGAATCTTCGAGAAGCACGGCATCGACGCGGACGTGGACGTGCGCCCCTTCAAGGGACACATGGCCGCGCTGCCCGCCAAGGAAGTGCCCTGCTCGTCCTACGCGGGCACGGCCGCCATCGCCCGGATCACCAAGGGGCTCGACTTCGTCATCGTCGGAGGCGGCCTGACCGTGATGCAGGAGGTGTTCGTCAAGAAGGACAGCCCGGTGAAGTCCATCGGCGACCTCCGGGGCAAGAAGTACGGCACCTGGTCCACCGGCGCCGGAGCTTTCAAGGCCACCCGCGCGGTCATCATGGACGGCCACGGTATGGATGTCCTCAACAAGAAGGACATGAACCTGGTCCAGGCCGCCGCCCCCGCGCTGCTGGCCCTGCTGGGCCGGGGCGACGTGGACTCGATGTTCAACATCAGCTCGCTGACCGTCCGGGCGGCTTCCCAGCCCGACAAGTACCGGTCGGTGTTCGCGCCCAACGACTACTGGAAGGGCAAGACCGGCCAGGCCATCGTGTGGTCGGCGCCGCTGGTCTGCTGGCGCGAGTGGGTGGACGCGGACAAGCAACGCGCGGCCGGCTTCTCCGCCGCGGTCATGGAGTCCATGCGCTGGCTCAGGGACCCCAAGAACTTCGACCAGGCCGAGGCCAAGTTCGCCAAGGTGACCGGCATCAAGAACAAGGCCGAAGCCGGCGTCTACCGGGACTGGCTGCAGAAGAAGAAGATCTTCATTGCCAAGTGGGACAAGGAAACCGTGGACCATCAGTGGAACTTCCTCGAGATGGCCAAGCGGCGGGGCGTCCTGGACTTCGTTCCGGACAAGAAGAAGCACGGGCTGATTCTCAACTAGTCGACGTCACGGCGTCCGGGTCCTCGGGACGGCCTCAGCCGCTCCCGGGGACCCGGAGCCTTCGCGCCCATCCCTGACAGGCTCTCCTCATGATCAAGGGCAGGCCCGGCCTTGTCGCCGGGGTCCTCACAATAGTCGGCTTCGTGTTGTTGTGGCAGGTGGTCTCCCTACTCTTCCTGCCGTCGTTCCTGCCAGGACCGCGGGAGCTGACGGCGAGGCTGCTGGTGGTTTATTCCGAGGCCGCGGCCTACGTCGTGGTCTGGGATACGCTCAGGCGGATCATTCTCGGCCTCCTGGCCTCCATGATCATCGGCGGCGTTCTCGGGCTGATCATGGGTTTGCACCGGCACGTGGAGGCGTTCCTGGACGGCTGGATCATGGTGGCGCTGACCTTTCCGGCGGTGTGCTGGGCCTTTCTGGCGGTCCTGTGGTTCGGTCTTTCGGACGTCGGGCCTATTTTCACCACGGTGCTCATCGTTTTCCCGTTCGTGGCTCTCAACGTCTGGGAAGGCACCAAGGCCATCGACAAGGAAGTCATCGACATGGCCAAGGTGTACAAGGCGAACCGGCATCTGATCGTCCGCAAGGTGATCGTGCCGCAGCTTCTGCCCTACATCTTCTCGTCCCTCCGGATCGCGCTGTCGCTGTCCTGGAAGATCGTGCTGGTGGGAGAGGCCTTCGCCGTGGGCAGCGGGGTCGGCCAGATGCTGATGATTCACTTCGAAGATACCCGAGTGGATCTCATGCTCGCGTGGGGCGTGAGCTTCATGCTCTTCATGGTGCTGGTGGATGTCCTGGTCTTCCGGTCCTGGGAGCGGCGCGCCTTCCGGTGGCGGCATCAGGTGGCCACATAGCGGCGGCTCAAGTGCAGCCTTCAAACTCATCGGCCAATATCATCGTCCAATACAGGTGTCGTTCATGGCTTCGACGGTCGTTCACGTTGATAAACTGACAAAGAAGTTTCCCGCTCCCGGCGGCGGCGAAGAGTTCGTGGTGCTCGATGCTGTGAGCCTCGACGTCAAGGAGGGCGAGTTCGCGAGCCTGGTGGGTCCCTCCGGCTGCGGGAAGTCTACGCTCCTGAACGTCATCGCGGGGATCGAAGTGGAGAACGGCGGCAGCGTCACGGTGCACCCCGCGGCCCAGTCGGCCGACGGCGCCATCCACGTGGGTTACGTCTTCCAGAGCGCCCGCCTGCTCAACTGGCTGACGGTGGAGGACAACATCCGCTTCGCCCTGGAGGCCCAGGACGTGCCGCGCGAGCAGTGGCGCGACCGCGTCACCAAGTACCTCGAGATGGTCGGCCTGGGGGGGCAGGAGCCCAACTATCCGCTCAACCTGTCGGGCGGGATGCAGCAGCGGGTGGCGATTGCGCGCGCCCTGGCCATCGAGCCCGATGTTCTGTTGATGGACGAGCCCTTCAGCCACCTGGACGAGATCACCGCGCGCAAGATGCGCATCGACCTGATGGATATCCTCGAGCGGGCGAAGACCACCATCCTGTTCGTCACCCACGACCTGCGGGAGGCCGTCTACCTTTCCGACGACGTCTACATGATGAGCACCAAGCCGGCGCGGATTTTCCGGCACGTGCAAGTCGATCTGCCGCGGCCCAGGCAGCCCGAGGACCCGAGACTCTTTGACATGGAGAAGGAGCTCGTGCGAGAGTTCTTCTCGGTGCTGGAGCAGACACAAGGCGAATGAAGACCCGTCTCTACATGCGTCTGGCGTCCATGGTGACGCTGGTGGTGGTCTGGTGGCTGGCCTCGGCGGTCACCCCGCCGGAGGTCCTGCCCAGCCCCTACCGGATCCTTCAGACCATGGGGAAGATCCTTACCGAGCTGGGTCCCGAGGGGAACTCGGCGTTCTTCCACATCGGCATCACCCTGTTCCGCATCGTGATCGCGTTCGTGGCCGCCATGCTCGCCGGCATCGGCATCGGGTTGGCCATGGGACTCCGCAGGACCGTGGAGTTCTCGCTCATGAGCCTGATCCCGCTGTTCCTCACCATACCCACCATCCTGATGGTGTTCCTCGCGGTGCTGTGGTTCGGGTTCAGCGAGACCGGCAGCCTCGTGGCGGTGATGGCGGTGGTGACGCCTTTCGTGACCGTGAACATGGCCGAGGGCACCAAGGCCATGGACAAGAGCCTGATGGACATGGCCAAGGCCTTCAAGGCCAACAAGCGGATGATGCTCCGCAAGGTCTACATCCCCCAGCTCATGCCCTACCTCATGTCGGCGTTCCGCTACGCCTTCGGCATGACCTGGAAGATCGTCGCCCTGGCCGAGACCTTCGGCATCAAGTTCGGCATCGGCTACATGTTCTTCTTCTGGTTCGAGAGCTTCGACATGGAGCAGGTGCTGGCGTGGGTCCTGCTCTTCGTCATCCTGATGCTGATCATCGAGTACGGCGTCATCGCCCGCTTCGAGCAGCGCGCCTTCGCCTGGCGCCGCACCTTCTCCGCCGCGGCACTGTAGCCCTACGAATCAGGTAGCCCGAAGCCGTCATTCCCGCGGAAGCGGGAATCCAGGTGGGTGGGTGTTCGTTATCGCACGTGCGCCTTGATCTCCGCCATGGAGAACGGCCCCGCGCCCATCACTTGGTGCAGCTCCCACTCGATCAGCTCGAACGTGCAAAAACCGCCCGCCGTATAAGGGTCGCTGCCGGCGATGCCCTCCGCCTCCTCCCGTGAGTCCGCGCGTATGAGGTAGATGCCGAGCTTGCGGTCCGGCGTCGGCCCCGACATGACGATCTTCCCCGCCTCGTGCTGGCGCTTCATCCAGGATAGATGATCGTCCAGCGTGACCGTCCACTCCTCCCTGGGCTTGACCGCGCTCCTGAGTCCGATGAACCACATACAGGCTTCTCCCCTTTGTCGTCCGAAGCAGGCGCTCTACCTGACGGCGCAGATGTCCCACCAGTTCTGGTCGAGGTCGCTGAACACAAAGGAGACCTCGCCGTTGTCGTCCTGCAGATCCCGCACCTCGCCGATGCCCGCGTCTTTTCCCGAGGTGCGGAACGCACGGTGCGCGTCGAGGACGTCTTGCTCGGTCTCAACCTGCAGCGTAAACCGGTTCAGGGAAGACACGTAGTGTCGCGTCCGCCCTGGAAGCACCACCACGTACCACGGCGTATCGAAGTGTTTGATGTACACCGACGACCGTCCGCCTCCGAGGATCTCCAGCCCCAGCACCTCACTGTAGAAGCGCGTGCTCACGGCCTTGTCGTCGCATTCGCGGGTGCCGTGGCTCAACGCCTGGGGCAAGTAACCTCTCCCGGGAAACCGCTCTTCCGCCATCTTCTCGGACCACGGGTTGATGGCGTTCCGCTGGCCCCGCTGGATCGCCTCCGGAGAGTAGTATTCGATCTCCCAGTCGTTGCCGCCGGGTTCGCGAAAGTAGACGGAGTGGGCGAAGTGATTCTCGTGGGGACGGCTGACGCGCTTGAGCTTGTAGCGTTCCTTCCGCGACTGCAAATACTCGTAGGCGGCGTTCACTTCTTCAAGGGACTCCACTCGCACGCCGTAGTGGTGCAGATGCGGCTTGTCCACGGCCTCCGGCGCTCCTTCGTGAACCACCAGTTCCCAGTCGGTGTTGGGATGCTTCACCGTGGCCTGCCGGTCCCCTTGTCGTACCACCTCGAATGCCAGCAGGTCGGTGAGCACCGGCAGGGTGTCGTCCAGGGACTTGCATTCGTAGTGGCCGCGTTTCAACGCGGTGGGTTTGATCATGTCGCGCTCCCTTCGGGACGGAGTGTACTTGACTGTTACGGTTCACGCCAATAGGAGTTGATAAGGTTCATCCTCAGCCGAACGGAGGTTGCGTTCATGTTGACCCGTTTCGTGATCGATCGCAGACAGCCGTTCGCCGGCGGGCACGAGTTCGGCGCCGTGGGGGCATACGAGATCGTAGCCGGCAGGGCGCATGGCGAGACGGCTCCGGAGGACCCCCGGAACGCCTGCATCGTCAATCTCGCCAAGGCTCCCCGGAACGAGCGTGGCGCCGTGGAGTATCGTTGCGACGTCCACCTCGTGCGGCCGAAGGACCTCGACAAGGGGAATCGGCGGGTGCTTTACGAGGCGCCCAACCGGGGCAGCAAACGCGCGTTGATGTTCCTCAACGACGCGCCGGAGTGCAATGACCCCGTGACCCTGGAACACGCCGGCAACGGCTTCCTGATGCGGCAAGGCTACACCTGGGTCACGTCCGGTTGGCAGGGGGACCTGGTGCCCTGGAAGGACGGCATGGTGTTGGACGTCCCCGTCGCCAAGGATGACGGATCGCCGATCCGGCGGCGCGTGCGCACCGAGATCTGCGTCAACCGGCCGGGGGTGCACAGCCGGCCCTTGAGCGGCGATCCGCGTGTCCGCGGTTACGCCGCCGCCACTCAGGACACCGCCGATGCCGAACTGACCGTCAGAATGCATTCTTACGGCGCACGGGAGATCATCCCGCCGTCCGAGTGGGCGTTTGCCGTCGAGGACGCCGGGGGCGGCGACGGACCGGCGAATGTCATGCCGAGCGCTTCCCACCTCCACCTGCCCGGCGGGTTCGTCCCGGGGGCCATCTACGAGCTGGTGTACACGGCCCGGGATCCACTGGTGCTGGGACTGGGTTTCGCCGCGGTGCGCGACCTGGTCTCGTTCCTGCGCTACGAGGAGGTGGACGGGGCCGGCGACGCCAATCCCCTGGCGGACGGGTCCGGCGTCGCGAAGGCCTACGCCTGGGGCCGCTCCCAGAGCGGCCGCTTCCTGCGGGACCTTGTCTACCAGGGGTTCAACGAAGACGAGCGCGGACGGCCGGTGTTCGACGCCATCGCGCCCCACGCCTCGGGCGGCGGCCGCATGTTCCTCAACTACGAGTTCGCCCGTCCGGTCACCTCATGCCAGCAGCACACCAACCAGCTCGAACCCGAGTTGTTCCCCTTCGCCTACAACATCATGGAGGATCCTCAAACGCGCCGGGAGGACGGCATCCTCAAGCGCCCGGCCACCGACCCCCTCGTGATCCATACCCAGACCTCCACCGAGTATTGGCAGAAGCGGGGGTCCCTGGCACATACCGACGGCCGGGGGAACGACGTTTCGCTGCCCGACGGCGTGCGCGTGTACCTGATTTCCAGCGCCCAGCACAACGCGCCTTACGGCACACGGGCCGAACGGGCCAAGACCCGGCACCGGAGCAACCCCCTGAGCATCGGTCCGGCTTTCCGCGCCCTCATCGTCGCCATGGACCGCTGGGCAACGGACGGCACCGCTCCGCCCCCGAGCAGCGTGCCGCGGGCGGCCGACGGCACCCAGGTGAGGCCGGAGAGCCTCGGCAAAGGGTTTCCGGCCATCCCCGGAGTCTCCTGTACCGGACTCCACAACCGTCAACTCTTCCTGGACTACGGCGAGGGGGTGGCTCGGGGGTTGATCGACGCCCGTCCCAAGGCCCCGCCCGACGGCGCGGGGTATACGGTCATGGTTCCGGCTGTGGATGCCGACGGCAACGACGTCGCCGGGATCCGTCTCCCCTGGATCACGGTTCCCGTGGCCACCTACACCGGATGGAACCTGCAGTCCGATGAGCTCGCGGATGGCGAGTTGGCCGGCCTGCTGGGCTCTTCCATTCCCCTTCCCCGAAGCCGGGCGGAACGAGAGGCCAGCGGCGACCCGCGCTTGTCGCTGGAGGAAAGATACGCGAGCGTGGATGACTATCTCGAACGCGTGCGCGAACAGATCGGCGCCCTGGTCGAGGCCCGCTACATGCTCGCGGAAGATGCCGATGCGTTGTTGGCGGATTGTCGAAAGGCGTATCTGGACGCCGTGGCCGTGCCCTGAACTTTCCTATTGCTTAGGTTCATCTTGCTTGCCGCACATGTTCTCGTAGTATTCCCTGTACTCCGGATTCTTCATCTTTTCCTCGAAGTCCGGCTTTTCCTTGATAACCCCGCAGCTCGCCCTGCCTTCCAGGCCGTACCACAATGCAGCCGCCGTACCGACTGCCACGGGCACGCAACCGGAGGCAAGAGGCAGGATCAAGACGAGTCCAATCGCCCTACTGAGCATTGCCCTCTCCCTTCAGCCCGTTGTCGCTCATCCCTTTGGGTGAGCTGGATATTCTCCTTGGACATGTCACGGTCCACGATGGTGGTGGTTCCGTATGTCGTATCCTCTCCGTATTGACGGGTCAAGGTACGGGGCCCAGCGTGACATTCGGAGAAACCTGCCGGCTATGCCGGTGTGCAAGGCTCCTGGTTGACGCGCAAGTATTTCACAACGAATTCATCCACGTGTCGGGACACCAGATCGAGTAGGTACTGAGCGTTGCCGCCGTGCGTTCCGGTCGCGCCGGTTCCCCACATCAGCGCCGTGCCGCCACGCCCGAATCCCATGTCGTCGATCCATGAATTCAAGCCGATACGGAGGCTGAAGGCGGGGCCGACCACGTTCAGATCGACGGAAAGGAATTGAACGGCGTCGGGTTTCAACAGGCGAGCTGCCCGGAGGCGGGATTCGGCGGCCTTCGACAAGGCCTCCTCGGCCAACGGCAGGTCCGTGTTGGTCAGGTTGAAGCCGACGGCGACCCTCAGCGGGGCGCAACGGGTGAAGAGTTGCCCGTCATACCCTGGATCGCCCTGTGCGTTCCCGGCGTGGACGCCCAACAGCAGAATGAATGCCACCGAGATGAGAATCAGTCCTCTGGTCATCGCGCTGCTTCTCTGGTGCATGCTTGCACGCTCAAGCGGGTTGGAGTGCCCCCGGCGAGACTCGAACTCACGACACCAGGATTAGGAATCCTGTGCTCTATCCTGCTGAGCTACGGGGGCGTATCGGCGAGTTTAGCACGGCTTCCCGTCGGAACGCGTATCCATCCATCCCGAAACCGTGTGCTGGGTTTCTGACACGGCCGTGCGCGGCCTGTCAAACGGTTTCCGAGGCCTGCTCGGGCCTTTGCGACTAGGCATCCGGGGGCACCTGCATGCCGCGCTGCACCGCGGGGCGGGCGCCGATGGTGTCGAACCAGAGTTTGACCTGCGGGAAGTCGGCCAGATCCACCTGGTGTCTCTCGTGCCGGCCCACCCACGGGTAGGTGGCGATGTCCGCAACCGAGTATTCGCCGGCCAGGTACTCGTGGTCGGACAGGCGCTTTTCCATCACTCCGTAGAGACGGCGGGCTTCGTTCGTGTACCGGTCGATGGCGTAGGGGAGTTGCTCTTTGGCGCCGAGGAAGTGGTGCGCCTGGCCGAACATCGGCCCTACTCCGCCCATCTGGAACATGAGCCACTGCATGACGTCGTGACGAGCCCGAGGCTCCTCGGGCAGGAACCGGCCGCCGGCCTTCTCCGAGAGGTACAACAGGATGGCGCCGGACTCGAACAAGCTGTACGGTCCGCCGCCGGGGCCGTCCTGGTCCACGATGGCCGGAATCTTGTTGTTGGGGCTGATGGCCAGGAAATCCGCGGCGAACTGCTCATCCTTGCCGATGTTGATGGGATGAACCTCGTAGGGCATGTCGAGCTCTTCGAGCATGACGGAAACCTTGCGGCCGTTGGGTGTTCTCCAGGTATACAGGTCGATCATGATGCCTCCTTCGAATTGATCTTGACGCGTCCGGCCGCCCGAGGCAACGGCGGGCGACATTTTTCTGGTGATACGGTCGGTGTCCCTGCCCGGGCGAGTCGATGAGGCCATTGACAATCCGCGGCGCGTCAATTTTGCTGGTTGTGAGAGTGTCGGCATTCGGGGAAACGGAAAGGAGGAGAACCATGCGATCGAGCCGAAGAGCAATCCTGTCCGCGGGGGCCGCGTTATCCGTCTGCGCTTTCCTCTTGCCGGGGAATGTCCTGGCCGGCAAACGCGTCGTTTTCGGCGGCGGACCCGCCGGCGGCACCTTCCAGGTCGTGGCCAACTCCATCCAGACCTACGGTCCGGTCAAGAAGTCCAAGGACTACAGGGTCAGGGCGCAGTCCTCGGCCGGTTCGGTGGAGAACCTGCGCAAGGTCAACGCGGGCCGGATGCAGTTCGGCGTGGTCTATTCCGGCCACGTGTATCTCGGACACAACGGCCGCCTGAAGAATGACAAGCGCCGGTACCAGGATGTGCTGGCGGTCTCGTACCTGTACGGAGCGCCGGCGCAACTGGTGGTGCGCAAGGGGTCGGGCATCCGCGGCGTCAAGGACCTGGTGGGCAAGCGGGTCGGCGTGGGCAACGCGGGCTCCGGCGCATTCGCCAACTGCGAGCTGTTCTTCACCCACATGGGCATCTGGGACAAGATCAAGCGCAACGCCATGGGCTACAACGACGCCGCCGCCGCCTTCGGGAACAACCAACTCGACGCCTTCTGGCTGTTCACCGCGTTTCCCAGCGGAGCGGTGATCATGGCCGCGCAAACCAACGACATCGAGCTGGTGGATCTCGCCAAGGACGCCGAGGAAAGCGGCTTCTTCACGAAGTACCCCTACTTCGCGAAGCTGGCGGTGCCCGCCGGCACCTACCGCGGCGTCGACAAGGCTGCGCCGTCGTTCCAGGACTCCACGCTCTGGGTCGCCAATTCCAAGGTGCCCGCGGACATCGTCCACGACCTGCTCTCCAAGGTCTACACCGACGAAGGCCTCTCCTACATGCGGAACCAGAAGAAGACCTTCAAGGAAATGAGCATCAAGACCGGGACCAAGGGCATCGTGACCCCGCTACATCCGGGAGCCGGGCGCTTCTGGAAGGAGAAGGGCCTGATGTGAACGGGCGGCGTACCGTCCTATTCCGTCTGAACTACACTTCGGGGACGGCACGCACAGGCCGCGGCGGCGGAGTGAATGGCTCCGCCGCCTGCGATGAACGAACGCGAGTCGCATGTTCGAGAAACTGAATACCGTGGAGCGATGGCTGTTCGATGTCCTCTCGCTCGTGCTGGTGCTCTTCTACTCGTACTCCGCGGTGCTCGTTCCGGCGGCCACCCAGTACCATCGCGGCATCTACGTCGTCATCACCTATGTGCTCGTGTTCCTCGTCTACCGCTCGCGCAGCGTGCCGGGAAGGATCGTCGATTATCTGCTGATGGCCGGGTCGGTGCTGTGCATCGGCTACTGGATGTGGAACTTCGAGGCCATCAACTACCGGGTCGGCGCCGAAACCGTCCTGGACCAGTGGGTGGCCGTGGCGGGGGTGCTGATCGGCGTCGAGCTGGCGCGCCGGGTGGTGGGGAACGTCTTCGTCGTCCTTGGCGGCATCATGCTGCTCTACGGGATCTACGGCGACATCATGCCCGACCTCATCGCCCACGCCGGCGACACCTTTCCGGCCCTCTGCACCAGCATCTTCTACAAGAGCGACGGGGTCTTCGGGATCATGGCCAACGTGCTGGCCACCTACGTGATCCTGTTCGTCATCTTCGGGGCCTTCCTCGAGACGAGCGGCGCGCAGCGCTTCTTCGTCGACTTCCCGCTGGCGGCGGTGGGGCACCGGGTCGGCGGCCCGGCCAAGGTGGCGGTGATCGCCAGCGGGCTCTTCGGCTCCATCTCCGGCAGCGCCATCGCCAATACCGTATCCACCGGCAACTTCACCATTCCCATGATGAAGAAGGCCGGCTTCAAGCCGCACGTCGCCGGCGCCGTGGAGCCCGCTGCTTCCATCGGCGGCATGTTCATGCCTCCGATCATGGGCGCCGGAGGCTTCATCATGTCGGAGCTCACCGGGGTGCCCTACTCCACCATCATGCTGGTGGCCGTCTTTCCGGCCCTCATGTACTTCTTCAGCGTCTACGTCATGGTCCACTACGAGGCCAGACAGCACGGGATACGGGGCGAGAAGTCGGAGACGGGCGCCGGAGAGATCTTCAGGCGAGGCTGGTACTACATTCTGCCGCTCGCGGTCATCACCGTGCTGATGCTCGCGGGGTACTCGCCCGCCTACTCCGCGATACTGGGGATGGTGACCTGCATCGTCGTGAGCTGGCTGCGCGAGGACACGAGGATCGGTCCGCAACGCTTCCTCGAGGCGGCGTGCGCCGGGGCCGAAAACAGCCTCAAGATCGGCGCCACCCTGGGGGTCATCGGCATCATCATCGGCGTGCTGACCTACAGCGGCCTGGTGCTCACCTTCGCCGACATCGTGATCGAGCTGGCCGACGGCAGGCTCTGGCTGACCATCCTGCTCATCGCCCTGGCGTCCCTGATCCTCGGCATGGGCGTGCCGGTGACCGCCGCCTACCTGATCACCGCCGTCGTGGCCGTGCCGCCTCTGACGGAGCTCGGCGTCAATCCCATCGCCGCGCACATGATCGTCTACTGGCTGTCCCAGGACTCTAACATCACCCCGCCGGTATGCATCGCCGCCTTCACCGGCGCCACCATCGCCCAGGCCGACATGTGGAAGACCGCGTTCAGCGCCTTCAAGTTCGCCAAGTTCCTCTATCTCGCACCCTTCATCTTCGGCTACGTGCCGGCCTTCTCGCTCAACGGCAGCGCCTCCGACATCGCCATCGCCTTTGTGCTCATCACAATCGGAACCTGGGGGTATTCCTGGCTCCTGAGCGGTGTCTGGCTCAACTGGTTCGCCGGCGGAACGGCCAAAGCCTGACTCCCGCGCGGCAAGTTGACAATCGACCCGCGAAAGTTGAGACTGGCGCGCATGAGTTTCCGTTACAAACAGGGTGATCGCGTGCGGGTGCTGGAGACGTTGACGCTGGGTCACCACGTCCGCTCGCCCCAGTATCTAAGGGGCAAGGACGGTGTGGTGGCGGATATCCGAGGCAGCTTCAAAGACCCGGAGCTTCTCTCCTTCGGCAAGGACGGCCTGCCCAAGGCCAACCTTTATTCCATCGAGTTCGATCTCGCCCACGTGTGGGACGACCGGCCCGCGCCCGAGGGCGTCAACAAGATCTACGCGGACATCTTCGAACAGTGGCTTGAGCCACGGTAAAGGTTTCAGGTAGAACTCTACGGGAGAACGTCATGGCCAAGGAAAAGCAGGAAGAGAACGTGGAGCCGGCCGCCATCCCCGGCGAGGAGCCGAGCTACTTCGAGCGACGGGCCCGCGCCACCGCGGACCTGCTGAAGGAAAAGGGTGTCCTGGACGCTGATGAAACGCGCCGGGTCAAGCACGGTCACGACCACAGCCACGACGACGTGTTCGAGCAACTCCACGCCAACAATCCCATCGACACCACGGAGCACGAGTACACGCTGTTCGAGAAGCAGATGCTGGCCATGGGCAACCTCCTGCGCGAAAAGGGCATCATCAGCACGGACGAGGTGCGGCGCAAGATCGACGAGAACGAAGGCGTGTCGCCGCATCAGGGTTCGCGGGTGGTGGCCCGGGCCTGGACGGATCCCGACTACAAGAAGCGCCTGTTCGAGGACGGCATCGCGGCAGCGGAGGAGCTGGGCGTCGACATGTCCACCGCCAACCAGCTCATCGCGGTGGAAAACACCGACGACGTGCACCACGTGGTGGTGTGCACGCTGTGCTCATGCTATCCGCGGCAGCTCCTGGGACAACCGCCCGACTGGTACAAGAGCACCAACTACCGCACCCGGGTGGTGGTGGACCCCCGCCGGGTGCTGAAGGAAATGGGGCTGGAGCTGCCCGAGGCCACGGAGGTGCGGGTCGTCGACAGCACCGCCGAGACCCGCTACCTGGTGCTGCCCCGGCGTCCCGAAGGCACCGAGGGCTGGAGCGAGGAGCAACTGGCCGGGCTGGTGACCCGCAACAGCATGGTGGGATGCTCCAATGCCCTCACCCCGATGCAGAAAGAGATGATGGCCGACTGACCACGTGTAGGGGCGGGTTTCAAACCCGCCCGCTCCCGCATCGCAGAGAGAACGATTCGAAGGAGGCAGGCATGAGCGTATTACGGAGTCTCAAGGAGCGTTGCGACCCCTCCCTGGCGGGGCTGATCGTGGTGGACGTGCAGAACGACTTTTGCAGCCCCGAGGGGGCGTGCGCCAGGCGCGGCATGGACATCCAGGCAGGTCTGGACATGATGCCGAACCTCTACAAGCTCATCGACGAGGCGCGCGAGGTGAGCCTGCCGATCATCTACATCCAGACCGTCCACAGCGAGTGGACCGACACCGAGCCCTGGATCTACCGCAAGCCCGAGGGGGCCGACAAGGAGACCTGCCGCGAGGGCTCCTGGGGCGTCGATTTCTTCGATGGCATCGAGCCCCGCGCGGACGAGCGGGTGGTGATCAAGCACCGCTACAGCGCCTTCATCAACACCGACCTCGACACCATCCTCAAGGCCAAGGGCATCGAAAGCGTCCTCCTGACCGGCGTGGCCACCAACGTGTGCGTGGAAAGCACCATGCGGGACGCCTTCATGCTGGACTACTACGTCACCATGGTGCACGACTGCATGGCCGGTCCCGACCCGGTGCTCCACGAGGGCACGCTGGAGAACACCCGCCGCCAGTTCGGCGTGGTGGCGTCACACGAGGAAGTCATCGATACGTGGGAGGGGGCGGAGCGAAAGAAGGTCGCTCCGGGGTTCTGAGCGTTTCGCTCCGGGGTTCTGACCGTTCAGAGGCCCCGTAGGGGCGACCCGCGGTCGCCCTCACATCGGAACCGCGCTGCAAGATGGCTAGGGCGACCGCCGGTCGCCCCTACAGTTTGATGTCCAACTCTTCCAGAAGTGCCGCCGCGTCCGACTTGAAGCCCTTGTCAATGTCCTGATACAGGCTCCTGCCCTTGGTGTCGGCGTCGACGATGAGCGGGCCGAGTTCATCCACCTCCACGATCCACATGGCCTCGGGGCGGCCCAGCTCGGGCCATGCGCAATCGATGACCCGTGTCACCCGCGCGGCGTACTCGTTGTAGTTGCCTGCGCATACCAAGTGCACGCAGCCGGACTTCTTGCAGAACTCTTCCAGTCCTTCGAGCATGCCCTTGCCGATGATCAGCTTGAGTCCCAACAGGCCCACGGCCGTCTCGATCTTTTCGCGTCCCGCGAGCCAGCTCGGCATGGGCACCATGGCGATCATCTCGGCGTGGTCCGGTCCCTCCTTGACCAGCGGTCCGCTGTGGAACACGGTTTCGGCGCCGAGTTCCTTCAGGCGCTTGCGGACGCCCTCCCCTCCCTCGGGATCGATCAGGCGATCGTAGGTCAGCGACCTGCAGGTGAAGAGGCGTCCGGTGATGGTGACCGAATCGCCGGCGTCGAGGTCCCGCAGGGCCTGGTCGCTCACCGGGCTGGTCAGGTGAACCGTCTTCATGGCATCTCCCGTTCCATCCAGCTCGACAGCGGCAGGCTCTCGACCCGGCCGTCTGCGTACATGCGCACGGTGGTGCGGCGCATGGCCGCGCACTGGAGGTAGACCGCCACGGGCAGCGTCGCCATGTGGCAGTAGGCCATTTCCAGGTGGACGTCGAAGGCCGAGGTGGAGCCGCCCATGCCCATGGGGCCGAGCTTCAGCCTCAGGATGTCGTCCATGAGCTGGTCCTCCAGCCGGGCCAGCTCGGGGTCCGGGTTTCGGTCACCCACCGGCCGCAGGATGGCAGCCTCCTTGGCCATGCGCGTGCAGGTCTCGAAGGTGCCGCCCAGACCTACGCCTACGAGGTTGGGCGAGCAGGTGGCGCCGAGGCGTACCAGGTTGATGGTGGATTCCACCACGAACTTCCGCACCCCCTTCTCGCCGGCGGTGGGCGGCAGCACGGTGAACTTGCTGCCCACCAGCTCGGGGCCGCCGCCGACCGCTACGTTGGTGATCTCCAGGTACGACGCATCCGGCACCACCCGCACCTTGATGTCCGGGCAGCCCGGACCCTGGTTGGTGTTGGGGTTGTGGCGCGTCAGCGGGTGGACCGCATTGGGGCGCAGCGGGATGTCGGATGTGACCTCGGCGCTCACTTCGCGCAGCGTCCGCTCCAGCGCCTGGTAGCCTCCCTCGATTTCGTTGATGACGCCTGTGCCCAGGCCGATGTAGTAGGTCAGCAGTCCGGTGTCCGCGCAGAATGGCATGCTTCGGGCCGAGGCGGTGGCCACCGCGTCCAGGTTCGCCTTGAGGTGGGCCTTCCCCAGCTCGCTGGTCTCCTTGTCGTGCTGCTCCTGCAAAAACGACTTGAAGTCTTCGGGCAGGTCGGACTGGTTGCTCTTCCACAACGCGGTCACCGTGCGTGCGATCTCTTGCTGGCTCAGCATGGTTGGTACCTTTCCTTCGGTGCCCTATGAGGCCATCAGCACCTATAACACGAGGCCGGAACCGGCAACAGGCCGGAATCGTCTCCCGTTCTTGACAATCCTCATGCCGTCTTGCATTGTGTGTGGCTTCAAGCAACGGTGGAGTTCACCATTCAAGAAGGGAGCTTACAATGGTACGGACACTCACTGCCGTAGTGACGGCGAGCATCGCCTTGGCGCTCATGTCGGGACCGGCATGGAGCGTGGCGGACTTCTACAAGGGCAAGACCATCCGGTTCATCGTCGGCCATGCGCCCGGCGGCGGTTACGACACCTATACGCGGACCACCGCCCGCCACATTACCAAGCACTTCCCCGGCAAGCCCACCCCCGTCGTGCAGAACCTCACGGGCGCGGGCGGGCTCATCGCCGGCAACTACATCTACAACAAGACCAAGCCCAACGGCCTGACCGTCGGTGTGTGGAACAACCAGTTCGTGGTCCATCAAGCCCTGGGCAGCAGGCGGGTCAAGTTCGACGCCCGGAAGTTCGGCTGGGTGGGCGCTCCGGTGACCGGCTGGCCGAGCTGCGCGGTCATGGGATTCACCGGCCTCAAGAGCTGGGACGACCTGGTGAAGTCCGGCAAACCCCTCAAGGTGGGATCGGCCGGCGGGACCGGCACCACCTTGCCGACCATCCTGAACATGGCCACCGGCAAGGAGGTGTTCGAGATCATTCCCGGATACCGGGGCACCGCGCCGGTGCGGCTGGCCATGCAGGCGAGAGAGCTGGGCGGGGTGTGCATGTCGTTCGAGTCCATGCGGGTGACCGCCCGCTCGATGCTCGACGCCAAGGGCGACGACGAGCTCATTCCGATCCTGGTCCACGGCAATCCGCCGGACCCCGAAGTCCAGGGCATCCCGCGTGTAGTCGATCTCGTCAAGGGCAAGGACAACGTGGCCATGCTCAACGCCTGGGCGTTGCAATACAACTTCCAGCGGCCGCTGACCCTCGCTCCGGGAACCCCCAAGGAGCGCGTCGCCGCATGGCGCAAGGCCTATGCCGCGACCCTCAGCGACCCGGCCTTCCTGGCGGACGCCAAGAAGTCGCGGCTGAACGTCGAGTACGTGTCGGGCGAACGAATCGACGAGTACGTGGAGATCATGCTGAACCTGTCCGAGGAGACCAAGTCGCGGCTCAAGTGGATGCTGCCCAAGTAAGGGATTGACGGAACGGAAGGGAGTTCACCGATGAAGCGAGCAGTTGTCGGAATCATCGGCCTGAGCATTGCGCTGGCGCTCGTCCTGGGCGTTTCGGCCAACGCTTTCGGCGTCGAGAAATACTTCAAGGGCAAGACCATCCGGTTCATCGTCGGGGCCTCTCCCGGCGGCGGCTACGACACGTACACCCGCGCCACCGCGCGGCACATCAGCAAACATCTACCCGGAAACCCGACCCCGGTGGTGCAGAACCTCACCGGCGCGGGCGGCCTCATCGTCGCCAACTACCTCTACAACAAGGTCAAGCCCAACGGCCTGACCGCCGGGGTGTGGAACAACGTCTTCCTGTTGCACGAGGCGCTGGGTTCCCGGCGCGTCAACTTCAAGGGCCGGAACTACGGCTGGGTCGGCGCTCCGGTGACCGGCTGGCCGAGCTGCGCGGTGATGGGCTTCACCGGCGTCAAGAGCTGGGACGACCTGGTGAAGTCCGGGAAGCCTCTCAAGGTGGGGTCGGCCGGCGGAACCGGCACCACCCTGCCCACGATCCTCAACATCGCCACCGGAAAGAACATCTTCGACGTCATTACCGGTTACAAGGGTACGGCGATCGTGAGGCTGGGCTTGCAGGCGAGAGAGCTGGGCGGGGTCTGCATGGCGTTCGAGTCCATGCGCGTGACGGCGCGCTCCATGCTCGACGCCAAGGGCGACGACAAGCTGATCCCGATCCTGGTCCACGGCAATCCGCCGGACAAGGAAGTGCAGGGCCTGCCCCGGGTAACGGACCTGGTCAAGGGCAAGGACAACGTGGAGATGCTCAATGCCTGGGCGGTGCAGTACAACTTCCAGCGGCCCGTGACGCTGCCGCCGGGCACCCCCAAGGAGGTGCTGGCGGCCTGGCGCAACGCCTACGCCGCGACCTTGAAGGATCCGGCCTTCCTGGCGGACGCCAAGAAGTCCAAGCTGAACGTCGTGCACGTGTCCGGCGAGGAGGCCGAGAAACACACGGAGACCATCCTGTCCATGTCCGCGGAGACCAAGGAACGCCTCAAGTGGATGCTCCCCAAGTGAGGGTGTGTTGTCCTGATCGAGGCTGACGCTTGTAGCGCCCCTTTTCGGAACCGGGAAGGGGCGCTGCTGTATCCGCCGTCTAGACCATCGCGACGGCGCGGCACGGCGCCCCGTCTCCGCCCTCGATCTTGATGGGGAACGCGATCATCGTGAAGGTGCGTTTGGGGACCTTGTGCAGGTTCGCCAGGTGCTCGATGAACGGGATGCCCTTGCCCAGGAAGGTGCGGTGCACGGGAAAGTCGCCGGGACGGGGCTCGCCCGTCCCCTGCACCTGGTCCTGGGGCGAGTCCAGGGCCAGCACCTTGATGCGTTTCGAAACCAGCCAGCGCGCCAGCTCGGTGGTGATGAAGGGGTTGTCGAAGTAGTAGTTGGGCTCGCCGAACATCTTCCGGTTCCAGCCGGTGTGGAACACCACGATCTTTCCCTTGAGGTCCCGTTCGCGAAAGCCCGGCGACGTGCGCACGTCGTCGATGGTGATGCCGGTCCTGGGCTTTACCTTGCGGCGCAGGTCGATCTTGACCGCGGGCCCCATGAAGCGCTCCAGCGGCATCTGGTCGATGGTCTTGCCGCCCGGGACGAAGTGATACGGCGGATCGCAGTGGGTGCCGGTGTGGATGCTGGCGCGCATCTCGGTGTTGGAGCGCCCGTGGGTCTCGTGCCTGTGGATGGGGTGGAACGAGAGCGTCGGATGACCCGGCACCACGGTGACGTTGGCGGTCAGCGGCAGGCTCAGGTCGATGAGCTTGGGCATGGTCGGCTCCAGTACTCGGGTTGGTCCGGGCGTCCCGCGGTGTTGCGATACCCCGCCATCAGCGGTGGATGATCCTGGGCCGCACGTGCCGGATGTCGTCGATGTCCACCATGGTGTCGATTCCGAGCTTCAGGTTGTTCCACCACTCGTCGTCGCAGCCCCGGTCCACCACCTTTTCGGGTTCGAGGATCCGGTTGCTCACCGCCCACAGCACGTCGGCGGGGTCGTCGATGTTCACGTCCTCGTTCACCAGGATGGCGCGGTTGATGCACTGGATCTTGAGGTAGTCGTCCATGATCGCGGGCGCCCGCTCCGTGGGCCCCACCGCGGCCACCACCAGCCGGCCCAGGGCATAGTCGGGCACGGTGTAGCGCTTGATCTCGGGATACTTACGCTGGATCTCCTCCAGCTCGGGCAGGAACCGCACGATGGTGAGCAGGATCTGCTCCTTGGAGTCCACCGGCAGGATGGTCTGGTACACCGGGTCCTTGCGGTGCGACACCCGCAGGATGTCCAGGGTGGGTTTCTGCTGCGGGCGTGCGTAGCAGCCGGTCCAGTCGCCGAAGGGGCCCTCGGTATCGAGGTCGGTGGACACCACCCCCTCGATGACGAACTCGCATCCTGCCGGCACCTGGATGTCCACGGCGCCGCACTGGGTCATGGCCAGCTCGCCCCGGTGCTCGGGCGCCGCCAGCGCCGTGGCCACCTGGACCTCGTCCACGCCCTCGGGTATGTAGCCCGCGGCGGCGGCCAGCATCTCCGATGGCGGCCCCAGGGTGATGGCCACCTCCATGCGGCGGCCCTTGCGGGCGATGCGGTTGTAGTAGAGCCGGTTGTGCACCGACTTGGGGTTGAAGCCCAGCTTCTTGGGCCCTTTCACCATGTGGCGGATGAAGGAGATATTGACGCGGCCCGAGTCCGGGTCCTTCATGAACACCACCCCGGAGGTGATGTAGGGGCCGGCGTCCCGCTCCGAGTACTGGGCCAGCGGCAGGATCCGGGTGATGTCCGGGTCGTCGTGGACCACCTCGAAGCAGGGGGCGTCAGCGGCCTTCAACACCGGCTCGGGATGCGCCACCGCGTGGTCGAAGTGCTCCCACATCCTGGCGACGTCCGTTCCCAGTCCCAGGGCGTAACGCTCCATGCTGCCGTAGAGGTTGGCCAGCACCGGCACGTCGTAGCCGTTGAGGCGTTCGAACAGGATGGCGCGGTTGCCGTTCTTCTCCTCGTCCTGGATGCGTCCCGGCATGGATTCCCGGTCGATGGCTTCACTGACGGTGTACAGGTCGCCGCGCTCGCGGCACGCGGTTACAAGTTCCCGGATACGCATCAGGCATTCCCTCCGTTTCGACCCTTGGCTTCGCGCAACAGCTCCAGGATGCGGCTGGGCGACAGTGGGGTCGAGGTGATTTCCACCCCCAGCGGCTCGATGGCGTCGGCAACGGCGTTCACCACCGCGGCGTAGGCGTAGACGCAGCCGCCCTCCCCCATGCCCTTGTAGCCACCCGGGATCTGCGGCGCCGCGGTCTGCAGGTGCATGACGTCGAAGGACGGCATGTCCGTGGCGGTGGGGATGAGGTAGTCCATGAAGCTCGTGGTGAGGAGCTGGCCGTCCTCGTCGTACACCAGCTCCTCCAGCAGCGTACCGCCCACGCCCTGGGCGGTGCCGCCCACCACCTGTCCCTCGACCACCATGGGATTGACCTCCACCCCGCAGTCGTGGACGATGGCGTAGCGCCGGAACTCTACGGTGCCGGTTTCGATGTCCACCTCCACCACCGGGATGTGGATGGAATAGGGCCAGGTGATGCAGAGCCCGCTCATCGGCGCCTTGAAGGACTCGGTGGCCTCGAGCCCGGCGGGGATCTCGTGTGGCAGGGTCGCCACCTCGGAGTAGGCTACCCGCGCTACGCGGCTCACCGGCAGGCTCTTGTCCGGCACCCCTCGCACCTGCACCTGGCCCTCGACGATCTCCATGTCCTCCTCGGCCCCCTCCAGCAGGTGGGCGCCCACGCGGCAGACCTTCTTCTTGAGCGCCATGCCTGACTCCGCCACCGCCGGCAGCACCACCGCGCTGAAGCGGGCCGCCCGGGTGCCCGAATCGTAGGGCGTCACCGCGGTGTCCCCTTCCACCACCTCGATGGTGTCGATGGGAAGGCCGGTGGCGTCCGCCGCCACCTGCGCGGCGGTGGTGGCGTGGCTGGTGCCGCAGGCGACGTCGCCGATGAGCACCTTGACGTTGCCGGAGGTGTCCATGCGCATGGTGACGGTGGCGTAGTCGAGGGTGGGCACGTAGTGCTGGGCCATGGCCGCGGTATAGGTGTTCCAGCCCGCGCCTTCCACCGCCATGGCCACGCCGATGCCCATGTAGCGCCCCTCGTCGCGGAGCCGCGCCTGTTCCTCCCGGAGCGCCGGGTAGTCCACCATCTCCAGGGCCTTGTCGAGTCCGGCCATGTAGTCGCCGCTGTCGAACTCGTGCCCGGTGACGGTCTTGTAGGGTGTTTCCTTGATGACGTTCTGCTGGCGGAGGTCCACCGGGTCCCGCCCGAGTTGGCGGGCGATGATGTCCACCGAACGCTCGATGACCAGCGCGCCCATCTGGCTGCCGAACCCGCGGTAGGCGCCGTACGGGCACTTGTTGGTCATCACCGCGTCGATGTCCACGTGGTAGCCCTTGACCATGTAGGGTCCGGGCAGCCACATGCCGGCGCCCAGGGACGGGCCGCTGATGCGGGCGTCGAGATAGCCGCCGGCGTCCACGATCTCGTGCGACTTGATCCCCAGGATGGTGCCGTCCCGCTTCATGGGGATTTCCACGTCGTGGGTCTGCGAGCGGGCGTGCAGGAACGCCATCAGGCTCTCCCGGCGGGTCTCGATCCACTTCACCGGGCGGCGCGTCTTGATGGCCAGCAGGCAAAGGGCCACCACCTCCGGCGGCACCTGCAGCTTGTTGCCGAACCCGCCGCCCACGTCCGGCGCGATGACGCGGATCTTGAACTCGGGGAAGTCGAGGATCTCCGAAAGGTGAGTTTTCAGGATGTGGGGGATCTGGGTCGAGCAGTGGAGGGTCAGCTCCCGGGTGCCGGTGTTGTACTGGGCGATGCAGCCGCGGGTCTCGATGGGGGTGCCGGTGTGGCGGTGCATGCTATAGCGCCGCTTGAAAACGAAGTCGGCCTCCCGGTAGGCCGCCTCCATGTCCCCTCCCCGGCGCTCGATGCGCAGCCCGACGTTGTTGTCCAGGTTGCCGTGCAGCTTCGGGGCGTCCGGCTTGATGGACTCGTCCGGATCCATCAGGGGTTCCAGGGGCTCGTAGTCCACTTCCACCAACTCGGCCACATCATCGACGGCGTAGCGGTCCGCCGCCGCCACCAGCGCCACCGGCTCGCCCACGAAGCGCACCCGGTCGTGGGCCAGGCAGCGGTAGTCGGGCTTCTTGATGGCGGCGGCCTGGCGGTAGCTGTAGACGGGCATGGGACCCGCCAGCGGGTAGGCTTCCGCGCCGGTGATGGCGTCGATGCCCTTGGGATGCTCAAGGGCCTTGCTCGTGTCCACGCCCTTGAGGACGGCGTGGGCATGGGGGCTCCGCACGAAGGTGGCATAGAGCATGCCCGGCAGGGTGATGTCGTCTACGTAGGTGCCCGAGCCGGTTACGTACTTCAGGTCCTCGCGCCGCTTGATGCTCTGACCGATCATTGGCATGGCGTCACCCTCACGCGCCCGCGCTCTTCAGGCGCTCGGCGGCCCACAACACCGCCTCCACGATGTTCTGGTAACCGGTGCAGCGGCACAGGTTCCCTTCCAGCTCCTGCCGCACCGTCTCCTCGTCGGGGTCCGGATGCCGCTCCAGCAACTGTAGGCTCGACATGATCATGCCCGGCGTGCAGTAGCCGCACTGGAGACCGTGCTTCTCCCAGAAGCCCTCCTGCAGCGGATGGAGCCGCTCCTCGTCAGCCACCCCCTCGATGGTGGTGATCTCGGCGCCGTCCGCTCTCACCGCCAGCAGCGTGCAGGACTTCACGGCCATGCCGTTGAACATCACCGTGCATGCCCCGCAGTTGGTGGAGTCGCAGCCCACGTGGGTCCCGGTGAGACCGAGCCGGTCCCGCAGGAAGTGCACCAGCAGCAGGCGCGGCTCCACGTTCTCCTCGTAGTACTTGCGGCCGTTGACGGTGGCCTGGACGGTCCTTGCCATGTTGGGTACTCCTTGGTGTCGCTTTGGTATCTGTCAAGCAGCGCGCTAGCTGCGTTGCCATGCCGCGGCCACCGCGCGCCGGACATAAACGCCGGACACGTCGACACGGTATTGCGCGTCCGCCTGGACGTCCGAGGGAGGATCGAGGTTCCGCCTGGCGGCCTCGCCTGCTTCAGCCATGCGTTCCACATCCAGCGGCCCTGCCTGGAGGATCTCCTCCGCCTCCGTGACACGTACGGGAACGTCGCCCACCCCGGTGAGCACTACTCGTGCGTCCGCACAGCGTTGGCCCTCGCTTTGGGTCAGCACTACCGCGACGCCGACGATAGCGAAGTCGGTGCCGCGGCGGCTCAGCTTCAGGTAAGCACTTCGATCCGCATCTCCCGGAGCTGGAACCGATATTTCCGTCACAATTTCAGTAGGTTCCAGGCAGGTCGTGAAAGTGTCGGTGAAGAAATCCGCGGCGCGGATGCTTCTCTCCCCGTCCGGCCCCACTGCCCGAAGCTCGGCGTTCAGGGCCACCAGCACCGCCGGATAGTCAGCGTTGTGGGCTGCGTGGGCGGCGCTGCCGCCGATGGTGCCCAAGTTCCGCACCAACGGGTCTCCTACCACACGAGCGGCGTCGGCCAGCGCCGGCAGGGTGTTCCGGATCAGCGGCGAGCTGTGGAGCGCGTAGTGGGTGGTCATGGCGCCGATGCGGATGGCGTCGTCGTCCTGGCGGATGAAGTCCAGGTCCGGAACCCGCCAGAGGTCCACCACCAGCGCCGGCGAGACCATCCTGAGCTTCATCATCGGCAGCAGGCTCTGGCCGCCGGCCATGAGCTTGGCGTCGTCACCGTATTGGGCGAGGAGGCCGACCGCCTCTTCCAATGTCGGAGGATCGAAGTATTCGAATGCCCTTGGGATCATGTATCGGCTCCCGCGTGAAATGGGGTCGGCTCGTCAGATCGCGTGGTGCTCCAGCCATTCCAGGTAACGGCCCATTCCGCTCTCGATATCGTATTCCGGCACGAAATCCAGGTCTTCTTTCGCCCGCTTCATGGACAAGGGGCCTCGGAGGCTGTCCCGGAAGAACGGCGACAGGGTTCCTCCCTCCTTGAGACGGAAGCGAAAGCCCGGCCGGACTCGCGCCAAGGCCGCAAGGATATCAGAGAAACGGAGGTTTTCTCCACAGCTTGCGTTGTAGACCTGATGTGACAAGTCCGATTTGAGAAACGCCAGAACCACGCAGCGGGCGGTATCCGACACGTAGGTGAGATCGCGCACGAGGTCGTCCGCCAGCTCCACCTCGTGGCCCTTCAGTGCCGCCCGGCACCAGTCGAACACCGGCGACATGACGGTGCGCATGGGGCTGGGGCGTTCCAGCGGGCCGTAGGGGGCCGAGAGGCGCAGGATGACCCCTTCCATGCCAAACAGCTCGAAGTAGCGGCGTACGATGTCCTCTCCGGCGCGCTTGGTGATGCCGTAGATGCCGCGGGGGTCGAGGGGCGCATCCTCTTCCAGAGGGACGTCCGGATCGGTGGCGCCGTAGACGCTCGCCGAGCTGAGGTGAACGAATCGTTTGAGCTTGGCGAGGCGCGCGGCTTCCAGGACCGTGGCGGTGCCGCCGACATTGGCCAGCACCGCTTGGTGCGCCGCTTCCTTCTCCAACTTGCCGATGGCAGTGATGGCCGCCCCGTGAATGACCCGATCAACGCCGTACCGGTCCACTATCCAGCGCAGGCGTCCCAGGTCGAGGATACTGCCCTCGACACAAGTGATTCGTTCCCGCGCCGCTCCGACAAACTCCAGCGCGTCCCGATTCAGCTTGCCCTCCACGGACAAGGTCACCACGGCTTCCCCCAGCCCGGCCAATTGGGCGGCCACGTGGATACCCACGAAGCCGGTGCCGCCGGTGATCAGCACGCTCATGCGTCTTGCGGGCCGGTTTGAAAGCCGCTCCCGTTATTTCGGTTCGCACCCGTCATTCCGGGCCCGACCCGGAATCCAGGATAGGTGGGGCGGGAAACACGGACCGCCACACCCCCATCCACTGGATTCCGGGTCAGGCCCGGAATGACGGGTGCGTGGGGCGGCGCTGGACACTGAAGGGCGTCTGCAAGGGGCACTGGCGGGATCCACACGAGACTATTTGTGAGACAGCTCACCAGCCACCATCCGCCCGGCGATCATCCCGGTGATGACCGCCTCCGAGTTGTTGCCGGAATTGAGATAGAGGTGGCCGAACACGCCGCCCATCTCGCCGGCGCAGTAGAGGCCGGGGATGGGGTTGTCGTGAGCGTCCAGCACCCGCTGGTCTTTGTCGTGGGCCAGGGCGCCCTGGGTGTTGGTGATGATGGGCCAGACCTCGACGGCGTAGAACGGCGGCTTGAAGATGGGGAAGAGGCTCCCGGCGAAGCGGCGGAAGTCCGTGTCCTCTTCCCGGTCGCAGATCTCGTTCCAGCGCGCCACCGTGGCCGCCAGGTTGTCTTCCGGGACGCCGATGAGGCGCGCCAGCTCCTCGATGGTGGGCGCCTGCTTGATCCAGCCCTTGGCCAGCTCCACCGAGTTGTCCTCGCTCCACTCGTAGCGGCGCGACGGGTGGTCGCTGATGGGCGTGAACATGGGTCCGGTGATGCGCCCGTTCTCGTCGAAGATCATGTGCGACGGGATCCGCGGGAAGTCCTTGATGTGCACGTCGTAGAGGCTCATGTCGCGCCACGGGCTGTCTTGGGGCGCCGGCGGGTACTCGTCCATGTAGCGCTTGCCGAACTTGTCCACCACGATCCAGGGCATCATCTTGGGCCCCTCGTCGCCGCTCTTGAGCGAGAACTCCTCGCCCGGCTTGGGCCGGTGGTTGGCGCCGTGGCGTCCCTGGATGCGGTGCCGGAAGGCGATGGGGTACTCCGGCGCCTTGAAGCCGTAGCCGCCGTGGACGTGCCACATGTGCCACAGTCCGGCGCCCGCTTTCTGCCCCATGAGCAGGCCGTCGCCGGTGTTGCCCAGGGCGCAGATGGGATAGAAGGGCTGCGCCTGCAGGTACTGGAGCCTGAGCTGTTCGTTGTGTTCGAACCCCCCGGCCGCCAGCACCACTCCCTTCCGCGCCCTGATCCGCAAGGTCTTCCCCTCTCTTTCCGCCACCACGCCTGCCACCCTGCCCTGCCCGTCCGAGACCAGTTCCCGCACCGGTGTGGACATCGACACTTCGATGTCGCGCTTGCTCACGTTGTCGTCCACCACCTTGAACGCGATCCAGCCGGTGCCGTGGACCTGGAGCCAGGGATAGCACTGCGCCTCCTCGCTCTTGACCGCTAGGAGTCCGATGGCGTCGCCCGGCGGGCCGCCGTCGAAACGGTAGGTGCCGCCGGTTCCGTGCCGTTCCTGCACCTGGATGTCGGTCTCGTCGGCGAGCTCCTTCATGAAGCCGGAGAGCGTGCGCAGTTCCTTGGCGAAGGTGTAGATCACCGGGTCAGGCACGGTGTTGAGGCACATGCGCTTCAGGTAGGCGAATGCCTTGTCCACGTCGTCGGTGATCCGGAAGAAACCGCCGGACAGGATGGAGTTGCCGCCCGGATGCTCCATCTTCTCCAGGAGCGCCACGCGGGCGCCGAGATCGTGCGCCACGATGGCGGCCACCCCGCCGGAGTAGCCGTAGCCCACCACGACAACGTCGGCTTCCTGATCCCAGGATTCGTTCATGTTTCAATCTCGATAAGCGGGAGAATGGTCAGGCGAGCCCGAGCCGGACAAAAAGCTCTCCCGGCGGGAAGGGCAGGTGCAGCCCGTAGTCGAACAGGCCGAAGAAGAAGATCCATGCCACCGCCGCCAGCGCCACGCTGATGCCCCACTTCTCGCCGGCACCCAGCTTGAGGTAGGCGAGGGTCGCCACCGCCGAAGCGGTGATGAAGCCGAGGAACCAGATCATCAGGAAGAAGCCCACCGTCCAGCCGACGATGCCCAGGGTGCGGCGGAACATCAGCGCGCGCTCGGCCGCCAGGGCGGCGGTGTCCGCCGCGGCAGCGGGCGCAGGGGCCCGGAACTCCTGGATCAACGCCACGACGGCCAGCGCAAGGCTCGGAATGCCCACCGCCAGGGGGAACAGCGCGGCCTGCTTCTCGATGGCGCCGAAGCCGTAGAGGGCCTCGTACACCACGTAGACGAAGATGGCGACGAAAAAGCCGGCGAAGAGGGTCCGCTCCGGTTTGGATGCCTCTCCCCCTTCCTCCGGGCCCGCGACCTCGGAAGCCTCCACGGGCCGTCTTTCCCTTTCCGCTTCCACCCGCCGCCGCTCCCGGTACGCCTGCCACAGCGGGTAGAGCAGCGCTCCGGCGATCAGCAGCCCGATGACGATGACCCCGGGCCGGGTTACCCAGCTCATGCCGTAGATCTTGGTGGTGAGGAACAGGTTGTTGTCGGCGATGCCTCCCAGCACGAGCCCCAGCAGCAAGGGGGGGCGTTGCCAGTCGTTGCGCATCATCAACCACCCCAACGCGCCGAACAGCAGCACCACGATCATGTCGCCGAAGCTGTTCTTGACGGCGAAGCCGCCCAGGAAGATGAGCAGCAGCAGGAACGGGATCAGGTAGGTGCCCTTGACGAAGGTGATCCGCGCAAGCTGCTTGAGGAAAAGGAAGCAGACGGCCACGGTGACGATGTTGGAGAGCACGATGATCCAGACGAAGGAGAAGGTCAGGTTCAGGTGCTTGTGGGGATTCAGCAGGTCCGGTCCGGGGACGATGCCCTGGATGATGAACGCTCCCAGCAGGATCGCCATGCCCACGCTGCCGGGTACGCCGAAAGCGATGGTGGGGACCAGCGACCCGCCTTCCTTGGAGTTGTTGGCGGCGCCGGGTCCCAGCACTCCTTCCACCGCTCCCTGACCGAATGGGGTCCGTTCCTCGGAGCCGCTCTGGACCGCGTGGGCGTAGGCCACCCACTGGGCCGGCCCGCCCCCCAGCCCCGGTATCAGTCCGATGTAGGTGCCGATGGCGCTGCAGCGGAGCACCAGCTTCCACTGCCGGAAGGTGTCCCGGACCCCCTGCATCACGCCGCCCAGCGCGCCCGGCGTGTCCCGCGCGATGCTGCTTCCCTGGGTCCCCAGCTCGATGATCTCCGGGATGGCGAAGAGCCCCACGGTCACGGCCACCAGCGAGAGGCCGTCCCACAGGAACAGGACGTTCTCGCTGCCGAGGACGGGCTCCAGGGTGTAGCGGGACACGCTGGTGATGGCGTCGAGCCCCACCATCGCCAGCACCAGGCCGAAGCCGCCCGCGGTGAGCCCCTTGGCGATGTTGCCGCCGCTCAGGGAGGCCAGGAAGGTGATGCCCAGGAGGCTCAGCATCATGAACTCGGGGGCGCCGATGGAAAGCACCAGCGGCTGGACGATGGGGATGGCCAGGGCCAGCGCGAAGGCGCCGAAGATGGCCCCCACCAGCGAGCTCATGAGGGCGGCGCCGAGGGCGCGCCCGGCCTCGCCCTTCTTGGCCATGGCGTGGCCGTCGACGATAGTGGCGGCGGTGATGCCCTCGCCCGGCACCCCGAACAGCACCGAGGTGATGTCGCCGGTGGTGGCGGTGACCGCGTGGCTCCCCAGCAGGAAGGCGAAGGCGGTGGTCGGGTCCATCTTGTAGATGAACGGCAGCATCAGGGCCAGGGTGGTGGCCCCTCCGAGCCCCGGCAGGATCCCCACGGCAAAGCCGATGGCGATGCCGATCATCATGAAGATGAAGGGGTCCTGTCCGGCCTCCGAGAAAGGCAGCACGGCTGCGAGGCCGGCGAACAGCGACCCGAAATAGTCAAGCATGGCTCTTTCGATCCCTGGACGGTGCGGTCAGTCCTTGTGAAGTCCCTTGACCACGTATTCCTACCAGGATTCCAGTCCCGCCGCGTTGCGGCCGGCGATGCGTCCGGTGACGAAGCATTCGGTGATGTTTCCCGCCTCGAGGTACAGGTGGCCGAAGGACGATCCGCACTCCCCGGCCGAGAAGAGCCGGTGGATGGGCGCGTTGCGCACGTCCATGACGTGCTGCTCGGCGTCGTGCACCGGCCCGCCCTGGGTGTTGGAGACGATGGGCCAGACCTCCATCAGGTAGAACGGCGGGGTGTCGATGGTCAGACGGGTGCCGGGCAGGCGGTGGTAGCGGTCCGTGCCTCCGCTCGTGCACACCTGGTTCCACTCCTCCACGGTGGCGGTAAGGGTCCCGGGGTCCGTCGCGGGGATCATTCGAGCGATGCTTTCGAGGTCGTCGGCCTTCTTGATCCAGCCCCGATCCACCTCGGCCAGGTTGTCCTCGCTCCAGTCGTAGGAGACGGTCTCGTCGTGCACCGTGGGCTGTCCCACCGGGCCGAGCCGGCGGCCCTTCTCGTCGAACACCAGGTAGGCGGGGATACGCGGGAACTCCTGCTTGTCGGCGTCGTAGAACTCCAGCGCCCGGTGACCGGTGTCCTGCACCGCCGGCGGGTACTCGTTCATGAAGCGGCGTCCGTACTTGTCCACGGCGATCCAGGGCATGACCCAGTCGTCCTTGCGCGGGCCCCTGAAGCAGTGGCGGAAGGCCAGCGGGAACTCCGGGTACTTGAACCCGTAGCTGCCGTGGAAGTGCCACATGTGCCACATCGACGCCCCAACCTCCTGGGCCATGGTGATGCCGTCGCCGGTGTTGCCGGTGAACAGCGTGTAGACGGGCATGGCCTCGAAGTAGTTGCGCTTCATCTCGTCGTTGTTCTCGAACCCGCCGCAGGCCAGGATCACGCCCTTGCGCGCCTTGATGGCGACCTCTTGCCCCTCGTGCTCCGTCACCAGCCCGACGATGCCGTGGTCCGGATGCTTGACCAGGCGCCTGGCCGGCGAGGCCAGCCGCACGGAGATGTTGGAGCGCGCCTCGACGTTGTCGAGCAGCACCTTGAAGAGGCGTGCGCCGCCGCGCAGGCCCTTGGCCCATTGGAAACCTTCGTAGCCCTCCATGGGAGCGATCTTGAAGCCGTCCAGCCCCTCCCCTCCCGGGAACGGGTAGGTGCCGCCGTTGCGCTGCTCTTCCAGCTCGAACGGGGTTTCCTTCACCAACTCCTTCACGAAGTCCTTCATCTCCGTCATGCCCTCGGCCAGGGCGCGGAGCACGTCGTCGGGAGTGCGCCCGGCGTTGGTGTGCTGCAGGTACTCGAACGCCTTGTTGGCGTCCACGGCGGTGGCGATGCCGCCGCCCGCGAGGATCGAGATGCCGCCCGGATTGGGCATCTTCTCGACGATCGTGACCTCGGCGCCGGAGTCCGCCGCCGCCACCGCGGCGACGCCTCCGGCGAAGCCGAAGCCGACAACCACCACGTCGGTCTCGACGTCCCAGCGGGCCGGAAGCCCGTTTTCGTAGTTGCTCAAGGTTTCTTCTCCCTTCTCAGGATGGCGTCCTTCGACTTCGCGCCGCTGACGCGACGCTCAGGACGAACGGGGAATGGCCTCCAAGCCGTTCGTCCTGAGCGTAGCGAGGCGTAGCCGAGGGAAGTCGAAGGACGCCATCTTCGGTATTCGACAGACGGCACGATTACATGGCGCCGCCGCGGCGCCCCGGCAGCACCACCTCCGCACCGCCGCGGGTATTCACCATTCCGTCCTGCCGGGTGCCGGTGATGTCCAGGGACACCGTCCGCGTTTCCGCGTCCCTGGCCGTGACACGGCCCGAATACGTGGTCAGGTCCCCGTACAGGCCGGGGCGGGCCACCTGGACGTTCAAGCGCTTGAGGAATCCGTCGTCGCCCATCCAGTTGGTCACCAGCGGCGCCACCCAGGCGAACCGCATGACGCCGTTGTCGAACGGTGCGGGCATGCCGCGGCCGGCGGCCATGTTGGCGTCCTCGTGCTGCTGCGAGTACTTGACCGGAAAGCCGGTCACCGGGTTGAACATGGCCGTGTGCATGGCCTTGCTCAAGTCCAGGTAGCCCCAGCGGCCGGCCTTGTACGACGGGCCGATGGCCGCGTTCCAGGCCACCATGTCACCGATGGTCAAGGGGCCGCGGACGATGGACGGGATCTCGCTCCCTTCCTCGACATCCTCGAAGAAGAGCGTGTCCGCACCGCGGCGGTATTCCCGCCGCCACGTGGTCTCCAGCCGCTCCAACGCACCGTCGTCGTAGCGCGGCACCTCGTGCTCCATCATGGTCTGGAGGCCGATCTGTGTGGCCATGATCATGGTGCCGGTGGCCCTGGCCACCAGGGCGTCTTCCTGGTTCCGGTAGTCGATCTCCGAGATTACGAAGTTGAGCCGCCGGCCCTCCTTGTTGCGCTTCTCGTAGAACTCCTTCTGGCGCGGCTCCGAGCTCAGGGTGTCGCCGGCGTACACGCGCCCGAACCACTCCACCTCCACGCCGCCGATGAGGGACGCCAGCGGCGCCTTCATGGGCGCGCCGTGAAGGATCGGGTAGCGGTTGACGATGACGAACGCCGGCGGGGCCTGGGGCCTCCCGACCGCGTAGGAGGGATCCGTCCACAGCGGATTGTCGTCGTCCGTCCCGTAGGCGAAGTGCTTGATGGCGTCCTCGGTCACGGAGCGGACCCAGGGTTGGCGCTCCTCCACGACCTTGCCGGTCATGTCCTCCGTTACCGCCTTCCACGCGTCGATGGCGGCGTCCACCTGCGACATGTCCACCTGCTGCTCTGTCGTCATTGGTTCTCCTGGTCGCGAGTCGCTGAAGAGTCGCCGGAACTATCCTGGCCGGTGATGGCTGAAATCTCTTCTCCGGAATATCCCAATTCCCGCAGCAAGGAAACCGTATGCCCGCCCAGAAGCGGCGGATCGCTCCGGCGCGGCAGGTCCGAGTCCCGGAAATCCACCGGGAGGCCGGGCAACGGCGACGAAGTCCCGTCCGGGGCCGTCAGCTCGGTCCAATGGCCGCGTTCCCGAAGATGGGGATGGTCGAACAGGTCCGTGGGAGTGTTGATGGGGGCGTGGGGAATGTTGGCCGATTCGAGCCGGGCGACGATTTCACGGAAATCGAACCCGCGGACGAGTTCCTGGGCATGTGCGGTCAGCCGCCGGAACTCCGCCCGCCGGCCGGCATTGTCGCGCAACGCTTCCTCGGCCCAGAGGTCGTCGAGGCCGAATTCCTTGCAGTAGGCCTCCCACTGGACATCGCTGGTGACGCCGATGAACACGTGGCGCCGGTCCCGGGTCTCGAACACCCGGTAGATGCCCCAACCGAGGTCCTGCCCCACGCCGCGCTCGGTCATCGGCGCCGGCACCTCCCCGGAAATCCCGGCCTTGGCGATGTGTTGGGAAACCAGGAACACCGCGGTCTCGAAAAGTCCCACCCGCATCTCGTTGCCCTGGCCGTCACGGCCGCGCCGGAGCAGCGCCGCGAGGATGCCGATGACGCCGAACATGGCGCCGGTCATGTCCACCACCGAGGCGCCCGCCCGAAGCGGCATTCCCGGGGGCCCGGTCATGTAGGCCAGTCCGCCCATCATCTGCGCCGGCTCGTCCAGCAGGTTGCGGGACTCGTAGGGTCCGGAGAGGAAACCCTTGATGCCGCAGTGGAGGAGACCGGGCCTGATCCGTTGCAGCGCCTCGTACCCCAGGTCCATGCGCTCCAGCACGCCCGGGCCGTAGTTGTCGATGAGCACGTCGGCGGTACGCAGGAGCCGCTCGAACGCCTCGCGCCCGCGGGGTTCCTTGAGATCCAGGGCGACGCTTCGCTTGCCGCCGTTGAAGGCCAGGAAGTAGCCCTGGTTGCCGCGGCTGAAGCGGGCCTGGTCGCCGGTGCCCGGCCGCTCCACCTTGATGACGTCGGCTCCCAACGCCGCCAGGATGAGCCCGGCCGTCGGGCCGGCCACGATGTGGCCGAGCTCAAGCACTCTGATGCCGTCAAGCATGGTTTGTGAAGAAACGCTCCGGGGTCGTGGCGATCGGGGCAACCCCCCGAATTATCGCCGATATAGCGGATCGCTACCGCAGCCGCAACGGCAACGCCATCTCCAGCAGTCCTCGACGGCCCGCCAGGCCCGCCGAACGGGTCCAGGCCGCCAGCGGTCCGAAGCGCTCCCGTGCCGCGCTCAGCAGCTCGGACGCCGGCATGGCGATTCCCCCCTCCCCTTCGCCGGTCAACTGTTCGGCAAGGATCCGCAAAGTGGACTTCCGGCGCGGAAACAACCGCAGACGGATGGCGGTGTCCGACGCGATGCCGGCGACCTCGCGGACGGCGTCCAGGGTCGCCGCGTAGCCGCCAAGCTCGTCCACCAGCCCCTGCTCCCGGGCGTCCGCTCCGGTCCACACCCGCCCCTTGGCCGCCGCCGCCACCTGTTCCCGGGACAGGTTCCGGCCTTCCGCCACCTTGGAGACAAAGTCGCCGTACACCGCGTCGAGCAGCCCCTCGAGGCGCCGCCGCTGGCCGGGATCATAGTCCTGGACCGCGCTCCAGAAGGTTGCGTTGCGGTTGCCGGCGACGTGGTCCCAGGACACCCCCAGCTTTTTCGCGAGGCCCTTGATGACGACCTTTCCGCCCGCCACCCCGATGGAGCCGGTGAGGGTGGCGGGCTGGGCGACGATCCGGTCGGCCGGGGCGGCGACGAAATAGCCGCCCGAACCCGCGACGTCGCCCATGGAGACGATCACCGGCTTGCCCCGCCGGCGCGCGCGCGAGACCTCGCGGCGGATCACGTCCGAGGCCACGTAGGAGCCGCCGCCGCTGTCGATGCGGAAAATGATGGCCTTCACCTGGTCGTCGTCCGCGGCCCGGCGGAAGGCCCGGGCGATGCTGTCCGATCCCATGGAGCGGCGCCCGGTGAAGCCGCCGTGGCGGCTGCTGCCGCCGTGCACCGTGCCCAGGCCGTAGATCAGCGCCACGGTGGCCGGTTCGCCGCCCCGGGCTTCGAGCCGGCGGCGGTAGCGGGACAGGGACAGAAACCCGACGTCCGTGCCCAGGGTCCCACGGACCAGCTCGTTCACCTCGTCGCGGTAGAGCAGCCCGTCCACCAGCTTCGCCTCCAGCGCTTCCCTGGCCGGAAACGGCGCCTGCTGCATCAACGCCCGTACGGTTGCGGAGGAAAGGCCGCGTCCGTCGGCGATCCCCGCCGTCAACTGTTGTGTCAGGGACTCCAGGATACGGGTGAGGGCTTCACGCTGGGGGGCGTTGAAGCCGCTG
Source organism: uncultured Binatia bacterium (SeqCode) (assembly GCA_965204205.1). Lineage (GTDB taxonomy): Bacteria > Desulfobacterota > Binatia > UBA9968 > JAJDTQ01 > JAJDTQ01. The sequence goes on along the minus strand of OZ241976.1, from coordinate 1,708,751 downwards.
TCGGTGAAACGCTCCTTGATGCCCTTGTACTCCTCCCGCTGGCTGATTCGGTACTGGACGTCGAGCTTCTCCAGCGTTCCCTCGAGGAAATAGCCCTCCGCCAGGAGTCCGGTAAGGCCCACGTCCCCCGACGGCTGCAGGTAGATCTTGTCGAACGCCGCGGCCAGATAGTAGGCGGCGTTGCCCGGACCGAAGTTGCCGAAGGATTCGGCGAAAGCCCAGGCGGGCTTTCCGGACCGGCGGAAGGCGCTTATGGCGTCGCGCAGCTCCTGGGTGCGGGCCAGCCCGGTTCCCGGGCCGCCCACCCGCGCCACCAGCCCCACCACGCGCTCGTCCTCCGCCGCCCGCTCGACGGCGGCGACGGTTTCCCAGAGGGACGGCCGGCGCGTTCCGAGGCCGTCCCAGGGCGTGAGCGCGCCGGAGCCGTATTCGGCGACGTCGCGGTCGAGGTCCAGGGTAAGGACCGTCTTCGCCGGCACCGGCGGTGTCCGCATGGAGAAGAAGATCACCGACGCCACGACAACCACAACCGCCAGGGTGGTGGCCGCTCCGATCGCCATGAGAATGATTCGGATGATGCGCATTCGTCCTCCTAGTGGCATGTAACGTCCAATTCCAGACCAAGATGCGCAGGATTTTTCGCTGTCGGCAAGGCGCGATGACATTGTAGGGGCGACCGGCGGTCGCCCACGTGGTTGAAGCGCCTGCCGCCGCGCATGCAGCGGGGCGGGTTTCCCTGTATGCTACGCAGAAGATGATGCCGGAAACGGCGTGGGACACAAGAAGGCCGGCGGGAGAAGACCGATGTTGCGAATCACCAGACGCATCAGCCTGGACGAGGACGAGATCGAGGAACGCTTCATCCGCGCCTCCGGTCCCGGCGGGCAGAACGTGAACAAGACCGCCACCGCGGTGCAGCTCCGGTTCAGCATCGTCGATTCGCCCTCCCTGCCCGAGGCCGTAAGGGAACGGCTCGTGCGCGTTGCCGGGCGGCGCGTGGACAAGAACGGGGTCTTGACCATCGAGGCCAAACGCTACCGCGACCAGGCGCGCAACCGCGAGGATGCCGTGGAGAGGCTCGTCAAGTTGATCCGCAAGGCCGCCGAGAAACCCGCGCCGCGCCGGCCCACCCGACCCACCGCGGCATCGCGGCAGCGGCGCCTCGATGACAAGCGCAGGCGGGGCGACCTCAAGAAGTCGCGCCGGCCCGATCCCCGGGACTGATTTCCCCTCCTCCGAAGGGTTCGCGGATCAGTGCAGCGTGGGCGGCTCGTCGTCGGTCTTCTTTCCTTCGATGATCTTGAACTTGCGCTTCATCCGGGCCAGCCGGAAACGATAGTACTCGTGCCGGACCGTGGCCAGCGACCGTCCCAAGCTCAGCATGTAGCCCCACCTCAGGTAGGCGTAGCCGAACAGCATGCCGCCCAGGTGGCCGAGATGGGAGATGCCGGAGTTTCCGGGGCTGATGGAAGAGAAGAAGGCGATGGCGCCGATGATGAGCACGAAGTACTTCATCTTGATCGGAAACAGGAGATAGAAGTAGACGACGTTGTTGGGATAGAGCCGGGCGTACGCCAGCAGCACGCCGTAGATGCCGGCCGACGCGCCGATGGTGGGAATGGCCTGGTTCGGTTCGAGAAGCAGCACGCACAGGCCGCCTCCGACCACGCTGACCCAGTAGTACTTGAGGAAGAACCGCGTGCCCCAGGCGCGTTCCAGGTCGCACCCGAACATCCACAGCGCCAGCATGTTGAAGAGGATGTGGAACAGCCCGAAATGGAGGAACTGGTAGGTGAAGAGCTGCCAGACGTGGAGTTGTTCCCACACGAGCTGCGGCACCAGGCCGAAGATCCACAGCAGCGGACGGCCGCCGAGGTAGGGAAGCTGGAAGACGAAGACGATGATGTTGACGATCAGGAGCCACTTGATCGCCGGCGTGACCGGCCCGCCAAAGCTGAACGAGCCGTAGGCGGGCTGGGTCCGATACATCATGATTTCACTATAACGTATTGCGCGGGGGGTCGTAAGCCGCTAAGCGTTGGGGGACATGAAGATCCTGATCACCGGCGGAACCGGCGTCAACGGTGCGGCCACGGCCCGCCTCCTGGTGTCCCGCGGCGAGCGGCCCGTGCTGATGGACAACCGCGTCGACCCTTCCCTGATCGCCGACATCGCCGGGGATGTCGACGTGGTGACCGGCGATATCCTGGACGGGGCCGCGCTCAAGGAACTCGTGGCGGCCCACGGCATCACCCACATCGTGCACATGGCCGCGCTGATGCCCGGCCCCGCCGAGGCGAACCCGAGCCTCGCCATCGCCATCGGGGTGGACGGAACCCTGAACGTGCTCGAAGCCGCCCGCGCCTGCGACGTCCGGCGCGTGGTCTACACCAGCTCCAACGCTTTCGTCGGCAACATCAGCGGCAAGCACGGCCATCCGGACTTCGTGCCCCTGGACGAGTCGCTGCCGCCCGACCCCGCCGACCTCTACGGCGTCACCAAGGTGTGCTCGGAGACCTTGGGGAACTACTACCGCAAGCGCCACGGGGTCGAGTTCGTCGCGCTGCGCTACCCTTCCATCTACGGCCCGGGCAAGCTCGCGCGGCACGGCGTGCTGGCGCTCTACGGCAAGATCATCGAGGACGCCATGGCCGGACGGGAGGTCTCGATTCCCCAGGGCGGCGACCAGCGGAACGACGCCGTCTACGTCGGCGACGTCGCGCACTCCGTCGTGCTGGCTCTCGACGCCGAGGGCCTGACCCAGTGGACCTTCAACATCGGCACCGGCCGGGGCGTCACGCTCAGGGACTTCGCCGACGTGCTGAAGCGCCGTTTCCCCGACGCCAGGATCGACATCGGCCCCGGGCTGGATTTTCGCGAGGGCTACAAGCAGAGCTACTGCGTCTTCGACATCGGCAAGGCCCGCGAGCAACTGGGCTACTCGCCGCGGTATTTCCTGGAAGAGGGCATCGAGGACTACGTCGAGAGCATCGAGCGGCTCGGCCTGAAGAGCTGATGTCCAGGGCGATGCTCGATTCCGCGCTGACCGTTTCGCGAAAATGTGCCCGCCGGTTCGTGAAACGGTCGCTCGCAACGCTCCGGGAATCGCGGTCGAAAGCCGCCTCGAACAGTAGTGCCGCCAGCGCTTTTGTGATATCTTTCCGACAGCGGAAGTGACCAGAATATCAGGAGGTTGGGCGCATGAAACTCTACCATTTCCCACCCTCGACGAACTCGTTGAAGGTGCGGATCGCGCTCTTGGAGAAGGGTCTGGAGTTCGAGAGCGTGGTAATCGACCTGACCAGGAAAGAGCAGAAGGACCCGGAGTACTTGAAGATCCATCCGTTCGGCCAGGTGCCCGCCCTGGACGACGACGGCGTCATCGTCTACGACTCCACCGTCATCAACGAATACCTGGAGGACGAGTATCCACACCCGCCGCTGTTGCCCGAGGACTCCGAGGGCCGCGCCCGTGCCCGCCTGATGGAGGATTACCGGGACAACCGGGTCAATCCCTACTTCGTGACGCTGATTCACGAGTACCGAAAGCCGGAAGCAGAGCGTGACAGCGCGCTCATTCGCGAGACCCAGGCGAACATCGGTTCCGCATTCGCCGCGCTCGAGAGGCAACTCCAGGGAAGGGAATATCTCGCCGGTTCATTCAGCCTTGCCGACATAGCCTACATGCCCAACATCGCCCTGCTGGAGCGATTCCAGGTGCCCCTGGACCCGGACTTCAAGAATGTGGCCGGCTGGATCGAACGACTGCGCACCCGCGCCAGCTACGCCGCCACCCAGAATTAGCGCCCCGTATCCGGATCTCCCCTACCTTCGGTAACTTGAGACTGCTGCTTGCCTGGCTGGTGCACCTCTACACCGCCCTCGGGGCCGTGGTGGCGACATTCACCCTGGCGCTCGTGGCCGGGGGCCGCTATCGCGAAGCGCTGGCACTGATGGGGTTGGCGCTGATCCTGGACGCCACCGACGGCACGTTTGCGCGGGCGGTGAGGGTCAAGGAACTGATCCCGAGGGTGGACGGCGCCCGCCTGGACGACATCGTCGACTACCTCAACTACGTCCTGGTCCCGTGTTTTCTGCTGGCGTGGGCGGAGCTGCTGCCCGCCGGCCATGGCTGGTGGATCGTGTGCCTGCCGCTCCTGGCGAGCGCCTACGGTTTCTCGCAGACCGACGCCAAGACCGCCGACCACCACTTCCTCGGCTTCCCTTCGTATTGGAACGTGGTGGCGTTCTACTGCTTCGTCCTGGACCCCGGGCCCTGGTTCAACGCCTTCGTGGTGATCCTGTTGTCGGTGATGGTGTTCGTGCCGATCCGTTACCTGTATCCGAGCCGCAATCCTCTGCTACAGGGCCTCACCATCACCCTGGGAGCGATCTGGGGAGTGATGTGCCTGGCGGTCGTGTACCTGCTGCCCGACCCGCCCTACCACCTGGCGGTGGGGTCGTTGTTCTTCCCCGTCTACTACCTCGCGCTGTCGCTCTGGTCGCACCTGCGGTCCGGCGCAACTCCGTAGAGGGCCGGCGGTCGCCCTTCAACCGGCCGTTCCTGCCCCGCACCGCGAGGGCGACCGCCGGTCCCCCCTACAAGTCATCGCCCCTTGCCGACGACGAAAAATCCTTCGCAACTTGTGCTGTGTACTACCGGATACCACACAGGATGGGTTCTTAGCGGGTGGGCTCGACGGACTCGTCGCGGTGAATGCGGACGGCGAGCACGTCCGCTTCCGCGCACACCTGATGCTCGCAGCTCAGGGTGCAGGTCAGGAACGTCTTGCGCCCCTGGACCTTGCGAATGGAGGAGCGAAGCTCCAGGGGCTTTCCCAACGGGGTCGGGCGCCGGTAGTTGATGGTCATGTTGGCGGTGACGAAGAAGACCCGCGGCGCGCTGCCGATGGGCCGCTGCTCGTCCCGGTAGGCGCGGGCGATGGCGAGATTCATGCTGTGGCAGTCGAGGAGGGTCGCGATGACGCCGCCGTTGACCACCTCGCGGGTGCCGCCGCAGTGGTGCGGTTCCGCGGTCCAGGTGCCCACCGCGTCCTCGCCGTCCCAGCGGCTTTTGACCTGGAGTCCCCGGTCATTGGCGGGACCGCAGCCGTAGCACAGGGTGGTTGCGCCCTGATCCTGAAAGGGCAACTCCTCCGCCATGCCAACTTCCTTTCGGCCGGTTGCCACCCGCCCGGAAACCGCGCCGGCTAGCCCGCGCCCGCGACGCCGAGCCGCAACCGCCCTACCCCTTCGATCTCCGCCACCAACTCGTCGCCCGGCGCCAGTTGCTGCTGGAACTCCGGGGAGTCCGGGTTGCCGCTGGCGATGAGGTCGCCCGGCATCAGGGTGCCCACCTGCGAAAGGTAGCTGACCAGCCGGGCCACGCCGTTGATCATGCCGGCGGTGCTGGCGGACTGGCGCAGGTCGTCATTCACCCACAAGCGCATCTCCAGCGCCTGCGGGTCCGGTATCTCGTCACGGGTAACGATCCAGGGCCCGACGGGCGCGAAGGTGTCGAACCCCTTGCGCACGCAACGGGTTCCCATGAGGTCCTTGCCCGATCCGTATCCCCGCGCGGTCACGTCCAGGATGACGCTGTAACCGAACACGGCGTCCAGGGCCTCGTCCATGGACAAGTCACGGCTCTCCCGGCCGATGACGACGCACAACTCCAGCTCCGGGAAGATGGTCTCGGCGTCGGACGGGATGAGGATGTCCTTTCCCGGGCCGACGACGGCGGACGGCGGCTTGAGGAAGATGTGCTCCAGCAACTCGTCCGGCGGCCTTTCGCGGGCCTCACCCCGCCCGCCGCCACCGGCCAGGTTCGCGCTGCCGCGCTTGTAGTTGCCGGCGGCCGCCCAGATCTTCGAGGGGGCGGGCACCGGAGCCGCCAGTCGCGCGGGGTCGAGGGCCGTCGGGGTTGTTTCCGAGACGGCGCGTTCGATGGCCCCGCGGCCGGTTTCGAACGAAGCCGCCAGATCGATCATCGAGCCGCAGAGGCCGTCCAACGGCACCATGCCGTCATCGGCCGTGACGGCCGCCACGGTGCCGTCCTTCAGGGTTGCAAACCGCATCTCAGTAGGCGTCCTTGAGCTCCCGGACCTTGGCGAACACGGAAACCGGATCCGTCTCGATCCCCGGGAAGCGGTCGACCAAGCCGTATTTGATCTCGTCGCTCTCACAGCGGAGGAACGGATTGGTCGCGAGCTCGTCGTCCAGGCGGGAGGGCACCGTGAATTGATCGCTGGCCCTGAGCGCCTGCACCGCCTCCAGCCGCCGGCGGATCTCCTCGTTGCCGGGTTCCACCGTCAGCGCGAACTGGAGGTTCTTCTCGGTGTATTCGTGGCCGCAGTAGACCAGGGTGTCGCCGGAGAGGTCGCGGAGCTTCCCCAGGGAGGAGGTCATCTGCGCGGCGGTTCCCTCGAAGACCCGGCCGCAGCCGCCGGCGAACAAGGCATCCCCGCTGAAGAGCATTCCGGGGAACACGAAGCCGATGTGCCCGATGGTGTGGCCCGGAATGAACAGCACGCTGCCGCACTCTTCCCCGACCCCGACGTCGTCCCCCTCCATGAGCCGGTGCGTGATGCCCGGGATGCGGTGTTCGTCCACCTTGGCGCCGAACACCTTCAGGTCCGGCTTCTGCTGGAGGAGATACTCGTTCCCGCCGGTATGATCCCGGTGGTGGTGGGTGTTGAGGATCCCGACGAGATCGACGCCCTCCTCCTGCACCGTACGCCAGACAGGCTCGCCCTCCGAGGGGTCCACGATGCACGCCTTGTTGGTCCTCTCGCAGACCAGAAGGTAGCCGTAGTTGTCCCTCAACAACGGTATCTGAACGATTCTCATGCGCGCCTTTATAGCAAAATCAGGTGGTCCGGACCACAGTCGGGAACTCCGCGGCGTCCGTGAGGGGGCACATCCATCCACGGACGCGAAGACCGCTTCGCCGCGGATCCACGGGACGATCCAATTGACGTGCGGCGCCGTGTTGCATACCTTGAGGGCATGCTCAAGGCCGGAGTCGGACAGTCGTCGCGAACGGATACCCGCACGGCGGTCGAAGAGGCGGCCGGTGGCGCCATGGCAGCGCTGGCGGGTGGAACCGCCGACCTCGCGCTGCTGTACGCCACGGTCGATCATATCGGCGCCCTCGAGGATGAGTTGGCCGGCCTGGGCCGGCTGACCGGTACTGCCAACGTCGTGGGATGCAGCGGGATGGGGATCCTGACGGAGAACGGCGAGACCGAGGGGGAGTCCGGGATGGCCGTCATGGCGCTGGCTTCGGACACGGTGCGGGCGCGCCCTTTCGTGCGCGATTCCCTCAAGGGGAACGACCTCGCCGCCGGACAGGACATCGCCAACGCCGTAGGACCGGACCAGCCGTCCCTGACGGTGCTGCTGGCCGATGGCTACCGGAGCCGTCCCGACGCGTTGCTGGAGGGCATGGCGCAGGCCGGGCACGCGGGTCCCCTGGTGGGCGCGGCGGCGTCCGAGAACGGCAGCCACGGGCGCACCTACCAGTTCTACGGGGACCGGGTCACCAGCAACAGCGTGGTGGGGTTCGCCCTCTCGGGCGGCTTCGAGTCCGCGATCGATTTCACCCAGGGTTGTCAGCCGGTGGGCGACCCCATGATCATCACCAAGGCCCAAGAGAATCTCATCTTCGAGATCGACGGCCGTCCGGCCTTCGAGGTGTTCGTCGAGCTCGTCGGCAAGCCGTTCCAGCAGGACCTGCGCCGGGCGCTGGCGTTCGTGTTCGCCGGGCTCCCTCCGGACCCACGGCAGGGGGAGATCGAGCCGGGACAGTACCTGGTCCGCAACATTATTGGACTGGACGCGCAACGGGGCATCGTTGCCGTGGCCCAACCGGTGGAAGCCGGGCAGCCGCTGATCTTCACCCTCCGCGACGGGCAGCGGGCGCGTGAGGACCTCGGGCAGATGCTGGAACGCCAGGCGGCCCGTCTCGAAGGCAGGAAGCCGCGGCTGGGCCTCTACTTCAACTGCTGCGCCCGCGGCAGCGGCCTGTACGGCGTGCCCGGAATCGATACCGCTTACATCAAGCAGGCCCTGGGCGACGTGCCGGTCATCGGCTTCTTCGGCAACTACGAGCTCGGCCCCATGGCCGGGGCCAACCACCTGCTCACCTATACCGGGGTGCTGGCGCTCGTCACCGAGTGAGACGCCGCTCCTGTTTCCAGCCCGATTCGCGCTTCCGCGGGAATGACGGTCCCGCGCCGGGTAACCCGGATCGCGGGCCTTGAATGTCGCGGCGGGTCAGCGCCGCAGGCGCTTGCGCTTGTTGGCGAGGTAGTCGACGACGATATAGTTGCCGATCTCGTCGGGCGAGGTGTAGAAGACCCGGCCCGTGTTCATCCGCGTGAGGCGGTCCACGAAGCCCATGCGGTAGTAGTCCATCCCCAGCATGAAGGTGTTGATGCGGATGCCGCTCTGTGTGCAGCGCCGCACCTCCTTGAGAGTCTCCCGGACGATGCGCTCGTGGAGCAGGGCCGACCCCCATCCGCTGTGAAGGCGCCCTCCCCGGTCGACGTTGCAGGCGGTCGGCTCGCCGTCGGTGATCAGGATGATCTGGCGGTTGGTCGCCCTATTGTTTCCAAGCAGTTGGCGGGAAAACCTCAGCGCCTCCTTGATGTCGGTGCCGTGCTCCATGAAATAGGTGATGGCGACGATGGAAGGCAGGTCTTCGGTGCGGATGATCTTGGCGTTGGAGCGAAAGGCCACCAGGTGCAGCACGTCCTGGGGGAACTTGGTCTCGATGAGCCGGTTCAGGGCCAGCGCCACTTTCTTGCCGGCGTGCAGGGCGTCGTTCATCAGCATGGAGTAGCTGACGTCGATGAGCAGCACGGTCTCGGTATCGGTGGAGAACTCGTGCTGGTACACCTGGAAGTCCTTGGGTTCGATCTGCACGGGGACGCCGGTGCGGCCGTCTTCCAGCGCCTGCATGAGGGTCTTGCGGATGTCGATGTTGAGCGGGTTGCCGTACTCGTAGGCCTGGGTATCTTCCAGCCGCATGCCCTGGTTGCCGGTCTTGGCGCTGGCGTGCTGCCCCCAGCGGTTCTTGTTCATGAGCTGGAAGATCTCTTTCAGGGCCTTGTCGCCGAGTTGGCGCATGCCCTTGGGGCTGAGCCTCAGGCCGCTCCCGGTGCGCACCAGGTAACCCGCGTCCACCATCATCTGTTCCACGCCCTGGAGGTACTTGAGCTGCTCGTAGGCCTCCTCGCCCAGCAGCTCCCGCATGGCCTCGAGGTCTAGGTCCGAGACGTCGCCGAGCCCCCGCCGGCCCCAGCGCAGGAACTGCTCCAGGCCCCGTAGCTGCCCCAGGACCTCTCCCGCCTCCCCCATTCCCATGCGCTGGTTTCCCTGGAAGGGGTACTGGTTCAGCAGTTGCTCGAGCTGCTCCATCTCGGACATGGCGTCGCTCAGCCGTTGCAGCTCCTGCTGGCTCAGCGAGTCCAGGTTCTCCAGCAGGTTGTCGAGGTCCTCCACCGCCGCGTCCAGCATGTTGGGGAGGTTCTGCAGGAAATCGTCATCCTCCAGCAGCCGGCTCAGGCGATCCAGCATCTGCGAGAGATCCGGCGCTCCGGGTCCCGTCAGGTCCTGCCGCTGCTGCATGGAGCGCTGGTCGATCTGCTCTCCGAGCCGCTCCTTGAGCTGCTGGTACCGCTCCTGGGCCTGGCGCATCCTCTCCGCCAGCTCGTCCATGTTCTGGGCATAGCGGCCGGAAAGGCGCTCCATGAAGTTGCGCATCTGTTCGTGGTAGGCCTCGAGCTTCTCCGCCAGCTCGTTCAGCTTCTGGCTCAGCGCCTCGCTCTCTTCGGGCGACAGCTTGAAGGAATCCGGCGAGTACTTGTTGAGGAGGTCCTGCTTCTTTTCCTCCGCCTGCTGCAGCAGGTCGCGCAGGCCCTGCACCGAGCGCTGGCCGTCGTCGGACTCGAAGCCCCGGCGCATCAGGCTCCGGAGCGCCCGGCGCACGCCCTCTTCCTCCAGGAATGTGTCCGAGAGCTGCTTCAGCAAATCGTTGGCGGTGGGGAAGCGAACCTCCTGGGAGCCGTCCCAGGACGTGTACCGGTGAATCCTCATGGGGCGTCCAATATATCGCAGGCGCTTCCGGCACTGCAATACCGAAGTCCGGCGGCTGGAAGGGACCGGGGGCCCTCGACCGGCTGGAATGCCGCGGCCGACTCCGATATACAGGTGAGATCCATTCCTGGGGAGGCACCATGAAGGTTACTGTCGACACCACGAAGTGCGATGGACACGAGAAGTGCGTGCAGGCCGCGCCCAATGTCTTCAAGATGAACGAGAGGTTTATCGCCGAGGTGGCGAATCCCGAAGGCGACACTCAGGAGAAGGTCGTCCTGGCCGCGAGGATCTGCCCCACCAAGGCCATCACGGTGGAGGACGACGGCGGCAACCGGCTGTTCCCCGAGTCGTAGCCTGTCGGACAAAACGCCCCGACGCCTTCACTCGAAGACGACGCTGGCGAAGCTGCAGATGGAGCCGATGGGGTCCATGTCGCCGTGGTCGTGAGCGACCACCCGCCCCCGTTCGGCCTCCATGACCTTCAGCATCGTGTAGATGGGCGAGAAGCCGCAGATGCGCCGGCGGTCGTCCTCCTGCGCGAGGTAGCCGCGAAACCCCTCCGCATCCACCCTCTCCACGTACTCCAGCATCTCGCGGTCGGCCTGTTTGACCGCCTCCAGATCGTCGCCGTCGAAGCCGTCGGCGTCGCCGTAGCGCGGCCCCACGTGGGCCAGGTCGGCGCTGGCGACGAGGCAGACCCGGCGGCCGTCCTCGGCCATGACCGTCCGCAACGCCTCGGTGAAGCGCTCGATGGACTCTCCGGCGGGGCCATGTCCCGGCGCCTCGCAGGAAAAGGAGCACAGGACCGGCACGATGGGTATCCCGTTGCCGAACAGTTGCTGGATGAACAGCACCTGGAACTCGATGGTATGCTCGGAACGATGGGCGAGTTCGTCGGCGAAGAGTTCTCCGCCGTGCAGCGCGCACAGGCGGGCGACCATCTCGTCTTCCACGGGAACCTCTCCCAGGGGAGTGGCAAAGCGCTTGTCGGTCAGGACATAGGGGTTTCGCGTCCCATTGTGCCCGGTTCCGAGGATGATGAAGAGTTCCGGCGCTTCCGCCTCCGCGAGCTCCTTGTAGGCCCAGGCGTAGGCATGGCCGCCCAGACGCAGGTCGATGTGAGGGACCACGATGCCGGGTACGGCGCGCCCGGGGTCGCGTGCGCCCGGCAACCCCGGTCCCCGGGGAGGGGTGAACAGCCCGCTCAGGGCTTCCTTCAGCACGGCGGGGTTCTCGTCGTAGCTCACGCCGGCGTGAAACGCTTCCCGGACCGGGGCCTCGCGGAACGCGCGGACCAGCCGCCGGTAGTGGCTCTCGAAGTTGTCGCTGTCCAGAAAGTAACCTTCATCCAGCAGTTGGCATAACTCCTCCAGCAGCTGCAGAGGGAACTCGACCCCGTACTTCTCCCGATATGCCATCCCGATTTCCGGCAACGTATGTTCACCGTCAAAGAACTGCAGCGCATACGCCGCTCCCGCCTGGAGACGCAGGATCTTGTCGCTGACGTGTTGGGGGTCGCGGATACCGAAAGCCTGCTTCCCCTCTTCCGCGGGAACCGGGAAAACGTCGACATAGCGAAGGCGCGGCCGCATGGCGGGGTTTTCGTTGTCCATGCCGACAGGCTATAGCCTGGAGGGAGAGAATGCGAACGGGCACAACGGTCCCCTGCCGAACCGGGGACGCGCACAAATGAAGAACGACACGATCACGGCCGTCAGGGGCATCCAGGTGGGTCACGCCACCAGAGTTCGAGCGCGCACCGGCTGCACCGTGGTCCTGTGCACGGCCGGAGCCGCCGCCGGCGTCGACGTGCGCGGTTTCGCGCCCGGGACCCGGGAGACCGATGCCATCCGCCCGGGACGGCTGGTAGGACAGGCCCACGGCGTCCTGCTGACGGGCGGCAGCGCCTTCGGCCTCGATGCGGCCGCGGGCGTCATGCGGTTCCTCGAGGAGCGTGGCGCCGGGTACAAGACCCCTCGCGGCGTCGTCCCCATCGTCCCCGCCGCCGTGATCTACGACCTGCGCGGGGGCGACCCGAGCGTCCGGCCGGACAAGGCCCTGGGCTACCGTGCCTGTAAGGCTGCCACCGGCGCTCCCGTGCCCACCGGACGGGTCGGCGCCGGGACCGGGGCCACCGTCGGCAAGGCTCCGGGGCTGCGCTCGGCCGACGGCGGAATCGGCTCGGCGTGCGCCAGGCTGCCGAACGGCGTGACCGTGGGCGCGCTCATGGTGGTGAATGCGGTCGGCAACGTCGTCGATCCCGCCACGGGCGAGATTCTGGCGGGTGCTCGGGACGAAAAGACCGGCTGCCTGGTCGAGACTGGGCCGAACCGGCGGCAAGGGCGCGGGCCAAAGCTCCCCGGCACCAACACCACCATCGGCGTCGTCGCCACCGATGCCGCCCTTACGTCGGCGGAAGCCAACACGGTGGCGAGCATGGCTCACGACGGCATCGCCCGCGCCATCCGCCCGGCGCACACGCTACACGACGGCGACACCGTGTTCGCCCTCTCCACCGGCAAACGCCGGGCGGACGTCAACGACGTAGGGATTCTGGCCGCCGAGGTGGTCGCTCGAGCGATCCTCGACGCGGTGAAGCGATAGGTGGGCTTTCCTTGCAAATCATCCAGAACGTGGAAGATTTGCAAGGAGACACGATGTTGCCCGTCATCCGTCCTTCAGGGGAACCCAGCTTGAGCCGAAGTCGCGTTGTCTGATAGAAAGAACACACGCGCCCGTAGTGAAAAGGACATCACGAGGGTCTCCGGAACCCTAAGTCCAGGTTCGATTCCTGGCGGGCGCACCAGCTTCCCTTCCCACCCGTTTCGACAGTTGCCGAGGACGTTGCCGGACCCGGAAATCAGTCCGGCGCCGGCGTGAAGTTGAAGTCTTCACGCGAGAGAATTGCCTCAATGCCTCCAAGCTGCTTGATTCGAGCCTGCTGGTCGACGAAGACCAGTCGATTGATCGCATCCGGATCGACGATTCTTCGTAGCTCGTTGTAAAGGCGGGTCTGAACGTCAGACGTGTCCGGCCGCCCGGCGAGGTCGGTTTCCTCGAACGGGTCTGCTGAGAGATCGAAGAGTTGTGGTGGATAGCCCACGTAATACACCAGTTTCCAACTGCCTTGGCGAACCATGAACTCACCGGTCAGCGATCCATCGTCGTGCAATTCGCTGAACACGACCCGATCGGCCGGCTGTTTCCGCAAGAGAGAGATCAGGCTTTCCCCCGGAAGTCCCTGCTCCCGCGCATCCAGCTTCCCGCACGTCGATTCCACTACCGTGGGATAGACATCCACCAGCGACACCAGGGTGGCACATCGTTTCCCGGCGTCGATGCCGGGCCCCGACATCAGCAACGGAACGCTGCTCGATTCCTCGTACATTACGGACTTGCCCCACAGGCCGCGGTTCCCCAGACTCTCTCCGTGGTCGGAGGTGTAGATGACCAGGGTGTCGTCGGCGAAACCGCTGCGCTCCAACGCCGAGAGGACCCTGCCGATCTGAAAATCGAGGAAGGAGCAGAGGGCGTAGTAGGCCTTGCGGGCGATATCGAGTCGCTCCGCATCGAAGAAGTCGTCGTAGTTCCAGGTTTGCCGGTAGTGGGCGATCACGGGATGGTCCGGCCGTTCAGACACCCCGTACAGCCGCGGCGGCGGCAGGTCAATGCGGGCGTAGAGTTCGTAGAACTCGTCCGGTGCGACCAGCGGATAGTGAGGGGAAAGCAGTGAGGCGAGCAATACCCACGGCTCGTCGTGGTTCCGGCGAGCTCGTTGCCGGAGCCAACTCACGGCCGCATCGGCGACTTTCGTGTCGAAACGGGTGTAGGATGACATCCCTCGCCCTGCCTCCCTGGCCAGTCCACGCGCCACGGCGCGTACGCGCTTGTGTGTGCGTAGCAGTCCATGAGTGTCACCGATCCCCTCCACAACGTAGATGGGATGGTGTACTTCGGTGAATCCGTTGTCGTCCTCGGCGGCGCGAAAGTGCAACTTGCCGACGGCTACAACATCGTGGCCGGCATCACGGACCCGGTGGTGCCAGGAGGGGACCTTGCCGTCATAGGCGGCGGCGCTATCCCAGTAGCCCGTCCGGTGGACATAGTCTCCGGTGGCGAGGCCCGCGCGCGACGGTACGCAGATAGGTGAGTTGCAGTACGCGTTCTCGAAGACGACTCCGCGCGCAGCCAGGGCGTCGAGATTCGGCGTGCTGACGATGGGGTTTCCGTAGCAGCCGGCAATCTCCCGGTTGTGCTCATCGGACAGAATCACAAGCACATTCATTGCCAGTCCCGTTCGAGGCCGACCCCTCCGAAACGACCTGATACCCTGGCGCGCTCCGAGCAGGCGCCTCGCGGCTCCAACAGCGTATTTCTACTTCGGCAGCTTGTCGTCGATCCCCTTGATGTACCAGTTCATGCCCAATAGGGTGCCGTCGTCGAGGCGCTTGCCCTTGGCCACGGCCAGGGAGCCGTCCTGCTTGTGGATGGGGCCGTCGAAGGCGTGCATCTTGCCGGAGCGGATCTTGTCCTCGGTGGCCTTGGCCATGGCCGCCACGTCGGCGGGCATATTGGTGTAGGGAGCCATCCCGACCATGCCGCTGTCCATGCCGCCCCAGGTGTCCATGGACTTCCAGGAGCCGTCGAGCAAGGCCTTGGTGCGCTGGACGTAGTAGGGCCGCCAATCGTCGATGATGGCGGTGAGCTGGGTCTTGGGGCCGAACTTGATCATGTCCGACGCCTGCCCGAAGGCCTTGGCGCCCTTCTCGCCGGCGATCTGCATCGGCGCGGTGGAGTCGGTGTGCTGGGTGATGATGTCCGCGCCCTGGCCGATGAGCACCTTGGCGGCGTCGGCTTCCTTGCCGGGATCGAACCACGAGTTCACCCAAACGGTCTTGACCTTGAAGTTCGGGTTGATGGACTGGGCTCCGAGCATGAAGGCGTTGATGCCGCGCACCACCTCCGGGATCGGGAACGACGCGATGTACCCGGCCACCCCGCTCTTGGACATCTTGGCGGCGATCTGGCCGATCACGTAGCGGCCTTCGTAGAAGCGCGACGAATAGGTCGCCACGTTCTTCGCGCGCTTGTAGCCGGTGGCGTGCTCGAACTTCACCTTGGGGAAACGCTTGGCCACCTTGATGGTGGGGTCCATGAAGCCGAAGGAGGTGGTGAAGATCAGGCCGGCGCCCTGCCGGGCCAGGCGCGTGATGGCGCGCTCGGTGTCCGGACCCTCGGTGACCTTCTCGATGTAAAGGGTCTTCACGCGCTTGCCCAGGGCCTTTTCGACGGCGAGGCGGCCCTGGTCGTGCTGGTAGGTCCAGCCGTGGTCGCCGATGGGGCCGACGTAGATGAAACCGACCTTCAAGGGATCTGCCCCGAAAGCGCTGGTGGTGGCGAGGGACAGGGCAAGAACGGCTGCCAGTACGATGAACTTTCGCATTTTCTCCTCCGGTTGGGTAAGGGTGCCGCCGGCGGTCTACCGGTCCGGCACGAACGTTTGGCCGATACAAGCAGGTGTATTCACCTTCATCAAGATTCGATTTCCCGATATCGCCAGCAGCGCGGCGATGGTGACCATATACGGCAGCGACGCCAGGAACTGGGGCGGTATGTTGACGCCGATTCCCTGCGCGTAGAGCCCCATGATCCACACCGTTCCGAACAGGTAGGCGCCGGCGGCGACGCGGTTGGGCGTCCAGGTGGCGAACACCACCAGCGCCAGCGCGATCCACCCTCGTCCGGCGGTCATGTTCTCGATCCATTGCGGCGTATAGGCCAGCGACAGGTACCCTCCCGCGAGCCCCGCGCACGCTCCGCCGAAGGCGATGCAGCCGTAGCGGATCAGAGCGACGTCATAGCCCAGGGCGTGAGCGGAATGGTGGTTGCTGCCGACGGCGCGGATCACCAGTCCGAGGCGTGTGCGGGCGAACGTCCACGCGACCAGCACGGTGATGGCCACCGACGCGTACACCAGTAGGTCCTGGCCGAACAGGACCGGACCGACGAGCGGCAGGCCGCTCAAGCCCGGGATGTGCACGGCGCCGAGCTTCACGCCCGGAAGCCCGGTGAAAGACTGGCCGATGAGCCCCGAGAGGCCGATGCCGAACAGAGTCAGGGCAAGACCCGTGGCCATCTGGTTGGCCGCCAGGGTCTGGGTCAGGAAGGCGAACAGGAGCGCCATGCAGACGCCGCTGGCGACGGCCGCGGCCACCCCCACGGCGGCCGAGCCGGTGCTGTACGCGGCCGCGAAGCCGGTTACCGCGCCCATGATCATCATGCCCTCGACGCCGAGGTTGAGCACGCCCGAGCGTTCCGTCACGAGCTCGCCCAGGGCGGCCAGCAGGAGCGGCGTGGAGGCCGTGATGATGGTCAGGAGGACCGCTTCCAGCGCGTTCATAGCGCGGCCTCTCCGGCGTCCGCGGTGCGGGAAGAGGCGCTCCGGAGCGCCGCGGACAGGCCACGCGGCGACGAGCCTCGGGCGGCCCACTCCAGCCGCACCCGGCAACGGATCAACGTGTCGCAGGTCAGGATGAAGAAAAGCAGCATTCCCTGAAAAACCTGGGCCGTCTTCTCGGAGATGGAAAGCTCCACCTGGGCCGCTTCGCCGCCGAGATAGCAAATGGCAAGCACCAGTCCTCCCAACACCGCCCCCAGAGGATTCAACCTGCCCAGGAACGCCACGATGATGGCGGTGAAGCCGTATCCCGGCGAGATGGTGGGCTGGAGTTGCCCCACCGGCCCCGCCACCTCGCAGATGCCCGCCAGTCCGGCAAGGGCGCCGGAGAGTCCGAAGCAGAGCCAGGTGGTCCCGGCCTGGGAGAAGCCGCCGAAGCCGCTGGCGCGGGGCGCTTCGCCCCGGACACGGATCTCGAACCCCTTGAGGGTGCGCGCCATGAACACGGCCAGCACCGCCGCCGCCACCAGCGCGAAGACCGCGCCGAGATGTACCCGTCCGTCGCCGAAGGTCGCCAACAGGTGCCAGTCGTTGAAGCTGATGGACTTGGGGAAGTTGAAGCCGTGGGGGTCCCGCCAGGGTCCCCGCACGAGCCAGTCCAGGAGATACTGGGCCACGTACACCAGCATCAGGCTGGTGAGGATCTCGTTGGCGCCGAAGCGGTTACGCAAAAGCGCGGGCACCGCCGCCCACGCCATGCCGCCGAGCATGCCCAGAACCAGCATCGCCGGGATCGCCAGCGCCGAGTCCCACTCGGGCGCCAGGATGGGAATCGAGGCGCCGGCCAGGGCGCCGGCGATGAGCTGCCCCTCGGCGCCGATGTTCCAGAGGTCCGCGCGGAAGCAGATCGCCAGGCCGGCGCCGATCAGCACCAGCGGAGTGGCCTTGACGATCAGCTCCTCCACCGACCACAGGGATGTCAGCGGGCCGATGAAGTAGATGTAAATGGCGTGCAGCGGATCGAAGCCGCGGGCGGCGAACAGAATGCTGCCGAAGACCACGGTGAGGGCCACCGCCAGGAGCGGCGAGGCGGCCTGCATGGCCCGGCTGCGCTCCGGGCGTTTTTCCAGCACCAGCCTCACGCCCGCGCGTCCCGCTCCGGCGCCGCGCCGCCTTCATGCGCCCCGGCCATCAACATGCCGACGCGCTCCCGATCGATGGCGTGGGCGGGATAGGTGTCCGACAGGGTGCCGCGGGAGATGACCGCGATGCGATCGGCGATCTCGAAGATCTCGTCGAGGTCCTGGCTGATGACCAGTACGGCGCCACCCTCCCGTGCCCGGTCCACCAGCGCCTGGCGGATCAGCGCGGCGGCCCCCGCATCCACGCCCCAGGTGGGTTGGTTGATGACCAGCACCCGGGGTTTCCGGTCGAGTTCGCGTCCGACCACGAACTTCTGGAGGTTGCCGCCCGAAAGGGCGTTGGCTTCCTGGTCCTGACGGCCGATGCGCACGTCGAAGCGCTTGGTGACGCGCGCCGCCAGGGCGCGGGTCCGGCTCCCGTTGATGAAACCGTTGCGCACCAGGTCGTCGCCCGAGGCGTGGCGGGTCAGCAGCACGTTTTCCGAGAGCCTGAAGTCGGGCACGGCGCTGTGCCCGAGCCGTTCCTCGGGCACGAACGCGGCGCCGAGGCGGCGCCGTTCGGTGATGTCGCGGATACCGCACGGCTGCCCGGCGATGACGACGGATTCCGGCGCGGGAGCCAGCCGTTCGCCCGACAATACCTCGAACAGCTCCGACTGTCCGTTGCCGGCCACGCCGGCCACCGCGGTCACCTCACCGCGGCGAACCTCCAGCGAGAGGTTGCGCAGCGGCACCCCGAACGGTCTCGCCGCCGGAAGCGAGAGGCCGGTGACGGTGAGGGCTGCCGGCCCGGCCGATTCCGGCGTTTCGGCGTTCACCGACTGTACGTCCGCCCCCACCATGAGGCGCGCCAGCGACGCCGCGGTCTCGGTCCGGGGATCCACCTCGGCCACCACCCGTCCCTGGCGCAGGATCGTGGCGCGATGACAGAGCTCACGCACCTCTTCCAGCCGGTGCGAAATATAGAGCACGGCGCAATCCTCGTCCGCCAACCGCTTCAAGGTGACGAAGAGATGCCGGGCCTCCTGGGGCGTCAGCACCGCCGTGGGCTCGTCCATGATCAGGAGGCGCGGTTCCTGGAGCAGGCAGCGTACGACCTCGATACGCTGGCGCACCCCCACCGGCAAGTCGGCCACCAGGGCGGTGGGCTCCAGCGGCAGGCCGTATTCGGCGGAGATCCGTTCGACCCGGCGGGCCAGCGAGCGGAGGTCGAAAGGGCCCGGCACCGCCAGGGCGATGTTCTCGACCACGGTCAGCGCTTCGAACAGGGAGAAGTGCTGGAAGACCATGGCGATGCCGAGTTGCCGTGCCGCGCCCGGATCCGGCACCGTCAAGGTCTCGCCGCGCCAGCGAAGCCGGCCCGCGGTGGGTTGCAGCGAGCCGTAAATGATCTTGACCAGCGTGGACTTGCCGGCGCCGTTCTCGCCCAGCAAGGCGTGGATTTCCCCGGGCCGCAACCCGAGGCTCACGCGGTCGTTGGCGGTAAAGTCGCCGAAGCGCTTGACGATCTCCTCCGCCTCGAGGAGATAGCCGCTGCCGTCTGTCGTCTCCATGAATACAGATCGCCCGTTGCTACAACATAGGGTGTCCCGAAGAACGCCCGCGCACTATATATGGTGTCAACCCGAGATGCAAGCCCCCGCCGCGGCGCTCACAGGCGCGGCGCGAAGGAACCGATCCCGAGCTTGTGCTCGATGATTTCGTCGCGTGTCAGGCCGTGCAATTCGTGCGGAAACACCAGCCAGTGATCGGTTTCGTGCACGTAGTAATCGGGCTGGCGGCCCGTGCGGTTGTTTCCCGGCTTGTAGTAGACGGTGGCGATGCGCGTGTCCACCGGTGCGTTGCGGCGGGAGCGGCTTTTCAGGTGCGAAAGCACGGCCTCGATGCTGAGCCCCGTATCGAACACGTCGTCGACGATGAGGAGTCCCTGGTCGGCGTTCACGTTATCGATAATGTACTGCATGCCGTGGACCCGGATGCGCGAGTCCGTCTGCCCGATGCCCTTGTAGAAGGAGGTACGGATGGCGATGTGGTCGGTCTCGATGTCGAAGTAATCCAGCAGCTCCTGCACCGCGATGCCCACGGGCGTGCCGCCGCGCCATATGCCGACGATGAAGCTCGGCCGAAAGCCGCTCTCCAGGATCTGCATGCCGAGCCGGAAGGAGTCCTCGAGCAGGGCCTGGGCGTTGATGTAGGTCTTCCTGGTGGTAGCGGGCTCGGCGTGGGACAAGGGCTCCACTGGATATTCGGCCATCGATGGTTCCTCTCGGTACATGGCGCCGGCGTGGGGCCGGCCAGGCGTGGGCAAGCTCGTTTCCCCTCCTTTTATCGGAAATACGTCATAGTGCAAGCGGCCCCGGCCGATGAGGGTTGGTGAGTCCCTGTCGACCGCGTAGAGTGTGTTCATGGCCATGGCAGACAGGCGTGCCGCGTCCCCGCGGCACCCGCCTTCGACGCACCGCTTCCATCAGATGCTGCACTTGGCGGAGGAACCGCACCTCCTGTTGCACAGGCTGCTCCGGACCCATGGCGACTTCATGCGTTGGCGCGGATTCCAGGACGTGTATGTGGTCAACCACCCCGACTTCATACGGCCGGTGCTGTCGCGGGACTACCGGCATTTCTCCAAACGCACCATCGACTACCGCGTGCTGGCACAGGTCATGGGCAACGGACTCGTGACCAACGACGGCCCCGGCTGGGTGCGCCAGCGCGGTCTCATGCAGCCCATGTTCGGCAATCGCCGCGTCAACGGCTTCGACGAGACGATCAATTCGCTGACGTCGTCATTGATGCGAGAGTGGGAAACGCGGGTCGGCGGCAAGGTTCTCCGGATCGACCGTGAGATGAGCAGACTGACGTTCGGGATCGTCGGCGCGACCCTGTTCGGCAGCGATCTCGAGCGGCATGCCGGCGAGGTCGCGGAGATCCTGGAAGTGGCCAACCTGCACCCGCTGGAGATCCGCGCCTTGATGACCCTCTGGCCGTGGGTGCCCACGCCTCACAACCTCAAGTGGAGACGCGCGGTGCGGCGTCTGGACCGCATCGTGTACTGGATGATCGAAGCGCGCCGCCGCCGCGGCGTCGGCGGCAACGACATCCTCGACCACCTGATCGGCGCCCTCGACCAGGAGAGCGGTAAGGGCATGGACGAGCGGCAGATGCGCGACGAGGTGGTGACGCTCATGCTGGCCGGCCATGAAACGTCCGCCAACGCGCTGGCGTGGACGCTTTACCTGCTGGGCCAGCATCCCGATGTCGAGACGCGGTTGACCGAGAACCTCGCGACGGCGCTCGACGGTCGGGCGGCGACGGCCGGCGATCTCCCGCGGATACCCTATCTCAAGCAGGTGGTGCAGGAATCCATGCGCCTCTATCCGCCGGTGTGGGCCTACGCGCGAAGGGCGGAGCAGGCGGAGGAGTTCGACGGGCATCTGCTGCCCGCCAACGCCTATGTCGCCGTCGTGCCCTACGCGTTGCACCGGCACCCGGAGTTCTGGTCCGACCCCGAGCGCTTCGACCCCGACCGTTTCGAGCCGGACCGCGGCGAAGCCCGCCATCCCTACTCCTACCTGCCCTTCGCCGCCGGACCGCGGACCTGCATCGGCGCCGGCATGGCCATGCTCGAAACCCAGTTGGTGCTGGCGCAGATCCTCCAGCGCTTCAAGGTCCACATGGTTCCCGGCCACCCCATCGAAACGACGGCCAAGGTCACCCTGAAACCGCGGTACGGCATAGCGGCCACCTTGAGCCGGCGGTAGCGTTTCACGGGACTCGCAAAGCATCCTCCCCCACAGTCCGTGTTCGGCTTCAGGAGACCGTCCGTCCCAGCGTAAGCACCTGCACATCCCGTGCGCCGGAACGCAGCAACACCCGGGCGCATTCGTTTACAGTCGCACCGGAGGTGTAGATATCGTCCACCAGCAGCAGCCGCATCCCTTCGACGCTCCGCCGCGGAGCGACGGCGAAGGCGCCCCTGACGTTCGGGCGGCGCTTCTTCAGGCTCAGACCGCTTTGAGGCAACGTGTCCGTTTTCTTGGTCAGCACGAAGGGATCGAGCCGCAGTCCCCAAGCCCGCCCTACTTGCCGTCCCAACAGGACCGACTGGTTGAAGCCGCGCCAGCGCAGTCGCCGAGGATGCAGGGGGACCGGCACGATGAGGTCGAGGTCGGAAGGCCGAAACCAGGGACGGCAAAGCCCGGCCATTAGCCGTCCGAGCGGCTCCCCTAGGGACGCACGCCGTCCGTACTTGAAGCTGTGGACCACCTGCCGCAGCGGATGGGACGAGTGGCCACCGCGCGGGTAACGCGCCCAGCTCCGCGCCTTGGAGAACCAAGGCGGTTGCAGCAGGCAGCCGCCGCAGAGATGGTCGCCCTGCCAGTCATGCAAGTACGAGCGTCCGCAACGCGGACAGAAGGGCGGCCGGACGGCCTGGACGAGATCCCCGCAGGGGCCGCAGAAAACCCTGGGGTCGGCCGAGGGAAGCAGACGCTCGCAGGCCAGGCAAGAGGGAGGGAATACGATGTCCAGCAGGGCATTCAGCACCTGCCGCGTCCGGCTTCCGGGAGATCCATGCCGGAACTGATCGGTCTTGTCCACACGGGAATGAATCGGCGGCCGAGCAGAAAACCTTAGGGTCGAATTGGACCAATTAAATTGACCATGTTACGCTAAGCTTATGGAAGAGATACGGATATCCAAGTTCAAGGCCACCTGTCTCGCGGTCCTCGATCGGGTGGGAAAGACGCGCAAACCCGTGTTGGTGACCCGGTTCGGCAAGCCGGTGGCGCAAATCGTTCCACCCCCTCCCCCGGACCGGCGCGAGGATTGGCTGGGTTGCATGAAGGACCGGGGTCAAATCCTTGGCGACATTATCGCCCCGGCGGCTGAAGCTTCCGAGTGGGAAGTCCTTAAACCCGACCTCGATGCTCAATGAAGCTCTTGCTCGATACTCATGTGTGGCTTTGGAGCATTCTCACGCCGGAGCGACTGTCGCGTCAGAACCGGGAGGCGCTTGTATCTCGAGACAACGAGCTTTGGCTTTCGCCCGTCAGCCTTTGGGAAACGCTCCTGCTGGCCGAGCGTGGACGCCTCCGGTTGGATGCAGAGCCCCACGCATGGATACGTGAAGCGCGAAGCGAAGTTCCGGTGGTGGAAGCACCATTGACCTTCGACGTGGCGCTCGCAAGCCGGACCATCATCCTGCCGCACAACGATCCCGCCGATCGCTTCATCGCCGCAAGCGCCAAGATCTATGACCTGCAGCTAGTTACGGCGGACAGACACCTGTCCCAGTGCCCGGACATCGTGGTTCTTCAGTGAGCCGGCCACGGCCATTGCCTCGCTTCTTGACCTGCAGAGAGTCGTCCCGCCCGACCTCGCCCACCAGCGCATACGAGCGTTTTCTTCTTGATCGTGCTGTCTCAAACTTTCCGCTAGTAGACCCATAGTTTTCTCCGAACTACGAAACCGGTGCCACGCTGATGCTGGAGCCGCCCTGCTCCCGCGACCTGTTTCGGTAGCTCGTGATTAAAATCCGGCAAGCGATGCGGAGCGAGTAGGTGATCGATGTTCGCATGATCCTGGGCGCAGTGCTTTGCGCCTTCATCCTGTCGCTCCTGACCGGATGCCGCGGCGGCCAACGCCCCGTCTCCCACCCCGCGCCTCCCGAATCAGCCCGTGAAGTCCACGTCATCGACGCCGACACAATCGACATTGACGGCATCCGTTACCGCCTCCACGGCATCGATGCGCCCGAGTCCTATCAGACCTGCCGTGCCTGGGGGCATACCTGGGACTGCGGCGAGGCAGCCACCCAAGCTCTCCTGTCCCACGCCGACCGCATCTCATGCACGGGAGGGTCCACCGACCGTTACGGCCGTGTCATCGGACACTGCTCATCCGGAGGTGAGGACGTCAACGCCTGGCTCGTCCTCAACGGCTGGGCCCTCGCCGAATACTCCAACGACTACGCCGACCAGGAAGCCCAGGCCAAGGCCGCGCGACGAGGCATCCACCGCGGCCAATACGTCCGGCCCTCCGCCAGGCGCCGTGGCCAACGGCTCGAAGGTGAGGACACCTTGGCGTGGGTCGCCACGGGCTCGGTCAAGGTCCGCGAACTCGCGGACCGGCTCCTGTGGGGCGATACCGCCGCTATCGACGGCGAGTTGCTGCAACACAGCGTGTTCGGCCTCGCCGACGCCGGCAGCGCCGTCTCCTTCGGCGACTGGCGGTCCACCAACCCCACCGAGAGTGCGACTTGGACCGGCGATATGATCGCCAGGAACGCCGCCGGTACTCGCACCACCGGCTCCGCTCACCTCGCCATCGAGGACCTTGCGCAGCCCGATGTCGACCTGCTGCTCTCAAGCCTCGACGCCGGCACCTTCCGTTGGCTTGACGTTCCCCTCCACGAGGGTTTCTTCCAGGCCGACGACGGTTCCATGGAAGGGCGCTTCTATGGGCCGCGACAAGGCGAAGCTGGCGGAGTATTCTCTCGCCATGGTTGGACCGGAGCATTCGGTCTGGTTTCGACGCCCTAAGTTCACCGAGGACAAGAGCTAGGGCCTACGCCCGAGGCCTCGAGTGTCTGAGCAATGCCGCACGAGAAAACGCAGGCCCCCTCCAATCCCGATCTGGCAAGGGTCCATCGAGTCCGACATCCTCCGCGCTACAGGTAGTCCTCCAGCTTCACCTCGTCCATGAAGGGATATTCGAGCAGCTCGTACTCGGCGGGGTCGACGTCGTCGGGGATGGTGGCGTCGATGCCCATCTTGGAGGTGGTGGGGAGCGAGCCCTTGGGGAGGCGCGAGGCCTTGAGGGTGGGGTCGAGGTGCTTGCCGCGGGCGCCGGAGACGATGATGACGTCTTCGTCGGGCTGCACCCGGAAGGCCATGGCGCGTTCTACGGCCATGGGGTCGGTGAGCTCCACGTCGCCGTCGGTGACCACCACGAGCTTGAGGGCGTGGAGCGACATGAGCGCCATGAGGGCGTTCTTTCCTTCTCCCGGGCGCTTGTCGATGGCGGCGTAGAGGTGCCAGTAGCAGGCGCTTCCGGGAGTGGCATAGACCGCCACGGTCTTGATGCTGGCCTCGCGGAGAGCGCGCCAGCCGGCGGCCTCCAGCGGCGGCGCCTCCAGCCAGTCGTTCTCCCAGGGCATCAGGATGGTGTGAAGGATCGGGTCCCTGCGGTGGGTCACGGCCTTCACCTTGAACACCGGGTTCCAGCGGATGGAGCACTGGTGGCCGGTGAAATCGCCGTAACGTCCCTCGTCGATGGTCCAGCCGTCGGCAGAGATCTCCCCTTCCAGGACGATCTCGGCGTCGGCCGGCACTTCCAGGTCCACGGTCTTGCACTTGACCAGCGGCACCGGGCGGCCGTACAGGGCGCCGGCCACCGCGAACTCGTCGTAGCCCGGCGGCGCCTTGTAGGCGGCGGCGATGAGCTCCGGCGTGCCCGTGCCGAAGGCGATGGCGATGGGCAACGGCTCGCCTCGCTTGAGCGCCGCCTCGTAGCTGAAGCGCATGTCCGACGGCGAAACCAGGTCGATGCTGGTCTCCTTGGGAGTCCGGTACATCAGCCGGTAGCAGCCCGCGTTGCGCCGCCCGGCGTCGTCCTTGGACACGGAGATGCCGGCGGAGAGATAGGGTCCGCCGTCCTTCCGGTGCTGGAACGGAATGGGCAGCTCGGTGAGGTCTATTTCATCGCCGGTCTTCACGACCTCCTGAGCCGTGCCATCCGCTACCACCTCTGCCTCGATGGGATTGTCCAGGGCTTCCATGAAGGTCTGCCCGAGGGTCTTCTGGTCGCAGCCCAGCCCCAACGCCACCCGCTGGCGCGAGCCCACCAGCCCGCCCACCACCGGCATGGAGTAGCCTTCGACGTTCTCCATGAGGAGCGCGGTGTCGGCCTGCGCCAGCAGCGTATTGAGATAGCGGGCCTCCACCGGCTTGGTGATGCGCCGGAGCTGCCCCTCGGACTCAAGCAGCGCCACCAGGCCGCGCATGTCATGGTACGGCAACTTGGGTTTATCGCTCATGGCGGTGATCCTTGAAGATGGCCGTCCGCATGGCCCGGACCTGTCGAAGGTCCGGGAGGAGCGGAGCCCGTTCAGTGCATGTAGGAGCCGCCGTCCACCAGCAGCGTCTGTCCGGTGATGAAGTTGGCGGCGTCGGAGAGGAAGAACATCACCGCGCCGACGATGTCCTCGGGGTACTGGCTGCGGGGGATGGCGCGGCTCTGGATCTGCGGCACGTCGTCCTCGTCCACCAGGCCGCCGCGCACCGCCAGCAGGCTCTCGCTGCGGGTCAGTCCCGGCGCCACCGCATTGACGCAGATGCCGTCCTTGCCGGTGCCCCGGGCCAGCGCGCGCGTGAGCGACACCACCGCGCCCTTGGACACCGTGTAGTGGACGTAGACGGGAATGCCCTTGAAGGGCACGCCGGAGGCGATGTTGACGATCTTGCCCGAGCCCTGCTCCTTCATGTAGGGATAGACCGCCCGCGACGCCAGCCAAACGCCCTTGACGTTCACGTCCAGCACCTGGTCCCACTCGGCCACGCTGATCTCGTCGAACGGCGCGTAGCGGACGTCGGCGAAGATCGCCGCGTTGTTCACCAGCCCGTCGATGCGGCCGTAGCGGTCGTGGGCCGCGGCGGCCAGCGCCGTGACGCTTTCCTCGCTGGTGACGTCGGCCTTGACGAAGAACGCCTCCCCGCCCTGCTCGCGGATGCCGGAGACACAGGGCTCGCCGTCCAGGATGTCCGACACCACCACCTTCGCCCCGGCCTTGGTCAACTCTTCGGAGTACACCCGGCCGATGCCGCGGGCGCCGCCGGTGACGATGATGACCTTGCCGTCGAAATCTTGAGCCATGGATGATCCCTCGTCTTACGTCCCCTGGATGTCTTCCCCGGCCACGTAGCGTCCGGTTTCGATCTCGCGCCCGAGGCTCCCCGCCTCCCGCAAACGGCCCCAGGCCTGGAGCACCACCCGGTAGGGCTCTTCCCTGAACTGCCGCAGGATGTCCTCGAAGTGGAGCGGACCGTCCTTTAGCCGTTCGAGTATCTTTTCCGCCAGCGCCTCGGGACTCATGCCGCTTCCTTCACAGGTTCAGGAACCGCTTTCCGTTGATGCTCAGGATCTTCCACTTGAGCTCTTCCGACAGGTCGTCCCGTTCCAGGATCTCCTGCTTGGCGCCTTCCCTTGCCTCGGCGTGAGGCATGTCGCCCTCGAACAGGAGCCGGTCCTCGCCCACGTACTCGGCCGCCTGCGGAAGAAAGAGTTCGTCGGCTTCGGGCGTGAAGTAGACATCGCTTTGCCGGAGGGTCTCGGACACGGGTTGCTTGATGGGGCGCGGCATACCGAGGGCGCCGTCGGCGTGGTGGTAGTGGTCGATTCGCTGCACCAGGTACGGGACCCACTGGGCGCCGATCTCCATGAAGGCGACCCTGAGGCGCGGGTGCCGCTCCAGTATGCCACCGCCCAGAAAACTGTAGAACCCCATCATCACCGGGAGCGTGAAGCCGATGGCGCGGGATCCCGAGACGTCGTCCATGCTGCGGGTGATGCCCGGATGGCTCCAGCCGGCGTGGATCGCGAGGGGCACGCCGAGTTTTTCCACCTCCGCGAAGAACTCGTCGTAGTACGGGTCGTGCAGCATGGTCTCGCCCACGGTGCCGTAGATTCCCGCCACCGAGGCTCCCAGCTTGAGGCTGTGGTTGAGCTCGTCGATGGCCAGACGCGGATCCCTCATCGGCAGGATGGCGCCCCACTTCATGCGGTCGGGACGTTCCGCGCAGGCCGACGCCATCCAGGTGTTGTAGCTCCGCATGAGCGCGGCCTCGAACAGGAGGTCGTCGGTCACCGGCTGGAGGAACACGGTCGAGAACACCACCTGGACATCGATGCCCACCGCGTCCATGTCCTTCAGGCGCGCGGGGATGTCGGTCATGCTCTGGGAGCCGATGGTGAACTCCTTCTGGGTGGCGAAGCGCATCTCGGTGGGGGTGCCGTACACCAGGTTCCCCCGGCCCATGGGTTTGGGATAGACGGTGCCGTCGATGTACCAGAAGGCGTTCATGCCTCCCAGGGCCGGCAGGTCCTCGGTCACCACGGGAAACGGCTTTCGATCCGAATACCGGGAGTCGAGATGCTCCCAAGCCTCCTTGGGCTCCTCGACGTGCGAGTCCATGTCGATGACCGGCATTGCGTCGGTGCTCATGGCAACCTCCCTGTTGGTTTGCGCGGGCCGTGCGCGCGGCCTGCCCTGCCCCGTACCCCTCGCAGCGCCGCTACGCCGCCCGGGTGGATTCCCGTTCCAGTGCTCGGAGCTCGCTCCGGTTCAGCGGAAAACCGAACTGTTCGTTGCGCATCCGCAGCCGCTGGGAAGAGACCTCGGCGATGATGCGGCGGGCGCGGTCGTAGTCCTTGCGCGTCTTGACCAGCGTGGCCAGCTCATTGGCGTCGCTGTGCTTGGTTTCATCCCGGTGGATGCGTCCGAAGATGGAAGCGATCCGGCGGTTGATGCGGTTGCCCTTGAGGTGGCGGCAGACTTCGTAAAGCGCGCCGCCACCGCCCTCGGTCAGAGTGATGGCGGCGCGTTCGAGCATCTCGTCGCGCCGCTGGATCTCGCTGGTGGTGACGCGCTCGGAGCCGTGAAGCAGTGCCGCGTAGCTGCGGGAGTAGCGCGCCCGCACCTCGGCGAGCTTGCGGTCCTCGGGCAGCCAGGTCAGGTCCTTCTGTGTCAGCCTCTTGCCGATCAACTCCTCCAGGAAGTCCATGATCAGCCTGGCATGGCTCATCTCGTCCCCGAGCTTGTGGCAGATCTCCTCGAAGTCATGGCGGTCCACCTGGCGGTCGAGCTGGGAGTAGAGCTTGTCGAGGGCGCGGATCAGCGGCTGGATGGCGGAGTATTCCTTGAAGGCCTGGGCCTTGAGCCAGTGGATGTGGTCCACGGGCGTCCGCGGCTCGCTGAAGTACGCCGTGACCACTCCTCGTTCGGCTTTGCCATACCCTTCGGCCAGCCGCTCCAACGCCTCGTTGTAGTCCATCTTCCGTCGTCTGTCCGCGCTCATTCCGGTTTGGGGACGATGCTGCCGCAGTCCCTGCAGGTCCTGAGCCCCTCGTTGCCGTAGAACTCGCGGTGGACCTGTCCCACGGGATCGTCGCTGTAGTTGCCCACCGGCACGTCCACCTCGTATACCTTCTTGCCGCAGTTCTCGCAAAACCACATGAAGCGGTCCTGCTCTCCGGGCTTGCGCACCCGTTCGAACACCAGGAACCAGGTGCCCTCGTCGACCCGGGGCGAGTGCGGTACGCCGCCGGGGCAGAGGGTCATCTGGCCCGGCCCCATGGTCACCACCTTCTCCTCGCCGTCCCCGGTGAGACAGTGGAGGCGCTGCTCTCCCCTGAGCACCAGCGTCACCTCGTCGCTGGGGTCCACGTGAAAGTCCATGCGCCGCTTGCGCCCGCTGCTCAGGAACGCGATGGACTCGGAATCCTGCCACACGACCGTGCGTCCGTTTCCCTCCGCCGCGGTCTTTTCCATCAGCGCCTCGAGGTCGATGGTCTCCAATGCTTTCATGAGGTTCATGAGGGCTCCTCGCGGGTGTTGGGATCTACGAAAACAATTCGCCCTGGCCGGGCGCACCTGACGAGCGGCGGCGGGATTTCGAGGCCCGGGGTTGTTCTTCGGCTCTCAGGTACATCAGCAGGACCTTGTTCATACGAACGTAGTCGCCCGTGTAGACTCTTCCGCCGGGTGCTTCGCCGTAGCGGACGGTCCCTGCGCTTTGCTCCGCCAACTGTCGCACGAACGGCGTGGCGCCATCAAGAACGGCGCCGTTCTCGAAGGGTGCACCGAAGCCGAAGGTGCGCGGGGAAGCGGACAGCTCCAGCTTGCCGTCGTCCCGCGTGCGCCAGATCAGCAGGGCGCCGGTGGCCTGTCCCACGTTGAGGATGCGCCAGGCCGTGGCTTCGAGGGAGCACTGGAAGCGGGTAGCCAGCCGGCGGAACGCGGCCACGTCCATTTCGGCGGCCGCCGCGTCGGCGATGAAGCGGCCGGGGATCAGCAGCTCGGCGGCCACGCGGTTGCAGAGATCCTCGGTGGCGGCGTCGCCACAGCTCATGGACTCGTCGCCGGGCGAGGCGGCCAGGAGGTGGCCGATCTCATGGGCCAGGGTGAAGCGTTGGCGGGTGTGTGGGGAGTTCCGGCTGAGGATGACCTCGTAGCCGCCGTCCCCCAGCTCGACGAGCTGTCCGTCCAGGCGGATGTCCAGCTCCCGGATACGCCGGATGCCCAAGTGGCGGGCGATGCGCACCAGGTCCACCGGCGGGCCTTCGATGCCGCATGCGTCCAGCAGCCGCCGGGCCTCTTCCATCACCCGCTGCGCCCGGTCGGTGGCTTCTCGTGCCATGTCGACGTCTGTCCTCGACGGACCCGCGCGGTTAGCAGAAAAAGGCCCGTCGACGGATCTCGAGTTGCAGGCCGCGGGCCACTAGTAACGTTCCCAGTCCCGGGCGGTGAGGGGGATGCGGGCGGCCTTGAGCTTCTTCGGCGCGTCACCGAACAGCTCGGGATCGGAGCGAATCACCTCCAGGTCCCTGCGGAGGTTGACGACCTTGCCGCGAACGTCCGCCGGGGCGAGCTTCTTGCGCTTGCCGAGGGAGCTCAGGCCGTTGTAGCTCTTCTTGAGCTCGGACGCGCCCACCTCCAGGCCCGACTCGTTCACGGCGGTCTGAAATTCCTCGAAGGTGACCTCGACTTCTACAACGGGCGCCTTGCGCGTACGCGCGGCCGCGCGCGGTGCCTTGGCCCTGGTGGCGCCGTCGTGATTCTCCAGGCTGGCCTTGAGGGCTTCCATGAGATCCACCACTTGGCTTTGGCGGACCTGGGGCTCGAGCGCCGTCACTTCCTTCCCCTCGACCTTCTGCTCCACCAGGTTCAGCACCCGGGCCTTGTACTCGTCGTGGTAGTTCTCCGGATGGAATTCCTTGCTCACCAGCTCGTCGATGAGGCGGACGGCCAGGTCCAGCTCGCCGTCCTTGAGCGTCACGTTCTGGCCCCGGTCGATGTCGTCGAAATCCCGCACCTCGTCGGCGTAGTACATGGTATGGAGCATGAGGCCGCCCTGGACCGCGCGGATCAGCACCAGCGCCTCCTTGCCGCGCATGACGTACTTGGCAAGGCCCACCCGGTTGGACTCGGTCATGGCGTCCGCCAGCAGCCGGTAGGCCTTCTCGCCGCCCTTGTCGGGTCCGAGGAAGTAGGTCTTTTCGAAGTAGACCGGGTCGACCTTCTCGAGCGGAACGAACTCCTCCAGCTCGATGACCCTGGAGGTCTCCTCTTCGAGCGCCTTGAGCTCGTCGTTCTCGAAGCGGACGTACTGGTTCTTGGCGAACTCGTAACCCCGGACCAGGTCCGAGCGCTGCACGACCTCCTCGCACACCGGGCAGAACTGCTGTTGCTTCATGCGCGAGCCGCACCGGTTGTGCAGGAAATTGAACGCGATGCCGCCGGACGAGGCCGCGGTGTAGAGCTTGATGGGGATGGAAACCAGCCCGAAGGAAATGGTCCCGGAACTGATGGCGCGTGCTGCCATGATGGTCCCTCCAGATTCAATCCGTTGGAGTCTAACACGAAATACCTTTAGAATTCTACGTGTTATGAGGTTATCCACAAGTCGCCATGTCCACCCCGCTGGATGAATACCGCCGCAAGCGCGATCCCGAGCGGACTCCCGAGGCGTTCGGCGGGCAGGTCTCCTCGGCCGGACGCCTGTTCGTGGTGCAGCAGCACGCCGCCCGCGCCATGCACTACGACCTGCGGCTCGAGATGGGCGGGGTCCTCAAGAGCTGGGCGGTTCCCAAGGGCCCGTCGGTCCGCTCCCACGAGAAGCGGTTGGCCGTGCACGTCGAGGACCACCCCATCGAGTACGCCGATTTCGAGGGCGTCATCCCCAGGGACAACTACGGCGCCGGCGCCGTGATCCTGTGGGACCAGGGCCGCTACCGTCTGCTCCATTCCGAGGATCCGCTACGGCAACTCGAACAGGGAACGCTGGAAATCGAGCTCCAAGGCTACAAGCTGCGCGGGGTCTGGATGCTCGTGCGCATGGCGGGAGGCGGCAAGGAGTGGCTGCTGTTCAGCAAGAATGACGGCAAGGACGCGGCAGAGCCGGTGGATACCTTGCCGGGCTCCATCCTGTCCGGTCTCACGGTGTCGGAGCGGGGGGACCCGGGAACGCGCGCGGCGCCGCTTGAAAAGGCGCTGAAGCGGCTCGAGGCGCCGCCGGCGCCGGTGCCGCGGCGCAAGCCGGGGCCGATGCTGGCGTCACTCGGCGGCGCTCCCTTCTCCGACCCGGACTGGCTGTTCGAGATCAAGTACGACGGCATACGGGTCCTGGCCCGCAAGCACGACGAGAGCGTGACTCTCCTGGGCCGCAAGGGCGATGACATTTCCCAGCGGTATCCCGAGGTCGTCCATGCGCTGAGCAAGACGGCGCCCGCCGAGTTCCTGATAGACGGCGAGATCGTCGCCATGGACGAGTCCGGCCGCCCGAGCTTCCAGCGGCTCCAGCGGCGCATGCACCTGACCGGCCGCCTGGACATCGAGGGCGCCGCGCGGGCGGTGCCGGTGCGGGGGATTTTCTTCGACTGCCTCGAAGCCGCCGGGCGGGACCTGCGGATGCTCCCCCTGAGCCGGCGGAAGGAGTGTCTCGCGCTCTTTCTGCCGCGACGGGGAGTGGTGGAGTACTGCGAGCACGTTCCGGAGCGTGGCGAGGCCTTCCATGGCGCGGCCTGGGAGAACCGCCTGGAGGGAATCATCGGCAAGCGCGCCGACAGCCGCTACGCCGCCGGGCGGACCCATGATTGGCTGAAGTTCAAGTGCAGGCGGCACCAGGAGTTCGTCATCGGCGGCTATACCCGGCCGGGAGGCTCGCGGCCCTTTTTCGGCGCCCTGCACCTTGGGCTCTACCGTGACGGGGAATTGGTCTACGTGTCGAAGGTGGGCACGGGCTTCGACCAGGAGATCCTCCGCGACATCCACCAACGGCTCCTTCCGCTGGCGCGGGAGGACTCCCCGTTCGCTGACGGGACACCCGCCGGGGCCGCGCACCGCTGGGTGGAGCCCGCGCTGGTCTGCGAGGTCGAGTTCACCGAATGGACCGACGACGGCGGCCTGCGGCATCCGTCGTTCCTGGGCCTGCGTGACGACAAGGCTCCGGAGGAGTGCGAGCGCGAGGAACCGCTGCCGGCGCCTGCTCCCGTGGATAGCGGGGAACGCCCGGCGTTGGCCGTAACCAACCCCGACAAGGTGTTCTGGCCCGACGACGGCTACACCAAGAACGACCTCCTCGGCTATTACGAGGCCATCGCGCCGTCGCTGTTGCCCTATCTCCGGGACCGTCCGCTGGTGCTCACCCGCTTCCCCGACGGTATCCACGGGAACTCGTTCTTCCAGAAGGATGCGCCCGACTACGTTCCCGACTGGGTGGCCACCCGGCGGATATACTCGAAGGACGCCGATCGCGACATCGACTACTTCATCGTCAACGACGCCGAGAGCCTGCGCTACGTCGCCAACCTGGGCACCATTCCGCTGCACATCTGGGCCAGCCGCCTGGACTCGCTGGAGCGGCCCGACTGGCTGGTGCTGGACCTGGACCCCAAGGGGGCCCCGTTCGCTCACGTCGTGCGCGTGGCCAAGGCCCTGAAGGCCGTCCTCGCGAAGTTGGAGGTGCCCGCCTATGTCAAGACCTCCGGTGCCACCGGCCTCCACATCCTGGTGCCCATGGGACGGCGGTATCTCTACGAGCAATGCCGCGGTTTCGCACGGCTGTTGGCGCTGGCGGCCGAGAAGCGGGTGCCGGACATCGCCACGGTGGCGCGTCCGCTCCATGCCCGGGAAGGCAAGGTCTACGTCGATTTCGGCCAGAACGGCTACGGCCGCACCATCGCCGCGCCCTTTTCCGTGCGCCCCCTGCCCGGCGCGCCGGTCTCCTGCCCGCTGCGGTGGTCCGAGGTCACGGCCCGGCTCGACCCGGGGCGCTATACGTTGAAGACCGTGGTCAAGCGTTTTGAGAAGCTGGCGGATCCTCTGGTGGGAGTGGTGGACGCTGCCGGCATCGACATGGCCCCCGCGCTCGCCCGCCTGGAGGAACTGTTCAAGGCAAGATGACGGGCGCGACGACCGCTTCGGGGGCTGTGTCGCCACCCGCCCGTACTCATGGCGGGAGGAAGATCCTCCCGGGGACACGCTACGGATAGTAGACGTCGCGCCCCGGAACGTAGCCACGCTGGGTCTGTTCGGCGTTGCGGTTGACCATGGTGCGGTTGAGCATGGGGTGGTAGAGGCTCCGCACCTCGTGCTCCAACTGAAAAACCGTCTCGCCGCTGGACGGCTCCACGATGTCCCGGAAGCGGTACTGGTGAGCGTTGCTTTCTTCCTGGATGAGGCCCCGGCGCAGCAGGAACTGGTGCGCGCGAGAGAAATTGGCGATGTAGACGGCGATGTGGTGGCCGTCGTAAGCAGGGATCCTCTTGTCGGTCTCGGTGAAGATCAGGCTCTGGTTGCGTCCCACCTTCACCGTGGCGCTGCCATTCTTGAAGGTCGCGGGCGCCTGCAGCACGGTGCGGTAGAACTTGCCGATGGCCCGGGCCGTGCCTGGCCGGGTCAGGAACTCCACGTAGGACATGCCGATGGTCATGTCCCCGAACTCCGGTCCGGGCGGGTGGCAGCGGAAGCGGTTGCCCCAGGGACCCGTCACCGCCACGTGGTCGCCGGCGTCGCGCCACTTGAAGCGGGTCCCCTCGAGCTCGCTCTCCACCGTTCCCAGGCGCTTCTTCAGCACTTCCAGATCGGGGAAGACCAGGCCGATGTGTCCGGGAATCTTCTGGACGCCGCGGGTGGGCAGGTGGAACTGCTGGCCGCCGACATTGACCCACATGTTGTTCAGGCCCACGTTCATGTAGGGATCCCGGGTCAGCCCGAGCCCGAGGACGTAGAACGTCACCGCCGTGGCCTGATCGGGAATGGTGACGTTGACGTGTTCCAGCGCGACGACGTTGCCGAGGTCATCGGCCTTGCGATCGTAACCGTTGGTTTTCATTTCTACCTCCCTGGCGGTCGCTGTGGCGAAGTTAATCATTTGGGAGCGCCGTCTGCAATGTCTGCAAGGCTGCCCGGGGGCGACCGCGGGTCGCCCCTACCCGGATCACGCTGAAGGACTGGGGCAACTCTCCGCGCCGAATCCCGTAGGGGCGACCCGCGGCCGTCCCGTCCGAACCACCTCAAAGCGTGAGCGCGAAGTCCTCCACCAGCGCCCCCGGGAGCCGGACGCTGCGGGTGGAACGGCTGCCGTAGGAGTTGGAGTCCGGCAGCAGCTCCACCTCCCGCGTGAGACCCACGAGATTGTCCCCGAGCATGCGGTACAGGGTCTCGTCGAAGCGCATCACGTTTACCGGCGCCTGCACCTCGCCGTT
The DNA here is from genome assembly GCA_965204205.1 of uncultured Binatia bacterium (SeqCode). Lineage (GTDB taxonomy): Bacteria > Desulfobacterota > Binatia > UBA9968 > JAJDTQ01 > JAJDTQ01. Next base: position 1,673,624 of record OZ241976.1, on the reverse strand, counting down.
CTCCACCCAGAAGGCGGCGAAACGGGTCATACCGGTCATGCGGCAGGCATCGCGGTCGGAGTAGTTCAGGTACCAGAGGTTGTTGATGAAGATTCCCGTTCCCAGGGCCGTGAGAACGTCCTGCCGCGGAACCGAGCCGCCGCCCATGCTCAGCGACTCCGGGGACTCGCGCCGGCCTGCGCCGTTGGCCGCGACGCCGTATTCCCTGGCGGCCCGGGCCGATACCAGGGGGTCGCCGAGCCTCCCGCAATCGATGAGGGTGATCCGGTCGGGCTTGATGAAGCCGGCGTCGTCGAAGTTGGCGGTGTGGCCGGCGGCGGTGTCTTCGACCATGCTGACCGACGGATCCAGCGCGCCGTCGCCGGTGGTCATGCGCAGCAGCGGCGTCCGGCGCGTGCGGTGGGCGGTCAACCCGAAGCCGCCCCAACGGAGCAGCCCCACCACCTCCTCCAGGGCCTGCGGGGCCAAGTAGACCCGGTAGCGTCCGGGCTTCAGGGTCCGCGCGGGCCGTCGCAGCGCCTCCAGTTCGGCGGCCGCGCGCGCGACCTTCCCGTCGAACTCCGCCGGGTTCCACACGCACCCGGCATAGGCACATTTCACCGCCTTGTCGCCGTCCAGATAGAAGCTCCAGTCGAAATGGTGGCTGTAGGTGGAGAACCAGTTCCGCTGCCCCAGGGAGTTGGCGAAGCCCCGGTGGATGCCCCCGGCCATGTAGATGCCCACCAGGTCGCGGCCCTCCCCCGCCTTGACGATGGATTCCACCACCTGTCCCTCGTCCTCCGGCAGCCGGTTGGGATGCCCGAATTCCGTGGAGCGGTTTTCGGTCGCGTAGTGGAGGAAGGGGTCTTCGGGAACGATATCCAGCCTTTCGCGCGCCTCCCCGAGCGCTCGCCGGATGCGTTCCCGGTCCAGCGATCCGTCGCCGGACACGCTCACGTGGGTCGTCACCCGCCGCCGGCCGGCGATGAGATGGAGGGCAAGCGCGCGTTGCTCCACCGCGCCGGCCTGGCGCAAGGCGCTGCGGTTGAAGCGCACGAAGCTCGACTCTTCGCCGGAGAAGCCCAGCAGCAGGACCTCGGGGGCCGCCAGCAGGGATTCGGCGAAATCGGCCAGCTCGTAGAAACAGGTTTGCATGGCGCGTCGGAACGTTGTTCGTCGCGGGGGCGGGTTCAAGAGCGCCCGGGCAACGTCTTCATTTCGCGGTCAAGCCTCTCCCCCGAACACCTGGACGTCGGTAAACACGCACGCGGGCGCCGCGTGGCCCACCCGGATCACCTGGTTGGGCTCGCCCTTGCCGCAAAACGGCGTCCCCAGCACCTCGCGGGTGGCGGGGTCGCCCACCCGCGCCAAGCTGCGCCAGAAGGTGGCGGAGAGGCCCCGGTAGTTGGGTTTCTTGACCACCTCCCGCAACTCGCCGTCCCGTATCAGGGTGCCGCGCTCGCAGCCGAACTGGAACTTGTTGCGCGAGTCGTCGATGGACCACGAGCCGTTGGTCTGCATGAAGACGCCATGCTCGATGGAACGGACCATGTCTTCGAAAGTCGAGTCCCCGGGCTCCAGGTTGAGGTTGGCCATGCGGTCGATGGGCGGCCGGTTCCAGCTCGTCGCGCGGGAGTTGGCCACTCCCGCCAGACCCGTGCGCTGCTGGGACAGGTGTCCGCCCAGGCCGCGCTGCAGCACGCCGTCCTTGATGATGTGTTCGCGGCGGGCGGGCAGGCCCTCGTCGTCGTAGCCGTAGCTGGCGAACTGGCCCGGGTCCGAGGGGTCGAAGGTGACGTTCAGAAGCTCCGACCCGTAGCGGTAGGTGCCGAACATGTCCGGGGTGACGAAGCTCCTGCCCGCGTAGTTGCGCTCGTCGCCCAGGATCCGATCCAGCTCGAGCGGGTGGCCGATGGACTCGTGGATCTGGAGGATGAGCTGGTCCGGAGCCAGCAGGAGGTCCATGGTGCCGCTGGGGCAGTTGGGAGCCGCCAGAAGCTCCAGCGCTTCCTCGGCCAGGACGGGCGCCGCCTCCCGGAAGCCGGTCTGGTCCAGCACCTCGAGTCCCCCCTGGCGGCAGAAGCCCCGGCCGCCGAAGCTGCGGCTCACGGTCTCCGGACCGTCGTTGGCGGTACAGCCCAGGCCGGGCACCAGGTGGTTCAGGGTCTGGTGCACGCGGGTGCCGTCCGCGGTCAGGTAGAGAGTCTCGGTCTCCACGTGCCAGAGCGAAGCATCCCAGTCCACGATGCGCGGGTCCGCGTGCAGGCGGTCGCTCTGAACTCGCAGGAGATCGATCTTGTCGCGCAACGGCACCGAATTCCACGGAACCGCCACCGGCGTACGGTAGTCGCCCCGGCACGGCGCCTGGAGCGGGGCGGCGGGGAACACCATGCGCTCCGCGCTCCGCGATGCCCAGTCCCGGGCGCGGTCGAGGGCACGCCGGAGCCCTTCCGGGCTCAGGTCGGAGGTGCCCGCGTAGCCCATCCCGTCGCCGTCCGCCACCGTGATCATCACGCCGGCGTCGTCTCCCGAGGCAATGGGTTCCACCACCCCTCGTCTTACCGAGAGGCTCTCGGAACGCTCGCCGACGTAGCGCAGCGAGCAGGAGCGCACCGCGGGCGCCGCTTCGTGGAACCATGCTTCAAGACGGTCCGGCAGACTCGGCACGATATTTCCCCCTGGGACCGTGTATAGCACGAGATTCCACTCTGATTGACCCTGCGGAGGGATCACCCTATAGTGACCGCAGCCGGCCACCGCGCGGGAATCGTCACAACGGGCCCGCCGCTGGAACCGGCCGGAAGACCTCTCCATGAACTACTGCAGCGCCTGCGCCGCTCCCGTGGAGCTCCGCATTCCCGAGGGGGACAACCTGCCCCGTCACGTGTGCGGGTCCTGCAACACCATCCACTACACGAACCCCAAGGTCGTGGTCGGCTGCATCCCCGAATGGCAGGACAGCATCCTGCTGTGCCGCCGCGCCATCGAGCCGCGCTATGGGTTCTGGACCCTGCCCGCCGGTTTCCTGGAAGACTACGAGACCACCATCGAGGGCGCCGCCAGGGAGACCCGCGAGGAAGCCCTGGCCGAGGTGGAGATCTCGGAGCTCTACACCTTGATCAATCTGCCGCAGATCAACCAGGTCTACGTGATGTTCCGCGGCACTCTGCGGGAGCGCGAGTTCGGTGCGGGCGAGGAAAGCCTCGAGGTGCGTTTGTGCCGCGAGGAGGACATTCCCTGGGACCGGATCGCCTTCCCGGTGGTGGACCAGACCCTGAAGCTCTACTTCCGGGACCGGCGGCGCGGCCGCTTCGGCACCTATGCCGGCGACATCACCCGTCCGGCCGACAAGTGGAAGGACTACCAGGCTCGGTTCCTGAATGGTGCAGGCCGGTAATGCTTCGGTCCATCCAGCGATTCTTCGACAGCCGCATCGACCCCGGGCACCGTGACGTCCGGGCGTCGGACCAACACCGCCTCCAGGTGGCCACCGGCGCGTTGCTCATCGAGATGATGCGCACGGACGTGGAGGTTACCGACGGCGAGCGCGCGGTGGTGGTGGCGGCGCTGCGGAACAAGTTCGATCTCACCCTGGAAGAGACCCACGACCTGGTGGAGCTGGCCGAGGCCGAAGCCGACGACGCCATCGACCACTACCAGTTCACCTCGCTCATCAAGACGGGCTTCTCGGACGAGCAGAAGCGGAAAGTGGTGGAGTACCTGTGGGCGGTGGCCTATGCCGACGAGAACGCGGACAAGCACGAGGAGTACCTGGTCCGCAAGATCGCCAACCTCATCGGCGTGTCGCACAAGGAATTCATCGAGGCGAAGCTGAGGGTGCGGGACGGCGGCGGAGAGGCGATCTGAGGCGGCCGGCCGTGGGCAGACGCCGATCCGGAGGTCAACCCAGCCTGCCCAGCCTCAGCGGCAGCCGCGTACCAAGCCACAGCGAGCGGTCCCGGTGGTCGCCCACGTGCTCTCCGGTGCTGGGATGGACGAGGACGTCCAGGCCTTCGCGGTTGACCATCAGCCACGGGACAACCTTGGCGAACTCGTCCGCGGTGAAGGCTACCTGATACATGGCCTTGGGATGCGGCCCCACCGGCACGTCGTGCCAGCGCCCCAACACGACGTCGAAACCGGCGCCCAGCCCCTCGCGCACACGCCCCGCCGTCTCTTTCGTGTCGGGATCGTAGTACACGTGAGCGTGATATCCCGTGATCTCCCTTTGCTCTTTCGACATGGCTCGCCTCGGTCAGGTGCGATAAAGAAAGCGGGCTCTCCACCGGTTGGAGAGCCCGCTCCCGGCGTTCAAAAACGCCGTTGAATCGTTCTTCGTCTTTCCGTGGCTCCCCGTGCCGGTCTGCCTTGAACGGTCTTCCGGGATGGGCCCTAGCCGCCCTCCTCCGCTGCCTGTCCCCTGGTATTGCGGCGCGCCTGCCGGCAATGCCGCTGTGTTATCCAACACCCGAGTCGGGACGGTCAGCCGGGAAACCGCGTCCGGCGAACCTCCGGGAACCGGCGTGCCCGCATTCTACGGGCGTTCACTGTCGGGCGGAGTGGTTTTTGTCATCTGACACCTCCTGAGGCTTTGATGACCGGGCCCGGATCCGATGCGTCGGATCCCTGACCCTTGCCCGTTCGCGAACGAGGCAAGGCGAGTCTAGTTCCGGTCCGCTCCGGTTGTCAAGAAAAAAGCGACGTGGCTGCAAAGCGACGGACGTTGTTGAACGGCAACAGCAGAGTTGATACGGAGATGGTACTCGTCGCTTCTGGATTCCGGCTTTCGCCGGAATGACGGCACGGGGCCAGAATACGGTACGGGGTGTTGGTGGCATGTCCGTAACCGCGGAGAGTTTGACACACCCCCGTTTCGCGGGAATGACGGACGTGGGGGCAAGGTGAACTACGGTAGCGGACGAGACGAGGGAGGTTGCCATGGCAAACGACTACGACGTGATTGTGGTGGGAGGCGGTTCGGCGGGCTGCGCGGCGGCGGCGCGTCTTTCCGAGGACCCGGCCCGCAGCGTGCTCCTGCTGGAGGCGGGCCCCGATCCGAGTCCGATCCCCGAGTTGGTGGCGGAAGCCGCCAAGCGGGAGCGGCTGCTGTTCGAGACCCCCTACATCAACATGTACCCCAGTGAGCGGAGGGTCGACGGCAGCGTCTTCTATTCGCTGGCCGGAAAGATCATGGGCGGCGGTTCCTCGGTCAACGTGATGTCGGTGATCCGCCCCATCAAGGCCGACCTGGATGCATGGGCGGCCGCCGGCAACCCGGGCTGGACGTGGGAGAAGGTGCTGCCGTTTCTCAAGCGCATCGAGAACGATCAGGACTTTCCCGACAGCCCCGACCACGGCCACGACGGCCCGCTCTACTTCAAGCGGCCGTACCGTTTCGGCCAGGAGGTCCCCGTGCCGGTGCAGGCCTTTATGGACGCGGCCCGCAGCCTGGGACTCCCGGACAGCGATCTGAACGACGTCAATCCCCATGGCGTGTGCACGTCGCCGTTCAACATCAAGGACGGCATGCGCCAGTCCACGACCGTGGCCTACCTGGACCCGGCCCGGGACCGCCCCAATCTCACGGTGGTGGCCGAGGCTCCGGTGGTGTCCCTGAGGTTGTCCGGGAACCGCGTCACCGGCGTGAGCTACGAGAAGGACGGCAAGAGGGAGACCGCCGTGGGCGCCGAGGTGGTGCTGACCGCGGGTGCCTTCCACAGCCCCCACATCATGATGCTCTCGGGCATCGGTCCGGCGGCGGAGCTGCGGCGGCACGGCATCGAGGTGCTCCACGACCGCCCCGGAGTGGGCGAGAACTACCAGGACCATGCCATGCTGCACATGGGCTTCGAGGGCCGCGGCGCCTTCGAGGTGGATTGGGCGGTGCCGCCCTTCCGGCTGGTGACCAAGAGCGACCCGTCAAGGGACACCGGCGACTTCCACGTCTTCATGCGTCCGCCCACGGTGCTGGAGGGCGTCGGGCGGACCATGACCATCTCCGCCGCGTTGCTGGAACAGCGCAACCGCGGCCGCGTGTTCCTCCAGAGCGCCGACCCTCACGAGCTGCCGGGGGTGGATGCGCGGATGCTGGAGCATCCGGATGACGTGGCGGCCGTGGTGGCGACCATGGAGTTCCTGGACCTGCTGACCCGGACCGGCGACATGCCCGAGTTCTACGGTCCGCCGATCCAGCCCAAACGCGGAGAGGACTGGGGCCGGTGGGCGCGCTCGGTGCTCGACAGCTACCACCACGCCGCCGGCACCTGCCTCATGGGGCCGGCGTCCGACCCGATGACCGTGGTGGACGAGCAGTTGCGGGTTCACGGCATCGACAACCTGAGGGTGGCCGATGCTTCGATCATGCCGACGGTGACACACGCCAACACCAACGTCACCTGCATGATGATCGGCGAGCGGGTAGCGGATTTCATCAAGGGCGGCTGAGGGGAAGTTTGTCGTCCTTCGACTTCGCTTCGCTACGCTCGGGACGAACGGAGGCGATGGGCACGACTCAGGACTTGAGCAGTTCGTCGAGTTCGCCGCTGGCATCCATGGCCCGCAGCTCGTCGAAGCCGCCGATGAGGTCGCCGTCGATGAAGATCTCCGGGACCGTCCATCTGCCCCGCGAGCGCTCCAACATCTCGTCGTACTTGCCGGCGTCCAGCTCGACGTCGAACTCGACGAACTCCTGCCCCTTCTCCTCCAGCAGCCGCTTGGCCATCCGGCAGTACGGGCACCAGGGCTTGCTATAGATCTCGACGGTCGCCATGGGGCGTGGGCCGGACGGCATCGCCCGGCTTTCCGGCGCTTTGCAGGCCGGTTCAGGCCAGTGCGAACACCGGCAGCTTGATTTCGGGGTCTTCGGTGTCCATGAACGTCACGGTTACGGGCGCGCCCAAGGTTACCTGGTCGCGGTTGTCGCCGACGATGCGGGTGACCATGCGCACGCCCTCCTCCAGCTCCACCTCCGCCACGCAGATGGGGACCTCGTCCATGAAGGCGCGGTTCCGGGGCACCCGGCACAGGGAAAAGGTGTGCACCTTGCCCCTGCCGCTCACCGGAACCCACTCCAGGTCGCTGCCGAGGCAGCGGGTGCAGACCGCCCGGGGGAAGAACTGGAGCACGCCGCAGGCCCGGCATTTCTGGAGCCTCAGCTCCCCCTTTGCCGCGGCCGCCCAATACCCACGGTCCACGGCATTGACGACGGGCAGACTCTTGCCGGCCATTACGACCTCCTCTCCAGGATCAGCGCCGCGGTGGTGTTGAGGTTCCGCGCGTACGACAGCCAGCCGATGCCGGTGACCAGGGCGGTCTCGGCGGAGCTGACCTGCCGCTCTCCGGCCTCGCCGCGCAACTGCCGCAACGCCTCCACGACGTGCAGCATGCCTCCGGCCAGACCCGCCTGCCCTACCGAAATCTCGCCGCCGCCGGTGTTCACGGGAAAGTCGCCGCCGAACGTAAGGTCGTGCTCGTCCACGAACGGCCCGCCCTGCCCCTTGGCGCAGTAGCCCAGGTCCTCGAGCTGCATCATCACCGCGATGGGATAGTCGTCGTAGATGGCCAGCACGTCGACGTTGTCGCGGCTCATTTCCGAGAACAGGTGCTGGCCCACGACGCTCATGCCGGTGACGGTCTTGTCCGGCAGCATGTTGGAGGCCTGGAAGCCGATCTTCTCGGCGTCCGTCACCAGGTACACCGGCTTGTCGGTGATCTGTTTGGCCCGCTCCTCGGAGGCCACCACCACGCACTCGCCGCCCGAGCACGGCATCACGCAGTCGAACAGCCGGATCGGGTCGGAGATCAGGCGCGAGTTCAGATAGTCTTCGATGGTCATGGGCGCGCGCAGAAGTGCCTGGGGATTGGGGCCGGCGTTGTAGCGCTGGCTCACGGCGATCTTGCCGATCTGCTCCAGGGTGGTGCCGTACTCCTCCATGTGGCGGCGTTGCACCAGCGCGAACAGGGTGTTGGGTCCGCCGTAGCCGTAGACGTCCACGTAGTTGGCCCGCTGGTACTCGAGCACCCGCTGATGGGCCACATTCTTGTCGAAGGCGTTGCCGGCGACGATGAAGGCCACGTCCAGATAGCCCGCCTCGATGGCGTCGGCCGCGCGCCGGATGGCGCACACCGCGCCGGCGCCGCCGCAGTCGCCGTTCAGCACCCAGTCGAGCTCCAGGCCCAACTGCTCCGCCACGTAGGGCGAGTAGTCGGGGCTTGCCTGGGTCACCATGGAGAAGCCGTTGATCTCCTTCTTGGTGATGCCGGTCTGGGCCATGGCGTTCTGCATCGCCTCCGCGTAGTAGGACAGGAGCGGGCGGTCGGATTTCCGGGAGTATTCCGTCGAGCCGTAGCCGACGAGGCATACCTTCTTTCTCAGCATGAGGGTTTCCTTCCGCGTGAGAGGATCGTTCGGGTCTCAGATCATGAGGTCGCCGCCGTTGACCAGCATCGTCTGCCCGGTGATGTAGGCGGCGGCGTCGCTGGCGAGAAAGGCGACGGTGTTGGCGATGTCCTCGGGCTCGGCGATGCGCCCCAGGGGAACCCGGGCGCCGCGTTCCCGCATGGACTCCTCGGAACGGTGCTGGCGGGGCATGGCGGTGTTCGCGGTCCCGGGGGCGACCGCGTTGACGGTGATGGCGTGGGGCGCCAGCTCCCGCGCCAGCCCGCGGACGAAACCGAGGGTGGCGGCCTTGGAAGCGGCGTAGTGGGAATGCCCTGGCTGGCCCTTGTAGGCGATGGCGGACGCCGTGCAGATGATGCGCCCGCCGCCTTGCCGCTTCATGGCCGGGACGAAGGCGCGGGCGCAGAGGAACTGGCCGCCCACGTTGACGTCCAGCACCCGGTCCCACTCCTCCTCGGGCATGTCCACCACCAGGGAATGGGGGTACATGCCGGCGTTGGCGACCAGCACGTCCGCGCGCTCCCAGCGTCCGAGCGCGTGGTCTCGCAGCGCGGCCACGGACGCCTCGTCCGCCACGTCCACCTGAACGGCCAAAGCCTCGCCGCCGGTTCCCTCAACCTCCGCGGCAACCGCTTGCGCGGTCTCGGCGTTCATGTCCGCCACCACGACCTTCGCTCCTCCCCGTACCAAGGCGAGGGTGATGGCGCGGCCCAGCCCCTGCCCTCCGCCGGTTATCACGGCGACCTTCTGATCGAGTGTCATGTCCCTTCCCTCACCTTACTCGCACCGTGATTAGCCCGCCCGCCAAGGCTTGTCAAACCACTCCCGGCCGGCAACCGCCCTTGCCGACGGGACGAGAGTCTTGGCATCCGCCCGGCAATGCCCTATACAGACCACGGAAACATGCTTCCCGCGCTGCCGAAAGATCAACTGCTCGCCCAATGCCGGAAGATGCTGCTCGTCCGGCACTTCGAGGAGCGGCTCATCGGCCTCCACCACGAGGGGCGCTTCCGCGGCCACTACCACGTCTACATCGGCCAGGAAGGCACCGGGGTGCCGGCGATCTCCCTGCTCCGGGCCGACGACATGCTGTTCTCCACCCACCGGAACCACGGCCACATCCTGGCCCGGGGCGGCGACCCCGGCCGCCTGCTGGCGGAAATCCTGGGGCGGCGCGACGGCTACAACGGCGGCAAGGGCGGATCGTTCCACACGAGCCCCCGAGAGCTGGGGTTCCTCCAGTGCTCGGGCGTGGTCGGCGGCATCCTGCCGCTGGGGACGGGCGCGGCCTACGCGGCCAAGAGCCGCGCCAGCGGGCAGATCGCGGTGTGCCTGTTCGGCGACGGCGCGCTGGAGGAAGGCGCGGTGCCGGAAGCCTTCAACCTGGCGTCCCTGTGGAAGCTTCCGGTGCTCTTCCTGTGCGAGAACAACGGCAAGTACGGTGCCGGCAACGCCGTCGGCGCCGCCCAGTCCTCCACCATGGCGGCGTACCCCCTGACCGACCTTCCGGCCGCGTACAAGATCCCCTCCCGGCAAGTGGACGGAGTCGATGCCGGCGCGGTCCACGATGCCCTGGGCGAAAGCATCGAGGCCATCCGCTCCGGCGACGGTCCGCGCTTCATCGAGACCCAGACCGTACGCTGGCCCGGCAGCGCGACCAACTGGCCCGTGGTCAAGGCGCCCACGACGGTGGATTCGGCCTGGGACGTATCCGCCGCGCCCGGCGACGTGCGCGAGTGGTACCGGGACAGTGATCCGGTGCTGCGATTCATGCGAGAGCTGGTGGAAGCCGGTCACGCGGACAAGGCCGGGCTCGAGGCGTTGAACCGCGGCGTCGTGGAACAGATCGCCGCGGCGGTGGATTTCGCGTACGACAGTCCCTACCCCGAGCTCGCGGAAGCGGAGACCGACGTGTTCGCGGAGAACCGCTAGCGGTCCGTCATCCACCGGACCAGTACGGAATTCCATGCGGCAACTGGCATACCACGAGGCAAAGCTCGAAGCGCTCCGCGAGCTCATGGAGGAGGACGACCGCGTCCACCTCATCGGCGGCACCTTCTTCAGCCTGAGCCCGCACCGGCTCAAGTTCGCGGCCATCGAGAAGGCCTGGCCGGAACGGGTGGCCGCGCCGCCGATATCCGAGTTGGGGTTCTGCGGCCTTGCCACCGGCGCGGCCATGGCGGGCCTTCGCCCCGTGGTGGACCTGACCACCGGCAGCTTTCTCTTCGAGGCCTGGCCCCAGGTGTGCAACGAAGCGGCCAACGTCCTCTACATGTCCGGCGGCCAGGTGCGGGCGCCGGTGGTGTTCCACATGCTGCACGGGCTCAGGGGCGGAGGCGCGGCACAGCATTCCGCCAGCCCGCAAGCGATGTTGTGGAATTGTCCGGGCCTGGAGATCGTGCTGCCGTCGTCCCCCCGCGACGTGAAGGACCTTCTCAAGGCATCGGTGGCCAGCGACAACCCCACCGTGTTCATCGACCACTCCGGCCTGTTCGACATCGAAGGGCCGGTGCCGGATGGGGAACCCATTCCGCTGGGGCAGGCCGACGTCAAGCGCGCCGGCGCCGACGTGACCGTCATCGCCACTTCCCTGGCCGTCCAGCGCGCCCTGAACGTGGCCGAGGTCCTGGCCGCCGATGGCATCGACGTCGAGGTGGTGGACCCCCGGACCCTGGTGCCCTTCGATCTCGAAACCGTCATGGAGTCGGTGGAGAAGACCGGCCGCGTGGTGGTCGTCGACGAGACCCACCGAAGCTGCGGCGTGGCGGCGGAGATTGCCGCGCGCATCGTGGAGACCGGGTTCGACAAGCTCAAGGGTCCGGTTCGCCGGGTGGCGACGCTGGACGTGCCGGTCCCCTACAGCCAGCCCCTGGAGGAGCACATCGGACCCTCCGAAGGGCGCATCGCCGCGGCGGTCCGCGGATCCATCGGTTGAGGTCGACAGCATGGCAAACGGCCACGTACCTTGCGGCATCGAGATCCCCCAGGTGTTCGTCGACGGACCCGTCGACGCGGCGCACATCAGGAAGTTCGTAACCCGGGCCGAGGAGCTGGACTACGACAGCCTCTGGGCCCAGGAACGCATCCTCAGCGACTTCTCCATGCTGGAGCCGGTCACGCTCATGACCTACGTGGCGGCGGTCACCTCCAGGCTGAAGATCGGCACTTCGGTGCTGCTCACGGTGATCCGCAACCCCTTGCAGCTCGCCAAGAGCCTGGCCAGCCTCGACCAGTTGAGCGGCGGCCGCATCATCACCGGCATCGGACTGGGCGGGGTGCGCGGGCGGATGTGGCCGGAGTCGGAGACGGTCTACGGCTACACCTCGGAGCATCGGGCGACCCGTTTCGTGGAAGGCATCCGCATCATGAAGGCGCTGTGGCAAGAGGAGCGGGTCAGCTTCGAGGGGCGGTTCTGGAATTTCACCGACGTCGCCATGGAGCCCAAGCCCGCGCAGCAGCCGTTCCCCCTGTGGTTCGGCGGCCACGCCGAGCCGGCGCTCCGGCGCGCGGTTCGATTCGGCGACGGTTTCATGGGTGCCGGTTCCTCCCCCACCGAACGCTTCGTCAAGGAGTACGAACGGATCACGCGGTTTCTTGACGAGGCCGGACGCGACCCCGAGACCTTCGCCGTCTCCAAGCGCGTGTACCTCGCGGTGGACGACGACCATGCCCGAGCCGAGCGGCGTCTGCGCGAGTTCTTTGCGGTCCGCTACCGGAACGCCGACCTGGCCTCGAAGGTGTGCGTTTGGGGCGGACGCCAGGAGGTCATCGACAAGCTGAACGAGGTGGTGCGGGCCGGCGCCCGCCACCTGCTGCTCAACCCCGCCTTCGACGAGATGGAGCACCTGGAGCTGCTGGCGCAGGACGTCGTGCCCCATCTGGGTTAGACCGGCAACTCCAGCCTTCCCGTTATACGCTGCTAGTCTGCCCGGGCGTAGCCGGCCGGGAACGGGCTTCCGAGGGTCGTCCACAGCCCGAAGACCAGGGGAGGCGCGGCCAGGCCCATGAACACCGGCAGAAAACCGAACGCGTCCAGACCGGCGCTCACGACAATCGGGCCCAGGAACAGGCCGATGTCGCCCACCGTGCGCTGGAGCGCCAGGGCCTGCCCGCGCCGGGCGGAAGGGAAAATGGACAGGATGCCCACCTGGCTCGCCAGATTGACCATGCCGGCGCCCGCGCCGATGGCGGTGTGCACGATCAGGAGCGACCAGAAGTCCTCGGTCCACGGGACCAGGGCAAAGCCCACGGCCGAGATGAAGTAGCCGCTGGCCAGACAGGCCATGACGCCGGACCGGTCCGCCCACAGACCGCCGAAGAAGCGCCCGTTGACGTTTCCCAACTGGCTGATGCTCCGCATGACGCCGTAGGAGCCGACGGAAAGCCCCAGCGCATCGGTGGCGTAAAAGGCCAGCGCCACGGAGCGTGCGGGCTGGTAGAAGAGCGAGAAGAAGCTGGAGGCGCAGAAGAGACTTGCGCCCGGGGTCGACAGAATCTCCCGGATCAGTCGCGGCCGTAGCGAGGCCTGCTCTCCCTCGGGTTCCTTGCGCCGGGGCGAGAGTCGTACCAGCAGCAGCGGCAGCCACAGCACGGCCACGGCGGCGGCGCCGAACAGGTAGCGGTATCCGAAATACTCGGAAATCAATCCGCCGAAGAAAATCCCCACGATGGGGCCCGAGCCGAGAAAGAGGCTCAGAATTCCGAGGGCACGTCCACGGCGGCCGGATTCGGCCCCCTCGAACACGATCTGCCGCAAGGCGATCTGTACCCACGCCACCCCGGCGCCGATGAAGAAGAAAGCCGCGGTGACCGGATAGGCGCTCGGAAACGCGCCGCACGCCAGCAGCGCCATGCCGGTGAACGTGACGCCGAGGGCGAGCATGGTCTGAGGCGGCACCCGGCGGCCGGCGATCACCATGGCCGCGGCGTCGAAGGTGAAACGTCCCACCGCGCGCACTCCCAGGGGCAGGCCGCTCAGGAAATAGGACGAGCCGAGGCTCTTCATGTAGAGCGGCACGAAGGTGGTCGCGGCGCTCATGGAGCTGGCGACGCAAGCCCCCGCCACGTAGTTGAGCCGTCGGGCCCAACCTCCGCCGCGACTCGGAGCAGACGGTGCCACTAGCCGGAACCGCGCGCCGGGAACGTCTGCGGAAAGGTGGCGGGCGCGGTCACCGGAAAAGCTCCCGGACGGAATCGGGAATCGGCACCGCCCTCATGGAGCCGGACCCCCCGGCGAGCGCGGCCGCCCACGCGCGCGTTTCGTAGCCTTCCACCGCGACTTCGCCTTCGCACTCGATGCGGTGCTTCACCACGAACACCTTCTCGCGCCAGGAGTCCACCCAACTCTCCAGGCGCATCCGCTCGCCGTGGCGGCAGGGACGCAGATAGCGGGCTCCGGTTTCCAGCAACGGCAGTCCGATGACGCCATGGCGCAGCTCCATGGTCCGATAGGTCAGTCCGACGGAGGCGAACAGGCGTTCAGTCGCGCGGTCGAACCAGATGTAGAAGTGCGGGTAAAAGACGATTTTCGCCGAATCGCAGTCGGCGAACTCGACGTTGCGTTCGGATACGAACCGCTTCAAGGCAAGACCTCCGTCCTCACGACGCGTGCGCCGGTTCGTCCCCTGCCTGTCTCCCGCAAGGTACCTTCAGTTCCCTTGCACGATGGTGTAAATTCACGTGCAAGTGACGCCCTCATGCGCAAACTCCTCATCGCGTTGTTGGTCCTTATTATAGTTGCCGCCGCATTGCTAGGATGGGCGCTCTACAACATCGACTCGGTCATCGCTTCCTACAAGGACCGCATCATCGCGGCGGCCGAGCGGCACAGCGGTCGAAAGGTTGCCTTCGACCGCATCAGCATCAAGCTTCGGGGCGGCATCGGCGTCCGCATCCGCGAGTTTTCCATGGCCGAGGCCCCTGACTTCGGCACGGGCCATTTTCTTCGCGCCGCCGAAGTCCGCATCGATCTCGCCATCCGTCCCTTGCAGCGGCAGATTTCCGTAACGCGAGTGGTGCTGCAGCAGCCGGCCATCCAGGTCATCCGCGACGCGCGGGGGGTCTATAACTTCTCCGCCCCGCGGCCGCCAGCCATCACCGCCCGCCGTTGGCGGCCGTCACCGGAGTTCGGCGCCGTGACGGCGGCCTTCGCCGCCTCCGAACCAAGAGAGGGGGGGCCGCCGTCGACCCTCGGCGTGTTCGCCGGAATGAGGGTGGATCTGGCGGTGGCCCGCGTGGAGGTGTCCGGGGGCACCCTGGACTATCGCGATGACCAACAACGCCATCGCCTGAAGCTTACGAAATGGGACCTCGAGGTGGACGACCTGAGACTGGACCGGCCGTTCGAGGCCGCCCTCACCGCGGCCTTCCTCTCGGACGAACAAAACCTTCGCTACCAGGGCCTCGTCGGTCCGCTGGCGAAGACGCCTGGGGTCGATGCCGTTCCCGTCGCCGGAACCGTCGACATCACGACCCTGCCATGGAAGGGCTTGCGGCAGGCCTTTCCCCGAATGGACGAGGCGTGGCCGGGAGCACTGGAGATAACGGGAAACCTCAAGAGCGAGGGACTCTCGATCAAGGGGAACCTGAAGGAACTCGAAACACGGGGGACCCTGGACTTCACGGACAGCGGGGTCCGATACGCCGGCGTCCTGGACAAGCCGCGAGGCACGGCGCTCCGGATCGAGACGGACGCCCGCGTGAGGCCCGACGGCATCACCGCCAAGCGTCTGGACGCGACCCTCGAGGGGCTCACCGTCAAGGCACGGGGCGAACTGGACTACGGCAGTCCGGCGGTTCTGGGCCTCGACCTGAGCACCGCGAACACGGAGATGGCCGGCCTGGATCGCTGGTTGCCGCTACTGGCGGACTACGCCCTGTCCGGCCGGGCCTCGGTGAAGGCGGAGGTGGCGGGAGAGCTGGGCGGCGGTGCCGTCCCACGAATACACGGCACGGTGGCGTTCCGCAGGGCATCCGTCAGGCTGCCGGCCTGGGAGAAGACCCTGGAGGGGTTGTCTGCCGCCGTGGAGTTCTCGAACCGGGGAGCTACTCTCCGGCAATTGTCCGTCCGCATCGGCCGCACCCACCTCGCGGGCAAGGTAACCCTGGAGAGCTTCTCGCCCTTGGCTTTAACCTACCGGCTGGCATCACCGTCGCTCCGGTTGGCCGATCTCGAGCTCCCACCCGGCGGCACCGTGCTGGAGGACGCCCGCGGCTCCGGACGGCTCGCGCTTCGCGAGGCAGTGTCGTGGGAGGGCAACCTCACCTCCGCAAGGGGGAGCCTTCTCGAACTGGATGTCACCGAGTTGCGTACGGGTTTCCAGCTCCGTGGATCGTCGCTGGCATTGGGAAGCCTCCGCTTCAAGACCCTCGGCGGCTCGGTGGACGCCAACGGCCGGATACAGTTCGGCGGCGTCGCCCCACGCTTCGAGGCGGCCGGACGGCTAAGGGACATCGATATCCAACGGTACCTCTCCGGCATCGCGGGTCTCCCCGCCCTGGCGGGCACCTTGCACGCCGATCTCAGCGCGACGGGAGAGGGTGCGACCTGGGAGGCCATCAAGCCGACCCTCAAGGGCACCGGAAAGGCCGCCGTGGTCGAGGGCCGAGTCCTCGATTTCAATCTCGCCAAGCGGGCGTTGCAGGGCATCACCGGCATCAAGGAGCTGACGTCGCTCTTCAGCCGCGGCCTCAAGGACGAGTATCCGCACATCTTCGAGAAGGAAACCACGGCTTTCGAGCATGTCGATGCGGAACTTCGGGCCACGGGCCGCAGGATCGTCGTCAATGGCATCACCCTGAGGGCGAAGGACTACGAGATCGCCGGCAAGGGTTGGGTGAAACTCGACGGGGACACCAATCTCGAGGGCGTGCTCACGGTGTCGGAGCCTCTCTCCTCCGACCTGTTTCCGGGGTCGCGCTTCACTCCCATCACCAACCACGACGGAGAGATCGTGGTGCCCTTCACGCTTCGGGGAGCCATGCCCTCCCCGAAGGTGCGGCCGCGGCTGAGATTTATCCGGAGACTCCTGGAACAAGGCGTGGGGCGGGGGGTAAAGGGCTTGTTGGACCTCATCCCCGGCAAGGACCCGAAGGGCGGAAAAGACGCCCGAGAGAAGACCGGAAAGGAAACCGGCAGGAAAGGATCCGAAGAGGCCGCCAAGGATCCTATCCAGGAGCTCATCGAGCGGACCCTGAGACTGTTCGGCGGCGAGCCATGAATCAGCCGGCACTCATCGGCGAGCCCCTGCAGGGCCTGGTGGAACGGGTTACCTTCCACAGCGTCGACACGGGTTTCTGTGTCCTTCAGGTGAAGATGCGCGGTCGCCGGGAGCTGGTGACGGTGGTGGGCAACGCGGGCTCCGTCAATCCCGGGGAGCAACTGGAGTGCCGGGGAGCGTGGGTCAACGACACCACCTATGGCCTTCAGTTTCGTGCCGACAGCCTGCGGATGATCCCGCCGACGACCCTGGAAGGAGTGGAGAAGTACCTGGGCTCCGGCCTCATCAAGGGCATCGGCCCGCATTTCGCCCACCAACTGGTCGAGGCTTTCGGCGCCGAGGTGTTCGACGTCATCGAGCGGAGCCCGGAACGCCTGCTCACGCTGGACGGCATCGGGACGAAGCGACAGGCGCGCGTCACCGAGGCGTGGCGTGAGCAGAAGGCGATCCGCGAGATCATGGTCTTCCTCCACTCCCACGGCATCGGCAGCGCCAGGGCGGCGCGCATCTACCGGGTGTACGGCGACGAGGCGGTCACGCGGATGCGGGAAAACCCCTATCGGCTGGCCCTGGACATCAGCGGCATCGGCTTCGTCACCGCCGATGCCATCGCCCGCAAGCTCGGCATCCCCTCCGATTCGTTGATCCGGATACGGGCAGCGCTGCACCACGTGCTTTGGGAGTGTTCCAACGAAGGACATTGCGCGGCGGAACGGCACGATCTCGTGAAGCGCACGGTGGAGCTGCTCGAGGTTTCTCCAGAGACGGTGGAGCAGGCCATCGGGCTCGAGGTGGCGACCGAGAACCTGGTGAGCGAGTCGTTGCGCGGAGAGCCGGCCCTTTTCCTGGCGCCTTTGCATCGGGCCGAGGCGGGCGTTGCCGGCCACCTCCGGCGCCTGCTCAAGGGCCGGCCGCCCTGGGGGTCCATCGACGGCGACAAGGCGATACCGTGGGTAGAGGACCTGACCGGGCTCAAGCTCTCCGGGTCACAGCGGGAAGCGGTGGACACCGTGCTCAACGGCAAGGTCACCGTATTGACCGGAGGGCCGGGAGTCGGAAAGACCACCATCGTCAACAGCATCCTCAAGCTCGTGGAAGCGCGCAACACCAGGGTGCTGCTGTGCGCGCCCACCGGCCGCGCCGCCAAGCGGCTCGCGGAGTCCGCCGGGGCCGAAGCCAAGACCATCCATCGGCTGCTGGAGTTCGATCCCAGGCACGGGGGCTTCCGCAAGGACGAGGCCGACCCTCTCGAGGCGGACCTGTTGATCGTCGACGAGGTGTCCATGGTGGACATCCTGCTGATGAACCAGCTTCTCCGGGCGGTACCTTCCCGCGCCGCGGTGCTGCTGGTCGGCGACGTGGATCAGCTCCCGTCGGTGGGGGCCGGGGCCGTGCTGCAGGACACCATCGAGTCCGGACAGGTGCCCACGGTCCGGCTCACGGAGATCTTCCGGCAGGCTGCCTCCTCCAGCATCGTGGTGAACGCCCACCGCATCAACGCCGGCGAGCCCATCGAGACCCGTGACGACGGCGCGCTGCAGGACTTCTACTTCATCCCGGCGGAAACCCCCGAGGACATCCACGACAAACTCTTCCAGGTGGTGACCGAGCGCATCCCCCGGCGCTTCGGCATGAACCCGATCCGGGACATCCAGGTGCTGACCCCCATGAACCGCGGCAGCCTGGGCACCCACTCCCTCAACGTGGAGCTGCAGAAACGCCTCAACGCCGGCGCCGAGCCGCAGGTCAGCCGTTTCGGCTGGAGCTACGCGCCGCGGGACAAGATCATCCAGACGGTCAACGACTACGACAAGGACGTCTTCAACGGCGACATCGGACAGGTGTCCCGGGTGGACCTGGACGAAGGACAGCTCCACGTCGCCTTCGACGACCGCAACGTGTCCTACGAGTTCGGCGAGCTCGATGAAATCTCCCTCGCCTACGCCACCTCGGTGCACAAGAGCCAGGGTTCCGAATACACCGCGGTGGTCATTCCCCTGGCCATGCAGCACTACCTGCTGCTTCAGCGCAACCTGCTCTACACCGCGGTAACCCGCGGCAAGAGGCTGGTGGTCATCATCGGCCAACCCCGGGCGCTGTCCATGGCGGTGAAAAACGTCCGCTCCACCCGCCGGCTGACCAACCTGGCCGCCCGCCTCGCAGGAGGAATCCGGTAGGGGCGACCGCCGGTCGCCCTCGGCCGGTGCGATTTGACAGCCCGCGCGGCTTTCGAGTAGACGGCAACTATGCCGGAGACGTTCCGATCGAGGTAAGGACATGAAGACACTCATCCAAGGCGGCTGGGTGGTGGGCTACGACGGCCACGGCCATGAGCTGCTACCCGACGGGGTGGTGGTATACGAGGACGACCGGATCGTGCACGTCGGCTACGGCTTCGACGAACCGGTGGACCGGACCGTCGACGCCCGCGGCCGGCTGATCAGTCCGGGGCTCATCAATTGCCACATCCACGCGGGCACCAACGCCCGCCACGTCATGCTGAACGACGCCAGCAAGGCCGACTACCTGGGCATGAACTTCCTGTCCTACGGCGCCATGCGGCGCGGCGCCAAGGGAATGGGGTCGCCGCCGCGCGCGGGGGTCGAGGGCAAATTCGGGGTGTGGGCGGCGGTGCGGGGCGGCGCCACCACGATCCTGGACGTGGGCACCCGCGGCGCCATGATCGACGGGTTCACCGACATGATCGGCGAGCTGGGCGCCCGCGCCTATCTGGGAGCCGGCTACCGGAGCGCGGTCTACGTCCTCGACGAGCACGGGCGCATCCAGTGGGACTGGGACGAGGAGGCCGGCGAGCAGGGGCTGGCGCGAGCCTCCGAGTACGCCAAGGCCCATGACGGCGCCTTCAACGGGCGGGTCCGCGCCATGCTCTATCCCGGACAACTGGACACCTGCACCCCGGAGTTGCTCGAAGCCACGAAGCGGACCGCCGCCGAGCTCGGCATCGGCATCCAGCTCCACACCGCCATGAACATCGTGGAGTTTCAGTCAACGGTGCGGCAGCGGGGGGTGACGCCGATTCAGTACCTCCGCGACCTCGGTTTCCTGGGCGAAGAGGTGATCCTCGGACACTGCGTGTTCCACGGCCGGCATTCCTGGTGCCACTATCCTTACAGCGAAGACCTGTCCATGCTGGCGGACAGCGGCGCGTCCGTGGCCCACGCTCCCTACAAATACGCCAAGATGGGCATCGCGCTGGAGTCCTTCGACGAGTACCGCAAACGCGGCATCAACGTCGTGCTGGGCACGGATACCTTCCCGCAGGACATGGTCCATGAAATGCGCCTCGCCGGACTTGCCTGCCGGCTGGTGGAAGGGAGCTTCCGGGCCGGCAAGCCTTACGATGTCTACTACGCCGCGACCCTGGGCGCCGCCAAGGCCCTGCGGCGGGACGACCTGGGACGGCTGGCGCCGGGAGCCAAGGCGGACATGATCGTCGTCGACCTGCGCAAGACGCACTTCGGCGCCGTGCGCGACCCCATCAAGTCGCTGGTGGAAGGCGGCAGCGGCAGCGACATCGAGACCATCGTCATCGACGGAGAGACCCTGCTGGAGAACGGCCGTTCCACCCGCTTCGACGAGGCGGCGTTGCTGGAACAGATACAGGAAGGGGCCCGGCCCCTGTGGGACTCGGTTCCGGAGTGGCGCGCCCTCGGCGAAACCATCGACGACGTCGCCCCCATGAGCTATCCGGTACGGAAGCGATAGCGATGCCGTACATTCACAGGGACGGGACGAAGCTCTACTACGAGGCCCACGGCAGCGGCCGCCCGCTGCTGTTCCTGAGCGAGACCGCGTGCCACTGCGACGTCTGGAAGCTCCACCAGGTGCCGGCGTTCTCGCGCGACCACCAGGTGATCCTGTGCGACTACCGCGGCACGGGACGCTCGGACCGGCCCTCAGAGCCCTACAGCGTCAAGGATTTCGCCGACGACGCCGCGGCGGTGCTGGAGCATCTGGGCGCCCGGGACGCAGTGGTCTGCGGCCATTCCATGGGCGGGTCGGTGGCCCAGGTGATGGCCCTCGACCACTCCGACCGGGTTTCCGCCCTCATCTGCGCGTCCGGTCGCGGATTCTATCCCTCCACCAAGGGAATCCCGCTGCGCATCGTCAAGGAGATGGTGGAGTGGGGCTACGAGCGCTACGTGCGCGACCACGGCGTCACCGTGGGATTCACCGAGGAGTTCATCAAACGCTATCCGCAGCGCGTGGAAGGATACCTGGCGGTGCGCATGGCGCATCTCAATCCCGTCGAGCAGTATTTCCGCCACGTCATCGCGCGCCAGCAGCACGACCTCGAGGATCGCCTGAAGGACATCCGGATGCCCACGTTGATCCTGGTGGGAGCCGAGGAGCACCACGTCACCAGCGACACCTCGCTGCGCCAGGCGGCGGACGTGCTGGCGGCGGAGATTCCCGGCGCCGTCTTCGTCGAGCTCAAGGGAGAGAAGCACAGTTACTTCTTCGTCAATCCCGACGCGGCCCACGCCGCGATGCGGAGGTTCATGAAAGGGCAGCCATGAATGCAATATTTCAGACAGAGCCGAATATCGCCTTCGTCGTCCTGCGCCTGGGCCTGGCCGTCACCTTCTTCGCCCACGGTTTTCAGCATCTGCCGGGCTGGTTCGGCGGAAGAGGCATCAAGGGTCAGGTCACCAACTGGAAGGAGCGCTACCGGATTCCGGTCTGGATCGGTGTCGTCGGCATCCTCACCGAAGTCTTGAGCGTGCCGGCGATGATCCTGGGATTCCTCGTCCGTCCCTTCGCCCTGGGGCTGGTGATCTTCATGGCGGTGGCCATCTGGAAGGCCCACTGGGAGTTCGGGTTCTTCCTGGCCGGCGGCGACCGCAAGGGCACCGGCATCGAGTACTGCCTGGCCCTCTTCCTCATGGCCTTGACGCTGCTGGTAGGCGGCGCCGGGGCGCTGTCCATCGACGGGATACTGGGCCGGTAGGGTGCGTTCCGATCAGGCGAGGAAGGCCTTGAACGCATCGTAAGTCTTGGACCGCATCATCGCCATGTGAGGATGATGCGGCCTCCCTTCGTCACATGCAGAAGGGCCGGTCTACGAGGACCGTTTCCGGGGTTTGGCCGCGGACGTGCGCGGCGCCCGGCGGGTAGCCCCGGCACGGGACGCCGTCTTCGAAGCGGCGCGTTTTCGGGGCAGGGGCTTGGCCTTCCGGCGCCACCACCCGGAGGGGATCGCCGCGGTTACGGCCATGTAGGCGATCCACGTCGCCGCCGCGGCGATCCAGACCGGCAGGCTTGCCTGAAGGATCAGCTCCCGGTCGCGGTAGAACAGGAAGCAGAGCAGGGTCCAGAAGAGGCTGAGCCAGATGAGTGCGATGGCCGAACGCATGGGTGGTGAGGCAAGGCGGAAAGCAGGGGAAATCCGTTGGTTCAGCTTTTCCGGGCGACGCGGCGAGGCAGGCACGGGCGGGTTTGAAACCCGCGCCTACGGCTCTCCCGGAACCGTCGCTCTCAACGCCCGCCACACCCGTTCCGGGGTCAGCGGGAGCTCCCGGATGCGCACGCCGGCGGCGTGGGCCACGGCATTGCAGACTGCCGGCGCCACCGGGATGATGCCGCCCTCCCCCATCCCCTTGGCCCCATAGGGTCCGGGCCCGTCGCCGTTCTCCAGCAGGCAGGATTCGAACGTGCGCGGGATGTCGCGGAAGCCCGGCACCCGGTAGTCCACCAGGTTGGGATTGAGGGGCTGTCCGTCCGCATAGGTCAACGACTCGAACAGCGTGTGACCCATGGCCATGACCGCGGCACCCTCGTCCTGCCCCTCGGCCTGGCGCGGATTGATGGCCTTGCCGACGTCCGCCACGCTCAGGTAGCGCTGCACCGTCACTTCGCCGGTGTCCCGGTCGACCCCCACCACGGCCCCGCCGATGCCCACTTCCCAGAAGATCGGCAGGATCGGCGAGATGCCGCCGCCGGCGCGGACGTAGCCCCGGCCGATGAGCTCGCCCCCCGGCATTCCAAAGTAACCCGCCACCACCTCGGCGTACTCCCGCCGGGCTTCCCCGCACCAAGCCGCGCCGCTCCCAAGGGTGATCCGTTCCGCATCCACGCCGAACTGCTCGGCGGCGATGGCGCGGACCTGCCGGCCCACGTCGGCGGCGGCGAACTTCACCGCGGTCCCCATGACGGTGGTGGAGCGGCTGGCGCCGGTGGAACGGTCGAACGGGGTGTTGTGGGTATCGGTGCCGCGCAGCATGACCCGCTCGAACGGCACGCGCAGCTCCTCGGCGGCGATCTGGCTCAGCACCGTGCGCGCCCCCTGCCCCACTTCGGTGCTGCCGGCCATGACCACGACGTTGCCGTCGCTCAACAGCCGCACGATGGCGGTGGAGACGGGATTGGCCTCGCTGTCGGTGATGCCCACGGCGAGCCCGGTGCCCGCTCCCGCCGCCGGCGCACCGGTCTCCCGGATCATCTCCGCGACCTTGGCGAGGCCCTGGCGCAGATCGCCGTCGACGCCCCGGGAGTTGGGCCGCACCTGCTCGTCGCGGGCCAACAAATGCTTCAAACGGTATTCCAGGGGATCCAGCCCCAGGGCCTCGGCGATGCGGTCCATCTGGGCCTCCACCGGCCAGACCGACTGCGGCCCGCCGATGGAGCGCATGGATCCCGCCGGCACCGAGTTGGTGTAGATGCCGTAGCTGTCGGACCGGAAATTGGCGCAGCGATAGGCGCCGTGGACCCGCAGCACCGCCCGGGCCACGACCCGGGGGCCGTTGTCGGCATAGGCGCCGGTGTCGAGATGGAGCTTGACCTCGCGCGCCATGATGGTGCCGTCGCGCTTGACCCCGGTCTTGATCCAGCAGCGGGCGGAGTGGCGCCGGGCGGTGAGCATGGACTCGGTGACGGAGTGTTCCAGGCGCACCGGCAGCCCCCGGGTCTTGCGTGCCAGCGCCACTACCAGCGGCTCGATCTTGAGATAGGACTTGCCGCCGAAGGCCCCGCCCACGTACGGCACCACCACCTGGACGTCGGTCATGGAAAGCCCGAACAGCCGCGCCAGCTCCGAGCGGATGAGAAAAGGATGGGCCGAGGACGACCACAGGGTTACCTGCCCCCCCTGGAACCGCGCGGTGGTGGTGTGGGGCTCCATCGAGTAGTGGCACACCATGGGGAAATGGAAGACGTCCTCAAAGACCTCGTCCGACCTGGCGAAGCCGCGCTCCACGTCCCCCAGCTCGATGTGCTCGTGGTGACAGATGTTCGGGTGCTCCCGGTCGTCCGAGAGGTTGACGTCGTGGAAGTCTCCCGAGCCGGCCGCCTTCTCGTGGAGCACCGGCGCGCCGCCGGCCAGCGCCTCGTCAAAGGTGGTGACATGGGGAAGCTCTTCGTACTCGACGCGGATGAGAGAGACGGCCTCCTCGGCCGCGAGCTTGTCGCGGGCGGCCACCGCGGCCACGGGCTCGCCCACGTGGCGCGTCCGGTCCATGGCCAGGATGGGGCGGTCCCGCAGACAGTGGCCGTAGTAGGGGTCCATGTCCCGGAGGTCGTCCCTGGTGAGCACGGCGACGACGCCCGGCACGCTCAGGGCGGCGCCGGCGTCGACGGACTGGATGCGTGCGTGGGGATAGGTGCTGCGAAGGACCCGGGCATCCAGCACGCCCGGAATGTCCAGGTCCCCCGAGAACTTCGCCTCGCCGGTGACCTTCTCGACCCCCTCGATGCGATTGCGGCGCGTGCCGACGACTTCCATGGCCATTCGTGCTTCCGATGGATCCCTCAGCCGTAGAGAACCACCGAGCGGATGCTCTTGCCCTGGTGCATGAGATCGAAGGCGGTGTTGATGTCTTCCAGGGGCATGGTGTGGGTGATCATGTCATCCAGGTTGATCTCGCCGGCGGTGTAGCGGTCGACGTAACCCGGAAGCTGGGAGCGTCCCTTCACGCCGCCGAAGGCGGTGCCCCCCCAGACCCGGCCGGTGACGAGCTGGAACGGCCGCGTGGCGATCTCCTGGCCGGCGCCCGCCACGCCGATGATCGTGGAGCGGCCCCAGCCCTTGTGGCAGCACTCCAGCGCCGCCCGCATGGTCTGGACATTGCCGATGCACTCGAAGGAGTAGTCCACCCCTCCGTCGGTCATATCCACCAACACTTCCTGAATCGGCCGGTCGGAGTCCTTGGGGTTCACCACGTCGGTGGCCCCCAGGCGCTGCGCCATGTCGAACTTGGCGGGGTTGGTGTCGACGCCGATGATGCGCCCCGCCTTGGCCATGACCGCCCCCTGGATCACGCTGAGGCCGATGCCGCCGAGACCGAAGATTCCCACCGTGGAGCCCGCTTCCACCTTGGCGGTGTTCAGCACCGCGCCGATGCCGGTGGTGACCCCGCAGGCCAGCAGGCAAACCTTGTCCAGCGGGGCCTTGGAATCGATCTTGGCCACGGAGATTTCCGGCAGGACCGTGTACTCGCTGAAGGTGGACGTGCCCATGTAGTGGCAGATGGGCTTGCCCTTCAGGCTGAAGCGGCCGGTGCCGTCGGGCATGAGGCCCTGGCCCTGGGTGATGCGAATGGCCTGACACAGGTTGGTCTTGCCGGACTGACAGAACCGGCAATCACCGCATTCAGGCACATACAGCGGTATCACGTGATCGCCCGCCTTGACGGAAGTCACGCCGGCACCCACCTCCTCCACCACCGCGCCGCCCTCGTGGCCGAGGATGGAGGGGAACAGTCCCTCGGGATCGGCGCCCGAGAGGGTGAACTCGTCGGTGTGGCAGACGCCGGTGGCGACGATCCGCAGCAGGACCTCGCCCTCCTTCGGTCCCTCGACGTCCACCTCGTCGATTTCCAACGGCTTGCCCGCTTCAAACGCAATGGCGGCTCGTGACTTCATGGTCGGCTCCTTTCTGCTTGCATGCCGGCTACGGGTGCCACGGCGTGGCGCCTCCCGCGCGAACCGGCGCCTTGTCGTTCGCACGCGTCACTCGCGATCGTCGTCCTCCATGTCGGCCATGGTAAGCTGCCCGGGGGCGCGCAGGCTCCGGTCGATGTTGGGCGGAAGGGGAACCTCCGTGCTCGCGGCGCCCAGCTCCTTGAAACGCCTGGCCGCCGGGAACAGGCGGCTCTCCAGCGACCCGACGGCATCGTTGTACGCCTTGACGGCGTTGTCCAGCCCGTTGCCGGCCCGCTGGAAGTGGTCCACGAACTTGGCCAGGCGGTCGTGGAGCTCTCTCCCCTGCTCCGCGATCTCCCTGGCGTTCTCCGCCACCTTGTGCTGCTGCCAGCCGTAGGCCACGGTCTTCAGCAGCGCCAGTAGCGTCACCGGGGTGGTGGGCAGCACCCGTTGCCGCATGCCGTATTCGAGCAGGTCGCCGTCCTTCTCGAATGCCGCGCCGAGGCATGCGTCGTTGGGGACGAACATCACCACCACCTCGGGTGCGCGGTCGAACTGCTCCCAGTACCGTTTCTGGCTGAGCTCACGGATGCGCCCGCGGATGGCGGTGGCGTGCTCCTTGAGCTTGGCCTCGCGCCGCGTGCCGTCGTCGTCCTCCAATGCCTCGAGGTAGGCAAGCATGGGGGTCTTGGAGTCCACCGGGAGGATGCCCTGGGTCGGCAGATGGACGATCATGTCCGGACGGCCGCTATCCGTGACCGCCTGCTCCTCAAAATCCACGTGGGAGACCATGTCGGCCATTTCCACCACCCGGCGCAACTGCAACTCGCCCCAGCGACCGCGCGCGTTCGGAGCCGCCCGCAGCGCCTGGACCAGCGGGCCAAGCTGCCGGAGCTGTTCCTGCAGCCCCTGGTACGCCCCTTCGCGCTTCTGTTCCATCGCCTGCACCTGCCGGTCCAGCTCGTGCACGTTCTTCCCGAGGGGCTCAACGAGGTTGCGCAGTTCTTCCTTGTGGGTGCCCCAGTCACCCCGCACCTCCGTCAACAGGCGCCCCGTCTGTTCCCGGGCTTGCTTCAAAAACTGGTCGGTATTGTCCTGGAGCGAACGGGAAGCCAAGGCCTCGAACACTTCCTTCAGCCGCGCTTCGGCGGTCCCCGCCCAGCGCAGCTTCTCCGCGTCCGCCTCCCGCTCCTTGGCCAGCTCGGCGGCGTGGACTTGCGCCCGCTGGCAGGCCTGCTGAAGGTCCCGCACCTGTTGATCGAGACCCGGCACTCGATCCGCCAACTGCTCCGCCCTCGCCTTGCCCTCGGAGAGTTGACGGATCGTTTCCTGCGCATCCTCGAGGCGTCCGCGTTCCTGCCTCACCTCCTCCTGCCGGCTCGCCAGTTCCCGGACCGCGCCGGCGTGCCGGTATCGTGCGACGATCCAGGCGACGGCCGCGCCTGCCGCAACGCCTATGGCAACGAGGGCGAATTCCATTGAGTGTTCGTTGCGCCGGCCATCCGATCCCGGCGCCTTCGAGCCGGGACCCGGCGGGCCGCGCTCTAGTCCTTCCGTCCGGACAGGGCGGCCGCCCCCTGCTCATCCAACGGACGTGCGACCTCCCGGCGAAGGTCGTTGACCACCAGATCGAAACCCGCCTTGAGCAGGTTCGCGGCCATGCCGCTGCCCATGCCGCCGGTGCCGATGAATCCCAGTCGCTTCACGTTGCCCCCTTGTCGTGCGCGGGCGGAACGGCGCCGGCGGTGCTCCTCGAACGCGGCGTCCGAGCGTTCATCCCCGCCCCCTGCCCGCTGTTTCACGAAGGATACGCTGGATCTGCTGCAACCTTCCGTCGTCGCTTACCTGAAGGGGCGCACCCTCGTGCAGTCCCTCGATCATCCTCCGGGTATTGGCGATACGGTCCGAGGTGGCGGGATGGCTTGAAAGGAATCTCGGCACCGACTTCCCTCCTTCGCTCTTGAGCGTCTCGAAGAAGGCCGCCAATCCGCGGGGGTCGTATCCCGAGCTGACCATGAGCCGCACGGCGAAGGCGTCGGCCTCGTGCTCGGCCTCGCGGCTGAAGGTATTGAGGTAGCCCATGGCGGCCAGGCCGCCGAGATTTTGCGCCGCCCTGCCGGCCTCGGGGCCGGCCGTCAACTCGGCCGCCACCACCCCGACCCGGTGCAGGATGTTGGTGGCCAGGGCGCGATTGAAGTTTCTGGCGACATGACGCTTGGCGACGTGTCCGATCTCGTGGGCGACGACCCCGGCCAGCTCGCTGACGTTGCGCGCCCGGAGCAGCGTGCCGGTGTTCAGGTAGATGTGGCCCGCCGGCGCGGCGAATGCGTTGACCTCGTCACTGGCCACCACGTGGAAACGATAGGTGAAGGGTTGGGGCCCCGCGTGTCG
The DNA here is from genome assembly GCA_965204205.1 of uncultured Binatia bacterium (SeqCode). Lineage (GTDB taxonomy): Bacteria > Desulfobacterota > Binatia > UBA9968 > JAJDTQ01 > JAJDTQ01. The sequence goes on along the minus strand of OZ241976.1, from coordinate 1,645,757 downwards.
CAGCAGCCTCTCGCCGATCGCCGACACGTAGCCGGTCACCGCCGGGTTCCGGACGAGATCGGCCCTGCGCATGAAGTCGCGGGAGAAATCGGCGCCCAGGCGCCGCTCCTGATTCACGCTCAGTGGGGCGCACCCCACCGCCACAATCGCCAACAGAGCACAGACCCACGATCCCGCGGCTCGGGGGAAACGCATGGCCTAAGGTTAACCCGCGGCGACACGCCCTTTCAAGCGCTGCCGACGATGCTCCCGCGCGGCCACCGTGGGGCCGGCGAAACGGATTCTCAAAGGAGATGGGGTGCGCTACAATCCGCGTTGAGGCGTTGCGTTTTGAGCGAATGGACGACAGTGCCGGCGAATCCCAAGAAGGCCGCGGGCGAGCGGGCCACGGAATACGTCGCCGATGACATGATCGTGGGACTCGGCACGGGTTCGACCGCCTATTTCGCCATCGTCCGTTTGGCGGAGAGGATCCGGGAGGAAGGGCTCCGTGTCCGTTGCATCGCCACCTCCGAGCGCTCGGCGATCCTGGCGCGGGAGATGGACATTCCGTTGACGAGCTTCGCCGAGGTGCTGCACGTCGACCTCACCATCGACGGCGCCGATGAGGTGGACCCGGCCTTCAATCTCATCAAGGGAGGCGGAGGGGCGTTGCTGCGTGAGAAGTTCGTCGCCTCGGCCAGCGAAACCGAGCTGATCATCGTCGACGAAGGCAAGCTCAAGCAACGCCTCGGGGCCTTCCCGCTTCCGGTGGAGGTGGTACCGTTCGGCTGGCAGCTTACGCGCCGGCGTCTGCAGGCGCTGGGGTGCGAGGCCCGGTTCCGTTCATCGGACAACGGCCCCTTCCTGACCGATAACGGCAACTACATTCTCGACTGCTCCTTTGGAGCCATCGAGGACCCACCCGCGCTGGAAAGGCAGATCGTCGCAACCTGCGGCGTCGTGGAATGCGGCATCTTCGCCGGACTCGCCACCCGGATCATCATTGGGAAGTCCGACGGCAGCGTGGAAGAGCGCGCCGAGACCGGCCGCCTCTAGTCGAGGACGGCGCTACCAGCGATTCCGGCCGCCACCGCCGCCCCCTCCGCCACCGAAACCACCCCGGCGCTCCTGGGGACGCGCTTCACTGACGGTCAGCTTTCTTCCTCCCAACTCTGAATCGTGCAAGGCTTCGATGGCCTTCTGGGCCTCTTCGCCGGACGACATCTCCACGAAGCCGAAGCCCCGGGAGCGGCCGGTGAACTTGTCGGTGATCACCCTGGCGGAAACGACGGTCCCGTGCGCGGCGAAAACCTCCTGGAGTTGATCCTCGGTTGTGGAATACGGCAGACCGCCCACGTACAGCTTCTCGTTCATGCTCCCCTCCATCGTCTGTTGCGGCCCCGAGACAGGCAAACGAGCAGAGCAAACGTGGGATGATCACGACACTCCAGTCGGCTTTTGTGTTCCGCTGTCTCTAACAAGGCAGGTTCAAGTGATCGCACTCGTCACTACGGCCTTCCTTATATTGGCCTCGGCTGCACCTGTCAACCGGGTTTTGCGCCAATTGTTCACGCATCGTCAATGGTCCATATCGAATCGGCGCACCTGAAATGCTGCTAACGCAAGACCCGATAGACCACGGGCGTGCCCAGCGCGACCATCAGGAAGAAGCACCCGGCGGCGAGGAACATGAACCCGAACCCCCATGCATCCGCCGCCCAGCCGAGCGCCAACGGCAGCACCATGGGCGCCACGTTCCAGCCGAGTCCGGTGGCGGCCATGACCGCGGACCGGTCGCTGGCCCGGCTCAGGTCGACGGCCTGCACCTGGTTGAGCAGGTCGGCCACCGCGCCGGCCAGGCCCAGACCGGTGATCCAAAGACCCAACAGCAGCCATCCTCCCGTCCACGCGCTGGCGAGGATGCACAGGCCGAGCCCTCCCATGCTGACGGCGTAGAACGCCTTCTCCCGCTCGATGGTGATCTCGGATCCGAGGGCCAGGCCGATCACCACGGGGCCTATGGAACGTACCGCGATCAGCATGCTGATCCAGCCCTCGGGGAAACCGAGACCGCTCATGTAGACCGGATAGATGGACTGGGTGATGCCGAACGGCACCGCCGCCGCGCAGGAGGTGGAGAGCAGGAGCCAGGTGCGGCGCTCGACCAGACGCCGGCTCATTCCCACGGTAACCTGCCAGACCGTCCGGCCCGCGGGCTTGGAGCGGATGGGCGGGAGGACGAACCCCAGCAGCATGCCGGCGACGCAGGCCGCGGCCACCAGAAGGAAAGTGGTGCCGTAGCCCAACCAGCCGGCCAGCACCCCCCCGAGGGCCAGCCCCAGCAACGAGCCGGTGTAGTTGGCCGCGGACAACTGGCCCAGCATCTTGCCGGGATTGCGGCTGGAAAGCTGACTGGCCATGGACTGGGCCGGAACCCAGAAGATGCTGCGGGACAGGTTCGCCAGCGCGCTGGACAACATCAGCGAATAGAAGCCGCCGGCCATCCACAAGGCCACCGCGGCGAGGACATTGAGCGAGTAGCAGGCCTGCAGCATGCGGTGCTCGCCGTAGCGGTCCGCGAAGGCGCCGCCGACGAAACGCATGACGATCGTGAAAAGATAAGGAAGCCCCACCAGGGAACCGATCTCGAGGACCGACAGCCCCAGAGTCACGCCGAAGAGCGGCGTGAGCACGAACAGCATGCCGTTGCACATGTTCCACAGGAGCGCTCCCGCGAAGAGCGTCCCGCGGACCGGCCGCCCGTCAGCCATCCCGGCGTCGCGTCCCGTAGATCCGCACGGTGGTTCGCCGGGACACTAGTCCAGGGCGTAGTAGGCGGCGCAGTTGTCCCAGAGGATCTTGTGCTTGTCTTCCTCGCTGATGGTGGAAAGCTCCAGAAAGCTCTCCACCGCGTTGGGGAACTTCGAGTCGCCGTGGGGATAGTCGGTGGAGAAGACGATGCGGTCGTTCCCCATGTAGTCGATGACGTACTTTACCGGGGCCTCGTCCGGCTCCACCGAGACGAAGCATTGTTTCTTGAAGTACTCGCTCGGCGGCATGGCGAGATCCGGCGACCACACGTCGGCCTCCCTCTCGTATCCCTCGTCCATGCGCCAGAGCAGCCACGGCAGCCAGCCGCAGTTGGCCTCGAGAAACGCCACCCGCAGGTTCGGGTGGCGGGCCAGCACGCCGCCCGCGCAGATGCTTCCCAGGGCCAGCATCTGCTCCACGGGTTGGGCGAACACCCGCCGCAGCATGAAGTTGGGCTCGAACTGATCGCCCACCTGGCGCACGCCGGAGGACGAGGACTCGTGCAGGCCCAGGGGCATTCCAAGGTCCTCGAGCTCGCTCCACAAGGGCTCGTAGTAATCATCGTGGAAGTTGCGGGCGTTGATCGGGTTCGAGCGCATGAAGATTCCCCGGAACCCCAGCTCCCGGGCGCACCTTCGGGCCTCGGCCACGGCTTCGTCCACGTCGAGGGGGGAGAGCATTCCCGCGCCCAGCAACCGGACGGGGTCGGTGCGGCAGAAGTCGTAGAGCCAGTTGTTGTAGGCCCGGGCCAGCGCCGCGGCGAAGCGGGGATCCATGTCCGGCTCGCTGAGGGCCTGGAGTCCGCGCGTGGGGTACAGGACGGCGACGTCGATGCCCTCGATGTCCATGGCCTCCAACTGGACCTCGGCCACCCAGCCGCGTTCGGAGTGGTCGCCGTAGATGCCCTGGTTCTTCTCGAAGTTGTGGCCCTGGGTCACGTTGCCGGCATGCACGTCGGGCAGCCCCCACAGACGTCCGTCGGGATGGCGCATGCGCAGGTCGCGCACGTTCTCGCTGGTCACGCCGCGCGGCGCAAGGGGCTTGAACTCGGGCTCGAGATAAGTCTCCCACAGGTCCGGCGGCTCCATGATGTGCATGTCGCTGTCGAGTACCCTGAATCCGTTCTTGGCCATCTCCCCCTCCTGTCGATTCCGACGCCTTGCTGTCCGTGCAACGCCCAGCCAGGGCGCCCCCTACCCCCTCCAGGCCCCCCAGGCGATGCTGAGCCAGCCCAGCAGAAACGCGAGCCCTCCAATGGGGGTGATGGCGCCCAGCCACCGGACGCCCGAAAGGCTCAACGCGTAGAGGCTTCCGGAGAACACCACCGTGCCGAACACGAAGAACCACCCGGCCACCGAGAACTCGCCCCGTGGCCAGCGGGAAAACGCCAGAGCCACTACGAGCAACGCTACCGCGTGATAGATCTGGTACCGGACCCCCACCTCGAAGACGTTGAGCATTTCGTCCGACAGCCTGCCGCGCAGGCCGTGGGCGGCGAACGCGCCCAGCACTACGCCGGTGAAGCCGGAAAGGGATCCCAACAGCAGGAATAAACGGTCGGCGCTCATGAACGTCCCGTTCGCGAAAGTCCTCGCGACGGCCCTTGGCGGGTCGGAAGTCTGGCGTAGTCTCCCACACGGTGGGCGGGATTGCAACGATGCCGCGCCGGCCGCGCATCCGCTCCCGGAGGCCCGTCCCGATGGCGCGGGGATGGACAATTCACGCCGTGTGGGGTAGTCTGTGGCGTCATGAAACGGAGCGTCGGCACGCTCACGGGAAAGGAGGGCCGGTGTAAGGAGAAAGCGATATGAGCAAGCAGGACAATATTGAAGTCACGGGCACGGTGATGGAGAGCCTTCCCAACGCCATGTTCAAAGTCGAGTTGGACAACAAGCACAATGTGCTCGCCTACACGGCGGGCAAGATGCGTAAATTCTACATCAAGATCCTGCCGGGAGACCGGGTCACCCTCGAGCTGTCGCCCTACGATCTGAGCCGCGGCCGTATTACCTACCGGCACCGCAACTAGCCGTATCCTCGCGCCGGCGGCGCGAACCGGCGCCGCCATTCGTGCACGACGCGCGCTACGCCGCGGACACCCGCGCCATGAGGTCCCCCCGCGCGACGCGGGCCTGCCGCAGGATTTCCTCCTCGTCCAGCGCGGTGCATTGGCGATCGCGCATGAGCAGCCTTCCGTCGACCATCACCGTGTCCACGTCCGTGGACTTGGCGCAGTGCGCGAGCTGGCTGAACAGGTCGTTGACGGGTTGGAAGTGCGGCTTCTGGATATCCACCAGGATCAGGTCCGCGCGCTTGCCGGGCTCCAACGTGCCGCAGACGGAACCCAGTCCCAGCCCATGGGCGCCGTCGACGGTGGCCATGCGCAGCACGCTGTAGGGATCGATGACGCCGGCGTCCTGGTGCTTGACCTTCTGGAGCAGCGACGCCGCCTTGATGGTCTCGAACAGGTCCTGGCTGTGGTTGCTCGCCGCCCCGTCCGTGCCCAGGCCGACCCTCACCCCCGCCGCCAGCATCTCCACCACCGGCGCGATACCGTCGCCCAGCATCATGTTGCTTACCGGGTTATGGGACACGCACGTCCCGGTCTCCGCCAGATGGGCGATTTCCTCGGGTGAGAGGTGGACGCTGTGGGCGAAGATGGCGTCTTTCCCATGGATGTCGAAGTCCTTCAGATGGGCGACGACACCCGGCCGGTCGTGCTCCCTCCGCGTGACCTCCACCACCGACGCCGACTCGGCCACGTGGGCGCTGATGCCGATGGAATGGTGGTCGGCGAACCGCCGTATTTCCCGCAGCAGGTCGGGAGAGGCGTTGATGGGCGGCGTATTGGGGCCGGTCCGAAAGGTGAGCCGGTCCCTCCCGGTTGACGAGCCATCGCCGCCCTGACGCGCCATCAGATCCTCGATCCTGCGGAAGGCCGTCTCGGGAGTCTCCTTGGTGCATTCCGGCACGATCTCTCCGGTGTCCATGATGGTGCGGGCGAAGACGCCGCGCAGACCGGACCCGGAAATAGCCTCGACGGCGGCCGCGGCGCACTCGGGTCCCGGGTTGAGGAAGTTGTGCTCGCAGACGGTGGTGACCCCGCCCTTGAGATTCTCCAGGCAACCCAGCAGCGTCCCGGCGAGGGCATGCTCCGGGTTCAGGGCCTCGGCCACGCCGTAGATGCGCTTGAGCCACGCCAGAAACGGCATGTCCTCCCAGACCGCCCTCAGCAGCACCTGGTACAGATGGGTATGAGCATTGACCAGACCCGGCATCAGCACTTTGCCGCGGCCATCGATCAGGGCCTCCCCGCCTCCGGCGGGCGGATCGCCCGCCTCCACCGCGGTGATGGTCCCGTCCCTGACGCTGACATAGCCGGATTCGATGACTTCCCCGACGCCCGTCATGGGAAGAATCGTACAGCCGCTGACGGTGGTGGCTTGCGCGTCCATGGTTTGCTCCAAAAACGGAGGGGCGACGTGCCCGCCGCCCCTCCTTAGGTTCACCCGAGTATCTCGAATGGCGATTCAGGGTTCGCGGCTGCGCCGTTCGTGCGCCTCGTTCACTTTCAGCACGCGTCCCTGCAGCTCCGTTCCGTTCAAGGCTTCCATCGCCGCCTGGGCGTCGGCATCGGAACCCATCTCCACGAACCCGAAGCCGCGGGACCGCCCAGTGAAACGGTCCGTGACGATCCTTGCCGACGCCACGGTGCCGTGCTCGGAAAAGAGTTCGTGCAACTGGGCCTCGGTCACGGCGTAAGGCAGGCCACTCACATACAGTCGGTCACCCATGGAAGACTCCGTTTCGGGATGCCGTCGTCATCGGCAAAATTGCGAATCGCGAAAATCTTATCCCCATGTACTACGCAATGCAAACCTTTGGGCATCACCGGGCAATGTCTCCCCGGTGATTCGTCAACCGGCCCCATAGGCATCGAGTAGAACTTTCCAGTCCCGTGGCTGCCATCGCACACGATCGCGGTCCAGCTTGTCGACCGAGCGCCGCAGCCGTCGAAGGTTTCGCCGCGCCCGCACCGCGGGAACCGCTCCATCGAAAAGACGCGCTTTGTCGAAATCGATGATGAAAACTTCCGGAACCGGCGTATCGCCACGGACCAGGATATTGCGCAGATTGAGATCGGCGTGGTCGATGCCCGAGGCGTGCATGAGGCGCAACGAACGTCCGACCCGCCCCAGCACCGCCCGCTTCTCGTCGCCGCCGATTCCCTCCAGCAGCGCCGCCCAGAGGTTGCGGGCTCCCTCGATCTCACGCGTCACCAGCCAGCCCCGGTACCACGGGCCGATCCCGCGCACCACCAACGCGGCCAGGACTTCCGGGGCCGGCAACCCCCGCTCGCGGGCGACCGCCGTCACCGCCAGCTCCACGAACGGCCGAAACGGCCGACTGACGAACCAGTCGCGCGTCACATGGCGGAACAGGCCTCCGTGCCGGCACGAACGGACAAGCGCGTGACCCCCGTCCGTCATCGCCGCGGCCCGCAGCTCGGCGCGCCCGAAATACCGCGGGAAAGTGTCGGCACCGGGGTTCAGAATCCGCGCGGCCAGCTCGCCGGCGTCCACGCCCGCGACCGCGAGCATGGTCAACCCAGGCGCTGGGGACACCTTCTCGTATCCCGCGGGAACCGTCTCGCCCGGTCTCATCGAAGTCATCCCGCCGATCGCCGCCGCATCACCGCGACCCCGCCTTCTGCACCACCGCTGCAACCCGTTCCAGCAACGCCTCGGGCCTGTCGACGGACATCTCCACCCTCAAGGCCAGGAGTTTTCCGGCGGAGAAGGGGAACCGCGCCAGCTTCACGTAGTCCTTCTCGGTCGTGACGATCATGTCGACCTGATTCCGATTCCGGTTGATCTCGCGCCAGTCCGCCTCACTGTAGGAGTGGTGGTCCGGGAACTCCAGGGTCTCGACGATGATTCCCTCACACTCGCGAACTGCCTCGTAGAACCGCTCCGGCATGGCCACGGCGCAAACCGCCAGAACCTTGCTTCCAGCGAGCTTGCCCAAAGGCAGCACACTCATGCCGCCCTCGGTACGGCCCAAGAGCCCCCGCGGCGCGAGCGAGGCGAAGAAGATCCGCGACTCGTCGAAACGGCCCCGCAGGATCATCCGCCAGCGGTCGTGGGCTCCGGTCACGATGAGGATGTCCGCCCGGCGGAGGGCCCGTATCGGCTCACGGTAGGGGCCGGCGGGCAGCATCGAGCCGCCGCTATCCGCACCCAGCAGTACCACATCGAGGTCCCGTGCCAGCTTTCGGTGCTGGAAGCCGTCGTCCAGCAGGAACAGATCCGTACGGTTCTTCTCCCGGGTCGACTCCATGCCGGCCCGGAAGCGGTCGGCGCCGACCACCACCGTCTGCCCGTACAGAGCGCTCAACATGACGGGTTCGTCGCCGTAGTCGAGCAGATTTCCGTGGCGCTCGTCGAGCCAGGCCCGGGCGATGTCCGGATCGATGGTCGCCGGCCGGGTGTGCGAGGGGCGGCCGCCGTAACCACGGGTGAGAATCGTGGCATCGAGGCCGCGCAGCTGCAGTTTTTGCGCGAGCCACAACCCGGTAGGAGTTTTGCCCGTACCCCCGACCGTGATGTTTCCGACGCTCACGACCGGAACCCCCAGCTTCCGGGGGGTCCGCAGGCCGCTGTCGTAGAGCCAGTTGCGGATGCCGGCGACCACGCGGAAAACCGCGCTCCATGGCAGCAACAGGACCCACAGAAGCCATCCGGCAACGCCGCGGCGGTTCCACGCCTCCAGTGCCAGAGAGGTTCCGATTCCGGTGGCGGTTGCCATCGATCTCGTCCGACGGCTCAAGACCGGTCGCGAAGCTGACGGCAAACCAGCGTCATGCTGCGCGACACCACTTCCTTGCCGGCGTCCGCCACGGATCGCGCACGGCGTCCCATGGCCGAAGCGCGGGCCCTGTCGGCAAGAAGACCGGCAACCTCCCGGGCCAGTTCATCGCGCCCACGGACCTCGATGCCAGCGCCCTGCCGCAGCAGCTCCCGCGCCGTCACGGCGATGTTGGAGCGGTGCGGCCCGAAGAGCACGGGCTTGCCCCAGCGCGCCGGCTCCATGAGGTTGTGCCCGCCCGCCGGCACCAGGGTGCCGCCGACGAAGGCAACGTCGGCGCAACCATAATACTCCGGCAGCTCTCCCAGTGTGTCCAGCAGCAGGACCCTGTAGTCACCGGCTTGTCCGCTGCCCGTCTCGCTACGCTTGCGGTAACGGGTCCCACGTTGCCGAAGCAGTCGCTCGACTTCGCCGAAGCGCTCGGGGTGCCTGGGAGCGAGAATCATGAAAAGGTCCGGGTACAGGCGCAACCACTCGGGAAGGACGTCCAGGAGGATCTCTTCCTCGCCGCGATGGGTGCTCCCGGCGACGACCACGGGTCCGTGCTTGTCGCCGGGTTCCGCAAGCGCCGGGAACGGACCCGCTTCGACCGCGGCGGATTTCAGGGAGCCGGTAACCGTCACCTTGAACGGCTCCACTCCCAGGCGCAACACGCGGCCGGCGTTCTCTTCGTCCTGCATGCCGAAGCCGGACACTCGGCCGAGCACCGGCATGAACAGGGCCCGGAAGCGCTCGTACATCCGCGCGCCGCGGGGCGAAAGGCGTCCGCTCAGGACCAGCGTCGGGATCCCCTGTCGATGGGCCGCGCGGATGAAATTCGGCCAGATTTCCGTCTCCAGCAGAATCACCATCTCGGGCCGCAACAGCCGCAGGCTCCGGGAAACGAGCCATGGCAGGTCCAGGGGCAAATAGGTAGCGCCGTCGACGTCGGGAAGGACGTCCGCGACCGTTTGACGTCCGGTCACGGTAACCGTGGTCACCAGCAGCTTGCGGTCCGGCCACTTCATCCGCATTCGCCGTACCAGCGGCGCCGCGGAACGCACCTCACCCACCGAGGCCGCATGAATCCAGATGGGCCGCGAACCGGCGAGGGCCGCGGTGAGTTCCGCCGGGTACGCGGCGAAACGTTCCTGGACTCCCTTGTAGAAACCTCGCCGAAGGACGAAGCCCAAGGGCCAAACCAGCAGTGCCAGCAGGAATGCCGCGTGGAGGAGCGTGTTGTACAGGCTGAACACCGGCTCACGTAACGGGGCCTGTTCCGTCAATCGGACGGGACACCGGCCGCCTGAAGGTTGTAGAGACGACTATACTCCTTTTTCCGCGCCAGCAGATTCTGGTGCGTTCCCTCTTCCACGATGGTTCCCCCGGACAGGACGACAATGCGGCTGGCGTTGCTGATGGTCGACAGCCGATGGGCGATGACCAGGCTCGTGCGGGTCTTCATGAGGCCGTCGAGAGCGTCCTGCACCAACCGTTCGGATTCCGAGTCGAGGGCGGAAGTGGCTTCGTCGAGGATCAGGATCGGCGCGTTCTTGAGCACGGCCCGGGCGATGGCGATTCGTTGCCGTTGCCCGCCGGACAGCTTCAAGCCAAGCTCGCCGATGACCGTGTCGTAACCTTCCGGCAGCTCCGTGATGAAGTCATGGGCATTGGCGGCCGTGGCCGCCTTGATGATGTCGTCCATGCCCTTGCCCGGATCGCCGTAAGAGATGTTGTTCCTCACGCTGTCGTTGAAGAGAAAGGTGTGCTGCGTGACGATGCCGATCTGGCGCCGCAGGGATTCCAGCGTGAGCTTGCGGATGTCCACGCCGTCCACGCTGATGCCGCCGGAGGTGACGTCGTAGAAGCGTGGCAACAGGGCCGAGAGGGTCGTCTTGCCCGCGCCGCTCATGCCCACCACCGCCACCGTCTCGCCGCGGCGGATCTCCAGGTCGATTCCCGCCAGCACGGGGGCTTCCCGGTACCTGAAGCCGACGTCCCGGAACACGATCCGGTCGGAGAAGCCGGCTGCCGGGACCGCGTCCTGGGCGTCGGCGATGTCGAGCGGTTCGTCCAGCACCTCGAAGATCCTTTCGCCGCCAGCAATGCCCTGGTAGATTTCCGGCAGCGCCCTCGCGAGCTGCTTGAACGGCTCGTAGGCCATGAGCAAGGCGGTGAGGAAGGCAAAAAACTCACCCGCGGTCCGTCCGCCGTTGATAACCGCGGTACCGCCGTACCACAGCACTCCCACGATCCCGAAACCCGCCAACCACTCCATCGCCGAGGGCATGATGGCCCTGGCGCGGCTCGCCTTCATGGAATGACGCAGGATCTCCCGATTCTGCCGGTTGAAGCGGTCCAGCTCGTAGCGCTCCATGCCGAAGGCCTTGACGATGGAGCTGCCCTGAAGGCTTTCCTGAAGGATCGTGGCGAGCGTGCCCGTGCTCGCCTGGCTCCTCCGGGTCGCCCGTCTGACCCGTCCGGTGAGGCGCCGGACGGGAAGGACCGTGCCGGGGAAGGCCACGAAAGCGATGCACGCAAGCAGCCAGTCCATGTAGAAGGCAACCGCCATGAGTGCCGCCACCGCCGTGCTGTTGCGGGCCAGGGAGGAGACGGAGGTGGTGAGCGCGAGCCGTACCAGGGTGACGTCGCTGGTAACCCTGGAAAGCAGCGTGCCGCTGGGGTGCCGGTGAATGAAGGCCAGCGAGAGCCACTGCAGCTTCTCGCACAAGGACGAGCGCAGGTCGCGGATGATCCGCTGGCCGACGTACTCCATCAGGTAGAGCTGGCCGAAGTTGCAGACGCCGCGACAGACGAACAACGTCACCGCCACCAGGCAGATGGTGACCAGCATCGCGCGGTCCTTGTTCACGAACACCTGGTCCATCATGTCCCGGACCACGAACGGCAACATGGCCGTGGTGGCGCTGAACAACAGCATGCCCACGACGGCGCCGCAGAAGTGCGGCCACACGTAGGGGCGCAGGTACCCGAGCAGTCGCACGTATACCTTCATCTGGAGGTCCGCGTACCGCTTTGGGCCAGCAAAGACATGGCCATGTCCGCCACGCGCCCGGGGGCCCCGGAAGGGCCCAGCCGCTCCCGCACCGCCTCCAGCTTCCGGACCACGGCACGGTTGACTTCCGGTTGGAGCATCCGCCTGGTTTCAGCCAGAATCCTTTCGGCGGTGACGTCCTTTTGAATCAGCTCGGGCACGATCCGCTCGCCGGCGATGATGTTGACCATGCCGATGTGCTCCACCCGGACCAGCAAACGCCCCAGCCAATAGCTCAAGGGCGACAGGCGGTAGACGATCACCATGGGCTTCCTCAGGAGCCCCGCTTCCAGCGTGGCCGTTCCCGAGGCCACCCAGACGAAGTCCGCCGCCGCCAGCATGTTGTACGTATCGCCCTCCACGACGCGAACCTCGACCGGCGAGCCGGCCAGGGCCCGTTCCAGCTCGCTTCGCTCGATGGTGCTGGCGCGGATCAGCAAGAACTGCACCTCCCGCTCCCGCTTCAATCCCCGGGCCGCCTCGAGCATGGTGCCGAGAAGCGAGGCGACCTCCTTCCTCCGGCTCCCGGGCATGATCGCCACCGTGAGCTTGGCGTCGTCCAGACCGGCTGCCCGGAGACTTGTCCGCCGGTCCCGGTCGGGCTTCACCACGTCCACCAGCGGGTGCCCCACGAAGGAGACCGCGCCCACGCCCACGGCCCTGTAAAGATCCGCCTCGAAGGGAAAGACCACGGCCATGGCATCCACGCTGGCGGCGATCTGCCGGATGCGGTAACGTCGCCAGGCCCAGATCTGCGGGCTGATGTAGTAGAGAACGGAAATGCCATGGCGCCGCGCGATGCGCGCCAGACGCATGTTGAACTCCGGGAAGTCGATCAGGATGAGCAGCGACGGTCGGGTTTCGAGAAGCTGCCGCCGCAGCGCCCGGTAAGCCAGCCAGATGTGGCGAAGGTTCCCGAACAGCTCCGAGAAACCCACGCTGGCGACTCTCGCGACATCGTAGACGACCCGCATGCCGGCCTGCCGGAGGTCGGCGCCGCCCATGCCGAAGAACTCCACGGAGGGGTCCCGCTGCCGCAGGTTGCGCACCAGCTCCGCGCCCCGAGCATCTCCCGAGGCTTCCCCGGCCACCACCATCACTTCCGACGGCCTGCGGTCTGCGCGGGAATTTCGAACCATTACAGCCGCTCGCTGATCGCCGATGCAATCTGGAGCGCGTGCAGCCCGTCCTCACCACTCACCACCGGATCCCTGCGGGTGGCCACCGACTCCAGGAAGGACTCGATCTGATCCCGAAGGGCATCGCCGTTCTCCGTGGCGATCATCTGTCCCCGGATGCCCGCCCAGCCCTGGCTGCGGTCCTCCATGCGGTACACCTCGGCCGTCTTGGCGTCGTAATCCAGGGAGATGTAGGTATCCGACTGGAAGAAACGAATCTTCCGTTCGCGTTTCATCGAGACCCGGCTCGCGGTCACGTTGGCCACGCAGCCGTCGTCGAATCGAATGCGGGCGTTGGCGATGTCCGGCTTGTCGGTGATTACGGCCACACCGTTGGCGTCGATGGCGGCCACCGGTGCGTGCACCAGGCTCGCGATGATGTCGATGTCATGGATCATCAGGTCCAGCACCACGTCGACGTCGGTCCCCCGGGTCACGAAGGGCGCCAGCCGGTGGCACTCGACGAACTTCGGCGCGTCGATGAACCTGCTGAGCTCGCGCACCACCGGATTGAACCGTTCGAGGTGTCCGACCTGGAGAATACAGCCGTTCTCCCGCGCCAGATTCACCAGCTTCCGCCCATCGGATACGTTGGCGGTGATGGGTTTCTCCACCAGCACATCGATCCCCGCCGCCAGGAAGTCCCGGGCCACCCGGTAATGCTGGCCCGTGGGAACGGCGATGCTGACGCAACGGACCTTGTCCAGGAGATCGCGGTAATCCGTGAACGAGGGCACCTGGTAGAGCTCACCCGTCTCGCGGGCGCGCCCTTCATCGATGTCGGCCACGGCCACGAGCCTGGCCGCGGACAAGTCCGCGTACTTGGCCGCGTGAAGGCTGCCCGCGTAGCCGACCCCGACCACGCCGACCTCTATGGGATCCGTTTCGTTCATTCGGATTCCGGTTCCACCGCGACCACCGCGATTCCCGCTTCGTCCGCCCGCGCCAGCAGGGTTTCCTTGTCCAGGAGGATCGACCGACGGCGCTCGACGGCCAGCACTCCTCCACCGACTTGCTTCAGCACCTCGATGGTCCCGGGCCCGACGGCGGGCACGTCGAAACGCAAATCCTGCTGCGGTTTGCTCATCTTCACCACCACCACGGAGCCGTCGGCGATCTCTCCGCCGCGCCGTATGGCGGCGTCGGTGCCTTCGATGGCCTCCACCGCCAGAACCACGCCCCCCCTCAGCACCAGCGTCTGGCCGATTCCCACCCTGCCCAGCGTCTTGGCCAGGGGGATGCCCATGCGCACGTCCCGCCACTGTTCCGGACTGGGCCGAGTGCGGGTCAGCACCCCCGGCTCGGCCGGGATGATCCGTTCCAGGAACAGCGTCGATTCCAGGACGCGAATCCCCTCCCGCTCCAGCTCGGCCGCGACGCCCCTCAGTAGCTGGTCGTCGTCGCGGCTCTTGATGCGCGCCAGCAGCGCCAGACCCCTGGTATCAGGCCGAAAGTTCGAAAACATCCGCGCCTTGCGGATGCCGCCGGCCATCACGGCGTTGCGGACCTTGGCCCTTCGGAAAGTACGGATGATCTTTCCCAACTGCCCCACTCGAATCCAGGTAACGTCCTCCGCGAACTGCTCTATCTCCACGGCGGTCTCGCCGCGATGGGCCACCGCGATCACGCGGACTCCGATATCCCGCGCGTTCTGGGCGAATATCACGGGGAACCGGCCGCTGCCCGCGATCAGCCCCACCTTGTCGACGGCCATTCCCGGAACCGTGTCCATCAGCGGCAGACTCCGCGGCACGAGTTCTTCGCTAAACCGCCATCTCCATCGCGGACAGCTCCGCCTCGGCCACCTGCTTGCCGCCTACCGTCACTTGTGCGGTGAGACGCCAGTAGTGCTTGCGCCGCCGGGCAATCTCCACCTCGATCCGCATCTGATCGCCGGGAACCACCGGCTGCTTGAAGCGCGCCCTGTCGAGACCGGTCAAGACGAAGACCTTGTCCGAGTCCTGATCGCTGCACCTTGCCAAGACCGCGCCAACCTGCGCCATCGCCTCGCAGATCAGCACGCCCGGCATGATCGGCTTGTCCGGGAAATGACCCTGGAAGAAACTGTCGTTGATGGTGACGTTCTTGATCCCGACGATGCGTCGATGGGGCTCGAGCTCCACGATTCGATCAACGAGGAGGAACGGGTATCGATGGGGAATCAGCTTGCGTATCTCGGTTACGTCCATCATCTTTTCACGATACTCCCTGCCGCGGGGCCTCGGGTCCGCCGCCGGACGGCGCCGCGCTAATCCCGCCGCGAACCCGGCGCCCGTATGCTTCGCTCGAGCTCGGAGACCCGCCGCCACAGCGCCGGCAGCTTCGGCAAGAGCCGCATGACCCGGAGCCACTGCTTATGGGGCGCGGCCTCCACCAGACCCGACAGCACGGAGCCGGGAGGCACCGACTGCACGGCGGCGCCCCTCGGCCCGATCACCGAACGGTCACCGACCTCCACGTGGTCGCTTATACCCGCCTGTCCGGCAACAACCACGTCGTCGCCCAGCACGGCGCTGCCGGCAATACCGGTCTGCGCAATGATTAGACAGCGTTCGCCGATGACCACATTGTGCCCGATCTGCACGAGATTATCGATCTTGGTGCCGGCGCCGATCCGGGTGACGCCGATGGTGGCGCGGTCCACGGTGGTGTTGGCGCCGATCTCCACGTCGTCGGCGACCTCCACGATGCCCGCCTGCGGCACCTTGAGCCGTTCCCGCCCCTGACCGGCATATCCGAACCCGTCGCTTCCGATCACGACTCCCGCGTGGAGTATGACCCCGTCACCGATGCGGCAGCGGTCCTCCACCGTCACATTGGGGTGGAGCACGCAGCCGTCGCCGACCTGCGCGTTGGCGCCGATGGTCACCCCGGACATGAGCACCGACCGTTCCCCCACCCTGGCGTCTCTTCCCACGTAACAATGCGGGTAAACCGCCACCTCCGTGCCGATGACGGCCGTGGAATCGATGACGGCCAGGGGGCTTACGGCGGCGGCATGCGCGGGCGGGGGATTGAACAGCGAGTGGATGCGGGCGAAAGCGCGGTAGGGGTCGTCGACTCGAAGAAGGTTCACGGCGTTGTCGCCCGCCGGTTCGTCGGCCACGATCACCGCGCTGGCCTTGCAAGAGCCCAGCAACCGCCGGTACCGCGGGTGGGCGAAAAAGGTGATGTCTCCCGGACCTGCGTCCTCGATGGACGCCACCCTCTCGATGGCCACGTCGGAATCGCCGATGACCCGGCCGCCGACCAGCTCGGCGAGGTCCGCGAGGGATTTTCCTGAGCCCGTCACCTTTTCTTGTCGTCCGCCTTGTTCCGGTAACGTTCGTTGTAGAGCTTGATCACCTCGTCGGTGATGTCGGTCCCCTTGTCGATGTAAAGCAGTTGGCTGCGTTCGAGGATCAGGGTGAATTTCCCCGTCTTGCCCACTTCCACGATAATCTTCTGAAGGTCCTTGAGGATCTCCTGGGTAAGTTCGCGCTCTCTGAGGCTCAGCTCCTCCCGCATGTCCCTCATCTTGCGCTCCCAGTCCCGCGCGCGAAGCTGCAAGCGCCGCTGCGCCTTGGTCCGTTCGCTGGCCTTCATCAGCACGGCCTGTTTCTCCAGGTCCTTCTGCTGCTTCTCGATGGCGGCCTTTTCCTTCGACAGCGCCTCCTGCTTGTCCTTGAGGTCCGCCTGGAAGGATGCGCGGGCGTCCTTGCCGCGCGTCGACTGGCTGATGGCCTTCTGGATGGTGACGAAACCGACCTTCAACTCCTGACCCCATGCGGGAGTCGTCAACGCCGCCAGCAGAACTACCAGGAAAACTCGAATCACCTTATCCTCCTAGACTACCCGGAAACGCCTGATCAGAGGCCACCCACCGCGCCGAACGCGAATCCGAGGACTTCCTTGTGGTCGGAAGGGTCGGCGTTCAAGGGATGCGCCCAACTCAACCTGACCGGCCCGATGGGCGATTGCCACTGCATCGCCAGGCCCATGGAGCGCTTGAGGTCCTCGAAGCGGATGTTCTCGGACGGGCCGAACGCCTGCCCCTGATCGAAGAACAGCGAACCCCTGAAACCCCACTGGTCCAGGATCGGGAAATGCAGCTCCGCCTTCAGGACCAACTGCTTGTTGCCGCCGACGTTCTCGGGATCGTCACAGTCCGGATCGTCGTCGGGACACTTCCGCGGCCCCAGGGTGCGGTACTCGTAGCCGCGCACCGAGTTGATGCCGCCGGCGAAGTAACGTTCGAACAGCGGCAACTCGCGGTCGGTCCAGGATGCGCCGTAGCCGATCCGGCCGCCGAGCATCACGGCGAACTTCTCGCCCCATTCGAAGTTCCCGAAGACCGGATAGTACCAGGTCAGGGAAGCGTCGCTACGCATGAAGCGGTTGTCTCCGCCGATCCCGGCGAGCTTGACGGACATCACCGAGCGGGTACCCTCGGTGGGCACGAAGAAGTGGTTGCGCGTGTCGTACAGCAGCCTCGGCCGGATGGAGCTGGTGAGGGACGTGCCGGCCTCGATGCCCGACGGGGTATCGTCGTCCACCTCCGTGATCTTGGAACGCACCAATTCGTAACCGATGCCGCCGTGGAGATGATCCAGGACGGAGAAGCCCGGCTCCGTTTCGAATCCTTCGGCGTCCAGGACGTCCGCCCGGCGCCCGAAGTAGGGTAGCCGGAAATAGCGCAAGGGGGCGCTGATGCGTGTGGCGAAACCGCTGCGCCGGTTGGTCCAGGAGGTATACTCGGCGGTGGTATGGAAGACATCGAAGCCGAGGTCGGCGCGGCTGTCGAAGACGCGCGGCTCCACCAGGCCCAGCACGATGTCCTGATCGGTCTTGCTGAGGGCAA
This sequence comes from uncultured Binatia bacterium (SeqCode), assembly GCA_965204205.1. Lineage (GTDB taxonomy): Bacteria > Desulfobacterota > Binatia > UBA9968 > JAJDTQ01 > JAJDTQ01. The sequence continues at coordinate 1,628,044 of OZ241976.1, read as the reverse complement.
GATTGGCCGATACCCGCCGCCCGGTTCCGAACAGGTTGCGCTCCTCGAGCGACGTCCGGAAAGAGAAGGCGGTGGCGGTGCTGTAACCGGCGCCGATACTGAACGTACCGGTGGGGGCCTCCTCGACCTTGACCAGCAGGTCCACCCGGTCCTTCTTCTCGGTCTTTTCGGTGGACACGGTGACGTCCTTGAAGAAACCGGTTCGCAGCAGGGCGTTCCGGCTCTCTCTGATCCTGGCCGAGGAGAACCGTCCCTTCTCCGCCACCTCGATCTCGCGGCGTATCACCTTGTCCCTGGTCTTGACGTTCCCGGCGATCTTGAGCTCCTCGAAATAGACCGGCGGCCCGCGCTTGATCGTGTAGGTCACGTTCACCAACCGGCCCTGGGGATCGAATCGGGTCACCGGAGAGACCTCGGCGAAAGCGTAGCCACGATCGGCGTACCGCTGCTGAAGCGCCGTCACGTCATTGAGCAACCGGCTCCTGCGGAAGATCTGCCCCGAGGTCAGGCTGACGTTCTCCAGCAGCCGCGCGGGATCGCCGTCCAGGTCTCCCCCGAGCTTCACCGCCCCGACCCGGTAACGTTCGCCCTCCTGAACCCGGATGACCACCTCCAGCCCCCCGCCCCGCGTCAGTATGATGGGCTCGTCGATCTTGTGGTCCACGAAGCCGTGATCGTAGTAAAGGGAGGACAACAGCGCGGTGTCGTTGGTGAGGACGTCCGGATCGAGGATGCCGCGGGTGGTGAACGGGAGGAACCACTCCTCCTTCGTGTTCATGACGTCCTTGAGCTCGTCGTCGGAAAACTCCCTGTTGCCCTCGAACGTGATCTGCTTGATCCGTAGCGTCTTGCCCTCGATGATCGTGAGGGTGACGGTGGTCTGGTTGTTCTCCTCCGGCGTCAGCACATAGTCGACGCGGGTGTTGACGTGCCCCGCCTCGCTGTAAAGCCGTAGAACCCGCTGGAGTCCTTCCTGGACCCGGCTCGTGTCCAGAGCCGTGCGCGGCCGGATACCGAGGGCCGCGACGACGTCTTCCGTCGACACCTTGTCGTTGCCGACTATGTCCACCTGCTTGACGTAGGGCCGTTCCTTGACCGTGTAGGTGAGGATTCCGTCGGCCGAGTAATCCGCCCTCACGTCATCGAAAAAGCCCATGCGGTAAATTGCCTTGACGTCGCGGTCCACTACCTCCCGGTCGAAGGGCTGGCCGTGCTGCGCCTGGATGCTCAGCCGGATGGCATCCTCCTCGACCCTGAGGTTTCCCTGGACACGGACTTCGTTGACGAGGGAGGCGGTGGCGGCGAAACCATTCCCCGCCACCAGGCAACACATGGCGGCGATGAATGCCGCGGCGATCTTACTGGTGGTGATCCACACGAGCCCGTACGCGCAAATGACTTGGATTTACCCTAGTTTTGCTAACAAGTTCCCGCGCCGTTGTAAAGCAAAAGGCAGCCCCGGAAGGCATGCTTTACGAATTCACCGGCGCTCCTTGCGAAGGCGTCCGCGGTCACGGCGTAAAAGGATGGAGCCGGCCGCCGCGAAGCTCGAGCTGGCGGTTCATCCGCGCCGCCAACTGGCGGTTGTGGGTCGTGACGATCAGGCCCAGCCCGCGCTTCTCGTTGAGTCCGCACAGCAGGTCCTCGATCTCGCCCGCGGTGACGGGATCCAGATTCCCGGTGGGTTCGTCCGCAAGCATGACCCGCGGTTCCAGAATCAGCGAGCGCGCGATCGCCACCCGCTGCTGCTCGCCGCCCGAGAGTTCGCCGGGACGGTGCGTCAATCGATGCCCGAGACCCACGATGTCGAGGAGCTCGAGCGCGGAGGCGTGGGCCTGGCCCGGTCCCGGCGCGCGATGAGCGCCGGCATCATGACGTTCTCGAGAGCGTTGAAGTCGGGCAGCAGGTGATGGAACTGGAATACGAAACCGATAGTCCGGTTGCGCAAGCCCGAAACCTCGTCGTCGCTCCAGCGGGTCACGTCGCGTCCCTCGTAGTGCAGGGTGCCCCGGTCGGGGCGCTCGAGGGTGCCGATGATGTAGAGCAACGTGCTCTTGCCCACGCCGGACTCGCCGACGATGGCGAGCCGTTCGCCCTCGCCCAATGACAGGTCGAGGTCCGCCAGCACGTCCACCTGCCGGCCGCCTCCGGCAAAGGACTTCGCCAACCCCCGTATTGCGATCAACGCGGACACCTTCCTCACTCGTATCGGATCACGTCCACCGGATGCAGCTTGGCTGCCTGCCGCGCGGGATAGATGCTGGCGAGACAGCAGATCACCAGGGAAGCCAACGCCACCAGCCCGAAGTACAGGGGCGAGATGCTCACCGGCACGGTGGAAACGGGAAACACGTCCTCGGGCAGCTCGATGAACTGGTAGCGCTGAAGCAGCACGGCCAGCACGTAGCCGATGACCACCCCGGAAAGCGTGCCGACGGCGCCGATGACCCATCCCTTCAGGAGAAAGATCAGCCGTATGCCGCCACGGGACGCGCCCATGGAGCGCAGCACCGCGATGTCCTTGCGCTTCTCCATCACCACCATGATCAGGGTCGAGACGATGTTGAACGCCGCTATCAGCACCATCAGCAGCAACACCAGGAAGTACACCGTCTTCTCCAGCCGCAAGGCCGCGAAGAGATTGGGCCACAGACGGGTCCAGTCCTCCACCCGGTACCTCTTGCCGACTACGCTCTGAATCTCCTCGGCGATGTCCCGAGCGTCACCCACTTCGTCGACGGTGATCTCGATGCTGGTGGCGACCTTGCCGGTCCCGAAGAAACGCTGCGCATCCGAAAGGCCAAGGAAGGCCAGGCCGCTGTCGTACTCGCGCATACCGGAGTCGAAGATACCGACCACCGCGAACCGCCGGATCCGCGGGATGATGCCCACCGCGGTGGGACTCCCGGTGGGGGAAACCGCCTGCAGCGCGTCGCCCTTGCCTATCCGCAGCTTGGCCGCCAGCCGGTCGCCGATAATGATTCCGGGGAGTTGCAGCCGGCGGCCGTCCACGACCACCGGCGTACGCGTCTTCAGTTCGTCCAGCCGCCCCTGTTGCAGGTAGGATTCGAGATCAACGGGCGAACGGTCGGGATCGATGCCCCGAACCAACACCCCGGTGACGCGGCTTCCCGCCGTCAGGATGATCTGTCCGGTGAGGGCCGGAGAAGCGGTCTTCACGTCGTCGCGCTCCTCCAGCCGTTCGGCCAGCTTGTCGTATCCGGTCAGGTAGGAAGCCGGTCTGACCAGCTCGATGTGCGAGTGCAACCCCAGGAGGCGGTCACGGAACACCTCCTCGAATCCGGTCATCACCGCGATGGCGACGTTCAGGGTGACCACCGCGATCATGACCCCGAGGATGGAGATCAGCGTGAGCAGGGAGATGAACCGCTCGCTACGTCGGGCCCGGAGATAGCGCAGGCCCACGAACAACTCGTACCGCATCGTCAGGTGCGCAGAAGCGGAAACAGGATCACGTCCCGAATCGAAGGCGAGTCGGTCAGCAGCATCACCAGACGATCGATGCCGATACCTTCTCCGGCGGCCGGGGGCATGGCGTACTCCAGCGCGCGCACGTAGTCCTCGTCCACCTCGCAGGCGGTGTCGTCCCCGGCCCGCCGGGCGGCGGCCTGCTCCTCGAAGCGGCGCCGCTGATCGTCCGGGTCGTTGAGCTCGGAGAAGGCGTTGGCCAGCTCCCTGCCGCCGATGAAAAGTTCGAAGCGGTCGACCAGGGCGGGGTTCGCGTCGTTACGCCGCGCCAGGGGCGAAACTTCCAGGGGATAGCCGACCACGAAGGTGGGCTGGATCAGCCGCGGCTCCACTAGGTGCTCGAAGAGCTCCACCAGCAGCTTGCCCCGGCCCAGCTTCGGGTCGAGCTTGAGGTCGAGCCTGTCCGCGACCTTCCGGAGACCTTCGAGGGTGGCCAGCTCCGACTCCTCGACGCCGGCATGTCGGGATACCCCCTCGGTGAGGGAAAGTCGCTGCCACGGCCTCTCCAGGCTGATCTCGTGCTCGCCGCTGGGGATGCCGAGGCCGCCGTGGATCTCCTCCGCCAGCATCACGAAGAGCTCTTCGGTAAGCTCCATCATGTCCTCGTAGTCGGCGTAGGCCTGGTAGAACTCGAGCATGGTGAACTCGGGATTGTGGCGCGTGGAAATGCCCTCGTTGCGGAAGTTGCGGTTCAGCTCGAACACGCGTTCGAAACCACCCACCAGCAGCCGCTTGAGAAACAGCTCCGGCGCCACCCGGAGATAGAGTTCCAGGTCCAGTGCGTTGTGATGGGTCACGAAAGGCTTGGCGGCGGCGCCTCCCGCCATGGGCTGCATCATCGGCGTCTCGACCTCGAGAAAACCCCGTTGCTCCAGGAAGCCGCGCACGAGGCCGATGACCCGCGAGCGGTTGCGGAAGACCTCACGGACCTCGGGATTGACCATCAGGTCCACGTAACGCTGCCGGTAGCGCGTCTCCACGTCCTTCAGGCCGTGCCACTTCTCCGGCAGGGGCCGCAGGCACTTGGTCAGCAGGGTTACTTCCCCGGCCTGGATCGTCAGCTCGTTCGTGCGGGTGCGGAAGAGGCGTCCGCGCACCCCCACGATGTCGCCGACGTCGAGGGAACGGACCCGTTCATAGGCCTCGTCCCCCAGGCCGTCCCTGCGGGCGTAGACCTGCAACCTTCCGGTCCCGTCCTCGATCTCGAAGAACGCCGCCTTGCCGTGGGGCCGGAGCGCCCGTATCCGGCCGCCCAGCGCGAACTCCCCCGGCAACGCCTCCAGTTCCGGTTGCGCGAGGCCGCCGTGGCGGTCGCGGAGGTCTCGGGCGGTATGGCTGGGACGAAAGTCGTTGCGATACGCGGCAAGGCCTCCCGCCTTGAGCTGGGCCACCTTGTGGCGGCGCGTCGCCACCTGTTCGTTGACTTCGTCCATGGGATGGGGGCTGGTGCTAGTGTCGCGTCCGGCGAATAACCGGATCACAGCATGCCGAGCTGGAGCTTGGCCGCGTCCGACATGAGGCTGGGATCCCAGGGCGGTTCCCAGACGATTTCGAGGTGCACGTCGTTGACGCCGTCCACCGCCCTCACCTTCTCCTCCACCTCCATGGGAAGGGACTGGGCGGCGGGACAGTTCGGCGCGGTGAGGGTCATGGAGATGGAAGCGTTCCCGAGTGGGTCCATCTCCACACCGTAGATCAACCCCATTTCGTAGATGTTCACCGGCACTTCGGGGTCATAGATTGTCTGCAGGGCCTCGATGACCCGCTTCTCGACGTCCTTCTGCTCCTCGACCGTTTCCACGAGCTGTCTCCCGCGCCGTTACTCGGTGCTGACCGCCTTTTCCTCGCCGTCCAGTGCGGCGCGCAATGTGTGCCACGCCAGCGTAGCGCACTTGACGCGTGCCGGGTAGTCCCGGACGCCGGCGAATGCGGCCAGTTTGCCCATGCCGGGGGGTTCGGACTCCACGCCGTCCACCGGCGCCACCATCCGGTGGAAGCGCTCGAAGAGACTCACGGCCTCCTCGTGCGTCTGCCGCTTCAGGCTTTCGGTCATCACCGACGCGGAGGCGATGGAGATGGCGCAGCCCGTGCCCTCGAACCGGATGTCTTTCACCTGGCCGTCTTCCACCTGCAAATGGACCGTCACCTTGTCGCCGCAAAGGGGGTTGATTCCCCTCGCGCTTCGATTGGCATCCGGCAGCGGGCCGAAGTTGCGCGGCCGGCGGTTGTGATCCAGGATCAGCTCTTGGTAGAGGTCCCTCAGGTCAGACACCGCTGAACAGCCTCCATGCCTTCTCCAGGCCGTCCGCCAACACATCGACCTCGGCCTCGGTGTTGTAGCACGCGAACGAGGCGCGCACCGTAGCCGGCACGCCGAACCGTTCCATGACCGGCATCGCGCAGTGGTGTCCGGTCCTCACCGCGACCCCGTCCTGGTCGAGGATGGTGCCGATGTCATGGGCGTGGACGTGGCCGAGGACGAACGACACCAGCGACGCCCGGCGCCCCGGCGTCCCCACCAGCCGTACCCCGGGGACCCGTGCAAGCCGCTCCACGGCGTACGCCACCACCCGGTCCTCGTGGCCCGCCACCGCATCGATCCCGAGAGCCGCGAGGTACTCCACCGCCGCCCCCAGGCCGATCACGCCGGCGACGTTGGGGGTGCCGGCCTCGAACTTGTAGGGCAGCACGTTGTACTCGGTCTCCTCGAAGGTGACCGAAAGGATCATGTCTCCGCCGCCCTGGTAGGGCGGCATCTCCTCCAGCAGGCCGGCCTTGCCGTAGAGCACGCCGACGCCGGTGGGACCGTAGAGCTTGTGGCTGGAGAAGGCGTAGAAGTCGCAGTCGAGATCCTGCACGTCGACCCTGGTGTGGGGCACCCCCTGGGCGCCGTCCACCAGCACCGGAACGCCGGCCCGGTGGGCGTCCTCGATCATCCGCTTGATGGGGTTCACCGTGCCGAGGGCGTTGGAGACGTGCGGCAGGGCGACCATTCGTGTCCTGGGGCCCAGCAGCCGGTGGTACTCGTCCATCACGATGTCGCCGTGGTCGTCCACCGGAATCACCCGCAGCACCGCTCCCCTCTCCCGGCAGATGAGCTGCCAGGGGACGATGTTGGAGTGATGCTCCATGGCCGAAATGACCACCTCGTCGCCGGCCTGGAGACGGGCGCCGCCGTAGCAGCGGGCCACCAGGTTGATGGCCTCGGTGGTGCCCCGGACGAAGACGATCTCCCGCTCGTCCTGAGCGTTCAGGAACTTCCTGACCGCCGTCCGGGTCTCCTCGTAGGCGCGCGTGGCCGTCTCGCTGAGCCGGTGGACGCCGCGATGGATGTTGGAGTTCTCGGTCTCGTAGTACTCGGCGACCCGCCGGATCACCGCCCGCGGCTTCTGGGCCGTGGCCGCGTTGTCGAGGTACACCAGGGGCTTGCCGTGAACGGTCTCGCCGAGGATGGGAAAATCCTCCCGCACCCGCGCCACGTCGTAGCCGCCTTCCGGTTTGTTCTGGTCTATGGTCTTGGCCTGTCGCATGTTCATTCTGCGTGGTCGGGCGCGGGCGGACTTGAAACCGCCCCTATGTCGGGTGATGGCTTCGCGGCCCGTTGCGTTCCGGTCAGGCCCCCAACTCGGCCAATACTCGACTCTCGAGACCGTCGCGCAGCGGCTCGATGGCGATGCCGTCGAGGACCTCGCCGGCGAAACCGTGGACTAGCAACTCCCGGGCCACCCTCTCGTTCAGTCCCCGTGAACGCAGGTAGAAGAGCTCGTCTTCTTCCAGTTGTCCGATGGTGGTGCCGTGGGAGCACCGGACGTCGTCGGCCAGGATCTCGAGTTGCGGCTTGCTGTCGATCTCCGCGTCGCGGGAAAGCATCAGGTTCTTGTTGGACTGCTGCGCGTCGGTCTTCTGCGCTTCCTTGCGCACGACGATCTTGCCGTTGAACACCGCCCGCGACCGCCCGCCCAGCACCCCCTTGTACAGTTCCTGGCTGGTGCCGTGGGGCCTGGCGTGCTCGATGGCGGTCCGGTTGTCCACGTGCTGCGTGCCGCCCGCGACGTAGAGCCCCCGGAGCCGGCAGTCGGCGCCCTCGCCGTCGAGCAGCGCGTTGATCTCCACCCGGGTCATGGTCCCGCCCGAGGTGACGGAAAGCGACCGGTAGCGGGCGTTGCGCGCCTGATACACCTGGACGGTGCCCAGGTGGAACGCCCCGGTCCCTTCCCGCAGCAGGCGGTAGTGGTCCAACTCGGCGTCGTCGTCCAGGACGATCTCCGTGACCGCGTTGGTGCAGTACATATCGTCTCCGGCCCCCGAGTAGGTCTCCACCAGAGTGAGCCGGCTGCCGGCACCCACCACCACCAGGGTCCGGGGATGAACGATGCGCCGGGACGCATGCTCCGGAACCGCGGCGAAAGCCAGGTGGACGGGCCGCTCCAGCACCCGTCCCGGCCCCACCCGGACCGCGCCGCCGTCTTCCAGGAACGCGGTGTTGAGCGCCCGGAGGGCATGGTCGCCGTAGTCGGCGTGCCGTCCGAGATGGGCTTCCACCCAGGGGAGCCCGCGTTCCAAGGCCGTGGCCAGCCGCCCGATGAAGAGGTCATCGCCGCCGGCATCCGGGGCGCCGTCGGCGCCGTCCCACGGAAAGGACAACGCGTGGCGTTCCCAGCCGCCGGAATCGAAGGGGTCGCGGCCCCCGGACACGGCTCCCACCGGCCTGTCCGGCGTGCGCAGGCACGCCTTCCGAAGCGCTTCCAGGCTCGTATACTTCCACTCTTCGTGCTTGGTCGAGGGGAAGCCCAGGTGACGGAAGCGTTCCATGGCGCGCCGCCGCAACTCGCCGGTCCAGCCGCCGCCGTTGCCGGACACCCGGGCGCAGAGCTTCTCGAAGTCCTCGAGGTAGCCCTGTTGCTCCGCCTCCGTCCGGGTCATGCCCCCCGGCTCCGGTCCACGGCGACTTCCGCCTCTTCGCCGGCCGCTCCCTCGACCCAGGAATAGCCGGTGTTCTCCAACTCCTGGGCGAGTTCCTTGCCGCCGGACTTCACCAGGCGTCCGTTGTGGATGACGTGGACCACGTCGGGCACCACGTAATTGAGCAGCCGCTGGTAGTGGGTCACCAGGATGATAGCCCGCTCCGGCCCGCGGAAAAGGTTGATGCCGTGGGCCACCACCTTGAGGGCGTCGATGTCCAGGCCGGAATCGGTTTCGTCCAGGATCGCCAGAGTGGGCTCCAGCATGGTCATCTGGAAGATCTCGGCGCGCTTCTTCTCGCCGCCCGAGAACCCGGCGTTGACCGGGCGCCGCAGCAGGTCCTCGCCCATTTCCACCGCCTGCATCCGCTCCTTGGCCAGCGCCATGAAGTCCACCGCGTCCAGCTCCTCCTCGCCACGGTGGGTGCGCGCGGCGTTGACCGCCGCCCGCAGGAAATACAGGCTGTTGAGACCGGGAATCTCCACCGGATACTGGAAGCCGAGGAACAGCCCTTCCACCGCCCGCAACTCCGGGGCCATGTCGAGCAGATCCTGTCCCTTGTAGCGGACCTCGCCGGAGGTCACCTGGTAGGTGTCGCGGCCCGCCAGCACCTGGGCCAGGGTGCTCTTGCCCGAGCCGTTGGGCCCCATGATCGCGTGGACCTCGCCCGCCGCCACCGCGAGGTCGATGCCGCGGAGGATCTCCTTGCCCTCGACGCGCGCGTGCAGGTTTCGAACTTCAAGCATCGTCTATCCTTGGGGGCGACCGCGGGTCGCCCCTACCCGACGCTGCCCTCGAGGCTGACCCCGAGGAGCTTTTGGGCCTCGACCGCGAACTCCATCGGCAGCTCGCGGAAGACCTCGCGGCAAAAACCGTTGACGATCATGGCCACGGCGTCCTCTTCCTTGATGCCGCGTTGACGGCAATAGAAGATCTGATCCTCCCCGATCTTCGAGGTCGAGGCCTCGTGCTCGATGTGGGCCGAATTGTTCTTGACCTCCAGGTAGGGGAAGGTGTGGGCGCCGCACTCGCTGCCCATCAACAGCGAATCGCACTGGGAGTAGTTGCGGGCGTTGGCCGCGCCCTTGAGCACTTTCACCAGGCCGCGGTAGCTGTTCTGGCCGTGGCCGGCCGAGATGCCCTTGGAAACGATGGTGCTGCGGGTGTTCTTGCCCACGTGGAGCATCTTGGTGCCGGTATCGGCCTGCTGGCGGTTGTTGGTTACGGCCACGGAGTAGAACTCGCCCACCGAGCCGTCACCTTGCAGGATGCAGCTCGGATACTTCCAGGTGATGGCCGACCCGGTCTCCACCTGCGTCCACGAGATCTTGGAGTTCCGCCCGGCGCACTTGCCGCGCTTGGTGACGAAGTTGTAGATGCCGCCCTTGCCGTCCTTGTCCCCGGGGTACCAGTTCTGCACCGTGGAGTACTTGATCTGCGCGTCCTCCAGCGCCACCAGTTCCACCACCGCGGCGTGAAGCTGGTTCTCGTCGCGCATGGGCGCGGTGCAGCCTTCCAGGTAGCTCACGTAGCTGCCGGCGTCGGCGACGATCAGGGTGCGCTCGAACTGGCCCGTCTGCGCCGCGTTGATGCGGAAATAGGTGGACAGCTCCATCGGACAGCGCACGCCCTTGGGGACGTAGCAGAACGACCCGTCGCTGAAGACCGCCGAGTTGAGCGAGGCGAAGAAGTTGTCGCTGTAGGGAACCACCGAGCCCAGGTACTGCCGCACCAGCTCCGGGTGTTCCCGCACCGCCTCGGAGAACGAGCAGAAGATGATGCCCATCTCCGCCAGCTTGTCCTTGAAGGTGGTGGCCACCGAGACGCTGTCGAACACCGCGTCCACCGCCACCCCGGCCAAGGCCTCGCGCTCGTGCAGCGGAATGCCGAGCTTCTCGTAGGTAGCCAGCAGCTCCGGGTCGACTTCCTCCAGGCTCTTGGGAGCGTCCTTCTTGGCCTTGGGAGCGGAGTAGTAGATGATGCTCTGGTAGTCGATGGGCGGATAGTGCACGTTGGCCCACTTGGGCTCGGCCTCGGACTTCTCCAGCTTCGTCCAGTAGCGGTAGGCCTTGAGCCGCCAGTCCAGCAGCCACTCCGGCTCGCCCTTCTTCTCCGAGATCAGCCGCACCACGTCCTCGCTCAGCCCCGGGGGTACGTGGTCGGCCTCGATATCGGTGACGAAGCCGTACTTGTACTCGCTGCTGACCAGCTCGTTGTCCAGTTCCATGTCTCTCCGTTCCTTCACGCCGAAGACGGACCCGTGGATCCGGCTTCGGCGTACGAGTATTCAACTGTCCAGACGGCTCAACCGGCCCTTGAGGCCTTCGCGGTCGGCAAGGCTGCCGATGGAGATCCCCGCCAGGTAGTCGGTCAACAGCATCTGCGCCTTCTCCCACACGGAAATCTGTGTGCACACGGAATCATACACACAGCAGCGAAGATGCCGATCCAGGCATTCCATCAACGTCAACGGTTTCTCCACCGCCTCGTAGACTTCCTTCAGGTTGATGGACTCCGGGTGCCTCGCCAGGCTGAACCCGCCGTTCCGGCCCACGTGCGAGTGCACCAGCCCCGCCGCCGCCAGGTCCTTCATGATCTTGGACATGAAGTGCGTGGGGATGTCCTGCCGCCGGGCGATCTCCTTGCTGCCCACCACCCACCGCTGCGGTTGGGCCGCGAGGTACGAGAGCGCCCGCACGGCGTAGTCGACCTTCCTGCCGATGCTCATCAGCGAGCTTCGGTCGGAGGTGGCCCGGACCGTATTCACAGCAGGTGCTTGCATCCCCGATCCCCCAGTGGGCTTGACAAAATAAAGCGCGACGCGTCCTCGACCGCCAGGAGAAACAAATATAGACCTAGTGCGTCCACGTTGTCAAACCGTCAACACCACTCGCCTCGCAGCACCATCTTGAAGAAGCCGAAATCGCTGTGGTACCAAGCCCGCATGGCCATCCTCAAGGTAGCACGCCTCGGCAATCCGGTGCTGCGGAAGCCCGCCGCCGAAGTTCCCGTGTCCGTCATCGCGGAGCCCGATTTCCAGCGGCTCGTCGACGACATGGTGGTCACCATGCACGAGTACGACGGCGTGGGCCTTGCCGCCGTGCAGGTCCACGAATCCCTGCAGGTGGCCGTGCTGGAGGTGGCGGACAATCCCCGTTATCCGGGCAAGGGTGCCGTGCCCCTTTCGGTCCTGGTCAATCCCACCGTCACCCCCCTGGGCGACGACACCGAGGAGGACTGGGAAGGCTGCCTGAGCATCCCCGAGATCCGTGGCCTGGTGCCGCGATACAAGCGTTTGCGAGTCACCGCCCTGGACCGGGAAGGGAACGCCCTCGACTTTGTCGCGGAAGGTTTCCACGCCCGCGTCATTCAGCACGAAGTCGACCACCTGCGCGGCCATGTCTACCTGGACCGCATGCCCGACCTCTCGACACTGACCTACCTGACCGAGCTGTCGCGTTACGGGGCGAATCGATAAACGCCAATCGCCCTGCATTCCGTGGGTAGGGCAACCCGCCGCCCCCCCGGCAAGACCAGGCGGCGACGATCTCCTGCATGCCCGCCCGTATATCCGGGTCAGTCCCCAGACAGGGTCTTGATCTGAAGCTCCGAGAGCTGCCGCGCATCCACCGCGGTGGGCGCCTCGGTCAGCATGCACACGGCGCGCTGGCTCTTGGGAAACGCGATGACGTCGCGGATGGCGGGGGAATCGCTCAGCAGCATGGCCATGCGGTCGACGCCGAAGGCGATGCCGCCGTGGGGGGGCGCGCCGAGGTCCAGGGCCTCCAGCAGGAAGCCGAACTGCTCCTCCGCCGTTTCGGGGTTGACGTCGAGCAGCGACAGCACCCGCCGCTGCAGTTCCGGGGAATGGATCCGGATGCTGCCGCCGCCCAGTTCCATTCCGTTGAGCACCAGGTCGTAGGCGCGGGATTTCACCCGGCCGGGATCCGATTCCAGCAGCGGCAGGTCCTCCTCCCGCGGCGCGGTGAACGGATGGTGCACGGCGGTGTAGCGCCCTTCCGCCGCCCGCCACTCCACCAACGGGAAGTCCAGGACCCAGCAGAAGGCCTGGAGACTCTCGTTCACCAGCCCGAGCCGCCGGCCCATCTCCAGGCGGAGATTCGCGAGGCCCTCGTTGACGATATCGAAGTCGTCGGCGAGCATGAAGATGATGTCGCCCGGCCGTGCCCCGGTGAGGGTTTGGAGCGCGTCCTTCTCCCCGTCGCTCAGGAACTTCGTCAGCGGCGACTGCCACTCGCCCTCGGTGACCTTGATCCACGCCAGCCCCTTGGCGCCGTAGCGCCCCACCAGCCCGGTGAGGTCGTCCAGCTCCTTGCGCGACAGGCCGCCGGCCCCCGGCACGCACAGGCCCCTGACGATGCCGCCTGCCTCCAGCGCCCGGGTGAAGATCGCAACCTTGGAATCGCGGAACCGCTCCGACAGCTCCACCAGCTCCAGGCCGAAGCGGAGGTCGGGCTTGTCGGTGCCGTAGCGCCCCATGGCCTCTTCCCAGCTCAGGCGGGGAAACGGGGTTTCGAGCTCCATCCCGCGGACCTCGCGGAACACCCGTTGCATCATGCCCTCGACCATGCCGAAGATGTCCTCCGGCTGCACGAAGGACATCTCGATGTCGAGCTGGGTGAACTCGGGTTGCCGGTCCATGCGCAGGTCCTCGTCGCGGAAGCAGCGCACGATCTGAAAATAGCGGTCCACCCCGCCCACCATGAGGATCTGCTTGAAAAGCTGGGGCGACTGCGGCAGCGCATAGAACTTGCCCGGGTGCATGCGGCTGGGTACCAGGTAGTCGCGCGCCCCTTCCGGGGTGCTCTTGGTCAACACCGGGGTCTCCACCTCCATGAACGACAGGCCGTTCAGATGGTCGCGGACGGCGGACAGCATGCGGTGCCGGATCTCGAGGGGGCGCAGGCCGCGCGGCCGCCGCAAGTCGAGATAGCGGTAGCGGAAGCGGCTGGCCTCGGTGGGCTCGACGTCGTCGTCGACGGGGAACGGCGGCACCCGCGAGGGGTTGAGCACCCGCAGCTCCCGGGCCATCAGTTCCACCGCGCCGGTGGCGATATTGGGATTGACGGTTTCCTCGGACCGGTGCACGAGGGTGCCGCGCACGGCCAGCACATCCTCGGAGCGCACGCGCTTGGCCTTCTCGTGGGCCTCCGGCGTCACCTCGGGGTTCACCACCACCTGCACCATGCCGGCGCGGTCCCGGAGGTCGATGAAGAGCAGGCCGCCGTGGTCCCTCAGGGACTGGGTCCAGCCCATCAGGGTCAACTCGCGGCCGACGTCGCCCTCGCCCGGTTCTCCGCAGCGGCAGCTCCGCTGCCAGTCGCCCATCAAATCCACGTTCCGATCGTTCACGTGTTCACCCGAGACTTTCCTCCACGTCCGCGAAATCCACTTCGGCCTGCTCCTTGGTCGACATCCGGCGTACCAGCGCCCGGCCCTTCTCCATCTCGTCCGGGCCGGCGATGAGCACCACGCTCGCGCCGAGCTTGTCCGCGCGCCGCATCTGGCTCTTGAGGCTGCGGGTCTCGCCTTCCAGCTCCACGCGACGGCCGCGACGGCGCAGCCGGTGGGCCAGGGCGAACGTCCACCGTTGCGCCTCCTCGCCCATCCAGGCCAGATAGAGCAGCGGCGCCGCCGGCTCGTCCGCCTCGCTCTCCGACAGCAGCAGCGCCAGGCGCTCCACCCCCAGGGCGAAGCCCACGCCCGCCACCGGCGGCCCGCCCAGGGACTGCACGAGGCCGTCGTAGCGGCCGCCCGCGGCCACGGTGTTCTGGCTCCCCAAACCCGTTTCCGCCTTCCACTCGAAGGTGGTGCGGCAATAGTAGTCCAGTCCGCGCACCAGCCGCGGGTTCACCACCGGCTCGGGCCGGAGGTCCCGGAGCAGCTCCAGCACCGTGTCGAAGTGGCCGCGGCAGTCCGCGCACAGGTGCGACGGGATGGACGGCGCCGCGCCCACGATGCCGGCGCAGGACGGGCGCTTGCAGTCCAGCACCCGGAGCGGATTATTCTCCAGGCGGCGGTCGCAGTCGGCGCACAGCTCGCCGCGGCGCCCCTCCAGGAACGCCACCAGCGCGGCGCGGTAGCCCGGGCGGCATTCGGTGCAGCCGATGGAGTTCACCTCCAATACCGTGCCGGCCACCCCCAACTCCTCCCACAGGTCCCGCAGCAGCAGCAGCAGCTCGGCGTCGATGAACGGGTCCGTGCGCCCGAAGACCTCCGCGCCGATCTGGTGGAACTGCCGCAGCCGCCCCTTCTGGGGCCGCTCGCGCCGGAACATGGGGCCCAGGTAGTAGAGCTTGCGCACCGGCTCCACCTGGTGGAGCTGACCCTCGCCGTACGCCCGCACCACCCCGGCGGTGCCCTCGGGCCGGAGGCTCAGGAGCGTCGCCTTGGCGTCGCCGTCGGCGAACGTGTACATCTCCTTCTCGATGACGTCCGTGGACTCGCCCAGCGACCGCGAGAAGAGCTCCGACTTCTCCAGCACGGGTATGCGAATCTCCTTGAAGTTATAGGTCGCAAATACCCGTTCCGCAGCACTTTCTATCCGCTGCCACGTTTCTACATCCCCGGGCAGGAGGTCGGCGAAACCCTTGATACGCGTGGGGTTCATGTGCACCGCCAAACGGGCGCCCAAGCCGCGGTCATCATTGTCATAGGGGATTCGGTGTTTGATGGCAGGAAGATTCAAGCACGTGCTGCCAGGATGGATACGAGCTAACAGAGGCACGGTAGAAAGTCAAACAAACGGCCGGTCTCGGGTGTAAGGCAAGAGGGGTTTCGGGAACCGAGACCCCGTTCGTCCTGAGCGTAGCGGCGCGACAGCGGCGCGCAGTCGAAGGGCCCCGGAAGGAGTTTCAGCAGGCTGCTACGGGGCGTTTCACGCCGCCCGCCGGAGGAAGCGGTGAACGCATGCGGCCGCCGTGAGGATGAGGAAGTAGCTCACCCCCACCATCGGCCATCCCGGCCGCGGGAGGGAGAACGCCGCCATGGGAAGGGCGGCCAGGAATTCGACGGCGCGCAGGAAGAACCCTACCAAGGGCCCGACGGCGCCCGCGAGAAGCATCGACATCGAGGGGACGAACAGGCACAGGAAACCCGTCAGGAGCCCCGCCGGCACGATGACGAACCCTACCAACGGCACCAGCAGAGGGTTGGCGATGAAGCCCGCCAGGGAGAGTACGCCGAAGTGATGCGCCACCACCGGCCCGGTGCCGACCGCGGCGAATACCGGGACCAGGATCGCCAGCAGAACCGCGCGCCGGTACCGCCGCAACAGGCCGTCCCGCGGCGCCTCGGGCGGCCGCATGAAGGAAGCCGCGCGGCAGATCCGTATGCCGCCGGCGATGGCCAGCACCGCCAGGAAGGAAAGCTGGAAGGATGCCTCCATGACCGCGCCGGGCCAGACCAGCGCGGCGATGAGGGCGGCCAGCGCAAGGCTTCGGAAAAGGCCTGCGTCGCGCCCGCTCAGCACGGCCAGTTGGTACAAGCCGATCATGATGGCGGCGCGCACCGTGGGTATCCGCGCCCCGGCCACCGCCGCATAGACCAGGACCGGCGCCAGTGAGGCGAGGGCCGCCAGCTTGTGGACCGGGAAGCGCAGGAGCAACCAGGCGCTACGGGCGGCCAGCACGCGGCACAGGAAGTAGACCGCCAGGCTCAGCATGCCTACGTGGAGTCCTGAAATGGACAACACGTGGGACATCCCGACGGCGACGAAGCGGTCGCGCGCCTCGGCGCCGAGGCCGCCGCGGTCCCCCACCACCAGCGCCTTGAGCAGAGCGCCGGCTTCCGGCTCGAATGCCCGCTCCAGGAAGCGGCCGATGCGCCGCCGCCCGCTCTCGATCCAGCCGCGGACGGCGCCGCCCTCCCGCCGCACCAACCGCGCTTCCCAGTCGTTGTGCAGGTAGGCCACGTGGTAGATTCCGCGGCGTGCGAGGTACGCCCTGTAGTCGAAGCGGGTGTCCCAATTCTTCGGCGCTCGCAGGCGTAGCGGAACCCGTACCACGTCCCCGTAGTGCCAATGCCGGTAGGCGTTGCGCACGGTCACGAGCACGTTGCCGGAGGCGCCGCGCCCTCCTTCCGGGGTCCATTGCCGCTCGGCGGCGAGGTGCCAGCGGGTGCGCCCGCCCTGTCCTTCCGGCTCGCGGTAGAGCCGCCCCTCGATATGGACCGCGCCCTCGGTCCCGGTGAGATGCCGGACATGGTCGGAGGACAACCGCGGATGGAGCAGACGGTGATGGGCGGCGAAGCCCCAGTGGAAGGCCAGCGCGCAGACCAGGCCGAGGAGTCCCCAGCGGCGCCGCACGAAGAAGAGGGCCAGGGACGCCGCGGCCAGCGACGCCGTGGTCAGCAACGCCGCCCACACGTCGCCGGAATCCGTCGCCGCCGCCACGGCCTGTCCGGCGAGTAGCGCAAGGAGCGGGAGGACGAGGGGGATCACGGGGCGCACTCACCCCAACTCTCTATCGGAGGTAGAGGGGGTCGGAGCAGTCAGAGGGGTGCGGGAACGCGTCACCGGCTATCCGGGGCCTGGAGCGACTCGACGATGCGTTCGGCCACCGGGCGGCTGATGGACGGGACCTCCAGAAGCTCGTCGAGCGAGGCGTCCCGCAGCCGCTTCATGCTTCCGAAGCGCCGCAGCAAGGCTTTGCGGCGTGTCGGGCCCACCCCGGGAATGCCGTCGAGCCCCGAGCGCAGGGTTTCGCGCTTGCGGATGCTCCGGTGGTAGGTGATGGCGAAGCGGTGGGCTTCGTCGCGGACGCGCTGCAACAGGAACAGGGCGTTGGAGTTGCGCCGCAGCACCACCGGATTGCTGCGGTAGGGCAGGAAGATCCGTTCCTCCGAGCGCTCGATCTCGGCCAGCCGCGGCGACGCCGCGACCCGCATCTTGGCCAGGGCCACCACGTCCACGCCGGTGACCCGAAGGTCCGCCAGCGCCGTCAGCGCCACCTGCAACTGTCCCTTGCCGCCGTCCACCACCATGAGATCCGGCAAGTCCGTCTCCTTGAGGCCGCGCTGGAAGCGCCGCTTGACGACCTCGTACATCATGGCGAAGTCGTCCCCGCGGGTTTCCGGGGCGACGGTGCGCACGCGGTAGCGCCGGTAGTTCTGCTTGTCGGGCTCGCCGTCGAAGAACGAGACCCGCGAGCCCACGGCATGGGCCCCTTGGATCATGGAGATGTCGTAGCACTCGATCCGCTGCGGATACCGTCGCAGCCGGAGCTTGTGCTGCAACTCGAGCAGCATCTTCTCCCGTTCCCGCTCCTGGTCGTGGCGCTCGCTGAAGCCCTGGCGGGCGTTGTTCATGGCCATCTCCAGCAGCTTGTGCTTCTCGCCCCGCCGCGGCTGGTGCAGCGTGACGTGGCGGCCCTTGCGCTCGCCCAGGTACTCCTCGTGCACGGCCCGGTCTTCCAGCTCCACCGGCACCAGGATCTCCTCGGGGACGAACCGGTTGCCCTGGTAGAACTGCGTCAGCAACGCGGCGACGATCTCCTCGTCGTCGAACTGGTGGTCCTCCAGGGAATAGGCCTGGTTGCCGGTGAGCTTGCCCTGGCGCACGAAGATCACCTGGACCTCGATGAATCCGCCCTCCCGGTAGAGCCCGAAGATGTCCTGGTCGGCTCCCCAGTGGGACACCATGCGCTGCTTTTCCAGGGTCTTCTCCACCGCGCGGATGCGGTCCCTCAGCTTGGCCGCCTGCTCGAACTCCAGCGCATCGGCGCGCTCGCGCATGCGCACGCGGAGCTGCCGCAGCAGGTCGGCGCTCTTGCCCTCGATGAACAGCACCGCCTGGCGCAGGTTGCCGGAATACTCGTCGGGGTCCACGGGACGGACGCAGGGCGCCGGGCAGCGCTTGATCTGGTACTGCAGGCACGGACGGTCGCGGTTGCGGAAGTTGTAGTCGGTGCAGCTCCGCAGCAGGAAGTGCTTCTCGATGACTTCCAGGGTCTCGCGCACGGCGACCGCGGAGGCGTAAGGGCCGAAGTAGCGGCTGCCGTCCTTGACGATGCTGCGGGTGGCCAGGATGCGCGGCCACTCGCCCGCGGTCACCTTGATGCTGAGGTAGCTTTTGTCGTCCTTGAGGCGGATGTTGTAGCGCGGCTTGTACTGCTTGATGAGGTTGTTCTCGAGGATCAGCGCTTCTTTCTCGTTGCCGGTCACGAGGGTCTCGATGTCTTCCACGTGGCGCATGAGGAACGCCACCTGGGGGCGTCCGTCGCCCCCGCGCAGGTAGGAGCGGACTCGCGCGCGCAGCTCCTTGGCCTTGCCCACGTAGACGACCTTGCCGCCCCCGTCCCGCATCAGGTAAACGCCTGGGCCGGCGGGAAGGGTATCGAGATGGTCCTTGAGTTCGTCGATCTGCATGGGAAGATGGCGCCCTTTGAAGTGGCGCCCTTCGACTTCGCTTCGCGAAGCGAAGTCGAAGGGCCGCAAACTAAACTCAAGCCCGCCCGACCATCGCGCCGCGCGAGAGGTACGGGCCGGACAGTTCCTTCTCCTGGAGACCTCGGATACGGTCCCGTATCTCCGCGGCCTTCTCGAACTCCAACCGGTCCGAGGCCTGCTTCATTTCCTTCTTGAGCTTCTCCACCATCCGGGGAATCTCGTTGGGCGCCGGCCCGTCGTCGGCCACCAGCGGCACGTCCACGTAGTCGGCGTCATAGGCCTGGATCAACGGCTCGTCGATCTGCTTGACCACGCTCCGGGGGACGATGCCGTGCTCCTCGTTGAAGGCCTTCTGGACCCCGCGCCGGCGCTCGGTCTCGCCGATGGCCAGCTTCATGGAATCGGTCATCAGGTCGGCGTAGAGGATCACCGTGCCGTCCACGTTGCGCGCCGCGCGCCCGATGGTCTGGATCAGCGAACGCTCCGAGCGCAGGAACCCTTCCTTGTCGGCATCGAGGATGGCCACCAGCGACACCTCGGGGAGGTCCAGCCCTTCGCGCAGGAGGTTGATGCCCACCAGCACGTCGAACACCCCCTTGCGCAGGTCGCGGATGATCTCCACCCGCTCGATGGCATCGATGTCCGAGTGCAGGTATCGGACCTTGACGTTCAAGTCCTGGTAATAGTCGGTCAGGTCCTCGGCCATGCGCTTGGTCAGGGTCGTCACCAGCACCCGCGCGCCGGCCGCGGTGCGCTTGCGGATCTCCTCCAGCAGGTCATCCACCTGGGTGGCCGCGGGCCGCACCACGATCTCCGGGTCGGTGAGCCCGGTGGGGCGGATCAACTGTTCCACCCGGACATGGCCGCTCTTCATGATCTCATAGTCGGCAGGAGTCGCGGAAACATAAATGGTCTGGTTCAGGAATTCCTCGAACTCCTCGAAGTTCAGCGGCCGGTTGTCCAGCGCCGAGGGCAGGCGGAAGCCGAACTCCACCAGGGTCTCCTTGCGCGAACGGTCGCCCCGGTACATGCCGCCGACCTGCGGCACTGTGACGTGGCTCTCGTCCACGAACAGGACGAAGTCGTCGGGAAAGTAGTTGAGCAGCGTGGGCGGAGGCTCTCCCGGGCGCCGTCCGGTGAGGTGGCGGGAATAGTTCTCCAGGCCCGGGCAGTAGCCCATCTCCTCCAGCAGCTCCAGGTCGTAGAGGGTCCGCTGCCGCAGGCGCTGCGCCTCCAGCAGCTTTTTCTCCCGCTTGAGCTCGACCAGCCGTTCGCGGAGCTCTTCGCGGATCGCCGTGACCGCCGCCTTCATGCGTTCCGCGGTGGTGACGTAGTGGCTGGCGGGATAGACCGTGGCCTTGTCGACGCGCCGGCGCACCTTGCCGCGCAGCGGGTCCACCTCCAGCAACGACTCCACCACGTCGTCGAAGAACTCGATGCGCAGCGCCGACCGGTCCTCGTAGGCCGGGAAGACCTCCACCGTATCCCCACGCACCCGGAAGGTGCCGCGATGGAAGTCGTAGTCCACCCGCTCGTACTGGATGTCCACCAGCTTGCGCAGCATGTGGTCGCGGTCTATGCGCATGCCCTCTTCCAGGTAGACCATCAGGTCGAAGTAGGCTTCCGGCGAGCCCAGGCCGTAGATGCACGAGACGCTGGCGACGATGACCACGTCCCGGCGTTCCAGCAGCGCCATGGTGGCGGCGTGACGCAGCTTGTCGATCTCGTCGTTGATGGAGGCGTCCTTTGCGATGTAGGTGTCGGTGGCGGGCACGTAGGCCTCGGGCTGGTAGTAGTCGTAGTAGCTGATGAAGTAGCGCACCGCGTTGTCCGGCAGCAGCAGCCGGAACTCGTTGTAGAGCTGCGCAGCCAGCGTCTTGTTGGGGGCGATGACCAGCGTGGGGCGGTTGATGCGGCTGATGACATTGGCCATGGTGAAGGTCTTGCCGGAACCCGTGACCCCCAGCAGCACCTGGTGGCGGCGCCCTTCCTCCAGCCCCTCCACCAGTTGCTCGATGGCCCGGGGCTGATCGCCCTGAGGCTGGAAGTCGGCCACCAGGCGGAATTGCCCGGGTTTTCGCTCCTTCAGCATGTCAAAGGAATAACACCGCGGGCGCCGGGTGTGCAAAACCGCGCAAGCCGCCGGCGCCCCGCATCGCCATTCCCGCGAAAGCAGGAATCCACACGGCCTCACCGGATCGCCTTCCCTGGACACGCGCGGGACGAAGCTGTTAAGTTCCCGCTCGCGGATCGTCGGCTCGACCGGCGCGACGACGACGACTTCCCGACTTGTCCCATGGAAGAATTCGATCTCACCATCATCGGCGGCGGCATCGTGGGTTTGGCCACCGCCATGCGGATGGCGCGGGAGCATCCCGGGCTGCGCTGCGCTTTGCTGGAAAAGGAGCCGGAACTGGGCATGCACCAGACCGGCCACAACAGCGGCGTGCTCCACTCGGGAATCTACTACCGGCCGGGATCGGTGAAGGCACGGACGTGCGTGGCCGGGAAGAAGGCCTTGCAGGAATTCTGCGACGAACACCGCATCCACTACGACCTCTGCGGCAAGGTCATCGTCGCCACCCGCCCGGAGGAAGTTCCACGGCTGGACGAGCTGAACCGGCGCGCCGAGGCCAACGGCGTCGAGGGCGTGCGCATGATCGGCCCGGAGGAGTTGCGGGAGATCGAACCCCACTGCAGCGGCCTCAAGGCGCTGCACGCCCCGTTCACCGGCATCATCGACTTCGGCGACGTGGCGCGCGCGTACGCACGGCTGTTCGAGGCGGCCGGGGGCGCGGTCCGCACCTCGTGCGAGGTGACCGGCATCACCCGGTCGGCGGGCGGGTTCGTCATCGAGACCTCACGGGACGCGGTGGAGACGCGCACGCTCATCAACTGCGCCGGGCTGTTCGTCGACCGGGTGGCGGCGATGACGCCGGGTTTTGCGGAAAGCGTCGGCGGCGGCATCGAGGAACCCGTGCGCATCGTTCCGTTCCGGGGGGAGTACCACCGCCTCAAACCCCACAAGCAGGGGCTGGTCAAGGGGCTGGTGTACCCGGTGCCCGACCCCCAGTTCCCCTTTCTCGGGGTTCACTTCACGCCCACGGTCCACGGCCGGGTGGAGGTAGGCCCCAACGCGGTGCTGGCGTTCGCGCGCCAGGGATACCGCCAGAGCGACTTCAACCTGCGCGACCTTTACCAGATCTTCTCCTACGGCGGCTTCTGGGCCATGGCGCGGAAGCACTGGAAGACCTCGCTGCCGGAGCTGCGCCGCTCCTTCGACAAGCGCGCCTTCACCCGCGAGCTACAGCGGCTGATACCCGCGATCGAGTCGGACGACCTGGTCTACAGCGGCGCGGGGGTACGCGCCCAGGCGGTGTCGGCCAGCGGCAAGCTGGTGGACGATTTCGTCATCGCCCAGTCCGAGGGCGCCGTCCACGTGCTCAACGCCCCCTCCCCCGGTGCCACTTCGTCGCTGGGGATCGCCGATACCATCTGCCGCGCCGCGGCGGAACACCTGGCATCCTGAAAATCCCGTAAGGAGATCTTCATGCTCATCCAGTACAAGGGGCACCGCCCCAGGGTTTCGCCGGAGGCGTTCATCGCCCCCACCGCCGTGCTCATCGGCGACGTCACCGTGGAGGCCGGAGCCAGCATCTGGTTCGGCGCCGTGCTCCGCTCCGACGAGAACCAGAACCCCATCGTGATCGGCGCCAGGAGCAACGTCCAGGACAACTGCGTGATGCATTCCGGCGAGGGCGCGGTGATCCTTGAAGAAGACGTGACCATAGGGCACGCCGCGGTCATGGAGGGGGCCACCATCCGGCGAGCCGCCATCATCGGCATGAATTCGACGCTGCTGGAGGACACCGAGATCGGCGAGGAGTCCCTCATCGCCGCCGGCAGCGTGGTGGTGCCGCACACCCGGATCCCCGCCCGCTGCCTGGCGGCGGGCAGCCCCGCCAAGGTGAAGAAGGAGATCAGCGGCGAAGCCCTCAACTGGATCAAGATGGGCTCTTCCACGTATACGGAGCTGTGCCGGAGCTACCTCGGCGGCGACTACAGGGTGGTGGGGTGACGGACCCTCACCCGGCCTTGGGCCACCGTCTCCCAAGCGGAGAGGGGTTGGATTTGCGCCCGATCCCTCCGAGAGAGGGCCGGGGTGAGGGCTACGGCTGGCACCGCGGGCAATAGAAGACGCCGCGGTTGCCGAGCCCGATGCGCTTGATGGGAGCGCCGCACCTGTAGCATGGGGCGCCCTTGCGGTCGTAGACCTGGAGCCGCCACTGGAAGCCGCCCCGCCGGTCGTCGCCGTCGCGGTAGTCCGACACCGAGCTTCCGCGCCACCGGATGGCCTCCCGCAACAACGTCCGGGTTTCGCGTACCAGTTCCGCGGTGGCGGCCTTCGACAGGCGGCGGCTTCGGCGGGTGGGACGGATCCCGATTCTGAACAGCACCTCGTTGATGTAGATGTTGCCGAGCCCGCAAACGACCTGCTGATCCAGCAGCAGGTCCCGGATGCTCCTGCGGGATCGGTGTAGGAACGGATAGAGGTAGTCGCCGGTGAAACGGCGATCCAGGGGATCCGGGCCGAGCCGGGCCAACGGCGGCCATGCGTCCAGCTCCCCGCTGGGCAGAACCACGCAAAGCCCGAACCGGCGCGGGTCGTGATAGCGAAGCTCGGTGCCGTCATCGAGGGCGAACACCAGGTGGTCGTGCTTCTCGACGGAGGCGTCGCGCTCGCGAAACGTCAGCTTTCCCGACATTCCTAGGTGCGAGACCCAGGTCCAACCGCCGTCCAGCTCCGTGACGATGTACTTGCCGCGCCGGGTCACGGCTTCCACCGCCCTTCCCTCCAGACGAGCGGCGAAGTCCGCGGCCACGGGCTGCCGCAAGCGGCCCTCGATAACGCGCACATCGACGATTCGCACCCCCCGCAACCTCCTGCGCAGCGTGCGGCAGACGGTCTCGACCTCAGGCAGCTCCGGCACCGCCGCTACCCCCTTCCGCGCCCGGACTCCCGCTGCCGCCGGCCACTTCCCCGTACGCCTGCGCCAGCCGGATGAACTCCGCCAGGTCCAGGGTTTCGGCCCGTCGCCGGGGGTCGATGTCGGCGCGCTCGAAGACGGCGTCCGCGCGCGCGTCGAAAAGACCCGCCAAGGCGTTGCCGAGCATCTTGCGCCGGCGCGCGAACCCCGCGCGCACCACCGCCCGGAGCAGCGGAACCTCATCGCCGGCAAGCAGTGGTTCCCGGTGCAGCTCGATCCTGAGGAGGGTGGAGTCGACTCTGGGCCTGGGCGTAAACGCCTCCGGCGACACCGCGACCTTCCGGGTGATTCTCCCGTGCAGCCGGCACCAGACCGAAAGGCCGCCATAAGCCGAAGTTCCCGGCCGTGCCGCCAGCCGCTGCGCGACTTCTTTCTGCAGCATGACCACCAGCACGGAGAAATGCCGGCCCGCCTCGAACAGCCTCGACAGCGCCGGCGCGGCTACGCTGTAGGGAAGATTGGCTACGACCTTGACCCCGTGTTCGGGCAGCAGCCGGTCGAAGTCCGTGGTCAGGATATCGCCGTGCACGAGGTGAAATCCCGGGCATGACCCCAGCGGACCGTCGCGCAGCCACCGCACCAGCAATGGATCCACTTCGACGGCCCAGACCCTCCGGCTCTCGCCGACCAGGCAACGGGTGACGAAGCCCAGTCCCGGTCCCACTTCCAGGATCCGGTCGCCTTCGCCCAGGTCGAGAAGGCCGACGATGGTATCGATGACGCGCCGATGAACGAGAAAGTTCTGGCCGCGGGCTCGACTGGGTGTGAATCCCAGCTCGCGCCACGCCGTCCGCGCCTCTTGATGAAGGGTGGCCATGTCCTTCGACTTCGCTTCGCTACGCTCAGGACGAACGGTTGTGACCGGGACAGTGCTCCGTTCGTCCTGAGCGTAGCGAAGCGGAGTCGAAGGACCGGTTCCGATGACGGCGGGCGGTGCCGGTCACCTCAGAGAATCAGCGCGGGATCGGCGTTCAGGCGCGGACCGCTTCGACCGCCCTGCTCCAGCAGGCGGCTTCCCACCAACGCCACCATGGCGCCGTTGTCGGTGCAGAAGCGCAGTGACGGGCAGTGGAGCTCGGCCCCCGCCTCGCCGGCCTTTTCCGCCAGCTTTGCCCGGAGACGGCTGTTGGCGGCGACCCCGCCGCCCAGGACGATGTGCCCGATGCCGAACTCCGCCGCCGCCCGGAGCGTGGGGGCGATCAGCATGTCCACCGCCGCCTCCTGAAAGCTCGCCGCGATGTCCGCCATCTCGTCGCGCCAGTGGTCCGCGCGCTTGCGGGTGAGGTAGTGCCAGACGGAGGTCTTCAGGCCGCTGAAGCTGAAGTCGTAGGGGGTGCGCAGACGCGCCCGGGGAAAGGCCACGGCGCGGCGATCCCCCTGCTTGGCCAAGTCGTCGATGACCCTTCCGCCGGGGAACCCCAGCCCCATCATCTTGGCCACCTTGTCGTATGCTTCGCCGGCGGCGTCGTCGAGGGTGCCCCCCAGGTGCTCGTAGGCGCCGAACCCGCGGACGACGTAGAGCAGTGTATGCCCGCCGGATGCCACCAGCGCCAGGTACGGGAAACTCACTTCCTTCTCCAGGAAAATGGACAGAACGTGCGCTTCCAGGTGGTTGACCCCCACGTAGGGGATGCCGGAACGAAAGGACCAGCCCTTGACGAAGGAGAGGCCCACCAAGAGCGAGCCGGTCAGCCCGGGGCCGTGGGTGACCGCCAGGCCGTCCAGGTCCCCGACGCCGACTCCCGCCTGCTCCAGGGCTCGATCCACCATCGGCCGGATGGCCTGAATGTGCTGGCGTGAAGCCATCTCCGGGACGATGCCGCCGAAGGGCGCGTGCACGGCGTCCTGGGATGACACCAGGTTGGCGCGCACGGACCTGCCGCCTTCGAGAACGGCCGCCGCGGTATCGTCACAGGAGGTCTCGACGCCTAACACGATCATGGATCACCTCCATCGAGTCCCATGCGGGCCTGACGCCCCTACCATGATCTCGCCTTCGAACGTTGCCGGCTCCACAGCAGTCCGCGATTGGCCGCGGGGTTGGCCGGATCCATGGCGAGGGCCCTGCGGTAGGCCGCTTTCGCGGGACCGAAGCGCCCCAACGCCCGAAGGTTGTCGCCCCGCAGCACCAGGGTCTGCACCAGCCACGGAAGATCGTGGCCCAGGATCGGTTGCGCCACGTCCAGGAAATCCAGCGAGGCCCCGAAATTGCCCAACTGGTGGTGAGCCACCGCGATGTAGTAATGGGCATAGGGATTGCTGCCGTCGGTGGAAAGGCTCTTCTCGAGCTCGGTCAGCGCCCGTGCGTAGTTCCCCGACCGAAGCAGCCGCCGGGCCCGCTCGGTCATGCGTACCGACGCGATGCGCTGGGGCGACGAACCGCGCTGCATCCGGAGACCGCGGCCCGGCACGGCGCCGATCCCCGAAGCCGACGGCGGCACCTCCAGGACCTCGGGCAGCCCTCGCGCCACCTCGGCCACCGACGGCCCATGCTGTCCGCAAGCCGGCAGCACGGACGCAACCGCCAGCCATGCCATGGCCCGCAACAAGCGCTTCAACCGGATCGTACCGCGCGGACGGGTTCGGGCAGGTTCCCCTACCCGCATGTCTCCACCGACACCATCGACCCGGCTTCCTGGATTCGCCGTCTTCCTTGCGGGACACCGTCCGGACACCGCGGCACGCCCCCCGCACGGGGCTCCGCCTCGAACCCGGACACCCCGGGCGGGGTCACGAAGTCCGTCACCGGAAGCCTGCTGGTGGCCTTCTTCATGAAGTCCGTCCATATCGGAAGAGCCGCTTGAGAGCCCGCCAACCCCAGTTCCGACTGGCGGTCAAAGCCGACCCATACCAACGCCAGCAGGTCGGGCGTATATCCCGCGAACCACGCGTCCCTGGCGTCGTTGGTGGTGCCGGTCTTGCCCGCCGCCGGACGGGTGAAGCCCTGCAGGCGCGTGGCACGGGCGGTGCCCCGTTCCACGACCCCCCGCAGCATGTTGTTCATGTCGTGGGCCACCTGGGGCGAGATCACGCGCTTCACCCGGATGTTACGCTTCTCCAGGACGTTGCCGTTGCGGTCCACCACGTTCTTGATGGACAACAGGTGGGTACGGACACCGTTGTTGGCCAGGGCCGAAAAAGCCCCCGCCATTTCCAGCGGCGTGACCTCGACGGCGCCCAGCGAGAGCGACGGCAGCAACGGCAGACGACTCTCGATCCCCATCCGGTAAGCCATTTCGCGGATTTTCTTGATGCCCACGTCCTGTGCGATGCGGGCGGTGGCGGCGTTCAGGGACCTTTCCATGGCCTCGCGCATGGTCACCCGGCCGTAGTAGCGCTGCTTGTAGTTTTCCGGTGCCCAGCTCTGGCGACCGAAGCTCCAGGTGAACGGCGCGTCTTCCACGAACGTCGTGCTGCGATAGGGCTCGTGACCGTGGGACGAGCCGTGGGTCAGGGCCGCCAGATACACGAACGGCTTGAATACCGAGCCCGGCTGACGCTTGGCCTGGACCACCCGGTTGAACTGGGACTTGCGGTAGTCCCGGCCGCCGACCATGGCCCTGATCTCGCCGGTCTGCGGCTTTATCACCACCAGCGCACCCTCGAGGTCATCGGTCTTGGCGATCTTGCGAAGGTGCCGGTAACCCTTCTCCAGCCTCGCGAGGCCCTTGGACACGGCCGTCTCCGCCGCCTGCTGCAGCTCCAGGTCCAGGCTCGTGAAGATGTGCAGCCCCTCCGCCGTCAACACGTCGTGGCTGTAGTGGGCCGCCAGCTCCTTCTTTACGTAGTCGGTGAAATACGGCGCGCCGTTGGTCACCCGCACCGGCTTCCGCTTCTCGAAGACTTCCCGCAAGGCCCGTTCGTAGGCATGGCGCGTGATGATGCCGTCGCCCACCAGCTTGGCCAGGATGACGTTACGCCGCCGGGTCGCGTCCTTGACGTTCCGGTAGGGGGAGTAGCGATTGGGCGCCCTGATGAGGCCCGCCAGCATGGCGGTTTCGCCGACGGTGAGCTGCTCGGGTTCCTTCACGAAATAAAACCGCGCGGCTTCCCAGATGCCGAAGATGCCCTGGGAGCCGTTCTGCCCGAGATAGATCTCGTTGAGATAGTTCTCCAGGATCTGGTCCTTGGTGTACATCCACTCGGTCACCAGCGCCATGAGGGCTTCCTTGACCTTGCGCTCCAGGGTGCGGTCGCTGTCCAGGAAGAAGTTCTTCATCAACTGCTGGGTCAGCGTGCTGCCGCCCTGCACGACTCCTCCGCGCCGCAGGTTGGCCACGAACGCGCGCAACACCGCGACCGGGTCCACGCCGCGGTGATAGTAAAAGCGCTCGTCCTCCACCGCCAGCACGGCCTTCCTCACGCTGGCCGGCACCTCCTCCAGGCGGACGATCCGCCGTTGTTCGCGCACCCGATCGTAAAAACCGGTCACCACCTCGGGCTCCAGCTCGAGGGACGGCAGGACTTCCCCGGTGTCCAGCCTTTGTATGCGATGGATGGTGCCGGACTTCAGGGAAACGCGCACCGGAAAGCCCCTGAAATCCCGCAACGGATACTGGAAGTCGTGCAGGAACACCTCGACCACCCCGCCCTTGCCGTGGATACGGTATTCACCCCTGGCCCGGGGCTGGCGCCTCGAGGAGCGATAGCCCAGGCGCCGCAGCTTCTCGCGGAGCTGGGGCACCGCCACGTTCATTCCCGGATAGATGATCTTGCTGTCCGCGTAGATCTTGGAAGGCAACTCCCACTTGCGCCCCTCGAACTTGGCCTTCACCACGCCGCTCAGGTGCCACACGTACCACCCGCCCAGGCCCAACCCGCCCAGCGACAGCAGCAACAGCAGGGCCGCCGACACCTTGACGAGGCGAACGAGCGCTTTCTTGAAGCCGCGTTTCATGGTCGGAAGACTTCAGCGAGGAAGACGCAACGCCAGGAAGATGGTGGTATCCTCGCGCCGTATCAGAAAGAGGATGCCGCTGCCCTTCTTCAACTTGCCGACGGTCTGCCTGAAGTCCTGGATCCCCGCGATGCGCTTGCGGTCGATTTCGAGGATTACGTCTCCAACCCGAATTCCCGCCTGTTCCGCCGGGCTGCCGGATTCTACGGCCGTGACCACGACGCCTTCCCGTTCCCGGTTCCCGCGGCGCCGCGCGGACTCGCCGGCGAGGTCCCGGACGGTGAGGCCCAACTCGCTGCCTTCCTCCACCACCACCGCCGCCTCGTCCTCGCCGAGCCTGCCGATCTCCGCGCTCAGGGTGACACGCCGGCCCTTTCGCACCACCGCGAGATCGACGACCCGTCCCACTTCGGTCCGGGCCACGACCAGCGAGAGATCGCTGGACTTCCCCACCGGGGAGCCGTCGAACGCGACGATGACGTCGCCCACCTCGACACCGGCCCTCTCCGCCGGGCTGCCCTTGGCCACGCTGGCCACCAACGCGCCGCGGGCTTCGGCCATGCGCAAGCCCTCGGCCAGGCTGGCGTCGACGTCCTGGATGACCACCCCCAGCCAGCCCCGGGTTACCTTGCCCTTGTCCCTGAGCTGCGAGAGCAGCCCCTTGACCAGGTTGATGGGAATCGCGAAGCCGATGCCGATATTGCCGCCGCCGCGGCTGAAAATGGCGGTATTGACGCCCACCACCTCGCCTCGCAGATTGATCAGCGGTCCGCCCGAGTTGCCGGGGTTGATGGAGGCATCGGTCTGGATGAAGTTGTCGTACGGGCCGGCGCCGATGCGGCGCCCCTTGGCGCTGACGATGCCCGAGGTCACGGTGTGCTCGAGACCGAATGGATTGCCGATTGCCAGCACCCACTCGCCGACCTCCAGGGCGTCCGAGTCTCCCAGCACCACCACCGGCAGCTCCCGGTCGACGTCGATCTTGATCAGGGCAATGTCGGTCTTGGGGTCTCGCCCGGCGACTCGGGCCCGATGCTCGGAGCCGTCGGCCAGCTTCACCGTCAGCTCCTGCCCCTCTTCGACCACGTGGTCGTTGGTGAGGATGTACCCGCTGGGATCCACCACGAAGCCGGAGCCCACGCTCCGGCGCGGACCCGGGGACGGACTGCGGGGAAACCGCTCGCCGAAGAACCGCCGCCAGAAGTCACTGAAAGGATCGTCTTCCCGGAAGGGACTCTGGGCCGAGGGTGACGGGGTCGTGGCGGTGGAGGAAATGTGCACCACGAGCGGCCGGACCTGCTTCGAGAGCCCGACGAAATCCGGCAGGGCCATCCGCGGGGTCGTGGCCCCGTGGGCGTAGGAGATCCCCGCGATCAGCGCGACCACGCAGGCCGACAGCCACCCGCGCATGCAGGTCCGTCTCCGCGACATCCGTGTCATGTCGTGCGAACGGCCTCCACGTACTTCATCCTCAGATTGTAGAGGACTTCCCGCACGAGTTGTTCCTCGGTCTCGTCCAGATTACCCTTGCTCTTGTCGCTGAGCATGCCGATGATGTCGATGGTCTGCTTGGCCACCTCCACGTCCTTTTCCACCTTGCCGGTGACCGGATTGCTCATCTCTCCGAGATGCATGAGGGCCTGGGTGCTCAGGCTGATGATGAACGTGGAGAAGTTGATGGGCGGCAGCTCCTGCCGGCGGTCTTCCGGCTCCGGAGCCGACTCCGCGCCCGGCCCGGGTGCGGGCTCTGCCGGAGGTTCCTCGACGGGCTCGCGCGCCTGTTCCATCGCCTCCTCACGCGCCTCGCCTTCGTCGGTGAAGCGGCGCTTGTCGTGTACCTTGAACCCTTTCTCGTCGCCGGTTTCCTCGCTCATGCGCTCTCCTTCGCGGCGGACCCGCATGTTACGTTATTATTGATTCACCCGGCCGGGGTGTCAAGGAAAGCGCGGTGGCAAGTGCCCGGAACGCCCAAAAAAGAACACCAGCGGGCGGCCATTGACTTTGCGCCGGACGGATTCTATCATACCCGCGCAGGCAATTCTCACCTCCAACCCATGACAACAACCTCCAAGTGTTCCAGGTCCGTGCTCGACCTGATCGGCTCCACCCCGGTGGTGCATCTGACGAAACTGCCGGGGACTGAATGCGCCGAGGTCTGGGGGAAGCTCGAGTCCCTCAATCCCGGCGGCTCGGTCAAGGACCGCATCTGCCGCAGCATGGTCGAAGACGGCGAACGCAAAGGCCTTTTGAAGCCTGGCGGAACCATCATCGAGCCCACCAGCGGCAACACCGGCATCGGCCTCGCGCTGGTGGCCGCGGTCAAAGGGTACCGCTTGATCCTGACGATGCCGGATACGATGAGCGAGGAGAGGCGCAACCTGCTGGTGGCCTACGGCGCGCGGTTGATCCTGACGCCGGACACCAAGGGGATGGGCGGCGCCATACGAAGAGCCGAGGAGCTGGCCTCGGAGCATCCCGACTTTTTCATGCCCCAGCAGTTCACCAATCCCGCCAATCCGGCGATCCACCGGGAGACCACCGCGGTGGAGTTGTTGAAG
Organism: uncultured Binatia bacterium (SeqCode); assembly: GCA_965204205.1. Taxonomy (GTDB): domain Bacteria; phylum Desulfobacterota; class Binatia; order UBA9968; family JAJDTQ01; genus JAJDTQ01. The sequence continues at coordinate 1,596,683 of OZ241976.1, read as the reverse complement.
CAGTTCGACCACATTGACGCGTTCGTCAGCGGCGTGGGCACCGGCGGCACCATCACCGGGGTGGGTGAGGTGCTGCGGGACAAGTTCCCGTCCGTGAAGATCTACGCGGTCGAACCCGAGGCTTCGCCGGTCCTCTCCCAGGGAGAGCCCGGGTTCCACAAGATCCAGGGGATCGGCGCCGGATTCGTGCCGCCGATCCTCAACACGGGGATCTACGACGAGGTCATCACCGTGAGCGACGAAGACGCCGCCGCCACGACCCACCGGCTCGCGGTGGAGGAAGGCATTTTCGTCGGCATCTCGTCGGGCGCGAACTGCTTCGCTTCCATGCAGGTCGCCCGGACCATGGGAAAGGGCCACGTGGTCGTCACGATGCTGTGCGACAGCGGCGAACGCTACCTCAGCACCCGGATCTGAGAACGGCCGGACGGGGCACCGGGTTTTCAAGGACACGGTTTTCTGTTAACCGTTAAACCTCGCGTTTCGAGCGGTCCCCGTCGTCTAGCCTGGCCCAGGACACCGGCCTTTCACGCCGGCAACACGGGTTCAAATCCCGTCGGGGACGCCAGCACCGCGGCCGGCGCCGCCTCTCTCACACCATCCCTCCGGCAACGAGAGCTTCCGCCAGGAGGATGTCCTCCCGGTAGGTCACCTTGAGGTTGACGGTGCTGCCCTCTACGACCCATACCGGTGCTCCCATGCGCTCCACGAGCATGGCGTCATCCGTCGCTTCCACCCCTTCCCGGTCGGCCAACGCGTACGCATCCCGAAGCGTGCGCACCGGAAAGGCCTGCGGGGTCTGGATCTCCCACAGCCGGCTCCGGGGAAGCGTCTCTCCTACCTGTCCGTCGAACACGGTCTTGATGGTGTTGCGGGACGGCACACCCACCGTCACCGAACGGCTCCGCCGGCACTCCCGGACACAGCGATCGATCAGGTCGGCGGCGGCGAACGGTCGCGCGCCATCGTGAACGACCACGGACTCGCAGTCCGGGTCCAGCGCGTCGAGCCCCGCGCGCACGGAATCCTGCCGGCGGACACCTCCGGGTCGAACGCCCACCTCCAGCCCGTCCACTGGCGCCCCCTCCAGAAGAGTTTCATATTCCCGCGTGTCCCCGGGCGGCACCACGAGCAGGGCGCGGCCGACTTCCCGCGCGCTCCCGAAACGCTCGAGTGTATGCAGAATCAGCGGCCGGCCGGCCAGGGGCAACAGGACCTTCGATCCGTGGCCTCCCATTCTCGTGCCCCGGCCGGCGGCCAGGATGATGGCGTTGACTCGCACGAAACCCTCCCGCAAAAAAAGAGCTGAAGGAACGGTTTCCCTTCAGCTCTTTCGCGGCAACCCCAAGTCTCCAACTACTGGGTAAAGATGTGGCTCAGCTCCTCCATGATCTTTTCCTCGGTGTGGGAGCGGGCGATGGAAAGCTCCTTGACCAGGAGGTTTCGGGCCGTATCCAGTACTTTTCGTTCGCCGAAGGAGAGCTCCTTGTCGCTCTTCAGCAGAAACAGGTCCCTGAGCACGGCGGCAATCTCGATGACCGAGCCGGTCTTGATCTTCTCGGTGTACTCCCGATAGCGGCGGTTCCAGGTCTGCTGGTCGATGGGCGCCTTCTTCTTTTCCCGCAGGATGCGGTAGACGCGCGTAACGGTCGTCTTGTCGATGATCTTCCTCAGCCCCACGGCCATGGCGTTGTCCACCGGCACCATGATCTTCATGTCGGTGTCGAGGATACGCAGCATGTAGAACTTCTTTTCGGTCCCGGAAATCACCTGACTTCGTACCGCCTCGATCTCACCGACTCCATGTGCGGGATAGACGACCTTCTCTCCGACTTTGAACATTTTTCCTCCTTGAACGTCAGAAACCGTACGCGGAAGAGGGGTAACGGGACAGCGGCCGACTAGGCCGGAGGAAGGCAACTACACGGAGATGGGCCAGGATTAGAGATGCGCGTTTCAATGACGGTCTCTTTCATAACCGATGGCTACCCACTATATACACCGCGCGGCAAGAGGCCGTCAAGAGATGGGGTTATAAATTTTTATCATATGAATTCAGTTAGTTAACTGCAATTATATGAATCACTGATTTAGTTTTTGAGAGGTTGGTCGGCGGCAGGCTGGAGCTTTCGCTCCATGACCCACGCATCCTCCCCGTTGTCGGAGTAGTACCCCTTGCGCAGGCCGCAGATCTCGAAACCCAGCGACCGATAGAGGGTCTGGGCGGGATCGTTGGACTTGCGGACCTCAAGCGTCATGCGGCGGAGGCCCCGCTTGGTCGCACGCTCAATGATGTCGCCGAGCATGGTGCGCGCGACTCCCTGACGCCGGTGTTTCGGATGCACCGCGACGTTGTGGATGTCCAGTTCGCCGGGAAGCTCCCAGTAGATGACGTAGCCTATGGGTTTCCCGTCCCGCTGGCACAGAACGGATCCGGCATGGGTCGCCCGCAACTCCTCAAGAAAGAATTGCCGGCTCCAGGGACTGGCGAAAGCCACCGTCTCGATGGCCATCACCTCGTCGATGTCGGCGACCGTCATGCTCCGGAGGAATAGCCCTCCGCCGGCCTGTACGGACATGCGGGATCCCCGTGGCGGTGCCAGGTGCTAGGCGATCCAACCCAGCCGGGCGGCGCTCTCCTTCAGCAGGAGAACGTCCAGGACCTTGCTGCTCAGATGATGGGCGAAGCCGTAGACGCGGTCCTGCAGGGGGATGACCGTGGTGAACTCCGGCGGAAAGGCTCCGATGCTCGAGGAGATCTGCCGAATGCGGGAATCCAGCAACTTGCCCCTCACGATCAACTGCCCTTCCTTCAACATCAGGTCGTAGTCATAATCCGGCATGCGCTCGGGCAGGCTTGGCGCGATGGCGATGCCCAGACGCGGCACCTGGGTGGGGAACTCCAGTCGAAGGTGATAGGCTTGGCCCAGGTCCTCCACCGTGTAGGCGTGGCCGTAGCGGCGCTCGCGCTCCACCTTCTCGACGAAGCGCGCGTCGTAGAATCCCTCGACGGGAACCGGGATCCGCCGCAGCAACTTGCCCCGATGCGACAGCAAGGGCCGCAACAGGATCGCCAGCGGCACCCCGTACAGCGCCGCGCTCACCGTGACCTGCTCCACCGGGACGGCGCGAAACACGCTCCGGCGCAGGCGATACAGCACCTCCGCCAATGCCACCAGGAAGCCCACCAGGATGTACATGTTGACGCCCTTGCCGAACGCGAGCCCCAGCCCTTCGACCGCGACGCCCGCGACGATGAACACCACCGGGTAAAGGATCATGTTGAGGATCATGTTGAGGGCGGTGGCCGCGCCGTCCACGAAGTAGGGCCGGCCCGCCAACTCTCCCAGGTCGTCTCTCGAGGGCGCGGGCAAAGCGCCCAGCAGCGGTTGCAAAAGGAGCACGGTGATGCGCAGCAGGCTCGATTCGCTGGTCTGGATGCGTTGCGCCAACTCGTCGAAGCCCATGGGCAACTGGCCCGGAAAAACCTTGGGCTCCAGTGGCTCGGGCTCCTCGACCGGCTCTTCCACCGGCGGCGGACTGGCCGCCACCGCGGCGGGCGCCACCGGGGCAGGAGCCGCCGCCGGTGCGGCCGGCGATTCCGCGACCTCCGCCGCCGGTTCCGCCGCTCCGTTGGCTGCATCCGCAACCGCCGCGGCAGGGGCCGCAGTCGATTCCGTGGCGCCATCGCCGGTACGGAACCGCGACTCGAACTCATCGCCGAAGTCGACGTCCGTATGCAGTTCCCGCGCCCGTTGGATCAGCACGTTTTCCGGCTCGACGTTATTGGGGTCCGTCACGCAGCAGTCAACCGGACAGACCGCGGCACAGGCCTCATAGTCGTGGAAACCGACGCATTCGGTGCACAGGATCGGATCGATGACGTACAGGTCATCCTGTTGGGTGATGGCTTCGTTGGGGCATTCCGGCTCGCAAGCGCCGCAGTTGATGCACTCCTCGGTTATCATCGTAGCCATGGAAGAGAGCTCCTGAATCGAATCCGGCCGTCGGAAAGCGCGCCCCGGGCCTCACGACCCCGCAAGTGAGCCTCCTCCAACCTGTTGAAGGTCAAAATAGTTGATTTTTCGGGTTTCTTCAACGTCCCGGGCGTGCTTGAAAAACCATGATCGGGGTGTTAGAAACAACTCTTCTTTCCGGCGGCGTACCCAAGTGGTTAAGGGAGAGGTCTGCAAAACCTCCATGCGGCGGTTCGAATCCGCCCGCCGCCTCCACGCCCCCCAGCCTGCCGTTCCACACACTCCGACAGTCCGCCGACCCGGTCAACGCTATCGGAGCATCTCATCGAGCAGACTTCCGTAGCGCTCCATCACGATCCGCCGTTTCAGCTTCAGGCTCGGGGTCAGCTCTCCGGTGTCCGTGGAAAAATCCGCCGGCAGGATACGGAAGTCGCGCACGGCTTCGAACGCCGCCAGATCCCTGTTGCGGTCGCGAATCAGTTGCCTGACGTGGGCAACGAGCCGGGAATCCGCCGCCGCTTCCTCGTGGCCCTTCCACTCGAGGCCCTCCTTCTCCGCCCAACGACGGGTTTCCTCGGGGTCCAGCGTGATCAACGCCACCAGATGGCTGGTCCTGTCGCCCCACACCATGGCCTGGCTGATGAGCGGCTCCTGGCGCAGGTGGTTTTCGATCATCTGGGGCGCCACGTTCTTTCCGCCGGAGGTCACGATCAGGTCCTTCTTGCGGTCGGTGATGCGCAGGAACCCGCCGTCCTCAATCCTTCCCACGTCGCCCGTGTGAAACCAACCTTCCCCGTCGATGGCTTCGGCGGTGGCGGCGGGGTCCTTGAGGTAACCCTTCATCACGTTGGCGCCGCGGATCAGGATCTCGCCGTCGTCGGCGATGCGGCACTCGACGCCGTCCAGGGGCAGGCCCACCGTGCCCACGCGGTAGCGATCGATACGGTTCACGTGGGCGACGGTGGAGGTCTCCGTCAGCCCGTAACCCTCGACGATCCACACCCCCAGGCCCTGGAAGAAATCCGCGATGGCTTCCGAAAGCGGCGCGCCCCCCGAGATGGCCAACCGCAGCCGCCCGCCCATGCCCTGCCTGACCTTCGAAAGCACCAGGGCGTCGGCCAGCCGGTAGCGCACCCGCAGCCACGGACCGATAGGCTCGCCCTTCCTGGCCAGGTCGTTGTAGCGCTTGCCCACGCGCACCGCCCATCGGAACAGCCGCTGCTTGAGGGCGCTGCTGCTCTCGACCCGGTTGAGGATGCGCCTGTAGGCGTTCTCGTAGACCCGGGGCACCGAGAAGAGCATCGTCGGCCGCATCGCCTGCAGGTCCGCCGACAGGGTCTCGATAGAGCGGGCGAAGGCGCACACGTAGCCTCTCGCCACCACCACGAAGTGCTCCAGGCGACCGAAGGAGTGTGCCAGGGGGAGGAACTGGAGCGCCACGTCGTCCTCGCTGACGGGCATGGCGGCCAGGGAGGCAGCGATGGTGAACAGGTAGTGACCGTGGGTCGTCACGACCCCCTTGGGTTCGCCGGTGGTGCCCGACGTATAGATGATGGTGAGTTCGTCGGCGGGTTCCAGCGTGTTGGCGAGCTCACGAAATCTTCCCGGATGCTCGCGTCCGTGGTCCCGACCCATTTCCTTCAACCGTTCCAGCGAAAACGCATCCGCGTCCGTGCCGGATGCCGGCGCCTCCCCCGCCGAAGGCGCGTCCAGGATGACCACGGTCTTGACCGAGGTCATGGCCGGCGCCTGCGTCTGGAGCCTTTGCAGCGCTTCGTGCGAGTCCACGACCAGCACCACGGCTTCGGAATGGTCGACGATGTGCTGGATCTGCGCCGGCGTGCTGGAGGGGTAGAGGGGCACGGTGAGGGCGCCGATGCAGATATTCGCCCAGTCCAGCAGGCTCCACTCGACGCGGTTGACCGCGTACAAGGCCACGCGGTCGCCCTTCTCCACCCCGACGGCGACCAGCCCCAGGGCGATGTCCTCGACCTCGGCGGCGGCTTCCGTCCAACTCTGGTCGCGCCACTCGCCGTCGCGCCAGAAACGATACAGGAGGCGATCCTGTCGCGCGTCGGCCTGGGACAGGAAAAGGTCGGCAAGGCTACGGTACGACATGCCGGCACTATAGCACAAAGGGCTCAACTCATGCCCCTCCAGGCTCGACGGAACCGATCAGGCCCGGCAGAACCGTTGGATGCGCGCGCAGACGTAGCGCTGTTGCGATTCGGACAACTCCGGGTAGATGGGCAAGGCCAGCGAGGTCCGCGACGCCTCCTCGGCGAGCGGGAAATCCCCCTGTCGATGTTTCAGCGAATCGAAACAGTCCTGGAGGTGCAGCGGCAGGGGGTAATAGATTTCCGTGGCCACGCCGGCCTCGCCGAGAAACCCCCGCAGCCGGTCCCGCTCCGGCGAACGGATGACGAACTGGTTGTAGACATGGCCCGGACAGTCCGGCGGAAGGACGATCCGTTGGGCGGACGACGCCGCGGCGAGAAGCTCCCGGTACCTCCGGGCGTTCGCGCGGCGCGCCTCCGACCACTGCCGGACGTACCTGAGCTTGACCCGCAGCACCGCGGCCTGGAGGCTGTCGAGCCTGAAGTTCCCACCCACCATCCGGTGATGGTACCTGGGCTCTTCGCCGTGGACCCGGAGCATGCGAAGCCGCACGGCCAGCTTTTCATCATCGGTGACCACCATGCCGCCGTCGCCGAAGGCCCCCAGGTTCTTGCTGGGATAGAAGGAGAAGCAACCCACCGCGCCAACCGTGCCAGCCGCCCTCCCCCGGGCATCGACGCCTCCGAACGACTGCGCCGCGTCCTCGATCACGGCCACGCCCTCGCGCCGGGCCAGCTCCAGCAGCGGGTCGAGATCCATGCAGCGCCCGAACAGGTGGACGGGCATGATCGCGCGGGTCCGCGGACTCATGCGCTCCGCCACCGCGGCCGCGTCCATGTTGAAGGTGTCCGGCTCGATGTCCACGAAGACCGGCCGGGCGCCCAGGCGCGTGATGACACCGGCGGTGGCGAAGAACGAGTACGCCGTAGTGATAACCTCGTCGCCCGGACCGATTTCCAGCGCCATCAGGGATGCCAGCAACGCGTCGGTTCCCGACGACACGCCGATGGCGAACCGGGCGCCGGTATAGGCGGCGATCTCCTTCTCCAGTCCCTCGACCTCGGGACCGAGGATAAAACGTTGCGAAGAGCAGACTCTCAGGACCGCTTCCTGAATCTCCTCGCGAATGGTCTCATACTGGGCCTTCAGGTCCAGCAATGGCAGTTTCATGGGTTTCGTCCGCTCTCTAGAGTGTGGTGTCTGGTTGATGGCGCAACCGGCACTTGATACAGGAACAGGGCATGATGCCGCAAACAGGTTCCCCGCGCGAGCGGTGCCCATGAGCCAGGACGCCAGGGTACTCGGGTTGACCGGCGGCATCGCCACCGGGAAGAGCACGGTCTCGGCCATCCTCGGCGATCGGGCCGCTATCGTCGACGCCGACCGGTTGGCCCGGGAGGTGGTGGAGCCCGGCCAGGAGGCTTGGCGTGAGATCGTCGAGCTGTTCGGCCGCGAGGCGCTCCGGGAAGACGAGACCCTCGACCGCGCCTACCTGCGCGGAATCGTCTTCAAGGACCCGGCCAGCCGCAAGCGGCTGGAGTCCATCACCCACCCCCGGATCCGAGCGCTGGCGAGAAAGCGCATCGTCGAGCGCTCCCGGGATGCCGAGTTCGTCATCTACGACGCGCCGCTTCTGTTCGAGGCCGGGATCCACCACTGGTTGCGTCCCGTCATCCTGGTGGCGTGCGCGCCGGATACACAGGCGCGCCGCCTGCGCCAAAGGGACGGGCTCGGTGACGCCGACATCCAACGGCACCTGAAGGCACAGATGCCGTTGGCGGAAAAGCGCCGGCTCGCCGACTTCGTCATCGAGAACGACGGCACCCTCGCGGACCTGGAAAACGCCGTCGCGACGGCGTGGAAAGACGTCGAGGCTACTTCGCCCTCTCGATATATTTTCCTTCAGACGGATCCACCCGAATCCGGTCACCGATCTGGATGAACGGCGGCACCTGGACCGTCACCCCGGTTTCCAGCCTGGCGGGCTTGTAGGACGCCGAGGCGGTGGCGCCCTTCATGGAAGGCTCGGTTTCCACCACCTCCAGCTCCACCGCCGCGGCGAGGCTCACACCCACCGGGCTCCCCTCGTACAGCTCCACGTTCACCACCTGCGTGGGCAGGAGATACGGCAGGATGTCGCCCACCTCCTCGGACGAGAGCTCCGTCTGCTCGTAGCTCTCGGTGTCCATGAACGTATGGCGGTCATCCTCGGCGTAGAGATACTGCATTTCGCGGCTCTCCAGGGTAGCCCGATCGACCCTGTCCTCGGAACGGAACTTGTGCTCGGTGCCGACCCCGCTCCTCAGGTTCCTGAGCTTCGTCTGCATGAAGCCGTGCCCCTTGCCCGGGGTGAGATGCTTGACGGCGGTCACCCGGTAAAGGTCATCGTCATAGATGATGATCATTCCGGTCCGAAGCTGTGTCGCGTTGATCATGTCTTCGCTTGTCCTTTCGTGAGACACACCCGCCCGGCGCCACGTGGGGCGCGAGGCGGGTGTTCGTTGATTCTACGTGTCGTGGCGGCCGGCGCTCCCTTCCTCACCCCGGCGGCCACGCCAGCGCCCTGCCGCCCAGGAGGTGCAGGTGGATGTGATGGACACTCTGGGCCGCATCCGGGCCGGTGTTCACGACGATGCGGAACCCGCTTTCCGACACGCCGTGCTCGGCGGCAAGCCGGCGGGCCACCCGCATGGCATGCCCGAGAGCCGCCTCGTCCTCCGCCTCCAGGTCGTTGACGCCGGCGATATGCGTGCGCGGGATGATCAGGAGATGCACCGGCGCCTTGGGATCGATGTCCCTGAAAGCAAGCACCGATTCGTCACCATAGACGATATCCCCGGGAATCTCCCCGCTCGCGATGCCGCAGAAGAGACAGTCAGCCACTACAGGTCCCCCTCCCCGGGGTCGTACCCGGGACAGAACGCGCGCACGGTACCCGCGTCCACCTTGAGCGGCACCTTCTGCAGCCACGCCCCCTCGCACGGCCCCCAAACGCATTGACCGGTACCGGGCTCGTAGAGCGCTCCGTGGTTGGCGCACACCACGTACTTCTCGTCCACCGTGAAGAACTGGTTGTCCAACCAATCCATGGGAAGGGGGATGTGGCGGCAGCGGTTCACGTAGGCGAACAGCTCTCCCTCGTAACCGAAGGCAAACGCTTCGAGGCTCTCGCCGCGGCAACGGAGAGTGAACTTCCGGCTCGTGCCGTCGGGGAAATCCTCCCTGCGGCCGATCCGCTTGCCTACACGATGTCTTGCCATGGGTCTCAGTCCGCCATTTCCCGCAGGAAGGAAAGGTCTCCCGCCGGACAACCTACAACGATCTCGCCCTGATCGACAACCACGGGCAGCGCATGGAGCGAGAGGCCCTTGCACGGGCCGTCCACGCACAGGCCCGTGTCGGGCTCGTAGAGGGCTCCGTGGGTGGCGCACATCAGGTGGTTGCCGTCCTCGCTGAAGAACTGGTAGCGGACGAAGTCCAGCGGCGTGACCATGTGGCGGCAGCTATTGACATAAGCGTGGAACCGTCCGCCGTGGTTGACCACGAAGCAGTCGACGCGGAACTTGCCGCAGATGAGCCAGAATTTCTTGACCGTCCCGGCCGGCACGTCGTCGATCCCGGCCACGACCTTGCCGCCCGCACGGGCCTCCCGCGTCATGCGCGCGCGGTCGCGCCGGAAGCGCAGCCTGCGCACCGTCAACGCCACCAGGTACACTGCCAGGAAGACGGCCGATGCGTAGAGAGTCCATTCCATGACCAGGAACTGGGGGTCGTGCGCCGGCCCGGCGATTCCCCGGGTCCAAAAACCGCCCCTACTCGGATTCGGGGGCCTTCGAGTCGCTCTTGCGGATGCGTTCCACGTCGTCGGGCGTCTGCCGCTCGTTGATGCCCATGATCTGGAGCAACTCGTTGGTCATGTCCGCGGTCAGGCGATCGCGCACGCTGCCGCGGCCGTCCGGATTGGCCTTGAGAAAACGCATGATCTTCTCGGGCCGGACTCCGGTCTCTTCCAGCCGGTCCAACAGCTCGCCGAACCCCACCTGCCCGGCGTAGACGCGGGCCTGTTCGAAAAGGCGCCGGCAGTCCTTGCAGCTTCGGGCCAGGATGCCGGCGCGCTCGCCGCAATAGAGGCACTTGGCCATGTCGTCAGTCCGGAAGCCGCGTCAGCAGGTCCTGAATCTTCGCGTTGGAAACTTCGCTTCCGGCCACGAGTTGCTGGAGCACCGGCTCCCGCCGGTTGAACACCGGCCGCCGGCCTTCCCCGGTCATGGTACGGCCGCCGGCTTCCTCGACGATGACGATGCCGGCGCACACGTCCCATTCCTTGACCCGGCGAAACGTCAGGGTGGCGTCGGCTTCCCCTCGCGCCACCGTGGCCAGACGGTAGGCGATGCTGCCCATGGGCTCGAGCACGAACTCTCGGGCCAGCTCCGCCAGCCGCCGGCGCGGTTCAGAGCGGCTGATGAGCAGGCAGGGGCGTTCGCCGTTGCCGGGAAGGCTCACCCTCAGGATCTCCCCGTTGAGCCGCGCGCCCCCTCCCCTGACCGCGGTGAAGAGCTCCGCCCGCAACGGGTGATAGATGACGCCAACGACCGGAAAGCCGTCCACCGCGAGCCCGATGGACACGCAAAACTCCGGGATCCCGCGAATGAACTCCCGGGTGCCGTCCAGCGGATCCACGATCCACACCCGGCTCCGCTCCAACCGCCCAAGGTCGTCGGCGTCTTCCTCCGAGAGCCAGGCGTCTTGCGGGAACCGCGCCGCCAGGATCTCGCGGATGGCCCGGTTGGCCGTGAGGTCGGCCGTGGTGACCGGATCGCCCCGGGATTTCTCCCTGACCCCGTAGTCTCCGCGGTAGAGGCCCGCGATGACATCGCCCGCTTCCCGGGCTGCCTGCTCCGCCGCGCGAAGCTCCGTTTCCCACGCCGCCGGGCCGTCCGCGTCCTTGGACGGTGACTCGCCCGATTCACGGCCCACCGCCGCCGCCTCAGCCGCGGGCAACCGCCGTCCGCTGGACAAATTTCGCTCCAGAGGTTCATAATGCAGTCGAGCCATCCCTTTAAGTATAACGAATACTCCGACAAACGCGAAAGTATGTCTTCCGGACCGGTCACCAAGACCAGGGCGGTCTTCCTGGACGCCGCCGGCACGCTCTTCGAATCCGTCCGACCCGTCGCGGTCACCTACGCGGAGCTCGCACGGCGCTACGGCAAACACGTTCCCTTCGAGGAGGTCTCGCGGCGCTTCCGGCACTGCTTCGCCACCGCGCCGCCCATGGCCTTTCCCGGTTCGGCGGGAGCGCGGCTCGAAGCGCTGGAGAAGGCCTGGTGGCGCGACGTGGTGCGACGCGTCTTCGAGACCACGGGACCCTTCACGCGTTTCGACGACTATTTCGACGAACTGTTCGCCTATTTTGCGCGTTCCGACTCCTGGGTGCTCTACGATGACGCGCGGCCCGCCCTGGACACCCTGAGGGCCCACGGCCTGATCCTCGTGATGATCTCGAACTTCGACTCCCGGGTGCTGAAGATCATCCAGGGGCTCGGCGTCGCGGACTGCTTCGACTCGGTCTTCATCTCCAGCAGCGCGGGGTTCGCCAAACCCTCGGCGGGAATCTTCCGGCTCGCGCTGGAGCGTCACGGCCTCGCGCCGGATGAGGCCATCCACGTGGGCGACAGCCCGGAAACCGACGTCGAGGGAGCGCGGAACGCCGGAGTCCGGCCGGTGCTGCTGGACCGGGACGGCGACGCCCGCCACGATACGGGTCACGATGCTGCCCACCGCATCGACGGGCTGCACGAGTTGCCGAGCCTGATCGAGTCGTCTAAATTGCTGGGATCGAATCCAACATGACGTTTTGCCTGGAGGTCATATCATGGCGGTCATCGACGCAGACGCGCACGTGCTGGAGACCCACCGGACCTGGGAATACATGGAGGGCGCGGAGAAGGCATACCGTCCCCAGATCGTGACGGCCGACAACGACGCCGGCGACACGGGCGAGTACTGGCTGGTGGACGGCAGGCTCTACGCGAAATCCGACAACGTCGGCCATGACACTCCCGAAGAGTCCCGCGAGATGTCGGACATCGCCTCGCGGCTGCGGCACATGGACGAGATGGGCGTGGCCATGCAGGTGCTCTACCCCACCATCTTCCTGCGCCCGGTCACCGACAAGCCGGAAGTGGAGATCGCGCTGTTCAAGAGCTACAACCGCTGGCTGTGCGACATCTGGAAGGCCGGCCAGGACCGCCTGCGGTGGGCCGCGATCCTGCCGCTGCGCACCATGGGCGAAGCGCTCAAGGAACTGGACTTCGTGCTGCAGCACGGCGCCTGTGGCGTCTACGTCCCCGGCCTCATCGGCGACCGGCGCCTGAGCGACCCCTACTTCGCGCCGTTCTACGAAGCCTTGAGCGACGCCAACATCCCGCTGTGCGTGCACTCCGCCACCGGCAGCTTCACCCAGCACGACCTCTTCTTCGACGAGCCCGGTTTCAACAAGTTCAAGCTCGCCGTGGTCGGTTCCTTCCACTCGGTGATCTGGGACCGGGTTCCCGAGCGGTTCCCGAGGTTGCGCATCGGTTTCATCGAGGTCAGCGCGCAATGGGTCCCCTACGTGTTCCACGACCTCGCCAAGCGCTTCCGGCAGAAGCGGGGCATCGAGCTGTCCCGCAGTTACCTCAAGGACAACCGCATCTTCGTGGCCTGCCAGACCGACGACGACCTGGACTACGTGCTGGAATACACGGGCGACGACAACATCGTCATCGGCACGGACTACGGCCACAACGACACCTCGAGCGAGATCGAGGCGCTGCAAAAGCTCAGAGACGACGGCAAGGTCAGCCCCGCGTCGGTGGCCAAGATCCTGGACGACAACCCCCGGGCCCTGTACGGCTTCTAAACGGCGCGACATGGCGAAACGTCGGTTGAAGTATGTCGGCGCCAACACCCGCAGGGTGGACGGCGTCGACAAGGTGACGGGGCGCGCCAAGTACACCGGCGACCTGGAGATCCCCGGCATGCTGTACGGCCACGTGCTGCGCAGCCCCTACCCGCACGCGCTCATCGAGGGCATCGACGCCGCCGCGGCCGAGAAGCTGCCCGGGGTGGCCGGCGTGCTCACCGGCCGGGACGTGGCCGACCTGGATCCCCACTACGCCGGACGCCCGCTCATCGCGCTGGAGAGGGTCCGCTACGCCGGCGAGCCGGTGGCGGTAGTGGCGGCGGAGGACCCGCTGACCGCGGAGCTGGCGGCGGCGACCGTCAACGTAACCTACCGGGAGCTCCCTTCGGCGATGGGACTCGACGCCGCGCTGGCGCCGGACGCCCCGCTGGTGCACGAGGGTCGGGACGGGAACATCTGCGGACATGACAAGGTGCGGCGCGGCGACGTGACCGAAGGCTTCGCGCAGTCGGAGCATGTCTTCGAGCACCGCTTCACCTTCCCGATGATCTACCACTACTCGATGGAGCCCCACGGCGTCATCGCCGACCACCAGGGAGACCGCATCGTCCTGTGGTCGTCGGCGCAGCACCCGTTTCTGGTGCAGGCCGACCTGGCGCGCATGTTCGGACTGCCCGCCAGCCGGGTGAGCCTCAACGTCCCCTACCTGGGCGGCGGCTTCGGCGGCAAGTCGTATGCCAAGATCGAGCCGCTGGTGGTGGCGGCATCGCGCAAGGTTGGCCGTCCGGTGCGGGTCTGCCTGTCGGTGGCGGAAGCCATGCTGACGGTGCGGCGCCACAGCGCGCAGGTGCGGCTCAAGACCGGCGTCCGGCAGGACGGCATCATCATGGCGCGGGAAGCGGAGATCTACCTCGATACCGGCGCCTACATGGACAACGGCCCCCAGGTGGCCACCCGCGCCGCCACCCGGGTGCTGGGCCCGTACCGCATCCCGCACATCCATACCGACGCCTACGCGGTCTACACCCACAGCGGCGGCGCCGGCTCCTTTCGTTCCATCGGCGGCCCCCAGTCCATCTTCGCCGGCGAGAGCCAGATGAACATCATCGCCGCCAGCCTCGGCATGGACCCCGCCGAGTTGAGGCTCCGGAACCTGCTCAAGCGCGGCGAGGTGATGCGTCCCGGGCTGCGCCCGCTGGACGTCAACCTGGCGGTCACGCTCAAGCGGCTGGTCAGAGCCAGCCGCTGGAAGAAGCGTTCGGGCAAGGCCGGAGCGCCGGTGGGACTGGCCTGCGGCATGACCAACGCCGGCGGCCAGCCCATCACCGTCGCCATGGTGAGGCTCCAGGCGGACGGCGCCGCCACCATCATGGCCGGCAGCACCGAGATGGGCCAGGGCGTGCGCACCGTGCTGTCGCAGTTCGTGGGCGAGGAGCTGCAGCTCCCGCTGGAACGTATCCGCATGACCGGCGCGGACACCGCCATCACGCCTTACGACCGCTCCACCGGTTCCAGCCGCTCTACCGTGCTCATGGGCCGGGCGGTACAACAGGCGGCGCGGGACGTGAAGCGCCAGCTCGTAAAGATCGGCGCCGCCGCGTTCGGCGTGCGCGCCGGCCAGATCCGGCTGATGGACGGCGCGCTGGTGTGCGGCGAAGCCCGCATGACCTTCGCCGAGGCGTTGGCGAAACGCTTCGGCGCCGCCGCCGGCGAGCTGGTCGGCACCGGCACCGTAGGTCCCGAGATCATCAATGACGTGCTGCCGGTGGTCTGGGAGGTAGGCATGGGGGCCGTGGAACTGGATCTCGACCGGGAGACAGGCGCCATCTCCGTGGCCGACTACCTGTCGGTGGCCGACGTCGGCAAGGCCATCAACCCGGTCCAGTGCGAAGGGCAGGAGGAAGGCGCGGCCATGATGGGGCTCGGCCACGCCCTCTTCGAGCAGATGATCTACGAGGGCGGACAGCTCGTCAACTCCAACCTGGTGGATTACCGGATCCCCTCCTTCTCGGACATGCCCCGCGGCTTCCACACCGTTCTGGTGGAGAACGGCGACGGCCTGGGCCCCTACGGCAGCCGGGGCATGGGAGAAGGCGGCATCTTCTCGGTGGCGCCGGCCATCACCGGCGCCCTGGCGCACGCCGCCGGCGTCCAGGTCTGCGACCTGCCGCTCACCCCCGAGCGGGTCTGGCGCTCCCTCAGGGATGCCGGCAAAGAAGGCGGCGGATGAAGATCCGCGAGCGCTTCGGGCAGGAACAGCCGCTGTTCTCCTTCGAGTTCTTTCCGCCCAAGGACGACCAGGGCATCGACAGGCTGTTCGAGACCGTGGGCAACCTGAAGCCGTTGCGTCCCGCCTTCGTCTCCGTCACCTACGGGGCCGGCGGCAGCACCCGCGAGAAGACCGTCGCCATCACCCAAAGGATCAAGCGCGAGGCCGGCATCGAAGCCATGGCCCACCTCACCTGCGTTGGACACGGACGCGACGAGATCGAACGACTCCTGGACGAGTACGAGGAGGCGGGCATCGAGAACATCATGGCGCTACGGGGCGACCCGCCCCGGGGCGACACCGAGTTCGTCCCTCACCCCGAGGGATTCTCGCACGCCAACGAGCTCATCGCCTTCATCCGGCAACGGAAGGACTTCTGCATCGGCGGCGCCGGCTACCCCGAAGTGCATCCCGAGGCGCCGAGCCCGGATCAGGACCTGCTCAACCTCAAGCGAAAGATCGATGCCGGCGCCGACTTCATCGTGACCCAACTCTTCTTCGACGAAGGCGACTACGTCGAGTTCGTGTCGCGGGCGCGGTCCGAAGGGATCGACGTACCCATCATCCCGGGCGTGATGCCCGTCACCAACACCGCCCAGATCAAGCGCTTCACCCAGATGTGCGGGGCGACGATACCGGGACCGCTACTGGCCAGGCTGGAGGCGGTGGCCGACGATCCCGAGGCGGTGGTCGAGGCGGGCATCGAGCACGCCACGCGGCAGTGCCGCGCCCTGCTGGACGGGGGCGCGCCGGGCATCCATTTCTACACCCTCAACCGTTCCCTCTCCACCCGGAAGATCCTCGCCAACCTGCAGGGGGCCTGACGTGCGTAGCGCGTGTATGCGTCGGCTGTGAGAACCAACCGCCGAAGGGCGTGCGCATCGCGCTCCGGGCCGCTCGAACGCCATCAGGTACTGCATGCTGCCCTCCGTTTCACAAAACCGATCGTGCGAAAGCCGGTGTCCTGGCCGGCGAACGGCTCGTCCGGCTGCCATCCCTGGCTCCTGTAGAACGCGTTGGCGGCCGAGTTGTCGGCGAAGCTCTCCAACCGGATGACGGTGTGTTCCGCAAACAACCGCGCCTCGGCGTCGGCCAGAAGCACGCGGCCGATGCCGCGTCTTTGGTGCGCCGGCGTGACCATCAGTAACTCGACCAGCGGCCCCTTGGTAACGCAGAGGCCAACGACGTCGCCGTCGCGCTCCGCGACCCGGCACCCTCCCAAGTGCGCGTCTACGTAGTCCGTGACTTCCCCGTTCGCGATCCATGTCTGGATGGCGCTGCGGCCCAGGAACGGGGTGTAGTTGGTCCGTATCGTGCACATGGCGAGGGCGACCAACGCGTCTCGGTCGTTCTCCTGCGCGGGCCGAACGGTCAAACCGTGCAACGGACCCCTGTCCTCGATTGGCATGTCACCCTCCGACTACAGGACCGATCCATCAAGGCGACGCTGACCCTTTTCGGTCAATCGATGAAAGAAAAAAGGCCGGGAGCGTGATGCCCCCGGCCCTTTGTTTCGAAGCCTCGAAGCGAAGCCCTACCCTTCGATCACGTGGCGCCACTTGTCGAACACCTTCTGCTTGAGCTCGGGCGTCGACTCGGCCACAGGCGGGAAATCCTTCATCCACTCGAAGGGGCGGGTGGCGTCGATGATGGCGCGTGAGTTGAAGCCCTTCTGGCCCGGGCGGATACGCGGGTCCAGCGGACCGCTCCAGCAGCGCCGCAGGATGTCGATGGAATCCACCGGATCCGAGCGGGTGGCCAGCGCCCAGAGCACGTCGAAGGTCTTGGTGGGGTCGATGTCGTCGTCCACCACGATGACGTAGCGTCCGAGGTAGGCGCCCGCGTGCACCTGCGAGGCCACCATGCCGGCCTGGCGCGCATGGCCCGGGTAGCGCTGCTTGATGGAGATGATGTTCAGCAGACGGCCGCCGCCGGCTTCGTGGCACCACACGCCCTTGACGTCGGGCACCCCGGCCTTCTCCACCTGGTCCCAGATGAGCGCGGCCTTCACCATGCACTTGGCGATGGAGTAGTCGGAAGGCGGACGCCCGGGCCGGGCGGCGGTGAGGATCGGGTCGTTGCGGTGGTAGATGCGCTGCACCCGGATGAGCGGCTCGGGCCGGCTGTTGCTGGCGTAGTAGCCGGTCCATTCGCCGAACGGCCCTTCGGTGACGCGCTCCTCGGGGTCCATGAAGCCCTCGATGACGATCTCGGCGTGGGCCGGAAACGGCAGCCCGGTCACCTCGCCGTGAATGACGTCGATGGGGCCTCCCTTGAGCCCGCCGGCGTAGTCGTACTCGGATACTCCGTAGTCCACCTCGTTGCCGGACACCATGAACAGCACCGGGTCCTGGCCGACGCAGACGATCACCGGGCACTTCTCGCCCCGGTCGAACCACTTGTCGCGCTGGATGCGGCCGTGCTTGCCGGGCGAGATGTAGACGTTCATGCTGTGCTCGTCCTGCACCATGCCGCGGTAGGTGCCGAAGTTGACCCAACCCTCGTCGGGGTCCTTGGTCACCACCAGGCAACCCGTGCCGATGTAGCGTCCGCCGTCCAGCTCGTGGACGAAGGGCACCGGGAACTTGAGCAGGTTGATGTCGTCACCCTTGAGCACGTTCTCCATCACCGGGCCGGTCTCGACGACACGGTGCGGGATCGGGTTGTGCTGGGAGATCTTCTCGCGGGTGGCCCGCACCAGGTCCAGGTCGGTGAAATCGAGGGGCAGGCCCAGCGCCAGCGCCATGCGCTTGAACGAGGCGTTCTGTGCGAACAGCACCCGGTATCCCTCGGGGTAGTCCTTGATGTTGTCGTAGAGCACCGCGGGCACCGGCCCGCTGCTTCCCTGGGCGATGAGCTCCGAGAGGGTCCCCATCTCCAGGTTCCAGTCGACCCCGTCGACCTTCTTCAGTTGCCCGAAGCTCTCGACGATCTCCAGCCACTCCCGGAGATCGGTGTAGCTCGGCGTTCCCCCGGCCTTCATCTCTTTCTCTGCGATCTTGGTTGCTTCTACAGCGGCCATATATGACTGGCTCCTTCCTTCAATGGTCTCTCGTCATTCCAACGAATATTTCAATGTTTATAGCGGCCCGTCCCGGAGATTGCCAGCCCGTTCGCTAGTCCCCCATCATGGTATCGTCCATGCCCTCTGTGTCGTCGGCGGGCAGGCCGTTGCAGCTTTCCGGGTCGAGAGTCAGGTAGACGTTGGTGCCCACGGGCACGGCGTCGGCGGGGTGGGTGTGCACGCGAATCAACTGCTCGCGCACCTTCACCTGGCAGTGGTACGCATCGCCCATGAAGACCGCGTCGTGCAAGCTCCCTTGCAGCACGTTCTCCATGCTGGCCGGCGCCTCCGAGCTGACGCTGATGTTCTCCGGGCGGATCGAGATCACCGCCTCGGCACCCTTGTCCATGGGGACGGCGGGACTGAACGCGAGCATGCCGAACTCGGTGTCGAGCCGGCTCGGGTGGGAATTGGCGCCCGCCTCCGCGACCTTTCCGTTGATGAGGTTCGTGAGGCCCAGGAACGTCGCGGTGAACTTCCGCTTGGGCTTGGCGTAGAGCGTATGAGGATCTCCCACCTCTATGAGCTTGCCGCCGTGCATGACCGCGATCTGGTCGGAGATGGCCAGGGCTTCGGCCTGGTCGTGGGTGACGTAGATGGTCGTGATGTTGACCCGCCGCTGAAGGGCCTTGATCTCGAAGCGCATCTGTTCCCGCAGCTTGGCGTCAAGGTTGCTGAGGGGCTCGTCCAGCAGCATCACCTTGGGCTCGTTGATGAGCGCACGGGCGAAGGCCACCCGCTGCTGCTGTCCGCCGGAGAGCTTGGGGGCAGGCCGCTCCTCGAGGCCGGCCAGGCCGACGATCTTGAGCACGTCTTCCACGCGGCTGCGGATCTCCGCCTTGGGCCGGCGCTGGATGGTGAGCGGATAGCCGACGTTTTCGGCCACCGTCATGTGCGGCCAGATGGCGTAGGACTGGAACACCATGCCGATGGGGCGGTGGTTGGGCGGCACGTAGGCGCCGCCGGCGGAGTTGAACACCGCCCTCTCGTCGATGTCGATGACGCCGCTTTCCGGCCGCTCCAGCCCCGCCACGCAGCGCAGCGTGGTGGTCTTGCCGCAGCCGCTGGGGCCCAGGAACGTATAGAGCGAACCCTCGGGGATGCTCAGCGAAACCCCCTTGAGAACGTGAACCCTTTCGTTCCCTTCTCCGAAGAACTTCTCGAGACTCCTGATATCGACCATGACTCTGTCGTCGTTCACCGGCAACCTCCGTCGCGGCTGGCAATGGCAGCCGGGCTGGCGCGGGCGCCAGCCCGGCACTGGGATGAGCCACCTATTGCACACAAGACACCGGATTTCAACTTGAAACCGGTGCCTTCCAGGGTTGATTTAACGGCGGTTTTTTCCTAACAACAACCTGTCGCGCGGGCACCCGCCCGGCAGCGAATCACGCCCGCGAACCACGCGCGGGGCATCCGCTCATCCGACGCGAAGGGAGCTTTCATGAAGGCAGATCTGGTGATCAAGAACGGTACCGTGGTAACGCCCGAGAACACGTTCGACGGCGGGGTGGCCATCCACGACGAGAAATTCGTGGCCATCGGCACCAACGACTCGCTGCCGGAGGGTACCCGGGAGATCGACGCCAAGGGCAAGCACATCCTGCCCGGGCTGATCGACGGCCACGTGCACTTCCGCGAGCCCGGCATGACCCACAAGGAGGACTTCGGCACCGGCTCCCGCGCCGCCATCGCGGGCGGCATCACCTGCGTGGTGGACATGCCCAACACGATCCCGCCGGTGACCCATCCCGAGCAGGTGGAGGAGAAGAAGGTGCTGGCGGAGGAGAAGTCCCTGGTGGACTTCGCCCTCCTCGGCGTGGTGGTCCAGACCAACGCCGACCAGATCCTGCCCATGGCCCGGGTGGGGGCGGTGGGCTTCAAGATCTTCTTCGGCGAGACCATCGGCAACCTGCCCTTCCCGGACGATGGCGTGTGCCAGGACGTGTTCCAGAACATCACCGAGTCCCGGCTGCCGCTGTGCATCCACGCCGAGAACCGGCAGATCATGTACCACCACCTGAACCGCATCAAGGAGGAGAACAAGACCGACCCGGTCAACTGGGAGTCCACCCGTCCGGCCATCTGCGAGGCGGAGTCGGTGCACCACGCCCTCTTCTTCGCCGAGACCTTCGGCACCAAGATGCACGTGCTGCACATGAGCTCCAAGCAGGCCGCCGGCATGGTGCGGGACGCCAAGGCGCGCGGCCTCCGGATCACCGCCGAGACCGGGCCCCACTACCTGTTGCGGGAGCCCAAGGACATGGACAAGGCTGGCCCGCTCCTCAAGATGAATCCGCCGGTGAGGACCCGGGACCACGGCGAGGCGCTGTGGGACGGCCTGCTCAACGGCTACGTGGACATGATCGCCACCGACCACTCCCCTCACACTCTCGAGGAGAAGGGTGCCGACGTCCACGGCAACATGCTGAAACCCGCCATCTGGGACTGCATCTCCGGGTTCTGCGGCGTGGAAACCGGCCCCTCGCTGATCCTGACGGAGGTCAACAAGGGTCGCATGAGCCTGAACCATTACGTGAGATTGGCGTCAGAAAACCCAGCGAAAGTCTGGCAAATCTATCCCCAAAAAGGCGCTCTGCGGGTGGGCTCCGACGGCGACGTGACCATCGTCGACATGGACAAGGAAGGCGCCATCGACATCAACAAGCTGCACAGCAAGAACAACCCTTCGCCGTGGCACGGCTGGAAGATCAAGGGCATACCGGTGATGGCCATCGTGCGCGGCCACGTTCAGATGCAGGACGGCGAGCCCGTGGGCGACGCCGTCGGACGCATGGTGTGCCCGGTACCGGACTGATGACCCAGGAGAACCATGAAACGCACTGAACCGCTGGAATTTCACCAGCCCACGAGCCTTGCGGAGGCCACCAGGATCATGGTGGACGGCGGCCCCGGGGGCTACTTCCTGGCGGGCGGCACCGACCTCGTCATCGCCATGAAGGAAAAGGGACTGGTGCCCAGGTACGTGGTGGACCTCAAGCGGATCCCGGCGCTGTCGGGGATTCGCGAGGAGGCGGACGGCGGCATCGCCATCGGCGCCCTGACCACCATGCGGGAGGTGGAGATCTCACCCCTCATCGTCGGACGCTACCCGTTCCTGGCCCAGAGCGCCGCCGAGGTGGGTTCCATCCAGATCCGCAACCGCGCCACCATCGGCGGCAACATGGCCAACGCCACCCCGTCGGCGGACGTGGCTCCGCCGCTGCTGGCGCTGGACGCCAAGGCCAAAGTGGTTGGCGCCGGCGGCGAACGGCTGATGGATCTCAAGGACTTCTTTCGCGGACCCGGCCAAACCGTCGCCGAGCCCGGTGAGATCCTCACCCAGCTCCTGATCCCTCCCCAGGACCCGCGCCTGGTGGGGGAATACATCAAGTTCTCGCCGCGGGACATGATGGACCTTGCCTACATCGGAGTGGCCGTCACCCTGACGCTGGCCGAGGCGGAGCGCCGCTGCGAGTCCGTGGCCATCGCCCTGGGCGCGGTCTCCCCCACTCCCATGCGGGCGCCACGGGCCGAAGCCGTGCTCCGGGGACAGGTGCTGACCGAGGAACTGGCGGCGGAGGCGGGACGGCTGGCAGCCGAGGAATGCAGCCCCATCAGCGACGTGCGCTCTTCCGCCGAGTACCGAAGGGCCATGGTCCGGGTGAACACCAAGCGCGCGCTGCTCAACGCCGCCGCCGGCGACGGCCCGGTGCCGTGGACCAGCCGGAGGGACCGCCGCTACGACTAGCGGCTCGGGCGATCGATGGTGGGTACGGGTGAATATGGACGCAGGCGGGTTTGGAAACCCGCCCCTACATCCGCTAAGGCATGGATGATCCCGTAGGGGCGACCGGCGGTCGCCCTCCGAAACGCAACCCTGCACAAGGGTGAGAAGGAGCCTCAAGATCCATGAGCCAACCCATTGAATTTACACTGAATGGCAAGCCCACCTCCGTGGACGCCCCGGCACACCGCCTGCTGCTGGACCTGCTCCGGGACGAGATCGGCGCCACCGGCACCAAGGAAGGCTGCGGCACCGGCGACTGCGGCGCGTGCACGGTCTACCTCAACGGCCAGCCGGTGAACTCGTGCCTGGTGCTCACGGGCGAGTTGAGGGACGCGGAAATCGTCACCATCGAGGGACTCAAGGACGGCGACGCCTACCACCCCATCCAGGCGGCCTTCATCGAGGACGGCGGCGCCCAGTGCGGCTACTGCACCCCCGGCATGCTGATGATGGCGGCGTCGTTCCTCGACGAGAACCCCGACCCCACGGACGACGACATCCGCTTCGCGCTCTCCGGCAACCTGTGCCGCTGCACCGGATACGTGAAGATCGTCGAGGCGGTGCAGGACGCCGCCGCCGAGCTCCGGCGCCGCGCGGGCAAGGGACAGGACCATGAGTGATCTCAACGATCTCAAGGTCGTCGGCCATCCGGTCACCCGCATCGATGTCGACGAGAAAGTCACCGGAACGGCCACCTACGGGTACGACCTGGTGCTGCCGGACATGCTGCACGGCAAGGTGCTGTTCAGCACCCGGGCACACGCGCGCATCGTCAGGATCGACCTGGAGAAGGCCCGCGCGCATCCCGGCGTGGTGGCCGCCATTTCCGGCGAGGACACCCCCTGGACCCACGGCGAGTCCATCAAGGACAAGCCGTTCCTGGCCCAGGGCAAGGTCCGCTACATCGGCGAGCCGGTGGCGGCGGTGGCCGCGGTGGACGAGGACACCGCCCAGGCGGCGCTAAAGCTCATCGAGGTGGAGTACGAGGACCTGCCCGCCTACTTCACCCCCGAGGACGCCTGCCAGCCCGGCGCCGTGGCCATCCACGAGGAGTTCGAGAGCTATCGCAAGGCGCCCTTCATCGTCGGCGCGCCCATGCCCAACGTGTGCGAGCACTTCAAGCTGCGCACCGGGAACACCGACGAGGGGTTCCGTCAGTCGGACCTGGTACTGGAGGAAAAGTACTACGTGCCGATCATCCAGCACGCCGCCATGGAACCCCATTCGGCCCATGCCCAGGTGGACCCCGACAGCGGACGGGTCACCGTGTGGGTGGCCAACGACGCGCCCTTCCGGGCGCTCACCGAGGTGTCCGAGGCCCTGGGCCTGCCGCAGGAGCAGATCCGCCTCATCAACCCCCTTCAGGGCGGCGGCTTCGGCTCCAAGGGCGGCCTCAAGCTCGAGCCCATCGCCATGGGGCTGGCGTTCCACACGGGCGGGCGGCCGGTGCGGGTGAAGTTCAACCGCGAGGAGACCTTCATCTCGACGCTGGTGCGCCACGAAGCCACGGTTCACATCAAGAGCGGCGTCAAGGACGACGGCACGCTCATGGCCCGGCACATGACGCTCTACTGGGGCGGCGGCGCCTACGCGGAGAAGAGCCCGACGGTGTGCATCCGCGGCAGCCTCCCCTCCCCCGGCCCCTACCGCATCCCCCACGTCCACGTGGACGGTTACGCGGTCTACACCAACAAGCCCGTGGCGGGGGCGTTTCGCGGCTACGGCATCCCCCAGGGCGCCTGGGCCACCGAACAGCACATGGACGAACTGGCGCGCAGGCTGGCCATGGACCCGCTGGACTTCCGTCTCAAGAACGTCTTCGTGGACGGCGATATGGCCTACTGGGGCGAGCAGTTGCACAACGTGGGCCTCACCGAGACTCTGACCAAGGCGGCGGCGGCCATCGACTGGGGCAAGCCCAAGCCGGCCGGGGTCGGCCGTGGCCTCGCCTGCATCTCCAAGCCTACCCGCTCGCCCACCACCTCCAACGCGGGCGTGCTGGTGGACGCCGACGGCGAGATCACCGTGCTCGCCGGCACCGTGGAAATCGGCCAGGGCTGCAACACGATCCTGTCGCAGGTGGCCGCCGAAGAGCTGCGGGTGCCCATCGAGCAGATCCAGGTGGCGCCGCTGGACACCGACGTGATCCCCTTCGACGCCTCCACCACCTCCAGCCGGAGCACCTACCACATGGGCAACGCCGTGCGCCGGGCGGCCATCCACGCGCGCGAGCAGCTCCTGGAGATGGCCGGTCCCGCGCTCGAAGGCAAGCAGGAAGAGCTGGTGCTGGCCGACGGCAAGGTCCACCTCCAGGACCACGAGGACATGGCCCTGACCTACGGCGAGCTGATCCGGCGCAGGCTCGGGGGCGAGGCGGTGGTGCGGGGCGACGGCTCGTACACCTACGAGATCGGCAAGGACCTGGACCTCGAGACCGGCCACAGCGATCACGCGTCGGCCTTCTACATGTACGCCACCCAGGCCGCCGAGGCCTCGGTGGACGAGGAGACCGGCCGGGTGCGGCTGCACCGGGTGTCGGCGGCCCACGACGTCGGCAAGGCCATCAACCCCCTCAACTGCGTGGCGCAGATCGAGGGCGGCGTCGCCCAGGGCATCGGCTCCGCGCTCCACGAGAACCTGGTCATCGACGAGAACGGCAAGGTGCGGAACCCATCGTTCCTGGACTACCACCTGGTGACGTCGCTGGACGTGCCCGAGATCATTTCCATCGTGGTCGAGTGCGCCGAGCCCGAGGGCCCCTACGGCGCCAAGGGGCTGGGTGAGCCGGGTCTCGCTCCCACACCGGCGGCCATCGGCAACGCGGTGGCGGACGCCATCAAGTCCCGCATCCGCGAGTTGCCGTTGACGCCGGAGCGGGTGTTCTGGGCGCTGGAGGAACGCGACCGGAAGTAGACGCCGAATTCAGGCGCGGCGCGGGGCTCGCGCGGAGAAGCCATGGCCAAGATACCCGTCGTCATCCTCACGGGCTTTCTCGGAGCGGGCAAAACCACCCTGCTGAACCGCATCCTCACCGCGCCCCACGGCTACCGCATCGCCGTGGTCATCAACGAGTTCGGCGAAGTGGGCATCGACCACCACCTCATCGTCGCCTCGGAAGAAGAAATCTTCCAGATGAACAACGGCTGCATCTGCTGCGCGGTGCAGGGCGACCTGCTGCGGGTGCTGCTGCAGCTCCTGGAGCGGCGCGACACCTTCGATTATCTGGTGGTGGAAACCTCGGGTCTGGCGGACCCCACGGTGATCGTGCAGACCTTGCTGATGGACGAGCGGATCGGTCTGGATTTCGAGCTGCAAGCCGTGGTGACCGTGGTGGACAGCTTTCATATCGAGCAGCAACTTGCCGTCCAGCACGAAGCACGGGACCAGATCGCCTGCGCCGACGCCATCCTGCTCAACAAGACCGACCTCATCACGCCGGAGGAAGCCGACGACCTGACGGCCAGGCTCGGGGAAATGAACCCCACGGCCCGCTTGACCCCCACCCTGAACGCCGAAGTGGATATCGGCGCGCTACTGGAGATGCACGCCTTCGATCTCGAGGCCAAACGGGAGGCGTTGCGGGACAGCCATCACCACGAGCACCAACCCTCGGCCCAAACCGTCTCGTTCGTGCAGGCCGGAGACCTCAACAAGACCCGCCTGAGCCATTGGTTCCGCGCGGTGCTCGCGGAGAAGGGACCCGACATCCTGCGCATGAAGGGCATCCTCAACATGTACGGCGACTCGCACCAGTTCGTGTTCCACGGGGTGCACAGTCTGTTTCAGGGAAAGCTGGGCCGGGAGTGGGAGGACGGCGAGGAACGGCTCAACCGCCTGGTGTTCATCGGCCGGGACCTGGACGGGGAGGAGCTTCAGAGTGGTCTCCAGACCTGCCTGCGCTCGGAGGAGGATGCCGCGTCGGACGGCGGCCTGGACATCTATCGGGAAGTGTCTTCCTTGACCCTCGACCAGATCCGTATCTGGGTCCGGCAGGCCCTGGAGTTCCCGTCGAAGGCCCCCATCACCATCAAGGAAGTCCCGTGCGTCAAGCCGGACTGCCCGCCCATCGAGACCGCCATCATGGTGTTCCTGGACAACGAGCCCCCGCGCTTCTACAAGATCCAGAAGACCATCAACGAAATAAACTTCGACAGCGTCTACAACCTCATCGCAAACCCGATGCCCTGCTGCTAGCCGGCGCTCAGCCGGTCATGGGAGTGCCCGTGCGCTCCAGCAGGGCGCCGACAGCTTCGTGCAACGCACCGACATCCCTTCGCACTTCGCGGATGTCCTCGCGCAACGCGGCGAAACCGCCGTGCATGTCCTCACGCATCTCCGTGAAGCGCCGGTCGGTGTCTCCACGGGACTCCTCGAAACGCCGGTCCGTGTCGCCCCGTAAAACGTTGAAGCCCCGGTCCATGTCCTCGCGCAACTCGCCGAAACGGCGATCGATGTCTTCAAGGAGGCGCTTGAACGCTGCCATTGCGAGAGCGCCGCCGGCCACAGCGACCGTGATGACGGAAATGATGATGCTGATGGTGTCCGCGTTCATTTCCTGCACGTTCCTTCGATTACCGCTGCGAAACCTCCATCAATCCGGCGAAACCACTGCCCGGTTCAAAGTCACCATCCTGAATGATTCGCTGAACGATGACGGCGAGACCGTGAAGGTGGAAATAAAGAGTGCCGTCTGGGGAAATTCCAAATACTCTTTCAGTCAGGGTCGAACGGCCAGTATCGATATCAGCCAGATACCGGCCGAGAATTTGAAGGCGACGGGGACGATCACCAATACCGGCCCGATACCGCGCGCATGGCTGACGCGCTTCGGGCGCACGGCGGCGGAACACGTAAGCGACGCCATCGGCGAACGGGTCCAAGGGGCGCCGCACCCGCGGTTGGTGGTGAGCGGACAAAGCCTTCTCGCGGACGGGGGATCGTCCCTCCCCTGGGTGGAGAGCGTGCGTGGGGGTTTCGACGACGATTCGCGCCACGGCGGGGCGGAGCCACGGGGGTTTCGCGGGCTGACGGCCCGCGAGCTGTTGCTGACGAGCTCGTTCCACCTCGCTTCGGCCGCAGACCCCGCCGCCGGCGCCCGCTGGTCCGTCTGGGGCCGGGCCGCGGGCTCGAGCTTCAAAGGGAGGGAAGATGCCCTCACCATCGAGGGCGACGTCACCACCGCGACGCTGGGCGTCGATCTGGAGCGCGGCCGGTGGTTGCTGGGCCTGGCGCTCTCGCGCAGCGCGGGCGAGGGCTCGTTCAAGGCAGACGATGCGGGCGAGTTGGAGAGCACGCTCACAGGCGCCCACCCCTACGCGCGCTACGCGGTGAGCGAGCGCCTCTCGCTCTGGGGCGCGCTGGGCTACGCGGCCGGCGAGTTGACGCTCGACATCGGAGATGCCCCCCACGACACCGACCTCGAGATGAAAATGGCGGCCCTGGGTGCGCGCGGCGTGTTGCTGCCCGCCTCCGTGGGGAACGGGTTCGAGCTCGCGATCCGTGCCGACCTGCTCGCCTCCGAGACCGCTTCCGATGCCACCCCCAACCTCTCGAAAACCGACTCCGAGACCAGCCGCCTGCGGCTGCTGCTCGAAGGGAAACGCGAGATCAGCCTCGGCAGTGGCTCCCTCACGCCCTCGGTGGAGTTGGGACTGCGCTACGACGGGGGTGACGCCGAGACCGGTCTGGGGGCGGAATCAGGCGGCGCGATTCGTTACACGAACTCCCGCTTCGCGGTGGAGGTCCGCGCGCGCGGCCTCGTCGCCCACGGCCAGAACGCCTACAAGGAATGGGGCGTCAGCGGTTCGGTGGCCATCGACCCCGGCCAACGAGGCCGGGGACTCTCCATGCGCCTGGGCTCGGCACGCGGAGCCTTTTCCAGGGGCGCCAAGCACCTGTGGTCCCGGCACGCGGCCGCGGCACTCGCCCACGGCGACGGCTCCCGGCCCGGCGCGCGCCTGGACGCGGAAGCCGGCTACGGACTGGAGACGATGGGCGCCCTCTTGACCCCCTACGGCGGCCTCACCCTCCACGAGAAGGGCGCCAAGAGCGTCCGCGTGGGCCTCCGCCTCGGGCTCGGCAAGCGCAAGACCCTGAGCCTCGAGGGCAGCCGTCGCTGGAGCGGGGAAAAACCCGTCCACGCCGTCATGCTCAACGCCTCGCTGCGCTGGTAACCCCGCGGGCCAACTCTATCCGCGAACCGGCCGGGTCTACAACCTGATCGAGAACCCGATGCCCTGGTGCTAGTGTCGCGTCCGGTTAATTCGGAATATACGGGACACGACACTAGCTCGGCCGAGGGGTGGTGTCGGTACCGCCCGTGCGCTCGTTCAGAGCGCCGACGGCCTCTCGCAGCGTATTGACATCGCGCCGTAGCTCCCGGATGTCCTCGCGAGTTTCGCTGAAACGCCGGTCGATGTCGCTGAAACGCCGGTCAATGTCACTAAAATGCCGGTGCATGTCGTCACGAACGTGCTTGAACCCGGTCATCGTCAGAGCGCCGATGGCCACGCCGACGGTAACCACGGCGACGATGACGGCGAGAGTATCCGGCCCCGTTCGCCGCCGGCTCGTCTCCGCGCTCCCCGTCGGCTCCGCTCGATCCTGTCCCATGCTATTCTTCATCGGCCCAGCAGGCAGGAACTTTAACGCTGTTTCAAAAACAACACAAGAGAAACCAAGCACGTTGCACGGCAGCTACAATTCCCGCCGTCCGTCCAGGGCTTCGCCGAGGGTGCCGGCGTCGGTGTACTCGATCTCACCGCCCATGGGCAGGCCGCGGGCGATGCGGGTGATGCGGATGCCTAGGGGCTTGACCATCTTGGCCACGTAAAGGGCGGTTGCGTCCCCCGCCCGGGTGGCGTTGGTGGCGACGATGATTTCGGCCGGGGGGTTGGCACGGATCCGGGCCAGCAGCTCCTTGATCTTCAGCGCCTCGGGGCCGATCCCGTTGAGTGGCGAGATGGCGCCGTGGAGCACGTGGTAGAGGCCCTTGTACTCGCCGGAGCGCTCCACCGCCATCAAGTCCGACGGCTCCTCCACCACGCAGACGGTGGCCGTGTCCCGGCCGGGATCGCGGCAAACCTTGCACGGGGCTACCTCTTCCGTTCCCGGGGGAATCTCGCTCAGGCCGAAACACCGGGGGCAGAGTCCCATCTCGCGCTTGAGTCGATCCATGCTTCCGGCCAGTGCCAGCACCGAATCCTTGCCCTCTTTGAGCAGATGGAAGGCGAGGCGTCCGGCGGTCTTCTCGCCGATACCGGGCAGTTTGGAGAGCTGCTCGATGACCCGCGCCAGCGGTGCCGGATATCCGGTCATGGCATCAGCCCGGGGATCTTGAATCCTCCCGTCAGCTTGCTCATCTCCTCCGAGGCCATCTCACGGGCGCGCCGAAGCCCCTCGTTGACGGCCGCGCGCACGAGGTCCTCCAGCATCTCCACGTCATCCGGATCGACGACGGCGGGGTCCACCTTGATGGAAGCGAGCGTGAACTGGCCGTTGACGGTGACACGCACCATGCCGCCCCCCGAAGTGGCTTCCACCGTCTTCTTCGCCAGCTCTTCTTGGATCTTGGCGAGCTTCGCCTGCATCTCCTGGGCCTGCTTCATCAGGCCGCCCATGCCGCCCAAACCCTCACTCATGTGACACTCCCTTCAGCGGGCAGGCTACTTCACCGTGCCCCCGAAAATCCTCAACGTTTCGTCGATGATGTCCCCGGCGTTCTCCTCGCCCCCGCTACCCGGGACATCGGCTTTGTCCTTCCCGCCTGAAGCCGCCACCGTCACGGTCATCTTCCGCTTGAAGAACTGCTTGAGATAATCCTCCAAAGCACTAAGATTTTCTCGTTTTTCCACGTGGCTTCGGTATAGGCCCTGGAGCTCGATCCTGACGCCGGCGCCGGAGATTTCCGCGAGCCTGCCCTCTTGCAGATAGGTGGCCATAAGCCGTTCTTCGCCGTTGAGGAAGGCCAGGAACCGGTTCCATCCGGCCTGATCCGGTTCCGGAGTCTCGGGCTCCGTCTCGACGTGCGTGACGGGAAGGAGCGGCTCCGGGGGCGCAGGCTCGGGTGCGGCAGGCTCGGATGCCGCTTCGCGGTCCGGCGGGGGTTCACGGACCGGCTCCGGGTCCGCCACCCGCTCCGTGTCCGGCATCGCCGCCGCCCTCTGCGGTGCCGCCTGCCGCGCCTCCGCGTTCTCGGGCGCTCTCGCCTCGGGCGCCGGAGCGGCTCCTTCCAGTTTCCGTTCGAGCCGCTGCAACTCCTCGATGGCGCCGGCGATGTTTACCGTGCGCGGCAGGGTGGCGACGCGGACCAGCGAAGCCTCCAGATCGAACCTCGGATAGGGGGACCGCGCCACCGCCTCGTCGCCCTGAACCATGAACCGGTAGCAGCCCATGAGGGCCTCGGCGTCCATTGAACCCACCTGATCACGCAACAGGGCGATCTCTTCGCCGGTCAGGTCCATGAGCCGCCCGGGCCCCGCGTCGTCTCCTACAACGGCTCCGGGACCCGCCGTCCCCTCCATCAGCCGGACCACCAGGAGGTTCCGGAAATGCTCCACCAGCTCCCGGGAAAGCGCCGCCAGATCCACGCCGTCGGTGGCCACCTCGGCCACCAGCCGGAGACACGCCGCGGCATCCCCCGTCAGGACAGCCGCGGAGATCTCGTAGAGCACCCGCCGCTCGGCAACGCCCAGGATGTCCCGCAACAACGCCTCGTCCACCGCCCCGCCCTCTTCCGCCGACCCGGCGAAGGAAAGCACCTGCTCCAGCAGCGACTGGGCGTCGCGCATGCTGCCCTGGGCGGCGCGGCTGATGAGCGTCAGCGCGCCGTCTGTGATGTTCAGCCCCTCCACCTCCGCGATCCGGCGCAACCGCCCGTGGATGTCCTGGACCCCGATGCGGCGGAAATCGAAACGCTGGCAGCGCGACTGGATGGTTTCGGGCAAGCGGTGGACCTCGGTGGTGGCCAGGATGAACTTGGCGAACGGCGGCGGCTCTTCCAGGGTCTTGAGCAGCGCGTTGAAGGCGTCCCTGGTGACCTGGTGCACCTCGTCGATAATGTACACCTTGAAACGTGCCGCCGCGGGCTGATAGCGGACGTTCTCGATGATCTGCCGGACCTCGTCGATGCCGCGGTTCGAGGCGCCGTCGATCTCGTAGACGTCGATGGAGCGGGCCTCGTTGATCTCGTTGCAGCGCGCGCACTCGTTGCAGGGGGTCGGCGTGGGTCCGTCCTCGCAATTGAGGGCCTTGGCCAGGATGCGGGCGGCGCTGGTCTTGCCCACGCCGCGGACCCCGGTGAACAGGTAGCAGTGGGCGATGCGGCCGCCCTGGATGGCGTTGGTGAGGACGCGGGCGATGTGCTGCTGCCCCACCATGTCCGCGAAACCCTGCGGCCGCCACTTACGGGCCAGAACGAGATATGACATGACGAAAGCCGCTTGCGAGGCGGGATGCTCATTGCCGACAGCCAGGCTTCCCCGTGGCACAGGGGCGGTCCGCTACCGCTGCTTCCTTCCGGACCTGACGGGGTTTGCGGGACCCACTTGCACGGGACCCGACTGCCAGCAATCAACATCCCGCCGACCGTCACCGTCGCATCGGCGGGAACCTGTGTTTACCAGATTTCCCGGTCTACAACCAGCAATCCGGGAGCCGTCTCAATAGACGCCGGGGAAGATCCGGTACCTCACCCGCGCCTGGTACTCCGCCCACTTGTCGGCTCCGTATTTCTCCGCACAGTGCCTGTCGTCATCGAGTTGACGGTAGGTGAACAGCGAAACGATGAAGACGAAGTAGGTCCAGGCCCAGGGATTGGTGAAGTAGCCGAACACCAGGGCGACGGCCAGGGCAAGGAGTCCCTCCCCCATGTAGTTGAAGTGGCGGGCCACACCCCACAGCCCGCTGCACAGGATCTTGCGGTCGCCGGCCTCGATGTACTCGGGCTCCATGAACCCCAGAAACGTGCGCTCGGGCCATCGCTTGAAGGTGTATTTCTGAAGATTGGCGCCGCGCGAGATGCCCCACCCGAACAGGAACAGCGCGGCCGTCCCGATGAGCCAGACATACGTCCATGCCGGCGAGTATCCGGGATCCGGGTAGGCGGCCATGCCCCACAACGGCAGGATGAACAGCCACCCGTAGACCACGAAGCAACCCCAGAACAGCTTGAAGCCGAGATTCTCGTGGATCAGGTCGTAGGTGTAAAGCTGCACGCGCTCGAAGATGAAGTAGTCCAGTATGTAGAACGTGAAGAACGCCGCAAACAGGAAAACGCCCGGATTGGAGTCCTCGCCAAAGAGCTCGTAGTGGTACGCCGCCCCGGACAGGGCGTTAAGCGCCAGCATCGTCCCGCCCACCGCATAGAGGTACATCTTCACGTCGAAGCGGTCCTTGAAGAACTGCAGCTCCAACGCCCGCCCGAACCACAGCGCCAGGATCGGATTCGTGACCTTGCTCTGCGGCTGACTGAACACCGCAATAATGGTAACGACGGTCGCGAAAACCGTTCCGCCCGCCACCGCATAGATCGAGGACCGGTAGAACCAGTCACGCGGCATCCCGGTGAGCTCGAAGGCCCACACGACCAGCGCGATGGCGAACACCAGGAGGCCGTTCAGGCGATAGTTGCGCGGTTCCCCCGTGTCCGGATTGACGACGTAGCCGGGCACCCGCCTTGCCGGCAGAATGGGCTGCGCCAGGAAGAACACGACGAAGACCACCAACGGGGTGAAGAACCCCGTGATCGCTTCCGTCCGGGAAAGCTCGAAGAGGTGGCCGATGCCGAGCGATTCAATCATGGGCGAACACCCCTTCCTGGACCCATTTCTAGGTTCGGAAGTTCATGCCCTCTGCAGTGAGGAAATCGGCTACCGCCTCTACAAACTTCTCAGCCTCTCGGAGGCGGCTTTCGGCTTCCTCGCGATCGGGGAATACTCCTCCATAGTCACCCGCACCGCGAGAACTGAACGCGGCCTGTAACGCGACATGTTGCTCTACCGCAAACCTCCCCGTCTTGACCATATGTTGACCGAACGCGGCAACGACTCCAGAGTGCTTGGAACGCCTGACTCCCTGAGATCGCAGCGTCGCGCTCGCCGCATAGAACATCGCGAAATATGCCCTTGACACCGCGAAATCATGGTCGCCATCATTGAGTATGTTGCGGGCACTACGCAGACTCCGACGCGCCCGGTCCATAAGAGAAACCAGTTCCGCCTCACTCACAGTGGAATTCCCTCTTCCTCAATTGCTTCCAGGAAGGCAAACCCCTCGTGTCGGCGAAGAAATGCGGCGTCCGCGACCAAGACCGAAACGAGAATGCCGGACTCAAGTGTCAGTTCACAGGCAATGCCAAAGGCAACCCTCTCGATGTCTTTCTCGGCGTCGTCTCGGTCAACGGCGACAAAAAGGTCCAGATCGGATTCCTCGTCCGCATCCCCTCGGGCTCGTGAGCCATACACGGTGACCCGTACAGTCGTCTCGTCCACCGCAGCGGTCAGTCGTCTTGCGAACTCTTTGGCGAGACCAAGGTCGAAATCACGAATGGTAACCGATCGACTCATGCGAGAATCCCCAAGCTGAGGTCTTTCCGGCCATCCCTAACGCTTGAAGCATCTCCAAGATGAAAGGGGCCAAGTTGGTCCCTCATGACTCAGCGCCTCCAATCCGCTCTAGTTTATCACAGTTGAACCCCCTGAGGTGGTCCTGACTGTAGCGGGCAATTGTAAATCACATTTTCGCTTGCCATTGACAGTTGCCTTGAGTGACGGGCAGGTAACCGATCTCGTCCACCACGAGCAGGGCCGGATGAGTCAGCACGCGCAGCCTTCGGGAGAGCTGGCCGGGATGGAGGGCACCGGCCGCGGGCGGCCCACCGCAGCGGACGCTGAAGGGTGCCAAGAAGCGGATCGACTGGAAGGCGAGGCTCGCGATCTCGCACGAACTCGGGCATTCGAGGCTACAAATCACCTCGGTCTATCTGGGCACGTGAGGGGAAACCGCGGCCGAGACGCGACGACCGGAGACGCCGCAGTCGAGGTTGCTCGCGTTGTGGACCCGGTCGGGCTGCGCGGCTAACGCGTCGATGGCGGCGACGGCGATCACGTCCTGGCGTTTCCGGGCGCGCTCGATGTCGCGGTCTTCGCGGCACCGTTGGCAGAGGAAATCGCCTTCGAGCCGCTTCCGGTAGGCGCACCTGCAGCAGCCGCCTGCACTTCCAAGCCGCTCATCTCTTAAGCAGATTTCTTTTGTACTCATCATCTTCACGGTGCCGGTTTGCCCAGGACATCCTGAGGGACTCCATGACAGATTCCAAATCATCAAGGTTTGATGCATTGATTTGTTGGCCACGGCCAGAAGTTGGATTCCGCGGGTTGTACAATGTTATTGATATCCTCGGCCCCTCGCTGACGGTCCACTTTTCCCCCGGCTTGGCCAAACTTTCGACTTCCTTACGGATTTGAGAAGCAAGCTCGGCTAGGTCTCCGGAGGGGCCGCCGGTGTCAGCGGCAGGTTGCGGAGAATCTCTCGATGCCGCGCCAGCCGGAGCAGCTGTCCCCGTGTCTGCGGCGGCCGGAAGTCCCATTTGGAGAGCAGGCTCTTCCTTGTCCAGGGACTTCATTTTGGAGCTGGGTGGCAAGCCCTCAGGGGGCGAGTGCCCATCCGCGTACTTATTGGGATCTGGGGCGAGCTGAACCGCGCTCGTTCTGTCAACGCCGATGAACCAACCTTTTATGACTTGAAGATTCACCAATGCGGTCGTCAAAGCCGCTATCAATCCAACCCCGAAAACACCTTTCTTCCACCATGCACGGATAACCATACGAGAACGCGAGCCTGCTGACGATGGCGGCGGTGGTTCTGCGCGGGGCTCCGGCCCCGACCGAGGTAGTTTTGATTCCGTGGTGGGCATACCTATCACCTGTGTCAGAGCCTCGATGACCCGGGAGAGGCCTTGGTCTGAGATAACAGCGACACGGTCCGCCAGGATTGGCGAAAACTCCTCGACTTGCTCGCGCGTGACGTTGTGCCAAACGGGCAGAATGACATTGAGGCCGGTGCCCTCGCGGGTGACTAAGCCGTTCAATTCGCTCTGCGGCCATTGCTTGCTGAAAAAATTCGGGCTGAGGACGACGATGCCGAACCTCGATTTCCCCAAGCCATGATCGATAGACTCGCGCAGACGGTCGCCGACCTTTAACGAAAATTCGTCGTACCACACTCGCAGACCGCGGGCTGTAAGGCCCTCGGCTAGACGCCTCACGAAATCGTCCTTATCTTCGCTGGCGTGGCTAATGAAGACATCCCACTCATCATTCGAAGTTCGCATTGGTCAACTCCATGCATCCATGTGGTTCTCCGTTGCAGGTTGTATGATCACTTGCTGATTACCCCTAAAGGGCTCGCAAATCGAGCGCCTATTAGCCCTCTGCCGTCGGCCTGTCAACGGTGGGTGGAATACGCATCGCGGCAGTCCAGAGCGCCGACCTTGCGCGACCCGGGGAAGCAACTCCTCAAGGAATACGTTCGCGAGCCATCCCACCCGGTACCAGCAGTACTGCGCGACGTGCATCCGCCACGCGAAGCCGACCTAGACACGGCCCTCCGGGCCGTGGTGGTCGAGTTGACGGCTGGCTGTCATTGTTCCAGAGAGATGTGGGATGGAACTTGGGAATGGAAGCGGTCTGGGGTCAACTTGGCCTGCTTGGCATGATCTACGTACCTTGAGAAAATCAGCGCGTTCTTGAACTTGGAAATCTTCTCCCATGTGATGATCTCGCCACCGGAAAGTAATCCGCCCGATAAGAAGTGTTTCAGGAAGTCACTTGCCTGAGGGATATCCCATATGATCGCCGGTGAAAGTTGGACGTACTTGCCGGGCTTTTTGGGGACCGGGTAGCAACAGGTCACATCCCAAGACCACGGTACCGCCGGGAGCGATCCACAAGCGATACCGATCCACTCAAGCGATCGCTCAAGGGCATGTGCTTCAATGACAGCACCGCCATAGATCAATTTGTCCTGCCAAGACACCTCACCATGCGTAATAGCGCCTCGGACCGGAAAAGACTTCTCCATACCGCGTTCCAGCAACAACTTGGAGAATTGAAAAAGGCGTTCGGGTCCGCTTTGGACATCGCTTTCCTGGGCGAATACCGTGTCCGAAATTAGCTGGACGTCTTTGATACCGGCGTCGCGGCTGGTCTTCTCAACTATACCACCCAGTCTCCGATACGCCTGGAGAGATCGTCATGAGTCAGATTCTTTACTATATTGGTGAAGCCAAGGACGTCAGCCACCAAGAGATAGCTCTGCACGATGTATTCCTGTCACCACGGAAGTGATAATCCCCTTCCCTCCAAACCACATTACTCAACAAAAACAGTTAGTTGTGAAATTTGGGGTGGCGGAGAGGGAGGGATTCGAACCCCCGTTACCCGTAGGTAAACCTGATTTCGAGTCAGGCGCCTTCAACCGGACTCGGCCACCTCTCCGCACGCGGTTGGATCTTCAACCTAGCACGCCCAAGGGCTCTTGGAAACACGCCGTTTCGCGGCCGGGGTGCTCCGCCGCCTTTGTTGACGGCCGTTTGCCTCTCCCCTCTTATCGGTGTTAGGCCGAGGGGAAGGCGGCTTGCCGCGCGTCCTTCATCGTCATGAACCATCGGGTCATATATCTGCTCGGCCCCGAGCATATCGAGTTGCGGGAAGAAGCTGTTCCCGAGCCCGGCGAGGGGGAGATCCTGGTCCGGATTCGGGCGGCTACGACCTGTGGGACGGACGTGAAGGTGTTCCGGCGGGGCGGGCATCCTCGGATGCTGAGGGTGCCGACGGCGTTCGGGCACGAGCTTGCGGGTGAAGTGGCGGAATTGGGTCGTGGCGTGGACGGATACCGGCCAGGCGATCGCGTGGCGGTGGTCAACTCGGCGCGGTGCGGCCGGTGCGCGTACTGCAACGCGGGGCGCGAGAACCTGTGCAAGGACCTGCGGTACATCAACGGTGCGTTCGCAGAGTATATCCTGATTCCCCGGTGTTTCGTGGAGGCCAGCACGTACCGGCTCGACGCCGGTCTCGCCTACGAGGTGGCTACGTTGTTGGAGCCGCTGGCTTGCGTCGTCCACGGCGTCGACGTCTGCGACCTGCGTGACGGCTCCGAGGTGCTCGTCTACGGCGGCGGCCCTATGGGTTTGTTGCTGACGTCCGTGCTCGCGGTCGGAGGCCACCGGGTGGTGGTGGCCGATCCCAACGCGGGGCGGCTTGAGGTCGCTCGAACCCTCGGCGCCTCGGACGCGGTGCAGGTGGCCCGGGACGGCGAAGAGGCGGAGCGGCTTCGGACGTTTTCCACGGACGGCGACGGCTTCGACTGCGGCGTTGACGCCACCGGCGTGCCCGCGGTCTGGGAGGACGCCCTCGGCTGCGTCCGTCCCGGCGGCGTGGTCAACTTTTTCGGCGGCTGTCCGCCGGGGACGCGGATCCCGCTGGACGCGACCCTCGTCCACTACAACGAGCTCGCCATCAAAGGCACCTACCACCATCGCCCGAGCACGGTCTCGCGGGCCCTGGACATGCTGAGCCGCGGGATAGTCGACCCGCGACCGCTGTTGTCCGCGGAGGCGCCGCTGGACGGCCTCGAGGAGGCGCTGCGGTCGATGATGGCGAAGAAGGCGCTGAAGGTCGTGATCCGGCCCTGACCCGATCGGCGGATTTCGCCGGCGTTTAGCACGGCGCCCCCAAGTTACACACCCGCTCACACCACCCGCCGCCGCAGGTACGCGCTCAGGTAGTCCACCGCGGTCACGAGGATGTAGAGGGCCATCAGCAGCGTCAGGAGCTGTTGTTCGAGGAACAAGCTCAGGGCGATGTGGATGCGCTGTCCCAAACCGCCCGCGCCCACGAAGCCCAGGACCGCGGCGACGCGGATGTTCACCTCCCAGCGGTACAGCGTATAGGAAACGAACTGCGGCAGGACCTGCGGCAGGATGGCGTAGAACAGGATCTGGATCTTGCCCGCGCCGGTGGACTGGAGGGACTCCACGGGCTGCAGGTCCACGTCTTCCAGCACCTCGGCGAAGAGCTTCCCCAGCACGCCGCCGGTGTGGACCCCGAGGGCCAGCACGCCGGGAAAGGGGCCCAGGCCCACCAGGAAGACGAACACCAGCGCCCACAGCATCTCCGGGATGGTGCGCAGAAAATTCAGGATTGCCTTGGCCGCCAGGTACGGAATGCGGCGCAGGAGGACCCGGTGGCGCCGGGGTTCCATCTCGTAGAGGAGCCCCGCGTAGACGAGGTTGCGCGAGCCGAAGAACGCCAGGGACAGCGCGATGACCACGGACAGGAGCGTGCCGATCAATGAAATGGCCAGGGTCTCCCAGGCGCCCTCCACGGCGTCCGCTACCACCTTTCCCGAGAGGTCCGGAGGGAACAGCCGCTCCACGTACTCGGCGATGGCGCCGCCGCCTTCGGCGCTGAAGAGCATGCCGAGATCGATCTCCGATCCCTGGTAGCTCCAGACAAACAGCGCGCCGAGAAGCGCCAGCAGCGCGTAGGTGGACGACCGGGAGCGGTCGCGGGAGCCCGCCTTGAGGGCGGCGAGGTCGTCGGCGTTGGCGGCGGTGTGGTTCATAGCAGCGAGCGCACCTTGGCGCTGACGTAGTCGGCCCCCGCCACCAGCGAGAACAGGATGATCAGCAGCGTCGTCACCTCGTGGAAGTTGAACATGCGGATGGAGATCTCGATCTGCTGGCCGATGCCGCCGGCCCCTACCAGACCCAGGATCGCCGAGGTCCGCACCGCGCATTCCCAGCGGTAGAGCGTGTAAGAGGTGATGTTGGGCAGCACCTGGGGAAACCAGCCGTAGAAGAATATCTGCAGCCGCCCGGCGCCGGTGGACTGGATGGCCTCCAGGGGCCGCTCGTTCACCGACTCGAAGATCTCGGAATAGACCTTGCCCAGCATGCCGCCGTAGGCGACCCCGATGGCCAGCACGCCGGGAAACGGCCCCAGGCCCACCGCGCGCACGAACATGAACGCCCACACGAACTCGGGAATGCAGCGGAAGAGGCTCAGGAGGCCCCGGGCAAGGCCATAGAGACAGACCTTGAGAGCGTGCCTCGCGCCGAAGCCCCGGTACTCGGACTCGTGGAGGATGCCCTGGAAACTGAAGGTGCTGGTGGCCAGCAGCCCCAGCGGAAACCCGATGAGGACCGCGATGAGGGTCCCCATCACCGAGATCTGGATGGTCTCGAGGGTGGGCCGGACCATGAGCTCCAGGAAGTCCCAGGACAGCTCCGGCGGGTACATGCCGGTGACGAACCGCCACAGGTGCTCCCTGCCCTCCGCCTCGAAGAAGATCCCCGGGTTCATCTCGGCGCGGCGCCAACTGTCCGCCAGCACCAAGAGAAACAGTCCGCCGAATACGTAGGGAAAGATCGACCGCGAGCCCAGCGTCCTGGGGATCTGGATCATGGACCGCGGGCTAGACGGCGATGCGCCGATGCTGCGGCTCTCGGGAGGGCTGGCCGGCGCCGTTCTCCGGAACGTGGCCCGAGTAGAGCTCTTCAAGAAGTTCCGGCGTCACGCTGGACGTGGCGGTGTCGAACAGCTTCACCCCCGACTTCATGCCGATGACCCGGGGGAAGTGCGACAGCGCGAGGTCGGTGCTGTGGAGGTTCACCAGCAACGTCTTGCGGGTGCCGTCGCTGATGGCGATGAGCAGCTTGATGATGGTCTCGGCCAGGGACGGATCCACCGACGACACCGGCTCGTCAGCCAGGATGACGTCGGGGTCCTGCATCAGCACGCGGGCGATGGCGACCCGCTGCTGCTGCCCGCCCGACAGCTCGTCGGTGCGGCTGAAG
Organism: uncultured Binatia bacterium (SeqCode); assembly: GCA_965204205.1. Lineage (GTDB taxonomy): Bacteria > Desulfobacterota > Binatia > UBA9968 > JAJDTQ01 > JAJDTQ01. The sequence goes on along the minus strand of OZ241976.1, from coordinate 1,556,701 downwards.
AGCTTCTCGCCGATGCCGACGTCGGCCAGCGCCCGGTGGGCGCTTTCCAGTCGCGAGGGCCGCGCCAGCGACGCCAGCGAGCCCAGCAGCGACCAGCTCCCCAGCCTGCCGGAGAGCACGTTGTGGACCACCCGCAGGCGCGGCACCAGGTTGTGCTGCTGGTAGATGGTGCCGATGCGGCGGCGCATCTCCCGCAGACTCCTGCCGTACAGTTCCGCCACCTCCTGTCCGCCGATGCGGAGGTGCCCGGAGGTGGGCGGAATGGTGCAGTTGAGCATGCGGAAGAGCGTGGTCTTGCCGGCGCCGCTGGGTCCGATGAGGGCCACCCGCTCGCCCCGGGCCACCTCCAGGTCGAACCCTTCCAGCGCCACCTGCCGGCGCCCGAACACCTTTCGGACGCCCTCCAGGTGGTATTGTTGCGTGGGCTTCAATTGACCTTGAGCATGCCCGCGGCGATGGCCGCCTTCCGGATGCCGTCCCAATCCGAATCCTTGGCCGGAATGAACTTCTTGGTGCGCTGGAGATCCATGATCTTCTTGTCCTCGGGTTTCGAGTAGTCGAGCTTGAGCAGCGCCTGCTTGAACTTCTCCCGGACCTCCGGCGACACGCCGCCCCGGGCCACCCACACGTAGTCGACGTACGGCGGCGTGGTCCAGAATACGTTGGTCTTGCCGGTGTCGATGCTCTTCTTGTCGACGAGCTTCTTCCACACCAGGAAGTTCAGCGCTCCGGCATCGACCCGTCCGGCCGCCACCCAGGCGGCGGTGGCGTCGTGGGCGCCGCTGAAACCGAACTTCTTGAAGTCCCGTTCGGGATCGACCCCGGCCGCCTTGAGGAAGTGGCGCGGCATCAGGTGTCCCGAGGTGGAGCTCACGCTGCCGAAGGCGAAGGTCTTGCCCTTGAGGTCCGCCAGTTCCTTGATCCCGGAGTCCGTACGCGCCACGAAGACGCTCTTGAAGCTGGCGTCTTCCTCGCGCATGGCCAGCCGCGTGGCCCCCTTGGCCCGCTGCGTGGCCTGCACCGAAGTGAAGCCGCCGTACCAGACGATGTCGAGCCGGTCCGCGGCCAACCCCTCCACGGTGGCGGCGTAGTCCACCACCGGCACGAACTTGACCTTCACTCCCACCTCCCGCTCGATGTAGTCGGTGAAGGGCTTGTACTTCCGCAGCAACTCCTGCGGGTCCTCGTCGGGGATCGCCGACACCCGCAGCGTGTCCGCCGCGGCAATCCCGCATACCGTCCAGACAACCAAGACCACCGCGGCCAGCAGCCACGCCAACTTACGTCTCATCGCGATACCTCCCGGAGTTTAGTGTCCTGTCAATGAGCCGGACAGGACTTTGGTTTCGGTTGAGTGGATATCAAGAGAACCTATATGTCAAATAGACATCAACTATGGGTCACGGGTTCCCATAGATGGGTCCGGGGCGCGCGGTTCAGGAACTGCACGAACGCGCGCGACACCGGCGCCAGCGGGCGCTCGCGGTGGGTGACCTGGTAGAAGGGCCGGACCAGGTCCAGGCCCTTGACGCGCACCTCCTTGATCAGGCCCTGCTGGACCTCCCGCCGGATGGCCGCGCGGGAAAGGACCGAGAACCCGAACCCCTCCATGAGCGCCTCCTTGACCGCCGCGGTGCTGCCGAGCTCCATTCCCACCTTGAGGAACCCCTCGGGATCCTCGCCGCGCCGGGCCACGAGCTGCAGGAACGACCGCAGGGTCCCGGAACCGCCTTCCCGGGAAATGAACGCTTCCTTGCCGAGGTCCTGGAGCGGCACCTGCTTCAAGACCGCCCAGCGGTGGTTCGCGGGCACCGCCACGATCATCTCGTCCTGCCACGTCTTGCGATACCGCAGCCGCTCGTCGCGCGTCCGGAAGCCGGTGAAGCCCAGTTCCAGCGTACCGTCGAGGATCGCCGCGACGATGGCGGCGGAATCGCCGATGCGAAGCACCGGACGTACATCGGGAAAGCGCGCCACGAAGCTTCCCAGCACCCCCGGCAGGATGTACTCCCCGGGGACATTGCTGCCGCCCAGCCGCAACTCCCCTTCCACCTTGCTCTGGATGCGGTCGAGCGCCGCAAGCGCCTGGTTCTTGAGCTTCAGCACCGCGCCCGCCTGCTCGTACAGCATCCAGCCGGTGGAGGTCAGGTCGAACCTACCGCCGGAACGCCTGAAGAGCTTGCAGCCCAACTGCTGCTCCAGGGTCTGGACATGCGCGGTCACGGTGGGTTGCCGGAGGGAGAAATGTTCCGCCGCGAGCGAAAAGCTGCGGAGCTCCGCCACCCAGTAGAAGATCTCGAGCTTGCGAAGATCCAGATCCCTCGAAGTCTTGGCCATGCCCTCTCCCCCGTGTCTCGCGGGCTCTAGTGTCCTGTCCGGTTAACTCGCATGATAATCTGCGGGTCTTTTTCGCCGTCGGCTGCGTTGCTCTTCCTCGCGTGGTGCCCGCCCACGGAGGGCGACCGCCGGTCGCCCCTACATGTCATCGCGCCTTGCCGACGACGAAAAGTCCTCCGCATATTATCATGCGAATTAACCGGACAGGACACTGGCGCAGCCCATTGCCATGCACCACCAACCCGGTTACTGTACTTCTCGCCATGAAGATATCGCCCCTCGCCGACTTGCACAAAGAGAACCGCGCGCGCTTCGTCCAAAGCGACGGATGGAGCCTGCCGGCGCATTTCGGCGACCCCGTCGCGGAATACGATGCGGTCCGCTCCGCCGCGGGCTGGCTGGACCTGGCCGACCGGGCGCTTCTGTCCGTCACGGGCCCGGACAGCGTCGAGTGGCTCCAGGGAATGCTGTCCAACGACGTCGCGGCTCTCGCCCCCGGCAAGGGCATTCCCGCCGCGGTCCTGAACATCCAGGGCAAGATTCTAGCCGACGTCAGGGTTCTCCGCGCTGCCGATGCGTTCCTGCTGGAACTGGGCGAGCCCCTCGCCACGGGCGTGGTGGAGCACCTGGAACGCTACCTGATTGCCGACGAGGTGGAGATTGCCGACCTGTCCGCCGGGCTGGCCATGATCTCCATCCAGGGACCCGGGGCCGAAGCCGCGCTGGCCGGGCTTGTGGACGCGGGTCCGCTGCCGGCGGAAAACCTGGAGCATGGAGAAGTCGAGTGCGCCGGCGCCCGGATCCGGATCGTCCGCGCCACGCATACGGGAGAGCCCGGTTTCGACCTGGTGGCGCCCGGAGGCAGCCTCGCCGCGATGGCGGCACTCCCGCAAGCCCGGGGCATACGGTGGATCGGCTCGGAAGCCAGGGAGACTTTGAGAATCGAGGCCGGGATACCCCGGTACGGAGTGGACATGGACGCCGACACGCTCCTGCTGGAGACCTGCCTCGACGACGCCGTCAGCTTCACCAAGGGATGCTATCTGGGGCAGGAAACCGTGGAGCGCATCCACTCCCGGGGTCACGTGAACCGAAGACTGGTGGGGCTCATGGCCGAAGGTGACCGGGTGCCGGCCCCGGACGACCCGGTACTGGTCGACGAACGCCCCGTCGGCCGCATCACCAGCGCCACGGCCTCGCCGCGCTTTGGCCGTCCCATCGCCCTCGGCTACGTCCACCGGGACTACATCGAGCCGGGCAGCGCCGTCGTCATCGGACACGGGGACGCCAGGATCGCCGCCTCGGTCCGCACCCTGCCCTTCTGACAGCCTTTTGGGGTAGGGCGCCGCGACGCCCCGTGAATTCGAACTGTGGCGATGGTAGGGGCGACCGGCCGGTCGCCCCTACGGGAGTCCACCGTAGCGTAGCCTAGAGCTTGTCCAGCTCCGCCAGCAGCTCCTGGTTCTCCGGGATGCCGCCTTCGTAGAGCTTGGAGTACCGCACGGTCCCCTGCTTGTCGATGATGAAGACCGCCCGCTTGGGAAAGCCCGCGGGACGCAGGCAGTCGTACTGCTCGCAGACTTCCCCGTGGGGCCAGAAGTCGGAGAGCATCGGGAAGCTGATACCGCCCATCTGCTCCGCGAAGGCGCCGTGGGCGAAAACCGAATCTACGCTTACGCTCAGAACCTGAGCGTCTTTGGCCTCGAAGCTGGCCTTGTCAGCCTCGAAGTTGCTCAGCTCCTGCCTTCAGCCGCCGGTGAAATCCAGCGGATAGAACGCCAGCACGACGTTCTTCTTGCCCGCGTAGTCGCTCAGGGACACCTTTTCGTCCCGGGACACCGGCAGGCTGAACTCGGGGGCTTTTGCCCCCACGCTTGGCATTGCCATCAAACGATCTCCTTTCTGAATTGTACGGGCGGGTTCCAAACCCGCCCGTGTTCGCGCCATGCGATCCGTCGATAGGGTTTCCTAACACACTTGCCCTTGGCCATAAAGGCGCTCGAAATCCCTCAACGCTTGCACCGTGCTGGGAAACGCGAGTTCGTCCCAGGGGATTCCCGACAGCGGGAAGGCCGCCGCCTCGGTGCTCTCGTCGCCGGCCGCGAGGGCTCCTCCCACCACGTCCGCCACGTAGACGATGATCACGTTGGGTGATCCAGGATAGGAATAGACCCCCAGAAGCGACCTCGTTTCCACCTCCAGGCGGCTCTCTTCCCGTGTCTCCCGCACCGCCGCCTCGGTAGTGCTCTCGCCGCGGTCCACGTAGCCGCCGGGGAAGACCCACTTCCCCATGGCCGGCTCGATGCCGCGCCGCAGCAACACGACCCCGCCGTCCACCATGCAGATGGTCCCGGCCACCACCTTGGGGTCTTGGTAGAAGATGAACGAACACTGCTCGCACACCAGGCGCTCGGGCTCGTTCCTCTTGAGCACACACCTCGCCAGGGAACCGGCGCAACGGGGACAGAAGCGGTAGCCTCCGCCTCCATGATGATGTTCTTGGTGGTGTTGGTCCTCGGTTGCCATGGTTGTTCTTTCCCTGTCTGCCCCGTTGCAGGAACATTGATCGACGACGACGCTGGTGCCGTCGAAGGGCGCGTTCGAAACCTTCGGTCACTTGCTACCAGCCGTACCGAAACGGGATTAAGCCAAAATGTTACGAGGATACCCTAGCGACCTCTCAAATTTTTCCGAGAGCAGCTCACACATGACCGAACATCCCGAGTAAGACACCTCAAGTCGGCTGATCCTTTCCGACAAACTAGGACCACATTCACAGCTCTACGAAGCGCCGAAGCTCCCTTAGTCGTTCATGCCCACACTTGCACTTCGTCCCAAGACCAAGAGTCTCCCACGGCCACCTCCCACACATTGTACATCGATTGGTGGCGACAAACCACGACACATAAAACACCACGACCACACCGATGACCACAGTGACATCGATCATGTATTGCAGAGACTGCAGACTAAGTATGCTAAAGGCCCCAATTACAATAATCGCACACGCCATACGATCGATCGCTAATCCCGTTAAAGTACCACCTTCACCTTGCGCTGCGACCCGGACACCCGACAGCCAAGCCAGTCCTAGGAGCACCGCTACAATCATGAGCGCATAGCGACCACCCCCCAACACAATGCCAGACCCAATTTTGACTAACAGTTCGTTGACCGGTACACCATCCCGCCAGCCGTATATTCCGCCAATCACAATCCGCGACAACTGCGTCGCAACGCCAGCGCAAGCGGAGTAAGTCAGGACAGTTACCCATCGCCCCCGATAGACCACGACGGCGATTCCTAGGCGTGCGAGGTCTGCACTGAGAATCATATAAAGTAGCAAACCCGCACCCACAGTCACTCCCAAGTTCCACCAGTGTCTCGCAATACCAAAATAGTTCTCCCAGCCGGTCGCAAGAAGAATCATGATCGGTAGACTACTTACCAGAACCAGTGGAAACAACACGGGCGAAAGAAGTATGAACTCACGACTACGGACGACGTGTGCTCTCCTCGCCGGGCTAGGGTGGAGTTCGAAAAAATCCCGAATCGCCCTCCAGGATGCTGCTGAGTTTGCGATCGGTTCAAAAACACGGTCCGCGAGAACATTACTTCCGACCAGCTGCGAGCCACGCAAGTCATGTAGATGTTCCCGCCGCACAACGAAATAGTATGAGTAAAGAAAAATAATAAAGGAGGACAACGCCAGAACTGCAAAATGAGCGGTCAGCCGTACATAGATGTTGAGATCGAAGATTGGCAAAAATCCGCCGAATGGCATCTGTTGGGGAATTCCTAGTGTATCAATGAACCCAAGCGCTGCTATGAATACCAAGACTAACCATCCGATTACTCGGAAGTGCAATCCCACAAGGCGACGAATGAGAACTTCCGAGCTGGTTTGCCCAAGTTCAAGATGGGAGATTTCGTGTCCGAGTTCGGCAGCAAATACTTCAGGATCGTCATTCTGTCGTTTCCGCTGGCCTACCCCGACAACCACGGCACCGTGATGGGCCGGACGATCATGCCTAACTTCTAGTGCGTTGATATTTTTTGGTGTATACCAAAGATCAGGTGTAGCGGCTAGGGACGACCGGTTGACCTGTTCGTGTAAAGTATGGCGAATCTGATTAAATGTTTGGTCGCGAGCGGGCCGCTCTAACTGGCGAGTGGCGGCTGTTGCAGTCCGCCAACGGTGGAAGGAAGTGAGGGGAATCAGTAACACTCCGAGAAGAGTTATTGCGATGCCCGCCGTCACGACGTTCGAATGTACCGCAACGTCGCTCCACTTTAACAGATATCCTTCCCACAATTTGAGAAGGAAAATATACTGGAATACTGCAATGACGGTGACGGCAATCATTACCGGTCCATCGTGAACCCCCAGCTTCTGGAGCAGTTTTGCTGGGTGCTTCGCCGGTTGACGCCGCATTAGGCTGTAGAAAGAACTCGGCGAAAAAGCTTGTCAAAGCCATCTCTGAGCATTTTTTTCTCAGCGTCTGAGAAACGGCTGTCATCGATTGCGGTGTTGATCTGCATCGCCAATCGATCTGCCTCTTCCCTGCCTATCGTATGTGCGAGAAGCTTGTCCAAATATTTCCTGACGGCCTTCTTGGCGTGATCTGTGACGATTCCCTTGGTCACGTCGCCGACAAAGCCTAACAGAAACGGGACGATGAGGGCGGCGAAAGGCGCGACTTCTGCACCGCCGAAAAAACGCCCTTCGTCTCTGGGTTTAGCCTGAGACCACGCTGAAGCCAAACCATCAAAGTTATCTCTAACGATGAAACCGTCCGCCGGTTCGACTTCGGAGACAATAGCTGTTGCCCATTGCCTGATTGTATTGCGGTCGAATTCCCTATTCATTGAACACCTCGGTTCTATTGATCGTATCCTGTCGCAATCGCGCACTGTGCTCAACGGTCGTGACGGCAGGGACGTTGTTTTCTCTAGAAGGTCGTACCGTTGCTTACACGGAGTGGACATTCAGTTGGCTTACAACGCCGTTTGCTGGTCGGGAGAGTTTGGGCGGCAGCGGGGTTCGGTACTGGCGCGGGTCTTTCTGTCTCGCCATAGGAAATCTCCGTTTCATGACCAATCTACCACCACCGAGGCACACCGGAACAGTGAATCTGTCCAACGAAATGAACGGGTGCCAGAAAACCGGACAGGTTGCAAGGTGTGTCCCTCCGGGGAACTTGTATGCGATAGTAACCACTGTCTTGACACCCAGCGAAAAATGGTTACGATAGTTCCGAAAGTTAGGAACTGCCATGGCGCAAAACGCACCTGGAAAAGCCTACCGCGTTGCCCTCTCGCTCATGGAGCTGGCGGAAATGTTTCCCGACGATGAGGCCGCCGAAAAGTGGATCGCCGAGGTACGGTGGCCAGATGGAGATGGACCACGTTGCCCAGGCTGCAACTCCCAGAACGTGCAGGAAGGAGCCAAGCATCCTTCCAATCCGTACCGTTGCCGTCCTTGTCGCAAGTTCTTCTCGGTACGCACCGGCACCGTCATGCAGTACTCCAACCTGGGCGCAAAGGTGTGGGTGTGGACCACCTATCTGTTGTCCACGAACCCCAAGGGCGTGTCCAGCATGAAGTTATCCCGGGATCTGAAGATCACCCCAAAGACGGCATGGCACTTGGCACACCGGATCAGGGAAACGTGGAACGAGGACCTACCCTGTCGAGGTGGATGAGACCTACGTAGGGGCAAGGAACGGAACAAACACGGGTCCAATAAGCTGCACAAGCACGCGGTCAATGGCAAGGTGGTGACAACCGACCAAACCGCGCTGCAGGGTTTCGTCAAGGGCAACATCGAAGAGGGCACCGAGATCTTCATCGACGACCACGGTTCACACCACGGGCTCGCGAAACACACGGCGGTCAATCATCCTTCGACGAATGCGTGGATGGCATGGAGCACACCAACGGGATCGAGTTGTTCCGGTCCAGGGCATACGGAGGGGGGATCTTGCGCCACGCGACCGCCGGCAGGACGTTCGGAGCCAAGAATCAGTGAACGAAGGAAGGGGCGGCCATTTGGTATTGGCGGTCTCTGAAATGTTGGCCCCAACCGAAAGGAGAACATCGTGGAATACGAGGTGACTATTGAGCGTGTCAGCGAGGATCTAAACGAGACGCTCAACCGCATCAGCGGCATCAGCGACATGAACCCGAAGGCGGTGGAAGCCCTACTCAAAGAGATCGGCTGCAAAACGCCTACCGTCTGGATCGCAGGATGTGGCTATTGCTGGATTGAGGAAGAGGGGCGGTGGGTTCGTTGTTGCATAGCATAGTTCCCTGCTGAGCAGAGGGGCCGGCAGATGGCGATCTGCCGGCCCCTCAACAGGGAGAGACCGCCTATTCGCTTGGGCTCAGGGAGCGACCCCATGGCATGTGGTTGGAATTGTATCAATAAGAAGATGGAGGCACAAAAATGGCAAAATCCGCGAAGGAGGACCAGAAGCCCATAGGCCGCCCACCCAAACCCATGCCTGAGAAGATTCCCGACAGTGCCGGGAACATTATGAAGGCTCTCGTGAACGCCCCGCCGAAAAAACGCAAAGACTGGAAGTACCTGAAGACGAAGGGAGCTTAACGGCTCCCTTTCTTGCTGGTTACGATAGTCTATAAGTCCCCCCTCACGCTGAGGGAGAGTTCCGCAATCCCAATCTGTACGGATAGGATGACGGCCTCGACCTCCTCCGAAACTCGGTTGGGATTGACTTGCCCCCTCCCTGGGTGTAGGACACACGTGGGTGAGCGAGTTTGAAACCCGCCCCTACAGCGCCACCGCCCGTTTGAGGCGCGCTACCTCAGCCTCGGTCAGCGGGCGGATCTCACCCCGGCCCAGGTGTCCGAGGACAATGGGGCCGAAGCGGCTTCTCACCAACCGCTCCAAGGTATGCCCCACGGCTTCCACCATCCGGCGGATCTCCCGGTAGCGACCCTCGCCGAGCTCGATCTCGATCCAGACCTTCTGCTTCAGCCGCCGCAGGACCCGCACTTCCGCCGGCGCGGTGACTCCGTCTTCCAGCCGGACCCCCCGGCGCAGACGGTCCAGTTGGGGTCCGGAAGGCATCCCGCTCAGCTTGACCTCGTAGGTCTTGCGGACGCCGTAGCGGGGATGGGTCAGGCGGTAGGCCAGGTCGCCGTCATTGGTGAGCAGCAACAGGCCCGCGGTGCCGTAGTCCAGGCGTCCCGCTGGAACGACGCCGGGCGGGTGAGCGCCGGCGCGCAGGTAGTCGGCCACCGAGGGACGGCCCTCGGCGTCCCTCATCGTGGTGATGACGCCGGCGGGCTTGTGAAACGCGAGATAGACTCTGGACGCGGCGGCCCGCAGCACCCGGCCGTTGACGCGGATGCTGTCCCGGGCCGCGTCCGCGCGGGTGCCGAGCTCCCGCACCCGGCGTCCGTTGACGGTGACGCGGCCTTCCAGAATCCACTGCTCGGCCTGGCGCCGGGATGCGAGACCCGCGTGGGCGATGATCCGTTGAAGCCGTTCCATCGTCGGTCCGCGTCAATCCGTGTTCTCCTGCCTGTCGGCGGCGTCACCCGGCTCCCCAGCGGCCTCCGAACCCTCATCCGCCTCCTGGCCGCCGGCCTCATCGACATCCGGCAGGGCCTGGGTCAGCTCTTCCATCTCCTGCAGGGTCGGCAGGCCCTTCAGGTCCTTCAGGTTGAACGCCTCGAGGAACTCGCGGGTGGTGCCGTAGAGGAAGGGTTTGCCGGCCACGTCCTTGCGCGCCACGATCCGTATCATGCGCCGCTCCAGCAGCGTGGATACCACCCCGTCCACGTTGACGCCGCGGATCTCCTCCATCTCGGCCCGGGTCACGGGCTGGCGGTAGGCGATGATGGCCAGGGTTTCCAGGGTCGCCCGGCTCATGCGCGCGGGCCGCACCGCGGTGAGCCGGCGCACGAACTCCGCGTGCTCGCTGGGGGTCCTCAACTGGTAGCCGTTGGCCACCTCCGCCAGCCGAAGACCCCTTCCCGCCTCCTCGTACTCGCGCTGCAACTCGGCAAGGGCGTCGGTGACCTCCTTGCGCGGAATCTCGCCGACGGCGTCCCTCAAGCGGTCCGCGGACACCGGACCGTCCGCCGCCAGCAGGAGGCTTTCGAGGATCGCCTTGAGCCGCTCACTCGCCATAATCACCCTCCGACGAATCCGCCGTTATCGCCGCGTTGGCCTCGGACAGCGACAGCATCGGCTCCAGGACGATGGGCCCCAGCCGTTCCTTCTGAACAGCGTGCACCGCACGAATCCGGATAAGCTCCAGCAGCGCCAGGAAGGTCACCACGACGTCCATCCTGGAGCGCGCGGAATCGAACAGCTCGTGGAACAGCACCGACGAGGCGCCGTGCAACTCGTCGAGGATGTACGTCATGCGCTCGCGCACGGACACCGTTTCCTGCACCACCGTGTGAACGGAGGGTCCGGGAAATTTTTCCAGCACCCGCTGCAGCGCCGACATCAGGTCGAACACCGAGAGTTGCTCGAAGCTTACGTCCGTGATCCGCTCGGGCCGGCCCCGACGGACGAACACGTCCCGGTTGAGGATCTCCCGCTCCTCGAGCTCCCGGGCCGCGTTCTTGAAGCGCTCGTACTCCAGCAGGCGGCGGATCAGCTCCTCGCGGGTGTCGCCGCCCTCCTCGTCGTCGTCGTCATCCTCCTCGGGAGGCAGCAGCGTTTTCGACTTGATGTGGACCAGGGTCGCGGCCATGACGAGGTACTCTCCGGAAACGTCCAGGTTGAGACCCTGCATCAACTCCAGCGTTTCCAGGTACTGCTCGGTGATGGTGGCGATGGGAATGTCGGCGATGCTGAGCTCGTTCTTCTTGATCAGATGGAGGAGCAGGTCCAGCGGACCTTCGTAGATACTCAGTTGAACATGCACCGCCATGGTGGGCTACAGCGTCAGCACCGACCGCACCTCGCTCATGGTGGCCGCGGCCTGTTCGCCGGCGACGCGGTTGCCCTCGGCGATGACGTCACGGATGTCGTCGGGCCGGTTGTCGTAGTACGCCTTCTTCTCCCGAAAGGGCGCGAGGTCCTCGACAACGTGCTTGATCATCACCTTCTTGCAGTCCAGGCAGCCGATGCCGGCGCTGCGGCATCCCTCCGAGACCTCCTGGATCTCTTCCGGGGTGCAGTAGATCTTGTGCAGGTTGAAGGCCGGGCACTTCTCCGGCTCGCCTGGATCGCTCCGGCGCGCGCGCGCCGTATCCGTCACCATGCGGCTCAGCTTGCGGTCGATGGTCTCCGGGGAATCCGACAGCAGCACGGAGTTGCCGTAGCTCTTGCTCATCTTTCGTCCGTCGACGCCCGGCAGCCGCTGGGTCTCGGTGAGCAGCACCTCCGGCTCCGGAAACACCGGACCGTAGAAGGAGTTGAAGCGCCGGACGATCTCCCGGGTCAGCTCCACGTGGGGCGCCTGGTCCACTCCGACGGGCACCCGATGGGCCTTGTACATGATGATGTCCGCCGCCTGCAGCACCGGATAGCCGAGGAAACCGTAGGTCGACAGGTCACGCTCCTTGAGCTCGTTCATCTGCTCCTTGTAGGTGGGGTTCCGCTCCAGCCAGGAAACCGGCGTCAGCATGGACAGCAGCAGATGGAGCTCGGCGTGCTCCTTGATGTCCGACTGCCGGAAGATGGTGCATCTTGCCGGATCGAGGCCGACGCTGAGCCACTCCGCCACCATCGCCCGGGTGCCTTCCGAAATCGCGTCCGGAGACTGGTAGTCCGTGGTCAGCGCGTGCCAGTCGGCGACGAAAAAGAAGCAGCGGTAGTCGTCCTGCAAACCGGCCCAGTTGCGCAGGGCTCCGTGGAGATGGCCCAGGTGAAGAAGTCCGGTGGGGCGCGCCCCGCTTACGATGGTATCCATGGCAACAACTTACACGACTCCGACGAGGACGGCCAGAAACCAGATCACGAAGTCCATGATCGGCACCAGCGTGTAGGTCAGCGCCCCGGTCATCAGCAGCGCGACGACGATGATGAGGCCGAAGGGCTCGATGCGGGCCACCTGCATGGCCTGGGGCTCGGGCAGCAGCCCCACCAGCACCCGGCCGCCGTCCAGCGGCGGCACCGGGAAGATGTTGAACACCGCCAGCATCACGTTGATGCGGACGCTGGTGAGGCACATGTACCACAGGTAGGAGGACACCGAACCGGCCGCTACGCCGCCGCTCATGAGGATGAGCTTCACCAGCAGCAGGCTCAGGAGCGCCAGGATGATGTTGGCGCCGGGCCCGGCCAGCGCCACCCGGATCATGTCACGCCTGGGATCCTTGAGGTTGTCATAGTCCACGGGTACCGGCTTGGCATAACCGAACACCGGCCCGCCGGCCCAGATGAGCAGGGCCGGAAGCAGCACCGTGCCGACGATATCGATGTGTGAAAACGGGTTCAGCGTCAACCGGCCCATGATGGCGGCCGTGGGGTCGCCCAGTCGATAGGCCACCCACCCGTGGGCCACTTCGTGAAAGACGATGGCCACGAGCACCGGGAATGCCCAGATCGACAACTGCCACAGAAACTCTTGGGCCATCGAACTTTCTTAAGGGACGGGCTGCGAAAACACAATACGGGTCCGGTGTTCGGCGCCCCTGCCGCCTGGATTCCGGCTTCCGTCGGAATGACGGGGAGAGCGTCGGGAATGGCGGGGAGGAGTGCCGGGAACGACGGTGGCAGCGTGCCGTACCGGCGCGTCAGTGCTTGCCGCCCGGGGTTTCCCGCGGGTGGAATTGCCGGTGGACCTTCTTGATGCGGCTCCGGCTCACGTGGGTGTAGATCTGGGTGGTGGATATGTCCGAGTGCCCGAGCATCGACTGGACCGCGCGCAGGTCGGCGCCTCCCTCCAGCAGATGGGTGGCGAAGGAATGGCGCAGCGTGTGGGGGGTCACGCGGTGCTGCAGGCCGGCTCGCAGGGCATATCCGCGCAGCAGCTTCCAGAACCCCTGGCGGGTGAGCGGCTTGCCGGAACGCGTGAGGAACAGGTAGTCGCTGTACCCGCGGGTCAAGAAGCGCGGGCGCACCTCCCGCAGGTACCGCTGGAGGCGGTCCCGGGCCCAACTGCCGAAGGGGACCAGCCTGACCTTCGCTCCCTTTCCGCGCACGGTCAGGTAGTTGCCCTCGAGATCGACCTGCTGCAGCTTGAGGGAGACCAGCTCCGAGACCCGGAGCCCGCTGCCGTAGAGCAGCTCCAGCATCGCACGGTCCCGCGCACCCAGCGGCTTGGCCTCGTCGGGCTGGTCCAGCAGGATGCGCATGTCCGTGCCGCCGAGGGTTTCGGGCAGCCGTCCCGCGGTGCCGCGGGACGAGAACTCGGGCACCGGGTCGCTCGCGACCATCTCTTCCTTGAGAAGAAATCGATAGAACCGGCGCATGCTTCCCAGCAGCCGCACCACCGAACGCTCGCTGAGCCGCTGCCCCCTGAGATCGGCGATGTAGGCCCGCAGGTCCGACGCGGTCGCATCCCCCCAGGCACGCACGCCGCGGGCGGAGAGGAACTCGGCCAGCCGGTTGAGGTCGCGGCTGTAGGCCTCCAGGGTGTTGGCCTGCAACCCCCGTTCCACGGCCAACATCTCGATGAAGAGGTCAACCGGGCGCGTCAGCTCGTCCGTCATCCTTGGGAACCAGATCCTTGTGGAGGGCGTCGCTCAGGGCTTGCAGCCGGCTGTCGTCGAGGACCTTCCGGCCTTCCTCGTCGGCGACGTAGAAAACGTCGGCTACCTGGTCGACGTCGGTGGAAATCTTGGCCAGATGAATGGCGAAGCCCAGTTTCGACAGCAGGTAAGTGATGGCGAAGAGAACCCCCGGCCGGTCCTGGGTGTACACCTCGATGATGGTGAAATCATCCGACGCGGCGTTGTCCCAGCGCACATGGGTGGGGACCTTCACCGGCCGCCTGCGCGACCACGAAGACCGCGACCGGGCCACCAGCCCGGCGACGTCCGCTTTCCCCTGCAGGACCCTTTCCAGGGTGAGCTCCATGCGGGACCATTTCCCGGAATCCATGACCACCTCGGCCCTGCCCTGATGCGAGATGCGGAAGACGTCGAGAATGAGCCCGTCCCGGCGCGTGTTGATGCGCGCGCTCAGCACGTTGAGCTCCATGGCCGCGAAGACGCCAGCAATGGACGCGAACAGGCCGGGCTGGTCGTGGGCGCAGATGGCGACCTCGCTATGGCCGTGCTCCGGATGATGGAACACCGCCGCCAGGAACGGCTCGTCGCCGAGGCGGCGCAACAGCCGGTAGTGGAAGGGCATGTCCTCCTCGGGGGTGGTGAGGAAGTAGCGCTTGGGCATGGCTTCGACAAACTCCCGCCGCACCTCGTCGGCGGGATGGTCTGCGCCGAGCTGAGCCATCAGCCGGGACTGGATGCGCCGCACCTTCAAGTCTCCGTCCGGCCTCGCAAACTCTCCCTTCTCACGCTCTTCCAGGACATCGTGGGTATGATTGAAGAGCTCCTCCAGCAACGACCCCTTCCAGTTGTTCCACACCTCCGGCCCCACCGCCTTCATGTCCGAATACGTCAACACGTAGAGGGCCTTGAGGTTTGCCGCCGTGGCCATGGTGTCGGCCAGGTCCAGCACCGTCTTCTCGTCCCGGATGTCCCGGCGAAAGGCCGTGCCGGTGAGCAGCAGGTGGTGAAGCACCAGAAACGCCAGCAACTCCTGCTCGTCGACGTTGAGACCCATGCGCCCGGCTACCTGCAGGGCCATGGCGCGTCCCAGTTCCGAGTGGCCGCCCCCCTGGCCCTTGCCGATGTCGTGGAACAGGATGCCCAGGATCAGGATCTCCGGCCGCTCGACCTCCCGGGCAAGCTGCGACAGGCGCGGCAACGAGTCCTCGAACTCCCCCGACCGCAGCCGCTCGAACTCCTTGACCGCGCGCATCAGGTGCTGGTCCACGGTGTAGATATGGTAGAGGTCGTGCAACGCCATGCAGCGGACCCGGCCGAATTCCGGGATCAAGGCGTCCAACACGCCGGTGCGATGCATCTCCAGCAGCGTTTCGTAGATCCATTCGTTGCCACGCAGGATGTCGAGGAACCTGCGGTTGGCCCCGGCCGACGCCGAGAGTTCCCCGTCCATGTCCCCCGCCCAGGCCCTGACGATTTCCCGGGAATCCTGGCCCAGGCTCAACCGGTACCTTTGCAGGTCGACGAAAAGATCGAGCAGTTCCTCCGGGCTTCGGCGGACACCGTTGCCATGCGATACCGCAAGCGTCCGCTCGGTGATCCGCACGCCGGGACGCAGTGGACGCCCGGACCGCGGCCCGCGCCGCTGCGCGGGATCGTGATCCACCGCGCGGTGGATGACGAGGGACGACAGCCGATTCACCTCCTCCGCGTGCAGGTAGTACGCGCGCATGAAGGTCTCGACCTCGCTCAACCGTTCTTCCCGGTCGAAACCCAGTCCCTGCGCCGCCTGCTCCTGGGACTCGAAGGTCAACCGGTCCTGATGCCGGCCCGCCTGGAAATGGAGCTCGTTGCGCGTGCGCCAGAGGAAGTCCCGCCCCCGCTCCAGGGCGTCGGCATCGCCCCGCTCCAGCAAACCCTTCCGGGGCAGGTCCTGGAGGTCGACGGTCCCGTATTTCGCTCGCACGATCCACATCGCCGTGTGGATGTCACGGAGGCCCCCCTGCCCTTCCTTGATGTCGGGCTCCAGCAGGAAGACCGACTCTCCGTGGCGCTGATGCCGCTTGTCGCGTTCGTTGATCTTGGTGCCGACGAAGCGGTCGCCGTTGCCTCCTTTGAGCTGCCTCCAGACCATCCGCTCCAGGTCCCGATACAGCCCTTCGTCGCCGCAGACATGGCGCGCGTCCACCAGGGCGGTCTGGATCACCTGGTCGCGCCGCGCATGGCGGGCGCACTCGCTCACCGTTCGGGTCGCGTGACCCACGGTCAACCCCGCGTCCCACAGGGGATAGAGAATTTTGTGGGCAACGAACTCGACGTAAGACGCGGCGCGCCAGCCGTACAGAAAAAGGATGTCGATATCGGAGTAGGGATTCAGCTCGGCGCGCCCGTACCCGCCCTGGGCCACTACCGCGCAACGTCCCTTCGACGAAGGCGCGCCGTCCTCCTCCGCCAAGTCGAAGAGCCGCCGCAAGAGGCAGTCGATCATCTCGCCGTGCGCCCGCACCACCTCCATGCCCGAAACCCCGGAGCGATGGGACGCCAGCAGCCGCTCGCGCCCCTGGTCGAGATAGGCTCGGACGCCCTCTCCGGGATTCGCTCCCCCAACGTGCTCGCCCACGAGCGCCCGCCACCGGCCGTTCTCCTCGGCCCGTTGCGCCGAGCCACTCATGTCGTCGCCTCCACCCGCCGTTGCCGTCACTGGCGATTTCCTCTCTTCCGCAGCGCGTCGGCGTAGTTCCTGATGCCGCGGTACAGGCCCTCGACGATGGCCCCCTGAAACTCGGCGCGCCGCAGCGCCCGCGCCTCGCGCCGATTGCTGACGAAGAACAACTCCGCCAGCGCCGACGGCATGCGCGCTCCCACCAGCACGTAGAACAACCCCTTCTTCACCCCCAGGTCCTTGGCGCGCGGATAGTGCGGCCGGGTCCTTTTCACCAGCGACGACTGGAGGTGGCTCGCCAGGCTGATGGAATCCGACAGGTACACGTTCAACTTGAGGTCGCTCAGCATGATTTGCAAGTCCGTGAGGTTCCTGCGCGCGGTGCCGTTCTCCCTCGCGGCCAGCTTCATGGTAGCTTCGTCCGTGGTCTTGTCCAGGTAGTAGGTCTCCAGGCCGCCGGCCCTGCGATTGTGGCTGGCATTGGCGTGAAGCGAAAGGAACAGGTCGGCGCGCTCCGCGTTGGCCATGGCGGTGCGTCCCTTGAGGGGGATGAAGACGTCGGCGTTCCTCGTAAGCACGACGTCCACTCCCATCCTTTGACGAAGCTTGGGAGCCAGCTTTCTGGCTACCCGGAGCACCACGTCCTTTTCCTTGAGACCGCCCGCGCCGATGGCTCCCGGATCCCTGCCGCCATGACCCGGGTCCAGCACGATCCTCCGAACCGCCAACTGCCGGCGCGCCGCCGACCCGCTCCTGCGCTCCACGTCCACCAACAGGCGGTGGGGGTTCGACAACAGCACCGCGTCGTGGCCGCCGGGCCGCTTGAGATCGAGCACCACCCGCACCACATCGGTCTTGTACTGACCCAGCCGGACCCTTTGCACCAGTGAATCCCCGACGTTGACGCGGTGCCGCCGGGTCCGAAGGCGGGCTCCGGTGAGGTCCAGGTAGATACGTGGCGGCAAGCGCTTCCGGGGGACCGCCGCCAGGGTCTGGATGTTGAACTTGACCGGGCCGGACAAATCCAGAATCACCCGCGTGTAGTTGGACGAGGAAAGGTGCCGCACGCCGGTGAGCCGCGACTTGGGCACCACGGCGCCGACCTCGACCGCCGCAGCGGCGGCGCACAACACAAGCAACACCGCCAGTAGACGCGCCAATCAGCCTCCCCGCTTGGCCTCCGCCACGAGCCCGTCCAGGACGTTCAACGCCTCCAGGGGCGTGAGCCCGTCGGTGTCGATGGCCTGGAGCTTCTCCCGCAACCGGTCCTGGCCCGAGTCGTACAACATCAGTTGGACTCCCGCCGAGGCCTCGCCGGCGCCGGCGAGGCGGGGTTGTCCCCAAGCGTTCAGCTCTTCGCCCTCCAGATTCTTGAGGATCTCCCTGGCGCGCTCGATGAGCGGACGCGGCAATCCGGCCAGGCCGGCCACCTGGATGCCGTAGCTGCGGCTGGCCGGACCCTCCTTCAGGGTCCGGAGAAAGATCACCTCCCCCTGCCATTCCTTGACCGCGAAGTTGAAGTTCTTCACGCGTTCCCGCGTCCGCGCCAGACTGGTCAGCTCGTGGTAATGAGTGGCGAACAACGTTCGCGGCCGGTGCGGCGACTCGTGCAGGAATTCGGCGAGGGACCACGCGATGGAGATGCCGTCGAAGGTGCTCGTGCCGCGGCCCACCTCGTCGAGGAGGATCAGGCTCCGGGGCGTGGCCAGACGCAGGATCCGGGCGGTCTCCTTCATCTCCACCATGAACGTCGACTCTCCCGCCGCCAGTGCGTCGGTGGCGCCGAAGCGGGTGAACAGCCGGTCCACCAGGCCCACGTGGGCGGCGTCCGCGGGCACGAAACTGCCCATCTGCGCAAGGATGACCACCAACGCCACCTGCCTCATGTAGGTGGATTTGCCCGCCATGTTGGGCCCGGTCAAGAGCATGATCTGGGTGGTCTCGGAATCCATCCCGCAATCGTTGGGGACGAAACCGCCGCGCCCCAGCGCCGCCTCCACCACCGGATGACGCGCCGCGCGCATGGCCAGGGTCAGGCTGGAATCCACCCGCGGGCGAACGAAGCGCCGGGTTTCGGCGGTCTCCGCCAGCGCCAGCAGCGCGTCGAGTCTGGCCAGCGCCAGGCTCGACTCCTTGATGGCCGGGTAGTGAGCGCCGACACGGTCGAGCAGGTCCGCGAAGATCCGCGCTTCCAGCTTCAGTATCTCTTCGTCCGAGCCCAGCACCCGGGCCTCGTAGTCCTTCAGCTCGGGGGTGACGAACCGTTCGCCGTTGGCCAGGGTCTGCTTGCGGATGTAGTTGTCCGGTACGTTGGCCAGATTGGCCCGCGTGACCTCGATATAGTAGCCGAACACCTTGTTGTAGCGTACCTTCAGCGAGTTGATCCCGGTGCGCTGCCGCTCCTGGTGCTGGAGGTCCGATATCCACCCCTTGGCGTTGCTTCGGATGGACAAGAGCTCGTCCAGCTCGTCATCGAAACCGGCGCGCACGAACCCCCCGGCGCGGGCGGTGGCCGGAGGCGCGTCCACCAGCGCCCGTTGCACCAGCTCTACCGCCTCCGGCACGGCCTGCAGCCGCGACCGAAGCCGGGTCAGCAACTCGCCGCCGCACCCCGCGAGCTGCTCGCGCACCTTCTCCAGCGCCAACAGTGTGTCCTTGATGGCCGTGAGGTCCCGGGGCGAGGCGCTCCGGGAGACGATGCGGCCGGACAGCCGCTCCAGGTCCTGAACCCCCTGGAAGGATTCCCGAAGCCTCCGCCGCGACTCGGGGTCGTCCACCAGCTCCGCCACGGCGTCCTGCCGGCGCCGGATCCGTTGCTCGTCCAGTAAGGGGTAGAGGATCCACTTGCGCAGCTCGCGCGCCCCCATGGCCGTGCGGGTCGGCTCCAGGACGCCGAGCAGCGAGCCGCGCTTTGCCCCGTCGAAGCTGCGCACGAGCTCGAGGTTGGCCTGGGTGTTCTCGTCGAGCATGAGGAACTGCGAAGCGCGATAGGGTTCCAGCGCGGTCAACACCTGCACCGCACCGGGAGAACGGTCTTCCAGATAGGCGAGAATCGCGCCCGCGGCCCGGACCCCCAGCGGCCACTGGTCCTGCGGACCCTGGTAGACGCCGGTGCTGTTGAGCTTCTGGACCGCGGCCTCCGAGAACCACGTGTCCTGCCCCTGGGTGCAGTGCACGCCGGCGTAGTCGTCGCGCAAGCTGGCGAGGGAGGCCGAAACGCTGTCGGGGAACAGAAGCTCCCGCGGCTGGATCCTTCCGAGTTCGTCAGTGAGGGCCGCGTAGCCCGTCATCTGGGTGAAGCGGAACTCGCCGGTGGTGACGTCGGTGAACGACAGCCCGTACTCGTCCCGTGCGGCCGTGACGGCAACCAGGAAGTTGTTGACCTCGGCGTCCAGCCCCTCGCCGTCGGTGAGGGTGCCGGGGCTGATGACCTTGACGACCTCGCGCCGCACCACGCCCTTGGCGAGCCTGGGGTCCTCGGTCTGCTCGCAGACCGCCACCTTGAAGCCCGCGGACAAAAGCTTGCCGATGTAGGGGGTGGCGGCGTGGTGCGGCACGCCGCACAGGGGCACGGGTGCACCATCATTGCGGTTGCGGCTGGTCAGCGCGATGTCGAGCACCTTCGACGCCCTTTCAGCGTCCTCGAAGAACATCTCGTAGAAGTCCCCGAGCCGGAAGAACAGGATGGCGTCCTGGTGCCGCTCCTTGATCTCCAGGTACTGGTGCATCATGGGCGTATGCCGCGTCCGCTCCATCATGTCATCCCTTGCGCGAGCACGGGGCGCGGCGCTGAACCTCGGCGAGCCTATACGGTCCGTGCGCGATGGGCGCTACACCTTGCGCCGCTGGCCCAGCAGATAGTCCACGAGCAGGTATTGTCCCAGGCGGTCGGGACGGGTGTAGAAGGCGCGCCCCTTGTTGAGCCGGGTCATCTCGTCCACGAAACCCTTCAGAACCGGGCTGTCGTCCAGCATGAAGGTGTTGATGGTGATGCCCCGCTGGGTGACCCGTTTCGCCTCCTTGAGGGTCTCTTCGGCCGCGCGCTGGCTGATGCCGCCGAAGCTCAGCGGCCATTCGCAATAGAGCCGTCCCTGGCGGCAGTACGCCGTGGGCTGGCCGTCGGTGATGACGATGATCTGCTGATTGCGGGTCGCGCTCCGCTTCTTCAGCAGGTCGATGGCGAGATGGAGCCCGTCCTGGAGGTTGGTGAAGGGGTCGCCCATGTTCCAGGTGGCTTCCGGCAGGTCCTTCGCCTTCAACTCCACCGCCCGGGTGAAGAAGCCGACGATGCCGAAATAGTCCTGAGGATACTTGGAGCGGCACAGGGACTCCATGGCCAGCGCCACCTTCTTAGCGGCGGCAAAGCGCCCGTCCCAGCTCATGGACCAGCTCATGTCCAGCAGCAGGACGGTGGCGGCGCGGGTCGAGTACTGGGAATCGAAGACCATGAAGTCTCTCGGATCGAGGCTCAAGGGCACCTTGGCGTCGCGCCGCAGGGCGGCCCGCAGGGTCTCGTTGAGGTTGAGGTTGAGGGAATCGCCGGATACGTACGGCTTGCTCGATTCGGGCACCACCTCCTGGGACCCGTGCCGGGCAATCTGGTGGCGGCCGGCGGCGTCCCGGCTGAGCTGCTTGTAGATGTCCCGCAGCGCGATCTGGCCGATGCGCCGGACGCCGCGCGGCGTCAGCTCGAAGTGGTCGCCCTTGTCGACCACGTAGCCGCCGTCCTCGAGTGACGACTCCAGCCGCATCACCCCCTCGTAGTCCTCCTGGGCCTGCGCGCCCAGCAGGCTGTTCAGGAGGTCCATGTCCACGTCCTTGGGATGGCTGCTGGATAGCTGCCCCTCCAGCTTCTGCAGCCCCTCCATGCGTTCCTGGAGCTCCGAGGCCTCCTCGAAATTCAACGATTCCTGGCCTCTGAAGAGGTTTCCCTCACGTCGAATGTAGTTTTCAAGCCGGCGTATCTTGTCCAACTGGGAGAGGATCTCCTCGAAATCCTTCTTTGCCTCCGGATTCTCGAAATTGTAGCCCGCCAG
The DNA here is from genome assembly GCA_965204205.1 of uncultured Binatia bacterium (SeqCode). Classification (GTDB taxonomy): domain Bacteria; phylum Desulfobacterota; class Binatia; order UBA9968; family JAJDTQ01; genus JAJDTQ01. The sequence continues at coordinate 1,535,005 of OZ241976.1, read as the reverse complement.
CCGCTCGATGGCGTCGCTCAGCTTGGGCGGGAGGTGCTGCAGGAACTCGTCCTTCTTCTCCGCCTCGGCCCGATCGGCCTTCTCCTGCAGGGTCTTGCGTTCGCTGGAGACGATGTCCTGCAGCTTCTCCTGGATCTCGTCGAGCGCCGAGCGGATCTGGTACTGCTCGTACATCCGGCGCTTTTCCCGGGCCACCTGCGACAACAGGTCATCGAGGCCGGCCACGCGCTCCTCGTCCTCGCCCATGCCGCGCTGCATCAGGCGGCGCATGGACTGCTGCAGGTCTCCGGTCTCGTCGAGGTGCTCGTTCAACTGGTCGAACACCTCGTCCGGGCGCATGGACCTGTCCTGCACCCCGTTCCAGCGACTGTAGCGTGCGTGGATCATGAGCTGCGAACCGCGGTCATCGGCGTGTTTCCGTCCGTGTATGGGAGCGGCCGGGCGGGAGCGCCGCTATATCGTCCGGGAGTCACTTTCCGTAAGTAATCCGGCCACCTGCGGCTTCCTTGTTGAGCTTTTGGTGGAGGTGCAGGCCTTCCAGCACCAACTCCGTGGCCGAGGCCAGAAAGCCGGGCGAGTCCACGTCGCCCAGGGAGCGGATGGCGTCCTGCAGGCCCGGTATCTCCTTGATACCCTCGAGATAGTCCTCCGAGCGCATGTCGTCGGAAACCTCCACGCCCCAGCCGGAGTTGAAGTACTCGATGACGCTCTGCAACGCGTTGACGTCGAGCCGGGTGTCGAAGGTCTTGAGGATCGCACGGTTCAGAAGGCGCTCGATCAGCTCTTCCTCGTTTTTCTCCTCGCCCACGTACTCCACCTCGATCTTTCCGCAGGTGGAGGGAAGCACGGCGTGGAGATCGCTCACCCGCGGCACGATGTCGGTCTCCCCCAGCCGCAGCGCGCGCTTCTCCGCGTTGCTGATCATGCTCTCGTAGTTGTTGATGCTGATGCGGACGCTGACCCCGGACGACTGGTTGATCTCGCTCGAGTTGCGCGCCTCGAAGGTCAGGTGGCCCAGCACGTCCTTCATGAAGTCCGGAATCACCACCGCGTGGCTGCGGCCGTCGAGCGGGGCGGACTCCTGCTCCATGATGTCGATCTCGTGCTCCACCTGACGCGGGTAGTGGGTCCTGATCTGCACGTCGAAGCGATCCTTCAGCGGAGTGATGATGCGGCCGCGGCTGGTGTAGTCCTCGGGGTTCGCGCTGGCCACGATGATCACGTCGAGGGGAAGGCGGATCTTGTATCCCTTGATCTGGACGTCCTTCTCCTCCATGAGGTTGAATAGCCCCACCTGCACCTTTTCGGTCAGGTCCGGAAGCTCGTTGACGGCGAACACGCCGCGGTTGGTGCGCGGAATGAGGCCGTAGTGAATGGTCTCCTCGTCCGCCAGATACCGCCCTTCCGCCACCTTGATGGGATCGATCTCGCCGATCAGGTCGGCGATGGAAACGTCCGGGGTGGCCAGCTTCTCGCCGTACCGCTGTTCCCGGCCGATCCACTCCACTTCAAGATCGTCTCCCTGCTGGGCCAGCGGGCACCGGCGCGGAGCGCATACCACGTTGTAGGGATCGCAGTTGATCTCGCAGCCCTTCACCCTCGGGGTCTTTTCATCCAGCAAGTTGGTGAGGCCGCGGATGATGCGCGACTTGGCCTGGCCCCGCTCGCCTAGGAAGACCATGTGATGACCCGACAGGATCGCGTTCTCGATTTCCGGAATCACGGTCTCGTCGTAGCCCACGATGCCCGGCAGGATTCTCTCGCCGGACTTGAGAAGGGCCGTGAGGTTGTTGCGCATCTCGTCGCGCACGGACCTGACGACGGTTCCGTTGCGTTTCAGTTCGCCCAGGGTTTTTTCGGATTCCACTCCAATACCTCCTGCCAGGCCATTTGATCCTGTTGCTAGTGTCCTGCGTCACGAACAAGCTTATGAAGATGCGGAGCGTTTGCCCGAAGCCTCATCCATCCTCGGCAGCAGGGCTCTGGTTGACCCGCAGGCGAAGCTCCTTGCCGACCTTGAAGAACGGGACTCTCTTGGAGGACACCGACACGACTTCCCCGGTCTTGGGGTTGCGGCCGTCCCGAGCCCTGCGGTGCTTGACCACGAAACTTCCGAAGCCCCGGATCTCGATGCGTTCTTCCCGCTGCAGCGCGGCAATCAGAGAGTCGAATACGGAGTTGATGATTACCTCCGCATCGAAACGCGACAAATGGGGAAACCGGTCGTTGATTTCTTCGATCAGGTCTCGCTTTGTCATGCAGTTCCCCGGAGAAGGTGCGTCTGCAGAGCTACGCGTCGTCTTTCTCGCTGTCCTGCGCGTCCGTTCCCGGGCGGTTCTCCCGGTCCAGCTTCAACTCCTCGTTCAGGATAGTCTCGAAAGAGAAACGGCCGGCCTCCTTCTCCCGTTGCAGATACGTCTCCAGCTCTTCCCGTTCTTCCGATCGCTTGAGCGCGCGGATGCTGAGCCCGATCTTGCGTTCCTGCAGGTCGACGTTGACCACTTCCGCCTCCACGACATCGCCCACCTGGTGGAGGGTGGAAGGCTTGTCGACGTGCTCGGTGCTGAGTTGAGAGACATGGATCAGTCCCTCGACACCTTCGGCCACGCGCACGAACACTCCGAAATCGAGCACCCGGACGATCGGGCCCGTGATCCGGGAGCCGGGCGGATGCTCCTGGACCACGCGTTCCCAGGGATCCATGGTCAACTGCTTGACGCCGAGCGAGAACCGCTCTACCTGCGGGTCGACGCCGAGCACCTTGGCCTCGACCATGTCGCCCTTCTTGTAGATCTCCGACGGATGCTTGATCTTCTTGGTCCAGTCCAGGTCGGAAATGTGGATCAATCCGTCGATGCCCTCTTCGACTCCCACGAAGACTCCGAAATCCGTGATATTGCGTACCGGCCCCTTGATGACGCTGCCCTCGGGGTACTTCTCCTTCGCCAGGAACCACGGGTTGGGCAGCACCTGCCGGAGCCCGAGCGAAATGCGCCGCCGCCCGGGATCCACGTTCAGGACCATGGCTTCCACGGTCTCTCCAACCTGGACCACCTTGGAGGGGTGCGAGAGCTTCTTCGCCCACGACATCTCCGAGACGTGGATCAGCCCTTCGACCCCCTTCTCCAGCTCCACGAACGCGCCGTAGTCCGTCAGGCCCACCACCTTGCCGGTGATCTTGGAGTCGACGGGATACCGTTCCGACACCGACTCCCAGGGATCCGGCGTGATCTGCTTCATCCCCAGCGAGATCCGCTCCCTCTCCTTGTCGAACTTGAGCACCACCACCCGGATGGTCTCGCCGATGCTCAGCAGGTCGCTCGGATGGTTGACCCGCCCCCACGACATGTCGGTGATGTGCAGGATTCCGTCGATGCCGCCGACGTCGACGAACGCCCCGTAGTCGGTGATGTTCTTGACCACGCCCTCGAGGATCACCCCTTCGTCGAGAACCGCGAGGGTCTCCTTCTTCAGCACTTCCCGTTCCTTCTCGAGAAGGACCTTGCGCGACACCACCACGTTGTCGCGCATACGGTTGTACTTGAGAATGGTGAAGCGGTCCCGCTTGCCCACGAACTGGTCGAGGTTGCGAGTCGGCCGAATGTCCACGTGGGAGCCCGGGAGAAAGCCGTCCACCCCGACGTCCACCTTGAAGCCGCCCTTTACCCGGGCCACGATGGTCCCCTCGATGGGGGTCATCTGCTCGTGCGCCTTCTCGATGCGGTCCCACACCTTGATGCTCTCGGCCTTCTGTCGCGACAGCACGATCTCGCCCCGATCCCCCTCGGGAGACTCGAAGAAGACATCCACGTCGTCGCCGATGGCGATCTGCAGCGTTCCCCCGCGGTCCTGGAACTCCTGAACCGGAATGCGCCCCTCGGTCTTGTAGCCCACGTCCACGACCACGTGGGTCGGGTTGACGTCGACCACCTTTCCGGTGACCACCCCGCCCGGCTTCACCGCCTGCAGACTCTCCTCGAACAGGGACTGAAAGTCGTCCTCGGCAGCCGAGGCCTCCTGGACCTCCCGCGCCTCTCGGACCTCGGCGGTTTCCTGGACCGGGGTCTCCGGGGCCTCGGCGGGCTCCCGGACCTCGGCGGGCTCCCGGATCTCAGGAGTCTCCTGGACCTGCGCCGTCTCCTCGCTCTTGTTCCCCTCGCCTTCCGTCATGAAACAATTCTCCCATTCTCATTGGATTTCACGTTCACTTCTTCCAGTATCCGGTCGACGACGGCCTCCACCGGCAGCGTGGTCGAGTCGATGAGGACCGCGTCGTCCGCCTTGCGCAAAGGCGCGACGGCGCGTTCCTTGTCGCGCCGGTCCCTGCGCATGACGTCCGCCAACGTCTGTTCCAGCGTCAGCGTCGAATCCTTGCCGGCCAACTCGTTGAAACGCCTTTGGGCACGCGTTTCCGGAGAAGCATCGAGATAGATCTTCACCTCGGCGTCGGGGAACACCACGGTTCCCATGTCGCGGCCCTCGGCCACGACGCACCCGCCGCGGCCCATGGCGCGCTGCAGGTCGGCCATCCGACGCCTCACGATGCCGATGCCGGATACCTGGGACGCCATCTGCCCGACCTCCGCGGTTCGGATCTCGCTCCTGACGTCCTTCCCGTCCAGCATCACCGCCTCATCGGCGCCGAGGTCCACCACCGTGGTTTCCAGGATCCCTTCCAGGGCGCCCTCGTCCACCGGGTCCGCGCCCCGGCGCATGACCTTCCATGCCAGCGCACGGTACATCGCCCCGGTATCCATATAGCGGTATCCGAGACGCTTCGCCACGGCCTTGGCGACCGTGCTCTTGCCGGCGCCGGCCGGGCCGTCGATGGCCACGATCAACTATCCTATCCTCACTTGACAGCGGGCACAACCGGTGCCCCGGAACCATCACCCCGTCAATTGCTTATTTTCCCTAGGCTTTCAAAGAAACCCGGGAACGACACCCTGACACAATCCTCGCCGGAAAGCGCGATGCCGCGCGGCGTCGATAAACCCGCGACCGCCAGCGCCATGGCCACGCGATGGTCGCCGTGGCTTTCGACCGCGGCGCTCCGGAGCTCGCCGCCGCCTTCCACCATCACGTCGTCGCCGCGCACTTCGGTCCTCACGCCCATCTTCGCAAGCTCGCCGGTCATGGCGGCGATACGGTCCGACTCCTTGAAGCGCAGCTCACCGACTTCCCGAAACAGCGTGGCCCCTTGGGCCAACGCCGCGGCCACGAACAGCACCGGGTACTCGTCGATGGTGCGGGGCGCGAGATCCGCCTCGACCTCGGTCCCGCGAAGCTCGCCGCCCCGTACGCGGAGGTCGGCCACCGGCTCCCCGGCCTCTTCCCAGGCGCACGTCACCTCGATGTCCGCGCCCATGGCTCGAAGCACGTCGATCACCCCGGTGCGCGTGGGATTGCAACCCACCGCCAGGATGGACACTTCCGATCCCGGTATGGTGGCGGCCGCCACGGCGATAAACGCGGCCGAGGAGACGTCGCCCGGGACCTTCAGCCGCGTCCCCGAAAGCTCCTGCCCGCCCTCCACCGCCACCGTCCGGCCGTCGCTCTCCACCCGGGCGCCGAAACCCCGCGCCATGATCTCGGTATGGTCCCGGGAACGGTACGGCTCCTCGAAGCGGGTCTCACCCCGCGCCTGCAAGCCCGCCAGCAGCACCGCCGACTTCACCTGGGCGCTGGCCACCGGCGAGGCGTAGTCGATGCCATGGAGCGATCCACCGTGGATCTCCAGGGGCGCACGTCCGCCCTGCCCCGTCACCCGGCCTCCCATTCGCGTCAGCGGCTCGATCACCCGCTTCATCGGACGGGTGCGGAGGGAGTCGTCACCGTCCAGGGTGACGTCGAAGGGCCGCCCCGCCAGGAGTCCCGTCAGCAAGCGCATGGTGGTGCCGGAATTGCCGCAGTCGATGGTTTCGCGCGGCGCCCGCAGGCCGTCCCACCCGTTGCCCTCGATGCACAGCGTGCTCGCCTCGCGGCGAAACGTCACCCCCATGCTCCTGAACGCGGCCACGGTGCTGGAGTTGTCGGCTCCGCGGGACATGTTGTCGATGCGGGTCTCGCCCCGGGCCACCGCTCCCAGGATTACCGCGCGATGCCCGATGGACTTGTCCCCGGGCACCTCCAGTTCGCCGCCCAGGGGACCCGCGACCTGTTCCACCCTGACCGTCATTCGATCCTCTTCCGGGTCGCCAGCGCCCGCTCGAACTCCCGCTCCAGCCCCGGCCCGTCGTTCCGGCGCACGCAGTCCGCGAAGCGTTCGATGCCCCGGGCGTATTCCCGAAGACCCTTCAGCACCGCCTCCCGGTTGAGGAGACAGATGTCGCGCCATAGTTCCGGACGGCCGGCGGCGATGCGCGTGGTATCCCTGAATCCCGAGCCGCAGTATTCGGCCAGGTCCAGCGACCCCACCTTGGTGCGCTCCAGGGCGTTCACCAGGGCGGAAGCCGCCACGTGGGGAAGATGGCTCACGACCCCCAGGACCCGGTCGTGGACCGCGGCGTCCATGATCTCCACCTTCGCCCCGACGCGGCGCCAGAACGTCCGCAGTTTCTTCACGGCGGCGGGATCGCTCTTGGCGGTGGGGGTGATGATGCAACGGCGTCGGACGAACAGATCGGCCCTCGCGGCATCCGGCCCCCATTGATCGCTGCCGGCGATGGGATGGGCGCCCACGAACGGCGGTCCCCCTTTCAGCAGCCGGTCCATGTCCGACACCACCCGGCGCTTGACGCTGCCGACGTCGCTGATGAGGCATCCGCGGTCGAGGCGCGGCAGAAACCATCGCGTCAGAGGGGCAATGGCGCTTACCGGCGTGGCGAGCACCAGGAAATCGGTGTCCTCGGGAAAGTCGCCGGCCCGCAGGAAGTAGCGGTCGAGGATGCCGATCCGCTTCCCCCGGCGCAACGTCGTCTCGTTGCGCCCGTATCCCACGACCCGTTCCACCAGCCCCCGCTCCCTGGCCGCCAATGCCAGGGAGCCGCCGATGAGCCCGACGCCCGCGATCACCATGGTCCGAAACATCAACCGGCGCCGCCTCCTTCAAGGATCCCTTCCAGGCAGTCCAGGAACCTGCGGTTTTCATCCGGGGTCCCCACGGTCACGCGTACGTGCTCGGGAAACTCCGGGCCCACGGGCCTCACGATGACCCCCCGGCGCAACATCGCTTCGAAGACGCCGCCCACCTCGCCGACCCGCACCAGGATGAAGTTGGCCTGGCTCGGGACCCACTGGACCCCAAGGTCGGTCAGGCGCTCGCCGAGGAAAGCGAGCCCCTGGCTGTTGACTTCCAGGCTGCGGCGCAGGTGCTCCGCGTCCTGCACCGCGGCCGTGGCCGCCCACTGGGCGGCGGCGTTGACGTTGAAGGGCTCCCGCACCTGGTTCATCATCGCGACGATGTCGGGGTGGGCGATGCCGTAGCCGACACGGAGGCCGGCGAGACCGTAGACCTTGGAAAAGGTCCTGAGGGTGAGGATCGCCCGGTCGTCCCGGTGGTCGTCGAGGGAATCGGGGTAGTCCGGGTCGGTGGCATACTCGAAATAGGCCTCGTCCGCCACCACCAGTACGTCCGGCCCTACCCGATCGAGGAAGACTTCCCACTCGGGCCGCCGGTAGATCGTGCCCGTGGGGTTGTTGGGGTTGGCCAGGAACACGCAACGGGTCTTCGGGGTCAACGCCCGGGCCAGGGCTTCGAGGTCATAGCCGTAGTCCTTGAGCGGCACCGTCCGCATGGTGGCGCCCATGGCGTTGAGCGAGAGCGGATAGGCCACGAAGGTGCCCTGGGACAGCAGGGCCTCGTCTCCGGGCCGCAGGAAGGTGCGCACCGCCAGCTCGATGAGCTCGTTGGAGCCGTTGCCGAAGACCAGCCGTTCGGGGTCGACGTCCAGCCTGGTCGCCAGCGCCCGGCGGAGGTGGAAACAGCCCCCGTCCGGGTAGAGATGGATCTCTTCCAGCCGCTCGCGCAAGGCCGCCACGGCCTTGGGGGAGGGGCCTAAAGGGTTTTCGTTGGAGGCCAGCTTGGCCGACCCCTCGATGCCGTATTCCCGCTCCACCTCGTCGATGGGCTTGCCGGGAACGTACGGCACGATGCGGCGAATATAGTCCGGGACCTGGTCAACGATGCTCATAGGCTGCTGGGATAGGACCCGAGTATCTTCAGGAACACACAACTCTTGGCGAGCTGGTCCAGCGCGCGCTTCACTCGGGGCTGTTGTTGATGACCTCTGAAATCGATGAAGAAGACGTACTCCCAGGCTTTCTGGCGCGAGGGCCGCGACTCGATCTTGGTGAGGTTGATGCCGTGTTTCGCAAAGGGCGCCAGCAGGTCGTGGAGCACCCCCACGCGGTCCTTGGCGGCGAAGACGATGCTGGTCTTGTCCTCACCCGTGGGCGACGGCGCATCGTCGCCGATGATGAAAAAACGCGTGATGTTGTCGTGATTGTCGGCGATGTTGGCCTGCACTACCCTCAGGCCGTAAACTTCGCCCGCCAGGCGGCTGGAAACCGCCGCCACGGCGCCGTCCGAACGCGCCTCCTTGGCGGCCTGAGCGGTGCTCGCCACCTCCTCGACGACGACGTCGGAATGGTGCGCGGCGATCCACTTCCGGCACTGACCCAGCGCATGCGGGTGGGAAAGAATGCGGCGCACGTCCTTCGCCCGGCCCGACCGGGAAAGCAGGCAGAGCTCGATGTCGATACTGACCTCGCCGCAGATCTGGGCGTCCGAGCCCTGCAGCAGATCGAGGGTGTGGGCCACCACCCCTTCGGTGGAGTTTTCCACGGGCACGACGCCGTAGTCCACGTTGCGCGCGCTCACCTCTCGGAAGACGTCGTCGATCGTCGGCTCGGGGGAATAGCGCACGGTGCTGCCGAAGTGCCGCTGCGCGGCCATGTGGGTGAAGGTCGCTTCGGGGCCGAAAAAGGCCACCTTCATCCGCGCCTCGATGCCGCGGCAGGCCGACAGGATCTCCCGGAACACGGCGCGAACGGACGCCCCCGACAACGGCCCCTTGTTGGCGTCGGATACCTGCCTGTAGATCCCCCGCTCGCGGCTCGCCACGTAGACGGGTCTTCCGGTGACGTTCTTGTGATGCCCGATCTTCAGGGCAAGGGATGCTCTCTCGTTGAGAAGCGCTACAATCCTGGAATCAACTCGGTCGATCTTTTTGCGGAGGGCATCTACCGATTCTCTACGGCTCAATGAAAACCACCTCGAGGGGGAAGGATTGGGACCGAAAGGCTACGTTAGCTGAACTCCCATGCAATTGCAACTACGCGCCACCACACGATTTTGTGAACGGCGGCGGGTGGCGTCGATGCCTGGACGAAATCATGTTAGCGTTCCCGGAAGCACCCGATGCAAGACCAGACCAAGGCCTATCTGTACGCCGCCGCCGCGGTGCTGTTCTGGTCCACCGTGGCGACGGCGTTCAAGCTCTCCCTGCGGCACCTCGGCGCCGACGCGCTGGTGTTCTACTCCTCCCTCGTGTCCGTCGCCGTCCTGTTGTGCATCGCCCTCGCCACCGGGCGCCTCCGGGAGCTCCGGGGCTGGGATGCCGGGGACCTGCGCAGGTCCCTCGGCCTGGGCTTCCTGAACCCCTTCCTCTACTACGTCGTGCTGTTCAGAGCCTACGATCTCCTGCCCGCCCAGGAGGCTCTGACGCTGAACTTCGCCTGGCCCGTGGTGCTGGCGCTGTTCTCCATCCTCCTGCTCAAGCAGCCCATCAGCGCGCGCGCCTTCGTGGCGATGGCCATCAGCTTTGCCGGGGTGGCCGTCATCGCGACTCGCGGAGACCCCCTGGGGCTGGACCTAGCCAATCCGCTGGGAGTAGCGCTCGCGCTGGGGAGCACGCTGATATGGGCGCTCTACTGGATCTACGGGGTCGAGGACCGCCGCGACCCGGTGACGCGCCTGCTGGTCAACTTCGGGTTCGGATGCGTTTTCTCGGGGAGCTACCTGTGGCTCTCGGGCTCCCTGGAAACCCCGAGCCTCCCGGGGCTGGCCGGGGCCTTGTACATCGGCACGTTCGAGATGGGCATCGCGTTCGTCGCCTGGCTCCGGGCTCTCAGGCACTCGCGCACCACCGCGCAGGTAGGGCAACTGATCTACCTGACGCCGTTCCTCTCGCTGCTGGCAATCGGGCTGGTGTTGGGAGAGCCGATCTACGCGAGCACCTTGGCGGGGCTGGCGCTGATCGTGGGGGGCATCGTGCTGCAGCGCCGGGCCGGTTGACCCACCCGGCGGGGGCTCCTGGCCTGCAATCGCTAGGACGTCATGAGCGGAAACGACCAGGGGCTCATCTCTTCCGCGGTCCGCCCCAGCGCGTCCCAGTCTGCCAGGTGATCCCACGCGGACTCCGCCGCATCCTGCGCCTGCGCCCGCAATGATTCCATATCCACGCCCGGTATCGTCCCCTCCTCCACGCGCACCTCGCCGTCAACGATGACCGTCCGGACGTCGTCGCCGATGCCGCACTCCACCAGGCTCTTGATGGGATCGCGCACCGGCCCGTACCTGAGGGTGCCGCGGCCGGAGAGATCGACGATGATGATGTCCGCCCGCGCTCCGGGGGCCAGCCGTCCGAGATCGTCCCGGCCCAGCGCCCGGGCGCCCCCCAGGGTGGCGGCCTCGAACACCTCCGCCGCCGTGGCCGCCCGCAGGTTGTGGCCGATGACCTTGCCGAAGTACGAGGCGATGCGCATCTGCATCATGAAGTCCCGCGGGTAGGTGTCGCTTCCCAGTGAGATGTTGACCCCGGCCTTGCGGTACTTCTCCCAGGAATCGAGGCAACGCCCCCGGCGCGCGATGTTGACCGGGCAGTGGGAGATGGACACGCCGTACTCTCCCATGAGCTCGATGTCCCGGCCGCCCGAGAAGTTGAGCTGCGGGTTCTCGGCCACGAGGTTGCCGTGGCCGATGGTGAGGTCCGGCCCCAGCAAACCCACCGATTCCAGCAACTCGATGGGGGTCATGCGGTGCTCGGTCACGAGCTCGAAGAACTCGATGACGTTGTAGGCCGCGTGGGTCGATACCGGCACCTTGAGCTCGTCCGCCGCCCTGCGGGCGGCCCGCAACAGGTCCGGCGTGCAGGATTCGGATTCGCGCGGAATCAGGATTCCGCGGACACGGTCGCGGCAACTGCCGTCGACGCGCTTGATGAAGTCGACGGCGCTCTCGAACTCCCGCCAGCCCGCGGCCTCGTCCAGCGCGCGTTTGAGGCGCCCCTGTTCGTCCGCGACCCACCGGCCGGAATCGAATCCAGGTCCCAGGTAGGCCCGGGCGCCGAGCCGGTCCACTTCCTTGAGCAGCCCTTCCTGGACCCGGAGTTGGCTGCCGATCTCCATGAACGTGGTAACGCCGTTCCGCAAGAGCTCGGCCACCGTGAAGGTGGCGTGCAGGTCGGTGCCTTCGGCGGCTCCGGCATGGTCGGGTCTCGTGTAGCGGGGATCGCCGGTCGGGCGCTTGCCCTCCCGCGGCACGCTGATCTCCAGGAACGGCTGGCCGAAGTAGTCCGGCCGGCCGACGTCGGTGATCAGGCGGTGCGACGCCCGGTGGCCGCCGTGAACGTGCATGTCGATGAAACCCGGCGCCACCAGCATCCCGCGGGCGTCGATTTCCCGGTCCACGTCGCCGTCGAATCCGGCGCCCACGTGCAGGATGACCCCGTCATCGTACACCAACACTCCATCGCGCAGCAGGGCGTGGTGCCCCCCCTGGTGGCCGACGATCCAGCCGCCGCGAATCAACGTACGCATGTCCCGCCTCCGTATAAAATGGCGTCCGGAGATTCCCTGGCAGGTTGTCGATGACGGTGGCGCCCTTCGGCCTCGCTACGCCTGTCCTGAGCCTGTCGAAGGGCTCAGAACAGGCGTAGCGAAGCGAAGTCGAAGGGCGCCGACTCGTATCAGCCGGGGTTTCTCATCAACCTGCTAGGCTGATTCTTCCCCGAAGGGCAGCTCGGTTCCCAGGCCCTTCTCCCGGGCCAGCCGGTATATCCAGCTCGCCACTCCCACGTCCAGGATGCCCATGCCGGGAGACTCGTACAGAATGATCTCGTCGTCGTTTCGCCGCCCGGGCTTCTTCCCGGATACCACGTCGCAAAACTCCGCCGCCACGTCGTCCCTGGAGAACCTGCCGCTGGCAAGCAGCGAGGGAAACGGTTTCCGGGGCGGGCTGTCGCCCAGCACCTGCTCGGTGCCGGAGAGGAACACCCGCGACCGTTCCGCCGTGGCTTCGTCGAACTCTCCGGGGGCGAGCGACATCACCAGCACGCCCGGCTCCAGCCAGTCGCCCTCGAACACGACGGTGTTGCCCGAAGTGGCCAGCAGCATGATGTCGGTGTTCCGGATCGCCTCCCGCCCGGATTCCACCGCCTCGACCTCGATGCCCAGGACCGTCGTCATCTCTTCGCGGAAACGCCGTCGGTTTTCGGCGCTGCGGCTGTAGGCCTTGACGTGCCGGATGTCGCGCACCGCGCAGCACGCCTGCACGAAGCCCTTGGCGTAGCGTCCGGTGCCGATGACCCCGAGCGTTTGCGCGTCCGCCCGGGCCAGGTACTTCGCCGCCACCCCGTAGGGCGACGCAGTGCGGATGGCGTGCAGATGATAGTCCGAGATGATGGCCACCATCTCCATGTCCTTCCAGTCGAAGAGGCAGATGACTTCCGAGCGGTTGGTCCCTTGGTACCCCGAATACACCCGCACCGCGGCGTAACCCAGCTCCGGCACCATGCCCGGCAGTATCCGGATGTTGTGCCAGAGGTGGCCGGGGTGGTCGGGATGCTCCATGGTGAGGCGCTTGAGATGGAACGTGCTGCCCTCGGACTGCTGGCGCAGCACCTCCTCGATGACTGCCACCGCCTCCGTGTAGGCGTCCGTTCCCTCGATGGCCTTGAGAACGTCTTCTTCCGTGAGAAAAAGCATTTCTAGTCGAGACCGTAGAGCCGCGCGGCGTTGCCGCCCAACACCGCCTCCTTTTGCTCCTGGGTGAGATCGTCCCGCTGCAGCAATTCGTCGATCTCGTGACGGCATGACGCGGCATCGAAGACCTCGTGGGGAAAATCGCTGGCGAAGAGGAAGGGTTCGGCGCCGGCCTGCTGCACGGCGAAGGCGAGCCCGGCGTCGTCGCAGTCGAAGCCCACGAAGATCCTTCCCTCCCGGACGTGCCGCTTGAAATGTTCGCTGGCCTTCTCGCCCGGTGCGGGACCGGGCACCGGGTTGCCCTCCAGGTCGATCTGCAGGTGTCCCTCGTTGTAGGAACGGTCGAGCCGGTCCATGAAGAACGGCACCCAGGTGGCGCCGCCTTCCAGGTATGCCACCCGCAGCCCGGGGAAGCGTTCGAAGATACCGTGGCTCAACATCGCCGCCGCCTGCACCATGATGCCGAAGGGATGACCGAGAGCGTGCACGGGGTAGTAGACGCTGAAGCCGTCGAGGCCCAGGTGATGGTGCGCCCCGCCGTGAACCGTGAGACAGCAGCCGAGCTTCTCGGCCTCTTCGTAGATGGGCCAGTAGCACTTGGCCCCCAGGTGGCCCTTGATGCCCTCGCCGTTGGACGGCAGCATGGCTCCCACCATGCCCAGTTCCCGCACGCAGCGTTGCAGCTCCTCCACCGCCGCTTCCTCGTCCTGTATCGGGATGAGCCCGACGCCCTTGAGGCGCGGTGTCTTGCCGGTGAACTTGTCGTGCAGCCAGTTGTTGTAGGCCCGGCAGGCGGCAATGGCCCACTCCACCGAGACGATGCGCCCGAACCCCAGCCCGGCGCTGGGATAGAGCACGCTCCAGGAGATGCCGGTCTCCTCGATGAACTCCAGCCACTCCTCGGGGCCAGGAGCGGTCTTCATGCTGCCGCCGACGTACTTGGGCACGCGGTTCTTCATCAGGTAGCGGAAATGGAGGTGGTCGAAGACCGGGAACATCTGGCTGAACTGGTTCCCCTCAGGCATGTACTTGGCGATCTCGTCGCCGAAGAAATAGTCGTTGACGTGGCCGTCGGCATCGTTGATGGTCGGCATCGAGCCTCCTCCTTTCGAACCACAGGCTGTTATCGCAGCCCTGGAACGCTGTCAATCAGACATCCTTCGACGGCCCGCATCTTGCGCGTGGCCCTGTCCTTCGACTTCGCTCCGCTGACGCTCCGCTACGCTCAGGACGAACGGTGCCAATGTCCGTTCGTCCTGAGCGTAGCGGAGCGAGGTCGAAGGACAGCGGTCAGAGCCTTCCCGATGCCAGCCGATACCGTCCCTCGGCATCCTGGTCGATCTCGCCGGTCTCGTGCAACTCCCCCATGGCGCGGGCGACGGTTTGAAAATCGGCCTCGGTCATCTCGTCGGCAATTTCGTTGAAGTACATGGACCGTTCCTGAAGCAGCCCGCGTATACGCGCACCCACGGACGCGACGGCGTTACCGCCCGTGTTCATGTCCCCCGCCACCTCACCCGCCCATTCGCCCAGGTAGTCGCCGAGTTCCAGCTCATCCGCGTAAGGGTAGATGATGCGCTGGTAGCGCGCCCTGGGGACGTCTTCGGGGATCGTCGCATCGATGCCGCACTTGGCCGTCGTGGGAATCCCGTCCGACAGAGAAAGGCTCGGGTCCAGCGGCTTGGACCGGGCATCCGAGAGGATGGTGATGTCCCGGTCGGCCTGCACCCGGGTGGCCATGGCCCATTCCACCTCCATGGCGTCGAAGACGTCGATGTCGTCGTCGACGATCACCACGTGCTTGAGGTCCGCCACCGACAGCGCCGCCATGATGGCGTTCTGGGGATCGCCCGGCTGCTTCCGTATGGCAATGATCGCGTGCCAGTGGCAACATCCTCCCGGGGTGACGTTGACCGCGGTCACCGTGACGCCGGCGGCGTCCAGGACCCGCTTGAGCGCCGCCTGGAAGCCGTGCTCCTTGATCCAGATGTTCTCCCAGGGCATGTGCAGCGCGTAGTAGATCGCGTCCTCGCGGCGCGAGACGGCCTTCACGCGCACGTGAGGGTTGCGGTGCACGTCGCCCATGAGGCGTGTCATCTCGCCGAAGCGGCCTTCCTGGCGGGTCCATCCGGTGGGCAGGATCTCCGCCTCCAGCACGATCTCGGCGTCGGCCAGGCACGGCGCTTCCACGGTGCGGCAGGCGCCGAGGCGCACCGGCCGCCCAAGCATGCCGCCGGCGATGCCCAACTCGTTCAGGCCCAACGGGGCCTTGTAGAGGGAAGCCATCAACTCCACCGGGTGGGTGCCGATGTTGATGGAGATGGGCAGCGGAGCGTTGGCCGCGAGCGCCCTTTCCGCGAGCTTCCGCAGGTTGTTGGGAGTGACGATGTCGATGCCCGTAAGCGCTCGCTCCTTCACCTGGAAACGATACGTGCCCGCGTTCAGACCGTATTCCGGATCGCGCACGAGGGTGACGCCGGCCGTGATGGTGGGGCCGCCGTCGAACTCGGAGAAGACCGGCACCGGCAGGTGGAAGAGGTCCACGGCCGCGCCCTCCCGGAACCAGTTCCGATCACCGTTATTGCTCACCTCCACGGGATCGATGGGATGGTCGAGGGCATGGCTCAACCGCCGGTCCATCTCCGCGTAGTCGCAGCCCGCCGACAGCGCGATCCGCGCCCTGTCGTTCAAGAGCCCGGAGACGACGGGCAGCTCGTAGCCGCGCACCCGGTGGAACAACAACGCGGTCGACGCCTGGTCCACCAACGCCGCTAAATGCCGGACGTCGACGGGCTTGTGGATGTCGACGAGATGGCCGGCGTTGCGCAGATCGTCTAGGAAAGTGCGGAAGGTCTCCATCCCTTCACCCAGTCAGCTTGCCCATGAGGCGACGTGCGCGCTCCACCGCGCCCGGCTCGATGGACAGGGTCGAGGCGAACTCGCCCAGGGGCTTGGTGGCGTCGATGCCCATCTTCGCGGTGATGGCGTCGGTGGCCGACGGGTCCAGCAGCGTGCCCATGGCCTCGTCCACGATGAAGACGTCCCGGTTGGCCTGCATGCGGGTGGCGATGGCCCACAGCACCTGCTCCTCGTCGAAGATGTTGACGTCGTCGTCCACCACCACCACCAGCTTGACGTAGTGGTCGGCGCCCAGCACGCTGAAGATGGCCTGCTTCCCTTGCCCTTCGGCGGTCTTTCGCATGGAGACGTAGCAGTGGAAACTGCCGATGCCCGACCGCACCGGCACGTGCACCGCTTTCAGGTTGGGGATGGTCTTTCCCAGCACGTTGGTGAACTCCACCTCCCGGGGCATGGACAGGCAGCGGCAGTGCTCCATGCTGTCGCCGCCGTTGATGTCCTGGTAGACGGCCCCGTTGCGGTAGTGCAGCGCGGTCGCCTCGAAGACGTTTTCGGTGCTTCGGCTCGAGGCGTAACCGGTGAACTCGCCGAACGGCCCCTCCTTCTCCCGCACGTCCTTGAGAATCCGTCCCTCGATGACAATCTCCGACCACCGGGGCACGTCGACGTCCACGGTGGTGCAACGCGCGAGCTCAAGAGGCTCTCCCAGAAGCCCGCCCTGGAGCGCGAACTTCTCGGTCCCCGCCGGCGGCAACGTCAGCGCACCGAGGGAGACCAGCGGGTGCACGCCGATGCAGACCGCCGCTTCCAGGGATTCACCCTTCTCCTCCGCCCGCCGGAAGTACTCGAACATGCGGCGCCGTGAGTGGAGGCTGACTCCCAGCTTGCGCGGTCCCTTGAGCTGCATCCGATGGAATCCCACCGTGCTCATGTCCGACTGCGGGTCCCGCGCCACCACCAGCCCCGCGGTCACGTAGGGGCCGCCGTCCTGCTCGAAATGGGTCAGGATCGGGAGCTGTCCCAGGTCCACCGATTCGTCCAGCAGGCTGTTTTCCTGAAATGGGGCGTCGTTCAGCACCTTGGGCGGCACGGGCCGCTGGATGCGCTCCTTGAACTCGTGAACCAGCCGTTCCCCGGACGTGCCGAAGGCCCAGGCCAGCCGCGGACGGTGCGCCAGCACGTTGGCCGCCATGGTGAACTCGCTCCCGGTGATGTCCCGAAACATCACCGCCGGGCAGGACGGCAGCCGTTCGGCCTCCATGACCAGCGCGGTGGCCTCGAACTCCCGCGACACCGGCTCCTCCACCTCGAGGAACTGCTCGGGGCATTCCTGCTTCAGTCGCTGCAAGAAACTCTGCAAGTCCTGTTGCACTCGATTCTCCTCTGGCTGTCCGTATCGACCGGGTGTGTGACAAGGGCGCGGGCGGGTTTGAAGCCCGCCCCTACAAGTCTGTTGTCCCGCGGTGTTGGCTGCCGTGCGTTCATGTTCCTCGGCCCATGTTCCTCTTTCCCACCGCCTCGATGGAGCAGTCGACGGGTTCAGGAGCTTCGACGGCCTGCAGCGCGGCATCCACGTCCTTGAGGCCGTGGCCCGTGGACAGGACGACCACTCGCTCTGCGGAGGAGACGTCGCCGCGGCCTACGAGCTTCACCAGGGCTGCGACCGCCGCGGCCGCCGCCGGCTCGGCAAAGAGTCCCGCGGCCTTCCCCAACAACGGCATGGCTTCCAGGATCTCGCCGTCCGACACGGTTACCGCGGTCCCGCCGGAGGCCCGGAGGTCCTGCACCGCCATGGCGCCGTTGCGCGGCAACGCCACGCTGATGCTGTCGGCCAGAGTGCTTTCGGTCACCGGGCGGATGGTGCCGTCGCCGTCGAAGGCCTGCTTGATGGCCTGGGAGCCCTCGGCCTGGGCCGCCACCAGCCGCGGCAGACGAGAGATCCACCCCAGCCGGTGGAGGTCCGTAAACCCCTTCCAGACGCCGCTCAGGATGCAGCCGTCGCCGGTGGCCACTATGACCGTATCGGGTGGCTCCCAGCCAAGCTGCTCGACGATCTCCAGCGCCACGGTCTTCTTCCCCTCCACGGTGTAGGGGTTGTAGCCGGTGTTGCGGTTGTACCACCCGAAGCGGTCGGCCGCCTCGACGCAGAGGCTGAAGGCTTCGGAATAGCTGCCGCGAATGGAAAGAACGTCGGCGCCGAAGATCAGGAGCTGCGCCACCTTGGCCCGCGGCGCCGTTTCGGGCACGAAGATGTGACAGGGCAGTCCCAGGGACGCCGAGAGGCAGGCCAGTGACGCCCCGGCGTTGCCGGTGGAGGCAGTGGCGAACTCCCGGCGCCCCAGCTCCTGCCCCTTCAGCAACACCACGGAGCTCGCCCGGTCCTTGAGGGAAGCGGAAGGGTTGGCGGTATCGTCCTTGATCCAGAGTTGCTCCAAGCCCAGGGTCTTCCTGAGTCCGGGCACCGGGTAGAGTGGCGTGGCTCCCACCGCCAGCGGAAATTCCACGGCGCCCGCCGCCAGCGGCAGCAGCGGAAGGTAGCGCCAGTGATCCCGGAAAGGCGCCGCGGTTACGCCGTCGCGGCTTGCCGACGCCTTAATGCGGTCGTAGTCGTAGGAGACCCGCAGGGTGCCCAACTCACCGCACTCGGGGCAACTGTAGCGGCCGGGACCTTCCCGGTAGGCGGCGCCGCACAGGACGCAGGTCAGGCTTTCAGGCAGGGGCATTGTCAGTGGCCGGTCCGAACGGCGTCCTTCGACTTCGCTTCGCTCAGGACGAACCGGGGGAAACGTCCCCACAACCGTTCGTTCTGAGCGTAGCGGAGCGTCAGCGAAGCGAAGTCGAAGGACGCCGTTTCAGACAACAGAGTTCACTACCGCACGATGTGCAGGTTCCGGCGCGCCAGGTTGGCGCGGTCTTCGTCGCGCACGGGATGCTCGCGGTCGGGGATCTCCACGCCCTCGTCCTTGCCGAAGAGGGGCGTGGAGAAGTAGCGCATGCCGGTGTCGTTGATCATGGTCACGATCATTTTCGTGGACGGCAACGCCGCCGAGAGCTTGTTGGCCGCCGCCACGTTGCAACCCGACGAGATGCCGCAAAGGACGCCCTCTTCCCGCGCCAGCCGCCGGGCCATGTCGATGGAATCTTGGGAAGACACCGTCACCACGCCGTCCACGTAATCCAGGTCCAGGTTCTCGGGGATAAAGCCGTCGCCAATGCCCTCGATGGCGTGGGGACCCCAGCTCCCGCCGGACAGGATCGGGCACTCCTCGGGCTCCACGGCGTAGATCTTCGCGTCCGGGTTCTGCTCCTTCAGATACTTGCCGACCCCTGAAACGGTTCCGCCGCTGCCCTGGGAGGCCACGAACACGTCCACCTCGCCGCCGGTCTGCTGCCAGATCTCCGGGCCCGTGGTTTCGTAGTGCGCCGCGATGTTGTCCCGGTTGGAGAACTGGCCGGGCTCCCAGTAGCGGTCCGGCTCGGCGCGCTTGAGCTCGTCCACCTTCTCCAGGCACAAGTCCACGTCGCTCTCGGCTCCGGGAGTCAGCACCAGTTCGGCCCCGTAGGCGCGCATGGAGGCCTTGCGCTCCTCGCTCATGCCCTCCGGCATCACCACCACCACCGGGTAGCCGCACACCGCGCCGATCATCGAGGTGGCGATGCCGGTGCTGCCGGTGGAGGCCTCCAGGATCGTCATGCCGGGCTTGAGATCGCCCCGCTCCTCCGCGCTTCGGACCATGCGGCGCAGGATGCGGTCCTTGAGGCTCGACGACGGGTTCATGAACTCGAGCTTGCCGCACAGGGCCTGGGGTCCCGCCGCCACCTTGCGCAACCGCAAGAGCGGCGTCAGCCCCGCCGCCTCGGTGATGTCCTCCGCGATCCGTCCTCGGGATGCCCAGTCGGTCATGGCTTTCCTTTCCAACTCACTGCGGGTTTGTACCCTTCGACTTCGCTCGCCCTTCGCCAGGCTCAGGACTCGCTACGCCTGTCCTGAGCCTGGTCGAAGGGCTCAGGGCGAACGGAGGAAGGCCTCCCGCCGATCCATTCAACACATTCCACAGCCCGTCAGATCCCCAGCATCGCCCGCGGGTTGTCGACGATGAGCTTTTCGACGTTCCTGGGCGAGACTCCCTTCTCGTAGAGGCCCTGGGCGTAGAGCCACAACGCCTCGGGCGGCAGCGGGTTGTGGGACTGGCCGGTGTCGCTCATGACCAGGCAGTTGTCGAAGCCCATGGAGTCCATGATGCCCTTGGTGAACTCCAGGTTCACGTAGGCCCACATGGGCGAGATGGTGCAATAGCCGAACTCGCCGATGGCACCGTAGCGCATCATCTGCTTCAGGAAGTCGAGGTTCATGCCCGCGGGCACGCGGAAGTAGGGGTGGGTGATGAGGATCTTCTTCACCCCGCGCTCGTGGGCCGCCTTCACCAGCAGCTCGATCTCCCCCAGGGAGAGGTGCGCGGTGCCCAGGATGGCGTCGTGCTTGGCGATGAGCTCCAGCACCACCAGGGCCTCGTCCACTACTTTGCCGTCCTTGACCGCGGAGATGGGATCGCCCCAGACGAAGTCCGCGCCGCTGGTCTGGGTGTCGTAGCTGCCCCGGGCGCCGTGGATGTCCACGTGATGGGCGGCGTCGATGGTGGGCATCCATACCTCCTTGGCGCCGAGCCGGAGGGCCACCTCGGCCGCCGCCGGATTGATGCCGCCGACGAACTGGTTCATCACCACGCCGCCGAACACCTTGATGTCCGGAAACTCCTTCTGAATCAGATAGGCGCGGCTCACCGTGCTCTCGTGGTGGCACTTCAGCACGATGGCGGCCATCCCCGCTTCCGCCGCCGCCTTCACCGCCTCGCGGTCGTCCACCCGCCGCTGGAACACGCACGGATAGGAATGCACGTGCAGGTCCACGGCGCCGTCGAGCTTCATGAATTCCATGGGGGTCCTCCCTCCTCGTGTTGTTCCCCGCGTGGTGATTGAACCCGGAGGGCGACCGCCGGTCGCCCCTACCGGTGGCGTCACCGTTGCGGCGACAGCCCACGTTCATCCCCTACCCGTGGTGTCACCGTTGCGGCGGCGACCCGGGTTCATCCCATACCCAGCAACTCCACGTCCAGTTCCCGGCCCACCGCTTCCAGGGCGGCCTGGTTGCTGGTGACGATGGGCATATCGTAGGCCTCTTTCAACCGCGGCAGCGTCGCCACCGCCTGGTAATTGGTGCAGGAGATGAACAGCGCGTCCACCGCCGGGTTGGCGCCCAGCTTCTCCCGGGCGAAGGCCAGTATCTCCGGCGGCTCCACCAGCGCCAGGTTGAAGTTGACGCTGATGCCCATGCCGTGGATCGAGGCCACTTCGATGCCGTCATCCTCCACGCTGGCCTTGATGCGGACGTTGAGGTCCTCGATGTAGGGCGTCAGCACGGCCACCCGCCGCACCTGGAGCGACATGAGCTTGCGCCGCACCGACTCGATGACGCTGACCGTGGGCTTGCCGGCCACGTCCGAGATCCGGCGACAGAGGTCGGCGTCGTATTCGTTGCCCCGCAGCGCCCCGGCGCTGGTGCAGCCGAACACCATCAGGTCCGGCTTGGCGGTGGCCACGTCGGCGGCCGTGGGCAGGCAGTGGTCGTCGAGCATCTCCTCCTCGCCCTTGACCGTGGTGGCCTCCATGTACATGCGGCCGGTGTGGACCGTGGCCGACGCCGGCAGGTGACGGTAGAAGTCCACTTCCATGACGGTGTTGGACGAAGGGACCAGCAGTCCGACTCGATGACCCATTGCGTCGCCTCCCGTGCCCCGGCCCTTCACTCGTCGCTGAACTCGCCCCGGGCCTTGGCCTCCTGGATGGCGAAGAAGACCCGCTCCGGGGTGATGGGGGTCTCGGTGATGCGGATGCCGATGGCGTCATAGATGGCGTTCAGGATGGCCGGCGTGGTGGGGATGGTGGCGGGCTCGGCCACCCCCTTGGCCCCGAACGGCCCCCTGGGGTCGGGAACCTCCACGATCTCGCACTCGATGTCCGGCACGTCCATGGCGGTGGGCACGAGGTAGAACGCCAGCGATGCGGTGCGCGGCACGCCGTTCTCCAGGATGTGCTGCTCGTAGAGGCCGTACCCCAGGCCCATGGCGGCGCCGCCCTCGATCTGCCCCTCCACCGCCACCGGGTTGATGGCCTTGCCGGCGTCGGTGGCGGAGACCAGCTTGGTGAGGCGCACGCGCCCGGTCTCGGTGTCCACCTCCACCTCCGCCAACTGGGTGGCCCAACCATAAGTAGCGTAGGCGTCGCCCTGGGAGGTCTCCGGGTCCACGTCCTGGGTGGTGTTGTCGTGCCAGCCCCAGGCCGCCGCCCGCCGCCCGTGGAAGTGAAGCTGGTGCGCCACCTTGCCCACCGACACCATCGCCCGGTCGCTGCCGACCTCGCACACCTCGCCCCGCCGCACGTGGAGGTTTTCCTTGGGACACTCCAGCATGCGCGAAGCCATTTCCAGAATCTGCTCCCGCAGCTCCGCGGCGGCGTTCTGCACCGCCACGCCCTGCACGAAGGTGGCGCGGCTGCCCGAGGTGGGTCCGGCGTCGGGCGTGCTGCCGGTATCGGCCGCCACCACGCGGATCTGGTCAGGCTCGATGCCGAGCTCTTCCGCCGCCACCTGGGTCACCACGGTCATGACCCCCTGCCCCATGTCGCAAGCCCCGGAATAGACCGTGGTGGTGCCGTCCTCGGCCATCTCGATTTCGGCCGAGCCGATGTCGGCGCGGCTGAAGCCGTAGCCGATGCCGTAGTACATGGAGCCGATGCCCAAGCCTTTTCTTATTGCCATGGCCGTCCAGCCCTGGTGTTGTATCACGAAGCCGCTTGCGTCCGCTTGAAGCGCAGGTCGCGCGCGCTCATGTAATCCTTGATCCGCTGCAGCGTCGCCTCGATGCCGCAGCCTTCGTTCATCAACTGTCCGGTGGAGGATGCCAGCCCCGGCTTGAGGCAGTTCTTGATGCGGAACTCCAGCGGCGACATGCCCAGTTTGTGGGCCAACTGGTCCATCTGCGACTCGTGGGCCACCGCCGCCTGCATCACCCCGAAGCCGCGCATGGCGCCGGAAACCAGGTTGTTGGTGTAGAGCGTGTAGGTGTCCACCCGGATGTTGGGCACGTCGTAAGGGCCGGTGGCGTGGATGCCCGCCTTCTTGATGACGTAGGCGCCGAGGGAGATCCCGGCGCCGGTGTCGCCGTAGATATCACCGTCCAGGAACGTCAACCGGCCGTCGGAGCGGGCGCCGGTGCGGAAATTCATGGCCATGGGGTGGCGCTTGGTGTTGGCGATCAGCGACTCCTCCCGGGTGTAGACCAGGCGCACCGGCCGGCGCGTCTTGAGCGCCAGCAGGCCGACGTGGATCTCGGCCGTGATGTCGTCCTTGCGCCCGAACCCGCCGCCGATGGGCGCCTGGACCACCCGCACCTTGTTCATGGGAAGGTCCAGGGCCGGGGCGATCTGGCGCCGGTCGCGGTAGGGATACTGGGTCCCCACCAGGATGTTCAGGACCCCGGACGGATCGACGTAGGCCAGGCCCGCCTCCGGCTCCATGGGGACGTGGTCCATGCGATGGGTATGGTACGCGTTCTCCACGATCACGTCCGAGTCCTGGATGCCCTGCTCCAGGTCTCCCTTGCGCACGGTGGTGTGCTGGAACACGTTGCCGCCCTCGTGGATCGGAGGCCCGTCGGGGTCCAGGGCGTCCTTGTAGGTGAGAATGGGGCGCAACGGCTCCAGGTCCACCTTGATCTTCGTCACCGCCTCTTCGGCCGCATCCTCGTTCTCCGCCGCCACCAACGCCAGGGCGTCGCCCACGGACCGCACCTTGTCGTCGGCCAGCGCCCGCTGGTCGAGCACCGCGAGTCCGTAGCGGTTGGTGCCCGGCACGTCCGAAGCCGTGAGCACGGCCGCCACTCCCGGCACCCGCGAGGCATCGCCGGTGTCGATGTTGCGGATCACCGCGTGAGGGGTCCCTGCCCACAGGATCTTGGCGTGGAGCATGCCGGGGACCACCATGTCCCCCACGTACTCGGTGGTCCCCAGCGCCTTCTCCAGCGCGTCGGGCTTGGTGACGTTCTTGCCGATCCAATGATACGGGCGGGCCGCATCTTGGGACGCCTCGTCCTTCATGTTCCCTGGTTCCCCATCTCTTCCGCGGCCGCGCGCACGGCCTTGACGATCTTGCCGTATCCCGTGCAGCGGCAGATGTTCCCGGAGATGGCGAAGCGGATCTCCTCATCCGTGGGAGCGGGATTTTCCCGAAGCAACGCATACGCGCTCATGATCATGCCGGGAGTGCAGTAACCGCACTGGACGCCCCCCTGCTCCACCATCTGCCGTTGCACCGGGTGGGGTGTGCCGTCTTCGGCCAAGGCCTCGATGGTGACGATCTCCCGGTCCACGGCGTCCGGAACCAGCACCAGGCACGACACCACCGGCCGGCCGTCGAGCAACACCGTGCACGAGCCGCACTCGGCCTCGTTGCAGCCCTTCTTGCTGCCGGTCAGGCGGAGGTTCTCCCGCAGCACGTCCAGCAAGGACTCGTGAGGTTCGGCTTCGGTTTCCCTGGTATCTCCGTTCACCCGCAGTGCGTAACGCTGTTTCATGAGCTCCCGTCTATCCGTCGGTCCGGGCTCGCGCCCGTTCCACCGCCTGCCGCAGCACGCGCTGCACCAGGATCCGCACCAGTTCCTTGCGGTAGGCGGCCGATCCGCGGATGTCGTCGATGGGGCGGCATTCCTCCATGGCCGCGGCGCCGGCCCACTCCAGCCGCTTCGGGTTCGCTTCCTTCTCCCGCACCAGATCCTCGGCCTTCAAGGCCCGGATGGGCGTGGGCGCCACCGCCCCCAGCGCGATCCGCACCGCCGTCACCCTTTCGCCGGCCGCGTCCAGGGTCACCGACGCCGCCGCGCTGGCGATGGCGATATCCATCGCCGAGCGTGGCGTGAACCGCTCGAAGGCGTCGCCGGAATACGGTTCCGGTTCCGGCACCTCCACCGCCAGGAGCAGGCCGCCGGGGCCCAGCACCGAAGTCCCGGGCCCGGAGAAGAAATTCTCCACCGGCACGAACTCCTGCCGGGATTCGGCGGTTCGCACGGAAGCCGTGGCCCCCAGCGCCACCAGCGGCGGCGCCGTGTCCGCGGACGGCGAGGCGTTGCAGAGGTTGCCGCCCACGCTGGCGATGTTTCTCAACTGCAGCGATCCCACCACCCGCAACGCCTCGGTGATGGAGGGGAAACGTGCTTCCAGCGCGGCCGAGGTTTCCAGGTCGCGCATGGGCGTGCACGCTCCGAGCCGAAGGCCCTTGCCGGGCTCGCACGCCCAGCCTCCGAGCTCCGGTATCCGTTTCAGGTTCACCAAGCCCTCGGTGCCGACCACTCGACGGCGCAACTGTATGACGATGTCGGTGCCGCCGGCAAGCGGTTTGCGGGCTCCCTTCCCTTCCCGCAGGAGCTCGCCCGCTTCATCCAGCGTGGCCGGCTCGAAATAGTCAAACCGCATGTGCCATCCCTCACGCCGCCCTTCAGGTCAACTTGGGAATCACTTCCGAGGCGATCCTCTCCACCTGTTCCGGCTGGTACCGGTAGGGGATCAGGATGATCCGGTCGACGCCGGCGTCGATGTGGGCCTGAAGCTGCTCCGCGCAGTCGTCGGCGGTGCCGCGAATGGCGTGCTCGATGGTGGAGTCGCTCCACTTGGCGATGTCCCACTCGGTGGTGAGCCAATGGCGCATGGGTTCGTCGGCCGCTTCCTTGGAGGGGCCCACGTAGATGGCGAGCTGGTTGGTGGCCGTCAGTTTCGACGGATCCCGGCCCGCCTTCTCGGCGGCGGCCAGCACCTTGGCCCAGCTCTTGGAGAAGCCGTCCGGCGTGTAGAAGTAGGTGAGCCAGCCGTCCCCCTTGGTACCCGCCCGGCGCAGCACCCGGTCGATGTAGCCGCCGATCAGGATCGGGGGGTGGGGCTTCTGCACCGGCTTGGGCAGGAGCACGGCCGAGCGCAGGTTGAACTCGTCCACCTGCTCCGTCACCATGTCCTCGGTCCACAGCCTCACCAGCAAATCGAGGTTGCGCTCGAAGATGCGCCCGCGGTCCTTGAAAGAGATGCCGACGGCGTCGAACTCCCGCGCGTACCAGCCGGACGCCGCCCCCAGGAGCAGGCGGCCGCCCGAGATCTGGTCCAGGGTGCCCAGGACCTTTGCCGTCACCACGGGGTTGCGCAAGGGCAACACCATCACCCCCGTGCCCAGCCGGATGCGCTCGGTGCGGACGGCGATGGCGGTGAGAATGGTCAGCGAGTCCAGCACCGGGAAGCTCGGGTCCACCCCGAGGAGGATGTGGTCCCACGCCCACAGCGACTCGAAACCCAGCTCCTCGGCGCGCTGGGAATAGCGTATCAACCCGTCCACGTCCGGGGTCTCCCCGGGGCCGACGAAATTGCGAATGGCGACTCCGAACTGTACCGGCATGAAATGAACTCCGTCGATCTATCGGGCACGGGCGGGGTCGAAACCCGCCCCCGCACCCGGTCTTCGCGCTACCCGAGAAAGTTCCTTTCGGGATCGATGCTGCGAAGCGTTTCCAGTTCTTCCTGGCTGGGCGGTTCGGTGACCGGCAGCTCGTCGGGCACCGGCAGCTCGAACCCGGTGTTGTCCAGCACCTCCTGCACGGTGACCCCGGGGTGAAGGCTCTCCAACCGCAGCCGCCGCGTCCCGTCGTCGAAGGCGAGGGTGCCCAGATGGGTGACGATGCGGCTCACGGTGCCGAACACCAGCCCCGCCTCGCGGCGCGTGTCGCCGCCCGCGAGGAACCCCGGACTGGTGACGAAGTCCACCCGCGGCACGAACCGGCGCCGCTCGTGCATGGTCACCACCATGACCTTGCGGCACAGCGAGATAATGTCGTTGGCGCCGCCGCTGCCCGGCAGCCGCACCTTGGGCCGCTGGTAGCTGCCGATGACGCTGGAGTTGAGATTGCCGTGGCAGTCGATCTGCGCGCCGCCCACGAACCCCACGTCGAGAAAGCCCCGCTGGGCGAACAGGAACGTGTCGGTAATGCCCGGCAGCATCTGCGCCCTGGGAGCGGTGCGCATCTCGTTGGTAGAGTACGGCAACCTTCCCGGCACCATCTGGGGACCCATGCTGCCCCCTTCCACCACGATGACGAGATCGGGAGCGCGGGTCTTCTGGGCCAGAACCGCGGACACCAGCGGCACCCCCACGCCGGCGAACACGGAAGTCACACCCGCGAGCTGGCGGGCGGCGACCACGGCCAACAGCTCGGTGGCGGAGTAGCTCATCGCGGCCCCAGCAGCTCCTCGGCGCACCGTGTCTGCCGCGCCAGCGCCTCTTCGCCGAACAGGGCCAGGTATTCCTGGTGCCCCGACACGCCGTAGACGTAACGGTCGAGATAGTCGTTGACGGCGCCGGTGCCACGGGCCTTGACGGCGTCGGTATAGGCTTCGAAATGGGCGAAATCGGCTTCGTACAAGCCGTAGCATTCGTGCGGAAAGGAACCGTACGGCACCTCCACCACCGCATCCACCACCAGCCCCGGGATCACCGTGCGGTCGGGCCGGCGGCGCACCTCCTCCTCGTCGATGATCTCCTCGGCGGTGACGATGACGGTGGCGGCGGCCTTGGCGATGTCGATGTCCATGTGCGGATAGCCGTCGATCTGGGAGTTGCCGAAACGATCGGCCCGGTGCACGTGGATCAGCGCCACCTCCGGAAACAGGCCCGGCACCAGGCAAAGCGTCTCCCCCGTGAACGGGCACTGCATGGTCTTGGTGTCGGTTACGCCCATCAGATCCGACCCCAGCATGGTCAGGGCGGGCAGGAACGGGACGCCCATGGCGCCGGCCCGGTAACGGAGCCCGAGTCCCAGGTGGCTCCACTCCTCGAAGCGGATGCGCCCTCCCTCCACTTCCTCCCGGAGCTTGATGGAGAGACCCCAGGGCAGGGCGATGTTGAACCAACTCGTCATCAGCCCGTCCACCGCCTTGGCGGCCATGAACAGCTCCCCCTCGTAGCACATCAGGTTGCGCGACAGGGTCAGGCCGCGCCTCTGCTGACGGAGCACCTCCATCAACGCCGCCAGCGGACTGCGCGAGAAGAGACACCCGCCGATGGCGATATGGTCGCCGTCACTTACCCTTTCGACGGCCTGTGCCAGGGTCGTGAGCTTTTCACCGGTGGATTGGGGCTTGGCCTCGAGCCTGCGCCGGGCCTCGACGAAATCGGCCGATTTCATCGGGACGGGAGACCCCCTTCCAGACCGTGCCTCGGGCGGGCCGGATCGATCTCAGGGGCCCATCTTGTGGATGCCGTCATGTCCAAAGGCTGCTAACATCAAACCCTTGTCCAGTCAACTCCGCTCCCGGTCGAGAAAATCGCGGCACAGCTCGTTCATGGCGTCGACGCATTCCGGACGCAGCCACTGAAGATCCGGCTGTGCGCGAAACCAGGTGAGCTGGCGCTTGGCCAACCGGCGCGTGGCCTGCTGCATCGACGACAGCGCCTCCGGCAGGCTCAACCCGCCCATGAGACACTCCACCGCCTGGCGATAGCCGACGCCCTGCATGCTGCGCAGACCCGGCGCATAGCCCCGGTCGAGGAGACCCGCGACCTCGTCCAGCAGCCCCTCGGCCATCATCCGCTCGCAACGGCCATCGAGCCGTTCGTACAACTCCGGCCGGGGACGCTCCAGTCCTATACCCAATACCTCGAAGGGCCGGTCGCCGAACCCGTGCTCCCGCTGCCACCGGCTCAAGGGCTTTCCGGTGCCGTGAAACACCTCCAGGGCACGGACGATACGCGTACGGTCCCGGGGGTGAATCCGCGCCGCCGCCTCCGGATCCACCCGTCTCAGCGGCTCGAAAAGCGGTCCGACTCCGTGCTCGGAAACGGCCCGCGCGAGCTCGGCCCGCAGCGCCGCGTCCCGCGCCGGGCCGGCGAACAGGCCCCGGGTCAGCGCCTTCACGTACAGGCCGGTGCCGCCCGCCACCAGCACGTTGCGGCCCCGGGCATACACGTCCCGGATGGTCTTCAGGGCGGCTTCCCGGAACAGCGCTGCGTTGAACTCCCCGTCCGGGTCGACCACGTCGATCAGGTGGTGCGGACATTGCTCCCGCTGCGCCCGGGTCGGCTTGGCGGTGCCGATGTCCATGTAGCGGTAAACCTGCATCGAGTCGGCGCTGACGATCTCGGCGTCGAGCCGCTGCGCGAGGGCCAGCGCCACCTCGGTCTTGCCGACCCCGGTGGGGCCCACGATCAGGACGATCCTGGGTGTAATGTCCTGTTTCACGGGTTGCTGAAGTCAGGCGCGCCGGAACATGTGCTCCAGCTGGCTGCGGCTGAAGCGCACCATCACCGGCCGCCCGTGGGGGCATTGGGTGGCGAACTCGGTGTCGTCGAGCTGCCGGAGAAGCGCCTCCATCTCCTCCCTTTCCAGCACGCGGTTGGCCCGGATGACGCTGTGGCAGGCGATGGTCATGAGGCGTTCCTGGTAGCCGTGGTGCAGCTCGGCGGAGCGGCCGGTCTCGGCGAACTCGCTGATCATGGCTCGCACCGCATCGCGGTAGTCTCCCTCGGCCAGGAGGGCTGGCACCGCCCGCAGGGAAAAGGTATTGCGCCCGAACGCCTCCAGGGTAAAACCGGCCCTCTCCAGCGCACCGAGATGCTCCTCCAGGACCATGGCTTCGGTGACCGGCAGCTCGAGTATCTGCGGCATCAGCAGCTCCTGCCTGTCGATGCGGCCTTGCTCGACGTCCGCGCGCATGCGCTGAAAGGCGATGCGCTCGTGCGCGGCGTGCTGGTCGATGAGCACCATGCCGGGCTCGCCGTGACAGAGGATGTAGCAGCCCAGAACTTGGCCGACGACGGTCAGCGACGAGAAGACCCCCTTCTCCGCCGGTGCCGCGGCTTCCGTCGCCGGGAACCCCGGTCCCACCGCGCGCGGCAGATCGCGGACGCGAGTCAGAGGCAGGTCCTGGAGAACCGGCGCGGCCCGGTACTCGGCACCGGGCTCGCGAACGCCCGCCGGACTTGACCCGTCCGGAGATTCGACGGCGGATGCCGGCATCCGCCCCGAACCTCCCTGAGCCGCGGTCTTCAGGCCGTCGCGCACCGCGGCCACAACCGTCTCGTAGAGCTCGGATTGGCGCCGGAACCGCACCTCGGTCTTTGCCGGATGCACGTTCACGTCCACATGCGGGTGGGGCAACTCCAGGTAGAGGATGGTGGCCGGGAAACGACCCTTCATGAGCAGGGTGTCGTATGCCCTCAGGATGGCGTGGGTCAGCAGCTTGTCGCGCACGAAGCGGTGATTGACGAACACGACCATGTAGCGGGAGTTGCCGAAGGACTTCGGCGCCTGGCTGGCGAAACCGTGGCACCGGAGGTGTTCCCGGGCCAGGGAGAAAGGCGCGAGGTCGCTGCCGGCGTCGCCGAAGACCTGCCGCACGCGATCCTGCAACCGCGTGGCGGCGGCATAGTCCGCGAGCCTCTTGCCGCCGTGATGGAGCCGGAAATGCACGGACGGATGCGCCAGCGCCAGGCGGTTCACGACATCGCTCACGTACTTGATCTCCGTGCGGGGCGACTTCATGAACTTGAGCCTGGCCGGCACGTGGTAAAACAGGTCCCGTACTTCCACGGTGGTCCCCGCCGGACAGCCCGCGGCCACGGGACTTCCCTTCCGTCCGTTCTCCACGCGGTACCGGCACCCGAGCTCCTGCGAAGCGGGACGCGACACCATCTCCACGGCCGCCACCGAGGCGATGCTGGGCAACGCCTCGCCGCGAAAACCCAGGGTGGCGATCTCCACCAGGTCCGCCTCGCTACGGATCTTGCTGGTGGAATGCCGCTCGAAGGCCAGCGGGACTTCCTCCCGGGCCACACCCTCGCCGTCATCGCTGACCCTGATGAGAGGGGTGCCGTTGCCCTCCACCAGGACCGAGATCTCGCCGGCGCCGGCATCGATGGCGTTGTCCAGCAGTTCCTTGACCACCGACGCCGGCCGTTCCACCACCTCGCCGGCGGCGATACGGTCGATCAGGGTGTCGGGCAGCATGGCGATTTTCATGAGACTCTCGTTGCCGGCGAAGCCCTTGAAGATTAGCCCGTGGGCATGCCCCGGTCAACGTGGCCTTCGACCGGTTGACACTCCGAAG
The DNA here is from genome assembly GCA_965204205.1 of uncultured Binatia bacterium (SeqCode). Classification (GTDB taxonomy): domain Bacteria; phylum Desulfobacterota; class Binatia; order UBA9968; family JAJDTQ01; genus JAJDTQ01. The sequence continues at coordinate 1,504,033 of OZ241976.1, read as the reverse complement.
CCACGCTGGATAAGGTCGCGCCATGGGCCATCCGCACCCGGCTTTACCGGCCCGGCCGTGGCGCCACGGCGTTTCGTCGGCGCTCGAACGCGTATGCCGGCGGCTGTGGCTCGCTGCGCTGCTGCTGCTGCCGTTTCAGGCCGTCGCCGCCCCGGGGGACGCGGTCCTCATGGAAGTGCGCCAGGTCGTGGTCGATCCCCTGAATCGGACGCCGGTGGTGGTCCTGACCGGCGGCGGACGGCTGCTGCCCATCTGGATCGGCAATGCCGAGGCCACGTCCATTGCGCGCGCCCTGGAGGGACAAACCGCGTCCCGCCCCAATACGCATGACTTGATCGGGAAGCTCCTGAAAGGTCTGCGCGCAACGCCGGAACGGGTCACCATCACCGAACTGCGCGACACGACCTACTTCGCGGTCATCACCCTCAGGGCCGGCCGGCGGCGGATCGCCATCGATTCGCGTCCGAGCGATGCCATCGCCGTGGCGCTCCGCACCGGCGCGCCCATCTACGCCACACCCCAGGTGCTGGAGCAGACCGCCCGTCTCAACGATCCGGCGCTGGGGCGAGAGGGCAGCGTCACCCGCTTGATGGGCATGCACGTGCAGGATCTCACCGCTGAACTGGGAACGCTGTTCGCCACCGAATTGCGGGAGGGCGTTCTGGTGGCCCACGTGGAAGGCGCCAGCGCGGCTTCCGCGCACGGGTTCCGGCGCGGTGACGTCATCGTCCGCGTGGACGGCAAGCCGATCCGCAGCACACGCGAGCTGAAAGCGCACCTTGGCCCGCACCCGGGAACGGGCCGGCACACGTTCCGCATACAAAGAGACGGCGAGCCCGTCACCATCGTGGTGGACCCGCCGTCTCGAGAAAAGCCGTAGCGATTCAGGTTGAAGCGATCAACCGGCGCCGTTGCTGCTGAACAGCACCTTGCCCCATTTCCTGGCGGTGGCGTCGAGCACTTCCGGACTCGACTCGGCCACCGGCGGAAACTCGCTCATCCACTCGTACGGACGGCACGCGTCGATGATGGCGCGGGAGTTGAAGCCCTTCTTCGTGGGGTGCACGATCGGATCCAGGGGTCCGCTCCAGGCGCGCCGGATGATGTCGATGTCCGCGTCCGGGTCCGAGCGCGTCGCCATGGCCCAGATCACGTCGTCGGTGTTGGAGGGATCGATGTCGTCGTCCACGACGATGACATACCGGCCCAGGTAAGCGCCCGCATGGCACTGGGACGCCACCACGGCGGCCTGACGCGCGTGTCCCGGATAGCGCTGCTTGATCGAGACCACCATCACCAGACGGCTTCCGCCGGCCACCATCAGCCAGACGCCCTTGACGTCCGGGACCCCGGCCTTCTCCATCTCGTCCCAGATGAGCGCGGAACGCAGGTACGACCGGTACCAACCCAGCTCGGCGGGCGGCCGTCCCGGAGGCGAGCCGAGGATGATGGGATCGTTCCGGTGGTACATGCGCTTGATCTTCACGATGGGCTCGTTGCGCTCGGCGCTGGCGTAGTAGCCGGTCCACTCGCCGAACGGACCCTCGACGCGGTCTTCTCCGAAGATCACGTCGCCCTCCACCACGATCTCGGCGTTGGCCGGAACCATCAAACCCGAGTACGGCGCCTTGCAGACCTCCAGCGGCTCGCCGCGGATGCCTCCGAGGAAGTCGTACTCGGGCACCCCGTAGGGCACCTCGATGCTTCCGCCCAGGAACACCAGCGGGTCATGGCCGAAGGACATGGCCATCTTGAAGGATTCGCCGGTCTGCTGGTACTTGTCGCGATGTATGCGGCCGTGCTTGCCCGGGGAGATGTAGAAGCCCACGGTGTCGGAGTCGTGGACCATGACCCGATAGGTGCCCCAGTTGGTCCACCCTTCGTCGCGGTCCGCGGTGATGTCGATGCTGCCGGTGCCGATGTAGCGCCCGCCGTCCCGTTCATGCCAACGGGGCGTGGGGAACTTGAGCAGATCGATGTTGCCGTCCTCGAAGACGTTCTCGAAGACCGGCCCGTCCTTCAGCACCTTGGCGGGAATCGGCTTGATCTTCTTGTAGTGCTCGCGCCAGGTATTGACGAACTCCATCTTGCTGTCACCGGGCGGCAGGTTCAGCGTCAAACCGATGCGTTTCCGCGAGCTCAGCGAGTTGGACAGAACGCGATAGCCCTTGGGGTGGTCCTTGATCTCGTCGAACAGCACCGCCGGGCCGTCTTCCTTGCGCATCACCATCTCGGTGATGGCGCCGATCTCGAGGTCCCAGTCGCAACCCTTCAGGGTCTTGAGCTCTCCCATCGCATCCGCTTTTTCGATCCACTCGCGGCAATCATTGAATTCCATCGTTACCTCCGCTCACTGCAATTTATTGTCCGCTAACACGTTCGCATGCCGCCCGATCCCGGCCGGGTCAGGTCTTCTGGTACATGCCACGACCGGTGCGCTTGATCCGGCCTTCCTTGGACCACCGTACGACCACCTGCCGGAGGTAGGCCCTGGGCTTCTCGCCCGCGGTCTTGTTGGCGCCGATGGTATCGAGCGTGAACTCCCCGGGCAGGGTGTCGAAGACCGCGTTCCAATCGATCATCGCCCCCCGTGGCCCCCGTCTCTGCGTCCCACCCCTGGAAGCGCCGGCCCGGACACCCCGCCTGCGGGTCTGCGACTTGCCGTCGAGCATGTCGTAGATGAGTTCGTGCCGTTTGATCTCGTCCCGCAAGGTTGCAAGTCGTGCGGTGGCTTCCGCCAGTTCCTTCCGCAACTTGTCGATCTGCCGCTTGACGCTGACCTTAAGATCCAGGGCCATCATTCCCCCTTGTTCGAGAGTGTCCCCCTAGTTAGCATGACGGAGCGCAAATCACAATTGTCCCGGTCGTTCGTTTCAGGAACCCGCGGGCTTCGCAAACACCGATCCCTATGGTATCATGTGCGGCTGAACTGACTGAAAGGATTCGAAAACACTAGCCATGGCCAGAATATGCTTCATCTGCGGCAAGGGACCCTCGGTCGGGAACAACGTCAGCCACGCGAACAACAAGACCCGCCGCCGCTGGCTGCCGAATCTTCAGCAGGTCCGCGCCCGCATGGACGGCACCGTTCAACGCATCCGGGTGTGCACCCGGTGTCTGCGCTCCGGCAAGGTCGAAAAGGTCGCCTGAGTTTCCGCGGACCTCTTGCGGAGCCGGCTGCCACGCTCTACCCCTGGACCCGATTCGCCTGATACACGCCCTTCACGTTGGAGATGTCCTGCAGCACCTGGCGGAGCTGATCGGAGCTTCCGATCATGATCTCGAAGGTGTTGACGGCCTTGTCGTCGAACGTTCGTATGTGAGCCCGGGCGATATTCACTCCTGAATCGGATATGGCCGAGCTGATGGCCGCCAGCAGGCCGGGCTTGTCCGCGCAACTCACCTCTATCTTGACCGCGCGCGGCATCTGCGCATCCTCCGACCAGCTCACCTCCACCCTTCGCTCGGGATCGGCTTCGAGTCCGGTAGGACAGCTCGCCACGTGCACGGTCACCCCCCGCCCGCGGGTGATGATGCCGCCGATCTCCTCGCCGGGCAGCGGATGGCAGCAGCGCGCGAACCGCACCAATACGTCCTCGATGCCCTTGACGCGTACCCCCCGGTCCCGCGAACCCACCAGCCGGAAAAGCCGTTCGAGCCCGCCCTCGAGCTGTTTCTTGTCTCCCTTGAGCTGCTCGGCCGGAAGGAGCCTGGCCAGAACCTGGCGCGGCATCAGCTTGCCGTAGCCCACGCTCGCCAGGAGCCCCTCCTCGTTCTTGACCCCGAGCTCCTTGCCCAGCTTGTCGATCCTGCCCTTTTCGTGAAGGCGCTGATAGCTCAAGTCGTGACGGGCGAAGTCACCCTCGAGGATCTCGCGTCCCAGGGCTACGCTCCGTTCCCGTTGCTGCGACGTCATCCAGGCCCGGATGCGGGACTTGGCCCGGGGCGTCTTGGCCACCTTGAGCCAGTCCCGGCTCGGCGTCTGCTCCTGCGTGGTGATGATCTCCACCGTATCGCCGCTCCGGAGGATGTACCGGAAGGGTACCAGCCTGCCGTTCACCCGCGCGCCCGAACAGTGCTGCCCGATGTCGGAGTGGATCCGGTAGGCGAAATCCACCACCGTCGCCCCCTTCGGAAAGACCTGCAGGTCGCCGTTGGGCGTGAACACGTAGACTTCGTCCGGGAACAGGTCCTCCTTGATGCTGTGGAGGAACTCCTGCGGGTCCGACAGGTTCTGCTGCCACTCGAGGAGCTGGCCGAGCCACGCGAACCGCTGGATGTCCGTGAGCTGCAGGTCCTTGCCCTTCTTGTAACGCCAGTGGGAAGCGATCCCTTCCTCCGCCACCCGGTGCATCTCCTGGGTGCGGATCTGTATCTCGATGCGGTGTGCGTTGGGCCCGATGACGGTGGTATGCAGCGACTGGTACATGTTGGGCTTGGCCAGCGCGATGTAGTCCTTGAACCGGCCCGGCACCGGACGCCACTTGGCATGGACGATGCCCATGGACTCGTAGCACTCCCGCACCGTGTCCACCACGATGCGGAAGGCCACCAGGTCGTAGACCTGCTCGAAGTCCAGGCTCTGGTTCTCCATCTTCCTGTAGATGCTGTAGAAATGCTTGGGCCTGCCGCTCACCTCCGCGTCGATGCCCTCTTCCGCCAGCGCCTTGGTCAAACGCGAGATCACATCGTTGATGTACTTCTCCCGGTGCTTCTTCTTCTGCGCCACGTCCTGCTTGAGCTGCGCGTAGATCTCCGGGCGAAGATGCTTGAGGGCCAGGTCCTCGAGCTCGCTCTTGATCCAGTAGATCCCCAGCCTGTGGGCGATGGGAGCGTAGATGTCCAGGGTCTCCTGGGCGATGCGGCGTTGTTTCTCCGGAGACAGGTACTGCAGCGTGCGCATGTTGTGGGTGCGATCCGCCAGCTTGATCAGGACCACTCGGATGTCCTTGGCCATGGCCATGATCATCTTGCGGAAGTTCTCCGCCTGCTTCTCCTCGTGGCTGGTGAAATCGACGCGGCTCAGCTTGGTCACACCGTCCACCAGGGCGGCGACCTCCTCGCCGAAGACCTTTTCGATCTCCGGCAGCGTGGTCAGGGTGTCCTCGACGGTGTCGTGAAGCAGCCCGCCGATGACGCTGGGGAGGTCCAGCTTGAGATCCGCCAGCACGCCGGCCACCGCCACCGGGTGGATCAGGTACGGCTCTCCGGACAGACGCTTCTGTCCGTCGTGCACCTCCGAGGAGAACCGGTACGCCTCGCGCAGCCGTTCCACGTCGGCGCCCGGCTGGTACTCGAGCACCCTGTCGACCAGCTCGTTGATGGCGCTGTTGGCGGCGGCGCTCTTGGATCGGCGCCTGGGTCTTACCCCGGTCTCTGAATGTACCTGCAAACCTTGAGCCTTTCAGCCGCGATGATGGCGGCCAGCCGCTTCACCGCGTCCTTCACGTCACGGTTGACGATGACGTAATCATACCCCTGAATTTCCTGAATTTCATGCCGCGCGCGGCGCCAGCGCTGCTCGACGGTCTTGCGCGCATCCGTCCCACGGTCGGTCAGGCGGCGGCGCAGCTCGTCGAGGGACGGCGGCAACACGAAGATGGCCACGGCGCCCGGGAAGTGCCGCTTGATCTGGCGTGCCCCTTGGACGTCGATGTCCAACAGCACGTCGCGGCGTTTCCCAAGCTGGCGTTCGAGGACTTGCCGCGGGGTACCGTACAGATTCCCGTGGACTTCGGCCCACTCGGCGAAGTCGCCCGCGTCGAGCATCCTTCTGAAGTACTTCTCCGAGACGAAATGGTAGTCCTTGTCGGGCGTCTCGCCGTCACGCGCCGCCCGCGTCGTGAACGACACCGAGAGATGCATTTCCGGATAGACCGTCAAGACCTTCCGGGTCAACGTCGTCTTGCCCGCGCCGGACGGCGCCGACACGATGAAGACGATGCCCGGACTGCGCCTGGTAAAGCTGCGAATCGAGACCGTCATTCCACGTTCTGGACCTGTTCGCGTATCTTCTCCACGCTTTCCTTGCCGGCCAGCACCAGACGCACCACCTCGAGCTGTGGCGCCTTGGCGCCGATGGTGGTGAGCTCGCGCTGCACCTCCTGGAGCAGGAAATCGATCTTCTTTCCCACCGGCTCGCTCTCCCGCATAAGGTTGGAGAGCATCTCCACGTGGCTCGCCAGGCGCACCACCTCCTCGTTGATGCTGCCCTTCAGGGCGCCGCCCCCGGCATCGGCGACCGCGGCCGTGACCCCCTGGTCCTGGAGGCGCCGGTCGATAACCCCGGCGCAACGCCCGAGGTTCCTGGCCGTGCGAGTCAATAGACGCGCCTCCGCCACCATGTTGCGCTTGAGGTTGCGGCCCTCCCGGTCACGGGATCGGGCGAGGTTTTTCAAGGCGGTGTCGAGCGCCCGTAGCACCAGCCTCTTCTCGCTTCCCTCTACGTGCTCCGGCTCCTTGAACTGGAAGAGGTCCGGGAGGCGCGGCACCAACCGCAGATCGATATCGCCCTCGAGCCCGAAGCGCTTCTTGATGCGTTGCAGCGCATCATGGTACTGCTCCATCAGCGTGTCGTCCACCTCCAGCCGGTACCCGCGCCCCTTGAGCGGCGTGCGGTCCACGAAGACATCGGTGCGGCCCCGGTGGACCCGCGTCCGCGTCTGTTCGCGCAATTCGTCCTCGAGGCTCAGGTAGAGCTTGGGCACGCGCAGGTGAATGTCCGCGTGCCGGTGGTTGACGCTGCGGATCTGCACGGAAACCTTGACCTGCCTGTCCTGGAGGATGGCCTGACCAAATCCGGTCATGCTTCTCATACGCCGCCGCTCCTTCCACGGGCCCTTCCGCCGCCGGATCAGGGAGCCGGGGCGGGCGTTGCCGGAGCAGCCGGGGCCTCGGCGGCCATGGCCTGGAGCGACCGCTCGAGCTTACGCAGCGCGTCCCCGAAGCCGGCCCAGTCGCCGGCCTGGAGCCGTTCCATGGAACGGCGGTAGTGCCGCAAGGCCTGACCCGCCAGATCCCCCCCGGCTTCTTCGGCCGCCACCGACTGCACCGCGACAGCGGCCGTCGCCGGAGCCTCCGCGGTGTCCCCGAACAGCTCGCGCAAGGCGTCCTCCAGGTTCTCGCGCATGGCAATGCGGTTGCCGAACACCGTGACCACCCGCTTGAGCTCCGGCAACGACCCCTGCTCCGCCGCCAGGTAAAGGGACTGCACGTACAGCAGCGAGTCCTGGATGGGAATCGCCAGCAGGTTGCCGCGGATCACCTGCGAGCCGCGTTGGCCCCACAGGCTCAACTGCTGCGAGATGTACGCGTCCTGGTCGATGCGGGCGTCGACCTGGCTGGGGCCGTAGATGAGCTTGGCCTTGGGAAAGTTGAGCGCCAGCAGCTTGCCGTAGTGGGAACCGTCGCTCCGGGCTGCCAGCCATGCCCTCATGTTGTTGCGGTTGTTGGGGGTGAACGGCAGGAGCAGCACGAACTCTTCCTTGGCCTCCCCGGGCAGCCGCATGATGGTATAGTACGGCTCCATCTCCCGCTCTTCCTCGCCGACCTTCCTGATGGGGATGCTCAAGAGGTCTTCCTTGTTGTAGAAGACCTGCGGATCGCGCATGTGGTAGGTGGCGTACATCCGCGCCTGCACCTTGAACAGGTCCTGCGGATAGCGGACGTGGGTGCGCAACGCCTCCGGCATCGCCTCCATCGGCTTGAACAGGCCTGGAAAACCGCTGGCGTACGCCTTCACCACCGGATCATCCGAATCGGCGATGTAGAAATCCACGGTGCCGTTGTAGGCGTCCACCACCGTCTTCACGGAGTTGCGGATGTAGTTGCCGACCGCCTCCGTGGGCTCGGAGTAAGGATACCGTTCGGACGTCGTGTAGCCGTCGACGATCCAGAAAAGCCGCCCCTCGGGCGTCACCACCAGGTAGGGGTCCTCGTCGAAGTCGAGAAACGGCGCCAGCTTCCGCACCCGGTCCTGGATCTTCCGGTAGTAGAGTATCCGGCTCTCGGGGGTGATGTCGTTGGACAGCGAAATCCGTAGCGTCGCGAAACGCGCCGAATACAGGAGCTTGCGCCAGAACGATCGCAGCGGCACCCCGCCGTCACCCTCGTAGGTGGTGTAGATGTTCTGGTCCCCGGCCGGGTAGTCCAGCTCCTGAGCCAGCGTCTTGACGAACACGTAGTCGTTGGCGACTTCGCCGAAATAGATTTCCGGCCGGGTCACCTCGATGAAACCGTCGGATACCGGCGGGATGTCCTTGACGAAGAACTCGGGCAGACCCTCCTTGCTGATCTGGTTCACCGGGCTGTAAACCACGCCGTAGCCATGGGTGTAAACCAGGTGTTCGTTGATCCAGATACGGCTCGGGAGCTGTTCGTGGGACAGCTCGCGGGCCGAGAGCATCACCTGGCGGTAGCTTCCGTCGATGTGGTAGCGATCGTTGTCCACGTCGACGAACTCGTAGTAGGTGCGGATCTGCTGCAACTGGGCATAGGTCGACAGGAGCGGCTCATAGTTCCACAACCGGATGTTCTTTACGGTGGCGTCGTTCTCCCGCAGGTCGGCGGCGGTCAGCACCTCGTTGACGGGAAACTCCTGGGCGTCCGCCCGGTCCAGGCCGTAAGCGTGCCGCGTCGACCGGATGTTGCGCTGAATGTACGGCGTTTCCGCCACCAGCTCGTTGGGGACGACGTGGAACTGCTGCAGGAAAGACGGATAGGCGAACATCCCGATGGCGTGGACGACGGCCAGGGACCCCAGCCCGATCAAGAGGTACCTGAGCCCGGGCCAGCGCATCTGCACGAGGGTGAGCACGGCCACCAACGCGGCCACCACCGCCAAAACGCGTAGCGCCGGAAGTCTCGCGTGTATGTCCGTGTAGCCGGCGCCGAAGACCACCCCGTTGTGCGAGTAGAGCAGCTTGTAGGCGTCGAGCAGATAGCCGCCACACTGAACCACCAGCAGCAACGCCAGCAGCACGGACAGGTGGACCTTCGCGGCGCTGTGAACCGACAGCCCCTCTTCCGAGTACTGGATGCCGCCGTACAGCAGGTAGACGAAGGCGGTCGCCACCAGGATCAGTCCCAGCGCCACCAGGAACCAGCGGTAGAGCGCCTCCATGGCCGGCAGGCGGAAGATATAGAAGCCGATGTCCTTGGCGTGCAGCGGATCCTCGATGCCGAAGGGCACGCCGTTGAAGAACAGCAGCGCCGATTCCCAGTGCATGGCGGCCTGCGGCGCGGCCAGGAATCCCAGGACCAACGCCACCGGCAGCAGCAGCCGCCGGATCAGCGGATCGAGCTCCTCGGGACCGGGAACCTCCGGATTCCGGCTCTGGAGCGGAACCACGCCTTCGCGGAGACGGGCTGCAAGCTTGATGTTGACGTAGAAGAGCGCGAAGAAGAGCACTCCCGAGATCACCCCCAGCAGCACCTTGATCCACAGCGTCTTGGTGAACACTCCGGAATAGCCGATCTCCCGGAACCACAGGAAGTCGGTATAGAGATAGATGGCCTCGCCAAAGAGCGAGAACAGGATAAACGCGCCAAGCGCGATCAAGCCGATGGATCTTCGCATTGAATCCTCTTCAGAGTCTTAGTGTCCCGTCCGGCCGATTCGCACGACTACGAGAACGCTCCCTTGTAGGAATACTCGATCTCCGGGCCGGTGATGAACTCCAGCAACGCGGCCTGGCCCTCTTCGGTGGCCCGCCGGGCGCGCACGATGGACGCGCCCACCTCGGCGGGCTCTTTCACCCGCTCGGCCCAGCCCCCCATGGCCCGGGCCATGTCGGCGTAGTTGCCGCCGAGGTCCCGGGTGCCGTAACGCTCGTGGGACGCGGCCATGTGGCGGGTCTCCACCGCCATGGTGGAATTGTTGAGCACGACGGTCAGTATCGGAATGTTCGAGCGCACGGCCGTTTCGAAATCCAGCCCGGTCATGCCGAAGGCGGCGTCACCCATGAAGTTCACCACGAACTTCTCCGGCGCGGCCAGCTTGGCCCCCAGGTTCAACCCCAGCCCGGTGCCGAGCCCGTGGGACTTGCCCCATCCCAGGTAGGACCTCGGCCCCGCCGACCGGTAGAACGGCATGATCTGGTCCCTGGGACTGCCGGAATCGTGGGTCACGATGGCCTCCGCCGGGTCCACCGCGCTCATGAACTCGGAGATGACCCGGTAGGGGTTGATGGGTACCTCGTCGGAGGTGAGCTTGGCGTTCCACTCCCGCAGCCATGCCGCGCGGACCTCGGCGATCTCCGCCACGGGTGAGCGATCGTTCCTGGATGCGCCGTTCAGCAGCTCTTTCACCGCCTCCACGAATTGCCTCAGCACCAGCCTGGCATCGCCGATGACCGGATGGTCGACATCGTAGTTCTTGCCGATGTCGATGGGATCGTCGGTCACCTGCACGAACGTCTTGTCCCTCGGAATGGGCGTGGTCATGGGGTGCCGGGTCAGGCTCGTGCCCACCGCCAATACCAGGTCCGCCTTGTCGAGGAAGTGGTACACCGGCCGGTTCATGACCCCCGAGGCGCTTCCCAGCGCCAACGGGTGCGCCTCGGGAAACGCGCTCTTGCCTCCCATGGTGGTGATGACCGGAATACAGGTGAGCTCCGCCAGCTCCAGCAATTCGCGCGCCGCCTCCGCGTAGAGAACGCCCTGCCCCGCGTGGATCACCGGGTCCCGGGCCTCCAGCAAGGCCCTGGCCGCCGCCATGACATCGGCCGGGTCCGCCTCGGATACGGCGGCCTTCACCGGGCGATAGGCTTCGACCACGCCCGGGTCGAGCTGCTCCCCCGCGACATCGGCCGGGATCTCCACCATCACCGGCCCGGGACGGCCCATCTTGAGCCTCGCGAACGCGCGCCTCATGGTGTCGATGACCCGGTCCGCGGTGGTGACCTGCTCGACGAACTTAGTGACCGGCGCGTAGTTCCTGAGCGAGCTGAATTGCGGAAACACCCCATCCCGTTCGCGGGTGTGCCCCAGGGGCAGGAGCAGCATCGGCACGGCGTCGGAAAAGGCGGTGGCGACACCGGCGTAGGCATTCTCGGCGCCGGGACCGAACTGCATCGCGAACACGCCCGGCGGCTTGCCGTTGTTCACCCGGCTGTAACCGTCGGCGATGCCCACCCCCACCCGCTCCTGGCGGCAGATGATCGGACGGATGCCGGCCTCGGCGGCGGCTTCGATCAAGGTCGAGGTCGGGAAGGCGCTCAGGTACGGGACCCCCTCGCGCTTGAGGATCTGTGCGATCACGTCCACCGTTCTCATGGTATCGACTGCTCCTTCCCGCCGCATCCGGGGCCACGACCCGTCCCTACCGGGACAGGGGCAAAGCGAAGTCGCGGCAAAGGGCCTCCCACGTTCCGAGCTCGGCCAGGGTGCGCAGGGTGCTCAAGGTCGGGGGGATGATGGCCATGCGTCCCCGCTCGGACCGCTTCAGTCCCTCCTCCGGAGTGATCCAGACGCTCTCCGTCACCTCTTCCGATACACTCAGGGGCGTCTGCCCCTGGGGCAGGGGGGCGAGAAAGAACCTGGTATCGAACCGCATCGCATAGCGTTCGGGCGTGACGCGGTGGTAGAAGTAAACGGGGCTCGCGAGGTCGCAGTAGAGCCCCTCGGAGGCCAGCAGCTCGGGGAAGCTCACCGCCCCGCTCAACACGGATGTGCGTTTGGCGACCAACCGCTCACGGGTCTCACCGGTCATGACGGCGCCGCCGTGCGCATCCACGCACAACAACACGCCGACCTCCTCGTAAAGCTCACGGACCGCGGCCACCCAGTGTCCGAAGGCCTCTTCGGCGCCCAACTCGTCTCCCAGCCGCCCGCGGGCATCCTCGGGCGAAAGGCCGCGGCATACCTCGCGCATGGCGGGAGCGGCGTCGGTCCGCTTCACGCTGCCGCCGGGAAAGACGTAGAACCCTCCCAGGAAGCGCATTTCCCGGGGCCGCCGCGTCATGAAGATCTCGAAGGCGTCGTCCGCCACCGGCCGTACCAGGACGATGGTGGAGGCTCTTCGGGGGATTGCCTTTTCCTGCATGTACCCTCAGCCCGCGGGAGGTCAACCTCGAAGCTTCGCCACGAGGGATTCGTAAGAGGTTCGGTTGATCACGCGATTGAACTGCGCACGATAGTTGTTGACCAGGCTGATGTTCGCGATGACGATGTCATAGATACGCCAGCCGCGCGGGTTGCCGACGCGGTGCACACGGTAGTTGACATCGAACCTTCGTCCCGCCCGGTCCACGATCCTGGTCTTCACCTGGGCGTAGCGGCCATCGACCTCTTCGCCGAGGAAATGCATCCGCTGGCCATTGTAGGCGGAGATGCGGCTCGCATAGGTCTTCTCCAGCAAGCGGGTGAAGAGTCGGGTGAACTCCTGCCGCTGCTCCGGACTCCGGCGCCGCCAGTGGGCGCCGAGCGATCGCCGGGCCATCTCGGGAAAGTCGAACAGTGGCAGGACCGCCGCCCGGAGGCGCTCCAGCTTAGCGTCATCCCGTAGCTTCGAGTCGCCGAGAATCGAGACCCCGAGCCGCAACGCCTTTTCGATTTCGCGCCGGGGCCCCTCGTCCGCGGCCGCCGTCGACGCGAGGCAACCCAGTACCAACAGGATCGTGCACAACCACGAGCGTCCGGAGCCACCGCGTACGCCCCTCTTCTCCACAGGTCTCTGCTCCATGACACCCCGAGCCACCCAATTTACGCAATTATCGCCGGGAATCCAAACCTGGCGATGGTGGGGAATCGAGACAAGCCGGCGTCTCAGGCAAGCCGCACGGTCTTCGAGAAATCGTAGTCGAGCGGGATGTCGCCCTCGAACTCCCATGCCAACCGTGACGGACCGGAGTCGACGCCCAGGTGCTGCCGGAGGAACCGGAACAGCATCTTCCAGGCGGCCTCGGCCGACTCGGGCCGGTAGCGACCCGGCATGGTGTCGTTGAGCCAGCCGTGGGGGGCGTCCCGAAAGATGCGGATGGAGTAGCTCTTCCAGGAATCCTCCAGCGCGCGCCGGAACCGCAGCACGTCATCCACCGAGATGATGTGGTCGCTGTCACCGAAAACGCCGAGCACCGGGCACGACAGCCGCTGGATGAACTCGCCGACCGGGGTCGGGCGCTCTTCGTGGGGCTCCCAGTCGCGTTGGTAGATGCCGCCGTAGAAGACGATCGCACAGCGCAGATCGTCGCGGTACGCCGCGGCCAGCAGCGGTTGCCGCCCGGTCTGGCACACGCCCATGACCGCCATGCGGCCGCCGTCGACGCAGTCCAGTCCCCGAAGGTAGGTCATGCACTCATCGAGGTCGACCAGCGCCTCGTCGTCGCGGATGCCGACGCCCACGTCTCCGCGCGCGAGGGCTTCGCGATCGCCGCCGAAGCGCGAGAACATGTCGGGCGCAAACGCCACGTAGCCGTTCTCCGCCAAACGCTCGGCAATGTCCGTCGTATGCTGCACCACGCCGTAGCGCTCGTGGAGCTGAATCACCGCCGGCCACCGGCCGTCCCCCGGCGGTCTCGCCAGATAGCCCTTCTTGCCCGGAGCGAACTCGACCTCCGCAATCATGTCCGATCCTCCTTCGTGGACTTGTTGCCTGAAACGTACCAGATCGGACCGGATGACGCGACGAAACGGGCGATGCCCTTCGCTGGCCTGTCACGTCCGTTCACGGTAGATTGCAGCCGACGAGATCATGAGGAAAAAAAACGCTTGCCGGAGATCACCCACATCGAAGCGCGCCTCCTGAACGCGCCCCTCAAGGACCCCTTCACCATTGCCGGAGCGCGACTGGACACGGTGGGGAACGTCGCCGTCCGGCTCGACCTCGCCGACGGTTCCAGCGGCTGGGGGGAGATTCCGATCCTGCCCACGGTCACGCCCGAAGACCAGCCCACGGCGCTGGAGGCGGCGCGGAAGGCTGGTGAGGCGTGGACCGGCCGGGCCGCGCAACGCTGGCGGCCGCTGCTGGAAGAGCTGCCCGACGCCCTGCCTGGAGCCCCGACGGTACGCGCCGGCATGGAGATGGCCCTGGTCGATGCGCTCGCGCGGAGCTGGAATGTGCCCCTCTTCGCTTACTTCGGCGGCGCCGCCGAACGGGTCGTCACGGACATCACGATCCCGATATGCGCGCCGGAAGAAGCCCGCCGGCTCGCGGCCGGGTATCGCGGCCTCGGATTCGTAACCCTGAAGACCAAGGTCGGCGCGGACGTGGACGCGGACATCGAGCGCATCAAGGCCATTCGTGAAGGCCATCCGACGAGCGATCTCATCGTCGACGCCAACGAGGGCTACGACGTGCGGCAGACCCTCGAGGTGTTGCGGACGCTCCGCCGCAAGGCGCTCGAGCCGGCCCTGCTGGAGCAGCCGCTGCCGCGCGAGGACTGGGACGGCCAGGCCCGCCTGGTGCGTGAAGCGGGCGTGCCGGTGGCCGCGGACGAGTCCTGCCGCTCTTCCGCGGACGCCGCGCGCATCGCCCGGGATCGCCTCGCCCACGTCATCAACATCAAGCTCGCCAAGTGCGGCGTGGCCCAGGCCCTGGAGATCATCGCCATCGCCCGCGGCTCGGGCCTCGGACTGATGATCGGCGGCATGGTGGAGACGCGCCTTGCCATGGGGTTCAGCGCACACCTGGCGGCGGGCACCGGCGCTTTCCGGTGGATCGACCTCGACACTCCGCTGCTGCTGGCCGAGGACCCGGTGCTCGGCGGGTACACGGCCGACGGACCGCGCTACCGGCTCGGACATGTCACCGCCGGCCACGGTGGTGAACTCGCGTGGTGAAACCAAGTGTCCTGTCCCGCCATCATCGTTCACGGCGGCGCCGGCCGCGGCTCCGGCGAGCTGCGGGAGGCGCGGCTCGCCGGATGCCGGGAGGCCGCCGGGATCGGATGGAAGGTCCTTCAGGCCGGGTGGCCGGCGCTGGACGCGGTGGAAGCGGCGGTGGCGGCGCTGGAGGACGACCCGCTGTTCAACGCCGGCACCGGATCGTCGCTGAATCAGGCCGGGGAGGTGGAGATGGATGCCGCGGTGATGTCCGCCACCCTCGAGGCCGGGGCGGTGGCCGCGGTCTCCGGCTTCCGCAATCCCATCCGGCTGGCACGGAAAGTCCTGGAGGACGGCCGCCACGTGTTGCTCGCGGGGCCGGGAGCCTGCGATTTCGCGCGGCGAGCGGGGTTCTCTCCGGTCCCGCCGGAGACCCTGGTCACCGCTGCCCAACGGGAACGGTGGCGGGAAAGCCACGGCACGGTAGGCTGCGTGGCGGTGGACGCGCGGGGCGGCGTCGCCGCCGGCACCTCCACCGGCGGGACCATGGGCAAGCTGCCCGGGCGCATCGGCGACAGCCCCCTCATCGGCTGCGGCACCTACGCCAACCCGGCCGGGGCCGCTTCATGCACCGGCGACGGCGAAGCCATCATCAAGGTGCTGCTGGCAAAGACCTCGGTGGACCTGCTGGACCCGGGCGCCGGTCCGGCGGACGCGGCCCGAGCGGCCGTCGCGCTGCTGGCGCGCGACACCGGCGGCCACGGCGGGGTCATCCTGGCCGGCCGGTCGGGCACCGTCGGCTACGCACACAACGCCGACGAGATGCCCGTCTGCTACATCACCGATGGGAAGGAGCCGGCCACGGCCTTCTGACGGCGCCCTTCGACTTCGCGCCGCTGGCGTGGCGCTACGCTCAGGACGAGCGGTTGAACTAGGGAAACCCAGAGCGAGGAATGCAACAAGAATCCCGTTCGCCCTGAGCCCTTCGACCAAGCTCGGGACAGGCTTCGCGAAGCGAAATCGAAGGGCGCACGAACCGTACCCGACCGATTTCTCAACAACCCGCTAAGCGCCGGAATGGGCGAGGCCGAGACTCCGCAGCGCGTCCATCAACGGCTCCGGCTCCAGACCGGCGCGCAGCAGGTGGCGCACCGCCTCCCCGGCCTCGCCGGGTTCCGCCGCCCGCTCCAGCAGGGCCTCCAGCGACACTTGCGTCTCGGCCCGTTGCCGTACCGGATACAGCGCATCGATAGCCGCGACCCGCAGGCCGTACGGGTCTCGGAACGCGCCCGTGGCGGCGACGAATGCCCGCACCACCTCGGGGACATCGCCGTCCCGGGACGCCCCCTCCTCGACGGCGCGCCGGACCGCGCTCGAGGACTGGTCCCTCAGGTGGACGGCAAGCTCCAGGGGTTCGACGCGGTCGCGGTAGGGAATGTTGGCGGGCTGGTCCAGCAGCGCCTGCAACTCGGCGGCGCCCCAATCCTCGCGATTGGCGGCCACGAGGCGTACGTGGGCGAACAGGGCGTCCAGCGCGCGGTCGCGGTCGTCGTAGTATTTCGGATCGAAGATCTGCAGCACCTTGTCCATGCCGACGATGAACCGGAGGTCCGCGCCGGCGCCGAAGCGGGCCTGGAACGCCGGGGCCTGCTCGGAGTACAGGCCCCGGTTCACCACCGCCACGGCCAGCCACGGGTGATCCCGCGCGAGCAGCGACAGCAGCAGCAGGCGGTCCTCGCGACAGAGGCCTTCCACGCGCTCCTTGTCGACGGTGACGCTGCTCAGGGAGTATACGACGCAGTCCAGCTCAAACCGGCGCCGGGCGGCGCCGGCCAGATCGGCGTGAGCGATGGTGGGCGGGTTGAAGGAACCCGGAAGTATGCCTACCCGGCCGCCCCCGATACGGTCCGGACCGGCCACCAGGAGAGCATCGGGCGCCGCCGTGGCCTCAACGCGTTCCAGCGCCTCGCGGAAACCGAAGAGGCGCCCGAGATCGAAAAAGTCGTGCCGCGACGAGCTCTCCTATTTCCAGATCCTGGGGCTTTCTTCCTCGGGGAAATAGACGTCGCAGAAGGGGCAGTGGAACTCCATGCCGGACCCCAGCATGTGCGGATTCACGACGAACTTCTCGCTGCATTTCGGACACGTGATTTCGACAGCCTGACCCATGAAGCTTTCCTTTCACTACGACCGCGGGGTCGTTCCTGCGCGGTGGAACCGTTACGTTGCCGCCCGGCCCTTACGACCAGTACGTGGTGCGGTCGATGGGGATGTGCGAGAGGATCTCTCCGGGAATGAAATCCTCGACCTTGATCCGTTCCATGGCCTCGTCGGGCACCTTCGACACCGGCGAGAACGGCCGGTCCAGGGGGCGCGTGGCGTCCACGATCATGCCGGAGGTCTTGATCTCGTCCACCAGCGAGGGATCCAGGAAGTTGCCGCGGAAGAGCGGTTTCAGGATCGACACCTGGCGGTGCGGCTGCACCCGGGTGGCCAGGGCCCACAGGATGTCCGTGGGATTGTACACGTTGATGTCGTCGTCGAACACGAAGACGTTCTTGGTGTGGTCGAAGGTCAGCGCCGCGGCCGCCGCCCGGCCCGGGTCGCCCTCCGAAAGCTTCTTCATGGCGATGAAGACGTTGTAGTGGGCATGGCGGCCCATCTTGCACACCGCGGTCACGCCGGGCACCGCCTCGCGGCAACGCCGGAGATAGGCGCCTTCCCGCGGCAGGTCCATCCACGGCTTGTCGCCCTCCGGCGTGATGATGGACTGGAACATGGCGCCCTTGCGCCAGTTCATCGCCGTGACCTTGTACTCCACGCAGGTGGTGTAGCGCTGCGGTCCGAGATAGCCCGGGGCCTCGCCGAAGGGACCCTCCACCACCCGCTTGTTGGGTTGGAGCAGCCCCTCGATGACCACCTCGGCGTCGGCGGGGATCAGGAAGTTGTCGCCCCAGGTGGCCGACGGCGTGAGCCGCAGGGGCTCCTGCATGTAGCCGCCGATGATGTCGAACTCGCTCACCTCGAACGCGCCGCTGTAGCACGCGCCCATGTGGTACGCCGGGTGGTGCCCGAGCACGGTGGCCACGGGGCATTCCATGTTGTTGTCCTCGTAGTCCCTGAAGATCTTCCACAGGTGCCGCGGCGAGGCGTACAGCGCGGTGCTCTGGGGCGACTTGACCTCCATGCGGTGGTACGAGCAGTTGTAAATGCCGGAAGTGCGCTCCTTGGTGATGGTGGACATGACGATATAGGGACCACCGTCCATGTAATGGTGCCGCATCACCGGGATCTGGTAGATGTCCACGTCCTTGCCGGTCTGGGAGTTTTGCATGATCGGCGCCTGGTCGTGCTCGATGACCACCGGCTCGATGCGATGCTCCTCGCGCTCCAGGCAAATGTCGGTCATGACCTCCCGGCTGGTGTTCCTGTCCAGCCCGAGGGCCACCTGGGTCTTGCCCTGGGAGATCTCGCAGTTCATGGTCAGCTTGATGTCGGACGGCTGCCCGTGAAGGTTCAAGGGGTTGTCGAAGACCAGGATGGGGAATTTCCGCAGCTCATCCAGGTGCTTGATGAGCGCGCTCACGTCGTAGTGGGCCGGGTCCACCGGCTTGGTTACGTGCACGACCTCGTTGGGAATCTCCCGCTGACAGTCTTCCAGAAACGATCCCAGGCTCTTGGGCATGTGTCACCTCTCTCGCGATGTGTTGGATTCTCTGACTCGGATTTTCCGGAGATTCTCCGCTTCGAAGCCTACCGCGCTTTGAAGCCTACGGGTTCTTAGCCGAAGCACCGGAGGTTGTCAAACCGGCCCGGGAGCGGAGGTTTCGGTTGACAGGGGAAGCCGCCCGCAATAGAAGGGTCGTGTTCCGGATATCCGGAATCCGACCCTCCGACACCGGGCCAATTCAGGAAGGAGCACGAAATGAACCGACGTTCCGCAACTTTCGCAGCCGCCATCGTTACCCTGTGCCTCGTCTTCGGAACCGCAACCGCGGGGGCCGCCGACGTCTCCTTCAAGGGGAAGACCGTCGCCATCCTGATCCCCTACTCCGTGGGCGGCGCCGCCGACATCATGGCGCGGCAGATGCTGCCGTTCATCGGCAAGCAGATCCCCGGGAACCCCACCACCATCATCAAGAACATGCCCGGCGGCGGGGGCATCGTGGGCGAGAACTGGGTGTACAACTCCGCGCCCGCCGACGGCACCGTCATCGGCCAGTTCTCCACCTCGGTGACCGACACCATCTTCAAGCCCGACAAGGTCAAGTTCGAGCTCGCCAAGCTCCAGTGGCTGGGCGGCGTGAGGGAGACCACCGTTACCTTCGTCAGCAAGGAGCTGGGCATCACCAAGGGCACCGAGCTGGGGGCCGTCAAGAAGAAGCTGTTCTTCGGCACCACTTCGATCCAGAGCCCGCGCTCGATGATCCCCAGGCTGCTCCTGAAGATCCTCGGCAAGGACCACAAGCTGGTGACCGGTTACGGCAGCAGCGGCGACATGCGCGCGGCCATCCGCCGGGGCGAGCTGAACATGACCAATGACAGCCAGAGCGGTTACTTCGCCGCCGTGCTCCCCATGGTGGAGGAAGGCGCGGTGGTGCCCATCGCCCAGGAAGGCACCGTCCAGGACGGGAAGATCATCCGCGACCCGCGCCTGCCGGACCTGCCCACCTATTACGAGATCGTCCTCGAGCTCAAGGGCGAGGCCATCCGGAAGGACCCCAACTACCGCGCCATGGAGCTTCTGGCCTATCTCGGCGGCGTCCGGCGCGGCTGGGTCTTCGCCGCGCGGGTCCCCAAGGACGTCTTCAACACCATGGCGGCGAGCTTCGACCGTTTCCTGAAGGACAAGGAGATGATCGCGCACTTCAAGAAGGCCATCGGCTTCCAGTTGGTATCTCTGAACGCGCCCGCCGCCCAGGCCATCATCGACAAGGTGGTGGAGATCCAGAAGCGCGACCCCGAAGCCCTGGAGATCCTCAAGGGCATGGCGCAAAAGCCCTGATCCTTCGACTTCGTGACCCTCAAACGTAGCCTGGGCTGGCTCAGCCTGCTCCTGGTCCTCGCCGTCTGGCTCTACCTCGCCCAGGGGATGGCGGGGAAGATCGGCGCGGCGTCGATCGAGGGGCTGGTCCGGGTCTTTTCCTGGCCGGCTTTCGGCTACCTGCTGCTGGGCAACCTCATCGGCTTCGCCGTGGGCATGCTGCCGGGCCTCGGCGGCCCGGTCACCATGGCCCTCATGCTCGGCTTCGCGTTCCAGCTCAAGATGGACGCGGTGGAGGCCTTCTCCTTCCTGCTGGGCATGATGGCGGTCACCGCCACCACCGGCGACATCACTTCCATCCTCTTCGGCATTCCCGGCGAGGGCTCCACCGCCTCCACCATCGTGGAAGGCCACCCCATGGCCAAGAAGGGCGAGGCCGGGCGGGCCCTGGGGGCCTCGCTCATGAGCTCGCTCATGGGAGCGCTCATCGGCGCCGGCGCCATCGCCGTGGCCATCCCCATCGTCACCCCGCTGGTGCTGGCCCTGGGCACCCCGGAGTTCTTCATGCTCACGGTGGCGGGGGTCACCTTCGTGGGCGCCCTGAGCGGCGGCAGCGTGGTGAAGGGACTGGCCGCCGGCGGCCTGGGCTTCATGTTCTCGCTGGTGGGCCTCGACATGCAGACCGCCACCGAGCGCTACACCTTCGGCACCATGTACCTCTGGGGCGGCGGCGAGACCGGCGGCGCCGGCATCGGCCTGGTGCCGGCCACGGTGGGACTGTTCGCGATCCCGGAGATCATGGATCTCGCGACCAAGGGGGGCAGCATCGCCCAGGCCCACGTGGGCCGACTCGGGGGCGTGTTCCAGGGCGTCAAGGACGCCTTCCGCCACTGGTGGCTGGTGGCACGCTGCAGCGCCGTGGGCACCTACATCGGCATCATTCCGGGCATGGGCGGACCGGTGTCCCAGTGGGTGGCCTACGCCCTGGCCATGCAGTCCTCGGGCAAGCAGGACCAGGTGGGAACCGGCGTTATCGAGGGCGTGGTGGGACCGGGCGCGGCCAACAACTCGACCCTCGGCGGCGCGCTCATCCCCACCATCGCCTTCGGCATCCCCGGCAACGTCACCACCGCCATCCTGCTGGGAGCGTTCCTGATCCTGGGCCTGCGCCCCGGCACCTCCATGCTCACCAAGGACCTGGACGTGACCTTCTCGCTGGTGTGGGTGCTCGTGGTGTCCAACGTCATCACCGTCTCCGTGTGTTTCCTGTTCCTGAACCAACTGGCGCGCCTGACCCGCATCAAGGGAACGCTGCTGATACCGCCGCTGCTGCTCTTCATCTACCTGGGCTCCTACACCCACACCAACAGCTTCGGCGACATCCTCGTCACCCTGGTGTTCGGCGCCCTGGGCTGGCTCATGGTGGTGTTCGACTGGTCGCGGCCGGCTTTGCTGCTGGGCCTGGTGCTGGGCCGGCTGGCCGACAACTATCTGTGGATCACCTACTCGCGCTACGACTTCGGCTTCATCACGCGTCCCGGGGTGCTCATCATCCTGTGCGTCATCGTGGCCAGCATCCTCTACCCGGTGGTGAGCGAACGCTTGCGCCGGCGAGCCCCGGAGGCACGCTCGTGAGCTTTCGCGGCTACTCCGCCGGTTTCACCGGCGCGCTTTTCCTGCTCATGGCCTGGGCGCTGTGGGAAGCCAGCGCCTGGGACGTCCAGGCAAGCCTCATGGCCTGGCTTATCGGCCTGCCCACGGCGGGGCTGCTGGCGCTGCAACTCGGGCGACAGCTCATGGGACGGGGTGAGAACGACGCCCCCGGCGGCGAGGACAACCCCCTCGGCGCGGCGCTGGCCGTCCAGGCCGCCGACACCCTGGACCCGGCCGAGGAACGGCGCCGGACCGCCGGCATCATCGCCTGGATCCTGGGTTTCGCCGCGTCCATCTGGCTGGTGGGTTTCCAGTTCGGGATCGGGCTGGTGACCCTTCTCTATCTCAAGAGCGCCGGCGAGAGGTGGCCCGCGGTCATCGGCATCACCGTGGCGGTGCTGGCCGGAGTCGTGCTGGTGTTCGACTGCGGCATGCACATCTTCTTCGCCGAGGGAAAGCTGTTCGCCTGGACCGGGCTGCGCACCGGCCCGCTCTTCTCGAGCTTCTGCTACCAGGTCACCAGCCCGTTCAAGGGTTGACCCTCTGTCCATGCCGCCGAACGCGAAAGGCCGGGACGGCACAGCACCGTCCCGGCCTTTTTCCATCGATCCGATCGACCTACAGCCCGTACAGCGCCCGGCCGTTGTCGCTCAGAATCTTGCGCTTCTGCTCGGCGGAAATGCTGTCGTTGCCGTTGAAGATGGTGAAGGCGTCCACCTCGCTGGAGGCGTCGGTGTGGCCGTAGTCGGTGCCGATGACGATATTGTCGTCACCCGCGTACTTTAGAACGTAGGGGAAGTCGTCGTCGGTCTGGGCGGACACGTAGATGTTGAAAGCCTTCATCGGGTTCTCGGGGTACTCCGCCGTCCCCGACCGCCGGATGGTCTCGTTGACGACCCACGGCACCCACTGGGCCGAGGATTCGATGAATCCCCAACGCAGGTCCGGAAAGACCTTGGGCACCTCGCTCATCATCACCGTGAAGCACTGGGAGACCGTGGGGATGCGGAACACCGGCAGTCCGCCGCCGCTGTCGTAGCGCGGCCGGAACTGCGTCGCCATCCTGGGGCTGCCGATGGCGATATGGATGCCCATCATCATGTCGAGACGCTGGGCTTCGTCGAAGATCGGGTAGAAGTACGGATCCACCAGGTGGCGGTCCCCCTCGAAGGGACGGAGGCACACACCGACCGCGCCGTTCTCCCGGGCGAAGCGGATCTGCTCGAGCGCTTCGCTCATGGTCATGGCCGGCACCACGCAGACCCACCGGAGTCGTCCGCCGCCCTGCTTCCACACGTCCGCCATCCAGCGGTTCCAGCTCGCGCACAGCGCGATCTCGGCGTCGGCGTGGTCCGTCACCTGCTCGATCCACATGGTGTTGTACAGGATCTGGACGTCGATGCCGAGTTCGTCCAGGTGGTCGACGCGCAGTTGCACGTCGCGCAATTCGCGCGCCTCCTTGGGCGTCTGCATGTGCCTGCCGGCCTTCTCGGACACCTCGTCGAGCTGCTGCTCGCTCAGGCTCTGGAACCGGAATCCCAGCACCTTGCCGTCCAGCACCCAGTACTGCGTGGTCAGGTCCTCGGGGGCGCCGAAGAGCCGGGGACGAAACTTCTTCTCCGAAGCGTCCAGATAGTCCCAGGTGTGCTCGGTCTCCACCACGTGGGCGTCCGAGTCCACTACCATGTGCGTTCCGTTGCCGGACATTGCCGTTCTCCTTTCGTCCCCGCTCGCGCTCATGCGATGCCGTAGAGGGCCATGGGATTGTCGCTCAAGATCTTGCGCTTGGGTCCGTCTTCCACCGTCGGGTCCGCCTTGAACCGGGTGATCGCGTCCACCTCGCTCGAGGCGTCGACGTGGCCGTAGTCGGTGCCGATGACGAGGTTGTCCTCGCCCGCGTACTTCAGGACGAACGGGAAATCGTCATCGGTCTGGGCGGTGACGTAGATGTTGAACGCGTTCAGAGGATTGTCGGGATAGTCGGCCGCGCCGGCGCGCCGCCTGGCCTCGTTGACGATCCAGGGGACCCACTGCGCCGACGACTCGATGAAGCCCCAGCGCAGCTTCGGGAAGACCTCGGGAACCTCGCTCATGATGAGCTGCAGGCAGGTCAACACCGTGGGCACGCGGAACGGGGCGAAGCCGCCGGTCCTGTCGTAGCGGGGACGGAAGTGCGAGATCAGCCCAGCGCTGCCGTTGGCGATGTGCACGCCGATGGCCATGTCCAGCTCCTGTGCCAGCTCGAACACCGGATAAAAATACGGGTCCACCAAGTGCCGGTCGCCCTCGAAGGGCCGCATGCACACGGCCACCGCGCCGTGCTCCCGCGCGAAGCGGATCTGCGGCAGCGCCTCGTTGATGGTCATGGCAGGGACCACGCAGGACCAACGCAGCCTTCCCTTCCCGGCCTTCCAGACGTCGGCCATCCAGCGGTTCCACGCCAGGCACAGCGCCGTCTCGGCGTCCTCCCGGTCCGCCACGCGCTCGATCCACAGCGTGTTGTGCATCACCTGCACGTCCACGCCCAACTCGTCGAGCTGGGCAAGGCGCAGGTCCACGTCGTCCAGCTCGCGGGAGGCCTGGGGCGTGTTGAGCCTGCGGCCGGTCTTTTCCGACAGCTCGTCGAGCTGCTGCTCGTTCAGGGTGGGCAGGCGTACCCCGCGGATCTTTCCGTCCAGCACCCAGTACTGCCTGCCGAGATCCGGAGAGCCGAACAGCGCCGGCCGGTGCTTCTTGTCGGAGCCTTCAAGGTAGTCCCAGGTCCGCTCCGTCTCGATAACGTGAGCGTCGGCATCCACCACCAGAGGGTGTCCGTTTCTTGCCATGATTTGTCTCCTCGGCGGAATTCACCTAGACTCGCAACAGGCACCTTTCTCTACCCCGCACACCAGCACTAGTTAACGGACCCTTGGATTGGGTGTCAAGATGTTTGCGGGGCCGCGTCCCACATGGACGGGACGCCCGTAGGCAGCCCCGTGCGGAACATCCTGACCATCCTGCTGATCCTTTTGTCGCTGGCGCTGATCTCGGTATTCGTGGTCGGCGCGTCCGGAGCATGGAACCGGGACTGGCGCACCGCCAGCCGGGAAAGCTCCGGCATCGCGCCGGACCCGGCGCGGACGCCGGAGGCAGTGGTTCAACTCTATGCGGCGCGCGCCTTCAACTGGCGCGGCATCTTCGGCGTGCACACCTGGATCGCCGCCAAGGAGCCCGGCGCGAGGGCGTACGTCGTCTACCAGGTGGTGGGCTGGCGCCTGTACCGCGGCCTGCCCGTGGTGTCGGTACAGGAGGACATTCCCGACCGGCTGTGGTTCGACAGCCGTCCGAGGATCATGGCGGACCTGCGCGGGCCGGTGGCCGAGAGCGCCATCGAGAAAATCCGCAAGGCCGCCGAGAGCTACCCGTATCCGGAAGAATACCGGCTTTGGCCCGGTCCCAACAGCAACACCTTCACGGCCTACGTGGCGCGCCGCGTGCCCGAGCTCCGGGCCTCGCTTCCCGCCAATGCCCTCGGCAAAGACTATCTCGACAAGGGCAGGTTCCTCGCGCGGACCCCCAGCCACACCGGCTGGCAGCTCTCGCTGTACGGCGTCCTGGGGCTCACGCTGGCCGTCCAGGAAGGGCTGGAGATCAATCTCTTCGGGCTGGTCTTCGGCGTCGACGTGGCGCGCCCCGCGCTCAAGCTTCCGTTCGTAGCGCGCATCGGCCTCGGCAGGGATTTGCCGGAAGGATGAGGACCCGGGGCCCGGAGCGACTTTCATGACCCCGCAATTCCTGGCCCTGGTGACGTCATTCTTCTACGCGGGCTGCTTTCTGGCCACCCGGCGCGGACTGGTGTACTCGACGCCGACAACGGCCGCCTACGTGGCGCTGGGCGTCAACACCGCCATCCTGTGGGCGATCGTCTTTCTCACCGGCGGCATTCCCGGCATCCCGCTGGTGGCGACGGCCTGCTTCGTGCTCGGCGGATGGCTGCAGCTCGGCACGCGCCTGTTCGCCTACCACGGCGTGGCTCGCCTGGGCGCCAGCGTCACCAGCACCGTCCAGTCCACCAATCCGCTGTTCGGCACCGCCCTGGCGGTCATCTTCCTGCACGAGACGGTGACGCCGTTGCTGCTCTTCGGCACCGGCTCGGTGGTGTTCGGCATCGTCCTGCTTTCCTGGAAGCCGCAGGAGCAGAAGGCCTACCGGACCTGGGAGCTGATCTTCCCGCTGGCCGCCGCCCTCACCGCCGGGGTGAACCACCCGATCCGCCGCTACGGTTTGACCATCGCCAACGAACCGCTGTTTCTGAGCGCAGTCATGGGGTTGTCGGCGTTGGTGCCCCTGCTGCTCAACCTCGCCAATCCCCGGGCCCGGGAAGGCCTCGTCTTCGACCGGCGCGCCATGCCCTATTTCCTGGCCACCGGAGTCTTCGAGGCGATCGGGATCTGGGCGCTGGTGGCGGCCCTCGGCATCGGCAACGTGGTGGTGGTGGGACCCATCGTGTGCGTCGCGCCGCTATGGGTGCTCCTGGGCACCCTGCTCTTCTCCCGGGACATCGAGCAGGTGAACCTCCAGACCGGGGTCGCCACGATCTTCGTAATCACCGGGATCGTCGCCATCTACCTGGCGTAGGCGGGGACGGAACGGCGTCCTTCGACTGTTCTGGTGGTTCAGCCCGAGATGGGACCCGCCAGCACCTTGTCCTGGAGCCAGCCGGACAGGTCGGCGAGGCTGCGGGAGGTGATCTCGTGGCCCATGTCGTACTCGGTGTAGTCCACCGGGACGTGCAGTTTCTCGAGCAGCGTGATGGAGTGCTTGGCTCGCTCCAGGTCGATGAGCTCGTCGCGCCTGCCGTGCTGCACCAGGGTCGGCAACGAGTCCACCCGGTCGGCCACGCCGAGAGCGCTCAACGTGCCCTCCCGCAGCCAGGAGCTCAGGATGCACATGCCCGCGAAGCGGTCCGGCTCCGACAGGCCCAGGCTGTAGGCCATGCCGCCGCCCTGGCTGAAGCCCAGCAGGGCGAGCTTGCCGCCTCCCAGGGCGTACCGCGCGGCGCACTGCTCCACGAACGTCCGCAGCCGGTCGCGCGCGGACAGAAAGGCTCCGGTGTCGATGTCGCCGCCCGTGGACATGGGAAACCAGGCATAGCCGGTCATGCCCGGCCCCAGGGGCACCTCCAGCGGCGCCTGCGGGCAGATGAGCCGGAAGACCCCGCCGCACAGGTGGGGCGCCAAGCCCAGGAGGTCCATGGCGTTGGCGCCGCGGCCGTGCAGCGCCAGGATGGTCGGATGAGGTCCCTCGCCCTCGGGCTCGTACACGCAATGAAGCAGTTCCATGCCTACTCCATCACCTCCCGCAGGTCCTTGACGTAGTCCTCGAACGCCGCATCCATGGTGTACTCCGGCTCCCAGCCCAGGTATTGCTTCGCCCTGGATATGTCCAGCGGCGAGCTGGCGGACACCGCCGGCGGGCTTCCGGGAATCACCTCCACTTCCAGCTTGGGGAACTGCCGCTCCGCCGCCGCCACAAGCTCGTCGAAGGTCGTCACCTGCCCGACGCCGATGTTGAAGGTGGTCTTCTCGGGCACGGGCACCGTGGTCGCCAGGTCCACGGCGCGCCCCATGTCCTTGGCGTAGACGTACTCGAAGGTCATGGTCTGGGCCTGGGGAATCCTGGCGACCTCGCCCCGGATGCCCGCCTCCAGCAGCATCTGCACCTTCTCGCCGCCGCCGGAGCCGCCCCAGAAGTGGCCGAGCCCGTAGGCGTTGGCCAGCCGCAGTGTCAACAGCTCGAAGCCGTAGAGGCGCTGGTAAGCCTCCGCCATCAGCTCCTTGGTGGCCTTGGAATTGCCGTAGCCCGCTCCCGGGCCCCGGGGCATGTCCTCGTGGGTGGGCCGGTCCCCGGCGCGCCGCCGGTCATAGGCGCCGAAAGTGCTGATGAGGACGAACCGCTTCACCCCGGTGAGGCGCGCGGCCTCGAGCACGTTGATGGTCCCCATGACGTTGATCTGGAGCCCGCTGTAGAGCGACTCCTCCACCCGTCCGCCGATGAGTCCGGCGGTATGCACGACCGTCTCCGGCCGGTAGCGCTGCATCGCCTCGGTCAGCGCCGGCAGATCGCGGATGTCCTTCTGCACCACCTCCACCTCCGCCGTGCCGAGCTTCCGGTGCAGGTACTCGGTACGCGGCATGAAGTCGTAGAACACCAGCTTCTCGTCGCGCTTGAGCGCACATTGCGCGAACGACGTGCCCACGAGGCCCACTCCGGTGATCAGTGTCGTTCCCATATTCGAATGACTCCCTTGAATGAGGACTCCGGGAAGCACGGCCGCTCCTGGCGGCCACCGCCCCCGTGCCCTTTCCTTAACCGACTTGTGCTACCTCGGCAACTAGCGGCATGCAACGTCCGATACCAGACCAATCTGCTGGTCTTGGTCTGGTATCGGACGTTACATGCCACTAGTGTCGCGTCCCCGTGTTGACGGGCCGAAACCGGACACGGTATCTTGCGACAGTGAGGATCGTCGAAGCGGCATTGATTGCGTTTCTGTTGATTTCACCCGCAACCCTCATGGCCGATCAGACAGACCCGCGGCTGGACGCCCTGTTCAACCGCCTTCAGACCACCGACGACGCCGACGACGCGGCCAGGGTGACCAACCTGATCTGGGCCATCTGGCATCAATCCGACGACGACCGCATCAACGAGCTCATGCGCCGGGGGCTGGCGCAGATGTCCGCCCGGGACTACCCGGCCGCGGTCGAAACCTTCGGCGAGATCGTCGGCCTCGAACCCGAATTCGCCGAGGCCTGGAACAAGCGCGCCACGGTCTACTACCTGATGGGCGACTACCGTGCGTCGGTGAATGACATCGACAAAACCCTGGAGCTCGAGCCGCGCCATTTCGGCGCGCTCTCCGGCCTGGGGCTCATCATGGCGGCGATGGGCAACGAAGAGGCCGCCATCAGCGCCTTCGAGGCGACCCTCGCCGTCCACCCCTTTGCCGGAGGCGCCCAACAAAACCTCGAGGCGCTGCGGGAGCGGCAGAAAAAGCGCTCGCTGTAGGCCCTGTAAGCCCTACCCCCTCAACCGCGGGATCACACTGTCGGCGAGCATGTTGATGGCCTCCTCGTAGTCCGGGCCGAGCTTGGCGAAGGCGATCTCGTCGTAGCCCATCTCCTGGGCCTGCCCCGCCAAGTCGACGATCTGATCCGCCACCTCCTCCGGACGCCCGGCAACGTAGTAGTTCAGGACCATCTTCTCGGTCACCCTCTCCGCCGCTTCCTCGACGGTGGCGCCCCGGGCGAACATCTCCTTGAGCTCCAGCACCTTTTCCCGCTCCACCCCGAGGCGGTCGTACTCCTCCGGCGTGAACTTGAGCGCCTCCCACTGCAGGATCGAATGCGAGACCTGGCGCTTGGGAAACTCGATGGCGGCGTCGCGGTCTTGCGAGACGGATACGTTGAGCTCCACCATCTTGCGCACCTTCTTGCCCGGGTCCACGCTGCGGGCGCCCGCCTCGATCATCTCGTGCATCTCCTTCAGCCGCCCCGCCCGCAGCATGGGAATGAAGGTTCCAGAGCTGATGAGCCCGTCCATCGCCCGGCCCCCCATGCGCAGCGACTGCGGGCCGTTGCCGCCGGAATAGATCACCACCGGCGACTTCGGCTCGAAAGCGAGCTGGAACCTGCCGGCGGAATTCAGGTGGTAGTATTCGCAGAGGACGGGGAAATCGCCGTAGGAAACGCTCTCGCCGGAAAGAGCGCGCCGCGCGAACACGGCCAGCTCCCGAACCAGCGAGATGGGCCGGTGCACATCGACGTGCTGCGGCGTTTGCGCCAGGTCGCCCCGGGCGAGCCCGAAGCCGATCTCCCGGCCCTCGCTCAGCTCGGACAGCGCCCCGAGCGAGTCCACCACCTCGATGGGATGGTGAAGATAAGGTACCAGGATCGCGGTGCCGATGCCGATGGGCACGCGCGCCGCGATGGCGGAGAGGATCACAACCTGGCTCCGGTAGCGCGCGTTGTCGTTGACCCAGATACGTCCGAAGCCGCGCCCGTGCGCCAGCTCGGCCAGCTCCACGAGCTGATTCACGGTGTACCGGTTCGCCAAGTGGATCACGAACTGTAGACTGAGCCTGCCGTCGAATGTCGCCATTGGGATTCCTCTATGCTGTTCTTTCGGTGTGTTGTCGGATTACGCTTCGCAAATCCGACCTACGTATCCCCTAAGCTCGTTATTGCGCCGGGGATTGGACCTACCCCCTCAGCCGCGGCATCACGCTCTCCGCCAGCATTTCGATGGCTTCCTCGTAGTCGGGGCCAAGCTTGGCGAAGGCGATCTCGTCGTATCCCAGGTCCTGGGCTTGCCCCGCCAGTTCCACGACCTGGTCGGCTACCTCGGCCGGGGTGCCGGCGACGTAGTAGGCCAGGACCATTTGCTCGGTCACGAGGGACGCGGCCTCCTCGATGGTGGCGCCCCGGGCGAAGGCGTCCTTCAGGTCGAGCACCCTCTGCCGTTCCACGCCGAGCCGGGCGTACTCGTCGGGGGTGAACCCGAGCGTCTCCCACTGGGGG
This sequence comes from uncultured Binatia bacterium (SeqCode), assembly GCA_965204205.1. GTDB lineage: Bacteria > Desulfobacterota > Binatia > UBA9968 > JAJDTQ01 > JAJDTQ01. Next base: position 1,474,075 of record OZ241976.1, on the reverse strand, counting down.
ATCGAGTGGGCCACCTGGCGCTTAGGGAACTCCATGGCCGCCTCCCGGTCGCGGGAAACCGACACATTGAGCTCGACCATCTTGCGCAGGGTCTTCCTCGGATCGACGCTCCGGGCGCCGGCCTCGGCGATCTCGAGCATTCCCTTGAGCCTGCCGGCGCGCAGCATGGGGATGAAGGTCCCGGAACTGATGAGGCCGTCCATGACCCGGCCGCCCATGCGCAACGAGAGGGGGCCGTTGCCGCCCGAATAGAGCACCACGGGGGACCTGGGCGCAAACGCCAGCTCGAAGCCGCCCGCGGGATTGAAGTGGTAGTGCTCGCACAGCACGGGAAAGTCCTTGTAGGCCACGCGCTCGCCGGCCAGCGCCCGAGACGCGAATCCGGCCAGTTCACGCACCAGCGCCAGGGGTTTGTGCATGGTCACGTGCTGCGGCGTCTGGGTGATGGAGCCGCGCGCCAGCCCGAAGCCCACCTCGCGTCCTTCGCTCAGCTCGGACAGGGCCGCCAGCGAGTCCACCACCTCGATGGGGTGGTGGAAATACGGCACCAGGACCGCCGTGCCGATGCCGATGGGCACGCGCGCGGCGATGGCGGAAAGCACCACCACCTGGCTCCGGTAGCGGGCGTTGTCGTTGAGCCAGATCCGCTGGAACCCGCGTTCGTGCGCCAACCCGGCCAGCTCCACGAAGCGGTTGACCGTGTAGTGGTTCGCCAGGTGGGTGACGAACTGGAAGCTGAGCCTGCCGTCGAATGCCGCCATGATCCTCTTTCCTCGGAGTATCCGGACGCATCCATTGTGGTGCTTGTTCACGGAGAAGGTCAACCGGGCGGCGCAGGGAAGGCGGCCGGGGACGCGGGGGGAGGCGGTCCGCCCCCGGCCGTGTCGAGGATTGGAGATGCCGGTTTCCTGTCTCTGACAGAGGCTCCCCGACGGGAAAGCCCCTGTCAGAGACAGGAAACGAGCGTTCTCTTGGCAGCAATTGCGTCGTTAACACCCGACGGTTGCGCGTGCGTTAAGGCAGGTTGAACGTCAAATGAAACCCACCTCTCGACAAGGACGCCAAGGCAGCGCTGGACCTTCTCACCCGGACCTGTCATGGAGGCAGGCGTGACTCCTACCGCGACCCTTGCGGCCCTCGGAATCCTGCAGGGTCTCACCGAATTCCTGCCCGTCAGCAGCTCGGGCCACCTGGTGCTCCTCCAGGCCCTGCTCCCGGGGTTCCGCGAGCCGGGCGTGCTGTTCCACGCCACGGTGCATCTGGCAACCCTGGGCGCCGTGCTCGCATACTTCCGGGGGGACGTCGCCGGCCTCGCCCGCGCCGCCCTCATGCCGTCGCGGGCAGACCCCGCCGCGTTCCGGCTCCTCTGGCTCGTGGCCGTCGGTACCGTTCCCACGGCACTGATCGGGTTCTTCCTCGCGGAGCCGCTCGAACGTCTCTTTGCCAGCGTTCCCACGGCGGCCGGCATGCTTCTCGTGACCGGCGTCCTGCTCTTCGCCACCGACCGCGCGGGCGAGCGGACCGGCGGCATCGCCGGAATGGGAGTCATCCAGGCGCTCGTCATCGGCCTCGTCCAAGGTGCCGCCGTCGTCCCGGGAATCTCGCGTTCCGGGGCCACCGTGGCCGCCGGCGTATTCTGCGGGCTCGAGCGCGGGCTCGCGCTACGTTATTCGTTTCTGCTTTCGATCCCCGCCATCTCCGGAGCGTTCGTGCTCCAGTTGGCCACGTACGGGCTCGAAGGCGCAGCGGTGAACTGGCTCGGCTACGGGTTGGCTTTCCTGGCTGCCTTCATCGTGGGCTACGCCAGCATCGGCGTGCTGCTGAGGGTGCTGCTCTCTCGCAGGCTTACCTGGTTTGCCGGTTACTGCTGGATTCTGGGCGTGACCGTGCTGATCGTGCGGAGCCTGTGGGTGTAGGCCGGGCACGCAGGCGCCTGCCTCGTCCGAACACCTGCGGGGTCACCGGGCGACCATCGGTCGCCCCTACGGGAAGGGGTCCAGCCGTTTTGCCTGTTCGAGGAAGGGCTCCAGCCGCCGGACCGCTTCGACCCCGCTTCCGGTGGCCTCGGCCATCACCCTCAAGATGATGCGCCGCATGCCCGCGGCGCGGTAGCGCGCCATGTCGTCGAGGGTGGGGAAACCCTCGTTTGGCGTCAGCAGCGCCGAGAACTCGATCTCGCCCGGGTCCCGTCCGTGCTCGCGCGCGGCCCGGTGCACACTGGTGATTGCGTCCGCGGCCTCGTCCGGGGCGAGATCGCCCGGGCACCAGCCGTCGGCGTAGCGGGCTACCCGCGCCGGCGCGTACCTAGGGTCGTGAATTCCCAGGTAGATCGGCGGGTGGGGTTTCTGCACGGGCTTGGGGAACACCCGGACGGGCGGGAAGCGCACGAACTCGCCGTCGTAGGCGGCTTCGTCCCGGCTCCACAGCTCTTTCAGGGCCTCGACCCCTTCGCGCAGCATCTTCCAGCGGCGCTTGAACGGGACCCCCAGGATCTCGGCCTCCTCCGGGAACCAGCCGGCGCCGACCCCCATGATGAAGCGCCCGCCGCTGTGGAGGTCCAGTGTGGCGGCGGCCTTGGCGGTGGCGATGACGTCGCGCTGGGGCAGGATGCAGATGCCGGTGGCGACGCGCAGGCGCTCGGTGGCCTGGGCCGCCATGGCCGCGCCGATGAAGGGATCCGGCAGGTGCGCGAAGGACTCGGGCACCTTGCCGTCCGGGGCGCGCTTGTAGCGGGACTCGTAGCGCACCGGTATGAGCATGTGCTCGGGAAACCACAGCGACTCGAAGCCCAGGCCTTCCGCCTCCCTGGCGATATCGCCCACGGGGCCCGACTGCTCCGTCGAAAACAGGGAAAGACCCAGCTCCATGATCCGTTCCTCGTGCACTACGTTACGTTGTGTTCCCGTGCGGTTCCCGCTATACGTCCCTCTCAATTCCGTCACGGAGAATACCATGCCCGAAGCACCCGCCGGAACCCGGACCTTCACCCAGGGCCTGGGCCGGGATGAAACGCTGGTCCCCGTTTCCTGGGAGGACTGGCTTGCCATGCCGCCGCCCCATGACGATGGAGCATACACCGTCACGGAAGTGGTGGAGCGGTACGAACGCAACGGCTACGAGTGGGACATGCACGGCTCCCTCTACGTTCCCGCCAGGGAGCGGGACGACCGGCCGGCCTTTGTCGTGTTCCACGGCGGCGGCGCCAACGAGAAGGTGATGGACGTCACCCCCGACGGCCGGCCGGGGCTGGCACGGCGGCTGGCGGCGCAGGGCTTCACGGTCCTCGCGCTGAGCTACCCGGGGCTGTGGCCGCCGGGAGGCGAATGGGACAAGCCCATCGCAGAGCGTGTGCCCCACTATCTCCTGGATGCGGAGACCGACGAAGACGAGCTGCAGGACCGCCTCCTCAAGTGCACCTTCAACGTCATCCTCCAGGGCGCCGGGCAGCTCACCGACCGGCTCCTGCGGGGCCGGCGCCTCATCAGCTTCGGCCATTCCACCGGCGGCCCCATGGCCGCCCACATCACCCGGTTCACCCGTGAGGCCGAAGTCGTCGGCGTGGTCGGCTGGGGCAGCGGCGGTCCGGACGGCTGGCGCCGGGAATGGCGCGAGGCCACGGGAATGGAGGCGCCCAAGCCCTACGGGCTCACGCAGATCTCCCGGCGCACCGTGGAGGCGTACCGGCGATCCCACTACGAGGACCTGCCGGAGCTGACCCCTTGGGGGCGCATGGAGGACTTCTTCCGGCTCACGGAGAAGACCCGGCCGCAGATCAAGATCGGACTGCGCGACAACCAGCACAACGTCTTCCCGGAGCGGCTGGAAGAATACGTCCGGGTGACCGGGCTGCCCCGGGAGGAGTACTTCGACCATCTGCAGGACCCGCCCGCCGAGTGGCTCGCCAGGCTCAAGGTCCTGCTCATGGTGGGCGAGAACGACCACGGCCACTGGATCGGCGGCAAGAGCCTGGGCGACAAGCGCGAGATGTTCATGGCCGGCAAGTACCACGAGGCCGGCGCCGACGTGCACGTGGGACTGGTGCCCAAGTACACCCACATGGGCCACTGGGCACTCTACAACGAAAAGATCGTCTACGCGTGGCTGTGGGCTCTCGAAACCGGCTACTTCGATTAGAGTGCTCATACCATGGAGGTTCCATGCCCCTGTTCCGCGTCAACGACACCGAGCTCTACTACGAAGTCCACGGCGAGGGACCGCCGTTTCTCTTTCTGAGCGAGACCCACTGCGACGGGGAAGTCTGGAAGATCCACCAGGTGCCGGAGTTCTCCCGGGACCACCGGGTCATCATCATGGACTACCGCGGCACCGGACAGTCCGGGAAGCCGTCGCTCCCGTACACCACGCAGATGTTCGGCGACGACGCCATGGCCCTGCTGGATCACCTGGGGGCTTCCGAGGCGGTCGTCTGCGGCCACTCCATGGGAGGGCGGGTGGCTCAGCTCATGGCGCTCGACCATCCTTCACGGATCAAGGCGCTGATCCTGGCGTCCACGGGGGCCTCGTTTCCCGACACCAAGGGTATTCCCCTCAAGATCGCCACGGAGATGGTGGAATGGGGCTACGAGAAATATGTCCGCGACCACTCCGTCCTGGTGGGGTTCACCGACGAGTTCACCGCGCGGCATCCCGACCGGGTCGAGAACTACCTGCGCGTGCGCATGGCCAACATGGGGCCGGTGGAGTTCTATTTCCGCCACCTGCTGGCCCGGCAAGGGCACGACACCAGCGGGCGGCTCGGGGAGATCCGTGCCCCGACCCTGATCCTCGTGGGAGAAGACGACCGCAACGTCACCAGCGACATGAACCATCGTACTTCCTCGACGATACTCGAGGACGGCATACCGGGCGCCGAGCTGGTGGTGCTGCCGGGAGAGCGGCACAGCTATTTCTTCGCCAACCCGGACGCCGCCCACCGCGCGATAAGGGACTTTCTGGAAAGCATCTAAACGGAAAAGAAATTTTCGCGACCCCGTAATTTTCACCCCGCCAGGTCTTGACTCTGTACGATCGACATTATTGAATGCTGTCCGTGCGTGGTCCTTGGGGAGGAGGAACCCGTAGGACCAGGCTAGCTCGTACAGGCCGGAAGCGGGAGGTCCGTGCTCTCCGCGGCCGCGAAGAAGGTGCTATGGCACAAAGCGTACGACCCAAGATTCTGATAGCGGACAGCTACAAGAGCAACGCCGAAACGCTGTCGGCATATTTGAAGGAACTCACACCGGCCATCGAGGTGTTCAGCGCCGCGGAGGGCCGCGAGGCCTTGTCCGAAACCGCCGCGCGTCACCTGCACCTGTTTCTCGTGAACGGCTTTCTCAAGGGGCCGCTGAACGGTTTCGAGCTCTGCCGGGCGATTCGACGGCTGGACGCACACCAGCACACGCCGATCATCCTGGTGCTCTCGGGCCATCTCATGTCCTATCATCAAAGGGGCCTCAACGCGGGCGCCGACCTGTTTCTGCACCAGCCGGTGGAGAAACAGGAGCTGTGGCGGATGGTCGTGCTGCTGCTGAACGAACATTCCCAGAGGCGCAGACGGGAGCGGAGCAAGGCGGCCGCCGACACCGACGACACCGAGCTCATCGAGATCAAGCCCTTCGTCCGTATCCTTCACTGAACCGCGCGGGTCGGCCCGCCTACCCTCGCCGCTACACCCCCAGGATCTCGTTGACCTCGGCCAGTTCCGACGCGGGCAACTCCCACTCTGCCGCCTTGGCGTTTTCCCGAACCTGGCTCAAGCGCGTAGCGCCGGAGATGACCGAGCAGATTCGCGGTTGCGCCAGCAGCCAGCACTGCGCCAGCTCGTTCAGGCCGCGTCCCCGTGCCCCGGCCCATGCCTGCAAGCGCTCTACGACGTCGTAGTTGGCATCGGTCATGTATTGCTGTACGTAGGCGTGGCTTTCGCCGCGGGAGCCCGGGGGCGGCGGCTTGCCCTTGACGTACTTGCCGGTGAGGAAGCCCCCCGCCAACGGGAAATACGGAACGAAGCCCACGCCGTGGGCGCGGCAATAGGGCAGCATCTCCCGCTCCACGTCTCTTTCCAGCATGTGGTAGTGGGACTGCATCACGGCGAAAGCGGTCCAGCCACGGAACTCCGCCAGGACGTTGGCATGGGCCAGTTGCCACGAGGCGAAGTCCGAGCCGCCGATGTAGCGGACCTTCCCCTGGCGGATGAGGTCGTCCAACGCCCGCAGGGTCTCCTGGATCGGCGTGGCGTCGTCCCAGCGGTGGATGTAGTAGACGTCGATGTGGTCGCTCTGAAGGCGTTGGAGACTTCCCTCCACCGCGTTCATGAGATGGTAGCGCGAGGTGCCCCGGTCGTTGCTGCCTTCGCCGGTGGGAAAGAAGAACTTGGTGGCCACCACGAAACGGTCCCGGCGCCCCTTGAGGGCCTTCCCCAGCGTCTCCTCGGAGCGCCCTCCCTGGTAGCTGTTGGAGGTGTCGATGAAGTTGACGCCGAGGTCCACCGCGGCGTCGATGATGGCGGTCACCTCCTTCTGCGGCAACGCCGACGAGCCGAAACGGTTGGTCCCGAGACCGATGGCCGAAACACGAACCCCGGCGGTTCCAAGCTGACGATACTTCACGGTTGATCCTTTCGCTGATCTTGGGGCTCGGTGATGTTTACCAAATCGGCCCGAATTCGTCATTCTCGCGAGTAGACGAGGGCGCGGCGACCCGCAGGTTTGACCGGCCAAGCGCCCGGGTGTTACGGTCCACGCCTCGACAACACAATCCCCCGGAGGTGGTCATGCAGTGGGACATGGAGGGCGATAGCGCGTTCGTAACCGGCGGCGGCAGCGGTATCGGCCAGGCCATCGCACTCAAGCTGGGCGAGCAGGGAGTCAAGGTGGCGGTGGCCGACGTGGACGCGGCCAAGGCGGAAGGCACCGCCGCCCGCATCACCGAGGGCGGCGGCAGCGCCCTGCCCCTGGAGTTGGACGTGACCCGCTCGGACCGGGTGAACGACGCCATCGCCAGGACCCATGCCGAGTTCGGCAGCCTCGCCTACCTCATGAACGTCGCGGGAATCTCGCAGCAGAAGCCGGTGCACGAAATCAGCGACCAGGACTGGGCGCGCATGATCGACGTGCACCTCAACGGAACCTTCTACTGCATACGCGCGGCCCTGCCGCTGATGATGGAAGCGGGCTTCGGAGTCATCGCGAGCCTGTCGTCGATGCACGGCCTCAAGGGCCAGGAGTGGGCGTCCCACTACTCGGCGGCCAAGGCCGGCATCGCCGCCCTTACCAAGGCGGTGGCGCGCGAGGTGGCGGCGCAAGGGATCCGCATCAACGCGTTGGCGCCGGGGCCCATCGACACCCCCATGTGGCGCCGCGGCCTCACCGGTGAAGCCCTGGCCAAGCGAAAGTCGGACCGTTCCAAGATCGTACCCATGGGACGGCTCGGAGAGCCGGCCGAGGTGGCCGACCTGGCGGTCTTCCTGCTGAGCGACGCCAGCAGCTACATGACCGGCCAGGTGGTGGGTGTAAACGGCGGCGAGCTTATGCCGTGAGCCGGCTGGCGCGCCCGCGACCGTGCGGCTAGCCGCCGAACAGCGGTAGCTGCGCGGACTCGCGCCGGAACGACCCGGTGGAGAGCTTCCAGCTTCGCCGCGTCAGGCCGAGCTTCCGGCAGGTCGCGTCGAACAATGCCTCGACCTGCTCGGCGAAGATTCCCTGCCCCTTCATGCGGCTCTTGAAGCCCGGGTCGTTGAGCCTGCCGCCGCGGATTTCCCGGATGCGGTTCAGCACCTTGTCCCTGCGGTCCGGGTAGTTCTCCTCCAGCCATTGCTCGAACAGGTCCTTGACGCCGAAGGGGAGCCGCAGGAGCGAGTAACCGGCGCAGCCGGCCCCCGCCTCGGCCGCGGCGGCGAGGATCGCCGGCAGCTCGTGGTCGGTCAGCGCCGGCACCACCGGCGCCACCAGGACGCCCACGGGCACCCCCGCCTCCCTCAGTGCGTGAATCGCATCCAGGCGCAACCGGGGCTGGGAGGTCCGGGGCTCCATGCGTCCGCAGAGGTCGCCGTCCAGCGTCGTCACCGAGATGAATACTGCCGCAGCATCGCGGGCGGCCAACTCCCGCAGCAGGTCCGCGTCGCGCGTCACCATGTGGTTCTTGGTAACGATGGCCACCGGATTCCGGAACGCCGCCAGCACCTCGAGACAGCCGCGGGTAAGCTCGAGCCTGCGTTCGGCGGGCTGATAGGGATCGGTCACGCCGCACAGGGCGATCACCCGCGGCTTCCAGCGCGGCGACGACAGCTCCTTCCTCAGCAGCTCCGGCGCATCCTCCTTCACCAGGATGCGGGTCTCGAAATCAAGGCCGGCGGAAAAACCCAGGTACTCGTGGGTGGGCCGGGCGTAGCAGTAGATGCAGCCGTGCTCGCAGCCGCGGTAGGGGTTGACGCTGGCGTCGAAGCCGACGTCCGGGCTGTCGTTGTAGGCGATGATGGAGCGGGAGGTGTCCCTGAGAAAGCGGGTCTTCGGCCCCACCAGGGTGCCGTCCGGCACAAAGGCGAGCGGCTCGAAGCGGTTCCGTGGGTTGTGGCTGCTGCCGCGCCCGCCGATGCCGCGTTTCGGTTCGCTCATGGTCCGTTGACCGGCGGGCTCAACCGGTCAGGGCCGTGCCTTGATGCGCCACTGCTTGAACCCGGCGTCGGTGGACCCGCACGGCGCGAGCCCGAGGCCGCGCGACATGAAGGGACCCGCCGACCGGCTGGCGTCGCCGGCGACAAGGCAAAGCGTGGGGTCGCCGCCGGGCCGGAACTCCATCGCCTTGCCGTCATAGTCGAAGGCCTGTTCGGCGGAGTCCTTCGAACAGTCCACCAACCCCAGGGAGACACCCGCCGCGGCGGGGGCCGTGAGCGTGGCGCACTTGCCGGAGAAGGTGGCCGAGGCGATCCGCCGCGCCGCCTCGTCGTAGAGGAACTGCACGTCGCCGCCCCGGGGCTTGCAGGAGTGCGTATGCAACCGCTCCCCGAACCCGCGCCCGACGGTATCGATACACCACCCCAGCTTGTCCTTTTCGTCGAGATTGTCGGCGAGGTAGATTACGGGCGCGGGGGTCTTGAGGTCAGGCGGCGCCGCATAGGCCGCCATCGGAATCAACAGCAGCAGAAAAACCGCCCGCGAAGACACCTTGAGGGCGGACGCGGCGGCATCGAGACAGCCCAGGAGCGTCGCACGCTCATTCCCGGCATCGCCAATGGTCCTCTTTGTCATGTTCCCGTTCTCCCTTCGTCCTCGTGCACCAAGACGGCGCCTGCGGTCGGCCACGCGCATCGCGATCACCGCGCCCCGATTGAGCGACCGGCTACCATCCAAGAATTACCAGGAAGGCCGGTCCCCGCCAAGATACGATCCACGAGCGTTACTCTGTTTCTCACTATAGACTCGCACCGGTTCCCTTGTCCTTCCCGGCCCTTGGCCAAATTGCATCCCTGGCCAAAAAATGCGATGAATGGCCGCTGAAACCATGAGGCCCTTCCGTTACCTTGCTCCGCGCCGCCTCGACGAGGCCCTTTCACTGCTGACGCCCGGGGCCGTGCCCCTGGCCGGAGGGACAGACCTGTTCCTCAGGATGGAACGGCGGCAGACGCAGCCGGACACGGTGGTGGATCTCAAGCGGATTCCGGACATGGACCGGACCGAGGTTGTGGACGGCGTAGTTCGAATCGGCGCCCTGGCCCTCATGGACTCCTTGGCCGCATCTTCCCTGATTCAGGAACAATTCGAGGCTCTGGCCCAATCCGCTCGGGTGGTGGGATCGACCCAGACCCGCAACCGCGCGACCCTGGGCGGCAATCTCGCCAACGCATCCCCGGCGGCGGACACCGCAACGCCGCTGATGGCGCTGGGCGCCAGGGTGGAGGCAGGCGGCGCGGACGGCACCCGCGAGATGGCGGTCGAGGAGCTGTTCCTGGGTCCCGGCACGACAACGCTCCGGGACGGCGAGCTCTTGACGGCGGTCTTCGTACCGACCATGCCGGCCCGGGCCGGCAGCGCCTTTCAGCGCTGCGTGCGCACCGCCATGGACATCGCGGTAGTGAACTGCGCCGCGTTCGTACGGCTGGACGCCAGCGGCGCCATCGCCGACGCGCGCATCGCCCTGGGCGCGGTGGGGCCGACGCCGCTGCGGGCGCCCGCGGCGGAGGGCCGCCTCAAGGGCCGACACCTCGACTCCGGCGTCGCCGCGGAAGCCGCGGAGTGCGCCGCCGAGGAGGCCCGTCCCATCGACGACGTCCGCGCGAGCGCGGACTACCGAAGGGAGATGGTCCGGGTGCTCACCCGGCGAGCGGTCGAGGGCGCCGTTCGGCGCGCACAAGGGGAGACTTGATGGCGGGCGAACGGATCGAGATCAAAGTCACCGTGAACGGCGAGGACTACCGGGAGGAGGTTCCGGCGACCCGCTCGCTCCTGGATTTCCTGCGCGACGACCTCGCCCTTACCGGCACCAAGGAAGGTTGTAGCGAAGGCGAATGCGGCGCCTGCTCGGTGATCCTGGACGGCCGGCTGGTGGATGCCTGCCTGGTGTTCGCCGCGGAGGCGGACGGACGGCGCGTCGAGACCGTTGAAGGGTTGGCGGAGGGCGGGGAGTTGCACCCGCTGCAGCGAACCTTCGCCGCCGCCGGTGCGGCCCAGTGCGGCTACTGCACCCCGGGCATGCTCATGGCCTGCAAGGCACTGCTGGACGGCAACCCGTCGCCCACTCGCGCCGAGATCGCCCACGGCATCGCCGGCAACCTGTGCCGCTGCACCGGCTACGGCACCATCATCCAGGCAATCACGGAGGCGGCGAAGGAGTCATGAAAGTCGTCGGTCAGGAGCTCCCCAGGGTCGAGATTTTTGAGAAGGTCACCGGGCAGTCGGTGTTCGGGGCGGACGTCACGCCGGGAGGCAAGGTGCTCCACGGCAAGATGGTGCTGAGCCCCCACGCCCATGCCCGCATCACCGCCATCCGCACCGAGCGGGCCGAGCGGCTTCCGGGGGTCCGGGCGGTGGTCACCGCGGCCGACCTGCCCGCCGTGCGCTACGGCAAATTCGTCCGCGACGAGGAGTACTTCGCCAGCACCAAGGTGCGCTACGTGGGCGACCGCGTCGCCGCGGTGGCCGCGGTGGACGAGGAGACGGCCGAGGAAGCGGCCCATCTCATCGAGGTGGATTACGAAGTGCTTCCGGCGGTCACCTCCGGACTGGACGCCATGGCGCCGGACGCGCCGCTGATCCACGACGGCTTTGCCGGCTACTGGGCACAGCCCGGGGTCGAAGACCGGCGCGGCAACGTTTGCAACCACAAGCAGATCCTGCGGGGCGACGTGGAGCGCGGATTCGCCGAGGCCGAGCGGATCTTCGAGCACCGCTTCCACGCGCCCATGGTGCACCAGACCTACATCGAACCTCATACCGCCCTGGCGCGTTACGACGCCTCGGGAAGAGCGACGGTCTGGGTCCCCACCCAGGCCCAGTTCCCGCTGCGGGATGCCATCGCGGAGATACTCGGCATGCCCATGACCCGGCTACGGGTGATCCCCACCGAGATCGGCGGCGGCTTCGGCGGAAAGATCTCCCCCACCATCGAGCCGGCGGCGGTGGCGCTGGCGCGCAAGGCGCGCCGGCCGGTGCGCATCGTCATGAGTCGGGGCGAGGACTTCCAGACCACCAACCCGCGGCACCCGTTCCACCTGCGGTACAAGACCGGGGTCAAGCTCGACGGCACCATCACCGCCCGGGAGATCGAGGTGGTGCTGGGGACCGGCTACTCCTCCGGCTCCGGCGTGATGATCAGCCAGGGGGCGGCGGTGCGGGCGCCGGGTCCCTACCGCATCCCCAACCTCAAGATCGACAGCTATTGCCTCTACACCAACACCGCTACCTGTGGCGCCTACCGGGGACCGGCCGGTCCGCAGCTCGCCTTCGCCTCGGAGTCGCAGATGGACATCATCGCGCGGGAGCTGGCCATCGATCCGCTGGAGATGCGTTTGCGGAACGCCATGGTGGACGGCGACGAGACCCCCGCGGGTGCCCCGCTGACGGACGTCCACGTGAGGGAGGTGCTGGGCAAGGCGGCGGAGGCCATCGAGGCGGCTCCCAGGGCGGCCGGCGGGAACGTCGGACGGGGCATGGCCGTAGCCCACTGGCTGGTGGGCGGCATGGCCTCCAGCGCCGGCGTAAAGCTCAACGAAGACGGCACCTTCGCGATCCTTACGGGCCTGGTGGACCTGAGCGGCGCCAACACTTCGCTGGCCCAGATCGCGGCGGAGGTGTTGGGAGTGTCCCTGGACGATGTCCACGTGCGCACGGCCGACACCGACTTCGCACCCCATTCAACCATCAGCGCCGGCAGCCAGGCGCTCAAGAGCATGGGCGGCGCGGTGCTGCTGGCGGCCCGGGACGTCCGGCGGCGCATCCAGCAGGTGGCCGCGGACAAGCTGGAAGCCGACCCCGGCGACCTGGAGCTGGCTGACGGCAAGGTGTTCGTAAAGGGCAGCCCGGAGCGGACGGTCACGCTTTCGGAAGTAGGCCGGGCGGCGTTGATGCACGAACACGGGCCCATTGTGAGCACCCAGTCGGTGGCCCAGCTCGTGCCCCACCCCGCGGTAGCCGCCCATGCGGCCGAGGTGAAGGTGGACCCGGAGACGGGCCACGTGAAGGTGCTTCGCTACGTGGCGGTGCAGGACGTAGGCACGGCGGTCAACCCTCTGTCGGTGCGGGGACAGATCGAGGGGGGCGTCATGCAGGGGCTCGGACAGGCGCTGAGCGAGGCCTGCACCTTCACCGACGGGAAAATGGACAACCCCAACCTGCTGGACTACAAGATCTTCAGCGCGCTGGACGCCCCGCCGGTGGAGGTGCACCTGATCCAGCACCCCTGCGCCACCGGGCCGCTGGGCGCCAAGGGCGTGGGCGAGCCCCCCATCATTCCGCCCCCCGCGGTGATGGCCAACGCCGTCTTCGACGCGGTGGGCGTGCGCATCCACGACCTCCCCATCACGCCGGAGAAGATCGTGCGCGCGCTCAAGGCCAAACGGGCGGAGCAGTAACCGTAGCGGCGAATCGGACGTGCCGCGGGACGGCCGGCGCCCGTGCGCCGGCGGAATTCGAGGGAGTGTCGGACGACCGCGGGCGCGGCCGCCCTGTCAGAGCCCGAGAAGCGAGTCGATGCGCTCCTGGTCGAACCCGACCACGGCCTCCCCGTCGATGATGACCACCGGCGTGCTCTGAAAACCGCGGGCCAGCAGGTCCTTCAGGGCTTCCTGGTCCTCGCGAATGTTCTTCTCCACGAAGTCGACGCCTTTTTGAGAAAGATACTCCTTCTCTCGATGACAAGGCGGTCAACCGGGCTGGGTGAACAGGATGATGGATTCGGCCATGTGTACCTCCGTGTTGGTTTCATAGCATCGGCCGTGTATTTCTCAAAGCGCGTCTTGACATGGCGGCGTCACTTCTGTAGCCAAGGGTCTCGGCGTGGAGGACGCCGGAACTAACGACCAACGGAGGGACATTCATGGCACGCAAGGGTTTAGCTTTTCTGGCCGCGGCCATCATCGTGGGCGCCGCGCTCTTTGCGGCTCCCGGGGCGCGCGCCGAAGACTTCTACAAGGGCAAGACGTTCCGCTTCATCGTGGGCTTCTCCCCCGGGGGCGGCTACGACACCTACACGCGGCTGATCGCCCGCTACTTCGGCAAGTACGTCCCCGGCAACCCCACCACGCTGGTGCAGAACATGACCGGAGCCGGGAGCCTGATCTCGGCCAACTACATCGGCAGGCGCGCCAAGCCCGACGGGCTCAGCGGCGCGGTCTTCAACAACTCCCTCATCGTGCAGAGCGCCTTGGGTGACAAGAAGGCCGGCGCGGTGCCTTTCGACAAAATGGAATGGGCGGGCGCCCCCAGCAAGGGCGAGATCGTGTGCATGATGATGGCCTTCTCCGGAAAGACGACCTGGAAAGATGTCGTCAATTCCAAGGAACCCATCAAGATAGGCGCCACCCGGGCCGGCTCCACCGGCCACGACATTCCGGCGATCCTGAACAAGGCCATGGACACCAAGTTCAACATCGTCACCGGATACCGCGGAACCGCCACCATACGCCTGGCGCTGGAGGGCCGCGAGGTCGACGGCTTCTGCTCCCAGTGGGAGTCCATGCGGGTCACCGCCAGGAGCATGCTGGACGCCGAGGGCGAACAGAAGCTGGTGCCCTTCGTCATCGACAGCCACACCTACCCGGACCCGGAGATTCAAAACATACCGCTGTTCAAGGACGTGCTGAACAAGGAAGCTCTCGAGCTCTACAACTCGTGGGCGTTCCAGATGGCTTTCCAGCGCATGCTGGCGCTGCCGCCGGGCACACCCAAGGACCGCGTGGCGATCCTGCGGAAGGCCTATGAAGACACCCTGAAGGACCCCCAGATGCTGGCCGAAGCCAAGAAGTCCAAGATCTTGATCACCCCTGTCTCGGGTGCCGAGGTGGAGAAGCTCGTGGACGGGATCATCAACATGCCGCAACACGTCAGGGAGAGCCTGTCCTTCCTGGTCAGGAAGTCGCAGAAGTAGTCGTCGTTGAAGGGAGGGGGGGAGCCCGGCTAGGGCTCCTCCCCCTCCCCCTTCTCCGGGCGCCAACCCCGCACCAGCTCCGCCTTCAGCACCTTCCCGGTCGCCCCCCTGGGCAACTCGGCCACGAAACGAATGTGCCGCGGGTACTTGAATCGGGCCAGCCGGTCCGCGCAGTAGGCCGCAAGGCTGTCGGGTTCCGGGCTCGTATCCGGTTTCGCCACCACGAAAGCCGCCACCTCCTCGCCCAGCTCCGGGTGCGGCACCCCCACCACGGCGGCCTCGGCCACGTCCGGGTGCTCGGCCAGCACCGCCTCGACTTCCTGGGGAAAGACCGAATAGCCGCCCCGCAGGATGCGCTCCCGCAGGCGGCCGGTGATCTCCACGAACCCGCCGGCGGAGATGCGGGCGAGATCGCCGGTGCGGAACCAACCGTCCTCCAGCACCGGGGCGGGATCGTTCCAGTACCCTTGCAGCGCGGCCGGGGTCCTGATCCAGAGTTCCCCCGTGTCCCCTTCCACAAACCCCGCACCCTCTTCCGCCACCACCCGGATGTCGACACCCGGAACAGCGCGGCCGATGCACTCCGGCCGGTCCTCCGCCTCCGACGCCAGATACGAGATGGGGCGGAACAACTCGGTCATGCCGTAACCCCGGAGGATGCGATGGCCGGCGCGGCGGCGCCATTCCAAAGCCAGATCCCACGGGCACGGCGCGGCGCCGGACACCGAAAGGCGCAGCGAAGACAGGTCGGCGCGCGCGAATTCCGGCGCGCCCAACAGCCGCCGGAACATGGTGGCCACGCCCAGGAAGAGCGTCACGCGGCGCTCCGGGATGGTCGCCAGGACCCGTTCGGGAGCGAACGTTCCCGGGAGCACCACCTGGGCGCCCTTGAGCAGCGGCGCCAGGAGCGAGCCGTTGAGCCCGAAGGAATGGGGCAGCGGCAGCACCGACAGCACCACGTCCTCGGAGGTCACCGCCATCATGTCCGCCCATGAGCGGTTCGCGAAGGTCAGTGCAGCGTGGCTGAACACGGCGCCCTTGGGCAGGCCGGTGCTGCCGGAGCTGTAGCCGAAGTGGGCCGGCGCCGCGCCCTCCGTCACCGTCTCCCAAGCGCCCTGCCGCGGCTCCACGCGTTCGACCACGGCGGCCGGGGCGACGTCGGCGAGGATGGCGTCCTGCTCCCCGGGCTTCAGCAACGGGCTCAGCGGCACGGCGGTGGCGCCGAGCTTCCAGATGCCCAGGATCGCCGCCGCGAAGGTCCAGTGGTTGGGCAGCACCATCGCGACCCGGTCGCCCGGCCCGACGCCGCCCTCCGCGAGCTCCCGCGCGAACCCGGCCGCGCGTTCGTGCAGTTCCCGATAGGTGAGGGTCGCGTCGGGACAGAACAACGCGGGTTTTTCCGCGAAGCGCGCCGCGGTCTCCTCCAGGAGACAGACGAAGTTCCGCGTCGGTGGTGCCAATTACAGCCCCAGCTTGTCCAGGTCGATGCGCTCCAGAACGTCCCGGGGAATGCGGTTGCGCGGCGTGTAGTCGGCGAGGGAGGGCTTGGCGGTGGCGTCGACGCCCCACTTGGCGGTGTAGCCGTCGGAGTCCGTGGATGGGTCGAGGTCCGAGCCGCGGGTGTTGGAGATCACGGTGATGTCCCGGTCCGCCTGGCACCGTGTTCCCAGCGCCCAGGCCACCTCGCGGTCGTCGAAGATATCGACGTCGTGGTCCACCACCACCACCCGCTTGATGTACATGTCGGCGCCCAGCACCGCCAGAATCGCGTTCTTGGCCTGGCCCCGGACCCGCTGGTGGATGGACACGTAGCAGCTATAGGGCGCCGGCACCCGCACCGCCGTCACCGACGGAACGATGGCGCGCACGGCCCGGTAGAGGTTCGACTCCATCGGTATGGTGGAGAGCAGCAGGTGGTCCACCTGGGCCACCGCGATGTCGTGGAACAGCGCGCCGCGCCGCATGGTGACGGCGTTGTAGCGCACCACCTCGCGCTGCCGCTCGCCCAGGCTGTAGCCGGTGAACTCGCTGAACGGCCCCTCCGGAGTCCTTTCGCCGGGCAGGATCTCCCCCTCCAGGACCAGCTCGGCGTGGGCCGGCACCAGCAGGTCCGACGTTTCGCAGCGCACCAGTTCCAGCGGCTCCCCCAGGATTCCACCCATGATGGCGCGCTCGTCCTCGTCGATGGAGCCGATGGCCAGCGCGCCCAGGCCGATGGCGGGATGAACCCCCACCGCGAACGCCACCGGCAGCGCTTCGCCCCGGGCCTCGGCCTTCTGGTAGAACTCCCACAGGTGCTTGGACGCGGTGATGTGGATGGAGGTCCGGTCCTTCCCCATAATCATCAGGCGGTTGTAGGCGCAGTTCCAGGTGCCGTCCTCGGGGTCCTTCGCGAAGGAGATGGCCGCGGTGATGTAAGGGCCCGCATCGGCGGCATGATGGACGATCTGCGGCAAGGCCAGCAAATCGACGTCGCCGCCCGTCTGGACCACTTCCTTCACCGGTCCGGTGTCCACCACCACCGGCGCTACCGGACGCTCCATGGCCTTCAGGAACGCGCCCTGCACCTCCCTCGGCTCGGTGTTCATGGCCAGCGCCATGCGCCGCCGGCTCGCATGGAGGTTCGTGACCACCGGAAGCGCGCTGCCCTTGACGTTCTCTAGCAGAAGGACGGGCCGGCGGCGTCGCTCCTGCGCCAGCTTGGCCACCAGCGCGGTGACTTCGTAGGCCGGGTCCACGGGATCGGAGATCCTGACCAGGTCGTCCTTCGATTCCACCAGCGCGATATAGCTTCTGAGGTCTTGCGACATGAGTCACCTGTTCGGAAAAGAGTCGTGCTGCGCACGCGTCGCGCCAAGCATTCAAGTTTAGTCAAAAACCGTCGTGATTATTAGGAGGCTTTCGCGTCATCGCCGTGGCGGTCCTTCCGTTCCTTCCGCTGCGGCCATCCGGAGCGTGCCGCCCTTCGACTTCGTTTCGTGAAGCCGAAGGGCGGCATTCCGGCTTGACATGCGGCCTCTTTCCGGCGGAGAAACAGGGGTTGCAACATGGAAACGGAGGAAACATGGCCACTGAGGAAGAACTCGACGACCCTGGCTGCTGCTCCATCGACTACGGCCACCACAAGGCCGTTTTCGAGCGCCGTCGAAAGGCCTACCAGGAGGATCCCACCAAGGCGGTCACGGTGCACGAGGCCAAGGTCCGGCTAGTCAACGATCACCTGAAGGAGGCCAAGACGTCGGAGGGCTACACCATCCTTTGCGACGAGCCCGAGTCACGCGGCGGCACCGGCAAGGGAGCTGCGCCGCTCCAGTACTTCGTGGCATCCGTCGGCTTCTGAATGCTCAGCCAAGTGACGCAGTTGGCGTCATTCATGGACATCCGCATCGAGCGCGCCGAGATGTCGGTGCGCGGCGAGTTCGACCAGAAAGGCAAGTTCGGCTTGTCCGACGTCCCCTCCGCCTGCACCCGCCTCGTCTACCGACTGGACCTGCAAAGCCCGGACAGCCGAAACCGCATCGTGGAGTTCACGAAAGCGCTGGAACGTTCCTGCTACACCACCAACACGTTGCGCCGCCCGGTGGAGGTAGTGCCGGAACTCACCCTCAACGGCGTCGAGGTGCCGCTGGGCTAGAGGCAGCGCGCTGAGAGCGGCGTGGGCGGCGTCCCGGAAATCTGTTGACGGCGGGCGGACGTGAACCGTGGTCCCGTTCAACCACACGTTTCGCGCGACGCACACAGCGCGGTCCCGGCAGCAACCGTCTCCAGATTTCCGGGACGCTGCCCACGCCGCTCGGCACCGGCACGACCTCCTTGCCGTTTCCCAGTCTCGTCTACCTCCGCTCCAGCACCCACCGCGCCATCTCGTCATGGCGCGCGAACCAGACCCGGGAAAAGCCCTTCATGTAACGGAGGATCTCCGTCAGCACGGCCGCCATCATGGGCCGGCCGCCGAAATGGGCGTGGACGGTGAGGTTGATCATCTCCGGTGAATCGGAACGGTACAGGAAGTCGAAGGTGTCCTTGTAGACATTCAGGAAGTCCCGGGGGCTGCCCCGCAGCACCCGGTTGTCGGCGAAGTCGCTGTGGGGGATGGCCACGATGTTCCCGGACTCCGTTGCGATGGTGTAGGGGACATCGGTGTCGTTGTAGTCCCCGTGCCAGACGCAGCCGGCTTCCGCCAGGAAACCGGCGGTGTGCTCGGTGGGGGTCGCCCTGGGGCTAAGCCAGCCCACCGGCCTCGTCCCCGCCACGCCCTCTATGAGGTCGAAGCAGCGGCCGATCACCTCCTTCTCCTCGTCCGCCGAGAGGTCGGTTAGAAAAGTGTCCTGCGTGTACGAGTGCCCGGCAAGCTCGTGCCCGCTGTCGTGCAGGGCCTTCACCGCGTCCGGGAACATCTCCGCCGAGCGGCCGCTGACACACACCGTGGCAGGCACCTCGAACTCCCGGAAGATCTTCATGAAGCGCCAAACCCCCGTGCGGCCGCCGTATTCCGACCACGAAACCCCCAGGCGGTCCACCACGCCCGGTTTCAGCGGCGAAGACATGGGCGAGTACGACGGCGCGTTTCCCACCGACCAGGTCTCGAACATGGGCGTCACCAGCACCGCCACCCTGGCGTCGTCGGGCCATTTATCGATGTTTGACAACTCTCTCTCCCCCTCCCCTCGGTTCATGCCCCGGCTTGGCCGGCCGTCCCAGGCCTGTTCAAGAGCTCGATGAAGCGGGCCGCGAGCTTCGGGCCTGTGGCCTCGTCCTCGTGCTTGAAGAAGACGTAGCCGCGGTCCCACTGCTGTTGGCGCACGCGATCCGCCCACGCGCCGATGGCCTCGTCAGTATAGTCCACCGCGCGCAGGCGAAGATAGCCCCAACCGGCGGTGGACACGAAGGGCGCCTCGCCTTCCAGCTCGCCGTCGGCCACGCACAGCGCGGCGTCGTGCTCGCGGAGGGTGTCGAACACCGTCTCGTCGAACCAGGAGAGATGGCGGAATTCCACGGCGATGCGGTGCCCGGCGGGCAGCGCGGCAAGGAAGTCCCGCAGCCGCGGCAGGTCGAGCTTCAGGTTGGGCGGCAACTGGAACAGCACCGGGCCGAGGCTGTCGCCCAGCGACTCCAGCCGCTGAAACAGGAAGTTGACGGCATCGCCGGCCTGCTTCAGGCGGGCGAAATGGGTGATGGCACGGGACGCCTTGATGGAGAAGGAGAACCCCTCCGGCACCTGCTCGCGCCAGCGCGCCAGCACCGGGTCCGACGGCATGCGGTAGAACGTGTTGTTGATCTCCACCGTGTCGAAGCGCGCGGCATAGAACGGCAGCATCTCCTTGTCCGGCAGCCCGGCGGGATAGAACTTCCCCTTCCAGGGCTTGTAGGCGAACCCGCTGGTGCCGACGAACGTCTTCAAGGAAGGTCGCTCCAGAGATGGGGGTATTTCAGCCCGGACCCGGTGATCATGAGGACCGTCCGCTCCTCCCTGCCGACCTCGCCGCGCTCCAGCAGTCCGTGCAATGCCGCCAGGCACGCGCCGGCCTCGGGCGCGGCGAAGATCCCCTCGGCGGAACCGAGCTCCCGCACGCTTTCCAGGATCTCGGCGTCGGCCACGCTCACGGCGGTGCCGCCGCTCTTGCGCAGTATGTCCAGGAGCATGAAATCGCCGATGGCCACCGGGACCCGCAGGCCCGCCGCCACGGTGGCCGGCCGGGTGACCGGCTCCGCCGTGTCCGCCCCGGCCGCGAACGCGTTGACGATGGGGGCGCAGCCTTCGGCCTGCACCGAAACCATGCGCGGCCGCCTGGAATCGATCCACCCCAGCTCCTCCATCTCGTCGAACGCCTTCCACATGCCGATGAGGCCCGTGCCGCCTCCCGTGGGGTATACCACCACGTCCGGCAGGGTCCAGTCCATCTGTTCGGCGATCTCGTAGGCCATGGTCTTCTTGCCCTCGACCCGGTAGGGCTCCTTCAACGTCGACACGTCGAACCAACCCTCGCGTTTCTTCCTCTCGCCGATGATGCGGCCGCAGTCGTTGATGAAACCGTCCACCAGCACGACGTGGGCGCCGTATTGCATGCACTCCACGACGCTCACCCGCGACGCGTCCCGGGGCATGTAGATGTGAGCCTCAAGACCCGCCTTGGCGGCATAGGCGGCCAGCGCTCCGGACGCGTTGCCCGCCGAGGGCACCGCCAGACGCTCCGCCCCCAGCTCCCTTGCCATGGATACGGCGGCGGTCATGCCGCGGGCCTTGAACGAACCGGTGGGATTGAGGGACTCGTCCTTGAGATAAAGGCGCGGCATGCGCAGCCGTTCGCCCAGCCTGCGGGCGTGGGCCAGGGGGGTCCATCCCTCTCCCAGGGTGGTGATCGAAGCGTCGTCCGCGACCGGAAGCACCTCCCGATAGCGCCACAGGCTCGACACCCGTCCGCGCAGGCTTCCACGGGTCAGCGTCTCGCCCGCCCGCGCCAAGTCATAGCGGACCAGCAGCGGACGGCCGCATTCCCGGCAAAGGTTGTGGAGTCTTCCCGCCTCGTGCGGGGCGCCGCACCGCGAACATTCCAGATGCGTTACGTACATGTCGCACCCCCGTTCCCTTCGAAGACGCCGCCCCGTCCCGGCCTCACCGAAAGGCTGTGGTCAAGGATGCGGCGTCAATCCTGATAAAACCAATTAGGAAAATAAGTTACTGTACTATACGCCATAACTACCCTTTCCACAACACCTTTGGCATACGGGTTGCAACTTTACATCCGTGGACTCCACACCCTGCCCGGCACATAGATCTGTCCCTGGAAGAGCTTCCGGGCGGTGCGCACCACGCCTGCCTTCTCGAGCGCGAAATCGTCCCCCACCCCGCTCAGCTCGAACGCGACGGTGATGGACCCGCTGGGGTGCTCGATCTCCACGAGTTCCGAGAACCCGCCCCCGACGTCGGCGATACCGTCCGCCACGGTCCCGGGAACGAGAGCGCAACTGCCGACACAGATGGCGCCGGACACCGCATGGGCGGCGTGACAATCGGTGGGTACGAAGTAGCGGGAGGTCAGCGCGCCGCCCCGGCGCGGCCGGGAAAGGATCCCGAACTTGGGAATGACCATGCCGCGGACGTCCCCCATCCCCATCTTCTCGCCGGCGACGACGCGGACGGCTTCCAGCCGCTCCAGCAATACCTGGTCGGCATCCAGCTCGGCCTTGCTCTCGTCGCCCCGGATGCCCATGCTCTCGGCGGTGGCCAGCACCATCGGCATGGCGACGTCGACGCAGCTCACCTCCACGCCCTTGATGAGCTCCTTGCGCCGCCCGGTGGGGAACAGCGCCCCGGTCTTGGAGCCGATGACGTCCATGAAGTTCAACAGAATCGGCGCCGCCGTGCCGGGGACCCCGTCGATGGCGGCGTCGCCGTCGTACTCGACGTAGCCGTCCGGGGTCCGGATGACCGCCTCGATGAGGGCGTCGGTGTTGACATTGCGGATGTTGACCACGGTCCTGGGATCGTCCGGCGCCACCAGCCCGCGGTCGATGGCGAACGGGCCCACGCCCGCCAGCATGTTGCCGCAGGTGGGGCCGTAGTCGACGAACGCCCGGTCCACCGAGACCTGGGCAAAGAGGTAGTCCACGTCCGCCCACGGGTGGTCCGAGGGCGAGACGATGGCGACCTTGCTGGTGAGGGTGGTGGCGCCGCCCACGCCATCGATCTGCCGATGATCGGGGGAGCCCATGGTCGCCAGCAGGACCCGGTCGCGGCTCGCCTCGTCGGCCGGCAGCTCGCCGGCCAGGAAGTAGGGCCCACGCGAGGTGCCCCCGCGCATCATGGTGCAGGGAATCGCGGTCTGGTTCGGCATGTCAATCGATCCTTTCCCAAATCAACGACGCCCGGCTGCCCGGCCCCCCCATGACCGGCGGGGCCGCGGTCAACACCAGCCGCGGCCCTTCGAAGGAGACCTCGCGCCGCGTCGTGGTGCCGTCCAGCCGGGGGTCGGCGGCGAACTCGATGTGGTGCAGCACCACGTCACCTTGAAGCTCGAACTCCCCGAAATAGCTGAAATAGGTGCCGTCGGGCCGGCGCGTGGCGGTGGCCATGTGGCCGTCGGCGGTGTACTCCATCCGGCCCACCGCCGGGGCGTCGTCGGCCGACCCCGGGTTACCCTCGGCGTCGGTAAAGCGGAACCCGTGCAGACGCCACGTTCCGATCATGCGGTTTCGATACGTCATGGCCCCAGAATAGCGTTTCACCCACGGACTTCAACTCCGATGTCCAGGAAGACTCTGATCAATTGGTATGGGCGCCCTTCGACTCCGCTGCGCTACGCTCAGGGCGAACGGAGGTTTGTTCTATTCCCGTTCGCCCTGAGCGTAGCCGCGCGCCAGCGCGGCGAAGTCGAAGAACGCCATCTTCCTCAGCGGCAATTGATCAGAGATTCCTTAGGACGTCGGCGCTACGGCATCCGGCTCCGCGGCGGCGCTCACCGCCACCGTGCCGCCGTAGTCGTCGACGATGCAGTAGAGGGCGGGCACGAGAAACAGCACCTGGAACGTGGATGCGGCCAAGCCGAAGGCGAGGCTCGTGACCAGCGGAATCAGGACCTGCGCCTGGAGGCTGGTCTCCGTCAGCAGCGGAAGCACCCCCGCCACCGTGGTCAACGAAGTCAACAGGACGGCGCGAAAACGCTGCCGGGCGGCGCCACGGGCCGCGGCCGTCGCGGACTCGCCTCGGGCGCGGCGGAGCTTGATGAAGTTAACGAGCACAATGGCGTTGTTGACCACCACTCCGGCGAGAGAGACAAAGCCAACGAGGCTGGGCATGGAGAGATCGAGGCCCAAGGCGAGGTGCCCGACGACCATGCCCACGAGACCCACGGGAATGGCCGCCATGATCACCAGGGGCTCCACGTAGTTGCGGAACTGGAAGCTCAGAAGGAGGAAGATCGCGGCCAGCCCCACCAGGAAGTTCCGTCCCAGCGACGCTCCGGTTTCGGCCGACTCACGCGCCTGTCCCTCGAGTTCCATGCGGATGCCGGGATAACGGTCCAGCAGAAGGGGCCAGAAGCGGGACTGGGTGTCGGCGACGATCTCCGCGGCGTTGGCCCTTCGCGGATCGATGTCGCCCTGGATGGTCACGGCGCGGCGGCCGTCCACGCGGTGGATGCGGCTGTAGCCGCGCTCCGAGCTCAGCGTCGCCACGGCATGCAACGGCACCTGCTCGCCGGAGGGCACGGTGACGGTGAAGCGGGCGAGGTCCGCGAGGCTGTCCCGGTCGCGCTCGTACAGCCGGACGTCGATCTCGTAGTCCTCGGTCCCGACCTGGAACTCGCCGGCGCGTCGGCCCTGGAACGCCGCGCGCAACTGCCGCGCCACCTCGGAGGCGGTCACCCCCAGCGCCAGGGCGCCTTCGCGCAGACGCACGCGCAGCTCCGGCTTGCCCAGACGAAGATCGTCGGTCAGGTCGAAGACGCCGCGGTATCCGCGAAGCCACTCCCGCAGCTCGGTGGCGGCCGCCTTCAGTGACGCCACGTCCTCCCCCACCAGGCGGATGTCGATGGGCCTGCCTCCCGGCCCTCTCTGCGGTTCGCCGAAGCTCAGCGCGATCACATCCGGCGGAACGCCCACCTCCGCCCGCCACCGGCTCATGATCTCGTCCAGCGACGCATAGCGGGAATCGGGCCCTACCAAGTCGACGGTGACCGTAGCCAGGTGTTCACCCGACTCGTTGGCCTCCTGGTTGCGGCCGTATTGAATCCCGAGGTTCCGCACCATGTTCGCGCCGGCCGGACGGGCGGAGGCGTAGTCTTCATCGACCGCCCGGATGGCCGACACCACCCCCTCCACCACCGCCTCGGTCCGGGCCAGCGGGGTCCCCGGGGAAAGCAGCAGGCGCGCCTCGATGACGTTGCCCTCGATGTCGGGAAAAAGCCTGAACTTGAGCACGCCCCCGGCCATCACCGACGCGGATGCGAGAAACATGCCCGCTATCACGCCCACCGTCAGGTAGCGCCAGGAAACCGCCGCATCCACCAGGCGTCCGACGAACCCTTCGGTGAAACGCCGCAGGCCGGCGTCGAAGAGAGCCCGTATCCTCGGAGTCCGCGCGTCGCCCGCCACGCGCAACGTTCCCAACAGGTGGTGGGGGAGGATCAGGAATGCCTCCACGAGACTGAAGGACAACGTCAGGATCAACACCACCGGCAGAACCCCCAGCACGGCGCCGATGGTGCCGCTCAGGAATGCCAGGGCGCCGAACACCCCGATGGTGGTGAGAAACGACGCCAGGACCCCCGGAGCCACCTCCCGGGTGCCTACCACCACCGCCTCCATCACGGGGCTTCCGGCGGCGCGATGGCGCGCGATGTTCTCCGCGATCACGATGGCGTCGTCCATGATCAGGCCGACGGCGATGAGCAGGGCCACCATGGTGACCATGTCGAACGAGTAGCCGATGGCCGCCATGCCCGCGATGGTGCCCATGAAGGCCACCGGGAGACCCGCGGCCACCCAAAAGGAGTAGCGCAGCCCGAAGAACAGCCACATGACCAGGAACACCAGGGCGAGGCCCTGGGCGCCGTTCCGTAGCAGCATGGTCAGGCGGTCGCGCACGATGGACGACACGTCGCGGGTCACCTCGAACACCATGCCCGGCGGCGCAAGGGCCCGCTGCTCGTCGAGGTAGGCCTTGACCGCGTCGATGACGTTCAGGGTGTCGTCGTGCCGGCCCTTTTCCACCATGAGATAGGCCGCCCGCCGGCCGTTGAAGAAATTCTTGTCCTCGGCGCGCTCGAAGCGGTCGGTGATGGTGGCGATGTCCCCCAGCCGGATCACGGCGCCGCTGGCCGAGGCCACCACCACCAGTTCTTCGAAGGTGCGCGGGCTGCGCCGCTCGTCATCGAAGCGGATGAGCACCGTCGAGTCCCGGGCCTGCACCGACCCCGCCGGCAGGGTCACGCTCTGGCGCTCCACGGCATCGGCCAGGTCGCGCACGCTGAGGCCGAACTGGCGCATGGTGGACGCCGAGACCTCGACGCGGATCTGGCGTTGGGAGAAGCCCTGGAGTTGCACCCGGGCCACCCCCGGCATCGCCAGGAGGTCGTCCTTCATGCGTTCCGCGTAGGCTTTCAACCCCTCCGGCCGCAACGGCCCGGCCACGGCGATGGAAGCCACCAGGTCCACGCGCCCGAGTTGCCGTACCACCGGCGTCTCGGCGTCCGCGGGGAAGTCCTGAATGCCGTCCACCTGACTCTTGACGTCTTCCAGGAAACGTTCGAGATCGGCGCCCTCCCGCATCACCAGCCTGGCCACGGCCACCCCTTCCCGAGCCTCGCAACGGGTCTCTTCCCGCTCGTCGACGCTGTCCGCGGCGATCTCCAGCTTGAGACAGATGCCCTGCTCCACGTCCATGGCCGAAGCGCCGCGCCAAGGCACCCGCACCTCCACGGTATCGGACGGGATGTCGGGAAACGTCTCTCGCTTCACCGTTCCCGCGAAAGCCAGGCCCAACAGGATGAACCCGATCATGAGGAGGTTTGCCGCGGTGGGGTGGCCGGCGAAGAAACGGATCATGGGAGTGTCACCGGGCGGGCGCGACGCCCGTGGCCTCGTCCACCAGCCCGGCCGACGCCGCCGGGTCCGGCTCCGGCCTGAGACGCATGCCCTCGGCGGCGAACGGCAGGTCCGAGATCACCACGCGCTCACCAGGGGCGAGCCCCGACCGCAGCGCCACCCAGTTGTCCTGGGCGTAGTCCGGCACCACTTCGCGGGACTCCAGCCGGTCCTCGGCATTCACCACGTGGACCCGGCTGCCGCGCAGCGCCATCCGAGGGACCACCACCGCCTCCGGCCGGGGCGGCCCCCGGAGCTCGACCTCCACGTACATGTTCTTCACCAGCGGCGGTCTGCGGCCGGCCTCGGCCTGGCGGTAGGGCTGGTCCACCGCCACGATAACGCCCACCGTGCGCGTCCGTGGATCCACCGTGTCGCTCATGCGCGAGAAGCGCGCCGGCCACTCAATGGCCACGTCGCCCGAGCGCAGGCGCACCACCGCCCGGAGCTCCTCGCGCAACCGGGGTATGACCGTGCCCGCCTCCGGTGCCGGCCGGGCGTCCGACTGCAGCAGCGCCAGCACCCTGCTCAGGGGTACCTGGGCGATGACCTCCGCCACGTCCAGGCTGTCCGCTTCCACCAGCACCTGTCCCTTGGCGGCGAATTGGGCCAGCTCGACGTTCACCGCGGCGATGCGGCAGGTGAAGGGCGCCACCACGGTGGTGCGGTCGAGGTTCCGCCGGGCCGTCTCCAGCGCGTGTTTCAGCCGGTCCCGCTGCGCCTTCTGCACCGCGCGCTCGGCGGGCAGCAGCTTCACGGAGTTGCGCAGGTTCTGCACCGCCTGTTCGCCCGCCAACACCGCGCGTTCCTCGCGGTCCGCCTCGGACTGGGAGATGGCGCCGCGGCGCAGCAACTCCCGCGTCCGCTCGAGCTGCTTGCGGGCCAGCGCCAGGTTCCGTTCTTCGATGGCCAGGGACCGCTTCGCGTTCACCGCGCGCACATCGAGCAACCCGAGCTGGGCGTCCGCGGCGCGAATGTTGGCCTCGATCTCCGCCACCGCGTGGCGGTAGTCCGTGGGGTCGATGCGCAGAAGCTCGGTGCCGGCAGCCAGAATCGCACCCCGTTGCAGCTCCGGATGCCGGTACACCACCGTGCCGCCGACCTCGCCCACCGCCTCCCACACCTTCCCCGGCTTGACGCTGCCGTGCCCCACCGCACGCGGCACCACCCGCACCGAAGCCGCCTCCACCACGCGCACGGCAGTCGTCCGTTCCTCGGCCTCGATCCGCGTGGGACCCTCCCTCGAACGAACCGCGTACACCACCGCCAGCACGCCGAGACCGACGGGTATCCAGAAAAGGAGCTTTTTGAGGAATCCGGCCATCGCTCACCTGCTTACGCGCTTATAGCAGGGTGGGCGGCGTCACGGAAATCCGTCGACGGCGGGCGGACGTTATGCGGTCCTGAACGCCTTGCCCGCGGCGGGACGTCCCGCTTCCCGTGGCCGGGTGGACACTCGCGAAGGAAAGCTGCTAGCACTTGAAGAAATTCCACACGACCGGAGAACACCCATGCCGCTGATGATCGACAACCGCATCGCCGAGCAGGCCCTCACCATGGAGGACGCCATCGAGGCCATGGAAGGCGCGCTCAGGCAGCTCGCCGAGGGCGACGCCGTCTACCAGCCGCGGACCGACCTGTGGTCCCCCACCGCCACCGTCGGCGACTACTTCCGCTGGGGCTCGCTGCTGGGCGCAATCAAGGACCCGCCGGTCCTGGCGTTCCGGTTCAAGCTCGACATCATGACCTGGCAGGAATACAACGGAGCGGTCACCGAGCACTGGTTCAACGTCGAGCCGGGCAAGTACTGCGGCATCATCCTGCTGGTGGACACGCGCACCGGCGAGCTCCTGTGCATCATGAACGACGGCTATCTCCAGAGCTACCGCGTGGGCGCCACCGCCGGGGTCGGGGTCAAGCACCTGTCGCGCACCGACTCCAGGGTCATGGGGGTGCTGGGCTCCGGCGCCATGGCGCGCACCTACGCCATGGCCACGTGCGCGGTCCGGCCCATCGAGCACGTCAAGATATTCAGTCCCACCCAGGCCAACCGGGAAGCCTACGCCAAGAAGATGGCGGGAACACTGGGGATCAAGGTCACCGCGGTCAACTCGGCCCGGGAGGCCATGAGCGGCGTCGACATCGGCGCCACCTGCACGGACTCGCGCATCCCGCTGTTCCAGGCCGACTGGCTCCAGACCGGCATGCACGTGGTGGACGTGCGTCCGGAGGAGCTGGAAAGCGAGATCTACGAGAAGGCCGACGTGATGATCGGCACGTCCAACCTAGCCGTCCTCAACTACGCGCTGGGCACGCAGGAGGAACGCGACCGGCGTCCCATCGACGACAACTACATGCGGCGCTACACCAACCGGAACCACACCACCCTTTCGGAGGTGCTGACGGGCGAGAAGCCCGGCCGGGAAAACGACGCCCAGACCACCGTCCACCACAACTTCTCCGCCGGCATCCAGTTCGCAGCGGTCGGTTACCTGGTCTACCGCTACGCCAAGGAAAACGGTCTCGGCCACGAGCTGCCGCTGGAGTGGTTCCAGCAGGACATCCGCAACTGACGTGGCTGTTTCATGAACCTGCACCGGGCAGCCTCGCCCCGGCCCTTTCCCGGAGGGCGAGGGCGACGACGGGGCGTTCTTTCGCCGGCGTGACCCCGCGCCCATGACGCGACTGCTGCCACAGGCCATCGGCCTTCTGACGGCGTGGACCTACGGCATCAGCATCATCTCGGCGCGCCGGGGACTCCAGTACTCCAACGCCAGCACGGTCACCCTCCTCTCCCTCATCTCGCAGACCGTGATCCTGTGGACCCTGGTGGCGGCTTTCACGGGGGTTCCGGACGTGGGCAGGGGCTTCCTTCTCGCGGCCATGACGGTGGGGTTGCTGATGCCCGTGCTACGCTGGCTCACCTATACGGGCATCTCGAAGATCGGCGCGGCACGGGGCACCGCGCTGCGCTCCACCCATCCCCTCTTCAGCGCCCTGCTGGCGCTGACGTTCCTGGGCGAGACCGCCACCGCCCCTCTGCTGACCGGAATCATGCTGGTGGTAGCGGGCATCGTGCTGATCTCCTGGCGCGAGGAAAAGCGAATCTCCACCGCCCGCTGGTGGCACGGCGCCTATTCCCTCTCCGGAGCCTTTACCGCCGCCGTGGTGCACAACGTCGCCCGTGCCTCGCTGAAGTCCGCGGCCTACCCGATCCTGTTCTCGGCCATCGTCGGCGCGGTGTCGCTGGTCAACTTCACGGCCTACCTGGCATTGGCCGGCGGTTCCAACCGGCCGGTTTGGGACCGGCGCGCCATGAAACCGTTCCTGGCCGCCGCGGTGCTGGAGAACCTGGGGTTTCTCCTGTTCAACACGGCCCTGAGCGTGGGGCCGGTGGTGATCGTGACGCCCATGGTAGCCACCCAGCCCATGTGGGTGCTGGTCTTCACCGTGGTGTTCCTTCGGAGCATCGAGATGGTGACGCCGCGGACCGTGAGCGGCTGTCTCGCGGTGGTGGCCGGGACCCTCGCCATCACCCTTGGAGGAGCGCCCGAATGACCCGCGGCGCATTCACCGGCGGTCCGAGCCGCACCGGGAACGATTGACCGTGGCCGGGACCCCTTTCTTCGGACCGCGCGTGCTGCGCAACTTCCTGCTGCTGTACGGGGGTACGCTGTTCGCCGGCCTGGGCTGGGGAATGGTCCTCCCCACCATCCCGGTGCTGGCGGCGTCCTTCGACATATCGCTGGGGGCCGCTGCCCAGACGGTCACGGCCTGGGCCGCGGGGCGCTTTGTCGGCACGCCGGTGAGCGGCATCATGCTCGACCGCGCCGGGCCGCGGGTGATGATGGTGGGAGGCGCCGCCGTCACCAGCGCGGCCGCCGCTGCCGCGTTCACCAGCCCCGCCTTCGGCTGGCTGCTGCTGGCGCTGTTCGTCATCGGCGCCGCCGACGCCGTGTGGAATCTCGGCCGCGAGGTGGCGGGCATCGACCTGACCGCCCAGAACCAGCGGGGCCGGGTCATGAGCGGGTTCCACGGGGTCCACAGCGCCGGGCTCACCCTGGGACCCCTGGTGGGCGGCTTCCTCACGGTTTCGGCGGGCTTTCGTTCCGTGTTCGTCGCGTACGCCCTGGTTGCCGCCGTCACCGTCTTCCTGGGCCTGGCGGTGGACCGGCCGGCCCACGCGGACGCGGGCGCGCCGCGACCCGCGGCGCGAACCGGGTTCAAGATCCGCGGGCTTCGTCACTGGGCAGGCCGCATCATCGCGCTGTACCGTGAGGTGGCGCCGCCGTTCCGGCGGACCTACGCCGTCCTCGTCGCCGCCACCTGCGCGAGCCTGATGTTTCGCCTTACCCTCCAGAGCATGCTGCCGCTCTATGCCGGCGGGTACCTCGGCTTCAGCCCGGTGGAGGTGGGCGCGCTCTTCTCCATCTCCGGGGTCGTGGTCTTCTTCATGATCCTGCCGGCGGGGTTCGTGCTCGACAAGGTGGGCAGGAAATGGGCCACCGTGCCCAGCAACGTGATTCCGGCCGTGGTCTTCCTCCTCATTCCGCTGGCCGACACCTTCCTCCAACTGGCGGCGCTGATGTCGCTGATGGGGATCGCCAGCGGACTCTCCCTGGGCTGTCTCGCCACCTCCACCTACGACGTGGTGCCGCGGCAGGTCCGCGGGCGCCTCCAGGCCATGCGCCGCACCATCGCCGACCTGGTGGGTCTGGGGGCGCCCGTGGGCGGGGGCATGCTCGCCAACGCGTTCCATCCCGGCATTCCGTTCCTCGCCCTGACCCCGGTCCTGTGGCTGTCGGCGCTGCTGCTGGCGTTCGCGGCCAAGGAAACCCTGGAACGTTGAGCCGCGGTCTTCCGGGACGAAGAGGTGGCCGCGGCGACAGGCCGTCTGGGGGCGTCCGGCATCGACTACCGGATCGAGAACCAGACGCACTGCTGCCACGCCACCCAGAACAAGGTCTGGGCGCGGGAGCCCGACGGGCTTCAATGGGAATGGTACCGGATCACGGACGACACCGACGCCCTGTTTCACGCGCCGAAACCCGAACGGAGTCAGGCGGACTGTTGCGGCGACTGACTCTAAGTGGACGATGACGGCTCGCCCGAGCCCCGCTCATCGTCGCGGCCCGGGGACGACGCCCCCAATTGCTCGCGAAAACCCTCGGTGGCGGCCCAAGCCGCCTCGTACTGCCCATCGTCGATACGCCCCCGCATGAGTTCCACCCGCAGAAACAGGAAATAGGTCTGGATGACGTCCTGGCGGCAGTAATCGTGGATCTCCGCCAGCTTCCCTTCCTCCCACAGGTCCTGGACCATGGAGCCGTCGATATCGCCCTTGCCGCGCAGGCCGACGAGCTTGCACAGGAGATCAAAGCCGCCGCGGATACGGTTGACGCCGTGGTTGCCGATGAACTCGTAGAGGTCGTAGTGGCCCTCCTCCGAGTACCGGTAGCGGTGGCCGAAGCGCTGGTTGAAGTAGCGCGGCGCGCGGCAGCCGTACCGGAGGGCCTGCAGCTCCAACACCGGCAGGTCGAAATTGCGCCCGTTGAACGACACCAAGGTGCCGTTGAAGCGCTCCACCCGCTCCCAGAAGTCGCGAACGATGGCTTCTTCGCTGTAGTCGTTCTCGCACAGCGTTTCGACGTTCGCCAGGACGGCGTCGGAGTCCACGACGCCCACGGCAATGGACACCGGCACATGGAAGGATATGGGAAGGAAGTCGCTGCCGGTTTCGGCGACCCGCTCGGAACGCATCCGTTCATAGGCCTGGTGATCGGAGATCTCCTCCTTGGGAGCGTAGACCGACTTGACCAGCCCCTTGTCGACGCGGGTCTCTATGTCGAAGATGGCATAGTTCATCGGGGCTGGTCCGTCGATCGCGCAGCAACGTCCTTCGACTTCGCTCCGCTCACGCGGAGCCACGCTCAGGACCAACGGGGAAGGGTCCCACGACCGTTCGTCCCGAGCCCTTCCACAAGGCCTGTCCTGAGCTTGTCGAAGGGCTCAGGACAGGCGTAGCGGAGCAAAGTCGAAGGACGCCGTTTCCGACTATTCCGGCCTGACCAGGAGCACCCGGTCGGCCGGCAGCTCCAGCGGCAAGCGCTGCCAGGACTCGCCCTCGTCCTCGGAGACGAGGATATCGCCCTTGCCTTTCTGGCTGGCATCGCTGGAACGCCCGCGCGAGACCGCGCCCAGCCCGGCGTAGACGCGCTGGGGCTCGGCGGGGTGCTGGGCCAGCGCCCACACCATCTGAAGCATGTGGTCGGGAAGACCCCGGTCGACGCCGACCCGCTCCCAGCTCGAGGCCAGGTCGCGGCTGCGGAAGACCGCCCCCTGGGCCTTCTCCGGCCGGTCCCAGTAGCCCGGCGACTTGTCGGCGGTGGCCACCAGCATCGCGGGCGGGTCCCCCGGCAGGAAGACGAAGTCGTGGAAGTAGTCCCGGGTCATGCCGCTCTCCGCCCGCCGCCATCCCGCGCCCGGCTCGTCGCTTCGGAAGAAGCCCCTGGCGGTGGCCACGAACATGGGACCGGCGCCCGTGGGCGTGTTGCCGATGTGATGGATGTCCAGGTAGTCGATGCCGCCGCTCACGTCCTCGAACGACGCGCCGCGGTCGAAGGTGCGAACGATGCCCCCGTGCTCCAGGCAGACGTAGAGGGTGCCCGGGTCGTTCGGGGAAACGAAGATATGGCGGACGTGTTCCCGGTGCGGCGGGCGCGGATAGGTCCACTGGGCGCGCACTTCCGACGGCAGGTCCTGCAGCGCGGTCAGCTCTTCCCAGCTCTTGCCGCCGTCCTCGCTCCGGTGGAGATGGATGGGTTCGGTGCCGACGTAGACCACCTCGCGGTCGGTGGGGTCCACGGTGACGGCGCGGACGTTGCCGGAGAAGACCGTGCGCCAATGCTGCCCGCCGTCGTCGCTGCGGCAGAGCCCCTCTCCGGCGACGCTGGCGTAGACGGTCTCGGGGCGTTGCGCGGGGCCGTCGATGGCGTCCACGGTGCCGGGAGGGAGGTGGACGTCAAGCTCTTCCCAGGTGCTCCCGCCGCCGCGCCAGACTTGCAGCCCTTCCTGGGTTCCCGCCAGTATCCGTTCAGCCATTGGCGTTCCTCCTGTTTGACGTCCGGGAGCCGCCGGTTGATCCCGTAGGGGCGACCCGCCGGTCGCCCCTACCTCAGACGGGCTCCTACGGCTTGCCCGCCAACTCCTCGACGGCCGCCATGACCTCGACGTAGGTGCCGCAGCGGCAGATGTTGCCCGAGAGGTAGTCGCGCACCTCGGCTTCGTCAGGCTTCGGGTTCTCGTTCAGGAGTCCCTTGACGGCCATGATCATGCCCGGGGTGCAGAAGCCGCACTGGAACGCCTGGTGGTCGAGAAACGCCTGCTGCACCGGGTCGAGGTTGCCGTCGCGGGCGAGCCCCTCGATGGTAAGCACGTCCCTGCCCTCGGCGTTGCTGGCCAGCATCAGGCACGAGCTCACCGGCTTGCCGTCCACCAGCACGGTGCAGGAGCCGCACACCCCCACGCTGCAACCCTCCCGGGTGCCCTTGAGGCGCAGGTCGTCGCGCAGCACCTCCAGCAAGGTCTGGTTGGACTTGACCGAAAGCTCCCGCTCGCGTCCGTTGACGTTAGCGGTGATGAGGTGTCTCATGGCTGCTCCTCGCCCGATGCGCCGGCTTCGCGCCCTGCCAGGGCCGCCACGATCCGCTCCGGGCGGAGCGGCAGCTCGGTGATGTTGACGCCGCCCAGGGCGTTTGCCACGGCGTTGCCGATGGCGGGAGCGACCGCCGGGATGACCGCTTCGCCCACGCCCTTGGCGCCGAAGGGGCCGTCCGGGTGCGGGTTCTCCACCAGCAGCGACTGGAACCGTTCGGGGTGGTCGTGCATGGACGGCAGCATGTACTCCAGCAGGGTGCCGTTCACGGGCTGACCCTGCTCGAACACCATCTCCTCGAAGAAGGCGGCACCCAGGGCTTCGAGCATGGAGCCCTCGTTCTGCAATCCGCACTGGAGCGGATTGATAGCCTTGCCCACGTCCACCGAGGTGGCCACGTTCAGGACCCGCACCTTGCCGGTCTCCACGTCCACCTCCACCTCCGCGCCGCACGCCGAGAAGAACCAGAAGGCGGCGGCCTTGCCCTTGCCGGTCTGCGGGTCGAGGCCGCCCTTGACCTGGAAGTTGCAGCTCCCGAAGATGCTGCCCACGGAATCGCCGTACTTGACCCGCAGCAGTTGCGGCACCGTGAGGCTCCGGTCGGGCACCCCCTTGACCCGCACCCCGCCGGCGAACATCTCCAGGTCCACCTTGTCCACCTCCAGGGCCTCGGCGCCGGCCTCCAGCAGTTGCTCGCGCACCTCCTCGGCCGCCCGCAGCGCGGCATTGCCCATGTGGAAAGTGGTGCGGCTCGAGCTCGTGGACTTGTCATAGGGAGTCACGTCGGTGTCCGGGGCGGACACAGTCACCCGTTCCACCGGCACGCCGAGCTGCTCCGCGACGATCTGCGCCAGACAGGTACGCACGCCCTGCCCCATCTCGGTGCTGCTGGTCAGCAGCATCACGGAGCCGTCGCCGTTGAGCCGCACGCTGGCGGCCGACGCCGTCGGCGTGGTGGTGCTCTTCATGATAACCGCGAGACCCTTGCCGCGCCGCAGCGACCCTTCCCGGGCGCCGTTGCCTTGTTCCTCGCCTGCGCGCCAGCCGATGCCGGAGGCCACCTGCCGGAGACAGTCCGAGATACCCACGGACACCAGCGATTCCCCGGTGACGAAGACATCCCCCTCCTGCAGCAGGTTCTTGAGCCGCAACTCCACCGGATCCATGCCGAGATGGCGCGCGATGCGGTCCATCTCCGATTCGTAGGCCCAGGCCACGTGGGGCACGCCCACGCCACGGTAGGGGCCGGCGGGCGGCAGGTTCGTGTAGACCGCGTAGGTGGTGAGCCGGCGGTTGGGCACCCGGTACGGTCCGCTGGCCACGTAGGATCCGGTCTTGGCATTGGCGGGCCCGGACAGGGCGTACGCGCCGAGGTCGTAGAAGACCTCCACCTCCCGCGCCACCAGGGTGCCGTCGCGCTTGAAGCCGGTCTTCATGCGCACGAACGCCCCGTAGCGGCGTCCGGTCAGGAACACCTCCTCGCGGGTGAGCACCCACTGGACCGGCCGTCCGGCCTTGCGCGCCAGCAGCGCCGTCACCGGCTCCAGCCGGGCGTGGGTCTTGCCGCCGTAGCCGCCACCCACGTGCGGCACCACCACCCGCACGCCGCTCTCGGGGATGTCGAAGATCCGCGCCAACTGCTCCTGGAGCCCCACCGCGTTCTGACACGGCGTATGCACCAGCAGCCGGCCGGGCGATTCCCACACCGCCGTGGCCACGTGGGGCTCGATGTGGCCGTGCTGCACCGGCGGCATGCGGTAGCTGTTCTCGAAGATCTCGTCGGCCTCGGCGAAGCCCGCGTCCGCGTCGCCGTCCGCGGCCCGGAAGACGCTGCAGACGTTGCCGCCGGCGTTCAGGTTGAGCTGTTCCCGGAAGATGGCGGCCTGGGTCTCGAAGCGCTCCTCGTGAATGACCGGCGCTCCGGCCTGCGCGGCCTCCACCACGTCGAAAACCGCCGGAAGAGGCTCGTACTCCACCTCGATGAGCTCTATCGCCTCCTCGGCGATCTCGCGCTCCTCCGCCGCCACCGCTGCCACGACATCGCCGACGCAGCGCACCCGGTCCATGGCCAGCACCGGCTGGTCTTCCACCACCGCGCCGTAGTGGGGATTCAGGCCTTCCAGGTCGTCGCGGGTCACGACCGCCACGACGCCGGGCAGGACCGCGGCCTTGCTCACGTCGATGTTGACAAGCCTGGCGTGGGGGTGGGGGCTCCGCAGCGCCTTGGCGTGGAGCATGCCCGCAAGCTCGATATCGCCGGTGTACTGCGCGGCGCCGGAAACCTTGGCGTTGCCGTCCACCCGCGGGGTGCTGCTGCCGACCGCGCTCATGAGGCGGCTTCCTGCCACGCGGCGGCAAGAGCGCGGCGGCCCAGGACCCGCACCAGATGGCGCTTGTAGTCCGCCGAGCCCCGCAGGTCGGGGATCGGGTCGATCTCCTCGGAAGCGCGATCCGCCATCTCCTCAAGCCTTGCTTCGGTCGGGTCCGCTTCACACAGCAGCAAGGGCCGGGCCGCTACCGCCCCCACCGCAAGCCGCGCCTCCACCGGACGGTCCCCTTCCAGCCGCACCAGCGCGGTGATCCCCGCGCACGGCCGCTCCTCGGAGGAGCCGGTCGTGAACTTGAGATAGTCCCCCACCAGCCGCCCCTCCACCGGCGGAACCGTCACCGCCGTGACCATCTCGCCGGGCTCCAGCGCCGTCTCGTAGGTCCCGAGAAGAAAGTCGGCGAGCTTCAGGGTGCGCGTACCGCCCGCGCCGGTCAGTTCCACCCCGGCGTCCAGCGCCACCAGCACCCCCGGTGGGTCCGACTGATGGTCCCCGTGGGCCAGATTGCCGCCGATGGTGGCGAGGTGGCGGATGCGGATGTTGGCCACCTGGTGGCAGGCCGTAGCCAGCACCGGCAGGTGCTCCCGCACCACCGGCGAGGTCTCCACCTCGTGGATCGTCGCCATGGCTTCGATGCGGACCGCACCGGCGTCATCGCGGCTGATGGCGTTGGCGCCTTCCAGCTTCTTGAGATTCACCAGGGTCGCGGGCCGCAGGAGCCCCTGCTTGACCAGGATGAGGAGCGCGGTGCCGCCGCTGACCGGCCGTACGTCCTCGCCGGCGTCCAGCATTCGGCACGCTTCGGCGACCGTCTTGGGTTCAAGGAGATCAAAATTGCGCATGGGTCGGAGGGATAGTTGTTCTGGCGGCATCCACGGCGAAAAACGCCATGGACGCCCAAGACGCGGTCATCTATCGTCGTAGCGTGCATAACACCGCGCGCAAGCCATTGCAACGATCACCCACCAGGATACAAAGCCAACGGTCTTGTTGCCAACCGAAGTGTTGTCTGAGCGGACTAAGTGTAAGCCCTGCCTTGGAGGCGTAACGAAGGAAGCCGCGTCTTTACCACAAAAGTTCATTTGTGTGTTTTGTAACCTTGCGGTATCTTTTTCTGCAAGTCTTTTGGAGGGATGTCACGCAATGAGTCGCTTGTCCATAGAGTTGACGCCGGAGCAACACCAGCAGCTCAAGGCCATCGCCGCGCTGCATGGCCAAAGTCTCAAGGACTATGTCCTTGAGCGCACACTGCCGGATTTGCCGCAGAATGAGTCTCTTTCCGAAGAAGAAACCCTGCGTCGCCTGGAAACGTTTCTCAAGCCTCGCATAGCCGAAGCCGAACGCGGGGAAGTCGCCGAGGTTTCCGTGGAGCAGATATTCGCCTCCGTCCGGCAACGTCCTGACGGGTAGGCATGCGCCCCTATGACATCACCCCCGTCGCCGCCGAAACAACCCGGCCACCCCGCCGCCGATAACGAACGAGAGCACGCCAAGGGCCACAAATCCCCAGTGGAAGCCCAGGTCGGCCACCAGGATTCCCGCGAGGAGGGGGCCGAACATGCGGCCGAAGGAGCTGCCGCCGCGGATGAGGCCCAGGGCGACGCCCTTGCTGGAATCGTCGGCGATCTGCAAGGCCAGGGTCGTGGAGCCGACGTTGGACAGGCCGAAGCCCGCGGTCATCAGGCACAGCGGCAGCAGCAACGCGATGTAGCCGTGGCCGAAGACCTGTAGGACGAAGGCGGGGACGGTCACGAAGACCCCCAGGAGGATCACCCTGCGGGTGCCGATTCGGTCGCAGAGCCAGCCGCCGCCCAGCCTGCCGCCGGTGTCCGCGAGGCGCGAGATGCTCACCATGGTGCCGATGATGTCCAGGGTCAGGCCGCGGCGGACGGCCAGAAACGGAAAGGCGATGCGGGTGACGCCGATGAGGCAGAAGAACGACTGGAAGATGGCGAGCCAGGCGCCCAGAAAGCCGGAATGGCTCATGAGCGTCGTCCCCACCCTCCACAGCGGCAGCGGGCTGCGCTCCACCGGCTTCTCGGTCCGGTGCCCCCGCGCCAGCAGGATGAAGACCAGCCCGACGGCCTGGGGAACCGCCACCAGCAGGAACAGCTTGTCGAGGCCCCACCACTCGCCGACGAACCCGCCCATGGTGGGACCGACGGCGAAGCCCAGCCCCAGCGCCGCCGCCACCTGGCCCTGGGCCTTCCCCTGCTCTTCCGGCGTAGACTGCACGAAGACGATGCGCCGGATGGCGAGGCTGAACATGGCCTCGGTGAGGCCCAGAATCGTGAAGGCCACGAGAAAGACCGTCAGGCTGTCCTGGAAGGCGAAGCCCAGGAGTGCCGTAACCACGGCGATGACCACCGATGCCAGCAGCAGGAAGCTCGACCGGAAGTAGGACGCCAGCGTGCCGGACACAACGTCGGAGCACAGGGCGCCGACGCCGTTGACCAGGAGCGGCATCCCCACCACCGCCAGGGGGAACCCCTTGGCGTCCATGTAGAAGGGCGCCAGCATCGAGGCGCCGATGGCGCCCGCCGCCATGCAGATGGCGGACAGCGAATAGAGCAGGTTGGACGAGATTCCGATCCGCAAGTGTATCCTTTTCTAGCGGGTGCCTGCAGCGCCGGACGGGGTTGCCGCGGTCAACGTTCGTGGCCGCCGCCGGTCGCCTCCCTCCGGCTCCGCATCCGTCCCATGACGGCCAGTCCCAGCGCGAGGAAAGGCAACGGAAACAACCACAGCATGGCGGCCCGCTGCGCCGCGACGAACCCGGACGGACCGCCCGAGACCGTCCCCTCCATGAGGGCAACGGCCACGCCGATCCCCAACGCCCCCGCCCCCGGGCCGCACGCCGAGAGCAACCCGCCGACGACACCGTAGTGCTCTTCCGGAGCCAGCGCGAACACCGTCCGCTGGTTGGCCGGCAGGAAGACCCCCACGCCGACTCCCACCAACGCGAGCGCCAGCAATACCATTGCCGGACTCGACCCGTGTTGCAAGCCGGCGTAGACAAGAATCCCCACGGCGCCGAACAGAAGACCCGCCGTCACCAGGATCCCCGGCTCCAGGCGATCCGACAGACGGCCGCTCACCGGCGAGCAGACCGCCGCCACCACCGGCAGCGTGGTGAGGATGAGCCCGAGGTGAAGCGGTGTCACGTCCAGCACATTGCGCATGTAAAGCGGCGACAGCATGAAGATGGGGAAATAGGCCGCCGAGAACAACACCATGGTCAGGAACGAGAGCAACAGGGGAACATGGGTCAGGAGCGGCAACGGGATCAGCGGCCGCCGCGCCCGGGCCTGGCGCAGCACGAACGCCGCCACGCCGGCGCCGCCGAGCAGGAACCACCAGGGCACGAAGGGTGAGGCCCAAGCGCTGTTGGCGCCCAGGCTCAGCCCTACCAGCAACGACGGATAGCCCAGGACCAGCGCCGCCGCACCCGGGTAGTCGAAGGACTCGCGGCTGCGGCGCTCCTTGCCCTGAAGCATGAGCCACACGGCCAGGCTCACCGCAAAACCGATCACGGCATTGGCGAGGAAGACCGTGCGCCAACCCGCCAAGTGGATGAAGAAACCGCCCAGGGCGGGTCCGGTCACGCGCCCCACACCCGCCGCCGACAGCAGGATGCCCAGGCTCCGTCCGGTCCGCTCGGGCTGCGCGGCCGCGGCGGCGATGGCCGTGGACATGGGGTTGGCCATGGCGAGGCCGACGGTCATGACCACCCGGCAGGTGACGAGTTGCAGGAACGTCTGGGAGGCGGCGGCAAGCGCCGAGCCGGCACCGTAAAGGGTGACCCCGACCTTGTAGAGCCGGTTGCGGCCCAGGATGTCGCCGGCCCGTCCCAGGCACAGGGCCACGCTGGAGGAAAAAACCAGGCCCATGGTGGAGATCCATTGGACGGCCGAGAGGCTGCTGCCGAACTCGGCCTGGATCATCGGGAGGGCGACGTTGATGCTGCCGTAGCTGTTGAAGAACAGGAAGGTGCCGGCGGAGAGGACGCTCAGCACCCGGACTTCACGAGCCCAGGTTCGACGAACAAGGGGGCTGCGCACGAATGGTTCTCAGTGGAAGGAGGCCCGCCGGCGCACCCGTCAGTCTTCCTGAGTGACCCCCTTGACAAGGTAGTCGCCGGATTTCTCGTCCGCCTCCAGGTCCAGCAACTGCAGGGTCTGGGCCTCTTCCAGCAGCTTCCCGAATGAGCGAAAGCCGTGGTAGCGCTCGTTGAAGCCCGGCTTGCGCCGCTTCAGGGCCTGCTTCACCATGGAGCCCCAGATCTTGTCCTTCTCGCCGCGCTCGTCGAACAGGTGGGTGACGGTCTCCACCACCAGGTCCAGAGCCTCCTGCGCTTCCTTCTTCTCTTCCTTTTCCTCCTTCTCCTTTTCCTCCACCGGTGCGGCGGCGGTCTTGCGCGGGCTGCGCCCCGCGGCCTTCGCGGGCCTGGCCCGGCTACGGCGCCGGGAGTCGCGCACCAGGTCGTCGTAGTAGATGAACTCGTCGCAGTTGGCGATGAGCAGGTCCGAGGTGGAGTTCTTCACCCCCACTCCGATGACCACCTTGTTGTTCTCCCGGAGCTTGCTGACCAGCGCGGAGAAATCGGAGTCGCCGCTGATGATCACGAAGGTGTCCACGTGGGACTTGGTGTAGCAGAGGTCCAGCGCATCCACGACCATGCGGATGTCCGCGGAGTTCTTGCCCGACTGGCGCACGTGCGGAATCTCGATCAGCTCGAACGACGCCTCGTGCATGGCGGGCTTGTACTCGCGGTAGCGCTCCCAGTCGGAGTACGCCTTCTTGACTACGATCTTGCCCTTGACCAGCAGCCGGTCCAGGACCTTCCGCATGTCGAAACTGGCGTACCGCGCATCGCGTACGCCGATGGCGATGTTCTCGAAGTCGCAATAGAGTGCGAGGTTTTCGGTTTGTGTCATGTTCTCTGTCTGTGTTGTTTCAGCCACGTCTATCCTTTCACTACGTTGACCGGAGCGCCGTTCAGCCAGCCTTTGATGGCGGCAAGGTAACCGTCGAAGTAGGCGCCGTAGTTGGCCTCTTCCACGTATCCCAGGTGGGGCGTGATGACGGTGTTGCGGCAGCGCCGGAGCGGATGGTCCAAAGGCAGGGGCTCGGTATCGTAGACGTCGAGGGCCGCGCCGGCGATGGCCCCGCGCTCCAGCGCGTCCACCAGCGCCGCCTCCTCCACGATGGGGCCGCGGGACGTGTTGACCAGCACCGCCGTGGGCTTCATCATCGCCAGCTCGGCGGCTCCGAACAGGCCCCGGGTACGGTCGCTCAGCACCAGGTGGATGGTCAGGACGTCGGACCGCGACAGCAGCTCATCCTTGCCGACCCGCGTCACGCCGATCTCCCGGCAACGTTCGTCGGTCAGGTTCTGGCTCCACGCGATGACGTCCATCTCGAAAGCCAGCCCAACGCGGGCCACCCGCGCCCCCAGCTTGCCCAGACCCGCTACTCCCAGGGTCTTGCCCAGGAGCCCCCCGCCCACGGTCTCCTGCCAGCGGCCCTCGCGCGTGGCCCGGTCCTCGCGCGGGATGTGCCGGAGCAGCCCGATGATCAGGCCCCAGGCCAGCTCGGCGGTGGGACCGCCGACGCTGGGCGTGCCGCAGACCTCCACCCCCCGTTCCCGGGCCGCGGTCATGTCGATGGACGCGTTCCGCATGCCGCTGGTCACCAGCAGCCTCAGGTTGGGCAGCCGCTCCAGCAGGCCGCGCCGGAATGGCGTGCGCTCGCGCATGACGCACACGATCTCGAACGGTTGCAGCCGCTCGGCCAGCGCCTCCTCCTCGTCCAGATGATCATGGAACACCGTGACATCGAGGCTTTCGGGAGTTTCCCTGGCTTCCACCAGGGACCGGGCAACGTGCTGATAGTCATCCAGAATCGCTGCTTGTACCTTCCTCATCGGGAACCTTTCGAAGCGGCTCTCTCGGTTGGGGGGCGGGGCTTAAGCGAAGACCGGGGGCACGCCGCTCCTGCCGGCAATGGCACCCGCCGCAGGAGCGCCCTGGAACCGGCACCTCCAACTGCTTCTCACGAACCTTCAAGGATCGAGGTCGCGGAGCACCGCGCGGCACGGAGCGCCGTCCGCCCCGGCGATGCATACGGGGAAGCAGATCAACTCGTACGATCCGGGTCGAATATCCGTCAGGTCGACGCCCTCCAGCAGCGCGAGGCCGTGGTCCAGGAAGGCCCGGTGCACCGGCACCTGCTCGTCGGCGTGGGCCACCGACAGATAGTCCAGACCCACGAGCTTGTAGCCCTTGGCCACCAGGCCCTCGGCCGCCTCCACCGAGAAGGCCGTGAAGTCCGGGTCGTACTCGGCGCGCCGAAGAAGCTCCGAGTTGCGGGTCTTGAACAGGATCCGTTCGCCCGGCGGGATCTGGGAGACGTGCTCCGCGGTGATGTAGCGGCCGGCACCCACCTCGTGCACCAGAGCGGGGCCGATGAACCGCTCGAGCGGCAGTTGATCGATGGCGGCGCCCTCGGGCACGAAGTGGAACGGCGCATCCATGTGGGTGCCGCTGTGCACGCTCATGTTCACGCTCGACGAGTTGTTGTGGTCGCCGCGCTGCATCCGCCGCCGCTCCAGGAGCTCGAACGGGGTCGCGGTTACCCAGCGCGCAGTGGCGGGGCTGAGCTTGAGTGAAATGTCGTAGTAGCGCATGCGGTCCGTGCCACTAGAGGTCCCTGCAAAGCGAGGACTGCGGCAACTCGCGGCAGTGCTCGGCCAGCCTCTCCCGCTCGGTTTGCGCTTCCTGCGGCCGGTCGGGCGCCGGTCCCTGCGGCGCCGGAGCCGGCCGGGTCTGTCCGCCGCTTCGCTGTCGGTCCAGACGGGCGGCGAGCTCGGCGTAGCGTTGCTGCATCGCCTCCTTGCTCTCCTGCAACGCCAGGAACACGTCCTTCAAGCGCTTCTCGAGACTCGTCAGGGCCGCTCCCTGCTCCTCGACGGCTTCGGGCGAACCGGAGAGGCCATCGCCCAGTTGCTTCAACTGGGCCGTGAGGTTCTTGTGGTTCGCCTCCACGAGCGCCTTCAGCTCCGCCGAGCGCTTGTCCCGTTCCGCGGCCCTGGCGTCGCCGCGGTTGAGCTTCTGCTCCAGCCCCTCGCGCAACGCGGCCAGGCCCTTCTCGCGCCGGTCCTCGAGCTGCTTCGCCCACTTGTTCAGCTCTTGCTGAAGGACTTCCCGCTGAGCCGCGGTCAGGGTGGTGGTGATCTTCCCTTCCAGCGCGGCGGCGTTGGCGCCCTGTTCCGTCCCGGCGCCGGCAAGCAGCTCGACGGCTTCCCGTATCCGCGCGAGCTGCCCTTCGCTGTGGGCAAGCGAGAGCATCATCTCGGTGATGTTGGTTTCGTTGCCCACGGCCATGCGGTCGAGAGAAGCCCTGAGGTTCCGGGTCTCCCAAGCCGCGTATCCCGCTGCCGCGGCAACCACCATCAGCACCAGGAATGCGAAGGCTTTACCCATCAGTCAGCTCGTCAACCTGCGCGCACCCGCTTGACCCCTCAGTTCGAGGCGGTCTCGAGTTGGGCGACGGCCTCCGGGTCGAGCCGCGGACGAACGAATGCCTGGAAGATGGACTCGTTCTGCAGCCACATGATGTCCACGCGGGTCCGCACCGCCGCCCGCATCTCCTCCTGGAGTCCTGCGTCCATGATGTGTTCCTTGATCACATCGACGATGAAGTTTCCGTGCCCCTCGTCATGGTACTCGTGGGCGCGGAAGAAGGCCAAGGACTCGGAAGGAATCCAGGGATAGCGCGTCTCCAGCGCCTGGCGTTCCTCGCCCATGCGCTTGGGGCCTTCTCCCTCGAAGACCAGGCCGGTGCCGATGGCCACCGCCCAGTGGCTCTGCTGGACCAGTTGGACATACATCTCCAGCGCCGCCTTGATCCCCGGCAACGGTTCGTAGCCGTGCAGCTCTTCCCGCGGGATGCCCAGTCCCTCGCCGAAACGGGTCCACAACTCCGCGTGGCTCGGGTACTCGCCGCCGAACAGGTCCTCGCCCTCCTCCTCCACCATGTTTTCAAGCAGCATCCGCCGCAATGCCTGGATCGGGCACTTCTGATAGCGTATGCCGAAGAAGCGGTGGATGTTGCGGAACTCGTGGAACTGGTTCTTGGCCCACCCCTGCAACTGCTCGCGGGTGAGCTCGCCGTCCAGCAGCATTCTGCGCAACGGATGCACCGGATAGCGTCCCCGCAGCACGCGGCGAAGATCGTCGATCAGGACTTCCGGCGCCAGGGTTTCCATCGCTGCCGCTCTCCCGTGTCGTTACTGGCCGGGAACGAAGAGATCCTGTCGCCGCACCTGCCCGGGGAAGACGTCCTTGCACTCTCCGTCTTCCAGCACGATCTTGCCGTTGACCACCACCGCACCGATGCCCGGCGGATGCCGGTGGATCTCTTCCTCGTCGAGCTTGGCCGGCATGCGCTTGCTGGCGAGGTCGTCGATCTTGTCCGGATCGAAGACCGTGATGTCGGCCGGCAGGCCGCTCTTCAGGATGCCCCGGTTCATCCTCAGCTTGGCCGCGGGATGCCCGGTCACCTTGTGCACCGCCTCCTCGAGGTTGAAGAGGTTCTTGTCGCGGCGCCAGTGACCCAGCACGCGGGTGGGAGCGCCGTGCCAGAAGAAGCGGTCGAGATGCGCGC
Source organism: uncultured Binatia bacterium (SeqCode) (assembly GCA_965204205.1). GTDB lineage: Bacteria > Desulfobacterota > Binatia > UBA9968 > JAJDTQ01 > JAJDTQ01. Next base: position 1,429,270 of record OZ241976.1, on the reverse strand, counting down.
CGGCGTCGGTGCCGATGAGACCCTCGGTGGTCTTGATCATCTCGGCCAGAAGATCCAGGTGGCCGTTGGCGAAGCCCTGGTAGTAGAGCTTGGAGGCCAGCCCGTCGTCCAGCCAGGTATCGAAGAAGGCGTCGACCTCGGATTTGCCGGTCGCTCCGGCGATCTCCGCGACGTTCTGTCCCTCCAGGCGCTGCAGGTCTTCGCGCTCCATCACGTCGAAATACACGCCTCCCCAACCCAGCCATTCGGGATAAGCCGGCTCGCCCGCGTTCTCACGCCGCTGCTCGTCCAGCTTGCGGCGAATCTCCGGGTCCTTGAGCTTGCGCGCCAGCTCGTTCCGGTTCTGCTTGATCTCTTCCCACAGGGGCAGGCCGTCCAGGATGAAGCAATCCTCGAGGTTGAAACGCCGGATGTGCGAGTAGGGGATCACCACGCCGTAGATGTCCTTGCCCCTCTCCCGGGCTTCCCTCATGAGCTCGATGGCGCGAAGCCCGTCTTCCTTCTCCCCGGGCCGCACCCGGAACTCGTTGCCGATCATCGGCACGTGGATCTTCTCCACCAGCTCGGGGAACCCGCTCTCGGGCTTGAGCAGGTTGCCGAAGCCGTTGAACTGGAAGCAGCCGCCGTACTCGCCGGCGACGTTGGCCAGCGCCGCCATCTCCTCCTGGCTGGCCAGCGTGCTCGGGGTGCCGGCATGGATGGCCGGGCCGCCGCGCGGGCTGGACGAGAAACCGATGCCGCCGGCCTCCATGCCCTCCCGCACCATCTGCTTCATGCTCTCCAGCTCCTCCGGGGTGGATTCCCGCTTGTAGGCATCCTCTCCCATGACCACGAGCCGCACCGGAGAATGCGGCACCAGCGCGGCCACGTTCACGCCCACCCGGCCCTCGAGATAGTCCAGGTACTCGGGGAAGGTCGTCCACTTCCAGTCGTTGTCGTTGACGTAGTCGTCGAGCACCCGGCGCAGATAGGCGATCAGCACGTCCCGGGGCTCGCCCTTGGGCGGCACCGGGGCGATGGAAGCGCCGCAGTCGCCGATGACGATGGAGGTGACGCCGTAGTTCACCACGGGGTTGCCGTGGGGATACTGGACGATGAAGAGGTCCATGTGGGTGTGGGAGTCGATGAACCCCGGCGCCACCACCTGCCCGCGAGCGTCGACCTCGGTCTTGCCCGGGCCCAGGTCCTTTCCGATCGCCGCGATACTTTCCCCGTCCACCGCCACGTCCGCCTCGAAACCGGGGCTGCCGGTACCGTCGACCACGAGGCCGTTCTTCACAACCAGATCATGCGCCATTGGTTCTTCCCCCTTCCGATGGGCAACAGTTTCGTGACTGCTATTCCGATTCCCTTAGTTAGAACGAAAGTCTTTGCTGCGTCAAGGAAAGACGGGACGCGCGAAAGACCGCGAGAGATCGCACGGCGGGCGTATGCAGGCTCCTGCCTGGACGCTCTTCCCTCTTTTGACTAGACTCTCCGCGTGATCCATTTGGCTGCAGACGTCCTGGTGGTGGGCGCAGGGGGGGCCGGCATGTACGCGGCCATTGCCGCGGCCCGGAAAGATGCCTCCGTGCTGTTGCTGGACAAATCGCTGGTGGGACGCGGCGGGGCCACGATCATGGCCCAGATGACCGTTGCCGCCGCCATCGGCCACGAGGAGCCCGACCACTGGACCGATCACCTCCAGGACACGCTGGCCGCGGGCCGCGAGTTGTGCGACGAGCGGCTGGCCGGGATCCTGTGCGAGAACGGACCCGCCAGGATCTTCGAGATGGACGGCTGGGGGGCCCACTGGGCGCGCGGCGCCGACGACCGCATCCGCCAGGTGAAGGCCCCCGGGCACGGCCGCGCGCGCTGCTGCTACGTCGACTTCCTGAACACCGGCCCGGGGGTGGCGGGCACCCTGCGGCGGCAGGTGAGCACGCTGGGGCCGGTGCGGCGAGTGAGCAACGTGGCGGTCACCGAGATCGTCGTGCACGACGGCCGGGCGGTGGGGGCGGTGGGCATGGACGTGGTGTCCGGCGACGTGGTCACCATGGACGCCAAGGCCGTCATCCTGGCGGCGGGCGGCCTCACCAAGATCTACCGCCGCAACAGCGCATCCACCAACATGGGCGGCGAGGCCTACGCCCTGGCGCTGTGGGCGGGCGCCGAGCTCATCGACATGGAGTTCGTGCAGTTCTTCCCCATCGCCCACCTGGCCCCGCGCCTGGTGGGCATGGACCCCATCATGTGGGACCCGTTCCGATACAAGCTCGGCGGACGGCTGCTCAACGGGAACTTCGAGGAGTTCATGCACCGCTACGGCGGCCAGGACAGCGGCACCTACACCACGGTACGCGACCAGGCCTCTTACGCCATCCTCAAGGAAGTCGAGGCCGGCCACGGCTCTCCCCACGGAGGCGTCTACCTGGACTTCCGGCACGTACCCGACGAGACCCTGCGAGGAGCCTTCGGCCCGGTCATCGACCGGCTGGCGCAAAACGGCATCGATCTCACCCGGACCCCGGTGGAGGTGGCGCCCACCGCCCACTATCACATGGGGGGCATCCGCGTGAACCACCGCATGGAAACCCGCGTACCCGGGCTCTATGCGGCGGGAGAAGCCGTGGGCGGCGCCAACGGCGCCAACCGGCTGTCCGGCAATGCCATCACCGAGGCGCTGGTGTTCGGCGAATGCGCCGGCCGGGAGGCCGCCGGCGCCGTGGCCGGCACCGCCAGCGGTTGGAAGGCGTCCGCCGCCAACGGCGCGGTGGAACGCCTCCGCGCCGCGTTCGACACGGACGTTGACGGCGGCGTTCCCGCCAACGTGCTGGAACGAAGGCTGCAGGACATCATGTGGGAGGACGCCGGACCGTTTCGCACCGGAGGGCAACTCCGGCGGGCTCTCGACGGCATCCACGAGCTTCGGGGGTCGCCGGTGGCCGCCCGTCCCGCCGACGGCTTCAACCTCGACCTCCAGGACCGTCTGGAGCTCAGGGCCATGCTCACCACCGCCGAAGCGGTGGTGCGGGCGGCCATCGGCCGCACCGAGAGCCGCGGCGCGCATCAGCGGCTGGATTTCCAGGAGAGCGACGCTCGATTCGTCGCGAACCAGGTGATCGAGATGAGAGGCGCGGAACTGACGGCACGCTGGCCGGACGGGGAAGGTCCGGCCTAGGCGCAAGGACTCGGACATGGGCGATACGACCTCACCGACGGACGTTAGGACGACGGAGCTTCGCGTGCGGCGCGGCGGCGCCGCGGACCCGGGCCGCTACGACGTCTACCGGGTGCCCTACGAGGAGGGCATGTCCGTGCTCGACGGGCTGGTGTGGATCCGCGGTCACGTGGACTCGAGCCTGGCCTTTCGTTACGGCTGCGTGAACGCCAACGCCTGCAAGACCTGCATGGCCCTGGTGGACGGCGAGGTGGGCTACATGTGCACCTCCCGCCTGACCCTCGCCGGCAGCACGGTGGAGCCCTTGCCCAAGCGGCCGCTTGTCCGCGACCTGGTGACCGATACGGTGCCCGACGACGAGAAGCTGCCCGTGCATGAACGGGACTGACCCGATGGACGACAATACCTTCGATCTGGTGGTCATCGGCAGCGGCCCCGCCGGCCAGAAGGGCGCCATCGCCGCCGCCAAGATGGGACGGCGCGTCGCCGTGGTCGACCGCGACGACATGCTCGGCGGCGTGTGCCTCCACGCCGGGACCATACCCAGCAAGACGCTACGGTTGGCGGTGCTCTATCTCACGGGCTTTCAGCAGAAGTCGTTCTACGGCCAGGCGTACGCCCCCAGGTCCCACGTGACGGCGGACGACCTGATGTTCCGGGTCCGCACGGTGATCGATCGCGAGCAGGCCACGGTGACGGACCAGCTCCAGCGCAACGGGGTGACGCTGGTGAACGGCTGGGCGCGGTTCGTGGACGCCCATACGATCCAGACGGACAGCGGCCGGCAGGTCCGCGGCGACCACATCCTCATCGCCTGCGGCACCCGCTCCGCGCGCAACCCCGAGATCCCCTACGACGGCCACAAGATCATGGTGGCCGAGGATTTCGGACGCGGCGACCGCGAGAAGATCCCCCGCAGCATGATCGTGGTGGGAGCCGGCGTCATCGGCCTGGAGTACGCCTCGATGCTCTCCGCCCTGGGCGTGCGCGTCACCCTCATCGAATCCCGGGACACCATGCTGGACTTCGTGGACAAGGAGATCATCGAGGCGCTGCGGTATCACATGCGCCGCCGCGACGCGATCTTCCGGCTGGGGGAGCACGTGGTCGGGGTGCGGGTTCAGGACAACGGCGTGGTGCGCGCCGAGTTGGAAAGCGGCAAGCGGGTGACCGGCGACGCCCTGCTCTACACCGTGGGCAGGCAGTCCAACGCCGACCGGCTCCAGCTCGACCGGATCGGCATCGACACCGACCCGCGGGGGCGCATCGCCGTCAACCAGTTTTTCCAGACCTCGCGCCCGCACATCTACGCGGTGGGCGACTGCATCGGCTTCCCGGCGCTGGCGTCGACCTCCATGGAGCAGGGCCGGCTGGCGAGCACGCACATGTTCGACGGGCCGTCGCTCGAATCCGCGCCCTTCTTCCCCTACGGCATCTACACCATTCCGGAGATTTCCATGGTCGGCCAGACCGAGCAGGAGCTCACCGCCGAGCGGGTGCCCTACGAGGTGGGCAAGTGCCTCTACGAAGACGTCGCCAAGGCCCAGATGGTGGGCGACCGCGCCGGCATGCTGAAGCTGATCTTCGACCCCGACACCCTCAAGCTCCTGAGCGTCCACGCCATCGGCGAGGACGCCACCGAGATCATCCACATCGGCCACGCCGTCATCGCCCTCGGCGGCACCATCGAGTACTTCCGCGACAACGTCTTCAACTACCCAACCTTCGCCGAAGCCTACAAGGTGGCGGCCTACGACGGCTTCAACAAGATCGCGGAGATGCGGTAGGGGGAGGTCTTACGCGGAGTTCACACCTCCCTGGTGCTTCCCGCCGCTTTGAGGGGTAGCGTTAGCGGTGTGGCGGCTTCACCGCCCCTTCTGCATTCGGGCGCTGCCATACGATGGCCGGTATCAAATCCTTGAGGGGACGTTGGGCGAGGTCGGATAGGCTACGATGGTTAACCATGATCAACTCGGGCGCCACCTCCAGCATGATCGCCTCGAACTCATCCAGATTGGTCGCCTCGATATGCAGGCCCTCGATATCGCTGTCTGCGTAGAATACGCTCGCCTCGGCATCCCACACGGCCTTGACTCGAAACGTATGTGTCACTGCCGTGTCCCCTACGTTACCAGGACCTAGGGATCGGCCCCACACTCGTTGGCTGAGATAGGAGAACCGAAAGACGAACAGCGTCAAGCTACGGACTATCCGACTGAATCACGGCTCCGGACAGTGCGGGTTGCAACTTCAACTAGTCTCCAGGAGCGGCTTGATCTGATACCACTCAAGAGTCCAATCCTGGAGGGTCACGGGATAGGTCAACTCCTGGTAGTCTCGTCCAGGAACAGGCAAGAACCTCCGCTCCGACAACCACTCGCAAACGTGTCGGAGGTCGCGTTCTGACCTAATACGCTCGACCAAATGTACGCTTCTTACAACCGTCACGTCTCCAACTTCACGCTCTACCGCCCTTAGTTTCTCTGAAACCTTTGCCCGCCGATTCATCCCTCGTTTCCCGGTCAACTGGTGATCTTGGCTGCCCAATTTCTGACCGTTCCCTGCCCGTACTCGGTTGACAAACAATAGATAGCGTATATTGTGGCCATATACAAGATGCTTGACTTCAACCGGATCGTCGGCTTTCAGTGGGACATCGGCAACGCCCGGAAGAGTGCCGACAAGCACGGCGTGCAGCAAGCCGAGGCAGAACAGGTTTTCTTCAACGAGCCGCTACTGGTGGTCGAAGACGTTAGCCACAGCAGGTCTGAACCGCGACTTCACGCGCTCGGTGTAACCGATGCAGGACGACGACTCCACGTAACCTTTACGCTGCGGGAGAAGGATACCCGGATCCGCGTTATCTCGGCTCGGGACATGAGCCGTAAAGAGCGAGGCCGCTATGAACAAGAAACGTAAGGTTCTACCTTCTTTCAAGAACGAGGAGCAGGAGAGGGCTTTCTGGGAAAGCCACGACTCCGCCGACTACGTGGACTGGAGCCAAAGCGAACGCGTCCGGTTCCCCAACCTCAAGCCCTCTAGCAAGGCGATCTCGTTGAGATTGCCCGTAGACCTGCTTGAACGGATCAAGTCCGCGGCCAACAAGCGGGACGTTCCTTATCAGTCGCTGATCAAGATCTGGCTTTCCGAGAAGGTGGACGCCGGATAGGCCCTCCAATGACAGCCTTGAGGTTCCGCTGCCGGTTCACGTGAAACGTGGAATCACCTCGGTGCCGAGGCGCTTGAGCTGGTCGCGAATGGCCTCGGGCGGGCAGGCGGGGCGGGCGACGAACTTGGAGGCGCCGGCGTCGATGTAGCGTTGGATGGCGACCGTAATGTCGTCCACCGTGCCCAGGGCAGAGGTTTCGGCGAAGTCGACGTCGGTGCGGTTGCGGAGCGCGTAGGGTCGGGCGACTTGGGCGGCTTCGGCGGGGTCCGGGGCGAAACAGAAGTTGAACAGGACCCCGAAGTGGTCCTCGTCGATACGACGGCCGTAGTCGGCGGCGTATCCCCGGATGCGGGTAATGGCGGTCTCCACCTCGACCGGTGTCATCTGGGAGCCGAGCCAGCCGTCGGCCAGACGGGCGGTGCGGCGGAAGGCCGGGCCGCTTCGTCCGCCCACCCAGATGGGCGGCGCGGCCTGCGCCGGCTTGGGGGCGATGGTTACGTCCTCGAGCCGATAGTACTTCCCTTCCGAGCTGACTCCGTTTTCCGACCACAGCGCCCGCAGCAGGTGGACCATCTCCTCGGTGCGGCCTGCCCGCTCGGAGCGGTGGATGCCGCAGGCCGCGAGCTCCGTGTCGTCGTCCCGTCCGAGACCCACGGCCAGCAGCAGGCGGCCGTCCGACAGGAAGTCCAGGGTGGCAAGCTCCTTGGCGAGCACCGTGGGGTTCCGGAGCGGCAGGGCCATCACGCTGGTGCCGAATTTCATCTTGCGGGTGCGCGCGGCCACGCACGACAGGGCCACCACCGGTTCCAGGCTCAGGGCCTCGGACACCACCCGGTCGCTGAGCCACAGCGAGTCGATGGCCAGGTTCTCCGCCAGGTCCACGGCGCTCCAGAACGCCTCGGGGTTGGCGTCCCCGAAGGGCCAGCCGCTGAAGCCGATGCCGATGCCGATGCCCATCTTCGTCCGTCTCCTTCCGGCGGCACCCTGTCGCGGGCGGGTCAGGAGCCCCGCTCCACGGGTGGCCGCGCCTTGCCGGGCGCGTTGGCCAAGCCGCTCACGGACGGACACTAACAGATCGGGGCGCGGGTTATCCAACGTTCCGGGCACGGTGACGAACCCGCGGCGACCGCACCGGGCTGCCTCCCCCGGGCGGCTTCCACTCACGAGATTGACTGACGGCCGGCAGGATATTAATGAATAGAATCTCTTCGCGAGTTCCCCGATCCATCGAACACACCCGACGGAAAGACACACTGCCTATGAAACCCATCGCGTGGTCGACTCCCGGCATCTTCACACTGGCGGTTCGAAGGCCACAAGGCCGGGGAGCAGCCCGGCCCGTGATCTCTGAAGCACGTCTGCGCCCCGAGGCGCGGCCGGTTCGCGGGTCGCGCCCGGAATTCTCATGATCTACCTGCAACTGGTCGGCGGCATCGTGCTTCTGCTCGGGGCGGCGGAGCTCGTGTTGCGTGGCGCGGTACAGCTCGCGCGACGCCTCGGCGTCTCCCCCCTGATCATCGGGCTCACGGTGGTGGCCTACTGCACCACCATGCCCGAGTTGCTGGTCAGCCTGGAAGCCGCCGTCCGCGGCATACCCGGCATCGCCATCGGGAACATCGTCGGCAGCAACATCTGCAACCTGCTGCTGATCCTCGGAGCGGCCGCCTGCGTCTATCCGATGGCGGTGGAGCCGCGCGAGGTCCGCTTCGAAGGCGCCGCGGCCATCGGCGTGACGGTGCTGTTCGTCGCGCTGACCATGACCGGTAATCTGGGCCGCTTCGACGGCGTCCTGCTGCTGGCATGTCTTGTCGCGTTCACGGTGATTTCCTACCGGCGGGCCCGCAACAGCGGCCCCGGACCCCAAGGGGGCGAGCAAGCACGGGACCCGCTCTGGATGGCCCTGGGTGCGCTCGTCATCGGCCTCGGCGGCGTCGTCGTGGGATCGCACCTGTTGGTGGAGGGCGCCATCGGCCTTGCGCGCCTGCTCGGAGTGTCGGAGGCGGTGATCGGCGTGACCGTGGTCGCCGTGGGCACGTCGCTGCCCGAGCTGGCCACGGCCGTAGTCTCCGCCTACCGCCGCCATCCCGAGGTGGCGGTGGGGAACGTGCTCGGCGCCAACATCTTCAACCTGCTGGCCATCGGCGGCCTGGTGGCCACCGTCCACCCCCTGGACATCCCGGCGCACCTCCGCGACCTCGCCATCTGGACGATGTTGACGGCGACGCTGGTCCTGGTCGGCTGGCTGATGTTCCGGGCCCGGCTCGGACGGCTCGCCGGCGTCCTCTGCCTGGTCGTCTACGCCTTGTTCATCGCCGTCGAGTACGGTCCGTTCGCGGGCGCCGGATAGGCACAAGCAGGGCGAACGGAGGTTGGACGGCGTCTCACGAGTCGAGGGAGGTGCCGCGGTACTTGTCCTTGAGGTCGTCCTGGACGGTGCCCTTCCAGAACTTCACGCCTACCTGGTAGCCGGCGCGGCCGATCATGTGCGCGGACACGGGCGCGGTAAGGAAGACGAACAGCGTGATGGCCAGAACGCGGACAGTGACGCCGATGTCCGGGAAGTAGAGCGCCACCGACACCATCAGGCAGAACACCCCCAAGGTCGGCGGCTTGGTGGCCGTCTGCATCCGGGTGAGCAGGTCCGGCATCCGCACGATGCCCAGGCACCCCAGGAACATGAAGGCGGTGCCGATGATCATGAACGCGGCGCAGATGATTTCAGTCACCATGGTGCGCCCATTTCTCGATGTAGCGGGAGAACGTCACCGTGCCCAGGAAGGCCACCAGCGCCAACACGATGGCCACGTCCAGGTACACCGGCTCGTCGAAGGCAATGCAATAGAGAGCGGCCATGCCGACGCCCACGGTGGTCAAAAGATCCAGGGCCACCAGCCGGTCCGGAATGTTTGGGCCAAGCAGCAGCCGGACAAAGGCCAGCACGATGCCGAGGCTCAGAATAGCGAGCAGAACGAAAGCCAGGGTCGTCATCGCAGCAACTCCATGACGCTCTTCTCGAACCCGTCCTTGATGGACCGGCACAGTTCTTCGGCGTCGTCCACGTACATGGCGTGAATGTAGAGCACCCGCCGGTCGTCCGACACGTCGAGGCTCAGGGTGCCGGGGGTCAGGGTGATGAGGTTTGCCAGCAGCGTGATCTCGGCGTCGGTCTCCGCGTCCAGCGGGATCGCCACCACCCCGGGCTTCATGTTGTGCGCCGGCGTCGCCACCTCGTAGGCGATGCGCAGGTTGGCCAGCAGGAGCTCCCAGGCAAACAGCGACGCCAGCTTCACGCCCTGCCACAGCTTCTCGAAGTAACGGGAGGGCCGCAGCAGCCGGCGCACCGCATACAGGATCAGGAAGCCGAAGACGAAACCGACGGCGAGGTTCAGGGCCGTCACCTCCCCGGTCAGCGCCGCCCAGCTCACCGCCAGCATGATGTTCCACAGGAGAACGGTCATGATCCCCCTCTCGCCCCGAGCACCGCGCGAATGTAGGGCTCGGGGTTCGTCAACTGATCGCCGGCCTGCTGCGCCAGCTCGAAGAACGGCCCCGCGGCCACGCCCATGACCACCGCGAGGACCGCCAGGGTCACGATGGGACCCAGCGTCAGCGCCATGCCGCCGCCCGGCGCGTTGACCGCGGTGCCGTCCGGCAGGGGCTTCCAGAACGCCTCGGCCCAGATCTTGGTCATGGAGAAGAGCGTCAGCAGGCTCACCCCCAACGCCGCCGCCACCACCACGAACTGCTCGAGGTCGAGCCCGGCCTTGACCAGCACCAGCTTGCCGAAGAAGCCCGAGAGGGGCGGCACCCCGGCCAGGGAGAACGCCGACAGCAGGAACAGCATGGAGACCCACGGGTGGGCGCGGTAGATGCCGCCCAGCTTCTTCAGGTCGTAGGTGCCGTGGAACCGGTGCGAGACCCCGCTCACCAGGAACAGGTTGGTCTTGACGAAGATGTTGTGGACGATGAAGAACACCGTGCCCGCCAGAGCCAGCGGGGTGAAGAACCCGAGCCCCATGACCATGTAGCCGATCTGGCTCACGATATGGAACGACAAGAGCCGCCGGAACTCGTACTGGGCCACGGCCCCCAGCACGCCCGTGACCATGGTGATGGCGCCGACCCAGAGGATGATCGTGTGGGTGTAGTCGACGTTGTTCAGGAACAGCAGCGTGAAGACGCGGATAAGCGCGTAGACGCCCACCTTGGTCAGCAGCCCGCCGAAGATGCCGGAGATCGCCACCGGCGGCGTGTGGTAGGAGGCCGGCAGCCAGAAGAACAGTGGGAAGATGGCGCCCTTGATGCCGAATGCTACCAGGAACAGGATGGCGAGGGTGGTCACCAGGCCCGGCTGGGCGACGTCCCCGAGCCGCTGCGACAGGTCGGCCATGTTGAGGGAGCCGGCCATGGCGTAGAGGATGCCCACCGCCGCCAGGAAGAACGCCGACGCCACCAGGTTGAGGGTGACGTACTTGATGGCGCCCTCGAGCTGAGCGCGCTCGCCGCCCAGGGCGAGCAGCACGAACGACGAGATCAGCAGCACCTCGAACCAGACGAACAGGTTGAAGATGTCGCCGGTCAGGAAGGCGCCCGACACCCCCATGATCAGGATGTTGAACAGCGGATAGTAGCCCCAGGCTTCCCGGGCGCGGTCCATGCTGCCCAGCGAGTAGACCACGATCACCAGCGTCACCACGCCGGTGGTGGCGATCATGACCGCGCTGAACATGTCCGCCACGATGGTGATGCCGAAAGGCGCGATCCAGGCGCCCTTCTGCACGGCCTGGATTCCCTCCGAGGCGACCCGCTCCAGCAGCACGACCGCGACCGCGAGGTAGACGATGCTGCCCGCCAGGGTGAGGATCCGTTGCGCGGTTACATAGCGCCACACCACCACGCAACTCGCCCCCACCAGCAGCGGAAGCAGGATGGGTAGTACGATCAGCGAGTTCACGTGTCCGTTGCCTTCATGTCGTCGAGGTCGTCGGTGCCCACGGTCTGGTACGCGCGGTAGGCCAGCACCATGGCGAAGGCCTGCACGCCGAAGCTGATAACGATGGCCGTCAGGATCAGGGCCTGCGGCAACGGGTCCGCCACCGTTCCGGTGATGGCCTTGGCCCCCTCGGGAATCACCGGGGGAACCGCGCGCGTGAGTCCCGCGGCGGTGAACACCAGCAGGCTGGCGCCGTGGGCCAGCAGCGCCAGCCCGATGATGAGCTTGACGATGCTCCGGCGCATGAGCATGTAGACGCCGGAGGCGTAGAGGACGCCGATGACGATGGCGAGGAGGGCTTCCACTAGTCTTCCTCCTCCACTTCCTCCGCCAGGCTCATGATGACGATGAGCACCACCCCCACCACCGTCAGGTAGACGCCGATGTCGAAGAGCAGCGGCGTGCCCAGGTGGAGGTCGAGGCCGAAGATGTAGACGTGCGCCCATTGGCCGGTCATGAACGGCTGCCCCTTGAACATGGACCACACGCCGCTAAGGGCGGCAGCCAGGAGACCCCAGGCGATGATGGTCTGGGCCCGGCAGGGCAGGAAACGGCGCATGGAGCGCACGTCGTAGGCGATGGCGTAGAGGGTCAGCGCTGCCGCCAGCACCAGCCCGCCGACGAAGCCGCCGCCGGGGTCGTTGTGTCCCCGCAACAGCAGGAAGATGGAGAACTGGAACAGCAGGATCAGCAGGAAGCGGCTGGCGGTCCTGAGAATCAGCGAGTTCACGAGTCCCCTCCCTTCCCGAGCCTCAACCGGATGAGCGAGTAGACCCCGATGCCGGCTACGGCCAGCACGGTGATCTCACCCAGCGTGTCGAAGCCCCTGAAGTCCACCAGGATCACGTTCACGATGTTCCGGCCCTGCCCCATCAGGTACGAGTTCTGCGAGAAGTAGGTGGAGATGGTCGGGTGCCACTGAACCGAGGTAGCCACCAGCACGAGCAGCGTGAAGAGGGCCCCCACCGCGGTGCCGATGACCACGTGCCGCGTGATCACCGCGCGGGTGGAGAAGCGCTTGAACGGCGGCATGTAGTAGAAGACGAACACGAAAAGGATGAGCGACAGCGTCTCGATGAGGAACTGGGTCATGGCCAGGTCGGGGGCGCCGTAGAGGACGAAGAACAGGGCGACGCTGTAGCCCACCACCCCGAGCGCCACCACCGCGCGCAGGAACGTCGTCGCCCGGACGGTGGCGATGGAAGCCACCAGCGCGACGATCGCCAGCACCCATTCGTGCAGGCCGATATCGCCCCAGTGGAACTCGATCACGCCCACGTCCGCCTGCGCCAGGAACGTGTACCAAGCGAGCACCGCGGTCACCGTCATGATGGTGGCGAGATAGAGCCGCAGGTAGCCGTTCTGAAGGACGCGGGTCTGGCCCGCCGCCGACCAGTTGAGGAACCGGAGCCACAGGGCGTACCAGTGGGACGGTCCGCGCCGGACCACCGGCAGGGCGAACTCCGTAACCCGCTGCAGCCTGTCAAGGTTCAGGTAGACCAGCACGCCCAGCGCGAACGTCACCAGGCTCAGCACCAGCAGCACGTTGAACCCGTGCCACAGCGCCAGGTGCATGTGCACCTCCTTGGCCAGCACGGAAGTGGCGGCGGCCGACAGCAATCCCTCGGGAAGCGCCGGCATCAGCCCGAACAGCACGCTCAGGCACCCCAGGAACACCGGACCCAGCCACATGGTCCAGGGCGGATCGTGGGGATGGTGAGGGGTATCGGTCTCCTCCCCGGCAAACGGCCGGATGCCCGCCAGCCAGGCCACCGCGAACAGCAGCATGCTGGTAAGGACACCGACCACCGTCACCAACACGTTGTCGTGCGTCAGCGCCTCGTAGAGGGCTTCCTTGCCGATGAAGCCGAAGAACGGCGGCAAGCCGGCCATGGAGAGCGCCCCCACCGCGGCGCCGGCGCAGATGAAGGGCATGGTCTTGCGAAGCCCGCCGAGCTGCCGGACGTCCCGGGTGCCGGTCTCGTGATCGATGGAGCCCGCTACCAGGAAGAGCGCCGCCTTGTAGAGGACGTGGGCCATGAGGAAGACCATGGCCGCCTGAATGGCGTACTTGCCGCCGAGGCCGATCAGCATGGTGAGGGTGCCCAGTACGCTCACCGTGGAATAGGCCAGGATCTTCTTGAGGTCGGTCTGGTAGAGCGCCTGGTACGCGCTCGCCAGCATGGTGGCGGCGCCGAATCCGGTGACCACGTAGAGCCAGATATCGCTGCCCCCCAGCACCGGGCTGAAGCGCGCCAGCAGGTAGACGCCGGCCTTCACCATGGTGGCGGAGTGGAGGTATGCGCTTACCGGCGTGGGCGCCTCCATGGCCGACGGCAGCCAGAAGTGGAACGGCACCTGGGCCGACTTGGTGAATGCGCCGGCGAACACCAGCGCCAGCACCAGCGGGTAGAGCCGGTGGCCCTGGACCGCGACGTTGTCCGCGGCCAGCTTCGAGATCTCGAAGCTGCCGCCGATCTGCCCCATGAGCAGGACGCCCGCCATCAGCGCCAGGCCGCCGCTGCCGGTCACGATCAGCGCCTGCAGCGCCGCCGCCCGGGCGGTGTCCTTGTCGTGCTCGAAGCCGATCAGGAAGTAGGAGGTGACGCTGGTGAGCTCCCAGAAAACGAACAGCGCGATCAGGTTGTCGGACAGCACGACGCCCAGCATCGACGCCATGAACATCAGGATGAACAGGTAGAAACGCGGCAGCGAGGGATGGCCGTGGAGGTAGCTGCCGGCATAGGTGATGATCAGCGTCCCCACCACCGTGATGGCCAGGGCGAACAGGAGCCCCAGGCCGTCCAGGTTGAAGGACAGCTCGAGCCCCATGGCCGGGATCCACGGATAGACGACTCGAATCCCGTGGCCGTGCACAACCTCGCCCAGGTGACTCAGGAACCACAGCGCCAGGACCGCGGGGAACAACGAGAAGACGCATCCGGACCAGCGGGCGCTCAGCCGATACAGGGTCGGAGCCAGCAGGGCCAGGACGAAACCGGAAAGGACAACGACGATCATCGGAATCATTCAAGGATTGGGCGGCCGGTCAGGACGTCCACACCCCGTCCGGGTCATACTTTCTCACGGCCAGAATCTCGTCCCGGGAGGGTTCCGGGGTCTCCGTGACGTTCGGACCCGCTTGCAGCGGCCAATCCGTTTCGTCCAGGATTTCCTGCACCGTCACGCCGGGATGATACGACTCGATCTGCATCTCTCGGGTCGCGGGATCGAACGAGAAGATACCGAGGCTGGTGATGGTCCGGCTCGGCCCACCTCCGGGCAACCCGCGCTGTTCGCGCCAGCCGGCCCCGTCACCGTAACCGGGCGAGGTAATGAACTGCACCCGGGGTACGAAACGCCGCCGTTCATGGTTCATGATGATCACGCACCGTCCGGCCATGGTGGCGATGTCGGCGGCGCCGCCGCTTCCCGGAAGCCGCAGCCGCCGCCCGTCGTCCCCGACCCAATGGGTGTTGAGGTTGCCGTGGCGGTCCACCTCGGCGCCGCCGATGAAGCCCATCTCCACGCGGCCGCTCTGGAGCAGACTCATGACCTCGATCAAGCCGCAGCAGAACAGCGCGCCGGCAACGTTGGGCGGATCGCTCATGGTGAAGATCGGGTCCAGCGCCGGCCAGTCCCGCACAACGCCGCTCTCGAAGATGCCGATGGCGCCGGGGGCGTGCAGCTCCTTGGCGACGGCGAACCCCAGCAGCGGCAGCCGCATCCCCACGAATACGCGCTCGCCGTCGCGAATCTCGCGAGCCGCCGCAATGACCATGAGCTCTCGCCGGGTATAGTCCATGGGGTCCGTAACGGAAGGGTCGGGATGCCTCCACCGCCGCCGCAGTTCCGTTCCGGGTAGCATTCCCCGCGACGGGTTTCAATGGCTACGGCCTCGCGTCCGGCAAACAATTCTGGTTGGTTGACCATGGGTTCCTCTTGGAAGGAGAAGCGATGAACACACGTTGGAGACAGCTTGCGGCAGCGGCGATGGTCATGGCGGCGACGTTGTGGGGCGCCGGCGAAGCCATGGCGGACAGGATCAAGGTGGCTGGCGTGTACAGCCTGCCGGTCCAGCAGAAGTGGATCTCACGCCTGCACACCGCCTTGCAAAACGCCCACGACGACGGCGAGGTCGGCTACATTTTTTCGGAGAAGGTTCCGGCCTCCGACTACGTCGGGGCGTTGCGACGATATGCCGGAGGCGGAGCCAGACTCATCGTGGGCGAGAGCTTCGGCATCACCCGGGAAGCGCGCGCGGTGGCCGACGACTACCCCCATGTCGCCTTCCTGATGGGAGATCCGTTGAAGCCTCACGGCGCCAACTTCGCCGTGTTCGACAACTACATTCATGAGCCCGCATACCTCATGGGCATCCTCGCCGGCGCGATGACGACCTCGAACCGGATCGGCATGGTCGGCGGTTACCCCATCGGCGAGATCAACCGCCTATTCCACGCGTTCATGGGCGGCGCTCGTTCGGTCAACCCCGCCGCCCGGTTCAAGGTCGCTTTCATCGGGACGTGGTACGATCCCACGAAGGCCAGGGCGGCTGCGCTCGCCCAGGTCAAGACCGGCGTCGACGTGCTCTACGCGGACCGCACCGGCGTGGTCGAGGCGGCCCGCGAAAGCGGGGTCCTCGCGTTCGGCAATGTCATCGACATGAACCGGAAGGAGAACGGTAAGAACGTCGTGGTCACCTCCGCCTTGTGGGACATGAACGCTGCCATCCGCAACGCCATACGTGAGGTCAAAGAAGGCAGGTTCAAGGCCGTCGACTACAGGGAATGGACCATGATGAGAAGAGGCGGCGCCCGTCTGGCGCCCTACTACGAGTTCGAAGACCGTATCCCCACCGCCGCCAAGGCGAGGGTCGCGGAAGTCCAGGCGGAAATCCTGGCGGGAAGATACGTCGTCGAAATCAACGATACCGTGCCGAAGTCGACCTACTGACAGACGCGGACGGTCAGAACACGCAGCGCTGCATCACCAGCCTTCAGGCCCGTGTGTCCTTGCGGCACAAGCCCCTAGTAGCCATAACTCACGGGCGCCGCCATGTGGCTGCTTTCGGGCTTGAGCCGCGCGACCCGTTCGCGGCCGAGCCGCTCCATGTAGTCCTCGTGCCCGTCCACGCCCGACACCCACCGGTGCAGCCACTGTTCGAATCCGGCCCGGTCCCGGGACTGCGCGTGGTAGTCGAAGTAGAAGTCGTCGTCACGGCGGCTGTAGCCTTGCGTCGGCGAGGGATGGGAACCTAAAGGGACGCAGGCGACCGCGGCGACCAGGAATCCCGGCACAAGGGTCCGGTTGGGATCGCTCAGGATCACCTCGTGCGGGACGATCTCCTCGCAGGTGAGCACCACCTTGCCGGCGGCCATGGCGGCATCCTGGGTGACGCCCAGGTTGCCCCAGACGTGGGCGTTGCCCTCCTCGTCCGCGCGCTGCACGTGCAGGATGGCGACGTCGGGCTTCACCGCCCGCACCGCCAGCAGATTCTCTTCGGTGAACGGACATACCACGGGGGCAAACGACGTTTCGTCGCGGAAATCGCTGCCCATGAGCGTTCGCGTGGGCAGGAACGGAACCCCCATGGCCGCGGCCTTGAGCCCCAGCGCCATGGAGAAATTGGAATGGTTCTCCACCGCCAGCGGCCCCGGTTCCTGCCGCTCCACCGCACGGCGGTAGTTGTGACCGAGCCCTGCCGCGACGTTGCCGACCCAGGCGCCGCACACCTTGCCGGCGCAGCCCGCGCCGATGAGCTGGTCGAACTGCATATCGGAAATGGTGGTCATCAGCGTCAGGTCACGCTTCCGCTGGCGGATGATCTCGTAGCCGGCGGCGAAGGGGATGAGGGACTCCAAGGCCGCCCCCATGAAGACGGACATGCCGTCCTGGACCTCCCCTGCGATGGCGTCTCGAAGGCTACGGAGCTTCGGCATGGCAGAACGTTCTAGCCGTTCGCCCTTGGCGAGGCAAGCTACCGTGGGCAGCCATCCGGCCGCCAAGCTTTGTTGCCGCCGCTGCTCTAAGGGGCACCAGAGCGCAAGGGTATGCGTCCAGTAATCTTCGGGTATTCTTCACCGCATTTCACTGCGACGCGGTTTGACTGCCCGGAGTGCAGGCGGATATATAGCCGCTTGGGAGGCACTCATGCGCTACGGATTTGTCATCGACCAGAACCGCTGCATCGGCTGCCACGCCTGCACCGTGGCCTGCAAGGACGAGCACGACGTACCCGTGGGCGTCAACCGCACCTGGGTCAAGTACATCGAGAAGGGGGCCTTCCCGGCCACCAGCCGCCACTTCGCGGTGCTGCGGTGCAACCACTGCGACGACGCGCCGTGCATCGAGATCTGTCCGACGGTGGCGCTCTACCGGAGCCCCAACGGCATCGTCGACTTCGACAACGACCGCTGCATCGGCTGCAAGTCGTGCATGCAGGCTTGCCCCTACGACGCCCTCTACATCGACCCCGACCACAACACCGCGGCCAAGTGCAACTTCTGCGCGCACCGGGTGGAGCTGGGGCTGCAGCCGGCATGCGAGGTGGTGTGTCCTACCCAGGCGATCATGTCGGGCGACCTCGACGATCCGGAAAGTCCCATCGCCCGCACCGTGGCCACCCGCAAGGTCTCCCTCAGAAAGCCCCACAAGGGCACCCACCCCAAGCTGTTCTACGTGGGCGTCGAGGAGGACGCGCTGCAGCCCACCATGACGGAGACCGGCGACACCCACTTCTGGGCCGACAAGTACCCGGGGGAAGACCTCTACGCTCTTTCCCCTTCCAGGCACGGAAGCCCGGTTCCAGGCGGCGCCCGCGAGGTCTATGACGTGCCGCACCCGCGGCCCTGGGGGCCGAAGATCGCCGCCTACCTGTGGACCAAGTCCGTCGGCTCCGGCGTGCTGCTGGTAGCGGCCTTGCTCATGGGGCTGGGGAGCCTTCGGGAAGGGGCTGTGCTGACCGCGGTGAGCCCGCTCATCGCGCTGGTCTTTACCGTGCTCACCACCGGCCTCTTGGTCTTCGACCTCAAGCGGCCCGACCGCTTCTACTACCTGCTGACCAAGCCCAATCCGCGCTCCTGGCTCGTGCTGGGCGGTTACATCCTCATGGCCTATTCCCTGGCCAGCCTCCTTTGGCTTGGCTACGGCATCGGCACCGGCGCCATCCCGGGATGGGTGGTGGCGGCCTGCGTCGTGTTCGGCATCGGCGCCGCCGGCTATACCGCGTTCCTCTTCGCCCAGGCCAAGGGACGCGACCTGTGGCAGAGTCCGCTCTTCTTCTGGCATCTGCTGGTCCAGGCCGTCAGCGCCGGCGCCGCCACGCTGATGCTGGTGGGACTCATAGCCGGCCTGGACGGCCAGGTCATGACCACCACGGGCGCCGTCCTGCTGGTCTCGCTGGCCATGACCGGCGGCCTGGTGCTCGGGGAGGTGTTCCTGACGCCCGTCAGCGAGGATGTCCGGCGCGCCACCGAGCTGCTGACCTGCGGCGCCCTCCGCGAGAAGTTCTGGGGCCTGTTCATGGCCGTGGGCGTCCTCCTCCCGGTGATCTTCCTGTTGTGGGCGGGCATGCAGGCACAGGCCGCGTGGTTCCTGCACCCGCTGTCCGCTTTGCTCGCGCTGGTCGGACTCTGGGTGTTCGAGAACCTGTGGGTAGAGGCCGGGCAATCCGTGCCGCTCAGCTAAGCGTCTGCGCGAGCAAACAAAGCGAGTCTCCTCCGACAAGGAATCCCCCGCGATGAAGAACGAGATGCAACCCCTGAGCCCCGACGCAGCCAACCTGGAGCCGCCCCAAGGCGGACTGCGCAGCTTTCCGCCGCGGGAGCGCTGGTCGGACTGGACCGAGTACGACGCGGCCGCCTGGCCCAAGCGGGTCGACCGGCACTACGACCTAATCCCCACCATCTGCTTCAACTGCGAGGCGGCCTGCGGCCTGCTGGCCTACGTGGACAAGGAAACGCTCAAGGTGCGCAAGTTCGAGGGCAACCCCGAGCACCCTGGAAGCCGCGGCCGGAACTGCGCCAAGGGCCCCGCCACCATCAACCAGGTGTACGACCCCGAACGCATCCTCTATCCGATGAAGCGGGTGGGCGAGCGCGGCGGCGGCCAGTGGGAGCGTGTAACCTGGGACGAGGCCCTGGACGACCTCGCCGGACGGATCCGCAAGGCCATCGAGGAAGACCGCCGCAACGAGATCATGTACCACGTGGGGCGCCCTGGGCATGAGCTGCTCTATCACCAGCGCATCATGCACGCCTGGGGCATCGACGCCCACAACAGCCACACCAACGTCTGCTCCGCGGGTGCGCGCACGGGCTACGCCTTCTGGTGCGGCATCGACCGCCCCTCGCCCGACCACGCCAACGCGCGCTTCATGCTGCTGCTGAGCTCGCACCTGGAGACCGGCCACTACTTCAACCCCCACGCCCAGCGCATCATCGAGGCCAAGGAGCGTGGCGCCAAGGTCGCCGTCATCGACACACGGCTGTCCAACACCGCGTCCAAGGCCGACTACTGGATGCCTACGTGGCCCGGCACCGAAGCCGCGGTGCTGCTGGCCATCTGCAACGTGCTGCTCCAGGAGGGGCTCTACGACCGCGAGTTCGTACGAAAGTGGGTGAACTGGGAGCAGTTCCTGCGCCAGGAGCATCCCGACGGACCGCAAACCTTCGAACAGTTCGAGGAGGAACTGAAGGCCCTCTACGGGGAGTACACGCCGGAGTTCGCCGCCGCCGAGTCCGGGGTGGACGCGGCCATGATCGTGGAGGTGGCCCGCGAGGTGGCGCGCGCCGGCTCCGCCCTGGCCACCCACGTGTGGCGCAACGCCGCCGCCGGCAACCTGGGCGGCTGGGAAGTGGCGCGGGCGCTGGAGTTCCTGGTGGTGCTGGCGGGCGCCGTGGGCACTCCCGGCGGCACCACGCCCAATGCCTGGAACAAGTTCATCCCGGCGCCGCCCATGATGCCGCCGCCCGCCAAGGTGTGGAACACCCTCATGTACCCCCCGGAGTACCCGCTGGCCTTCTTCGAGATGAGCTTTCTCCTTCCTCACCTCGTGAAGGAGGGCCGGGGCAAGCTGGCGGTGTACTTCACCCGGGTCTACAACCCGGTGTGGACCAACCCGGACGGCATGAGCTGGATCGAGATGCTGAGCGACGAAGCCAAGGTCGGGCGCCACGCCTGTCTCACGCCCACCTGGAGCGAGACCGCCTGGTTCTCGGACTACGTGCTGCCCATGGGTCTGGCGTCCGAGCGCCACGACCTCATGAGCCAGGAGACCCATTCGGCGCGCTGGATCGGATTCCGCCAACCGGTCATGCGGGTCGCGCTGGAACGGCGGGGCAAGACCTTCGAGACTACTTGGGAAGCCCACAAGGAAGCCGGCCTCGGAGAGGTGTGGGAAGAGGACGAGTTCTGGATCGAGCTCTCCTGGCGCATCGATCCCGACGGCTCCCTGGGCATCCGCAAGTATTTCGAGTCGCCCTACCGGCCGGGCGAGAAGCTCACGGTGTCGGAGTACTACCAGTGGATGTTCGAGAACAGCGTGCCGGGACTGCCGGAAGCCGCGTCGGCGGAAGGCATCTCGCCGCTCGAGTACATGCGCAGGTACGGCGCCTTCCTGGTGGCCGAGAACATCTACGGCAGCCACGAGACCGCGCTCAAGGACGCGGACATGGCCGAGGCCGCGGTGGACCCGGTCACGAAGCTGGTCTCCAAGGGCGGCGCGGTGATCGGCGTCGAGGTGGACGGCAAGGGCTACGCCGGCTTTCCCACGCCGTCGCGGAAGCTGGAGTTCTATTCCGAGACGCTGAAGGACTGGAAGTGGCCCGAGCACCGCTATCCGGGATACATCAAGAGCCACGTTCACTACGACAACATCGACGCCGACAAAGGCGAGATGCTGCTGCTTCCCACCTTCCGGCTGCCGACCCTCATCCATAGCCGCTCGGCCAACGCCAAGTGGCTCTACGAGATCTCGCACAAGAACCCGGTGTGGCTGCATCCCCGGGACGCGGAACGGCTCGAAGTCGACACCGGCGACCTCGTCAAGGTCCACACCGAGATCGGCTACTTCGTGGACCGGGTGTGGGTGACCGAGGGCATTCGGCCCGGCGTGGTGGCGTGCTCGCATCACCTGGGGCGCTGGCGCCTCCAGGAGGAAACCGGCGGCGGCCGCTTCGCCACCGCGCTGGTGAACCTGGAGCAGGTGGAGCCCGGACAGTGGATGATGCGCCAGCTTCACGGCGTCCAACCGTTCGAGAGCACGGACAAGGACTCCGGGCGCGTGTGGTGGCAGGAGGCGGGAGTGCACCAGAACCTCACCTTCCCGGTGCAGCCCGACAACATCAGCGGACAGCACTGCTGGCACCAGAAGGTGCGGGTAGAGAAGCCCGGCGCGGACGACCGCTACGGCGACATCTTCGTGGACACCAACAAGTCCCACGAGGTCTACAAACGCTGGCTCACGCTCACCCGGCCGGCCCCCGGTCCGGGCAACCTGCGCCGGCCGCTGTGGCTGCTGCGCGCGTACAAGCCGGCGCCCGAGGCGTACGAGTTCAAGCCGTGAGGCGGCGCCTGCGCCTTGACAGACTTGTTGCGCAACCGTTAAGAACCTCGGCTAAGATCGGCCTATGGGGGTATCGGCCGATTCCCTCCGATGACGCACCCGTATTCCACTGACTAGGAGCATAACGTGTTCGAAGCAATGGCCGATGGCCTGACCGCGCTGTTGAGCGTGGAACGGTTTCTATTCATGATGTTCGGCGTCGTGGTGGGAATGGCGCTGGGAGCCATACCCGGGCTCGGAGGAGTCGTCGGGCTGGCCCTGCTGCTGCCGTTCACGTTCGACATGGACCCCACCGCGGCCATCGCCATGCTGGTGGCCCTTTCCTCCGTCCCGGTCACCACCGATACGATCCCCTCGGTGCTGTTCGCCGTGCCCGGAACAGTCGGCTCCCAGGCCACCATCCTGGACGGCCACCCCATGGCCCGCAAGGGCGAGGCCGGGCGCGCCTTCGGCGCCGCCTACTTCGCCTCGCTGCTGGGCGGCGTCGTCGGCGCGGTCATCCTGGGAATGCTCATTCCGATCCTGAAGCCGCTGGTGCTGCTGTTCGCCGCGCCCGAGCTCTTCTCCCTTGGCATCATGGGCATCTCCATGGTGGCGATCCTGAGCGGCCGCGTGCCTCTCAAGGGCATCGTCGCCGGCGGCATGGGGCTCCTGCTGTCGATGATCGGCATCGACAAGCAGGAAGGGCTGCTGCGCTGGACCTTCGATTCGCTCTACCTGTTCGACGGCCTGAACATCATCGTGGTGAGCCTGGGGATCTTTGCGCTGCCGGAGCTGGCGGACATGGTGATCGAGGGCAAGCAGATCAGCAGCGTGCCCAAGCAGGCCATGAAGGGCGTGGGACACGGCATCCGGGACGTGTTCACCAACTGGTGGCTGATGCTCCGCTGCGCCTTCCTGGGAACCTGGGTGGGCATCATTCCGGGCCTGGGCTCGGCGGTGGTGGACTGGCTGGCCTACGGACACGCCAAGTCCACCTGCAAGGACGCCGCGTTGACCTTCGGCTCCGGCGACGTCCGCGGCGTCATCGCGCCGGAGAGCGCCAACAACGCCAAGCAGGGCGGCGCGCTGGTGCCCACGCTGGCTTTCGGCATTCCCGGCAGCGCGTCGATGGCGCTTTTGATCGGCGCCTTCATGATCCATGGCCTGCAGCCGGGCCCCTCCATGCTGAACGAGCATCTGGATCTCACCTACTCCATCGTCTGGAGCACGGCCATCGCCAACATCATGGCCACGGTCATCGCGCTGTGCTTCACCAACCAGCTCGCCAAGATCTCTTCGGTACGGATCAACATCCTGGCGCCGCTGGTGACAGTGGTGGTGTTCCTGGCCGCCTACCAGGCCACCGCCAGCATCTTCGACCTGGTGACGGTGCTGCTCTTCGGATTGCTGGGATGGATCATGAAGCGGTGCGGCTGGCCCCGGCCGCCGCTGCTGCTGGGGTTCCTGCTGGGCGGGCTCATCGAGCGCTACCTCTTCATCTCGGTGCGCGCCTACGGCGCCGCCTTCCTCATCCGGCCGCTGGTCCTGGTGGTTCTCGCGGTCACCATCGCGACCATCTACTACAGCGTTAAGCAGGAACAGAAGGTCCGGCAGCTCACCGGAGACAGGGTAGAGGGAGAGTAGCCATGCGCGTCACGCCATCGCTCGTGTTTACGCTGTTCGTCGCCGTGGTCGCCGGCGCCATGGTCTACACCGCCAAGGACTGGCCGCTGGGCACCGGCCTGTTTCCCCGCTCCGTCGGCGTCCCGGTCCTGGTGATGGCGATGATCCAATTGATCATGGACGCCTACCGCAGCCTCAAGACAACCGCCAGCCAGGAGCGGGAGACCGGCGACCTGCAGGTGGACTGGACCATGTCCGCGGCCGAGGTGGCTGCCGCCGGCCTGACCTTCGCGGCGTGGCTTCTGGGCATGTTCTTCGGCATCCTGCTGTTCGGATTCTTTCTGACCGTGCCGGTGTTCACCCTTCTGTACCTGAAGTACCAGGCAAAGGAGGGCTGGCCGCTGACACTGTGGCTGACCGCCGCCATGCTGGTGTTCTTCGTCGGCGTGTTCGACCAGATCCTGCACATCCACTGGCTGGAGCCCGTCATTACCGGTCCCGAGAATCTCCTCAAGAGCCTGATGCCCTGGCTGGGGTGATCCCACCAACCGTGGACAAACAGAAAGGGCTCCGGGGACTGGATGTCCCCGGAGCCCTTCTTCTCAGCCCCACAGCCCCTGCAAGCGCTACTTCCCTCCCTTGGGATTGAAGATCTGCGACACGATGGCCTTGTCTTCCGGCGAGGCCGCGATCGAATCCCTCCACATCCTCTGGAGGTCCGGGCCGCTGGTGGGATTGACCGGCCGCTTGAGCCTCTTGGCCTCGGCCAGGAACTTCGGGTCCTTCATGGTTGCGTCGAAGGCCTTGCGCACCAGCGCGACACGCTCCGCCGGGACTCCCGGCGGAAAGGTGTACGGGCGCCCGTAGCGCGAGAGCAGGAAGGTGGCCCGCACGAGATTCTTCTGCTTCTCGGTCGTCGCCAGCTCCTCGAGCAACGGAGCGTCGGGGAACTCGGTGGCCTTCTTTCCTTCCACCGTTCCGGTCTGGGCCAGCATGACGAGCTCACCCGCCTTCCACATGTCGCCGAGTTGATCCAGGAACGACGAAGTCACGTTGCCGGAGGCGTCCACCTCGCCCTGCCGCAGCGCCAGGCTGTACTGGCGCGCACCGGGATAGCCGAAGACGTACTCGAACAGCTTCTCGCCGCGCAGCTTCTCGAGGATGTTCCCCATGACGAACCCGCCGGACTGGTTGCCGCTGATGCCGACCCTGGCCAGCTTGCCTGACTGCTTGATCTCGTCCAGCGACTTGAAGCGGTCCTTGCGGGTGTAGAAGAGGCCGTTCTCGATGACGATGACGCCGATGGCCTGCATCTTGTTGAAGTCGAACTGGCCGCCGCGTTTCTTGTCGCCCACCACCTGCCAGTTCCACACGCCCCAGTTGATCTGCTCCATGACGGTGCCGTCGCGCCGCGCTTTGTTGTAGAGATAGCTGGCCGCCCGGACGCCGCCCGCTCCCGGCATGTTCTGCACGATGACCGTCGGGTTCCCCGGAATGTTCCTGCCGATATGGCGCGCCAGCAGCCGCGAGTACGTGTCGTTGCCGCCGCCGGGCGAGGACGAGACGATCAGGCGGATCTTCTTGCCCTTGTAGAAGTCCGCCGCCGCTGCCGATCCGGCTCCGAACAGGAAGAGCACGAGCACCACTAAACTCAATAAAGCCTGCATGGTTACCTCCTGGCTAAAGAAGTATTCGCGCACTCACGCGGGAATCCTGCATCAAGCCCATGGAAAAGACAAGATGAGGCGACCGTAGGTCTGGCTCCAAACAAAAAGGCGCCGGGGACCGCATGTCCCCGACGCCTTTCGTCACAATGGCCCACGGTCCGGGCAGGTACTATTTCTTGCCCTTGGGGTTGAAGATCTGCGCCACGATGGCCTTGTCTTCCGGCGAGGCCCCGAGCGAGTCCTTCCACATCTTCTGCAAGTCCGCGCCGCTGGTGGGGTCGACATCGCGGCCGAGCTTCTTGCCTTCCGCCACGAACTTCGGGTCCTTCATAGTGGCGTCAAAGGCCTTGCGCACGATCGCGACGCGCTCCGCCGGGACTCCCGGCGGCATGGCGTAGGGACGCCCGTAGCGGGAGAGCAGGAAGGTGGCCCGCACCAGGTTCTTCTGCTTCTCGGTCTTGGCCAGGGATTCCAGCAACGGAGCGTTGGGGAACTCCGGAGCCTTCTCGCCCTTCACCGTACCGGTCTGGGCGAGCATGACGATGTCCCCCGCCTTCCACATGTCGCCGAGTTGGTCCATGAACGACGAGGTCACGTTGCCCGAGACGTCCACCTCGCCCTGCCGGAAGGCGAGGCTGTACTGGCGCGCGCCGGGATAGCCGAAGACGTACTCGAACAGCGTTTCGCCACGCAGTTTCTCGAGGATGTTCCCGATCACGAACCCGCTGGACTGGTTGCCGCTGATGCCCACCCGGGCCAGCTTGCCCGACTTCTTGATGCCGTCGAGGGACTTGAAGCGGTCCTTGCGGCTGTAGATCAGGCCGTTCTCGATGATGATCACGCCGATGGCCTGCATCTTGTTGAAGTCGAACTGGCCGCCGCGTTTCTTGTCGCCCACCACCTGCCAGTTCCACACCCCCCAGTTGATCTGCTCCATGACAGTGCCGTCGCGCCGCGCTTTGTTGTAGAGATAGCTCGCCGCCCGGACGCCGCCCGCTCCCGGCATGTTCTGCACGATGATCGACGGGTTGCCGGGGATATGCCTGCCGATATGCCGCGCCAGCAGCCGCGAGTACGTGTCGTTGCCGCCGCCGGGCGAAGACGAAACGATCAACCGGATCTTCTTGCCCTTGTAGAAGTCCGCCGCCCCCGCCGAGCCTGCTCCGAGCAGAAACAGCACGAGCACCACAAGACCCAATACAGCCTGCATCTTTACCTCCTGGTTTTCACCGATGTCTCCAACCGCGCCCGACCCCGGACCACTATTCGCCGAATATCTCCTTGAAGATGGCCAGGTTCTCGGGGGACGCGTTGAGGACGTTCTTCCAGAGTTGCTGGAGTTGCGCGCCGGTGGACGGAATGATGACCCGCTTGATCCTCTTGGCCTCCGCCAGGAACTTCGGATCGTTCATGGTGGCGGTAAAGGCCTTGCGCATGATCTCGACCCGGTCCTTGGGGACGCCCGGGGGAAGCGCATACGGACGGCCGTAGTGGGTGAGATCGAAGACGACCTTGATCATCTCACGGTGCGCATCGGTCTTGGCATATTCCAGCAACGTGGGCGTATTGGGAAACTCCTTGGTCCTGCCCCCTTCGGGCGTCGGCGCCTGCGCCAGCATGGCGACCTTGCCGTCGTCCCACATGTCGCCGAGCTGATCGGCGAACGAGCCCGGGGTGTTTCCGGACGACTGGACCTCGCCCTGGCGAAACGCGAGACTGTACTGCCGCGCGCCGGGGTAACCGAAGACGTAGTCGAAGATCTTCCTCCCTTCGATCACTTCCATCACCTTGCCCATGGTGTAGCCCAGGGATTGACGTCCGCTGTTTCCGCTGGTGATGAGCTTCTTGGAAGCCAGCACGGACTTCCAGTCGGGAAACTCGGCCTTGCGGGTGAAGAGGATGGCGCTCTCGATGGCCGCGACGCCGACGGCGTTGATCTTGTTGAAGTCGAATCGCGCGCGCTTGGAGCCGACGACCTGGTGGAACCACACGCCCCAGTTGATCTGCTCCAGCACCGTGCCGTCCCGCCTGGCCTTCCGGTACAGGTAGTCCGCGGCCATGATGCCGCCGGCGCCGGGCATGTTCTGGACGATGACGGAGGGATTGCCCGGAATGTGCCGGGGGATGTGCCGCGCGATGAGCCGGGAGTAGGTGTCGTTGCCGCCGCCCGGGCTCGACGACACGATCAGACGTATCTTCTTGCCCTTGTAGAAGTCCGCGCCATGGAGCGGACTGGATATCATGACAGCCAACAGCAGGGCCGTCATGGCGAATAATGCTCTCATCGGTACCTCCTGATAGGGTTGAACTCTCGCACCGGGAGACTTTATCCACGGATCTTTCAGAGTGTCAACCCGGAGCCCGGATCAATGGGTCGTCCGGGCAAGCGTTTTCGCGAGGTCGTCCCTCGTTTTCGGGCCCGGGCCGTGCGCGGCGGCCAATCCAACTTGACAGCCTGTCCCTTTTCCAATAAGCGCTCTCGTAGACGGGAGTGGCGCTCATGGAATACGACACCGGGCCACGCCTGACGGACCGACCATGGCAGAGATCGTTCTCGCGCTGGCCACTTCCCACACCCCGCAGTTGAGCATCGCCGACTGGCGCCTGCTGCAGACCAAGGACGAGACGGACCCCAGACTCGACTACACGGGGCTGGCGGCGGCGGCGGGAGCCCATATTCCTAGCGAGACGACGCCCGACAAGTTCCGCGAGCGTTACGAGGCCTGCCAGCGCGCGCTGAACGTGCTGGGCGGCAAGCTGCGGGAGGCTCGCGCCGACGTCGTGGTCACCCTGGGCGACGACCAGCACGAGCAGTTCCTGGACGACAACATGCCCACCTTCGCCGTCTACCACGGGGCGGAACTGCCCGTGCCCGAGCGCACGGGGGCCATGCCCGAGTGGAAGAAGGCCGAGCAACGGGGCTGGGCCGAGACCGCCTCGACCTACGCCAACCATACGGAGCTGGCCGAGCACCTCATCGGCTGGCTCTCCGACCACGAGTTCGACATCGCCCGGTCCAACCGTTTGCGCGAGGGCATCGGCCACGCCTTCAGCTTCCTCTACCGGCGCATCCTGCCGGGCGGCACGCTGCCGATGGTGCCGGTGATGGTCAACACCTACTATCCGCCGAACCAGCCCACGCCCGGGCGTTGCTATGCCTTGGGACGGTGCATCCGCGAGGCGATAGAGGCCTGGGACTCCGACGCACGGGTGGCCGTAATGGCCTCCGGCGGACTGAGCCACTTCGTGGTGGACGAGGACATCGACCGGGCCACGCTGAAGGCGCTGGCCGAAAAGAACACGGACGGGCTCCGGTCGCTGCCGCGCGAGAAGCTCAGGAGCGGCACCTCCGAAATCCTCAACTGGGTGGCCCTGGGGGGAGCGGTGGAATCCATGGAGATGACGCTGGTGGACTACGTCCCGGGATACCGGTCGCCGGCGGGCACGGGCTGCGGGATGGGCTTCGCCTACTGGACGTAGAGGTATAGCAAAGATCCCGTTCGTCCTGAGCGAAGCGAAGTCGAAGGACGCCATTTCGGGTATTTCATAGCCGTGTTTCCGGCCGGCCGCCTGGCACGGGACGCACAAGGAATCCATGTCCGGCGAAAACGATATAGTTCAACGACTCTCCCGGCTGGACACCTGCGCCGTGTCCGACGCCCTGGACCGTCTCGGGTTGCGCGGCGCCACCACCGGGGTCAGTCCGCTCTGGCCCTGCCCGAGGATCTGCGGCCGGTCGGTCACCATGAAGCTCAAACCCGCCGGTCTGGACCAGTCCAAACAACACCTCGGCACCCGCGCCATCGAAGCCGCGGCGAGCGGCGACGTCATCGTCATCGACAACGCCGGGCGCCCGATCTCCGCCTGGGGCGGCCTGTTGTCCCTCGCGGCCAAGCAAAAGGGCATCGCCGGCGTCATCGTGGACGGCGCCTGCCGCGACGTCGACGAGAGCCGCGAGCTGTCCTTCCCGGTGTACGCCAGGAGCGCCGCGCCCATGACCGCGCGGGGCCGCATCCTGGAGCAGTCGTGCAACGAGGAGATCCAGTTCTCCGGGGTCCAAGTGCATCCCGGGGACCTCGTCATCGCCGACGGCAGCGGCGTCGTGTTCATCCCGCTCCAGAAGGAAGCGGAAGTGGTTGCCGAGGCCGAGAAGATCGCCCACCGTGAGCGCCTGATGGCCGCGGAGATCCGCAAGGGCCGGGCGGTCAGCGAGGTCATGGGCCTGAGCTACGAATCCATGCTGAAGGACGGAGGCCGGCGATAGGCCTCCCCCACACCCCCACCGACGACGCCTTCCGGAAGCAGGCCCCCGCCGTGTTGCTGATGGCGGCGATCTTCCTGCTGAACTTCACCGGACGCGTCATCCTGGCGCCGCTTCTGCCGACGGTGGAGGCGGACCTGGGCATCACCCACGCCCAGGCCGGCATGTTCTTCTTGTTCATCTCCGCCGGCTACCTGACCGCCATGTCCGGGGCCGGCTACGTGTCGGCGCGGTTGACCCATCACCGGACCATCGTACTGTCGTTCGCCCTCCTGGGACTGTCGACATTGGCGGTGGCGCAAGCCTCGACGTTGACGGGCATCCGGCTCGGGCTTTTCGCCATGGGCCTGGGGGCCGGCCTGTACCTGCCGTCGGCCATCGCCACCATCACTTCCCTGGTCACCCGGCCGCACTGGGGCAAGGCCATCTCCATCCACGAACTGGCGCCCAACACCAGCTTCGTCGTCGTGCCGTTGCTCGGGGAGCTGCTGCTCCGAAGTCTCTCCTGGCGGGCCGTCCTGTTCTACTTCGGCCTCGTCAACTTCCTCGCAAGCGGGCTCTACGCCGTGTTCGGCCGCGGCGGCAGATTCGCCGGCGAGCCTCCCGTCCCGGCCGTGGTCTGGCGGTTTCTGAAGGACCCCATGCTTTGGATCGTCCTCGCGCTCTTCATCCTGGGAGTCGCCATCACCCTGGGCGTCTTCACCATGCTCCCCCTCTACCTGGTATCGGAACGCGGACTGGGGGAAGGCTGGGCCAATGCGCTGGTGGGGCTTTCCCGGGGGGCCTGTCCGGTCCTGGCCCTGGTGGCGGGATGGGCGGCGGACCGCTTCGGCGTCCGCCGCACCCTGTCTCTGACGCTGACCCTGAGCGGCGTCACCGTGGCCCTCGTGGGGCTGGTCCCGGATTCCTGGCTGACGGTCGCGGTCGTCATCCAGCCCATGGTAGCGGTGGGCTTCTTCCCCGCCGGCTTTACCGCCCTGTCCACCCTGGGTGACATGCAGACCCGCGGCACCGCCGTGTCCCTGGTGGTCCCCATGGCGTTCGTCATCGGCGGCGGCGCCACCCCCTGGTTCCTGGGCCTGTGCGGCGACCTGGGCGCCTTCGACATGGGCTTCGTCTGGGTCGGCGTCCTCACCCTTGCGGGGGCTTTTCTGGCGCGTCTTTACAAGGCCCGGCATACCGCGTAATCCTCTTTGACGAGAGAGACGAACATGGATCAACCAACCGGGTACAAACGGGACGAAACAGGGGAGCAGCCACCCTATCTGCACCCCGAATACCGCTCCACGGTCCTGCGGGCGCCCAAGCGGCCGCTGGTGCCGTTGCTTCACACGCTGTCGGAGACCACCGGGCCGGTGTACGGGCACGAAAAGGTGGGGCCGCTGGACCACGACCTCACCCGGCAGCATGAAGGCGAGCCGCTGGGAGAAAGGATCATCGTGCTGGGCCGGGTCATGGACGCGAACGGCATGCCGGTGCCCGACGCGCTCATGGAGATCTGGCAGGCCAACTCGGCGGGGCGCTACCGCCACGAAGTCGACAACCACCCTGCCCCGCTGGACCCCAACTTCAGCGGCGGCGGGCGGTGCGTCACCGACGCGGACGGCCGCTACCGTTTCGTGACCATCAAGCCCGCCGCCTATCCCTGGGGCAACGACCCCAACGCCTGGCGGCCGGCGCACATCCACTTCTCGCTCTTCGGCACCGCCTTCGCCACACGGCTGATCACGCAGATGTACTTCCCGGGCGATCCGCTACTGGCCTGCGACCCGATCTTCAACTCCATCCCCGACGCAGGAGCGAGGGACCGGCTGGTGTGCACGCTCGACCTGGAACACACGGAACCCGAATGGGCGCTGGCGTACGAGTTCGATATCGTGCTGCGGGGGCGGGACGCCACGCCGATGGAGGGGTAAAGGAATGGCGGCACGGCACGGAACCACACCCTCACAGACCATCGGCCCTTTCCACCGCATCATGGTGCCGTGGCAAGGCGGCGCCGATCTGGTGGCGCCGGACGACCCCAACGCCATCCGCATCGAGGGGTGCATCCTGGACGGCGCGGGACAGCCCGTGGACGACTCCGTCGTCGAGGTCTGGCAGGCCAACGTCCACGGCCGCTACGCCCATATGGCGGACACCCGCGAGGTGCCCCTGGTGGCGGGATTCGACGGCTTCGGCCGCGCCATCACGGACGGCGAAGGGCGTTTCACTATCGTCACGGTGAAGCCGGGCTGCGTACCCGGACCCGACGGCACCGTTCAGGCGCCGCACGTCTCCGTGTCCGTGTTCGCCCGCGGGCTGCTGAGGCACCTGATGACGCGGATCTATTTCTCGGACGAGGCCGCCGCCAACGAAAAGGACCCCGTGCTGCAGTCCATCGAGGAAACGGAACGCCGGGCCACGCTGGTGGCGGTCATGCGGGAAGACGACGGCATGCCGCCGGTTTACGAGTTCGACATCCACCTGCAGGGACCGCACGAGACGGTGTTCTTCGACGTGTAGGAAAGTTGGCGCCCTTCGACTTCGCTGACGCTACGCCTGTCCTGAGCCCTTCGACGAGTTCAGGACAGGCGTAGCGACGCGCAGCGTCGCGAAGTCGAAGGGCGTCCGTCTCGGTTCGAGTCGCTAGCGCGTCACTTCTTCTTGGTCATCCCCGCCCGCTGGTCCACGCCGGTTTCGGCGTAACCCGGCTCCACCAGCGCGTCGATGACGTATCGGCCGCCACGGGCCACCACCTTGGCGCCGCGTTCCAGCGCGGCCGCCAGGTCCTCGGACGAGGACACCGGGTCTTCACCGTCGAAACCCTGGGCCTTGCCCATGGCAATCAAGTCCACCGGCGGGTCGTCCAACCGCTGGCCGATCCAGCGGTTCTGCACCGGCCGCTTGCGGATCTGTGCCACCCGCTCCTGGTGCATCTCGTCGTTGTAGTAGGAGCGGTTGTCGGCGATGATCACCAAAAGGGGCAGGTCCATGTGGGTGGCGGTCCACAGCGCGTTGCAGCCCATCAGGTAGTCGCCGTCGCCCAGAACCGCCGCCACCAGCCGGCCCTTGCCCTGGAGGGCGAGCGCGGTGCCCACCACGTGGCCGGGTCCGCTGCCCACGCCGCCGCCGCCGTCGTTGCCCATGAAGGACAGCGGACCGTTGTGCTCCGCCCCCTCGCCCGGCCAGCCGATGGGCAGGCGGGCGAAGCTCACGGGCCTCGTGCGGGCGAACTCGCGCACGGTCAGCGCCATGTCCATGAGCGTCATGGGGCTGCCTTGCCTGGGCCGCGCCTTGCCGGTGGACGTGCGGCTCCAATGGGTGATGTTCTTCAAACCCGTGGACGCGGCGCGCTTGCGGCCAAAACCGTCCAGCAGTTGCGCCACGAAAGTGTCCGAGGTCGAGGCCACCGGGACGTCCACGGCCGGGAGCGCCTGGTGGTCCATGCTCCAGCCGTTGGTGCGGTAGGTGTCCATGGAGCAGTGGATGATGGTCTTGTCCGGCGGCGATTGGGTCTGCGAGGCGCCCAGGCAGCCCCGCAGGAAGCCCGCAAGGTCCAGCCAGTCGAGGCTCAGGATCACGTCGGCCTTCTTGACCAGGTCCGTCGCCTGCCTGGACGGCCGCAGTCCCGGCGGGGCCAGGTGCAACGCGTGCGTGGTGGGGAAGGACGACGGATCGTTGGAGCTGGTGAGCACCGGGGCGTTCAGGGCCTCGGCGAGCTGCACCCGGCGGTCCCAGTCCGCCTTGCTCCGGGACACGCGTCCCATGAGGATCACCGGGAACTTCGCCTTCTTGAGCAGCGCCCGGACCCGCTTGACCGTGGCCGCCGGCGCGCACGGCGGGTCCGCCGGAGCATAGCGGGCGGCATCCGGGATCAGCACCTCCTCGGAGAGCTGTTCCTCCTGAAGACCCACGTCGAGGCAGACGTAGGTCGGCCCGCACGGGGCGGTGCGCGCCATCTGGTTCGCCCGCAGCACGGACTCCACCGCCGCCTGCGGCGACGCCGGCTGGTCGTCCCACTTGGTGTAGTTGCGGATGATCGCGCCCTGGTCGGCGGCGGTGTGGATCCAGTCGATCCACGGGCGCCGCTTATGCGCGTCCACCGGCCCGGTGGCGCCGAAGATCACCATCGGGGTGCGATCGCACCAGGCGTTGAAGATGGTCATGGTGGCGTGCATCAGCCCCACGTTGGAGTGGAGCGCTACTGCCATGGGCTCGTCGGTGGCCTTGGCGTATCCGTCGGCGATGGACACCGCGTGCTCCTCGTGGAGGCAGGTCACCATCTGCGGGTTCTCGTTCCCCAGGTAGTTCACCAGGCTGTCGTGAAACCCCCGGTAGCTCGCCCCGGGCACCAGGGCGATGTACTTGAGGTCGAGCGTGCGGGCCACCGCGGCCACCACGTCGCTGCCCCAACGCATCTTCGGTTGGCCGAGGTTCTCGGGTCGATGTTTCAGTGCGGTGCTGTTGCGTCTTGCCACTGTGTCCCTCCCCCTGACGTGTCGTTGGAATCTGCCGTCATCATCGGTCCTTGGCTGCAACCTTGTCAACCTGCCCGCTTCGTTGCCTCCCGATCGACGACCCCACCGGCCAGGCCGTCTTCCCGCAGCAGGTTCTTCTGCACCTTGGAGCTGGGCGTCTTGGGAAGCTCGGACCGGTAGTCGAGGTAGCGCGGGACCTTGAACGGCGCCAGGTGCTCCGCGCAGAACTCCCAGAGTTGTTCCGGCGGCAGGTCCTCGGGCGAAGCCCCGTCCGCCAGCACGATGCACGCCTTGACCTCTTCCTGGCGGATCGGGTCCGCCACCGCCACCACCGCGGACTCGGCGACGAGCGGGTGGGAGCCCAGCACCCGCTCCACCTCGGCCGACGCGATGTTCTCGCCGCTGCGCTTGATGATGTCCTTCTTCCGGTCGACGAAGTAGAGAAAGCCGTCCTCGTCCAGGTAGCCGAGGTCCCCGGTGTGGAGCCAGCCATCCCGGAGCGCCGCGGCCGTCGCTTCCGGGTTCTTGTAGTAACCCATCATCACCGCCGGGCTCTGCTTGACGATCTCGCCGAGCTCGCCGGGGGCCAGGCTCTCCCCTTCGTCATCGCAGATACGCAGCCGGTGCGCCTCCGGGGCGATGGCCACGCCGCAACTGCCGAGCTTCCGCACGGACGGGTCCAGCGGTCCGAGTACGCTCAGCAGGTCCTCCGTAAGGCTGTACGAGGGGACGGCCGTGACCCCGAAACGGCGCTCGAACTCCAGGTGCACGTCCGGCGGCAAGAGAGCCATCACCTGCCGCAAAGGCGTGTCCGCGTCCGCCGGGTCCGGCGGCAGGTTCAACAGGATCCGCGGAATCGTCTGCATGATGCTCGACGTCGTGACGCCGTGCTTGCTGACGTCGGCCCAGAAACGCGAGGCACTGAAACGCTCCTTCAGCACCGCCACGCCGCCGACGGACATCATGGCGATGGTCATGTGGCACAGCGCGTTCACGTGAAACAGCGGCATCACCACCAGCACCCGGTCGTCCTCGGTCCAGCCGAGCGCGCGCGCCCGGTGGCTCGGAGCGAAGGCGAAGGCGTAGTGCTTGAGCATGACGCCCTTGGGGCGGTCGGTGGTGCCGGATGTATAGATGATGGAAGCGAGGTCGTCGGGGGATACGTCCGCGAGGCCCGCCCCGGAACCGGCCGCCTCGATGAACTCGTGCCAGCCCGTGACCCCGTCCCTGCTCCCAAGATCGAGTGCGATCACATGCTCCAGCTCGTGACAGTCGCTTCGAATGGCGTCGATCTCCGGGATGAAAGCGCCGGTGGTCAACAGGAAACGCGCCTCCGAGTGGGACAGCAGATACTTGAGCTCACTCGCCGTCTGCGCGGTGTTGAGCGGAACGAAGACACCGCCGGTGCGGGCCATGGCGAATACCGCCCAGAGGAACTCCGGGCAGTTGGGGAGCAGCAGCGCCACCCGTTCCCCGCGCCGAAGCCCGAGCGCCGCCAACGCGCGCACCACACGCTCTACCTCCTCACCGAACTCGGAGTAGCTCCAACACCTGTCCTCGTGAATCAGGCAAGGATGGTCCGGGCGCGCCGCGATCTGTTGTGACAACAGCTCTTGTGTGGTGGAGAACATGGTCATGAGCCCGGTTGACCATAGATCAGCGCCGCGGTCGTTTCAATTGACCGACGGGACTGCCTGGGCGGCCGGGTCGCCCCGGCGTCGCGGGCAAACGCTCGGGAAAACGATTCTTGACACCGTGCCGCTCAGGCGGTTTACACATTCCCATGGACGGCTCGCGGCAGGCCCGCGTGAAAGGATGACCATGGACGAAGCGTTGCAGATCCTCCGGCGCAAGATCGCGCTCGGCACCCGCATCCTGGCCAGCCAGGGATGCCTTGGCGACATACTGGGACACCTGTCCGCGCGGATTCCGGACACGGACGAGATGTTCATGCGCCTGCTTGGGGACGAGGAGAAAGGGCTGCTCTATTCCGACGTGCGTCACGTACGCCGGCTGGGCTTCGACCGCACCGTGGAGCAGGTGGACGGATACCGGGTGCCCCTGGAGCTGCCGATCCACGGCGAGCTCTACAAGGCGCGCCCGGACGCCTTGGTCGTGCTCCATGCTCATCCGTACCATTGCCTCGTAGCCACCATTGCCGGCCTGGAGCTGCGGCCCATCTACGGCTCCTACGATCCCTTGAGCCTGAGCAGGGCCATCCAGGGGATCCCGCTCTACCCGCGGTCGGTCCTCATCGACAGCCCGGAGCTGGCCGCCGAGTTCATCGAGGCCATGGGAGACAGCGACTGCTGTCTCATGCGCGGGCACGGCCTCACCGTCATCGGACCCTCGGTCGAAGCTGTGACCCTGCTGGCGCTTCGCCTGGAGATGTTGGCGAAGATCACCCTGGACGCCGCCCGCGCCACCGGCGGCCGCGCGCCGGAGCCGCTTCCCCAGGCGGACCTGGACGCCTTCGCCTTCGTGGTGAAACAGGGCCTTCAGGCCGCGGTATCGAAAGTCTACGAGTGGACCTGGAACCACTACGCGCAACGGGTGGCGGATACGGTGGGGTTGCCGGCGGAGGACTAGGGATGGCTGCGGAACGAGAGCCGCCCTTCGACTTCGCTACGCTCAGGGCGAACGGTCAAGGGGAGCTTCACGACCCGTTCGCCCTGAGCGTAGCGAAGCGAAGTCGAAGGGCGCCGCACAACGGATCCGAGCCTTCTTGGGGTCCCGTCAACAGTCCGGCGGGACGACCGTGACTTGGTCGGTGATCTCGAACCGCATCAGGTCTTCACCCATCACCAGCTCGCCGGAGTAGCCCGCTTTCGTTCGTTTGACGATCTCGCCGCGTTCGACGCCGTAGGAGACGACGTGTGTGAAGGCGGCGACCTTGGGGTTGACCTGGGAGAACACCGATGCGGCCTCCTCCGGCGAGGTGTGGTGGCCGATGATGTGGGCCAGCCGCTCGGAGCGCTGCAACTCCGCGGGTGGGGCGGCGGCGACCTCGTGCACCAGCAGGTCCACGCCGCGCGAGTACTCGACGAGGTTCTGGCTGTAGCGGGTGTCGCCGGACAGAACCGCGGACCGTCCCGCGTAGTCTATGCGGTAGCCGAAGGCCGGCTTGATGGGAGCGTGGTCCACGTCGAAGACGGTAATCCTCAACCCGTCCTCCTCGTAGACGAAACCCTGCTGGATGTCTTCGGCGATCACCTCGACGCCTCCGGGATCGATCTTCTCGTCCACGTCGCGGCGCATGTGGATGTCGAACTCGAAGGCCTCGGCCAGCTTGGACATCATGCGTCGGGTGCCCTCCGGCCC
Organism: uncultured Binatia bacterium (SeqCode); assembly: GCA_965204205.1. GTDB lineage: Bacteria > Desulfobacterota > Binatia > UBA9968 > JAJDTQ01 > JAJDTQ01. The sequence continues at coordinate 1,392,067 of OZ241976.1, read as the reverse complement.
CCACACGTGCAAAGGGCGGTCGCCACGCCCGAAGATCCAGGGGGTGAGCCAGAAATCGGGAATGCCCACGATGTGGTCGGAGTGGAGGTGGGTGAGGAACAGGGATCGGAGCTCGCCCAAGGGGACCTTGGCTTCCTCCAGGCGCTGCAGGGTGCAGCGGCCGCAGTCGAAGACGAAATACTTTCCGGCCGCCTCCACCATGGCTCCCGGCCCCGTGCGCCCCGGCTGAGGTTTCGGCCGGCCGGTGCCCAGGAGCGTCACCCGGAGCGCGTCCGTTCCTTCCCGCGGGCGCTCCATGTTCACGATTTCGCGGCGTCTTCCAGGAGCAGCAGACCCATGCCGGTCAGCATGGGGGCGTAGTAGTTCTGGTGCACCAACCTAACCTCGGGGGACATCGCGCCGCGCATGCCCAGCCACATGATCATCTCCACCGCCTCGGCGCCGCCCTGCACCATGTAGTCGTGGTGGGACAACTCCACCAGCTCCTCGGGGCCGTTCACGATACGCTCCATGAAGCGCCGGTCCCACTCCTCGTTGCGGAAGCCGAAGCGCTCGCCGTGGAGCTGGTGCGAGAGGCCGCCGGTGCCGAGCACGGCCACACGGATGTCTTGCGGATAGCTCTCCACGGCCTTCCGCAGCGCCTGACCCAGCTTCCACAGCCGGCGCGCCGTGGGCAGCGGGTGCTGCACCACGTTGACCGCGACCGGCACCACCCTGATGTCCCACGCGGGCTCGTTGGCCCAGAGCATCGGCAACGGCGTCAGCAGCCCGTGGTCCACCGCCAGTTCCTGGCACACGGTCATATCGAACTCGCTCTCCCGGATCAGCGACTCGGCCACGTGCCACGAGAACTCGGGATCGCCGGGCACCGGCGCCAGCGGCCGCGGCCCCCAGCCCTCGTCCGCCGGCGGATAGCTGTCCGCCACGCCCATGGCAAAGGTGGGATACTTGTCGAAGAAGAACTCCGAGCCGTGGTCGTTGTAGATGAAGATGGCCACGTCGATGCCGGCCTCCCGGAGCCATTCCATGGCCGGGCGGTAGCCGTCGAACAGCGGCTTCCACTCGGGAGCGTCCTGTTTGCCCTGGTCGAACGCCGCGCCCGCGGCGGGCACGTGCGATGAGCCGATTCCCGCAACGATTCTACCCATGTCACCTGGCTCCCTGGACCTTGCGCGTGCTCAGGAACTCATCGAGGGTCTGCCCGCGGAACGCCGCGCCAATGTGCTGCAGGCTGTCGCCGGTCACCGAGCCCATCTTGTACATGACGTAGATGTTGGCGCCGCCCTCCCGCGCCAACGCCAAGTAGTCCTTCTCGCGTATTCTGCCCTTCTCCCAGTCGCTCAGGCCGAAGCGCTCCATGAGCGCCTCCGCGTCTTCCTTGAAGGCCGCCCGGTTCTCGGCCCGGTTGAGAGAGAAGAAGAACTTGTTGAGACGGTAGCCCCTGCGCGACTGGACGCCGTCGAACACGTAGGTGCCCTCGATTCTCTCCGTGTCCTGCCGAATTTCGCTCATGGCTGATTCCTCCATTGGCACCCGTGAACATAATTTGAGCCGGGAACCAGGTCAACCAACCCGTTCCACGGTGTGGCACCGTCCTGCACGACGAATCTTGTATCTTTTCACGACCTACGCTACATTATTCGCTCCCGTCCGGTTACGGTAGGCGGTCTGTGGTTGGTGCTGGCAAACGGGAAGCCGGTTTTTTTGAGACATTCCATGACGGACTATCGCGACCGCATCACCGTCGACCCCGGGAAGCGCGGCGGTAAGCCATGCATCCGCGGAATGCGAATTACTGTCTACGATGTTCTCGAATACCTCGCCGGCGGCATGTCCCACGACGAAATCCTCCGCGACTTTCCGTACCTCACAGAAGAAGACATCCGCGCCTGTCTAGCCTTTGCCGCTGACCGTGAACGCAAGCTGGTTTCGCTCACGGCCAAGTGAGGCTACTCTTCGATCAGAACCTTTCGCCCGGGTTGGTGCAGTCGCTCGCCGACGTCTACCCGAACTCTGCGCATGTGCTGGATGCAGCGTTGGACCAAGCCGAAGACCGCGATGTCTGGACGTTTGCTCAAAGGCACGGCTTCACCATCGTGTCCAAGGATGGGGATTTCCGCCAACTGAGCTTTCTCCTCGGCGCGCCGCCGAAGGTTATATGGGTGCGTTTGGGCAACTGCACGACGCATGATATTGAAACAGCGTTAAGGAGTTCCCGCGTCCAACTACACGAGTTCGATTCCTCTGAAGAAACTGCCCTACTGACCATCGGCTGAGGGTCTCCAGACTTGATCGTCGGGACCGATACAAACGGAGAACCTGAACATGCCCGGACCTCGATTCGAAGACGTGAACGTGGCCAACGGCGCCGAAGCCTTTCTGGCGCAGCTCAACGCCAATCCCGACGTCGACTATATCTTCGCCAACACCGGGACGGACCACGGCCCGATCCTGGAAGCGTTGGCCAAAATGCAGCGCAGCGAGTCCAAGGGCGCCGAGATCCTCGTCGTGCCTCACGAGCAGGCGGCGGTGTCCATGGCCCACGGCTACTACTGCGCCTCGGGCAAACCGCAGGTGGTGTTGGTGCACACCCTGCCCGGCACCGCCAACGGCCTGGGCGGGCTCATGAACGCCAAGGCGTGCCAAGTGCCGCTGCTGTTCGTGGCGGGAAGGACTCCCGTCACCGAGGGTGAAGTGGCCGGCGGCAAGAGCCGCCACATCCACTGGCGCCAGGAGTCCCGGGACCAGGGCAGCATCGTTCGCGAGTTCGTCAAGTGGGACTTCGAGAACCGCGCCAACGAGCAACTCGGCGCCATCGTGCCGCGGGCCTTCAAGATCGCCATGGCCGAGCCCCGGGGTCCGGTGTATCTGTCGCTGCCCCGGGAGTGGCTGTATGAGTCCGTGGAGACCACCCGCGTGTCCGCGGAGGTATTCGAGCCGCCCAGCAAGATCCAAACGCCCGTGGGGGATCTCGAACGCGCGGCCGAGATCCTCATGGGCGCCGCCGAGCCGGTGATCGTCACTCGCTACGTGGGCAAGACCCCCGCCGCGGTAGCGCCGCTGGTTGAGTTGGCGGACCTGCTGGCGATCCCCGTGGTGCAACATCCGCAATCGCCGTACATGAACTTCCCGTCGAGCCACCCGTGCCATGCCGGACACGACATCGCCGGTCACGTGAAGACGGCCGACGTGGTGTTTCTCGTCGACGTCGACGTGCCGTGGACGCCGGCCACCCGGGACATTCTCCGGCCCGAGGCCACGGTGCTGCAACTGGAGGTGGACCCGCTGTTCTCGTCCATCCCGGTATGGGGCTTCCCGGTGGATCACGCCATGACCGGCTCGTCCGACGTCACGCTGCCGGTGCTGAACGCCCTGATCCGACAGGGACTGGACGGCTCGGACGCCCTGCGGAAAACGGTGGAGGAGCGACGCGCGCGAGTCGGGGCCGCGCACGACGAGACGCGGGCGGAGATGGCCGCGCGCATCGAGAAAGTGAAGGACGAACGGCCCATCCATCCGCTGTGGGTGTCCCGGTGCATCGCCGACGTCGTGGACGAGAAGACCATCGTCATGGGAGAGGCGGTGACCTCGCCCCTGGGGCCCGTGCTGGAATTGGAACGGCCCGGGTCGTTCTTCGACCAGGCGCCGGCGGGCCATCTCGGATGGGGAATGGGAGCGGCCATCGGCGCCAAGCTGGCGGCCCCCGACCACACGGTCATCGCCTGCGAGGGCGACGGCTCCTACATGTTCTGCGTCCCCACCGCCTGCCACTTCACCGCTCAGAAATACCGGGTGCCGTTCCTCACCGTCATCTACAACAACCAGGCCTGGAACGCGACGCTCAGCACCGTGCGCGAGCTTTACCCCGACGGCGTCGCCCACCAGACCGGCAACTTCCCGGGCACCGACCTGTCGCCGTCGCCGCAGTTCGAGCTCACCGCCCAGGCCTGCGGCGCCTACGCGGAGCGCGTGGACGACCCGGCGGACCTTCCCGCGGCCCTGCAACGCGGCCTCAAGGCCGTCAAGGAGGAGGGTCGTCAGGCTCTTTTAAACGTGATATGCCGCAACCCGGCCGGCTGAGCGAGCCGGCAAACGACTGTTTCAAGGAGGGAACATGCTTTTCGTGAAACTATTGGCAATCGCCCTGGTCTCGGGCGCGCTGGTGCTGGCGGACGTCCCCGAAGCACCTGCCGCCTACCCTGACAAGCCCATCACCGTCATCGTGCCGTTCGGAGCCGGCGGAGCCTACGGCCGGCTGGGACGCAAGATGGGCGCGGACCTCGAGAAAAAGCTCGGCGTCCCCGTGGTGGTCAAGAACAACCCGGGCGCGGGCGGACGCAAGGGCGCGGTGGTGCTCTTCAAGTCCAAGGCCGATGGATACACCATCGGCTTCGTCCACTTCGTCTCGTTCCAGTCCAACGAGATCTTGCGCGGCAAGAAGGCGTCCATCGACTACAACAAGTTCAAGATCATCCTGAAGCTCACGGACGCCAAGCAGTTCGTCTTCGTCAACAAGAAATCGCCCATCAAGAGCCTGGCGGACCTCAAGAAGGCCGGCCGCCCCATCAAGTTCGCCACCACCGGAGTCGGCGCCGTGACCTGGGTGGAGGCCAATGCGCTGGGGGCCACGCTGGGATTCCCGGTGAAGTTCGTCACCGGCTACAAGAACCTCCCGAAGGCGGCCCTGGCGGTTGCCCGCGGCGACGCCGAGGCGGGTGCCGGCGGCTACGTCCACGTCCGCAACGTGCTGGACGACCTGCGCCTGCTGGCCTTTATCTCGGACAAGAAGGACCCCAACCTGCCGGACATCCCCACCACCACCGAACTGGGGTATTCGCAACTGTCGGTGCTCGGGGTCCCGCGTATCATGGCGGCCCCGCCGGGAACGCCGGATGACAGACTCGCGGTCATCCGCAAGGCGATGCAGGAAATCGTGGACGACCCCGCGTTCAAGGAGTGGACACTGAAGGGGGGGTTCTTCCTCAACCCCGACGGCCCCGACGGGACGTGGAAGGTGCTGAAGGCCAACGCCGAGATCATGGAGGGGCTCAAGCCCTTGCTCAAGAAGAAGTAGCCGGCTGACAAGCAAGCGTCTCGACGGACGCGATGCAGACGGCACTCGCAGAAGCCGCCCTGAGGGTGACCGACCCGGCCGCCGTGCTCATGCTGTTCATGGGGACGACGCTGGGCGTCGTCTTCGGGGCGCTTCCCGGGCTCGGAACCATCACGGCCCTGGCGGTGGTGCTCCCGTTTACGTTCGGCATGGACCCCATGCTGGCCATGTTCATGTACTCGGGCATCATCAGCAGCGGCACTTTCGGTGGATCCGTGCCCGCCATCCTCCTCAACACTCCCGGCACTCCGCCCAACGCCGCCACCTGCCTCGACGGCTATCCCATGACCCGCAGGGGCGAAGGCGCGCGGGCGCTGGCGGTGTCCGCGACGGCGTGCTTCGTGGGCTCGCTGGGCGGCGCCGTCATCCTCCTCGCCCTTCTGCCCGTGGTCAAGCCCGTGGTTTACGCCTTCGGTCCGCCGGAGTTTTTCTGGCTGGTGGTGTTCGGGCTCGTGACCATCGCCTTCGCGGCCAAGGGTAACATGGTCAAGGGCCTGGTGGGCGGAGGCCTCGGCATCCTGCTGTCCCTCATCGGATACACCGAGATGTACGGCGTCTACCGTTACACCATGGACAGCGAATACCTGTGGGACGGAATTCCCATGGTCCCCTTCGTGGTCGGGATGCTGGCCGTAAGCGAGCTCATCAGCTACTCGGCCAGCGGCGGCGTGACCGCCAGCGCGGCAGCCGGCACCACCGGCGCCGACTGGCGCCGCCAGACGCTTCAGGGGATCCGCGATACGCTCTCCAGACCGCTGGCCACGGCGCGCGCCACGGCCATCGGCGCCGGGATTGGCGTGATCCCGGGAGTGGGAGCCGGCGTCGCCTCGTTCCTCTCCTATGTCGTCGCCATCCAGGGATCCGACGAGCCCGAGACCTTCGGCTCGGGGAATCTCGAAGGGATCATCGCCAGCGAGACCGCCAACGACGCCAAGGACGGCGGCTCCCTGCTGCCGACGGTCGCGTTCGGCATCCCGGGCAGCGCCGACATGGCCCTGCTGCTCGGGGCCTTCGTGCTGCATGGCTTGCAGCCGGGGCCGCTCCTTTTGCGGGACCACATGGACCTGGTCTACGCGCTGCTGTTGGGCATCGTCTTCAGCCAGATCCTTACCAGCGGCCTGGGGCTCCTGACGGTGCCCTGGCTGGCGCGGCTCAGCACCCTGCCCTCGCGGGCCATCGCGCCGTTCGTTCTCGTGCTGGTGTTCGTCGGCATGTACATGCTGCGCACGAGCATCTTCGACGTGGGCCTGGCGGTAGCGGCCGGCGCCTTCGGCTACTGCATGCGCCGGTACGGCTTCCCACTCATTACCGTGGTGATCGGATTCATCCTGGGACCCCTCGCCGAGCAGGCGTTCCTGCAATCGCTCATGATCTCCGACGGGCGCTACGATATCTTCTACGGCCAGCCCATCGTGGTCGTCCTCATGACCCTGACGCTCATCACCGTCGCGTTGCCTTTCGTCAAGTCCCTGCGCCGGTGGGTCGCGGAGAAACGGGCCGGCGGCTCATGAGAGGCTCCCTGCTCTTCACCGCGTCGGTGGGCGGTTTCATCGCCCTGCTGCTATGGGCCGGACTCGGCTATCCTCCGGAAGTCCAGGTGCTGCCGCTGGTGGTGGGCCTCCCTACCCTCGCATTGATCGTCGTGCTGCTGGCAGGGGAGTTCCATCCTCCGGTCATGCAATGGCTCGACTCGGCCCTGGACGATCTCTGGGGCGGCCGGCGGGAGACGCCCGACGCGGTCGCGGAACAGCCCAGGACCTCCTGGGGTCCGGTCCTGCGCATGATGGCCTGGGCCGCCGGGTTCTTCGCGACCGTCTTCCTGCTGGGGATGTTCGTGGTCCCGCCGGTCTTCATCGTGGCATACCTCGTAACCGAAGCGCGGATGCGTTTCGCCGCCGCGCTCGTCGCAAGCCTGGCGGCTTCAACCTGTCTGTACGCCGGCATGGCGTTCCTGGGGGTGGACCTTTGGACCGGAAGCATCCCCGAGGTGGTGCCCGGCATTCTCGGCGGCGGCATCATCCCGCCGCTGTGAACCTTGCGATTGCGGCCGCTACGTCTTCGAGTCTAGAATACAGGGTGTTGAGCCGTCCGGCCGATCAGGCATGGACGCGCTTTCGAATCCGCGGCCGTTTCTCATCGCTCTGTCAGGAGGAAACCATGGTCTGCAGAATTTTCTGGGGCAAGCTTCGACTCGGGAAATGGACGGAATACGAACGGTACTACAACGAGGTGGTGGTGCCCGCCACCGCGAACATGCCGGGTTTTCGCGGCCGCCAACTGCTCCGGAGCTCCGAGAATCCGGACGAAGGAATCTCCCTTACCTTCTGGGAGACCAAGGAAGACATGCAGAACTACGTCACCAGTCCGGCCCGTGCCAACATCGCCAAGGGGGCGGAGGGCATGTACACCGGCGAGTACTGGGTCAAGGACTTCGAGGTGACGTCGCTGTCGCTCCTGTCGCTGGGGAACGTGTGAACGCGGTGGAACATGAAACGCATCGGACTGATATCACCCAACATCAGTGAGGAGTTCCTCACCGACGTCTACCGGATCCTGCCGGCGGACATCACCGTGGAGGGCCGCGGCCTCCGGGTGCGCGAATTCACGGACCAGGAGTTCGCCCGCGCCGAAAGCGAGTTCTTCGGCCTGGTCCGGGAGCTGACCGAGTATTCCCTCGACTTCCTCATGGTCACCGGCGAGCTGTTCCTCTCATACAAGGGACCCGGCTCGGACCGGCAGCTACTGGAGGCCGTCGGCGAGGTCACCCCGGTGCCGGCCTCCACGGTGCTGACCTCGGTGGCGGATGCCTGCCGCGAGCTCGGGATGAAGCGCGTGGTGATGGCGACGCCCTTTCCGGCGGACCAGGACACCCGGCTGAGCCGTTTCCTCGAGCACGACGACATACACGTCGAGGAATTCCGCGGCCTGGCGTGCGCGAACTCCAGGGAGATATGGGCGCTGCCCCCGGAGTCGTGCCTGGAAGTGGCGCGGCCGCTGCTGCGGGACCACCCGGATGTCGACGGCCTCTACATGCCCTGCAACAAGTGGCGCATCACGCCCGTCATCGAGCAGTTGGAGCAGGAGTTCGGCAAGCCCGTGGTGACCAACACCCAGGCGTGGATTTGGACGGCGCTGAAGGCGATGGAACTGAACGAGCCGGTCGAGCGGTATGGCAGGCTGCTGACTCAACTTTGACGTAGAGCCTCACGCAACAGTTGTGGCGGTGGCCCCCAGTCGGCGGTGGCGTAACGGGGACCGTCCTGCCGTTTGACAGACAAGAAGGCATATGCTGAGACATATGGCATAGGGGGCTGCCATGATACCGGAACGACATGTCAGGCTATTCAAGAACGGGCGGAACCAAGCCGTAAGAATCCCGCGAGAGTTCGAACTTCCCGGCAACGAGGCCGTCATGCGGAAGGAAGGAAAACGGCTGATCATCGAGCCTGCCGAGCCGAATTCCCTGCTGGCCGTGTTGGCGACGCTCCAGCCGCTTGACGAGGAATTTCCGCCAATCCTTGAGTTGCCCGTCACACCCGTCGAACTTTGATGGGTTACCTGCTGGACACCAACATCGTCTCGGATCTGGTGCGCAATCCGGGAGGCCGCGTGGCACAACGCATTCGCGAAGTCGGCGAAGCGCAGGTCTGTACCAGCATCATCGTCGCCGCGGAACTCCGTTATGGAGCGGTGAAGAGGGGCCCGGCTCGGCTCTCGGCACAGCTTGACACAATACTCCGAGCCATTGAGATTCTGCCCTTCGAAGCACCCGCGGACAATGTCTACGCCCTGCTGCGCACACGTCTTGAGCGTGCTGGTCAGGTAATAGGCGGCAATGATCTGCTCATCGCCGCTCAAGGGGTCGCCCAACGCCACACAATCGTAACGGCCAATGAACGCGAATTCGGCCGCATCGACGGTCTGCCGGTCGAGAACTGGTTAGCGGGTTAACCCGGCAGCCTGTGTCCACGGCAACTTGAACTTACAGCTCACTCATCCCGTCACGTCGCCGTGGTCGTCCATCCGCCGCCTCGGTTTCTGACCGGGGTATGGGAGGACGGCGCAGGTTCTTAGAGGATATTCTCCTTGAGCCACCCGTCCAGCGCGTCGATCATGAAGTCCTCGCAGCCGGCGTAGAAGTGATTTGCGCCGGGGACGATGACACAGGTGCAGTTGTCGGGTCCGGCTGCTTCGTCCAACTCCCGCGCGTACTCACGGAAGTAGGCAGCCTCGATCTCTCCCGCGGTGACCAGCAACGGACAGCCCAGCCTGGCGGCATGCGGACGCACGTCGTTGGTCTCGTGGCGGCCGTACTTGCTGACGTAGGTCCGGTAGGTGAACAGACCGGTGGCGCCGCTGGCGGGCGCCCACAGGTACTCCTCACCCTGGCCTTCCGCCACCCGCTGCTCGGCGGCGGCCATGCGCGCCTCGAAATCCGGATCCTCGGCGCACCGGGCAGCGTAGAACTGCTTGGGGGCGGAGCACGAGATGACTCCGACCACGTCTTCGCGTTGACGCGCGCCCTGGTAGTAGAGTGACTTGACCGAACCCAGACTGTGCCCCACCAGTACGAAGCGCGTGTAACCCTCCCGCTTCAGCCGCTCGAGGGCGGCGTCCACGTCCAGCACGCATTCCTCGAAGTTCTCGTAGGTGGCGCCCCGGAAGTCCGTCAGGTCGCCGCCCCGGGAGATCCAGTCATGTCCGCGGGTGTTGATGGAGAAGCCGTTGTGGCCGCGTCCGGCCAGGGCTTCGGCGAACACCGGCAACGGGCCGGTGTAGAAGCTCATGGCCACCCCGTGGATCAGCACCAGCGCCAGATCGGGGTGCGACGGCGCGTCCGCGCGAAACAACGCGCCGTGCAGTGTCTCGTTGTCCGAGGTCACGAACGAAAGCAGCTCGGCATTGCCTGCCATGAAGTATCTCCCTTTTTTGTTGGTGTTGTCCGGTCGCGCAATGGCGCGGACACGCGCGGGTCTGAAACCCGCCCCTACGGCAGTCCAGCCCGCCGGGCGGCGGAAACCCCTTTCGCGGGCCGGTTTGAAAGCCCCCGCTACGACGGCGGCCGGTACGCGTCCAGCCATCCCGCGATGGCGTCGCCGTCGCGCTCGAGCCACAGCGCGTTGGATCGGATCCGTTCCAGGGACTGGCGCACCGTGCGCGCGGCCGCGGGCGCCGGATGCGACTCGAAGAAGGCTTCCACCTCCGCGGCCTTCTCCAGGGTGGTGAAGTCCTCGGTGGTGATGGACACGATCCGCGCGATGATGAACCCGCCCTGCCCGTAGCGGCTATCGAACTCGGCCCACTTCGCCCGCAGGAACTCCCAGGCCATGTCCCGTCCCAGCGGGTTCATGGCGACGCCGGCCACGACCAGCGGGGTATCCTGTCCGCGCACCTCGTCACCCAGTGAGAAATCGAGGGTCCGCCGGAGGAGATCCGGGTCGGTGCTGCATCCCAGCGCCCGCAGGCAACGGTTCTTCTCCTCGTGGAGCTCGGCTTCGCGGTAGATCCGCAGCACCGCCTCGTATCCCTCCAGCCCGCGGCTCTCCACGACCTGGCCGTAGACGGCCGCCCGCAGGTCGGGCGCCACCGGCGTTCCCACCTGGCTCCCCTGGTCGAACCGGCGCAGGGCCTCGGCGCTGACCGCGGGGTCGCCGTAGCGTCCCAGGAGACCGATCACCATGGGGCGCAGCAGTTTCGTCAGATGGCTTTCTCCGGGGCGCGCGTCCCATCCGAGGCTCCCGTGGATGGTCTGGTAAAGACTCCGGGCGAAAACGCGGAACGGCTCGTGACACGCCTGGCTGGAAAGGAGGATGTCGTAGGCTCGCAGATTCTCGGACAGGTCGGCCCACACCGTATAGTCCGTCTCGTTGCGGTAGGCGGGCACCAGGGCCAGGGGCCGGCCCGGATCGAGATAGCCGGCCCGGGCCAGCGCGAAGGCGTCGTTCTGGAGACCCAGCCGGTCCGTGGCCGAGGATAGCTCACCCGCCTCCACCGCGCCGGCCAGCCGGTCCCACAGCTCGGCGCTGTAGTTGCCGCGATAGAAACCCGTCTGGTCCGGGTTCACCTTCACCCACCCCGCGCGTCCGCCGCCCACGTCGATGCGCGTCCGCTCGTCCTCGAAGACCTGAAACGTGTCCTGCGCGCCGCCGGTCCGGATGCCCAGGGGCACCGACCACCGGCTGGTGTCGTCCCGGTCGGGGACGCCGCTCAAAAAGAACCGTGTCTGGCGAAGCTCCACCTCACCCTGTTTTATGTCCACCGACAGCAGCGGATAGCCGGTCTGCTTGGTCCAGGTGTCCATGATCTGCTTCACCGGCTTCCCGGACTCTTCCGCCAGCGCCTGCCACAGGTCCTCGGTGGTGGCGTTGTCGTACTGATGGCGCCCGAGGTAGCGCTGCAACCCGCTGCGGAACGTGTCCGCGCCCAGATAGGCGGCAAGCATTCGTATCACCGAAGCGCCCTTGCTGTAGCTGATGCCGTCGAAGATCTCGCTGATCTGCTTGGGGTCCCGAACCTCGATCTCGATGGGATGGGAGGTCTTGAGCCCGTCCAGGGACAGGGCGCGCCCGAAGTCACTGTAGACGAACTGGGTCCACATGTCCCATTCCGGAAACAGGTGGTCCACCGCCATGAACTCGATCCACGAGGCGAACCCCTCGTTGAGCCACAGGTGCGTCCACCACTCCATGGTGACGAGGTTGCCGAACCACTGGTGCGCCAGCTCGTGGGCGACGATGATGGCCACGCGCTGGCGCGTGCCCGCCGAGGACTCCTCGGGATCCACGAGAATGGCGGTCTCCCGGTAGGTCACCGCGCCCCAGTTCTCCATGGCCCCCGCGGCGAAATCCGGGATCGCCAGGAGGTCCATCTTGGGCAGCGGGTAGGCGATGGCGAAGTACTCGTGGAAAAAGGACAGCGTGCGCACGGCCACGTCCAGGGCGAACCGTCCCTGCTCCCGCCGGCCCACGGGCGTGTAGACCCGCACCGTCACGCCCTCGGTCGTCTCGGTCTCGACGTAGTCGAACTCGCCCACGACGAAAGCCAGGAGGTAGGTGGACATCACCGGGGTATCGGCGAAGCGCACGGTCTTGAGCCCGTCGTCCCCGGTCTCGACCTCGCGGAACGGCATATTCGAGACCGCCACCCGGTCCTCCGGCACCACCAGCGTCACCGCGAACACGGCCTTGCGCGCGGGCTCGTCCCAGCACGGGAAGGCGCGCCGGGCGTCGGTGGCCTCGAACTGGGTCACGGCCATGGTTCGTTGCTCGCCGTCCTGGTGGTAGACGCTCCGGTAGAAGCCGTGCATCTTGTCGTTCAACTGCCCGGCGAACTCGATGGCCAGCCGCGCCGGACCCGGCTCCAGCGTGTCGCCGAAGACGAATGCGACGGTCTCCTCCTCCTCGTTGGCCTCGATGCTCTCGGGCCGGCGGGTGACGCCGTCCCGCTCCAGCACCGCCGAGTGGATCTCCAGCTCGGTGGCGTGCACCACGATCCGGCGGGTGGCCGCCCTGACCTCCACGTCCACGGACTGGCTGCCGTCGAAGGTAAAGTTTTCGAGGTCGGGTTTCAGAGTCAGGTCGTAACGCTTCGGGGCAACGTCGTCGGGCAACAGCACCCGTTCCTGTTCAGTCATGCATCCTCTCCAATCGGCGTCCTTCGACTTCGCCGCGCTGGCGCGCGGCTACGCTCAGCGAAGTCGAAGGGCGCCAACCAATACCACCTTCACACCGGCCAGCCGTGTTGGGACAGGTCGATGAGGTTTCCGTCCGGGTCCTGCACCCGGTACTCCGACTCGCGGTTCGGCGGCCGCTTCCTGACGTCGTCGGCACCGCCCATCCGGTCCGACAACGGCTTGAGGGCCTGGACGTCGTCCACCTCGAAACCGATGTGGTTGAGGCCGCTCTCCAGCGCATGCCCCTCCACCTCCTCTTCCGGCCCCTTGGGGATGATGGCCAGGTTAACGTGCCCGTCCGAAAGGTAGGTGGCTGTGCCGACGCCCTTGACGACCTTGAGGCCGAACACGCTGGTGTAGTACTCCACCAGCTTTTCCTTGTCGTCGGTGAGGATGGCTATGTGACGGATACGGGCCATGTCGATCTCCTTCCCGATGCCTCTGGTGTAGGGACGGTTTTCAAACCCGCCCGCGCCCGCATCGTCTCGTCGTGCGCCCGGAGCGGAGCCCCCTACAGGTGCTTCTTGAAGAAATCCAGCGTCCGCTTCCAGGCGGTCTCCGCCGCCTTCTTCTCGTAGTTGCGGCTGTCGGCATTGGCGAAGGCGTGCCCCGCGTTGGGATAGATGAAGACCATGTGGTCGCCCTTCAGGGTCTTGAGCTTCGCCTGGAACGCCCGGACGTTATCCACCTTGATGGCCCGGTCCGTCTCGCCGAAGTGCCCCAGGATGGTGGCGCGCATGCGGCTCAAGTCGTCGGCGGGATTGAAGAAGCCGTAGTAGATCACCGACGCCTTGACGCCGAGATCGTTCTTCGCCATCTGGTAGGACCAGCCGCCGCCGAAGCACCAGCCCACCGAGGCGATGCGGGCCGGAGCCACCTCCCCCTTGAGTGCAGTCAGGTAGTTCACCGCCTCCTGCAGGTTGGCGAAGGCCGCCTTGGGGTTCTTGCGCACGCCGCCGGCCAGTTCGCGCGCGCCAGCCGGCTTCGTCGCCATCTTGCCGTTGTAGAGGTCCACCGCCAGGGCGACGTAGCCCAGCTCCGCGAACGCGCGTGCGTTCGCCCGGATGTTGTCGTTGAGCCCCCACCACTCGTGGATCAGGATAAGCCCGGGGCGCGTCTTCTTGTCCGCGGGCTTGGCCAGATAGCCCTTGATGTTGTCGTTGCCCTTGACGTAGGCCACGTTCGCGGCGGTGATCTTCATGGCCTGCGCATGGGCGGCCCCGGCCGCGAGCAGGAACGCCAGCACCACGAATGTCGCCCGAAGGAACGCTTTCCGACCTTTCATGTCCGTTCTCCTTTGGGATGCACGCGACCGATCAACCGTCGGACTCGCGTTTCCAGCCGATAACTCCGTTCACGATGACGCCTTCGACCCGGGTCGCCGCCTCGAACGGCGGCCCGGAAAGCACCACCACGTCCGCGTCCTTGCCCTTCTCGAGGCTCCCAACCTGCTGATCGATGCCCATGAGCCGCGCCGAGTTGAGGGTCAGCGCCTTCAGGGCCTCCGCCTCGCTCACTCCGTGGTCCACCGCGGTCATCCCCTGCATCCTGTGGTTCTGGATGGGGATCACCGGGTGATCGGTGGAGAAGGCCGTCAACACGCCGTTCTCGATCAGAATCCGGGGACAGTGCACGCTGCGGCCGGATTGCTCGAGGTTTCCGCGGGTCTTGAGCCACGGCCCGTGAACGACGCCTGTTCCGGCTTCCGCCAGCTCCGTGGCCACCTTGTACCCGTCGGTGCCGTGCTCGATGATCAGGTCGAGGTCGAACTCCTGAGCGATCCGGATGGCGGTGATGATGTCGTCGGCGCGGTGTGCATGCGCCCTGAGCGGAATCTCCTTCCTCACCACCGGGACCATGGCTTCCTGGCGCAGGTCACGCGCCCCGCCGCCGTTGGCGGCGTAGTGCTGCGCCCTGACCAACCCCTCGCGCAGGATGGCGGCGATGCCCATGCGTGTCATGGGGCTCTTCTTGAGGCCGCCGTAAACCTGCTTGGGACGCTCCCCGAAGGCGATCTTCATTCCCACGGGCGCGCGTACCAGCATCTCTTCCACGGTCCGCCCCACCACCTTGACGGCGGCCGGCTGGCCGCAGATGACATTGTAGCTGCCCGGCATGACTCCCACGGTGGTAACACCGCCCATCAGGGCGTCCCGGAAGGCGACGTCCTCGGGGTTGATGGCGTCCAGGGCGCGCAGGTGCGGGACCACGGGGTCCCCTACTTCGTCCTCGTCGCTCTGGCTGGCCCCCACGCCGTCCTGGCACAGGCCCAGGTGGGTGTGGGCGTCGATCATCCCGGGGATGAGGACCTTGCCGCGGACGTCCCAGACCTCGGCGCCTCCGGGAAGCTCGACGTCGGCGCCGACAGCCTCGATGGTCCGATCTGCGATCAGCAGCGTCCCGTGTTCAATCGCGCCGTTGGATGCGGTCAGAATACGGGCGCCGGTCAAAGCTAGCAGCATGACTCCCCCTCGTTGGTCCCCCTGGGCGGGTTTCGCTCACACCCGCCGGCCAGGCTTCGTCAATTCTCTCCGTGGTTAACGGGCGTCCCTGCCGTGGCTGTTCACTCGGACTCCGCCCGTTCGAACACCAGCCGCCCGTCCACGTAGGTGCGGTCCACCTTGATGTCCCGGATCGCGGTGGGCGCCACGCTCAGGATGTCCTCCGAGAGGAGCGCCAGGTCCGCGCGCTTGCCTTCCTCCAGGGAGCCCGTCCGGTCTTCGTCGAACGACGTATAGGCGCAGTTGTAGGTGTAGATCCGGATGGCCTGCAGCACGCTGACGCCCTCGTCGGCGTTGAGCACCTCGCCGCCCTCCTCGGGGCCGAAGCGGTGGTTCACCAGGATGTCGAGGCCCTGAAGCGGGTTGTACAGGCCCACGGGCCAGTCGGAGCCGCCGGAGATGATCACGCCCCGGTCGGTCAGCGACTTGAACGGGAAGGCATAGCGTGCCCGCTCGCCCCACTGGCCGTGGACCCCCTCGCTGCCGATGCTCTCCAGGATCGGCGGCTGGGTGTTCCAGATGACGCCCAACTCCCCCATGCGGTCCATGACCCGCGGGTTCCAGAGGTAGGCGTGCTCCAGCCGGTGGCGCAGGTCGTGCCCCGCCACCTTCTCGCGCCCGTGGGCGATGGCCTCCAGCGACCGGTGGATGCCGTGGTCGCCGTGGCAGATGAGCCCGGCCTGCCAGTCGTTGGCCTGGACCTGCGCCATGAAGTCGTTGGCCACCTCCTGGGTGAGCCGGAAACTGCCGAGCTTCTTCCCCTCCGGATCGTTGCTGTAGGCCTCGAACAGCGCGGCGGTCTGGCCGATGACGCCGCCGTCGATGCCGATCTGGAGCGCGCCGAGCTTGAGCCACTCGGTGCCGTAGTTGGTCGCCAACCCGGTTTCCCAGATCTTCCCGGCGGCGCCCTCGAGGTCCCAACCTTCGCCGTGCACCGGATAGGGGCCCATGACCACACGCAGACTCGGCGCTGTCTGGCGGTGCAACCGTTGCAACGCCGCGGTGTCCCTGCGGTAGCGGATGGCGGCCTCGAACGCCGTGGTGATACCGTAGCGATTGAGCTCATCGGCCATCCATTGAAAACCGTCCATCATCTCGCTCACGTCCCACTTGGGCAGGATCGGCATGATGAACACCGTGCGGGTGTTGTCCCACATGGGGCCCAGCGGACGGTCCTGATCGTCGCGTTCCATGGGGCCGCCGGGGGGGTCCGGGGTATCGTCCTGGACGCCCATTCGCCGCAACCCCAGGGTGTTGAACGTCCACCCCATGGACTCGCGGTTGGCGATACCCACCGGGTTGTCGGGCGACACCGGATCGAGGTCGAAACGGTTGGGGTTGCGCCGGTCGGTGAGGCGGGTCGCCTGGAAGCCCCGGCCCCAGATCCACTCGCCCGGCTTCACTTGTGCGGCGCGCTCCTCGATGCTGGCGACGATGTCGGCGATAGACGGACAGGTGGCGTAGGTGGTGTCTACCCAGTGCCGCTGTTGACCGTTGGTCATGTGGATGTGGTTGTCGATGAAGCCGGGCGTGAGCGCGCGCCCCTCCAGGTCCACCACCTCCGTTTCCCGGCCGATGGCCTGCTCGACGTAGGCGCGGTCTCCTACCCGAAGGATGTTCCGCCCGCGGATCGCCAGCGCCTCGGCCACCTCGTCGCGGGAGTTGACCGTGACGATGGGCCCGCCGACAAAGACAACGTCGGCGGTGGGAACCGGTGTCGACACGCTCGATTCTGGCATTGGACACCTCCTGGAAGGGCGCGAAAGCCCCTTCAATCAACCCCGAAAGACAATAGCGGCTCGCAGGTGGAGCCGCAAGTAGGGGCGACCCGCGGTCGCCCTCGTACGCAGCCTTGACCCGTTAGGGGCGACCGGCGGACCCCATGCGCCTGGCGTTGATCCGTTGAGGGCGACCGCGGGTCGCCCCTACACCTGGCGCAGGATCCTGCAAATCGTCCTGTGAAGCATGAGATACATCGCCTAACGCCTTGTCGGATCGAAGAAATCCCTCAGCCCGTCACCCAGTATGTTGAACCCCAGGATGAGCAGCGTGATGGCCATCCCGGGGAAGAACGCGGCCCAGGGGGCCCGCTCCACGTAGCCGTAGGCGCCGGTCAGCATGGCGCCCCAGGAGGGCGCCGGGGGCGGGTGGCCGACCCCGAGGAAGCTCAGGGACGATTCCGCCAGGATGGCGTACGAGAAGGACAGCGCGAACTGCACCAGCAACGGCGCCACCACGTTGGGGGCGATGTGGCTGCGGATGATGCGGGGATGGGAACCTCCCAGCACCTGGGCGGCCTCCACGAACGGCTGCGCCTTGATGGCCAGGGTGGCCCCGCGCGCCACCCGGGCGAAGTGCGGCGCCTGAACCACGCAAAGGGCGATGATCACCGGCACCGACGGGGGCAGGCCCCCGCCGGTGAGAAACGCCGCCACCGCGATGGCGAGGAGGATGGTGGGGAACGCGAACACGAGGTCGATGAGCATGGTGACCCCGCGGTCCAGCAAGCCGCCGAAATAGCCCCCGAGCACGCCGATAAACATTCCCACCACCGCCGCCCCCGTGGCCGAGAGCACTCCCACGACGAAGGCGATGCGGGCACCGTAGATCACCCTGCTGAGCACGTCCCGTCCGAACTCGTCGGTGCCGAACCAGTGGGCGGCGTCCGGCCCTTCGAGCCGCGGCCCGGCCCCCATGTCCAGTGGATCGTAGGGTGCCAGCACATCCGCCAGGAGCGCCGCCAGGAGATACAGCACGATGAGCGCCGCGCCCACCACGGCCGGCCGGTGGCGCACGAACCGGCGCCACGCCCGCCCCGCGCCTTCACGGCGAGGCGCGGTCGGTTGCGACACCGCGGTGATGTCCGCGCCCTGTGCCACGGAGTCAGTATCCTCCCCAACCCGGGCTGATATTCGTATGCGTAGTCATGGCCGCCCTAGTCGTACCGCACCCGCGGATCCAGCAGCCCGTAGCCGATGTCCGCCAGCGTATTGATGATCACGTAGCTGCCGGCGATGACGATCATGGTAGCCTGCAGCACCGGGTAGTCCCGGCTCAGCACGGCCTCCACCGCATACTGGCCGATGCCCGGGATGGCGAAGATCTGTTCGATGATGAGCGAGCCGCCCAGCAGCTTTCCGGTCTCCGTGCCGATGAGCGTCAGCACCGGGATGAAGGCGTTCCTGAGGGCATGCCTGGAAAACACCCGGCGCTCGCGCACGCCCTTGGCGCGCGCCGTCCGGATGTACTCATGGGCGAGCACGTCCAGCATGGCCGAGCGCGCCATCCGCATCACCGCCGCCGCCATGGTCGTGCCCAGGGCGAGGGACGGCAGCATCAGGGACAGCGTGCTCTCGACGGGATCTTCGAACAGGGACACGTAGCCCACGGAAGGAAGGATGTTGAGGTAGACCGCGAAGACCAGCACCAGCAGCGTGGCCAGCCAGAAGTGCGGCATCGCCAGCCCGAGGATCCCGGTGGTGGTGACGAGCCCGTCGATCTTGCCGTTGGGGTACCGCGAGGCGATGACGCCCAGGGTCACCCCGAAGATGACGCTCCACGTCCCCGCCATCAACGACAGGTGCAGGGTCACGGGCAGGCGCGAGAAGATCTCGTCCGCGATGGGGTAGCCGGAGATCAGGGAACGCCCGAAGTCGAGCTGCAGCACGCGCCCGATCCATTCGAGGTACTGCACCACGAGCGGGCGGTCGAGCCCCCAGAGCGCGCGGATCTCCTCGATGCGCCCGGAGCTCATGTACAGCCCGTAGATGTAGTCCACGGCGTCGCCGGGCACCAGGCGAATCATGTAGAAGACCACCACCGAGATGCCGAACTGCACCAGCAGCAGGGAAATCAGTTTCTGGACGATGTACCGATTCACCGAGACCCCGTCAGGTTCCCGTGGAAGAGACGCGATGGACCGCACGGGCGGGTCTCAGGCCCACCCGTGCGGTCCGTGCTGCAACGGCCATCCGTTCCAACGCCGGACGGCTGATCGCCGACAAGCCCTCGCATCGGAAAACAGCCGCCGG
The DNA here is from genome assembly GCA_965204205.1 of uncultured Binatia bacterium (SeqCode). GTDB lineage: Bacteria > Desulfobacterota > Binatia > UBA9968 > JAJDTQ01 > JAJDTQ01. The sequence continues at coordinate 1,372,750 of OZ241976.1, read as the reverse complement.
CGCGTGCCCAGCCTTCCTACTTGTCGAGCCAGACCTCGCGGAACGAGTACTGGCTGGCGTTCGGGTAGGCGGTGTAGCCCTTGACATGGGTGCGCATGGCCTGGAAGCGGTCGAAGGCCACCAGGAACACCCAGGGCTGCTGTTCGGCCAGACGCTTCATGGCGACCTGGTAGGCCTTCTTGCGTTCCGCGATGGTGGTGGCCACGACGCCCTTGGCAAGCAGCTTGTCGAACTCCGGGTCGCAGAACTTGCTGTTGTTGTAGCTGCCCTTGCAGGTGAAGAGCGGCGTCAGCGCGCCGTCCGGGTCGACGAAGTCCGAGCCCCACCAACGGATCGGATACATCTGGAAGTTGCCCGTACGCCAGTCGCGTGAGGAGCTGGCGCTGTCCGACGCCTTGATCTCCACCCGGATGCCGACCTTCTTGAGCTCGGACTGCACCACCGCGGCGAACGGCGCATGGTAGGAGGTGGTGCCGATCCGTATGGCGACGTCGACACCATCGGGGTAGCCGGCCTCCGCCAGCAGCTTCTTCGCCTTTTCGCGGTCCAGGTTGTAGTACTTGTCGTCGTTTCCCGCCCAGTACGGCGGAATCAGCGGCGGCCCCCAGAGCGGCTGGGCAAAGCCGTCGAAGCCCTTCTCCACCATCTCCTTGCGGTCGATGGCGTAGGCCACCGCCTGCCGCACCCTCACGTCGTCGAAGGGTTTCTTGGCGACGTTGAGCGAGATGTTGACGAAGCTGATGTTCGGCCCACCGGTGACGTTGATCCTCTTGTCGCGCTTGAGGGCGTTGACGTCCTTGGGCGGCACCGGCTCGATGTAGTCCACCTGCCCGGCCCGCAGGGCATTGGTGCGCGCGGTCTGATCGATGAGCGGAATGAAGTGCAGCTCATCCAGCAGCGGCACCGACTTGTCGTAGTAGTCGGGGTTCTTGACCAGCACCAGCCGCCGTCCCTTGATGTGCTCCTTGAACATGTAGGGGCCGGTTCCCACCATCCCCTCCTTGAGACCCACCGGCATCGGCTTCACCGTTTCCTCGGCCACCATGGCCATGGCGGGCAGCGACAGGTTGGTCACGATGGCGGCATCGGGCCGGTTCAGGGTCAAGACCAGCTTGTACTTGGAGGGCGTCTCGATGGAGTCGATGGACTTGATGGTGCTCGCGTAACCCGCCGGGACGTTGGGGTCGAGAATCCGCTGCAACGAATATTTGGCATCCGCGGAGGTGAACTCGCGGCCGTTGTGGAACTTCACGCCCTGCCGCAGCGTGAACTCGAGCCGGGTCGGCGACTTGAACTCCCAGCTCGTGGCCAGATCCGGCCTGGGCTGGATGTCGGTGCCGGCCCGGACCAGCCCCGAGTAGACGTTCTGCATGATGTTGATGTCCCAGCCTATGCGCGTGGTGTGGGGATCGAGGTCGCTGACGTCCCGCTCCCCGCCGAGGCGCAGGATGCCGCCGGCCTTTTGGGCCTGTGCCGCGGAGAGGCAGGCAACGACAAAAACCGCCGCGATGGCAAGCGCCAGAGCCCATCGCCTCGGCGAGGAATCGGAACAGCCCAACCTTCTCAAGAGCTTCGTCCGTCTCATCGTGGTTTCCTCCTCGGCGGCATCCCCAACCGGGTATGGCACGGCACAGGCTGGAAACTCCGCCCGTTACACCGGCGCCGCCCACGCGCCGCCGTTCGAACCTACCGTCACAGTCTCCCAACCCTGTTTCGGCCGCGATACTCGCACAGGCTTTCGCGGAGTGTCAAGGTTGCGCGGGACTCGCCAAACATTGTATGGGCGAGGATATTTGCCATCCGCGTGCGGGTGACACGGGCCTGTCCGAGGGAGGCGACTCATGGCAAGCGACAAACGACGCGACGCCGACCTGGCGTTCGTCAACGGACGCGTGATCACGGTGAACCAGCGGGACGAGGTCGCCGAGGCGGTGGCGGTGGCGGGCAACCGCATCGTCCGGGTCGGCTCCAACGAATCCGTCGAGGCGCTGGTGGGCAACGAGACCCGGGTCGTGAACCTGGCGGGGCGCGCCCTGACGCCGGGGTTCGTCGAGAACCACATGCACATCATCAACGCGGTGGAGGACCGCAAGTGGATCGACTGCAGCCCTGAAGTCACTTCCTCCATCGACGAGATCGCGGCGGCCGTGAAGAAACGGGCGGACGAGACCCCCGCCGGCGAGCTCATCGTGGGCTGGGGCTTCGACCACCACCGGCTGCCGGAGCGCCGCTACCCCACGCGCCGCGACCTCGACCCGGTCTCGCCCAACCACCCCGTGCTGCTGCGCCAGCGGGAGTCCATGAGTTGGACCGCCAACACCGCGGCCCTGCGGCGCATGGGCATCGAGGACGACACCCCGGACCCTCCCGGCGGCCCCATGCTCCGGGACGAACAGGGCGCGCCGCTGGGCCCCATGTGGGACAACTGCCGGGTAGTCTACATCTTCCCCACCATCACGCCCCCGACCCTGGAAGAGCTGGCGGAAGGCTACGGGTGGGCCTGCCGCTACCTGAACGAGCTGGGGATCACCAGCGTGGACGAGGCCTCCATCCGGAACGAGGAGGAGTCCCACGCCTGGCAGCTCCTGCGCGCCCGCGGCGGTCTCACCGCCCGCATCTACCTCAACATCTACCCGGTCTACGGCACCAAGTGGGACGTGGAAACCGCGGCCTACCGGATCTTCCGATCGGGCATGCGCACCGGCTTCGGCGACGACTGGATCCGGCTCGGGCCCGCGGTCATCGGCATCGACGGCGGCGTGCAGGGGCAGACCGCGGCGCTGTTCGAGCCCTACTCCAACGACCCCGACGGGAAGTTCCGCGGCAGCTTCCGCTGCTCCCAGGAGATGGCCGACGAGTTCTGCCTCGAGGCCCACAAGGCCGGCATCCAGATCGCCGCCATCCCCCACGGCGACCACGGCATCACGGTCACCCTCGATGCCATCGAGAAGGCCCAGAAGGCCTTCCCGCGCCCGGATGCGCGCCACCGCCTGGAGCACGCCTACCTGTGGAACGCCGAGCTGCTCGACCGCGCCGCCGGCCTGGGCGTCGTCTACAACGCCCAGCCGCCGATCCTGGAGGTGCTGGGCGAAGCCTGCACCCTGGAGCCCTGGGGCCAGGAACGCTCGCGGTACGCGTTCCCGATGAAGTCGCTGCTGGAACGCGGGGTGATCTCGTCGGGCGGCTCCGACATGCCCATCGTCACCGCGAACCCCATGGTGGGCATCGACTGCCTGGTAAACCGGCGCCTGGACCCGAGCCCGGGGGGCACGGTGCTGAACCCCGACGAGCGCCTGACGGTCATGGAGGCGCTGCGGATCTACACCTACAACGGCGCCTACGCGCACTTCGAGGAGAACGGCAAGGGCTCCATCGAGGAAGGCAAGCTGGCCGACCTGGCGGTGCTCTCCCGGGACATCCTGACGGCGCCGCCGGAGGAGATCCGGCACATCACCGTGGACATGACCGTGGTGGACGGCAAGGTGGTGCACGAGGCTGGGTAGCGGGAATTGAGGACGCCGATGAATGATCTTCAGAAACAGGTGCTGGCCGGGATCCGCGAGGATGAGCTGGTGACCATGGCCATGGACCTGGTGAGCATTTCCAGCCCGCCGGGCGCGGAGGCACCCGCCGGCGACTATCTCGCCGGACGGCTGGCCGAGCTGGGCATGCGCGTGCAACTCCAGGAGGTGGAGCCCGGCCGCAACAACGTGGTGGGGCGGCTGCCCGGCAGCAAGGGCTCGCCGACCCTGCTCTTCAGCGGACACTTCGACACCAGCACCACCGGGCGCGAGGCGGAGGCGTGGGGCAGCCGGTACACGCCCGAGGTGGTTGGGGGCGGCGTGGCCAAGGCCACCACCGCCGACGGCTGGATCCACGGCCTCGGCGCCAGCAACATGAAGGGCGCGTTCGCCGCCTACTGGGGCGCGGTGCGGGCGCTGCAGCGGGCGGGCGTGGAGCTGGCCGGCGACCTGCTCATAACCGGCGTGGTGGGCGAGACCGAGAAGGCGCCGGTGGACCAGTACCAGGGGGCGGAGTTCCGCGGCGGCAAGGTGGGCTCGCGTTTTCTGGTGACCCACGGCGTCACCGCCGACTACGCCGTCATCGGCGAGCCCACCGGCATGCGCCTGCAGATAGGCGAGACCGGCTACTGCTTCGTGAAGATCACGGTCTACGGCAGGTCCCAGCACACCTGGTCCAAGGAGCACGGCATCGACCCCATCGAGAAGATGATGCGCGTCTTCAGCGCCCTGCAGGCATGGGAGCCGGTGTTCCGGGAACGCCATCCGCATGCGTTCATGGAACCGCGCATCGGCATCGGCGCCATCCAGGGCGGACACCCGTACAAGCCGTCGAAGTGCCCGGCGCCCTTCTGCAACCTCTACATGGACGTGCGCACGGTGCCGGGCCAGAGCTTCATGGGGGTGAAACAGGAGATCGAGGCGGTGCTCGACGAGCTCAAGGCCGACGATCCCGAGCTCGAGACCGAGGTGGAGCTGTTCCTCACCGGCAACGGCTTCGAGCTCGAGCGCGACGAGCCCCTGGTGCAGGCCATGGAGCGGGCCCATCAGAGCGTTTACGGCGAGCCCGTCCCCTTTGCCGCGCCCAACCGCTATGCCGTCTCCAGCGACGCCGGCCCCATGTTCGAGTACGGCATCCGCGGCCTCACCTACGGCCCCGGAGGCATCTCCACCGGCGGCCAGTTCGCCAACTACGACCCGGCCCACCAGCACAGCGAGGTGCTGAAGATCGAGCACCTGGTGAAGGCCGCGGGGGTGTACGCCCTGGCCGCGTTGGAGTTGTGCGGCCGGGCGTCCTAGGCCGGCGCCGGGGAATTCGTCGAAGGAGCGAAACATGGAACCTCTGATCGGGTACTCGGCCCTGATCGAGCGCCCTCCCCTGCGCTGGCCGGACGGCGCACGCGTGGCCTTGTGGGTGCAGATGAACCTGGAGCACTTCGAGATCGACGCTCCGGGCATGAGCCTGCCGCCGAGCCGCTCGCCCGGCCCCATCCCCGATCCCAAGAACGCCGGCTGGCGCGACTATGGCGCGCGCGTGGGCATCTGGCGCCTGATGGAGATGCTGGACCGTTACCGCCTGCGCGCCTCGGCCCCCACCAACGACCAAGTGTGCGACTACTATCCCGAGATCATCCGCGAGTCGGTCCAGCGTGGCTGGGAGCTCATGGGCCACGGCTTCAACAACTCACACACCCTGGGAGGCCTCTCGCGCGAGGACGAGCGCGCCGTGATCCAGGCCAGCGTGGCAAAGCTGTCCGCTGCCGCCGGGCGTCCCACCAAGGGCTGGCTGGGCCCCGGCCTGGTGGAGACCTTCAACACGCTCGATCTGCTGGCCGAGGCCGGCATCGAGTATGTTTCCGACTGGTGCAACGACGACCAGCCCTATCCCATCGAAGTGGGCAGCGGCCGGCTCATCGGCGTGCCGTACTGCATGGAGGTCAACGACATCTACGCCTTCGTGGGCGCCGGCATGGACGGCGAGAGCTTCTTCCGGATGATGCGCGACCAGTTCGACGTGCTGCACGCCGAAGGCGCGCAAACGGGCCGCATCCTCGGCCTCTGCCTGCACCCGTTCATCGGCGGCCAGGCGCACCGCGCCAAGTGGATCGACAAGGGCCTCGAATACATCCTCGGCCAGGAAGGCGTGTGGGCCGCCACCGCCGAGGAGATCTCCGACTGGTACTACGCCCATTACTACGAGGACGCCCTGGCGCGATTGCGGGTACGGGAGGATTCCCGTTCGTCTGAAGGGTAGCGAAAAGGGAGGAAGGCCATGGCACTACGACAAGTCGATTCCGTTCCGGTTCCCGGCGGCCAGGGAGCTGCCTGCACCGTCCAGGCCGGCCAGTACGTCCGCGTGGTCGACGTCGAAGGCGGCCAAGTAGCCGACTTCAACGCCTGGACGCTGCCCGACTACCAGGAGCAGTTCTGGTCCGGACGCACCCGGATCGTGGAGGGTGCGCACCTCTCCACCGGCAACCGCCTGTTTTCCTCGCCCAACATGGAGGTGCTGTTCACCATCACCGACGACACCGTAAAGCGCGTCGATTCGCCCCTCGGCGCCATCTCCCACGATCTCATCTACGCGCGCTGCAGTGCGGGACTGTGGAAGCTCCGCGGTGTCGAAAACGCCCCCAACTGCCAGGACAACATCGTGCGCGCCATCGAATCCTACGGGCTCACCGCGCACAACGTCCACGACGCCTTCAACATCTTCATGAAGACCGGCATCAACAAGGACGACCGGCTGTTCGAGGAACCCGCCGAATCCGTAGCCGGGGATTACCTGGAATTGCGCGCGGAGAAGGACTGCCTGGTCGCCGTGTCATCCTGTCCCGGGCGCGGCAACCGCTTTCCCGACTGGACTTCCCGGCCGCTGTTGATTCAGGTGCTGGAGGAGGGGTGAGGAGGACGAGCCGCGGCCTATAGCGCCAAGGCCTTCTCCATATCCTGATGCACGAATGCCGAAGCCATGCGGTCGATCTCCCGTGAATGGATGTGCAATCGAGCCGCCGCGGCACGCCAGTCCGACACCGCCTTCGCAACCTCGACGGCGATGGTTCTCGCATCCGATGCCTTGATTCCGTAGTACTGGGCCGTCTCCAGTGCGAGATCGAGCGACGCGGTCGCGTCGTCGATCTCGATGGCGGTGGAAAGCACGCGCGGCCGCACATCTACCGGCGTAGGATTGAGATCGTACGCCGGAGCAAGGCGCCAACCGCTGCTGCCGCGGTGAAGCAGAAAACCGTGATTGCGCAAGTGATCATCCGTGTTGGAGATCATCACGTTGAACACAACTCGGCGCCAAAGCTGCGACAGGTCAGCCTTTGCCGCAGCGCTGTGCTGCCGCAAAGCGTCGGCGATTTCAAGGTAGGACCGGGCCTCATTGTCACGAGCTCCCAACATGCTCATGGCCGACAGGAACGGGATGCGCTCCCTCTCCACCCGGTCAAAACGGCGAATGAGTGCGACGGGTTTGCCGGCTACCTCTTCAATCCGCCACTCGGGAACCGTCACGCCCGCCTTCAACGCAAGCGACAACGCTACGCCTTCCCACAAGACAATGCCGTAGTCGTCGCGTCGATCCGGAAACTTGGCCAGCGCCAGATGTCCGTCCCGATCGTGGACCGATGCCTTCGGCCGGGCGCCGCCGAGCGACGAACCCGGGCCGATCAGGACCCGGAGGTCCTCATCGTCCTCCTCGTCATTCGTCACCCGCGTTGCTGCTGAAAGCAGCCGTGGCAACTCCACAAACGGTGGAATCCGCCAGCCACTTGGCTCGGCCAGGAAAGGTCCTCCCGGCATCGCCGCGAAACGCAACGCCCCCTGGCGCGCTTCGTCATCCACCAACAACAAGTAATCGGCCTCGCTGAGCGTGCGCGGAGTCTGACCGGCCTTCTCAGCCCTTCTCCGCTCGGCACGTCGCATCAACACTCGCCCCCACCGGTCGGGAGCGGTGTCATCCATCGCGCCGAAGAGAGCCTTGTCCACCTGCGTGTGGAACGGCCCGGGCGTTAGCGGTAGCGCCGGTTCCAGTGCGAACCTCTCAGGATGCGCCAGCCAACTCGGGGCGTACTCGAATGTGGCGGTCTCCCGCGCTCCACGCGTACGCGACCAGAGGCGCCCGACCAGGATGGACTCGCCTTGCAACGCCACGTAGACGAGGGACTCGCCGTCCATCAACCGTCCCCTTTGCCCTCCGCGCTGCGAACCCGGCGGATGCGGATACGTTGGGGGAGCCTTTCTTCTTCCAGGTCCAAACCCACTCCGTCATGCCGGGCGTCCGCCAACTCCGCCAAGCGGTCCGTCATCCCGAGAACGAAGAGCACGGTGGCATAAATTCCCAGCGAGACGCCAGGATCGCCCTTCTCCACCTTGTTGAGGGTCATACGACTGATAAAGGAACGCTCTGCCATGACCGCCGTGGGGATGCGCCGGCGCCGGCGCGCATCCCGGATGTCCGTACCGAGTTTCCTCAAGGCGCGCCGCACGGGGATCGGCAGTGCCGCTTGTAACCTGCTGGGCATAACGTCCGTATAACCTTACGCTAATGCATATAGCGTACAGCCTAAAAGACGTTATGGCAAATCACAGAGACTTGGAATCGCTAACGACGGCAACTACCGGAGGGGTGAGGTGGCGCGCCCGAAGGGAGTCGAACCCCTAACCTCCAGATCCGTAGTCTGGCGCTCTATCCAGTTGAGCTACGGGCGCAAACTGTCGGGGAGAGAACTCTGAGAAACTAACCACACCGACCGGGAAACTGCAATGCCTCTTCGGCACCGTGCCTTACCAGCTAGGCGGCCGCACTTGGTCATTGAGACTACTTGCTGTCTGCAAAACTGTCGAAGAAAGGCTGGCGGAGAGAGAGGGATTCGAACCCTCGGTACCCTTTTGGGGTACACACGCTTAGCAGGCGTGCGCCTTCGACCGCTCGGCCATCTCTCCGAAGCAGGTAACGAACCGGAACTATGGCATACGGGGCCAAAGGGGTCAAATTTTTTGCATGCGCAGACAAGGGGTTACCCGATCAGCTTAGCAGGCCGCCGTATGCGATTTGACAAGGTCGAGGCGCGCCCGTAACAAAGTACACTCATACGCTCACAGACGACACAGCGATGAGACAGCCGGCCGCACCCGGCGCTGCTGGCGCGCTCCCGGAGCCCCGATCCCATGCCCGAAGTTCGTACACGTTTCGCTCCCAGCCCCACCGGCTACCTGCACATCGGCGGTGCGCGCACGGCGCTTTTCAACTACCTGTACGCGCGGCACTGCGGCGGGAAGTTCGTCCTGCGCATCGAGGACACGGATCGCCAGAGGTCCACGCCGGAGGCCATCGCCGCCATTCTCGAGAGCATGGAGTGGCTGCGACTGGAGTGGGACGAGGGGCCGTTCTACCAGACCGAGAGGATGGAGCTCTACCGGGAGCGGATCCAGGCCCTTTTGCGCGCCGGCGACGCCTACCCTTGCGTGTGCACACCGGAAACCCTGAACGCCAAGCGCGAGGCCGCGCTCGCCGAGAAGCGCAAGCCCATGTATGACGGCACTTGCCGGCCCGCCGAACGGGTGCCGGTACCGCTGCCGGACGGGGTACCGTACACCGTCCGGTTTCGCTCGCCGGAGAGCGGCGCCACGGTGGTGGACGACAAGGTCAAGGGGCAGGTTGAGTTCGACAACACCGAGCTCGACGACCTGATCCTGGCCCGTTCGGACGGAAGCCCCACCTACAACTTCTGCGTGGTGTGCGACGACATCGACATGGGCATCACCCACGTCATCCGAGGCGACGACCACCTCTCCAACACGCCGCGGCAGATGCAGCTCTACCGGGCCCTGGGCTCGGAGCCGCCGGTGTTCGCCCACGTGCCGCTGATCCTGGGAACGGACAAGAAGCGGTTGAGCAAGCGCCACGGCGCCACCTCGGTCACGGCCTACCGGGACATGGGTTACTATCCGGAGGCGCTGAACAACTACCTGGTGCGGCTGGGGTGGTCCCACGGCGACCAGGAGATCTTCGACGGCGCGGAGCTGGTGGACAAGTTCGACATTGACGCCGTGGGCGCGTCCTCGGCGGTCTTCAACCCGGAGAAGCTGCTCTGGCTGAACGCCCATTACCTGAAGAACCAGCCGCTTTCCCAACTGGCCGACGATGTAATCCCGTATCTGACGGCCAAGGGCCACCCCCTACCCGCCGACCGCGCGTGGCTGGAGAAGATGGTCGACACCTTGAGGGAACGCGCCAAGTCCCTGGTGGAGCTAGTGGACATGGCGCATTACTTCCTCGCGGAAACGGTCGAAATCGACGAGAAGGCCGGCCGCAAGCACCTCGTTCCCGAGGCCAAGAGCCTGCTCCAGGAGGTTTCCGTAAAGCTGGGGAACCTGGCCGACTTCGACCAGGCCGGCATCGAGCAGGTGTTCGGCGACGTCGTCGCGGACCGCGAAATCAAGTTGGGCAAGGTGGCCCAACCGGTGCGCGTGGCGCTGACCGGGTCGACGGTGAGCCCCGGCATCTACGAGGTCATCGACGTGCTCGGGCGGGACGTCACCCTGGCGCGGCTGGCGGCGGGAGTCCGCTACATCGACGCGCACGTGTCAGCCTAAAGCTGAGCGACCTTTGGGGACCCTCAGCCGCGACGCCGGCTGACCCGCTCGTGGTTCAGCACGTAGAGGCCGCTGCCGCAGACCAGCGCCATTCCGGCGTATGTCACGGTGTCCGGCCAGTGGCCGAAGAACAGCACTCCCCAGAGCACCGACATGGGCAGCGCCACGTACTCGAACGGCGCCAGCGCGGCGGGCACCGAGACGCGGTACCCCTGGGACATGAGGTAGGCGGCGGTGCCGTTGAGAGCACCGATGCCGATGAACAGTGCGCCGTCCGCAATCGACGGGACCGTCCAGGCCCGCAGCAGGAACGAAAGGCTCCCGCCGTCGTTGGGGGAGAACCGCCCGTCTCCCGCCGCGAGCCCCATGGCGACGCTCGCGACGATGAAGCCCATCTGGGAGTAGAAGGAGATGGTGGAGGCGCGCTCGGTGGTCCCGAGGCGGCGGGTCATGATCTGCATGACCGCGTAGCAGCAGGACGCGGCCAGGGGAAACAGCGCCACCAGCCGCACGGCGCCTTCGCCGGGACGAAGCATCACGATGACCCCCGCGAGGCCGACGCACACCGCGGCCCAGCGGCGGAGGCCCACCGTCTCGCGCAGCACGAACGCGGTCAGCGCGGTGATCAGCACCGGCGCGATGAAGAAGATCGACGTGGCCTCGGCGATGCTCATGGAGGCCAGACCGAGGAAAAACGCGCTGTTGGCGATGACCAGCAGGGTGGAACGGGACAGAATCAAGCCGACGCGACGGGTCCGCCACAACCGCAGACCGCCTTCGAGACGCATGGCGAGCAACGTGACCGCCACCGCGCTGGACGCGCGCACCAGGACGATCTCATGCAGCGGATAGGTCCCGCTCAGCCACTTGATGGTGGCATCCTGGAGGATGAAGAGGGTCACCGCGCTGACGACGCAGGCGATCCCGAGCATGCGATGGTCCATGGCCTCGATTGCAACGTAGAACGGTTTGCGGGAACGACCTCCGCCGATCCCACCTTGACGCCCAAGACCGATTGATTTATCCTTGGGAACTACATTGAGGAGTCGGCTAATTGGTAAGCCACCTGACTCTGGATCAGGCGATTGTAGGTTCGAGTCCTACCTCCTCAGCCACGGTCCCATCGTCTAGCGGTTAGGACGCTGGCCTCTCACGCCAGAAACACGGGTTCGAGTCCCGTTGGGATCACCACCCCACTCTCTCTTGATACGTCAAGCCGGTCGCGCTTCTCAGCGGACCGGTTTTCCGATGTAGCGGGAATCGAGGCCGCCCTCCGCCGCCGGCCAGGGCTCCTGCGACGCGTCGTCACCGGTGAACTGTTTGGCGAGGGTGGCGTAGGGCTCCGGCAGCTCCACTGCGGCGGCGCCGGCCCAGAGGCCGTCGAGGTCGTAGAATCGGCGCACGGGTTCGTAGAAGATGTGAACCAGGACGTCGGAGAAGTCCATCAGCACCCACTGGCCCCGGGCGAGCCCCTCGCTGGACAGCGGGCGCAGGCCGTGTAGACGGCCATCGTCCTTGAGCCCTTCCGCGATGCTCTGGACGTGACGGTCGGAGCGGCCCGAGCAGATAATGAAGTAGTCGGCGATGGTGGTAAGCTCGCCGACCTCCAGGAGGGCGAGGTCCTGGGCCTTCTTCTCGAGGGCGAAGCCGCAGAGCCGCAGCGCCTTCTCTCTTCCGTCGAGAACCGGCGTTTCAGGCACTAGCGCTCCGGCGGCTCGTTGTAGAGGTGTTGTTCTTCCACGTAGCGTTGCACTTCCGAGGGAACCAGGTCGCGAATCGATTGCCCCTTTCCAAGGAGTTCCCGGATAGCCGAGGCGGACACGGAGATGTCCTTCAAGCGCCTGAACAATATCTCCTTGCCGAGCTCGTTCCGGAAGCCGGACCGGAACGCATCATAACAAAACGCCTCCCGCACGACAACGGGAATCTTCTCGTAGGACAGCTCGTCGCCGAAACCCGGCCGCGAGGTCACGATGACGTGGGTGAGGGCCAGCAACTCGCGCCAGTCCTTCCAGGAGCCGATGAGCAGGAAGGCGTCGAGGCCGAGGATCATGTACAGGTCGTCGCCGCGCGCGAGCGTGGCCCCGAAATGGCGCACCGTGTCGATGGAATAGGAGGCGCCCGGGCGGGCGACCTCGATGTCGGAAACGCCGAGACCCGGCCTGTCCGCCACCGCCAGCCGCACCATCTCGAGCCGGTGACGCGGCGCCGCCCCGGGCCTGCCGCTCCGGTGCGGCGGCACCCCGCACGGCACGAAGCGAACCTCGTCCAGCGCGAAGGCCTCGCGCACCTCCTCCGCGCTCTTCAAGTGCCCATGGTGAACGGGGTCGAAAGTGCCGCCGAACAGGCCGAGTCTCATGGGCAATATCAGGTGCGGACCTGCCCGTCGCCGAAGACGAAGAACTTGGTGCTGGTGAGCTCTTCCAGCCCCATGGGGCCGAAGGCGTGGATCTTGCTGGTGCTGATGCCGATCTCGGCGCCGAGGCCGAGCTCGCCGCCGTCGTTGAAGCGCGTGGACGCGTTGACCAGCACCGCCGACGAGTTGACCCGCGCCACGAACTCCTCCGCCTTGCCGCGGTCTGCGGTGACGATGGTCTCGGTGTGGTCGGAGCCATACTGCCGGATGTGCTCGATGGCCTCGTCCATGTCCGCCACCACCCGCACCGCCAGCACCAGGTCCAGGTACTCCTCGTGCCAGTCGGCCTCGCTCGCGGGCGCCACCCCGCTCGCGAGCGCCCGGGTCCTGTCGCAGCCCCGCACCTCCACCCCGCTGTCCCGCAACTTTTCGATGACCTCGGGCAGGAACCGCGGCGCCACCGCCTCGTGCACCAACAGCGTCTCCATGGCGTTGCACACCGACGGCCGCTGGACCTTGGCGTTGAGAGAGATCCGTTCCGCCATCTCCAGGTCCGCGTCGCTGTCCACGTATACGTGGCAGACGCCCTTGTAGTGCTTGACCACCGGCACCAGGGAGTTGGCCGCGACGAAACGGATCAGCTCCTCGCCGCCGCGGGGGATGATCAAGTCTACGTACTCCTCGAGCTTGAGCAGCTCGTGGATCATCGCCCGGTCGGTGGAGCCGACCACCTGGACCGCGTCCTCCGGCGCTCCGGCCTCCGCGCAAGCTTCCCTCAATACGTCGCCGATGGCCCGGTTGGAAAACTGTGCCTCGCTGCTGCCCCTCAGGATCACGGCGTTGCCCGACTTGATGCACAGCGACGCGGCGTCCGCGGTGACGTTGGGCCGGGCCTCGTAGATGATGGTGATGACCCCCAGCGGGATTCGCATCTTCCCCACCTCGAGGCCGTTGGGGCGCTGCCACTGCCGGGTCACCTGCCGCACCGGGTCGGGCAGAGCGACGATGTCCCGTATGGCCGCGGCCATGGCCGCCACCCGCTGGGGATTCAGCGTAAGGCGATCGATCACCGCCTTGGAGATGTCCTTCTTCTTCGCTCCGGCTACGTCCTTGGCGTTCTCGGCAAGCAGGAAATCCTGCCGCGCCTCGATGCCGTCCGCCATGGCCGCGAGGGTGCGGTTCTTCGAGTCGGTGGAAAGGTTGGCCAGGGCGCCGGCCGCGTCCCTTGCGCGCGCCCCGATGGCCCGCGCTTCCTCCACTACTGCCATGACGTCCTCCGATTCAGCCCGCTGCGTTCCCGAAAGAACCCCGTGGAACATACGGGCTACAACAGGACGAGATCATCGCGGTGAATGATCTCATCGTAAGCCTTGTAACCCAGGATAGACTCGATCTTCCCCGAGTGCGATCCCTTGATCTTCATGAGCTCCTGCGAGCTGTAGTTCACAAGGCCGCGGGCGAACTCGCGGCCACTGTCGTCCATGCACCGCACGCATTCGCCAGCGCCGAAGGAGCCGCGTATATCCTTGACCCCGGAAGGCAGCAAACTCTTGCCCTTGACCGTGACCGCCGCGAAGGCGCCGTTGTCCACCAGCACCTCGCCGGAGGGCTTGAGGTTGTAGAGGATCCAGTGCTTGCGGCTGGTGAGGCGGTTCTCCTCGGGCAGCACCAGGGTACCGGACTCGCGGGTGCCGTCGAACAGGCCGTTCAGGACTTCCCGCTCCCGTCCGCTGGCGATGACGGTGGGGATGCCGGCATGGCTGGCCTGCTCCGCGGCGCAAAGCTTCGAATACATGCCTCCCCGGCCCAGGTCCGACGGCTGTGTGTCCTGTGCCGCTTGCTTGGCCGCGACGACGTCGGTCACGACCGGCATCAGCCGGGCGTCCTCGCTTGACCTCGGATCGCGGTCGAACACCCCGTCCACGTCGCTCAGCATCACCAGCAGGTCCATCTCCATCAACGTAGCCACCAGCGCGGAAAGCTGGTCGTTGTCACCGAACCTCATCTCTTCCACCGCCACGGTATCGTTCTCGTTGACGATGGGGATGATGTCCCAGTCCAGCAGCGTCTTGAGCGTGTGCTTGGCGTTGAGGTAGCGTTTGCGGTTGGCGAGGTCCTCGTGGGTCAACAGCACCTGGGCTACCTGTTTCCCGTAACCCGCGAAGGAGTTCTCGTAAAGCGCCATGAGCCGGATCTGGCCGACGGCCGCCAGCGCCTGTTCCTGAGGAAGGTCCGTGGGGCGTTTGGCGAATCCCAGGCGGCTGATACCCGACGCGATGGCGCCGGAGCTGACCACCACGAGCTTCTTTCCCTGGTCGTGCAGCGCCGCCAACTCGCGCACCAGGCGTCCGATGCGCCGTGAGTGCAGCCCCCGCTCGGAAGAAAGGACGCGACTCCCGATCTTCACGACGATCCGCTTGGCCCGCTGGACGTAGTTGCGTCTCAAGTCAGCCATGAGATTCCATTGACACCGGCGCTTCGCCGCGCGCGGCAGCAAGCGCTCTCTGCTCCATCAGGCCGTCGGCGATCGTCGCCTTGAGGTGTTCCAGCCCTTCGCCGGTGACCGCGGAGACGGCGCAAAAACGGTAGCCCCGGGACCGGAAGAATTCCTCCAGCGTCCGCACCGCACCCCGGTCCGGCAAGAGATCCACCTTGCTGGCGGCGACGATCTGGGGCTTGCGGCCCAGCTCCGCGTCGAACAGCGCCAGCTCGCGGTTCACGGTCTCGAACTCCGTCTTGGGATCCCTCTCCCCCGCCTGGAACACGTCCAGGACATGGACCAGCAAACCCGTCCGGGTCACGTGCTTTAGAAAACGATGCCCCAGCCCCTCGCCGCGATGGGCGCCCTCGATGAGCCCGGGGATATCCGCCGCCACGAAGCCGCCGTCGCCGTGCCGCACCACCCCCAGGTTCGGCACCAGGGTGGTGAAGGGATAGTCGGCGATCTTGGGCCGCGCCGCCGAGATCACCGATATCAGCGTCGACTTGCCGGCGTTGGGCAATCCGATGAGGCCCACGTCGGCCAGCAGCCGTAGTTCCAGGCGAAGCTCCCGCTCCTCCCCGGGCAAACCCGGTTGAGCGAAGCGCGGCGCCTGGCGCCTGGAGGTGGCGAAACGGCTGTTGCCCTTGCCTCCCTTGCCCCCTCGGGCCACGACGAAGTCCTCCGAGGGCACGTTGATATCGGCGATGACCTCGCCGCTGTCCGCGTCCCGGATCACGGTCCCCACCGGCACCCGGATGATGCGGTCCGCGCCGTTCTTTCCGTGCTGGTCCTTGCCGCGCCCGTGCTGGCCGCGGTCGCCGCGGTAGAGCCTCTGGTAGCGCAGATCCAGCAGCGTGGTCAGGTGCGGGTCCGCCGCCACCCGGACATGGCCGCCGTCGCCGCCGTCGCCGCCGTCCGGACCTCCCTTCGGAACGAACTTCTCGCGCCGGAAACTCATGCAGCCCCGGCCGCCGTCGCCGGCCTTCACCGTGATCTCGACCTCGTCGACGAACTTCATGGGAACCTCGCCCAAAGCCGGTGCGGCGTCGGGGGAGAAACGGGGAGTTCAGTACGGGATGAAAGTTGGGAATGTGGCGAAGACACGAGCATCGAAGCCGCCGAGGCGTGCCTTCATGCGCGCGGGGAAGAGTCTCAGGCAGGAACGATGGCGACGCGCTTGCGCGAGCGGCCCCAGCGCTGGTATTCCACCGTCCCCTCGATCAGGGCGAACAGGGTGTAGTCCCGTCCCATGCCGACATTCTTGCCCGGGTGGATCTTGGTGCCCAACTGGCGGACCAGGATGTTGCCGGCCTTGACGTGCTGTCCGCCGTAGCGCTTGACCCCGCGCCTCTGTCCGTGACTGTCGCGGCCGTTGCGCGAGCTTCCGCCTGATTTCTTGTGCGCCATCGGTTCTCCCGCCTTACGCCTGGATTTCGACGATCCTCAGGGTCGTATGCATCTGGCGGTGGCCCTGTTTCCGCTTGTAGCCCTTCCGCCGTTTCTTCTTGAAGACGATGATCTTCTTGTCGAGGCCCTGCTCGACGATCTCGGCCGTAACCTGGGCCTGCTCCACCGTGGGAGTGCCGATCCGGGCCTGCTCTTCGTCACCGCCGCTCACCAGCAACACCTCGTCGAGGGTAACCGTGGCGCCGACGTCCCCGCTCAGGCGCTCCACGTCCACCAACTCGCCCTCGGCGACCCGGTATTGTTTTCCGCCCGTCTTTACGACCGCATAACGTCCCATAGTTGCATGACTTTGTAATGGACAACGCCCTTCTTGTCAAATGCCCGGCCGGGTCCGGCGACAAACCGGGCGCAGCCGGGTACAAGACCCGCGCGGCACCGTCACGCCTTCACGTCCAACAAGCGCAACTCCATGGCGTGGGTCCCCTGCCACTCGTTCTCCCTCAGCCGGTAGGCGATGTTTACCCGGTCCTTCACCCGGACGGGGAGCTGCTCCGGGGGGCCGAACGCCACCGCGGTGACCGTGTGCTCGTCGTGTCTCAACCGGAAACGGGAGACCGTGTTGAAATCCCGGCGCTCGCTTACCTCCACGCCTCGCGTTTGGAACACCGGCTCGGGATTGCCGACCCCAAAGGGCCCCAGGAGGCGCATCTGACGCACCAGGCCCAGGCTCAAATCTCGGAAGTCGACGTCGGCATCCACGTCGAGGTAGGGCAGCAGGTCTTCCTCGGCGAGCATCTCCCGGGCCGCCTCCTCGAAACGCTCCGAAAAGGCCGCGAGGTTTTCCTCCCGGATGCTGAAACCCCCAGCGTACTCGTGGCCGCCGAAACGCTCCAGCAGGTCCCCGCACCGCCGCATGCCCTGCACCATGTGGAAACCGCGGATGCTGCGGCCGGACCCCTTGCCCTCGCCGTCTTCGAAGCCGACAACGATGGTGGGACGGTGAAACCGCTCGACGATGCGCGAGGCGACGATGCCGAGAACGCCCGGGTGCCAGCCCTCGTCGCCCACGACGATGGACCAGCGATCGCCCAGCCGCCGGTCCGCGATCTGCGCCAGCGCCTCGTCGAGCACCCGGGCCTCGGCCTCGCGCCGGTCCCGGTTGTGGCCGTCGAGCTCCCGGGCGATCTCGTCCGCGGCTTCGCGCGAATCGGTGGTGAGCATCTCCACCACCTTGAGCGCGGCATCCATGCGCCCGGCGGCGTTGATGCGCGGGCCGAGCTGGAAGGCCACGGTGCCCGCGTCCACCGCGCCCGGCGCCACCCCCACCACCTCCTTGAGCGCCGCGATGCCGGGGCGGTCCGAGCTGCCCAGCTCCACCAGTCCCCGCCGCGTCAGCACCCGGTTGGTCCCCCGAAGCGGCACCATGTCGGCGATGGTCCCCAGGGTCACGATGTCCAGGTGGCGGCGGATGTCGGGAACGGCGTCCGGCTCGAACCAGCCCGCCTCCCGCAGGTTCGCGCGCAGGCCGATGACCAGGTAGAACGCCAGCCCCGCGGCGCACAGGCCCTTGTCCGGGAACTCGCAGTCGGTGCGTTGGGGATTGATGATGGCCGAGGCAGCGTCCGGCAGCCGCTCCGGCAACTGGTGGTGGTCGACAATGACGACGTCCATGCCGAGGCCGCGGGCGAAGGCCACTTCGTCCGCGTTGGAGATGCCGCAGTCCACGGTGATGATGAGCTTCACGTCGCCGGAACGGAGGTGCTCGATCCCCTGCCGGCTCATGCCGTAGCCCTCGTCGATGCGGTGGGGGATGTAGAACGTCGGCTCGCGCCCGATCTCCCGCAGAAACGACACCAGGACGGCGGCGCCGGTGGTGCCGTCGACGTCGTAGTCGCCCCAGACGCAGATCCGTTCTTCATCGCGCAGCGCCCGCGTGATGCGCCGCACGGCGTCGTCCATGCCGGCGAGCAGGTGCGGCGAAGGCAGGTCCGCGCTCAAGCTGGAGGAAAGGAACCGGCGCGCCGCGTCGGCGTCGGCGAAGCCGCGCTGCACCAGGATACGGGCCAGCAGCGGCGGGAGCTTGAGCTCCCCGGACAGCAGCGCCGCCGCGGTCTCGTCGGCCTCTTTGAGGATCCAGCGCCTGGGAGCGTCGGGCGGCATGCGACCGCGGTTATCGCCGCCTGCCTCGCTCCATCAGAAGGATCGTCGGCGTGGCCACGAAGATGGTGGAGTAGAGCCCGGCCAGGAAGCCGACGAAGAGGGTGAAGGCGAAGGGCCGGATCACGCCCCCGCCGAGGACGAGGAGCGCGGTCAACACCAGCAGCGACGTCACGGTGGTCAGGATGGTCCGGCCCAGGGTCTCGTTGATGCTGGTGTTGATGATGGTTTCCATGGGATCGCGGCGGCGCTTGCGCATGTTCTCGCGGATGCGGTCGCAGATCACCACGGTATCGTTGACCGAGTAGCCGGCGATGGTCAGGAGCGCGGCGACGATGGGAAGGTCGAACTCGAAGTCGGCCACCACCAGCGCCCCCGCCGTAATCAGCACGTCGTGGATCAGGGCGATGATGGCGCCGAGCCCGAAGCGCAGCTCGAAGCGGATCCAGATGTAGGCGCCCATCATGATGGTGGCGAAGATGACCGACAGGATGCCGCGGCGCCGGAGGTCGTCGCCGACCTTGGGGCCCACGGATTCCACCCGCAGCACTTCGTAGGAGCCGTCGCCGAACGATTGGGTCAGCACGTTCCGGATATCCTTGCCCACCGTGCCGATCTGGGCCTCGGACTTCTCCATGCGGATCAGGTACTCGTTCGAGCCGCCGCCGCCGAAGTCCTGCACCACGCCGCCCAGCGGCGACTGCTCGAGGGCCGCGCGCAACTGCCCGATGGTCACCGCGTCCTGGAACTTCACGTGCACCATGGTGCCGCCCTCGAAATCCACGCCGAGGTTCGGCCCCTTGGTGAAGAGCAGCAGCAAGACGGCGACGATGAGCACCGTCGACAGCACGAAGCCCCATCGGCGATAGCTCAGGAAAGGTATCTGGGTTCCCGGCTTGATGATTTCCATGGTGTCTAGAGCGAAAGCCGTGCCAGGTTCCGCCTGGCCAGCCGGTAATCGTAGTAGATGCGCGTGCCGTACACCGCGGAGATGACCGTGGTGAGGATGCCGACACACAGGGTCACGGCGAAGCCGCGGATCGGCCCGGTGCCGAACTGAAACAGGATCACGCCCGCCAGAAAGGTGGTCAGATTGGAGTCGAGGATGGCCGGTATGGCGCGCTCGTAGCCCGTGTCGATGGCCGAACGCGGCGGCTTGCCGTTCCTCACCTCCTCGCGGATGCGCTCGTTGATGAGCACGTTGGCGTCCACCGCCATGCCCAGGGTCAGGATGATGCCGGCGATGCCGGGCAGGGTGAGGACCGCCTCGAAGCCCGCGAGGATCGCCATCATGAAGAAGATGTTCATGACCAGGGCGACGTCGGCCAGGACCCCCGCGCCGCGGTAGTAGGCGATCATGAAGACGAGCACCAGGACGCTTCCCAGGATGAACGAAAAGACCCCCTGCTCGACCGAGTCGCGTCCCAGCGACGGTCCGACGGTCCGCTCCTCGAGGATCTTCACCGGCGCGGGCAACGCGCCGGCCCGGAGCACGATGGCGAGGTCCCTAGCCTCCTGGAAGGTGAAGCTGCCGGTGATGGAGGCCACACCGCCCGAGATCCGCTCGCGGATCTGCGGCGCGGAATAGACCCGGCCGTCGAGGACGATGGCCAGCAACCGCCCGACGTTCTCCGCGGTGAGGCGGTCGAAGGCGGTGCTGCCCACGGAGTTCAGCACCAGCTCGACGTACACGCCCTCCAACTGGTCCCCTCGGCGGACGTTGGCGTCGGCGATGGCGTCCCCGGTCATGAGAGTCCGCGCTTCCAGGAGGTAGGGGATCTTCTCCCGGCGCACCCCGTCCGAAGCCGTGCCCTCGTAACCGAACAGCACCTCGCGGCCCGGCGGCGGCCCCGCACGCACCGCCGCCTCCACGTCGCCGCGCTCGTCCACCAGCTTGAACTCCAGCAGCGCGGTCTTGCCGATGAGCGCCTTGGCCCGCTCCGGATCCTGAATACCGGGCAACTGCACCAGAATATCCCGCTGTCCCTGGCGCTGGATGGTGGGCTCGGTCACCCCGAACTGGTCGATGCGGTTGCGGATGGTCTCGAGGGTCTGGTCCACCGCGAAGTTGCGGATGTTGTCGAGCTCGCGGCTGGCAAAGGCCGCGCGCAGCTCCGCCCCGCCCGCGCCCGCTCCGGACCCGACCACCGTGAGTTGCGTAAACTCGGCGGACAACAGGTCGCGAATGCGCTCGATGCTGCCCGAGGAAGCCGCGATGACGAGCTCCCCGGCCTCGTTGATGTCAAGCCCGGTGAAGGCGATGCCGCGCTCCCGCAGCTCGTCGCGCAACGCGCTCCGTATCCGCCGCATGCGGTTCTCCACCGCTTCCTCGACTTCCACTTCCAGCACCAGGTGCGAGCCGCCCTGGAGATCCAGGCCGAGACGGATGCCCTGCTGGGGCAGCAACCACAGGCCGGAGACGAAGCTCGGCGCCAGGTAGGCGACCGCCGCCAGGATACACACCACCAGCAACACCAGGCGAATGGCTAGGCTTTGACGCATGTTCGATTCCCGAAACGGGGGCGCGGCCTACTTGCCCTTGACCTCCTTGGCCGCGGCCGCCTTCTCCCCTCTGAAGAGCTGGGCGATATGGCTCCGGCTCACTCTGATCTTGACGTTGGGCGCCACTTCCAGGGTCAGCTCGGTCTCCGTCAGGTTCAGCACCTTGCCGAAGACCCCGCCGGTGGTCATGACCTCGTCATTGCGCTTGAGCTGGGCCAGCATGTTGCGGTGCTCCTTGGCCTTGCGCTGCTGCGGCCGGATCAGGAGGAAGTAGAAGACCGCGAAAATCAGCACCAGCGGCAGCATGCTGATGAAGGTGCTGGGGCCTCCTCCGGCCTGCGCGTAGGCTACGTCCCACATGGTTTCCTCCGAACTTCAGCGGCGCGGGCGCCCTTTACCGTCTCTCCAGGCTCGACCCATCCCGAATGGCTCTGCGCAGTTCCGCCATCAACCGCTGATAATAGCAGACGTTGTGCAGCGTGTTCAGGTGGGCCGCTAGGATCTCGCCGGCCGTATAGAGGTGGCGAAGATAGGCACGCGAAAAATGCCGGCAACCGTAGCATGGGCAGCCTTCCTCCACGGGACGCGGGTCCCGGGCAAAGGCCGCGTTCTTGATGCTGAGCTTCCCGGTGGCGGTGTATAACGTACCGTTCCTGGCATTCCTCGTCGGCAGAACGCAATCGAACAGATCATAGCCGGAGCGGACCCCATGAATCAAGTCTTCGGGCTTTCCGAGCCCCATGAGGTAGCGCGGACGATCGTCCGGCAGCAACCGCGCCGTGAGGCCGCCGATCTCCGCCAGGAGTTCCGGCCCCTCGCCGATGCCCAGTCCGCCGGCGGCGAAACCGTCGAAGGGAAGCGCGCCCAGCCGGGCCGCACAATCCTCCCGCAGGTCCTTGAAGACGCCGCCCTGGACGATCCCAAAGAGCGCGCAGTCCCGGTTTCGGGGCGCATCCAGGGACCTTTCCGCCCAACGGATCGTGCGCTCGGTGGAGCGCTTGACGTACTCGCGGCTCGCCGGATACGGGATGCACTCGTCCAGCACCATGGCCACGTCGACGCCCAGCGCCTGCTGGATGGCCACCACCTTCTCGGGGCTCAGGAAGTGCGACGACCCGTCGAGGTGCGACCGGAAGGACACCCCCTTCTCGGTGATCTTGCGCATGGCGGCGAGGCTCAGGACCTGGTAGCCCCCGCTATCTGTGAGGATCGGCCCCGGCCAACCCATGAACGCGTGCAGCCCGCCGAGGTCGCGGATGACCTCTTCCCCGGGCCGGATGTACAGGTGGTAGGTGTTGCAGAGTATGATCTGGCTCGACACCTCGGCGAGGTCCCGCGGCGACAGCGCCTTCACCGCGCCGCGGGTCCCCACCGGCATGAACGCCGGCGTCTCCACGACGCCGTGGGCGGTCTCCAGCAGGCCGGTGCGAGCCCGGCTGTGGAGGTGGTGGTCGGTGACGGTGAATTTCATGATTTCGACTTGGCTCGGTAACCGGAGGCTGCGATGGACCGTCGGGGGCGACCGCCGGTCGCCCCTACCGGGTAACCGGGAGGCTACGATGGACTCCCGTAGTGGCGACCGGCCGGTCGCCCTGCCCTTGCCACCACCGGTTCACTCGGCGGGCTCCTACAGGATCAGCATGGCGTCGCCGTAGCTGTAGAACCGGTAGCCCTCCTCGATGGCCTCGGCGTAGGCGCGGCGGACCAGGTCGAGGCCGGCCAGCGCCGCCACCATGGCCAGCGGCGTGGAGCGCGGCAGATGGAAGTTGGTGATGAGGGCGTCGATGGCGCGGAAGCGGTAGCCGGGGGTGATGAAGAGGCGCGTGATGCCGGAGTCGGCCGCCATCCGGCTCTTGCGCCCGACGATGCTCTCGAGCGTGCGGGTGGTGGTGGAGCCCACCGCCACCACGCGGTTGCCGGCCGCCCTGGCGCGACGGATCCGTTCGGCCGTTTCCCCGGTGAGGGTATACCACTCGCCGTCCATGCGGTGGTCTTCCACCACCGCCTCACGCACGGGACGGAAAGTCCCGAGACCCACGTGCAATGTCACGTACGCGCTGTCCACGCCGCCCGCGGCCAGCTCGTCCAGCAGCGCCCGGGTGAAGTGGAGGCCGGCGGTGGGCGCCGCCACCGAACCGGGCGTGGCGGCGTAGACCGTCTGGTAGCTGTCCCGGTCGCCTTCTTCCACGCCGCGCACCCGCTGGATGTAGTGGGGCAGCGGCGGAGTCCCGAGCTCGCCGAGCACCTCCTGGAAGCGCCCGGGCGGCTCGAAGCCCAGGCCGTAGCGTCCGGCGCCGAGGTCTCCCAGCACGGTCGCCGCGACTCCCATGGAGAACTCGATGCGGCCCCCCACCCGCGGCTTCTTGGAGGCGTCCACCAGCGCGAGCCACAGTCCCCTTTCCGCGTCGAAGGGCTCCACCAGCAGCACCTCCGCCCTTCCGCCGCTATCCTTTCGTCCTTCGAGACGCGCCGGGATTACTTTGGAGTCGTTGAGCACCAACAGGTCGCCCGGCGAAAGGAACTCTCCCAGGGAAGCGAATCCGGAGTGGGTGATGGTCCCCGACGCCCGCTCCACCACCATGAGGCGGGCCGACACGCGGTCCGCCGCCGGATAGGCCGAGATCAGCGCTTCAGGAAGATCGTAGGCCAGCTCTTCCAGCAGCATAACGCGTATTCGGGCCTAGGCGAGTCGCGCTATGTCGCATCCTCTTCGGTCGCCTTCGTGAGGAACGGCGTCAGCAGGTCCACCGGCACGGGGAAGATCATCGTGGAGTTCTTGTCGCCGGCCACTTCCTGCAGGCTCTGCAGGAAGCGGAGTTGCATGGCCATGGGCTCCCTGGCGATGACCGTGGCGGCCTCCTGGAGCTTCTGCGATGCCTGGAATTCGCCGTCGGCGAGGATGATCTTGGCCCGCCGCTCGCGCTCCGCCTCGGCCTGGCGGGCCATGGCGCGCTGCATCTCCTCCGGCAAGTCGATGTGCTTCATCTCGGTCAGCACGACCTTGATCCCCCAGGGATCGGTCTGCTCGTCGAGAATCCTCTGGAGGTCGGCGTTGATGCGCTCCCGCTCCGACAGGAGCTGGTCCAGCTCCGCCTGTCCGCAGATGCTCCTCAACGTCACCTGCGCGAGCTGCGAGGTGGCGAAGAGGTAGTTGGCGACCTCCCGGACGGCCCGGTTGGGATCGAGGACCCGGAAATAGAGCACCGCGTTGACCTTCACCGACACGTTGTCCCGGGTGATGACGTCCTGGGAGGGGACGTCCATGGTGACGGTCCTGAGCTCGATCCGCTCCATCTTCTCGATGAAGGGGATCACGTAGATGAGCCCCGGGCCTCGGGCGTTCACCATGCGGCCGAGGCGAAAGATGACGCCCCGTTCGTATTCCCTGAGGATCTTGATGCCGCTGACGGCCAACCCGACGACGATGATCAGCACGATGGCGATGGGTCCGATTTCGAGCATGGGTTTCTCCTGCGCGGCCGAGGCCGCCCCGAGGGGCCGGTCACGCCTCCGCGACGCGTTTGACCTTGAGTGTCATGCCGTCGTGTCCGACGACTTCGATCCTGTCCCCCGGCTCAAGCCGCTCCGGCCCCTCGGCGTTCCAGACCTCGCCGTGGACGAAGACCTTGCCCCGGAGATCCAGCCGCTCCCGGACCTCGCCGACCTCGCCGACGAGCCCCTCGTATCCCAGGGTCGCCTTCCGCCGTTGCGACTTCACCACCAGGAAGGTCACCACCAGCACGCACGCGCTGAGGGTGCCAACTGCCGCCGCGATGATCGACCCGTCCACCGACAAGTCCGAGCCCTCCACGTCGAACAGCAGCAGCGAGCCCAGGCCCAGCGCCACCACGCCGCTGATACCGAGCAGGCCGAAACTGGGGAGGAACGCCTCGGCCACCAGCAGACAGAGCCCGAGCCCGATGAGCAGCAGGCCCGCGTAGTTGATGGGCAGGACCTGGAAGGAGGCCAGCGCCAGCAGCAGCGCGATGCCCCCGGCGATGCCCGGAAAGAGCGCCCCGGGGTTCGAGAACTCCATGTAGAGGCCCAGAATGCCGGCCATCATCAACAGGTAGGCGACGTTGGGATGCGCCAAAATGTTGATGACCTTCTGTTTCAGGCCCATCTCGAAGCGCAGGACCGACACGCCGTTGAAGTCGAGGGTGCGCTTGACCCCGGCCACGTCCACCTCTCGCCCGCTGGCCTGCTTGAGCAGATCGGCCACGTCCAGCGCGACGAGGTCGATGACGCGCTTGTCCAGCGCCTCCTGGTCGGTGATGGAGATGCTCCGCCGCACCGCCTGAATGGCGAACTCGGTGTTGCGGCCGCGCCGCTGGGCGATGCTTTCACTGAACGAGGCCGTGAAGTTCTCGATCTTCTCGCCCATGACCCCCTTGACTTCCTGACCGGTGCCGGCCACCGGATGGGCCGCGCCGATGTTGGTTCCCGGGGCCATGGCGGCGATGTTGGCCGCCATGGTGATGAACACCCCGGCCGAACCCGCGCCGGCGCCGCTGGGGGCCACGTAGACGATGATCGGCAGCGGCGCGCTCAGCATCTCCTTGACAATGGAGCGGGTGGAGGACAGCAGTCCCCCGGGGGTGTCGAGCTGGATGATCAGGGCGCGGGCGTTGCCTTCGTGCGCCCGCCGGATGCTCTCGCGGATGTAGTCGTTGACGGCCGGGTTGATGCCGCCGTCGATGACGATGAGATTGACGTGGGAGCCCGGCCCGGACTCGCGGGCGGCGCCTCCGGAGCTCACGGCGAGCCAGCCGATGCCCGCGAAGAGCAGCGCCCACCACATCCCCGATCTCAAAGGCTTGCGCATCATCTATGTGACCGTGCCGAGTTCCCGAAGGACACTCTTGATGTCTTCCCAGACCAGCCTCTTGTCGCCGGGATTGCGCAGCAGGTACGCCGGATGAAAGGTCGGCATCAGGCGGATGCCGTGGTAGTCGCGCCATTGTCCGCGCAGCCGGGAGATCGGCGCCGCCGACCGCACCAGGGTCTGCGCCGCGAACTTTCCAAGGGCAACGATCACCCTCGGCTTCACCAGCTCGATCTGCCGGATGAGGAAGGGCTCGCACGAGGCGACCTCGTCGGGCTCGGGATCACGGTTCCGCGGCGGGCGGCACTTGACCACGTTGGCGATGTACACGTCTTCGCGCCGCAGCTTCATCCCCTTGGTGACGATGTCCGTCAGCAACTGCCCGGCCCGCCCCACGAAAGGTTCCCCCTGGAGATCCTCGTCCCTTCCCGGCCCCTCCCCGACGAACATCACGTCGGCGTCCGGGTTGCCCACGCCATAGACGATGTGGGTGCGTCCCTGCCACAGCCCGCACCGGCGGCAGTCGCCCAGGACCTCGCGAAGCTGCCCGAGATCCGAGGCCGGCCCGGTGTCCCCGTCACCGGCGGGTACGGCCGCATCCGCCACGCCGGCCGGCGCGGACGCGGGCAGCACGTGAATCCCGGCGGCCCGGTACTGCTCCAGGCAACTCCGAAGAGACGTTGCCGCAACCGCCATGCGTTGCCGTAGCTCAAGGCTTTCCATTTTGATAACGCCAAACCGCGTCTAGTTTCTGTTTACGACAATACAGGGGGCATGGCAACGCTCCCTTTGGGAGGTGGAACGCCGTAGGGACGACCGGCCGGTCGCTCCTACCCTCGCCACGACTCGACTGCTCGGACAGGCCTTACGCGCCGCGGCGGTGGGTTTGGCTCCGGTGCCGGAGGAGCCAGTCGCAGATACGGTCGGCCACGGCGTCCTTGCTCATGACCGGCAGCGGCGTGACCGCGCCGTCCCTGTCCAGCAGCGTGACGGCGTTGGTGTCCACGTCGAAGCCGCTGCCCTCCTGCGTGACGTCGTTGGCCACCACCAGGTCGAGGTTCTTGCGGTGCAGCTTCTTGCGGGCATTCTCGAGCAGCGACTCGGTCTCGGCGGCAAACCCAACCACCACCTGGCGCCGTTTGCGGGCGGTCAGCTCCGCCACGATATCCGGGTTGGGGACGAACTCGACGCGGAGGTTGTCGTCGCTTCGCTTCATCTTCTGGCCGGAGGCGGAACGTGGCCGGTAATCCGCCACCGCGGCGGCCATGAACACCGCCGTGGCCGAATCGAACTCCGCCAGCACCGCCGCCCGCATCTCCTCGGCCGTGACCACCGGAACCGTGGTAACGCCTTCGGGCGCGGCCAGGGCGGTCGGGCCGCTCACCAGGGTGACCTGGGCGCCGCGCCGGGCGGCGGCCCTCGCCAGGGCGTAACCCATCTTCCCGGATGACCGGTTGGAGATGAAACGCACCGGGTCCAGGGGTTCCCGGCTGGGGCCGGCGGTGACGACGATCTTCTCGCCGCCCAGGTCCTTGGGCCTGAGCAGGCGGCGTATTTCCTCGACGATGGCCGGCGGTTCCGGGAGCCGTCCCTTCCCTTCGTAGCCGCAGGCCAAGTAGCCGGCGGCCGCTTCCATGACATGACAGCCGGCGCTTCGCAGCTTCGCGAGGTTCCCCTGCACCATGGGGTGCGCCAGCATGTGCACGTTCATGGAGGGCACCACCAGCAACGGCGCCTGCGTGGCCAGCACCACGGTGGTGAGAAGGTCGTCGGCGATACCGGCCGCCAGCTTGGCGATGACGTTGGCCGTGGCCGGCGCGATCACCAGGACGTCGGCGCCGTCCGCGAGATTGATGTGACCGATTTCGGATTCCTGGGTCAGGCTGAACAGGTCGGTGCCGACCGGCGCACCCGAGAGGGTCTGAAAGCTCAGCGGAGCGACGAACTCGGTGGCTTCCCGGGTCATTACCACCCGGACGCTGCACGAATCCTGCACCAGGAGCCGCACCAGCTCCAGGGCCTTGTAGCAGGCGATTCCCCCGGTCACTCCCAGGACCACGTTGGGCTTTTCCACGGATACCCTCTCCCCGGCGCGTTGCGACAGTACGCAACGCTCAAGGTATCCCATCGACGGAGGGTTTTCAAACCCTTGATTTCAAAGGACTGTGGTGGTATCCCGGCGGAACTCGACAGCTTGGTACGGAACATGAAAACCCTGCGGCTGCCGCTCCTCGTCCTGCTGCTCCACCTGAGCCTGCCCCCGTCCGTCCATTCCCAGGACAAGACCGGCGCTGCCGAGGTCGGACCGGGCGACAACGCGCACACTTCCCAAGAGTTGAGCACACGGGACCAGCACTACGACCCGTTGGAGCGCATCAACGACGACATCTTCGCGTTCAACTCCGCGTTCGACCACTTTGTGCTGGAGCCCGTGGCCAAGACCTATGCCTCGGCCGTCCCCCTGTCGGCGCAGGACGGCATACGGAATGCCGTCAACAATCTCGACGTGGTCAGGAAAACGGTCAACAACCTGCTTCAGGCCAGGCCCATATCGGCCAGCCGCGAAGTGGCCCGTTTCCTCATCAACAGCACCGTAGGCATCGCCGGGATCTTCGACATGGCCGCGAAGCTCGGACTGGAGCCCAGCGACCAGGACATGGGCATCACGTTGGGGGTCTACGGGATCAGCCACGGCGCCTACCTGGTGCTGCCGCTGCTGCCGCCCACCACCGTGAGGGACGGACTCGGCACGGTGGCGGATTCGTTCCTGAACCCCTTGCGGTACTTCACGCCCTACTACGTACCCCTGGCCGTCACGGCGGCCGACGTCGTCAACAACCGCGCCCTGAACATCAAGACATTCGATGCGCTGAAGCTCAGCATCGATCCCTACGGGGCGGTGCGGAACGCCTATCTGCAAGTCCGGCAGAAGAAACTCCAGGCGGCCCGGAGCGCGGGACTCTGACCGCCCGGAGCATCCCGGGTCCGCCACCGTCCTCACCCACGCGACCATGAGCAAGCCGTCACTCCTCTCCGGCAGGAAGATCGATCCCAGGCCCATCGATGCCGGCACCACCATCATGGACCTCATCGACGACAACTTCGTCTCCTACAACAGCGGGCGGCTCCGCGAGGCCTGCCAGTTGTTCAGCGAGAAAATCCTCGGGGACGACGTCACCGTGGGGCTGAGCATCACCGGGGCGCTCACTCCGGCGGGGCTCGGCATGACCGCGTTCATCCCGCTCATCGAGAACGGCTTCGTGGACTGGATCGTCAGCACCGGCGCCAACCTCTATCATGACACCCACTTCGCCATCGGCCTCACCATGCATCGGGGCACCTTCGACGCCGACGACGTCGACCTGCGGGAGCAGGGCGTGGTGCGCATCTACGACATCTTCTTCGACTACGACGTGCTCATCTCCACCGACGACTTCTTCCGCGAGGTCCTGAAGGCCCCCGAGTTCCAGAAGGAAATGGGGACGGCGGAGGTGCACTACCGGGTTGGCCGCTACCTCGACGAAAGGGAGAAGATCCTGGGCCTCGACAGGCGCTCGCTTCTGGCGGCCGCGTACCGCAGCGGCGTCCCGGTGTACACCTCCTCGCCCGGCGACAGCTCCATCGGCATGAACGTGGCGGCCCTGGCGCTCAAGGGCAACGCCCTTCGCTTCGACGTGTCGCGCGACGTCAACGAATCCGCCGCCCTGGTGCTGGAGGCCAAGCGCGCCGGCGGCCGAAGCGCCGCGGTGATCCTCGGCGGCGGCTCGCCCAAGAACTTCCTGCTCCAGACCGAGCCTCATATCCAGGAGGTGCTCGGGCTCGAGGAAAAAGGATTCGACTATTTCATCCAGATCACCGACGCGCGCGTGGACACCGGCGGCCTTTCCGGCGCCACCCCCGCCGAGGCCGTGAGCTGGGGCAAGGTGGATCCCGATCAACTGCCCGACTCCGTGGTCTGCTACGTGGACAGCACCATCGCGGTGCCGCTGATGACCGCCTACGCCGTCGGCAAGAACCCGCCCCGGAAGTTGAAACGGCTCTACGACAAGCGCGACGAGGCGCTGGAGCACATCGCCGAAGAGATCCGCGAGAAGTTCGGCAACGTGCCGCTGACGCAGCGCTGAGGCGCCGCCCAGGGGTCAGCACCCCGCCAACGTACCGGCATGAGCACCACCGCCACCCCCAAGGCCTTCTTCAAGGTCGTGACGCCGGCGGAGGCGCTGAAGCTCCTCCGCCAGGAGCCTCCGGTGGACCCGGAGGTCGTCGATACGGTCGCCGCCCGGGGCCGGGTCCTGGCCGAGGACCTGCGTTCCCGGGTCGACCTCCCCCATTTCGACCGGGCCGGGATGGACGGCTACGCGGTTCTCGCCCGGGATACCTTCGGAGCCAGTTCTTCGCTGCCAGCCTACCTGAAACTCGCCGGAACCGTGGAGATGGGCCGGGAGGTCGCCCGTCGACTGCGGCCCGGGGAGGCCATGCGCATTTCCACCGGCGGCATGCTGCCGCCGGGGAGCGACGCGGTGGTGATGGTGGAACACACCGAGGAAGCAGGAGACGGCACGGTGGAGATCCACCGGAGCGCCTCGCCCTGGCGCAACGTCATCCGCGCCGGCGACGACATCCGCGCCGGCGACCCGGTGTTCCCCCGCGGGCGGCGGCTGCGGGCCCATGACCTGGGCGCGCTCACCGGTATCGGCATGGCTTCGGTGCCGGTCTACCGCAAGCCGCGCGTGACCCTCGTCTCCACCGGCGACGAGATCGTCCCGGTGGATCGGCAGCCGCGCCCCGGCCAGGTGCGGAACATCAACCAGCATTCGCTGGCCGGCCTCATCGCGGAATGCGGTGCGGAGCTGAACGACCTGGGCGTGGTAGCGGACAACGCGGACGACCTGCGACGCGCGCTGACCAAGGGCCTGGATTGGGGCGACCTGGTGCTCCTGTCCGGCGGCAGCTCCATGGGTACGCGGGACATGGCGGTGGAGGTGATCCGGTCGTTGCCCGAGGCCGCGGTCCTCTTTCACGGGATATCCATCAGTCCGGGCAAGCCCACCATCTACGCCCGCGCCGGGGGAAAGCCGGTGCTGGGGCTGCCGGGATATCCGGTCTCGGCCCTGGTGATCTTCGACCTCTTCGCGGCGCCGCTGATCCGCGTGCTGGGGGGCGAGGACCTCCCCGCCACGGCGCTTCCGCGAAGGAGCGTCCGCGCCGTGCTCGGCACCAACATCTCCTCGCAGGCCGGCCGCGAGGACTACGTGCGCGTCACGCTGGCAGAGAGCGGCGGCACGCTGTACGCGTCGCCCCTGCCCCACAAGTCCGGCGCCATCTTCACCCTGGTCAAGGCCGACGGCATGATCCGCATCGACCTCAACCGGGAAGGGCTGGAGCAGGGGCAAGAGGTGGAAGTGCTGCTATTCTGATAGGCTGGACGGCAAACCGGACCGGACAGGGTTCGAAGCCCCCGTTCTCGGAACACGCAAGTCGCATGGCGCGAAAGCGATACCTCAGAAAGACTCCGCTGGAGGAGGCCCGTGAGCGGTTCCTCGGCCGAGTCGATGAAGCGGGCCTGGAAGACGAGGACCTGGCGGTGGGCCAAGCGCTCGATCGGATCACCTCGGACCCGGTATTCGCGAAGATCTCCTCGCCCCACTACCACGGGTCGGCCATGGACGGGATCTGCGTGCGCGCGGAGGACACCTTCGGAGCCACCGAGTTTACACCCCGGAGACTGACGCCGCTGATGGACGAAGCGGACCCCGCCGGCCGCTTCGCCTACCTCGACACCGGTCAGGCGCTGCCCTCCTGGGCCAACGCCGTGATCATGATCGAGAAGGTGCGCGAGATCGACGGCGGCGCCGTGTCCGTCGACGAAGCCGCCACGCCCTGGCAGAACGTGCGCCTGGTCGGCGAGGACGTGGTCGCCACCGAGCTGCTCCTGCCGCGCAACCACCGTTTGAGGCCCTATGACCTCGGCGCCATCCTGGCGGCGGGACACACGACCGTGAGAGTGAAGGCGCGGCCACGGGTTGCCGTCATCCCCACCGGGGACGAGATCACCTCCCCGGGCGAGACGGCCCGGCCCGGCCAGATCATCGACTTCAACTCCACCGTCCTCGCCGCCATGATCACCGAGTCCGGCGGCGCCCCGGCGATACTCCCCGCCGTCCCCGACGACCCGGCGCTCCTCGCTCGGGCGCTTCGGGACGCGCTGCGGGAGCATCACCTGGTCGCCCTCATCGCCGGTTCATCGGCGGGCGAACACGACTTCACCGCGGAGGTGATCGACGGCGAGGGCGAGCTTCTCGTACACGGCATCGAGGTCATGCCCGGGAAGCCGGCGGTGCTGGGGGTGGTGGACGGCAAGCCGGTCATCGGCGTTCCCGGCTACCCGGTGTCCGCCATCGTCATCGCGAGAGAGATCCTTCAGCCGGCGCTGCAGGGGATGCTGGGCGCGGGCATTGCCCCCGCCGCCAGGATCCGGGCCGTGGCGCCCCGCAAGATCCCGTCCCGGCTCGGCCTGGAGGAGTTCGTCCGGGTCACGCTGGGCAGGGTCGAAGACCGGCTCATGGCGGTGCCGCTGGCGCGCGGGGCCGGAGTCATAAGCACCATGGTGCGCGCCGACGGGTTCCTGCGCATTCCAGGGATGGTGGAAGGGATCAACGCCGGCGAGGAGGTCGACGTCGAGCTCCTGCGCTCACCCGAAGAGATCGAGCACACGGTGCTCTGCACCGGCAGCCACGACCTCTCCATCAGCGTGCTGGAGGACCAGCTCAAGCGCCGGGACGCGCGACTCAAGGTCGCCACCGCCAACGTCGGCAGCCTGGGTGGCCTGCACTCGATCCGCCGCGGCGAGACCCACATGGCCGGAACCCACCTGCTCGACCCCGCCACCGGCGCCTACAACATCCCCGACGTCGAGCGCGTGCTCCCGGACCTGCCGGTGGTGCTGGTGCACTGCGTCCGGCGGAGCCAGGGCCTGGTGGTGCCCCGCGGCAACCCCGGAGGGCTGGCGGAGATCGCCGACCTGGGGCGGCGGGGCCTCCGGTTCGTCAACCGCCAGGCCGGTTCCGGCACCCGGGTGCTGCTGGACTACCGGCTCGGGCGCCTCGGCATCGACCCAAGCGCAATACAGGGTTACGACCACGAGGAGTTCACCCACATGGCGGTTGCCGTGGCGGTGGCCAGCGGACTGGCGGATACCGGCCTCGGAATCCGCTCCGCGGCGGATGCCCTGGACCTGGACTTCATCCCGGTGGGCGACGAGCAATACGACCTGCTGCTCTTGCGGTCGTTCTACGAGTCGCCCACCGGCGCCACGCTGCTGGAGGTCCTCCGCTCGGAGGAATTCAAGCTCGCGATGCAGTCTCTCGGCGGCTACGATACCGGTGCCACCGGCGAGGTCCTTTACGAGCAGGGGTAGTAGCCGTTCCTTCTGTCTCCGTCTGGGAGGGGGTCGGGGCGAGGGCCCCCGCGGTCACTCAGGGCTGGTGCCGGGAGCCGGACTTGAACCGGCACAGGCCGAGGCCCGCGGGATTTTAAGTCCCGTGTGTCTACCTATTCCACCATCCCGGCGCAAGTAGTTTTCCATAACTTAGCGCCAACGGACCGTCAACCAGGTCAGCACTCGCAAACCGCGCTCACGACTCCTGCCGCCGGCTCATGCGCGCCACCAGCCAGCGGCCGCCCACGGTCAGAATCGCCAGGGCGACGATGAGCAGCACCCCCAGGGCCGATGTCTGTCCTGAATAGCCGTCTTCCCAGGAGCGCCACATGATCACGGACAACGTCCAGTTCTCGCGGGTGGCCAGAATCAGCGGCACGGAGAAGTTGCGGAGGGAATGCGAGGCCACCCATATCCAGCCGCCGATGAATGCCGGAAGCACCAGCGGCAGCACGATCCGTCGCATGAGCGTGAGCCACCTGGCGCCGGACACGTGGCTGGCCTCCTCCAACTCGACGTGGACCTGGGTCAACGCCGCGGTCATGGTGCGGCTGCCGAACGCGATGTAGCTGACGGTAAGCCCGAGCACGATGATCCAGACCGTGCCGTAGAGGTGCAGCCCGTTGAACGGCGGCTGGAGGTAGAGGAACATGAACGCGATGGCGATGATCACGCCTGGGAGCGCGTGGGGAAGGAACGTGACGGCGTCGAGGACCGTCCTTCCCCTGAACCGCTTGCGGATGATGACCCAGGCGACGACGAGGGAAAGGAGCATGGTCAGAGTGCCGGCGCCCAGGGCCACTACGATGGTGTTGAACGTCGCGTCCCAGACGTCGCCGTCGGAGAAGATCTCCCGGTAATGCTCCAGGTTCAGGTCGGACAACAGCTCCCATGAAGGGGTGATGTAGACCGGGAGCAGGGAGCTCCAGAGGAGAACGAAGCTGGGCGCGAGAATCGTCAGGGCGAAGTACAGGAAGAAGACGGCAAAAGCGACGTAGCGCCACTTGCCCAGCGCCATGAGCCGCGGCCGGTAGCCCTTGCCGGTGATGGTGGCGAACCGCCCCTCCTGTCTCATGGCGTAGCGGTACGCGTAGACCAGAAAGATGCTCACCAGCAGGAAGCTGGCCCCGAGGGCGGCGGACAGCCCGTATTCCGGGGGCGTGTACCGCTGCGTGGTGTAGAAGATATAGGTGGGGAACACGTGAATCCGCGCCGGTAGCCCGATGACCAGTGGAACCTCCAGCGACTCCAGGTGGGTCATGAAGCTGTACATGGTGGCGCCCAGGATGGCCGGGGTCAGAAGCGGAAGAAAGATGCCGAAGAAGGTCCGGCGGCCGGAAGCGCCGGCGACCCGGGCGGCCTCCTCCAGGCTCGGATCCATGGCCCTGAAGGCCCCCACCATGATCAGGAACGTGGTGGTGACGCCGCGCAGACCCTCCAACAGGACCATGCCCCACAGGCTGTAGATGTTCAGCGGCCCGCTGGCCGCCTCCACGCCGAACCATCCCGCCACACCGCGCATCCACACGTTGAAGAGCCCGATCTGCGGAGAGAGGAGGAAGGTCCAGGACACCGCGAACAGGAGCCCCGGCATCGCCATGGGCACCAGGATCAGGCCCCAGGCGACGTTGCGGAACGGCATGTCGGTACGTTCGGTGAGAAAGGCGAAGAAGGTCGCCAGCCCCACGGAGATGGCCGTGCTGAATACCGCCAGCAGTGCCGTGTTGAAGAACATGGAGTAGGTCTGCGGATCGGAATAGGCGCTGGCGTAGTGATCGAGCGTGAAGCCGCCCGGATCCCACGGATTGCCCAGGCGAAAGCTGAAGATGATCAGGGTGGCAAGGGGGACGATGACCAGCCAGACCGTGAGCAAGACACTCAGCACCGCCACGGAGTGTTCCCGCACCCACCCGAGCCAGCCCGGTGCGCCGCCGGAAACGGAGGGTCTAGAGGGTGCCGCCGTCATCCTTCAGTCCGGCGTCCTTCGACTCCGTTCGGCTACGCCTCACTATGCTCAGGATGAACGGTGCCAGGACCATTTTCCGTTCGTCCTGAGCGTAGCGAAGCGAAGTCGAAGGACGCCATCTCGATTGTCGAAGGTCTGCCTGATGTTGTATGGATCACGCCGGGCTTCTACTACGACCGGAGAACACCGTTCAAGGGACAAGCGGGCGAACAATGGGAGGAGCTGTCATGGCCATCGAACACCGATACCTGGACGTCGACGGGCTCAGGACATTCTACCTGACCGCGGGGAGCGGCCACCCGGTGGTGATGATCCATGGGGGAGCGCCCGGGGTTTGCGCCCTCGTCGCCTGGAAGTTGAACCTGGAGCCGCTGGCCGCCTCGGGCCTGTGCCTGTACGCGTTCGACCAGGCCGGGTTCGGAAACACCGACAACCCCGCCGACTACTCCATGGACTACCGGGTGACCCACGCGCGCAAGTTCATCGACGCGCTGGGGCTGGAACGCTTCCATCTCCTCGGCAATTCCATGGGCGCCTACATCGCCGCGAGGATCGCGCTGGAGGACTCGCGCGCGCAGCGTCTGGTCCTCATCTCCAGCGGCACGTTGTCGCCGCCGGGATCGGCCGCGGCGGTGGCCCAGGGCAAGAAGCACAACCAGGACTTGCGGGCGTACACCCCTTCGCTCGAGAACATGCGGGCGGTGACGCTGAAAACACTGTTCAGGAGCGAGCTGGTTACCGAGGAGCTGGTGGCGGAACGCTATGAAATGAGCACGGGCTCCCGTTTCGACGCCATCCTGAAGCGGTGGGAGGCGCCTCCGTGGAAGCCCGTGGGGAAACGCCTGTCGGAACTCCGGAACAGAACGCTCCTGATCTGGGGACGGAACGACCGCGGCGTGGCGCTGGAACGGGGGTTGCTCCTGTTCGAAGCGCTTCCGGACGCCGAATTCCACGTCTTCAACCACTGCGGCCACTGGGCCTTCTGGGACCAGGCGGAGCGCTTCAACCGGCTCGTCGGCGACTTCCTGTCGCAGCCGGATTAGTTGGCTGGCAGCCCGTCCGAATCATCGAACCGCCGCGAGCGTAGGGGCGACCGCCGGTCGCCCCTACAAGGCCCACCCAACCCAAGTTCCCGGCGCGCGCGGCGAGGCGTGTCGGCCGTTATTTCTTTTTCTTGGCCGCCGGCAGTCCCAGCATCTCCTGGTACTCGCGGTTGTAGTTGTCCCACTTGCGCGCGCAATCCGCGCCGCAGATGGCGACGTGCTTGCCCTTGGCCAGGGGATACTTCTTGGACTTGGGATCCCACGGGAAGCCGCGGTAGGCCCACTTCTCCAGCACGTCCTGCCCGCCGGTGGAGATCCACACCGCCCAGAGCTGGGTCGTGGCCGGGGTCTCGGACCACTTGGCCACGTAGACCCGGGTGCCGATCTCGAGCGGAACCGGGCCCGGCTGGGTGTACACGAGGTTCTTCACGCCGCTGTCGATCATGCGGTTGGCGGTGTGGTAGTTGATGCCGCACCCCAACGGAAACTCGCCGGAAGCGATCTTGCGCAGGATCGTCCCCTGCCCCCGTGTCAGCACGGCGCCGTTGGCGATGATTCCCTTGAGCCACTTGAGATGGGTCTCCCGCGTCTCGGAATCATGCTGCAGCGCCTGGAGCTTGTTGCGGGTGTCGACCATGAACTTCCCCTTCCACATGGGGTCGAGACAGGCGTCCCAGCTCGTGGGCTCCTTCCCCTTGGGCACCAGCGTGGGGTTGTAGGCGTTGCCCCTGACGTTGCCGGTGGTGGACAGGAAGTTCCCGTCGGGGTCCATGCCCCTGGAATCCAGCTTGGGCCAACCCTCGGGGACGTGCTTGGCGAGCTCCGCATAGCTGAAGGGAGGCTTTACGAACGCACCCTCCTTCAGGTACTGGGCCTGGAACTCGCTGGCGATGTGCATGATGTCGTACGGCGGGTTCTTGCCCTGCTTGTACTGGATGAGGAACTGGCCGAAGGGCCCGATGCCCCGCTCGCGCTTGTAGGAGATCTCCTTGACGAACGGGTAGGCCTTGCTGAAGGCGGGAAGCACGTTCTTGGTGTCCCGCTTGGGCCAGTCCAGGGACATCCTGAGCTTGCCGCCGGTCTTGGCCATCTCGGCCTTGGAGGCGGCGACGAGCTGCTCGTACACGTTGGCCCCGGACGCCGCGCCCGCCACCAAGAGAAAGAGCCCGACCATCGCGAACGCACACAGTCTGTGTGTCTTCATCGTCGTTCCCCCTTTTCCGTGTCCTGCCGGTTCATTCGCACCACCGCTACTTCTGGTACGCTTCGGCGTATCTCAGCACCTTCACCCCCTTGGGCGCGCGCGTGGGACCGTAGGGCGTGCCGCCCTCGATGAACACGCAGGACCCCGCGGTGTAAAGGGTGTCGCCGATCTCCACCTCCCCTTCCAGCACGTAGAACATCTCGTTGAACGGATGGCTGTGCACGGGAATGTCGGTGTCGGGACCCCAGTGGCGGATCATGATCGACGGCCCCCCGCCCTTCTCGTCGCGGTAGAGGTATTTCGTCCGGCCGCGCGCGGTGGTGACCATCTCGGCGCCGTTTTCGTTGACGTGGTGGACAGCCATGTCCCCTACCCCCTTCCGGATGAACCCGAGCCTTCGAGCTCCTCGCGCTCCGCCTCGGAGACCCATCGCTCGTAGGCCGTTACGACCACCGTCCGGTTCTTCCCGGGATCGCGCATGACGTTCTTGGGGTCGCGCCCCAGCCTGACGTTATCCATCTCCCTGAGATACATGCTGCGCAGGCGGATGATGCCGTCGTCGATGGTGGACGAAAGGTTTTCCATCTCCCGGTCCACCCTTGGGCCCAGGCTGTCCACCACCATGCCGTCCTCGATGAAGTGGAGCGGCGGGATGTCGTAGCCCAGCACCGGATTGTCCGAATCCCGGTACTCCTTGTAGGGCTCGATGAAGTCCTTGGGGGGCTTCCAGCGCTTGCTGAACGGGTCGCCCTCGTACTTGCCGGGATTGTCCGCGGGCTTGAACCGCACCCGCATGAGCAGCGTGTGGGTGTCGTCGATGGGTACGCTCCAGCGCGCCGCCGACACCGGCGTGCCGCCGGACGGGCCCGAGAGATAGCGGCCGCCGCTGCCGCCGCAGCTTATGCCCGGCATCAGCAGGTGGTGCTCGCGGTAGTTGAACTCTCCGGGCTTGTCCGACTTCCGGTAGGCCTTGTAGACGAGCCCCCACTCCGTCTCCTCGAATCCCAGGTCGGGCTCGGTGCTGCGGATGTCCGGCCAGGCGCCGCCGTGGGTGAAGCTCGGGTGCACCGGGTCGAGGCCGTTCT
The DNA here is from genome assembly GCA_965204205.1 of uncultured Binatia bacterium (SeqCode). Classification (GTDB taxonomy): domain Bacteria; phylum Desulfobacterota; class Binatia; order UBA9968; family JAJDTQ01; genus JAJDTQ01. The sequence continues at coordinate 1,334,164 of OZ241976.1, read as the reverse complement.
CCACGCACTGGAGCCAGTTGCAGTCCTGGAGGCCCTGCACCGTGACATAGGTCTCGCCGTCGCCCACGAGGAAGTCGTACCGGGGCAGCAGCGGGGCCGGCTCCGGCCCGAGATAGGCGAACACCAGCCCGCCCAGCTCCTCCACAGGATAGGCGAGCTGGCGGATGCCGTCCTTGAGATTGCTTTCCGGCGGCTCGCCGGGGATCTGCAGAAGTCGGCCCTCGATATCGTAGAGCCAGCCGTGGTAGCGGCAGCGCAGGCCGCCCGTCTCGACGTCGCCCAGGCACAGGTTCGCGCGCCGGTGCGCACAGTAGGCCCCCAGCACCCCGGCTCTGCCCTTGCCGTCCCGGAACAGCACCAGGTCCTCGCCCATGACGCGGATGAACGTCGGCCTGTCCTTGAGATGCGCCGAGATCCCGACCGGCCACCAGTAACGCCGAAGCAACTCCCCCATGGGCGTGCCGCGCCCTGTCTGGGTGAGAATCGCGTTCTCTTGCCGTGTGGTCATCTCCATGGTGAGCCACCTCCGGCGGACTAGACGCCTATCGCTTGCCTGCGAAACTACCCGTGAGATCAGCGCGCTCGACGACGCCACCCATGGCTTGGTGGGAGTTGCCGAAGAAAGCGCCCGACACATCACCGGGGTCGCCACCCGTACGCATGAATTCATTACCGTGTGCCTGTACCAGGTAGTGCAAATCACCGTCCTCCCAGAGAGTACCGGTGCCCGCTGCACCTTCCGGCTGCCCCACCGGCCAAGACTCCATGGACGTGAAGTTTAACCCGCCGGCAAGCGTTGCCATTTCAATTGTGAGTTCTGCCACCCCGCCAACAGCCTCTCCCGTTTGTGCCAGACCCGACAGGCGGCCCGACCACTTCACGCTTCCGGAAATATCCGTGTTCCCGACGAGACTCGTCTGCGGTGCCGGACCGAAAAACCACGGTCCCGCCACGCCGTTTCTCGTGCCCACACCGTAGACGACATCTCCATCTCCAATGCTCCCGTCTCCCGTGTCCACACTACCCCCGACGCGAGAATGTACCCATGGCCCCATGGCTTCGTAGCTACCCACCAATGCAGCCTGAGTTCCTCGGGCGAGCGTACCCCACCCTCCGAATGTACCCGCCACGCGCAGCGGCGCGGCGACTATGGATTCATTCCCGGAGAACTTTCCACCCCACGTACCCGTTGAGGTGACGGTCGCAGAGCCGCCTTCAACGAAGATGCTCCTACCACGAAACTGGCCGAATTCGTCAATGGGTTCGGGGCCAACCCGGAGTCGAATCGGAGCCGGCTCGTCTATGACATCCATCTCTTCATTCGTAAGGCCATCTGTGAATACGCCGTTCAACAAGGTCTCCCCCGCGCAACCGAGGCAACCCTCGACCGTGTTGCCGTCGGAGCTAAACCGCGCGGTGAGCTCGACCTCTCCGGAAAACCGCCCTGCCCCAAAGCTACCGTAAGGTATGTCCTCAAAATCGTGTCCGTAGTTGATCGCGTAAAACCCGTCGGCGAATCCATGATACCGAGCGGTTCCGAGTGCAGGAAATGTCGCACGAGGCGCGTCATCAAGTGCCGGCCCGTCGACGAAGGTTCCCATCTCCGCATCCGCAAATCGTCGGTTTCCCCGGATGCCGCCGGTCAGGTGCATCCAGACACCTCCTGCCAGATAATTCGATCCGTCAGGATGGTACCAATCGACAGTAAGCAATGCGGCAGACACGCTGTCGTCTGTTTCCCTTAGCAGTAGTTTTTGCCTCGACGGTGTAAGGCTGCTCGTATCGAACGTCAGGTTACCGCCATCCTCTCGAAGTACCGTCAGCGTAAACCTTCGACCATCGAACGTTGTGTCGACATCGTCCGTTGTGAGGCCGGCTGCATTCCGGTTACTCGACTGGGTAACGCCGCCGAACCTGGGGAGCGACGCCGCAACGCGCTTCGCGGCGTCTTCGAACAACACCCGACTGTCCGACAGAACGCCCGTGAACACGCCCTCTGGCCCCATTTCTCCGAGTTCGCCGCCGAACGCGCCAAGGATGTTGTCACGCTGAAAGACGCCGACGACTTCTTCATGATTAGGTCCGGCGAACCCGCCCCTTATTCTTCCCAGGAGGCCTTCCTCTGCAAACGCACCACGTTCCAGCCGGAGCCCCGACCACGCCATGTCATCGTGAAGCCGGCCGTTGTGCAGGTCCCGGATGTTGGTGAAGCTGACGCCCAGAGACATCCCGTTCAAGTCGCTCAGCGTTATCTCCGCGTCTCCCTGAAGGAAGTGGGCGAGATTGGCCCCGTCATCAAAGTCGACGTTTCCACCCACCATCACGCCTCGCCAGGTAAATGGCCCGGGAGCGGGATTGGTTCCGGTCATGTCGCCGGCGGCCAAGCTGTAACCGGACACGGTGTTCCGATACCCGTCGTAGTCCTCGATGTATGCGTAGGCACCGAAAAAACCGTGGGTCATCAAACCGTTGTAGCCCAGCGTCCGATCTTCGCCGGATTCCCCGGCGCGTACGAACGCGGTCCTTTCAACGGATTTCGCCAAGTCCACACCATTCCGGGTCATGACGGCATCAAAGCGAAAGGAGTCGGCATTCTCCGGGTCCGGAACGAGAAGACCCTTCGTATAACCGTCGGTGCAATCGAGGTCACGGCAATATGTGCGGTACCAATCGGTCGTGTCTTCCCAGTCCGTGCTGACGACGTAACTCGCCATCATGGAAGTTGAACGGGCCACGATCGCGTTGTAGTCGGCAATCAACGCCTCGGAACCGGCAGTGAGCTCGGTACCGTTTGCAAGCGATGCCGCCCTGGTGTCATTCGTAAACCAACGCGGGTTTACGGATGCTCCATCATCCTCAAGCTCGTCAATCAATTTCTCGATAGCGCCACAACCGGAAACAAGGAAGATCAGACCCAGGATACAGAGTAGTCTTTCGAGTCTCATGGGATGCTCCTTTTACCCACCTCGAATCACCGCGACAATAGCTGCCTCCCGGATGTTCATCCTATACTCAGCCCAAGCTGTCAACGCCCTGTTCATCCTCTAGCCACGTTGCACTTCTCGATCCCAAGGAAGCGGTGGCCACGAAATTCGAATGCAGCCCCGTCCTTCGCCGCGGGACTTCCTTGCACGGAGCCGCGGCTTTGGTCTATTAGTCGGGCGATCACTCCGACGTCCTCAAACCAACCCTCGCGGGGCGTGAGGGGGTTCAAGGGAGGCAGCACCATGAAACGCGTGGCACACGTCGTCAACCAGTTCTTCGCCGGCATCGGCGGCGAGGAAAAGGCCGATACCGTTCCCGGAACACTCGATGGTCTGGCGGGACCGTCACGGGGCCTGCAGCGGGCGCTGCAAGGCGAGGCGGAGGTGGCTCCCACCATCTACTTCGGCGACAACCACTTCCATGAACGGCCGGAGGAGGCGCGCGCGGCGCTCTTGCGGGAGATCGCGGCCGCCGAGGCGGACGTGGTCGTGCTGGGGCCGGCGTTCAATGCCGGGCGCTACGGCCTCGCCTGCGTCGAGATCGGCCACATGATCGCCACCGAGCTGGACCGCGTGTGCGTCACCGCCATGCACGAGGACAACCCGGCGGTGGGCGGTTACCGCGAATACCACGACCCGCGGCTGTTCCTCTTCCCCACCACGGAAACCGCCGCGGGCATGGGCAAGGCCCTGGACGATCTCGCCCGGTTCGTTCTCAGACGGCTCGAAGGCGAACCGGTGGCCGCCGCCGAGGACGAGGGCTATCTGCCGCGGGGCATCCGCATTCAGGAAAGGAGCGGCCGCACCGGAGCGGACCGCGCCCTCGACATGCTGTTCGACAAGCTGGAGGGCAAACCCTTCGCCACCGAGGTCCCCATGCAGACCTGGGACCGGGTGGCCCCCGCCGCCGCGGTAAAGCAGGTCGGCAAGGCCAAGATCGCGCTGGTCACCACCAGCGGGGTGGTGCCCTGGGGCAACCCGGACGGCTTCAAGACCTTCCGCAACACGTTCTGGCGCAAGTACCCGGTGGCGGAGCTCAAGACCATGGAGCCGGGCATGTGGGAGGCGGTGCACGGCGGCTACAACGTCGCCAACATGAACGCCAACCCGCTTTACGGCGTCCCCCTCGATGCCTTGCGGGAGCTTCAGCAAGAGGGAAAGTACGAGGACCTCTACCCGGCCTACTACGTCATACCGGGCAACCAGGGCTCGCCCTCCGCCATGCAGCGGGTGGGCCAGGAGATCGCCGCGGAGCTCAAGGCCAACAGCGTGGACGCCGCGCTGTTGGTGAGCACGTGAGGGACCTGCAGTCGCAGCGGAGCTGTGATCAGCAAAGAACTGGACCGTGCCGGAGTTCCCGTGTCGATGATCAGCGCCATGTTCCCGCTGGCGGAGCAGGTGGGCGCCAGCCGCATCGTCAAGGGCGTCAAGATCCCCCATCCCTGCGGCGACCCGAGCCTGCCGCCGGAGGTCGACGAGAAGCTGCGCAAATCCATCGTGGCAACCGCCCTCGAGGCCCTCGAAGAAGAGGTTGACGAGAGCACCATATTCACACCGGACCCGGCATCATGAGCCGCGACCGGCACGCCACGCCGCTGGAGCTGGCGGAATTCCCGGTGGACGACCTCGAGTTCGGCGGCACGCTGCAATACGCCGGCCGGAAGCTGGAGGTGGATGAGGCCGAGCTGGTGGAGATCGCTTCGCGCGACCCCCGGATCCTCGGCGCCCGGCTCGACATCGTGCGGCCCGGCGAACGGGCGCGGGTAACCGGTATCCGGGACGTGGTCGAGCCCAGGGTCAAGGTGGACGGGGAAGGCCAGGTATTCCCCGGCATCACCAACCCGGTGGTTCCCGTCGGCGCCGGCCGCACCCACCGGCTCTGCGGGATGACGCTCGTCACCACGGCCGAATACGAAGGGACGGTCCGCACCGGCACCACGGCCCAGCGAAGCGCCATCCTCGACATGTGGGGGCCGGGCGCCGCGCTCACGGGCTTCAGCCGGTTCCCGGGCCTGGTCCTGACCTTCCGGCTCCCGTCCGACCTGATCGAGGCCGAAGCGCACCAGGCGATACAGGGCGCCGAGTACCGGGTGGCCCAGCGGCTCGCTGAAACCACGGTCGGCGCCGAGCCCGCCAACGTCGAAACCCACGGCGCCGCCCACGGGAACTCGAAGCTGCCGCGGGCCGTTGTCATCGTCGGCTGCATCACCGAGTCCGAGCATCTGCCATCGGGACTGGGCTACTACGGACTGCCGGTACGCGAATCCCTCAGCACGGTGGCCCACGCCAACGAGTTGCTGGACGGCGCGGTCACCGGCAGCACCCTGAAGACCATCGCCTACTCCCCCACCACCTGGGACTGGCAGAACCAGCCGCTGGCCCTGCGCCTGTCCCGGGAGCATGGCCGCCGGCTCGATTTCGCCGGCGTCATCCTGCAACGCATTCGCTTCGAGAGCTTCCGGGAAAAGGAAGTGGCGGCGCACAACGCGGCGCAGGTGGCCCGGGCTCTGGGCGCGGAGGCTGCCCTGATCACCTGGATCGGCTCGGGCAACGCCTTCCTGGAGGTGATGCTGACCGTGCACGCGTGCGAAGAGAAGGGAATCAAGACCGTCCTGGTCACTTACGAGTATGGCGGCAAGGACGGCGTGGACTCGCCGCTTCTGTTCTACGACACCGCCGCCGACGCGGTGGTGAGCACCGGCAGCCGCGACCTCAACCTGGAGTTGCCCGCCGCGGAGCGGGTGGTGGGCGCCTATGAACACCTCCAGGTGCTCAACTACCCCGGCGCTCCCGTGGTGTCGGCCCTGGACGCCATGAGCCTGGACGCCGTCGACGCCATCATCGGCGGCACCGACCTGTGGGGCGCCCGGGACTGGACCTGCCGCGCACACTGAACGCCCGCGCCGCGCGCGAGCCGCGACCAGGAAGGGAGACCGCATGCCCGTTGAAGTCATGGGTATCGATCACGTGTTCATTCCGGTCCGGGACCTCACCGCGGCCGAAGCCTTCTACGACAAGGTCATGCCCGTGCTGGGCTTCCGCAAGGGCGCGGTTTCCGACAAGGCGTCTCCGCGACTGCGCTACGACAACCGCCAACTCACATACTGGCTGGTGCTGCGGGAAGAAGCGGGCCCCGGACCCGGATCCCCGTCCCACCTGTGCTTCCGCGTCGTGGATGAGCCTGCTGTTGACCGGGCCGCCGGCGAGCTTCGGGCCGCGGGCATCGAGGCCACCGAGCCGAAGGCCTACACCCAGTACTCCCCGGACTACTACGCCACCTTCTTCACCGCTCCCGACGGCCTCCTGCTGGAGGTCATAAACTGCAATGCGCGACGCCTGCGGCGCCTGTTCGACTGGGAGGCAACGCGTTCGTGATTCCTCGACGGTTGTCAGGGAACGCGCCGGTGGGTAATTTGGCTCCATGCAAGCGGTACGGATTCACGAGTTCATATCAGAGGCAAGGTGGTGCTCCGGACCGCTTGAGCGTACCACCTCACGGAAGGAGGCAGCAGCCATGACCACCAAGATCAAGCATCTGGCCATCGTAAGCGAGAACTACGCCATCGAGGAGAAGTTCTACCAGGCCGTGTTCGGCATGAAGACCGCCGAGCACGCCCGCATCGAGAGCGCCTCGGTGGTGAGCGACGGCTACGTGGGCATCAACATCAACCCGCGCCGGCCCGGACGCCAGGGCGGGTTCGACCACTTCGGCTTCGAGGTGGACGACGTCGAGGCCGTGGCCGCGCGCATGCGCGAGAAGTACCCCGAGGTGCATATCCTGAAGCGCCCCAGCAACCGTCCGTTCGCGGGCCTCAGCACCCACGATCCGGCGGGGAACGTGTTCGACCTTTCCCAGGAGGGCATGGAGAACCGCACCGACGTGTACGTGGACGGGGATCGTGAAGCCGAGCGCTACGTCAATCACTTCGTGCTGCGCGCAGTGGAGCCGGAGCGGGTGGCTCAGTTCTATCGTGACGTCTTCGACCTGTTGGAGACCGAGAAACCCGCCGACGACCCCAACTGCTACCTAACGGACGGCCGGGTCACCCTGATCATCTCTCCCTGGAAGATCTCCGACTACGCCGGCACCGGCATCGAGCGTCCGGCGCTGGAGCACATCGGTTTCAAGGTGGAGAGCGTGCAGGCGGTCAAGGACCGACTCGAAGAGCTGTCGAAGCGCAATCCCTACCTGAGCCCCGGACCGGTGGGCGCGGGACCGGAGGCGGAGGCACGGCTGGCGCTGTTCGCCAAGTGCAAGTTCGGGGAATACCAGTTGGCGGACCCGGACGGGGTGATGATCGACATCAGCGAGCGCTGATCCGGAGGAAACCCCACTTTACCTCTCTCTCGAAATGGCAGCGAGACGACGACCCCGTAGGAAGAAGAGCCGGAACAGCCACCGCACGTGGCTCCTTATTCCCGCCATAATGGTAGCCGTGATGCTGGGATGGCTTTACCGGCACGAGATCGTGAACCTCGTTACCTTCCGGTTTGCGGGGATCGACTTCTCGCAGCGGCCGGCAGGGAGCGCCCGGAGCGACAAGGGCGACACCGGGATAACGGACAAGGACCGGAAGGAGTTGGAGAAGATTCTCGAGAACCGCTGATCCCGGAATCCCCTCCGCTCCCTTGCACAGGCGGACGTTACAGCCCGGCGGGCAGGTTGTAAAAGCGCTCGGCGTTGCGGGACAGCACCGCGGTCTTGTCTTCTTCGCTCAACTCCTCGCTCTCCATGACCTCGCCCAGCTCTTCCTTGCAGAACTCGTTGTTGACCTCGTGGGGGAAGTCCGAGGAGTAGACCCACGGCTTGTTGCCCACGCTCCTGATGGCATGGGCCAGGTCGGGTTCGTGACCCTCGCAGCCCACGAAGATCCGGCCCTCCTCGATGTGCCGCCTGCAGTACTGGCTGACGCTCTCGCCTCCCTTGAGCTGCAGGAACTCGCTCCGGGGGTCGTGCTGGATGTGGGTCTCGTAGGAGCGGTCGAAGCGCTCCAGGCACATCAGCAGCCAGGCAACGCCCCCTTCCAGGAAACCGATGCGCACGTTGGGGTACCTGTCGAAGATGCCGTTGAAGACGATGCCGCCGAAGGAGATCATCTGCCCGAAGGGATGACCCAGCGCGTGCACCGGGGCGTAGGGATGGAGGTCGTCCATGCCCAGGTTCTCGTGCGCGCCGCCGTGGATGCCCAGGCAGCAGCCCAGCCGGTTGGCCTCCTCGTAGATGGGCCAGTAGTATTTGTGGCCCAGGTGCAACTGGATTCCGGTGGACGGCAGCATGGCGCCGCACATGCCCAGGTCCTCCACCGCCCGGCGCAGTTCCTTCACCGCCTCGTCCGGCTCCTGCAGCGGGATCAGCGCGGTTGCCTGGAACCTCGGGCTCTTGTGAATGTAGTTCTCCGCGATCCAGTCATTGTAGGCGCGCGCCAGGTCGATGGCCCAGTCCTGGCTCACCACCTTGCCATAGGACAGCCCCACGGTGGGATAGAGCACCGTCCGGTCGATGCCGACATCCTCCAGGAACTCCACCCAGCCGTCGAAGCCCACTTGCTGGAACGAGCCCTCCGGGAGCTTGTGGGCGTTGGCGGAGTGCAGGTGATCCAGCGGCGGGAACGGGTTGGACCAGCGCATCTGCTCCTGCACCGCCTTGGGAAAACGGCCGGTGATGGCCTCCATGTCCTCCACCACGTGACCGTCGCCGTCAATGATCTGGTACTTGTTCGCCATGGGTAACCTCCAGGTCGGCTTTTGTCCGGTATTAGCTTGACCCATGGGTGTTGTCAAGAAAGCCGCCGGCGCGGGGCAGTGGCCCGCCGGCGGCGACTCGTGCTATGGACCGTACCATGAGCTGGCTCAACCTCGGCTCCCTCATGGGCCTCGTCGCGCTGGCGTTTCTGGCCTGGGCGGTGGGCGGTTTCAGGCGTCCCGTTCCCTGGCGCACGGTGCTCACCGCCGGGGGCCTGATGCTGGTCCTGGGCGCGTTGGTATTCTGGGTTCCCTGGGCCCGGACCGCCCTTATCTGGATCAACGACGCGGTCATCGCCGTCCTCAGGGCGGGAAACGAAGGCGCCCGTTTCCTGTTCGGTCCCTTGGCCCTCAACCCGGGCGAGACCACTCCGGGAGGGTCGCCGTCGGTGGGCTTCGTGCTCGCCACCCAGGTATTGCCGGCGGTGGTATTTTTCGCGTCGCTCATGGCGGCGCTCTACCACCTGCGGATACTCCAGCCCATCGTGAAGCTCTTCGCCGTCCTGTTCCACAAGACCATGGCTCTCTCGGGCGCCGAGTCGCTGGCGGGGTCTTCCAACATTTTCATCGGCGTGGAATCGGCCATGACCGTGCGGCCCTACATCGACCGCATGACCCGCTCCGAGCTGTTGACGCTCCTCACCTGCGGCATGTCGACGGTCGCGTCCACCACGCTGGCGCTCTACGTCCTCTTCCTCAAGGACAGCTTTCCGCTCATTACCGGACACCTCGTTTCCGCATCCATCATGTCGATTCCGGCCGCCGCCCTCGCTTCCAAGCTGATGCTGCCCGAGACCGAAGCTCCGGAGACGCTGGGAGCCGTTCCGCCCATGGCGGAAGACCAGCGCAAGCCCAACACCATGGCCGCGCTGATGGACGGATCCTGGGAAGGACTCAAGCTCGCCGCCGGCATCGCCACGCTGCTCATTGCGATCCTGGGAGCCGTGGCGCTCATCGACTACGGGCTCGCCTGGCTCACCGCCCCGCTGAGCGAGGCGCTGTCCGGCCCGGTGGACCTCCGCCGGATCCTGGGATGGCTGTTCACGCCGCTGGCGTGGTTGCTGGGCCTACCCGAGACCGACCTGGTCGCCGCCGGTCGTATCCTGGGGGGCCGGGCCATCCTCACCGAGGTGGTGGCCTACCAGGAGCTCGGGAGGCTCGGCGCCGAGGGCGCGATCTCACCGCGCGGCATCCTGATCCTCTCGTACACCCTGTGCGGGTTCGCCCACGTGGCGTCGGTGGGAGTCTTCGTCGGCGGCATCGGCGCGCTGGCGCCCGCGCGCCGCGGCGACCTTTCCTCGCTGGGCCTCCGTGCGCTGGTGGGCGCCACCATCGCCACCCTCATGACGGGGGCCCTGGCGGGCTTCTACTACTACGGCCAGAAGGGGCTGCTCGGTATCTGAACGGGCGTCCATGCCGACCAGCGTCCAGTATCGAATGGGCGCGGGCGGGTCGGCCCCACCCCTTGTCGGGTCGGCGCGCGCACGGACCGGGCCGCAAACCGGAGAGCGAGAGCACGAAGAACATGGAGGCTCTTGAATGACCCAACGAACCGGCGCCTGGTCGCCGCCCGACACGATCCACCGTCCCGAAGTCGTCAGGCTGTCCGAGGAGACCCTGGCCCTGCCCGACATCCCGGTGGGAAACCGCGAGGACATCTTCCGCATCCAGGCGCTGGACATGGACTGGGACATCGGCACCATGACCTACGAGCCGGAGGACCCGGACCGCGTGCCGAAGGTTTCGGACGGGAGGCGCGCGGGCATCTTCCTGCTGCACGGAGGCACCTCCGACTACAAGTCACTGGAGCCGGTGGCCCGTATGCTGGCCGCGAAGTTCGGCTTCAAGGTCACGCTGATGACGTTTCCCGGGCGCCTCTACCTGCCGGACCCGTCGAGGGACTGGCCGGGCGACACCCTGGAGCCCGACGGAACCGGCCGGACACCGCTGTGGACACGGGAAACCCGCATCTCCCGTGACCAGTACGAGGTCGCCCGGGACGACGCCCGGCGCGCCAGCTACGGCACGGTTATCTCGCTGGTGGCCCGGGAGGGCACCGAGTTCTACCACCGCATGGCTGCCTGGCCCGTGGCCTTCGAGGAAGCACTGAAGGAAAGCTGTCGTCGCGAGTTCCCGGAATCGGAGTATGCCCTCTACGTCCACGGCCACTCCACCGGCGGGCCGTTCGCCATGATCACCGCGCAGCGCGTGGCCAACGTGGCGGGCGTGCTGGGATACGGCTCGTCGACCTTCGGCTACATCTACACCGCCACCACCGGCGACCGGTGGGAGTTCCCCTTCAACCACCTGCGGCTGCGCACCTGGCGCGACACCGCCCGCTACCTCTACGAGGGGCTCAAGGACAAGGGCTACGGCCTGCCCATGCTGATGGAGCTCACCATGGAGAAGTGGGAGGTGGGGAAGAAACGCACCAACTTCAAGGCTGAGGATTTCGTCCACAAGAACGGCGCCGGAGCGCTGGAGCAGGCCGCCCGGGTCACCGCCCGGCGGCTCAAGATGGGGGCGGCGGCCGAACAGGAGTTGATCGCCCATTATCTTCAATATCTCAGGGAGCTTTCCGGTCCCGGTGCCAAGTCGGTTCCATCGGTGCTCTCACTCCACGGCCTGGACGACGACACCGTGACGTTGCAACGGTGCTGCGATGCGCTGCCCTTGTACGCGAAGATGGACCCCGCGCCGAAGGTTTCGTGCGTCTCCCTGGGCGCCGGCATCCACACCTGGGGCCTCACCTACGACGACCTCCCGCGCGGCATCATACCGCCGGTGTGCCGGCTCTGGCACGACGCGATCGTTGGTGGCTATTTCGAGCCCTGACCGAGTGTGTGGCATCGGGGTCCTGGGGTAAGCCCCGAGATGCCGGAGGGCGGACCCAACGTCATCTCGGGGCTTACCCCAGGACCCCACACACGAAGCAGCTTGATCCGGGACCGAAATGACGGAGGGTCGGCCCTGGATTCCGGGTCAAGCTTGGAATGAGGTTGAATCCGCCGTCCGGACCCCGGGTCAGGCCCCCGGGATGACGTTGGGTCCGCCCTCCGGCATCCCGGGGGCCTGACCCGGGGTCCCGCTACGAGCATCCCGGCGAGCACCTCGATAGCCTTTTCCCGAGCCGTCGGTTAATCTGAAAACGCGATGGACGCACGCCCGCAACCGGCACACAAGCCCCCGTGGCTCAAGGTCCGGCTCCCCGCCGGTGCCGAATACAACCGGCTCAAGGACAACTTCCGCGGGTTGAAGCTGCATACGGTGTGCGAGGAAGCCCGCTGCCCCAATCTCGCGGAGTGCTGGCAATCCGGCACCGCCACCATCATGATCCTTGGCGACGTGTGCACCCGGGGGTGCCGGTTCTGCGCGGTCAAGACCGCCAAGACCGGTGTTCCGGTCGATGCAGGCGAACCTGGACGCGTGGCCGAGGCCCTGGCCCGACTGAATCTCCGCTACGTGGTCATCACTTCGGTGGACCGCGACGATTTGGAAGACGGCGGCGCCGGCGTCTTCGCGGATACGATCCGGGAGACTCGACGCCGTTGCCCCGAACTCGTCATTGAAGCACTGATTCCCGACTTTCGCGGCGACATCCGCGCGCTGGGCAAGGTCGTCGACGCCGCGCCGCAGGTCATCGGCCAGAACATCGAGACCGTCCGGCGTCTTACCCGCTACGCGCGGGACGCGCGCTCCGGGTACGAGCAGACTCTGGAAGTGCTGGCCAACGTAAAGGCGCTGAACACTTACATTTACACGAAAAGCGCCGTCCTTCTGGGGTTAGGAGAAACCGCCGATGAGGTGCTGGAGACCATGCGGGACCTGCGCGAGCGGGATGTCGACATCCTCACCCTGGGCCAGTACCTCCAGCCCACCCGGAAGCACGTCCCCGTGGCCGAGTTCCTGCACCCGGACCGTTTCCGGGAGTACGAGGAACAGGGCATGCGGCTGGGCTTCCGCTACGTCGCCGCCGGACCCATGGTGCGTAGTTCCTACAGAGCGGCGGAGTTCTTCGTAGAGAAGATGCTCGCCTCTCGACAGCCTGTCCGGGAAATCAAACCGTAGGGGCGACCCGCGGTCGCCCCTGCCCGCAAACCACCGTGGCGTTTATCGCTAGTGTGGTGTCTGGTTAATTCGCAGCATAATCTGCGGGTCTTTTTCGTCGTCGGCCGCGTTGCTCTTCCTCGCGTGGTACCCGCCACTGCTCGTCATCGCGCCTTGCCGACAACGAAAAATCCTCCGCATATTATGCTGCGAATTAACCAGACACCACACTAGCTAAGCCGGCGCCAGCTCCGGCTCCATGGGATAGGTGGAGAGGATCTCCGCGCCGTCGGCCGTCACCCGCAGCAGGTGCTCGAGCTTCACCGGGTGGTGGTTGATCTCAAGCGCGATGATCATGTCCTCTTCCAGGTTCAGGTTGTACTCCGGCGGGTCGTAGCCCCGCAGCCACGGGGCCTCGTAGATGCACATACCGACGCCGTGAAACCCGTCGAGGCCCGGGAGACGAGAGGTCGAGTCCTTGCCGAAGCGCTCGAACAACTCGGTGCACGGGCCGGGCCGGACGTAGCCCATGGCCACCTGCAACGTGGCGTACGCCTCGGCGTAGCGGTCCTTGTCGGCCTGGGACGGGGTGCCATGGCAAAAGGTCCGGGCAAAGTCGCTGTAGTAGCCGCCGGGGCCGGACACGGTGGCGTCGCAGATCAACAGATCGCCCTCGGTCAGCACAAGGTCCATCCCCATGGGTTCCCGGTGGGGCCGGATCGCCATCTGTGAGGAGTCGAAGATCGAGATGAACTCGCTGCCGGCCTCGAAGCCCTGCTCCAGCAGGTATTCCAGCATCATCCGGCTCAGGCGCTCTTCCACCACCGGCGGCTTGCGGATGGCTTCGCGCACCAGGTCATAGCCCCCTTCCTTGGCGCGGCTGGTCCAGCGGATGAGCTCCACCTCGTCCTGTGTCTTCACCACGCGCGCCTTACCCAGGGCCGGGAGCCCGTCCGCCATCGCGAAGCCCTTGTTCCCCAGGAGCTCCACCGCGGTGAGGCAAAGCGCGTCGACTCCGACCCGCTCCCCGCTGACGCCCATCTCCGTGAGGCCCTCCGCCACCAGGTCGACGAAGTGCTCGGTGGCCACCGGCGGACGCATGCCGAACATGTACGCCCCGAAACCCTGGATGGAACCGCCCTTCTTGAGCCCTGCGGCGCGTTCGCTGCCGAACAGGCGCTCGTAGACCACCGGCTCGCCTTCGGCGGGCACGAGCGCGAAACGCTGCACCCCGGTGGCCCGCAGGTTGAGCCACAGCACCGTGTTGGTGGCGTAGCGGATGTTGAGCGGGTCCGTCAGCAACAGCGCGCCCAAGTCATGGGCGCGCATGCTGTCCTGCAGCCGGCCCAGACGGTCGTTCCTGAGCCTTTCGACGTCCACGCCGAACGGCGACAAGTCAACGTGAAACATGGTGGTCCTTCATTACGGAACGGCGGGCAGGGCGTCCATCACCCCGATCATGCTGTCGCGCGTCACCAGCCTCTCCAGCTCTTCGACGCTCAGGCCCTCGGTGCCGGCCGGCCGCGCCGGGATCACCAGGTAGCGCATGTCCGCGGTGCTGTCGTGGACCCGGACCTCCACGTCCTCGTCCACCTCCAGGCCGAACTCGCGCATGACTCCCCTGGGATCGTTCACGGCGCGCTTGCGGTAGTTGAAGCTCTTGTACCAGTCCGGCGGCCGCCCGAGGATCGGGCGCGGGTAGCACGAGCACAGGGTGCACACCACCACGTGGCGCACCCGCTCGGTGTTCTCCAGGATCACGAACTCGTTCAGGGTGCTGGCGTCGATGCCCATCTCGGCGCACACCTTCTTGGGATCGGCCATGAACCGCGCCTTGAACTCCGGATCGGTCCAGGCCCGAGCCACCAGCCTGGCGCCGTTGGACGGCGTCTTGGACTCGGTGAACTCCGCGTGCTGCCGGATGTCCGCTTCGGTCAGCACGCCCTTCGCGATGAGGATGTCGCGTATGGCGTACGCCCGTTTGGCCCAGTGGCTCAGCTCGTGTCTGGGGCCCGCTTCGTGCTCTTCTCCCGGACCGTGTTCATGCGCCATGTTTGCCCCCGTGTCTCATGCGGCCGCTTCCGCGGCAGGCTCGAGCCAGTGCTCGAAGATATCCACGAAAACCTTGTCCTTGCTGGCGGCATCGTAACCGTCCCACACGTCCCTCTGATGGAAACCCACGAGGTAGAGCCGGACCTTGGGCAGGCCGTCACCGCCGTGGCCCAGGGATTCCGGGTTTCGGAACTCGCCGTAGCACCGCTCCACCCAACCGGTCTTGCCCTTGATGTAGAACGGCGTACGCACGTGCCCCGGTTGGAAGTGGGACTTCACCCGGACCGCCTCGCCGTCCCTGAAACCCGGGTCCGGGCTCACGGCTCACCCCACTTTTCTTCGAGCTCCGCCACCTTCCGATCGATCTCCTCCCGGGTCATCAGTCCCTTCTCCACCAGGACGGTCTCCAGGCTGGCGATCCAGCGCTCGTAGTAGCTCATGGACAGATACTGCTCCGACTCCATATCCTCACGCGCGCGCCGGGTCTCATCGGTGGTCTTGAGCCCCTTGACCCCGGCCACCTGGTTCAGGGCGTCGGCCAGAATCTCCCAGTCGTCCATCTCGTGCTGTGAACGGTCGATGGGCCCCGCCTCGGGGTCCCCGCCCATGTCGTGGGTCCTTTGCATGGCATCCTCCGTGGGATTCAGCAATACGGAAACGGCGCGAGGGTGTCAAGAATGCCCATAACCGTTGTCGAAAACTCTGTCTGGCACCCTCGACTTCGCTTCGATACGCCTGCCCTGAGCCCTTCGTCAAGCTCAGGACAGGCTTGCCGAAGGACTCAGGGCGAACGGTTGAGTTCGGGAAGCCTGACGAACTCCGTTCGCCCTGAGGGTAGCAAAGCGAAGTCGAAGGGCGCCGATCTCGCGCACATTTCTCTTTCACCATCCCGCGTTGTACCATGCTGGGCCACATGTCGGACGAGCTTGCAACGGCACATCCTCCTACCCCCGCCCGATGTTCGGCCTGGGCGGTGCGGCGGTGATCCCGGTTCCGCCGGGCTCCGGCGTAACCCTGGTCCTGGGCGGTGCCCGGGCGGGCAAGAGCGCCTTCGCCGAAGGGTTGGCGCAGGCATGGGAACGGCGCGTCTACGTGGCCACCGCCGTCGTCACCGATGACGAGATGGCGGAGCGTATCGCCTCGCATCGGGCCCGGCGCGGCGCGGACTGGCGCACGGTCGAGGAACCCGTGAAGCTGGCGGCGGCGGTGCGGCGGGAGAGCGTTTCCGGCACGTGCGTCCTGGTGGACTGCCTCACGGTATGGGTCGGCAATCTTATGCACCACGGCCGGGACGTCGACGCCGCCTGCGACGCCCTGCTCGAATCGCTTGCCGGCGCGGCCGGACCGGTGGTGCTGGTAGCCAACGAGGTCGGGCTCGGCATCGTCCCGGACAACGCCATGGCACGAGCCTTCCGGGACCATGCGGGACGGCTCAACCAGGCGGTTGCCCGTGTTGCCAAACGGGTCTACTTCGTTGCGGCCGGCATCCCCATGATTCTCAAGGGGCCGTCGCCGGAATGATGAGCATCAGCGCCGCCGGCAGAGATCCGGCCGGATCCACCCGTCCCCTCTCGAGCCATGCGCGCTAGAGCGCTCATGTTCCAGGGAACGGCGTCGGACGCCGGCAAGTCGCTGGTGACCGCCGGGCTCTGCCGCCTGCTGGCCCGCCGCGGCCACGCGGTGCGGCCGTTCAAGCCCCAGAACATGTCCAACAACGCCGCGGTCACACCGGACGGCGGCGAGATCGGACGCGCACAGGCGCTGCAGGCCATGGCCTGCGGGGTGCCGCCGTCGGTGGACATGAACCCGGTGCTGCTCAAGCCCCAGTCGGACGTCGGCGCGCAGGTGGTGGTCCACGGCAAGGTCCGGGGAAACCACGACGCGCACCGATTTCAGGAGGTGAAGCAGGAGTTGATGCCGGCCGTACTGGAGAGCTTCGAGCGCCTGAAGGCGGCGGCGGATTTCGTGCTGGTGGAAGGCGCGGGCAGCGCCGCGGAGGTCAACCTGCGCGCCCATGACATCGCCAACATGGGCTTTGCCGCCGCTGCCGGGGTGCCGGTGGTGCTGGTGGCGGACATCGACCGGGGCGGGGTCATCGCGAACCTGGTGGGAACCTGGGAACTGCTGCCGGACGGTGAACGCGGGCTGTTGCGCGGCTACTTGATCAACCGGTTCCGCGGTGACGTCCGCCTGTTCGCGGACGGGCTGCGCACCATCACCGCGCGCACCGGCCTGCCGTCCTTCGGCGTCATCCCCTATCTACACGTCGCGCTGCGCCTGCCGCGGGAGGATGCCTTTTCGCTCGACAACCGCCCGCCCCCGCCCGGCGGCGGAGCCTTCCGCATCGCGGTTCCA
Source organism: uncultured Binatia bacterium (SeqCode) (assembly GCA_965204205.1). Taxonomy (GTDB): domain Bacteria; phylum Desulfobacterota; class Binatia; order UBA9968; family JAJDTQ01; genus JAJDTQ01. Next base: position 1,316,984 of record OZ241976.1, on the reverse strand, counting down.
CGCCTGCCGCACATCGCCAACTTCGACGACTTCGACCCGCTGCTGACCGAACCGGCGGTGACGGTGGACATGGTGGCGCCCGGCCGTGCCCTCCCGGGCGATGCCGACCTGGTCATCCTGCCGGGCTCCAAGGCCACGCTTTACGATCTGCGGGCATTGCGGCGCGAGGGCTGGGACGTCGACCTGCTCGCCCACCGGCGCCGGGGCGGCGCCGTCCTGGGCATCTGCGCCGGATACCAGATGCTCGGACGGCGGGTGGCGGACGCGCACGGCATCGAAGGACCGCCGGGTGAGGAGCTGGGCCTGAGTTTCCTGGATCACGACACAGTGATCACTCCGGGCAAGACTCTCAGACAGGTCACCGGCAGCGGCAAGACCGTGGCCGCGGCCTTCACGGGCTACGAGATGCACGTCGGTAAGAGCACGGGCAGCGGCGCGCCACGGCCGTTCCTCGTGCCGGACGGCGACGGACACGATTCCGGGAGCGTCTCCGCCGATGGGAGGGTCATGGGCTGCTACGTGCACGGGCTCTTCGCAAGCGACGCGTTCCGACGGGAGTTTCTCCGGTCGCTGGGCGTCGCCGGCGCCTTCGGCCCGGCCTACGAAGCCTCCGTGGACGCAGCCCTGGACTCGGTGGCCGACGCCTTCGAGGAGTGTATCGACATCGACCGGTTGCTGGCGGCAACCGACTAGCTAGTGTGGTGTCCGGTTGATTCGCATATCAACCGCCACGATCCGTCATGGTGTCGCGGCGGACAACACCGATACGAACGCGGCCAGGAGCAGGCAGGCGCCGACATAGACCCGCAGACCGCGCCGGATGTCGGCGGCGGTCGCCTCGGCGGCGCCCTCGCCCAGCCACGGATCGACCGTCACGGCGCCCCGGTATCGACGCGGTCCGGCTAAACGCAAACCCAGCGCCCCGGCCATGGCGCCCTCCGGATAGCCGGCGTTGACCGAGCGGTGAGTGCCGCCGTCCCGCCACATGATCCTTAGCCCCTGTACCGCGCGGCCGACTCCCGACTGCACGCCAGAGAAGGCCAACAAGATCGCGGCGAAGCGCGCCGGCACCCAGTTGGCGGCATCGTCCAGCCGCGCCGCCGCCCAACCGAAGTCCCTGTAGCGGTGGTTGAGGTGACCGATCATGCTGTCGGCGGTGTTGAGCGCCTTGTAGGCGACGACACCCGGCAAGCCGAGAAGCAAGCCCCAGAAGACCGGCGCCACCACTCCATCGTTGAAATTTTCCGCCAGGGATTCGACCGCGCCCCGGGCAACACCGTGGGCATCCAGGGTCTCGGGGTCGCGCCCGACGATGTGGGCGATGGCGCTCCGACCGGCATCGACGCCGCCTCGCTCCAGCGCCCGCGCCACGTCGGCTACGTGCCGGTACAGGCTGTTCTGGGCAATCAGCACGGAGACAAGGAAAGCCTCCGCCCAGAATCCCGCCCGCCAACCGCTCAGGCCGGCACTGATCAGCGCCGCAAGCGCGCCGAACGATACCGTAACGGCCACAACGGACACGGCGCCCAGGGCGCGGCGTCCCGTGACGCCGAAGGCGGGGCGATTCAGTCGATTGTCACAGAAGGCCAACACCCGGCCCATGATCACCGTGGGATGCGGGACGACACGATACAGCCAGCGAGGGTCCCCGATGACCGCATCCAGCAGCATCGCCGCCAGCAACAGGCAGGCGGTGTCGGACAGGTTCATGTTTGCATCGTTCGAACTAGTGTCGAGTCCCGTACATTCCTGCGATCAGTTGCGCAGGAATGTACGGGACACGACACTAGCCCGCCTGCAGCCCCGCCGATAGCCGCCGCAAGGCATCCGCCGACGGCGGGAGGCCCACCCGGAGCCAACGCGGATGATCGTCGAAGGAACGAACCAGTATCCCGGCCCGGCCGAGACGCTGATGGAGGTCCTGGGCTCCGTCTGTTTCCACCAGCCGGAACAGATCGGTGCCGCCCACAACGGTCAGGCCGGCAGCCGAGAGGACACTGTCGAGTCGTAGCCGCGTTTCCGCCAGCCGGGCGCGAGTCCGCACGATCCAATCCGCGTCGGCCAGCGCCCGCCTGCCGACATCCATGGCAGGCCCGGAGACGGCCCAGGGACCGAGGTGCCGCCGGATCGCGGCCACCAGCGCCGGCGGACCGGCGACGAAGCCCAGCCGCAGGCCGGGGAGGCCGAAGAACTTCCCGAAGGAGCGCACGATCAAAGTATCGGGGAGGGCCGGAGCCGGCGCCAGGCTGACCTCCGGCGCGACGTCCGCGAAGGTCTCGTCGATAACGAGCCAGCCGCCACGTCCGGCCAGTTCCCGGGCGGCGTGCGCCAGCGCATCCGGGTCAGTGGTGCGGCCGTCGGGATTGTTCGGGTTGACCACCACGACCACGTCGGCGCCGCGGCATTGCCCGAGCGAGCCGACCTCGTCCACGCCGTGGCCCAGGAGACGCCACGCCACGGCGTGCTCCTCGTAGGTGGGCGCCAGGACGGCCACCCGGCACCGGGCCTTCATGGCCGGCAGCAACTGGAACAAGGCCTGACTTCCCGGCGCCGCGGCCAAGCCGTTGCCGTCCGGAATCCCGTAGGCCTCCCGCGCCGCCGCCAGCAAGGCCTCCATCGCGTCATGCTGCGGCAGCCGGGTGAGAGTTTCCGGCTCGATGGCACCGTAGGGATAGGGCCAGGGGTTGACGCCGGTGGAGAGATCGAGCCAATCGGACGTCGGCGCGCCGAATGTCCGCCGGGCCGCCGACAGGTCGCCGCCGTGGCGCGGACGGAAGGAACTCAATCCCACGAGGTCGCCTCGCGAGGACCCGAGCGGCACCGTTCCGTCCCAACCGGCAACTCGATGTGCACCGCAGCGCCGAAATCGACCGACCTGGTCCAGGCGTCCGCGCATCCCGCCGCGGCGCGCACGGCCTTGATGACGCCCGCGTGGGTGACCACCGCATGGGACGCGCCGATCCGGCCGTAGTCCGCCAGTGCGGCACCGATCCGCTCCGATACCATCGCCACGCTCTCGCCGCCGTGGGGCCGGGCGTGAAAAAAGTCCGCCGCCCAGGCATCCAGCTCGGTCCGGTCGATGGCCTCCCACGGGACGCCCTCCCAACTGCCGAAGTCCATCTCCCGAACCCGGTCGTCGACCACCGGCACCAGTCCGCGCGCCGCGCCAATCCGTTCCGCCAACTTCTTGCAACGGCGCAACGGGCTGGTCACGAGCCGCTCCACCGCCGGCAACGCCGCCACCACACGCGCCGACTCCTGGTCGAACGTCGCCCCCACATCCAGGTCCGTGCCCCCATGGCACACGTTGTCGGCGGTTTCGGGCCGCGTATGGCGAACAAGAATCAAGCGCATGGTTCGGATGCTCTCTTCCTTGCACCGGCCGCTGGCAAGTCGTTGGAAAGCTCCGTCTGAGGTATCAGGTCAGCGCCCTTCGACTTCGCGACGCTACGCTCAGGGCGAACGGAACGAAAAAGACCCGCAGATTATGCTGCGAATGAACCAGACACCACACTAGAGCACCGCGACCGCTCCGAGGTACAGGCCGAGCTCGCTGGTCTGCTGCACGGCGCCGAGACAATCCCCGGTATAGCCGCCGAGCTTGCGCTCGTACAGCCGACGCATCACGAGATGGCCCGCCACGAGGCCCGCGAGTCCGGCGAGCATCACCGCGGGCGAAGTCACGAACCAAAGACCGCCAACGGCCGCGGCGCCGGTGACCAGCGCCAGCGCCAGGCCACCCGGCGCCACTCCGGCCGCCACCGGCTTGGCCGTACCGGCTTCCCGGACGTAGCCGCCGCCCGCGGCGGCCAGTACCGCCGAGGCCCTGCTGGCGGCATGGGCCGCCAGCAGAAGCCACGGGATGAGCGCCGTCGGCGCCGCGGCGAGGGCCAGCACCTTGGCCGCGAGCATGAGCCCCAGTCCGGCCGCGCCGTAGGTGCCGAGGCGGCTGTCGCGCATAATCTCCAGGGTCTGCTCGCGGGTCGCGCCACCGCCGAGCCCGTCACAGGTGTCGGCGAACCCGTCCTCGTGGAAGGCGCCGGTGGCCAGCAGCGACGCGGCGGTGGCGAGCACCACGGCCAGGATCACGGGGAAGACGAGATGCGAAACCCAAAACACCACGCCCGCGACCACGCCGACCAGCAGTCCTACCAGCGGGTAGTACCGGGTCGAGGCGGTGAAACGCGCCTCGGTGAAGAGATCCGGGAAGGCGACCGGGCAGCGGGTAAGGAACTGCACCGCCAGAAGAAATGCCGCGAGCTCTTCGCGCGCCCGGCGCATCAGACCGGTCCGCTCACGCCGGCGCTCTCGAAGCTCGCCATCTCCGACAGCATCGCCGCCGCGCACCGCAACACCGGCCACGCCAAGAGGGCGCCGGTGCCTTCGCCGAGGCGCAGGTCGAGGTCCAGCAGCGGACGCGCGTCAAGGGCGGTCAGCACCGCGCCGTGGCCGTGCTCCGCGGACCGGTGGGCGAAGACGAGGTAGTCACGGAGCGCCGGCGCCATTCGCACCGCGGCCAGCGCCGCCACGCCGGCGATGAAGCCGTCCACGAGCACCACCGCACGGGCGCGGGCGGCGCCCATCATGGCGCCGGCCATCATCACCATCTCGAAGCCGCCGTATTCCCGCAGCGCATCCATCGCGTCGAGATGCTCCGGAGTGCGCCGGGCGGCACTCCGAAGTATCTCGCGCTTGCGCGCAAGTCCGGCGTCATCGAGACCCGCGCCCCTTCCCACCAGCGAGTCGAGCCCCGCGCCGGTAATCTTGTGCGCCACCAGCGTGGCCGAGGACGTGTTGCCGATGCCCATCTCGCCGAAGGCGCCGGCGTCCGCGGCAACGTCGGCACCCAGAGCCTCGCCGGCGCGCAGCGCCGCCTCGCACTGCTCGGCGGTCATGGCCGGCTCCGCCACGAAGCTGCGCGTGCCCGCGGCGATGCGTCTGGATATCAGCCCCGGGGCCTCCATGGGTTCGCCGGCGACGCCGGCGTCCACCACCCGCAGCTCCACGCCGTTGGTCCGGGCGAACACGTTGGCGGCAGCGTCGCCGCCAACGAAGTTGGCCACCATCTGCCGGGTCACCGCCTGGGGATAAGCCGAGACCCCCTCCTCCGCGATGCCGTGGTCGGCGGCGAAGAGGGTGAGGCGGCAATGACGCAGCTTCGGCGTCAGGGTGTTCTGGATGCGCGCGATCTGCGCGGCCAGCGCCTCCAGGGTTCCGAGGGCGCCCAAAGGCTTGGTCTTGGCGTCGACGGCGCCCTGAATCGCAGGGTCAAGCGCGCGGGAGACGGGCGGGACATCGAACACACATCACCTTCGCGACACGGGAGGCTCGGCTCGCTGAAGTGCCCGGGACTTCACGAGGTCAACCGAGCCGGTCGCCCGCGAGCTTCGCGCCCTCCACCCTGGCGCGAATCTTGGCAAAAGCGGTGTCGCGGGCGGTGGAGACGTCATCGCCGAAGGGCGAGAAGCCGCAGTCGTCGGTGCAGCCGAGTCCGTCCGTGCCCAGGTGCTCCGCCGCCTCCAGGATGCGCTCGCAGACTTCTTCGGCGCTCTCGACGCGGGGATCGATGGGGTCGGTAACGCCGATGAACACCATCTGGCCGGGACGCCGTTCGCGGGCGATGATGTCAAGGACTCGCGGGCGGTCCGCTTCACTGGCCATCTGGACAAAGAACCGGCCGGCCTTGATTGCGAACAGGTCCGGCAGCAGCTCGGCGTAGTCGACATCGGCGGAGTGTGTGGAGTCCTGGTCCCCGCCGGGACAGGTGTGGACCCCGATGCGGCTCCGTTCCGCCTCGGAGAACCGCCCGAGCACCGCGTTGTTGAGCTCAACGAAGGCCCGCAGCAGCCCCCGCGACGGATCCAGCTTGCAACACAGCCGGCCCTCGGTGAAATCGATCTGCACGCTGTCGGCACCCGCGTCGAAAGCCGAGCGGATGTCCTTCTCGCATTCGTTGACGAGGTCGGCGATGAAGGCGTCGCGCGGATAGCCGTCGATGCCGTCCTGGGTGTAGATCAGGCTGATGGCCGAAGGCGCGATGACCGCCTGTTTCACCGGCCGGTCGGCATGCTTCCTGGCCGCGGTCACGTACGCTCCGGAATACGTCGTATAGCGGAACGGCCCGGCGGTGAGGCGAGGCAATTGCCGCGTGTGCCCGTCCTCGAACGGGATCACGACGCCGTCCGGCGCGAGCGCCTCGAGACCCGCCAGGGGATACGTCGCGAAGCTCGGCTTCGACTGCTCGCCGTCGGTAATCACGGGCGAACGAGTGGCCTCCATGGCCGCCACCGTCTCCGCCACCGCCCGCTCCATGGCCCCGGCCAGCCCCGCGTCGTCGAGCTGCCCCGCCGCGTGCGCGCCCATCGCCTCGATGAGATAGCCGGGCCGCGGAATGCTGCCGATGGGTTCCGTTGGAATGATCATGTCCTTCTTCCCCCTTCCCGAGCGTTATGGTGCGGGGAGTCTAGTCCCTGGCCACAGGAAGGACAACCTGGAGCGCCACTCGCCACCGGGCGCGTGACGCGTAGCCGAAGGCCGCAATCCACTTGCGTCACTTGACCAGGGCCAATGCCCGGCGTAGGTTCCACCCCTACAGAATCGTCCTTTCGGCACAGGCCGAAGAAGATCTAGAGCAGGGAAAGGGGATGAGTTGAGGTCGTGCCAGATCAGACGGCGGCGGGACAGTTGGACCTTGTTGGCGAAGCCGGCCACTCTGGCGCTGACCGTCTGCATTTTCCTCGCTGCATGTACGGAGCCTCCGCCGGTCCGCTCCGCGGGCCGCCACATCGTGAGCCTGGACTACTGCGCCGACCAGTTCGTGCTCGGGCTGGCGCGGCGTGGTGACATCCTGGCGGTGTCGCCGTACGCCGGCGCAGCCTTCTCGTACATGCGCGCCGCTGCCGCCGGGCTTCCGACGGTCCGTCCGCGGGCCGAGGACGTTCTGGCGCTCCGGCCGGACCTGGTGGTCCGTTCCTATGGCGGCGGGCCCAATGCCCGGGCGTTCTTCGAACAGGCCGGGGTGCCGGTGCTTCAGATCGGATTCGCCGACGACATCGACGGAGCCCGGGCGGTGATCCGGCATGCGGCCCGAGGGCTCGGCGCGCCGGAACGCGGCGAATGGTTGATCGGCGAGATGGACGCGCGGCTCCACGCGGCGCGGTTCCACGCGCCCGACACCCGCGCACTGTACATGACACCGGCCGGCTACACGGCCGGGCCCGGCACCCTGGTGGATGATCTGTTCGCAGCCGCGGGGCTCGATAACTTCCAATCGAGGCCCGGGTGGCGGCCGATCCCACTCGAACGCCTCGCCTACGAGAAGCCGGATCTGGTGGCAGAGGCCGCCTTCGGCGAAGGCACCAGCCACGACGACGCCTGGACGGCGTTCCGGCATCCCGTCGCCCGCCGCACCGCGCGGTCGGTACCGGCAGCCGTCGTCGACGGCTCCACCACCTCATGCGGCGCTTGGTTCCTGGCCGACGCGGTGGCGGCGCTGGCGGCCGTTCGCGACAAGGTCTCGAAACGGACGGCGCCGTGAATGACCGCGGCGTGGTCACGGTGTTGACGGGGGCCACCCTCGTGGCTCTCGCGGCGGCGTGCCTGGTGGGTTCCACCCCCCTGGGCGTCGAACGCGTCGTGACCGCGTTGATGGGAGGTGCATCCCCCGGCGACCGCGTGGTGGTGTGGGAGATCCGGTTGCCGCGGGCGGTGGCGGCGTTTGCCGTGGGCGCGGCTTTGGGCGCCTCGGGTGCGGCCTTGCAAGGCCTCCTGCGCAACCCGCTGGCCGAGCCCGGCGTTCTGGGCGTTTCCGCCACCGCTGCCTTGGGCGCCACCTTCGTCATCTACTATGGCCTCGCGAGCGCCGGCGCCCTGGCGTTGCCCATGGCGGCCATCACCGGCGCCCTGGCGGCCACGGTCCTGCTGACTGCGGCTGCGCCCCGCGTGGGTTCGGTGGTGACGCTCATCCTGGTGGGGATCGGGCTGTCGAGCTTCGCCGGCGCGCTGACGGCGTTGCTGATGAACCTGGCGCCGCACCCGTTCTCCCTGTCCGACATGCTGAACTGGATGCTGGGCACCGTGGCCAACCGAAGCTTCGTCGACCTCGTGCCCACCGCGCCTTTTCTGGCGGCGGGCCTGGTGATCCTTTTCTCGTGCCGGCGCGGCCTCTCGGCGCTGACCCTCGGCGAGGAGGCAGCTGCCGGCGTAGGGCTCGACCTGCCCCGGACCCGACGCCTGGTGGTGCTGGGCGCGGGTCTGGCCACCGGCGCGGCGGTGGCCATCGCCGGCGCCATCGGCTTCGTCGGCATCGTCGCGCCGCACCTGGTGCGCCCCCTGGTGAATCACGACCCCGCGCGCACGCTGGCGCCGTCGGCGCTGCTGGCGGGCCTCATCCTCGTGCTCGCGGACATCGGCGTGCGGGTGGCGCCCACCGACACGGAGTTGAAGCTCGGGGTGGTGGCGGCGTTGCTGGGAGCGCCGGTCTTCGTCTGGATCGCCGCCAGAAGGCGGGTGCCAAGTGGCTGAGCTGTCGGTCCACGAAGTGGACGTAACCCTCGGACGGCGCCCGGTGTTGCAAGGCGCGTCGTTGCGGGTAACGCCCGGGGAAATGGTCGTCCTGCTCGGACCCAACGGCGCCGGCAAGACCGTCATGCTTCGGGCCGTCCTGGGCCTGGTAACGCGCGACGGGGGCAACGTCACGGCCGGCGGCGACGACCCGGCTCGGCTGCCCGCCGCGGATCGAGCCCGGCGCATCGCCTATCTGCCGCAGACCCGGCCCCTGGCGTGGCCGGTGCGGGTGCGGGACGTGGTCGCGCTGGGACGGTTCGCCCACGGCGCCGCCGCCGGACGGCTCGGCGGCGAGGATGCCGCCGCCGTTGACCGCGCGCTCTCCGCCTGCGATCTCGATCCCCTGGCCGACCGGCCTTGTGACAGCCTTTCCGGGGGCGAGCTGTCGCGCACCCACATGGCCCGCGCCATCGCCGCGGAGGCGCCGATCCTGTTGGCCGACGAGCCCACGGAGGCCCTGGATCCGCTGCACCAGTACCAGGTCATGCGCGTCATCCGTGCCTACGCGGACGCGGGCAACTGCGCGCTGGTGGTGCTGCACGAGGCCGCCTTAGCCGCGCGCTTCGCCGACCGGCTCGCCTGGATCTCCGGGGGACGCATCGTCGCCGACGGCCCGCCGGAGGAAACCTTGACGCCGGAACGGATGGCGGAGGTCTACGACGTCCGCGCCACCGTGCGCCGCGTCGAGGGCGACTGGGTCGTCTCGGTGGTCGGGCCGGCTTGAGCGCGGGCGCGCCTTGACACCTCGCCGGGGTTGGTGCACGTACAGGGAAGAATCCGCACCAGAAGGGAGTTCCGATGAGTACTTTGATTACCGGCGTGGGTCTGGTAGGCACCGCCTTCGCGCAACGCGCCCTCCAACGGGGCGAGAAGATCGTGTTTTTCGACATGGCCCCCAGGATGGATTTCCTGGAACGGAAGCTGGGAAAGACCGACGTCACCGTCATCAAGGGAGATATCCGCGACCTGCCGGCGTTGATCGACGCCATGCAGACCCACAAGGTGGAAACCGTGCTGCACACCGCCGGCCTCATCGGCGGAGCGGTGGCCAATCCGGTCTACAGCGGCCTCCAGATCAACGTCATGGGCACCGTCAACGTCGCCGAGGCGGTGCGCCTCGCCGGCGTCAAGCGGCTGATCCAGATCAGCACCATGGGTGTCTACAACCGCCGCATGGAAGGCGACGACCCCATCGGCGAGGGGTTCTACCGGGGCGACGGCAACGCCTACGGCAACTCCAAGGTGGCCAAGGAGCTGATGGTGGAGGCGTACCAGCGGCTCTACGGCTTCGAGCTCATCGTCTTGAGGCTGGCCAACGTGTTCGGCTTCGGCCACTTCGCGGGCGGCTCCGCCGGCGGCGAGATGCTCCAGAGCCTCGTGGAGGCCGGCATCAAGGGCAGCGTTGCCAACATCCCCCAAGAGTCCACCCGGGACTTCGAGTACGTGTACTTCAAGGACGTGGGTCGGGCCATCGAGCTGGCGGCGACGGTCCCGGCGCCCGCGGAGACCACTTTCAACATCGGAACCGGGGTTGTCATCCAATTCGATGACCTGGTCGAGATGGTCCAGGGGCTCTTGCCGAAGCTGGAGGTGGAGATCATCCCCGGGAAGCCGCCACGCAGCTCGAAGCAGCCCATGGTCATCACCCGTGCCAAGGAAGTGCTCGGCTGGGAACCCGAGTACAGCGTCGAGGACGGGTTCAAGGACTATATCGAGGACATCCAGTCGGCGCTGTGAGTGACGCCCGGCCCCGTGGGGAAGCCCTGCCGTCTTGACAGGGTCTCCCCTTAAAGCTAAGAACCTTTGCCACGGACGGCCCGACGGCCGTCGGGTCCTCAGGTCCCTCACGGGATAACAGGGAAACCGGTTGAAATCCGGTGCGGTCCCGCCACTGTAAGTGGGAACCCTTGCCAGCACGCCACTGTTCCCCTCCGGGGAATGGGAAGGCGGCAAGGCGGCCCGAGCGGCCAGCCCATGAGCCAGGAGACCTACCTGAGGGCCGAAAAAGCAACCGTGCTCTCCGAGGAGAGAGGAGGTCTCGCCATTCACATTCGCACCACAAACGCTTTCGTTCCCGCTCCCGCCCGGTCCACGCGGTCCTGACCGCGACGGGGTGCAGCGAGCGAGATGCGCCGCCTTCTCTATTGCCTGTTGGGCTCGACGCTGGTCCACGGTCTGTTCCTGTGGGCGCCCTTCCCCATGAGCGTTGGAGGCGCACGGGAGCACGCTGTTCAGCCCTTGCGGGTACGGCTCGTGGCCGAGTCGCGTGCCGAGCCGGACCGGCCTGTTTCCGACCGGGCGCGGCAAGCCGGGAGGCCGCGGAAGATGTCGCAGGCCGAGGCCCGCAAATCCCCTTCGGCCAAGAGGCGGCCAAGGACGACTCCTCGCGACCGGGGGCGGATCGTAGCGGCGTTGCCGGCGACGCCAAAGCCGGACTCCGTTCCCGCTCGAACCGAGCCGGCAGCGAAGGATCCGGAGAATGAGCGGCCGCGACGGGCACGGCCCGAACGCCCGAAGCCGGTAGCCGCCACAAGGCCCGCGGCCGCCCCTCGTCCCGCGGTTGCGCCCGTTCCGGCACGGGCTCCGGGAAGCAACGCCGGCAACGATGAGACCGCCGCAAGGGAAACGAGGCTCGCTCCGGACCTGACGCCGGAGAAATCCGCGGCCGCGAGCGCCGAGGGCACCACGCGCTTCAGTCCGGTCCGATACGCACGGACCGTAAAGCCCCGGTACCCCGGGAAGGCGAGGCGGGCCGGTTGGGAGGGCACGACCTTCCTCAAGGTACTCGTGAATCCGGATGGCACACCGGGCCGCGTCACGGTGGACCGGACCTCGGGCTTCGGGATCCTGGACGCGGCGGCCGTGAAGGCGGTGGGACGCTGGAGATTCCATCCCGCACGTGGCGGCAACGGCAGCGTGGCGAGCTGGGTCCGGATCCCGGTGGCATTCAAGCTGAAGGAGGACAAGCGTTAGCGAACCGACTCTGAACCACGACTCCAAAGACGGCCTGAAGACGGACGTGAGGGAAAGGGGTGCGAATCCCCTGCTGCCCCGCAACTGTAACGGCTACGAAAACCGCCGATCGAGCCACTGCCCGTCCAGCGGGTGGGAAGGCGCGGTGAGTAGGCCGGCAGCTCCATGACGGACTGCCAGAAAGCCCCAGCCAGGAGACCTGTCCGTCTTCCACAACAATCCGCCTTCGCGGGAAAGGAAGATTGCCATGAAGTTTCTGATCCCGGGTGTCATCACCCTTTTCATCCTGATCACCGTTCAAACGGGCGCGGCCCAGACCACCCAATCGCCGGTGGTACCAGCCGCCGGCGAAGCCGTCGAGCAGCTCCCGGAAATCGTCGTCTCGGCGAGCCGGGTGCCGCAGCAGGCCAAGGCCGTCGGCAGCTCGGTGACGGTCATCACCGCGGAAGAGATCGAGCGCAAGCAGGTCCGGGTGGTATCCGACCTGCTGCGGGAGGTGCCGGGGGTCGCGGTGCACCGTTCCGGCACGACCGGCACGCTGACCGCGGTCCGCCTGCGCGGCGCCGAGCACGGACACACCCTGGTCATCATCGACGGCGTCAAGGTCAACGACCCCAGCAGCAGCGGTGCCATCTTCAACTTCGCGGACCTGCTGGCCGCGGATATCGAACGCATCGAGGTGCTCCGGGGCCCGCAGAGCGGCGTCTACGGGAGCGACGCCATCGGCGGTGTGATCAACATCGTCACGAAGAGAGGGCGTGGGCCGGCGACCGCGAGCCTGAGCGCGGAGGGCGGCTCGTTCGGGACGGGCAACGTCTCGGCCGCCATCCGCGGCGAGGCCAACGGGCACCACTTCTCTCTCAACGCAGCCGGCTTCCGGACCTCCGGCATCTCCATCGCCGCCGGAGACGAGAAGGACGGGTACCGGAATCAGACCTACAGCGCCAGGCTCGGCCTGCAGCCAGGCGAGGATCTGGAGCTCGAGTTGGCCGGCCGCTACGTCAAGGGGAACGTGGAAACCGACAACGTGCCGAGAGACAACAACGACCGTACCGGCTCGGACCATGCCATGGGGCGGACTCGATTGCGCTACAGCCTGCTGGACGGAGACTGGCGACATGCCTTCGGCGCCGCCATGCACCGGAAGAGACGAACCGTCACCAACCGGTGGGGAACCAGCGAATACGACGGCAGGAAGTCACGCCTGGACTATGAGACCAGCTTCTTCTTCGAGACGCCGGCACTCGCCGACGCGACACATACCGTGACCTTCGTCGCCGAGCGGGAAACGGATTCCCAGACCTCGGGCGGGACATCGTCCGACGTCGCGAGCCACGGCTACTCCGGCGAGTATCAAATCGGGTTCTCGGACCGGCTCTTTCTCTCGGGCAGCGTTCGTCACGACGACAACGAGGGTTTCGACGACACCACGACCTTCCGGGTCACGGCTGCCTACGTGCTGGAAGGAAGCGGCACGCGTTTCCACGGCAGCTACGGAACCGGGGTCAAGAACCCCACTCTGTCGCACTTGTTCCAACAGTTCGGCCGGGTCGGCCCGAATCCCGACGTGGAGCCGGAAGAGAGCCAGGGTTGGGACCTCGGCGTCGAGCAGAGCCTGCTCGAAGGACGGCTCACCCTGGACATGACCTGGTTCGGCAACCGCCCGACGAACCTCATCTACTGGAACGACGCCGGCACCCCCTACGACGGGCAAAACCCCGAAACCGGCGACGACGACTTCTACGACAACCTGGACGGGACATCGAAGATCAGCGGCCTGGAATTCACCGCGAGGGCGCGGCCGGCGAAAGCGTTGAGTCTGTCGGCACAATATACCTACACCGACGCCAAGGACCCGGACGGCGAGCTGCTTCCGCGCAGGGCCGAGCACCTTGCCAGCGTCAACGTCGGCTACGCCTTCCTCGACGGCAAGGCCAGCGTCGACCTCGGCATCGACTACAACGGCAAGCAGCTCAACCGGAAGGCCAATCCGGTGATGCTGGACGACTTCGTGCTCGTCAACCTGGCGGCGGCATACGAGCTGACCGAACGGATCGAGCTCTTCGGCCGAATCGACAACCTCTTCGACGAGGATTACGAGGAGGTGCCCGGCTACCAAACCACGGGCATCGGATTTTTCGCCGGTCTACGGGGAACCCTCGAGTTGGCAAGATGAATCCGACGGGGTGCCGACCAAGAGACTGCCGTCGCCACGATCCACGACAAGTACCGCCACGGAGAGATTCCAGGGCATGACCAATTGAATTCTACTCGAAATAGATGCGCGATCTGGGGAACACCGACATCTGACGAACCCATGGATGCTGGCCAGCTTCGCGACCTGCCAGTTCATGAACGTGCTGACTACGAACTGGCCGACGACACCACTGCTTCGATCATCTGAATCAGGTGCGGGATATCGCGTTGCACGGTCTCCCAGACAATATCCATATCGATGTCGTCGTAGCGATGGACCATACGGTTGCGCATACCCCTGATCGCTGCCCACGGGATGTCCGGATGTTTCTGGCGAAACTCTGTCGAGACCCGTCCTGCCGCCTCGCCGATGATTTCCAGCCGCCTTACGACGGAATCCTGTAACCTCGTGTCGCACAGGAATTCATCACGCGCCGCGCCTTCGATATAGGTCCGAATCTTCCGCGCCGAATCCAGGATGTCGAGGAGATGTACGACATCACGATCCATAGACCGGTTCCGCAGATTCTAGGATGGCCGTCCGGCGCAGATGGTTTGAACTGGACTCGATGCCACGCTGGCTGACGAGATCGACTTCGCGTCCGAAGATCTCCTTAAGCTCAGCTTCCATACGGCTCATGTCGAACAGCGTATGGCGCACGTCTTCTTTAAAGCTCACCAGAACGTCGATGTCGCTTGCCGGCCCAAAATCTTTCCGCAAGGCCGAACCGAAGATGGCGAGCCTCACGATTCCATTCGCTTGACAGAACTCAGCAACACGGCCGCGTGGGATGGATAGGTTGGGATTCATGGTCGAGATCCGTGTCGTCGCAATTCGAAAGTGACGAATCCAGAACACGTAAAGGATAAGCAGTCGTCTTCACAGTTGCAAATGCAACAGCGTTTGTCCGGCGAAAGGGGCGATCATGTCGCGTTTGACGACGACAGCCGCTCACTCCGTGAGCAGCGGCACGATCTGGCGTTCCTTGGCGCGCACCAGGCCGCGGCCGGTGATGCGGAGCTCTGGGAGCGTGACGAAGGTGAGGAAGCAGAGGGCGTAGAGAGGCTTAGGGAACACGGCGCCGCGCTCTTTCAGGATTCGCTGGACGGCGGCGAGGCCTTCACCGACGTCGCGCCAGGGTTCCAGGGAGAAGAGGCCGCCAATGGGGAACGGGATCTCCTGTAGCACCCTGCCCTTGTCCACTAGGGCGACGCCGCCGCCCGATTCGAGCAGGAGATTGGCGCAATACGCCATGTCGTAGTCGCTGGAGCCGGCCACCAGCAGCGTGTACTCGTCTAGGTTGACGGTGGTGCCTACCGCGCCGATGTCGGCACCCATGCCACGGATGAAGCCGAAGGCGGGGCTGAAGCCCTCCCGGCGGTCGAACACCGCGACCTTGAGGAGGTCGTTCTCGACATCCGCCGGAATCACACCGCCGGCGCAAGCCACCTCCACCACCCTCTCTCGGGTGATGGTCTGGTTCGCCATCTCCATGACCCGCACGCGTGCGCGGGATTGCTCGCAGTGGATCCTCATGTCGTCGGCGGTCACCGGCAGGCGGAAAGCGGTCTTGAGTCCCATGCCGTCGGGGAACTGCGGCGGGACCGCGTCCACCCGCGATTCGCCGTCCTCCGCCACCAGCTCGCCGCCGATGAAGGTGGCGCCTACTCGCACGGTATCCAGGTCGTCCAGGAGCACGAAGTCGGCGAACCGCCCGGGGGCCAGGCCGCCGATGTCCTGGTCGAGCCCGGAATAGGTGGCCGGGTGCAGCGTGGCGGCCTGGATGGCGCGCACGGGGTTCAGGCCGCACTCCACGGCGCGGCGGATCACGTGGTCCATGTGCCCGTGTTCGGCGACGTCGTCCGGGGCCATGCCGTCGGTCACCAGGATCAACCGGCCGGCGTCCACTCCGGCCGTCAACAGCGGCTTGAGGGTGGCTTCCAGGTCCTGCCGGAAGGAGCCCTCGCGCAGCATGGTCCAGTAGCCCAGACGCAGGCGCGCCAGCGCGTCCTCGCCGCTGATGGGCTCGTGGCACGACGACACCGATGCGGCGGCGATGGCGTTGAGGCGGCGGTCCCGGGCGCCGGCGGTGTGGCCGTGGACGATCTTGCCCTCGCCCAGGGTCATGCCGATGCGCGCCAGGAGGTCCGGGTCTCCCTGCACCAGCCGGAGCCACGAGACCACCTCGCCGAGCCCCAGCACCCGGGGGTCCCGCAGGATCTCCGCCACCTCCGGGTCCGACAGCGATTCGGTGCGGCACAACAGGGGGTCCTGGGGCGCGGCCATGGAGATCAAGGTGTAGACCCGCAACGGATGGCAGGCGACCTCGTCCAGGAAGAGCCGCATGCCGGCGAGGCCGAAGGCCACCGTGTGCTCGTCGCAGGAAGCCATGAGAGCGGTGGTGCCGCGTGGCACGTAAGCCTGCAGCAGCTCGAAGGGGCGGCAGAAATGGCCGATGTGGGTGTGGGCGTCGATGAAGCCCGGCGCGATCCACCGGCCCCGGGCGTCGACGACCCGGGTCTCTTCGCCCCGGGCGTGGTCGGCGTTGGGCCCCACGTAGCAGATCCGGCCCGCGCTCACCGCCATCTCCATGCCGTCCAGCACCTCGCCGCTGTAGACGTTGATCAGCCGGCCGCCGGTGACCACGAGGTCGGACTTGAGCTCCCCCATGCTGGCGCGGATCAGACGCTCGATGGTCTCTTTGTTTTTCTCCATGGACCTTGCTTCAGGTTGATCGGTTGCCGTACCATGGCCGCGTGAAAAACCTGGTGCTGCGCAATATCGGCAAGCGTTTCGGGGTCGTCACGGCGGTGGATGACTTCAGCCTCGAGGTGGAGCAAGGCGAGTTCCTGGTCGTCATCGGCGAGAGCGGCTGCGGCAAGACCACGCTGCTGCGCATCATCGCCGGCCTGGAGACCCCGGACACCGGCGAGGTCCTCATCGGCGGAGTGCCGGTGAACGACGTGCCGCCCGGGCGAAGGGACGTGCAACTCATCTTCCAGAGCTACGCGCTGTGGCCGCACATGCGCGTCTTCGACGACCGGAAATACGCCAACCTGACCCTCCCGCTACGCATCCGCAAGTGGTCCGTGGGAGCCATCCGCGAGCTCATCCGGCCCCTGGCCAAGGCCCTCAACATCGAGGAGCGGCTGTTCGACCGCAAGCCGCCGGAGCTGTCCGCCGGACAGCAGCAGCGGGTGGCGCTGGCCCGGGCCATGACCACCTATCCGCGGATCATGCTGATGGACGAGCCCTTGAGCAACCTCGACCCGCCCAACCGCCGCCGGGTCCGCGCCGAGATCCGCGCGTTCCACAAGGAGCAGCGTCTCACCACGATCCTCGTCACCCACAACCTGGAGGACGCCCTGGAGCTGGCGGACCGCATCGCGCTCATGCACGAGGGCCGCCTGGAGCAGGTGGGAACGGCCGAGAGCCTGATGCGCCACCCCGCCAACGAGTACGTCAGCGACTATTTCCGCGTCCGCCCCTCCTACGGCGTGCCGTTCCAGTGATCGGAGCCGTCCGTCCCGAGCCCTTCGACAAGGCTCGGGACGAACGGATTTTTCATTAGGATTCCTTAACTGAACCATTCGCCCTGAGCCCTTCGACAGGCTCGGGACCTGGGTAGCGAAGCGAAGTCGAAGGGCGCCAACCGAGTTTTTCAACAGCCTGTCAGATCTTGAAGGCCTCGCGGGTGTTGGCCGCGTACAGGCTCTCGACGTCCACGGGGTTCTTGATGACGCCCTGCTCCAGCAGGTAGGAGTGGAAGGTTTCCAGGGTCTTGCGGTTGCTCTCGAAGCCGTAGGGCCAGTAGTCCCCGCCCATGAGATCCACCGTCTCCTCGTACTCGAACAGGTACCAGAGCTGGTGCGTGCGCAGCACGTTGGTGTCGTAGATCTGCGACACGCACAGGTCCTTGGCCTGGCAGAACGCCTTGTAGAGGTTCTGGGTCACCCACGGGTGCGCTTCGTAGATCTCCCGCCGCACCACGATGCAGTGCATGATGGGGAACAGGCCGGTACGGCGGAAGTAGTCCATCTCCGCGGCACGGCAGTCCTCGAACAGGCGGGTGATGCCGGGGGCGCGACGCACGAAGCAGGATGGCATCCGCGCCGACACCAGCGCGTCGATGTCGCCCTTCTCCAGCATGTCGTCGAGGGTCCTCTCTTCCTCGGTATCGATCTCGACTCCGGCGGGGGCGTCGAAGGGCACCCGGTCCTTGCGCCCCGGCTGCTCCACGCCACCCTGGGTCCAATGGACGTCCCTGGCCTCCACGCCGTAGTCGTGCTGCAGCATGCCGCGCACCCACACCGACGCGGTCATGGTGTACTCGGGCACGCCCACGCGCCGGCCCTTGAGGTCTTCGGGCTTGCTGATCCCCGAAGCGGCATTCACGAAGATGCAGCGGTGCCGGAACATGCGGGAAGGAAACACCGGGATGGCGATGAACGGGCGATGGCCGCGGGACGCGTCCACGTGGTACGCCCCCATGGACATCTCGGCGGCGTCGAACTCCTGGAAATGGAGCATGCGCCAGAAGATCTCCTCCACCGGGAGCGCCACGTAGTTGAGATCGATGCCCTCGGGCTTCACCAGCCCATCCTTGAGGGCCCGGGTGCGGTCGTAGTCCTCGCATGCCAGCGTCAGTTCGATGTTTGCCATTGATTCCTCGGGTTCCGGTCCGCCCCGACCGCGCCTTCCCGAGGCGCGGTCGGCTCGAATCCATGGTTACAGTCTCGCGAGGCTCGTCTCCATCCGGTCCATGGCCTCCTCGATGTTCTCGTAGGAGTTGGAGTACGCGAGCCGGACGTGTCCCGTGCCGTATGTTCCGAAGGCGCTGCCCGGCACCGTGGCGATGTAGGCGTCCTCCAGGAGGTGCTCCGCCACCTGCTGGCACGAACGGCCCAGCCGCCGCACTGACGGGAAGGCGTAGAAGGCGCCCTCGGGCACAGAACAATCGATGCCCTCCATGGCCTGGAGCCGGCGCAGGATCAGCTCACGGCGCCGGGCGAACTCCCGCCGCATCTCTTCCACGCAGTCCTGGGACCCCTCGTAGGCCGCCACCGCGCCGTACTGGGCAAACGAGGTGGGACACATCACCGTGTACTGGTGCACGCGGATCATGACGTCGATGAGGTCCCGCGGCGCGGCCACGTAGCCCAGGCGCCAGCCGGTCATGGAGTAGCTCTTGGAGAACCCGTTCACCAGCAGCGTGCGCTCTCGCATGCCCGGCAGGCCGCCGATGCTGTGGTGCTCGGCGCCGTCGTACACGAGCTTCTCGTAGATCTCGTCCGACAGCACCAGCAGGTCCCGCTCCCGGGCCAACGTCGCCAGCGCCTCCAGATGTCCGCGGCCGAGCACGGCGCCGGTGGGGTTGTGGGGGCTCATCACCACCATCATGCGGGTGCGCGGCGTCAGCAGCCGGGCCACGTCCTCCGGGTCCATGCGGAAGTCCTTTTCCGCCCGCAACGGCACGCTCACGGGCACGCCGCCCGCCAAGGTGATGCAATGGAAGTAGTTGAGCCAGGAAGGGTCCGGCACCAGCACCTCGTCGCCCTCGTCGAGGAACCCCATCATGGCCAGAAAGACCGCCTCGTTGGCTCCGACCGTGACCGCGATCTCTCCGTTCTCGTCGAACTCCAGGCCGTTCTCGGAGCGCAGCTTGCCGGCGATGGCGCGGCGGATCTCGGGCACGCCGTAGTTGGAGGTGTAGTGGACCTTGCCCTCATCCAGGGCCCGGCGGGCTGCGGCCTTGATGTGTTCCGGGGTGTCGAAGTCCGGCCGGCCGATCTCCAGGTGGATCACCGGCTTGCCCTCGCGCCCCAACTCGTCGGCCCGCAGCATCATCTTGCGGAGCCCCGAGTAGGGCACCGCCTTCATCCGTTGTGCTTCCCGGTTCGCCGTCATTTCCCGGACACGTAGATCCCGGATCCGATAACCAACTTCTGTTTCGTATTCGGTCCGGGGAAGCTCACCGCATAGCCGAACTTCGGGGAACCCTCTTCCTCGTCTCCCTGGATGGCCGGGTTGTCGTAGTGGTACCGCAGGAACTTCCGGCCCTCGCGCCGCGCGCCTCCGATCAGCTCCTGGGCGATCTTCACCCCCTTGGAGTCCGTCCTCACCATGTCCGTGGGCTTGCCTTCGCGATAGGGCTCCGATCCGTGAAACAGGGTAACGCCCCCGCCGCTCACGACCCACAGGTAGATGGACCCTGATTTCCAGTCCCCTCCTTCCACCCGGAAGGCGTTTCGGACCCCGATGAGCCCCCTGAAGCCCTCGGACATGACGGCTCCGCGGTACACCCTGGCCGCCTCCTCGACGAAGGTGACGAGTGTCTCCCGGTCCACGACCTGCGACGCGGTGACCGCGGGCTTCGGCAGATCCGGTATGAGGACCGGGACATGGGAAACGTCCTGCGAGTAGCCGCCCACCAACACGTATGGCCTTCCGGTGATCCCGGAGGTGTATTCGACAGCGTATGCCGTCTTGGGCCCCTTGTCGTGGTATTGGACGAAGCCGCCACCCGCGGCAGCGGCCGCGAAGAGTTTTTGGACCACCTTGGTTCCGCGTTCGTCCTCGACGCCGAGCAGGTTCTTGCTCTCCGCCGAGCGATCGTTCCCGTGGATGAACGGCTCCCCGCTCTTGAGGAAAACCACGAGGAACGTCGAGCCGGCCTTCCAGTCGCCCTCCGTTCTCAGCCTCTGCCTGAGCCTTGCGCCTTCGTTCATTTGCGTGATCGATTCGATATACGCCTTGGCCCCCTCGACGAAAGCCTTTAGACTTTCAGGGTCCTTCACTTCCCCGGCGGTGGTTCGGGCCTGAGCGGCAGTGCAAGCGAGGATACCCAGAGCCAGAACCACAACTGCGATCCGCGTTCTCGTGGTCATGCGCTTCTCCTTCCGTGAAACCCTCCCGTGAACCGAGTGCCCACGCTCAAGCGGCAGCGGCGCCCAAAGCATCGTCCACCAGCGTTACAAACTCCCGCGCCCTGGCCACGAGCCCGGCGTGGCCCTCCCGCGCCAGCGCGTCCGCCAGGAACGCGCTGCCCAACACGATGCCCGTCACTCCCAGGTTGGCGTACTCGGCGACGTTGTCCTTGTTGACGCCCCCCGAGACCATGAAGCGGGCGTCGGGAAACGGGCCCAGCATCTGCCGGATGAAATGCGGGCCGCCCACGCAGTCGGCGGGGAAGATCTTCACCAGATCGGCGCCGGCGCGGATCGCCCGGACGACCTCGGTCGGGGTCGCGCCCGCGGGGATGGAGGCCACGCCGGCCTCGCGGCAGAGCGGCACCAGGTCCAACTCCAGGCTGGGCGACACGATGAAACGCGCTCCCGCCTCGATGCCGGTGCGCGCCTGCTCCTCGGACAGCACGGTGCCGGCGCCGACGTGGACCTGGCCCTCTCCGGCCAGCGTACGGATCACTTCCGCGGCCCCGGGCACGGTGAAGGTCACCTCCACGAATCGCACGCCGGCCTCGCCCACCGCCCTGGCGGTGGCCAGCGCCTCCTCCGCGGTCCTGGAACGAATCACCGCCACCAGGCGCCGCGCCTGCATGGCGGCCATCAACTCCGTCTTGGTCATGCCAAGTCTCTCTCGCATCCGCGAGCGAACGAACGGGATCAGCTCAGGCTCAGGCCGCCGTCCACCAGCAAGGTCTGTCCGGTGACGAAATCGCCGCCCGTGATCAGGCCCAGGATGGCGCCCGCCACCTCTTCCGGCTTCCCCACCCGCTTGAGCGGGTAGTTGGCGGAGGCGCGGTCGATGACGCCGTCGTAGTCGGCGCCGTAGTGGTCGCGCATCCACTGGGTGTCGGTAAAGGCCGGAGCCACGGCGTTGACCCGGATCTCCGGCCCCAAGGCCACGGCGAGGCCCCGCGTCATGTAGATGAGCCCGGCCTTGGCCGTACCGTAGGCCAGCGAGGACATGGTGGAAGGCGCGATGACGCCGGAAATGGAAGACACGTTGACGATCATGCCGCCGGTGGCCTTCAGGTGCGGCGCCGCCGCCCGGGCACAGCGGTACGCGCCCTTGACGTTGACGTCCAGAGTCATGTCCCAGATCTCGTCGGTCAACGCCTCCATGTCCGTGATCGGAACCCAACGGGTGATACCGGCGTTGTTCACCAGGATGTCCAGGCGTCCGAACCGCTCGACCGTCTGCCGGACCATCTCGCGCACGTGGGCGTCGTCCCGGACGTCCCCGTGGACGCAGAGCGCCTCGGCACCCAACTCCCTGACCTCCCCCGCCAAGGCCTCCGCCTGCTCCTTGGCCGAACGGTAGTTGATGGCCACGCCGGCGACGCCGGCGCGGGCGAGTTCCAGGACCGTGGCCCGGCCTATGCCGGTAGCCGCTCCGGTGACCAGAGCGATGCGTTCATCAAGAATCATGATTCCGTGGATCGGTGATGGCGTTCCTTTGAGTTGGCGTCCTTCGACCTCGCTTCGCTACGCTCAGGACGAACGGTTTGGAACGTCCCTACCACCCCCGTTCGTCCTGAGCGTAGCGAAGCGAGGTCGAAGGACGCCATTCCAACCGACGTCATCCCAACATTGACGGATCGGCCACGGGTTCGATGTTCAAGAGACCGATCCTCCCCGGCGCTCCCGTGTCGCCGCCTCGTCGATCACCCACTGCTCGGGCAGCCGCACCTTCTCGTCGTCGCCGCCGGTGAAGCGCACCACCACGCCGTAGTCCCGGGCGGCGGCTTCCGGGGTGATGTAGCCGTGGACGACATCGGCGCGGACGCGTTCGGGATCACGCTGGAACGGCTCGCCGTAGCCGCCCCCTCCGGGATGGTTCAACTGGACACTGCGGTCGCCGCCCAGATGGGTCTGGGCCTTGGGATTGGGGCGCTCGCCGCCGTCGAGAATGAACTCGCCGGGGAGCCCCGGACCGCCGCCCATGATGCCGGGGGCGGCGTAGCGGGTGCGGTCGAGGATGCCGTTGACGCTCCACTGTCCGTGGGCGCGGTTGGCGAACTCGGTGAACTGGCCGAGGCCGCCGCGCCAAGTGCCGGCGCCGCCGGAATCCACCCGCAGCTCGCGCCGGCGCATGACCAGCGGCGACAGGCTTTCGATGACCTCGGCGGGGACGCCGGCCACGCCGCTGGGGAAGCCCACGGCGCTCAAGCCGTCCTTGGTCGGGCGGGCGCCGGTGCCGCCCACCTGGAAGACGGTGAGATTGAACGCCGGGTCCTGCCCGCGCCATACGCTGAGCCAGATGGGGTCCGCGCTCGGCGCCATGAGCTTTCCCGGAAGCGCCTTGGCAAGCGCCGTGAACACGGCGGTAGGCACGAAGTGGCCCACGGTTTGCCGTGCCGCCACCGGCGCCGGCTCGTTGGCGTTCAGGATCGAACCCGCCGGGGCCGTGACGTGAACCGGCCGGAAGCTCCCCTCGTTGTGAGGGACGTCGGGATAGATGGCGGCCTTGGCCGCGAAGCTGGCATACGCATGGGTGTAGTTCATCACCACGTTGATGCCGCGGTGGCTCTGGGGCGACGAACCGGTGAAGTCGATGAATATCTCGTCGCCGCGTACCCTGAGCTTCGTCTTGATGTAGATCGGCTCCTCGAAGCCGTCGCTCCAGGTCTCCCCTTCCCACTCGCCGTCTTCCAACTCCGCAATGGCCGCGCGCACCGCCTTCTCGGAGCGGTTGATGATCTCCTCCGCCACGGGATCGAAGCTCTCCAGCCCGAACTCGTCCATGGTCTCGATGAGCGCCCGGCCGCCGGCGTCGTTGCAGGCGGACTGGGCGTAGAAGTCGCTGACCACCTCGTGGGGCAGCCGGACGTTGGCGCGGATCATCTTGAGCAGGATGGGGTCGGGCTCGCCCGCCTGGAACAGCTTCATGATGGGGATGCGAAGCCCCTCCTCGTAGACCTCCCGGGCTTCGGCGGAGAGGATGCGGCCGCCGATGTCCGCGGCGTGGCAGGTGTTGGCGAAGAACGCCACGAGCTGGCCGGCCCGGAAGATCGGCGTGGTGATGGTGATGTCGTTGACGTGGCCGGCGGTCTGCCAGGGGTCGTTGGTGATGAGGACGTCCCCGGGCACGAGCGTGTCCGCCGGGAACTCCCGCAGGAAGTGCCCCATGGAGGTGGCCATGGCGTTGATGTGTCCCGGCGTGCCGCTGACCGACTGCGCCACCATGCGGCCCTGGGTATCGAAGAGGCCGCAGGCCAGGTCCTGGCTCTCCCGCACGATGGTGCTGAAGGCCGTGCGCATGAGCGCGTCCTGCTGCTCGTTGGCCACCGACAGGAGCCGGTTCCAGATGACCTCGAGGGTTACGGGGTCGATGACAGTCTTGGTCATGGCGAACTCCGTGTGGATCTCGGACCCTTCGATCATCCCTTGTCGTAGTCGAACTCTACGACCACGTTGAGATAATCGTCAACCCGGGCGCGGCTGCGGGCGGTCACCACCAGGGTGGACTCGCGCTCCTCCACGATCGCGGGCCCCGGCAGGGTCATGCCCGGCGTCAGCGCGTAGCGATCATAGACCGCGGTCTCGACGAATTTCCCCCGGCCGGCCGAGTACACCGGACGGGTCCCCTTCTGCGCCTTGGCTCCGGCCGCTTTGGTGCCCCGGGTGGAGAAGTTCAGCGGCTGCTCCGGCCCCCGCGCCACCACGCGCCAGTTGATCACCTCCACCACCACGTCCGGAACCGTGCGCCCGTACATGTGCTCGTAGGTGCGTTCGAAGGCCGCGGTGATGGCGTCGAGATGGCCCGGTCCGAGCGCCCCGTCGGGAATGGGCACCGACACCTCGTGGCCCTGGCCGGTGTAGCGCATGTCCGCGGTACGCTCGTAGACGATCTCGTCCGGCGCCAGTCCCGACTGCTCCAGTATGGCGCGGCCTTCGGCGCACATGCCGTCGAACAGGCCGTTGACAAACGGCCAGTCCAGGTCGTCCAGCAGGCTGTAGGCGCTGCGCACGAAGTCGAAGGCCAGGGGCGCCGCCAGGAGTCCGAAAGTCGAGCCCACGCCCGCCCCCATGGGGGAGATAAGCGTCGGCAGGTGCAGCAGCTCCGCCACGTGGCACCCGTGCACCGGACCCGCGCCGCCGAAGGCATACATGGGCAGCTCCCGCGGGTCCTTGCCGCGTTCCCCCAGATGCGCGCGGGCGGCGTTGGCCATGTTCTCGTTGACAATCTGGTGGATGCCCCAGGCCACCTGCTCCACCCGCATGTCGAGTTTCGCGGCGAGGCCGCCAAGGGCGTCGCGGGCCGCGTCCACGTCGAGCTTCATCTCGCCGCCGAGAAAGTAGTCCGGATCGAAGTAGCCCAGGATCAGGTTGGCGTCGGTGACGGTCGCGCCGGTGCCGCCGCGGCCGTAGCAGGCCGGTCCCGGCTCGGCCCCGGCGCTGTCCGGCCCCACCTTGAGGAGGCCGAGGGCGTCCACCCGGGCGATGCTGCCGCCGCCGGCGCCGATCTCGATCATGTCGATGACCGGGATCTTGATGGGCAGCCCGCTGCCCTTGCGGAAGCGGTAGACCCGGTCCACCTCGAACTCCCGCGCCTTGAGCGGGTAGCCGTTCTCCACCGCGCAGAGCTTGGCGGTGGTGCCGCCCATGTCGAAGGACAGGAGGTCGGGATAGCCGGCGCGCTGTCCCAGCGCGGCCGCCGCCAGCGCCCCCGCCGCCGGCCCGGACTCGAGCATGCGCACCGGGAACCGGGCCGCTGTCTCGGGCGTGCCGATACCGCCGCTGGAGAGCATCACGAAGAAGCTGCCCGCGAACTCCAGGCCGTTCAGCCGCTGCTGCAACTCCTGGAGGTAGGCGGCCACGCGCTCCTGGACATAGACGTTGGCGGCGGTGGTGCTGGTACGCTGGAACTCGCGGATCTCGGGCACCACGTCTGCGCTCACCGACACGCGGATGTCCGGCGCCACTTCGGCGATGAGCTCCTGGGTGCGGCGCTCGTGGGCGGGGTTGCGGAAGCTGTTGAGATAGCATACCGCCACCGCCCGCACGCCCTTGTCCCGAAGCTCGGCCACCAGGCTTCGCACGAAGTCCTCGTCCAGCGGCATCAGCACGGCGCCATCGGCGGCGACGCGTTCGGGAACGTCGAACCGGAGATAGCGGGGCACCAGCGGCTTGGGGAACTCGAGGTCGAGGTCGTAGAGCTCGTAGCGGTGTTCGCGGCCGATCTCCAGGGCGTCCCGGAACCCCCCGGTGGTGAGCAGCGCGGTGAGCGCGCCCTTGCGCTCGATCAGGGCGTTGGTGACCAGCGTGGTGCCGTGGACGACGGTGCCCTGTTGCGTGCGGTCCACGATACCCGCGTCCAGGCCTTCCCGCATGGCGGTTTCCACCGCCACGCTCGGATCCCCGTGTGTGGTCAGGGTCTTGCCGATGAAGGAGGTGCCGTCATCCGCCACCAGCAGCAGATCCGTGAAGGTTCCGCCTATGTCAACGCCGACGCGGTACATGGACTACCATCGTGGTGAACGACCCGCCCGCCAAACGGGCGCGGACGGGCTCGAACCCGCCCTACTGGGCGAAGAGGTCCATCAGGGCGTCGGTCTGATCCGCCGCCGCCGGCCGCAGAAGAGGGATCTTGACGCCCGCGTCGCGGTATTGCTGGACCCGGGCCTTGACCTCGTCCGGGGTGCCGCTGGCGGTCATGCCCTCCACGTAGGAGTCGGGAATGGCCTTGATGAGCGCCTCCATGCCGCCCTCGGCGTGGGCCTTCTCGAATGTCGGGATGTCTTCCTCGTGGATGTAGGGCTCGCCCACGCGCATCTTGGGGCGGGCGATGAACGGGAGCTGGATGGGGTCGAGCTTGGTGGCCACTTCCCAGCGGATGGCGTCCAGGGCCTTCTGATGGTCGTCGGCGATGGAGCAGTTGATCAACTGGGCGACCTCGAACTTGGAGAAGTCGCGGCCCGCCTCCTCGGCGGCGTCCTTGATGATCTTGAGGGCGTTGGCGGTGTACTCGGGCGAGCAGACCGCGTTGAGCACCACGCCGTCGCCGATCTGGCCGGCGAGCTTCAGGCCCGGCCGCGCGGTCGCCGGGATATAGAGCGGGATGTCGGTGCGATGCGGCGTCCAGCCGATGCCGACGTTCTTGAACTTGACGAACTGTCCTTCGTAATCCACCTTCTCGCCGGTGAAGAGCAGGCGCATGGACTCGATGTATTCCTTCAGCACCTGAGGGGGATCCTGGTGCTCCATCGCATGGACCCGGGCGTGGCTTCGCGTACAGGCGCCCGGCGCCAGCGTGATGCGGCCTCCGGTCAGCTCGTCCAGCGTCATCAGCGACTGCGCCATGCAGATGGGCGTGCGCAGGCGGACGATCTGGGTTGCCCCCAGCGTCACCTTGGAGGTGGCCAGGCCCATGGCCGACAAGGCGGAAACCGAGTCGCGCATGAGCTCGATGGTCTCGGAGAAGAAGCCCATCTCGAAGCCCCGCTCCTCCGCGCGCCGCATGAGATCGGCGATTTCCCGGACGTTGGTGAACTTTCCGTATCCAAGTGCGAAACCGACTCTGGCCATGACGTCTCCTGACTCGTTGAACACAACCGCCGAAATTGATGCCTCGGCAAGCGGGTTGTGCGCGGCTGGTGGCCTGTGCCATGCGCCGCCACCGACGACCCGACGGTCCTGCGCTTACAGCTCCGGTTGATTCAGAGAAAGCGGGCGGGTGCTGCGGTGTGCCTGAAGAAAAAGTGATTTGTATCCGACTGGTTGCGGTTCGTCAAGGAACCGGGGCCCGCCCGGACTCACGGACCGCCGTTGCGGCGCCTCCCCCGATTGCGTAAGCTCTAGGCCACCATGGTGGGGCTGGACATAGACGGGGTGTTGGCCGACTTTCTCTCCCCCTTCCTCCTTCGTCTCGAAAAGCGCATCGGCAAGGGGCCGATACCGGCGGAATCGCTCCGCAGCGTCCGCCTGTCGGCGCATCCGGTGTTGACCGAGGAAGCGGTGAGGGAATGCGCCGAGGCGGTGCGCCAGGACCCCGGGTTCTGGGACGGACTGGATTCGCTGTTGAGCCCGGATCAGTGGCGGCGGCTGGAACACCTGAGCGAATGCCGGCAGCTTTCGTTCATCACGCACCGGACCGGGCACGAGAGCTGGGACATCCACGCGGTCACCTCCGAGTGGTTTCGGCGGCACGGCATCACCAACCCCGACGTGCACCTGGTCGAGAAGGAGAAATCCGTCGTGGTGGAGCGGCTCGGCGTGGTGCTGTTCGTCGACGACAACTACGAGAACTGCCAGGACGTGGCCGAGCGCACGAACGCCCGGGTGCTGATGCCGCACCACCCCTACAACCGCCATTTCTCGCATCCCGGCGTAACCCGCGTCATGCATTTCAACGAGGTGTTCGCGGAGATCGAGCGCTGCCTGGATCTCCGCGCACCGACCCCGGCTTGAGGAGGCTCATCATGTACGGTTGGCGAGCACGTGTGGGCCATGTGGCACCGTCCCGCGGCGACACCCTGGTTTACGAGTTCTACCGGATGCTGCCCGAGGGCTTTCAACTGCTGAACAGCACCGGCACCATCCGGCAACTGGTGGACGCCGATTTCGAGCGGCAACTCGAGCGCATCGAGGAGGCGGCCCTCGACCTGGTGGACAACGGCTGCGACGTGATCATCCTCGGCGGCTCCCCGCTGTTCACCAAGCTGGGCCACGGCAGCGACACCGAGATGGGGCGGCGGCTTACCGAGAAGACCGGCGTCCCCATCACCGCCGGAATCACCGGCGAGGTGGAGGCGCTGAAGGCCATGGGGCTCCGCAGCCTCGTCGTCGCCACCCCTCACGAGGACGATCTGAACGCCCGCATGAAGGCCTTTCTCGAGGCTTCCGGCTTCGAGGTGCGGCAGATCGAGGGCTATGGCGTGCGCAAGAACTCGGCCATCTCGGACCTGCCGGTGCACGCATCCTACAAGATCGCCAAGCGGCTCTACGAGAAGGCGCCGGAGGCGGACGGCATCTTCATCCCCTGCCCGCGCTGGCCCACCATCGAGGACGTGGAGCTGTTGGAACAGGAAATCGGCAAGCCCGTGGTGACCAGTTGCCAGGCCTACATCTGGTACGCGCTCAAGCTGATCCGGATCAGGGAAGCGGTGACGGGCTACGGGCGGTTGATGGGCAGCCTGGCGGCGTGAGCGCGGTCCCGGCGCTCCGTGCGATGAAGGCGCCGGTGGTTCCGTTGTTTTGTCGTGGAAATGACGAAATCACCGACATCTCCCGTTCCGGGCCTCTCCCGTCGCGGCTTTCTCCTGGGTCTTGGGGCTTCGGGGCTGGCCGCGACGTTCCCGGCTGCATTCCTCCGGGCCGCCACCGTACGAGACATGGCAATGGATCTGCTCGACCAGCAACCATCGGTGGACATCCACGCCCATCCCGGCCGTTTTCACCGCGACAACACCGGTCTGGACCAGCGTGTCCTGGAAATGGCCCGGGGCAACCTGAGCGCCGCCTTCTTCTGCGTGAGCACGGACCGGGCCATCATCCGGCGGGACCGGGTGGCCGGCAGGATCCGTGCGCAGCGGAAGTTCGAGCCCGGAGAATCGCATCGCGACACCTACGCCCGCTTCGCCGTGCTCGACCCGTGGTTTGACCAAGGCCGGCTCCTGCGGGTACTGAGGCCCGCCGACGTTCTACGCGCCAAACGATCGCGCCGGCCCGGTGCCATCCTCGCCGCCGAGGGCGCCGATTTTCTGGAAGGACGTCTCGACCGGGTCCAGGAGGCCCACGACCGGGGGATCCGCTCGATCCAACTCGTGCACTACAACATCAACGCCGTCGCCGATATCCAGACCGAGGAGCCGCGGCACCATGGCCTGACCCCGTTCGGCGCCAACGTCATTCGGGAGATGAACCGGTTCGGCATGATCGTGGACGTGGCCCACGCCACCGAGCAGGTGACCCGCGATGTCGCGGACATAACCACCCGGCCCATCATCCTGAGCCACACCGCGCTCCGCCGCACGCCGCGCAAGTACACGCGTTTCATCTACGCCGACCACGCGAGGCTCATCGCCGAAACCGGCGGCGTCATCGGCGTCTGGCCGGCCGGGCGCGGCGGCCTGGAACGATGGACCCGGCGCTTCAGGAGGCTCGCCGACATCGTGGGCCCGGAACACCTCGCCGTGGGCACCGATATGGACGGCCTGCGCAACACGGTCTTCGACGACTACGGCGAGTTGCCGAACCTAGCGGCCGCGCTGCTGGCGGCGGGGTTCTCCAAGAGCGAGGCCACGGGTATCCTGGGCGAGAACTTCATGCGGGTGTTTCGGAAGGTTGCAACGGGCCTGCCACGGTGAGTAGCGGATCGGGAGGACGGTCGATCCTTGAATCTTCATGAGCGGTCTGACAAAGTATCCCTGTATAAAGTCATTACAATTGCTAATTTCACGGGTTCTTTCAACACTATCCTGCGAGTTCGACACAAATGATGCCGGAAGTCATGCTGGAGCGGCGAGAGATTGCTTACCTTGAGGAATGGGCCGCCCGGCGGGGCCGCAAACCGTTGGTGATCCGTGGCGCCCGGCAAGTGGGCAAGTCTACGCTGGTGCGCGAGTTCGCCAGGACCGCGGGAAGGCCGCTGGTCACGGTCGACTTCGAGCGCAACCCGGAGCTGCGCCAGGCTTTCACCGTTCGGGACCCGACGCGGATTCTCTCCACGCTCACACTGCTCACCGGTCAAACCATTGCGCCCGGAACTCACTTGTTGTTTCTCGACGAGATTCAAGCGGCCCCGGAAGCGCTGGCGGCGCTGCGATACTTCTACGAGGAAGCTTCCCAACTGCATGTCGTGGCCGCGGGTTCGCTCGTGGAGTTCGCCCTCGCCGACACCCGGTTCTCGATGCCCGTGGGCCGGGTCGAGTATCTACACCTGGGGCCGCTGGCCTTCGAGGACTTCCTGGACGCTATGGGGCGTCCGGAACTGTCCGCCCATCTGCGCGCCGTTTCGTTGTCCGATCTCAAGGATGCCTTTCCCGACGCAGTGCATCAACGGTACCTCGACCTGCTGCAGGAATACTGGATTGTGGGGGGTCTTCCTGAGGCCGTCTCGTGCTATGCGCAGGGACAGGAGAACGCGGAGGGCGGTTTCCCGCAGCTCGCCCGCGTCCAGCAGAGCGTGATGGCCACCTATCGCGACGACTTCAACAAGTACAGCCACGGCAGTTCCCGGGACCGGTTGCACATGGTGTTCGACAGTCTGCCGGGCCTTGTCGGGCGCAAATTCAAATACGTCGGGATCAGCCGGGACCACCGCGCAGCGGAGTTGGCGGACGCGCTGCGACTGCTGTGCATGGCGCGGATCGCCTACAAGGTCTGCCGCACCGCTGCCAACGGCGTGCCGCTGGCCGCGGAAATGAACGAGCGCCATTTCAAGTGTTTGTTCATGGATGTCGGCCTGATGTGCGCCGCGCTGCATCTGGACCTGCTCGACCTTGGCAGGCACGACTTGACGCTGGTGAACGCCGGCGCCATCGCCGAGCAGTTCATCGGCCAACACCTACTCTACGGCGGCCCCGGATACGAAACGCCGGCGCTGTTCTACTGGGCGCGGGAGACCAGGAACGCCGCTGCCGAAGTAGACTACCTGATGACCGTGGGCTCGCAGGTCGTTCCCGTCGAGGTCAAGGCAGGCGCCACCGGTTCGCTGAAGTCGCTGCACCAGTTCCTGAAGGAAAAGGGCAGCGCGTTCGGGCTTCGTTTCAATGCCGCCGCGCCGAGCCTCCTGCACGATTCGACAAGGCTGCCGAACGGCAATGCCCTCGACTATCATCTGCTGTCGCTGCCCCTCTACCTGGTCGGTCAGGCCCGGCGGCTGGCGAGCAGCGCCCTCATCGACGGAGGCTTTCCCAATCTTCCTCCGGCAGTGCCGGGGCGATGAAGTCACCAACGAAGGTCACGGTACCGGCCAATTCCGACTGCGGATACTTGGTCCTGGCGACGCTGGCAGGCACGAGCTCGGCTACAGCTTGTAGAACCGCCGGGCATTGCCGCCCAGCAGCGCGTCTTTCTCTTCCCGGGAGATGGAGTCGTTGTTCTTGATGGCGTCCACCCTGCCCCAGTCCATGTCGCTGTGGGGGTAGTCGCTGGCGTACATGAGGGAGCCGGCGCCCACCTGGTCGATGATGGAACGCAGGTTCTCGTCGTCCTCGAAACCGGAGAGGATGCGGCCGGACAGGATGTCCTCCATCGGCTCCCGGATGGTCTCCGGCAGGCTGTAGGGCGCCCGGCCCCAGTTGCCCTCGTGGCGTCCGTCGCCGCGGGGTCCCCTGACGTGCTCGATGTGCTTGCCCACCCACCAGGCCCAGTAGGGGAACCAGGTGGCGCCGATCTCCAGGAACGCGCAGCGCAGGTTGGGATAGCGCGCCAGGATGCCCAGGCGCACCACCGACATCATGCCCACCATCATGGAGAACGGCATGGCGGTGACGTGGGTGGAGAAGAAGTCGGTGAAGCAGTCGGCCCACGGCGTGTCGTGCATGCCGGTGACCGCGTGGAAGCCGATCGGGGTGTCGAGCTCGTCCACGGCGGCGAAGAACGGCTCGTACTCGGGGGCGTGAAGTGGGCGGTTGCCGGCCATACCGGGCAGCAGTACCCCGGCCAGACCCAGCTCCTTCACCGCCCTTCTCGCCTCCTCCGCGGCCCCGGCGGGGTCCTGGATCGGCACCATGGCGATGGCGTTAAGACGCTGGCTGGCCTGGGAGCACTGCTCGGCCACGTAGTTGTTGTAGGCGCGGCACACGGCGCCGGCCAGCTCCGCGTTCTCCAGGTCGAACACCCATACCAGCGCCGTCGGGAAGACCACCTGGTAGTCCACGCCCATCTGGTCGAGGTCGTCGAGACGGCCCGGGATGTCGTCCAGGGAGTTGTCGCGGGCCTTCATCTGCTTGTGCCGCGGCGTGGGGTAGTTGAACCCGCCGCCGCCCACGCCCCTGGAAAAGGGAATCCGCGGCACCACCCTCCCCTCGGCCACCCAGCGCCCCTGGTCGCGGGGCTCGCCGGGCATGTCGATGACGCGCGGCCGGAGGGGATGGAACTCCTTCTCGATGTAGCGGTCGAACAGGTCGAAAGGCTCGTGCAGGTGGCCGTCGGAGTCGATGGTCGGCATGTTACCTCCCGGGTGGCCCGTGAACCTCGCGGGCCTCGTGGCGGGAACGAAGGGACGCTGGCGGGGCGACCGGGCGTCAACCGGTCCAGGCAAACGTCAGGCGCCGAACTTGTCCCATTGTTCAGGCGTGAAGGTCTTGAGCGAAAGCGCGTGGATCCGCTCGTCTCCAAGCTCGTCCTTGAGCGCTTCGTAGACCATCTTGTGCTGGTCGATGAGGCCCTTGCCGGCGAAGGAATCGTGCACGATGACCACCTGGTAGTGATCTCCCCCGCCGGTCAGGTCCTTGATCATCGGCACCACACAACCCGGGAAAACCCGGCCCAGCGTATCCTCGATTTCCTGTGGCTGAATCATACGGCTCGATTACCACAAATCGGGAGTGCGGACCACTGAACACGCGACAACTCCCCTCCCCACCCCCTGGATTCCGGCTTTCGCCGGAATGACGTTTTCCCGCTCACGCCTGCGGATCGTAGTCGGCGCGGACCTGTTGGATCATGCCCCGCATGTCGGCCCGCAGCTCTTCGTTGGTGGGGCGGCCCACGTAGTACCAGCCGTTGTAGATGCGATGGACCGTGAGATCGGGCAGCAGCGAGAAGGCGTATGGAATCGCGATGGTCCCGTGCTTCTTGTCCGAGGTGTCGACGAGGTCCAGGGTCTCGATGGCCTTGTGCTCGTGGTCGCTCAAGAACGGGAACGTCGCCCCGAGACCGTTTCTGAGCGCCCCGTTGACCTCCGGCGGGTCGACGCTCACGACGGCGACGCGGCAATAAGCCGAGGGAAGCTCCTCCTGCAGGATGACCAGGTGGCGCAACTGCACCACGCATTTCCCTCACCAGTAGCCTCGATAGAACACCACGATGAGGGGGAACCTGCCCTCGGTGATCGCCGACAATGGCACCTCCTGGCCCGTCTGGTCCTTGAGGGCCAGATCCGGAAACGTCGCGCCGACGGTTTGATTCATGATACGCCTCCCTGAAGCAACGCGGCAGGAACCAGGGACGGGCGGGTTTGAAACCCGCCCCCACGCGTCTCCTGCCCGCGGGTTGAGTGTTGTCGCCTCTCCATCTACGGCGCCGGCATGGCCCAGCGCGCCAGCTCCGATTCCACGAGCTCCGCGCCGACACCCGGCGCGGCCGGAACCGGCACCCGCCCTCTTCGCAGGTCCAGCGGCTGCTCCACCACGTCGCCGCCCATCTTGAGCGGACCCACCGACTCGCAGCCGTTCATGATGTTGGCGCAACTCGCGGCCACGTGGACCTCCGCCAGGGTGTTGATGGTGAGGCCGAACCCGTGGCCGATGACGCACCGGATGCCCGCCGCCTCGGCCATGTGCACCATGCGCACGGTCCGGGTGATGCCCCCTTGCTTCATCACCTTTACCTTGACGATATCGGCGGCTTCCTTCCGGATCACCTCCACCAAGGTCTCCGGGCCGACGATGGCTTCGTCCGCCATCACCGGGACGTCGATGGCGCGGCGCACCCGGGCCAGGCCGTCGTAGTCGGCGCGCGGCACGGGCTGTTCGAACAGCGCCACGTCCAGCGGGGCCAGCGCCCTTCCAAGACGGATGGCGTCGTCGACGCCGTAGGCCTCGTTGGCATCCGCCCGGAGCTCCAGCCCGTTCCCCGCCGCACCGCGCGCGGCCGCCACGCGGTCGCGGTCAGGCTCCACGCCCGAGCCGAGCTTGATCTTCACCGAGGCGAAGCCCGCGTCCCGCCAGGCAAGCGCCTCCCGTGCGGCGGCGTCCGGCTCCAGCATGCCGATCCAGCCGTTGAGCCGCACCTCGTTCCTTACCTGCCCGCCCAACAGCGAATGGACCGGCTGGCCCAGCACCCTGCCCTTGAGGTCGAAGAGCGCCATCTCCAGGACGGCCTTGGCGTCCAGATGCCGGGGAATGCAGCGGTCCATGATTGCCATCGCCGCCGAGAGATTCAGCGGATCGCACCCGGTGAGTTGGGGGGCGAGAATCCGCACCGCTTTCAGGGTCTCGCCGAAGCTCTCCTCCGAGTGGCCGGGGTCCGGATCGACATTGCCCACACCGGTGACGCCGTCGTCGGTGCGGACACGCACCACGATGCTGTCCTGCCGGGTCTTGGTGTCGTGGGCGTTGCGGAAAACCCCCTTCAGCGGGATTTGAAGGGGATGGATGTCGATGCCAGCGATTTTCATTGGACCCGCATATCCTGTCCGGTCTACTTGCCCGGCCACGCACTTTGCCTTGCGCGCGGTTGCAAGCTACTGAATGATACCCACAACCACCCGGTTGGTCGAACGGCTAGTGTCGCGTCCCGTGAGTTCCTGGCATAAGTCGCGCAGGAATTTTGTCGTCGGCAAGGCGCGATGACGAGCAGTGGCGGGCACCACGCGAGGAAGAGCAACGCAGCCGACGGCAAAAAGGACCAGCGAATTATGCCAGGAACTCACGGGACGCGACACTAAGGAGGGCCCCGGACATGACTAGCGCCTCACGGCTGCGGGACGCAATGGCCGAGGACGGCTGCCTCGCGGCGCCGGGAGTTCACGACGGCTTGACCGCATTGCTCGCCGAGAAGGCCGGCTTCCGGGTGGCTCTCCTCGGCGGCAACGCCACCACGGCCAGCCTGCTGGGCCTCCCCGATCTGGGTTTCCTCTCCGCCGACGCCCTCATCGCGCATGTGCGAAGCATCTGCCAGGTCCTGCGCATCCCTTTGCTGGTGGACGCCGACACCGGCTTCGGCGGCCCACTGCAGGTGCACCGGACCGTGGCGGCGCTGGAGCGGGCGGGCGCGGCGGCGATCCAGATCGAGGACCAGGTACCGGCCAAGAGGTGCGGGCTCCTGGAAGGCGGACACCCGCTGGTGTCCGGGACGGAGATGGCCGAGAAGGTCCGGGCCGCAGCGGCCGCCAGGACGGACCCGGATACCGTCATCGTCGCCCGCACCCTGGCCTGCTCCTCCGGCGGAATCGACGAAGCTATCCGCCGCGGGCGCGCCTACCACGAAGCCGGCGCCGACGCGGTGTTCGTGCAGGTACCGGGGACTCCCGAGGAGCTCCGCGAGATCCGCCGTGGCATCCCGGGCCCGCTGGTTGTGAACATGGACGAAGCCATCCCCGCCTCCGCCCTGGACGTGGACCAGGTGGCGGGTGAAGGCTACAAGCTGGCCCTGTTTCCCGGGACCATCCGTTACACCCTGGTGCAAGCCGTCAGCGACGCCCTGGCCGCGTTGCACCGGGACGGAACGACCCACAGCCGCCGGGACCGCATGGCGTCGCTGGATGAGTATCACGCCGTGCTGCGAATGGACGAGTTCCTGGACCTCGAAGCCTCGCTGGCGAAACCTTGACGGCGCTGCCGTCAGGCCCGTATGTCTTCCAGGAACAGTTCCGTGGGTATCTCCCGGCCCAGCCCGGCGTCGCGGGCGCGTTCGTAGACCGCCCCGGTGACCGCACTGAACTGCGGGCCGATGGCGCCGATGTTCATGAACCAGGCGGTCTGCTCCGGGCTGGTGCGTCCGGGAACCCGCCCGCCCATGAGATCCGGCAGTTTGGGGATATCCACGATCTCCGGCGTGAGTTCCACCCGCGGCACCAGCGCCCGCTCGTCTTCCCGGCCAGCCACGTAACCCAGATAGCCGCCCCGCGCGTAGAAGGCATCCGGCGGCAGCTTCTCCAGATAGGGCGTGGCATCGCCGGGCCGGACCGCCACGTCCACGGCGTGAAGGAAACCCGGCTCCACCGAGTTCCGGTTCACGTCGATGATCGTCATGCCGGGCTCCAGCCAGTCGGCGAAGAACACCGGTTCGATGGCCGACGCACAGCAGCACACGATGTCTGCGCCTCGCACCGCGCTGCGGGCGTCGGGCGCCACCTCCACCTCGATCCCGTGGCGTGCCCGCATCCCCTCGGCATACTGCCGGGCATTGGCGGGGTTGAGGCTGAACACCGAGACCTTGGTGATGGGGCGCACGTGACAGAGCGCGTCGAGGTAGCTCCGGGCCATGCCGCCGGAGCCGATCATCGCCACGGTGTGGCTATCCTCGCGAGCCAGGTACTTGGCGCCGAGTCCGGCACCGGCCCCCACGCGGTCGTGCTGGAGACGGCCGTCGTTCATCATGGCCACCGGGGTGGCGTCGCGGGTGCTGAAGAGCAGCAAAAGTCCGCACCAGGTGCCGGGCTCGCGGGCGTACTTGTTCTCCCGCCGGTGGCCGTGGACCATGGGCCAACTCACCATATCGGAGATGATGCGGATACAGGCGTAGCCGTCTTTCCGGCTGCCCCCGACCATGAGGGCGAGGCGGTGGTACGGGGCGTCCTGCTCGGAAGGCACGTACATGTCCATGCGGCCCATGCCCGTGGCGTCGCCCCGGGCCAGCTCCCGGAAGAGACTTTCCAGTGCGTCGAGGCACAGCGGCATGTCGATGACGCGGGCCACGTCATCGTTGTTGAGGAACAACATCATCCTCTCCTTGTCTTGTCTCTCCCCGACGATTCCCGGTAAGGTATACGGAAAGCGCGTGGTCCGGGGTCGAATTTCGCGCCGGCAGGCGGGGTGGCCCCCCGGGCACCGGAAAGGAGAACAGTCATGCCCCTTTATGAATTCCAGTGCAAGAGCTGCGGCCACGAGTTCGAAGACTTGGTCCTGGGCTCGGCCCGTCCGGCCTGTCCCTCCTGCAGTGGGCACGAGCTTGAACGGCTGCTGTCCGTGTTCGCGGTCAACGCGGCCGACGATCCGGTGCCGGCCCCGGCGGGGTGTGGAACCTGCGGCGATCCAAGGGGCCCGGGGGCCTGTTCCATGAACTAGTGTGGTGTCCTACGAAAGGCGAATAGACGGGACATTCATCGTGCAATAGAAATTGCGGAACCGCTGAAAAACCTGTAGAATCCGACTCAACGTATTACACCTTATCCAGAGTGGTGGAGGGACCGGCCCTTTGAAGCCACAGCAACCGTGTTTCCCAGGGAACACAGGTGCTAATTCCAGCCCGTAAGGGACAGATAAGGTGAGGAGAAAACCTCTTCTCATCTTGGAAGAGGTTTTTTTTCGTTTGGAGTGTGTTTGAGGCCTTGCCCGGAGCCGAAGGTCGATGCGTCTGACCCCTGATCAAATCGAACGGTACAGCCGCCAGATCATGATCCCCGACGTCGGGGGCGCCGGTCAGATCCGCCTGCGCCAGGCGAGCGTCCTGGTGATCGGCGCCGGCGGCCTGGGAAGCCCGGCGGCGTTCTATCTGGCCGCCGCCGGCATCGGACGGCTGGGCATCGCGGACGGCGACACGGTTGACCTCTCCAACCTGCAGCGGCAGATCCTGCACACCACCGCCGACCAGGGACGGCACAAGGTGGAATCGGCGAGATCCCGTCTGCTCGAGCTCAACGCGGAAGTGGACGTTGAGGTGCACGGCGTGCGCCTGACCGAGGACAACGCCGAGGAGCTATTGACGTCCTACGACTTCGTCATCGACGGCAGCGACAACTTTGACACCAAGTTCCTGGTCAACGACGTCGCCGTCTCCCTGGGCAAGCCGTTCTCCCACGCCGGGATCGTGCGCCTTCAGGGCCAGACCATGACCGTGGTGCCGCCGGACAGCGCCTGCTACCGCTGCCTTTTCGAGGAGCCGCCGGCGCCGGGCGAGGTCCTGGGCTGCCAGCAGGCGGGGATCCTGGGCGCGGTGGCGGGGACCATCGGGTCCATCCAGGCCACCGAGGCCGTCAAGTACATCGTCGGCCTCGAAGAGCATCTGCTGGTGAACAGCCTGCTCACTTATGACGCCAAATCCATGGAAATACGGAAGGTGCCGGTGTCGCCGAACCCGCGCTGCAAGGCGTGCGGCGCATCCGCCGGCTCGCCGGCGCCCCAAAGGAGTCACGCATGAGCTTTGTGCAAGGATTGAAATGCCGGGAGTGCGGCCGGGAGTATCCCACCGCGCCCCTCCACGTATGCGAGGACTGTTTCGGTCCCCTCGAGGTGGAGTACGACTACGACGCGATCCGCGATAGCGTGAGCCGGGAGAAGATCGCCTCGCGCGCCCGCAACCTGTGGCGTTACCGCGAGCTGCTGCCCATCGACGACGAGCCCAGGGTGGGCCTCCACTCGGGTTACACGCCGCTCATCCGGGCCCGCCGCCTGGGCGAGGCGCTGGGCGTCGACGAACTCTACCTCAAGGACGACTCGGTCAACCACCCGACCTTCTCCTACAAGGACCGGGTGGTGTCGGTGGCCATCTCCAAGGCCATCGAGTTCGGCTACGAAACCGTCTCGTGCGCCTCCACCGGGAACCTGGCGAACTCGGTGTCGGCCCACGCCGCCGCCGCCGGGCTCAACTGCTACGTCTTCATTCCCGAGGGTCTGGAAGAGGGGAAGATCGTCGGCTCGGCCATCTACGGGCCGCGCACCGTCGCCATCAAGGGAACCTACGACGACGTGAACCGCCTGTGCAGCGAGATCGGCGACAAGTACCAGTGGGCGTTCGTCAACGTGAACCTGCGACCCTACTACTCCGAGGGCGCCAAGACCCATGCCTTCGAGGTCGCCGAGCAGCTCGGATGGAAGCTGCCGCGCCACATCGTCGTGGGGTCGGCGGGCGGAACCATCCTTCCCAAGCTGAACAAGGCGTTCAAGGAGCTTCGGACCGTGGGGCTGGTGGCGCCGGACGAGCCCTGCAGCATCTACTCGGCGCAGGCGGCGGGCTGCTCGCCCATCATCGACGCCCTCAAGAAAGGCACCGACGTCGTCGATCCGGTGAAGCCCAACACCATCGCCACCTCCATCGCCATCGGCAACCCGGCCGACGGCTACTACGTGATCCAGGCCGTCAAGGAATCCGGCGGCTGGGGAGAGAACGTCACTGACGAGGAGATCCTCGACGGCATCAAGCTGCTGGCCTCTACAGAGGGCATCTTCACCGAACCGGCCGGCGGCACGGAAGTTGCAGTGACCAGGAAGCTCATCGAGCAGGGCCGGATTCCCCGGGACGAGTCCATCGTCATCTCGATCACGGGGAACGGCTACAAGACGGTGGAGACGGTGGCCCACATCATCGATCGTCCTTACAGCATCGACGCGACCCTCGACACCTTCGACGAGTTGTACGGCGGCCTGTCGCGGGAGCCGCGCGAGGCGGCAAAGGCGGGCTGAGGCGTGCGGCCCGGAGACACGGGTACCGGGGCTGCATTGAAAAGGCCGCGCACAGGGTTTATCCTTTCGCGAAAGGGAGGTCTTCCATGAGTGTTCGTGTACGCGTTCCTACACCGTTGAGAAAATTCACCCAGGGTTCGGACGAGGTGGATGCCAACGGCGATACCGTCCTGGCCATGTTCGACGATCTCGAGCAAAACCATCCGGGCATCAAAGAGCGCATCATGGACGAGTCCGGCAAGGTCCGCCGGTTCGTGAACGTGTACGTCAACGGTGACGATATCCGCTTCCTCAAGAACGTGGACACCGCGTTGAAGGACGGCGACAACATCTCCATCGTGCCGGCCATCGCCGGAGGCGTGTAGCCGCCCGGAGCTTCATGCTCACCGCAATTCCGAAACCCGCGCCGGCGCCGCCGCGCGAACTCTCGAAGGTCGATGCCGTCACCGAACTCGTCGGCAACACGCCGCTCGTCGAGATCCGGAACATCGCCACGGGCCTCTCCCCCGGAGTGCGGCTCCTCGCCAAGCTCGAAGGGTTCAATCCGGGGGGCTCGGTGAAGGACCGGCCCGCGCTCTGGATGCTTCGGGAAGCCATCCGCACGGGCCAGCTTCATCCCGGCAAGACCATCATCGACTCGACCTCGGGCAACACCGGGATCGCCATTGCCATGATCGGCGCGGCGCTGGGCTATCGCGTCCGTCTGGTGCTGCCGTCCAACGTAAGCGAGGAGCGCAAGGGAATCATCCGGTTCTTCGGCGCCGAGACCGTGTACAGCGATCCCCTCGAAGGGTCCGACGGGGCCATTCGACTCTGCCGCAAGATCGTCGCCGAAGACAGGGAGACCTACTTCAAGCCCGACCAGTACTTCAACCCCATGAACAGCCAGGCCCACTATGACACCACGGGCCCGGAAATCCATGATCAGACCGAAGGGAGCATCACCCATTTCGTCGCCGGCATCGGAACCGGCGGGACCGTCATGGGCACCGGCCGTTTCCTGAAGGAACGGGACCCGCGGATTCGCGTCATCGGGGTGGAACCGGATGCGGCACTGCACGGACTGGAGGGGCTGAAACACATGGCCAGCTCCATCGTCCCGG
Organism: uncultured Binatia bacterium (SeqCode); assembly: GCA_965204205.1. GTDB lineage: Bacteria > Desulfobacterota > Binatia > UBA9968 > JAJDTQ01 > JAJDTQ01. The sequence goes on along the minus strand of OZ241976.1, from coordinate 1,275,952 downwards.
GCATCTACCACGAAGAGGAGCTCGACCTGAAGGTGCCGGTGGCGACCGAGGACGCCTACGACATGGTCTACCGCCTGAGCCAGGAAGAGGGGCTGCTGGTGGGCCAGTCGTCCGGCGCCGCCATGCACGCGGCCTTGAACATCGCCCGGCAACTGTCCCACGGCACGGTGGTCACCGTGTTCCCCGACTTCGGCAGCCGCTACATGACCACCAATCTCTGGACGACTTGGAAGGAGAAATTCACTGTGGGCGATGTCAACTTCTCGATCTGAGAAGGACCGGTGCCGACGGCCGGCATCACGGCATCCAACCCGCTGCACCCGAACCGCAACCGCCATGATTATCCGCTGTCCCAGTTGTTCCACGACCTACAGGGTGGACGGCAGCGTCTTCGATGCGCCCCAACCCACCTTCCGTTGCTCCCGCTGCAAGCACGTCTTCGCGGTGCAGGTCCGCCTGCAACTGCAAGACGAAGGGGCGCCGGCCGCCGACACGGCGTCCGGCGAGATGGCCGAGACGGAAGCCGTCGACGACCAGCGCCCGGCGGCGGACGACCCCGATACCGGAGAGGAGGCTTACGCCGAAAGCTTCGCGGATGTCGACGACAACGACGCGGGCTTCCCCGAACCGGACCCCGACGACGAGCAGGGCACCCTGGGACTGACGGATCCGGCGCCTCCCGCCGAAAGCGCCCCGCCGACCATGGAAGCCGCCGACACGGAAACCGCCGACACGGAGACAGCCGACGACGACTTCGTGGAAGAGCTGCCTTACGAACCGGACTTCGAACTGCCGGACCTGCAGGAGCCCGAACCGCTCGAACCAACGACAGCCGTCGACGACGAGCCCCGCGCGCGCGACGCGCGGCGGCCGGACTTCGAGATCGACGACGATCTCGTTATCCCGCCCCGGCGGCCGGCGCCTCCGCCGCCCCCGTCGCGCTCCGGCACCAAAGGGTCCACGGTGCCGGTGGTGAGCCTGGTGGGGCTGTCGCTGTTCGCCTTCGTGCTGGTCGCGCTGATCTATCAGATCAACCCGCGGCCGCTGGATTCCCTGCTACAGCGAATACCGTGGTATGGCAGCGCCGTGTTCGAGGACAGGCACGTCAAGGCGACCCTCTCGTTCGAATCGCTCACCTCGGGTGTGAAACCGGTGCTGAATCAGACGGAGGTCTTCATCGTCTCCGGGAAGCTGCTCAACCGCAATGACCGGAGCGTCCACAAGGTCCAGATCGAGGCTCAACTTTTCGATGCGGAAGGCAAGCAGGTGGGGCGTCAGGTCACGTTCGTGGGGAACGCGATTTCGGCGAAGATCATCGAGGATATGACGTTCCGGGAGATCGCGATGCTGCAGAGCCTCAAGCCCCAAAGCGCCTATCGGATTCCCGCCAACGCATCCGCGGACTTTACCATCGTCTTTGCCAAGCCGAAGGCGGCGGTGGAATCCTTCAGTTGCCGGGTTCTTTCGGCGGAGTCCTTTGGCGGAGACGGCGCCGCCTAGGACACCAGACCCGTCAATCCTTCTTGGAACCCTCGCCTTCGCCCTTTTCCGAGCCGGTCACGTCGATCTCGTCGGGCTCGTGAAGGGTTTTGCGAAAGCCCTTGATCCCCTTGCCGAGCCCCTGGCCGATCTCCGGAAGCCTCCGGCTGAAGAGGACGAGGATGATCACCAGGATGATCAGCAGTTCCCAGATGCCGAGGCCGAACATGTCACCACTCTAGCCGAAAAGGCACGACATTGACAGCGACGAGACACGCGCCTATGCGTACGCCGACACCGGCGCGCAGGTGCAGACCAGGTTCCTGTCGCCGTAAGCGTTGTCCACCCGGCCCACCGGCACCCAGAACTTGCGCTGCCGCACCCACTCTTGCGGAAACGCCGCCTTCTCGCGCGAATACGGGTGTCCCCAATCCTCGCCCAACAAGTGGAAGGCACTGTGCGGCGCGTTCTTCAGGACGTTGTCCCTGGAGTCCGCGGCGCCGGTCTCGATTTCCCGGATCTCGGCGCGGATGCCGATCATGGCGTCGCAGAAGCGGTCCAGCTCCTCCAGGGATTCGCTTTCCGTCGGCTCGATCATGAGCGTGCCCGCCACCGGCCACGACATGGTCGGCGCGTGGAAACCGTAGTCCATGAGCCTCTTGGCCACATCCTCCACCGTGACGTCCGCCGATGCCTTGAAAGGACGCACGTCGACGATGCACTCGTGGGCCACCATGCCGTTCTTGCCGCGATAGAGAATCCGGTAGTCCGATGAAAGGCGGTGGGCGATGTAGTTGGCGTTCAACACCGCCACCTGCGTCGCCCGGGTGAGGCCCTCGGCGCCCATCATGGCGATATACGCCCAGGATATCGGCAGGATGCCGGCGCTGCCCCAGGGCGCGGACGAGACCGCCGTAATGCCGCCGGCGGGGCCGCATTCGGGCACCACGCCGTGGGTGGGCAGATATTGCCGGAGATGCTCCCCCACCGCCAGGGGCCCGACGCCGGGGCCGCCGCCGCCGTGCGGAATGCAGAAGGTCTTGTGGAGGTTCAGGTGGCACACGTCCGGACCGATGCGTCCCGGCTGGCACAGGCCCACCAGCGCGTTGAGGTTGGCGCCGTCCAGATAGACCTGGCCGCCCCTTTCATGGACCACCCGGCAGATGTCGGTGATGGCTTCCTCGAACACGCCGTGGGTGGACGGATAGGTGACCATCAGCGCGCCGAGACGGTCCCCGGACCTCTCCGCCTTGGCGCGCAGGTCGTCCAGGTCGATGTTGCCGTCGTCGTCGCAGTCCACCACCACCACGGTCATGCCCGCGAGCACCGCGCTGGCGGGATTGGTGCCGTGAGCGGAGCTGGGAATGAGGCAGATGTCGCGCTCCCCGTTTCCGTTGGCGGCGTGATACTTGCGGATCACCAGCAGTCCCGAGTACTCGCCCTGGGAGCCGGCGTTGGGCTGCACCGACACCGCGGCGAATCCGGTGATGGCGGCCAGCCACCCCTCGAGCGCCGCGATCAGCCGGCCGTATCCGCGCCTCTGGTCCGCCGGTGCGAAGGGGTGCATGCGCGCGAACTCGGGCCACGTCACCGGGATCATCTCGGTGGTGGCGTTGAGCTTCATGGTGCAGGAGCCCAGCGGGATCATGGACTGCACCAGGCTCAGGTCCTTGGCCTGAAGCTGCGCCATGTAGCGCAGCATCCGGGTTTCCGAGTGGTGTTGGTTGAACACCTCGGCTTCCAGGAACGCGCTCTCCCGGACGTAGCCCGCGGGCAGCCGCGAAGGAGCCTCCGGGTCGGGAGCGCCTTCCTCCGCCGGTATGTCGAACAACGCCAACAGCTCCCGCACATCGTCACCACCGGTGGTCTCGTCCACCGAGATGTGAAGTTGATCGCCGGACGGGCGGCCCAGATTGATCCCGCGCCCCGCCGCCTCCCGCTGGAGCGCGTCGGCCCTGCCGGCGTCGACGTTCACCCGCAGGGTGTCGAAGAAACTCCCGGACGCCAGCCTGAATCCGGCGTCCGCCAGCCGCTCCGCCACGAAGGAGGCGCGGCGGTGAACCCGCGCCGCGATGTTCCTGAGTCCCCCGGGACCGTGGTAGACGGCGAACATGGAGGCCATCACCGCCAGCAGCACCTGCGCCGTGCAGATGTTGCTGGTGGCCTTCTCCCGGCGGATGTGCTGCTCGCGGGTCTGCAGGGCCAGGCGCAGCGCCCGCTGTCCATGGGCGTCTTTGGAAACCCCCACCAGGCGGCCGGGAATCATGCGCTTGTAGCGTTCCCGGGTGGCCAGAAAGCCGGCGTGCGGGCCGCCGAAACCCATGGGCACTCCGAATCGCTGAGCGCTGCCGACGACGATGTCCGCGCCCATTTCCCCCGGGGGTTTGAGCAGGCACAGGCTCAGCAGGTCGGTGGCGACGATGCTGACGATCCCGCGGTCCCGGCAGCGGCCGATGAACCCCTCGACGTCGGGGATCGCTCCGCTGGCCGCGGGATACTGGATGAACGCGGCAAAGGCGTCGGCCGGCGGTTCGGCCCCGGCGGCGTCGGTGACAAGCTCCACCCCCAGCGGCGCCGCGCGAGTGCCCATCACTTCCAGGGTCTGGGGAAAGGCATCGCCGCAAACGAACAGCTTGCGCCTTCCCTGCTTCTCCACGTTGAAGGCCAGGAACACCGCTTCGGCGGCGGCGGTCCCTTCGTCCAGCAGCGAGGAGTTGGCGATGTCCATGGCCGTGAGCTCCATGACCATGGTCTGGAAATTCAGCAGGGCTTCCAGGCGGCCCTGGGAGATCTCCGGTTGATAGGGCGTGTAGGCGGTGTACCAGCCCGGGTTCTCGAGGATGTTCCTGAGGATGACGGCAGGCGTGTGACAATCGTAGTAGCCCATGCCGATGTAGGACCGCGCCGGCCGGTTGGCGCCGGCAATGTCCCGGGCTTGGCGCAGCAGCTTCTCCTCGGAAAGGGGCTGCGGCAGCTCGAGCTCGCCGGAGAACCGGATGCTTTCGGGAACGGCCCGCTCCACCAGCTCGTCCAGGGAGCCCAGGCCCAGCGCGGCCAGCATCTCCCGGACCTCCGCCTCGCCGGGGCCGATGTGCCGCGACGAAAACAGCTCCCGAAACGAACTCCCTCGATCTGTCTGGTCCACGGCCTGGTCCTCAACGCTTTCAGTCGTCGTCGTCCTGCTGGCCCTCGCAGTATTCCTCGTACTCCTCCGCGGTCATGAGATCGTCCAGCTCGTCGACATCCGACATCTTCACCTTGATGATCCACCCTTCTCCATAGGGGTCTTCGTTGATCAACTCCGGCGTCTCCGGCAGCGCGTCGTTAATCTCGGTAACGGTACCGCTCACCGGCGCATACAGGTCCGATACCGCCTTCACCGACTCCACCGCGCCGAAGGGATCGTCCTTGCTGATCTTCTCCCCCAGCTCCGGCGCCTCGACGTAAACCACGTCGCCCAACTCGTTCTGGGCGAAGTCCGAAATTCCGATCACGCCGGTGTCGTCGTCCTCCACCATCACCCACTCGTGCTCCCGCGAATACCGCAGACCCTTGGGGTACTCCATCTGTCCCTCCTTGAGCGCTCTGCCGGCCTCCTATACGAACGGCACGCGCACGATGCGGCCACGCACCCGCCGGCGGCGAATCTCCACCCGCACCTCGGTGCCCCGGGCCGCGGCATCGGCCGCGACATAGCCCAGGGCGATGGCCTTGCCCAGGGTCGGAGACCGCGTTCCGCTGGTGACCCGCCCGACCTCCCGGTCGCCCTGAAATATCGGATAGCCCTCCCGGGCTATGCCCGCCTCTTCCATCTCCAGCCCCACGAGGCGCCGTTGCACCGGTTCCTTCCGGGACAGCACCTCGGAGCCGATGAAAGGACCCTTGTCGAGCTTGGTGACCCAGCCGAGCCGCGCTTCCATCGGCGTGGTGTCCTCGTCGAGCTCGTGCCCGTAGAGGGAAAACCCCTTCTCGAGACGGAGCGTGTCCCTGGCCCCGAGCCCCGCCGGCTCCACCTCGCCGGAGTCCATCAGGGCGTCCCACAGCCGGGCGCCGCCCCCGGCGCCGCAATAGAGCTCGAAGCCGTCCTCGCCGGTATAACCCGTACGGGAGACGATGCAGTCGGCCCCGACCACCGCGCCGGTCACGAAGTGGAACGGCTTGAGGTCGGAGAGCACAAGGGGGGTCAACGGCTGCAGGACCGCCTCGGCGGCGGGACCCTGAAGGGCCAGCAGCGCATAGTCGTCGCTTGCGTCCCGGACCGCAACGTCGCCGCCCGCGTGATCCGCCAGCCACGCGAAATCCACCGCCCTCCTGGCCGCGTTGACGCAAAGCAGATACCGGTCGGCCTGGAGCCGGAAAAGGACCAGGTCATCGATGATGCCGGCCCGCTCGTTCAGCATCAACGTGTACTGCGCCTGCGACGGTTCCAGGCGATCGACGTCGTTGGTGGTGAGCCGCTGACAGAACGCCGGGGCCCCCGGACCGCTGACGTCGATCTCCCCCATGTGGCTGACGTCGAAGAGGCCGGCCTTGGAACGCACCGCCTCGTGCTCGACCTGGATGCCACGGTATTGCACCGGCATCTCCCAGCCCGCGAACTCCACCATGCGGGCGCCGAGGGCCTTGTGCCGGGAGTGGAGAGGAGTCTTCCTGGGCTCCGGGCCTTTTGGGTCTTCCACCATGGTTACAACCTGCCCGCCCGTTCAGGAACGCGGACGCGGGCGGATTCGGACCCGTCCCTACTCCAGCGACCGTTGCGCCGACAACAGCGTGTTGGACAGCAGCATGCAAATGGTCATGGGTCCGACGCCCCCCGGCACCGGCGAGATCCACGAGGCGCGCTCGCTGGCGGCGGCGAATTCCACGTCGCCGGCAAGCTTTCCGGTGGGCAGACGGTTGATTCCCACGTCGATCACCACGGCGCCGGGCTTGATCCACTCTCCGCGCACGGCGCCGGGCTTGCCCACCGCCGCCACCACCACGTCCGCCCGCCCCACCTCGCCGCCGAGGTCCTCGGTCCGCGAGTGGCAGAGCGTCACGGTGGCGTGCCGCGCCAGCAGCATGAGCGCCACGGGCTTGCCGACGATGTTGCTGCGGCCCACCACCACGGCGTTCTTGCCCTTGAGATCGCAGCCGATGGAGTCCAGCATCCTGATGATCCCCAGCGGGGTGCACGGCTGGAAGCCGGCGCCGCCGGAGAGCAGCAGCCCCTGGTTGACCGGATGGAAGCCGTCCACGTCCTTCCGCGGAGACACGGCCTCGAGGATCCGATCCGAACGGATAGGGTCCGGTAGCGGCAGCTGCACGAGGATACCGTGAATGGAGGCGTCATCGTTGAGACGGCCGATGAGATCCACCAGCTCGGGCTCGGATACCGATGCCGGTAGAAGATGCTCCACCGACCGGATACCCACCTCGGCGCACGCCTTCTCCTTGTTCCGTACGTAGATGCGCGACGCCGGGTCGTCTCCCGCCAGCACCACGCCGAGCCCGGGAACGACGCCATGATCGTTCCGGAGCCGCTCGGTCTCGATCCGAACCTCCTCGCGTACCTGCTTGGCTACCGCCTTGCCGTCGATAATCATCGTCCTGACGCCTCAAACCATCGTACGCTGCCCGAATTCACCGGTCTCATTCCGCCGCACGTGTCAAATTCCGGTTAACACGCCGGACGAACCAGGTCAATGAATATCACAGAACCTTAGTTCCAAACTGAGATACTATCAAATTGTCGAGGGTCCTCTCGATGCCGCCTTGACACCCCACAGGTGCTCGCGTACCAATAAATGGATGGTCGTAGGCGTGGCGAAAGAGCTGAAAACCGAGGAAAACCGAGTGGCGCTGACGCCGGCGGGAGCGGCCGCCTTCATCGCCCACGGCCACCAGGTGGTGGTGGAGCGCAACGCCGGCCGGGGCAGCCACATCGCCAACCGCGCCTACACGGCCACCGGCGCCACCGTACTCGACCGCGCCCGGGACGTCTGGGGCCGGGCCGATCTCGTGATGAAGGTCAAGGAGCCGGTAACCGACGAGTTCGTCCACATGAGACCCGGCCTGACGGTTTTCACCTACCTCCACCTCGCCGCGCAACCCGAGCTGGCCCGGACGCTCTGCGAAAGGGGCGTCACCGCCATCGGCTACGAGACCATCCAGTTGGATGACGGCTCGCTTCCTCTCCTGACACCCATGAGCGAGATCGCCGGACGTCTTTCGCTGCAGGTCGGAGCGTGGTGCCTGCAGGCGGAGCACGGCGGCAGAGGCGTGCTGCTGGGGGGCGCCTCGGGGGTCCGTCCAGGCAAGGTGGTGGTGCTGGGAGCCGGCACGGTAGGCGCCTCCGCGTGCCAGGTGGCCGCGGGCATGGGCGCCGACGTCAGCGTCCTGGACGTCAACCCCGCCCGGCTCCGCTACATCCACGACATCCTCGGAGGGCGGCTGACCACTCTCATGTCCAACCGCGCCAACCTCGAGGAGGAGATCGTCGACGCCGACCTGCTGATCGGCTCGGTGCTCATCGCCGGCGACCGGACGCCGATGCTGCTGTCGCGGGACCGGGTCCGGCAGATGAAGCGTGGCGCGGCCATCGTGGACGTGTCCATCGATCAGGGCGGGTTCGCCGAGACCTCCCGGCCCACCACCCATCGCGATCCCGTGTACGTGGAGGAGCGGGTGGTGCACTATTGCGTCACCAACATGCCGGCGCTGGTGCCGCATACCTCGACGTATGCGCTGACCAACGCCACGCTGTCCTACGGGCTGGCGCTGGCCGACAAGGGCCTGCAAAGGGCGATGCAGGAGAGCCGGCCGCTGGCCCGGGGCCTCAACGTCCACGCCGGCAAGGTGACCCATGCCGGCGTCGCCAGCGCCCTCGAAATGCCTTTGACCCCAGTGGACGAGGTGCTTTGCGCATGAGGCTCGTGACCCGACCGGACTTCGACGGCATCGTCTGCGGCGCCCTCATCACCGCCCTCGAGGACATCGATTCATACCTTTTCGTGGAGCCCAAGTTCATGCAGGACGGCGCCGTCGACATACGTGCCGGAGACGTCATCGCCAACCTCCCCTACCATCCCGCCTGCACCCTGTGGTTCGACCATCACTTCACCAACGGCGCCGCCGGCTTCGACCGCCCCGTGGTCGCCGGGCGGGGCGCCTTCCGCATGGCGCCGAGCGCGGCCCGGGTGGTGTACGAATACTATTCGGAGGTGCCCAGCGGATCGCCGCGCTACGAGTCGGTCCTGAGCATGATGCGCACGGACCGCGTGACCGAGCTCTTGCGGGACACGGACAAGATCGACGGCGGCACCCTGACCCGGGACGACGTCCTCCACCCGGCGGGCTACGTGCTGATCTCCATGACCATCTACGGCAAGGAAGAGGCCGAGGAGCCCTACTGGCGCCGCCTGATCGAGCTCATTCGCGACCGCTCATTGGCCGAGGTCCTGGACGATCCCGAGGTGCGCACGCGCGGCAACCGCGTCCTGGGCCTCCAGGAACGGCTGCGCCGGCAACTGCAGGAACGGGCCGAGCTCCGGGGCAACGTCATCTACCTCGATCTGCGGGATACCGAAGACCTCACCGACGCCAACCGGTTCCTGCTCTACACCCTGTTCCCCGAGGGGAACATCTCCATGAAGATCTCCCGCGACCCGCAACGCGCCCACACCACCGCCATCTCGGTGGGCTACAACATCTTCAACACCACCTCCACGGTCAACGTCGGCGAGCTCTTGAGCAGCTACGGCGGCGGCGGCCACCGGGTGGTGGGATCGTGCAGGGTCCCGGACGGCGAGGCGGGACGGGCGGTCGACGAGATCCTGCGCCATATCGCCGAGCCCGCGGCCTGAGCGTCCCGTCCCCGAGGTTGCCGTGTCCAACCATGCGCCATCCGGTCCGAAGATCGTGAACGTCGACGAGGCCCTCGCCGAGCTGGCCGCCATCAACTCGGAGATCCGTCACAAGGGATGCATCGAGGGCGACGGCTTCAACGTCGGCCTGGTTTCCTTCAGCGCCACCGGGACCGCCGACCCCAAGCAGATCGTCCATGACGACAAGGACGTCGTCTGCCACGTGCTGCGGGGCCAGGGACGGCTGCGCGCCGGCCGGGAGATCACCCCGCTCGGCCCCGGAATGCTCTGTCACATTCCCCGGGGCGTCCCCCACGACTTCGCGGCCGAGGACGGCGAGCTGGTCCTGTGCTATTCGCTCATCACCACAAGCCGGTAACCGCGCTGGGGCTGTGGGCTCTGATGCTCCTCGGCGCCGCCGGGTGCTCCCGCACGGAGACGCCCGATCCGCGCTACCTGCAACCGGCCAACCTGCTGGAGATCGTCAACGAGTTCCAAAGGCTGTCGCGCGAGGACGTCTACCGGTTCGACATTCCCAAGGACGTGACCGGGACCAGTATCCTGAAGGCTACGCTGCTGCGCCTGGACGACTATCAGCGCAAGCACGGCAACGGCTACAACGACATCGTGGAGTTCACCCGGGCCACCGCCTACGAGCGTCTCCGGGACTACGGACGGGCCATACGCCACTACCGGAACGTGGCGCGGGGCGGCGGCGAGCTGGCGGACCCGGCCGAACGCCAGCTCGAGGCGCTGGAAACGTTTCAACGAATCTCCCGCACGGCTCTTCCCAAAGAGGACCCGTTCGAGTACATCAAGGTCCTGGACGACGTGGTCCTGGCCTGGAACGCGTTGGTCCGGGAACACGAGGGAACTCCGCTGGAGTACCTGGCACGGGTGGAAGCCGAGCGCATCGACCGGGCCAAGGTGGCGTTCGTGGAGCTCAACCGCCATCGGCTGAATCAGGGCGACGAGCTGGTGGTGCTGGGCTACAGCCAGCTCCTGTCCCGGCACGTGCGGAGCAGGAACTACCACCGGCACCTGCTGGACTTCGGCGACTATTACGTGAGTCTGGCCCGGGAGTATTCGCTCCGGAACGACCCGCAGGCCCTGGACTTCGAGATCGAGACCTTCGAGGGTTTCGCCCGGTCCGCCATGAAGCTCTACGCGGAAGTGGCCCAGCAGGACGGCGCGCTCGAGAAGCTCGAGGCAGGCGCCAAGCTCGAGGGGCTGAAGGGGCTCATGGAACGAACGAGGAGACTCAACCGATGAAGACCGGCGCATGGCTGCTCTGCCTGCTTCTGCTGCCGCCGGCTTCGGCGCTGGCGCAGTCGGCCGGCACCTCGCACGAGCGGATGATGGACCCGTTGCGGGACTTCGACCCCTTCGAGGCGCCGGTAACCGCCGCACGGTACTTTCCCGACGAGCTGGAGCAGCGCGTGCGCGTGGCCATGGTCGACGCCCTGAGCCGGCGCACCGAGCGGCTGCGCGGTCACGTCCGCTACTTCGAGGGCAAGGACGCCGAGAGGGTGGCGGGCGGCGGTAATCCGAGCGGACTGACCCACCACGTAAGGGATCTCCACCACGGCACCCTCGCCGGCCGCGAAACCTATCGTGACGCGCAACGGGAGGCCCTGGCCAAGGCCCCGTCGGGCGCGGCGCAACAGTCGATTCGCGTCCGCCTGCGCCGCGACGAGCTGGAGCAGGCCGAATCGCTGGTGGCCGAGCATCGCATCGGGCGCTGGAACGCGCTCCTCAACCGGCTGCTGGCCTCCGTGGACCTGATCACGCTGGCGTCGGGCTCCTATGTCACGGCGGCGGTGGAGACCGCCTTCACCGAGGTGCAACGCACCCGCGCGCCGCGCATGCCGGAGGCCGAACGCAAGGCCCTGGCGCTCTACAAACGCTTCGTCGAGCGTTTTCCGGACGACCCCAGGAGTGCGGCGGTGGCCGAGAAGGTCACGGCACTGGAGGCCGACCGCAAGGGCATCTGGAAACACCAGCACCTGACCCGGGCACGCAAGGCGCTGGATGAGGGGAAGGATCGAGGACGCGGAGTTCCATGCGCGGCTGGCGGCCGCCGTCGATCCGGAGGCGCGGGAGGTTGACGAGCGATTGCGGGAGATCGACGCCGCCAGAACGACACGCGAGGAAACGCGGCGGCGGCAGCTCTCGGTAGCGGAAACCGGCGAGCTCTTCGAGCCCGGCACGCAAGATTCGGGGGACATCCGGTCGCTGCTCTACGCGCTGGTCAAGGGCGATGCCGCCAAGGCCTCGGAGCGGGCCCGGGACCTGGAGCGCCGCTACGCCGGCCGGCCCCTGGGCACCCTGGCGAAGGACGCGCGGGCGGTGGCCCAGGAGCTGAGCGGCCGGCACGGCGAGGCCAAGGGCATCCTGGACGAGATCGCCCGGACCGGTTCGTCGGAGCGCCAGCAGAGGCGCGCGCGGATACTGCTGGACAGCCCCGAGTACAATCTTCTCGGGGTCCTGGACCGGGCCCGCACGAAGTATCGCCTGGAGCAGGTGCGTTTCGCGTTGCTGGGGCGGAACTTCCTGGAAAAGAACGTGCTGATCGGCACGGCGCCGCTGATCACCCACGGCGTTGCCGGAGCGGCCACCCTCGGCACCGCCAACATCGTGATGGTGAGCAGCAACCTGCTGGAGATACTCAGCGGCAATCCGGTGTCGGACCAGGCGGTCCTGGACGCCGCCGCCCGGCATGTGCGTTTCCAGTCCGACTCCGAGGAAACCGGCGACGTCTACCGGACCCTGGGGAAGGCCTACGAAGGCAAGGGCCACCTCCACAAGGCGCTGTATTACTACCGGCTGTCCGGGAAGTTGTCCGGGGACGAGATTCGTGACCTGGAGGAAAGGGCCGGGCGGACGCTCCTGAAGGCCGCCGAGCAGAGCGGCTCCGACGCTCGGAAACGAACCCTGTACGCGGCCATCCTCGAGCACTATCCGGAAACGCCGGCGGGCGGAAAGGCCAAGGGGCTGCTGGCGCGGCTGGTGGCCATGGAGAACCGCGGCCTCAGGCTCAGCAAGCAGTTTCTCGCCGAGCACCCGCAACTCCATGGGCCGCGCGGGCTCGGTCTCAAGGCCGTGTTGTTCGACGGCAGGTCCGACAACATGGAGCTGGCAGACACCGGCCTCAACGTCCTCGGGCGCCAGGCGGTGATGCTGCACTACGACACCCCGTGGGGCGTCCGGAGCCGCACCTATCCGGTTGCCAAGCGCCGGATCGAGAACCTGGAAACCTTGCTGCGGGAGAAGCACTACGAGCTTGCGGCGCTGGACGCGGATGAACGCGGCCGGACCACGGGCGGCGGGCTCAAGGACTTTCCGGCTCGCCTGATGCAGGTCGAAACACGCAACCACGACACCGGCGATGCGGACCTTCGGTTCATCCGGCGTACCGGCCGGGGCGCCGACCCGCGCTCGCCGATCCTCGATTACCGGCTTCTGAGCGCCAGGGAAACCGATCCCCAGCAGGCCCTGGGGCTGCCCGACATACGCGGCAGCGTCACCGCCTCGGGAGTCAGCGTGCGCGCGGACGCGCCCAAGGCGTTTCTGGCGGACGAGCTGGCGGTCGGCAACGACACCCGCAGCGCCTATGCCGGCGTGCGCATGCCGATCCCGTTGTTGAAGGACTTCATCCCGGTGGACTTCATGCTGCGCGCCCGTCCGGGACTGCCGTCCCTCACTCCCCAGATCCGCAAGCCGAAGTCAGGCGTGGACGACGCGCGCCTGTACCGGTAACCCACCGGTCATACCCGTCCAGGAGGAAGCCATGAGAAAGGTGCTGCAACCCAAGAGCCTACCCGACCCGCGGCCGCGTTACTCGCAGGGTATTCTGGCCGAGGGGAAACGCCTGCTCTTCATCGCCGGCCAGACCGCGGTGGACGCCGACGGCAACGTCGTCGGCAAGGGCGACGCCGCCGCCCAGGCCGAGCAGGTGCTCAAGAACATGAAGGCGGTGCTCGACGAGGCCGGGGGCAGCTTCGCCGACTTGGTGAAGATCACCACCTACATCACCGACCCCCGGTACCGGGACGACATCAACCCGGCGCGCCTCAAGTACATGGGCGACAACCCGCCCGGCAGCACCCTGGTGGTGGTCGCCGGACTCGCCAACCCGGACTTCCTGGTAGAGATCGAGGCGATCGCCGTGCTGCCGGAGTGAGCCCCGCTACGGCTTTACGATAAGCGACGGTTCTTCCTCGGCTTCCTGCTTTTCCTGGGCCTTGTGGAGGCCGAGGCTGCGCATGACAAGGGCTTCGAGCAGCGGGACGCCCAGGCTTCCCAGGTCGCCGCGGCGGATGGCCAGGGCAATGCCGAGGACGGTCCTCGCCTTCTCTTCCTGACCGGAGACGTGCAGGTGGAGGGCGGCGTCTTCGAAACGGCTCTCGAACGCCGGAGCCGTTTCCTCGCCGAGGAAGATTCCCTGCACGGCCTCCCGGACGATGCTGCGGAACCGTTCCTCTTTCTGCATCGGGTTGAGCACGATGCGGCTCTGCTCGGTTTCCTCGAGGCGTTCCAGATAGGGTTCCAGCAGGTCCTTCTCCACGAACCAGGTGCGGAGCTCGGGCTCTTCCAGCAGCTTTTCCGAGGCTTCGGACAGCGCGGCGGAATCGATGCCGTCCGCGTCCACGAAATCGAAGACGGGGTGGGCGCGTTGCGCCGGCTTGACGGCGGTCAAGTGTGTCCTGATCCGGGGATAGTCCGCGACTCCCTCCCCCGGCGCGTCGGTCACCTTCTGGTAAGCTTCGTGGACCAGCCAGTCGGCGTATTCCCACGGAACGGGGGTCATGGACACGCCGAGCTGGGCCTTCATATCCTCCATCATCTGCCGCAGCTCCTTGCGGCGGATGACGTTGCCGCCGAGCCTTTCGAGGCCGCGCCGGTCGTTGACCGCGGCCTGCATGGCCAGCAGCCCGCCTCCGGGTTGCGGCCGCGTCAGGATGACCATGCGAGAGCCGCCGCCGGTCACGGATGACAGGTATCCCTCGATCTCGGGCGCGAGGCTGAAGTTGGCCCCGGGCTCGGCCGGCTCCGCCGCTTCGGCTCCAACCCCCGCCACCCCCCCTTGGGCCAGCTTGAACAACGACCGGCGGATCTCCCGGCGGATCTCTTTGTTTTCGGCCCGGCCCTCGAGAGACTGAAGCGCCTCCACCGAGGCGGCGTCGCGGATGCGGCCCAGAACGTAGGCGACCGCGAGGGACTCTCCCGGCTCGGCGCCGAACCGCCGCACCAGCGGCTCCACCAGGGTCGCGTCGGGCGCTTCCGTCTCCAGGCCCTGGCCCCGGAGCGCCTCCAAACCGCTTCGAATGGTCTTCTGTCGTGCGTTCTGCTTGGCCATCGTGTTACTCTTGCCATACGGGAGCGCTTTTTCAAGTATTGACTTGTCCGGCTCCGCCCGTTAATTCAGATGGATCGGCGAACCGGAAGCAGCCCCCCGTCCAGTGTCCTCATTCCCGCTCGAATCCGGCCCATCGGGATGCGACAGTGGCTTCGCTGTGCGGCCAGCGGCCGTCGAGCGGAGCGATGCGGATGCAGCGGCGCAATCTTTCAACGAACGTTTCAGGAGGCAAACATGGCAGACGGCACGATTGACCAGACCAACGAAGGCGGCATCTCGCTTATCGAGCTCAACCACGCCCCGGTCAACTCTTACACCCACGAGATGCTGCGGGAGCTCGACAACGCGCTCCTGGCGGCCCGTTTCGACGACGACATCCACGTGATCGTGATCACCGGCAAGGGCGAGAAGTTCTTCTCGGCCGGCGCCGACATCAACATGCTCGGGAGCCAGACCCTCTCCTACAAGGCCAACTTCGCGCTCCATGGCCACGAGGTGCTGATGCGCATGGAGAACACCCCCAAGCTGGTCATCGCCGCGGTCAACGGCCACGCCATCGGCGGCGGCCTCGAGATATCGATGGCCGCGGACATCCGCATCGGCAAGAAGGACGGCGGGCGCATGGGCCTGGCCGAGGTAAACCTCGGGGTTATGCCGGGGATGGGCGGCACCCAGCGCCTTCCGCGGCTGGTGGGGCGCGCCAGGGCCCTGGAGCTCTGCGCCACCGGCAAGCAGGTGGCCTTCGAGGAAGCCCACGAGATGGGGCTGCTGCACTACATCTACGAGCGCGACAGCTTCATGCAGGACGTCATGGACTACGCCAGGCAGTTCGTTCCCCCCAACAAGGCCAGCATGGCGGTGGGCAAGATCAAGCGCGCGGTCCACGCCGGCATCGAGACCTCGCTGCCGGAAGGGCTGGCGTTCGAGCGCGAGGTGCTCACCCAGACCTTTGCCAGCGACGACGGCAACGAGGGCGTGACCGCCTACCTGGAGAAGAGAACCGCCAAGTTCACGGGCCAGTAGACGGAAAACTCTTGAAAGACCCGGCCCCGCGGCTCGGCCCGGGCCATCGGACGAACCATCCCATCAACATCACTATCCGGAGGTAACGCATGTCCAAGCTGTTGATCGGCGGCGAGCTCGTCGACGCCGTGAAGAAGGAAACCTACGAAGTGCGCAACCCGGCCACCGGCCAGGTCGTGGACCATGCCGCCAAAGGCTCCGAAGAGGACGTCCGGCAGGCGGTGGACGCGGCCGAGACCGCCTTCAAGGAATGGTCCGACACCACCCCCGAGGACCGCGGCAAGGCGCTGGAGAGCGCCTGCGGGCTCATCCAGGAACGCAGCAAGGACATCGCGGCACTGCTCACCCAGGAGCAGGGGAAAACGCTGTTCGAGGCGGGACTCGAGATCCATCACCTGATCCACGGGCTGGAGTTCTACGCCGGGCTGTCTTCCAAGGTGCGCGGCTCCCACGTGCCGTTGCCGCAGAAGAACGCCTACGGCATGGTGGTGCGCCAGCCCATCGGTGTATGCGGCGCCATCGTGCCGTGGAACTTCCCGCTGACGCTCATGGGCACCAAGGTGGGCCCGGCGCTGGCGGCCGGCAACACCGTCATCGTCAAGCCCGCCTCCACCACCCCGCTGGCCACGGCGTTATGCATGGAGCTCATCGCCCAGGCCACCTACGCCGGCGGCAAGAAGTCGCTGCCCGCGGGCGCGGTGAACTTCGTCAGCGGACCGGGCGGCTCGGTGGGCGAGGAGCTCTTGAGCAACCCCCGCATCCGGCGCATCGCCTTCACCGGTTCCACCCCCATCGGCCGGCACGTCATGGAGGTGGCTGGTAGGGAGATCAAGCGCGTCACCCTGGAGCTCGGCGGCAGCGATCCCATGATCGTCATGGAGGATGCCAACGTCGACATGGCGGTGAAGATGGCCGACATCGGGCGGTACTTCAACTGCGGGCAGATGTGCCTGGGGGTGAAGCGCCTCTACGTTCACGAGTCCGTTGCCGAGGACTTCGTCGGCAAGCTCGCCGCCGGCCTCCAGAAGAAGGCGGTGGGCGACGGAATGAAGAAGGAAAGCCGCATGGGGCCGCTGCACGTGGACTACCAGCGCACCGAGGTGGAGGAACAGGTGGAGGACGCCAAGGCACGCGGCGCCAAGGCGGTGGCAGGCGGCGCCCGGCCGGAAGGCGACGAGTTCAAGAACGGCCACTTCTACCTGCCGACGCTGCTCACGGACGTGCCCGACGATGCCCGCATCGCCACCGAGGAGTGCTTCGGGCCGGCGCTGCCGGTGTTCACGTTCAAGGACCTGGACGAGGCCATCGAGCGCGCCAACGCCTCCGAGTTCGGCTTGGGCTCGTCCATCTGGACCAGCAACATGGGCTACGCCAACAAGGCCATCGACAAGCTCGAGGCCGGCAACGTATGGGTGAACTCGCTCCACTACGGCTACGACGAGCTGCCCTTCGGCGGCGTCAAGTCCAGCGGCGTGGGGCGCGAGCACGGCCCCGAGGCCCTGGACTACTACCTCGAGCCCAAGGGCGTGGTGGTCGTCAACGTATAGGCGGAAGGAGCCCGAAGCCGCCAACGGGTGCCACTGTGCGAGACGGTGGCACCCGTTTTGGTATTGACACACGTTCAGCGCATGCAAGCGCCCGGAAATCTCTTCGACTCGCGGCCCGGTAGCAGGAACCTGCGTCCGCTACGCCACCTGGTCCGTTACCTGAGACCCTACCCCTGGCTGTTGACCCTGACCATTCTGTCGCTGCTGACGGCGGCGGTGGCGACGCTCATCCTCCCCATCACCACCCGCCAGTTCCTTGATATCGGTTTCGCCGGTGAGAACCGTGCGTTGATCGGCCGCCAGTTTCAACTGCTGCTCGGGGTCATCGCGGTGCTGGCGGTGGCGTCCGCCAGCCGCTTCTACTTCGTCGCCAGGATCGGAGAGCGCGTCGTCGCGGACATCCGCAAGCAGGTCCACGGACACGTGCTGGGCATGAACCCCACGTTCTTCGAGGTAACCCGCACCGGCGAGATCCTGTCGCGGCTCACCACCGACACCACGTTGATCCAGACGATCATCGGCTCCGGCGCCTCCATGGCCCTGCGCAACCTTCTGATCTTCGCCGGCGGGTTCATCATGCTGATCGTCACCAGCCCGCAGCTCATGGGCGCGGTGCTGGTGTTGATCCCGCTGGTGCTGTTGCCCATCCTGCTGCTGGGGCGCAGGGTCAGGCGGCTCTCGAGGCTGAGCCAGGACCGGGTGGCGGACACCAGCGCCCTTGCCGGCGAGAACCTCGACGCGGTGGAGACGGTCCAGGCATTCACCCAGGAAGGCAACGAGCGGGACCGCTTCGGCGAGGCCACCGAGGCCGCCTATCAAGCCGCGCTGGTGAGAATCCGCAGCCGCGCGCTGCTCATCTTCCTGGTCATCACCCTGATGTTCGGCGGCGTCGTGGGCGTGCTGTGGCTGGGGGCCGAAGCGGTGCTGAGCGGCCGCATGTCCGCCGGCGTCCTGATCCAGTTCGTCTTCTACGCGATCTTCGTGGCCGGATCGGCAGCGAGCCTGAGCCAGGTCTGGGGCGAGGTGCAGCGGGCCGCCGGCGCCACGGAACGACTGATGGAGTTGCTGGAGGCACGGCCGGCGGTCACCGCGCCTGCGGCGCCCCGGCCGCTTCCCCAACCGGCGGAAGGCAGCGTCTCGCTCGAAGCCGTCGAATTCGACTATCCGTCGCGGCCCGACGAGCACGCCCTGAATGGGTTCACCCTGGCCATCGAGCCCGGAGAAACCGTGGCGCTCGTCGGTCCCTCGGGGGCCGGCAAGAGCACAGTGTTCAAGCTGCTGCTGCGATTTTACGACCCCGGCAGCGGGTGCATCCGGCTGGACGGCGTGGACCTCCGGGAGGCGGACCCCCAGGCCCTGCGGAGCCGTATCGGACTGGTGCCTCAGGAAACGGTGGTGTTCTACGCCAACGCCAGGGAGAACATCCGCTACGGCCGCCCCGAGGCCCTCGACGCCGAGGTGACGGCGGCCGCGCGCGCCGCCTTCGCCGATGATTTCATCCGGGGCCTGCCGGAGGGCTACGACACTTTCCTGGGCGAGAAGGGCTTGCGCCTCTCCGTCGGCCAACGGCAGCGCATCGCCATCGCCCGGGCGATCCTCAGAGACCCGGCGGTCATGCTGCTGGACGAGGCCACCAGCTCCCTGGACGCCGAAAGCGAGCACTTGGTGCACGAGGCGCTGGAGCGCCTCATGGCCAACCGCACCACCCTCATCATCGCCCACCGCCTCGCCACCGTGCTCAAGGCCGACCGCATCGTCGTCATGGACCACGGCCGCATCGTCGCCGCCGGCACCCACGAGGAGCTGATGAGCGGCGGCGGCCTCTATGCCCGGCTGGCGTCGCTGCAGTTCGCGCCGGAGGCTTAACGGTATTCGATGGCGCGGAACACCGCGTCGCGGACCTTGTCGTAGTCCGCGGGCACGTCGATGGGTGTGTTGCGGTGGGTGGAGCCGACGTCGGGCAGGTTCCCCTCGTGGTACTGGATCTTGAACTCGGGGAACTTGAGGCCGTTGGCGGTGGAGATGACCACCACGCGGTCCTGCTTGCGGATGACGCCCCGGTCCACCAGCTTGAACAGCGCGGCCAGGGCGACGCCGGTGTGGGGACAGTTGAACAGCCCGGTGCGGTCCGCGCGGGCGGCGGCCTCGGCCAGCTCGTCCTCGGTGGCCTGTTCCACCACGCCGCCGAAGTACTGCAGGGCGCGGATGGCCTTCTGGATGCTCACCGGGTTGCCGATCTGGATGGCGCTGGCCAGGGTCGGCCGGGCCTGAACCGGCTCGAACTCGTCGAAACCCTTGAGATAGCTGAGGTAGAGCGGGTTGGCCCGCTCGGCCTGGGCGCAGGCGATGCGCGGCAGCCCGGAGATCATGCCGAGGTCGTGCATCAGCTTGAACCCCTTGCCCAGGGCGCTGACGTTGCCGAGGTTTCCCCCGGGGATGACCACCCAGTCCGGCACCTGCCAGTCGAACTGCTGCACCAGCTCGATGCTGACCGTCTTCTGCCCCTCCACCCGGAGCGAGTTCATGGAGTTGGCCAGGTAGATGTTGTGGCGGGTGCAAAGCTCTCGCACCAACTCCATGCAGCCGTCGAAGTCGGTGTCGATGGCCAGGGTCACGGCGCCGTGGGCGATGGGCTGGATGAGCTGCGCGGTGGAGACCTTGTTCCTGGGCAGGAACACGATGGCACGGATGTCGGCCACCGCGCAGTAGGCGGCCAGGGCCGCGGAGGTGTCGCCGGTGGACGCGCACGCCACCGCCGGGATCTCCACCCCCTCCGCCATCATCTGGCGCACCATGGACACCAGCACCGTCATGCCCAGGTCCTTGAAGGAGCCGGTGTGGCTGTTGCCGCAGAGCTTGACCCAGAGGTCGGGGACGCCGATCTCCTTGCCCAGGCGTTCGGCCCAGAAGAGGTTGCTGCCGCCCTCCAGGGTAGACACCACGTTGGCGTCTTCCACGTCGGGACAGACCATCTCCCGCTTGCCCCACACCGAGCTGCCGTAGGGCCACTGGTTGCGCATCAGGCGTTGGTCGAAGAGGTCTCTCCAGTGTTGAGGCGACTTCTTGCGGAGGAGATCCAGGTCATGGCGCACCTCCAGGAGATTGCCGCAGCGTGGGCAGGCGTAGATGATCTCCTTGAGGCTGTGGCGGCCCGGGCAGCCGGCGATGCACTGGAACCACGCTCGGTAGGGATCGGGCGGGACCGCCTGGATTTCGCGCGCTTGCATGAACCGTCCTCTACTCCCAACGGAACACCGACGCAAGCCCGCCGGGCCTGGACCGATCGGCTGCGCCGTGTGGGCGCGGCGGGTTTGAAACCCGCCCCTACTGGCGGATGGCGGCGTTCTGCTCCGCGTTGGGGAAAACGAGCGACTTGATGACCACCGGCACCGCGCCCGATGACGGGATCAGGGCGCCGACGTCGATGTAGTCGAACTCCTGCAGCACGATGCCGTCCACCGAGATGATGGGCTTGTCGAGCTTCATCTCCTCCTTGAAATGAAGACCGAGGATGCCGCCGATGTCGCCGTCGTTGACCAGGATGAGGGGGTGGCCCTTGTCCAGGACCCGCTCGAGGCCCTCCACCACCGCGCCGCAGAAAGCCTGCAGCCGGGCGAAGGTGGCCGAACCCTCCCAGTGGAACGCCAGCGCCACCGGCTGCCGGCCGGTCTGGAGGTCCAGCCGCCGGAGCGCGTCGTCGATGGCGCCGACGACCTTGACCGGGTCGATGTCGTCGTCCCACTCGAAGTCGATGCTCACCACCGGCACGTTCCTCACCGGAACGGCGTCGGGCGGGGAGATGAAGATGGTGCTGCCGCTCACCTGGATGGTGTACTGGGAGGCGCCGATGACCGTGGCGCGGATGCGCGCCGAAGGCTCGAGGATGGGCACTCCCAGGCCCTCGACCCGCTGCCGGATCTCCCGGCCCAGGATCGCTCCCATGTCGCCGAAGCCGTTGTCGGCGTGACCGTAAATGAACTCCGAAACCCCGCCCGAGAAGGTGACGGCGTCGACCTTGCCGCGGTACGAGAGGGGCGGAAGACGCAGCAGCTCGCGGGTTTCGTCGTTGAGCTCCTGCTGGTTGACCACGTCGAACAGGCGGTCGGCCATCTCGGAGGCGATGGCCTGGAGCGTGTCCTGGTTCATGGGCCGGCCCAGTTCCAGCTCGACGCCCACCTTGCCGCCGTGGCGCCGCCCCGCTTCTTCAACCCGGACAACCATGTTGGAGCCGTCCAAGGCCAGCAGCCGGGCGCCCACGTCGATGGCGGTGACCTCCCGCACCCTGCCGCCCGCGCACACGGCGATCTTGCTGGTGCCGCCGCCGACGTCGATGTTGAGCACCACCGCGTCCTCGCGGCCGGAACGGGCCACCGCTCCCGAACCGTGAGCCGCCATGGTGGTCTCGAGCCCGTCCCCGGCAGTCACCGACACGAACCGGCCCGCCTCCTCGGCGAACAGCTCGGCGATGGCGCGGGAGTTGCGCCGCCGCACCGCCACCCCGGTCAGGATCAACGCGCCGGTGTCGACGTCCTCGCGCTTGAGCTGCGCGTGCTCATACTGCTCGTTGATGAACCGGCCCAAACGCTCCGTATCGATCGTCAGGTCGTCGGTGTAGGGGGTAAGCAGGATTTCCGATTCGCTCAGCACCGTCCGCTTCTTGACGACGTAACGGGTGCCTTCCTGGCTCAGCTCGAGACGCGAGAACACCAGGTGGGACGTGGACGAGCCGATGTCCACGCCCACGCTGGTGAGCTTGATCTCGTCTTCGTCTACGATGTGTCGGCCGGAACCGGTAAAACCGAGGGATCCTGTGTCGGCCACGATCAGGCTTCCGGCTGATAGATCTCGGCGGGCATCTTGGTCTTCATCCCCTCCTTCGCCAGGGTCTCCTCGAACTCCTTGCGCAGAAACGGATCCTCGTCCCGGTAGGCGATGGCGGTACCGCCGTCCTTGATCTCGATGGCGCCGTAGTCGATGGCCTTCTCGCCGGGGCGGCCGCGCTCGCGGCCGGGCGCGTTGGGGCCGAACCACGCCGACAGCCGCAACGGCTCGGCGCTCACGCCGAAGTGGGCGTGGAACCAGTTGCCGCCCATGGGAGCCGCGCTCACCATGCCGACGGGCTCGTAGTCCTGCCGCTTCACGCCTTCCTCCTTGCCGTCCTTCCACGGCGTGGGACCCAGGGTGGCGGGCCAGGTGTAGGTGTAGCCCTTGCCCTTGACGCAGATAAGCACCGCGGCCGAGCCGTGGGCGTGGGCCTTGGAGTAGCGGCCGGTCTCGTGCTGGCCGATCCAGAGATAGAAGCTGTTGCCCACCATGTGGGGCTCGATGCGCCGGTAGCCGGGCGAGCGGCGGTTGTCCAGCGGCAGCTCGCAGGTGACGATGTCCGGGATGATGTTGGTCTGCCGCATGGCCAGCCCGCGCACCGGGTCGGGCTCGATCTCTTCGTTGGGCTTGTAGTAGTCCTCGGACTCCTTGTAGCGGTCGCTGAAGACGTAGGGGCAGTTGAAGATGAAGTCGGTGTTGTTGAACAGGTTCATGATGTTGGGCGCCGTGGTCCCGGCCAGCAGCAACCCCGGGCTGGAGGTGGCGTTGACGATGCGGTAGTTCGCGTTCATCGGAATCGCGAAGAGCGAACCCTGCTGCCACTCGAAGGTATGCTTCTTGTCGCTGCCCTCTACCCACACCTCCGTGGTCCCACGCCCCTCCACCACGAAAAACTGCGCCTCGAAAAGGTGCTTCTGGTCGTTCAGGGCCCCGGCGCCGGGAACCTCCACGACGTAGCAACCCCACAGCCCCTCGGTCCCGAGGAGCTGGATGAAGCTGGCGTTGCCTCCGGCCCGCTTCCAGTATTTGAGCGGCAGGTTCTGGACCTTCTCCACGCCGATATCCCGGTAGATGGGGATCTCCTGCTCTTCCATGAAGGTGTCGTAGGGCGTGTTGGGACGAAGGAACTTCCCGTAGCCCGCCTTCTGCATCTCGCCCGTGGGCTCCTGCCACTTCTCTTTTCCGTTGCCAGCCATATGCATGCCTCCCTGAACTGTGTGGTGAACCGAACAATATAGACAATAGCCGCCCGAGCGTCCAGGGTCGTCCGACGGCGCCCAGGGACAAAATCGTTCCCGCGACACGCCCCAACCCTAAAGTTCCGTCCCGGCCCAGCGATTCATAATAGAGTCGGGCAGTCAAATATAGAAAGGAGACCAATCATGCTGTTTCACGACGACTCAAACCCAAGCCAGCCCGTGGCGATACCTTGGGCGCTCGGGCCTCACGAAAACGATCTCGACCTGGAAATCCACGGATGTGGATGCGGGTGCAGCTGCGGCGGGTGCGGGTGCGCCGCGTGCAGTTGCAGTTGCTATTGCAGTTCGGACGACGGCGGTGATGACGACTCCGGTGCGGGAACCGACGGCAACGATGAAACATCGGTCCTCTCATCGTGCGGCACATCAGCAGCAGCGTCATCAATGGGATTCGACCCGGTCGCTGCAATCACCGGGGAAGTTTACAACCCCCATTCCGATGAAAATTTCATCGTCACCGGCGCGCGCGGAAGCGGAGAGATGTCGTCTCCCATTGGCGTTGCGTCCGTAGTTGAAACCATCGGAGCAGCGCTTGGCGATCCGGGTTGTCAATCGACCGTCGTCGACGCTGTAAGCACCGCCATTGAGAAGGTTACTGCCGTCGCGCATGCAGTTGGCGAAGCGCTTCAACAAGCCGATGACGCCATCCAGGATGGCGTTGACTCCTTGCGCAGGTGAGACAGTACAGGAACATTGGACGAGTGAACCGAGGCGTATCCCCCCTAAAGGGGGGTACGCCTCCATTGATTCCACATGGAGTGCCCCTAGAACAAAACAGGATTGGAAACATGATTGAGTATTTTCGCAGAGTGCATTCATTGTCTCTAACTCTAACGCTGGGACTGCTCTGGATCACGTTGCCGACGAGTTCTGCGCTTGGTGAAACCGGGAAACCGGCACAAGAGACGGCCATCGGCGTGTGTCTCAACACCACCGAGAAAACCGCCGCGAGGGTTCACGCTTGTCGAACGGCTGCCCAACAGGGAAACCTCGAGGCGCAACACAATCTTGGTGAGTTCTATGCCAAGGGACATGGAGTCGAGGAGGATCAAGCCGAGGCGGTCCGCTGGTATCTTTCAGCCGCCAAGCAGGGGCTGGCAAAAGCGCAATTTCATCTAGGCGCGATCTACTTCCATGGCCGCGGGGTGCCCCAGGATTACGACCGAGCGAGAACTTGGTACCAGGCGGCCGCGGAGAAGGGCCACCCGAAAGCACAATTCAATCTCGGACTCATGTACAACTTGGGCCACGGTATCCCCCAGGACCTCGTCACGGCCAGACGCTTGTACCGCGCGGCGGCCGAACAGGGAAACCTCCGTGCGCAGTACAACCTCGGTGTCATGGTTGAACAAGGAAAAGGGGGCGCCCAGGACCATGTCGAGGCACTGCGTTGGTACCGGGCTGCCGCCGAAGGTGGATACGCGTTGGCGCAGACACAGTACGGCGTCATGCATCACTCCGGACACGGGGTGCCCGTCAACTACGCCGCAGCGATGCGTTGGTACCGCGCCGCGGCCGAACAGGGCGACGCGCGCGCACAGTACAATCTCGGCACCATGTACGACAAGGCGCGCGGAACGGCTCGGGATACCGAGAAGGCGCTCCACTGGTTCCGCCTGTCGGCCGGGCAAGGCAACGTTCTCGCACAGTACAACCTCGGTTTCTTCCACTCCCAGGGACACGGCGTGCCCGTGGACTACGTCAAAGCCGCGCGATGGTACCGTCTAGCCGCCGAACGGGGATTCCCCCCGGCACAATTCCAGCTCAGCCTCATGTACATCCAGGGGCATGGGGTGGCCCGAGACCTCGCGCTCGCATACATGTGGCTCGACTTGGCTGCCAAAGATGACACACAACCGTGGAGCACGGCGCGCGCGAGACTGAAAGAGGAAATGACGCCCGATGAAGTCGTGGAGGGACGCCGACTGGCGGCCGAGTGGTCCAGGAAACATCAAGAGAACAAGTAGCCGGTCACGTTTCGCGGTATTCCATCGACGCAGATGAGGCGATGGCCGCAGTCCTGCATTGAGAACTGTGGTCACGCACCGGATTCCGGTGCGTCGTCCGCCATGGTGACCGCGATGTTGCCCACGTGGCGCTTGGCGACAAATGCCTGCTGGGCGGCGACCAGCTCGCGCAGCTGGTAGGTCGCCGCCAGCACAGGCTTGATCTCGCCGCGCTGAATGTAGCCCACGAGGTCGGCGAAGACGCCCGGCGGCGGCACCGTGGCTCCGGCGAACTGGAGATCACGCAGGTAGAAGGCTCTCAGGTCGAAGCGGACGACGGGACCGGCAATGGCCCCGGCGCAAACGTAGCGCCCGCCGGGGGCCAGGGCGGCAATCAATTGCGGCCAGATCGGACCGCCCACGACATCGGCCACCACCGTCACCTCTGCGGCGCCGGTGGCTGCTTTGAGGGCCGCGTGCAGGTCTTCAGGCGCTCGCGGCAGCACATGAGCCGCGCCCAGGGCCTTGACCGGCGTGGCCTTGTCTTCGCCGCAGAGCGCGACGACCTCGGCACCGCGCCGACGGGCCAGTTGGATGAGGGCCGAGCCGACGCCGCCGGAGGCGCCTGTAACCAGGATACGGTCGTCCTCCCCTACCCCGGCACGGTTCAGCATGTACTCGGCTGTCATGTAGGAAGTGGCAAAGGTCGCCAGTTCGGCATCCGTGAGATCACTGTGGATCGAATAGACGTTCCGCAGGTCGGCAACCGTGTAGTCGGCGAAGCCGCCGTCGCATTCGGAGCCGAAGTAGCCGCATTTCCCGCGATCGAGCGGATCGCTCCAGTCCCGAAGCCAGGGATCCACGAGCACCCGTGTGCCCAGCAGCGAGCCGTCGCAACCGGCGCCGAGGGCAACCACCCGCCCGCACACGTCCGCGCCCTGAATGCGGGGGAAGACGATGGCCTTGCCGCCCCACGCGGCATTGGCGTCGCCGGCCTCATCGAGCGACTCGCCGGTGGTGCCACGTGAGACGCCCGAGGAGTACCATCCGGTGCGGGTATTGACATCGGTGTTGTTGAGCCCGCAGGCGCTCACTCGGATGAGGGCCTGACCGGCTCCCGGAGCGGGCCTCGGCCAGTTGTCCCGAAAGCTGAGACGATCGAGTCCGCCGTGGCCCGTCAGCACGGCCGCTCGCATTGTGTCGGGTAAAGACGGTTGCGCCATGAGGGACAGGCTGGACCTGGGTTCTGCAGGCTTCTCCGCAAGGGACCTCGAAGTCGGTGAACCTTCCTACACTCCAAGGGTCGCCAGGTGCTGCAGGCTCGACCAACCGTAGGCGACCTCAGTCACTTCCATGCCTCCGACCTTGGCCGCCTTCTCCCTTATCCGCCGCGCGCCCAGGGTTTCGTAGAACGCGCGTGAAGGATTGTCCGCCAGGACCCAAAGCAGCATGGAATCGATGTCTTGCTCCACAAGCCTTCGAACCACAGCCCCGGCAAGACGGCTGCCGATGCCGCGACGCTGGCATTGTGCCAGGACATAGATTGCGTACAACTCGCCTTTGTAGGCGGGGTCTCCTTCACGTTCCGGGCCGCCTGACGCAAATCCGACGATGCGGCCGTCTCCGTCTTCCGCAACGTGAACGGAGCTCCTTCTGCCCGAGGCGGACAGAGCTCTGCTCCAGGTCTGTTCCCTGTTCTCGTACGAGAGCGACGCCAGGAAATCCGACGGTAGAATACCCGCGTAGGTGGTGCGCCAGCTATCGACGTGGACTCTCGCGATGGCGGCGGCGTCAACCGCGTGCGCCTCTCGAATGAGCATGACCCCGTGGAGAGTCCCGCGTCCCCGGTCAGTCGAAGCAGTCCAGGCCGGCGGCGGCCACGCCCACCCTGGCGATGTCCTCGTCCTCGTCGGAGGTGCCTCCGCTCACGCCGACGGCCCCCACCACGTCGTCGCCGTCGCGGATCAGCAGGCCGCCGGCGGCGGGCACGACCTTGCCGTCGGCCAGGGCGGTGAGGGCGGCGAGGAAGGTCGGCCGGTCGTTGAGGCGGTTGGCGAGGGAGCGGCTGGAGCCGCCCATGCCCAGGGAGCCCCAGGCCTTGCCGATGGCGATCTGGGGGCGCAGGATGCCGGCGCCGTCCTCGCGCTTGAAGGCCTTCAGGTGGCCGCCGTCGTCGAGCACGGCCACGGCCATGGGCATGAGGTCCAGCTTGCGGGCTTGCGCCAGGGTTTCGTCAACGATGATCGCGGCCTTTTCAAGGCTCAAACTTGAGCTGCTTCGTGCCAAGGGTGTCCTCCTCTTTCTTTGGTTCCTCTTTCTCGGAGTCCGGCGCTTCGGGTACCGGTACCGCCGTGCGGCGGCGGTCCTCGACCTGCAGCGGGAGCTGCCCCTGCTTGGTCTCTCCCCAGTAGACCGTGCGGTGCGGGAACGGAATCTCGATGCCGCGCTCGTCGAAGGCCTTCTTGAGGCGGCGGTTGTACTCGCGGCCGATGCGCCACTGCTGGATCGGACGGGTCTTGAGGCGGGCGCGCACGATCACCGCGGAATCCTCGAACCGGTCCACTCCCATGATCTCGATGGGCTCCAGCATGTCCCCGCGAAACACCGGATCCTGGCGCATGGACTCATCGACCTCTTTCATCACCGCCACCACCTCGTCGGTGTCCTCACGGTAGCCCACCCCCACGTCCATCAGGTAGCGGGAGTAGTCCTTGGTCATGTTCTCCACGTGCTCGATGGTGCTGTTGGGCACGAAGTGCACGTTGCCGCTCAGGTCGCGGATGCGTACGGAGCGCAGCGTGACCTTCTCCACCGTGCCGGTGACCCCGCCCACGTCCACGACGTCGCCGGCGCCCACGCTGCCCTCGGTGAGGATGAAGAGGCCGTTGATGATGTCCTTGATGAGGGACTGGGCGGCGAAGCCGACGGCCAGTCCGAAGATGCCGACACCGGCCAGCAGCGGCCCGGTCTCCACGCCCACCAGTTGCAGGATCAACAGGAACCCCACCAACACCACGAGCAGCTTCACCGACGTCTGCGCCAGCGGCGCCAGCGTCTGGAGCTTTCGCCCGGCCTCCCGGCTGCCGACACGGCTCAGGATCCTCGGGCGCAGGAGCGAGAGCACGGTGGCGTTGCTGAGACGCACGAGGGCCACCCCGGCGGCGATCACCAATGCGATCAGCGCCGCCCTCGCCAGTACCGTCCTGCCCGCCGCCGTGCCGAAGAACTGCACCACCGAAACGCCCCATATCTCCAGCAAGACCGCGGCCGCCAGGATCCCCAGCGGCAAATCCACCAGCGTGAACAACAGGGCGGCGTGCTCGGCGCCGGCCCCCCCGCCCTCGGGCTCCGGTGCGCCGCCGCCGGCCGTGATTCTCTTCCAGACGGCCCGGGCGGCGCTCTTCAGATAGAACGAGAACAACAGCGCCACCAGCAACAACAGCCCGGAAGCCATGATCCTCTGCCAGATGAACTGCGACGCGTACTGATAGCCCGCCAGGTTGAGGACGATGGTGCCGGCCAGCACCGCGACGACCACGAGGTGCACCAGGGGCCACACCGACCACAGGAATCCTTCCTGCGTGCGGCTGTGCTGGAGGACGGTCTGCACAAGGGCGCCGCGCCGGCTGAACCCGACCGCCGCCAGCGCCAGCACCACCAGGGCGAAACCGATCATCAGCAACCGGGCCAGCGCCAGGCTCGCGGCCACGTCGCTTCCCGGAGCGTTCAGGAGCACATAGCGCGGCGCCAGCAACACCAACGCCGCCGCGCACCCCGCCAGCACCGCGGTCCGAAGGAACCGCCCGGCTTCCGGAGTCAGGCCCCACCGACGCTCCCCGTGGCCGTCCGCCCGGAAGACCGCGCCGCCGAACAGTGCGATCCAGAGGACCAGGGCGACGAGCTGCAACGTTCCGGCCAACGCCGAGCCGAGGGCGTCGATCTGGGACAGGCCGAACTGCGGCAGCGACAAGGTGACGAGGACCAGGTACGCGGGCCACACCGCCGTATGCCCGGCCAGCAGCAACGCCACGCGATGCGCCGGCACATCGGCTCCACGGGCTCTCTGCTCGTCCAGTCGCGTTCCAAGGAACCCGCCCGCTCGCACCGCCAGCAACGGGACCAGCGCGAACACCAGCACGGCCGCCACCCATGGCCACGACGAGGCGGCGAACCGGATCTGGGCTATTTGCCATTCCTGGTGGAGCCACGCGTAGACTCTTCCCACCAGTGAAACCGCACCATCCAGGGCCTGACCGATGAGCGCCCGGTCAGGCGGCAACACCGGCTCCCGGTTTCGCAGCCACAACATCTCGTCCAGGACGAACGTGTAGAGGCTCTCAAGTTGGTCTTCCCGCTGGCGCTTGAGGTCCACCAGACGCGTCGCGCTCTCCGCCAACTCGTTGAGGATGCTCTCCTGGGCCTGCAGGGCCTCCTTGCGGTCCCTCAGCAGGCCGTCGAGTTGAGCGCTCAAGGCCGGCGTCGGCTGCCCTTCGGCCGCCAGCGCCCGCGCGTAGTCCCTGGCATCGGAATCCACCCGGAACAGGAGTGTTCCCAGCTCGAACAGGGCTTGCCGGTGCTCGCGAAGCCGCTGGCGCAACGACTCTTCATCGGTGGACCGGAGCGGGCTCCGCTGGCCCCGGTGGCGGAACTTCTCGAGCTCCACCTTGATGTGGCGCGCCACCCAGTCGCCGGCGCCATATCGCTCCACGAGGTCCACCAGCCGTTCCTTGTTGCGCAGATCCTGCGCCGTGAGCCGTTCCTGCTGCGAAAGCTCGGTCCGTACCTGCTCGAGCTCCCGGCGACGCACCAGGGTCTCCTTCTGTACCTTCAGGGTAGCCAGCTCAAGCGTCTTGAACAGGGTGTCGACCCGCGAAGCGCTCGCCGTGAGATGCTCCTCGATGATGGCGATGCGATCATCGAGCACCGCCTCCTCGAAATCGAGGCTTGCCGATGTATCGGGGACGGGGGGTGGCGGGGGCTCCTCCGGGCGGGCGATCTCGGGCGTGGGCTGGACCGTCTGCGGAAGCCGCGCCTCTTCCGCCGGTTTCGCCGGCAGCGGTCCCGGCACCTGGGGAGATTCCGTCGCCTGCCGAGGTTCCGCCGGCTCCCCGGTTCCGGGAGGCGCCTGGCCGAAGCCGGTCGACGCGCCAAGACCCGCTATGGCCACCGCCACGGATACCACCAGGGCCGCGGTTCGGAATCTCGTTCTCATTTCGACTTTTTCGGAACGCCCAAACACCGACGGATCCTAGACGGCGTCCTTCGACTTCGCTTCGCTACGCCGGTGTGAAGCTCCTCGCGCCGCATCCCTCGATCTGCTAGCTACTGTGTTTACTGTCTCGCAGCTTACTTTACCACTCGCCCACGATTCATGACATCGCGCGGTAACGCCCTGCTCCTGGCCACGGCCCTGCTCGTCACCTTCACGACGGGCACCGCCAGCCGCATCTTCGCCATCTCGCTGCCGTCCGTCGCCGACGGCCTGCATACCGACATGGTGGGCATCTCGTGGGCGCTCATCTCCTTCCAACTGGCCACCGCCGCGCTTTCGCTGGTCTTCGGGCGCGTCGGGGACGTGTACGGGCGCCAGACCGTCTACATCTGGGGCATCGTGCTCTTCACCGTGAGCTCGCTCTTGTGCGGCCTGTCCGGCGACATCCTGCAGCTCATCCTCTACCGCGTGCTCCAGGGCGTCGGCGCCGCCATGATGCAGGCCCAGGGGCGCGCCCTGGCCATGGACGCGTCCACCGAGGAGTCCCGTGGACGCGTGCAGGGGTTCATGACCACGGCGCATCACAGCGGCTTTCTGATCGGCCCGGGCGTGGGCGGGTTCATCATCCAGTA
This sequence comes from uncultured Binatia bacterium (SeqCode), assembly GCA_965204205.1. GTDB lineage: Bacteria > Desulfobacterota > Binatia > UBA9968 > JAJDTQ01 > JAJDTQ01. Next base: position 1,244,827 of record OZ241976.1, on the reverse strand, counting down.
CATCCACTGGCGCGGCGTCTTCTTCTTCCTGGTCCCCTTGGGAGCCGTGGCCACCGCCCTGGCGCTGGGCTTCCGCCGGCGCCAGGGCAGTACCGTCACCGAACGCGCGGAGAACACACGCCCGGCCATCGACTATCTCGGCGCCGCACTGCTGGTGGCCGTCACCCTGGCGTTGATGAGCATCCTCGACCGGCAGATCATGGAAACCCTGACCCCGGCGTGGCGCGCGGGTGCGGTCGCGGCCTTCGCGGCTTTGGCCGCGGGGTTCCTGTGGCGCGAGAGCCGGGCGGCGAGCCCCATCCTGAGCCTGGAGCTGTTCCGTATCCGGATGTTCGCCTTCAGCACGGTGGCGATGCTGCTGGTCTCCATCGTCAACACCCTGCACGTCTACCTGCTGCCGTTCTACCTGCAGGACGTGCTGGGGCTCACACCGTCGTTCATGGGCATCCTGTTCCTCAGCGCGCCGATCTTCGCCGCCGCGCTGTCGCCGGCGGGCGGCATCATCGCCGACAAGGTAGGGCCGCGCCTACCGGCCACCGCGGGCGCCGCGCTGTACGCCGGAGCATCCTGCCTGGGGGTCTGGTTCGCGGTGGGTTCGCACTGGATGCTGCCGACGCTGGCGCTGGTGCTGGTAGGACTGGGCAGCGCGCTCTTCTTCCCGCCCAATCACACCGCGCTGATATCGTCCGTGCCGCCGGAGCACCGGGGGGTGGCCACCGGCACCCTTTACACGATGTTCGGGCTGGGAAATGTCTTCGGGGTTACGGTGGGCAACTTCCTCATGACCGTGGCTTTCCGGATGCACTCCGGCCGTCCGGACGCGCTGCCGGCGGCCGCGGACCAGATGCACTTCGTGCTTGCCCTTCAGGACACGTTCCTGGTGACCACGGGCATCGCCGTCGTGGCGGTGGCGTGCTCTTTGTTGCGGGGAGGCAAGGGACGAAGGCCTGCCTGAGAAGGCCGGCGCCCTTCGACTTCGCGCCGCTAACGCGGCGCTACGCCTGTCCTGGGCTTGTCGAAGGGCTCAGGGCGAACGGTTGCGTCAGGGGAGCCCGACCGCAACCCCGTTCGCCCTGAGCGTAGCACCGCGCACGCGGCGCGAAGTCGAAGGGCGCGCCTTGTTCGGCGGCAATCGATCAGAGTTCCCTAAAGCAGCCGGTGCGGCAGGTTGACGAAGGTGCTCATTTCGTGCGGCAGGGCCGCGGGCGGGGACTTGCATACGTGGGCGGGGGTGATCTGGTTGATACGGGTGACGCCCAGGAGGCCCATGGCGATGATGATCTCGTTCTCCAAAAGCTGCAGCGCGCGCACCAGGCCTTCATGACCCCCCGCTCCCAGGGCCCAGCCCTGGAGCTTGCCGATGGTCACGGCCTTGGCGCCCAGGGCCACCGCCTTAAGCACGTCCGTCCCCCTCAGGAAGCCGCCGTCGATGACGATCTCGGCCTTGCCGCCCACCGCCTCGACGATCTCCGGGAGCATGTCCATGGTCCCCTGCCCGTGGTCGAGCTGGCGGCCGCCGTGGTTGGAGATGTAGATGACGTCCACGCCGTGGTCCAAAGCGATGCGCGCGTCCTCGGCGGTGGCCACGCCCTTGAGGAGGAACGGCATGCCGCCGATCTCCTTGATGGCGTCCATGGTCTTCCAGGTGAGCTTGGCCTGCCACAGGCGATCCTGGTTGGCGGCCTCCCGCCGCTTGCTGGGCGGCAGCCAGCGGTTCATCAACTGCCGCTCCCGGTTGCTGTAGTGGGCGGAATCCACGGTCAGGCACAGCGCCTTGTACCCCGACTGCTTGACCCGCCCGAGGATCTCCTCGATCCAGTCCAGGCCGCCGCGGATGTAGAGCTGGAAGATCTTGTCCGACGGGGTGGCGGCGGCCGTCTCTTCGAGGGCGGGCTGGGTGACGGAGCTTACGAAGTTGACGGTGCCGAACTCGTTGGCGGCCTTGGCGGCGGCCACGGCGCCTTCCGGGGTGATCTGCTGGAGCGAGCCGATGGGGGCCAGCATGACGGGAATGCGCAGCTTGTGGCCGAGCACGGTGGTGGAGGTGTCGACCTCGGAGACGTCCACCAGCACTCGCGGACGCAGGGCCAGCGAGTCCAGGGCCAGCCGGTTGCGGCGCATGGTGGTCTCCGACTCGCTGCCGCCGCTCAGGTAGTCCCACACGGGCTGGGGCAGGTTGCGCCGCGCCTGTACGATAATCTCCTGATTGCTGACGTATTGTTCACTCATTGCGATTTCCTTCAGGCGGACGGCACAAGGGCGCAACGGTGGGAGTCCGCATGCACAGCGGACTCCCACCCGTCCCGTCGATCCACCAACCGTGGCCGGGAGGCCGGCCCGGCCGATTGCTACTTGCCCCGCTTCGGGAAGAGCTTCGGCAGGAACTCGTTGGTGTAGACGTCCTCCACCGCCGTCATCTTCGGAAGCTTCATGTGCTTGGTGATCAGGTCGTTGGTGAACACCATGCGGGGCTTCGTCATGTGGCCGATGCCTTCCTTCAGGGCGTTCTTGGACAGCAGCGAGTCCACCGCGATGTCGAAGTGCTTCCGCGCCAGGTCCGGGCTGATGGCCGGATTGTGCTTGATGAAGATGTCCACGGCCTCCTGCGGGTTCTCCACCGACCAGGCGACGCCCTTGTAGGTGGCCGCGAGGAAGCGTTTCACCAGGTCCGGCTTGTTCTTGAGGGTATTCTCGGACACCATCAGGCCGTTGCCGTAGGTGGCCATGCCGTGGTCGGCGAACAGCATGTACAACGGCTTCTTGCCGACCTTCTTGGAGGCCGCGTCCACCGTCGGCTTCTCGGTGTAGAAGATCAGGATGGCATCCACCCGGCCGGCCAGGAGGCTCGGCGTGGTGGCGGGCACCGTCATGTTGATCCACTTGACCTTCTTGTCATCGAACTTGTTGATGTTGGCGAAGGCCGGGAAGATGACCCGCGCGGCGTTGGCCTCGGGCGAGCCAATGGTTTTCCCTTCCAGGTCCGACGGCTTGGTGATCTTGTTTCCTTCCAGCGTGGCCAGGGTCTCCAGGGTCTTGTCGTGGATCATGCCGACCATCTTGAGCTTGGCGCCCCGCGACATGGCCGCGATCATGTTGCCCACGGACGCGAAGCCGAAGTCGTCGGTGCCCGAGGCGATGCGCTTCACGGTGTCGCCGGAGCCGAAGCCTCGGGTCATCTGCACGTCGAGGCCCGCGTCCTTCCAGAACCCCTTGTCGATGCTCACGTAGTACATGGCGTGCTTGCCGTAGGGGATCCAGTCCAGCGCGAACTTGACCTTGTCCATGGCCGAAGCGCTGCCGATGCCCGCCACGTACGACAGGAAAATCGCAAGCGCGATGAATGTGCGTTTCATTTCAATTACCTCCCTGCGTTAGAGTGTTTGTTCCATCATAGATACTGCAGCCCGATGGTCTTTCCCACCTGCCTGACACAGTCGTTGAACTCCGCCGAAAGCCGCATCTCCGGGGTCCGGGGGCGCGGCAGCCCGATCTTGATGATGTCGGTGATCCGGCCCGGCCGGGGCGTCATCACCAGCACCCGGTCTGCCAAGAAGACCGCTTCCGGTATGCTGTGGGTGATCAGCAGGCTGGTCTTCTTCTTCTCGCTCCAGATGCGCTGGAGCTCCATGTTCATCTCGCCCCGGGTCATGGCGTCGAGGGCGCCGAAGGGCTCGTCCAGCAGCAGCAGTGAAGGATCGTGCACCAGCGCACGGCTGATGGACGCGCGTTGCTGCATGCCGCCGGACAGCTCCCGCGGGTACTTGTCCTTGAACTCCGTGAGTCCGGTCAGCTCCAGCAACTCAAGGGCCTTGGGATAGTATTCCTCCCTGGAGAGGCCGAGGATCTCCACCGGCAACAGGACGTTGTCGATGACCGAGCGCCACTGAAACAGCACCGGGGTCTGGAATACGATACCGGTGCTGGACTTGGGCCCGGTCACCGGCGCGCCGTTCACCAGCACCTCGCCCCGGGTCTTGTCGAGCAGCCCGGCGATGATCTTCATGATGGTGGTTTTGCCGCAGCCGCTGTGGCCTACCAGGGAAATGAACTCCTGCTCGTAGACCTCGAACGAGGCATCCTCCAGCGCCACGATGGGAGCATCCTTGGAGGGATAGACCTTGGTGAGGTTCCTGACCTCGATGGCGTTCGTCATGGACGTCGATTCCAAACTCGATACACCGTGACCCGGTTGGCTACTCCTCATCCGCCCGGAGCCGGCCTACATGCCGAAGCCCGTCATCTCCTGCTCATCCTCGCCGATGCTCCACGGGATCAGCCACATCTCCAGCAGCACCAGAACGCCGTAAAGGACCAGGCCCAGGAGCGACAGCACGACGAGGGCCGCGAACATGAACGGCGTATTGACCTCGTAGTTGGCGACCATGACCAGGTACCCGAGGCCGGTGTTGCCGCCCACGAACTCGCCGATGATGGCGCCGATGACCGCCAGCGTGATGGCGATCTTGAGGCCGCCGAAGAAGTGCGGCAACGCGTTGGGCAGGCGGACCTTGGCGAAGATCTGCCAGTCCGAGGCCTGGAGCGACTTGACCAGGTCCAGCATCTCGGGCTGCACCATGCGCATGCCCTGGACCGTGGTGACGATGATGGGGAACCACGAGACCAGGAACGCGATGAGCACCTTGGACATCTCGCCGTAACCGACCCAGATCAGCAGCAGCGGCGCGATGGCCACCTTGGGGACGATCTGGGCCACGAGGATCAGCGGGTAGAGAAGATTCTGAAGCAACCGGGAGTAGACGATCATGATGGCCGAGATCACCCCCAGCACGAGCCCCATGAGGAACCCATAGATGGTTTCCCGGAAGGTCACGAGGCAGTTCTGCAGCAGGGGACCGAACTTCGCGACGATCGTCAAGAAAATCTTCGACGGCGCGGGCAGCAGGAACTCGGAGACCGAGAACAACCACACCGACACCTCCCAAAGCAGCGTGAAGAGGACGAGACTGAAGGTGATGGTGCCGAGCTCCTTGAAACGTTCAACCATTCATTTCCCCGCATGCAGCCGGCGCAGGCCAGTCGTTCAGCCCGCTTTCATACCACAAGTTTCCGTGCAAGAAACCCCCGAAAGGGATTTTAAAGACAAGCTGCCGTTCGGCCTGAGCCCTTCGACAAGCGCAGGACAGGCGTAGCTCCGCGTCAGGGGAGCGGAGTCGAAGGGCCTCCGGTGATTTGCCAAGAACCACATTTGGCGCTACGGGTAGAGACAGTCCTCAAAACCACTCTGGAAAGGACGAGCCATGCCGGACAAGGTAACCATCTTCGGGCACGACCATTGCGACTACACCGCGAGTGCCCGGCGGGACTACTCGGACAGGAACATTCCGTTCGATTACATCAACGTGCTGGAGGACGAGGACGGCCTGCGGCGGATGATGGAACTGAACCACGGCAACCGCGACATCCCGGTCATCGTCGAGGACGGGCAGGTCACCGTCGGCTTCGGCGGAACCTGAGCGGTGTAGCGGCCGCAGTCGCGGCCCGGAAATTGACTTGCGGCTCCGTCATCGGATATTCTCCGTTTTGACCGAGGCGTGATTCAGTCAGATCGGTTCGGAGGTTTGCGATGATCAAGCACGTCGTCCTCGTCAAGCTCAAGCCCAACGTGTCCCCGGAACAGATCGACAAGATGCTGGCGGGCTACAACTCCATGAAGGAGTCCATCCCGGACCTGCTGAGCTGGTCCATGGGAGCGAACCTGCGCCGCGACGGCGACTACGACTACGCCATGGTGGCCATCTGCGAGGACGCCGAAAGCCTCCGGCGCTACGTCGACCACCCGGTGCACCGGCAGGTGGCCCAGGAGGTCGGGCGGCCGATCTTCGAGAGCCGGGAGATCGCCGACTACGAGTTCGACCCCGAGGAGGAGATGTGGGAGCCCCAGGTACAGGAGGTGTGGACCGAGCTGTCGGACACGGTCAAGCCGGAACACACGGCCCTCGTGGTCATCGACGTGCAGAACGACTTCTGCGCTCCCGGCGGCGCCCGCATGAAGGGCGACCTCAGCTTCGTCGAGGCCATGCGTGCGCCTCTGAAAGAGATGGTGGAGGCTGCCCGGTCCGCGGGAGTACAGGTCATCTACACCCAGACTTCCAACGACAACGAGCACGACAACGGCCCGATCCTGGCGCGGCGGGCGCGGGTGGGGCTGGCCAACGCCAAGTACACCGTCCCGGGGACCCCGGGATGGGACGTCTGCGACTTCGTGGCCCCCGAGCCCGGCGACGTCCGAATCAAGAAATGGCACCACAGCGGCTTCACCAACCCGAAGATGGACTCGACCCTGGGGCGGCTGGGCATCAAGACGCTGCTGTTCACCGGGGCCGCCACCAACGGCTGCGTCGAAGCGACGGTGCGGGACGCCTTCGCACGGGGCTACTACAACGTGGTGCTGGAAGACTGCGTGGCGGCCTACGACGCCGACCTGCAGCGCTACTCGCTCAAGAACATGGCCACCCACTTCGCGCTCATCAGCACGAGCCGTGAGGTCCAGCGCACGTGGGCGGAACAAGGGGCGCTGGCGGGCTAGGAACCTGTCGGAGCAGACGGATTGCAGCAGCGGTAGGGGCGACCCGCGGTCGCCCCTGAAGGGTCCACCGGAATTCCCGAAGGAGATCACCATGGCCACAGCCACAGCGGAAACCCTCGAAGACGCCGTCGAAGCGAGCTTCAACTACATGGTCCACACCGGCCCCAGGCCCATCACCACGTGGGACAAGCCCAGCCTCGGCTACCCGCACAAGGACCGGAAATACGAGACCCACACCGCGCTGGTGCGGAACGGGCGCCACTACCCGGAACTCTCCATCGAGCACCACGGTTTCGCCCTGCGGCCCCAGCCCACGAAGATGACCGACTTCTTCGACGAGGACGAGATCCGGGCGGTGTACTATCCCGAGATGGAGGCGCTGATCAAGGAGAACACCGGGGCGCACCGGGTGCTGATCTTCGACCACACGCTCCGCTCGGGCTATGAGGAGAAGGGCGCCAAGGCGCCGGTGCAGAACGTGCACAACGACTACACCGAGTGGTCCGGCCCGGAACGGGTGCGAGACCTTCTGGGCGACGAGGCCGACGAGTTGCTCAAGCGCCGCTTCGCCGTGGTCCAGGTGTGGCGCGGCATGCTCAACCCGGTGCTGCGGGATCCCCTGGCCATGTGCGACGCCCAGAGCATCGCGACGGAGGACCTCATCCCGACCGTGCGCCCGCACCCCAACCGGCTGGGCGAGACCTACCACCTGACCTACAGTCCCGACCACCGCTTCTACTACTTCCCGGACATGCAGCCCGACGAGGCCATCGTCTTCAAGTGCTACGACTCGAAGCAGGACGGCCGGGCGCGTTTCTCCGCGCATTCCGCCTTCGAGCATCCCGACACTCCCGAGGACGCGCCGCCGCGGGAAAGCATCGAGATCCGAACTCTGGCGTTCTTCGACGACTGACACCGGCAGACCGGCGCTAAAGCCTGGTTCCGTCGGCCGGGTCCTGCAATCCGGGACCGGCAAACCATCCCAAACGGCCCTGTTCGGTTTCCGGGCCGCCGCCGAGTGCCAACCGCAAGGGAGAATATGGATGTTGAAGCAGTTGGTGCCGGCCCTTGTGTTGGTGTTCGTCGCTGCCGGATGCGGCGGGGGCGGTGGAGGCGGCACGGGCAGCCTGCCACCGGCAGGCCCGGTGTCGTTGCCGGCTCCGAGCGTGACCGGTGCTGGGACCCTCGACGTCAGTGCACGGACATCCAACCAAGGTCATGGAATCGATCCGCGGGAGACGTGGGAGAACTCCGACGCTTTCCTGGGGAGTCTGGAATCTGCTTCCGGTTCCCGCTCCATTGGGGGGTTGGAGTACACGGCTGTTGGTCGGAAGGATGGGATCACGTACGGGCAGGCAAAGGCCGGACCTACCGACACCCTGGACGTGGACTTCATCGGAAATCACTGGCACGCGCTCCCGCAGGCGTTGCAGGCTGTCTTGGAACGCGGTGGAAAGGCATGGTCCTATCGACTGCATCGAGCGCCTGGTAGTGACGATCGGATCACGCTTTCCACGGATTGGGCTCGGAATCGCTGCCCGAGCGCCAATACCGCCTGCGGAGGTCCGGGCCGTTTGTCCTTGAAGGAGTCCAGGTGGATCAGAAGCGGATCGTTGGTGACCGACTTGGACACGTGGTACCGGAACCCTACGCATGCGTCGTTTCGGCAGGCAGGGATCTCCGTGGAAAAGGATCAGGCCTATTTCGCCGGCCATGAGATGGGCCACGTTCTGGGTCTGCACCACGACGGCGGACCCGGCGGCAGTCCTATCAGTCCGCTTTCGCCCCATCGGTTGATGGGCAAGGGGCTCAACGGTCACGAGGTCGTGACGCCTCACGAGAGCGAACTTGTCGATCTGCTGCACAGGGGTTACACGCGGGCGGGGGACTATCCCGACGGTTCGCCCGAGAAACCCTTCGAAACCTACAGCTACGCGGCGTGGGGGGAGTGGGCCGAGTGGGGCGTGAAGGTTGTCCGCGAACTGCGTTTCAGCCAGAGCGACCCTCCTACCGATTCGTTGTTGTTCGGGGCTGTGGCGGAAGGCACTCGGAACACGCAACCGTTGAATGACGGCGTGTATACGTGGACGGGTTCACTGCTTGCCGTGGACACCCGGACGGCCGAACCGGTTCAAGGGGACGCTGCAATCGAGTTAAGTGGCTCTGCCGGCACCCTTCGTTTCGCGGGTTTGAAGCGGGTTGAAGACACTCGCGGCCCGGGCGTGTCCTTGACGGACTGGCGTGAATCTTCGTTGGAGTATGGGGTTCGAATTGCTCCTGACCGGATGGGATTCACCGACGATGGTGGAGCAACCGTGATCGGAGCGTTTTACGGCCCGAATCATGAGGAGGCCGCCGGAACGCTGAACGATCAGGTTAACCGGATCATGGGTGCGTTTGGCGCGAAGAGGTAGGCGCTGAGCGGGTCAGGTCAGCCGTGTGGTCGGTCACGGCGTGATCACGTTTCCTCATCGAAACCGCGCTTGAAGCGCCGGCGCCAGTAGGCGTCCAGCGCCTCGTACAGGCCCGGGTCGGCCTTCTTGTTCTTTACGAACCAGTCTCCCAGGATATCGATGCTGTGGTCCACGTCCACCACCGGGTTGGAGGCGAACAGCACCATCTGCGACAGAGCCTTGCGGCTGGCGTTCTTCTCCAGCGCGTTGCCCAGCCCGATGAGAAACACTTCCCGCTGGTCTTCCCTAAGGCGGTGGTAGAGGCTCCACAGGACGGACGCGGCGCCGTAACGCTCGACGTCCTCCGCGGTGTCGGAATCGAGGCCTAGGGTGATGCGGACGATGAGCCGCTCGTAGCCCCTTATGTCGTAGTATTCGTACCGCATCCGATGGCGTCCTACGACTTCGCTCGCCCGCGGCTCGCTACGCTCAGGGCGAACGGGAATGTGGTCACAGCACCGTTCGCCCCGCGCGCAGCGTCATAAGCCGGTCGAAGGGCTCAGGACAATCAGGACAACCGGTGATGCGAACATTTGCCGTCCGTCCTGAGCGTAGCTCGGGGGAGTCGAGCGAAGTCGAAGGACGCCAACTCGCCGCGTGCGCGTTCAGCGCCGCTGGGTGATGGTGTCCACCAGGGCCGGCGTTCCCTTCTTGACCTGCTCGATGGCGCGGTCCAGGGCCGGCCGGAGGTCGTCAGCGTTCTCGATGGGGCCCTCGCCGTACCAGCCCATGGAGCCCGCCAGGGTGGCGAAGTCGGGGTCGGGGCCGCACAGGTCCATGCCGATGTGCGCGCGGTTGGGATCGGTGCCGCGGTTCCGCGCCATGACGATCTGGTGGTTCCAGTCGTTGTAGTAGGCGCGGTTGTTGTACATGACGATGAGCATGGGGATCTGGTACTTGGCGGCGATCCACAGGCTGCCGGCGTCGAACATCAGGTCGCCGTCGGGCTGGAGGTCCACCACCAGCCGGCCCTTGCCCCTGTGGGCCAGGGCCACGCCCAGGGAGATGCCGATCTGCGTGCCGGTGCCCAACTCGCGGCCGCCGTGGCGGTAGGGTTTATCGAAGTTCCACAGCCGCCGCGCCCAGTCGTGCAGCGTGCCCGAGGTCAGCACCCAGTCCTCGTCCTTGATGGCGTCCCACACCTCCAGCGCCAGCCGCGGCACGGTCATGGGCACCGCGTCCCAGCGGTCCTCCTTCGCCTGCCGGAGCCACTGAGCCCGGACCTCGGCATGGCGCTCGCCGACCTCCTCGGTGCGCTTGGCGATCTGCTCGGCCCGGCCCGGCGTCGCGGCGATGCGGTCCTTCAGGAGCTTCGTCAACGCGGGCGCGGCGGTCACGGGGTCGGCGGTCATGCGCTGGTGGGCGTAGAACGGCCGCGCGTAGGTCATGGCCCACTTGCTGATCTCCGTGTCGGTGTAGCCGATGTCGATCCAGGTGGCGTCTTCCGGCACCATACTGACAACCGTGCGGGTGGCGATGTCGCGCACGTGGGTGGGTTTCTCGAAGTCCGCGATGTCCAGCGTCAGCACCACGTCCGCGTCCTTGTAGCAGCCCTCGCTGTCCATGCTCAGGTTCAGCGGATGCTCGCTCGGGAAGTTGAGGCGCGAGTCGCAGTCCCACACCGCCGCGCCCAGGGTGTCGGCCAACTCCACTACGTGGTCCCAGCCGTGGGGCGGGCGGGCGGCGAAGTCCGCCACGATCACGGGCCGCTTGGCCGCAGCCAGCGTGTCCGCGGCCTTCTCCAGCGCCGCCGGATCGGCCATGGCCTGCGCCGGCACGTGCACGTTGTCCTCCGGCGGCATGGCCACCTCGTGGTCGAGCGCCGCCTCCTGGAGGCCGGCGTCGTAGCACATGTAGATGGGCCCCTGCTTGCCGCTCATCATCACCGCATAGGCCCGCGCGAAGGCGCCGGGCACGGCGTCGATGGTGGTGGGCTGGGAGTCCCACTTGACGTAGTGGCGGATGGCCTCGCCCTGGACGCTGGCGGAATGGATCCAGTCGATGAACGGCCGCCGCTTGGGCTCTTCCATGGGGCCGGTGGCGCCCATGATGAAAATCGGCGCCCGGTCGAGGTAGGCGTAGTAGATGCCCATGGGCGCGTGCAGCAGCCCCACCAGGTTGTGGACGATGGCGATCATGGGCTTGCCGCTGGCGCGGGCATAGCCGTGGGCGATCTGCACCGCGATCTTCTCGTGGTTGCAGAGCATCATGGGCGGGTCGTTCTCGCCGTAGTTCACCAACGAGTCGTGGAGGCCCCGGTAGCTGGCCCCGGGGTTGAGGGCGATGTACTCGAACCCGTAGCGCTTGACCATGTCGACGATGACGTCCGACTGCCACTTGCGGTCGGACTTCTTGATCTCGACCGCTTCGATCTTTTCCGCTTTGCTCATGTCTGCTTCCTCAAGCGTTGATGTCCCTGCGCCAGACGATGGGGTCCACCAGGGCCGGCTTGCCGGCCTTGACCTGCTCGATGGCCCGGCGCACGGCCGGCACCACCTCGGCGGGGTCCTCGATGGGGCCTTCGGCATACCAGCCCATGCCCCGGGCGATGTGCGCGAAGTCCGGCGGCGGCGCCTCCAGGTCCATGCCGATGTAGGCCCGCGCCGGGTCGGTGCCGCGCTGGTGGGCCATGTGGATCTGGTGCGCCCAGTCGTTGTAGTAGGCGCGGTTGTTGTACATGACCACCAGCATGGGGATGTCGTACTTGATGGGCATCCACAGCGCGCCCAGGTCGAACATCAGGTCGCCGTCGGGCTGGAGGTCCACCACCAGCCTCCCCTGCCCCTTGTGGGCCAGCGCCACGCCGATGGACATGCCGATCTGGGTGCCGGTGCCCAGTTCCCGGCCCGGATGGCGGTAGGGCTTGTCGAAATCCCATATCTTCTGCACCCAGTCCTTCAGGGTCCCGGCGGTGAGCACCCAGTCCTCGTCCTTGATCGCCTGCCACACCTCATAGGCCAGCCGGGACTCGGTCATGGGCCGCTGGTCCATCTCCGACTCCACCTGCTTCTGCCACTTGGCCCACTGCTGCTCGTGCTTGTCCGCCAAGGACTTCTTGCGATCCTCCACGCGTTGCTTCAGCGCCGCGTCGGCGTCGATGAGAGACCGGCACGCCTTGGTCAGCTCGGGTATGGTGATGGAGGTGTCCCCCATCACCCGCAGGTCCCAGTTGTTGTGCTTGTTGTAGTCGGTGGCCCACTTGCTGATTTCGATGTCGGCGAAGCCCGCGTCGACCCACTTGCAGTCCGGCGCCGTCACCACCGTGATCTCGCGGGTCTGGGTGTTGAGCCGGTGCGAGCCCCGGGTCCAGTCCACCACGTCCAGCGCCATGACCAGGTCCACGCCGGCGAAGGCGTCGGGGTTGAAGCTCATGCTCAGGGGATGGCGGTTGGGGAACCCCAGCCGTTTGCAGACGTCGAATACCGATGCCCCGACTGTTTCGGCCAGCTCCACCGTGGGCTCGAAGCCCTCCGGCATGCGCGCGGCGTACTCGGTCAGCAGCAACGGGTTGTCCGCCTTCACCAGCATCTCCGCGGCCTGGGCCACCACCCCCTGCTCCGGGGCGATGCGCGACGGCACCTTTACCGCGGACGCCGGCGGGATCGTGATGTCGTCGGTGAGCGGGGTCTCCTGCAGCGCCGAGTCGTAGCACATGTAGATGGGTCCCTGGGGCTCGCTCATCATGATCGAGTAGGCCCGGGCGAAGGAGTCGGGCACGCCGTGGATGCTGCCGGGCTGGTAGTCCCACTTGGTGAAATTCCGCACCGCGTCGCCCTGGGCGAAGGCCGTGTGGATCCAGTCGATGAACGGGCGCCGGTACTTCTCGTCCATGGGGCCGGTGGCGCCGATGACGAACACCGGGCAGCGGTCGATGTAGGCGTAGTAGATGCCCATGGGCGCGTGCAGCAGCCCCACCACGTCGTGCACGATGGCGATCATGGGCTTGCCCGACGCCTTGGAGTATCCGTGGGCGATCTGCACCGCGATCTTCTCGTGGTTGCACAGCAGCATCTCGGGGTCGTTCTCGCCGTAGTTCACCATGGAGTCGTGGAGCCCCCGGTAGCTCGCCCCCGGGTTCAGGGCGACGTAGGGGATGTCGTAGAGCTTCATGAGGTCGACGATGACGTCCGACTGCCAGCGCTGGTCCGATTTCTTGATGTCCGACATGGAGACCCTTTCTCTGACGGGAAATTCGCGACCCTGAACCCACTAGGTCATCGTCCGTGGCTTGTCAACGTGAGAGACGGCTGATACGGTCTCCGTCACTTTAGCGGAAAGGAGTTGTTCCATCATGAACGGACCACGACTCTGGCGGATCGCCGCCGCGGCATTCGCGGCATCCCTCGCTCTTGCGGGTTATGCCACGGCACAGGAACAGCGCGTCTACTTCATCGAGCCGAAGGATGGCGCCGAGGTGCGGAGCCCGGTGAAGGTGGTGATGGGCGTGGAAGGCATGACGATCAAACCTTCCGAAGCCGGCGTGGTCGCCGGGACGGGGCATCACCACATCCTGCTCAACCAGGGCGCCATGCGCGGCGGGAAGGTGATTCCGACGGACAAGACCCACCTACATTACGGCAAGGGGCAGACGGAGGCCACGATCAAGCTCGATCCCGGTGACTACACGCTGACCATGCAGTTCGCCGACGGCCTTCATCGCTCCTTCGGCAAGAAAATGGCGCACACGATCAAGATCAAGGTGTTGCCGCCCAAGTAACCGTTGAGGTGGTAGGGGCGACCGGCCGGTCGCCCCTACGGGAAACCGTTCCGCTGACCCTTTTCCTGCAGTTGACCGGGAAGGAGGGCGAGGGGAACGTCGCAATTAGCCCGCGGCACGCGCCAGCACTTCTTCGGCCCACTGGTTAAGGCTCTTTCCGGACAGTTCAGCCGCCAGCGCCGCCTTGCGGTGAACCTCCGGGCTCACGCGGAACATCACCTGCCCGGAAAAGGCCTTTTGCGGTGTCTTTCCGACCTTGGCGCAGGTTTCGAGATAGTCCTCGACAGCCTCACGAAATGCCTTCCGCAGTCCTCTTACCGTATCCGCGTGGAAGCCTACACCATCGCGAATGCCGGCGATGCGGCCGAAAAAGATTCCGTCGCTGTCGTCATATTCGATTCGGGCCGAGTAGCCCTTGTAGGTCATGGTATTAGTCATGGGGTTTCTCCGATCCGGTCCAAAAATCCGCGCGCCGCGAGGACTTGATAGCGTTTTGCTTCCTTCGCGGGATGCGGGCGGTGAAACGTTTCGACCTCGCCATCCTTCTCGAACCGAACTCGTGAGCCTCGCCCTTCAATCAACCGCGCACCGGCGGCGAGGAGCAGTCCCTCGATTGCGGCCCATTCGATGGTGCCCGACACTGGATCGGTGAAGACCGCGACAAGGGTCTTGCGCTGCTTGCTGTTCATGGGACAACATGGCACATGCTTGCGATATATGCAAGCTAAATGACTCGATATCCGCAAGCAGTCGGAATTAATCTGCCAACGACCCCTATGGCTTCTTGTGCAGAGCGGCCGCGTGTTTGACGCCGAGCGGCCATCGTACAACACTGCCGACTGTGGGACTCGGGATTATCTACGCTATCGCCGGGGGCATCGTGTGGGGCTTTGTGCCGCCCCTGGTGAAGCGAGGGCTCGTGCACTCCGACGTCGACGCCGCGGTGACCGTCCAGCAGCTCGCCATGGTGGCGTTCCTGCTAGTGGTCTGGGTGGCCGGCTACGGCGCCGGCGGACTGCCGATCCCCCTCCCCGCCGTTGCCACCTTCGTCATCCTGGGCGCCATCGGCGCCTTCTTCGGCCGGGTCTTCCTGCTGAGGGCCATCGACCAGATCGGCGCCTCCCGGGCCCAGTCCATCAAGAACGCCTCGCCGCTCCTCACCGCCGTGATCGGCGTCACCTTCCTCGGCGAAAGCGCCACCCTGGGGACCTTCGGCGGCGTCATCGTGATCGTCGCGGGCATCCTTCTCATCACTCACACCAAGGGATCGGAGACGGAAACCGTGGCGCCGCTGGCGGGTTTCGGCAACGCCGCCCTCTCCTTCCTCTTCTACAGCCTGGGCCCGATCCTGAAACGGCTCGGCGTGCTGCAGGGCGGCGACCCCATCGTCGGCGCGGTGATCACCCAGGTCACCGGCCTGATGTTCATCGGCCTTCTGGGCAAAACGGTGCGCATCCGCATCGTCTGGCGCGGCGTGCCGTTGGCCGGCGCCGTATACTTCGCCGCCTCCGGGGTCATCCACGCCATCGGCACCATCCTCACCTTCCTGGCTGTGGTCCACGCGCCCGCGGTGATCGTGGGGCCCATCTGGAACATCCAGCCCCTGGTCACCTTCGCCCTGGCGCACTTCACCCTCAAGGGAATCGAGATCGTACGGGTTCAGGACGGCTTGGGCGCGGTCCTGATCGTGGGCGGAGTGTTCCTGCTGGCGTGGACGTGAAAACCGCTCGCCCACGAATTGATAAACGCCACACTCGGCGTCGATGATGGCAGGTGTTCACGAGGTGCGGAACGGAACCATTATCGAGGTGACGTGCGATGACTAAGTGATACAAGAGCGAGGCCCTGGGCGTCGCACACGAGACGGTGCTCGTTTTGACCGACGCTGGAGTCATGGCGAAACGGACCATGAGGGCGTTCGACGAGATGTGCCTGACGCCTCTCAAGGAGATGACGCCGGAGGGATATTCGCGAGCTTCGGCTTCGCGAACATGCGAGCCAAGTGGTGTTCGCTCGCTACCTCAAGGTGATCACGAGTCTGGTGAGTCTGTGGGAACGCGGCGAGAAGCGACCGCACAGCGCATCGCTGAAGCTGTTGAACTTGGTCGCGAAGAACGGCCTAGGCGCGGGTCGCGTGATGGCACCCTTCTTCACCTGTGATGCGATTTCAAGCTTGCGAAAGCCCACAATGCCGTAAAAATACTGACCCGCTGGACAATAGGTGCTCCCAGCCCCCAGCCGCCGCGTCTACCAGGGAATTATTGGGAGCCTCTTTGCAGGCCGCTTCCACTGCCTTCCAGACAGCCTCGCTGTTCTGTTCCGTGGAGGGAATAAGTTTGCCTGAACCATCTTCAAATGCTTGGCCGTTCATAAACCCTTCTACCCAATAGAGCGCCATGGTCAGGCAAGTAAAAACGCCCAACGTGTCGCATGGCAACCCTCCTCGCGCGGCATGAATTGTAGCACCACAGAACTATGGCCGGATGCTGTACTTGATCGACAGAGACTGGTACGCGGGGATGTTCGTCGCTACGGCATTCAAAGCATGCCCTTCTACGACGCCCTGCGCCACGCCGAGGAACTTCTTCCCGTCATACAGACGAAGGGTGGCCATCCCCGCGTCGCAGGTGGCGCTGCCCTCGATCATCAGCATGCCCATGGGTGCCAGGTTCGCGCGCCAAGCCTCCAGTGTGCACTTGCCCATGTGATCGTCGCACGCTACGGCAACGCCGAAGCCCACCAGTGAAGCGCAGAATAACGAGGACAGAATACGCATCGCGCCTCCTCCTCTGAGTAGTTCAAGCTGTGTCGCCGTCCGTGGGTTCGGCTCGGTTGAGGGAACCCTCTGCATCAAAGGGAACGCTCCCTTGGTTTGCTTCGCCAGCACCGCTAGACCCATCAAAATCAGGTATGGCGCCCGAACCTTCAGAAGGAGGCTCTTCGTAAGCTGGCCGTTTCCTGGTTCTCGTCTTTTTCTTCGGGAGAGAGATTCTCACCTGTCCGAGCTCCGCCAGTGCAGTGTCGTTCAACAAGCGCCGTATTCCGGCCAAGATGTCTTCTGGAGATAATGGAACGCCCGAGTCACGTCGGAGTTCACGTCGAATGGTATTAATCGCAGGTTCGCACAATATTGCGCCGAGTAAGCTGCGGGGGTCAAGGATGCTTGTTTTTCGCCACAACTCGTCAAGCGCCCCTCGCCGTACGTTTCGGTAGGACAGCAGTTCCAGTCGATCAACGATCACCGACATTTCAGACGTCACGAAATTCCACGCGTGAATGAGCTTCGTCTCCGGGGGTTGTCCAAAAGAGATGTGGTAAAGCCGCCACTCTCTGGCGTTGGTGAGGATTACCCATTCACAGCCCGCATTGATTGCATAGGATGCGGCCTGTCGAATGTGCTTCGAAGCTAAATCCGTATTGACCCTTTTGATTTCGACCACAATCGAAGGCTTGGCGTCATCGCCATCGTCGATGCTGATCGCGAAATCCATATGCTCCGTGTCGCCCGCGCCACGTACGGCCCTTTCCCTGGAGAGATGCTTAAATGGATCATATCCCATGAGAGTCTCGAAGATGCGCTCTATACGCCGTCGAGTTTCAGCCTCGTTGCAGTCAAGCCTCTCTGCTTCTCCTATTAGACGCTGGGTTTCGACAATATTTCGCCGAAGCGTCTTATCTATGGGTCTTCTGGCCATCGTAGAGTGTCGTCCTTTCTGTGTGTCTATATCCACACGACGCCAAGCGCCTGTACAAGAACCTGGCCACTTCAGACCGAAGTGATCGAGGACTCAGTTGCCAGACTCGGCAACCACGACCGCAGCCTCCTCGTCATGGTGTGAGGCACAAGCAAGACCTCTACCGCGATCCGCATCACCGATCAAATCATCGACGACGGACAGCGTATCATCTTCGCAGCCTCAACCATCGCCATAGGTGGCACACCACTTCCCGGGCACCGCTACGCGGCACCCTCTGAAAGTTGTCGCGTCTGTTCGTCCAACATGTGGATCGTGTCTTGGATGGTATCGACCTCCCACTCGTCGAAATAGGGTTCGCCGCACTGGCTACAGACCCAGGCCGGTACCGCATCGAGCGCTAGGCGATAACTGCTGCGCCCGATAGGGAAGGAAGCGGTTGAGCGGCTCATCGCTCCTTTGCAGTGAACGCAGTTCATGACTTTTCTCATGGCAAATCCGTGCTGCCCATGAGGTAGCGGTCCACTTCCCGGGCGGCGCCGCGGCCTTCGTGGATGGCCCAGACCACCAGGCTCTGGCCGCGGCGGGCGTCGCCGGCGGCGAAGACGTTGTCCACGTTGGTGGCGTACTTGCCGTACTCGGCCTGGGCGTTGGAGCGGGGGTCGCGCTCGACGCCGAGTTGGGTGAGGACGTCGTCCTCGGGGCCGGAGAACCCCATGGCCAGGAGGACCAGGTCGGCGGGCCACTCCTGCTCTGTCCCCTCCACCTGGCTGAAAGGCGCGCCGTTGCCGGGCTTGCTCCAGTCGAGGTCGATGGTCTGCAGTGCCTTGACGCGGCCGTGGCCGTCGTCGATGAACTTGATGGTGTTGGTGTCGTAGCGCCGGGGGTCGTCGCCGAAGAGCGCCTTCCCCTCTTCCTGGCCGTAGTCCAGCTTGTAGACCACCGGCCACTGCGGCCACGGGTTGTTGGGCGCCCGCTCGGGCGGCGGCTTGGGGATCACGTCGAATTGCTGGAGACTGGCGCAGCCGTGGCGCAGGGCGGTCCCCACGCAGTCGGTGCCGGTGTCGCCGCCTCCCAGCACGATGGTGTGCTTGTCCCTGGCGGAGATGTAGTTGCCGTCGGCGTGGCCCGAGTCGAGCAGGCTCTTGGTGTTGGCCAGCAGGAAGTCCATGGCGAAGTGGATTCCCTTCAGCTCGCGGCCCGGCGCGTTGCGCACGAAGTCGTTGGGCTTGGTGGCGCCGGTGCAGATCACCACCGCATCGAACTCCCGTGCCAGGTCATCGGCGGGCACGTCCTTACCGACATCGACCCCGGTCACGAACTCGACTCCCTCGG
This sequence comes from uncultured Binatia bacterium (SeqCode), assembly GCA_965204205.1. GTDB lineage: Bacteria > Desulfobacterota > Binatia > UBA9968 > JAJDTQ01 > JAJDTQ01. The sequence continues at coordinate 1,226,080 of OZ241976.1, read as the reverse complement.
CTTCCATCTGGTCGAGACGCCTTCTGACGACCCTCTCCTTGTCGAGCTTCATGTTGGGGATGCCGTACATCAGCAGCCCGCCCGGACGGTCCGCCCGTTCGTAGACGGTGACGTTGTGGCCGGCACGGTTGAGCTGCGCCGCGCACGCCAGGCCGGCGGGTCCCGAGCCGATGACCGCCGCGCGCTTTCCGGTCCGCTGCTGCGGCGGTTCGGGTACGATCCAGCCCTCTTCGAAACCCCGGTCGACGATGGAGCACTCGATGGTCTTGATGGTGACCGGGTTGTCGTTGATGCCCAGGACGCAGGAGCCCTCGCAGGGAGCCGGGCAGACGCGGCCGGTAAACTCGGGGAAGTTGTTGGTCTTGTGTAGTTGTACCAGCGCCTCTTTCCAATGGTCCCGGTAGACCAGGTCGTTCCAGTCCGGGATGAGGTTGTTCAGCGGACAGCCCGAGGCGCCCGGCCCGCGGCCCATGGGCACGCCCGTGTGGCAGAACGGAATGCCGCAGTCCATGCAGCGGGCGCCCTGCTCCTGCAACGCTTCCGCCGGCATCGGCAGCACGAACTCGTTCCAGTCCTTCAAACGTTCGAGGGGGTCGCGGTAGGCCTGCTTGCCCCGCTCGAACTCCATGAATCCGGTGATTTTGCCCATGTTCATCCGGAAACGTCTCCCAGGACGTCCCCCTATCCTAAATACCTCAACGTGTCGTGTCCGGCACCCGGCGCTGCGGCGAAACCCCGCACGGGCGACCGGCCGGTCGCCCCTACACTGGGTGGTGCGTCGATACGTAGGGTCGACTCAAGCCGAGGCGGACGCCGCCGCGCCCGCGGTTTCGGCAAGTTGCGCCTGGCGGGCGGCCATCTCCTGCAGGGCCCGGCGGTAGTCCACCGGCATGACCTTCACGAACGATCCTTGCAGTTCCGGCCAGTGATCGAGCACATACTCGCCGCGGTCGCTGTCGGTGTGCCGCACGTGGTCTTCGATCAGGCGGCGGACATGCGCTATGTCGCCTTCGTCCTCCAGCGGCTCCAGGTCCACCATCTCCTGGTTGCACAGGCCGGGGAATACGCCCTTCTCGTCCAGCACGTAGGCGACGCCGCCGCTCATGCCCGCGGCGAAGTTACGGCCCACCGGCCCGATCACCACCACGCGGCCGCCGGTCATGTACTCGCAGCCGTGGTCGCCGACGCCTTCGATGACCGCTTCGGCGCCGCTGTTGCGCACGGCGAACCGCTCGCCTGCGCGGCCGCGGAAGAAGGCCTGGCCGCCGGTGGCGCCGTAGAGGGCCACGTTGCCGATGATGATGTTCTCGGTAGGGTTGAACGCGGCGTTCTTCGGCGGATACACCGCCATGAGCCCGCCCGACAGCCCCTTACCGGTGTAGTCGTTGGATTCGCCTTCGAGCAGGAACGAGACGCCCGGAGCCAGGAACGCCCCGAAGCTCTGGCCCGCCGAACCGAACAGGTTCACCCGGATGGTGTCGGGAGGCAGTCCGTCCTCGCCGTAGCGGCGCGACACCTCGGCGCTGAGCATGGTGCCGGCGGTGCGATCGATGTTGTGGATCTCGTGGCGGATCGCAACGGGTTTGCCTTCTTCCAGGGCCTCGCTGGCGTCTTCCATGAGCCGCTGGTCGAGCTTCTTGTCCAGCCCGTGGTCCTGCGCCTCGCAGCAATAACGTGCCACCGACGAGGGCGCCTCCACCAGCGTCAGCAGCCTGGAGAAGTCCAGCCCCTTGGCCTTCCAGTGCTCGATGGCCGCGCGGGTGTCGAGGCAGTCGGTGCGCCCGACCATCTCGTTCAGGGTGCGGAATCCCAGGTCGGCCATGATCTCCCGCACCTGCTCGGCGATGAACATCATGAAGTTGACGACGTCCTCCGGCCTGCCGGTGAACTTCTTCCGGAGCTCCTCGTCCTGGGTGGCCACGCCCACGGAGCAGGTGTTGAGGTGGCACTTGCGCAGCATGATGCAGCCGCTGACCACCAGCGCGGTAGTGGCGAAGCCGAACTCCTCGGCACCCAGCATGCAGGCGATGGCCACGTCCCTTCCGGTTTTGAGCTGGCCGTCGGTCTGCACGACGATGCGGCCCCGCAGGTCGTTCTGCACCAGCACCTGCTGGGTCTCGGCGACACCCAGCTCCCAGGGGATGCCCGCGTGCTTCATGGAGGACTCCGGCGAGGCGCCGGTACCGCCGTCGTAGCCGCTGATGAGCACCACGTCCGCCTTGCCCTTGGAGACGCCCGCCGCCACCGTGCCCACGCCCACCTCGGCCACGAGCTTCACGTGGATGCGCGCCCGGTCGTTGGCGCACTTGAGATCGTGGATGAGCTGGGCCAGGTCCTCGATCGAATAGATGTCGTGATGAGGCGGCGGGGAGATGAGCCCCACCCCCGGCGTGGACTTCCGCACCCGGGCGATGGCCTCGAACACCTTGTGGCCGGGCAACTGTCCGCCCTCGCCCGGCTTGGCGCCCTGGGCCATCTTGATCTGCAGGTCGGTGCAGTTCACCAGGTAGTTGCTGGTGACTCCGAAGCGCCCGGACGCCACCTGCTTGATGGCGCTGTTGCGCCAGTCGCCGTTGTCATCGGGGTAGTAGCGGTCCGGGTCCTCGCCGCCCTCGCCCGAGTTGCTCCTTCCGCCGATGCGGTTCATGGCGATGGCCAGGTTCTCGTGGGCTTCCTTGCTGATGGAGCCGTAGGACATGGCCCCGGTGGAGAACCGCCTGACGATCTCCGACGCCGGCTCCACCTCGTCAATGGGGATGGCCGGCTGCATCGGCCTGAAGTCGAACAGCCCGCGAAGGGTACCGAGCTTCCGGGTCTGGTCGTCGATCTGCTTCGAATACTCCTGGAAGAGTTCGTAATCGCCGGTACGCGTGGAGGTCTGCAGCAGCGCGATGGTGTGGGGGTTGAAGAGGTGGTGCTCCCCGTCCTTGCGCCACTGGTAGTAGCCGCCCACGTCCAGGGTGCCGTCGCTGGCAAGCGCACGCTCCGGATAACCGTGGTGGTGGTGCTGGCGGTACTCCTCCTCCACCTCGTCGAGGCCGATGCCTTCGATGCGGGAAGCCGTCCAGGTGAAGTACTTGTCGATCACCGACTGCTTGAGCCCGATGGCCTCGAAGATCTGCGCGCCGTGGTACGACTTGATGGTGGAGATGCCCATCTTGGACATGGTCTTCAGCACGCCCTTGCCCAGCGCCTTGATCAGGTTGGCCCGGGCCTTCTCGCCGGGGACGTCGGGGATCAGGCCGTCGCGGCACATCCACTCGACGGTCTCAAGGGTCAGATACGGGTTGATCGCATTGGCGCCGTAGCCGATGAGCAGGCAGCAGTGCATGACCTCCCTGGCCTCGCCCGACTCCACCACGATGGCCGCGCTGGTGCGCAACCCTTCGCGGATGAGGTAGTGGTGCACCGCCGCCGCGGCCAGCAGGCTGGGGATCTGGACCCAGTCCGGCCCGACCTTCCGGTCGGACAGGATCAGCACCGTGGCGCCCCGCTCCTTGATGGCCCGCCCGGCTTCTACGCACAATTCATCGACGGCCTCCGTCAGGGCGCCCACGGAGGCGGATCTCGGAAACACCGCCGGCAGCGTCTCCGCCTTGAGGCCGGGCTCGTCCAGGGCCCTGATGCGGGCCAGCTCGCGGTTGGTGAGCATCGGCCGCATGAGCTGGAGCTGCCGGCAATGCTCCGCGGTCTCGGCGAAGAGATCCTGCTCCGAGCCGACGGAGGTCCGCAGCGCGGTCACCAGTTCCTCACGAATGGCGTCCAGGGGCGGGTTGGTCACCTGCGCGAAGAGCTGCTTGAAGTAGTGGAAGAGCAACTGCGGCCGGTCGGACAGAACCGCGAGCGGAGCGTCGTTGCCCATGGAGCCCACCGGCTCTTCGCCCCGCACCGCCATGGGTCCGACGAGGATCTTGAGCTCCTCGCTGGTGTATCCGAAGGCGCGCTGACGTTCGGCGAGGGTGTCCATGTCGAGCCCGGGCACGTCCTCCGGCTCGGGCAGGTCGTCCAGCGACACCATCTTCTCGGAAAGCCACCGACGGTACGGCCGGCGCGTGCTGATCTCGTGCTTGATCTCGTCGTCGTCGATGATGCGCCCTTCCAGCGTGTCGATCAGGAAGAGCCGCCCCGGCTGCAGCCGGCCGCGCATCAGGATGCGCTCGGGGGGCAGGTCGAGCACCCCCGCCTCCGACGCGCCCACGATGAAGTCGTCCTCGGTGACCACGTAGCGGAAGGGCCGCAGGCCGTTCCGGTCAAGCGTGGTGCAGACGCGGTCGCCGTCGCACGCCGCGATCAGGGCGGGACCGTCCCACGGCTCCATGAGGCAGGCGTGATAGGCGTAGAACGCCTTCTTCTCGTCCGACATGGTCTCGTGGTTTTCCCAAGCCTCGGGAATCATCATCATCAGGGCGTGGGGCAGCGAGCGGCCGGTGGAGACCAGCAGCTCCAGCGCGTTGTCGAACCCCGCGGTGTCGCTGGCGCCCTCGCGGATGATCGGGCTCAGCTTGGCCATGTCGTCGCCGAAGAGCGGCGACGAGAACAGCGCCTCCCGCGCCCGCATCCAGTTCTGGTTGCCCCGGATCGTGTTGATCTCGCCGTTGTGGCAGAGCATCCGGTAGGGGTGCGCCAGCCGCCACGAGCCCAGCGTGTTGGTGCTGTAGCGGGAGTGCACCAGGGCCAGCGCCGACACGATGGAGTCGTCGGAGAGGTCCCGGTAGAAGGAATCCAGTTGGTCGGCCCGCAGCAGGCCCTTGTAGACCACGGTCTTGCTCGACAGACTGGAGATGTAGAAGTCGTCCCGGACCTCGGGGGCGAGGCCCGAGTCCACCGCGTTCTCGATGACCTTGCGGATGACGTAGAGCTTGCGCTCGAACTGGTCTTGCGTGGTCGTTTCCGGCCCCGCGCCGATGAAGAACTGCCGGATCAGCGGCGCCACCTGGGCCGCCACCTCGCCACACTGCGTGAAGTCCGCGGGCACATCGCGCCACCCCAGGAACTCCTGGTCTTCATCCCGGACGGTCTTCTCGATCACCCGCTCGCACCACCGGTGCAGTTCGGTCTCCCGCGGCAGGAACACCATGCCGACGCCGTACTTGCCGGCATCCGGCAGGGAAATACCCATGGGAGCACAATGCCGGAGGAAGAAAGCGTGGGGAATCTGGAACAGGATGCCCGCGCCGTCGCCGGTATGAGGGTCGCAGCCGCAGGCGCCGCGATGCTCGAGGTTGATCAGCACGTCAACGGCGTGGCGGATGATGTCGTGGGACTTCCGGCCGTCGAGGTTGGCGACGACGCCCACGCCGCAGGCGTCGTGCTCGTAGGCCGGATCGTAGAGTCCTTGGTACTTCTGGTTCATGTCGAACAGCCCTTGGCAAGACGGCCCCGCGCTCGCCTTGTCTATATTCGGAACAAGCCGGAATACCACAAAATGGTCCGGGTTTCAGTAGCTATCACGTTTTTGTTAAGGAGCCGTGACACGGTCCGCTGGCGACCCGTGACCGCGCGGCCTCCCCGAACGCGGCACTGAGGCAGGTAGTCGGCTTGTTCCGCCGAATCTCGACAGTCTACCAATGTATCGAGGTTTTCGCCAAGCCCTGGACAGCGTTGTGGACCGGCCCTTCGACTCCGCTTCGCTACGCTCAGGACGAACGGTGAAATAGTGGGACCACTAGCGGATGTCCCAGCGCAAAAGTGGTTCCACTACCGTTCGTCCCGAGTGTAGCGGAGCGTCAGCGAAGCGAAGTCGAAGGACGGTTCCGAAATGACACCGGGTCCGTTATAGAAGAGAAACACCTCAATCCTTGGAGCGTTTCTCGATGAAATACGTGGGCCAATCGGTACGCAGCCTGGACGCGGACGAAAAGGTGACCGGAACCGCCGTCTACACGGCGGATCTCGCCATCCCGGGGATGAAGTTCGCCAGGGTCGTCTGCAGCCCGCACGCGCACGCGCGCATCGACGGGGTCGACCTTGAAGACGCGCGCGCGGTCGAGGGCGTGCGCACCATCGTCACTCATGACAGCCTCGACCTCGCCAGGCTGGGCTGTCTCCGCGCCCTCAAGCCATACGGGCAGGCGGTCAAGGACCGGCCCGCGCTCGCGCACGGCAAGGTCCGTTTCCAGGGCGAGCCCGTGGTCATCGTGGTGGCCGACAGCGAGACCGCGGCCGTGGAGGCGGCGGCCCGGGTCGAGGTGCGCTACACGCCGCTTCCCCAGGTGTCGGAGATGGATTCCGCGATGGAGGGCGGCACCACGGTACATGACGCCGATGCCGGTTACGACCGCGAGGGCGAGGACGACTTCGACCACGATTACGCTCGCAACAACTGTGGCGGCACCCACTTCATCCAGGGCGACCCGGAGCAGGCGTTCCGCGAGGCCGCCCACGTCATCGAGGACCGCTTCACCTTCCCGTCGCTGTTCCACTATCCCATGGAGCCCCACTGCGCCGTCGCCACCGTGGACGACAAGTCCGTCACCGTGCACACCTCGTCGCAGGCTCCCTTTCCGGTGCGGGACGAGCTGGCGCGCATGTTCGGCCTGGAGAAGGAGCAAGTGACCGTAAAGGTGCCGTACGTCGGCGGCGGCTTCGGCGCCAAGGGCCACATCTGCGTCGAGCACCTGGCGATCCTGGCGGCGGCCGCCTCCGGGGAGACGGTGCAGCTTCGCATGTCCATGGAGGAGACCGCGTTCACCGCCCGGCGGCATCCCGCCGAGATCGAGATCCGTACCGGGCTGCGGAAGGACGGCACGCTGCTGTGCCGGGAGGCCAGGATCTACCTGGACACCGGCGCCTACGCCGACTTCGGCATCCAGGTGACCCGCAAGGCGGCTTTCCGCTCGGTGGGGCCCTACCGGGTGGAGCACGCCCGCGCCGACTGCTACTCGGTGTACACCAACAAGGTGCCGGCCGGGGCGTTCCGCGGCATCGGCAGCGTCCAGCTCGGCTGGGCCTGCGAGGCCCACACCGACCGCATCTGCACCGAGCTCGGCTACGACCCCATCGAGTTCCGCCTCGAGAACCTGCTGCGGGCCGGGGAGAAGTACGTGTTCGGCGGACCGCCGCTGGACGGCAATCCGCACGGAGCGCTGACAGCCTGCCTGGATCTCTTCGAAAAGGCCCGCCGGACGCGGGCGCCCGAGTCCCTGGCACACCCCGGCGAGAGGGTCGGCACCGGGGTCGCCTGCGCCATCAAGGACCTCTCCACCACCCAGTACAACGCCCGCATCGTGTTCGAGGACGACGCCACCTTCACCGTGCACGCCAACGCCCCGGAGATCGGCGGCGGCGCCAAGACGGTGCTGGCCCAGACCGCCGCCGAGGCGCTCGGCGTGGGCATCGAGCGGATCACCATCGCCCCCTACGACACCAGCACTACACCCGGCGCCTCCGGCGTCTACGGCAGCCGCATCACCGTGCTCATGGGCAACGCGGTGAAGCGGGCCTCCGAGGAGTTGCGGGAGCTGTTGCTGCAACAGGCCGCCTCCCTGACCGACCGGGACCTCCAGGACCTTTCCCTCGAGGACGGCGGGTTCACGAGCGACGGCGACCCGGTAATGACCCTGGAGGAGCTGGCGGAACGGACCACCGGCACGCTGGTGGGCCGGGGCATGGACAAGGCCCTCACCCGCGACCGCATCGACATCCGCACCTGGGAGATCAACGCCGGCATCGCGGTGATGGCGGTGGATTCGGAAACCGGCAAGGTACGCTGCCTCAGCTACGTCTCCTCGGCCGACGTCGGGCAGGCCATGCATCCGCTCCGGTGCGAGGGGCAGGAGCAGGGCTCGATCATGTTCGGCATGGGCAACACCCTCACCGAGGAGCAGGTGTTCGACGGCGCCCTGCTGCTCAACCCCAGCGCCATCGACTACGCCCTGCCCCGCTTCAAGAACCTGCCGGCGGTGTTCGATTCCGTCCTGATCGAGAACCAGGACGGCCCCGGCCCCTTCGGCAGCAAGGGCATGGCCGAAGGCGGCCTCGCGCCGGTGGCGCCGGCCATCGCCGCCGCGTTGCGGCAGGCCGTGGGCATCGTGGTCCATGACCTGCCCATGAACCCCGAACGCGTGTACCGCCTGATGGAGTCCGGGGAATGACGGACGCCTCCACCGACATCGAATCGCGGGTCCTGTCCACCCTCGACGATCTCGGGATTTCCTACGAGCTCGTTCACATCGACCCCGCGTTCGCCGATACCGTGGACTTCTGCGAAGAGTACGGCTACCCGCTGGAGACCAGCGGCAACACGATCATCGTGGCCTCCAAGCGTGGCGAGAAGAAATACTGCGCCTGCATCGTGCAGGCCTCCGCGCGGCTCGACGTGAACCACACGGTCAAGCGGCTGATGGCGGTGTCCAGGGCCTCGTTCGCGTCCGCCGAGGAGACCATGGAACTGACCGGCATGATGATCGGCGGCGTCACCGCGTTCGCGCTGCCTGCGGACCTGCCGGTCTACGCCGACCCCAACCTGCGGACCCAGGAGTACGTCATCCTCGGTTCCGGAAGCCGTTCATCCAAGCTCAAGGTCGTGCCCGGGGACCTCGCCAGGATACCCGGCGTGCAGTTCATCGACGGGCTGACCATCTCGTAGGGGCGGCTTTCGACCGGCCCGCGCCACGATGGACCGCTGCGCCGACCCCACCGTTTGGGTTTCGCGCAAAGACACGCTAAACTAGCGAAATGGCTCAACCACGAACCACGTTTGCCAAGCGGCAACGGGAGCGCGCGAAACAGGAGAAGAAGGAGGAGAAGGCCAGGCGGCGCGCCGAACGCCGGGAAGCCCGGCAAGAACGGCCCGACCGCGAAGACGACGTCGATCCCGACATCGCCGACATCGTCCCTGGTCCGCAACCCCTGATCGAGGACCTCTAGTCCCGCGCCGGCCACGCAGCCGTCTGCCAGTTTCGTCCCGGTTCACTACCGGTATCATCACCGGTAGAGACGAAGCGAGTAGTTGCGACCACGGCGACCGTCCCGTTGACACGGAAGCCGGATGCAGCTAAAGTCCCTCATTCAAACTGTGTTCCAGCCTAATCTGCCCGACGAAACCCTCGTCCCAAGCAAAATTTCATCGCGTGCCGTGAAAGACGCATGTTCTTGCCCAATGCGGCGATCCGATTCCCAGGGTCGAACAGACTGGTTTTCTTTTGTCTCAACCATTGGAGGAAGAACATGAGCCAGAAATTGTACGTGGGCGGGTTGCCCTATTCCGTCACCGACGGCCAACTCGAGGAGCTATTCGCCGAGCACGGGACAGTAGAGTCCGCAAGAGTCATCGCGGACAAGTTTACGGCCCAGTCGCGCGGCTTCGGCTTCGTGGAGATGAGCTCGGGTGAGGAGGGGCAGAAAGCCATCGACGCCCTCAACGGAACGGATCTTCAGGGCCGTACCCTGACCGTCAACGAAGCACGCCCGCAGGAAAGACGGTCCGGCTTCGGCAACGGAGGAGGCGGCGGCAACAGGCGGTCGGGTGGAGGCAGAGGAGGTCGCTGGTAAAGCAATCCATCCACCTACCGACGATCCGGCTCGGCGGTGCCGTTGGCGCAGAGGCACGGCGACCGCCAGGCCTTCCGAAACAAGTCCAGGACCGGAGCCGTGCACAATCACCCATGAGCGGCTCCGCTCCGGGACCGACTCCCCGCGCAGAAGAACTTTTATGTCAAATTCAGACGACACAACCTTCGACGCTTTCGGTCTGTCCGATCCGCTACTCAAGGATCTCAACAGGATCGGTTTCGTCACCCCCACTCCCATACAGGAGAAAGCCTTGCCCGCCGCCCTCGAGGGGCGCGACGTCCTGGGATGCGCTCAAACCGGCACCGGCAAGACCGCGGCCTTCGTCATCCCCATTGTGGAACGGCTCGCCGGCTCTCCCGAAGGACCGCCCCGCGGCCTGATCCTGGCGCCCACCCGGGAGTTGGCGTTCCAGATTCAGGAGACCATCGACGACCTCGGGCGCTCGCTGCGGGTCTATGCCACCACCGTGGTGGGCGGCGCCGACATGCAGGCGCAGATCCGCGGCCTCAAGCGCCACCCGGAGATCGTCGTAGCCACCCCGGGCCGGCTGCTGGACCTCATGTGGGACGGCTATCTCGACCTGCGGGAGGTGGAGGTGGTGGTGCTGGACGAGGCCGACCGCATGCTCGACATGGGGTTCGCCGATCAACTGAACCAGATCATCGACGCGCTGCCGCCCGGCCGCCAGAGCTTCCTCTACTCGGCGACCCTGCCCACCGACCTGGAAGAGCTGGTGCGCATGTCGTTGCGCGACCCGTTCCACGCCGTGGTGGCCAAGCCGGCGACCCCGGCGGACGGTGTCACCCACACTCTCCACAACACCACCCCGGGGGCCAAGACGTCGTTGCTGCTGTCCCTTCTCAAGGGCGGCGACGAATCGGTGTTGGTGTTCACCCGTACCAAGAACCGCGCCGACCTCATCGCCGAGACCCTGCGGCGCAGCGGCCATCGGGCGGCGGAGATTCACGGCAACCTGTCCCTGGAACGGCGGCGGGCATCGCTGGAGGGGTTCCGGCGCGGCCGTTACCGGATCCTGGTGGCCACGGACATCGCCGCCAGGGGCCTGGACATCGACAACATCGGTCACGTCATCAACTACGACCTGCCCTACACGCCGGAAGACTACGTGCACCGCATCGGCCGCACCGCCCGGATGACCGCGGTAGGCCGCGCCACGAGCTTCGCCACCGCGGCGGACAGCCAGTCGGTGCGCGCCATCGAGAACATCCTGGGGAAGTCCATCCCGCGGCCGTCGGGCGGTCTGAAGGACAGGCAACGACGCGGCCGCAAGACAGGCCCGGACGCCCCGGAGAGCCAGCGGCCACGCCCCGCCGCCAAGCGCCGGCGCGGGAGGAAGCGGACCGGCAACGCGGCCGCACACACGGAACACCACGCCGAGGCCGCGCCGAGACAGGCCGCTCCGGTCACCGAACAATCCTGAAGGGATACTCCGACAACATAGCGAAGCACGACGGGACGCTGACAAGGAGGACCGATGGAACACCCCGCATTGCCCATCAACGTCACCGTGAACGGAAGGGCTCGCGCGGCCGAGGTGGAGGCGCGGCTGCTGCTCGTGCATTTCCTGCGCGAGAATCTGGGACTCACCGGCACCCACGTGGGCTGCGACACCAGCCAGTGCGGCGCGTGCACGGTGCACGTGAACGGCCTGGCGGTGAAGTCCTGCACGATACTGGCGGTACAGGCCGACGGCGCCGAGATCACGACTATCGAGGGGATGGCGGAGGGGACAAGCCTGCACCCCGTTCAGACCGCCTTCCAGGAAGAGCACGGCCTCCAGTGCGGCTACTGTACCCCCGGCATGGTGATGACCGCGGCGCACCTGCTGGAGACCGACCCGGACCCCGACGACGACGCCATCAAGCACGCCCTCGAAGGCAACCTGTGCCGCTGCACCGGATACATCAACATCGTCAAGGCCATCCGTTGGGCCGCGGAGCAGATGAGGGGGCAGCATGCATCCAGCTAGCTTCGGATACCACGCGCCCCGCTCTCTCGAGGAAGCGTTCGGTCTCTTGCGGGAACACGGCGAGGACGCCAAGGTGCTGGCCGGGGGACACAGCCTCCTGCCGGCCATGAAGCTACGGCTGACCCAGCCCGAGATCCTGGTGGACCTGCGGCGAATACCCGGACTGAGCGGCATCCGGGTGGACGGCGATACCCTGCTCATCGGCGCCCTAACCACCCACACCGAGGTCGGCACTTCGAAAGACGTGCACCGTTTGCTGCCCGGGCTGGCCGACACGGCTTCCGTCATCGGCGACCTGCAGGTGCGGAACCGCGGCACCATGGGCGGCAGCGTCGCCCATGCCGATCCGGCCGCCGACCTTCCGGTGACCCTGACCGCCCTCGACGCCTCCTTCGCCATCGCTTCATCCGAGGGCGAGCGCACCGTAGCGGCGGACGAGTTCTTCGTGGACTTCTTCACCACCGCCCTGGAGCCCCACGAGATCCTGACAGCCATCCGAATCCCGTTGCCGTCCTCCCCTGTCCGCACGAGCTACGCCAAGCTGCCGCACCCGGCCTCCGGCTACGTGGTGGTGAGCGCGGCGGCGGCGCTGTCCGTGGATGACGCCGGCGCATGCACCGGCGCGCGGGTGGTGCTGGGCGGCGTGGCCGGCACGCCCCACCGGGCAAGCGGAGCCGAGGCCGCGCTGACGGGACAGGCGCTGACACCGGAGGTGGTGGCGGCGGCGGCCGGGCAGGCCGCGGACGGTATCGATCCGCACGCCGACTCCTACGCCGACGAGGAGTACAAGCGCCACATGGCCGTGGTCTACGCCCGGCGCGCCATCGAGGCCGCGGCGGCGCGGGGATAGCAGGTTGTTGAAAAATTCATCTGGCGCCCTTCGAGGACGATCCATGAGCACAGATCCAAGCAACCCCGACAGCCTGATCGGCGCCTCCATCCGCCGGGTCGAAGACCCTCCCCTGCTCACCGGCCAGGGATGCTACGTGGACGACGTGAAGCTCCCGGGCATCCTGCACGTGGCGATTCACCGGAGCACGCACCCCCACGCCCGCACCGTGTCCATCGATACCGCCGAGGCGGCGGCCATGCCCGGGGTGCTGTGCGTGCTCACCGGCGACGACACCGGCGACCTGGCCCTGCGGGCGCCCATGCTGACGCCGGACATGAACATGCCGGAGCATCCGGTGCTGGCGCGCGGCGTCGTGCACGCGGTGGGCGCGCCCATCGCGGCCGTGGTGGCGGAGAGCCGCGCCCTGGCCGAAGACGCCGCCGCCGCCATCGGCGTGACCTACGACGCCCTGCCCGTGGTCACCGACGCCGAGGCGGCGCTGGAAGACGGTTCGCCGCTGGCCCACGACGAGTTGGGCACCAACCACTGCTACACCATGAAGCGGGAGAACGGCGACGTCGACAAGGCGTTCGCCGAGGCCGACCACATCTCCCGGCTGCACATGAAAAGCCCGCGGCTGGTGGCCATGTCCATGGAGGCGCGCGGCGTGCTGGCCGACGCCGACCCGATCCGGAACGAGCTGACGGTATGGCTCTCGACCCAGGGGCCGCACCGGTCGCGGATGGAGATCGCCAACTCTCTGGGGTTCCCGGAGAACCGCATCCGGGTCATCGCTCCGGACGTGGGCGGCGGCTTCGGCAGCAAGGGCTGCGTGTACCGCGAGGACATCCTGGTCTGCCACCTGGCCCGGAAGCTGGGCCGGCCGGTCAAGTGGATGGCCAGCCGCAGCGAGGACTTCCTCACCACCTGCCAGGGACGGGACCAGGCCATGACCTCGGAGCTGGCTTTGAGCGGGGACGGCAGGATGCTGGGCCTCAAGGTGCGGGTGGTGGCGAACCTCGGCGCCTACCTGCACTCCGCCACCGCCGGGCCGCCCCAGCGCATGCTGGTGATGGCGCCGGGCTGCTACCAGATCCAGGACGTGCGGGTGGAGATCGTCTCCGCCTTCACCAACACCGTGCCCACCGGCCCCTACCGGGGCGCCGGCCGGCCGGAATCGGTGCTCAACATCGAGCGACTGGCGGACAAGGCCGCCCGGGACTTGGGCATGGACCCGCTGGAGCTCCGGCGGAAGAACTACATCCAGCCCGACCAGTTCCCCTACCGCACCGGCGTGGGCGTGGAATACGATTCGGGAGACTACGAGAAGTCCCTGGACGAAGCCCTGCGCCTGTCGGACTACGACGGGATCATTCGTTACCGCGACGAAGCCCGGGGGCGCGGCGAGTTGGTGGGCGTGGGCGTCTCCACTTTCTGCGAACCCAGCGGCGGCGCCGGCTTCGAGAGCGGCACCGTGCGGGTGGAGCGCACCGGCGAGATTACGGTCTTGACCGGCTCCAGCTCCCACGGGCAGGGGCACGAGACCGTGTGGGCCCAAGTGGCCGCCGACAAGCTCCAGGTGCCGATGGAAAGCGTGGTGGTGCGCCACGGCGACACCACCGCCATCCAGCAAGGCACCGGCACCTTCGGCAGCCGGAGCGCGGTCATGGGCGGCGGCGCCCTGGCCACCGCCGCGGAACGCGTGGTGGCCAAGGCCAAGGCCATCGCCGGCAACCTCATGGAAGCCTCGCCGGACGACGTCGTCCAGGTGGAAGGCGGCTTCGCCGTGGCCGGCGTGCCGGAACGGAACGTGACCTGGCGTCAGGTGGCAGGCGCGGCCTACGCCAAGGGCACTCCGGCGGGTATGGACCCGGGCCTGAACGAGACCGCCTTCTTCGATCCCAACCGCGAGGCCTGGGGCTTCGGCGCCCACGTGGCGCTGGTACGCATCGACTCGGACACCGGCGAGCTGACCATCGAGAAGCTCGTGCTGGTGGACGACATCGGCGTGGTCCTGAACCCCATGGTGGTCGAGGCCCAGGTACACGGCGGCCTCGCCCAGGGGCTCGGCGAAGCGCTGTGCGAGCACATGGTCTTCGACGAGGAAGGCCAGCCCCGCACCGGCACCCTCATGGACTACGCGGTGCCGCGGGCCAGCACCATGCCGCCCGTCGTCCTGGGCGAAACCGAGACCCCCAATCCGTTCAACCCCCTCGGCGTCAAGGGCGTTGGCGAAGCCGGCACCAACGGCGCCCCGCCCGCCGTGGCCAACGCAGTCATGGACGCGTTGTCGCCCCTGGGCATCGACCACATCGACATGCCCTACACCGCGCCGAAGCTGTGGCGGGCGATCCGGGAAGCGCGGGGAGGTTAGCGGGCTCCGACATGAAGCTCAATCATCTCCAGGTTTCGACGTACGACGTGGACGCTTCCACCGCGTTCTACGAGCGCTTCTTCAGCTTCAGAAAAGGTTGGGAAGCGGACGGTGAAACGTTCCTGGTGCGCGAAGCCGACGAGGACGGTTTCCTCCTGGCGCTGAAGCCCGTCGAAGAAGAGGCAAAACCTCCCAAGTGGCTCCACTTCGGATTCACCGTCAACACCATCGAGGAAGTGAAGGAAAAACACGCCGTTCTTGAAGCGGCCGGGATCGAGTTCGAAATGGCCATTCTCGACCGAGAGGACATGGCGGTCTTCTACGCGCTTGATCCCGGATCAGGGAACCGCGTCGAGGTAGGCTGCTGGTGTCCGGCTTGAAGCCAGCGCGCGTGCTCGGGCTATCGGAACCCCACGATCTTTCCCAAACGCTTGGGTTGTGTTATATTGATCCATGCCGACAGCGCTCCGTTTCGGTGGCATGCGTGTGGTCGTTTATCCGAACGACCATCGCCCCGCCCACGTTCACGTCGTCGGGGCGGGGAAGGAAACTGTGTTCACACTGAACTGCCCAAGTGGTCCGCCGGAGTTGCGCGCTAGCTACGGTTTCGGACATCGGGAGGTGAATCGCATCAACGAGAGTCTGACTCAGGCCCTGCAGACACTGTGCGAGGAATGGAGAAAGATCCATGGCCGTTACTGAAGCGGAGTTCGAGAAGGCAACAGCGCGGGCGCGGGCAGAGCATGACGCCGGCCATGTACAGGCTGCGCGGTTCGACCGGCGCAGGCGACGCGTGATCGTGCGGCTTAACACCGGTGTGGAACTGACTTTTCCCGCCGCACTGGCAGAAGGACTGGCCGGAGCGTCGCCCGACGAGCTTGCAGAGATCGAGGTCAGCCCGACCGGGCTGGGGCTCCACTGGCCGCGGCTCGATGCCGATCTCTATGTTCCGGCGCTACTCCAGGGCGTCTTTGGCTCGAGACGCTGGATGGCTTCACACATGGGTGCGGCCGGCGGCAAAAGCCGCTCGTTGGCGAAGGCGGCAGCCGCGAGGGAGAATGGCCGCAAGGGCGGGCGCCCGCGTCGTAGCGCAAACGCTAATCCTTGAGGGCTTTTCGCTCGGCAAGGCCGAGAGCGTCAGTGTCTGCGCCGGCTCTTCCCCTGTGCTTCAGCGGGCTTCTTCACCACCATCCGCTCGACTACCCTCACACCCCCCCAAACCCCTGGTCCTGAGCTTCGCCCACGAGCCACGGGTCGTTGATCTCGGTGGTGGGGGGCTCGCCCTGGAGGATCCGGGCCACTTCCCGGGCTGCGTGGGTCTGGCAGTCGATGTAGGACTCGTTGGAGTTGGCGGCGGTGTGGCAGGTGACGATGACGTTGGGGAGCGTCAGGATCGGGTGGTCGGCGGGCATGGGCTCGGGGTCGGTGACATCGAGGGCGGCGCCGGCGATCTCACCGGCGGTGAGCGCCTCGTAGAGGGCGTCGGTGTCCACCAGGCCGCCGCGGGCGCAGTTGAGAAAATAGGCGGTCTTCTTCATGGTGGCGAACTGGTCCTCGCCGAACATCTTGCGGGTGGCCGGCACCAGCGGCGCGTGCAGGCTGATGACGTCCGAGGTCTTCACCAGCTCATCCAGGGAAACCAGCTTGACGCCCATGGCCTCGGCGATTTCCGGAGCGACGTAGGGGTCCACGGCCTGGACGTTCATCTTCATGCCCTGCGCCCGGGGCGCGACTTGCCGCCCCACGTTTCCCAGGCCCACCAGCCCCAGGGTCTGTCCGGCGATGCGCGACACCGGGCCGCGGTAGGAATGCAACTCGGCGGTGTGGCGGCGCCAGCGGCCCTCGCGCACGTACTGGTTCATGCGCACGAGCTTGCGGGAGATGGCGATCATGAGGCCGATCATCTGCTCCGACACTTCGATGGAGTTGCAGCCGGCGGCGTTGCACACGGCGATGCCGCGCTCCCTGGCCGCGGCCAGATCTAGCCGGTCCACGCCCACGCCGGTGCGGCAAACGACCTTGCAGCGGTCGAGCTTCTCGATGATCTCCCGGGTGAGCGGCAGGGCACCGTGGAAGATCATGCCGTCGGCGCCGCGCCCGGCCTCCGCCAACTCCTGGTCGTTGGTGGGCCTGGCGATCACCATCTCCGCGTCCGCCTCCCGCAGGATGGGCTCGATCAGGTCGACGGGAACATCGTTGCTGCCGCAGTAGACGACCCGGTATTTCGCCATCGTCCGTAACCCGCCTACATTCCCAGGCTGAACATCTGAACCGGGTTGTCCCACAGGATCTTGCGCCGGGTTTCCTCCGACAGCTTGTCGTTGGCGCTCAGGGCGCCCACGGTGAGATCCGGCCACTTGTCGACGCAGTCGCTGTGGGGATAGTCCGTGGCCATGGTCAAGCGGTCGTTGCCGACGTGCTCGACGAAGCTCGGCACCAGCTCCTCGCCGGCCTCGCAGCTCACCCAGCACTGCCGGTGGAAGTAGAAGCTGGGTTTCTCCGGGGTGGTCTTGGCCGAGCCGTGGGACTCGTGCTCCCAGTGCTCGTCCATGCGCTCCAGCCAGAACGGCACCCAGCCGCAGCCGGATTCGAGGTAGGCCACCTTCAACGTCGGAAACTTCTCCAGAACGCCGTCACCGCAGAAGCTCAGGCAGGCGAGCATCTGCTCCAGGGGATGGCAGGCGACGTGACGGCCGAACTCGCTGTAGCGGTCGTCGCCCGCCTGCTCCAGGACCGTGCGTGCGCCTTCGTGTACGCAGACGGTGACGCCCAGGTCCTGTGCGGCCTCGTAGATGGGGTAGTAGTCGGGGCTCGCCAGGGTACGGCCGCAGAGCTTGTTGGGGCGCCAGAAGATCCCTACCAGGCCGAGCTTCTCGCGCGCGTGCCGCAACTCCTCGACCGCCCGGGCCGGATCCTGCAAGGGCAGCAGCATGACGCCCCGCAGGCGCGATTCGTCGTGGCTGCAGTACTCGGCGAGCCAAGTGTTGTAGGCCCGGCAGATGGCCTGGCTCAGCTCGGGGTCGATGTCCGAGCTCCACATGACGTAGAGGCCCATGGTCGGGAACAGCACGCTCAGGTCGATGCCTTCCTTGTCCATGTCGCGGAGGTTGGACGCGGGATCGAAACCCGTGGCGATGGCCTCGGCGAAGGTCTCGCGCCAGGACTGGTTGCTGGCGAAGATGAAGCCATAGTCGGTGACCTCGCGGTCGGGCCGCCTGTTGGAGTCGGAAACGGGCTTGCCGTCGACGTAGCGGTTGGACTGGTTGGGTCCGGTGATCTTCACCCGCCCGTGGAATTTCTTCGGCATGTACCGGTCATACATGTCCGACGGCTCCATGATGTGCCGATCCGAATCGATCACGCGAAATCCGTCCTTCATGGCTCTACTCCTTCCTCGACCGGGCGGAGGAC
Organism: uncultured Binatia bacterium (SeqCode); assembly: GCA_965204205.1. GTDB lineage: Bacteria > Desulfobacterota > Binatia > UBA9968 > JAJDTQ01 > JAJDTQ01. Next base: position 1,207,960 of record OZ241976.1, on the reverse strand, counting down.
GCCCGGATGACGAGCAATCTGTATGCCTGTTGGAAAAGCGCTTCGGCGACGGCCCGCCGAAGCACTGCCACTATAGATCAAAGCCCTGACCCTATCAAATGCCGCGGGCGCCTGAATTCATGCACCGGAAGGGCTGTGACCGCCACTCCCGCGCCGCCTGCTTGACCGTACCGGAGACCCCGGCTAACATCCTGTCGACACCCACCAAGGAGGCCTGTCATGGGAGTGGAACCCGGCGCGGAACTTTTCGATTTCAATGAGCCTTCGCCCACCGGCAAGGCCGGATTCGGCACGTGGAAGAACCCCAGGTCGCCGTATGACCGTTTCATGGAGGACCAGGGCGTCTCCATCCACCGGGACATCGGCGTGCACAAGGTGCAGGACCTGCCGCTCAAGCCCTGGAAACGGCTGGGCGGTCGCGGCATCGGCATCCAGCTCCTGGGCACCGAGCATCTCTGGGGCATGTACGTGGTGGAGGTCCCCGGCGCCGGCGCCCTCAACCCCGAGCGCCATCTCTACGAGGAAACCTACTACGTGGTGGAGGGGCGCGGCACCACCGAGGTGTGGAACGAGAACGAGAGCAAGAAGCTCACCTTCGAGTGGGGCCCGGGCTCGCTCTTCGGCATCCCGCTGAACGCCTGGCACCGGGTGGTGAACGCCACCTCGGCGCCGGCCATGCTGCTGGCCGCCACCACCGCTCCCAACATCCTGAACCTGGTCCGCGATGCCGAGTTCGTGATGAACTGCCCCTACGAGTTCACCAGGCGGTTCGCCGGCGAGGACGACTACTTCAAGGAGGTGGAGGAGATCCGCGCCGACCCGGTGCGCGGCCTGGCCATGCGCCTCACCAACGTCATCCCCGACATCGTCACCTGCGAGCTGCCGCGGGACAACCGCCGCTCCTTCAGCTACCGCCGGGTGGAGCCCCACATGGCCGGCGCCAACTTCTACATGAAGATCGCCCAGTACGAGACCGGCCAGTACTCCAAGGCCCACAAGCACTCCTCCGGCGCCATCCTGGTCTGCATCAAGGGCAAGGGGTTCAGCTACACCTGGCCCGACACCCTGGGCATGAGGCCGTGGGAGGAAGGACGCGGAGAGGACGTCAAGCAGCAGACCTACGAGCCGGTGGGCATGATCAGCGCCGCGCCCATGCGCGGCGACTGGTTCCACCAGCACTTCGGCACCGACCCGGAAGGGCTGCGCCTGCTGATTTTCGACGGCCCCTACGGACCGGCCTTCCGGCGCGGCGGCGCCCCCGGCGGCCAGGGCAAGGACGTAGGCGCGGTGGACACCCGCGACGGCGGCAACGCCATCGCCTACATGGACGAAGACCCGCAAATCCGCAAAACCTACGAGGCCCGGCTGGCCGCCAACGGCATGGAGAGCCGCATGCCCGAGTGGGCATACGAGACGCGCACGCCGCCGGAAGGGGCGCTGGAGCCGGCAGCGGGGTTCTAGCCCACCCACAAATTCCTGAATTGCACCGCCGCCACCTGCTCGTAAGCCACCGGCCCCGGCAAGTGGCCGACCGACTGCGCGAACGCGTTCAGCTTCGCCACCGCCTCCTCCGAGATGGCCGGCTCGTAGAACGGCACGTCCCGCTCGACGATGCCGGTGATGAGCTCGGCCGCATCCTTCGGAAAAAGCCCTTCCCCCACCTTCGCCGCCTTCGCGGGGTCCGCGCGCAGCGCCTTCTGCGCCTTCACGATGGCCCGGATCGCGGCTGCGCACTGCTCGGGCTCCCGCGCGATGAAGTCATCCGTCGTGCCGAGACCCGCGAACGTGCAGTACCGTACTTCCGCCGGATCGTCGCCCCGCCGAACGTCCACGTGAACTTTGCCGACCCCCTGCGAAACGGCCGTGGCGCTGCCCATGGCGTTGGACCAGAAGCCGTCGATCTGTCCCGACTCCAACCCGCCGGCGGCGTAGACGCCGAACGACACTTTCCGGCCCTCGGAGCCCGGCAGGTGCACGATATTGACGTCGCGCTCCGGGTCAAGACCTCCGGCCCGGAGCAGCGACTTGAACACCAGGTCCGGCCCTTCCGCCGCGGTCAGGCGCAGGCCCCTGAGCGCGTTGAGATCACCTCGTTCCGCATCCAGGTCCGCCCGCACCGTCAAGAGCCACGGCGTCCCCTGGGACAGCGCCACCAGCAGCTTGGCGCCGCTCCAGCCCGGAAACTCCCGCAGCAGGTCGTGTACCGACCCCGCGATCATGGCGTCCGCGGCACCCTCCCGGAGCGCCCGCGTGGCACCGATCTGGGAAACCAGCTCGATTTCCACGTCCGCGCCCTCTTCCCGGTAGAACCCCAACTCCTGGGCGGCCAGGGCCGGGAAACATGTGTTGCTGACAAGGTCCACGGCTGCGATACGCATGCTGGCTATTCCTCCAGGTTGTTATGCTGCGAATGAACCAGACACCACACTAGGACCTTACCGGTCACGGCGTCAAGGTGGCGCCAAGCGCCACGCCAACAAGGCGTCGACTTGATCCGGACTCCCCGTACGTTTAGGCTGCGTCTACCATCGGGCGGACATGGGCCACCGCGACTTTCCAGGAGGAGGCACCGCAATGACGGACCACGATTTGACCGGGCTCACGCTGGCGGATGCGGCGGCACAGATCCAGGCCAGGGAACTGTCCCCAGTGGAGCTGACCGAGCTCATGCTGGCGCGCATCGAGCGACTGAACCCGGAACTGGTCGCCTACGTAACGGTGTCACGGGACGAGGCGCTGGCGGACGCGCGGGCGGCGGAGGCGGAGATTCGCGACGGCAAGTATCGCGGGCCGCTACACGGGATACCCCTGTCCATCAAGGACAACATCGCGACGCGGGGGATCCGCACCACGGCAGGGTCCAAGGTGCTGGAGGACTGCTTCCCGGACTACGACGCCACGGTGGTGACGCGGGTGCGGGAGGCGGGGGCTGTCATCCTGGGCAAGACCAACATGCACGAGTGGGCCAACGGCGGCACCACCATCAACCCGTTCTACGGCACCACCCGCAACCCTTGGGACACGGAGCGGATCGCCGGCGGCTCGAGCGGCGGGTCGGCGGCGGGGCTGGCCGCGAGCCTGTGCCTGGGCTCCATCGGCACCGACAACGGCGGCTCGGTGAGGAACCCGGCCTCGCTGTGCGGAACGGTGGGCTTCAAGCCCACCTACGGCCGCATCAGCCGGTTCGGGCACGTTCCCGGGGACGGCGGCTTCTCCACCAACCACTTGGGGGTGTTCAGCAAGACGGTGCGGGACTGCGCGCTGATCCTCCAGGCCATTGCGGGCCAGGACCCGAAGGACCCCAACAGCGCGGACGAGCCGGTGCCGGACTACGAGGACGGTCTCGACGCGGGTATCGAGGGCCTCCGGGTCGGCATCGTCAAGGACTACTTCGACCGGTACATGACGAGAGCGGTCCGGGGGGCGTTCGTGGAGGCGCAGCGGCAACTCGAATCCCTCGGCGCGAAGCTCGTAGAGGTGGAGGTGCCGCACCTGGACACGACGCGGTTCGTGTGGCCCTGCATCACGCGCCCGGAGAACGTGACGGAAAACCTGCCCTACCTCACGGCCCGGCCGCGGGACTACAGCCCGCGCCTGCTGCGCCAGAACATCGGCGCCATGCTGATCCCCGCCGACGCCTATGTCACCGCCCAGCGCGTCCGGCGTTTGCTGTCCCGGGAGTTCGACGAGGTATTCGAGGGCGTGGACCTGATCGCCGCGCCCACGGCGGCCGTGCCTGCGCCCACCATCGAGGAATCGAAGCGGGCGGTGATGGAAGTGGACGGGCAGGAGATCCGGCTGGAGAGCCCGGGCGTGAACTTCCGCTCGCTCTTCACCACCCCATTCAACCTGACGGGCCTGCCGGCCCTTAGCGTCAACTGCGGGTTCTCTGGCGGGGGACTGCCCATCGGGCTCCAGATCGTGGGGCCGCGTTTCAGGGAACAGCGAGTTTTGCGCGCCGCTGAAGCCTACGAGCAGGCGGCCAGGTGGTACAAGCACACGCCGCCCGTGGGGTGAGCGCCCTTCGACTTCGCTTCGCTGGCGCTCCGCTACGCTCAGGGCGAACGGTTGACTCAAGGAACACCGGATAAGAACTCCGTTGCCCCTGAGCCCTTCGTCAAGCTCAGGACAGGCTTGACGAAGGGCTCAGGCTTCGCGAAGCGAAGTCGAAGGGCACCAGCACAATTCAAGAAGGGCCACTCAAGCGACCGAACGCATGGCCGCCGGCACGGGTTCGGCACCCAGCACTCGGTCGAGGAAGTTGAGGGACAGGGGCCATGTGAGCTTGGCGAGCGCGGGGTCGTAGGCGTCGCCGTCCGCCAACGCGAACCCGTGGCCGGCTGGTGGGAAGAAATGCCACTCCACGTCGGACGTGCCTTCCAGGAACGCCGCCCGAAGGTTCTCCTGAACCGGCACCGGGGCGACCCGGTCCTTGCCTCCGAAAAGGATCATGGACGGGCAGTGTATCTCCCGGGCGGACTCGTTGGGATGACGGGGCCGCAGTTCGCTGGGACCCTCCTCGCGCACCGAGGGATAGTAGCCCAGGAACGCCGCGGCCTGGGGCGTGGCCGCGACGAAGTGGATGCCGATGCGGCCGCCCATGCACAGGCCCATGACCGCCACCCGCTTCTCGTCCACCTCGGCGCGGCCGCAGAGGTACTGCCAGCCCTGGCCGATGACCTCCACGAAACGCCCGTCGGTGGTCTTCTTCTGGACGTCGTGGAAGTCGGAGAAGCCCAGCATGTCATAGAGCGCCGGTACCATGGTGGTGTACCCCTGCTCGGCGAACTCGCAGGCCATGTGCTTGATGTGGCCGGTGACGCCGTAGTGGTGATGGACGATGAGCAGGGCCGGGCCGGGTGATTGCCGCTCCGGCGAGGCGATGAAGCCCGGCACTCCGTCTTGCTCCAGCGTTAGCGCGCGGGTGATGATCTTCGACATGATGCCCTCCTGTTGGAGAAACTCCAGCGATCTGTCAGCCATAAGTATGCGTCCTTCGACTTCGCTTCGCTACGCCTGTCCTGAACTTATCGCAGGGCTCAGGACGAACGGAAGAAACACGCTAACCTGTCGTGAGCTTGCCAAAGCCCTTCCTCACCCGTTCGTCCTGAGCGTAGCGAAGCGAAGTCGAAGGACGCCAAATTAAATCATTCCGGGCCCGACGCCGCGACCTACTTCCGATCGACTTGTCGCAGCCGCCGGGTCACGTCCATATCCGCGGCCCCGGTCTCCGGGTCCACGGCCACACCGTACTGCATGCGCGCATTCTCCGGCGACAGCAGGCCGCCCGTCACATCGTCCAGGACCGCCTCCACCGACCGCTCGTAGGGGTCGCCGTATCCTCCGCCGCCGGCGGAACGGATCTCCGCCACGTCGCCGCCGCGGGGATGGTGCATGGCGGCGCGACGAAATTCCACCTCTTCGCCGTTCGTCGATCGCACGCGAACCGTTCCGATGGCGGCCTCGCCGCCCCCGGCCAGGCCGAACGGAGCGGTCTCCTCCGTGCCGCTGCCGATTTGCACCGAGAGCGCACTGCCGTCCTCCTCGAACTGCAACGCGAAGACCGCCCCGTAGCCGCCGCGCCACTTGCCGGCGCCGGCGCTGTCCGGGCGGTATTCGTACTTCAGGATGCGGTGCGGGAAGGTCAACTCGTAGAGCTCCGGGTCCGGCACCCGGCTGCCGCCCATGGACGACACCGGACTGATGTGGTTCCAGCCGTCGAAACCCTGAGTGGCGCCGCCTCCTCCCTTGGCGAAATGGAGGATGAAGGCGGCCGGCCTGCCGGTGCGCCGGTTCAGGGCGGTACCGGCGCCCGCGTTGGTGCGCGCCCAGCCCGCTTGCACCCGCTCCGGCACGGCCTGGGACAGGGCCATCCACACCGCCTCCACGATGGTGGCGCAGGTGGCGACCGTGCATTGGGTGGTGGGAGCGCCTTCGCGGGGATTCACCAGCGAGCCTTCCGGCGCCGACACCTCCACCGGCCGCATGCAGCCCTCGTTCACGCTCACGTCGGCGGCGATGGTGGAGAAGAGCCCGATGTAGCAGGACGACACCGTGTTGGCGTAGGAGCTGTTGTAGTAGACCGGGATCTGCGGGTCGGAGCCGGCGAAGTCGAAGCGCAGTCCGTCTCCTTCCACCTCGAGCCGCACCCGGATGGAAGGCCGCCCGGCGGGGCCGTCCTCCAGCACGTGATCGAGCTGCCGGTCCGCCTGGTAGACGCCGTCCGGTACTTTGGCGATGCGCTCCCGCATCTGCGCCTCGCTCCGGTCCAGCATCTCGTCGATGGCGTTCTCCACCTGGTCGCAGCCGTACCGCTCGAGCATCTGCTCCAGCGACTTGTCGCCCACGTTGCAGGCGCCCACCTGGCACTGGAGATCGCCTTCCACGGAACTGCGCAGGCGCACGTTCAGGAGGATGATCTCCCACACGTCCCGGTTGTAAACGCCGCCCCGGTAGAGCTTCGCCGGCGGTATCCGGAGACCCTCCTCCCAGGCCGTGGCCGCATGGGGGTTCCGCCCCGCCGCTCCGCCGCCGCCGATGTCCGCGTGGTGGCCCCTGCTGAGGACCCAGAACCGCAGCCGCCCCTCGAAAAACACCGGCCTCAACACCGAGATGTCCGGCGCGTGGTTGTTGCCGCGGTAGGGGTCGTTGAGGATCATCACGTCCCCGGGTTCCACATCGTCGCCGAAGTGCTCGGCCACGGACTTGACCGCGAAGGGGCTCGCCCCCATCAGCACCGGGATATAGGCGGTCTGGGCCACCAGCCTGAGGCGGCGGTCGAACACCGCGGTGACGAAGTCCTTGTTCTCGGCGAAGATGGGCGAGCGCGAGCTCCGCAACATGCCCGCGCCCATCTCCCGGGTGACGCCCTCAAGACGGTTGGCGATGACGGTGAGGAGAATGGGGTCCATGGTGCTAGTGTCGTGTCCCGCCCTTCTCTTCCGGCCCGGATCTTACCCGCGCCAGGCTCTCGGCCAGGCCGCGCTCCTTCAAGTACACGAGGTAGTTCCCGAAAGCGTCGCAAGTGAGCCGGTACTCGGGCGGCACTACCACGGTTGTCGTTTCCTGCTCGACGATGGCGGGGCCTGTGACGTTTTCGCCCGATGCGAGCCGGTGACCGTCGTAGACCGGTACTTCGCGAAACCCGTCGTCGAAGAACGCCTGCCGGAGTCCCGTGAGAGCCGTCCCCGCGGCACCGCCCGGAGCGGGAGTGGCCTCGGAGTCCGCCGGCCCCGTTCCCACCACCCGCAGGTTGACGATCTCGGCCGCCGCGTCCGGCATGCTGTATCCGTTCAGCGACTCGTGAATGCGGTGGAAGTCGCGAGCCAACGCGGCCACCACGTCCTCCGTCATCGCAGTCTCGGGCACGGGCACCTCCACCTCGCTGAACTGCCCCACGTACCGTACGTCCGCCGCCGAGCTTAACGCAATACCATCACGCGGGACACCCTCGGCCAGCAGCGTTTCCTCGGCCCCACGCCGGAGCTCCCGGAAATGCCCCTCCACCGTGTCCCGGTCGAGCCGCTCTAGCGACATCACGCAGCTTCTCACGAAGTCGTGGCGCAGGTCGGACAGAAGCTGTCCCGCGGCGCACATCACCGACGCCTCCCGGGGCACGAGAATCAGGCCGATGTCCAGTTCCCCGGCGATGGCACAGGCATGGATGGGGCCGGCGCCGCCGGCGGCCACCAGCGTGAACCGGCGCGGGTCGTGGCCGCGGCGCACGGACACTTCCCGGATGGCGTCCACCATGTTGGCGTTCACCACCTGGTAGGCGCCGTAGGCGGCCCTCACCACATCCACGCCCAGGGGCTCGGCGACGTGCAGACGGAACGCCTCCCGCGCCGCGGTTTCGTCGAGCCGGAGACGTCCGCCCCAGAACCGCTCCGCGCCCAGGTACCCGATCAACAGGTCGGCGTCGGTCACCGTGGGCCGGTCGCCGCCACGCCGGTAGCAGACGGGACCAGGGGTGGAGCCCGCGCTCGCCGGCCCCACCCGCAAGAGGCCCCGGTCGTCCACGGCCACGATGCTGCCGCCGCCGGCGCCGATGGTGTGCACGGCCACCATCGGGAGGGCAATGCGGTGACCGGAGATCTCCGTTTCCTTCGTGACCTCCACCTCGCCCCGGTCGGCGAGGCAGACGTCGAAGCTGGTCCCTCCCATGTCCGTGGTGATGGCGTTGGAGATGCCGTGGAGGCCGGCGTACCACAGGCCCGCCACCGGCCCGGCGGCAGGGCCGGAGAGGATGCTGCGCACGCCGAACCGGGTGGCCGGGTCCAGGCCCATGACCCCGCCGCTGGACTGCATGACCAGCAGCCGGCCACGAAACCCGTTGTCCGCCAGGCGCCGCTCCAGGGACTGGAGGTAGTTCGCCAGCACCGGAGTGACATAGGCGTTCACCGCGGTCGTGCTCAGGCGCTCGTAGAGCCTCACCTCGGGCAGCACCTCGCTGGAGAGGGAAACGTGAACATCCGGCAGGGCCTGCCGGAGCCGCGCCGCCACGGCACGCTCGTGGCGGTCGTTGGCAAACGCGAACACCAACCCCACCGCAACGCTCTCCACCCCCGCCCGCCGGACCTCCGCCACCGCCTGATCGACGGAGTTCTCGTCCAGCGGTTCCAGCACCGCGCCGTCGCTGTCGACGCGCTCGGCGACAGGGAGTATCCGTTGCCGGGGAATCAACGGATCGGGGGGCGCCTGCTTGGGGTCGTATAGATCGCCGCGCATGCCGCGCCGCATGTTGAGGACGTCCCGGAACCCCGCCGTGGTCAGCAGCCCGGTACGTGCGCCGTTGCGGGTCAGCAGCGCGTTGGTGGCGATGGTGCTGCCGTGGATGATCCGCTCGGTGCGGGCCAGCAACTGGTCCAGGGTCAGGCCCAGCTCTTCGGCCACGAGCCCGAGGCCCGCCAGCAACGCGCCGGCGAGATCACCGGGATCGGACAGGGTCTTGCGGATGCGGCGCTCGCCGCCGCCGGACACCATGAGGTCGATGAAGGTACCGCCGACATCGACGCCGATGCGGCAGAGGGGTCGCGCTTGACGCATAAGTAGCCTGGTTCATCGTATTCTCTAGAACCCTGCCTTGTCGACCTCCAGCGGTGTCGATTTTTAGTTAATTGTTGACAAATAATCATTGACAAGACTGTTCCCCTGTAGGACTATCCATGCATGTCATCCGAGTCACATTCATTCGAGGGCTTGCGTGCCGGTAGGTTCGACGGGCGAGAGCCCGGGGCGAGGAGGCAAATGCGTAGCGACAAACAGTATCTCGGGGTCGACCGCTCCTTGCAGCGGGCGTGGGCGAAAGGGGCCGGGCTCATCGATGAAGAGTTCGAGCGCCCCATGATCGCGGTCGTGAATACATGGCAGGACTTCTCGCCCGAGAACATTCACCTCCGGCAGGTGGGTGACGCGGTCAAGGCGGGGATCCGCATGGCGGGTGGGACGCCGTGTGAGTTCAATGCCTTCCATGTCACCGACAGCGAGACTTTCGCATCGGTGGGCATGCGATACGTGCTGCCGAGCCGTGACCTCGTCGCCGACATGATCGAGCTCATGGTCGAAGGCCACCGCTTCGATGCGATGGTCCTGATCGGCTCCGGGGACAAAGTCGTACCCGGCATGGTGATGGCGGCCGCGCGGCTCGATCTGCCGGCGATCCTGATCTACGGCGGACCGACCAAGGCCGGCGTCTACAAGAATCGCAAGGTCTTTCTCGAGACCGTCTACGACGGCGTGGGCGAGCATCTGGCCGGAAAGCTCGACGAAGAGGATCTGAAGGGCCTTGAAGACACACACTTTCCGTTCTCCGGCGCCTGCGATACCGCGACCTCGGGGAACACCGCCGGCATCTATACCGAGGCCATGGGATTGGCGTTGCCCAACAGCGGCACCCTTCCCGCCGGCAGCAATTTCCAGATACGCGCCGCCAAGTACACCGGCCTGCGGATCATGGAGTTGCTGAACGAAGACGTGCGTCCCTCGACGATCCTCACGCGAGAGGCCTTCGAGAACGCCATGCGGGTCGGGTTGGCCGTGGGCGGCTCCACCAACATGGTGCTTCATATGATGGCGATGGCGAAGGAAGCCGGCGTCGAGGTGAGTTTCGAAACCTGGGACCGCCTCAGCCGCGATACTCCGACGCTGGTGAAGCTGGCACCGTCGGGGCCCTGGGGGGTGACCGAGTTCGGTGAAGCCGGCGGCGTCCCTGCCGTCATGAAAGCGCTGGACGATCTCATTCACCCGGAGACGGTGACGGTGAGCGGCAAGACGACCGGAGAGTTGGTCAAGGAAGCCGCCGTCCACAATCCCGAATGTATCCGCGACAGGGGCGCTCCGGTCGCGGCCGACGGTTCGGTCTACATCCTGAAGGGCAGCCTCGCCCCCGGAGGCGCGGTCGTCAAGGCCTCCGGCGTCGCCCGGGAGATGTGGGAAGTGGCTCTGCCCGCGCGCGTCTTCGAGGACGAGGAGAGCGCCATCCACGCCCTTCGCAACGACACCATACGGCCGGGCTCCTGCATCGTGATTCGCAACGAGGGGACCAAGGGGGGCCCGGGGATGCGCGAGATGCTCGGCGCCACCTCCGCCTTGATGGGCGCGGGTCTCGGCAATAGCTGCGCTCTCGTTACCGACGGCCGTTTTTCCGGCGCCACCCACGGTCCCGCCATCGGATACGTGACTCCGGAGGCCGCACGCGGGGGTCCGATCGCCATCGTGGAAGACGGCGATCTCATCCGCATCAACCTGTCGAAGCGCAAGCTGGATCTGGACGTGGCGCCCAACGTGCTGGAGGAGCGCTGGCGGCGCCATTCGCCCATGCCGCCGCGGGTCACGCGCGGGTATCTCAAGCACTATTCGGAAGCGGTCGCTCCCGCATCGGAGGGCGCGGTCATGCCGCGTTGAGGTCATGGACGCGCCAACGAAACCCGTCGCCGGAGGCTCCGAGGAGAACCGGAGTCGTGCCGGGCAGGAAACGCCTCTCCTCGGCGGAGCCGAGGGGCACGTCATCACCAATGCCGCCTCGTCGGGCGTCGAGATCGAGCGCAAACGGCTGAAGGCGCTCGCACGCCGCAGCGACGGCCCCGGATTGCGCTATCTCGCCGCGTGGGCCGTTGCCATGGGGGCTTCCGGATACCTCGTCTGGTCTTCATTGGGGACGCTCTACGTCTGGCCGGCGGTGTTCCTGTACGGCGTGGTCATGTCGGTCCCTTCCTACTCGTTGAGCCACGAAACCGCCCACGGAACCGCCTTTCGGACGCGCTGGCTGAACGAGACGGTCTTCTGGGTCATGTCGCTGATCTACGGCGAGGAGCCGTTGCATCGGCGTTACACGCACACGAATCACCACACCTACACCTGGTTCGTCGGGTTGGACAGCCAGATGCCTTTCGACACGCCGCTGGATTTCAAGGGCTGGCTTTACGACATCAGCGGGCTCTCGGTTCACAGGTTCCAGCTCCGGGTCCTGTGGCAGCTCGGAACCAGGCGTTACACGAAGCTGATGCGGGACGTGACCCCCCAGGCGGAGCTCCCGAAGATGACCCGCAACGCGCGCATCTTCTCCCTCGTGTACCTCGGCGTCGCCGCCTCGATCGCGGCCGGCTACGCGGGACTGCTGTGGTTCTACGTGCTGCCCCGGCTCATCGGCGGGCCGATCATGCTGATGTTCAACATCATCCAGCACGCGGAGATGCAGGAGGACTCGCCTTCGATCATCGACAGCACCCGGTCGTTTCGAACCAACCGGGTGGGACGGTTCCTCTATCTGAACATGAACAACCACGTGGAGCATCACCTGTACCCGCAGGTGCCGTTCTACGCCCTGCCCAAGCTTCACGAGGCGGTTGCCGACCAGACGCCGAAACCGGATCCGGGCTTCTGGCGCACCAACCTGGATCTCCTGTCGGTGGTCGTCCGGCGCTCGCTGGGGCGGAACACCAAGGGCGCATGGATTCGTCAGGCCCCGCACATGATCACGAGCGGCGGCGGCTACTCGAAGATTGCAAAGGCGACCATGCAGTGAACAGCAAGCGAATCTACACCTACGGCGGCAAGCCGGTCCGCCGCAATTTGACGGTCGCCGACATGATCGAGCTCAAGGGCAAGGTCCAGCTCTGCCAGACCAATCCTTCGACCGAGGAAGAAGCGGCGGCCTGCGCGGAGGTGGGAATCGACGTGCTGAACACCGCCGACGCGGACTATCCCGCCGTGCGCGCCGGCGCGCCGGAGTTGTTCACCATCGCCGACCTGCCGATGACCGCCCACCACACGCCGGACGACATCCTGCGAGCGGCCGTGAAGGCCGGGGAAGCGGGAGCCGACGCGGTCTACACGCCGCGAGGCCTGCGCGTGGTGGAGATGCTGGCTAGTGAAGGGCTGGCCGTCCAGGGCCATCTCGGACTGGTGCCGAGGCTGTCCACACGGCGCGGCGGCCTGCGGATCATCGGCAAGACCGCGGCGGAAGCCATCGAGCTCGCCAAGGATTTCCGCCGGCTCGAGGACGCCGGCGCGTATGCGGCGGAGGTCGAGTGCGTGGCGGCCGAGGCTCTCGCCGCCATCGGCCCGCGAACCAGCCTGGTCACCCATTCCCTCGGCGCGGGGTCGGCGGGGGACGTGATCTTCATGTTCCTCGTCGACATCTGCGGAGAATCGGAACGGCCTCCCGGACACGGCCGGGCCTTCGGCGACCTCCCGGCGATCCGGCGACAACTGGCCGAAGAGCGCCGGCGCGCCCTGGGCGAATACCGGTCCGCGGTGCTCAGCGGCGCCTATCCCGACGCCGAGACTACCGTGTCGATGGTGCCCGGCGAACACGAGAAGCTTCTCGAGACGCTGGACGCGCGCCCAGTTTTCAGCTCCTGAGAGGACGACCATGGCCGATTGGGTACGCGCCTGCGCATGTGACGACATCGACGACGAGGATCTCATTCGTTGGGACCACGAAGGCCGCATCTACGCGATCTACAAGGCCGAGGACGGCTTTTACTGTACCGACGGCGTGTGCACGCACGCCGCGCAGCCGCTGGATGGGGGGCTCTTGACGGGCCATGTCATCGAGTGCCCTCTGCACCAGGGCCGGTTCGACATCCGATCGGGGAAGGTGGTCTCGCCACCCCCTCGTATCGGCCTCAACACCTATCCCGTGAAGACGGAGGAAGGACAAGTCTACGTAAAGGTATAGGCGCCCCTCGGGCCAAGCGCTTGGGGGGCGTCGTGCGGAAACCCAGGTCGGGAGAAGGGAGCAAGAGCCATGCGGAAATCACTTTGCAGATCGTTATTGCACGGTCTGATCGGTGCGGTGATCGCACTGGGGGTCGCGGCCATGCCGGTCAACGCGCAGGAGAAGTTCATCTTCGCCCACGCGATGAACACCGATCACGTGTTCCACGCCATCTCGGAACGGTTCATGTCCGAGCTGGGGGACAAGAGCGGCGCCTCCATCGACTATCACCCGGGCGGCGACCTCGGCGACTGGACGTCGTTATTCGAGCAGTCCATGCAGGGCGTCGTCCCGATGACCCTCACCTGGGCGTCCTCGGACTTCGACAAACGGCTGGACCTCATCTATCTCGGCTACATCGTCTCCAACTGGGAGGAGGCGAAGAAGCTATACGGTCCGGGCGCGGGCATGCTCGACGTTTACAACGACATGCTGAAGGACCTCGGCCTCCATGCCGTGGGCATCATTCCCACCGACTTCGGTTCCGTGGTGATCCGGAAAGGCGTGGGCAAGCTGCCGCTCAACTTTCCCAAGGATCCGGGCGGCATGAAGATCCGCGTACCCGGGCTGTCGATTGCAGTCGACCGCTTCAACAGCCTCGGCTTCGCGGCGGTGCCGATTCCTCTTTCGGAGGTGCACACCGCGCTCCAGCTAGGAACGGTGGACGCACGTTCGTTCTCCACCGCGGTGGAGACCTACACGCTGCGCGATGTCCTCGAGGCCAACATCCTCACCAACGACTACTTCGAGGTGGCGTTCTGGCTCGTGAACAAGAAGTGGTGGGACGGCCTGCCCAAGGACGTTCGCAACAAGCTGCAGGCGGCGGCGGACAAGACCATCGCATGGTCCTGGGACGAGGCCAAACGCAAGAGTGACGAGTTCCTCCAGAAGGCGCGCGACGCGGGGATCAACGTCGTCGAGTTGAGCGACAAGCAGATGAGCGCCGCCAAGCAGATCGTCTACGACAAGGAGTGGCCCGCCATGGAGAAGGTGGTGGGCAAGGACATCATGGAGAAGATCAAGAGCGTCGCGGGCGTGAAGTAGCACGCGGCCTTCCCGGCACGGGGTCCGGAGCCACGCCGTCCGCACCCCGTGCCCAACCGGAGACACGACGTTGGAGCGACCATCCGAACAGCGACCCCGTCCACCCGTGGGTTCCGCGTCGTTCATCTACGACCCCGAGCTTACGCAGCCCGAGCCGCCGCCGCATCTGACCGCCATACCCGAAGGGGAGCTGGCGGACAGGATGCGCTGGCTGGTTTCCGTCGAAGCGGTCTTCGAACGGATCCTCTACGTCTTCGTCATCGCGTTCGGCCTTTGTCTGTGTGCCCTGATGTTCACGCAGGTGGTGCTGCGGTACGTCTTCGCGTCACCGTTCGTGGGCATCGAGGAGCTGTCGCTGCTGTTCGGGGCCTGGTTCTACTTCCTCGGACTCGCCTACGTGACGCGCAACGGCGAGCACATCCACGGCGGCATTCTGACGATGGTGGTGACGAACCGGAACGCGGTGCGCGCCGTGCGCCTGGTCATGACGCTGCTGGGCGTCGCGGCCTGCACGGTATTCGGGTACTACGCCATCCGCTACGCCCTGTTTGAAATCCACACCGGCCGGCTGAGCTCCTACATGCGCTGGCCCAAGGGGTGGTGGTCGGCCTCTCTCATCTTCGGGTTCACGGGAACGGTGCTGTATCTGGGGCTCCAGGCGGTCAACCAGTTCGTGGATCTGCAAATCCACCTCCGCAAGGCGCGCAAGGAATAGCGGTGCTTGTATTCCTCGGCTCCATCCTCTTGGTGGTCGTCCTGCTTCTAGCGGAGATGCCGATTGCGTTCGCCTTCGGCATCGGCGCGCTGGTATTCGGCCTTCTGACCGGGTCGGACGTCTCCTTCCTCATCCCCTTCGGCTATCAGACGACTTCCAGCTTCGCCCTGCTGGCGCTGCCGTTGTTCGTGATGGCCGGCGCGCTGATGGCCGAAGGCGGAATTTCCGATCGCCTGCTCGCCTTCGTCAACGCCTTCGTCGGCAGGCTCAAGGGCGGGCTCGGCGCCGTGACCATCGTGACCTGTGCCCTGTTCGGGGCGGTGTCGGGCGCGTCTTCCGCGGCCATCGCCGCCATCGGCTCGATCATGATCCCGCGCATGATCAAGGAGGGATATCCGGCCGGCCATGCCACCGGGCTGGTGGCCTGTTCCTCGGTGCTTGCCCTGATGATCCCGCCGTCGATTCCAATGATCGTGTTCGCGGTGACCGGAGGGGTGTCGGTGGGCGCGGCGTTCCTCTCCACCGTGATTCCGGGCGCCATGCTGACGCTCATCTACATCGTGCTGAATTTCCTGCTGCTGAGAAACGTGGACACCATTGCCCTCGAGGAGCCGATCCCGCTACGCGTTGCGGTCCGAAGAATCGGGCAGACGGGCGCCGATGCGTTCTGGGCGCTCATGATGCCGGTCATCATCCTCGGAACCATCTACACCGGAATCGCCACTCCAACCGAAGCGGCCGCCATCGCCCTCGTCTACGCCATCATCGTCGGCTTCGTGTTCTATCGCGGACTGGACCTGCACAGCTTCCCGCGGACCATCGCACGCGCCGCCATCACGACAGGATCCATCGTCGCGGTGCTGTTCTTCCTGTTCGTGATGAGCCGCGCCATGATTCTGCAACAGGTACCCAAGGAGGTGGCGAGCGCGCTGGTCACGTTGACGGAGAACCGGGTCCTCCTGCTGCTGATCCTCAACGTCATCCTGCTGCTGATCGGAATGATCGTCGACGACGTGTCCGGCGGCGTGCTCGCGGCGATCGTTCTCTTGCCGGTAGCGAAGGAAATCGGCATCCATCCCGTTCACTTCGCGTCCATCGTCGGCACCAACCTCGGCCTCGGAAACGTGTCGCCGCCCTGCGCGCCGATGCTCTACATGGCGGCCGGGATCAGCAAGCTCACGCTCGACAAGTACCTGGTGCCGACCATGAAGCTGCTGGTATTCGGACACCTCCCGATGGTGCTGATCGTCACCTTCCTTCCCGAACTCGCACTCTTCCTGCCGCGGTTGGTGCTGGGGATCGAATGATCGCGGCTCGTATCCGGACAAGCGCGCGCTTGCAGGGCGCGGGCCGTTCTGATACCCGTGCTGCACGGGGCCTTGGATGAGAATGATTGACTCGTTGTTTGCGCTCCTGCGGGCCGGAACCGTTCCATGAGCGTGATCACCAAAGCGACTCTGGACGTTCAGGCGGCAGACATCCTTCGCCAACGCATCATCAACGGGGACTTGCCCGCCGGCGAACGCTTGACCGAAAACGGGGTGTCGGAGGAGTTCGATCTCTCGCGCGGCACGATTCGCGCGGCCCTCCGGCTGCTTCTCGCGGAGAAGCTGCTCATCCAGGTGCCCTACAAGGGCTGGGAAGTAGCCGCTCTCACCTCGGACGATGCCTATGAGCTGCAGACGCTGCGTTCCCCGATGGACAGTCTGGCGGCGAGGCTCGCCGCGGAGCGGCTGACCCCTTCCGGCGAGAAATCCCTGGCGCGGGCATTCCGGAGCCTCGAGCGGGTGTGCAAGTCGAACGACCGGGGCGCCGCCGCGCGCACGGATTTCGAGCTTCACAGAACCATCGTGGGCATTTCCGGGCATCGCCGTCTGGCCGAGTTCTACGAAATCATCGCGGTCCACATTCAGCGCTACATCTTCTCGTCCGACGCGCTGCTACGTTCCGACATGGAGCTCGTGGACCAGCACCGCCCGATCGTCGAAGCCATCATCGCAAAGGACGGCGAAAGGGCAGCCGGAGAAGCCTGCTTTCACAACGACAGCGAAGGCAAGCGGCTGGTGGAGTACCTGGCCTCACTCGAGGCGGCCGCCGGTTGACGGCCCATCCGTGCTTCGGCGAGTCGGTGCCGTGAAGGTGCCGCTCACGCGGCCGAAGTCTGTGCGATGACCGCGCCTGCACGCGGCAGCATCAGGGCCGCGGCGAAGACCCCGCCCGCCGCCACCGCCATCACCACGAAGAGCGCGCCGAAACCCCAGCTCGCGTGAATACCCGCGACGAACGGCAACGTGGACGCCATCACCGAGAAGGTGACGATGTAGCGCAGGGAAAAGACGCGGCTGCGCCACTCGCTCCGGGTGATCCGGCCGATGAGCACGTCGTTGATGGGGATCTGTCCGAACACGACCAGCATGAAGGCCACCGCCACCACCAGGGCGCCGACGCCGGTGAGCTGGTACATGATGGCGAAGAGAACCGCCTGCAATCCCCCGACGAACGCGAACACCGTGCGCACGGAGTGGCGGTCGACGAGATACCCGACCACGAGCTGCGCCATCGCCGCGATGGCGAACACCAGGAACGCGTAGCCCCCCACCGCGGTGGCCGAGCCGGCCAGCCCGTGGAGGCGCTCATCGAATATCTTCGGGAGTGCGAACGTGGTGCTCTGGAAAATCAGACCGCCGATGGCGGTGGTGAACACGATGATGCAGAGCACGCGCACGAACGTCGGACGCGCGATGGACGCAATGTCGGCGGACGGCCTGCCCGGCGCTTCCTCGGCGGCGGCGGCCTGACTCCCTCGTCCCGTCCACACGAACACGGCGTAGACGATCCCGAGACCGATGGAGATCAAGCCGGGGATGACGAAGGCGTGACGCCAGCCCCCGGTGTCGATGAGGTAGCCGGTGAGCAGTGCCGCGGTTGCGACCCCGAGGTTGCCGAACACGCCGTTGATGGCGATGGGAATGCCGGTTTTCCTTCGTCCCTGGATCACCATCGCGATTCCGACCGGGTGGTAGATGGCGGCGAACACACCCATCACCAGGAGCGCCAGCGCGATCCCCAGCGGCGAGTCCGCCAGCGCCACGAGGATCGAGCCCGCTCCGGTGCCGATGAAGAAGATGGCGATCATCCCGGTCCGGCTCCACTTGTCCCCGATCCATCCGGCCGGAATCGCACAAACCCCGAAGGCGACAAATCCCGGCGTACCGTACGGGATGAGCGCTCCGTAGCTCATGTCCCACTCGTGGACCAGGCGCAACGCCGCCACCGTCGCGAAGATCAGCATGAAGAGGTGATCCAGGAAATGCGCGACGTTGAGGAACAGGAAATTCAGGTTGTCGCGTGACATGTCCGGTCAGCCGCCGCCCAGCATGGGTTGCATGACCTGTTCGGCGAAGGCACGGATCATCTCCGCCCTGGACAGCCCGTCCACGGCGTAAGGACGGATGGTGATCTGGTCGATGCCGCTGTCGAACATGCGCCGGGCCTTCTCGATGCACTGGGACGGAGTCCCCGCGAGCGCGAATTCCGGCACCACCTCGTCGGGGACGGAGTCGGCGTGGGCGGCGTTGGGATTGAGGTGCTGGTAGTTGTCGTAGCGGCCGGTCATCCTTTCCGCCGCCGCGGCGGCGGCCGGGCTCAGCCCCCAGAACGGCTTGAGGATGGCCCGGGCCACGTGGGGGCGCACCACGGCCACCGCCTTGGAGCCGTCCTCGGCCACGGCGGCCGAGACCGAAAGAAATCGCTGGAACGGTTCACCTTCCCGGCCCTCGGCCCTCCGGCCGTCGTCCACGCACTCGAGCATGCGGCCAAGCATGTCCCCTTCCATGGCTACGCGGGCCAGGATCACGCCGTCGCCGACGCGGCCCGCCAGCCGCAGCATCTTCGGTCCGCTGGCCGCCACCGCGATGGGCGGGCACTTCTCCGGCGCGCCGAACATCAGCCGCATGTCGCCGGACTCCACCGGCACGCGGCCGCCGCGGCACAGCGCACGGATCTCATCGACGCAGGTTTCCAGCCGGGCCAGGGTGGCGGGACGCCTGCCCATGGTGTTGACCGAGGTGAAGCCGTTGCCGATGCCCAGGGTCAGCCGCCCGCCGGACAACTCCTGCAGCGTCGCCGCCGCGCTGGCGGTGACCGCGGAGACCCGCGTCATCGGGTTGGTGACCCCGGTTCCCAGGAGGACCCGGGAGGTGGCGTGGGCGGCGGCGCCCAGCAGCACGTACATCTCGCGCCAGATGAGCTGGGAATCACCGAACCACACCTGGTCGTAACCCAGCTCTTCCGCCAGGGTGACCTCGTGCATCAGCGTGGGGACGTCGTAGTAGGGGTGGATCTCGACTCCGAAGGAAACCTTGGACATGTGCAGCCTCGTGTGGTGCGGTTGCCGGGCGGACGTCATGGTAATCGAGCGCGCAGCGCGGGGGCGACCGGCGGGTCGCCCCTGCGCGCGTCCGCCGCAACACAGGCCCCTACAGAGCGTAGAGCCGCCTGGGGTTGTCGCTCAGGATCTTGTCGCCCACGCCCGCCGCGAGCACGCCCTCTTTGGCCAGCTTGGCGATGGCCTCCATGTCGTTGGAGTAGTCGGCGTGGCCGTAGTCGGTGCCGACGATGATGTTGTCCGCGCCGGCGTGCTCAATGACGTAGGGCAGGTCGTCGGTGGTCTGGCAGGCCACGTAGATGCGGTTGTCCCTCAACAGGTTGCCCTCCTCCAACTCACGCGGCGCGCCGCGCACCGCGGCAAACGGGCTGTCGGCGTGTTTCCGCCGGAACGCCAGCTCGGCCGTGGTGCGGATCTGCAGGTCGTTGAGCGCGTAGGGGACCCACTGGGAGGTGGTCTCGACGAAGCACCAGCGAAGCTTCGGAAACTGGTTGGGGACCCCTTTGTAGATGAGGTTGTTGAAGGCGCCCACGGCCGGCAGCTTGAAGCGCGAGAACACGTCCTGGGCGAACAGGTCGTAGTGGTCGAGGTTGCCGCCGCCGGCGTGGATGCAGATGGGCATGTCGAGGTCGCTGGCCTCCTGGTAGATGGGGAAGAAGGTGTCGTCCGAGAGCAGCCGCTCGCCCTCGAAGCCGTGCATGAAGACCCCGCAGGCGCCGTTGGCCTTGCCGAAGCGGATCTCCTCGATGCAGCGGTCCAGGGACCGGACCGGCGCCAGCACCACCCAGCGGATGCGGCCGCCTCCCTGCTTCCAGATCTCCGCCAGCCAGCGGTTGTAGCCCCGGCAGAGCGCCCGCTCCACGTCGGCCCGGGCGGTCAGGGGGCGCAGGAACAGCGTGGGGTAGATGACCTGTACGTCCACCGACAGCTCGTCCATGTGGGCGATGCGCGCCGACACGTCGGCCAGCTCGCGGGACTCGGCGGTGGTGTTGAGGCCGATATTGGTGTTGGGCACCACCCGCTCGTCGATGCGCCAGTAGCGCAAGCCGCTTCGCTCGGAGACCAGAAGGTCCGGCGCGAAGCGCTTGTCCTCTTCTTCCATGAACTCCCAGGTCTGCTCGGTCTCGATCACGTGGGCGTCGGCGTCGATGAACATGGACATGGCGTTTCCCCCCGCCCAAGCCCCTGGATTCCGGCTTCCGCCGGAATGACGGGTTCGGGCATCTGCGCACGATTGGTTGCGCCATTCTCACCCAAGAGGCGGCGGCAGTTCAACCCGTCCGCCCTCGCGCGCCGCCGCTTCATCTGGTAGAGATTCGACACGTCGGCCCGGCTGCCCTTGCGGCCTTCCCCGCGGGAACGCCGCACGCCGGAGCCGCTCACACCAGGAGGTAAGCCCATGACGGAAGAAGGCTACGCTCGCCCGGAGTTGCTGACGGAGACGGACTGGCTGGAGGCGCACCTCGACGACCCGGACATCCGTGTCGTGGACTGCGACCCCTTCGACGTCTACCGCCGCGCCCACGTCAAGGGCGCCGTGGGAATACGCGTGCACCACTACATCAAGCAGCCGGGATACGACAAGGAGCCGCGCAAATATCCCCTGGTGGCGCCGCCGGACACGGCAAAGCAAGTGATGGAGGACCTGGGGATCGGCGACGGCACGCGGGTGGTGGCCTACGACAGCAACGGCTCCCTGTGGGCCGCGCGTCTGTGGTGGGTGTTGAACTACTACGGCCATGCCAACGTGACCGTGCTCAACGGCGGCTGGCAGAAGTGGTTCGACGAGGGGCGGCCCGTGACCCTGGACGTGCCCAGGCCCGAAGGCGCGGTATTCAACCCCAGGGAGAACCCGGACCTCGTGTGCACCCTGGACTACGGCACCGCCAATGTCGGCAACCCGGACCTGGTCTACCTCGACGTGAGGTCGGACGGCGAGTGGACGGGCGCCATCGACCGCGGCAACAAGCGGGCCGGGCGCATACCCGGCGCGGTGCACCTGGAGTGGCTCAACTTCCTGCGGGATGGTCCGCACCGGACCTTGAAGGGAGCCGGGGAGCTTCGCAGCCTGCTGGAGCAGGCCGGGGTGCCGCCCGACAAGGAAGTGGTTACCTATTGACAGGGCGGCATCCGTGCGGCGCACGGAGTCTTCGTCCTGACACTGCTGGGCTACGAGCGGGCGCGCAACTACGACGGCTCCATGGGCGAGTGGGCCAACCGCGACGACACGCCGCTCGTGCTGGAGTGAGTCTTACGCCTCACCGCTTGCGTATCGGCGGGGCGGCCGCGCCGCGGCGCCGGGACACTCCGATCCATCGGCAGGGTGGCCTTCGACTTCGCGCGCCCTTCGACAGGCTCACGACGCGCTACGCTCAGAGCGAACGGCCATGGGTCCCGAGTCCCTTGCCCTGACCTCGTCGGTGGCCTGGGGCTCCGAGGCGATCCTGGTGCGCCGGGGCTCGCGCTACGCCAGCGTGGCACTGGCCGCGCTCATGGGGTTCGTCCTGAGCACGGTGGTGCTGTGGACCGCCATCTGGCTCTACTTTCCGTTGAGCCTCCTCCACACCGACGCCACCTGGTACTTCATCATCAGCGGACTGATCCAGCCCGCCATCGTCCGCTTCATGCACTATACCGGCATCGTCCGCCTGGGCGCCTCCCGCGCCGGGCCGGTGCGCAGCGTGACGCCGCTGTTCGCCATCGCGCTGGCGTTCACGTTCCTGGGCGAACGGCCCGAGGCCGCGGTTTACCTGGGATCGCTGCTGAGCGTCTTGGGGGTCTGGCTCACCTCGAGCCGCCGGGAGGGGGAAAGCGAGTGGAAGGCCATTCACCTCGCCTATCCCCTGGGCGCCGCCTTCCTCACCGCCATCTCCCAGAACTTCCGCAAGACCGGGCTCCTGATCATGCCCAATCCCTACGTCGCCACCGCCGTCACCATCACCACCTCGCTGGTGGTGTTCTCCCTCAGCCTGGTGGCCACGGGCCAGCTCCGGACCACCTTCGAGGGCGACCGGAAGTGCCTGCCGTTCTACGGCGCCGCCGCGGTGGTGTCGGCCACCGCCCAACTGCTGGGCTACATCGCCCTGAGCCAGGGAGACGTCTCGGTCGTGGTTCCCCTCATCAATACCAACCCGCTCTTCATCGTGCTCTTCAGCGCGTTCTTCCTGCGCGACCTCGAGACCATCAACGCCCGTGTGGCGGCGGGGGCCGTGCTGATCGTCACCGGCATCGCCCTCATCACCTACCGGTAAGAGGTTGTCGGAAAATCCGTCCGGCGCGCTTCGACTCCGCGCCGCT
This sequence comes from uncultured Binatia bacterium (SeqCode), assembly GCA_965204205.1. Taxonomy (GTDB): domain Bacteria; phylum Desulfobacterota; class Binatia; order UBA9968; family JAJDTQ01; genus JAJDTQ01. The sequence goes on along the minus strand of OZ241976.1, from coordinate 1,185,298 downwards.
TACGCGGCGCTACGCTCAGGGCGAACGGGGCCATATGACTCGACCGTTTGCCCTGGGCACTTCGTCAAGCCTGTCCTGACCTTGACGAAGGGCTCAGGACAGGCTTCGCGAAGCGAAGTCGAAGGGCGCCAGACGGCAGTTGAAGCCGCCATCCGTGTCCGGTATCTACGTCCCATGTTTCACGGACGTCGCAGCCAATGACCCAGGCAGGACGGGAAATCATCGTACGCAGGACACGAGACCTGCGCCAGGCCGAGGAATGGTCTTTGGTGCTCGAGGCCGAGGGCCTTTCCCCACGCCTGCTGCACACTTCGGGCGGGTGGGTCCTCTCGGTCCCCTCGCAACATCTCGAGCGGGCCGCGACGGAGCTTTGGGCCTACGAGAGCGAAAACCGCCCGCCGGCTCCGGAAGAACAGCCCTGGGCGGGTAAGAGTCCCCTTTACACCGGCGCCGGAACCTCGGCGGCGCTGCTGGCGTTCTTCTTCCTCGCCGCCTGGACCCAAGGGACGGTGCCCTGGCTCGAACGCGGCACCGCTTCCGCGGACCTGATCCTGCGCGGGGAGCTTTGGCGCACGGTCACCGCCCTCACGCTGCACGCCGACCTGGCGCACGTGGGCGCCAACGCCGTCGCCATGCTGTTCTTCCTTACCGCGGTGTGCCGCTCCGAGGGACCTGGCGTGGGCGCGGCCCTGGTCCTGGCCGTCGGCGCCGGCGGGAACCTCTGCAATGCCTGGTTCTACGGCTTCGACCACCTTTCCATCGGCGCCTCCACCGCGGTCTTCGGCGCCCTCGGCGTGCTGGGAGGCACGGGAGTGGTGCGACGGCGCCGCCTCGGGCTGACGGGGAAGCGCGCCTGGATTCCGCTGGCTGCCGGCGTGGCGATCCTGGCCATGCTCGGCACCGGCGGCCAGCGGGTGGACCTGTGGGCGCACCTCTGGGGGTTTGGGGTCGGCGGCGCCGGCGGAGGCGCACTCGCGCTCGCGCTGGACCGTCCGGAAGATCCCCGGATCCAGGTGCGGATCGGCGTTCTGGCGGTCGGGACGGTGGTGTTGTGTTGGATCGTGGCCCTGACCTGAATCCGCCTTCGACTTCGCGACGCAACGCGTCGCTACGCCCGTCCTGAGCCTGGTCGAAGGGCTCAACGAACGGGATTTCATCAGGATTCCTTTGCTTGATCGCTCGCCCTGAGCGTAGCGCCGCGTAAGCGGCGCGAAGTCGAAGGGCGCCGACCCCGTGTCAGACCGAGTGTTTCAACAGCTTGCTACCTCGCCAGCGAGCGGTGCTCCACCATCAGGCAACGATCCTGGACCACCTTGATGCCCGCGCGCGCCAGCGCCTCGGCCACGGCCTCGTGGCGAATACCCGACTGGAACCAAACCGCGGCGGGCTTCACCGCCAGCATGTCGTCGAGATGCGCCGCGACGTCCCGTGGGCGGCGGAACACGTTGACCAGGTCCACCGTGCCGGGTATGTCGGCAAGCCGGCGGTAGACGGGCTCTCCCAGGATCTCCGTCGCCTCCGGGTAGTACACCGGAACGGGAACCACCTCGAGCCCGGCCTGTTGCAGGTACCGGGGCACGTAGAACGCCGGCTGGGAGGCCTGCCGCTCGGTCTTGATCCCGAGGACGGCGATGCGCCGCACCGAGGCGACCAGGTCGCGAACGTCTTCGGTCCGTTCCAGGAGGTTCTCGCGGGGGTCCATTCCGTCAACGTAGCAACCGGCGGGCGCATGTAGAAGCGGACGTGCACCCGGCGGGCGATGTCCCCGGATCGATTCGGGGTCAGGCCGGCGCGACCGCGGGAACGAAGAACCGGAGAGTCTCCGGCCGGGGTAACGTCAAAAGGCTCGTGGCAGGGAAAAGAGGGTGGATACTCGCCGGGACTTGTTTTCATCCGGCGGGGCGCGCCTTGACAAGGAATTCGGATGGTTGCACCCTGCCGCAAGCACCCGCGGACGTCCGCGGAAGAAAGGAACGAACATGGGTCTACTGGATGGGAAGGTGGTCATCGTCACCGGCGGCGGCAACGGCATCGGCCGGGCCTACTGCCTCGGCATCGCGCGGGAGGGCGGCATCCCCGTGGCAGCGGATATCGACGGCGCGGCCGCCGAGTCCGTGGCCGCGGAAATCGCCGGAAACGGCGGCCAGGCCCTGGGCGTCCGAACCGACGTGGCCGACTTTTCAAGCTGCCGGGCCATGGCCCAAGGCACTCTGAAGTCCTTCGGACAGATCGACGGGCTCGTCAACAATGCCGCGGTGTTCATGAGCGTGCCGGTGACGCGCGCGGGCTTCCAGGACATCGGGGAGGACGAGTGGGACCGGGTGATGGAGGTGAACGTCAAGGGGCTCTGGCTGTGCACCCGGGCGGTGGCCCCGGCCATGCAGGAGCGCCGGCAGGGAAGCATCGTCAACATCGCTTCCAACATGGCCTACAACGGCGGCGCCGGCATGATGCACTACGTCGTGTCCAAGGCGGCGGTGGTGGGCTTCAGCCGGGTCCTCGCTCGCGAGCTGGGTCCCGACAACATCCGGGTCAACACGCTGGCGCCGGGCTCCACCGCCAGCGAGCCGGAGCCCACGGCCGCGGCCCTCCAGGACTACGAGCGGTCGGCGGCGAAACGCCTGCTGCAGCGCATCGAGAAGCCCGAGGACGTGGTCGGCACCGCGCTCTATCTGCTCTCGGATCTGAGCGCCTTCGTCACCGGCCAGTCGATCCTGGTGAACGGCGGCGCCAACCTCCACTGACCCGGGGGCGCGCGGTCTCACGGGCCGCCCAAACGGTTGACAAACCATGCCCTTTTGTCGAATTAACAGGGAGACACACCCGCCGGGCCTTGAGGCGTCGGGAACAGCTCTTGCGGTCCGGGATGCCCCGGCCACGTAAAAGGAGTCGCGCCATGTCCAGCCAGGAACAGATACACGTCATCGATGCGGACGCCCACGTGATCGAGACCGAACACACGTGGGACTACCTGGAGCCGTCCGAGGAGAAGTACCGGCCCGCGCTGTTCGCGTCGCCCCAGGAGCCGACCCTCCAGTACTGGGTCATCGACGAGAAGATCCGCGGGTTCCGCTTCCCGACCTACAGCGAACAGCAACTGAGGGACCTGTCGGACCAGTTCGGACGCAACGTCGAGTCGCCCCAGGCCGCGCGGGAGCTGGACGACGTCCAGCTTCGGCTCGACCATATGGAGAAGCTGGGGGTCGACGTGCAGGTGCTTCACAACACCTTCTGGATCGAGCAGATCACCACCAAGCCGGACGTGGAAGCCGCGCTGTGCCGGAGTTGGAACCGCTGGCTCGGCGACATCTACCGGCAGAGCGAGGGCCGCCTGCGCTGGTCGTGCGTGGTGCCGGTGCTGAACCTCGACGAGGCCGCGGCGCAAATGAAGCAGGCCCAGGAAGACGGCGCGGTGGCGGTGTGCATGCGCCCCCTGGAAGGCGACCGGGACATGTGCGACCCGTACTTCTACCCCGTCTACCAGGCGGCCAGCGACCTCGACATGGCCGTCGCGGTGCACATCGCCAACGGCAACCCCGTCAACTGCGACACCTACCGGCCGACGACCGCGGGCCGTTTCGCCATGTTCCGGGCGCCCACGGTCACCTCGTGCTTGGGCCTCATCATGAGCGAGATCCCGCAGGTCTTCCCGGACCTCCGCTGGGGCTTCATCGAGGCCTCATCGCAGTGGGTGCCGTGGATCTACCTGGAGAGCGAGAACCGCTATGCGGCGGCCGGCCGCGAGTTCCCCAAGGACCTCTTCGCCGAGTACGGCATCTACGTCACCTGTCAGACCAACGACGACATCCCCTACGTCCTCAAGTACTCGGGCGAGGGCAACCTGGTCATCGGCACCGACTACGGCCACACCGATCCGTCCAGCGAGATGGATGCCATCCTCGACCTGAAGAAGATGGACGACATCAGCCAGGAGCGGAAGGACAACATCCTGTACCACAATCCCAAGGCGCTCTACGGCCTGTAGGGATGGAGCTCGAAGCCCACCGGGCCGGCCGGGCCCGGTGGGAAAGCAACGGTCCCGGCCGCCGGGCCGGCCCCGCCCACGCGCATCTCGTCCGCACAACGGGAAACCCTCTCATCCGATCCTGAGACAACCATGCGGCTCCCGCGTATCGTCATCGTCGTCATGTCCGCCGCGGTCGTGGTGATCACGTCCATCAGCATGAACGCGTTCAGCCTGTTCCTGACGCCCATCGAGGACGCGTTCGGCTGGTCGCGCACCACCGCGACGATCCCCTACGTGTTCGCGATGCTGGGCTGGGCCGTCGGCGGCGTGCTGTTCGGGAAGAAGGCGGACGACCTCGGCACCCGCCCGGTGATCCTGGGCGGGGTGCTGCTCATGGCCGCCGGCTTCTTCGGCATGGGGCTTTCGCAGAACCTGTGGCAGCTATCCCTTACCTTCGGGATCATGACCGGCATGGCCAAAGGGGCCTGCGGTCTCGTGATCATCTCGCTGCTGGTGGCCAAGCACTACGATGCCAGCAACCGCGGGCTGGCGGTGAGCATCGTCCAGACGGCGTCGCCGATGAGCCCCTTCTTCCTGGCGTGGCCGCTGCACTTCATCATCGTGAACTACGACTGGCGCATGGCCGCCATGTTCTGCGGGGTGCTCCTGTTGTTCGTGGCTTTCCCGTTCGGATGGGTCGGCGCGCGCGATCCGGCCCCCTCCGCCGCCACGCGCCGCGAGCGCGCAAGCTGGGGAAGCTGCCTCCCCTACCTGCGGGACCGCAACATGCTGCTGCTGTTCGCGGCGCGCTTCTCCTGCGGCTTCGCCCTGTTCCAGAGCGTGCACCTGGTGGCGATCGCGTTGAGCAAGGGCTTCGACCAGGTCGTCGGACGCGATGCCGTCACCGTCTTCGGCGTCGCCGCCGCGGTCTCCGCGGTGGCCTTCGGCTGGGTCTCCGACCGCTACGGCCGCGCCCAGGCGCTGGCCCTCACCTACGTTTTCCGGGGCCTGGGCACCCTGGCCCTGTCCCTCGACTTCTCGAACCCGTGGGTTTTCTATATCGTGGTGGCGCTGGCCATGGGGCCCACCTTCGGCACCATCGGGGTTCAGAACGTCATGTTCTTCGAGATGGTGGGGCCGAGACTCGCGGGACTCATCCTCGGCCTGAGCTTCCTCGTGCACCAGGTCGGCTCCAGCGGCGGACCCATCCTGGCGAGCGTCTATTTCGACGTGTACGGCAGCTACGACGGCTTCATGCAGATGATGAGCCTGATCCTGCTGGCATCGGCCGCCATGGTCTACATCACCATCCGCTCCGACGACGCCCCGCTGCCCGAGCCCGCGCGGCCGTGAGCAGGTTGGTGAAAACGCCGACCGTCACGCGTAGTCCCGCGTAATCAACTCCAGCAGGTGGCCGCTGGGGTCCCTGAAATAGACGCCCCGCCCGCCGTCGCGGGTGTTGATTTCCATGTCGGTGGAGGACCTGGGCCCGCTGCCGTACTTGAGCCCGGCTTCCCGGATGCGGCCGAAGATCTCGTCGAACTCCGGCTCGCTCACCTTGAAGGCGTAGTGATGGTGCTCCACCACCTCACGGTTGTCGAGGTCCAGGGTCAGGGACTGGGAGGCGAGATAAATCGGCTGGAAATGCCCCATGGGCTCCTGGTGGGCGAACCCGAAGATCGTCTCGTAGAAGCGGGCCGACTCATCCTTGTCCCGTACCGGCACGATCGTGTGGTTCAATTCGATGGCCATCGGAACCTCCTTGGCATGGGCAACCACGTTCGCAGCCGCACGGTACCACGCGCGCCAAAAGGGAGCAAAGCTCTTCGTCGTTGATGTGGAGGATCACGGGCATGTATAGGGCAAGATGATGACGCTCTCGGCGAGTTTCCCGATGTACGACTTCGAGGAAGTGCGCGGCGCCCACGAGGTCCTATGGAGCAGTGTCGCGCGGAAGCTGCAAGAGGCTGGCGTGGAAGGGGTTCCCGCGGCTCTCGATCGATCCCGCGGCGTCCACGAGCTCTGGACCGATCCGGGGCTGCTGCTCAGCCAGTGCTGCGGGGCCGACCTCATGGGCCGCTACGCCGGGACCCTCGCCCTGGTGGCCACGCCGCTCTACCGCGCGCCCGGTTGCGACGGTTGCCTCTACTCGAGCGTAATCCTGGTCGCCGAGGATTCGTCGGCCACGGAGCTCTCCGACCTGCGCAATGCGGTGTGCGTGGTCAACAGCCGCGAGTCCCATTCGGGGGCCAACGCGCTACGGGCGTTGATCGCCCCGTTGAGCCGGCGGGGCCGTTTCTTCTCCCGTATCGTCACCAGCGGCTCCCACCCCGCGAGCATCACCGCGGTCGCGCGTCGCGAGGCCGACGTCGCCGCCATCGACTGCGTCACGTATGCCTGTCTCGAACGCTACCGCCCTTCCCTGCTCCGAGGGACCCGCCGGCTCTGCTACACGGCACAGGCTCCGGGAATTCCCTTCGTGACCCGGGCCGGGACCGACCCGAACCGAATCCGGCACTTGCAGAGCGCACTCCTGGAAGCCTTCGAGGAGCCCGAGGTCCGCACCGCCGGCGTCGCGATGTTCATCGACGGCGTCGAGATCCTTCCACTTTCCGCGTACGACAGGATTGTCGAGTTCGAACGCCTCGCCGCGGGCCGTGGCTATCCCAACCTGTGCTGAGCGTCGCGGTGCCTTTGCGACTTCACAGACGTTACGCTCAGGCCGTTTGGACCTCGCGCATGGTCAGAGAATCATTTCTTGCGTTCCCACACGGCATGTGCGAACGCCTCCATGTCAGGGTGAGCTTGTAAAAGGACATCGCGTGAGGCGCGGGGCAACTGATCGAGTGCTGCCGCTAGGATTAGCTCACTGCAAAGCCCCTTCGAGTTCTTTGCATCTACGAGGATCTCGATGCGCTCATTGAGTTTGAGGTCGTCGCCCGGCGCCCTAATGTCGTGCCCCCTAGTGTTTCACAACGAATATGCTACGGTATTCTTAGGTAGAACCCCAAATCTTCAGATCGCAAACCTCAGGATAGATAAGAACCGGGGAGCGTTGAGTATCCTCACGCCCCGATGTTCCTCAAGAGGCAACAAGTGCCTTCGGTCGCCTGTGACTAGATAGTCGGCGGAGGCTTCCACTGCGCATTCCAGGATGCGGTTGTCCGCTTCGTTGGCGTCGATCACGTCCGGCAGTCGCGCGGGTTCAATGACAGTGGCGGCCTTCTCCAGAGTACGACGAGCCTCGGTTACGCGATCTTCATCCCACCCGAACTTGCGGCCCAATACACCTGCTACTTCCTGCAAGATGAAGATGAAGACAGAAAGGAACAATTCGAAACGCCCGCGTAGGGCCAATTCCAGGACCAAACGCTCGTTGCCGGGGAAATTGAGACCGGACACCACTACGTTGGTGTCCAACACGACTTTCATGTCCGGGAGGACCGGACATCGGCCCGGTACTCTTCTACCAGAGAGGAAACGTCTTCAGGGCCGATGCCTAACGCCCTTGAGCGCTGTTCTCCGTATTGGAACAGTTCCCGCCACTCACACTCCTCTATGTAACGGAGCAAGGCCTCCCTAACCAACTCGCTCCTGCTCCGCCCCTGCTGTTTCATCACCTGATCGACCCGGTCGGCAATTGCAGGGGAAAGGGAAAAGGTGATGGTTTTGGTCGATCGGGGCATTTCTAACCTATTACCGAGTCTTACTCGAAGTTTGGACCATGGAGGGCTTGGCGTCAAGGCCCCCAACGGGGCTGTCACGTGCCCAACTTCAGTATCCTCGCCGCGTTCCCGCCCAGCATGGCTTCCACCTCGCTATCGGTGAACTTGTAGCCGTGCTCCCGCGCCAGGGCGGGGAGTTGGCGGTAGATGTCCACGGTATCCACGAGGGACATCTGGCGGCGCATGTGCGGGAAGTCGGTGCCCCAGAGGATTCTTTCGATGCCCAGGAAGTCGCGCATGTGGTCGAGGGCTGCGAGCGTCTCCTGGGGCTTGTCGCGCAGCTTCGTCTGCCACTCGGCCAGGTCCACCACGACGTTCTCGTGGACGCGCGCGATGGTGGCGCAGTCCTCCCACCACAGGCCACCGGCGTGGCCCAGGATCATCTTGAGGCGCGGGAAGTCGACGGCCACCTGGTCGAACTCCAGCGGGTGGGTGAAACGGCTGTACAGCAACGGGTGGAAGCGCTCGCCGGAGTGATGCAACACGGGCACGTCGTGCCTGATGCAGATCTCGTAGATCGGGTAGCAGACCCGGTCGTGGGGAAAGTAGCCGGCGGTGGCGTGCAGCTTGATGCCGCGCATGCCCCATTCCTGGACGGCCTGTTCGAACTTCTCGGGTGCTCCCGGGCGCCGCGGATCGATGCCGTAGAAGGCGACGATCTTGTCCGGGTGACGCTCCTGGGCCTGCGCGAGGATCCAGTTCTCCTGGTCGATGGGAAAATACGGCGTGCCGAGGCGGTCGCCGTAGTCGGCGATCAGCATCACGGACGCGTCGACGCCGGAGTCGTCCATCTCGCTGACGTGCTCCCGCGTGGTCTCCTCCCAGTCGGGCTTGGCGGGCGCCGGGGCTTCCGGGGATGCCTCCGGGTCGTAGTAGCGCTGAATCCCGCGCCAGAAATGCCGGTGTATGTCGATGACCATGGTGCCTCCGTGGATTGTGCGCCGCTCGGCGGATAGATCCGTCTGCGTCCCATCCGACCGCCGAGGCTACCACCCGTGACCAGTTGGGGCAATGCGGCCCTCATCGGTTGACACGGCGTCAAGGAAAACCGTAGGGGATGATGGCGCCCTTCGACTTCGCTTCGCTACGCCTGTCCTGAGCTTGTCGAAGGACTCAGGGCGAACGGATGAAGACTGCGCCAACGGAGGCGACCATGCCTGACTGGAAGATGTTTTCCGCCGACGACCACGTGGACTTGCCGTACCTGCCGGGCGACCTGTGGACCGGGCGGGTGCCGCGGAAGTTCCGTGACCGGGTGCCGCGACTGGTGGAGAACGCAGAAGAGTGGCACTGGGAGGCCGACGGCAGGCTCTTCGGAGCCCGCTATCGTTACGACAACTACACCAGCATCCGGTTCGGGAAATCCACCACCCCGGTGATGCAGGAGCCGGGCCGGTGGCGGCCGACGACGCCGGAGTTGCGCCTGGAGGACATGGACCGGGACGGGGTCGAATGCCAGGTGATGTACGGCGGGCTGATCTCGGGGTTCCAGTTGGAGGAACCCGAGCTGAACACCGTCAGCCTGCGGGCGTACAACGAGTGGATCGCGGAGTTCTGCAGCGCCTCGCCCGAGCGGCTCGTCGGACTGGGCTTCCTCCCGGTCCACGGCGTGGAGGCGGCGGTGGAGGAACTGCACCACTGCGCGCGGCTGGGGCTCAAGGGCGTGCAGTTCCAGGCCTTCGATGCCACCCGCCGCGTCTGGGACGAGGCATGGGAACCGCTGTGGAGCGCGGCCGAGGACACGGGACTGCCGATCTCGTTCCACCAGGGCGCGGGCTTCTGGAGCACAGGCCGCACCGACATCCCGCCGGGACGAGGCGTCGACCTGATCCGAATCACGGTGGTGGCGGCCCAGTTGGACGAGGTGCTGGCGTCGCTGGTGCTGTCCGGCGTCCTCGAACGGCACCCGAAGTTCAGGGCGGTGCTGGGCGAGAGCTCCCTGGGCTGGATCCCGTACATCCTCCAGAAGATGGACCAGGAGTACGCCATCCGCCCGCGCATGCGGCCGACGGGCGCGGGGGCGCTCAAGATGAAGCCGTCCGAATACTACCAGCGGCAGATGTACGCGACGTTCCAGGAGGACCCGGTGGGGTTGAGGCTGCTGGACGTGATGGGCGCGGACACGGTGTTGTGGGCCTCGGACTATCCCCACGGCGATTCGGTATGGCCGCTTTCGCACCAGACCGTGGAGCAGGACATGGCCGACATGGACGAGGCGGTGGTGCGGAAGATCACCCGCGACAACGCCAGGAAGCTCTACCTGGGAGAAGCTTGACGGCGGAGACGCCTGTCCCCGCCCCACCCCTGCTGGATTCCGGCTTTCGCCGGGATGACGATACGAGGTGTTCCCGCAATCCCGTATCCAACCGCAGTTTCGACACGGCCTGTTCCGAGGGAATGACGATGGCGGGCGCGGGGGTCAGCCCAGAGCCATCGGCGTATTCACCATCATCGAACCGGCCATTGCGGACGCCTTGACGGCGCTGTCGACCTCGGGCTCGTCCCAGATGGCGAGGTTGCCCTGGTCGTAGACGGTGCGGCCGCCGATCTCGATGGTCTGGTCGAAACAGGCGACGTCCACGGGATCGTGGGAGCGGCCCACGTGAAAGTGCACGATGGTGGGGCTGCAGTGGGAGTAGCTGTACCACTGCGCGGGGTTGTCGGCCCGGGCCAGCGGCACGATGGTCTTGGGATTGACGCCGGCGTGCCACGAGTCGATGAAGCCGTCCGTGCGGTTGAGCGATTCGTGCATCGACGGGTCGCCGCCGTCCAGCGACACCACGCGTCCATCCTTCAGCTCCAGACGAACGGCTTCCGGCATGCCGCCGAAGCCCGCGATGTGATCGGCCACGATGACGCCTTCGGTGGCCATTGCCACCACCGGGCTGTGCACGCCGCCGGGGAAGTTGCGCCGCGCCCGCCCGCCTTCGTCCTCGACGAAGTAGGCTTGCGCCACCGTGCTCTCGCGCGCGCCGAAGGTGCCCCGGACGTCCGTGCCGTTGGGGCTGGTGATTCGCCACGACTTCCCGGGCGCCGACATGGCGTCGAGGCTGGTGGCGAGGGCGCGCTGCACGGAGTAGGGAAAGGCCGCCCACTCCGAGGACATCAGATCGACCGTCCGTGCACGGTTCGGCACTCGCACCCGCGCTTCACCGGGGAAATGCGGATGCAAGGCCTCCCGCTTGAGCGACGGGTAGTGGGCGAACAGCACGTCGGCCCGCCCGTAGGCGTCGAGCACCGCCGCCGGAATCTCCCCGGGCCGGTCCCTGGGGATCACCGGGCCGTTCACCACGCGAACGTCTCCCCCCCGGTCCCGTGCCGACTCGCTCAACGCCTCCACCACCGCCGGGTCGGCGGCCCCTTCCTGGGTGACGATGTAGACGCTTTGGCCGCGCTCGACTCTGGCGCAGGTGGCGACGCAATTCTCGATACCGGCCTCGAAGTTCTTGCTCATGGTCCTCATCCTTGTCCGCGGTGAACGGAGCGCATCGTCGCACCGTCCCGGCGACGTGTCAAACGGGGCGTAGTCCCGCGCGGTCGACCACCGAGAGAGGAGATGGTGGGCCCACCTGGATTCGAACCAGGGACCTACCGGTTATGAGCCGGTGGCTCTAACCAACTGAGCTATGGGCCCGGAGATCTGTGTGCGGCGGTTTGCGTGAGCCGGCAAGATGGAGCCCGCCGACGGCGGTGGGCAAGGCGGTTGAAGACAGGGCACTAGCCTTCCATGAAACTCTTGAGTCTCTTGCTTCTACTAGGATGGCGCAGCTTGCGCAAGGCCTTGGCTTCGATCTGGCGGATGCGTTCGCGCGTCACGGAGAACTTCTGCCCCACCTCCTCCAGCGTGTGGTCCGACTTCTCGCCGATGCCGAACCGCAGCCGCAGCACCTGCTCCTCGCGTGGCGTCAGGGTGGCCAGCACCTTCTTGGTCTGTTCCTCAAGGTTGAGGCTGGAGACCGCGTCGGACGGCGTCGCCACTCGCTTGTCCTCGATGAAGTCGCACAGATGGCTGTCTTCGTCCTCGCCCACGGGCGTCTCGAGGGATATGGGCTCCTTGGCAATCTTCAGGACCTTGCGGACCTTGTCCAGAGGGATCTCCATCTTCGCGGCGATCTCCTCCGGAGTGGGCTCGCGCCCGATCTCCTGGACGAGATAGCGCGAGGTCCGGATCAGCTTGTTGATGGTTTCAATCATGTGCACGGGGATGCGGATGGTGCGCGCCTGATCCGCGATGGCCCGGGTGATGGCCTGCCGGATCCACCATGTGGCGTAGGTGGAGAACTTGTACCCCCGTTGATACTCGAACTTCTCCACCGCCTTCATCAGGCCGATGTTGCCTTCCTGGATCAGGTCGAGGAATTGCAAGCCCCGGTTGGTGTATTTCTTGGCGATGCTCACCACCAGGCGCAGGTTGGCCTCGATCAATTGCTTCTTGGCCGAGTCGGCCCGGACCTCGCCTTCGCGAATGGAGCGCACCCGCTGCCGGATTTCGTCGCCCGACATCTCCAGCCGCTGCTCGGTGCCCTGCACCTCTTCTTGAGCCCTGCGGATGTTTGCCTGCATCTCCTGGAACGCCTTGAGGCTCATGCGGAAGGTGCCGACGGTCCGTTGCCAAGTCTCCTTGCTGCCGTTTCCGGGCGCCATCTCGAGGATTTCCTGGGCGGTCTTGCCCGTCTGCCTCTCGTAACGCTCGACCCTGGTCCTGGCGGATTCGATGCGGCGCAGGTCGCCCTTGAGCCTGTCCACCACGGCGTCGATCTGAAGCCGGTTGAGCCCCAGCTCCTTCAGGTGTCTGAGGATCTTCGCGCGGCACCGCTTCAACTGCCTGTCCAGCCCCGACCTCACGTCCGCGGTGATGCGCTTGCGAATCTTCTGCGTGATTCCGTCGCGTTCCCGCACCGCGCGCCGCAGCTTGTCGATCTGTTCGAGAAGGCGCTGCTCGTGGACCTCTTCCTCGACGTAGTCGCCCTCGGCGTCCACTCCCTTGATCACCTCGTGGGCCCGGATCTCGCCGAGCTCGATCCTCTCGCCGAGCTCGAGCACGTGCTGCACCGCCACCGAGCACGACAGCGCGCAGTCGGTCACAACCCCCTCGCCTTCCTCGATCTTCTTGGCGATCTCCACCTCGCCGTCCCGGCTCAGGAGCGACACGTTGCCCATCTCGCGAAGGTACATGCGCACGGGGTCGCCGGTCTTGCCGGCGACATCCGCCTCGGCGTCGTACTCGACCTCGCCGTCCTCCGGCTCTTCCGGCGCACCGTCCTCCGCCTGCGCACTCAACGCCACCCGTTGGTTAGCGTCCACCACCTCGATGTCCATCTCGCCGAAAATGGACATGACGTCATCGAGCTGCTCGGGCGAAACCGCGTCGGGCGACAGCATGTCGCTGACCTGGTCGTACGTCACATAGCCCTTTTCCTTGCCGAGATCGATCAGCCGCTTGACATCCTGCTCCCGCTTCGTGAGGCGAGTGCGCGATGCGTCCCGGGCGGTTCTGACTGGCCTGGTGTCTACAAACTCGGCCTCGCGCGTTCCAAGCGGAGTTTCTTTTGCATGACCTCCTGCCATTGCCGCATCCTCTCTTTCTTGGCCTCGTCGTCACGGGTCTCTTCCGCAACGCGGATCGCCCGGCACAGCTCCTGATCGAGCTGCCGCAGATACCGCCGCTGCAAGTGAAAGAGACAGTCCGCGGTCATCCGATCCCGCTCCGTCTCGTCGATCTCCTGCCCTCGCATCACCAACGCACTGATCTCCGCCGCGAACTCCGGCGCCAAGCCCTCGGTGAGCGTGCCTACCGCCCACTCGCCGCCGGCCTCGGAAACCGCCAGGATCCGCCCGATCACCGCGCGCCACTTCTCGGTCACGAGCTTGTCCAACGGCTCTTGCCGCAGAGCCTCCACCACCGACGGGAACCGCAGCATCAGCGCCACCAGCACGGCCTCGGCGCGGTCTTCACCCAGGGTCCAACCGCCCTCTTGCGTCCGCCGGCGGGCTTCCACACGCGCGCTTCCGGATAACTCGGGGAGCGCGGTCGCAGCATGCCGGCGCAACGACGCCTCGCGAATCCCCAGCAGGTCCGCCGACCGTCGCGCCAGCAACTCGCGGTCCAGGGGGTTGGTCACCTTCGCGAGCATCCGGCTCACCTCGCTGGCCAACCGGCTCTTGCCGCCCAGGTCGCCGCCATGGCGCTCCCGCAACCGGTTCAGATAGAAGTCCACGATGGGCGCCGCGTCGTCCAGCACGCCCTCCAGGGCCGCCTTCCCACGGGTCCTGACGAACGTGTCGGGGTCCGAGCCTTCGGGGAGAAACGCCGCGTGCCCCCAGAGCCCGGCCTGCTGGAACACCTCGAAGCCGCGGGCGGCGGCATTGCGTCCGGCGGCGTCGCCGTCGAACAGCGCCGTGACGTTGCGGGTGTACCTTGCCAAAAGCCGCAGGTGATCCGCCGTCAGGGCCGTTCCCAGAGTGGCGACCACGTGGGTCACGCCGAACTGCGCCAGCGCCAGCACGTCAAGGTAGCCCTCCACCACCACCACGCGGTCATGGGAACGGATTCCGTCACGCGCCTGGCTCAGGCCGTAGACCTGCGCGCCCTTGTGGAAGAGCGGCGTCTCCGGCGAGTTGAGGTACTTGGGGGTACCATCGCCCATCACCCGGCCGCCGAAGCCGATGATCTTGCCGCCCGGCTCGGAGATGGGGAAGACGATGCGGTCGAAGAAGCGGTCGCGGTAGTTGCCGGGGCCCTTTTCCGCCACCAGACCCGCCTGCAACGCGTCTTCCATCGCCACGCCTTCGCGCCGGAAGCGGCCGGTCAAGACGTCGCCCCGCGGAGCCAAGCCGAGACGGAAACGCCGCCACAGGGCTTCCTCCACGCCGCGACCCGTCAGGTAGGCACGCGCGCGACCGCCCTGGGAAGGGTCCAGCAGGAGTCTGTGGAACAGGTCCGCCGCCTGCTCGTTCAACCGGAACAGGTCGCGGCGCCGGCTGCCTCCTCCGGATTCGGAAACCTCGATCGGGATGCCGTAACGTTCCGCGAGACGCTCGATGGACTCGGGGAAGGTGAGCCCGTCATAGAGCATGATGAACTTGAAGACGTCGCCGCCGGCCTGGCAGCCGAAACAGTAGAAGACCCCCTTCTCCTCGTTGACCGTGAACGACGGAGTCTTCTCGGAATGGAAGGGACACAGTCCCGAGTAGTTCTGTCCGGCCTTCTTGAGTGTGACGTAGTCGGAGACGACCTCCACGATGGAGGCCCGCGAGCGAACCTCTTGAGTGGTCTGATTCGAGATCATGCGCCGCGTTGCGGACCGCCTGCCGTCGACCCTGGTCCCGATGCATCAGGCGACGTGAAGACGGCAGCCCTTGCCGCCACCCACGCCCCGAAGCCTACGAGAGGAGCGGCCAAGGCGGCCTTGCCGAACTGCTGTTGAAGATTCTGCGGAAACCACGCATGGGAGACGGCGAGGAAAAGCCCGACGCCAAGGAGCACGGCGCCCTTGGAGCCGCCTGCCAGCAGACCTCCGAACCGGTCGAACCCGCCGAGGAACAGGCGGTTTGCCGACCTGTGGAGCGTGAACCCCACCCAGTTCAACGCGATGAATACCGGGAAGAACAGAGAGACGAAAACGATGCCTTGAAGGATGAGCGGCGAGTAGGGCCAGGAATCGAACCAGAGGGAAAGCGGTGCGTAGTATTGGAACGACACGATCAAGCCAACCGCAAGGCCCAGCAACGCGAACACCTCCCGGAACAACCCCTTCACGTATCCCCTCGCGGCAAACGCGCACAGGACTGCTGCCAACGCTGCGTCGACGATGTTCACAACGGCCTATTGGGAGTTGTCGTTCTCCGGGACAGGAAGCGGATCCACGGCGAATCCCTCAAGCCCCTCTCCGATCAAACTCGACCGGTCACCGCCATTGTGTCGACCCGAGTTTCCGTTGCGAAATACAGGCAACCTAGTACCACTGGTGACTTCGGGCACGCTTCATGGCACGCTTCTTGGCTGCGATCGCCTTCCTCTTCCGCTTGACGCTCGGCTTCTCGTAGTGTTCCCGCTTGCGCAGTTCCGCCAGGATTCCGGCCTTCTCGCACTGCTTCTTGAAACGCCGGATGGCGCTCTCGATGGACTCGTTGTCCTTGATTCGAACCCCTGTCATACGATGTGCTCTCTCCTTGGGTCAGTCGAACTATAGCCAATCAGTCATCCAAGTCAACCCCGGAAAGCGCTTTCGGATCACCCTTCCAAAGGCCCGGAGACACAGTGGATAAAGAACTCCTTGTTGCCCTTCGGCCCAAGCAGCGGCGACTGGAAAACCCCCCGGCGCTCGAGGCCCAGGGCGTCCACCGCCTCCTCGATCTCCCCGATGACCCGCCGGTGCTCTTCTTCCGAGCGCACCACGCCGCCCTTGCCGACCCTGCCCTTGCCGACCTCGAACTGCGGTTTGATGAGAGCCACGATCTCGAAGCGCGGGGACAGGAGGCGGCATACCCGCGGCAGGACCAGCCGGAGCGATATGAAGGAAACGTCCACTACCGCCAGATCCGCCCTCTCCCCGAGCGAGCCGGGTTCGAGGTAACGGATGTTGGTACGCTCCCACACCACCACCCGCGGATCCTGGCGGAGCCTCCAGTCAAGCTGCCCGTAGCCCACGTCCACCGCGTGGACCCGCGCCGCGCCGCGGCCCAGAAGGCAGTCGGTGAACCCTCCGGTGGAGGCGCCCACGTCGAGCGCCGTCAGCCCCCGCGCTTCGACCCCGAAGTGTTCGAGGGCCGCCTCGAGCTTTTCTCCGCCGCGACTGACGTAAGGGGATGGGGCCTTGACCCGCAACCGCGACCCGCGCCTTACCAGCGCCCCCGCCTTGGTGACGGGCCGGTCGTCGACCAGAACGGCGCCGGCCAGGATATACCGCTGAGCCTCTTCGCGGCTCTTGACCAGCGACGATTCCAGCAGGACCCGGTCCAGGCGTTCCTTGCCCGAGGTGTTTCGCGTCACCAGCCTCTCGCTCCCGGCGGCCGCGGACTCTTCGCCGCCGCGCCCGCCCTCCGCTTCAATCCGCAACCTCCTCTTCCACCAACTGCCGCAGCTCCGCCCGCCCCTCCGAGTCCTTCGTCAGCACTTCGATGCGCCGTTCCACGTCGCCGAGCTTGCGGTTGCACGACCGGACCAGCCGCACCCCCTCTTCGAAAGTCGCCAGCGATTCCTCGAGATTCAACTCTCCCCCTTCGATACGCTCCACCACCTTCTCGAGGGCCTCGAGGCACTCCTCGAAGCTCCTGTCATCGCGCGCCGCGTCATCCGGCGCCTTGTCATCTCGAGACATCCTGAACCCCTTTCGACCCACGACGAACGGAAACGGCCATCACAACCGTTCGTCCCGAGCGTAGCGACGCGCAGCGTCGCGAAGTCGAAGGACCTACTCGTCCACCTGCTCCACCTGGCATATCGCCCGTCCGGCGGCAAAGTCCACGCGCACGCGATGGCCCTTTTGAAGCGACGACGCATCCTTCACGATGGCGCCGTCGGAGACCCGGTACACGATGCTGTAGCCGCGCCTCAAGACCGCCAGCGGATCCACCCCGCCCAGGCGTCCGGCGAGATGGCCCAGGCGCTCCCGCAGTCGCAACACCCGGTCCTCCTGCCGGCGCCACAGGCGCAGCGAGAGATCGTCGAGACGCATCTGCCCCTGGCGAAGACGCTGGCCGGGATCGGCGAGGCGGCGGGCCCAGTGCCGCAGGTTCTCCCGCCGGCGCTCCAGCCGGCTCGCCGTGCCGCGCCGAAGCCGGCGCGCGAGCACCGCCACCTGGTAAGCCAGCTCGCGCCCGATGGGAAGCACCATCTCGGCCGCGGCCGTGGGAGTGGCGGCACGCTGGTCGGCCACGAAATCGGCGATGGTCACGTCGATCTCGTGCCCGACGGCGGACACCACCGGAACCCGGGCCGAGGCGATGGCCCGGGCCACCGCCTCCTCGTTGAAGGCCCAGAGATCCTCCAGCGAACCGCCGCCCCGGCCGACGATCATGACGTCCGCCAGGCCGGTAGCGTCGAGCTCGCGGATCCCCGCGGCGATTTCCTCGGCGGCGCCGTCGCCCTGCACCCGCGTCGGACGGATCACCACCCGGCGGTCGGGAAAACGCTCCCGGATGATGCTCAGCATGTCGCGCACGGCCGCGCCGTGAAGCGACGTAACGATGCCGATGGTGCGGGGAAGAAACGGCAGCGGCTTCTTGCGTTCGGCGTCGAACAACCCTTCCCGTGACAGCCGTTGCTTCAACTGCTCGAAGGCCACCGCCAGCGCCCCCTTGCCGCGGGCCTCGACCTCCACCGCGTAGAACTGCAGCGCGCCGCGCACCGTGTACAGGCCCACGCGCCCGGAGCACACCACCTCCATACCGTCCTCCAGGCGAAATCGCAGGCTTTCGGCGTGGCGGCGGAACAGCACGGCGGAGATCTGCGACTGCTGATCCTTGAGGGTGAAGTAGACGTGTCCCGACGGCGGAAAGCGCACGTTGGAGAGCTCCCCGGTCACCCACAAGGCATCGATTCCGGTCTCCAGACGGTTTCTGATGACCTCGTTGAGCTCGCTGACGGTGAGGACCGCGGGCGCTTGCGGAACGGGTTGCGGGGAGAAGGGACGGGACATGGCGCCGGGGCGGGTCAGGTGGCCTTGCCCGATCCGGCGAGCCCGCGGAACATCTCCCAACCCTTGAGCAGTTCCAGCGCGCGTTCCACCTGGGGGTCGCTCTTCACGCGTTCCACGATGCGGTCCCGGAGAACCGAGCCCGGTTCCTGGGCGTCGCCCGGCGGGACCGTTTCGGAACCCTCCTTCACGGGCGCCTCCGCCGCCGGGGACGGCGCGGGCCGCGCGCTTCGCTCCATGACGATGTCGGGCTCGATGCCGGCCTCGTGTATCGAGCGGCCGTTGGGCGTAAAGTACTCCGCCGTGGTCAGGCGCAACGCCGAACGACCGTCCAACGGCAGAATGGTCTGCACCGATCCCTTGCCGAAAGTCTTGGTCCCCAGGATCAAAGCCCTCTTATGGTCCTGCAAGGCCCCGGCGACGATCTCCGAGGCGCTGGCGCTGCCGCCGTTCACCAGCACCACCATCGGGAAGCCGGTGCGGGAGTCTTCCCGGCTCGCGGAGAACTTCTGCTTCTGCTGGGTGAGACGGCCGTCCGTATACACGATCAGGCCCGCGTCGAGGAACAGGTCCGTGACCGCCACGGCCTGGCTCAGAAGGCCCCCCGGATTGTTCCGCAGGTCGAGCACCAGGCCCTTGACGCCTTCGCCCTGGGGCTGGTTCTTGGCCAGCGCCGCCCTCAGGTTTTCACTCGTGCGGTCCTGGAACTGCGCGATGCGCGCGTAGAGGAACCCTTCCTCCAGGATGTACGCCCGCACGCTGTTGATCTCGATCACGTCCCGTACGATGGTGAATTTCAGGAGCTTGTCGTGACCCTTGCGCCGCACCGAGATGGTGACGCTGGAGCCCCGGGGGCCCCGCAGTTGCTGGACCGCCTCGGCAAGCCCCATGTCCTCTGTGGATCGATCGTCGATTCCGACGATCTGATCGCCCGGCTCCACTCCGGCCCTTGCGGCGGGAGTGTCCTCGATGGGCGAGATCACGGTCAGAAGGCCGTTACGCACGGTGATCTCCAGCCCCAGTCCGCCGAAACGCCCCTCGGTCTCGGTCTGAAGCTCCCGGTACTCGTCCGCGGTGAGATAGGAGCTGTGAGGGTCCAGCGAGCTCAACATTCCCTCGATCGCCCCGTCCACGAGCTTTCCGGTCTCTACTTCCTTGACGTAGTTCTTCTGGACGATGGCGAGGATGTTCGCGAACGTCTCGAGGCTCCGGTAGCCCTCGGGACCCACGGCGGCGACACGGGGCGCGAGCAACCCGGCAAGGAACAGGACCCAGCCCAAGGCGAGAAACCAGCCGAACAGGCGGCTCTTCCGATTCCAGAATTTCATCGCATGGTCTCCTCGGGTTGATTCTAGTGGCATGCAACGTCCACCGCAAACCGCGCTAGCGCCTGCGCAGCGCGGAGCGGCGGAACCAGGGGACCGGGTCGACCGGCTTGCCGTCCTTCCTGACCTCGAAATAGAGGCGCGACGGTCCGGACGATGCGTTGCCGCCCACCCAGGCGATCCGTTCGCCGCGCTTCACCCGGTCGCCCACCGCCTTGTCGAGCCTCGACAGATGCCCGTAGACCGTGTAGTAGCGCCGGCCGTGGTCGAGGATGAGCATGTTGCCGTAACCCGACAACCGGTCCGCGTAAAGCACGCTGCCCTTTTCCACCGCGTGGATCTCGGCTCCCGCGGGCGCAGCGATGTCGATCCCCGGACGGTGCACGTCGACGTTCAGATCCGGATGCTTGTGGACGCCGAACCCGCTGACGATCCGTCCCGCCACCGGAAGCTCCAGCCGGCCGCCGACCGCCGCGAAATCGGACGTCCCTTTGGCGGGGCTCTTTTGGGAATCGGTGATGATACCCTGGAGGCGGCGGGCCGCCGCCTCCAGCTCCTCCAGCGCTCGCTCCCGCAGAGACCGTTCGCGCCGCAGGCCGCGGAGGGTTTCGCGCCTGCGCGCGGCCTCCTCCGTCAGATCGTCGCGCAACGTCGCCACGGCGTCGCGCTCCTCGGTCAGCTCCCGCCGCCGGGCCTCGACGGCCGTCCGAAGGCTGCGGCTGCGACGGACGTTCCGCGCAAGCGTCCGGACGAGGGTGCGGTCCCGGGTCAGCAACGTGTCGAGATGCCGCTTGCGGCGCATCAGTTCGGCCACCGAAAACTCGCCGTTGAGCAGCACGAACGGCGTGCCGGCCCGTTGCCACTTGTAGAGCGCCCGCAGGCGGCCGGCGAAGGCGGTGCGGCCGTGGTCCAAGGCCGCCGCCGCCGCGCTCGACTCCCGGTTCGCCTGGTCCAGGTCGCGTTGGCGCTTCCGCAGCCCAGAGTCCAGGGTTTCCAGCTTCCGGCGCTTCCGGTCCAGGGAACCCTCGATCTCGTCCAGCACCTCCAACACCGACGCCTCGCCCCGCCGGATCCTGTCGAGGTCGGCCTTCCCGCGCCGGATGCGCTGCTGGACGTCGCCGAGGTCGTCGGCCGCCCCGGCGGGCGGCAAGCCGCCGATGAAGATGCAGAGTCCGGCCGCCGCCAACATGCGGAACCCCGTCATTCCGGCGAAAGCATGCCCGGTACCCCGGTACGCGGCCGGAATCCAGCGGCGGGGCCGAGGTGGCGCTCCGGACCCTCCGGCCCCGCCGCTCCTGGGTTCCAGCCTTCGCCGGAATGACGGGTTCGGACATTTGCGGACGATTTCCACGGTAGCGACGGTGCCGACTATGCCAGGAACCTCTTCACGGACAGCATGCTTCCGGCCGTCCCCAGGAGCCATCCCATCGCCACCAGCAGCACGCACTGCGGAGCGTCGAGGAAGGCGAACTCCTCGACGGCCACGAGAGAGCCGAACGGAGCCAGCAACTCCGCGGTCAGCAGCGCAAACGACCCCTGTAGAATCACCAGCGCGAGGGCGGCCCCCACCAGCCCCTGTATCATGCCCTCGATGACGAAGGGCGCCCGGATCAGGCCGTCCGCCGCCCCCACGAGCTGCATGATCTCGATCTCATCCTGCCTGGCGACGATGGCGAGCTTGATGGTGCTGCCGACGATCAGGAGAGCCACCAGAAAGAGAAAACCCCCGAGCGCCCATTTCAGCCACTCGATCCCCGCCATCAGGAGTCGCACCTTCTCGAGCCAGGTCTCCGGATACTCCACGTCGTGGACCCCGTCGAGGGCGCCTAGCCGCTGCGCCAGGCCCAACACCGCGTCGCGCGACCGGTAGGCGGACCGCAGCTCGACGTCGAGGGAAGCCGGCAGCGCGTCGGCCTCGAGACCGTCCAGTATCCCCGACTGCGCACCCAGGGTCTTCTTGAACCCCTCCCACGCGCGCTCCTTGGAGACGTAGCTCACCCCGCGCACCTCCGGGTAGGCCGCCACCCGCGCGCGCATGGCTTCCGCCGCCGCCGCGTCGACGCCGTCCTTCAGGTAGGCGAAGACCTGGACCTCTGCGCTCCAGCCCTTCACCAGCCGGCCGACGTTTCCCTGGACGATCAGGAATCCGCCGAACACCGACAGCGTCATGGCCATGATCCCGGCCGTCAGCAGGTGGGTCCAGAAGAGATCCTTCAGGCTCCCGGCCACCCGTCCGGCCACGAACAGGACGAAGGCCCACCTCATGGCGCGGAAGCCGCCCGTGCCGTATCGTGAATGCCGGCCAGACGTCCCTGGCGCATCATCAGGACACGCCCGTCGAAACGCCGCAGGAAGCGGGGATCGTGGGTGGCCACCAGCACGGTGGTGCCCCGCCGGTGGATCCGCGCGAACAGCCGCATGGTCTCCTCGGCCATTTCCGGATCGAGGTTGCCGGTGGGCTCGTCCGCCAGCACCAGCTCGGGGTCGTTGACCAGCGCCCGGGCGATGGCCACCCGTTGCTGTTCGCCGCCGGAAAGGGCCGGCGGCAGGACGGCGTACTTGTCCTTCAGCCCGAGCTCCGCCAGCAGCCGGAACGCCCTGCGCCGGCTCTCGCGCCAGGAAGCACCGGTGACGTCGGCCGCCAGCGCGACGTTTTCCAGCGCGCTCATGCGCGGGATCAGCTTGAAGTCCTGGAAGACCAGGCCCAGGCTGCGCCGAAATGCTGCCAGGGCCTGGCCCCTCAAGCGGGTGATATTGCGCCCACGCACGACGATCTGGCCCTCGGTGGGCTGTTCCGACCGGAACAGCAGCCGCAACAGGGTGGTCTTGCCGGCGCCGCTCGGGCCGCACAGAAACAGGAATTCGCCCTCCTCCACCTGGAACGTGATCTCCTTCACCCCGGTATAGTCCGGCGGGTAGAGCCTGGAGACCTTGTGGAGCTGAATCATGGGCATCGACGGCGTTCAGCGGAGATCGGGAAAAACCATCTTGACAGCGCCATCGGACGGCTGTTAACGTGGCGTGAATACGGGTTATTGTCGGTATCGACGACCTACCCGGCAGGTTATCACTAAACCATCCCAGGGACAAAAAGGAAAACCAACGGGCGTCGTAAGGGACATCGACCCGACTGGGAGTTGCACGCCATGAAGATCCTGTTCATCAACCCGCGTTTCCCGAACTCGCTGTGGCGCCTGACCGGCATTACCGACATCCTGCCGCAGCGGTGCGCGCAGACCCCGCTGGGCCTGCTGACCGTGGCCGCGCTGACGCCGCCGGACTTCGACGTCGAGCTCCAGGACGAGAACGTCCGGCCGCTCAAGTTCGACACCGACGCCGACGTCGTGGCCATCGCCTGCTGGAACATCCAGTACGGCCGGGCGCGCCACATCGCGGAGGCGTTCCGCAAGCGCGGCAAGATGGTGGTGGTGGGAGGGCCGTACCCTTCGCTGTGTCCCGAGCGCTTCACCGACGGCCCGTTCGACGTGGTCTTCGACGGCGAGGTGGAACTCACCTGGCCGCGGTTCTGCGACGACCTGCGGTCGGGCAGCCATCAGGCCGTCTACAAGCAGGAAGGCAACGTCGACATCACGCTCTCGCCGGTGCCGCGGGTGGATCTGGCGTCGCGTGACGACTACCTCTACTACTTCCTGCAGACCACCCGGGGCTGTCCCTTCAAGTGCGAGTTCTGCGACATCATCATCACCGACGGGCGGGTGCCGCGCACCAAGAGCGTGGACCACGTGATCGAGGAGATCGAAGCCGTGCGGTCCGTCGGCGGAATCCACATCAGCTTCTCCGACGCCAACCTCATCGGCAACATGCGCTACGCCGAGGAGTTGCTCACCGCGGTGGCGGAATTCGGCCGCGCCAACAAGTACCCCATCAACTTCTCCGGCGAGATGACCATCAACGTGGCGGAGAAGCCCAGGCTGCTCCAGTTGCTGCACGACGCCAACTTCACCAGCATGTTCCTGGGCATCGAGTCGCCGCGGGTGGCGAGCCTCAACGAGACCCAGAAGCGGCAGAACACCACCAGCCCGCTGATGGACAGCATCCGCAAGATCCAGTCCCACAACATGGCGATCCTCGCGGGCATGATCGTCGGCTTCGACAACGACGACAAGGACATCTTCCGGGAGCAGTTCGAGTTCCTGCAGGAGGCCGGCATCGCCTTTACCACCAGCGGCGTGCTGACGGCCATCGAGAAGACGCCGCTCTACGAGCGCATGGAGAAGGAAGGCCGGCTGATCCCCTACGACTCCGCGCAGATGATGGGGCACGGCTCGGCCGACCTGAACTTCGTTCCCAAACTGATGAGCATCGAAGAGGTGCAGCAGGGCTACAACTGGCTGATCCGCAGCCTCTACAAGTACGAGAACTACGGCGCGCGGCTGGCCACCGGGGTCCAGGCGTTCCGGCCCGAATATACTCGCCGCGGCCGCGGAAGAGTGGACCGCGAGATCCTCGGCATCGTGGCCAAGGCGATCCGGCACTACGTCTTCACCACCGACCGGGCCCGGCGCCGTTTCTTCCTCAAGACCCTGCGGCAGGTCATGTGGCCCCGCCCCAACTTCGAGAAGCTGGACTACGCCATCAGCTACATGATCTCCGAGAAGCACTTCCACGACTACGTGGACAAGACCCACGGCGACCCCGAGACCGTGGCCGCCGCGCCTTTCGTGGAGAGCACCGAGACGGAGCAGACCTGGGGCGAGCTGAGCAAGGAATACCTGAGAAAGCTGAGACGCGAGGTCTACCCCGGCGCCACGCCGCTGCGGTGGATGCGGCGGCGGCTGCGCAACGCCGTGGCGGTGCCGGAAGCGTTCCTGAAGGACCAGGTGGGCCAGCGTTTGAGCAACTTCCTGTCCGACCTCGGCATCGATGTCGTGCCGGTGGCGAGCGCGGCCCTGTCACGCATCCAGGACAGGGCGGACGTGCTGGTGCTTCCCATCCTCAACAAGGTGCTGAAGGGGCGCGAGGAGTTGCAGCAGGCGGTGGAGAACCTCACCGAGGAGTCCCAGAAGGAAATCAAGCGGTTCCGCAAGGTGGTCCACTTTCCCATGGACCAGGGCGACGGCGCCGCGCTGGAAGCCTTCGCCCGCATCGGCCTGCTCTACACGAGCCGGGTGGAACGGGTGCAGCGGGCCTACGTCAAGGCCTTTCAGTAAGAAGGCGTAAGCGCTCCCGCAGCAAGCCGCGCTCGCGCAACGGCTCGGGGTCGTCCGGATTCAGGATCACGAGTCTCTCCACGACCCGCAGGCACCGCTGCAAATCCTGGCGATTGGCGTAGATGAGCTTGATGTTGTTCAGCATTCGCTGAACGATCTGCCGGTTGGACACGGCCGAGAGATATTCCGGCTGAACCTCCAGGCGGCCCCCGTACATCCCGTCCAGCAGCTCTTGAAGCTCCGAGTGCGACAAGATGTTGCCGCCGTGGAAGGGATCCACGAAGACCTCCTCCCCGTCGCACTCCGTCTTCACCAGGAAATGGCCGGGGAAGCCGACCCCCCGGACCTCGAGACCTACCCTGCGGGCCACCTCCATGTAGAGCACCGACAGGGTGATGGGAATCCCGGTCCCGCGGTCCATCACCCGGTTGAGGAAGCTGTTCTCGGGGTCGTAGTAGTCTTCGGCGTTACCCTTGAAGCCCCGCTGCTTGAACAGGACATACTCCATGCACGCCAGACGCCGGTAAGCGTCCCCGGCACCGCCGGCCGCCTCCCTCACGCTCTCCGCCAACCGCTCCAGGCGGCTCAGGTATTCCTCGACATCGAGCTCCGGATACTCGGGGAGCGCGATGGCCAAGGCCGCCCGGGCGAGGTCCATGTCCGGTCCGGATACCGCCTCGGCAAAGGCCCGGTACTGCTCGCTCTCGTCCATGTCCCCCTCCCGGAAGAAGATGCCGCGCCCCCCTCCTTCGCGCCTCTGCTGGCCCCGCTCAGCGCGGCTCGGAAACCACGTCCACCACGGCCGGAAGCCGCTGCTCCTTGACCACCTTGTAGGCCCGCTGCAGCGCGGGCCCCAGGTCGGCCGGCCGGGTGATGGGGCCCTCGCCCCACACCCCGAAGCACTGGGCCATCTTGGCGTAGTCCACCAGCGGATCGCTCACGTGGGTGCCGATGCCGGCGTTCTCCACGGGGCGGTTGCGGAACTCGGCCAGCTTGATGCCGTGCTCTTCCGAGTTGTAGAAGGACTGGTTGTTGTGGATGACGATCAGCAGCGGGATCTTGTGATGCGCCGCGGTCCAGAGCGCGCTGGAGGTCATCAGCAGGTCGCCGTCCGACTGGATGTCGACGCAGAACTTGTCGGTTCCCATGTGGCCCAGCGCCACGCCGATGGCCGCGCTCATGCCGTAGCCCACGCCGGCGCCGCCGCTCCGCCCCAGGTACTGGCCCGGCTTGGTCCAGTCCCAAAGCTTCCTCGCCCAGCCGTTTGCGCTGCCGTTGGCCAGCACCCAGTCGTCGTTCTTGATCACCTCGCCGAGCTCGTAGCCGAGGCAGGCGGTGGTGATCTCGTTTTGGGTCAGCGTCTGCCGCGCCTCCTCCTGCCAGCGGGCGCGGGCGGCGTCGTGCACCGCCTTCACTTCCTTGGCCCGGGCCTCGACGGCCGACTTGTCCGAGCCCATCAGCTCCCGGCACAGGCGGGTCAGCTCGGGCAGGGCGATGGCGGTGTCGGCGCTGATGGGAACGTCCACCGCCTGCAGCGGCTGCACGTCGGTGGCCCAGCTATGCACCAGCATGTCGTTCAGGTTGATGTGGATGATCTTCGTTCCCGGCTGGATGACGTAGCCCATCTCCCGGGTGGTGCGGTCCACCGTGGTCAGTGAGCCGTAGAGGTCCTGCACGTCCAGCGCCAGCACCACGTCGGCCTTCTTCACGAAGTCGCCGGAGACGTTGGTCACGTCCAGCGGGTGGGTGTTGGCGATGTTGTGGCGGTTGCCCTTGTCGATGACCGGGATCGACAGCAGCTCGGCCAGCTCGGCCAGGGCCGCCACCGCGGCGGGCTTGCGTCCCATGAAGTCCGCGATGATCAGGGGCGCCTTGGCCCCCACCAGCAGCTCGGCGGCCCGGCGCATGGCGTCCGGGTTCCCCTGCACCGGCGCCTGGGGCGCGAACCGGCTGACGTCCGGTATCTCGATCTGTTTCGCCACCTCCATCTCCTGGAGGCCGGCGTCGTAGTTGATGTAGACCGGCGCGGTGGGCTCTGTGACCGCAAGGCGGTAGCCGCGGATGAAGGACTCGGGAATGCTTTCGAGCGTGGCAGGCTGGTCGTCCCACTTGGTGTAATCCCGCACCTGGTTGCCCTGCGTCAGCGCGGTATGGATCCAGTCGATCCAGGGGCGGCGGATCTTGGTGTCCACCGGGCCGGTGCCGCCCAGGCAGATCACCGGCACCCGGTCGCACCAGGCGTTGAAGATCCCCATGCTGCCGTGTTGAAGTCCCACCACGTCGTGCAGGATCGCCACCATGGGCTTGCCCGTGGCCTTGGCGTAGCCGTGGGAGATGGCCACCGAGATCTCCTCGTGGCAGCAGAAGATCACCTCCGGGTGGTGGTTGCCGCCGTAGTTGACGATGGAGTCGTGAATGCCCCGGAAGCTGGCGCCGGGATTGAAAGCGGTATATTCGATATCGAAGGCCTTCAGCATGTCGACGACGACGTCCGAGCCGTATTCCGCCTGCTTCTTCTCCGTTCTGCCGCCTTTTGCCATAAGTGGTGTTCTCCCCTCGGTAGGTGTGGTTCGTTCGTGAGACGTCATGGACCGCGAAACGCGGCCGCCGCCGTGACGTAGCAAGCCATAGCCCCTTTGCACCAACCCGTCAACCTCGGCCGGATTGACACTGCCGCCCGCGTTCGGCTACTACCTCACACACGGACCCCATCCCCTTCGAACGGAGCCACGCCACGAAAACCGGAGTTTTCCTGCCCATCTCAGGACGCGCCGCCACCCCCGAGACCCTGCGTCAGGCAGCCCGGAGCGCCGAAGACTGGGGCTTCGACTCCATCTGGGCGGCGGACCGCATCATCATCCCCTGGCGCATCGACACCCCCTACCCCTACGGCAAGGACGGGGCGTTCATCGTGCCGGCGGACCGACCCTTTCTCGATTCCCTGACCTGCCTGACGTTCCTGGCCGCCTGCACGAGCCGCGTCGAACTGGGCATCAGCGTGCTGGTGCTGCCTTACCGCCAACCCCTGGTATGGGCCAAGATCGCCGTGACCCTGGACCATTTGTCCGGGGGCCGGTTCATCCTCGGCGTCGGCGTCGGGTGGATGGAAGAGGAGTTCCGGGCGCTGCAGGCGCCCTTCGAGGACCGGGGGCGCAGGACCGACGAGCAACTCGAGATCCTGAGGGAGCTCTGGAGCGCCGAGCACGCGAGCTTCTCCGGCGAGTTCTACGAGTTTGATGACGTCGCCTTCCTGCCCAAGCCCCGCCGCCCGGAAGGCATCCCGGTGTGGATCGGCGGCGAGGGCCGCCGGGCTCAGCGGCGGGCCGGGCGCTACGGCGACGCGTGGTTTCCCTACTTCGTGCGCGTCGAGCCCGGAGAGTTGGCCGCCCGGTTCGACAACGCCCGGCGCTGCGCCGAACAAGCCGGGCGTTCACCGGACAGCCTGCGGCTCAACTGCTGCCTCCCCATCGAAGTGACCCGTGACCCTGTCCCGCAGGAGCCCGACCGCCTGGCGGGCACGCCCGACCAGCTCGTGGACGCCATCGCCCGCTACCGTTCGGCGGGTGTCGAGCACCTGGCGCTCCAGTTCATGGTGCCGCGCTGGCCCGACCGGCTGGAGCAGATGCAGCGGTTCGCCGAGGAGACCCTGCCGCACCTCTAGACCCGTACCCATGCGCCGCCGCCCTTTCTTCTACGGCTACGTCATCGTCGCCCTCTGTTTCCTGAACATGGTGCTGATGCGGGGGATCCTGGCCTCGTACAGCGTCTTCTACATCGCGTTGGTGGAAACGTTCGGCTGGTCTCGTGCCGCCACGGGTTCCATCGCCTCGGTGAACGGCTTTTTCTACAGCGCCTCCTCGCCGCTGGTGGGCTGGGCCTACGACCGGCTGGGGCCGCGCATCCTCATGCCTTGCGGAGCCTTCCTCATCGGCTGCGGGCTGCTGCTGGCGGGGGCCGGCACGTCGCTCTGGCACTTCTACCTCGCGTACGGCCTGCTGGTGGGACTCGGCATCGGCTGCATCGGCTTCGTCAGCAACACCGCCCTGTTGTCCCACTGGTTCCGCCGGCGGCGGGGAATGGCCCTCGGCCTGTCCACCATGGGACTGGGCTTCGGCATCCTGATCGTACCTCTGGTGCAGGTCCTGATCACCCGGTACGGCTGGCGCGTGGCCATGGCGCTGCTGGGGATCGTGGTCCTGGCAACCATCGTGCCTCTGAACGCCGTGTTCCAGAGGCGCCGGCCCGAGGATATCGGACAACTGCCGGACGGCGATTCGCCGGGCGCCGCGGACCCTGCCCCGGTGGCGACGGAACCCGCTGCCGCGAGGCCCGTACCGGCGCGGGACTGGACGCTCGCGGAAGCGTTTCGCTCGTTCCCGTTCTGGTCCATTGCCGTGGGCCACCTGGGGCTCGGCACCGGCCTCGCCCTCATGTACACCTACGCGGTCGCTCATCTGGTTCACGTCGGATTGGCGAAACAGGTGGCCGCCAACGCCTTCAGCCTGGTGGGGGTGGCGCGGATTCCGAGCACGGCCATCTGGGGATTCGTCTCGGACCGCGTGGGACGCGACCGCGCCTACCGCCTCGGCACCCTTTTCACCCTTGGCGGGATCGGGGTGCTCATGGCCCTGAGCGCGGACGCGGCAGCATGGTGGTTCGTGGCCTTCGCCATCCTCTACGGCATCGGCCACAGCTCCGGCAACCCCACCTTCGGCGCCACCATCACGGACATCTTCGGCGGCCGAAACGTCGGCAAGATCCTCGGTTGGCTGGAGGTCACCTTCGGCATCGGAGTGGCGCTCGGATCGTGGTTCGGGGGCTACGCGTTCGACGTGACCGGCTCCTACCAGTACGCCTGGTTCCTGGGGCTCGTCTCTTTCACGGTAGCCTACCTGAGTGTCCAGGTGTGCATGGCTTGGAAGCGGCGCTCCCGCCACGAGACGCAGTGAGACAGGACGCCAAACGCCCCTTCTTCTACGGCACCGTCATCGTCGCCCTTTGCTTCCTGAATCTGGTGCTGGTGGGCGGTCTCATGGCCGGCTTCAGCGTGTTCAACGTGGCCCTGCTGGAGGCGTTCCGATGGTCTCGCGCCACCACCGCCGCCATCGCCTCCGTGAACGGCGTCGCGTACACCGTCCTGTCGCCGCTGGTGGGATGGATCTACGACCGGTTGGGGCCGCGCGTGGTCATGCCCCTCGGCGGGTTCCTGATGGGCGCCGGGCTCGTGCTGTCGGGGGGAAGCTCGTCGCCGTGGCAGTTCTACCTCTGGTACGGCCTGTTGGTGGGCCTCGGACTCGTCTGCCTCGACTTCGTCGGCACCGTCGCCCTGCTCTCCCACTGGTTCCGCCGGCGCCGGGCCACCGCCATCGGCTTCGCCGCCATGGGCATGGGCGTGGGCTTCCTGCTCGTTCCCGGCGTGCAGTTCCTGGTGACTCGCTACGGCTGGCGCGCCGCGATGGTGTTGCTGGGCATCGCCATCCTGGCGTCGCAGGTGCCGCTGAACGCGCTGCTGCAGCGGCGCCGTCCCGAGGATATCGGACAACTCCCGGACGGCGACCCGTTCGATGCCGTGGCTCCGGACACCGCATCCGCCGAGGCCGCGCCGCCGTCGGCGACCCCGTCGGCTTCGAACCCCGCCCCACCCGAGTCGACCCGGAACGACTGGACGCCGGCCAAGGCGTTTTGCTCGTTCCCTTTCTGGTCCATGGCCATGGGCCACCTGACGGGCGGCATCGGACTGTCGCTCATGAACACCCATGCCGTCGCCCACCTGGTGCACGCGGGCCTGGACAGGCTCGCCGCCGCCACGGTCTTCGGCCTGGTGGGGGTGGCGCGGATTCCCGGAACGGCCTTGTGGGGTGTCGCCTCCGACCGTCTGGGTCGTGACCGGGCCTATGCCATCGCCACCGTCATGGCCCTCGGCGGCATCGGACTGTTCATGTTCTCGGACGCCGGGTCTCCCGGATGGTGGTTGGTGGCGTTCGCCATCTGCTACGGGGTGGGCCACAGCGCCGCCAACGCCACCTTCGGGGCCACCCTCACGGATGTTTTCTGGGGAACGCGCGTCGCGACCATCATCGGGTTCCTGGAAGTCTTTTACGGTATCGGCGTCACGATTGGACCCTGGTTCGGCGGTTTCGCGTTCGATGCCACGGGCTCGTACCGGTACGCCTGGTTGCTGGCGTTGTTGTCGTATACGCTGGCCTACGTGAGCATCCAGGCCACCATCACGTGGAAGCGACGGTTTGAGCCCGCGACGCGGTGAGCCGGAGGCTCGCGCGACCACCCTGCAACCCTGGTGTCCCGTCTGGTTCATTCACCGCGGATCCCATGCCACGCCGCCCGGTATTCTACGGATACGTCATCGTCGCCCTGTGCTTCCTCAACCTGGTGGTGGTGGGGGGTCTGATGGCCGGCTTCAGCGTGTTCAACGTCGCGCTGTTGGAGGCGTTCCGCTGGTCCCGCGCCACCACCGCCACCATCGCCTCGGTGAACGGCGTCGTCTACAGCGCCATGGCGCCGGTGGCGGGTTGGGCCTTCGACCGTCTCGGGCCGCGCATCGTCATGCCCCTGGGGCTGGGCCTTGTCGGCGCCGGGCTGGCGCTGGCGTCCGGCAGTCAATCCCTGTGGCAGTTCTACCTCTGCTACGGCTTGCTGGCGGGATTCGGCATCGGCTGCATCGACTTCGTCGGCACCACCGCCGTGCTGGCCCACTGGTTCCGCAGGCGCCGGGCCACCGCCATCGGGGTCGCCGCCATGGGACTGGGCGTCGGCATCGTCATCGTGCCCGGAGTGCAGCTCCTCATCACGGGCTACGGCTGGCGCGGCGCCATGCTGCTGTTGGGAGCGGCCATTCTGCTGACCCACGTGCCGCTCAACGCGCTGCTCCAGCGGCGCCGGCCCGAGGACATCGGCCAGCTCCCGGACGGCGACTCCATCGACGCGCCGGACCGGGACGCGACGGCCGGCACGCCGGTTTCGGCGAGACCCGCCGGCCACCGGGACTGGACGCTCAGGCAGACCCTCTCCTCGTTTCCGTTCTGGTCCATCGCCGTGGGCCACCTTGCCGTCGGCACCGGCATCGCGCTGGTGTACACCCACGCCGTCGCCCACCTGATCCATGCCGGCCTGGGCAAGCTCGCCGCGGCCTCGACCTTCGGCCTGGTGGGGGTGGCGCGGATTCCCGGCACGGCCGTCTGGGGCCTTGCCTCGGACCGCATCGGCCGGGAACGCGCCTTGCGGCTGGCCACCCTCATGGGGCTGGCCGGCGTCGGCCTCCTCATGGTCCTGAGCTCCGAGACGCCGGGCTGGTGGTCCGTGGCATTCGCTCTCCTCTACGGGCTGGGCCACAGCGCCAGCAACCCGGTCTACGCCTCCACCATCGCGGACATCTTCTGGGGCCGGAACGTCGCCATGATCGTCGGACTCCTGGAGATCACCTTCGGCCTCGGGGCGGCCCTCGGGACGTGGTTCGGCGGTTTCGCCTACGACCTCACGGGCTCGTATCAGTACGCGTGGTTCCTGGAACTCGTGTGCCTCGCGATGGTCTACGCGAGCATCCGGGGCGCCCTGACCTGGAGGCGGCGGCTACAGCCCGACCCGGGGTGAAGATCAAAGGAGACGTCCGAAGGTTGACAGCGCCCTCTCCATTGGCTACTGTTTACCGACTCCGCTCGTGAGTGCATTACCCCATCTGACGAGTTCCTTTGCAGCGTTGAGGAAGCGTTTTCTGTCATCGGCAAGCCACGATGACGACCGGCGGTAACCATCACGCGAGCGTATCAACCGTAAATCACACAAGAGGAGTAGGAAATGGCGAAAGCAGCAAAGAAACTGGGGCCCGCGGCCGAACAGATCCACGATCTTCGCAACACGCTGGAGTGGCTCAAGGCCGAAGGCGACCTGATCGAGACCGACAAGGAGGTCGATCCCGACCTGGAGATCATCGCGATCCAGAAGAACCTCGACGGCGGTTGCCCGATCCTGTTCAACAACGTCAAGGGCAAGCCGTATCACCGGGCGGTGACGAACCTGTTCGGCGACATGGGCGTGATCAACAAGATGTTCGGCTGGGAGAGCCACACCGACCGCACCCGCAAGCTCGCGGACGCCATCAAGAACCAGATCCCGCCGGTGGAAGTGAGCTCGGAGGAGGCGCCGGTCCACGAGGAGATCATCAAGGACCCCAAGGACGTCAACGAGTACATGCTGCCCGTCCGCCACACCGAGTACGAGCCGGAGCTGACGGTGGGCTCGGGCAACCGGCTCATCTCCGGCGAACATTTCGACGGCGGCACCGACCTGGGCTACAACCGCATGAACTTCCGCTGGGGCAACGTCGCCACCTTCCAGATCTCCCCCGGCTCCCACATGTGGCAGGTGGTGTCCAAGTACTACAAGGAAGACAAGCCCGTTCCCATCACCATGTGCTTCGGCGTTCCGCCTTCCTGCACGCTTTTGGCGGGGGCCGGCTTCGACTACGTGGTGCTGCCCCAGGGCTGCGACGAGCTGGGCGTGGCCGGCGCGGTGCAGGGGTCGCCGGTGCGGGTGGTCAAGGCCAAGACCGTGGACGCGCTGGCGCTGGCCGACTGCGAGGTGGTGCTGGAAGGCTACGTGAACCCGCGGGACCGGCGCTACGAGACCGCGGAGTCGGAGGAAGCGGACATCCAGGGCCGCTTTCACTTCCACCCGGAATGGGCCGGCTACATGGGCAAAGCATACAAGGCGCCCACCTTCCACGTCACCGCGGTGACCACGCGGAAGCGCGAGGGCAAGCCCATCATCTTCCCGCTGGGCGTCCACACCCTGGACGACCACAACATCGACACCACCGTGCGCGAGGCCTGCATGTACCTCCTGTGCGAGCGCATGCAGCCCGGCATCATCCAGGATGTCAACATCCCCTACTGCATGACCGACTGGGGGGGCGCCATCATCCAGGTGAAGAAGCGCAACCGCATCGAGGAAGGCTGGCAGCGGAACTTCATGTCGGCCATCCTGTCCACCTCCCAGGGCTCGCGCCTGGTGGTGGCCGCCAGCGAGGACACCGACATCTACGACATGGACGACATCATGTGGTGCCTCACCACCCGGGTGAACCCCAAGACCGACATCCTGAACCCGATCCCGGGCGGGCGCGGCCAGACCTTCATGCCGGCTGAGCGCATGACCGCCGGCGACCGCCAGTGGACCGCCTCCAACACCGTGTTCGAGGGCGGCATGGGCATCGACGCCACCGTGCCGTTCGGCTACGAGAGCGACTTCCTGCGCCCGGTCTACGCGGTGGAGAAGGTGGACCTCAAGAACTTCTTCAGCGACAAGGACATCGCCAACGCGAAGTCCCGCATGCACGGCTGGGTCCACTCGCTGGCCCGCACCGGCCGGTAACCCGCATCGACCTCAAGGGGCGGCCTTCACGGCCGCCCTTTTTTTGTCCGGCCCATTGCGGCAATCTGCTGGAATGTCCTTCGACTTCGCTTCGCTGCGCTCAGGACGAACGGCCCGGGAGGGCAGCCTCCGGTTCGTCCTGAGCCCTTCGACAAGCTCGGGACAGGCTTTGCGGAGCGGCAGCGGAGCGAAGTCGAAGGACGCCATCCCGAACCTGGACTACATGCCATGACAGGCCCCGGGCGACTGGAACGGATGGCCGCGCTGCTGGAAGAGCGCTACGGCGAGGCCGGCCATGCGGCGGCCCGGCGCTTGCCGCGCTGGTTGGGCGGCGAGATTCCCTACGCCGCGCCCGAGATCCTCGACCGCCACCTGGACCCGGAGCACCTGGCGCTGGTGTTCGACGCCTTCCGCCAAGTGCTGCCGTTCGGAACCGGCGGCCGGCGCGGTCCGGTGGGCTACGGCCCCAACCGGATGAACCCCGCTACTGTCGCCATGACCGTCCAGGGGCATTGCAACTACCTGCGCGAAGGTTCCTCCGGCAACCCCGGCGCCACCGGCCGCGACCCCGGCACGGACCTGAGCGCGGTGGTGGCCAACGATGTACGCGTGTTTACGGACAACGCCGGGGCGTACACGTTCCTGGGTCCTCGGCATCCTCTGCTGGGCATGTCCTCCCGGGTACTGGCGAAGCTGGCGTGCGAGATCTACGCCGCCAACGGCATCGTCGCCTACCTCGCGCACCCCGGCGACGACCGGGCCGTCACCAGCACGCCCGAGCTGTCGTTCTTCATCGTTCAGTTGGGCGCCGGCGGCGGCGTCAACCTGTCGGCATCCCACAACCCGCCGGACGACAACGGCATCAAGGTGTACGACGCCTACGGCAGTCAGCCGGTTGCGCCGGAGGACCAGCGGCTGGTGGACACCATGGAGCGGGCCACGGAGGTGCGGACCGTCCCGTTCGAGCAGGGCCTTCGGTCGGGGATGATCCGGCCGTTGCCGCCGGACCTGCACGCCGCCTATGTCGATACCTACGTCGAGCTTTACGCCAGCCTCTATCCTCCCAGAGCGGACACGCCGATCGGCTACACGCCGCTGTGCGGCTGCGGGGTGAACACGGTCCAGCCGGTGCTGGAGCGGCTCGGCTTTTCCTTGCTGATCCCGCCCGACCAGGGCCTGGACGGCAGCTTTGCGGCGATTCCCTTCAGGGCCCCCAACCCGGAAGTGCCTCACGCCACCGCGCCGGCCCGGGCGTTCGCCGGCCGCCACGGCACCGGCATCGTGCTGTCGAGCGACCCCGACGCCGACCGTATCGGCATGGAAGCCCGCCTGCCCGACGGCTCCTGGTACCACTTCGACGGCAACCAGATCGCCGCCATCCTGGGCCACCATCTCATGCTCGACCCCCACGGCCCGCAACGGCGAGGCCTGGTGATGGAGACCCTGGTGACCACCAGGCTGCTGGGGCGCATCGCGTCCGAGGCCGGCGACTCGTGGCTGATCGACGACCTGCTGGTGGGGTTCAAGTACGTGGCGGACGTGCTCAAGACCCTGGAGCGGTACGGCCGTTACAGGGACATCGCCTGCTCGCCGCGGGACCTCGTGCTCGCCGCCGAAGAGAGCCACGGCGTGGTCATGGCGCCGGGCATCCGGGACAAGGACGCCACCCCCGCCTGCATGTTCCTGGCGGCCCTTTACCAGCGGCTGTTGGAGGAGGACCGGACCATGCTGGACTACTACGTCGACATGCTCCGGGAGCTGGGAAGCTACGACAACGTCAACCGCAGCATCACCCTGGGCGGAGCGGAAGGGACCCTGAAGAAAGACCGGATCATGGCCAGCCTCCGGCAAGCGCCTCCCGGGGAACTTGCCGGGCAGGCGGTGCGCCGTTTCGTCGACTACTGGGACCCCGGGCGCTTCGGCCCCATTGCCAGCGAAACCGATCGGCTGCCACGGAACGTGCTGCAGGCCCACACCGACCACTTCGTCGTCACCGTCCGGCCCTCCGGCACCGAGCCCAAGCTCAAGCTGTACTGCCAGATGCTGCCGGACGCCGAACCCCTTGACGCCGCCGGAACCGACCTGCTTGAACAGGTACGGGGCAAGGCGGACCGGCTGGCGCGGTCCCTTTACAACGATTTGCTCGCGTGCATCGAAGTCTCGCTGGACGAAGCCGCGCTACTGCTTCCGGACATCATCGACCTGGAGGACAAGCAGCGCTTCGCCGCCGAGACGGTGCCGCGCCTGCGGGAAGCCGTGGCGAGCGGGAGGTTCGCCGACCTCGATCAACTGCTGGACTGGCTGCGAGTGGAAGCCGGGTTCCTGACGCCGGCGGCCGACCCGCTGCCCGCCCTCAAGCCCTCTCTTGCCGGTCTTTGCCGCGACTGGCGCGACGAGCCCGGCATGGCGCTGGCCGAAGAGCTCGGCCGTTGGGCGACCCGCTGGTGAAAAATGGATGGCGCCCTTCGACTTCGCTTCGCTACGCCTGTCCTGAGCCTGTCGAAGGGCTCAGGGCGAACAGGGTTTTGGTCAGACCCCCTAACCGTTCGCCCTGAGCGAAGCGAAGTCGAAGGGCGCTGACACAATGGATCGGAGTCTTCCCAACCGCCAGGAGAGAAGGAAGGAGCATCGAATGAAAAACAAGATCAACGCGAGCCTGGAGATCGAACAGGTGCAACAGGAATGGCTGGATACCATGGCCGCCAAGTATCAGCTCCCCGACACATCCAAAGCCCTCCGCATCGTGCTGGACCACGCCCGCACGGCGGGCGACGAAAAGGTCATCTTCGAGACCATACGCTGCCTCGGCTGCGAGTGAGCGGGAACACCGCCGCTGCGTCCGGAAGCGCGTTTTCCGGTAGTGTCTTGTTTAAAACGGAGACGCTCCCCCTTTGCCCGGGCCGGTCCCGGTCAGTCCGTCAGGCCGGCGAGCGCTTCCCCGCGGATGGCTTCGATATCGTCGACTTCCTTGAGGATAGCGGCGGACAGGACCTCGTGCCCGGCTTCGGTCACCAGGACGTCGTCCTCGATGCGGACGCCGATGCCGCGATATTCCGCGCTCACGTCCTCCAGTTCCTCGGCGACGTAGAGGCCCGGCTCCACGGTGAGGACCATTCCGGGCTCCAACGGACGTGAGGAGCCGTCCACCCGGTAACGCCCCACGTCGTGCACGTCCAGGCCGAGCCAGTGGCCGGTGCGGTGCATGTAGAAGCGGGCATGCTCGCCCTTCTGGATGAGCTCCCCGGCCTCCCCCGACAGAAGGCCGATATCGAGCAGGCCATCCACCAATACCTCGGTGGCCCGTCGGTGGATGTCCTCCATGGACACGCCGGGGCGAACCGCGGCGATGGCTTCCTTCTGCGCCCGGAGGACGATCTCGTAGATGCGCCGCTGGGGCGGCGAGTAGCCCGCCCCGACCGGAAACGTGCGCGTCACGTCCGAGCAATAGCCGTCGAACTCCGCGCCCGCGTCGATGAGCACCAGGTCGCCTTCGCGCATGCGGCGGTCATTCTGCGTGTAGTGGAGGATCGTCGCGTTGGCGCCGGACGCGACGATGGATGGATAGGCCGGGCCCGATCCGCCGGCGGCGCGGAAGTGGTACTCCAGCAGCGCCTCCAGTTCGTACTCGAAGCTCCCGTCGCGGACCTCCCGCACGGCCGCCGCGTGGGCGCGGGCGGACGCGGCCACCGCCTTGCGCATGAGGTCCAGCTCCTCGCCTGACTTGTGGAGGCGCATCTCGTGAAGGATCGCGGCGGGATCCACCAGTGACACGACGCCCCGGCCGGTGCGGGCGCGCCCGGACCGGCTGCCGTCGATCAGCCCCTGGACCAGGGCGTTCATGCGCTCGTCCCGGCCCGGGGCGAAGTAGACGGCATCGGTTTGAGCCAGATGCGCCGGAAGGATGTCCTTGACCTGGTCGATGGTATAAGCCGCGTCCGCGCCGAACACCTCGCGGGCGCCGTCCACGCCGTACCGCTTTCCGGTCCAGGTCTCCTTCTCACGATCCCGCGGCTGCACGAACAGGATGAAGCGCTCCGAGTCATGCCCCGGCGACAGCACGCAGACGCAGTTGGGCTCGAGGAACCCGGTCAGGTAGAGCAGATCGTTGTCCTGCCGGTACCGGTACTCCACGTCGTTGGACCGGGTCGACTGGGGTGCGGCCGGGATGATGGCCACCCCTTCGCCCATGGACTTCGCGAAGGCTTCACGCCGTTCCGCATAGCTCGTCATGTTCATGCCGCATTTCCTTACGGCAAGTTCGGTCCGGTAGCAAGGGACGGCCGGGTGCGCGGAAATCTTCTCGCTTCAAGGGACCGGATCTGGTACACAGGACTGCACGTTGGAAAGAACTGCATAGTAGAATCCAGGTAACTCCAGGTATCCCTCGAGCCGGCGCCTGTGTGCCGTCGAAGTTTGGCAATGACCGGCGCCGGAGGCACAGCGCCAGGGAGGAACTCGAATGTCGGAAACCGTATACAAGGACTTCAAACGCGAGGAGATGGAGTATCAGTTCAATCCGCGTACGACCGTCACGGAGTATCCGCGGTTGGCGGAGGAGCGCGAGAAGCTCAGCGAAGCCACCCGCGCGAAGCTGAAGCATCACCGCGACGTGCGCTACGGCGACGGACCCCAGATGCTGCTGGACATCTTCCCGGCCGCGCAGCCCGGCGCACCCGTACAGGTCTACATCCACGGCGGGTACTGGCGCGGCGGCAGCAAGGACGCCTACAACTTCATCAGCGAGCCTTTTGTCGAAGCGGGGGTCACCACGGTGCTGCTGGAATACGACCTCTGTCCACAGGTCACCGTTCCCGACATCATGCGCGAAACCCGGGAAGGCATCGCCTGGGTCTACCGCCACATCGCGGAGTACGGCGGCGACCCCGACCGGCTCTACCTCTCGGGTTCCTCCGCCGGCGGACACCTGACAGCCAGGGCCTTGAGCCACCGCTGGGAGGATGACGGCCTGCCCGAGGACATCATCAAGGGCGCGGTAGCCATCACCGGAGTGTACGATGCGGACCCCGTCATGTACGTCTCGTCCAACGAGGACATCCGCATGACACCCGAAACCGCCCGGGAGGTCAGCGCCATGCTGCACCCTCCGCTCGACCGGACCCCGTTCGTGGTGGCGGTGGGCGGGGCGGAGACCCGCGGCTGGATCGGCATGTCCAGGGACTTCTTCGCCCTCTGCAAGGAACGGAGCCTGGACTGCAGCTACCTCGAAGTGCCCGGGATGCACCACTTCGGGGTTTCCGGTCAACTGGGTGAACGCGGCAGCCTCATGTCGCGCACCGTGTTGTCGCAGATGGGTTGCCTGAAGGATGCCGCGTAGAGGAATTCCAGCAGGCGGCTTGGTCCGCCCGGTGTGCCTGGTTGTGCTGGGGATGCTCTTGTCGGGCGGTTTCTCCCATGCGGAGACGTTCTACGTCAGCGGCCACCGCGAGCTCATGCTGCGTACGGGACCGAGTGTCGAGCACAGGATCATCGCGGTGCTGAAGACCGGCGACGCCATGGAGGTCCTGGGACAGGAGGGCGACTACAACCAGGTCTCGCTTCCGGACGGCCGGCAGGGCTACGTGCTCAAGAGCTTCCTGACCGACGAGCCGCCTCCCGAACGCCAGATCGAGGATCTGACCGCCAAGGTCGAAGCCCAGGCAGCGGAGCTCGAGCAGCTTCGCGGCGAGAACCTGCAGCTCATGGCCGCCAACGACAAACTCAACAAGGACAACCAGAGCGACAAACGCCACCTCCGTCGGCTCCAGCAGGAAAGCACCGACCTCCAGCGGGACATGCGGTTGTGGTGGTTTCTGGCAGGCGCGGGGGTCCTGCTCATCGGCTGGCTGTTGGGGTGGACGCGAGTCCGCCTCAGGAGAAGGGCCAGGGCCCGGAGCTTCACGTGATTGACAGCTCCCGGACCCTGGGCTAACGGGTTTTCCGCAAGCCCGCCGGCCACCGCCTCACAATGGGAGGGAACATGCACCCGGTACAGCTTTTCTGTTGGCATTTCATGGCTTATCCCCACCTGCCCAAGGACTTCGACGAGAAGTACGACACCGGCTGGGTGACGGTTCCCAACAGCCTGTGGGACTCCGAGAAGTCCCAGGGTTTGTTCCAGGAATACATCGACCAGCTCGCCTACGCCGACGAGCTGGGCTTCGACGGCCTGGTGCTGAACGAGCATCACCAGAACATCTACGGGCTCATGCCGTCCCCGAACCTGATCGCGGCGGCGCTCACACAGCGCTCCAGCAAGGCCAAGATCTGCGTACTGGGCAACCTGCTGCCGCTTCACATCAACCCGCTCCGGGTAGCCGAAGAGTACGCCATGCTCGACAACATGAGCAACGGGCGCATCATCGCCGGGTTCGCGCCCGGCGGCGGACCCGAAAACTACAACTATGACATCCCGTCGGTGACGTCGCGGGAACGCTTCTGGGAAGCCGTGGACCTGGTGGTTCGCTCCTGGACCGATGACGGACCGTTCAACCACGAGGGCCACTACTATCCGTTGCGATACGTCAACCCGTGGCCGAAGCCCACCCAGAAGCCACACCCTCCCATCTGGGTCCCCGGCTCCCGGAGCGCGTCGACGCTGACCGAGGTGGCCAAGCGCGGCTACTGCTATTTCCTGTCCTCCCGCAGCCACGGCGGCGAAACCTACAAGGCCCGCGAGCAGTTCTCCAAGGTGCTGGAGGAGCACGGCGACAGCTACCAGCCGTACCGCATGGGCATCCTGATGTCGGCCTACGTGAGCGAAACCGACGCCCAGGCCAAGGAGGAGTGCGAGGAGGGCGTCTGGTACTTCCTGCGCAACTGCCTCAAGGGGCACCTGCGCAAGGAAGGCCGCCAGCTCACTTTCGGCGCCGGCGTCCCTTACATTCCCGCGCCCGCGTGGAAGGAGTTCCTGAAGCACTCCGACCCGGACCGTTCGATGCTGGGGGACGTCAACGACTGGGACGAGTTGGAAAAGGCCCAGTCCATCGTGGTGGGAAGTCCCGAGACCGTGCACCGGAAGATCCTGGACCTCATCGAGAAGTCCCAGGTCGGCAACCTGCTGATCCAGTTCCATCTCGGCAACATGCCCGGAGAGTTGGCCCTCAAGAGCCAGCGCCTGTTCGCCACCGAGGTGGCGCCGGCCCTGCGGGAAGACTCCGCGCGGGTGTTCGCCAAGGCCTACCCGAGGATGGAAGAAACCCTTGCGGCCGGAGCGGTCGCATGAGCGTGCGGACCCTCGACATCAACGGCCGAAACATCACGGTGCTGGAGGACGGCGCGGGCGAGCCCACCCTCTACCTCCACGGCTTCGCCGACGTGCACGCGGTCACGGAAGGCTGGATGCCGTTCCACGAGAGGCTCCTGGAATCCTGCCGCCTCTACGCCCCGGCCCATCCCGGGTGCGCGGCGTCGGACGAGATCGAGTACCTGGAGTCGGCCGAGGACCTGGTGTTCCACTGCCTGGAAGTCATCGACGCCCTCGGGCTCAAGCGCTTCGACCTGGTGGGCGCCTGCGTCGGCGGCTGGATGGCGGCGGAGCTCGCGGCGCGGCACCCGGAGAAGATACGCCGGCTCGTGCTCATCGACGCATCGGGCCTGTTCGTGTCCGGCGCGCCCATCGGCGACGTCTTCATGATGTCCCACCCGGTGCGCGGCACCGACTACTCCGAGCTGCGCGCCATGCTGTTCGCGGGCGACGACGCGCCGGCGGGACACGCCCTGTTCCCCGACGGCCGGGCCGACAACATCGAAGACGAACTGCGGCGCTACCAGATGATACGCTTCGCCAACCGGTTCGGCTTCAACCCGCCCTACTTCTACAACCGCTCGCTGCGGAGCCGGCTGCACCGCATCGCGGCGCCGACGCTGGTGGTGTGGGGTGAGGCCGACAACATGGTGCCCCTGGCCCACGGCCAGGCCTACGCCGACGGCATCCCCAACTCCAACGGCGTGAAGCTCGTGAAGGGCGCCGGCCACAGCCCCCAGGCCGAGGACCCGGAGGCTACGGCGGCGCTGGTGACAGGCTTTCTCGGAGGGTAGCGACCTTTCGAAGGGCTGTGCTCTCAACCTTCAGGTCGAACCCTGCCGACGGCTCGGACGAGGAGACCTGGATGAGATCACCAAGATCTTCGAGAATGGCACTGTCGGCGGCGCTGTTCCTGGTGGCGCTCTCGCTGACACCCGCGGCTCAAGGACAGTCAGGCGAGCCTCCGGAAGTTCCCGACCCGATGCGCGCCTACGCCTTTTGGCAGCAAGGCTACCTGTTGCATCTCAACGGCCAATACCGGGCCGCGGTCGACAGTTTCCGCGAATCCATCGAGATTCTCCCCACGGCCGAGGGGCACACCTTTCTGGGCTGGTCGCTCAGCATGCTCGGGCATACCGAAGAGGCCCTTGCCGAATGCAAGAAAGCCATCGCGCTCGATCCCGACTACGGCAATCCCTACAACGACATCGGCGTGTACCTGATCGATCTGGGCCGCCCGGACGAGGCGGTCCCGTGGCTCGAGAAGGCGATCGCGGCCAAGCGCTACTGTTGCTATCAGTTCGCACACTTCAATCTCGGCCATGTGCGCCTGATGCAAGGGCATATCCACGCCGCGAAGCGCTCCTTCGAAGCGGCCCTGCAGCACGACCCGGACTATCTGCCCGCGCGGAAGGCCCTGGAGTATCTCGAAGCGGAGATCGGAAAGCCGCTTTAGCCGATTGTCAGTTGAAAGGGGGTTCTTTCCAACTAATCCTCGCTATCGGAATCGTAACCCAGCACCGGCCCGAGCCACCGTTCCACCTCCGCCACCGTCATACCCTTTCGCTCGGCGTAGGCGGCCACTTGGTCGCGGCCGACGGCACTCACGGCGAAGTACCGTGACGCCGGGTTGGCGAGGTACAGGCCGCAGACCGACGCCGCCGGCCACATGGCGAAGTTTTCCGTCAGCTCGATGCCGGTGGCCTCGCGGGCGCCCAGGAGTTCGAAGAGGACGGGTTTCTCGGTGTGGTCCGGGGTCGCGGGGTAGCCCGGCGCGGGACGGATGCCGCGATAGCGTTCACGGATCAGGTCGTCGTTGCTCAGCTCCTCGTCCCTGCCGTAACCCCATTCCCGCCGCACCCGGGCGTGCAGACACTCGGCGAAGGCCTCGGCCAGGCGATCGGCCAGGGCCTTGGTCATGATGGCGTTGTATTCATCGTTGTCGGCCTCGAAGCAGTTCGCGAGGTCGTCGGTGCCGTGGCCGGCGGTCACCGCGAACGCGCCGATGAAATCCTCGCGGCCGGAGTCCCGCGGCGCCACGAAGTCGGCCAGGGCGTACTGGGGCGTGCCCTTGCGCCCCTCCCGCTGCTGGCGCAGGGTGTGGAAACGCGCCAGTTCCGCGGTCCGGTCCTCGTCCGTATAGAGCACGATGTCGTCGCCGTCGGCGTTGGCGGGATAGAAGCCGTAGACGCCGCGGGCCGTCAGGAGTCCCTCTCCCACGATGCGATCCAGCAACTCGCGGGCATTGGCCAGCAGCTCACGGGCGGCAGGGCCGCGTACGGGATCGTCCAGCAGTTCCGGGTAACGGCCACGGATCTCCCAGGTGTGAAAGAAGGGCGACCAGTCGATGTAAGGGGCCAGCTCGGCTAGCGGGAAATCCCGCAGCACCCGGGTGCCGGTGAACTTGGGAACGTCCGGCTCGCAGGTGCTCCAGTCGATCCGGCAGCGCCGCTCCAGCGCCTCCGCATAGCTCAGGAGGCGCGTGCCCACGCGGCTTTCGTACTCCTGCCGCATGCGCTCCTGCTCGACGCGATTGGCGGCGTCCAGGGCAGCCCTGGCCTCGGCGTCCATGAGATCCTGCACCACCGGCACCGCCCGGGAGGCGTCGAGCACGTGGACGGTTTCCTTGCCATAGGCGGGAGCGATCTTGACCGCGGTGTGTCGCTTGCTCGTGGTAGCGCCGCCGATG
Organism: uncultured Binatia bacterium (SeqCode); assembly: GCA_965204205.1. Classification (GTDB taxonomy): domain Bacteria; phylum Desulfobacterota; class Binatia; order UBA9968; family JAJDTQ01; genus JAJDTQ01. Next base: position 1,141,154 of record OZ241976.1, on the reverse strand, counting down.
AGCAGCGGCAGCTTCAACCCGCGCCGCTCCATCTCGCCGGCCACGTGCACCATCTCGTCCAGGGATGGGGTGATGAGGCCGCTCAAGCCGATGGCGTCGGCGTTCTCCGCCACCGCGGTGTCGAGGACCCGGTCCGCCGGCACCATGACGCCGAGGTCGATGACCTCGTAGTTGTTGCAGCGCAGCACCACGCCGACGATGTTCTTGCCGATGTCGTGGACGTCGCCCTTGACGGTGGCGAACACGAGCTTGGCACGCTTCAAACCGCCGCCCGTCTCGGCGCTCTCCGCCTCCATGAGCGGAGTCAGGCGTGCCACCGCGCGCTTCATCACGCGGGCGCTCTTGACCACCTGGGGCAGGAACATCTTGCCCGACCCGAAGAGGTCGCCGACCACGTTCATGCCGTCCATGAGCGGCCCCTCGATGATGTGGAGGGGGCGCTCGTACTGCTCCAGGGCCTCGTCCACGTCCTCGTCGATGTAGTCCGCGATCCCCCTCACCAGGGCGTGGGAAAGCCGGCTCTCCACCGGTTCCTCGCGCCAGGCCTGCTCCTCCACCGCGACCGGGCCCGCGTCCTTGACCTGTTCCGCGAAAGTCACCAGCCGCTCCGTCGCGTCCGGCCGCCGGTTGAAGAGCACGTCTTCCGCCAGCTCCCGCAGGTCGTCCGGGATCTCCTCGTAGACGGCGAGCTGGCCGGCGTTTACGATTCCCATGTCCATGCCCGCCTGGATTGCGTGGTAGAGGAACGCTGAATGCATGGCCTCGCGCACCCGGTCGTTGCCGCGGAAGGAGAACGAGATGTTGCTGACTCCCCCGGAGATGTGGCAGCGGGGGAAGAGTTCCTTGAGCTGCCGGGCGGCCTCGATGAAGTTCACGGCGTACTCCGCGTGCTCCTCGATACCGGTGGCCACGGTGAGGATGTTGGTGTCGAAGATGATGTCGGCGTCGTCGAAGCCGATCTCCTCGGTGAGGATCCGGTGGGCGCGCCGGCACACCTTCACGCGCTCCTCCACCGACGTGGCCTGCTTCTCCTCGTCGAAGGCCATGACGATGACCGCCGCGCCGTAGCTCTTCACCAAGCGGGCATGCTCCCTGAACTCCTCCTCCCCCTCCTTGAGCGAGATGGAGTTCACCACCGCCTTGCCCTGGACGCACTTGAGGCCGGCCTCGATGACCGAAAAATTCGAGCTGTCGAGCATCACCGGCACGCGGACGATCTCGGGTTCCGCCGCCACGTGGTTCAGGAACGTGGTCATGGCCTCGGCGGAGTCCAGCATGCCCTCGTCCATGTTGATGTCGATGATGTTGGCGCCGCCTTCCACCTGTTCCCGCGCGATGGCCACCGCCTCCTCGTACTCGCCCTCGCGGATGAGCCGGGCGAACTTCCGGGAGCCGGCCACGTTGGTGCGCTCGCCGACCATGATGAAGTTGGTGTCGGGCCGGATCACCAGCCGTTCCAGCCCGCTCAGGTGGGTGAAGCGGTCGGGTTCGGGAGCCCTCCTCGGGCGAAGCCCCTTGATCCCTTCCCGGAGCGCCGCGATGTGCTCGGGCGTGGTGCCGCAGCAACCGCCCACCAGGTTCAGCCAGCCCTCCCGGGCCCACTCGTTCAGCGCACCCGCCAACTCGTCCGGACCCATGTCGTAGCCGCCGAACTCGTTGGGCAGCCCCGCGTTGGGATAGGCGAACACCGGCAACTCCGAGAGGCGCGAAAGCTCCTCCACGAAAGGGGTCATCTGGTGCGGTCCGAAGGCGCAGTTGATACCGACTCCGGCCAGGTCCGCGTGGCTGATGGAGGTCAGGAAAGCTTCCAGGGTCTGCCCAGACAACGTACGTCCGCTCTGGTCCGTGATGGTGACCGAGGCCAGCACCGGGAGTCGCGCGCCCCGCTCCTCGGCCAGCTTCCCGATGGCGAACAGGCAGGCCTTGAGGTTCAGGGTGTCGAAAGTGGTTTCCGGCAACAACAGATCCACCCCGCCGTCCACGAGGCCCCGGGCCTGGTCGTAGTACGCCGCCGCCAACTGGTCGAAGGTGACGGCCCGGAAACCCGGATCGTTGACGTCCGGGGACATGGAGGCGGTGCGGTTGGTGGGCCCCAGGGACCCGGCCACGAGCCGCGAGCCGCCGTCCGCCGCATTGTACCGGTCCACTGCCTTCCGGGCCGCGGCCCCCGCGGCTTGGTTGATGTCGTAGGCCAGGTCCTCGAGGCCGTAGTCCACCAGCGAGATTGAATTGGCGTTGAAGGTATTGGTCTCGACGATGTCGGCTCCGGCTTCCAGGTATTCCTCGTGGATTTTCTCGATGGCGCGGGGCTGGGTCAGGCACAGGACGTCGTTGCAGCCCTTCAGGGGCTTCGGGTGCCCGGCGAACCGGGAACCGCGGAAATCCGCCTCACCGAGGGCGAGGGCCTGGATTCGCGTTCCCATGGCCCCGTCGAACAGCAGGATCCGATCCGCCAGGAGTTCTGCCAAGGTCTTCGCCGACATGCCCTTCTCACCCCTTCCGCTTGCCCGGCCGAACCCGCTCCGGCGTGACGTAAGCCGCGGTAATGCCGCCGTCCACTACGAACTCCGTGCCCGTGACGAAAGACGACTCGTCACTCGCCAGGTAGAGCGCCGCCCGGGCGATCTCGCGTGCCTCGCCGAAACGCCCCATGGGAATGTGCACCAGCCGCCGTTGCCGCTTGCGCGCGGTGTTCAGCACCTTCATCAACAACTCCGTGCGCAACGGCCCCGGGCACAGCGCGTTCACCCGAATGTTCTCCCGGGCGTGGATCACCGCCAGCTCCCGGGTGAGCGCCACCACGCCGCCCTTGCTGGCGGTGTAGGCGAGTTGCGGCGTGGCCGCTCCCATCAGGGCCACGAACGAGGCCGTATTGATGACGGCGCCGCCGCCGGCCCGGCGCAACGCCGGGATGCCGTACCTGCAGCCCAGGAACACTCCCTTGAGGTTCACCGCCAGCGTGGCATCCCAGACCTCTTCGGTGGTGTCCACCGCGCCGGCGTCGTCGGCCAGCATGATGCCGGCGTTGTTGAAGAGCACGTGCAGCCCGCCGAAGGCCGCTTCCGCGGCCTCCACCATGGCCGCGCAGTCGCCGTCCCGGGACACGTCGGCGCGGCAGTACAGCGCCTCGCCGCCGCCGCGCTTGATGCGCGCGGCCAGGCGCTTGCCGCCACGGTCATCGACGTCGGCGATGACGAGCCGCGCGCCTTCGCGCGCGAACAGCAGCGCGGTCTCCCGGCCGATGCCGCCGGCGCCGCCGGTAATCAGTGCTACCTTGTCCTTCAGACGCATGAAACTAAACGAACCGTACCTGCGACGGCACCCCCCGCCCCACCTGGATTCCCGCATTCTCGCGGGTATGACGATCTCGGGGCTGGTCTTAGCAGGTTGTCGAAAACCTCAAGCTGGCGCCCTTCGACTTCGGTTCGCTACGCCTGTCCTGAGCTTGTCGAAGGGCTCAGGGCGAACGGAGTTTTCGTCAGGATTCCTGAGCATAACCGTTCGCCCTGAGCGTAGCGAAGCGAAGTCGAAGGGCGCCGACCCCGGTCAACCTGCTAGAGGCTGTCCCTCAACGCCCGGACGCGGCCTCCACCAGCGCGTCGAACAGGCGCTGCTGGATGGGGTCCTCGGCGGCGGTCAGCTCGGGATGCCATTGCACCGCGAAGAGCCACGGATGCGCCGGCATCTCCAGGCCCTCGACGGTGCCGTCCGGGGCATAGGCGACCACCTCGAAACCGGGCGCCACGTGGCGGATGCCCTGATGGTGCCAGGACATGCACGAGAAATCGGTGGCGCCCAGCACGCCGGCCAGCCGCGACTTCGCCAGCACCCGCACCGGGTGGGCCACCGGCTCCCGGGGCGGCGCGCGATGGATCACCTCCTCGCCCATGACGTCCGGAAGGTGCTCGATGAGGGTCCCGCCCCTGCTCACGTTCAGGAGCTGGGCCCCGCGGCAGATGGCCAGCGTTGGAACGCTCAGATCCAACAGGCGCCGGGCCCACTCCAGCTCGGTCTGGTCCCGTTCCGTCTCCACCATGTAAATGGTCTCGTGCGGCTTGCCGCCGTAGAGGCCGGGGTGGAGGTCGCCGCCGCCGGTGAGCACCACCGCGCTCAACAGTGGCAGGATGGCGTCCAGGCGCTCTTCCCCCGGCGGCAGCAGCAGCGGGACCCCGCCGGCGCGGCGCACGGCGTCCACGTACTCCGCGGGCAGCGTGAACCGGTTGTTCGGGCCGCGACCGTAGGTGGTGAGCCCGATGAGCGGTCCCTTTTCGTCACCGATGCCGCTCATGCGAGTCTCCTCCGGCCGGCGGGTGCGCCACGAATCTCTCATATACGTTCGAAATAGCGTTTCCTTTCCCAGTCGGTGACCGCTTCCCGGTACTTCCGCTCCTCGGTGCGGAAGAAGTGGGCGTAGTGCTCGACCACGTCGGGGCCGAAGCTGTCGCGGCAGAACTCGCTGGCCTCGAACAGCTCCACGGCTTCCGCCAGGGAACCGGGCACCTGCGGCACGTCGCCGGCCGCGTACAGGTTGCCGTCGAAAGCGGCGGGCGGCTCGGTCCGGCTCCGGATTCCGTCCATGCCCGCCGCCAGGGCCGCGGAATAGACGAGATAAGGGTTGCAATCCGCACCCGGCACCCGGCACTCGATGCGGCTCCCTTCCTCCTGCCCCACCACCCGGAATCCGCCGGTGCGGTTGTCGTGGCTCCAGGCGACACTGGTGGGCGCCCAGGACTCCGCCCGGTAGCGCTTGTAGGAGTTGACGGTGGGCGCGTAGAACACCATGGTCTCGGCGAGGTGCTCCAGCCATCCTCCCAGGAACCAGCGGAACGTGTCGGAGAACGCGCCCGGGCCGCCGGGGCCCGCGAAGGCATTGCCGCCGCCGCGCCACAGACTCAGGTGGACGTGGCAGCTCGAGCCCGCCAGCTCGGCTGCGTACTTGGCCATGAAGGTGACGCTCAAACCCATCTGCTCCGCCACCTCCTTGAGGCATTCCTTGTAGACGCAGTGGCGGTCGGCCATGGTGAGGACGTCGCTGTAGCGCACGTTGAGCTCGTGCTGGCCCGGTCCCCACTCGCCCTTGGAACCCTCCACCGGCACCCCCGAATCCCGCAGGTGACGCCGCGCGGCGCCGTGAAATCCTTCTTCACGAAAGGCCTGGAGCACGTGGTAGTCCTCGATGTAACCGCCGGCGGGCGCGAGAGCGTGGTAGTGCTTGTCCGCCGCCTGCCGGTACGAATCCTCGAACAGGTAGTACTCCAGCTCGGAACCCGCCATGGCCTCGAAACCCTGGGTGCGGACCCGCTGCAGTTGCCCCAGGAGCACCGATCGGGGCGCTTCCGCCACGAGCTCGTGGGAGACGTTTTCCCGGACGTCACAGATCACCATGGCGGTCTTTTCCTGCCAGCTCAGGTATCTCAGCGTGCTCAGGTCCGGAACCAAGTGGAAATCGCCGTAGCCCCGCTTCCAGTTGGCCAGCCGGTAGCCCTGCACGGGCTCCATCTCCATGTCCACGGTGAGCAGGTAGTCGCAGGCATGGGTTCCCTCCGACAACGCCGTGTCCAGGAAGAAACCCGCGTCCAGGCGCTTGCCCATGAACCGGCCGTAGAGGTCGGTGAACGCCACCACCACCGTATCCACCCGGCCCGCGGTCACCGCGTCCTCCAGTTGGGAGATGTCAAGCATGCCGGTGACGTGAGCCACTCGCTGTTCCTTCCTCGGAATGTTCCTGGCCATGTTGAGTTCGAAAGGTTTCCGGGCTGTCCACCGGACCCGTGGGGCTTCTAAGGTTCCTATCGCAGGATGCCGGAAATATCCACCAAGGCATTCGCCGGCTGTTGGCGAAACACCCGTTCTAGAAGCGTCCTGTTGCATTGCCGGACCTGTTGTGGCATGGACACGGCTGTTGGCTCAAGAATGGTCTAACGACCCGAAACGTAAACTGAAGGAGGACACTATGAAACGCTTGCTCACGTTTATGATCGGTCTCGCGCTGTGCGGCACCATGACCATGGCGGTCAAGGATGCGGCCGCACAAAACTTCGTCGTCATCGGCGGCGGCTCCACGACCGGCGTCTACTACCAAGTGGCGCTGAACATCTGCAAGATCATCAATGACAAGCTGGGCGGCAAGGGATACAACTGCATCGGCCGGCCGGCGCTCGGATCGACCTTCAACATCAGATCCATCCAGCGGGGGCTGCTGAACTACGGCGTGGCCCAGTCCGACTGGGTTTGGAAGGCCGCCAACGGCAAGGACAAACTCTGGGCGGGCAAGCCCGACAAGGGACTGCGTACGGTCTTCACCGTCCATCCCGAGGTGGTTATGCTCGTCACCCGCAAGGACACGGGCATCAAGACCATCGCGGACCTCAAGGGCAAGCGCGTGAACATCGGTAACCCCGGGTCCGGGCAGCGGGGCAACGCCGAGGACGTGCTGCGCCTCTCGGGCATCGACAAGGACAAGGACATCAAAGCCGAAGGTCTGCAGCAGAACGAGGCCAACCGCGCGCTGGTGGACAAGAAGATCGATGCGTTCTTCTACACCATCGGCGTCCCCTGGGGCGGTGGGCTCGAGATCGCCAACAGCACCGCCATCAACGTCATTCCGGTGGACAGCGAGCCGATACGGAAGCTGGTGGCGGACAGACCCTTCTACGCCATGGCCACGATACCCGGCGGGACCTACAAGGGCGTGGACAAGGACGTTGCGACCTACGGCGTAAAGGCGACCTTCGTCACCGGTGAGAAGGAGCCGGCCGACTCGGTGTACACGGTCGTCAAGACGATCTTCGAGAACCTCGACACGCTCCGCAACTCGTACGCCAACTTCAAGAACCTGCAGCCGAAGGACATGTTGCAGGGCCTCTCCGCGCCGTTGCATGACGGAGCGATGAAGTACTACAAAGAGAAGGGCTGGCTGAAATAACCAACTCCTTCCCCGAAATGACGCACGGCTCGGGGTGCGGGCGGAAGCGCCCGGCCCCGGGCCGGTTCACTTGAAGAAACACCAACGGCACAGTCCAGCCAGGCGGCCCCGGTGAATTCATCCGATCACGACGACACTGCTGGCGAGACCGTCGACCTTGAAGCGCTGGCCGAGCTGGGCGAGGGCGAAGGCAAGGCCCGCTCGCCCGGCGGGCCGGTCGGGGGCTTCCTCTGGGTACTTGCGCTCTGCTGGTCCCTCTTCCAGCTCCACATCGCCTACGATCCCATCAACTCCGTCATCGCACGCAGCATCCACCTGACCTTCGCGGTGTTGCTGGTCTACATGTCGTTCCCGGCCATACGGCGGGCCGCGACGCTGGAGCGCTTCAACGCGCTGATGCAACAGTTGTTCCCGGGACGGCGCAAGCGGGACCCGGTCAAAGTCCCCTGGTACGACTTCGTGGTCGCGGCCCTGGCCGGCTGCGGCACCGCGTACCTGGCCTGGGACTACGTGGGGATCATCGAGCGTTCCGGTCTGCCTCTGGCGCGGGACGTCTGGATCGGCGCGGCGTTCGTCCTACTGTTGCTGGAGTCGGCGCGGCGGTCCCTGGGACTGGCGTTGCCGGCGCTGGGCACGGTCTTCCTGCTCTACTGCTTCGTCGGCCCGTACCTGCCGAGGTTTCTCGCCCACCCCGGCATCCCGCTGGAGTTCATCGTCGACCACATGTACCTGTCGGACAGCGGCATCTGGGGCGTGCCGCTGGGTGTATCCACCGATTTCGTTTTCCTGTTCGTGCTGTTCGGGGCGCTATTGGACCGGGCGGGAGCGGCGGAGTACTTCGTGCAGGTGGCTTACGCCATGGTGGGCCGTTTCCGCGGCGGACCGGCCAAGGCCGCGGTGCTGGCCTCGGGCCTGACCGGCATGGTGTCCGGCTCCTCCATCGCCAACGTGGCTACCACGGGAACCTTCACCATCCCGCTGATGAAGCGTGTGGGGCTCCCGGCGCACAAGGCCGGGGCGGTGGAGGTTGGCGCAAGCACCAACGGACAGCTCCTTCCGCCGGTCATGGGCGCGGCTGCCTTCATCATGGCGGAGTTTCTGGGGCTGCCGTACATCGACGTGGTCACGGCCGCGGCCATACCGGCGGTGCTCTCATACATCGCCCTGCTCTACGTGGTGCATCTCGAAGCGCTCAAGCTGAACTTGACCGCGATACCCGCGGAAGAGCTGCCGCCATTCTGGACCACGTTCCTCAAGGGCGTCCACTTCCTGATTCCTATCCTGGCGCTGATCTACACGCTGGTGATTCTGCGGTTCTCCGCGATCTCGGCCGCGTTCAACGCGATTCTGTTGACCCTGGCCATCATGGTCGTCCAGCGGCTGGTCCAGAGTTGCGCGGCGGTCCTTCGGCCCTCGCCCGACAACCCGGCACCCGGGTCGCTCGGGCAGGCAATACTGCAGGGGCTGGTCCTGAGCATCCGCGAGATCCTGCAAGGCTGCGTGTCCGGCGCCCGGAACATGGCGCCCATCGCGGTGGCCACGGCGGCGGCGGGCATCATCGTGGGCACCGTCACCCTCACCGGCCTCAGCAGCCGGTTCATCGAAGCCATCGAGATCATCTCCCTGGGCAACGTGGTGCTCATGCTGATCCTGACCGCGGTCACCAGTTTGATCCTGGGCATGGGCCTCCCCACCACCGCCAACTACATCGTCATGGCCACGCTGACGGCGCCGGTCATCGTCACCCTCGGCGGGCAGGCGGGCCTGGTGATCCCGGTGCTGGCGGCCCACCTGTTCGTCTTCTACTTCGGCATCCTCGCCGACGACACGCCGCCGGTGGGGCTGGCGGCCTTCGCGGCCTCTGCCATCGCCGGCTCGGATCCCATCAAGACCGGCATCCAGGGGTTCACGTACGACCTGCGCACGGCGATCCTGCCGTTCGTGTTCATCTTCAACCTGGAGCTCCTGCTGATCTCGGGCGTCACCGCCGACGGCACCATCATCTGGCTCAACGACCTGTTCAGCGTCTTATGGGTGATCGTGAACGGCCTCGTGGCCATGATGGCCTTTGCGGCCGCCATGCAGGGCTTCTTCGCCGACCGCTGCGGCTGGCCCGAACGCGCGCTGCTGATAGTCATTTGCATCGCCGCCTTCCGGCCGGATCTGCTGTCGGGTGATGCGGAAACCCTGCGCCTGGGCGTCCAGTTCGGCGCCTGGGTGCTTTTCGCCGGGCTGTATCTGCTGCAGAAGAGGCGACGGGGGTCGCGGCTGGCGGCAGCCTAGCGAACGCAGTGGCTGCCTTCGATTTGGTTGGTCGGAATAGACCGGGAACTGACAACGAGGAGGTTTAGCAGACATGGCGGATACCATACCCTATCTCGTCGACGAGAATGATGCCGAACTCGAATCGGGAATGGTCGAGTACGGAAACTGCACCGGCTACCTGTCGCGGCCCAAGGGTGGCGCCAACCTGGGCTCCGTCGTCGTCATTCACGAAAACGTCGGGCTGGTGGACCACATCAAGGACGTGGCGAGGCACTTCGCCAAGGAAGGCTTCGCCGCACTGGCTCCGGACATGCTCCAGCGCACCGGCGGCACCGCACAGTACCAGACCTCGCCGGATGCCATCGCCGCCATCCGGAGCCTCGACCCGGCCGGCTGCGTGGAAGACCTGACCAGCGCGGTGGAGTACCTCAAGAGCCAGGGCTTCGCCAATGGCAGGGTGGGGGTGGTGGGCTACTGCTGGGGCGGGGGCCAGTCCCTCAACTTCGCCACCCAGTGCAACCAGCTCAACGCCGCCGTGGTGTACTACGGCCGCAACCCCGATCCGCTGGAGCAGGTGGCCGACATCACCTGCCCGCTCATGGGCAACTACGCCGAGGACGATCCCAACATCATGCCCGGCATCGAGCCCCTGAAGGAGGCGCTGGCCAAGGCCGGCAAGAGCATCGACATCAAGATCTACGGCGACGGCGCCAAGCACGCCTTCAACAACAACACCAACGCCGACCGCTGGCACCCGGAAGCCGCGGCCGACGCGTGGCAGCGGACGGTGGACTTCTACAAGGCGAATCTGTCCGGCTAGCGGAGCCGGAACCCGGGCAATGCGACACTCGCCCGGGTTCCGGCTCCGTCTTGGATGCCAAAAAGGGGCGACCGATACGGTCGCCCCTTCCTCATCCGGAATCGGGGCTATTCAGCAGTCCTCGGAATCGAGATACGCCAGGAGTTGGCGGCGGACGCTTTGGTGGCCGGGGTCGTCGTAGTGGCGGATGCCGAAGTAGTAGCAGCAGCTCTGGTTGTCGAGGTCGTTGTGGAAGACGCGGAGGCGGCCGTCCTGGAAGCGGATCCGAGCGAGGCACGTGCCGCCGGGCACGTTGGAGGTCATCACTTCCTCCACGATGCCGACGCCCCACTGGAGGTAGCGGTTGTGCTTGACCTGCTCTCCAGCCCGCAGGAACAGTCTTACGTCGCTCCGCACGATGGCTCTCCCTGGCTCGCACGGTAGCAGCATCGGGTAGGCATTTCAAACCTGGGCCGGCGGATTCAGGCTGCCTGGAAGCCCGGTTGGTCACGCGAGAAACGGCGCCAGGATACGGGCCAGGGCTTCGGGGTTGTCCTGCTGGACCATGTGGCCGGCGTCGGGCAAGGTGACGAGGTCGGCGCCGGGCAGCCAGTCGTAGCGCGCCTGTATATCGCCCCGTGCGCGGTGTTCGCTCTCGGCGCCCTGTATCACCACGGTCGGACAGGAGACACGGCGCAGGAACTCTCGGAACTGTTCCAGGTAGAACGGTTGCGGCGAGGTGGTCCGGTGGAGCGGATCGAACTTCCATTGCCATCCACCCCTCTCCATCCGGCGCATACCGTGGCAGACCAGGTGGCGTGCCCGCTCGCCCGTCAATCTGGGATAGCCCCGACGCAAGCGGGCCGCGGCTTCCTCCAGGCTCGCATAGCCTGCGCCGTCCCCCAAGGCCGGTATCTCATCCAGCCACCGTGCGGCCCGCCGAGGGGCGTCGGCAAACGACATCCCGGGCGGCCCCAGCCCTTCCACCAGCGCGAGCTTCGACACGCGCGCGGGCCGGGTGCCCGCGTAGAGGCAGCTGATGGTGCCGCCCATGGAATGGCCCACCAGCCGCACGACCGGGGCAGCCAGACGGCGGACGATGGAATCGAGGTCGAGCAGATAGTCGAAGAAGTGGTAGTAGCCGCCGGCCCCGACCCAACCGCTGTCGCCGTGGCCCCGGCAGTCCGGCGCCACCACCCAAGCGTCCGGCAGCTGCGCCAGCAACTCCGACACGAAGAAGTCCCACGTCCGGCAATGATCGCGGAAGCCGTGGACAAGGATGACCGGTTGCGGCCCCCGTTTGCCCCACTCCACCCAGTGGATCGGAAGGCCGCGGACGTCGACGCTGTGATGCTCGGGCGTCAACGGTCCGGCACTCTCACAAGAGTGATTTCGACGTAGTCTCCGGTGTCGGGACTCCACGCATAGACCGCTACCCGGCCGACGTCGCCATTCATGACTGAAATGACGACCTGGGCGGTGTCGGGGTAGGTCGGCTCGCCGAAGGGCGTGGCGCAGGCCCTGTCTTCAGCGGAGAAGTACGCGTCGTGGTCGGGGTGGGAGTGATAGAGGGCCTTGAAGACGAGACCCCGGCGCTCTCCCTGCTCCAGGACCGCACCCAGCTCCTTGGGGTCCATGGTGTAGGCGGTGCGAGCGTCCCTGGAGAAGGTCTCGGGATCTTTGGCGTGAAGCGTGTTCTGGATGTTGACGAGCCGATGGACCTCGTTGCCGCTGTCATCTCCGAGGACGACTCCGCAGGATTCTTCCGGATAGCCCTCCACGGCATGGGCCGTCATCGCGACGAGTGCCGTTTCGTTCAACTCGAACGCTTCACTCTTGGGCATGGGCGAATTTCCAGTGTTGTTTGTTCGACGTGGCTCCGTTAACGATCATCGTCATCCTGATCGAAATGACGGCGCAGATCCATGGAGTCGTGCAGCAAACGGAGTACGGCGATTTCGGGTGGGGCGGTTTGAGAGCGGACACGATACAACACGAAATGCCGGCCCCGACGTCCTCTTCGAGCGACATGCAGCGTCATCAGTCCCTTGGCGATATCGTTGCGCTCCCGGGTTCCAACAACGCATGGGCCTTCCACCAGTGACTCCACAGCGTCCGTCAATGTCTCGGCGTATATCCGTGCCTGTGCTTCGCCGAATTGTTCCGAGGTCCAGCGCAGAATATTGTGGAGGTCGGCCTCCGCCGCCGCCATCAGACGAACTCGCCAGCGGCGATGGTCTGTCATCGCCTGTCTGGGTTGGGAGGCTTGGGGGCAATGGCATCTTCGGCCAGAGCCTCAAGGTGACGGCGAAGCGGCTCCGGCGCATCGAAGGTTCGGAAACGTCCAGCATCCAGGTCCGCCAAACCGACGTTCGCTGCTTCGCGTAACGCCTTCAGACGGGCCTCGTCCTCCATTTCCTGTCGCTCGACCAGCCTGATTCCTTCACGCAGCACCTCGCTGGCGTTTTGATAACGGCCGGAACTTACCAGCCGGCCAATGAACCGTGTCTGACGGTCCGTCAGAACGATGTTCCGCGTTGGCATGCGTCACCCCCCTGGCAGCAAACCACCGTTGGCATCTTATGCCAATATGGGCGAATTAGCAAGTCTTGGTCGCGCCGCGGACCGTTCGGGATACCGGCATTTGTTACGTGCTCATACGCGTTGCAGAGATCGCCTAATCGATGACCCCCGCGCCCGTGAGCGTGCCGAACTCTTCATCCGAGAGCCCCAGCAGCTCGCGGTAGAAGTACTCGTTGTGCTCGCCCAGCAGGGGATCCCTGCGGTCCGGGCCGCCGTCGCTTTCCGACAAGGTGAAGGGGGCGCGCTGGTACGACATGGTGCCGATCTCCGGGTGGTCGATCCGGTTCCACTGGCCGCGGTGCACGAGTTGCGGATCGTCGTAGACCTGGTCCATGCCGTTCACAACGCCTGACGGGACGCCGGCCGCCTGGAGCCTTTCCACCAACTCCCGGGCGTCGAACTGCCGGGTCCACTCGCCGATTCGCGACTCCAGCTCGTCCGCCCGCTTCAGTCGCCGCTCGGCGGTGGCGTACTCGTCGCGGCCGCCCCACTCCGGGCGCTCCATGGTCTGGCACAACGCCCGCCACTGCTCGTCGGACGCCACGCTGAGGACGCACCAGTTGTCGTCGCCGGCGCAGGGAAACGCGCCGTGGGGCACGGCCTCGGGATGGCGGTTGCCGTCGCGCACGGCGATGTTGCCGTTGACGGTGTAGTCCAGCAGCAGCGGCGCAAGGTACTGGAGCCCGGTCTCGTACTGCGCCAGGTCGATGTGCTGCCCGCGGCCCGTGGCTTCCCGGTACTCCAGCGCCGCCAGCACCGCCACCACGCCGTAGCCCACGGCGATGTAGTCGATGTAGGGGCCGTAGAGGATCTGCGGGGACCCGTCCCGGTATCCTGTCAGATTGGTGAAGCCCGCCAGCGACGAAAGCTGGGAGCCGAAGCCCGGATGGTGGGCGTGGGGTCCGGACTGCCCCAGGTTGGAGCTGCTCAGCATGATCAACCCCGGGTTGACCTCTTTCAGGGCCTCGTACCCGAGGCCCAGCCGGCCGATGGTGCCGGGGCTGAAGTTTTCCACCATGACGTCCGCCCAGCTCACGATGCGCCTGGCCAGGGCCAGCGCCTCCGGCCCCTTCTTGAGGTTCAGGGTGACGCCCAGCTTCTCGCTGTTGCAGAGCGCGAACAGGCCCGAGCGATTGAGGCCGTGGATGTTGTCCTTGTAGGGCGGATAGTGGGTGCGGAAGCCGTCGGGCCGGATCCGCGACTCGATGTGCACCACTGTCGCCCCCTGGTCCACCAGATGCTTGCCCACCACCGGCCCGGCCGCGTACGCGGCGGCCTCCACCACCTTGAGACCTTCCAGTGCCTTCATGAATCTCCCATTCCCATGGTTCCGTCTGGTTCACCCGATCCAACCGGGCCACCGCCCTTCGACTTCGGACAAGTCTTCCAACAACCTGCTAAATGATGCCCTTGTCCCGCAGCCGGCCCAGGTCTCCGTCGTCCAGGCCCAACTCCCCGTATACCTCCCGGTTGTGCTCGCCGATGAGCGGCGCACGGCGGCGGATGCCACACGGGAACTCGGAGAAGCGGGCGAACCCTCCCGGGTAGGCGATGGAGCGGTTGAGCTCGGGATGCTCCACCTCCTGCCAGAAATCGCGCGCCTTGAGCTGCGGGTCGGCGAGAAGCTCCTGGGCCGTGGACACGGGATAGCCCAGCATGCCCCGGCTCGTCACCGCCTCGAAGAACTCGGCCTTGGTGACATTGGTGAAGAACTCGGCGATGGGCTCTTCCATGACGTCGATCTCTTCCTGGGTCACCTGCTCGATGTTGAAGGTGCGCCAGTCCTTTTCCAGGAGGAACGCCGGCGCCTCTCCCTTTTCCGCCATCCACTCCACCAGCGCCTGGTTCGTCTTTCGGCCGGCTTCGCCGCCGTAGATGATGAAATTAAGGTAGCCGTCCTTGCAGGGCCAGAACACCCGCATCTTGGCGCCGGTGATGGTGCGGCCGGTCATGAAGGAGCCGGCGCGTTTCTCCACCGACCGGTTGAGGTCCCAGAAGGTGTGGGCGTGGGAGAAACCCCAGAGCATGCACGCCTGCGCCGACACGTCCACGTGCTCGCCCCGTCCGGTGCGCCGGCGCTGGGTATGGGCCACCAGCGCGGCCATGGCGGCGTAAGAGCCAGTCCACTGGTAGCTCTGTGGAAACGTCACCCGGAGCGGCGGCTTGTCCGGGTCGCCGGTGAGCGACATGCAGCCGCTCATGGCCATGATCTCGATGTCCGTCGCCAGATACCGGCTGTAGGGGCCGGTGAGGCCGAACGGCGTGATCGACACCAGCACCATGTCGGGATTGGCGGCCCGGATGACGGCGTGGCCAAGACCGATCTCCTCCAGCCAACCCGGGCGGAAGGTCTCCAGCACGAAGTCCGCCTTCGCCACCAGGCGCTTGAACAGCGACTGCCCCTCGGGCGCCTCGAGGTTCAGCGTGACGCCGCGCTTGTTGTTGTTGAAGGCGAACCAGTAAAGGCTTTTCTCGGGATCGCGCTCGCCGCCGAGGTACGGCCCGATACGCCGGGAGGCGTCTCCGCCCGGGCGCTCCACCTTGATGACGTCGGCGCCGAGGTCGCCCAGGGTCTTGCCGCACAAAAAGCCCAGCTCGTCGGTCAAGTCCAGGATACGGTAGGGTGACAGGGGTCCTTGTTCGCTCAGGTTCATGGCATCTATCTCATAACAACTGGCGCATCAGTATTCCATGTAGTTCGACACCCGCCAGCCCGCTTCCTCCTTGCGCACCCGGATGAGGAGCCTGCGCGAGAACTCGCCGGCGTCTTCCGTCCGGATGGTAAGCTCATAGAGGAAGGCCGTGCGCCCGCGCGCCTCCCGCTGTTCCACCAGCTTGTAGTAGACCCGCGGCTTGCGCGTGCCGGCGTCGATGGCCTGCCCCGCGGTCAGCCGGATCTGCTCGTCCACCTTGC
Organism: uncultured Binatia bacterium (SeqCode); assembly: GCA_965204205.1. Lineage (GTDB taxonomy): Bacteria > Desulfobacterota > Binatia > UBA9968 > JAJDTQ01 > JAJDTQ01. The sequence goes on along the minus strand of OZ241976.1, from coordinate 1,125,668 downwards.
TGCGGGCCAGCCCGACGGTGTACTCCCTGGACCGGGGCAGGTCGATCTCCACGTAGTGCCAGTCGAGGAACGCCTCCGCCGCTCCCTGGGCCGTGGTGTCGCCTTCGCTCCCGCAGCCGGCCATCGCCAGCAGCGCGGCCGCGCACAACACGCCAAAGCGGGTCACTCCGCGCCTCTCCTCACGTGCCGTCGGCCCGGACGGGGGAGAACGGATCCCGGCCCTTGGCGCGCACGAGGCACCAGAAGCACAGCACCGCGCCGATGGTGATGAAGCTGTCCGCCACGTTGAACGCGGGCCAATGCCAGGCGTTCCAGTAAACGTCGACGAAATCGATCACTTCGCCGTGGAACAGACGGTCCACGAGATTGCCCAGCGCCCCCGCCAGGATGAACGTCAACGACAGGATGAGCCCGGTATCCTTCTCCGAGAGACGCCGCAGAAGATGGATGACGAAGCCGATGGCCACCAGCGAGAACGCGATCAGGAAGTAGGAAGCCAGCGCCCGGCGGCCGCTCGCCAGCAGCCCGAACGCGGCGCCGGTGTTGCGGACGTGGGTGAGGTCCACCCAGCCCTCGACGACGGGTATCGAGTGATGCAGCGGAATCGCCTGGTCAACGAGCAGCTTGGTGCCCTGGTCGAGCAGCAGGATCGCGACCAGCAGAGCGACTATGCGCGCGCGCTTTCGGCCTGCGGTAAAGATCGTAACACCTCCGCGCAACGGGGGCAGGCCCCCGGATGGGCGGCGTCCGCTCCCACCGCCGCGTGGTACTTCCAGCACCGTTCGCATTTCTCGCCGTCGGCGGGATGGACGGCGATGGCACCGCCGAGGAGGACGCTCTGATAGCCCGTCCCCTGCCCGGATGAGGCCGGCGCGACCGCGACGGACTTCCCGTCGGCTCCGTCCCTGGCCCGGGACTCCGGGTAGACGAGCTCGCTCGACGGCTGTCCCGCGGCCAGCGACACCTGTGAGACGATAAACATGTCCTCCCACGGCATCGGCGCGTCGGCGCGCAACAGCTCCTGAATCTCCGGGGCCTTGTCGTAGACGTCCGGATACAACGCCACCCTGGCGTCCAGGGAATGGCCGATGGCGCCGCACTGCCGCGCCACCTCCAGGGCCTTGAGCACCTCTCCGCGCAAGCTCAGGCGCAACTCCCATTCCGCCGCAAGCGCCGGATCCGACAAGCTTTCGTCCGGGTCCGGCATCGGCGAGAGCAGGATGCTGTCCGGACCGGCCACCCCCCGCGGCGCATGCTCCCAGATCTCCTCGGCGGTGAACGAGAGTATCGGCGCCATCAGGTGGACCAGGGTCTGCAGGATGGAGTGAAGGGCGGTCTGCGCGGATCGCCGACCGATGGAATCGCGCCCCTCGCAGTAGAGCCGGTCCTTGACGATGTCCAGGTAGAGGGAGCTCAGGTCCACGCTGCAATAGTTGTTCAACGCGTGGTAGACGGCGTGGAACTCGAACCGGTCCATTGCCTCGATACAACGCTCCAGCAGCCGCCGGTTGCGGTCGAGGATCCACCGGTCCAGGGGCTCCAGCGCATCGGCGCTCACGGCGTCGGCCGCGGGATCGAAGTCGTGGAGGTTGCCGATGAGGAAGCGCGCGGTGTTGCGCAGCCGCCGGTACGACTCCACCAGGCGGTTCAGGATCTCGTCGGAAATGCGCACGTCGTCGCGGTAGTCCTCCGCCGCCACCCAGAGCCGGATGATGTCGGCGCCGAACTTCTTGATGATCTCCTGGGGCGCGGTGACGTTGCCCAGCGACTTGGACATCTTGTGCCCCTTGCCGTCCAGGACGAAGCCGTGGGTGAGCACGCCGTCGTAGGGAGCACGGCCCCGGTTCGCCACCGACGTCAGGAGCGAGGTGTGGAACCAGCCGCGGTGCTGGTCGCTGCCCTCGAGGTAGAGGTCCGCGCGGCCGCCCAGCTCGGGACGGCGTTCCACCACCGCGGCATGGCTCACGCCGGAATCGAACCACACGTCGAGGATGTCCTCTTCCTTGGAGAAACGGGTGGAACCGCACTTCCGGCAGCGGAACCCCGACGGCGCCAAATCTTCCGGCGACTTCAGGAACCACGCGTCCGACCCTTCCTGCTCGAACAGCCCGGCCACGTGCTCGCACAGCGCCTCGCTCAAAAGCGTCTCGTCGCAGTCCTTGCAATACAGCACCGGGATCGGCACACCCCAGGAACGCTGCCGGGAAATGCACCAGTCGGGCCGGTTGGCCATCATGCCCGTGATGCGGTCCTGCCCCCAGGGCGGGATCCATTGCACCTGCTCGATGGCTTCGAGGGAACCCTGCCGCAGACCCGTATGAGCCATGGAGATGAACCACTGCTCGGTGGCGCGGAACAGCACCGGCTGTTTGCAACGCCAGCAGTGCGGGTAGCTGTGATCAATATCCTCGGCCGCGAGCAGGCGCTCCGCTTCCTCCAGCCTGGCGACGATGCGCGGGTTGGCGTCGAAGACCATCTCGCCCTCGAACTCGGCGGCGTCGGCGGTGAAGCGGCCGTTGTCGTCCACCGGCGCGTAGGCTTCGAGGCCGTAGCGCTGGCCCGCCTCGAAGTCCTCGTGCCCGTGGCCCGGCGCGACGTGCACGCAGCCGGTGCCCTGCTCCGCGGTGACGAACTCCCCCAGGATGACGATGACGTCCCGGTCGAGCCACGCGTGCGAGCAAACGATGCCTTCGAGATCGGCCCCCGACCAGGAGCCCTCCAGCACCTCGAACGACCCGGCTTCGTACCCAAAGGTTTCCATCAGCGAGGACAGCAGTTCCTCCGCCACCACCAGCACGCCCGCGGGCGTGCGCACGCGGCGGTACCGCATCGCGGGGTGCAGGGCGATGGCCTGGTTCGCGGGCAGCGTCCAGGGCGTGGTGGTCCAGATGGCGAAGGCGCCGTCCTCGTCGTCCGGCAGCTTCCCCTTGGCATCCTTGATGGGGAACTTCACGTAGACCGACGGAGTCCGCTGGTTGTCGTACTCCACCTCGGCCTCGGCCAGCGCGGTGGCGCAGGAAGCGCACCAGTAGACCGGCTTCTTGCTCCGGTACATGGAGCCGCTGGCCATGAACTTGCCGAGCTCGCGGACCTCGGTGGCCTCGTACTCGAAGTCGATGGTGCGGTAGGGTTCCGCCCAGCGGCCGAGGACTCCCAGCCGCTTGAACTCCTCGCGCTGCACGCCGATGAACTTCTCCGCGTGAGCGCGGCACAGCTTGCGCACCTCCACCTTGCTGAGCCGGTTCTTCTTCTCGCGCCCCAGGTTCTTCTCGACCTGCAGCTCGATGGGCAGTCCGTGACAGTCCCAGCCGGGGATGTAGGGCGTGCAATAGCCCCGCATGCTCTTGTACTTGACGATGATGTCCTTGAGGACCTTGTTGAGGGCGTGCCCGATGTGGATGCGCTCGTTGGCGTAGGGCGGACCGTCGTGCAGGATGAACTTGGGACGGCCCCGATTGGCCTCCACCATCTGCTCGTGGAGTTCCTCACGCTCCCACTTCTCCACCCGGGCGGGTTCCTTCTGGGGCAGGTTGCCGCGCATCGGGAACGTGGTCCTGGGAAGGTTGAGCGTGTCTTTGTAGTCCATGACCTTCGTCCCTCACTTGCCGGCAAGCGACTTCCGGAGCGCCGAAACAACCACGTGGGATAACTGGTGAGGCGGGAGTCAGGAGGACCGTCTCTTCTACTATCCCTCCCGGAACATTTGTAACACAAAGCCGAGCCGGGCGTCTATGGGAGTCCATTGGATTAACGAGGTCCCGTGTGCTATGAAAACCCCGATTCCAACCGGCTTTCCGCCCGTTTCTCATCCCCGTTGAAGAAGCGTTCCGCCCTGGCGTTCCTCCGCGTGATCGACGGATCCCGCGGCGGGGTCCGGTCCGGCGTCACGAAGGAGGAGCCCATGGCCAAGAAGCAACCCCGCAGACCGCCCGCGCGGGAGCTCGGACAGCTCAAGAAAACCGTGGCCCTGGCCACGCGCATCCTTTTCCACCAGGACCTCGCCGACTACCACGGCCACGTGAGCGCGCGCGTCCCCGGCACCAACCGGCTGCTGATCAAGCCGGTGCTGGCGCCGCTGGGGTCGATCCGCGCCAAGGACATCATGGAAGTGGACATCGACGACTACATGGAGAACTGCGAGGCCAACTGGGCACGGGCCGGCAACCAGAAGTCGGTGATCAGCCTCAAGATCCCGCCTCGGGAAACCATGATCCACGCCGCCATCCTGAAGGCGCGCCCCGACGTCAACTCGGTGGTGCACACCCACCAGCCCCTTGCCACGGCCTTCGCCATCGCCGGCGTGCCCATCCGTCCCATCTACAACCAGGCCTCCGCGTTCGCGCCGGAAACGCCGATCTTCCACAGCCCCCGGCTCATCTACACGCTCCAGGACGGCGCCGAGCTGGTGGCCGCGCTGGGTGATCGCATGGCCGTGCTCATGCAGGGTCACGGCATGACCACCGTAGGGGACTGCGTCGAGGAAGCCACCAGTCACGCCGTCTACCTGGAGCGCACCGCCTACATGCAGTGGGTCGCCAGCAGCATCGGCGAGGCGCCGTCCATGCCGGGCCGGAACACCGCCATCATGGGGGCCACCAACCGCGGCCGCGCCCATCACGCGTTCGCCTATTTCGCCGGGCTGCTGCCGGACGACATGAAGGACTAGGCACCTGTAATGTCCGAATCTCGAATTCCAAGCGACAAGGAAGGTGAAGCATGGCCGAGGTGAACAGAACCGATTCCGAGTCGAGAGGCCGGCCGATTCAGGACATCCGCGAATGGCTGGACCGGGCCGAGGGGATCAACGAGCTGATTCAGATCGACAAGCCGGTGGACCGGGACGAGGAGATGAGCGCCATCACTTACCTGGTGGCCAAGCAGACGCCCTCGCCCGCCATCCTGTTCGAGAACCCCAAGGGGTTCGAGGACAGCCCCATCGGTGCGCGCATGCTGTGGAACATCCTGGGGCCGAGCCCCAAGCGCATCGCCCTGACCATCGAGGAGCCGCCGGAGACGCCCACGCTGGAGCTGATCCGCAGGCTGAAGGAGAAGATGAAGGACCGCATCCCGCCTCGGGAGATCCCGGCAACCGAGGCGCCGGTGTACGAGAACACGCTGGCCGGGGAGGACATCGACCTGGAGCAGCTCCCGATCCCGCGCCACTGGCCGCTGGACGGCGGCCGCTACGCGGGCACCGCGGACGCGGTGTTCACCCGGGACCCGGACTCGGGCTACCTGAACATCGGCACCTACCGGATGATGCTTCAGGGCAAGCGGGAGGTGGGCCTCTACCTGTCGCCGGGCAAGGACGCGCGCCTGCACATCACCCGCTCCTGGGAAAAGGGCGATGCGGTGCCGGTGGCCGCCGCCTGGGGCATCGACCCGCTGTTCATGCTGGTGGGCTCCCAGACCTTCCCCAAGAACGTGTCCGAGTACGAGTTCGCCGGCGGCATCAAGGGCGAGGCCATCCCGGTGGTGCGGGCCCAGACCAGCGATCTGCTGCTGCCGGCCAACGCCGAGCTGGTGATCGAGGGCGTCATCCGGCCCAACTCGGTGAAGACCGAGGGGCCCTTCGGCGAGTTTCCGGGGTACTACGGCCGGCCCGAGGCGGGCTGTCCGCTGGTGGAGGTGACCCGCGTCCATCACCGCACCCACCCGGTGCTCACCAACGCCATCATGGCGGACTACCCGTCGTGCGAGCAGAGCGGCTTCTTCGCCATCATCCGCTCGGCGCGCATCTGGGACGACCTCGACAAGCTCGGCATCCCGGGAGTGCAGGGCGTCTACGCCCATCCGGCCGGCGCCGGCGGTTTCGGTATGACGGTAATCAGCCTGGAGCAGCGCTACGCCGGCCACGCGGCCCAGTGCCTGGCGCTGGCGGCCCAGGTGCCCGGCGGCGCCTACTACACCAAGTGGATTATCGCCGTGGACGAGGACATCGACCCCACGGACATGGACCAGGTAATCTGGGCCATGAGCAGCCGCTGCCATCCCATCGAGGACATCGACGTGTTGCGCAACACCTGGAGCACCTGGCTGGATCCCACACAGAACCCGCCCGAGGAGCGGCCGTACGGCTCCAAGGCGCTGATCAACGCGTGCAAAGAGCACCGCTACCTGCCGGTCTTCTCCAAGCGCACCACCCTGCGCCGCGAGATGTACGACCAGGTGGCGGAGCGCTGGAAGGAGTTGGGGCTGCGGGGGACCATTCCCACGGTGCGCGCCTTCGAGGAGGACAAGAAGGTCGTCTACCACGAGCAGGGCGGCTTCGAGCCCGGGAAGAAGTAACGGAACTGCCGCGACGCGGGGGCGTTCACGGTGCGCGAACGGGCTTGTTGCCCACGCCCCGCCGCTGTGGTATGTCTTGGGCGGCTTTTGACACGGGTGGATCAACGGATTATCAACGCGTGGCGGCAACAGCCGGTGTATCTTTCGGACGGGGTCTTTCGGAACCAGAAGAAAAGGTGTCGGATGGACATTCAAGAGGAAACCCAGGGATCTCTGGTCGTGCTGGCGCCGAGCGGGCGCGTGGACGGTTTCACCAGTCCCGAGCTCGAGAAACGGATCTCGGACATCATTGATCGCGGCAACCACCGCCTGCTGCTGGATTGCGAGAACATGGAGTACATCAGCAGCGCGGGGCTCCGCGTGGTGCTCGTGAGCGCGAAGAAGTGCCAGAAAGAAGGCGGCAAGCTGGCGGTGTGCGCGCTTCAGCCTTCGTGCAAATCGGTGATGGAGGTCAGCGGCTTCCTGAACATGCTCGAATACCACGAAACCCGCGATGCCGCGCTCGCGGCGGAATAGGTCAGGCGACGCCATGCTCACATTCACCGAAGAGATCTTGCTGTTGATGCTGGACGACGACGGCCTGTTCCTGCCGATCCGCGGGGGCGCCGTCGAGCACATCATGGTGGGCGCGGTGCTGATGGACCTGGCCTTCGCCAACCGCATCGACACCGACCCCGAGAAGCTTCAGGTGATCGACCCGACGCCTACGGACAATCCCCTGCTGGACGGAGCCCTGGAGCGCATCGCCCAATCCGGGGAAACCCTGAATACCAAGGCATGGGTGGAGCTGCTGGCTCGGGAACAGGCGGCCGACATCCGCCAGCGTGCCATGGACAGCCTCATCGAACGCGGCATCCTGGAGGCCAAGGACGAGAAGTTCCTGTGGGTGTTCCATTCCCGCCGCTACCCCACCATCGACGGACGCATGGAACGGGGCGTCAAGCTGCGCATGGAGGACGTGTTGCTGTCCGACGACATGCCCGACCCGCGGGATGTCGCGCTGGTCTGCCTGGTGGACGCCTGCGACATCCTCGGCGACATCTTCTCGGCACGGGAGATGGAGCGGGTCCGTCCCCGCATAGAACAGCTCCGCATGATGGACCTCATCGGCCGCGAGGTCGGCACCGTCATCGCCGAGATCGAAGAGTCCATCACCATGGCCATGGCCCAGGTGGCCCACTAGCGTCGTCCGACCCACCGGCCGCGGTCGGGGTTTGGACCCCCCAGCCCGGCCGTTCGGCTTCAAGCAACCCCCACGCTGTCTCCTTGACTCGCATTCGGGCGAGTGGTGGCGTCGTTCGACCCGGTTCTTCCCCTTTTTTCACCGTATCCACGCTACAGTGAAATACTCTTCACCGTGAAAAAAGTTTGTTTTGCGGTGGAACTTTCGTTAAAGTTTCTTCTCCGTCGAGCCGACTTATGGTGTGTGGGCGGCGAAAGGCGCTCAACAAACACTAAGGGAGGAGAAACGGTATGCAACTCGCCGACTATTCGATCAACGAAGGGCCCGTAGCCGTCCCCTGGCTACTCGATTCACACGAGGACGAACTCGATCTGGAGATCCACGGTTGCGGATGTGGATGCGGAGGTTGCGGGTGCGGGTGCGGGTGTAGCTGTGGCTGCTCGAGCTGTTCGAGTTGCTCGTGCAGTTCGGATGACGAGGACGACATGAGCGCAGACGACTACGATGACATGGTGTCGTCCCATGTCGCCGATGACGACGAGGACGACATGAGCGCGGGCGACTACAATGACATGGTGTCGGAACATGGCCTTGACGAGCTGGAAAACGTCGAGCAATGCAAGGATGACATTGCAGACGGAGGCAAGGCAGGAGCGATCTCGACCGGACTCGGCACAGCCGCGTCCACAACGGTTGCCACGATGCTGACATCAGCAGTCAGTACTGTCACTGCGGTCGCTGCGACCGTGGCTGCAACCGTTGGAGGTTGGGTAACGGGTGCGACGCAGGCCGCCATGACAAGTGAAGCCTGCGCCGCTGCCCCACAGGAACTCGGCGAGTTCGTTTCCTCGTTGGATCCTTCTGAACTGGAGAGGCAGATGGAGGAGATCTCCATGTCTACCGCACCGGCAGCCCTTGAGGGGCGCTGACGCGGCTCAACTCATGCGCGGGATGCGATTCAGGCGATCGCATCCCGTCCGCCGCATAAAGACACCAGCGGCACACTTGGAACCTATTGCGAGGGGCAAACGGCTATGAGAATTGAGTTCATGGGAGCATTTCGGAAACGGGCCCGGGATCAACACGGTCGCGAAAAGTATCTTAGGATGTTGAGGGGCCTCTATCTCGCGACCATCAGCGGATCCTTCTGGGCCATTTCGTTATCCGCATCCGAGTCACTGTACCGGCCCATATCCCTATCCGTCACACTGACGAGCACGGTGATTTGCTCGATCGCTATGTTCGTCCACTATGGGTCCTACAAATGCGACGAAACGTTGATGTCGCCTTTGCGGAGACCCTTTTTCGTGCCGGTCCTCATGGTTGTGACCATTGCCGCGGCCGAAACAGCGCCTCTCGGTTGGTGGAACCAGCCTGTCGTGCTTGAGCGGCTAAGGTACGGTGTATTGTGTGTCTCGGCGGCATGGTTTCTCCTGTGGGCCGGTGAGAGGGGTATTTACTTGCGACGATCGAGACGGGAAGGACTCGGGAGCCCCGGATGAGGACGTCGCGCCGCGCGGATGTCCTACTGCTCATTGCGCTCTGCGTCTTTCTGGTCGCCACCCTGGCGTGGGCGTCGGTCGCGGAGGTAGAGCTGTCCGCGTCGGCCCCGGGGCGGATCGTTCCCACCGGACAGGTGAAGGTCATCCGCTCCTTCGAGCAGGGGAAGATCCGGCGCATCGCCGTTGGGGAAGGAAGCCTCGTCGGGCGGGACGACGTCCTGATCGAGTTCGACACGATCCTGGTGGACGCCGAGATCTCCAAGCTGACGGCCGAGTTGGGAATCAAGGCCGTCGAGGCCGCGCGCCTGGAGGCGACCCTGGCTTGGCGCAAGGGACGGCCCTTCCTACCACCCGCCGGCGCCCCGCCGGAGATCGTGTCGATCAACGCGGCGCTCCTGGCCGACCAGGTCGCGGCGCACCGGGCGCGCCTCCACGAACTGGACGGCGTCCTGGTGGAACGGCGCGCGCAACTCCGCACCATCGAGGCGGTGCTCGCCAAGCACAAGAGACTGTTGCCCATCCTGCGCGAGAGGACCGCGATGCACGAGACTCTCTACCGCAGGAATCACGCTTCCCGGCTCGCCCTCTTCCAGGAGCAGGAGCGGCTGGTGGAACTGGAGGGGAACATCGCCCTCCGTCACAGAGAACTCGCGGAGGTCAAGGCGTCCCTGGAGGCGATCCGGGCGCAGAAGGAACGAGCAAGCGCCGAGTTCTACCGCGAGCGCCGATCGGTTCTGGCTTCGGTTCGGGAAAGGATGATCGTGCTTCGGGAGGACCTCCGGCAGGCGCGGGAATACCGCGCCCGGCACACCTTGCGGTCCCCGGTCGACGGGGTGGTCCAGGACTTGGCCGTGCACACGGAGAACGGCATGGTGGAGCCCGGCGCCCGACTGATGGTCATCGTTCCGCGGGACGGCGGGATTCGAGTCGAAGCCTACGTGGCCAACGCCGACATCGGCTTCGTAAAGCCTGGACAACGGGTCACCCTAAGGGTAACGACCTTCGACTTTCGCCGCTACGGCGGCATCGAGGGAACCGTAAGGCACATCGGAAAGGACGCGGTCAACGCGGGAACCCAGGCAGGCGCACCCGCGCTCGGAAGCTCACTGGCCGGCGCCGCCCCGGCGACCTCCCCGCAACCCGTCGCGGCCGGCCCCGTGTTCAAGGCACTCATCGAACTCGACCGCAGCTACATGGAGATCGAGGGACGGGATGTCGAATTGTTGCCCGGAATGGCCGCGGAGGCCGCGTTCATCCTCGGCACGCAACGCGTCATCGAATACGTCCTCCAACCCCTCCGGGGCTACCGGCAGGACGCCTTCCGGGAAAAGTGAGCCTGCCCCATGGAGCCGACTACCATGGACCACGACACGGAAGACTTCCCGCGGACGGCAGACCCCGCGGCTTGGGAGCCGGGCGACATCGCGCGGTCGGACCGCTGGCGCCATGACTTCACCGAGGGGGAGTTGGCGGAATTGTCGGCGTTGGCGAGCCACGGCGACGAAGACGAGCCGGGCAGACCGTGGAACCAACCCCTGCTGGCTTCATCCATGGCCGCGACGGTCCGAGAGCTCAAATCGGGCCTCGGGTTTCGTATCCTCCGAGGCTTTCCATTGGAGGACCTCGACCTGCGGCAAGCCATCCGGGCCTTCACCGCCCTCAGCCGGCGTTTGGGCGCCACGGTGGAGCAGCCGGAGGGAGTCATGCTGGCCCACGTCAGGACCGAGCCGGAGAATCGCGAAGGGCTGGGATTTCGCGCGGCCGGAGAGCTCCCTTTCCACGCCGACCCCGAGGACGTCATCGGTTTCCTGTGCGTACGCCCCGCCGTCACGGGCGGCATCCGCCGTTTCGCCAGCGCGGCCAGCATCTACAATATTCTGGCGGCAGAGCACCCCGAACAATTGCGAGTGCTCACGAGTCCCTTCCATGTCGCCTTGCAACATCCACACCCGGACCACGGACATCCCTGGACCCGGCTGCCGTTCCTGAGCATAAGAGACGGTGTCTTCGGAGCCTGTGCCTTCCCGGTGCACATCCGGCGAGCGCAGAAGCTGGCCGGGGTTCCCGAGCTGACGGAGGCGCAGAACCGCGCCCTCGAGGTGTTCAACGCCGTGGCCGAAAGAGTGGCGGTCTCCCTGAAGCTCAGAGCGGGAGACATCGAGTACTTCAACAACCACGTCGTCCTGCACACGCGCACGCAATTCGCCGATGACGGAGGCCAACGCCATCTGTTGAGAGTCTGGCTGTCGATCGCCGGGTTCAGGCCGCTGCACCCGGGCCATCCCGCGCGGCTCAGGGAGAGAACAACAGGTTCGAATGGGTCGTGACGAGCGTTCAGGCGGGTTTGAAACCCGCCCGCGGCATGGGGTCTGCCGGGGAGGCGCCGCCGCTCAGTCGCTCGCCAGGAGGCGTCCCCTGCCCCATTCCTCGTGGCGGAAGATCAGCGACTTGATCACCACCGGAACCGCCTTGGCGTCCGGCAGCTCCTCGCCGATGTCGACGAAATCGAAGTCCTTGAGGTCGATGCCGTCGATGGAGATGACGCCGCAACCGGGAAGGATCTCCTTCTCGATGATGTTCCCCACCAGCTTGGCGATGTCGGCATCGAACACGAGGACGAGGTTTTGTCCGTGGCGGAGATGCTCTTTCATCCCCTCGACCACGCCGGTGGCCAACGTGCGAATGAGAGGATACGAGGGTCCCAGGTCCCAGTGGAGCGCCAGCGCCGCGCCCCGGTCGCCGTCGGTCATGTCGAAACGCTGCAGCGCGCTTTCGATGGAGCCGCGGACGTCCTCGGTGGTCAGGGGTTCGGTCTGGCGGAAGTGCGGCGTGATGACCTGGAGGTTCCTCAGCGGCAACAAAGACTCGTCGGAGAGGAAGATGGTGTTGCCGCTCACCTGCACCGTGTACTGGGAGGCGCCGATGACCGTGGCGCGGATCCGCACGTCGGGTTCCTTGAACTCCCACGACTCGCGGGTAGCCAGCTCCACGGCGCCGTCGCGGATCTTCCGTCCGACGTGATTGCCCAGGTCTCCCTTGTCCCCGGTCTCGTAGCCGTAGATGTACTCCGACACCCCGCCGGAGAACTGGATGGAATGAATCGGTTCCTCGTACGAGAGCGCCGGCGTGAGCATAATCTCCTTGGTCAGCGGCGACAGCGGCCCGCGCCCCAGTACCTCCAGGAGGCACCTGCTCAACGTGCCCGCCATGCGCTCCTTGTCGGCCTCCCCCAGCACCTTGTCGAGGGCCAGCGATACGCCGCTGGCCTCTCCGATGCGCACGCCCGCGTCCTCCAGCCTATCGATCTTCTGACTCTCGTCCAGCGCCACCAGCCGGGCGCCTACTTCCATCGCCGCCGTATCCACCACCTGTCCGCCGCGGGTGATGGCGATCTTGCTGGTGCCGCCGCCGATGTCCACGTTCATGCACGCGACCCCCTCGCTACCGGTCGACGCCTCCACCGCGCCCGAGCCGTAAGCGGCAAGGATCGCCTCGAGATTGTGGCCGGCGGTAGCGCACACGAACTTGCCCGCCTCCTCGGCGAACAGCGCCGCGATGGCCTCGGCGTTCTTCTTCTTGGCCGCCTCGCCGGTAACGATCAGGGCGCCGGTATCGATGTCCCCCCGGGTAAGCCCGGCAAGCGCGTAGGCGTCGTGGATGAACCCGTTCAGCTTCTCCGTGTCGATGGTCAGCTTGTCGACATAGGGCGTCAGCAGGATCGGCGACTCGTAGACGATCTCCCGCGAGACCACCACGAAACGGCTGGACAGCGAAATACCTTGCCGGCGGAGCACCAGACGGGAGAAGATGAGATGGGATGTCGACGAGCCGATGTCGATGCCGACGGAGGTCAGCGAGATGCGCTCCGACCGCCACATGGGGTGGTCTTCATCGGGCAACGGGGCATCGTCGTGGTCATGGTCTTCGTGCCCTTCGTGACAGACGAGGGGCAGTTCCGTGTAGTCGCGGTCCATTCAACGAATCCTTTCAACGGAGTCCTTGCGGAGGATGCAGGTGAGTCCGTCTTTGTACCACAAGCCCCGAGGGGTTGCCAGATCGGCCTCCGGCGCTCCCGCGCCACGGTTCCGGTTCCTTCCGGCGGGCGCCCGCGAAGCCTTGTACATCCGGAAAAAAGTCCTAGAATGGGTCTTACAAACCCACGTTGAGCGTACCAGTGAGTACGTTGTTAAGGCGAGGATCCTCCATTGCACGAAGAAGACTACCGTCCGATCGACGACCTCCTGCGGCGGTTCGTGAACCGGCTCCGGAGGGTCGAAGGCCTGGAGGCGCTGTGCCTTGCCGGCACCGCGCTGTCGGTGCTGGCGGCCCTGGGCGTGGGCGTCGACGCGGTGAAGGGGTCCCTCCCTTATGCTCCGCTGGCGTTCAGCGTGCTTGCGATCGCAACGCTGCTGGCGATGACGGGCGTCACGCTCTATCGTTTCCTGAAGTCCCGCAGTCTGTCCTGGGCGGCCCGGGCCATCGAGAGGCAACGGCCGGAACTCCGCAACAACCTCATCAACTCGCTGCAACTCTACCCGCAGGTCGCGGATCCGGCGCGGCCGGCCGGCGCTTCCACCCCGATGATCCTCGCGCTGATCCGCCAGACCCGCCAGCAGATCAACGGCATGGAGCCGGCGTCGCTGGTGGACATCCGGCCGCTCCGGACCAAGGCCAGGCTGCTGGCGCTGGCGGCCGCGCCGGTGCTGGCCCTGGGCATCTGGCTTCCGGACTTTCCCGGCCGCACCCTGGCCCTGGTGGCGCATCCGCTGGAACACTTGCCGCCGGCCGACATCTTCATCCACGTGGTCACCCGGGACGTGCGGGTGATCCGCGGCGCCGCGGTTTCCGTCGAGGCCGGCACCTCCGGAGCCCGTCCGGACGTCGTGGAGCTCGTGTTCAAGTCGGCCGGCACCGGACCGGCGGCCGGTGAAACGCAGACCGCTGCCATGAACCTGTCCAAGACCGGCCGCTACGCGGCTGTCCTGCCCGAAGTGACTGAAGACCTTCGCTACCAGGTGGTGACCGGACCGTTCGAGTCTCCCTGGTACACCATCACCGCGGTGGACCGGCCGGACATCACCGACCTGCAAGTGACCCTCTACCCGCCCCATTACACGCGGCTTCCGGACCAGACGTTCAGGGGCGGTAACGTCCGCGGCGTAAAAGGCTCGACCCTGAGCTTCTCCGTTGCCACCAACAAGAGCGTGGCGCACGCGGTCATCGCCCTGGACGACGGCCGGGAGGTCCCGCTGACGATCACCGGAGACAATGCCCACGGCAGCGTCGTCCTCTTCCGTTCGCAGGCGTACCGCATCCGCCTCGAGGACCCGTATGGCTTCGAGAACCTGCCGATCCCCTACGAGATGGTGGCCGTGCCCGACAGCTTCCCGCTGGTGGAGCTGATCAAGCCGACGGAAGACCTGGAAGTGAACGGCGACGAGCGGCTGGCGCTGGAGTACCGCGCCAGCGACGACTACGGACTCCGCCAGGTCACCCTGGTGGCGGCCGTCGGCGAACGGGAGGAGCGCATCCCGGTATGGCGCGACGAGGTGGCGCGTGCCCTCCAGGAGACATTCATCTGGGATCTGGACAGCATCGGCCTCGAGGAAGGCGACGTCGTCGTCTACCATCTCGAGGTGCTGGACAACGACACCATCTCGGGGCCGAAGCTGGTGAAGTCGCGGCCCCTGAGCCTCCGGCTGAAGAACCTCAAGGCCGAGCACCGTCAGGTGGCCGAGATGATCCGCGACATCTCCGACAAGATGGTGGATCTCCTGGGCGACCACCTGGAAGCCCATCCCGACGAACAGGCCGCCGGCGACCCGACGGTACACGACTCAACCGAACGCATGAGCGAGGGCCTCGAGCAAATGCTGCAGCGCGTGGACGAAGCCATGCGGCGCACCCGGGAGGACCGCATCAGCGACTTCGCCACGTGGTCCGACCTGGAGACCCTGAGACGGAACCTCCAGCACGCCCGGGAGGATCTCGTGGAGCGGATGCGGCAGGCGGCATCGCCGGCGGAACGGGAACAGGCCCACGACGCCATGGCCACGGAGCTGGAACGGCTGTCCATGCTGAGCGAGGACGTCAGCCGGCGCCTCGGGGGCCAGGACATGGCCGCCACCGCCCGGGACATGGTCAAGAACCAGGAACGCTTCCTGGACTCGCTGGACAAGCTGCGCAGCGGCAACAAGGAGCTGGACGAGGTGTTGAAGGAGCTGTCCAAGCTCTCCCGGCAGCTCCAGGAGCTGCAGGCGTCCCTCATGCAGTTCGCCCAACAGGTCCCCGACCAGTTCGTCAACCCGCAGAACCTGCGCAACATGCCGTTCTCCGACATGCGCTCGATGATGGACCAGATCCGCCAGAAGCTCAGGGAAGGCGACATCGAGGGCGCCATGCAGTTGGCGCGGGAACTCTTCAACCAGATGGCGCAGCTTGCGGCCATGCTCCGCAACCAGCAGCAGCAGGCCCAGGGATCCATGATGTCCCGCATGCAGGGGGCCATGAGCCGGTCCAGCGACGAGCTGCAGCAGATCCTCCAGGAGCAGCAGGAGATCCTGATGGGGACCGAGGCCACCCACAAGGAGGCCACCGCGGAGGTCAACGCGCTGCGGGAGCAGGCCGTCGAGGACCTCGTGGCCGGCATGAAGGCCGACCTCGCGGTGCTGTCCCATCTGCTGGCCCCGCCCGACCTTGAAAGCGACCGCGCCCGGCCTCCGGCCGAACGGGACCGCGACGCCGCCGTCCGCGGGCTTTTGTCGGGACTGCGGGAGATGCTCGAAAACCGCGACTTCGACGCCTTCTCCAAGCAGTTCGGTCCCGCCGCCGAAGAGCTCGCGGCGATGGGCCCCCTCGACGGGGCGCGCAAGGCGGCGTTGGAGTTGCTGACGGCGCTGGCGCGGGAATACCAAGCCATCGCCAGCATCCCCGACCCGGAGTTGACCCCTTCCCAGAAGAACGCGGTGCGGGAGCTCGCCACCCGCGAAGACGTGCTGGCGACCCGCACCCGAGACCTCGTGGAGAGGCTGCGGTACCTGTTCCAGCTCTTCCCGTCGCTGGATCCGAAGATCGTCAACAACCTCGCCACGGCCGGCGACTTCATGGGCGCGGCCACCGGGGAGCTGGGCTCGCTGCGGCCGGGGCAGGCGATTCCGCCGGAGCAGCAGGCCATCAACCTCCTCTCCCAATCGAGCCAGCAGATGCAGCAGGCGATGCAGCGTCTCGCGCAGCGCGGCAGGTTCGGGCGGGTGCCGCTGGTGCACGTGTTCCGGCGCGGCCGCTTCCTGCCCCCCGGACAGTTCCTGCCCCCCACGGGCATGCCGCCGCAGTTTCCTGATCACGACATCGACGAGAACCTCAGCGGCCTGGACACGGAGAAGTTCAAGCTTCCCGGCAAGGATGACTACAAGCCCGAGAAGTTTCGCAAGGAAGTCCTCGAGTCGTTGAAGGAGGGCGTGCCCGACCGCTACAAGGAGCAGGTCGAGCGTTACTTCAGGGAGTTGTCGCAGTAGCCGGGACCGCGAAGCGGACGCGGATGCCTCGCACCGACCCGTAGGCCCCGGCGGCGGCGTTTCCCATGAAAAGATTGTTCACGGTCTTCAGACGTACGTGCCGGATCCTGTGGCTGGCGGCGGTCCTTGCCCTCGTCGCGGCGCCCGCGCAGGCCGCGGAAACCACCCCCAACGGTTCGGAGGTCGAGACCGCCCGGCAGCTCCTCGGGGCCTGGCGGGTCGAGGATGCGCGCCCCGTGGTCGAGGGACTCCTGCGGACACAGCCCCGCTCCCTGGACGCACTGGACCTCGCCGCGCTGCTGGCCTACTACGAGGGGGCCTACCCCAAGGCCCTCGCCACCGTCGAGAAGGCCCTGGCCATCGATGCCGAGGACGAGCAGCGCCAGGCCCTGCGGCTGCTGCTCCAGCAGACCCACGACGTCACCCGGCACATGAAGCGCTACGAGAGCGACCACTTCGTGCTCCACCTCCACGAAGAGAGCGACGGTATCCTGGCGGAGCCCGCGCTGGCGGCGCTGGAGCAGGCCCACGAGGAGGTGGGACGCGCGCTGGGCCACCGTACGCGCGGCAGGGTGCGGATCGAGATCGCCCCGGACGTGCAGTCCTTCACCGCCATCACCACCTTCTCGCTCCGGGACATCGAGGAGACCGGCGCCATCGGCCTGTGCAAGTTCAACAAGGTCATGGTCATCTCGCCGCGGGTGATGGCCCACGGCTACCGCTGGCTCGATTCCCTCGTCCACGAGTACATCCACCTGGTCATCGTCAACATGACCCTCAACAAAGCGCCCATCTGGCTGCACGAAGGGATCGCCCGCTACTACGAAACCGTGTGGCGCAATCCGGTCCAGGGGGCAAAGCCGGACTACCTGACTCCGGCCAACGAGACCCTGCTGGCCACGGCCATCGAGCGGCAGGAATTCGTGAGCTTCAAGGACATGGAGCCCTCCCTGATCCGCCTGGACACGCCGGAACAGGTCCAGCTCGCGTATGCCGAGGTGGCCTCCGCGGTTGACTATATCAGGCAGGTCAAGGGCTCCGCGGGCATTCGCGACGTCCTCTCCAACATCCGCCGGCTGTCCACCGCCGAAGCCATCGAGACGGTCATGGGCGTACCGCTGGACGGCTTCGAGGCGGATTGGCGGCGGTTCGTCGAGGGCCAGGGGCTCAAGGTGGTCCAGGGCAGCCGCATCCGCCGCTACCGGGTGGCCCAGGAGGGAGAAACCGAGCCGGCCGTGCAACTGAGCGAGATACAGTCGGAGATCGCCAGGAACCGCACCCACCTGGGCGACCGCCTGCGCCAACGCGGCCGCCTTCGCGCCGCCAGCGCCGAGTATCGCCGGGCGCTCCGGGCCGGACCCGACTCCACGGTCATCCTGAACCGATTGGGCGAAACCCTGATTCACACGCGGCGCTACGGCGAAGCGTTGCCGCACCTGGACAAGGCGCGGCATCTCGACCCCGACATGGTGCACACTTATTACCTGCTGGGCCGGCTTCACCAAGAGGCCGGCGACTACACGCGTGCCCGCGCCGCCCTGCTGGAAGCGCTCCAGATCAATCCGTTCCACCGGGGCGTCTACCAGGTCCTCGCTGGAGTGTACGAGGCTACCGGCGACGACGAAGGGGCGCGCAGGACTCGACGGATCATGCGGAGGCTGCGCGGCTAGCGACAGGCAGGGGCCCCGCCCGCGTCGCCGGCGCACCCGGACTCCGGGCAATACGGAAGGAACCTCACCGCCATGGACGAAACTCAGCTCCTGGACCAGGAACTCGCCGCCATCGAGGAATTCGGCCAAAAGCGCCGCACCATGCTCGCGGAGATACGCAAGGTCATCGTCGGCCAGGACAAGGTCATCGACGAGGTCCTCATCGCCCTCTTCTCCAAGGGACACTGCCTGCTGGTGGGGGTGCCGGGGCTGGCCAAGACCCTGCTCATCGGCACGCTGGCCGAGGTGCTGGACCTGAGCTTCAACCGCATCCAGTTCACTCCGGACCTGATGCCCTCGGATATCACCGGCACCGACATCCTCCAGGAGGACGCCGCCACCGGCCGGCGACAACTCCAGTTCCTCCGCGGTCCGATCTTCACCAACGTCCTGCTGGCCGACGAGATCAACCGCACGCCGCCCAAGACCCAGGCGGCGCTGCTCCAGTCCATGCAGGAGTACCGGGTCACGGCCAGCGGCACCACCTACCCGCTGGACCTGCCGTTCTTCGTCCTCGCCACCCAGAACCCCATCGAGCAGGAGGGCACCTATCCGCTGCCCGAAGCACAGCTCGACCGCTTCATGCTCAACGTCGAGGTGTCCTACCCGCCGCTGGAGGACGAAGTCCAGATCGTGCTCCAGACCACCTCGTCGGAACGGCCGTCGCCGGCCAAGGTCATGGACGGACCGGCGATTCTCGCCTGTCAGGAACTGGTGCGCCGGGTTCCCGTCTCGCCCTTCGTGGTGAACTACGCCGTGACCCTGGCCCAGGCCACCCGGCCCGGCAATCCGCTGGCGCCCGAGGTGGTGAAGAACTACGTCGAGTGGGGCGCGGGACCGCGCGCGTCGCAGTTCCTGGTGCTGGGCAGCAAGGCCCGGACCATCCTGGACGGGCGCTTCGCGGTGTCGGTGGAAGACGTCCAGGCGATGGCGCCCTCGGTGATGCGCCACCGCATCATCCCCAACTTCAAGGCCCAGGCCGAGGGCCTCTCGTCATTGGACATCATCGCGCGGCTCATGGAGGAGGTCCGGCCCGCGGCGGAGGGCACCGCCGCGGCGTGAAGCGCGGCGCCGGTGTCCCGTCCTGTCCATCAGCCCGCGCATCTTGTCCCGCGCACGAGCCGGACAGGGCACTGACCGCATGCTGCTCCACTTCGACTACGACGGCGTTCTCGTCGATTCCTTCGACCAGCTCCTGAGCGCCTTCCAGCGCACCGCCGCGGATACCGGACTGGGGCGCCAGCCGACCCGGAACGACTTCGAGACCATCGAAGACCTGAATGCCGCCGGTCTCGCCGCGCTGTTGGGGGTGCCGGAACCGGACATCGACCGCTACACCCGGCGCACCCACGCCATCCTGGAGGCCGAAGGCTACGACCCGGCGATGTTCCCGGGCATCGCCGACCTCCTGAGAACTCTGTCCGAGCGCCACACCCTCGTCATCGTGACCTCCAACTACGAGCACCTGGTGAGACAGGGCCTCGCCCGCAACGGGGTGGACGGATGCGTCTCCCTGGTGCTCGACGCGCGGCAGTCGGGAACCAAGGGCGAGAAGATCGGCCACGCCCTGGAACGCTTCCGCGTCCCTCCGCGCGACGCGTTCATGATCGGCGACACCCGCGGCGACATCCGCCACGGCCGGGCCGCCGGCGTCCGCACCGCCGGCGTCACCTGGGGCTATCAAAGCCGCGCCACGCTCGCGAAGGAAGCCCCCGACTACATCGTGGATTCGCCCGGCGAACTGCTCCGGCTAGTGGCCGAGGCCCGCTGACGCCGTCAGGGGAGACCGCGGCCTACAATCTCTATACGGGTTTGTGTCGATCCGCGTTGTTGTTTGATCGTTACCATTGTGCGGCCATAAGATCGGCGATGGAGGTCGTCATGTCCAAGTCGATGCGAAACCCCGCGAACGTGGTGGCTGTTGCCTTGTTGCTCACCGTGGCGTTGACCGGTTGTGGCGGCGGGGGCGGCGGCGGTAGCTCGCCACCGCCACCGGCCGATCCGACGCGGGATTTTCCGCTCCCTCCGGGACACGGGCTGGGCGCGGGAGTGATCAGGGTGGCGGCGGGGGCGTCGGCACCGCATGGCAATGTCGTAATCACGTGTCGGGGAGGCAGCGCGTGCGAGGTCACCGTGTCGGCGGACGGCACGGCTGTCTACGACGCGACGGGCGGCGTTCCGAACGTGACGGCGGCGTATGACCCGTGGGGTTTGCCTTCCGGGCACGGATTGGGACCGGGGGTGATCACGGTGGCGGCCGGCGCTTCCGTGGAGCACGGGAACGTCGTGGTGACATGTCCGCCCGGGGGCCGTGCGTGCATGGTGAGGGTGACGGCGGACGGCACCGCGGAGTATGCCAGGACAGGCGGCATCCCGACCTTCATGTTCAGCCAAACGACTCCTGCATTCGAGCGAGACAATTCCACGGCGCAGGACCTTCTGGACCACTGGAACGAACCGGAGCCCTTGCGGGCGGCGCTGGGACTGTCGGCGGTTCTTGCGACGGACATCGCCGGTCGGAGGGGCGCCCTGGCGGACCTGATCAATGCGGCGGGAGGCGACTCCGCCGGGACCGGGACGGTGCTCCGCAACGTGGCCCCGGAGGATATCGAGATCATCGGCGAGCGGGACGGCATCACCTACGGACGGTGGAGGGGCGGTCCGGCCGGCACCCTCAACATCGAGTTCGACTGGCGGTTCGGGCGCGATTTCGATCCGGAGACGCGCGCCAGGATGGAACGGGCCGGGAAATCCTGGTCGTGGCGGATGGTGGACGACTATGGGACCTACGCGCTCAAGCAAGGCAGAGAGATTGCCGGAGGGCTAAGGGTGCTTGATGAAGACGTGGTGGCGGACGACATCGTGATCTTCGTCATAGACAGGGGCGATACCAACATTTCCGCGGGCGGGCCCAACGCATGGAACTATACGGCAGACGATGATCATTACCAGACAGTGGCGGGGTACGTGTGGCTCGCGCGGCCGCATAGCGACCTGACCGATGTAATGGCTCACGAGATTGGACACTCGTTTGTCTGGGTGTCCGGGTCGCGGCGCGAACGCTATGTCAACATGGTGGAAACAACAGACCGGTGCCGCCCCACACCCCCGGCGCAACGGTCCAGTACACTCACCTCGGCGTCTGCACCTCGATCATGGCGTACTGCAGCGATCGACGGGAGATCTATCGGCCGTCCGAGCTCGACTTCGCCTACCTTGACGACGCCGGCTATGAAGTCCTTGATGCGGATGCTGCCTCCGAACCGGAACTGTACGGTTACGGCGCCTGGGGCCGCTACAGCGCCTGGGGCGCGGGCGTGGAACGCACCATCGACTACGAAAGCGGCAGAGTCGTCACCGCAGACGATCGGCTGCGCGCGGGCGCCGACGCGTTCGGCATGACCCCCAGCACGGACTTGGCCGATGCGCACGCGCCTTTGCAAGGGGGTATCACCTGGTCGGGGTCTCTCATCGGCGTCGACCTGGAACGGCCGATGCTGCCGCCTGTCTTGGGTGATGCGGAGCTTCAGGTCGAGCTGTCGACCTTGCAGGGAACCGCCATGTTCGACAACCTGACGGTTCACATCGACGGAGCGTCCAGCGCCTTCCGTTCTACGCGGTTGGAGTACGCCATCGGCGTATCCGGAAACTCCTTCTCCGACGACGACGGACGCATCCGCGGCGGATTTTTCGGTCCCGCGCACGAGGAGATGGCCGGAGTGCTGCACGACCGCACGGCCGGCGTGAACCTCCTCGGCGGCTTCGGCGGCAAGCGCTGAACAGGCCCTGTCTTGCGGGCCTCCATGTCCGAGGACAAGGAGATCCTGACGTCTTTCCCGAATCCACCGCATGGTAACCCTGTCCCGTTCCGCGGCTTGGTCGGGGGAATCAGAAACAATGCTGCCTGTTTACAGATGCCCGCGGAACGTCCTACCATTGGGGCGTCAACAAACCATCCGAAGGGAGCTTTCCATGGCTGAACGCACGGCATACGTCAACGGCGAGTTCTTGCCCGAAAGTCGGGCGAGCGTTTCCATCTACGACCGGGGTTTCCTGTCCGGCTTGGGCGTGTTCGAGCGGACGCGGACCTTCGGGGGCGAGATCTTTCAACTGGACCGGCACATCGCCCGGCTCTACCGCTCGCTCAAGGCGGTGCGGCTGGATTCCGGCCTCACGGCGGACGAGATGCACGGGACCACCGTGGAGTTGGTGAAGCAGAACAAGGGGCTGTTGGGAGACGACGAGGACTATTTCGTGGGCCACTACGTCACCCGCGGGCCGGACAAGGCGGGCCGGGCAACGGTGGTGATCCTGTGCGAGCCCATCGCCTTCGACAAGTTCGCCCACCACTACATCTACGGCGGCCACGTCATCACCACCCACATCCGCGCCATCCCCACCCAGGTGTGGGACCCGAAGATCAAGAGCACAAGCCGGATGCACCTGTGGCTGGCGGAGCAACAGGCCCAGTTGGTGGACCCCGAGGCCTACGCCCTGCTGTTGACCCTGGACGGCAACGTCACCGAGCTCACCGCGGCCAACTTCTGGATCGTGCGCAACGGCACCCTGGTCACGGCGCCGGTCCAGACCATCCTGTCGGGCGTCACGCGGGGCGCGGTGCTGGAGATCGCCCAGCACCTAGACATCCCGGTGGATGAGACCAACTTCCAGTTGTACGACATCATGAACGCCGACGAAGCGTTCATGACCACCACGTCGCGCTGCGTGCTGCCGCTCACCCGCATCAACGGCAACGACATCGGCGAGGGCAAGCCCGGGCCCATGGTGGGCAGGCTGCAGAAGGGCTGGACCGAGGTGTTCGGACAGGATTTCGTCGTCCAGGCGCTGAAACACATCGACAAGGACAAGGTGCCGGAGGGCGAGGCGGTACCGCTGTAGCAGGGGCGCGGCGCAAGGCCGATTCGAGACAGCATTCGGGCAGGTCAAAGGCGATGGCCAGTGGGAAGGTCTGTAGCTCACACTAGCCACGGTCAGGCTCTGCCAAGGCGTGCCAGCAAAGGGTCGGTAATGCCAGCCTCGGCGAAACCCTTAGCCCGCAGGATGCAGCTATCGCATAAGCCGCAAGGGACAACCCCTCCCTTATAGCAACTCCAGGTGTGCTCCAGCGGGGCTCCTACGCTGATCCCGAGTGCGGCTATCTCCGCCTTAGAGAGGTCAATGATGGGGGTTTCGACTCTGATCGGCACCGCGTACTCGGTCCAGAGTTTGCTTCCTAAACCCAGCGTTTGCTTCATCTTCTCGTAGAACTCCGGGCGACAGTCCGGGTAGCCGCTGTAGTCGAGTGCGTTGGGCGCCATGTACACTGAAGCGTCCACATCGGATGCGTCTACCCCCTCGACCTCAATGGCGCACAGTACCGAACTCTCCAGGTAGGCTGCGGCGAGCGACAGAAAGATGGTATTCCGCATAGGGACGTAAGTTATCGGGACGCCGTGTCCTATCTCCTCGCTGAAGCGCCCTGACGGTATCGCGAAGCGTTCGGGGTTTGTCAGGGCGGAGTACCAGGCCACCTCGGAGAGAAAGGAGATGTCGAGGAGCCTGTGTTTGATGTCCAGAATGCTGGCGATTCGTGCCGCGCAGTCAACCTCCTTTGCGTGGCTCTGGCCATAGTGGAACGTGATAGCCGACATGTTGTCGACACGGCCCTTTGCATAGGCGGCAACGGTAGTGGAGTCTAGTCCTCCCGACAGGAGAGTCACGCCGTAACTGGGCATGGAAGTATTATAGCAGATCGCTAAGTGCCCGTTCCTCCTTGCAAGTCCCGAGGTGATCGGTGGAAAACATCTTCCAGTCGGGCATGGACGTCTCCGTTCCCCTAGACTACCCCTAAGGGGTATGGCAAAAATTATCTGACGCGGACAAGCAATTGGTCGGTTTGTACTAACCCCAAGGTCCTTGTGCCGATACCGTAAGTCAAGCACATGGCCTGTTTTCGTGGATACTCAGTTCAAATGAAGGCTATTCGCCGGGCGTCCGGTCACGTTCAGCAGTCTGAAACAATCTCATCCCTATCAGACTAAACCGGGGTTCCGATTCTTGGACAAGAGATTACTTATTCTTGGCTGCGCGGATCGCAAGCGTGACTCTGATGGCTTGTTGCCCGCGCTAGACCGGTATGATGGCCCATCATACCGAGTCGTCAGGACCTTCCTACGCGACTACCAGTGGCCTGAAGATGTATCCATAGCTGTCCTGTCCGCCGAATATGGTCTGTTCGGTATATTAAAAGGGATCCGGCATTATGATAAGAGGATGGATTCCTCCACGGCCGAAGCGAGCGCCGCAGGGTGTTCAGCGATCCTAGCCAAGTGGGCGACCACTCATCGGTCCGTCCACCTATCATTGGGGAAGGACTATATGCCGGCGGTCCAACCTGGCTTAGAGACGCTCGGCATAGAACGAGAGGTGTTCAAGGGAGGAATTGGGAGAAAGCTTAGTCGAATCAAGGCCTTCCTAGCACATCGCACTCCGAGCCGACGAACTGCCACTAAGTTCGAGGGCGGTACCGGCCGCTTTCGGTACTTCTTGCCTGATTGGGATGACCTACTGGACCCTGGGTTTGATTTCGAAGCGGACTCATTTTCCGGGATCTCTCGTCTAGAGAGAGAGGACAAGCACTGTTGTGTGCTGATGCACCCCAAGCGAATGTCTGATGGCATACTCGTCAGCCTCGCTCAGCAAGGGGCAAAAAAGGGACCACTGCGACATTTGGAAGGAACGGAGACCACCGCCCTCTCCCCCTTACCACTACGCAAACATTTCGGACTCTCGAGCGACCAGTATATCTTCGGGGATTGCGGGGCTTTCAGTTATGTGAACCAAGAGTTTCCAGCTATTTCTGTAGATCAGGCGGTAGCCCTTTATGAGTCCTACGGTTTCGATTTCGGGGCGTCTGTCGATCATATTCCCGTCACTGTCGTGAGGGAAGGCGGCAAGCGAATAGAACTTGCCGATGTAAAGCGCAGAGAGAGAGTGACGATCACACATGAAAATGCACGACTGTTTATCGAGTCGGCTCAACGTCGCAAGGTCGGATTCACTCCCGTCGGGACGATCCAAGCCTTGAGCGCAGAACAGTATGCGCAGTCGGTCCGCGACTACTACGATTTCGGCTACCGGCATTTGGCCATTGGGGGGCTTGTCCCCCGAAGCGACCTGGAGATAGAGAAGATTATCACGGCCGTCATTCAGAGTGCAGAAAACTTACCTGAGCGACCTTGGATTCACCTGTTCGGGATCTATCGCCCCAAGTTGCAGGAACTCTTTAGGCGGCTAAAGGTCGACAGCTTCGACAGTGCATCATACTTTCGCAAAGCGTGGTTGCGGTCAGATCAGAACTATCTGGCACCTAGTGGAGAGTGGTACGCGGCGCTCCGGGTACCTATGACGCGCGACGGTCGCACACGCAGTCGTCTCATCATGATGGGCGTCGACATTGCCGAGCTTGAATCACAAGAACGGACGGTCTTGAAGCTCTTGTCACAGTACGACAGGGACCAAGTCGGTGTAGGTGATGTTTTGGACGCAGTTCTCAGTTATGAGAAGCATCTCGCCAGGTCCAGTGAGACAGAGTCGATGACGGCTAAGTATAAACGAACTCTTGTAGATCGGCCGTGGCGGCATTGTAAGTGCAATTTCTGCCGGCAACTCGGTATACACATTTTGATTTTCCGTGGAGCCAATAGAAACAAACGCCGCGGCGCACACAACACACTCATGTTGTACGGCAATGTTAAGGAGGACACGGCGGAGTGATCGGTGATGCCGCATAAACCGGCTCGGTTTGTCGACGCCTCTATCCTCTCAGAGTATGGACTCATGAGCAAGTCGGCGAGGTACGTTCCCAAGGTCACGATAGACGGCGACCCGCGTTGTGGTCGAGGATCAGGCAGCACACGATTCACCATGGCGCCGGAGTTCACCTGCTCAGTGGTGGTGTTGCGCAAGTGAAAATGCCGGGCCGAGCACGGTGGGGACTTCGCCGATCCTGCTGGTTGCCGAACCTTTTTGAGGTCTGGACAAAACGGGAACGGTTTGCGGTAAGGGGAACTCGCAATGACCGTGGATGACTTTTTCCACCTTGTATATGAGGTATTGGGCGAACACCGCTATCCTAATTGTGAACAGCGGGAGTGTCTGGCGGCGGATCCCACCGCCCCTCTACTGATCGGAGCCGGTCCAGGGACCGGCAAGACCACTGTCCTTGTGCTGCGGGCACTTCGACATGTCTTGGTCGACCAGATTCCACCGCAAGGGGTTACTATCACAACCTTCACGCGAAAGGCGGCGAAGGAAATCCGAACCCGCCTCATCGACTGGGGAACGCCCTTGATCGAGCAACTACTTCGCCAGGAGTCCGACACGGAGTTCAAGGAGTTTCTACGCTTACTTGACATCAATCGCTTCGTCACTGGCACACTCGACAGTCTGTGTGAAGAGGCCCTTTCCGTAACGCGTGATCCTCGGGAGCCTCCTCCTACCGTTATCGAGACTTTCGCCGCCAATCACATTCTGTCGCGTCGAGGCGAAATATACAACGAAAGCCAGCTCAACGACCCGACGCTTCCACAGTACCTCAGCGTCTATACCAACACCGGCGACGTGCCGACCACGTTGGGCGGAATGACTACGGTCATCCGAACCCTAGTGGACCGTTTCATTCAAGACGACGTAGACCTCACCGCGTTCTCTACCGCACCCTCAGACCAACAGGCTCGCATGACAATCAGACGAATTTACGAGCGCTACACCGGCTATCTGCGCGACACCAACCAGTTGGACTTTGCAAGCCTGGAACGTGCATTCCTTGAACGTCTCATTGCCAATCGCCTTTCCGAGTTGACCAATGAATTAAGTGCGCTTTTAGTGGACGAATATCAAGATACCAATCCCCTGCAAGAAAGCATCTATTTTGAACTTGTAAAACGAAGCGATGCTTATTTCACCGTCGTGGGCGACGACGACCAATCACTGTATCGTTTTAGAGGAGCGACGATCGACCTCTTCCGTGACTTTTCCAGCCGTGCACCTGCGGCCATTGGCGCCCGATCAGTTACCCTTCATTACTTGACGAGGAACTATCGATCAACACCTGACATCGTCACTTTTGTCAATAGCTTTATTCAAAACGACGGTGACTTTGCCCAGGCCCGCATACAGCCATCAAAGCCTCCGATCTTCACCGAAAATAGTCCTAATAGGATCCCTATTCTTGGTATGTTCCGCCCATCCAGTGAACTACTTGCCTCCGATCTAGCCGACTTCCTACATCGCGTTTTCCGAAATGGAGGATGGCCCGCCACCGACGAACTCCCGGAACCTATCCGTTGCGCGAGCGACGCAGGCGATTTCGGAGACGCCGTTTTGATTTCACATACCGTCAACGAGTTTCGACGACCTTTTAAAGACCAAGCGATCAAGCCCCGGTTCCCGTGGTTATTGCGTGGCGAACTCCGCAGTCGTGGCGTCGAGTGCTTCAATCCCAGAGGCCGCGCCCTGAAGGATGTCCGGGAGGTCGAGGAGTTGTTAGGCCTGGTACTTGAGTGTCTCGATCCCTCTTCTCCCAACGAACCGCAAGGTCGACTGGTTGCTGGGATGCACGTCACTAACGCCGCCCGTAATGTCTTCCGTAGTTGGCGACACGCCGCTCAGACGGTGTTGGAAGCTAATCCGGCCCCGGTCAACAAACAGACACTTCGGGGTATCGTCACTGGCTGGAGGGCGTTCACACAGGACGGTACCGGTGGCTCGCGGGAATGGCCGGTACTGGATGTCTTCTATGGTTTCGTTCCATGGATCGAACCGTTTCAGGACGACCCCGAACATCAGGTATATCTTGAAGCGATTACTCGGTGTGCCGCCCAAGCCGCCACGTTTTCAAGTTACGGCGCACTTCTACTTAGGGACCAACCCGATCGGGACCGAAGTATTCAAGCCGTAGTGCGTGACGTGCTGGCACCTATCGCGGAAGACTTGGTAGACGTCGATGAAGACATTATTCCGAGCATTCCTCGGGACCGATTCAATATCATGACTATTCACCAAGCAAAAGGCCTTGAATTTCCACTCGTAATTGTGGACGTGTCCTCGGATTTCCTAGGAAACTACTCGGCACAACGTTTTCGTCGATTTCCGGACCAACCATCGTCCATTGCCCGTCTGGAGGATGACCTTTCTGAGTTCACTCCGATTGGTCCTGTCCGAACAAGGAGATCTGCAATACACCGGACTTTCGAAGACCTTATACGTCTCTACTACGTCGCCTACAGTAGACCGCAGAGCGTGTTGATGTTGGTCGGACTTACCAAATGTCTACAATACAGGACAACCATACGTCATGTCGCCACATTTTGGCGACAACGTGACGATTGGCCGTGGCGGCACCCCGCGCATTCAGGCAAACCGCCATCCCTCGCGGATAATCTCCCCTTTGTCACCATCTAAAGCCGCGCAACAGGTCAACTATGGAACTTCCAACTAAGAAACCGGACCACATTGTCCCAGAGTACAGCCTAACTGGCGACTTGCTCTCTTACCAACGCTGCGCATTGCAGTACCGCTATTACAATCGCAGTTCACTGCCGCCGTCACGTCCAGTCCAATTGTGGTATGGGGAATTCATCCACCGGATGTTGGAGGTGGCGTTTCTGCTCTGGAGGGAATCTGGGGGCACATTGGCGTTTCCGTGGCCCTACACGGCCATCTCCGACGTGGAACGACCGGAGGCGCCACCTCCGAACCTCTCTGCAAACGACATCCGTGTGATCGGCTGGCCTATAGAAAAGGCGCTGATGCACGAAGGCAAGAGAGCACGTAGTCGGCGCGCGCGGCAATCGGCTTACCGAAGAGCCGACGCCGCAATTAATCTCTTGGCTCCTCACTTGTTTCCACTTATCTCGGATGCGGAGCAGAAGATCATCGGAACTAGATCCCTCCCAGTATCTTCCGGCGATGCCCAGTCGCGTTCAGAACACTACGTTTTGCACGGCGTTATTGATGTTCTCACAAACGTTGAACTCTCCAGTGCAGACGCGACGAATGTTATTCGTGACGCGGTGCAGAAATCTCGTCCAGATCTTCAAGGACACTTCGAGGTCGTAGTCGACTACAAAGGCTCACATAGGCCAGCGACAGGTGACGATCAATGGAAGTTAGGGGAGTGGCAGGTCCGAACCTACGCTTGGTTACGCGAGCGTCAACAGCTAACTCGACCAGTAGCGGCAGGCATTCTAGTCTACATCAATGAACTTTCGCCGAGTACTGATGATGTTCGACGTATGCGTGTGGCTATTGAGAAGGGACAAACTGATGTCGCGCCTCGTCGTGGCTCCGCGGACTACTATGCGCTCGAGTCATGGACACCGGGAACTGAACCCCGCCTTTCGGAAACATTCCGCTTTCAGCGTGCCATCCGGGTGGTGCCTGTAGACCGCAAAGGAATCGACGAAGCGACAAGAGCCTTCGACGAGATAGTGGCAGAGATTGAGAGCCGGATACGTGAAGAAACGTCCTCTGGTAGCATCCTCAAGACCTGGGGACCAACCTGCCAGGAGAGTGAAACATGCGCCGCCTGTGATTTTCGGCACTTCTGCCCGTCGCCAGCAGCAGGAACGCCGAGCGCAAACGGTATCGGAGACAACGACGGAGTGTAGGCGCCTCGTCGCTGTTGTTGGCGGGGTTGGTCTAATGCTTTGCCATGGCGGTCACCGCCAAGCCGTCCATCTGGAGGTTGAAGGACTTTGGTTCCACCGGGCCATCAGGGGTTCGCTCGCCGCCATCACCCTGTCACCGAAGAATTACAGCGCCGGTGGACATGCGGTGTTGGCTATGTATTGATTGGCCCCGCGCGAATCAAACCGGTCCTTCAAACACGCTACAAGGCCATGTTTGAAACCCGCCCTGCAGCGCGGACCGGGGACGGTTTTCAGGGGGCCATTGCGCGACACAACGCCCGCAGTGCGAATTCTCGGTGGGCGCCGTACACGTTGACGATGAGCTGGCCGAGGCCGTCCACCTCCCTCAGTTCCGCGATCTTGCGCGCACAGTCGTCGGGCGTTCCCACCAGCGTCATCTCCCGGAACAGCTCGTCGCCCAGGGCCGCGCGCAGGGTGCGCGCCAGATCATACTCGTGATCCTGCCGCGTGGCCCGGTCGAGCACGTGGGCGCGCAACTCCTCCGACAACAACGGTTCCGAAGCTCCCAGCACTTCCGGCGGAACCCGCAGCGCGGCCTTGAACAGGGTCCTCCCCACTTCGGGCGCCAGCGCATCGATGGCGTCGTCGGTGGTTTCGCCCACGACACAGTGGGTCCAGGCGCAGATGTGGAGCCCATGCGGGTCCCGTCCGGCCCGCGCCGCCCCTTCCCGGATCTTCCCGATGGCGTAGCGCAGGAAACGCGGCGACCCGCCCGGGCTGATGATGGCTCCGTCGGCGGCCGCTCCGGCGAGCTCGAAGGTCCGCGGCCTCTCGGCCGCCAGCAGCAGCGGCGGCTTGACGTCGGGCACCGCCGGAAGCGACAGCCGGCGGCCGTTGTAAGGTACGCTATCGCCCCGAAGGAGCCCCTGCACGACGTCGATGCTCTTTCGGAACGCATCGAAGCGGGACGGCTTCCTGCCGAGGAACTTGACGGCGCTGTCGCCCAGGCCGACGCCGAACTTGACCCGGCCCCCGGTGAGGATGGCCAGGGTCGCGAAGGCGTTGGCCAGCACCGTCGGATCGCGGGTCTGGGTGTTCGTCACCGCCAGGCCGACGACGGCCCGCGACGTGGCCATGGCGCAATAGGGCATGGACACGTAGGGCTCGGCGCAGCGCGGCGAATCGTACAGCCAAACGTGGCTGAAACCCGCCTCCTCCGCCTGCCGCGAATGTTCCGCGAGCACGGACGGATGGCGCGCGCGCAGGCCCAGGCCCAATTCCAGTTTCTTGTTTCCCCTGTCGATGAGGACTCCTACGGCC
The DNA here is from genome assembly GCA_965204205.1 of uncultured Binatia bacterium (SeqCode). GTDB lineage: Bacteria > Desulfobacterota > Binatia > UBA9968 > JAJDTQ01 > JAJDTQ01. The sequence goes on along the minus strand of OZ241976.1, from coordinate 1,094,498 downwards.
CGTGATGCGTCGCCAGGGGGCTCGTGTCGGTGAGGGCCATCATCTTGCGCGCCAGCGCCTCGGTCAACTCGTCGCGGCGGGAGCCCGGCTCGTCCCACAGGTTGCGGATTTCGTCCGGGTCGTTTTCGAGGTCGTAGACCTCGCCCCAGCCGGCGCCCTCGTAGAGGGTCAGGCGCCGGTCCGGCGTGATCAGGGTGCGGGCGCGGAAGTTGTTGTCGAATCCCATGTAGCCCCGGCGCTGATGCTCCTCGATGAGGAGCCCGTCGTAGCCCGTGTCCGAGCCGTCCATGGCCGGCAGCAGGCTCACCCCCTGCATGCCGTTGTGCCCTTCGAGACCGGCCCGGTGCAGGATGGTGCTCGGCAGGTCCAGGGTGCCGCACAAGCCGGGGTTGACGACTCCCCTCGTCCCCGTCGCCGGGTCGACCCAGATGAACGGCACCCGCACCAGCCCGCTGTAGTGCAGCGCGCCCTTGAGCAGGAGCTGGTGGTCGCCCATGAAGTCGCCGTGGTCGCTGGTGAAGACGATGACCGTGTCGTCCGCCAGCCCCAGTTCCTCCAACCGTGAGCGGATGCGTCCGATGGCGTCGTCGATCATGGTGATCATGCCGTAGGTCAGCGCGATGGCCTCGCGCGCCTCGCGCTCGGTGATGGCGAAGGTACGCTGGCCGTCGCGGTTGGCCTCGCCGCGGTCCCGCTCCTCGTACAGGCGCGCCAGGTGCGGCAGCACCGGATGCTCGCCGTGGTGGAACGAACCCGGCAGCTCGATCTGCTCGGGGTCGTAGAGGTCCCAGTACCTTCCGGGCGGCGTGAACGCGTGATGCGGGTCGGGGAACGAGCACTGGACGAAAAACGGCCGCTCCCGGCCGGAGCGCGCGTGCTCCTCCAGGAACGCCATGGTGCGCTCGGCGACGTAGCTGGTGGGATAGAGTTCCTCGGGCATGCGGGTACGCCATGCCTGGGGCGCCCGGAAATCGTTGCCGGGAAGCTCATGGGCGCGCCCGCGCAGGGAGTCGGGGTCCGGGTGACGCGCCCTGAGCCAGCGCTCGTAGTGCCCCACCACCTGGTCCGCGTGCTTGATGCACAGCTCCACGTGCTGGAACCCGTAGTAGGGGAACCACGGCTCGAACTCCGGGTCCCGCGCCCAGGTGGACGGAAGCTCCTGGTCGTAACGCCCGCCGACGTCCTTCCGCGCCTCCCGGAGCCGCTCGGGCGGACGGGTGCGGTCCGGGTCCGGCTCCGGCATGCCGATGACCGGAAGGTCGTCCTTGATGCTCTGAAGGTGGCACTTGCCGATGAGGGCCGTGTGGTACCCGGCGGCGGCCATGACGTCGGTGAAGGTGGTCGCCTCCAGCGAGAGCGGGATGCCGTTGTGACGGACGCCGTGGAGCGACGGCATCCGGCCGGTCATGAGCGTCGCCCGGTTGGGCATGCAGATGGGGGTGGCGGTGTAGAACCTGTCGAACCGCGTGCCCGACGACGCCAACCCGTCGATGTGCGGCGTTTGCACCACCGAATTGCCGTAGCAACCCAGGTGGTCCGCGCGATGCTGGTCGGTGATAATGAAAAGGAAATTGGGTCTGTCGTTCATGTTCCTTCCGTCCCTGTCTTCGGTAGCCGTTATGGATCCAGCGGCTTCTCGCCCTCGGCCGGCTCCACCTCCATGGAGTTGAGGACGCAGGCCAGCAGCACATAGTACCCGATGAGCGCCGACAGCTCTACGCAGCCCGCGGCCCCCAGGAATTTCTCCACCGCGGCGAAGGTCGGCTCGCTCACGCGATGAGCCCGGATCAGCTCCCGGGTATAGCGGCAGACGCCGGCTTCCTCCGGAGTGAGCCCCGGCGGCTCCTCACGCTTCCGCAGAGCCTCGATGCAGTCGTCCGTGACGCCCGCCGTTCGCGCGTGCCCGGCGTGCACCGACCACTCGAACCCGCAATCCAGCTCCCGCGCCACGGTGAGGATCACCAATTCTTTGAGTTTCTGCGAAAGCCCCATCTCGAAGCGCACGTGGGCGCCCAGGTGCGCTACACGCCCGGCCAGCTCCGGGCTGTGCAGGAGCATCGGGAACGGGCCTTGCACCCTGCCGCGGCTCTGGGCAATGGCATCGAACACCCCGCGGTGCTCCGGGCTCAGGTCTTCCTTCGTCTCGATCTTCGCGATACGCGCCATATGAACCTCTCCTCTCGTCTCTTCCGAATCGTACTTTCCTCAAATCAGACCGTCATCGGGGTAGTCCCAGCACCACAGGTTCCACCCCTTCCCCTCCACTGCCAGCGCCGCCTTGTAACCCTCGCCCGCGTCTAGAGCGCACATGGACCAACGCGCCGCCTCCGCGGGCTCCCGGTCGAACCGCAACAATTCCGCCGGCTCACCCGGCCGCAGCGTCACGTCGAACCGGCTTAGGCCAAGGGCGATCCCTTCGCCGTGGGCCTTGATGAATGCCTCCTTCCGCGTCCAACAGTTGAAAAACGCCTCCCGCCGATGTCCGTCCGGTACGCCCGTCAACGCTTCCACCTCCGCCGGCGAGAAGGAGTGTCGGGCGATTCCCATGATGTCGGTGTCGGGACGGATGCGCTCGACGTCGACGCCTACCTCGCGACCGACCGCGAAGGCGTGGAGCGCCCAACCGTAGGAATGGGACAGATTGAAACGCACGTCCCTGCCGCCCGGCGTTTCCGCCAGCGAGGGCTTGCCGTGTTCGCCGTAGCGGAACTCGAGGGCGTCCGGCTCCACTTCGAGGTAACGTGCCAAGAGGCTTCGCAGCACGGCCCGGGCCACCGTGTACCGCCGGCGGTCGTCCTCGTAGAGGAACCGGGCCGCCCGGGCGCGTTCCTCCACCGCCAGGAGCTCCCGCAACGGCGCGAGACGCGCCGCGGAAACCCCGGTCGCCGTGCGCCACACATGGACCGCGTCACGCGGCAACTCCATGTCCGGTACCGGAGCCGACCACAAAGTCATGACCCGTCCCCGCCACGGTTGATCCCGAGCCCTTCAACGGGCACGGAACAGACCCAGCCAGAATGACGCTGGAGAATCACCGTCCGGAACCCCTGTAGAGCTGCAGCGGGAAGATTGCGGCCGCCGCCGCCAGCAACAGGCCGCCGGACAGGTAGAACACCGAACCCATGCCGTAGAGGCCGACCAGGTATCCGGCGATGACCGGACCGGGCAGGGTGAACAGGCTGTTGGAAAGGAACGTGATGCCCAGCGAGGTGGCCTGTATGCGCGCGCCGGCCACGTCCACGACGGCGGCGGCGGTGATGTTGCTGAGCGTGTAGAAGAACAGGCTGATGAGGGTCACCACGATCCCCAGCGGAACTCCCGCACGCACCAGCGGAATCAGCGTGTAGAGCACGGCGAGCACCAGGAACGACGGCAGTAGCACCGCCTTTCGGCCCAGGCGGTCCGACAGGTAGCCCAGGACGGGCTGGGAGGCGGTGCCGAGCACGTGCAGCAGCGCGTAGTAGTAGCCCAGCCCGGTGGAGCCGTAGCCGAGGGTTTCCTGCACGTAGAGAGGGAAGAAGGTGATGACCAGAATACGGCCGGCGTTCATGAGGCCGTTGGCCAGGGCTACGCCCAAAAAGGCCGGATTGCGGAGGAACTCGCCCAGCCCCGACGCTTGCGCGCTCCCGGTCCCGGCCGCGGGCGGGAGCGCGGAGAAAATGCCGCGCAGTCCGAGCCACAAGGGAACGCTGAGCGCCACGGCCAGAAGGAACTGCAACGCCATGAGGTTGCGCCAGGGATAGAGGCTCAACAGGATGCCGACGACCAGGGGCGTCACGGTGTCGCCGGTGGTGGCGCCGATGCCGTGGACGGCGAACGCCGTGGCGCGGTGCTCCGGGAACCGGCTCGAGAGCGATGCCATCGCCGTGGGATGCCACAGGGCGATGCCTACCCCCACCAGTCCGGCCGCGCCCAGCGCGTACAGGTAGCCGGGGGCGAAGCCGAAGACGAGGTACGCCACCCCGAAGGCAAGCAGGGCCGAGGTCAGGATCGCGGTCCGGTGACGTGCCAGGCGGTCCCCCAGAAGCCCCGCGGGCAGGTTGGTAAGCCCGGTGGTCAACTCCCGCGTGGTGGTCAGCAAGCCCACCTGGACGTAGCTCAGGCGCAGGGCCACCTCCAGGGGGTGCAGAATCATGGGAAAGAGCTGGCCGAACCAGTGCACCGCGAAGTGCCCGCCGGTCATGTAGCCCAGGAGCGCCAGCCGGTCCCTGCCGACGGCGCGAAGTCTGCTGTGACTGGTCACGAATGAGTACGCCCGTGAGCCGGTGATTGGATCAGTGCCGCGGCCTTCGCGGCCGCCGCAACGCGCATCTTAGCATACCGGTCGCGAGACCCGACACCGCTACCTTCGTTCCAACCGCTACTGTCCTGTTCGAGAATTCCCGTTGGGAGTGTCCTTCGGTTGTGGTGGCCCTTCTCCGTTCGTCCTGAGCCCTTCGACGAGTTCAGGACAGGCTTCGCGAAGCGGAGTCGAAGGACATCTCGGGGTCCTGAACCACCTGCCATCCGCCTTGAGTTCACCGGACGAAGGTGGTTAACTGACGCGGTATTCCACTACCGCTTCGGCGTTCATGGCGACCCCCGAACAAAGCTACTTCGACCCGGCGGTGCTGGCGAGGCTCTCGAACCTGCACCTCAAGGCCCGTTGGGTGGTGGAAGGCGTCATGGCCGGGCTCCACCGGAGCCGCGCCAAGGGCTTCAGCGTCGAGTTCGAGCAACATCGCGAATACGCCCCCGGCGACGAGATCCGCCGCATCGACTGGAAGGCCCTGGGCAAGCTGGACCGCTACTTCATCAAGGAATTCGAGGACGAGAGCAACCTCAAGACCCACCTGCTGCTGGACGTCAGCGGCTCCATGGACTACGCCTCCGGCGACGTCACCAAGTTCCACTATGCCTGCATCCTGGTGGCCTCCCTGGCCTACCTCATCCTGAGGCAGCAGGATGCGGCGGGCCTGACCACCTTCTCGGACCGCATCGATTCCCAGCTTCCGCCGAAGGCGACCCGCGGCTACATGGTCGAGCTGCTGCAGCGGCTCGAATCCGAGACCACCCGGGGCGACACCGACGTGGGCAAGATTCTGCAGGAGGTGGCCGGCGGCATCCGGCGGCGCGGCATGGTGGTGCTGGTCTCCGACCTGCTGGACGACGCCGAGTCGGTGCTGCAGGGGCTGCGGCTGTTCCGTTACAGGGGCAATGACGTGCTGGTGTTCCACGTGATGGACGAGGCGGAACTCACCCTCCCCTTCTCCGGCAACACGCGCTTCGAGGACATCGAAGACCCCGGACTACGGGTCACGGCCGATCCCAAGGCCATCCAGGCGGAATACCGCCGGGTCGTGGAGAACCACATCGACACGCTCCGGTCGGGCTGCCACGACTATGCCATCGACTACCAACTGGTCTCGACGGCGACCCCGCTGGACCAGGCTCTGGTGAGCTACCTGAGCTGGAGGAAATAACCTGGCGTTCCTCTACCCCCTGTACCTCGCCGCGCTGGCCACCGCGGTGATTCCGCTGGTGATCCACCTGCTGAACCGGCGGCAGCAGAAGCGCGTGCGCTTCCCCGCGGTGCGCTTCGTGCTGATCTCGCAGCGGCGCGTGGCGCGAACCTACAACCTGCGGAACTGGCTGCTCCTGGCGGTGCGCACCTTGGCCATTATCTTTTTCGTGCTGCTCATGGCGCATCCCCTGTGGGAGACCGGGGCGGGGCTCTCGGCCCGCGGGGCGCCGCTCTCCACCGCCATCATCGTGGACAATTCCCTGAGCATGGAGGTGCGCGAGGAGGGCGCTCCCTTCAGGGAGGCGAAGCAGGCCGCCGGCCGCATCCTGGAGGCGCTGGACGACGGCGACCGGGCGGCGGTGGTCGCCACCAACCCGGTGGGACGCCGTGAACCCCGGCTCAAGGACCCGCGGGAAGCCGCCCTCAAGGACCTCGAACCGCTGGCGGTCGCGGCCGGCGCCGCCGACTTCACCGCGGCGCTGCGCACGGCCTACGGGTTGCTGGCCCGGAGCGGCGGACAAAAGGCCCTGTGGGTGGTCACCGACCTGGGGTTGTCGGGATGGGACCGCCTGTCGCTGCCGGCCGTGGGCGAGTACGATCCCACCGTTCCGGTGAAGATCGTGGCGGTGGGCTCGTCCGAGGCAGCGCCGACAGCCACCATCACCGGGCTCGTGTCCCAGGCCGCCCAGGTGGCGTCCGGACTCGATATCGGGCTGGCCGCCACCCTCGCCAGCTTCGCCGCCGACCCCATCCCCGAGGTGGCCGCCCGCCTCACCATCGACGGCAAGATCCGCGACGAGAAACAGGCGACCCTGTCGCCGGACGCGGAGTCCACCGTCGACTTCCGTTTCACGTTGGACCGGCCGGGCGCTCACGCGGGCCACGTATCGCTCCATGCGGAAGGCTTGTCCGGGAACCTCCGGCACTACTTTACGCTCCACACCCGGGAGCGGTTGAACGTCCTGCTGGTGGACGGCGACCCCCAGCGGGCGCTGGTAGCCAGCGAGACCTTCTTCCTCAGCCGCGCGCTGAACCCCAGCGGCGACGTGGCCAACTCGGTGCTGCTGCCCGAGGTCATCCTCCCCGGGGCCGTGGGCCAGGTCGACGCGGATGCCTATCAGGCGGTGATCCTGGCCAACATCGCGGCGTTGCCGCCGGCTTTCGTAGCCCGGCTCGCCGCCTTCGTGGAGGGCGGCGGCGGCCTGCTGCTGTCCCTGGGAGACCGCGTCACCGCGGAGGATTACAACCGCGCACTGTGGAACAACGCCGCTCCCCTCCTTCCCGGTCCCCTGGGGCAACGGCGGCGGGTGCCGCTGGACCGGAACGTGACGGTGGGCGAGGTGGATGTCGCGCACCCCGCGCTGGAGGCGTTCGCCGACCAGCGGCTGCTGGATTCGTTGCGATCGGCCAAGGTGTCGTCGTACTTCGAGGTGTCGCCGGTGGGCGGCCGCGCCTTGGTGCGTCTGAGCAACGGCGATCCCCTGCTGGTGGAGAAGACGCTCGGCAAGGGGCGCGTGCTCCTGCTCGCTTCCACCGCCGACAGCGCTTGGAACAACCTCCCGCTCAAGACCGGCTACGTGCCGCTGGTTCAGTCGCTGGTGACGCATATGGCCGGCGGGGGCAGCGGCTCCGTCGATACGGGGATCACCGCGGGAACGCTGAAGCGGTGGTCGGCGGGCGGCGTCCACGCGGGCAAGCGGCTGCGGGTGGTGGACCCGAAGCGCACGGAGAACGACGTCACGCTGGAGCCCGTCGACGGGAAGGCCGCGGGGTCCTTCGGCGGCAACCACTTCGCGGGAATCTACCGGGTGGTCTCGCCCGGCGGAGGCCTGGACGTGCCCGCCCTGTACGCCGTGAACCCGCCGCCGGTGGAATCGCGCCCGGAGCGGATGGGCGCCGACGAGTTGGCGCGGAAGCTCGGGCCGGTGAACCACGAGGTCCTTTCCGCCGGCACCCTGGCGGACGGCGGCAGCCGGACCGATCTCGCTCTGGCCCTGGTGGTGGTGCTTATCCTGACGCTCCTGTTCGAGAGCTGGCTGGGACAGCGGAACTATGAATAGGCGACGGTTCCTGCAAGGGCTGATGGGATCGGCGGCCGCCGCTTTTTGGGGCCCGCCCGCGACGCCCGCGGCCGCGCAATCGGCCGACCCGGTACAAACGCCGCAGCGCATCCAGTTCGTTTTCGCGCAGGTGCGCTACCGCGGCGGCGACTGGGATCCGCGTCCCCGATCCGTGACGCCGCTGATGGAAGAGCTCATGCGCCGGACCAGCGTCACCGCGGCCCTGGAGCGCCGGGTCGTGCGCTTGACCGACCCCGAGCTGTTCTCGTTTCCCTTCCTCTACATGGCGGGCAAGTACGACTTCCAGCCGTTCTCCGAGGAAGAGGTGCTGAACCTGAGGCGTTTCCTTTCGTTCGGCGGCTTCCTGCTGGCCGACAACACCCTCGGACAACTCGGCTACGGCTTCGACCGGCGCTTCCGCGCGGAGATACAGCGGGTGCTGCCGGGGCGGGAGATGCGCAAGGTCTCGCTCACCCACGCGCTCTTGCGGAGCTACTACCTGCTGCGCCGGATCGGCGGCAGGGTGGCCACCAGCTCCTTCCTCGAGGGCATCCAGCTCGGCGAGACCACGCCGGTGGTGTACTGCCACAACGACCTGGCCGGGGCGTGGGAACGGGACGGCCTGGGACGCTGGAGCCATCCGTGCGTCCCCAACGGCGAAGAGCAGCGGCGCGACGCCTTCCATCTCGGCATCAACGTGATCCTCTACTCCATGACCGGCAACTACAAGCAGGACCTGATCCACGTGCCGTTCATCCGGCGGCGGCTCACGCAGTAGGACGACATGACAGGGATCTCGGACATCGTGTTCGGCGGAGGGCTGCCACCCTGGCTGACAGCCGTATTGGCGCTGGCCGCGGCGGCGTTCCTGGTACACCAGTTCCGCTTTCTGTACCGGAGCCTGGGGCTCCGCAGAGCCTCGCTGTTGACACTGCTGCGAGGCCTGGTCTACGCCCTGCTGCTGTTGTTTCTCCTGGGCCCCGTGCGCACCGTGGAGGATCCCACCTCGTTGCGGCGCCCCTTGGTGGCGCTGCTGGATACCTCCGAGAGCATGGCACTCCCGTCCGGGCGCGGCGGCGCCAGCCGGATCGACGCCGCCAAGGAGGCCCTCGCGGCCACCGGACTGAAGCGCGGGCTGGCCGGTAAATACGACCTCAAGCTCTATACCTTCGACCGCGAGACCGCTCCGCGGGACTTCGAGGGCCTTGGAGGCGTGGTCCCCACGGGCGATGCCAGCCGGCTGTTCGACGCCCTCGATCAGGTAGCGAAGAGCGAGCCGGACGCCGCCGGGGTCATCGTGGTGTCCGACGGCATCGTCAACCCGGCCGGTGCCCTCGAAGATTTTCAAGGCCACTCCAGCCCGGTCTTCGGGGTGGCGGTGGGGCAGGCGGAGGGTTTCAGGGACCTTCGCATCGCCGACCTGCGCACCCCCGATCTGGCGTTTCGCGGCCGCGCCGCCACCATCGACTTCACGATCCAGGCGTACGGCCTGGCCGGCGTGCAGGTGCCGCTCTACTTCAACCTCGGGCGGAACCTCATCTCCACGCACTCCATCGCCATCGACCGCGACGCCTACCAAAACCGCGTCACCCTCAACTACACGCCCCGCGAGCTCGGCGCCCACGCCTTCACCCTGACGCTGCCCGAGCAGGCGGGCGAAAGCATCGCCGGAAACAACCGCAAAGCGTTCCGTATGGAGGTGCGCCGGGACAAGATCCGGGTGCTGACCCTGTCGGGGTCCCCTTCGTGGAACTACCGGTTCCTGCGCTTCGCGCTGAAGCAGGACCCGTTTCTCGAACTGGTCTCGTTCGTCTTCCTGCGCACCCCCAACGACGTGGTGGACGTGCGCGAGAACGAGCTGAGCCTGATTCCCTTTCCCATCGACGAGATCTTCGTGGAGGAGCTCAAGAACTTCGACGTGCTGATCCTCGACGACTTCTCCTACCGAACCTACTTCAACCCGCTCTACTTCGAGAACATCCGGGACTTCATCCGTGACGGCGGCGGCCTGGCGATGACCGGCGGCGCACGCGCCTTCGATGGCGGGGGTTACGACCAGACCGCGCTGGCGCCGGTGCTGCCCGTGAAGCTCGACGGGCGCGGAGCCTTCCGCACCGGCGTCGCCGCACGCGCCGCGTTGACCCCGGCGGGCAAGGCTCACCCGCTGACGCGGGTGCTCGCGGACCCCACGGCCAACGAGGAAGCCTGGCGGGCGCTGCCCCCCCTGACCACCCTCAACGAGGTGGCGCGGCCCAACGGCGAAGTGCTGCTCTCGGCGCGGGCGGGAGGGCGCGAGGCCCCCCTGCTTACGGTGGGGCGATACCACCAGGGGCGGACTCTGGCATTCGCCAGCGACGACCTGTGGCGCTGGAACTTCGACGCGGTGGGCCGCAACCAGAACCCCCAGATCCACCTGAAGCTCGTCCGCAACGGCGTGCGCTGGCTGGCGCGGGAACCCGCCTTCGACCAGGTGCAGATCCTGGCGGTGGGAGGCTCCCGCCGGCCGGGTGAACCCATCGAGTTCCGCATCCGTGTGCTGAAGGACGACCACGGCCCGGCCAGCGAGCCCAACCTCCAGGTTGGGGTCACCGGACCGGAAGGCGAGCGTACGCCGCTGGAGGCATCGGCCACGGATCAACCCGGCGAGTACCGCTGCGAGTTCACGCCGCGGCTGGAAGGCTCCCACCGTATCGAGGTCCAGGCGTCCTCAATGGGAAAACCCCTGGGCAAATCCGCCGCCAACTTCCTCGTGGCCCTTCCTTCGGAGGAGAACGACGACGGGCGGCCGAGGCCGGAGCTCTTGGCGGCGGTGGCGGAGCGCAGCCAGGGCATGTTCGCCCCCGCCGCCTCGCTGACCGACGCCCACTGGTCGGAGTTCGAGCAGTTGATGGAGCGGGCGGCGCCGTCGAGCATCGTGGCGCGGAGCCGGGTGGCGCTGTGGAACGAGCCGCTGCTGTTTGCTCTCGCGGTGCTGCTGCTGGCTGGGGAATGGTGGCTGCGGCGCACCTGGGGCTTGGTATGACGAAAGTGTCCTGCAGCCCTCCGCGCCTCGCTACCGGTCCTTGCGGCAGGACACGGGAGATCTGCCCATGACCACGCACGTTTTTTCCGGGAATCCGCTCGACCGGGGCGACGTGCAGCGCCGGGACGAGGATTGGCTCAGGGAGGCGGCCCGGGACCCCCGTTCCCGCTTCCTGCCGCTGTGGCAGCTCGACATCCTGCTGCGGAACGGAGACCAGGCCCGGCTCGGATGGATGAAGCCCGCGGACATCGAACGGCTGGGGCTCGACGGCCCGCCGGTATTCCTGGGGCTCATGGACGGCACCGCCCACTTCGCGGTGGACGTCTCCGCCCTCTCCGAGCCGTTACGGGAGCTGAACCTGGAAGAGCCCTGGAGCTTCGTGGAGGCGCGGGCCGCGGCCGCCCAGTTGGAGCCCCGGGAGGTTGGCATCCTGGCCCACGGCAAGTCGCAGGTGGACTGGCATCGCCGCCACCGCTTCTGCGGCCTGTGCGGCGCCCCCACCGAGCAGGGGCGCGGCGGCCAGTTGCGCAAGTGCACGGACTGCAACACCGAGCACTTTCCCCGCACCGACCCGGTGGCCATCATGGTTGTCACCGACGGCGAACGGGCACTGCTGGGCCAGTCCCGCGGACGGCTCGCCCGCTCCGGCCGCTACTCCGCCCTGGCGGGCTTCATCGACCAGGCCGAGTGCATCGAGGAGGCGGTGCGCCGGGAGGTCAAGGAGGAATCGGGCATCACCGTGGGCGAGGTGCGCTATCACTCCTCCCAGCCCTGGCCGTTCCCCTACTCCCTGATGATCGGCTGCCACGGCAAGGCGCTCACCACGGACATCGTCAAGGACGACGAGGAGATGACCGACGTGCGCTGGTTCTCGCGGGAAGAGATCGTCTCTTCTCTGGCCGGCAAGAACCCCGACCTGCGCCTCCCCGATCCCGTGGCCATCGCCCACCACCTGATTCGGGCGTGGGCGGAGGGGCGGGTGGTGTTTTCAGGCGGTTGTTGAAAGACCCGGTCCGGCAGGGGGTGGGCGCCCTTCGACTTCGCTTCGCTACGCTCAGGGCGAACGGAGTTTCCTCAGGATTCCTGAACTTCACCGTTCGCCCTGAGCGAAGCGAAGTCGAAGGGCACCAGACTGAGTCATTCAACAACCTGTTAGGGAGACACTCCATGTCCAAGCCACGCATAGCGGTGTTCTCGGGGCCGCGCGCCACCATCGCCAACACGCCTCCGCTCGTGACCAGCAACAAGGGGCGGGCGGCGGGCGAACGGCAATTGGAGGGACGCTTCGACCACCTGGTTCCGCAGCGCCTGCACGAGCCGGTGCGGGTGCGCATCGAGAAGTTCAGCGCACACCCGCTGGAATCCGACGCCGCCGAGGTCTACCACGACGACGGGAAGCCCTACTACGAGGTGGAGCTGCGCCCGGAGGACGGCGCGTATCCCCTGCCCTACGTGGCGCGGCGCGCCGACGGCTCCGGGGACGGCACGCCCTTCGAGGACGGCGACCAGCGTGACGCGAGCATCGGCTACGGCGGCAGACAGTCGTACTTTCCCGATGCCTCGCGGCTGTTCGAGGAGATCGACCGGGGGTTGAACGGGCGCGGCCACGACGGCGCGGCCAGCGAGCTGGACCGGCTCGCCCTGTTCGATTTCGTGCGCGTGCTCCCGCCGTCGGGTTACACGAAACAGGGCGAAGTGGGCGGGCGCGACTTCTTCCCGTACAGCCCAAGGCCCCTCGGCAAGTTCCCGCCCAACGCGGCCATGGCCCGCGCGTTCAACGTCGTCCAGCAGACCATCGACTCGGGGCGCCACGACGGCTTCATCTGGCTCGAGGGCAGCCCACACGTGGAGGAGACGCTCTACTGGCTGAGCCTGGTCCTGGACACCCCGCTGCCGTTCGTGGGCATCTCGTCCCAGCGCCCGCACGGCGCCCTTGCCAACGACGGCGACCGCAACATCGTGGACGCAACGCGCTACATCGTGTCGGGGCTCGGCGCCGGGCTGGGCGCGGTGGGCATCGTGGACGAGCAGATATTCGCGGCGCGCGCGTTCAAGAAGGGCGACGCGCGTCCGGGCGGTTACCGCGCCACCGGAGGTCATGGCGGCGTGCTCGGCAGCGCCTGCGAGGAGGTGCACGTTTGGTACCGTCCCGCGTACCGGACCACGGGCGCTTCCGCGCTCGCGGTGAAAGACCTGTCCGCCGAGGTCGGCTTCCAGGAATACGGCGATAACCCGGGGACCGTGAGCATCCGTATCAAGGACGACGACGGCTCACTGCGCGGCGACGTCATCGCCCCTGTGCACGTGGTGAAGTACGGCCACTACATGGCGGAGGAAGACACCGCGGACCCGGACGTGGAAGTGGACATCATGGCGCGCATCGAACGCGGGCTCGCGCAGGAAGCGTCCGCGGAGCCGGGGGCGCCGCGTTTTCACGGGTTCGTGCTGGAGGGAGCGGCGGGCACCGGCTCGGCCCTCCACAGTCAGATGGCGGCGCTCGCCGTCGCCGCCTTGAGCGGCATGCCGGTGGTGCGGGTGAGCCGCGGTGATCCGGAGGGCGCCCTACCCTCCAATCCCAACGACCTCACCATCGAAGGCAGCAACCTGGACGCCACCAAGGCCCGTGTGCTGCTGCGGGCAGCCATGCTGCGCCTGGGGCGTTTGCCCAAGGCGCGCGATCCCCGCAAGCCGACCGCGCAGGAACGCGAGGCGTCGGTCGCAGCGATCGCGCGCTACCAGGAGATATTCGATACGCACTAGTGTCCTGTCCCGTATTTCCTTGTCGGCAAGTCTCCCGCAAACTATAGTTGGCGGGCAGGAGGTGAACCATGACCCGCACGCTCCGTTTCAAAGGCGCCATCCCGGCCAATCTGCTGCCTTTTGACGACGACCTGTCGTTCGACGAGGTCAACTACCGGAAGCATCTCTCGTGGCTGGCCGCCGTGGACGGCGTGGACGCCATCGTGTGCAACGGACATGCGGGCGAAGTCTCGTCCCTGGACCGGGAGGAACGGCGCCGGGCGCTGGCCATCGCCGCCGACCAAGTCGGCGACCGCGTGGACCTCATCTCCGGCATCTACACCGACAACACACTGGAAGCGGCCGAGCTTGCCAGGGACGCCAAGGCCGAGGGCGCGGCCGGGCTTCTGGTCTTTCCGCCGACGCTCTTCATGTGGGGCGCCCGGCTCCGGCCCGAGATGGCGGTGGTGCATTTCGAAACCATCGCCGAGGCCACCGACCTGCCGCTGATCGTTTTCGAGTATCCGCCCGCCATCGGCATCGGCTACGACCCGGAAACCTTGGCGCGACTGGCCGAGATCGACCACGTGGTCGGCGTCAAGGACTGGAGCAACGACATGGTGGCGCTGGAGGCCAACCTGCGCGCGCTGCGCGGCACCGGCCGGCGCGTGGCGATGCTGAGCAGCTACACCATGTCCCTGTTCGGCAGCTATGTGCTGGGCGCCGACGGTTCCATCTCGGGAATGGGAAGCGTCACCGCCGACCTGCACGCGGAGCTGTTCCGGACGGTTCAGGCCGGGGACCTGGAAGCCGGGCGCCGGCTCAACGACCGGCTCGCACCGTTGGTGGAAGTGTTCTATGCGCCGCCCTTCGTGGACATGCACAACCGCATGAAGGAAGCGCTGGCATTGTTGGGCAGGATCGACAAGGCCGTGGTGCGGCCGCCTTTGAAGCGCATCACGGACGATGAGCGCGAGCGCATCCGCCGGGCCCTGCTGAAGTCGGGGCTGCTGCTGCCGTGACCACCATGGCGAACTATGCAAGCGTGGTCCGGCTTTGCCAATCGATTTCCGTTCGCCCTAAGCGTAGAGAAGCGAAGTCGAAGGGCGCCGGTCGGTTTTGACGGAGAACCTTGACGCCGAAGTTCTACGACCAGCTATCCTGGTAAACCCAGCGGTCGAGGTTGTCGAAGTACTGGCGCCGGAGCATCAGGCTCATCTCCACGGCGCGCACGACGCGGTCCTGGATCTCGGCGCTGGTGGCGTACTTGACCAGCAGCTCGAAGGGATAGTTGCCGTGCTCTTCCTCGTCGTCGTGGATCTTCTGGTAGGGTCCGGTGACCCATTCCGGAACGGTGCCGGCCTCGAGGCTCTTGCCGATGAGGTAGTCGGCCACGCCCTCGCCGGCGAACGGAAAGGCGGCGATGCGCTCACAGGTCGTGGTCAACGCCTCGAACCCGTTGAACATCGCCATCTGCGCGGGTACCGGCTTGTACTCGTAGGGAACCGCCCCCTTGCTCTTGAGCGCCTCCGAAAGGTACTCCGCGTGAACGAATTCCTCGTAGATGGCCTCCGCGAGAATGGCCTTCACCTCCAACTCCGGCGTGGTCTTGAGCCACGAGCCGAAGACCTCGGCGGCGCGCACCTCGTTGAAGAGCCGGCTCTGCATCACCTTGATGCGCATCTCGTCGGTGGTGAGGGGGATATAGCTGTAGGCCGGCAGGTTGTCGTCCAGGCCCTTGCAGAATTGGGCCACGCGTTGCTGTACCTTTTTTGCAAAGTCATGGCTGTTCATGGGAAACTCCTCGTCCACGATTTTCCGGCACGGATCCTGTTTCGGAACGGATACCAACCGGCGCCGACACCGTCAACCAGCCGTTGCCATAGAAAGCAGATATGATCATCCACAAGCCAACCGTCGGTCCAATATTGGGTTGGACCACAACGAACTCGACCAGACTCTGGGCGCGGGGCAAGCGAGATTCAGCGCATAGGACGTTCGGAGTTGCACGGATTCGCCGGAGCGGAGCTGTCCGTTTCGGTGCCGCCAAGGTCTTCAAGATGATGCCGACGTTTGATTTCACCGGGATCATCGACTTCGGTGGCCTGTCTCCAAACCAGAGTTACGAGTACCAGATCGGATACTTCTTTGCGGATGGCGAACCGGGTCAGATGACGATCGACACGGCCGATGACTGGGAAGATGCCGCGACAGGAACCTTCCGAACCGCCGTCCCGCTTAGAACCCCTACCGCGTCGTTCGTGTTCGGGTCGTGCCGATACCTGCTGCGCCTCTTCGGCGGCTCGTTCTTCGACACCCGTGGCGACAAGACGTTCCGATCCATCAACCGACAGATCGACGCCGGAAGATCGACGGATCTGCTGCTGATGGTCGGTGATCAGATCTATGCGGACGACCTGGCCTTTCTGGGACCCGATGATCGACTGGATGAGTTTCTGTCTCGATATCGCAAAGTGTTCGGACAACCACACCTCCGGAAACTCATGGGTCGAATTCCGACATACATGTGCCTGGACGATCATGAGATCAGCAACGACTGGGGCCAGGATCGGTTCAAGAAAGAACAGGACCTTTTTGCCGCGGCCATTCACGCTTACGAGTGTTACCAATTCGTACACGGCCCCGGATTTCAATTCTCGGGGAGACCGGACAGGTCGGATACGCCTTGCAAGCTCTGGTACACCTTTCGCCACGGCAAATCCGCGTTTTTCGTCATGGATACCCGAACCGAACGGTTCTCGGCATCCAAACC
Organism: uncultured Binatia bacterium (SeqCode); assembly: GCA_965204205.1. Lineage (GTDB taxonomy): Bacteria > Desulfobacterota > Binatia > UBA9968 > JAJDTQ01 > JAJDTQ01. Next base: position 1,078,401 of record OZ241976.1, on the reverse strand, counting down.
ACCGCAACTGATCACCCCAGAGCAGATGAACGCGTTGAAGAGGTGGCTTGTTGCCCCAGGTGGAACCACGAAATTCGTGGTTACCTCGGTGCCGTTCTTTCCCGACTCCCATTCCGGTGCGCAGGACCAGTGGTCCGGATTCGATCACCAACGGATTGAGATTCTCGATTTCATCTGCACCAGGAAGGTTTCCAAGGTCGTGTTTCTATCGGGCGATGTTCACTGCTCCATGGCCGGCCAGTTGAAGTGTTCGAGCGACCCGAACTTTCTCGTCACGTCGATCATCTCATCATCGTTCTTCTGGCCCTACCCGCAAGGACAAGCGTCGGCATTCAAGCTCAAGGGCACCCTTTCCACCGGCAAGGCCGGAACCTACACGCTGTCCGGGTTCGGCAAAATCCATTCCAAAGACAACTTCACGCGAGTCTCGACGGATGGAGCCAAGCTAAAGATAGAGTTCTTCGAACGAAAAGGGGGGCTCTTGGGATCTCGCACTCTGCCCCTCTGAATGAAGGAGACGCGCCTCCGGGCACGTTCCCGACCCCGGCACCGGTCGGTCTCACGAGTCGAGCGTCGATTCGACGAACAGCTCCTCCACCGCCACCTGCCTGTCCATGAGTCCCTGGTCATGGGAGTAGCCCATGAAGCGCTCGAGATTGGCGCGGTTGCGCTTGAGGCCGTAGGGCCAGTAGTCCTGGCCCAGTGTATCCCTTTCTTCTTCGTAGAGGTGCCGGGTCCACACCAGGCTGGACCAGTTGGGGTCCGAGTAATACTCGAAACAGGCCGCCTTGGCCTTCTCGAAGGCGTCGGTGACGCTCTCGACGGCGAAAGGATACTTCTCCAGCACCTCGTTCTTGAACGCCACCACGTGCATGATGGGGTAGAAGCCGTTCTTGTGGAAATACTTGAGCTCCTCGGCCCGGGGGTCGCGGAATAGCCGGCGGATCTTCTCCGACCCGTTCACCACCTCGTCGGGGGGGTGGGGCATCATGAGCGCGTCGATGTCGCCCCGCTCCAGCATGGCGCCGATGCTCTCGCCCTTTTCCAAGTAGCGCATGCTCACACCTTCGAGCTGGATGGACAGGGCCTCGGGCTTGTCGATGACCCAGTCGACCTCGCGCCAGGGGACGTCGTACTCGCTCTGCAGGTCCCCCTTGGCGAGGACGGAAAGGGTGGTCTGGAAGGTGCTGAGCCCCACCGTCCTGCCCACGAGGTCCCTGGGAGACTCGATGCCCGCGTCGACGTTGACCCACATCTGCGAAAGGCTGAACAAACGGCGCGGAAACACCGGAATGGCCTTGATGGGCATGTTGCGGCTCTGGGAGATGAGATAGGACGACAGCGACAGCTCGCAGATGTCGAACTCCCCGTCCTGGAGCATGCGCTCGTGGCGCCGGGCCCCGTGCCGGAGCGGATGCGACTGGCCGATCTCCAGCACCTCGAGGTCCAGACCTTCGGCGGTCACGCTTCCGTCGAAGAGCGGCACGTGCCTGTCGTAGTGGGACAGGGCGATGGTCAGCTTGGGATCCGCCATGATGTTCGTCGCCTCCTTCCGTGGCTTGCGCGTTCGTACGGATCGAGACTATACACTAAGCGTATTCGGCGGGCCAAACACGACCGACGACAACGGAGGGAAGGACATGGCCAGAATACGCTACGTCGCCGCCATGAGCCGCGATCCCGACGCGCTGGCGGGCTTCTACGCCAACTACCTCGATATGAGGGAGCTGGGGCGCTCGGCGGAGGGCGACGTCTCCCTCACCGAGGGCCTCTACAACCTCACCCTGTTCCGCAAGCGGGAGGGACTCGGCGAGCTCAGCACACGCCGCGGACTGCACCATATCGGCCTTCAGGTGGAAGACCTCGGCGAGGCGCGGGCGCGTTATCAGAAATTCAACCCGCGGGGGCAGGTGGTGCGCGAGCCCGACGACATCCACCACGGCGCCATCCGCATCTTCGATCCCGAGTGCAACCCGGTGACGCTGTCGGAGGAAGGCTTCGGGGTCGAGGAGGAACGCCGGTTCCCGCGGCTGGCCCACGTGGCCTTCAACGCCCTGGACCCGGAGATCATGCTCAACTTCTACGTCCAGGTGCTGGGGCTCAGGGAGGTGGAGAGCAGCTACGTCCGCCGCCGCGAGGGCAAGCTCAACCGCTTTTGCGGCGACGGCTCCACCAACCTCGCCATCCACCCGTTCTTCAGCTCCGCCGAGGGCCACGAACGCCGCTTCGGCGTGAACCACATGGGGTTCCTGGTGAGCGACCTGGCCAAGACGCTGGACGACCTGGGCCCGGTCGCAAACGTCAAGGCCCGGCCGGCCAACCGCCCCTACGCGGAGTTCCGCTTCCGGGACCCCGAGGACAACGCCCTGGACCTGTCCCAGACCAAGGGCTGGGAAGTGGACGTCGACAAGTGGGAGCGGGCCGCGTGAAAAATAGTTCCGTACAGATCTGATGTACGTAAAACCGTTACAAACAGGCATTATCTCTGAAAAGGAAGAACAAAATGGCCATTGAAGTCATGGATCTGATGGAGAAAGGGCGCAAGGACTTGAAACGGGAGGTCGTGCTGAACACCAAGCGCTTCCACACCTGGGTGCACGTCTATCGCGAGCCCGGGGACAAGGACGACATGCACTGCCACAACGCCGACCAGAGCTTCTACGTGATGGAGGGCGAGTGCACCATGCACTTCCCCGACGGCGGCAAGGCGGTGATGAAGCCGGGCATGGTAGCGCTCATCCACGGCGGCGACTTCTACCAGCTCGAGAACACCGGCGCCGGCCCGATGATCCTCATGGGCAACCGTTCGGGTCCGTCGGAGGACATCAAGCACATCAATCACGAGCTGCGAGTGGACATCAAGGACCTGCCCAAGGAAGACCGTGAGCGCATCGGCAAGGGCGGCCCGGTCTACGTGGACAAGGCCGGTTAGGCGTGGCTCTCGACTACCTGCCCATCCTGGCCCAAAACGCGGCCCCCAAGCCGCCGCGCAAGCTGTACCGCGCACCCCGCATCGGCTGGCAGCCCCTCGGCCGACCGCTGGACGGGATGCGCGTGAGCCTCGTTACCAGCGCCGCCATCCGCCAGACCAACCAGCGCGCCTTCACTGCGGGCGGCGACGCGAGCCACCGCCGCATCGCCGCGGATCCAGCGGTGGAGGTCACGGTCGACCATCACTCTCCCGTCGGCGCCGACGTGCGCCGGGATTCCGAGGTGGTCTTTCCCAGGCGGGCGTTGCAGGAGCTGGCGCGAGAGGGTGTCGTCGGCAGCGTAGCCCGTGCTCACTTCTCCATCTACGGCGGCATCTCCGACCACGCCGCCATCACCGAAGAGCTCGCGCCGGGGCTGGCGCGCGGGCTCGCCGCCATGCGCGTGGACCTTGCGTTGATGGTCCCCTACTGACCCTACTGCCACGAGACCGTGAGTCTCGTCGCCAACGTGGTGGAAGCATCGGGCATACCCACGCTGCTGATCGGCACCGTGCGCGACATCGTGGAGCGGGTCAAGCCCCCGAGGGCCGTGTGCGTGGACAACCCCGTGGGCCGGACCTTCGGGCGGCCGAGAGCGAGTCGCCGGCACGAGTCCCTGCTGGCCGACGCCTTGGGGCGTGCCCATTCGTTCAAACGGAAGAGGCAGATCATCGACCTGCCCGGCAACTGGACGGACCGCGCAGGCGCTTCGTGGCAGGACATGGTGCGGCGGGAGATCCTGCGGCTGCCGCGGCGCTGACTTGCCTTGGTCGTACGCGGCGCGGATGGGGTGCTGCCGACCGACCGCCAAACCTTGACGTCACTTGGGTGCTGCAACGCCTGGACCCCGGGTCAAGCTTGCACCGGGGCCCGGGGTGACGTTGTAGACGCCTAGTGTGGTGTCTGGTTAATTCGCAGCATAATATGCGGAGGATTTTTCGTTGTCGGCAAGGCGCGATGACGAGCAGTGGCGGGTACCACGCGAGGAAGAGCAACGCAGCCGACGGCGAAAAAGACCCGCAGATTATGTTGCGAATTAACCAGACACCACACTAGGTTGACGATTCGGGACGCATTGCCTTTCCGTCACCCCCGGGCTTGACCCGGGGTCCAGGGGATTGCCTTATGCGCTACAGCCTCTGCACCGAGTTCGAGTCCCTCAGTGCTTCGTAGACCCGCAACCCCACCGCCAGATCCATGATGCCCAGACCCTGAAGCTTGAACAGGGTGATCTCCTCCGGCCCGGTACGTCTGGGCGCGTTGCCGAGGATCACGTCTCCCAGCTCGCATACGCCGTCCCAGTCCAGCACGCCGTCCCGCGCCGCCCGGAACAGGTCGCTCTCGTTGGCTTGCACGGTCGTCTTCGAGGTGACGCAGACCCTTGCGGCCCGGCGGATGGTATCGTGGTCGATCTCCTCCCGCACGCGGGTCTTGTCGCCGTTGGCGATGGAGGTGACGTGCATGCCGGCACGAAGGCTCCCGCCTTCGAACACGGGGCTCCGGGCGTTGGTGGCGGTGATGACGATGTCGGCTCCTTCCAGCGCGGACTCGGCGCTCTCCACGGCCGCGGCTTCCAGCTCAAGGGCGGCACGGATGCGGTCGGCGAACCGGACACGATGCGCCGGAGTCGGGCTGAAGACCTTGACGCTGTCGATAGCCCGTACAGCGCAGACCGCCTGGAGCTGGGTGAAGGCGTGCTTCTCGCTGCCGATGACCGCCGCCCGCCTGGCGTCCGCGGGTGCAAGGTACTTGGCGCCAACGCCGCCGGCCGCGCCGGTCCGGAGCTCGTTGATGGCGCAATCCTGGAACAGGATCAGCGGCTCGCCGGTCTCCACGCTGTAGAGGATGACGGTCTCGTGGTGGATGGCGCGGTCCCGGTCGGTCTGGAGGTAGGCTCCCATGACGCCCTTGAACGAGCCCGGCAACACCCCGAACAGCATCCGGTTTGGGTGATGGATGCGCCGGCGCGGCAGCACCACGGCGTTGCCGCGGCAGGTCTCGGCAAGGCTTTCCTCCACCGCCTCGATGGCCTCCGCCATGGGGATGATGGTCTCCACCGGCGTCTCTTTCAGGAACAGCATGGGAAGTCTCCGTCCGTTTGTGGCGTGCTCTGCCCGTGGTTCTCGACTGTCGGAGTCGTGGGCCCGGAGCCTGTCTCGGGCAGTCTGCCATCCCTTGAACTGGCCGTCCAGGAACGCTATTCAACACCGAGTATCCGGGCTCACGAAAGGTGTTGCGTGAGACGGGAACCCCAACGGCTTGCCGGCTTCGGTACCCGCCGAACAGGAGGATTTCCATGGCCATCAACGGCACCAAGGTCATCGACCTCGACAGCCATCTGGTGGGCGACGTGTCCAACTGGAAGCACTGCATCGAGGATGCGTGGAAGGAGTATCTTCCGCGGCCGCTTCCCACCGCCCCTGACGAAAGGCGCAAGACCCTGGTGGGGACGCGCATCATGGTGGGGTCGGAGGTGACCCGGCAGAGCGGCGAGAAGCCCAACTGGCACAAGGCGGAAGACCTGGCGGCCGGAGGCCGGGTGCGCAACCTGGACAAGGACGCCATCGACGTCGCGGTGCTCTCCCCCAACTCGCCCGCGCTGGACCTGGTGTGGTTCCCGGACGACCCCGAGCTGGCGGCGGCCTATTGCCGCGCCGAGAACGACTACATGCGGCAGTACTCCGGGGAGTTTCCGGAGCGTCTGCAATGGGCGGGGGTCGTTCCGTGGCAGGACGTGGACCTGGCGGTCCAGGAGCTTCACCGCATGGCGGACATGGGCAACCGGGCCCTCAACATGAAGGCGGTGCCGGTGGCCGGACGCCAGTGGTGGGACCCCTACTACGACCCCATCTACGCCGAGCTGGAGAACCTGGGCTGGCCCATCATCATCCACGACACCAAGCACGAGTCCATGGGCCAGGAACGGTTCGCGGACAACTTCTTCTTCTCCCACATGGTCGGACGCGTCTTCGAATCCATGGTGTGCATGATGACGTTCATCTGCGGCGGCGTGCTGGAGCGGTTCCCGAAGCTGAACCTCGTGTGCCTGGAGACCGGCGCGTCGCAGATGCCGTGGTGGCTGGGGCGCATGGACGAGCACCACGAGAAGCTGCCGCACCTGGTGCCGTGGCTCAAGATGAAGCCCAGCGAGTACTTCATGCGCCAGGTGTACGTCGGCTGCGAGCCGTTCGAGGACGAGCACTTCGAGCTGGCCGTGGAGATGCTCGGCGACGACAACCTGGTGCTGGCCACCGACACGCCGCACTGGGACTCCTCGCCGCCGGGCGAGGTGACCCGGCCCATCGTGGAGAGCGACAAGCTGACCGAGGAAAACAAGCGCAAGATCCTGGGCGAGAACGCGGCCCGGATATTGAACTAGCTGAACTGGCGTCCTTCGACTTCGCTCGGCAGACCTCGCTACGCTCAGGACGAACGGCGGTGGGCAGAACCTTCCTCCGTTTCGAACGGTGGTGACAGTCTTCCTCCGTTGGTCGTGAGCGTAGCGTTCCGCCAGCGGCGCGAAGTCGAAGGACCGGCATCCTCAGACGAATCAACCGGAGGTGAACCTTGGCCTATCAGACAGTCGGAAAACCCCTGCCCCGCATCGAGGGTGCTGATAAAGTTACCGGCGCGACCCGCTACGCGGCGGACCTGCCGATCCCCGATTCCCTCTACGCCAAGGTGCTGCGCAGCCCGCTGCCGCACGCGCGGATACGCAAGATCGACACCAGCAAGGCCAAGGCGCTGCCGGGGGTCCACGCGGTCCTGACGGGCGCCGACCTGCCGGAGGTCTACGTGGGGCTGCGCATGAAGGACATGCCGGTGCTGGCCAGGGACAAGGTGCGGTTCGTGAGCGACCCGGTGGCCGCGGTGGCCGCGGATACCCCCGAGGTCGCCGACGAGGCGCTGCGCCTCATCGAGGTGGACTACGAAGAGTTGCCCGGCGTGTACGACCCGCTGGAGGCGATCAAACCCGGCACCACGGCGCTCCACGATGCGCCCCGCGACTACAAGAACGCGCCGCCGCTGGCCGAGGGCGTCGACCCGGAACGGCCCAACGTCCAGTCCCACAGCATCTGGGAGAACGGCGACGCCGACGCCGGCTTCGCCAACGCGGACCGGGTGTTCGAGGGCACGTTCGCCACGCAACTGGCGCACCACGGCTACCTGGAGCCGCACTCCTGCACCGTGGCGGTGGACGAGTCGGGCAACGTGGAGGTCTGGGCTTCCAACAAGGGGCCGTTCGCGCTCAAGAACCGGCTGGCCCAGGACCTCGAAATCGAGCCCGAGAAGGTCAACGTCCACATCCTTTCGGTGGGCGGGGACTTCGGCGGCAAGGCTTCGATGATCGATACGCCGGTATGCTACTACCTGGCCAGGGAGACCGGCCGGCCGGTGCGCATGGTGCTCACCTACACCGAGGAGATCGCCACCGCCGCCCACCGCCATCCGGCCATCGTCTCCCTGCGCGTCGGGGTCAAGAACGACGGGACTCTTACCGCGGTCGACGGCAAGGTCACCTTCGCGGGCGGCGCCTACGCCGCGTGGAAAGCCAACCCCGAGATCACGGTGCTCGGGGCCAAGCGGCTGGCCAGCTACTACCGGATCCCGGCCATCCGCATCGAGACCGTCTGCGCCTACACCAACCAGGTCCCGTGCACCCAGACCCGGACTCCGGGGAGCCCGCAGATCGTCTTCGCGGTGGAGTCGCAGATGGGCCAGATCGCCCGGGAGATGGGCATCGACCCGGCGGACTTCCGCCTGCGCAACCTGGTGGTTCCCGGCGACACCTCGCCGCTGGGCGCCAAGTGGGACGGTATCCTAGCCAGGGAAACCCTTGAGAAGGCGGTGGAGGCGTCGGGATGGCGCACCAGCCCGCCGGGACCCAACCGGGGACGCGGCATCGCACTGTACGAGCGCGGCGCGGGCGGCGGCAACGCCAACGCCGGTATCGATCTCCATGAAGACGGCACGGTGACGGTCCTCGTCGGCGTGCCGGACGTGGGACCCGGAATCCACACCGCCATCGTGCAGATCGTCAGCGAGACCCTGGGCACCGCGCCCGAAAACATTCGCATCCAGGTAGAGGATACCGACAACTCGCCCTGGGATCCCGGCACCGGCGGCAGCAAGTCCACCAACACTACCGGACACGCGGCCCATAAGGCCGCCCAAGAGGTCCACGAACAACTGATGGAGTGCGCCGCGCGGAAGCTCGGCTGCGAACCCGACCAGGTGGGCCGGGTGGACGGCCGCTTCGCCTCCCCCGAAGGCGGCGAGATGTCCTTCGCGGAAGTGGCCCAGGCCGCCATCGCCGAGGCCGGCGGGTCGTTCCACCACGATACGGTCTTCGCCCCCGAGGGCCAGCCGCCCATCACGTCATTCGCCGCGCAGATCGCCGAGGTGGAGGTGGATCCGGAGACCGGCCAGGTAACGGTCACCCGCATGACCACCGCCCACGACTCGGGCAGGATCATCAACCACCTGACCTACCAGGGCCAGATCGACGGCGGCGTGGTGAACGGCGTGGGCTTCGCGCTGATGGAAGACAACCCCATGTCCGACGGCAAGATCACCACCCTGAACCTGGGCGACTTCAAGCTGCCCTGCGCCAAGGACATCCCCAAACTCGACACCGTGTTCGTCGAGCAGGGCGAGGGCCCCGTCCCCTTCCAAGGCAAGGCCATCGGCGAGCTCCCCAACGTCCCCACCGCCGCCGCCATCGCCAACGCCGTGGCCGACGCCATCGGGGTGCGGGTGCACGAACTTCCGCTTACCGCGGAGAAGGTTTACGCGGCACTGCACGAAGACTAGAACACGGATCAGGACCCTGCGCCGGCAAGGGCGCAGAGTCCTGATCCGGACGACCGGTTACGCCCGTACCCCTAAGCCGGTTTATTTACGCCATTGGCCAGTCCGGCGCACCCGTTGATATCATTTTGAGCATGAATAGGATATAGTGAAGAGGATTCACTGATATCTCACGTCTGGAGACCTCGCATGAGAAAGACCAGCGTTGACATCGACGACCATCTGATCGACCAGGTGCGTAGCGTGCTTGGAACTTCGTCCATCAAGGAGACCATCGACTCCGCTTTGCGCGAAGTCCTCCGCATTGACGCGCGCCGGCAGGAGATCCGGGCACTCGCGGAAATGGACGGGATGGACCTCGCCGACAAGAACATCATGGCGAAAGCCTGGCGTTCGTGAACGCGCCCTTCAACGTCTCATGCCCTATTTGATCGACAAGAGCGCCCTGGCTCGCATGGAACATCCACGAGTCCAGGCGAGGATTACGCCCATCATCGAGGCGGGTGAAGCCGCCACCTGCGCAATCATCGATCTCGAGGTTCTCTACTCCACACGGAACCACGCCGAGCACGAGCGCGTTCGCGCTCGCCGCGAATTCGCGTACCAAAGAGTCGTATTGACGGACGGCATCTTCCGGCGGGCGATAGCAGTCCAAGGGATGCTCGCACAGAGGGGCAAGCACCGGCTGCCGATACCGGACCTGGTCATCGCTGCCGCTGCAGAAGCGGCACACATGACGGTCCTCCACTACGACTCGGACTTTGACACGATAGCAGCGGTCACGAAACAGAACGTGGAGTGGGTCGCTCGCCGGGGTTCCTTGTAGACCCCATGCAGGCATTGCGAAGAGAAAATGCGACCGCGAAAGGACGAATACATGGCCCTTACACGAGACTTCAAGGAAACGATCCGGGAGCGCGTTGAACGGGAGCCAGCCTTTCGCGAGGCCTTGCTCACCGAGGGAGTCAATTGCCTGCTCGCCGGTGACGTACGCGTCGGCGAAGCCATCCTGCGTGACTACCTCGTGCAGGTCAGGTCAGATTCGCCAGAATAACGTCGTCGGCCTGGTTGAGGTCCACGGGTTTGCGGAACGGCTGCGGCCAGTCGATGCCGGTGGGCCAGTAGACTTCCACCGTATTGCCATCGGGGTCGTTGAAATAGATGCCGATGGCGTTGCCGTGGCTGTTCACGTGCTGGATAGGGATGCCGCGCTCCACAAAGTCCCGGTGGAAGGCCTTCAACTCGGCAAGGGTTTCGCAACGGAAGGATATCTGCGAGACGACCATTCCATCCTGCCGGCCAGGGCGCAGTTGCAGCTCGTGGTGCTCCTGGTTGCGTTCCTGGGCGGTCATGAATACGGTGCCGGTGTCGCTCTCGTCGCTGACGGTGAGTCCCAGCACCTCACGGTAGAAGGCCTTGGAGCGCTCGATGTCATGGACCAGCAGGCCGACGTGGCCCAATGAAGATACCTTCGGCATGACGGGTTTCCTCCTGCCGTCTCCCCTCCCGGACTATTCGCCTCAGCCGTTGTAGAAACGCTCGGCGTTGGCGTAGAGGACCTTGCGTTTTTGCGTGTCCGAGAGGTCCTCCCGGGCACTCAACTCGTCGATGTCGCCGTAGAACTCGCCCTTGTGGCGCTCGTGGGGATAGTCGGAGGCGAAGAAGATGCGGTCCTCCCCCACGAGTTGCAGTACAGTGGGCAGAGTCCTCTCCTCCACCTCGCAACTGAAGTAGATGTTGCCGTCGCGCACGTAGTCGCTGGGGCGCTTGGTCAGCACCGGGCACCACCGCCTTCGCCGCTCATAGTTCTCGTCCATGCGGTCCATCATGTAGGGGGCCCAGCCGGCGCCCGCCTCCAGGAAGGCGAAGCGCAGGTCGGGAAAACGCTCGAACACGCCCTCGGTCATCATGTCGGTGAACTGGATGAGCTGGGACAGCGGGTGCTCCAGCGTGTGGGTCTTGAAGAGGTTGTCGGAGTTGTCGATGCCGATGCGCTGGCTCACGGCGCCGTGGATGGCCAGGCAGCAGCCGAGCCGCTGGGCTTCCTCGTAGAGGGGATCGAAGTCGCGGTGGCCGTAGTGCTTGCCGGCGGCCGTCACCGACGGCAGCATTGCGCCGGGCATGCCCAGCTCAGTCACCGCGGCGCGAAGCTCGGTCACCGCTTCCGGTATGTTCTGGGCCGGGATCAGCGCCACCGCCCGCAGGCGCTCGCTGGCCTGCATGAACTTCGCGTGCACCCAGCGGTTGTAGGCCCGGGCGATGGCCGCGGCATAGTCCCGGTCCTGGATCATTCCGCTGGCGAGGCCCACCGACGGATACAGGTAGGAGGTCTCGATGCCGCAGCGGTCGAGAAACTCCACCCAGCGCTCGGCGTTGGGATCGTCCTCCTCGGTCAGACGCGAGAAGCCGCGGACGAAACCGTCGACGCTCGGAAACAGGGAGTACACCGTCCAGGGCAGTTGATTGTAGGGCGGTTCGAAGAACTCCTTGATCTCACCGGGATGCTCCATCACGTGGCCGTCCGCATCGACGGCGCGGTAGTTGTTCATGGTCCTTTCTCTCCTTCCGTTGTCGCTGCCGCCTCGGGGCACGGGCGGGTTTGAAACTTGGCCGTGTAGGGTTTATCCTACTGTCAGCCGCCCGTAACTAGCTGAAAACAAAGAAATAAAACCCCTCTCCTTGGAGGCCAGATGATTCTCCCTCGAACAATCAACACATGGTCAACACGACGCCTCAGGCGGCTTGTGTAAGCCTTCGGTGGTACCGTGGAATGCCGACCAGCAGGTACATTAGATGCGCGCAACCCATCATTCTCTGCGCACAGTCACCGTTCTCCACCCTTCACCCATCCGGGTCATCACGGCACGACCGAAGGATTACCGGCTTGTTTCGTTCGGTCACTGGGTGACGAGGATCATGATATCACCGGCTGAGAACTCTTCGCCAGTGCTTTCGGAGGATCTGTGCGGGGGGTTCCCGGCAATGGGAATTCCTACCGCGATCGGGCTTCGCAATTGCTTCATCACCGTCGCCGAGCGCGACCTGATCGAGCGGCCCAACCACGTCTGAAGCGCGGACATCGAGCGCCACGAGGCACTCTCGACGCTCGCCGCAGGCCGCCGTTCTGTGCGGCAAATCCGCCCTCAGACCCCGTTCCGAAGGCGGCTGAAATCGACCGCCACGTACTTCTCGAATTGCGGCTTTATGTGCTCGTCGTACTGACCGGCAGCCTTGTTGCGACGCTTTCCGTTGAACCAGATGGACCGCTTGCCTGTGTTCTTGCCAATCTTGTTTTGGTGGCTGCTGTTGATGAACTCGCTTGAAGTCATGATCCACATAACGTCCATTCGCTCGGAATAGAACACGAACCAGTAGTCTGTGCGCTCCTCCGGGTGATCGATGGCGGCGAAGAGTGCGGCGTCGCCCGGTCTCACATCCTGTGACCGCGCCTTTATCTGCACCAATGCAACAGATCCATCCCGTCGGCGGATGAGGGCATCCACGGCGTCGTCGTCCACCAGAGGCAGGTAGACGTCAAGGCCCTCCTTGAGCATCTGGCCGATGATCCAGTACTCAATTCGCTTGCCGAACCCCGCCAGAGTGCGGAAGGGCTTTCTCGACATTCCGGCTCTCCTCGGGAACTACTAGTACTAGTCACCGGTACTTTGCGCCTACATGCGATCCGAATCGGCCTTCTTGCCGCATCGAAGTGCTAGCCCGTCCCTCCACAACTATTCTCGCGGACCCAAAAACCGCTCGCCGTCATAGTGAATCATGTGGTCCGGGGCATCGCAGAGCCAGACTTCCGTCTCCCATGCGATATTCCTCATGTGCTTTCGGAACTCCCGGAAATCCGGAAATGCGCTGACATAGACAACGCCTGCCGGGCACGCTGTTAGCATCGTCTTCAAATCGACCACGCGGGTCGGCGAGACCGGACCATGGGATGTGACAGCCTCGACGAGAAAAAGCCAGTTTCTCTTTGCGTCGTAGAGAACCACATCAGGCAACTTATCGTGGTCGGTGATCGGAATCCCGAGTTGGCCAAGGCCGGCCTTATCGACGAACAGGTCTTTCTTGGCCGTATCGCCGAAATAGAGTAGGCGTGCGCCGGGCGCGAACCGGGGCGCAAATTCCTCCACAATGGCCCTCTGCACTTCATTGTGTTTGCCCGGCGAGAGCCGGAACTCGAGTTCACTGGACAGCCTGACCGGGATCATGGCGTGGTCGCGTTGACCTGCATAACGCTGCACGAGTGCGCCGTGCTCTTCCCGGAATCGGTCCACAGCGGTGTCCCAGCCTTCAGTTCCATAGCAACGAACGGCGTCAAGGACTGACTCGGTCACAGCGTAATGGGCTCTTGGACTGTTCGTCGGGAGATTCGGCTCAAACGGATTGTACTCCGCGATCCCGCCCTGAACGAACTGGTGGAGCACCTGACGCCGAAAGGTCTCCCGCGTATTCGGTGCATACTGCGTGCCGTAGTGGTCCCTGAGGTAATCCATGATGCCCTTGGTGACGGTGCATCTCCGTCGCTCGGCTGCCGACCACTTGGCATCCGGCGTCAATCCACAGAGCGCGATGAGCGTCATACCGGCCATTTGGTTGTGCTGGGCGGGCGGCATACCCAGCGCTTCCAGAATTTCCTGGGCTTCTTCAACGTCAGCCAACCGCCGGCTCCTTCAACACGGGAGAGGTAACTGCGCTCGCGACAAGCGCATCCAGCCTCGCAAGCGGGTTCACAAGGCGTTTCACCCGTCTGCCGAGCGCGATGATCGTTTCGTGGGCGGGAAGCGGCATGGCGCGCAACTCGTTTGCGCTCACTTGAGTGTTGCCGTTGACTGCACGGAACCAGGTGTCGAGGAGACGGCTGTTGTAGAGCGCTGCGAGCCCCCAGGCCTCATCTTCCGAGAGCGTGCCACCGGGCCGATGAACGTAGTTGAGGTGGTTCTCGAAGCCGACGTCGGAGATCGCAAAATCGGCAGCGATCCAAGGAGCGGCGGTGAGCCGGCGCGCTTCTTCCTTGGCACTGAAGCGACGGAGGAGTACGTAGTTCCTGTTCGGGACGAGTAATGCTTCGGCACCAGCGCGCTCGATGTATTCGGGCTTGTGCCGGTCCAAAGGCCAGGTGGTTTGCATGGCGCGCACATGATTCATCCAGAGCAGCGGTGCGTGGCTCGCTGGGATCTTGCCTTCCCTGGCCACGAGTTCAGTCGCCCGAAAGGGCACAACCGGACCGGTCGAGATGTTCAACCCCAAGGCACGAAGGTCGGTCGGCCAAGAATCCACCAGAGCCAGCGCCTTGTCGTCAGCATCGCAGACTGGCAAACGCAGAACCTTGTCCACGGACGCGAGGTCGATCACTGCCTTGGCGGGAAGCTCGCGGCTCGCCGCTTCGGCTATGTCCGCCACGCCGAGGCTGGACGATATGGTGAGGGACGCCCGAGTACCGTTTTCGTGCCAGTGATCCTGCCGGACACCGGAGAGGATTACATTCTCTTGCAGCACTTCGTCCCGACGAAACGCGTCGCGCCGGGAACCGAACACATGGACCCATGTTGGCCGGATCATGTCGAAGAATACGGTACGGAAACGCCGAAAATAGGGCCCTGAGGCGAAGCTGCGCGGCGTGATGAAAATGAAATCCCCGCCCGCACGAAGCAGCGCGGCGCCGACGGCCATGAAGAGCGCGTAGATGTTCGGCTGACCGTGAACTACATCCGAAACCGCCATGGCGCGCGGATCGGACTTGCCGATCTTGAAATAAGGGGGGTTGGCGATGACGGCATCGAAACCTCCTGTCGGCGAACACGGGGGAAACAGTCCGCATGGCTCTACCGCATCGGCGTTCGCCAAGATGAAATCCGTGGCTTCGACACGCACACGGACGGTCGTGCCATGCCGTTCGTGGCACCAACGAGAGAGATGGTCGAGGACAGCCCGCAACGGTGCGATCAAATCACCGTCGACTTCATAGGCGACCAACATGATCGCCTCCGGCTTCGGCCCGCGGGATACAAGCGCTTCCACGGCCGCGCAGCACAGGATACCGGCGCCAGCGGCGGGATCCAGAATCCGGATCTGTCGTCCTGTTGCCGCGACCCGTTCACCCATGAGATCGGCGGCTTGCAGTGGCGTGAGATAGATGCCGTGGGCCTTGCGCTGCCTGACGGACACCTGACCGACGTACCATTCGCCAATGCGGTCTGCGTAGACTGCTGGCCGCTCACCTCCCTTGGGACCGGGTATGGCGGAGCACAGCGAATCCGTTCCAACCGTTTGGTGTACGTTAAGTCTTCGGTTCGACATCGGCATCCTCAACTCGATGACTCTTTCCTGCCCACCTGCTCCAGTTCCCTCTCTGGGCCGACCGCGAGCACCGGACGCCGAACGTCAAGGCGGGCCTGCTGGACGAGGTGACCGAAGCCCTCGGGGTTGCCGTTGGCGCCCCCGAACTCATGGCCTATTTCGCGACGATCGCAGCGCATCCTGCCTACACGGCGCGCTTCCGCTCCGACCTTGTGCAGCCGGGACTCCGCTTCCCGATAACCGCCGATGTCTCGCTGTTTACCGAGGCGGTGGAGATTGGGCGAGAGGTCATCTGGCTCCACTGCTTCGGCGAGCGCTTCGTAGACCCGGACGCGAGACGCCCAGGCCGGCCACGTTGCCGGCCCCAAGTTGCGCGACATCGCGTCCTCCAATTCGAGAAAGGTGGCAGGTATTTCGAACTTCAACGGGTGTCCTCCCTTCAGCTGGCCTCTCTTTGCCGGCGCTCAACGACACCAGGGTGGGCGCACGCTACGCTTCAGCTTCCAGGGTTCGCCGCGGCGTTCCAATCCCTTGGCGGATCCTCGTGCACCAACTTGAACAGAGATCTTCGCGCGATTTCGAACCCCGTGTCGAACGCCTTGCGGATTCTCTGCGGTGTCATCTTGTCCAGCCGGTTATGAACGATGTCCGACCGTGTGTCATAGAGCTCTTTCATGTTCTTCTTGATGCTTTCCTGGCTAACCGGGTCCGTTTCCAGAAACCGGGCAGCCCGATTGCGCAACTTGCGTCCGATGTCCGCCTCATCCAGCACATACATTCGCTCGAGGGCGATCGCGACATCCAAGATCCCGTCCCCCAACGCGAACCGTCCGTTCCTTCCGAGCGCCTCGGCCAGTCGCCCCACGACCGGCAGCATCCTCGCGTAGCGCACGCTTTCCCGGTTGCGAAAGGCCTCCTGCGCTTCCGCCAGCGCCTCCAGGCTTATCGCCGGACACTCGTCGAATCCGCTAATGCCATCTGCCGACCAGCTCCGATAGAACCCCGGACTCTGTGTCTCCTGGCCCAGGAGCCGGCCGGCCGAACCGTCGATCCGGTTCGACAATTCTGCGAGCGGCGCAACACGCGTCGCATGACTCACCGCCAGCAAGTCCAGGAATGCCGCTGCCTCCCGGAAAAAGGGCGGTGGCGGCGGCCCCATCGGCTCGTTCACGCTGCCTCGTCGGCGGAGTTCGGGCCGCCACCGGAACGGCCTGGCCATTGCCCCCAACCCCCGCCAGCCGTGGAATCCCGCGCCTGACGGAGCAAAATTCTTCACCGTGTCCTGGTCCACGAACCGAAGCAGTTCCTCGTACGGGAGGAGCACCATGCCATCCGCAACCTTGAGCCTCTCGGACAGGGTTAGGCCATAGAACAGGAACACGTCGCAAGCCTCATCGAGACCGCCGAGCACATCTGCCGCCGCCCCGTCTCCTGCCGGCGAAAGGAATGCGTTCAGTTCGCGCAGAGCCGCCCGGAACCCATCGTCCGGCAACTCCGCGGCCCGCGCCATCAGTCCGGCAAGCAGGACTCCCGGGGAGATCTGCGAGCCGGAACCGAGGATCTCCATCCAGAAATCGTTGTCACCGATCAAGCGACCGGTTACCGCGACCCTCTCGAGCACCGGATGGGCAAGCAGCGCATAACGCACGGGATCCAGCGCCGCGCGCAAGGCCGCGTAGTGCACTTCCATGCCCCAGAGTCTGCTGTTGCGAACCTCGTCATAGAGCAGGCACAGATCGTCCAGCGGGAAGGGCGGCATTCCGCCGTCCCTCAGGTCAATCACGCGCGCATGCCGTTCCTGATATTCGCGAAGATAGGGCTCTTGGGCCTGCGCCAGCGAAGGAAGCAATTGCGCCAGGCGCTCGATCCAATCTCCAGCAGCGAACCCATCCGCCATCACGATTTCCCTGAAGCGCGCGTCCCCGCCCTGCCGGGCGTCTTGCGTTTTGCGGCCTTGCGCCGGATACGCATCCCGCCCGAGCTTCCCTTGCCGATTTCGAACTTCGGCCGTGTAGGGTTTGGTCTACCGCCCGCCACCCGTAACTAGCTGAAAACAAATAAGTAAAACTATCTCCTTGAAGAACCGGATGATTCGCGCCGGAACAAGCGACACATGGTCAACACGGCGTCGCGGGCGCGTAATCCTTCATTCTGCTCGTGATGACCCAGACACGTGGAGGGTGGAGAAGGGGCGGCTGTGCGCAGAGAATGATTGGTTGCGCGCACCTACCGTACCTGCTGGCCGGATGATTCCACGGCGCCACCGAAGGATTCCCGGTCGCGAACAGCGGCTGGGGCAAGCGTTCGGCGAAGCCGTGGTGCCCCTCGCGCTCTCTACGTGTCCCTTGCCGCTGGCCCGGGCCTACTCCATTATGTGAGCCCGCTCAGCGGGCTTCGCGATCACCGTGTCTCCTGACCGTTCCAGCCTACGCGTCTTCACTTGTCTATCAAGTACAGGATGTCGCATCGAACCTCCAACCGCTTGCGCTCGGCGGCCTTTGGCACAAAGTCCGCGACGATCTCGTCCGGAACAGGAATAAAGGTACGATTCTTCGTCAGAATCGTTGCTGTGATCCTCGGACCGCCGCCGGACCCAGAACCAACAACGGCCCTGGTTGCGGTGAACGCGTTGTACGGAACCGGTCCCGGCTCCGGCAGGAGGGGGCGCGGCCTCAACTGCAATCCGGACCTGACCAAGACCAAGCGAACGGGTATGACAGGGCGTTTCTT
Organism: uncultured Binatia bacterium (SeqCode); assembly: GCA_965204205.1. Taxonomy (GTDB): domain Bacteria; phylum Desulfobacterota; class Binatia; order UBA9968; family JAJDTQ01; genus JAJDTQ01. The sequence continues at coordinate 1,060,582 of OZ241976.1, read as the reverse complement.
GCCAATTAGAAGTACTTCCGTCGCAGCAGTTCGTTGACTGTTCGTTGAAGGTCCGTCAGGAACCCTTCATCACTAGTATCCGTCCACCAGTGTGCGATATCATTCCTGTATTGTTTCAGTTCTTGTAGGGTCTTCCTTCCCGCCACAACTACGTTGTCTTTTCTGATGTTGCCTTGGTAGCCCAAGTATTTCTCGCCCGCTTCACGTAAGGATTCCCACAACCGCAAGTACTGAAGCCTCTCAAAGGCGTCGTCTTTGTATTCGTCGCGATACATCGAGTTGACCAAGAGCGCAATATGTGGAGTGCTGATGTCCGACGCCATTGCCGCTATAGCGTTTCTTATTTCTAGCGCCTTGTCTTGACATTTCTTGGTATCCATTGTTGTCGCTGTTGACAACCTCGCCGACGCTGTAGCTCGCCTAGTGATTACGAAGCGACCGTCGTCTGTGACAAGGCAGCTTTGATCGATGTACTTGCGAATGGGATCTGGTGTGTCTTGGCCCACGCGGACAGCAGCTAGTATCAAATTTACGATGTCTTGATTATCGGGAATTTCGGGCCATGAGCCGCCAACGGCATGCCACGCAGTAATGAACTGTTCACCCTCTCTACCACCGATCAAATAGGGGATCTTTTGGCCATCCTGCTCGTGAATCTCATTCAGAATACTGCATTCTCCGTTGGCCATATGGACCGGCAATAATGCGTTGTGCTCCTCGACTACCAGGTAGACGGGGATGCGGCTCTTGTTTTGAGTTCGACGTTGTTCGTCGACTTCTCTGACTCTATGGCGTAAGGGAGGACTGATAACATAGTGCTTGCTGCGCGTTTGGTTCACAAGATAGTCAAATAGGTCTACGACGACAGACGCCTGAATCGACGGGGAGTGATATACGGACTGAGGAGGATCGTTACTTGTTCCGCGAAAATCTACACCTGGAAAATCGAAAATCTGTGTTCGAAAATGACCAGTGATAGTACACGAGATAGCCTTTCCTCCGCTTGCCGCGTAGATTGACCGCAATCCTGCTAACGTCAAATGTGGGTCCGGATCTCTGGATTGAAGAGACTTTTTGCGATCCGCTACTGATCTATTTTTTCTTGACATTTGAAGGACACTCCGTCTAATTCTGCTGCGTTTCGTTCGGATTGATTGATCATCCCACTGTTGACGTCTTTCGGTTGTCTGATTTGCCGAGTTGCATTCGCCCACGCTAGGGGACGGTCATGATGCGGCTCCCCCGGTCCCGTCTGATTGTGTTCGGAATCAGGTCTTCTCGTACATGCCCCGGCCGGTGCGCCTGACCCGGCCTTCCTTGGACCACCGCGAGACCACCTGCCGGTGGTACGCTGGGGTCTTCTCGCCCGCTGTCTCGTGGGCAAGCAGGGAATCCAGCGTGAACTGGTCGGGCAGTGTCGCGAGAACCGCCGTCCAATCGATCATCGCGCCGCGCGGTCCTCGCTTCAACGCTCCGACCTCGGAGCGACCCTGCCGGGATCTTTTGCCCGTCTGTCGTCCATCGAGCATGTCATGGACCAGTTCGTGCCTCTTGATCTCGTCCCGCAACGCGGCGACTCGCCCCGTGGCCACGGCCAGCTCCTTCCTCAACCGGTCGATCTCTCTCTTCACGCTGATTTTCAGGTCCGCAGCCATTTCTCCTCCCTTTCTCTTATGCCCACGCTGTATCTTATGCCCACGCTGTAACGCCGGCACAGCCGACCGCGTCCGGCGTCCGGCGCAATCGTTGGTCCCGCCCGCAAGTTCTCCGGGCAATCTACAGCCTATCCGATTGAGCGAGGAACGGGCAATCGGGATGCCGAGGGAGCATCGGCCCATGCCTTGCCGCGCAACCCCCCGGTGATCCGGCTTGGGCGCTGGACTGGACGAAGAGGAGAAGGGCCAGCCTCCGGCGGGGGGCGGCCGGACGGTCCCGAGAGAGGCCGCGCCGCGCCGACTTCCCGCTACCGGAGGTTGCGCCATGACCGTTCCCGACAACATTTCCGCAGACTACACGCTGCGCCCGAGCGATCTCGCCAAGGTGCTCGCCCTCCTGGTCGAGACCCGCCAGCCGGCCATCGTCTTCGGGCCGCCCGGCGCGGCCAAGAGCCAGATCGCGCAGCAGGTCGCCGCCGCCACGAACCGCCAGTACGTCGACGTCCGGGCTCTGCTGCTCGACCCCGTCGATCTCCGCGGCATCCCCTGGCGCGACGCCGACGACCGCACCCGCTGGGCGCCGCCCGCATTCCTGCCCCCGTCCGACGATCCCGGACGCTGGCTCATCAACCTCGAAGAGCTGCCCTCGGCTCCCCCCATGGTGCAGGCGGCCCTGTACCAGTTGGTGTTCGACCGAAAGGTGGGCGAATACGAGCTTCCCGAGGGAGCGTCGCTCATTGCCTGCGGGAACCGGGAAACGGACCGCGGCGTCGTCCACCGCATGCCGACGCCCCTGGGCTCGCGATTCATTCACCTCGATATCCGTGTCGACGCGGAGGACTGGCTCGCCTGGGGCGCGGCCAACGGCATCGCTGCCGAAGTCCTCTACTTCGTCACATACAAACCGGACCTTCTGCACCAGTTCGACCCGCAGTCCAGGGAACGCACCTTTGCGTGTCCGAGGACCTGGGAGTTCGCCTCAAACATCGTCAAGCACCGGAACGGCCTCGATCCGGCGGTCGAGCGGGCGCTCTTCCGGGGCGCGGTGGGGGAGGCCGCGGCGGTGGAGTTCTCGGCGTTCCTGAAGGTGTGGAGGGAGCTGCCCCATCCGAGAGCGGTCCTGAACGACCCCGGGAACGCGGACATCCCGGAGAACGCCAGCGCGCTGATGGCGCTCTGCGGCTCACTCTACCGTCTTGCGACGGACGTCACCATGGACGCCATCGTCACCTTCGCCCAGCGGCTCAGGCGGGAGGTGGGAGAGTCGCTGGTGGGCGCGTGCGTGCGCCGCGACCCGGCGCTCCAGCGCTCCCCGGCCTTCATCCGCTGGGCCGCAGCCAAGACACAGTGAGGGAGAAGGCCATGCACTGGAGAATCGCACACTATCCGGCGGGCGACGCCCCCTCGCGCGGCTACGTCGTGCGGGCGCGCAGCCGCGAGGCGGCACGGCGGAAGCTGGCCGCTGCAATCAACGTCCCCTTGTGGACCCTCAGGTAGCCCGGAAGGAGGAATTTCAATGGACCTCACCCGTGATGCCATGCTGGTCGGCCTGCGCATCAGCGCCTGGTCCGGCCGGCTCTACGACCGCGAGGCGAGCGACCACGTTGCCGCCCACCACGACGCCAGCACCAGCGCCGGCCGGTACAACAAACGGCTTCTCCCCAAGGCGGCCCTGGCGCCGCTCAACGCCGTCATGAGCGAGGCCAGGACCCGGCACTACTCCAACAGCTTGCCCTGGGACGACAAGGGCTCGCGGCTTCTCACCGTCGCCAACTACGAGCGCTACACCGAGGTCATGGACGGGCTCCGGGAGCGCCTAGTGCGCCAGCGCGCCCGCTTCATCGAGGACTACGGCGACTACGTGGAGCAGGCCCGGATCGACCTGGGCAAGCTCTTCCGCATCGAGGACTATCCCTCGAAGGACGAGCTTCGCGACAGGTTCTCCATCCGCTACCGCATCACGCCGGTGCCCGACGCGGACCACTTCATCGCCACGCTCGCGTCCGAAGACACCGAGCGGGTGAAGCGCGACATCGAGCTTCACATAGAGGAGCAGCTCCACGAGGCCGTGGACGACCTCTACCGGCGCCTAGCCGAAGCGGTGGAGCGGGTCTCGGAGCGTCTGCAAGAGGACGACGACGGCAAGCCCCTGGTGTTCCGGGACACCATGATCTCCAACATCCGGGACCTGGTGGACGTGGTTCCCCGGCTCAACATCTTCGGCGACCAGAGGCTCGCGCGGCTGTGTGAGCAGGTGAAGGACAGGATCGCCGGCGTGGAGCCGGATTCCCTCCGTCCGTCCGGGGCCTTCGACCCCGTTGTCCGGGCGCAGGTGAAGCGCGACGCCGACGCGCTCATGGAGCAGTTCGGCGGCTACTTCCCGGCGCCGGCCGAACCTGCCCGGGAGGTGGCGTGATGTCCCCCGGCGCGCTCCGGGAATCCGCAATCCGGGTCAGCGACTGCGTGACCGGGCTCCTGCAGAAGCAGCCCTTCTTCGGGAGCCTGGTCCTGAGGCTCCCGCTCCGCGCCGACCCCACGCGGAAGACGCTCGCAAGCGACGGACACGAGATCCGCTACTCGCCCGGCTGGGTGGCGGAGACCGACGCCCACCTGATCGAGACCGCCATGGCGCGGGTGGTGATGGCGTGCGCGCTAAAGCACCACACCCGCCGGGGAGAGCGGGATCCGGAACGGTGGCAGACGGCCTCGCAGCTCGTCACCCACGCCTTGCTCCGCGATGCGGGCTTTACGCTCCCGCCCGAAGCCGAAGCCTGGGATGACCTGAGCGTGGAGCAGGCGTACGACCGCCTGCCGGAATCCGGGGACGGCGATCCCGGTGACGACGGCGACGCGGCCCAAGGTGGCGCCAACGGCGCGGACGTGGCCGGCGATGAGTCTGGAACTCCGTCCGATCCCGCCGACCAGGGCGACGGCAACGGCCAGGGTGAGGACGGCGCCTCCGTCGCGCCGCCGAGCCACGACCCCTCCGGCACCGGAGAGGTCATGGACGCCGACGCCCGCTCAGGTGACCGCTCCGGTTCGGGCGACGCGTCCGTGGACACCGCCGCCGAGGAGCAGGCATGGGACGAGGCCATGCACCAGGCCCTCAGCATCGCCAGGGCCGAGGGCAAGGCGCCGGGAGGCGTCGCGGAGACGATCCGGAACGCCCACACGACCTCGCTTGACTGGCGGACGCTGCTGCGCCGCTACATGACCGACGCCGCCAGCCGCGACTACAGCTGGAGCGTTCCCAACCGCCGCTTCATCGACTCGGGCCTCTACCTCCCCTCGATCCACTCCGAAGGCATCGACTCCATCGCGGTCATTATCGACACCTCGGGCTCGCTCCCGGCCCAGACCCTTGCCTGGTTCTGGGCGGAGCTCCGCGAGATCGCCGCCGAGATCAGGCCGGAACGAGTCTTCGTGCTCCAGGTGGACGCCGCCCTGCGGGACGCGGCCGAGTACTCGGCCGACGACCTCCCCGACGAGATCACGCTCAAGGGCCGGGGCGGCACCGACTTCCGCCCGGGCTTCGAGTGGCTCGACGAGCAGGGGATACAGCCCAGCGTGTGCCTCTACTTCACGGACATGGAGTGCTCCAGCTACCCGGAGGCCGAGCCGGTTTTTCCCGTCATCTGGGTCGACCATTCGGAGTCGTCATCGGAGGCGAACAGCCAGCCGTGGGGCGACCGCATCGCCATCGGCGACTGATGTCCGGCAGACACGCTCTTCTGCCGGGCCGAGCCCACCGGCGGAGTGGAGGGCATGAACCATGAAGAGAACATGTACAGCGCAGGAAGGAAGCCCGGCCCCGGGCCGCGTCTTGCGCCCGACCACCACCTGGCGCGCCCGCGCCTTCGTGCTCGGCGGGCTCGCCTTCGCCGCCGTGTACACGGCCACAACCCTCGCGCTCAACGCGGGCGCGGAGCACATCGGCCTGCTCTGGATCGGGGCGATTGCCTGGACCTTCGCCGCGAGCCTCGCAGGTGCTCTGTGGCAGGGGTTCCGTCACCACGATTGGTCCGCTTTCTCCCGCTACGAGCGGCCGGAAGACGACGGCGAAATGGACGAGTGGCTGTCGCGCACAGGCCGCTATTCCTCGCTTCGCGACATGGAAGAAGAGCTGCTCCACGACAACGATCACCTTCGCTGATCCGGTTCGCGGCGACCGTCCTGTCAGCCGGGCCCGGGCGCTTCGGCCTCCACCGGCCCGCCGTGCGCCGCCGGGAGGTGGCGGCGGGCCGGGGCCGGGCGAGTCCCGGGGGCCGAGGAGGGACTCCCCCACGCCACCGCCAAGGAGGTCGCCGCCATGCCCGAAACCAACATCACGGAAGAACACCGCCGCGCGTTCGAGGCCCTGACCAGCGGCCGGTTCAAAAACTTCTGCCTCGTCAGTTGTTTCGTTGACGGCGAACCAACCGCGGCCATCGCCGCCGTCAACGTCACTCCCCCCGCTGAAGACGGCGGCGAGCCGGAATACCTCATCAGTCCGCTCTTCGTCTTCCCGACCGGGACGATGACCCTGACCGACCATGACGGGAGGGAGGCGTGAACGGCCGCCGGCGCGCTGCCGAACTCCACGTCCCCCCCGAATGCGACGACATGATCCGCCGCGGCGCCCTCGTCAGCGTCAGCTCGTCAGGCGGCAAGGACAGCCAGGCGATGACGATCCTGCTCGCCCGGATCGTCCCCCGCGACCAACTGGTGGTGGTTCACGCCCCGCTCGGAGAGGTCGAGTGGCCGGGCACGGTCGAGCACATCGAGAACACGATCCCTGCCGGCGTTCCACTGATATTCGCGCGCGTGGCGTCCGGCAAGACCTTACTCGACCGGGTCGAGGAGCGGGGAAAATGGCCCGGGGTGGGGGTCCGATTCTGCACGTCGGACCTGAAGGTCTCACCTATCGAGCGCGAGCTACGCCGCTACCTGAAGGCTCATCCACGCTTCGCCGGCCGCCTGGTCAGCGCCATGGGACTGCGACGCGACGAGAGCTCCGACCGCGCCAAGCGCATTCCCTGGAAACGCAGCGACCGCAACTCCCGGGCCGGCCGGGAATGGTTTGACTGGCTGCCGATCTTCGACCTCACCGCCGACGACGTCTTCCGGGTCATCCGGGAAGCAGGCCAGTCTCCCCATTGGGTTTATGCCCAAGGAATGTCCCGTTGTTCGTGCTCTCTGTGCATTTATGCATCACGGAGCGATTTGCGCCGGGCCGCCGAACTCCGTCCCGACCTCTATCAGAAGTACTCACGGCTGGAGAGGCGCATCGGCCACACCCTGTCTCCGTCGGGCATCACACTTCCAGTTCTCACCGGCATTCCGGCCGATCCCGACGCCGGAACGTCCGGCCTGTCCGACCGGCTCCGCAACGAAGGCAGCGCCTGCCCATGAACCACCCGTCCCCGGGCGAACGCCGACCGGAGGCGGGCCGAGCCTGGAGAGAGTTGCCTCGCCCACAACCCCATTCACGGAGGAACACATGAACCACACCGCTCCCATCCACGAACCCGGCATCCGTACGATCCCGCTCGACCGGCTGTACGTCGCGCTGGAGAACGTGCGCAAGACGCCGCCCGATGCGGTCGCCGAGGCCGAACTGAAGGCTTCCATCGCGAACCACGGGCTTCTCGAGAACCTCGTTGTCCGGAGCGAGGGCTCCGAGGGAGCCTATGCCGTGGTCGCGGGCGGCCGCCGCCTCGCGGCCCTGAAGGCGCTCGCCGCCGACGGCGTGCTCGACACCGCGCATCCCGTGGCCTGCCTGGTCGTGAACGGCGATGCCGCGCCCGCGGAGCTGTCCCTCGCCGAGAACGTCATACGCATCGCCATGCATCCGGCCGACCAGGTGATCGCGTTTACGAAGCTCACCGAATCCGGCGTCACGGCGGCGGCCATCGCGGCGCGTTTCGGGACGTCCGAGCGCCTGGTCGAACAGCGCCTGCGGCTCGGCAACGCCGCGCCCGAGCTGCTTAACGCCTACCGGGCCGGCGACATCGACCTGGAGACGCTCAAGGCTTTCACCGTCACCACCGATCACGCCCGGCAGCTTGCGGTCTGGGAACAGGTGGCGGACCAGGGCTACCGCCCGGCCGCCTGGCAGGTGAAGCGCATGCTCACCGAGGAGCGGGTTCCGGCCAACTCCGCCATGGCCCGCTTCGTGGGCATCGAGGACTACGAGGCCGCGGGCGGACCGGTGCTGCGGGATCTCTTCGCAGCCGAGGACGAGAGCGGGATCTGGCTGGAGGATCCGGTGCTGTTGCAGAAGCTCGCCATGGCGAAGCTCGGCGAGACCGTGAAGGACCTCGAGACCCGCTGGCGCTGGGCAACGGCCGCGCCGGAGGTGGACTGGACCGAGATCGCCCGCTACGGGCGCATCTCCCCGGAGCCCTCCGCGCCGACCGCGGCGGAGACCGCCGAGCTGGAGCGCCTGCGCACCCGCGAGGACGAACTCTCCGATCTCGACGAGGAAGACTGGACCGAGGAACTCGAACGGGAGGCCGAGGCCATCGAGACCCGGACGTGCGAAATCAACGCGGCGGTCGAGGCCCGGGCAACCTTCCGGACGGAGGACTGCGCGATGGCGGGCGCCATCGCCACCATCGACTGGAGGGGCGAACTCCAGATCGTTGCGGGCCTGGTCCGCCCCGAGGACATGCCCAAGCCGGCGGACTCCGGCGACAGCGCCGGCGGCGACGCCGATGACGGCGACGACGACAGGGTCCGGAGACCCGCGATCTCCGCGCCCATCGCCTCGCCCGCCGATCCGCAGGCCGAGGCGCGCAAGGAGGCGGGTGTGGGGATCGGGCTTTCGGACGATCTCCGCTCGATCCGCACGGCACTGGTGAAGGCGCATCTCGGGGAGAACTTCGAGGCCGCCTTCGATCTCATGCTGTTCCAGCTCGGCCGCGCCGTGTTCACCCACGGCTACCAGGAGCATGCGCTCGACATCGCTGTCCGGGAGACCCCCGACCGGCCCACCCTGCGCATGAACGACGAGGATTTCGGGGCCTGGAGCCCGGGCGAGGCCATGCTCGCCGACCGCTCCAGTCTGCCCCTCGATTGGCTGACCATCGAGGACGGCGGCGAGTCCTTCGCAGCGCTCCGGGCATTGCCACAGGACGACAAGCAGCGGCTCTTCGCGGCCACGGTGGCGCGCACCGTGAAGGGCCAACTGGCCTTCGAGCCCCAGGCGCGTCCCGAACTCGAAGCCACCATTGCCCGTCTCGACATCGACTTCGCCGGCCAGGTGCGTCCGACTGCCGACATGCTGTGGTCGCGCATCAACAAGGGGCGCATCCTCGACATCGCCAGGGAGACCCTGGGACCGGCATGGGCCTCTGCGCGGGCGAAGAGCAAGAAGCCCGACATCGCCAGGGCGATGGAGGAGGCCTTCGCGGCCGGCAGCCCTCCGCTGGGCGTCACCGCGGACGCCCACGCGGCCGCGCTCGCCTGGACCCCTCCCGGCTTCAAGGCGTTCGACGCGGGCCGTGCCGGCGCCGAGGATGCGAGTGCGGAGACAGCGCCGCCCGCCGACACAACGGACTCCGTAGCCGGCCCGGAACCCTCGTCGGAACCGGAGGACGCTCGCGCCCCGGAGCACGTGGAACCGGAACACGCCGACGCGCCGCATCCGGTGTCCGAGACCGAGACCGTGGAGACCCCGGCGGCGGCCGAACACCATCCCGCACCCATCGCCGCCAACGGCCATGACAACGGCAACGGACTCGACATCCCCGAGTTCCTGCGCAACGTCTGAAACGACTTCCGGCCCCAACACGCCCCGTCCCGCACACCGCGGGGCGGGGCTTTTTTTGTTTGTCCCACCCAATCGGGGAGACCGCACATGACACACACCGCCATTCCGCCCGGGGCAACGATCCGCGCCCGGGTCCACGACAGCGCTCTCAAGCGCGTCACGAAGTTCTGGGCGTCCCGTCCGATCGAGATCTTCCTGGAAACCCTCCAGAACTCGCGCCGGGCCGGAGCCACCCGCGTTCATGTCACCGTGGAGAGGCTCACCAAGCCCGCGGGCCACACGCCCGAGCCGTCCGAACCGCGCCTTGCGGTGAGCATCACCGACGACGGCGCCGGCATCGAGGACCCTGCCGTCCTGCTGAGCTTCGGCGAGAACGGCTGGAACGATGAGCTCGTGGCCCGCGAGGACGCCGCCGGCATGGGAATCCTGAGCCTCGCACACCGGGGATGCCGGATATCCTCGCGCGCGCGCAAGCACGACGGCCATGCGGGGCCGGGCTGGTCCGTGGATCTCGATCCGGAACACTTCACCGGCCGGAGCGATGCCTTGGTCCAGCCCGACGACGGCGCGCCGTATCCATCCGGCACTACCGTGGAGTTCCAGGCCGCCGAGTCCGCCGACATGATCCGCGCCGCGCTCGCCAACGCGGCGCATCACTACCCGCTGCCGGTCACGTTCGAAGGCGAGGCGCTTGAGCGCCGGGCCTTTCTCGACGGCTCCGTCCACGCGGAGGCATGGAACGGACTCACCTTCGGGGTCTACCGGAACCGCCGGCAGGGCTACATGGAGCCCGACCTGAACTTCTTCGGCCTGACCGTGCCCGTGCGCCTGCCTGCGGTCGAGACCGTCCACGGCGCCATATGGTCCGTCCGCGCCGACGTCGTGGACTGTCCCGGGCTGGAGCTGCTCCTGCCCGCGCGCCGGGAACCCGTGGAGAACGCCTTTCTGGAGGAGCTGCGCCAGGCCGCCCGCCTGGCGATCTACCGGGCCATGGCCGCCGACCCCGAGCCGCGTCCCGCCTTCGCCGACTGGACACGGGCGCGCGGCGCCGGGATCGAGCTTGCGCCGCCGCCGGAGGTCCTCCGTCCCTGGCGTCCGGCCATCGCCGACATCGACGACTGGCGGGAGCCGCCGAAGCCCGCGCCGACCGGCCCCGATGTCCTGGTCATGGACTGCGACCCCGAGCCTCCCGAGGCCCAGGCGCTGTGGCGAGCGGCGGAGCGAGCCGGCCTGGCGGAGCGATTCTTCGAGGCCGACAGGCGCCTTGAAGGCTACGAATGGCATGACCGCCTCGACCGCGTCACGGGCATCGACATCGAGGTCACCGCCGCTGACGGCAAGACGCGGCCGCTCCGGGACTTCCCCCTGCCCGGACAGAACGAGCCAACCGGGACCCCCTTGCCGCCGCGTCCCGCGTCGATCCGCATGACGCTTTCGGTCAGGAGCGCCGGCGGCCGGACCCGCACGCTCCGTCTCCCCGCCGACCTCGCCTTCGCAGGCGAGGCCTGGAGCTGGGTCGGCGATGTGCTCCCGCTCGTGACAAGGGACAGCAGCATCGAGCCGCACCAACTCGCGGAGCTCTTGCGCCGGGGCTTCTTCGCCCCCTCCGATGACGCGGACGCCGACAGTTGGAGCACTCAGGCCCAGCGGTTCGACGAGGACGCGCTCCACATCGCCACCAGGCTCCTGTGCAGCGAGGACTCGGCCCTGGAAGTCTCCATCGCCGAGACCGTCCGCCGGGAGATCCTCCACCTCGTTCCCAACGGCCGCAGAGTGGAGATCTCCATCTCCCGACCCGATGTCCGCGTCGTCCTGGGCGATCCCGCCCAAGCCCTCACCTGAGATGGCCGGCCGCCGTAGCGCGTTTGCTGCGGCCGGAGCCCGTCAACGATCACACACCGCCGTCAGATTTCCGACTCCGCCGGGACGGAAACCCGGCTCGTCACGGTCGCCGGTCTTGAGGACGCCGGGATCGTCCTTGCATCGGCGGACCTCCGTCCGGACGCCCCGGAACCGGGGTTTGCCGATGCCCCGATGCCTGAACCGCCCCCGCGGCCACGACCCCGCTGCGACACCTGCGCCGGGAAGCGATTCCCCGGCACTCATTTTGCACTGCCTGATCCCCCGATGGGGCAAGAGGCCAGATTCCGAACGAATCCGGCCGGAGGACGCCATGGAGTTCCGGAACCCAATAGAGACATTGATCGGCGCGAACGGGACAGCCAAGGTCGCTGGTCTTTCCCTGCTCGACCTCGACTCCATGACCGTCCGGGAACTGCGGCGCCACGGCCTCACCGCGGCGCAGGCCGGGAGAATCAAGGCGGCGTTCGAGCTGGGCCGGCAACTGCTCGAAGCCGAGTCCCGAGTGCACGAGAACGCTCCGATGGTCAGCAGTCCCGAGGAGGCCTACCGCTACATGCGGCCGCGCTACCTCAACGAATACCGCGAACACTTCGACGTGCTGATGATGGACAACCGGAACAGGCTGATCCGCCGCCATCGGGTGTCCACGGGCAGCCTGACGGCTTCCGTGGTTCACCCCCGGGAGTGCTTCCACCCCGTCATCCGGGAGAGCGCCGCTTCGGTCATCTTCACACACAACCACCCTAGCGGAGACCCCTCACCCTCGCGCGAGGACATAGACATCACCCACCGGCTCCGGCAGGTGGGCGAGGTGCTGGGAGTCCGGGTCCACGACCACGTCGTCTGCGGGCACGACCGTTTCTTCAGCTTCAACCGGGAGGGCCTGTTATGACCAGCCAGCATCCCGCCGGCCCGCCGCCGGCCATGCACCCGATGGACCCGCGCCGCGGCCGGGATCTCTCGCCAATGTTCAGCGCGTTCCTTTGCTGGCTCCTGGCTCTCGAACCCATGACCAGCCCGGCCATCACCAACATCGCCGTCTCCGGCAACTGCGTGCTGGCCGCGACCGACCAAAACCCGCTGTTCGACCAGCATCTCGGATCGCTCGACGACTTCGAGACAAACATTCGCGGCTGGGGCGACGCCTGCGGCGCCGATGCCGGCACCGTGGAAAGCCTCCTGGCCCGGGTAAAGAGGACAGACCGATGAGCTTCCCCGAGCTTCCAGAAGGCTACGACCGCCACAAGGACGCACTCGCCATCGTCGATCCCGGCGCCTCGAACGCGTCAGGCGTGGCACTCGCCATCCACCAGGCATGCACGCAGGTCATCCACGAGGGCGGCAACCAGCGGGAAGACGCCGCCGTCCGCCTCATGACCACACAGTTGGCCTTCCTCGTCCGCGGCGATTCCAACCTCGACGTCAATGAATACCGCCGGCTGATGGACGCCTGCCGCGCCCGTGCGGCCGAACGGCGGAACACACCAAAACCCGCCACCGTCCCCGCCTGATCTTCCACACGTCTGCTCCCTGCCGAGAGGAGGCCGGGCAGCCGGCCCGGGCCAGGCCGCCGGCGCGGCGCGGGAGGATCCGTCCCGCGCCGCGTCCCGGCACTTTCACGCAATTCGATCCAGGAGGGAGAGATCCATGCTCGACGCCCATACGGCGGCGGATGCGTCCGCGCGCCTTCCCGTTCCCCGCACCCTTCCTTCCGTCTCTGCCGCCCAGGGCTCCAAGCCTTCCACCCATGACGCACTGTTCACCGTCGCCACAACCCTGTTGCCGGTGCTGGAGGCCGGCCGGGCGCTCGACGCAGCAACCCTGCGGGACGCCATGACACGCGCCTTCGGCGCAAGCGATGCCCAAGGCGCCTGGGTCTGGAAAGACGCCTACGAGGCCGCCGAGGCCGCGGTGGTGCTGTTCATCCGCCGCCACGGCCGGGCCATGCGCCGCCACGCCGGCGCCGGGCCGGACGGACCCCTCGCCATGCTGAAGATGTTGGAGGCCGTGGCCGCCCTGGAGCCCTCTCACACGAAGCGTTCCGAAGAGCAGATCCGCCTCCAGCAGTTCTCGACGCCACTGCCGCTCGCCTACGCGGCGCTGCAGGCCGCTGCGATCCGGCCGGGCGACATGGTGCTGGAACCGTCCGCTGGCACGGGCATGCTGGCGGTGATGGCGGAATGCGCGCTCGGGAGGCAAGCCGCCGGGAACCTGCACCTGAACGAGATCGCGGATGTCCGCCGCGCCCTCCTGTGCCGCCTGTTCCCCGAGACCCTGGTCACCAGCGTGAACGCCGAGAACATCGCCGACCGCCTGCCCGGCGCCCGGCCCACCGTCGTCATCATGAACCCGCCGTTCTCGGCGACACCGGGCGTCCACCGCATCCGCCACGACGCCGACCTCCGGCACCTGAGCTCCGCTTTCTCCATGCTGCCGCCGGGCGGCCGGCTCGCGGCCGTCACCTCCGCCAAGTGCGTTCCGGGGGACTCCGACTGGAACGGCGCCTTCGACCGCCTCGACCCGCCCGCCCGTGTCGTGTTCACCATGGAGATCGACGGCCGCGTCTACGCGCGCCGGGGCACCGGCTTCGACACCAGGCTCACCGTGCTCGACCGTGCCGACCGGCCCGGCATCGACGTCGATCCCGGCGCCCGCGCCGAGACCGCCGCGGAGTTGCTCGACGCCGTCATCGCCCGGGTTCCTTCCCGCCTGCCGGTGGAAGCCCGCACCATCACGGGCACACCCGGCCGGGACCTCTTCGGCAACACGGCCACGCCGAGCCCCTCGAAACGAAAGACCGCTCCTGCGCCTGCCACGCCCGCGTCCACACCTGCCCATGACTGGGGATCGGTGTCCGAACTCACCGTCGAGACCGGCCAGGCGGAAACCGCTACGGACGCCGGCAACGCCGCCTCCGGACCCTACGAGCCCTGGCGGCCCGGCGCCTTCCGGATTCCGGGCGCAACCGCGCATCCAACGCCCCTGGTGCAGTCCGCGGCAATGGCCGCCGTCCCGCATCCGGCGCCGTCCTACCGCCCCATGCTGCCGGAACGCATCGTCGCGGACGGCCTCCTGTCCGACGCCCAGCTCGAAAGCGTCGTGCTGGCGGGTCAGGCCCACGAGGGCCATCTCGCGGCGAGCTACCGCATCGGCTCCGGCTGGGAGACCGTCCAACGGTGCAGCGAGGACGACCAGGGCGACACCGCCCTCACCGACGAAGGCGAGACCCTGTCGGCGCCGGTACGCTTCCGCCGGGGCTGGATGCTGGGCGACGGCACGGGCTGCGGCAAGGGACGCCAGGTGGCGGCCGTCATCCTCGACGGCTGGCTCCGCGGCCGGAAGCGGGCGCTGTGGCTGAGCCAGTCCGACAAGCTCCTGGAAGACGCCCGCCGCGACTGGACCGCGCTGGGCGGACGCGAGGACGACGTGGTCCCGCTCGGGAACTTCCGCCAGGGGGACGAGATCCCGCACTCCACCGGCATCCTGTTCACGACCTACGCCACGCTGCGCTCGCCGTCCCGCCAGGGGCGGGCCTCACGGCTCGACCAGATCGTAAGCTGGCTCGCCGGGGGACCCGACGAGGACGACCGCCATGCCTTCGATGGCGCCATCGTCTTCGACGAGGCCCACGCCATGGCCAACGCCGCCGGCGGCAAGGGCGCACGCGGCGACGTGAAGCCGTCCGCCCAGGGCCGCGCCGGGCTGCGGCTTCAGAATGCGTTGCCCGACGCCCGGATCACCTACGTGTCGGCCACCGGCGCCACGACCGTGCCCGGACTGGCCTATGCCGGGCGCCTGGGGCTCTGGGCAGCCGGCGAGACGCCGTTCGAAACCCGGACGGATTTCGTGTCGGCCATGGAAGCCGGCGGGGTCGCGGCCATGGAGGTGGTCGCAAGGGACCTGAAGGCCCTGGGTCTCTACCAGGCCCGCGCACTGGCCTATCACGGCGTCGAGGTGGACATCCTGGTGCACGAGCTTTCGGAGGAGCAGCGGCGTATCTACGACTCCTACGCAGGCGCGTTCAAGGTCATCCACGCCAACATCGAAGCGGCGCTGGAGGCCACGGGCATCATGCAGGGACAGTCAACCCTGAACAAGAATGCGAAGTCCGCAGCGCTGAGCGCCTTCGAGAGCACCAAGCAGCGCTTCTTCGGGCATCTGCTGACCGCGATGAAGTGCCCCTCGCTGATCCGCGCCATTGAGACCGACCTCGACGCCGGCCGCTCGGCCGTCATCCAGCTCGTATCCACGGGCGAGGCGCTCATGGAGCGGCGCATCGCGGAGATACCGGCCTCCGAATGGGACGACCTGGGCATCGACCTGACGCCCCGCGAGCACGTCCTCGACTTCCTGGCCCACGCCTTTCCCGTGCAGCTTCAGGAACCCTACACCGACGCCGACGGGAACCTCATGAGCCGTCCCGCTGTGGACGCCGAGGGCCATCCGGTCCTCTGCCAGGAGGCGCTCGCGCAGCGCGACGCGCTGCTGGAAAGACTCGCCTCCCTGCCGCCGGTGCCCTCGGCCCTGGACCAGGTGGTCCAGCACTTCGGCCACGAAGCCGTGGCGGAAGTGACCGGGCGTTCCCGCCGGGTGCTCAGGATCACGGACGCGGGCGGCGAGCGCCTGGCGCTCCGCGGCCGGCCGGCCTCCGCCAATCTCGTAGAGACGGCGGCGTTCATGGAAAGAACCAAGCGCATCCTCGTGTTCTCCATGGCCGGGGGCACCGGGCGGAGCTACCACTCGGACCTGTCGTGCCCCAACACCGAGCGCCGGGTCCACTACCTCCTGGAGTCGGGCTGGCGAGCCGACCAGGCGATACAGGGGCTAGGGCGCACCCACCGCACGCACCAGGCGTCGGCTCCTCTGTTCCGGCCCGTGACCACGGACGTGAAGGGCGAGCGGAGGTTCATCGCCACCATCGCCCGGAGGCTCGACAGCCTGGGCGCCATCACGCGCGGCCAGCGCGATTCCCAGACCGCGATGGGCGGCAGGGACGCGACGCTCTTCCGTGAGAGCGACAACCTGGAGAGCGTCTACGCCAAGGCGGCCCTGAGGCGGTTCTACCTGGCGCTCTGGCGCGGGGACATCACTGGCTGGCCGCTTCAACGCTTCGAGGACGCCACCGGCCTGAAGCTCACCTGGGAAGGCTCGCTCAAGGAGGACCTGCCGCCCATGCCGCGTTTCCTCAACAGGCTGCTGGCTCTGCCGATTGCCGAGCAGAACCAACTCTTCGCGGAACTGGAGGACCGCATCGCCGCAGGCATCGAACAGGCCATGGAGGCCGGCACCTACGAGGTCGGCGTCGAGACCGTCAGGGCCGACTCCCTGTCCGCTGCCGGCCGGGAGACGCTTTATACGCATCCCGGCAGCGGAGCGGCCACCGAGCTCGTAGAGATCGTGCGCCGCGACAGGTTGGAGCCTACGTCTGCCGACGCCGCGCTGGAAATCGGCAAGGAGACGAACGGCGGTCCCCATCTGGTGGTCAATGCCAGGTCGAACCGCGCCGCGGTCGTGCTTCCGGCCCCGTCCGGCCTGTTCGACGACGGCGGCGTGCAGGAGCGCGTCCGGCTGCTGCGTCCCGCCGGGCGGGATACCATGGCCAGGGCCGAGCTCGACGCCTCCAACTGGCAGAAAGCGGCCGAAGCGGAATGGCGCTCGCTCTGGGACGCCGAGATCGCCGGCCTGCCGTCGCACAAGGAATCGCGGTTCTGGCTCGCAGCCGGTCTGTTGCTGCCGGTCTGGGACCGTCTGCCGGCCGAGAACATGAGAGTGCGGCGTCTCAGGACGGACGACGGCGAGGCGTTCATCGGACGCGTTCTCGATTTCGAGCAGGTCCGCGCCGTCCGTTCCGCCTTCGGTCTCGCGGGCGGTCCCGCCATGACCGGCGCCGAAGCCTTCGAGGCGGTCATGGGACGCGGCGCGGCCCTCGCGCTCACCAACGGCTGGCGGCTCGCCAGGCGCCGCATCATGGGCGCCGACCGGGTCGAGATCGAGGGACCGGTCGATACCGACACCGCGGTCCTCAAGCGAATGGGCTGCACGGTCGAGATCGTCTCGTGGCGCACGCGAATCTTTGCCCCGGGCCCCGGTCTCCTCGAACGCGTCATCCAACGCTGGCCCCTCGCCGCCTGAGCCCGTCGCGTATCCGTATGGCCGTCCGTACTGCCGGCGGCCCGTCATCCACGCCCGCGCCGGCCGCCGGGGGTCCGTACAGCCGGAAGGCGGTCGGCCGTACCCCCGTGCGGCCACGGGGGCCGGGGATTTCACTCACCGAAGGGAGCATTCATGACTGCACAGACCCTGCCGGACGAACCCAACTACGCGTTCTGTCCAAGCTACGAACTGGGCGACGAGCCCCAACAGATCCGCATCGTCTTCGAGGGCATGCCGGGCTACGTGCCGACCTGCCTCATTGCCTTGTCGCTCGCCGATGCAGAGCGGCTGTGCGACCGCCTGAACGCCAGGCTCGGACACTCGCGGGAAGACTGGACCGCACTCGCCGCCCGCTCCATGCGCGCCGGGGGCCCGGAGACCGACAGCGACTCCCGGCACTGAACCGGCCGCTCCACGATCGATCCCCCTTCCCAACTCCCACCCGGCTCGAATCCCGGCGCCGTCTCAAGTCCGCTCCGACGGTCGGCCCGCGTTCGAGGACAGCGGGGGAGGGCGAGAGAGACGCGCAGAGAGAGGCGCGGCTCCGATCCGTCACAGGGGGATCATGACATGAGTGCATTGACGTACGCCGGCATCGGAGCCCGCTCCACGCCGCCCTCCGTTCTGACCGCCATGACCGTGATGGCCGGATGGCTCGCGCGGCAGGGATGGCGCCTGAACAGCGGCGGCGCAGCCGGAGCCGACAGTGCGTTTGCCGAGGGCGCGCCGGCCGGCCGACGGACGCTCCATCTGCCCTGGTCCGGCTACAACGGGTGCGCGGGGCCGGACTGCCGGGTGCTGTCGCCGTCCGAGCTCCAATCCTGCCTTGCCATCGCCGCCCGCCTCCATCCCGCCTGGGGCCGGTGCTCGCCCGGTGTTCGCAAGCTGCACGCCAGGAACGCGGCCATCCTCGGCGTCGGTGCCGGCCGTCCCGTGGATGCCGTGGTGGCCTGGACGCCGGGCGGAACGGTCACCGGAGGCACCGGAATGGCCATCCGCATTGCCACCGACGCCGGCATACCCGTGCTCAACCTGGGCTCGATGACTCCGCGTGCTGTCTGCGAGCGCCTGCTGGTCATCCGCCGGTCCCGGTCCTCTCCCTAGAGCCGGAGAAAGGCGTCCACCGGGCGAAGGCCCGGTAGGGGGAGGGAGACGGTCTCCCTCACGCAGTCCGGGCAAGGCAAGCAGCCAAGGAGGACACGGCCATGTCCGGAATCGATTTCGACATTGAGGACACCCTGACCGGCAGCGACCTGCTGGCCGAGATCGGGCTCCACCCCGGCGCCATCCAGGACGTCATCGACGAGAACCACGCCATACGCTGTCCCGACCCGCGGGATGCGGCAGGCGGAGATCCTCTCACCGTCACCGCCGCGCTGACCGCCGGAACGGAGTGAGAGGGGGGCTGGGAGAAGTGAACGGAAGGGATCGGAGAGGGAGGACTCCGGTCCCTCGACGTTCGTCAACCATCGTCATTAACCAGCACAGGAAGGAGAACGATCATGGCATTCGGACTCAATCGCGTGGAACTGATCGGCCGCCTCGGCGCCGACGTCACCGTCAATCACCTGACCAGCGGCGGGCGCGTCGCCAACATGAGCGTCGCGACCGACGAGTCGTACATCAACAAGCAGACCGGCCAGCGGGTCGACAAGACCGAATGGCACCGCGTGGTGACCTTCCAGGACGGTCTCGTCGACATGCTCGAGAAGCACGCCCGCAAGGGCCGGCTGGTCTTCGTCGAAGGCAAGCTGCAGACCCGGCAATGGTCGAAGTCCGGCGAGGACAGCGCCCGCTACTCCACCGAGATCCTGCTGGTCCCGGGCGGTTTGGTGCGGTTCCTCGACAAGCCCAACGGCAACGGCGCCTCCGCCGCGGCCGCCCCGCCCGCGGTGCCGGGCCCCGAGACCGAGGTCCTGGTCCCGGAACTCGAAGAAGACGTCCCGTTCTAGGACTCCTCCGCCTCGTTTCCTCCCAACCCAGGGCCGGCGCCTCGCGCGTCGGCCCTTTTTTTGCAGCCTGTCCCGAGCAAGTACCCTTCGGGCCTCGCGCCTTCGCTTCGCTCGGCCCGCTCGCCCTCCGGCGCCGGGCGTACCGTCCCGTGAGAAGGAGAACCGCCATGCACTACGGTCCGTCCCCCGCCTCCGCCGTCGCCGCGGCTCTCGCCGCGCGCGCCGAAGAGGTCTGCCAGCGCTACCTCCCCCATGGCCGCCGCCAGGGCCGCTACTGGGTGGCGGGCGACATAGACGGTGCCCGCGGCCGCTCCCTCTTCGTCCGCCTCCACGGCCCCGGCACGCCCGGGAAGTGGACCGACGCGGCCGTGGGCAGCCACGGCGACCTCCTCGACCTCATACGCCATCGCATTAATGCGCCGACGCTACGCGCGGCGCTGATTGAAGCCCGCGCCTTCCTCGCCCTGCCGGCTTCGCCGGCCGCGGGCGATACAGGCGACTACGACGCCACCGAAGCGGCGCGGCGGCTGTGGCGGGGATGCCGCGCCGTTGACGGCACCCACGCCGAAGCCTATCTCCGGGCACGGGGTCTCGCGCGCTGCCGGTTCCCGGCGCTGCGCTTCCATCCCGAGCTTCGCTACCGCGAAGGCTCCGCAGTCCGCCGCCTGCCCGCGCTTGTCGCCGCCGTCACCGGCGACGACAGCGCCGTCCAGGGCGTGCACCGCACATGGCTCGATCCGCGCCGTCCGGCCAAGGCTGAGGTCGCCTCGCCGAGGAAGGCCCTCGGCTGCATCTACGGACTCGCCGTGCGCTTCGGAACGCCCGCCGACCGCGTCTCTCCGCTCCTCGTCGGCGAAGGCATCGAGACCGTGCTGTCGCTCGTCACCGCCGTGCCGGACATCACCGCGGCCGCCGCCCTCTCCGCCGGCAGTCTCGGCGCCTTCTCGCCCCCGCCCGCCTGCCGCCGCCTCGTCATCGCCCGCGACAACGACTTCGAGGGCGCATGGGCCGCCGAACGCCTCGCCCGGCGCTGTGCGCGGGCGGGCGTCGAGGCCGCGGTCATCGTCCCCCAGGGCGGCGACTTCAACGACGACCTCGCTTCGCTCGGCGCCGATGTCCTCGCCGCAAGGTTCGGTCCGCTCTTCCGATTCCCGGGAGTCGGAGACGAGGGAGCCTGAGAGGGCAAAGCCTTGATGGAAGGAGAGAGAGTTATGGACACCGTCATCAACCTCAGACACGAACCCGCGCTCCGCGACATATTCGAGCATGCGGACGTGCACGACAACACCGTCCTCATCGACCGCCGCACCAGGTGGGGCAACATGTTCCGCATCGGGCCCGACGGGACCCGCAGGCAGGTCGTCGCGCAATACCGCGCCTATCTCTGGCTCCGTATCCGCTCCGGCATCGTCTCGCTCGAAGACCTCGCCGAACTGGACGGCATGCGGCTGGCCTGCTGGTGCCACCCCCAGCCTTGCCACGGACACGTGCTCGCCCGCGCCGCGGCCTGGGCCGCAGCCGCACTGGCCGAAACGAGGGGAGGGTGATGGGCAGCGTGACCTTCAAGCGGATCACCCCGCAAGAATCCCGCATCTACGACGCCGACGGCGACCATGTCGGCGATGTCTACCGCCACGACGACATCCTCGTGCCCGGCCAGGTGTTCTACGTCGTGCACCTGTTCGACGATCCCCGGGGACCCCGGCGCGTCCACGACCGCGGCCGCATCCGCGAGACTGCCCAAGCCCTCCTCGATTCCCACCCTCTGTTCTGAGCCCGTTGAAGGGGTCCTCCTCTCCGTTCCGGCCGGCAACACTTCCGCTGCAACTCCCGGATTATTGGGGCCAGCTTCGGCCTACACCTTCGTTCCGGCCTCTCCTGATTCCTCCCTTCGCTTCGCCCCCTCCGCCCAGGCCACAGGACCCCTCTCCTCTCCCAAGGCCCGATCCCCGGTCTCCCTGCCACGCGAGAACCATCTGTGGCCCGCCAGGCCCTCGGCACCTCCCGGTCTGTTCCTGCCGGGCTCCGCCCGGTTGGATGCCTCGTCCACCGCACCCGGAGATACTCCACTAAAGGCCCTCCCTCCGTCTTCTCCCATCGTAGCACGCCGTCAACCCCTTCCTTCGTCAGGGGTCCTCCGCTTCGCTCCGGCGCTCCCCAGCCCCGAGGCCGCCCCGCCCCGCGTGACTCGTCGTGCTCCAACGGGACAAGACGGAGGGAGTTCCTCCACTGGCGGGCGATTCGAGAAAGGAGAAGACGATGGAAGCAACGAACAGGGTAGTCAACGCCAGCCCCGTAGTTCCGAAACACCAGGAGGACAGCATGGAAAGAAACGAAATCGACAACCTCGCAGACCAGGGCGAATCCGTCATGGCGGCATTCTGCGAAAACGCTCAGCTCTTCGGCGCTACACCGGGGAACGATGAGTTCGATTCCAGGGATGTATGGGACGAGGACGACGCACTCGACGCGGTACACGCTGCGTTCGAGATCCTCGCGGGCGGCATCGGCCCCGACGGCACCCAGCTCGCGGACGAGCGCGAAAGCCTGCTCTGGGGCTTCGTCAACATGCTGGATGCCCAGACACAGCGCCTCGACCGCTCAGCCGACCGCCTCATCCCCGGCCTCCGCGACCTCCAGCACGAGCAGGACGGCTCCGAGATCAAGTCCCGAGAGCTCGAACTCACGACCGACCGGGTGCAGAACCTCTCAGCTCGCCGCGACGCCTTCGAGAAGATGCGCGATGCGGCAGCCGAAGACTATCTGGCTCAGACCGGCCAGACGTGGCGGCCCCGGAGCGGATCGCACACCAGCCAGACCGGCAAGCTCACCTCCGCGGCCATCGACGCCCGTGACTTCATGCGCGCTCGCAAGGACCGCAAGACCCAGGCGCACCTGCCCGAAGGAACCCTGGTCGCGGTCACCGGCGGCAAGGACGTCACGGACCCCGCCGCGGTCTTCAACAGGCTCGACAAGGTCCGTGCGAAGTACACCGACATGGTGCTCGTTCACGGCGGCGGACCCGGCGTCGAGCGCATCGCCGCGAGCTGGGCGGAGAAGCGCGGCGTCCACCAGGTCGTGTGCAAGCCCGACTGGGATCGCCACGGACGGGCTGCTCCGTTCCGCCGCAACGACGACCTCCTGAACCTCCTGCCCAAGGGCGTCATCGCGTTCCCCGGCTCCGGCATCACCGACAACCTCGTCGACAAGGCCCGCCAGCTGGGAATACCGGTCGACAAGATCGCTGCCTGATCCGCACACACCATGGGGTCGCGTCACTCGTTGGCGCGGCCCCTTTCCGACAGCTCGCCTTCGCCTCGCGCGTCCCTTCGCTCCGCCACGCTTCCTCGCTTCACTACGTTCGCCATCGCTCCGATGCCACCGTTGCCGCACACGCCTTTCATCTCCACCACGACGCCGACCATGACGACAATCCCCGCGGTGTGCTCGCCCTGGGCTCCGGACCCCTCCCCACGGCCCACGTCGCCGAGTACCCGCTTCGCGCCTACCCTATGCCACTCGGCGACGTGGGCCTCCCCACCCCTTCGGTCCGGTCCGTCCTTCCGCCTGCGCCTCGCTGGTGCGGCTCTGCCCGTCACCGGTCTTCACATCGCCATCGCTGAAGGTGAGCCCTTCATCTCCACCATGACGGTGCTCCAGCTTCACCGCCGTGCCTCGACGCGTGACACGGCTCGCCGCCTTCGGCAGCATCGTCCCGCTCATGCCGACTCGCTGCGCTCGTCGTCGGCGCCGCCGCTCCGCGTTCGCTTCGCCCGCTGCGGGCTTCGCTGTCACCGGCTTCCGCATCACGTCCTCCTCCGGTGTCCTCGCCGCTGAAGGCGACGCCGACAGCGTGCTCCGCACGTCTGCCGTCACCGCCTTCACTGCTCCCCGCCGCGTGCCGCCGACCACGCCGATCACCACAGCGCTCGTCAACACGTCCGTGATGTCCACGACGGTGCAGCAGCTCGACCACTGCGCCGATTCACTTCGAACCGGCCAGGTGTTGGCTCGGCTCGTCGCCTCCGGCGTCATCGCATCGCTCGTGCCGTCCGACTCACTGCGCTCGTCGTCGGCGCTGCCGCTCCGCGTTCCGCGTCGCCCAGTGCAGGCTCGCCCGTCACCGGCTTCCGCACTACCCCGTGCACTTGTGTCCGGGCCAGTGCAGGAGCCTCCGCCAGTGTGCTCGACACGACCGCCTTCACTACCTCCCGCACTCTCCGCCACTCAGTCGCCGTGGCGGCTCCCCTCCGCCGGGTTCCCCGGCGCCCATCCCCCTTCGCTTGTGCCCCTGGTTTCTTCGTTCCCGACCGCCTGCGCGGGCTCTGGTTCTCACACCGGACGCAGCTAGCTGCAGGTGTAGCTCAGGCGCGCGCCTGTCGTGCATTCCCGTGCGCTCTCGACGACAGGGGATGCCGGGCACATGCCGGAACGAGCGTATTCTCCAGAGAATACACGCCGTCTTCGCACCCCTGCCGGCCCAGGGCTGCGCATGTCCCGCAGCGGTCCCGCGATGTATTCTCCAGCGTCGCAGAATGTGTTACGGCGTACTACGCCGTGTAACCTTTTTGTAGTTGCCCGAAACACGGCCCGAACACGCCCTGCCGAGGCTCGCATCCGGCAAGCGGTCGCCCCATCAAGGCGCCCGGCGACAGTCCCGGCGGGAAGGTTGCGAAGGGTCTCAACGACCTCGCCGGGTGTCCCGGTTTCCACCGCAACCGGGACACCGATGCCCTGTTTCAGGGCAGGGAATGGACGCGGAGTGGGGCGTGGGCCGGCCTGGAGAGGGCGGAAAAGGACAAGAGGATGGCGCAAAACGATCGCGGAAATCCGGGAACAGGGAGCAAGCCGGCTGGAAAACGGAGAGATGCGCGCCGTCCGCACTCGATCCGCTTCTCGGATTCCGAGTGGCGGCTGATCGAGAAGGCCGCCGCGCGGCACGGCGTTCCGGTCGGAGAGCTGGTCCGCGCGGGAGCGCTCGCCATCGCCGAGGACCGGCTCGGCGAGGCGCTTCCGGCCACGCTGTCGCCCGGACACCTCGCACTCATCGAGGCCACCTGGCGCATGGGCTACATGCTCGCCACCCTCGCACGGGAGAGGATGCTCGACGCCGGGCGGGAGAAGGAGCTCGACGACCTCGTCGCCGCGACGCGCAACGTGATGAAGGAGACAATGGACGAAGGCCCGGCTTGAGCCGATTCGTTGCCGGATTGAGGACGGATCGTTTCCCGGGAGCGGGAAGGGAAGGCGCTGACGAGCCCTGTCAGAGGCTCAGGTCCATGTCGATACGCTTTTCGCGGGCGGGCGGTTCGGGCTCCGGCGCCTTGCCCTGCGAAGGCCCGCGATCGAGTTCCCTCTCCGGAGGGGGCGGAGCGGCCGTCCCGGGGTCCCGCCGCTCCCTGTCCGGCGCGGCTCTCTCGTCCCGTTCGCGCTCCAGCCGGACGACCTCGCCGATGCCTTCGAGCGCCGAGATGCGTTCGCCGGTGACCGCTTCGAGCCGTTCGCGGAGCGCCCGGGCGTCGTCGGTGACGAGCTCCGCCCGGTCCCGGGCCCTCGAGATCTCGACGTAAAAGGACTTGGCCGTGGTAAGCCGGGGGTGGTTCGCCTCCATGGCGGCGATTACGTTGTCCACCGTGCGCCCCTGGAACGCGTGCACGGTCGAGGCCCAGGCGTGGTCGAGGTGGCGCAGTTGGGGGTCGCCGGGCGTGAGCGTCAGCTTCCCGCCGTCCTCAAGCGTGAACGTCACCCGTCCGTTCCGGACGCCCGCGACGTCGGCGGCGGCGCTGTTCACGAGGCCCAGGTCCGCGTCGTTGCGGGTCCAGCGGATGCGGTCGCCGGCGCGAAGCTCGATGGTCTCGGCCCGGTAGACCTCGGCGCCACCCCTGCGTCCGCCGATCTCCGACGGCTTCCAGGCGACTGTTGAGCCGTCCGGACCTTCGAGATGGACGATTCGCCTGCCGTGATCGACGCGGATGACGTGGCGTTCGTCTCCCTTCTCGACCCCGAGGCGCTTGTACGGGCGGTGGAACGCGACCACGTCGCCTGGGGAATAGTTCGCCGCGAGCGCCTTCTCGGCGTTGGTATAGCCCTTGGAGACCAGCCTCTGCGTGTGCAGGGCCGGTCCGGCTATGCGGCCCTCGCGGGCAAGCCGCTCGCGGATGTGCGCGTTGATCCCCTCGCGCAGCTCATGGCTCGGGGCCATCACCCCGGTACGCTCGCGCTCTTCCAGAGAGAGTCCGAGCCAGCGCGCGGCCACCGCGCCCGCGATGTTGGCGGGTCTCACCTCGGCGACGTTGGCGCCGAGCTTATCGAACGCCTTGCCGATGTCGCCCGCGAGGGTCGCCTCCACGGCCGCCTTGAGTCCGGGATCGCGCTGGCGCATGATCTCGTCCATCACCGCGGTCTTCATGCCCGCCTGCTGCAGCTGCGCGAAGGGCTTGCCTGCATCGACCGCGTCGAGTTGTTTGGCGTCGCCCACCAGCACCAGCTTCGGAATCCGCAGCTCGCCCGCGATCTTGAGCAGGTCGCGGGCCTGGACCGTGGAGGCGAGGGAGCCCTCGTCGACCACCAGCACGGTCTTCGCGAAGGCGGCGCGCATCTCCCTGGCGCCCTTCTTCGTCAATCTGCCCTCGGCGACGCCCGCGTTCCTCGCAAGGAACCGTTGCAGGGTCTCGGACTCGATGCCCGACTCGGCCGCCAGCGTCTGCACGGCCGAGGCCGAGGGCGCGAGCCCCACCATGCGCCACCCCTTCTTCTCCGCCAGCGTCCGGGCGCGGTTGAGCATCCTCGTCTTGCCCGTGCCAGCGTATCCCTGCACGCCCACGGTGCGGTCCCTTTCGCTCAGGATGAGCTTCACAGCCTCCTTCTGCCCGGCCGTGAGCGGCCCCTTGGACAGATGCCGGTCGACCATCCAGGCGCGCATCGGCGCCTTGCCCCGGCCCGCGCCGCTCCGCATGAGCCCGATGGTCTCGCGCTCCGCGGCGACCGCCCTGTCCGTGGTGAGACCTCCGCCGGCTTCCAGAGCCGGCGCCTCGTGCAGGCGGCCCTCTTGCTTGAGTGTGTCCACCGCACCCTCGATCTCTCTCATCGAGGCCGCGCCGGGGCTGAAGGAGAGCGCGGCCGCGAGGAGCCCGGTCCCGGTGAACACGGCGTCGCGCTCGGAGAGATGGGCGAGCGCCCAGTCCACGGCCTCGCGCGCGGGGTCCGCCCGCGCCGCTGACTCGAAGAGGTCTCCCTGGCGCGCGGCCTCCGGACGACGATCCTCGGCCGCCTCCCGCGCCCCGCGCTCCTTCTCCGCTCCGTCCAGGCTCCGTTCCATGGCTGACGCCGCGAGCGTCCTGGCGTCGAAACCGAGACCGGCGGCCTGCCTCGCCCAGGTCCCGCGCAGCGCCTCCTTGTCCACGTCGCGCTTGTGGGCCCGGGTCATCAGCGCCGCCCGGCGGGCGAGGTGCTGGTTCTCCGCCGTCCCGCCCAGGCCCCGCGCCTCCATCGCCGCCTCGATCTCCGCCCGCCGCGTCGAGAACGTCTCGATTGTTTCGCGCGGTACCCCCGCGATCTCGAAGCGCCCGTCCGAATGGGTCTTCTCGATGCCGTAGCCTAGCTTCGCCAGCTCGCCCGCGAGCTCGCTACGGTAGAGCGCGCCCAGGAGCATCTTCGAGCCGTACAGACTCTCGTTCGCCATCGTCCGCCACTTGCCGTCGGAGCCGAACAGCATGTTGGCGATCACCGAGTGGGTATGCAGCGCAGGGTCGAGGTTCCGGGACGTGTCGTGCCGGAAGGCGGCGATCACAGCCTTCTGGTTTCCGCGCCGGACCATACGCCCGCTCTCCGGATCCCGCATCCGGGTCTCGGCGGCGTTCCTCTCGAACCAGTCCAGCGCCCGCACGACCGCCCGGTCGTGGGCTTCGACGATGCGCGCGTCGCCGCCGATCAGCGCTGCGAGGGAGACGGACTTGGGAGCCGAGAAAGTGAGATCGCGGCCGGGACGGTGGTGGATTTCGCCGTCCTTGCCGCGTTTCCCGAGCCTCCGCCCCGAGCCGTCCGGCACTTCGCCCTCCAGCACCGACCTGAAGGCATCGGGATCGACCGTGCCCTCGAGACCGAGCTCGGCCGCGCCGCGGCCAGCCCAGGCGCTCGCCGCGCGGTGTTCGGGGGAGTCCTTCGCGTAGTAGCCATCGCGTTCATAGTAGGCTGCGCCCTGAGAGGGGCTCGCCACCGCGCCGATCGAGGCGACCATCAGATCCAGCGCCCGTAGTGGGGCTTGCGCCCCGCGCGCGCCGGCTGCGCCGCGGTGTCCGGTCGGCGGTTGTCCGCGCCGGCGGGCGGTTTGCCGATGCCGCGGGCCTTGCCGTCCTTACCCGGCGGCCGGGAGGCCCCGGCCACGGACGGCCGGTTCTCGGGCGCGGGAACCAGTGCGCTGCCCGCGGAAGGCGCCACGGGCGGGGCGAACCGGGCCCGCGCCTCGGGACGCTGCCAATGTTCCGGCCCGGGCGCCGGGCGGCGATGCTGCCGCTCGTCCTCCGGCCGGAGGCACAGCGCCAGACCGAGCAGGGCCCCCCCTAGACCGCACCAGGCGCCGAGTCCGGAGGCCTTGGCCGCGGTCCGCAGCAGGTGGTTCCTCGCCAGCAGCGCGTCGCCGTTGTACATGAGTCCGTCGCGCGTGAGCGTCACTACCGCGCCGACCTTGGTCCGGTACTCCACCGGCGCGCGGTCGTCGAAACCCAGCCCGGTCAGGAGCTCCGTCAGGGTGAGCTTGCCCGCGGCGTACCAGTCATGCTCCGTGGCGTCGCGCGCCAGCGTGACCGCGAACGCCAGCGCCCACATGAACGCCGCGGCGAGCAGCGCCCGGACCCACGTGCCGGGGTCAAGGATGACCATCCATCCGTTGCGGTTTGCCAATGCGCCGATCTCCCTTCCCCGACCGCCGGCGCTGCGCCGCGCTTCCGTTGCCGGAAACGAGCGCAGGGGACGGCCGGCGGCGTCCCCGCCGCCCCCTCGGGTCGCGCGAAAGACGGCCGTCAAACGGAAAGGATAGGCCGGTTCCGCGACCGTTTCAAACCCGAATATGCAGAGATTACAAGGAGTTAGGACAGGGATGCGCAGCCGTGCGCCGGATTGCGAAAAACGAACCCAGCCGGGAATGAGCGATCTACCCTGTGGAGGAACGCATCCGCTCCGGTTCAGGAGCGCGGGACCGGCCTCAACCCGTCCGGAAAGAACTGTCCGCGATTGCGCCGGCATCGGCACACAGGAGCGGACGCAGGCGGTACCGTCAATGGCAACGCTTCACCACGTCCGTTTCAAGATGAAGCCCATGGAACGGTTCCTTGCGGAGGAGGAAATGGCCCGGCTCAACGCCGTGCTCACGCGCGACGGGTTCTGGCGCCCGCACATTGTCGCCATCATTCACCTGCTGATGCTGACCGGCTGTTCGGCAAGATGCCGCTGGACCGCACCGGCCCCGAAGCGCCTTCGACGTTCACGAAGCCCGCTGGCCCGAAGCGGTCGTTGCGGTCCGGCTGCTGGCGCTAACCGGCTGCCGCCGGGGCGAAGTGCTCAATCTCCGCTGGCGCAACATCGGAAAGGACGCGTTCAACCTGGAGGACTCGAAGACTGGCCCGCGCGCCGTGCCGCTCGGCAAGGCCGCACGCGCCTGGGCACCGCTGGCACCGGACTACGAACCGGGGGAGGTCCTCGGTTGAAGCGCAAGCGATTCATCTGGGGAACGCGGGAATATTTCACCAACGGGCTACCGCTTGAAGCATGGCTCCATATGAGAGGCCTGCGGGGGAGACGGCGCGGGTGGTGTCGAAATTGACCTCGAAGTGCGGCTTGCGGGTTTGTGCGGGATTGTACGGAGTGAAGCGCCAGCCGAGTTGCGTCTCGCGGCCGAACGCTGAATCACGGGCGGTCAGCCGGGGCGTAACGATCACGCGGTTACCGAAGGCGGGGAAACCATAGCCGAGTACGGCTTCAACACTGACAGCGGAATCGACGCCGTAGGACGTGAGGTCGTCCACGGAGTGCGCGAGCCAGAGTTGCCGGGCGGTGCTCGCGGTATTGCCGAGCGAAGTGGTAAGCGCCGCGTTCCAGCCGAGCTGGTCGGCCGAGGGGGTGTAACCGAGCGCGAGGCTGATGCCTCGGTCCTCGTGGGCATCGGCATGCGTGAGCAATTGGCGGGCGGAAGCGTCGAGGCTCACACCGGACTCGTGCGTGAAGCGCAGGCCGCCCGCAACTTCGAGTCCGGCCCCGGTTTCGGCGTCGCCCGCGTCGTAACGGGCGGCGAGTTCGAGAGTGGGGTGAATCGAGTAGCGGGGCTGGATAAAGGCGCGGCTGGCTTCGAGCGCGAAGCGGACGCGGACGGTGCTTGCGTGGGTGGCGGCGGATCCGGCCGCGGCGGGCGCGTCGGTCGCGGTATACAGGGTGTCGGCGTTGAGCGCGAGGCCGAGACCGGCGAGGGTGGGCAGAGCGCCCCGGATACCGGCGGCGGCAAGGTGCGTCGTGTGGTCGAGTGTGACAGTCGCGTGCGTATCGGACCCTGCGATCGTTTGCTCGATCGTGGTGTCGCCGACACCATAGCCGAACAGGCCGAAGCCGGAAAGGCGCTCGGTCCATTGGACACGGGCGTAGGGTGCGAAGGTCGTAAGCCGGGACGTGAGGGCGCCGGAGTCGTCCGGCGCGTCGAAAGTCCCGCGCGAGTCGGTATAGGCGAGCGCGGCCCCGGCGAGCAGACGGCCGAGAGTCACGTCGGCGCCGAACACACCGGTCCGCACGGTCCCGTCGAGGCGGAGCGTGTTGCCGCCGTGGATTTCGGTGCCGGCGAAATCGGACTGCTGGAAATTGCCCCACGCGGCATAATCCTCGATCGCGTGGTGGAACGAGCTGCCGAGCAGGAGGTCGCGCGCAGACGGCCGGTACCCGCCAGTGAATTGCGGAGCGCGCTCTTGCGGGCGCCCGAATCCATGCGGACGGCTGAACGGTTGCGGGCGCGCGGGCGGCCGCGATTGAGGCTGCAGGGAAGCGAGGTCGAGGCCGGCAACGCGGGCGTGCCCGGTGGCCGTAAAGCGCCCGGTCACGGCGTCGGTAATCTGCGTGCCGACGGTGCGCCCCAAGCGGGCGAGCCAGGCGGACTGGAGCGCGCCGTCGTTGTAGATCCTTCCCAAACCCGTGCGCACCCCGCTGAAGGTGCTTCCTTTCAGTTGCAGATAGAAATACCGGTCCGGCTCGTCAATGCTGTCCGCCGGGCACGTGCCGATGGAAATGGTCTTGGAGGAATCCCCCGGCTGGAACGTGATGCTGCCGCTTTGCTTGATCAGGTCCGGGTTGCGGTTCCAGCCTGCGGGAGTCCTGCACGAGTCGCTCCTGAACGCCTTGGTGTAGGGCGGCGGCGCGGCGGTGGTCTTGTAGTTGAAGGTCACCGGCATTGCGATCGATCGGCTCAGCGTGATCGTGAACTCCACCGCATCGCCCTCCTGGGCGGCGTTGTCCCTGCTGATGACCGGAGCGATTTTCTGGGACTTGATGGTGATGTAGCCGGCTCTGCTGGATATCTTGCCCTCGGCGTTGCACGCCCCGACCCCGTTTGTGCAGGTACCTTCATGCTTGAGGACCTTGACGTCGGCTCCGACGCTATCCGGTTGAATGTAGATCCAGTACAGTCTTGCATTTCGACGATAATAATTGGCGACATACCCGTTGATCACGTCGAATGAACTGTATCCCGGCCCGTTCGCTGCGGCGATGTCCTCGCCGAACCGCAGATCCACCCTGAACTGGGTTCCGTCATGGCTGTCGGGCACGTTCTCGAAGGTCGCCGATATCTTGCTGGGACGCGGAGGAGGGGGCGGCGGGGTATCGTCCTCATCGTCGCCGGAATCTTCCCCTTCGGTGGGCCGTTCCGCCACGAGTTGCGATTGCGGGGGATTGCCTTCCGCCCGGCGTATCTCCGACCAGTCACTGTCGCCTACAGCGTTCGTCGCCTTGACCCGCACTTCATACTCGACGGATTCGACCTGAGTGATCGTGTACGACCGGTTGGACGCCGATATCGAGAATTTATTCCAATTGCTGCTGCTCGACTTCTTCCACTGAAGCTCGTATCCCGTAATTGTGCTTCCGGTAATGACCGGCTCATCCCAGGAGGCCGTGATTTCATCGGCCTGGGCTTCCAGATTGTTCAACCGGGGCGGCGACGGAATGCTCCCGAGCGTGACGGAAACCGTGTTGGATACGATGGCGTCAGCGGCGCCGTATATTTCCTTTCCTTCCACGGCGCTGCGGTCGAAACTCCCGCCGGTCCATGCGGCCGGCACGTGCGACGTGTAGGCCCGCACGTCGTATGTCACTCCCGGCTTCAGGTCCTCGACCCGGCCTCTGAATACAGGCCTGACAAAGAGTGCGTACTGGTTCCATGTGGACGCCTTCGAGCCGCCGGGGGACTCGGGCACCTGCCAGGAATAGTCGTGCGGCGTGTCCCAGTTCTGCCCGGATTCCTTTACCTGGAAGAGCACGGCGTACCCTTTGCGGGAATACCTGTAGCTCTTGGCGGCCAGGCCACAGAGAGAGCCTGTGCCCGCATGGCGGCCGCAGGCGCCCTGGAGGGAGGATTCAAATTCTATGGACGGCTTTCCGTTATGCAGGACCGGCCGGACCTTGACGGGGTCTATGCCGTCATTGTCGATGATGATGATGGTTTTCCTGGCCACGTGATCTTCACCGTCGATACGCGCTTCGAGTTTGACCGTTTCCTGCTCCTCCAGCTTGTCGTCGTCCACGAGCGTGAGCAGATTGCGTCCTTTCGCATCCAGAGAAGTCCGGTCGTAGAGCACCCTTCCGGCTTTGATGGTGCCGGTCAGGAACTCGCTGAGCACCGTATAGTCTTCGCCGGCGGTTGCCGTGCCTTGTGAGGTCACTGTGATCGTGACGCTCACATCTTCCGCCCTGGGCGTGTTCAGGCTCAACACGCCGTATAACTTGGATCCTTCCCCGTGCTCTTCCAAAGGGCGGTCGTAGAAACGCAAGGGGGGGGTGTCGCTGCCCTTGCTGGTGTCGACAAATTCAAGATATACACCTTGCTGATCGACGGTGTGGGGAGAACCCGCTGGAGCGGCTTCCATGGACACGCAGCCGATCTCCCGCCCTTCGGTTTCCTGGTCTTCCCGCGGCGTGATCCGCAAGGTGTGCTCGCGGGTTCCCCCTCTTGTGAACGTGAACGACGTTGCCGACAGGGTGTAGTCCGCCTCCGCGCCTTCGGTTGCGGTGACCACGCTATTGCACTTGGCCGCGGTCGTCGACAGGTTCACGGTAATGTCCCTTGTGAGCACCTGGTTCAGCCTCAGTTTCACAGTTTGATAGTCGTCGTTCTCCGGAACTAAAACCGTGTGGATGTCGAACAGGACTTTCGGAGATCCCGGGACTACGGCGCTTTTCTCGATCCACGCGCCGGTGCCCCATCCGTTTGTGGCTCTCACCCGGACGCGGTACCGGGTCCCGATGTTTAGATTTTCGATGCGGGTTATTATGGCAGTGCCACTGTAGTTCGCATCGACCCAACCGGTGTTGACGTCAGACCCGACTGCGGCGCCGGGCGCGACAGTACGCGATGCCGTATAGTGAACGTCGTAGCCTGTATATTCGTACTTTGCATTATTTGCCGTGAATTCAGCCAAAATCTCCGCAGTAGCGTCTTCAGGTGTCGTCTTATCCTTTCTTGGCAAGAGCCGATGCCAGCCTATATCCAGCCGGTTTTCTCTAGGCGAAATCCTCAAATCAGATACCGCAGGCACCCCGACCTTGACTTTGTTTGAGAGCACCCATCTGCCGTCCGCGTATTGACCGGATTTGCCTGAAACGGCTCGAATTCGAATTTGAACATTCTTCTGACCATTGTAGATTTCCGGTATATTGAAAACGAATTTGTTATGACGCCACCTGGTAACCCCAGGGCCGACCTCATTGACACCACCAATACCCAACCAACGCGCAGAGTCTCCGGATACGTCAATTTCGAATCCTGCAGGCTCCCAATAGCCCCATGAAACAGGTTCGACCCAGGAAATTCTGATCGCGTCGTCCCATGGGGTAAGAACCACATTGCGGGGGGCTCCAGGAGGCGTCACGTCCTGAGCGGCGAGAGGCAACCCGGAGGCGAACAGGGACAGCGCGCCGAGCAGCAGCGCGAGGGTGAGGGCACGCCGGGTGCTGGCGTCAGGTCTGCGCGGCGCGCCTGCCGGTGGAGTGGAAGCCGGTGCGTGCGCCCCGGCCGGATGCCGGGCGCACTTCATGGCCGCTGGGCCGCTGGGCCGCTGGGCCGCTGGGCCGCTGGGCCGCTGGGCCGCTGGGCCGCTGGGCCGCTGGGCCGCTGGGCCGCTGGGCCGCTGGGCCGCTGGGCAATTATGAGGAACTTCCGTGAATGTCAAGGGCACTTTCGCACCTCCGACGGAAGATAAGCCGATGGTGCATACCACAGGTGCGTGTGGTTCGTGTGTCCCGATAGCCGGCGAATATATTATTTTCGCATCCGAGGTGAAAAAACTCCCGACCCTCGGAGCGCCATAAAACACTCTCTCGCGGGTCAATCGCACACGTTATCGTTATGCAGCCCGACCGTCCTTCGCAGTGGCTGCCGCTGAGGCCTTTCAGCAACCCTTCCTGTTGGCGCAAGTCCGGGTCCGGCCTACGCCTCCTTCGACCGCGGCCTGTTCCCGGGCCATCGACAGATCACGCCGTGGACCATGACGGCACCGAGGCTCGCGGCGCGAGCGTGTCAGGCGCCGGCCGGAGCCCTCACCAGCGGACCGCGCCCCGCACCATCACGCCGTGCTCGTCGGGCTTGCCGCCGCTCTCCTTCCGCGTGCCTTCCAGACCCAGGGTGAAGCCGGACGCCACCTGCCAGCGCGCTCCCGCGCGCCACGCCCGCGACCCTCCGTTGGCGAGCCCCAGGCCCGCATACGGCGTCACCACCCCCAGGCCCGCCGGTCCGCCGAGCCCGTAGCCCACCTCGGTGTCCAGCCGGCTCGACGGCGCCGCGTCGTTCTTCGCGGCCAGCCCGGATGCGTCCGGCATCGTCCACAGCCGCTCCGACCCGCCCGGGTCCGCTCCGTAGGACGGCGTCACCGACACCGAGAAGCCGCGCCCCGAGACGCCCGGCACGAGCCGGAGCTGCCCCGACACGCCCCATTCCCGGTAGCCCTCTTCGGCATGCCCCAAGAGACCGTGCACGCGAAGCGCCATGTCCAGGCCACGAGCCAAGTCTGCGTAGCCCATCCCGGCGCTCAACTCCATGCCCGTCCCGCTCTCCGCCTCGCCCCCGTCATGGCGGAACCCGAGCTCCACCGACGGAGTCAGCAGGCCGCCGCCCGAGAACCTGAACGTCCGCGACCCGTCCAGCACCGCACGTAGCCGCGTCGCGTCCGCCCGCGCCGCCGCCAGGTTCCCCACCCCGGGCGCCGACACCGCGTCCGACTCCGTCCGCACCCAGAACGCGTCCGCCTTGAGCGCCAGCGTGAATCCGCTTGCATCTTGGGCTGTCAGGATCTCGCTCCGCACCCCTGCCGCCGCCAACGTCATGGACAGGTCCGTGCCGTAGCGCTCCGGCGCGCCGCCGCTGCGTTCCAGCGTCAGCCGTCCCGAACCCGTCCCCACGAGGCTCCACGCCGACACCCGCTCCGTGAACTCGTACCGGGCATAGGGGAGCACCGTCGTCACCGAACTCCCCATGGCGTAGCTCCGCCCGGAACCGTCCGCCTTGCCCTCGCCCAGGCTGTGCGTCATCGCCAACCCGGTCAAGAGACGGCCGCTCCCGTAGTCCATCCCCATCACGCCGGTTGCCGTCTCGCCGCTCAGCGACAGCCCCGGTCCCGCGCCCGAGAACCGCGACACCGACGCTCCCTGGCCCCAGCCCGTGAACCGGGACCCTGCGCCTTGCCCAAGCACCATCCGGAACGACGTCCCCATCAAGAGCTCGCGCCCGCTCATCGAGCGGGCGGGCGCCGAGCCTGCCTCCTCCGCGCCGAACGCCCGCGCAAGCCCCGTCACGGCGTGCGCTAGCGCGGCGCCGTCGCCCGAGAGCCTCTGCCCCGCGAGCGTCAGGTGCGAGCCCGCGTCACGCGGCGTCTCAAGGCGCGCCGTCACCGCCGCCACGGCGTCCGATGCCGCCGCGCGGCCGAACCGCCCGAGCCACGCCTTCGGCAGCGGGTCCTGGTTGGAGATGACCCCCTTCGCCTTGCGGTGGACGCCCCGCAGGAACGCCCCCTTCGGGTTCGAGAGCAGAAGCCGCATCGTCTCCTTGCCCTCGTCGATCGCATCGTCGAGCAGCGGCACCTTGACCGTCTTCGCCGTCTCGCCCGCCGCAAAGACGAGCGTGCCCGACGTGGCCGTGTAGTCCGCCCCCGCCGCCGCCGTGCCGTCCTCGGTCGCGTAGTCCACCGAGACCTCGTGCGCCGCCGCGCGGTTGAGCGTCACCGCGAAGTCCAGCGATTCATCCTTGCCTTCCCTCGCCTTGGCGCCCTCGATGCGGATCCGCACCGGGCCGCCCACGGTCGCCGATACACGGTTCGACAGCGCCCGCCCGTCGGCCGTGCATACCGCGCCCGCCGCATCGCAGGCGCGACCGCCCGCCAGCGTCACCGTCACGTCCTTCCAGGCGTTGGCCGCCTTCGGCGTCACGGTCACGGTGTACCGGGTGCCGGACCCGCTGACGCTGGCTTTCCCCGGCGCCACCTTGAAGGAGGCCGCCACCGGCTGCTTGCCGGCGCCCGGCGCCTCGCTCAGCGTCAGGTCGAAGGTGAACGCCGTGCCGTCATGCTCCGAGGGAACGTTCTCGAACGCAGCCGTCAGCGGCTCCAGCGTCTGCTGCTGCGCCCCGCTGTCGGTGATCGTCACCTCCACCGAGGACGCGCCGCCCGCGGCCAGGCCCGAAGGCAGGGTGCCCAGCGCCACCGTGAACGTCTCGTCGTCCCCGTCGCTATCCTCGACCGTCGTTATCGTGCCCGTGGCCGAGGTGAAGCCGGCAGGCAGCCTGATCGACGCGAGCGACCCGTGGTCCCCGTCCTCCGACGTGCCCCGGGTCACGGTCAGCGGAATCGTCACCGCCTCCGCCAGCGCCTTCGCCAACGTCGCCGTCACCGTGACGGCTGAGCCCTCGCCCACCGGGTTCGGGGTCGCAGAGAGCGTGACCGCGACCGTGGCGGGCGCCTCCCCCTCGCGCGTCACCGTCACCGTGTAGGTGCGCGTGTACCGCTCGTCCTCCGCCGTCACCACGATGACGATCGTGTTCTTGCCCACGGCCAGCTGCACCGGCTCGTCCGGGTCCCCCCCGTTCACCGTCACCCGCGCCTTCGGGTGGGCCGCGGCGACGTTCAGGGTCACCTCGGTCACGTCGTGGGGCACCGTCGCGGTGTAGGACTGCCGCTCGTCGTCGAACGGCTGGTCGAGGCTGACCTTCCGGTTCTCGGCGGCGTCGGCGTCGGCGGTCATGGCGCCGGCCGCGATGCAGAACGCCGCCGCCAGGAGCATCGAAATCCGTGCAATGTTCTTCATCTCGAATGCCCCCTATTGCCCGATTTCGAGTTCAAGCCGACCCAGCCGGTCGTTGGCCGACTTCCAGGCCGTGTTGTGCTGGATGAGGAACCGGTAGGTGCCGCCGCCGGCGCCGACGATGTCGAAATTGACCTCGGTCGTGCCGTTGCTGTTCGGAAAGCGGGTGGGCATCAGGCTCACCGCCTTGCCCGTGCCGCTCTCGCTGCTGCCCCAGGTGACGTTTAAATCAGTGCTGTTAATGCGGTAGGTGACGTGGGTCAGGTCCGCGGTGACCTGAATGATGCTCGAGTTCGTCCAGGTGGGCGTCACGGTGACGCTGCGCACGCCGGGCGACACCTGCACGGTGTAGATGGGATTTGGGCCGCCGAAGCCCACCGCGTTCCGGACGTTCGACTCGATGCGCAGGTCCCGCACGCCGTCGTTTATCGTCAGCCCGGTCAGCAGGTCCGGGTCCGGGGTGAGACGGTACGGCCCCGAGCCGTCCGGCGTGCCCTCCGCCAACGCCGACCACGGGCCCCAGCCGTTGCCGGCCCCGCTCTGGCCGTCGTTCGCCCGCACCTGCACGTGGTAGGCCGTCCCGTTGCGGAGTTCGGATTTGCTGTCGCCATCGCCGAACGAGCCCTCGATCTTCGTGGAGACTGTGGGGAGATAAATCTTCCGGCTGCCCGCGTCCCTCTCAAAACCGGGGACAGTGTCCGACCAAGTCACCCAGCCCGTGTGCGGGTAGTTCTGGTACGCGGCCTCGTCGGGGGCGGACGCCTCCTTGAAGCGAACCTCGTACCGGTCCACCGGGCCGACTGGCCCGTTCCACGTCGCCGTCAGCGTCCGGTACCCGCCCGACACCGACAGACCCGACGGCGCCGCCGGCAGGTCGTTGTCCACGATGACTAGAGAAATTGTTTTCACGGACAGACTGTAGGGGGCGTCAGCAATGGCCTCGAGTATCAGGGGGTTCGCGTCGATTTCGTTGACGCTGTCGTCGACGATGTTCTGGGCCAGATCGACCGTGACCGAAGCGGTATCGGCGGGCAGAGCGACCGTCCGGGGCAGGCCCGTGACATCCTCGGGGTCGATGCTGCTTTCAACAGCCGGATCCCCGAAATCCACACGCAAGGTCACGCTGCTGGCCGTCGCCAGAACCGGGTCGATGGTCAGCGGGGTCGGGGCCGTCGATGCTCCCTCCGTAACCTCTAAGACAAAGTCGCCGAAGCTGACCACCGGCGTGGTCGCCGTGCCCGTGCCGAACGCCCAGTCGCCGTCGCCGTTGGCGTTCGTCGCGCGCACCCGCACCCGGTAGTCCGTGCCGTTGGTCAGGTCCGAAATCGTCTGCGAGGCCGTCGTGCCGCTGCGGGACACCGCCACCCAGGCCGCCGACGGATCGCTGCCCGAAGCCGCCGCCGCATTCGTCACCGTGCCCGCGGCCGCCGAGGTGTAGTGCACGTCGTAGCCGGTCAAGGTGCCGCCCGAGGGCGCCGTCCAGGTCAGGAGCAGCCTCCGGTCGCCGTTCCCGACGTCCAGGTTCGTGGGGGCGTCGGGGACCCCCCGGGGCGTGCCCGTCTGCGCGGCCGACCAATGGCCCCAGCCGTTGCCGGCCTCGGTCTGGCCATCGTTGGCCCGCACCTGCACATGGTAGGCCGTGCCGGCCGTCAGCCCCGTGAGCGACGCCGACGTGCCCGTGCCCGACGGCGTGCTCGTCACCCAGCCCGTCGACGGGTCGCCCGCCGTCGAGGCGGGCTGATCGGCCGCCGAAGTCTGCTTGTAACGCAGCTCGTAACCCCCCACCGGGCCGGCCGGCTTGCTCCAACTCGCCTTCAGGCTCTCGTACCCGGCCGACACCGACAGCCCCGTCGGCGCCGCCGGGGGGTCGTCGTCCTGGATGGTGAGGGTGAAGGTCTTCTGCGTGCCCAGCGTGTAGCGGGCGCTGGTGATGGCCTCGAGGTTCAGGATCACCGTTTCGTGCGGCTCGTTCACGCTGTCGTCGTAGAAGTCCATAACAACCAACGCAGCGCTGTCAACGTCGGCTGCCAAGGACTGTGTCGCAGGCACGCTGTATTCGTCGCTGCTGGCCGTCGATGCCGGGTCCGCGAGAATGTTCACGCTGGTGGCCACGGACAGCGTCGGCGACGCATCTATGCCGAAGCTATAGGATCCACTTACGTGATTTTCTCTTAAAGACGTTGAAGCTTCATCGAAGGTGAGGACCGGTCTGGTCGCCATGCCCGAGCTGAACGCATAGGCGCCGTTGCCGTCAGAGTCCTGCGCGCGCACCCGCACCCGGTAGGTCACACCGTTGGTCAGGCCCGTAAACGTGAACGCCGTCGAGGAGCCGGTCAGGGTGTCGGTAGCCTGAATCCAGGAGCTCGCCGGGTCGGTGCCCGTGGGGTCCACCCCGTTGGCGACCGCGCCGGTGCCCGACGCCGGGGCGGAGGTGTAGTACACCTCGTAGCCGGTGAGCGTGCCCGTGGGCGCCGTCCAGCTCAGGGTCAGCCTGGTGTCGCCGACCGTCACGCTCGGAGAGGTGGGCGCGGAGGGGACCGCCTCCGCCGTCCCGGCGGCGAACAGCGACAGCGCGCCGAGCAGCGCAAGGGCGGGAAGAAGGGTGAGGCGGCGGGCGCGGGCACGCCCGGTGCGGGCGTCAGGCCTGCGCGGGGAGCCTAGTTGAGGGAGCCGGTCGCCGGGAGACGCAGATCGGGCCGCTGGGCCGCTGGGCCGCTGGGCCGCTGGGCCGCTGGGCCGCTGGGCCGCTGGGAGTGTAGGGGGCAGAAACGCCGGTGTCAAGCGGAGACGCCGACCTCGCGAGATGGGCCGAACCCGGGGGCGGAACCGCCTCGGTACCGGCGGACGGAGCGTTCAGCGAAACTTTCAGCATGGAGAACCTTTCAGCATGGAGAACCTTTCAGCATGGAGAACCTTTCAGCATGAGAGAACCTCCCGGACGGTCCGGACCAGACGCGCCAATCGAAGCTTGTCTCTGAATTCCCGATGCAGACATTGCTGCGCAGACCGCCGCTAGTGTAGCCACCACTACACCATAAGTGTGAAATTAACGTGTGGATTACGAGGTCGAACATATTTTCTTTGTATGCGGCTTCCTGACCTCGGTAGACGGTGCGGAGACCCCACCTTGAAAGGAAGGCCGGGCCGCAATGAAGGGATGAGGAGGAGTGGCAGGCGCCTGCGGGGCGCCCCGGGATCAGCGGGAAGCGGGTGTGAAGTACCAGGGCAGGAGTTCGTCGATGTGCGAGGCGGGATGGCCCAAAGCGATGGCCTCGAGGATCGCCTTGAGGTAGGCGTATGGCTCGACCTGGTTCAGCTTGGCGGACTCGATGAGCAACGCTACGCACGCCCAGGCGGCGGCGTCTTCGTCATGGCCCGCGAACAGGGCCTTCTTTCTGGTGAGGTCCTGGGGTCGGATGTGTACGCGCCGGGTCAAAGGGAGCGGCACAGTTCCGCCGGAATGGGGATCGCAGACGCCCCGCGTTCCAGCGAACCTCACGCCCGCCGCATCTCATCCTGCTTGCATGCGAGCCTGCGCCACTGCCGCGTCCGACCCAACAAGGTCATCGATGCGGTCAGCTATTCGTTGCGCGGGCTCCCGAAGCTGCTCCACCGTCCAGTCCGCGGCGTAACCCTCCGTCACATCGCCGGGCCGGGCGTGGTTCACCAGCCGCTTCGTCAGCGACCGTGGCAGCATCAGTTCCCGCTCCGCCACGGTAATGAAGCAGTTGCGTAGCGCGTGAAACCAGAACTTGGCGCCGCCCGCCTGCCCGATGGCATCGTAGTGCACCTGAAGCTCCTCCACGTGCCCCGACTCGCTCGACCGCGACGGGAACACCCAGCCGCCAAGCCCTTCCGGCACGGCGTCGCCCTCTCGCCGGCGCCGCGCCAGTATCTCCGCGAGTTGGCGTGTCACCGGCAGCTCCAGCGGTACTCCGGTCTTCGTCTCTTCCACCCGGAAGAGCCCCTTGTCCATGTCCACGTCCTCCCACCGAAGCCGCACGACCTCTCCCAGCCGCATCCCCGTGTAGAGCCCGAACAGGAACACGTCCCGGCGTACCGGGTTCCCCACCACTGCCTCCATCCCCTTGCGCCAGCACGGCAGCACCTCCGCCGGTGACGATATCCGCTTCCTCCTCTTCCGGTGGTAGCGTCCCCCGCCAGCAAGCCATTGATCCACGGGGTTCCGAAGACCCTCGTGGTCCACGCACGGCCTCCGGTACACAGAGCGCAGGAACGACAGGCACTGGTTGGCGGGCATCTCCCCGTGACGCTCCGTCAGAAGCCGGAAGCGGCCCTCCACGTCCCGCCGGGTGATGCCGTCCAACGGACGGGAAAGCCAGTCGCCGAGATACAGCTCCGCATACCGGCGATAGCCCCGCTCCGTGCTCTCGGCCCAGCCGTGGCCGGACTTGATGTAGTCCTCGCACGCCTCGCCGAGCCTCGGCAGACCCCGGGCCTCGGCGCGCTCTCCCGCGGGGTCCTCCCCCGAGGCTGCACGCCCCAGAAGCTCCTGCGCCCGCCGCCTTGCCTGGTCCGGCGTCATGCGCCCGGCCCGGCCCACCACCACGCGCTTGTTGGGCGCCTTGCGCCCGCCGTCGCCGGCGCGGTAGTTTACAAGGTAAGCCTTTGCGCCCGAGGGATGCACGCGCACACCGAAGCCCACAAGCTTGTCGTCCCAGGCGATCCAGGGGTTGTCCTCGGGCTCCAGAGCGTCTACGGTCCTCTTGTTCAGGGTGAGCTTGACCCTGGCGGTGTTCTTTGCGGAGACGTGTCGATTTTCCATTGGGGCATCATGCCAACAGTCAACCCCAAAGTCAACACAAGAGAGGGAAACGAGGCGCACTGGAGCACACTGCCGGCTTGCTTTGGCAGTATGTTTTTCACAATGAAACCGAAGAGTTATCTGACTATTGGCGATGACAACGCATGCTAGCGTGTCGGTGTCAAACTATAGACGGGCGGGTTTGAAACCCGCCCCTACGTTTTCGTAATCGCGCCTCGCGGACGGGAGGAATCCCTGCGCATCTTTGCAAACGTACTCGTGGGACGCAACACCGGCGCCCCGGCGGAACCTTGACAAGGACCCGGTCATGTGGGCATTTAGGGGCGGGTTCCGGACCCGCCCTCATCGGACAGACTCCTGACTCCCGCGCACCGAAGGAGGTTTCTTTCATGGCACCACAGTACGCATCCAAGCTCATCTACGGCAACGAGGTATCGGACTGGCAGGAGCGGCTGAACACGGACCGCTTGCGCCGGGAGCGGGCCGAGCGGGCCAAACGGATCATGCGGGAGCACGGCATCCCGGCGCTGCTGGAAGCCAACTCGGCCAACATCCGCTACCTCACCGGCCTCAAGGGGTTCAACTACCCGATGTGCCGCTACACGCTGTTCTTTGCCGACCACGATCCGGTCATGTACGAGCACAGCGGCCACTTTCACCAGATGCCGGACCAGGCGCCGTGGATCACCGAGTGGCGACCGGCGCGGGCCTGGCTCACCGCGGCCTGCGGCATCGAGGCGGCCAAGGACGAGGCCCGGCAGTTCGCCGCCGACATCCACGACGAGCTCAAGAGCCGGGGGCTGCTGAAAGAGAAGATCGGTTTCAGCGCCTTCGACGGCATCGCCCGCGAAGCCCTCACCAACGCCGGCGTCAAGAACCTGGTGGACTTCAGTCTGGTGATGAAGGAGATCCGCAAGATCAAGACGGGCGACGAGATCGATTGCCTCAA
Organism: uncultured Binatia bacterium (SeqCode); assembly: GCA_965204205.1. Taxonomy (GTDB): domain Bacteria; phylum Desulfobacterota; class Binatia; order UBA9968; family JAJDTQ01; genus JAJDTQ01. Next base: position 1,017,936 of record OZ241976.1, on the reverse strand, counting down.
GACCGCCGCAGCCATCGTGGAGGGCGTCTGGTACAGTATCTGGGAGAACGCCAAGCCGGGCGTCCGGGACACCGAGCTGTCGGGCATCGCCACCAAGGCGGGCTACGACATGGGCGCGGAGTCGGCGCCGCCGGGAGGCTGGCGCTCCGGGCCCAGCACCTTCGACCGCGGCTTCCATCAGTCCAGCCGGCTCCTGCAGACCGGCGACCTGTTGTACGGTTCGCTCTGCGGCCTCACCTACCAAGGCTACGCCACCTGCACCTACCGGACCTTCATCGTCGGCCGCAAGCCCAACGCCAAGGAGCAGGACTGGTACAAGCGGGTCAGGGACAGCATCGACGGCGTCATCGACGCTATCAAGCCGGGCGCCACTACGGCGGATGCGGCCAAGCACTTCCCGCCGGCGTCGAGCTGGGGCTATGACGAGGAGTGCGAGGTGCTGGCCAGCGAGATCGGCCACGGCATCGGCCTCACCCAGGGAAGCACCAACTACGACATCCCCATCATCAACCGGCAGTGGTCATTGAATTACCCGCAGGTGTTCGAGGAGGGCATGACCATCGCAATCGAAAGCCGCGAGGGCGAGACCCGCGTGGGCGGCGTGCGGCTGGAGAACATGGTGGTCGTGACCAAGGACGGCGCCGAGATCATGGACCATTTCCCGAGGGAAGAGATCCTGGTGGCGCCGCGCTAGATCGGGAACGCAAAGGAGGAGAGAACGATGGGTGATTCACTCCGCTACTACGTAGCGTTCAACGGCGGGCTCACCGTCTACGAGGACCGCGGCGGCAGACTGGAGGCGTGCGGCGAGCATTTTCCCGGACAGACCGTGGACGGCCTGGCTGGCTCCAGGACCCGGCCCGAGCGGGTTTTCGCCGCCGTGCCTTTCGACGGCGCCTACCGCACCGACGACGCGGGCAAGAGCTGGAAGAGGGTCATCGAGGGCGATACCCGCTGCTTCGCGACGGATCCTCACGACGACCGCGTGGTCTATGCCGGACTCGGTCCGGTGCAGCTCATGCGCAGCGAGGACGGCGGTGACACCTGGGAGAACCTGGAGAGCCTGCAGCAGATGCCCGAGGAGGTCCAGAACCAGTGGTGCGTCCCGGGACCGTACGTCGGCGTGCAGTTCCCCCACGTCTGCAACATCTTCATCCATCCGGACGACAGCGACCTCCTGCTACTGACGCTGGAGCACGGCGGCGTCGTGCGCAGCGAGGACAGGGGCAAGACCTGGGTGGATGCCAGCTCGGGCATCGACTATCTCGACATGCACCACATCGCCAACCTCCCCGGCAGCAAGGACCGCTACTACGTGTCGTGCGCTAGAGGTTTCTTCCGCAGCAACGACCGCGGCCGCCAGTGGCGCCGAGTGGAGGACGGCATGCCGTGGGGCTACACCGAGAAGTACAGCTACACCCACGACTGGTTCTTCATGCCGGGCGACAGCCCGCGGATGATGGTGTGCGGCGGACGAGGCTCCCCGGGCGTCTGGCGCGGCGAGAGCACGAACCCCCACGGCGTGGTCATGCTGAGCGATGACGAGGGGGCGACCTGGCGCACGGTGACCAACGGACTGACCGAAATGATGCCGTACATGCCGTGGGTGCTCCAGCGGCACCCGGAGGACCCGAATGCGGTGTTCTGCGGCCTGGGCGACGGCGCCCGCGGTTTCGGCTTCGATCCCAAGGCCCGCGGCCTCGGGGCTCTCTACGTCACCCGCGACCGCGGCGACTCCTGGGAGCCGGTGCTGCCCGAGCTTCCGTCGGTGCTCACCGCCTGCGTGACGGCGCAGTAGCGAAGCCGTTCATGAACCAAGTCGGACCCGGACGGACCGCTCACCGCCGTCCGTTCCCGGTCCGGCCGTCACCCGCTGAAGCCGCCGTACCCGTCACCCCGGACTCGATCCGGAGTCCCGGACCTGGGGCTTGGCGCCAACCTGTCGGCCCACGTCGCAGACGGCGACGCGGCTGGATGGTACAAGACACTCGCATGAAGAAGCTCCAACTCAGCCTGGTCTCCGCCCGGTACGAACGCATCGCTCCACTCCTCGACGGCACCGTTCCGGTGGAAGGCGCGGAGCTGGTATGGACCCATTCCAACCCTTCCGAGACGTTCTGGCGGCAGCTCAGGTTCGGCGAGTTCGAGGTCGCCGAGATGTCCATGTCGTCGCTGCTCATCGCCAAGGCGAGGGGCCACGACATGGTGGCGATCCCGGTCTTCCCTTCCCGGCGCTTCATGCACGGAGCGCTGTACGTCCACAAGGATTCGGGCATCGATCGGGCCGAGGAGCTGGCGGGGAAGCGCATCGGCGTGGGTGAATACCAGCAGACCGCGGCGCTGTGGGCCCGGGGCACCCTGGAGCACGACTTCGGCGTGTGCCAATACGACGTCGACTGGTACATGGAGCGCAGCGAAGCGCTGAGCCACGGCGGCGCCACCGGATTCACCCCGCCGGAAGGCATCCGTTTCAACCGCATCGCCGAGAACAAGAGCCTGATCTCCATGCTGGTGAACCGGGAGCTGGACACGGCCATGCTGCTGAGCACGTTCCACGCCGAGCGCAACGTCATCGACCGCTCCACCGGAGACCGCCGGGAGGGCGACGCCGAGGCCGTGCGGCCGCTGTTCCCGGACATGATGGCGGAAGGAAAGCGCTACGTGTCAGCCCACGGCTTCATCCCCATCAACCACTGCTACGTCATTCGCGGCGACGTCCACGAGAAGCATCCCTGGCTCGCCTTCAATCTCTTCGTCGCCTTCGCCAAGGCCAAGGAGCACTGGCTCCGGCAACTGCCGCAAGCCATCCCGTCGGACCTGTTCTTCGGCCCGCAGTACCTGGAGCAGACCCGCGCCATCGTGGGAGACGACCCTTTCCCCTACGGCATCCGGGACAACGCCGCCATGCTCGAAACCCTCATCGATTACTCCTTGGAGCAGAAGCTCACGCCACGCAGGCTGGCGCTGGAAGAGATCTTTGCACCGAGCACGCTGGACCTGTAGAGCAGGACCACCAGGCGACGGCGAAGGCAACCTGGAGGTTCGTGATGGAGGCACTCCGCTGACGGTTAGGGTTTAGCCCATGGAAACTGCGATCTTCGGCAATACCGGCGAGCAGCATTCGCGAATCGGGCTCGGCTGTTTCTCCATGTCGGGCGCGTACGGCAAGGCGGATGACGCCGAGTCCATCGCCACCATCCACCGGGCCATCGACCTCGGCGTCACGCTGCTGGACACGTCCGCGAGCTACGGGCAAGGGCACAATCACCGGCTCATCGGCAAGGCGTTGCGGGACGGCAGGCGCGACAAGGTCTTCATCCACTCCAAGACCGGCACCATCCGGGCCGACGACGGCTCGTCGGTGGCGCAAGGCAGCGGCACGCCGGACCGGCTGCGCCGGGTCTGCGAGACCAGCCTCGGAAACTTGGGCATCGACGCACTGGATGCGTTCTGCCTGTCGCGGGTCGATCCCACCGTGCCCATCGAGGAAACGGTGGGGGCCATGGCCAGGCTCGTGGAGGAGGGCAAGACCCGCTTCATCGCCCTTTCGGAAGCCTCCCCCGGGACCCTGCGCCGGGCCGTGAAGATCCATCCGTTGGTATCGCTGCAGTACGAGTTCTCGCTCTGGACCCGGGACGTCGAAGACGGACACCTCGAAGCGTGCGACGAACTGGGGCTGGGGCTGATGGCTTACGCGCCACTCGGCTACGGCTTCCTGGCCGGGACCGTGAGCGGCCGCGACGCGCTGGAGGAAGGCGACACACGCCACAAGTTCCCCCGTTTCTCGGACCGGAACGCCGCCGCCAACCGCGAGCGCGTGGCCGCCATCCGCAAGGTCGCCGACGCCCACGGGGCGGCGCCGGCGCAGATCGCCATCGCCTGGGTGCTTGCCCAGGGCGCCGGCGTCTTCCCGATTCCCGGCTGCAAGCGACGCACGCACCTGGAGGAAAACCTCAAGGCCCTCGACATCGCGCTCACCGTGGAAGACCTCGCCGCGCTGGATGCCGCGTTCCCGCCGGGTGCGGCCGCCGGCGACCGTTATCCGCCCGACGGCATGGCCCGGGTCAATCTCTAGCGTCGGGTGAGTCGTCGGGTCAGCGGAACGCGGGCATGACTTCCCGCGCGAACAGCCGCATGGACTTCTTCACTTCCTCGTGCGGGAGGCCGCCGAAGTTGAAGTTGTGGGTCACCGTGTCGAAGTGGTAGTGGCGGCGGGCGTTATTGATGATCTCGATGCACTGCTCCGGGGTGCCGTAGAGGTTGCGCCCGGTTTCCAGCATTCCCGCGAAGTCGTAGACGAACCCCGGAGGCAACGGCGCCTTGCGCTGGATCCTCGAGATCGCCTCGTAGCGGTCTATCGCCTTCTGTCCGGTCTCCCGGGCAACCGTGGGTTTCTCGTTGACGTAGGTGCGGAGGTGGTACTGGCAGTGGTAGTCGTCGGGATTTCGACCCGTTGCCACGAGGCCCTCCCGCCATGCCGTCACTCCGGCTTGCACCTTGTCCGGCGGATGGGGATGGCCCACGGTCATGATGTGGTAGCCGTTGCGGCCCGCCCACCCCAGCCCTTCGGGCGAGGTGCCGGCCACCCAGATGAGCGGCAACGGCTGCTGCACCGGCCGCGGGTAGAGCGTGATCTCCTCGAACCGCCAGAACTCGCCGGCATGACTGAAACGCTCCTGGGTCCACGCCTTGATGATGATATCGTGGGCCTCCTGGTAGCGCGCGCGTCCCTCCGCCTGCGGCACCTCGAAAACCCGGTAATCCAGCGCCGTGTTGCCCAGTCCGATACCGAACTCCAGCCTGCCGTTGGAGAGGGCGTCCACCATCGCGTAGTCCTCGGCCACCTGCAGCGGTTGGCGCACGCTGAGGATGGCGATGCAGGGCCCGAGACGGATCTTCGACGTCCTGGCGGCGGCCGCCGCGAGCATCACCGCCGGGTTGGCGATGAGGCCGCCGTAGCCCAGGAAATGGTGCTCGTTGAACATGAAGCACTCGAACCCAAGCTCCTCGGCCAGCTCGATCTGCTCCAGCATCTGTTGGTAGTAGACCTCGTAAGGCGGGTCCAGGTCCGGGTAATAGGTGGAGAGGATGTTGATATAGAATCGCATGGGTCGTGCGGCGGTCATCGGTCCGCCCGTTATAGCACGCGCCACCAGCGTGTCAGGTAGTGCATATCGCCCATCATGTGGGCGAGTATAGCTCACGGCGTGGGCGATCTACAAAACCACCGACAACGCCTGCGCCTCAATTGCGAAACGCGGGCATCACCTCCCTGGCCAAGGCGTCGACGGTCTCTTCGTAGACGCTGCGGGCCGGTGTCAGCATGACGCGTTCGACGCCGGCTTCCGCAAGCTCCTCCAGCCGGCCGATGCATTCCTTGGCGGTTCCGGCGATGGCGAAACGCCGAACGAGATAGTCCGTGATCAGCCCGGGGTCGGAGCGTTCCTCCATGGGCTTCGACTGGTCGAAGGCGGCCATGAACCTGTTGACGCTCTCCAACTCCTCCTCGGGCACGGTCTCCAGCGTGGCCTGGAAGTTGTGGTGCGCGCGGTTGGCGAGGCGGCGGCGCACGATCTGGCGCGCCTCGTCGCCGTCTTCCTTGATGCACACCATGCCCGCGGCCAGGGTGACGATCTCATCCGCCGGGCGCCCGGCTTCGGCCACACCCTCGGCGATGCGGGCCAGCGCCCAGCTCACGGCGCGGGGCTCGACACCGCTGCCGAGAAAGACGCCGTCGGCCACCCGTCCCGCCATCCGCAGGCCCTTGGGGCCTTCCATGGACAGGTACACGGGCGTCGGCAGCAGCCGGTAGCCCACGCGCACGCGGCTGGTGGGAGTGACCAGCTCGCCCCCCTGCAACAGCATGCGGATGGTGCGGATGCCCTCCTCGAACTCCTTGAGCCGGGTGGCCTTCCGGCCCATGGCGTACACCGGGCCGTCGCCGGTTCCGAGGCCGAGCACCGCGCGGCCGTCCGAGAGCTCACCCAGGGTCGCGGCGGTGCCCGCCAGCACCGTCGGATCCTGGTAGACCATGTTGGTCACCGCGGTCCCGAGCTTCAGGCGGCTCGTGACCATGGCGCTGCACGCCAGCACCTGGAACGGCTCCGGCGTGCTCAGTTGGCTCGAACCCAGGAAGACGCCCTCGAAGCCGTACTGCTCGGCCTGGACGATGCGGTCCCGTATGCGCGCCACCTCCTTGAGGCCGCCATTGGGGCTGTGAAGGCTGAACTGCATGCGCATCGATGAACCCTTCCTCCCGTATTCGACCCTACCTCTCGTGCCCGGGGGAAACTTGCGGTTTCGACCGGACTTTGAAAAGCTCCATCAACTCGAGAAGCGTCGCCGTCTGCGCGATGGAAGCATACCACGGAGGAAACGACTTTGGGGAATCTCTCGCTGACCCTGGCCACCGGGCCGTATGACCGGGTCGAAGCCATCGCCAAGGGGGAAGTGCGGCCCGAGGGCATCGACGTTACCTGCCTCCAGATCCAGTCGCCGCCGGAGATCTTCACGCGCATGATGAAGACCCGGGCCTTCGACCTGTGCGAGATGTCGCTGTCCACCTACCTCACCCGGCGCTCCCGCGGCTCGTTTCCGTTCATCGCGCTGCCGGTGTTTCCGTCGCGGCTCTTCCGCCACGCTTACATCTACGTCAACCGGGAACAGGGCGTCACGGAACCCGCCGACCTGAACGGCAAGCGCGTAGGCGTGCAGGAGTACGGCCAGACCGCCGCGGTGTGGGTCCGGGGCATCCTTCAGCACCGGCACGGCGTCGACCTCGACTCGATTCGCTGGGTGGAGGGCGGGGTCAACGCGCCGCGGCCGCCGGACGACGAGGTGGACCTGCGCCCGTCAGGCGATCTGGACCTTGAGACGGCGCCCCCGGACAAATCCATCAACGATCTGTTGGTGGAGGGCGACATCGCGGCCTACCTGGGCGCGCGGCAACCGGATTCGCTGGGCAAGAATCCGGCCATCGCCAGACTCTTCCCGGACTATCGCCGGGCCGAACGGGAATACTTCCAGGCGACCGGCATCTTTCCCATCATGCACGCCATCGTCATGCGGGAGGAGCTCCACACGCAGCACCCGTGGATCGCCGAGAGCATGTTCAAGGCGTTCCAGGCGGCCAAGGCGTGGACGCTGAAGCACATGAGCTTCAGCGGCGCCATGGCCTACATGGTCCCGTGGCTCAACGCTGAGCTGGACGAGATCCGCGAGCTGTTCGGCGGCGACCCGTACCCTTACGGGGTGGAGGCCAACCGGGGCACGCTGGACACGTTCATGCAGTACCTCGTGGAGCAGGAGTTCGTGGCCGAGCCCAGGCCGGCGCTGGAGGAGATGTTCACTCCCATCGTGGGGTGGGCGGAATAGCGCGGCGGTACCGGCGCGACACCCCACCCCGCTCCTTCCCCGGGTTCCGGCCCGGTATCGGGGTACGGGGCATGCTTTCGCCGGAGTGACGGTTGCGGGCGTCGAAGGGCTGTTTCCAAGATGGTCGCGTGGAGTCGGGACGCGGCTTGACACCCTCGCGGCGGAAGGCGTACAAGGATTCAAAACACGGATTGGGGAGCCGTTCGGCGGACCCGAAATATCGTTCCGAAGGAGTCGTATCATGAGCCATACACTGGAGCAGTTCGCGGCGGATTGTCACCGGATCCTCAAGGCGGAACCCGGCCCCGAAGGGCGCCAGAAGGTGGTCTCGCTGGTCGAAGAGGTTTGCAAGGACGATACCTTCATTGCCGAGCACATCGAAGAGGACCAACCGGAGCGCAAGGTGATCTACGAGGATCAGGAACTGGGCTTCTGCATCCTGGCCCACCACAACAAGGGCGCCAAGGGCAGCAACCCCCACGACCACGGTCCGGCATGGGCCATCTACGGGCAAGCCTCGGGGGAGACCGAGATGACCGACTGGGAGAAGGTCGAGCCGGCCGAGGACGGGAAGAAAGGCAAGGCCCGCAAGCTGCGCACCTACACCCTCAAGCGTGGGATGGCGCATCTTTACAACGAAGGGGACCTTCATTCGCCCTGGCGCGCCGACACCACCAAGCTGATCCGCATCGAGGGCCGGAACATGGAGAAGGTGAAACGCTACCCCTACGAGGCGATCTCGTAACAGTTGTCGTCCGATACGGCACATCTATTCCGGGGAAGCGTTCCCCGACAGCACACCGGAGGTAACCGATGCGTATGAAGTTCATGGCGAGAGTCTCCGTGCTGGCTCTGCTGCTGGCCGTCCCCGTGTGGACCCTCACCGCCGCCGCGCCGGCCGACGCCAAGGAGGTGGTGATCCGCGCCATCTCGGCGTGGCCGCTGAGCATCGACGGCAACACCTGGTACAAGAACTACATCAAGGAAGTGAACAAGCGCGGCAAGGGCGTGGTGCAGATCCGCCTGCTGGGAGGGAACGAGGTGGCCTCCGCCTTCGAGCAGTTCCAGGCCCTGCGCACCGGCATCGCCGACATGACCAACTCCGCCCCCGCGTACTACGTGGGCGAGACCGTCGAAGCCGCGGCCGTGAGCCTGATCGCGCCCAAGAGCCTGCAGAGTTTCCTGGACGGCCTGCGCAAGAGCGGCGCCCTGGACATCATCAACAAGGCCTACCGGGAGAAGTCGTCCATGCGCTTCCTGGGCATCACCGTGGCCGGCACCGGCTTCCGTTTCCTCATGGCCACGCCCATCAAGGACCTCGACGGTATCAAGGGCAAGCGCATCCGCGCCTCGGGCGCCCAGGATGCCGCCGCCATCCAGTATCTCGGAGGCTCGCCCCAGACCCTTCCGGCCAACGAGCTTTACACGGCGTTGCAGCGCGGCGTGGTGGACGGCGCCTACCGCGCGCCCAACGACGCCTGGAGCTTCGGCGAGCACAAGGTCTACAAGGCCATGATCGCCACGCCCATCCAGTTCGCGCCGGGCGGCGTCTACATGCCGACGGGGAAGTGGGACAAGCTGCCGGACAACGTCAAGAAGGTGCTGGAGGGGACCATCACGGACATGGAGCCCACGATCCTCAAGTACTTCCAGACCAACGACAACGCGGCGATCAAGCGGCTCGAGAAGAACGGTATGAAGGTCATCGAGGTGGACGACGCCGCCAAGAAGCGGCTCGGCGAGGCCCGCAACGCCTACTGGCCCGAGTTGCTCAAGCAGTCCCCCAAGTACGGCGCGCAGATCCAGAAGGCGCTGGCGCCCTACAACTGATCCGGGCCGTCCGGACCTGATTCCTGGCTGCTGCCGGCCTGCATGACAGGGCACCCGGCAGCAGCCGTCCTCACCCCCATGCTGAATACGCTGAACCGCGCATTCGACAGGACGAACCGCGTGCTGGGCTACGTGTCGGCCGCGTTCGTGGTGGTCATGGCGGTGACCGTCTTGTACGACGTGTTCGCCCGCATGCTCTTCGCCGCGCCCACCATCTGGGTCCTCGACATCAACGAATACCTGCTGGTGTATCTCTGCTTCGTTCCGGCCGCGTGGATCCTCATGAACGACCACCACGTGAAGGTGGAGATCGTCACCGCGCGGCTCACCCCCGCATCGCAAGGCAGGCTGCGCGTCGTCACCGACTTCCTGGGGCTCATCTACTGCGTCGTGCTAGCGTGGCAGGGCTGGGTGGTGGCGTGGCACGCGTTCGAGAACGGCTACCGGTTCTCCACGGCGCTCAACCTGCCGAAGTTCCCGGTGCTGGTGATCATCCCCATCGGCGCCGCGTGGCTGGGCCTCGCCTTCGTGGTCAGAATCCTCACCGGATCGCGCGCGCACGCCGCGGCGACTCCCGAGAAGGGAGGCCTCTGATCTTCCTCGAGTGGTGGATCGTTCTGGTGATCATGTTCGGCGCCCTGATCGTGCTCATGGCGTCGGGCATCCCCATCGCGTTCGCGTTCGGCGTGCTGAACCTCGGGTTTCTCTACGTGCTGGTGGGCCCGGGCGCGGTCCAGGCCATCGCCCTCAGCAGCTTCACCAGCATCGGCACCTTCGCGTTTATCGCCCTGCCCCTGTTCGTACTCATGGGCGAGCTGGTGCTCCACTCGGGGCTCGCCGCCCTCGCCATCACCTCCATCGGCAAGTGGCTGGGCAAGGTGCCCGGCCGCCTCGCCGTGCTGGCGGTGCTGGCGGGCACGGCGTTCGGCGCCGGCAGCGGCTCCAGCATGGCCAGCTCGGCCACCCTGGGTACGATCCTGGTGCCGGAGATGCGCAAGCAGGGCTACGACACCGGCCTGGCCGTGGGCACCCTCGCCACCTCCGGCGGGCTCGCGGTGCTGATTCCGCCCAGCGCGCTGATGGTCATCTTCGGCGGCATCAGCCAGCTCTCGGTGGGCGATCTCCTGATCGGCGGCATCCTGCCCGGGCTGCTGCTGGCGACGCTGCTGTTCGGCTACATCGTCATCGTCTGCACCGTCCGCCCGGACCTGGCGCCGGCCGTGGAGCTGGAGAAAGTGTCCTGGAGCGAGCGCCTGAACGCGCTCACGTACTTCCTGCCGCTGGTGGTGCTGGTGCTGGTGGTGCTGGGATCGATTTTCATGGGCATCGCCACCCCCAGCGAGTCCGCCGCCATGGGAGTGGCCGGGGCCTTCTGCCTGGCGGTGGCCTACCGGCGCCTGTCCTGGGAAACCCTGAGGAAGGCCCTGCTGGGGACGGTGGAGGTCTCGGGCTTCGCCCTGCTCATCGTCACCAGCGCCACCGCCTTCAGCCAGATCCTCGCCCATTCCGGCGCCGCCATGGGCCTTTCGATGTTCGCCACCGAGTTGCCGGTGTCGCCGTGGGTCATCATCGCCAGCATGCAGATCGTGATCCTCATCATGGGCGCGTTCATGGAACCCATCTCCATCATGCTCATCACGGTGCCGATCTTCTTCCCGGTTATCCGCTCCCTGGGCCTCGACCCCCTGTGGTTCGCCATCGTCACCATGGTGAACATCGAGCTCTCACTCATCACCCCGCCCTTCGGTATGAACCTCTTCGTCCTCAAGGGCGTCTCCCCGCCCGACGTCACCCTCGGCGCCATCTACCGCGGCGTCATCCCCTTCGTCCTCATCAACATCATCGCGCTTGCCTTGGTGATGATGTTTCCGCCGATTGCCACCTTTCTGCCGGGACTGATGCGGTAGGGCACGCCCTCATCACCCTCGTCCTCACCTTCTTTCCAAGGCGCACGTATCGCGCGGTAGGATTCTGCTCGTTTGCCGAAAGCCGAAACCGTATCGACTATTCTTGATCCAACTGATAAAAAGTCACGTCTTTTCGTTAGTTGGCTGACAAAAAGTCGCTGCCTTCAGGGGTGACCGCAACGGCTTGGGGCCACCGTAGGTTACTTGCGAGCGCCGAACTTCGCCAGCACCTCCTCCGCCATCATCGCCATCGAGTCCAGGATGCTCTTCTGGTCAAACCCGGCGAAGTTCATGGAGAAGATGACGTAGTTGGCACCGGTGTCGGCGATCTCCTGGATCTGCTCGAGGCAGCGTTCTGGGCCGCCGACCATGAGCATGCGCTCTTGGTCGAGCTCGTCGTAGCCCCGGGGGCGTACGGACTTGCGCGCCTCGTAGTAGCGGCTCATGGCGGGGCGGGCGCGGCGGCGGGCGGCGGCGTCGGACTCGGCCACGTGGGTGTGGATGGTCTGGCCCACGTCCAGGGCGGCGGGGTCGTGGCCGTTCCGGTCCAGGGTTTCCTTGTAGAAGTCCACCTTCCGCTTCACCTCGGCCCAGTCCTTGCAGCTCGCGAAAGGGATGCCGAGGATGGGATAGCCGCGCTCGCCGGCGACCTGATAGGAGCCCTGGCTCAGGGCGGCGAAGTACACGGGCGGAAGAGGACGCTGCACCGGCTGCACGTTCAGGGACACGTCGTCGATCCGATGGAATTGTCCGTGGTAGGATACCCTCCCCTCCCGCCAGGCCATTTCCACGACTTCCAGGCTTTCGACCAGCAGGTCGCGGTTGTCCTCCTTGACGCCGAAGCCGACCAGCTCCGGCGGCGTGCCGCGCCCCACTCCGAAGTCGAGCCGGCCGCCGCTCAGCACGTCGATCATGGCGTACTCTTCGGCGGTCAGCACAGGGTCGCGGTACGGCAGGAGCGCCACGGCGACGCCCAGGCGGATGCTGCGGGTGCAATTGGCCGCGGCCGACATGAGCACCGTGGGCGACGGGATGACGCCGTGGAAGTCGAAGTGGTGCTCACCGAACCAGAAGCACTCATAGCCCAGGGACTCGCCCCAGCGGACCTGCTCCAGCATCCTATCGTAGTAGGCCGTGAGGTCGAGCTTGAGCTCCGGGTCGTCGTCGCCGATGATGAAAAGGCCGAATTTCATGGGCGCCTCTTTCGTTCGGGATTTTGAGCGTCTACTATAGAAATGGAATGCGACGCGCGGCAAGCACGCCGCGCAACGTGGAAGCCCCACACATGAACGTGACACGCAGGAACTTGCTCTCTCTCGCCGGCGGGGCGTTGGCTGCTTCGGCGGCCGGTGCAGCCGGTTTCCTGCCCGTCCGCATTGCCCGGGCGGCCTCTACTGACACCTCCCGAGCGATCGCGAAGTTCACCCGGGGAGCGACGCCGGCCCAGGGCGGCGTTCGCATCGAGGCGCCGGAAATCGCCGACAACGGCGGCTCGGTGCCGATCCGGGTCTCCGCCGAGAACGCCCGGCGCATCGCCGTGTTCACGGACGGCAACCCCTATCCGGGCGTCGCCGTCTTCGCCTTCGGAAAAGGGGTGACGCGGGCGGCATCGACACGCATCCGGCTGGCCCGGAGCCAGAAGCTGTTCGCCGTCGCGGAACTGGCGGACGGCACGTTCCGCATCACCTCCCGCCCGATCATCGTGACGGTGGGAGGCTGCGGCTAGGAGTCCTTCCGAGTAATCGGATTGAAGCGAGGATAGGGGCGACCGGCCGGTCGCCCCTACGGGAGTCCACCGTAACGTAGCCTAGGGAGATAGCAATGCAAAAACCCAGGCCGCGCGTGAAACTGCCAAGGTCGGTGGCGGCGGGCGTTCCCTTCACCGTCAGGACCCGGATCACCCATCCCATGGACACCGGGCTCCGCCTCGGCCGCGACGGGAAACGAATCCCGCGCCGGATCATCAACCGGTTCACGGCCCGCTACAACGGCCAGGAGGTTATCGCCGTGGATCTCGAGCCCGCGGTGTCCGCGGACCCCTACTTCCAGTTCGAGATGGCCGTCGGGCAATCCGGCGACATAGAATTCGAATGGGTGGATGACGACGGCTCCACCTACCGCCTGAAAAGACGCATCGAGGTCCAGTCGTGACCTCCCGTAATCCCGACGCCGAATGACGAGCCTCACGAGACCCGCGGGTTTCGCGATGCTCGCGTTCGTTGTGCTCACGGTTCTCGTCGCCGCCGGCGCCCAGGCCGCGGACCCGCAACGCGGCAAGGCCCTCTACCAGGGATGCAAGCGCTGCCACCAGGCCGGCCGCGGCGCCAGGCACCGGATCGGCCCGCACCTGAACGACGTCTTCGGCCGGCGCGCCGCTTCGCTGGCCAGGTTCCGCTACTCTCCGGCCATGAAGAAGGCCGGGGCCGGCGGCCTGGTCTGGACCGAGACCACGCTGGACGCCTTCGTGGCCGACCCCCGGAAGCTGGTGCCGCGCTCGCGCATGAGCTACGCCGGCATGCCGGCGGCCGTCGACCGGGCGGACCTGCTGGCGTGGCTGCGCACGTTTTCGGGCACCCGCTCCAGGCTTCCGGCGGCGGAACCGACCATGACCGTCGACGAGTTCGGCCTCGACCCGAAACTCCTCGCGGTCGCCGGCGACCCCGAATACGGCGCCTACCTGGCAAGTGAATGCACCACCTGCCACCGGCCCGACGGGGCCGACGAGGGTATTCCCTCCATCGTCGGTTGGCCGGTCGAGGACTTCGTGATAACTCTTCAAGCATACAAGCACGGCAAGCGGCGGCACCAGGCCATGCAGACCATCACCAAGCGCTTGTCGGACCAGGAGATCGCTTCACTGGCAGTCTATTTCGGCAGACCACTGTCCGGTCCGTGAAAGGGGGAGCCATCATGAAACAGAAGAAAAACAACCGTGGCATGACCCGGCGCCGCTTCCTGGCAACCACCGCCGCGGCATCGACGGCGCTGTGGGCGGGTCCCATACTCGGCCAAGCCCGCCCGCGGGTGGTGGTGATCGGCGGCGGCGCCGGCGGCGCCACGGCCGCGCGCTACCTCGCCAAGGATTCGAAGGGCGCCGTCGACGTGACCCTGGTGGAACCCACGCGGACCTACTACTCGTGCTTCTTCTCGAACCTCTACCTCGGCGGGTTCCGCGACTTCGCGTCCATCGGACACACCTACGGAACCCTGGCCGCGGCCTACGGCATCAACGTCGTCCACGACTGGGCCGTCTCCGTCGACCGCGACAAGAAGACGGTGGGGCTCGCCGGCGGCGGCAGCCTTTCCTACGACCGGCTGGTGCTGTCCCCGGGCATCGACTTCCGCCCGGGCTCGGTGCCCGGCTGGGACCTGTCGCAGCAGAACCGCATGCCCCACGCCTACAAGGCGGGCTCGCAGACCCAGCTCCTCAAGGCCCAGGTGGCGGCCATGCGCAAGGGAGGGGTCTACTGCATGGTGGCGCCGCCCAACCCGTTCCGCTGCCCGCCGGGACCGTACGAGCGGATCTCGATGGTCGCCCATGCGCTGAAGCAGTCGAATCCCACGGCGAAGATCCTGATCGTCGACCCCAAGGCGAAGTTCTCCAAGCAGGGGCTCTTCGAGGAAGGCTGGCAGCGCCACTACCCGGGGATGATCGAGCGGGTCGGCCCGGACTTCGGCGGCGACAAGGTCGAGGTACGTCCGGCCTCCATGGAAGTCGTGATCGACGGCGAGGTGAACAAGGTGGACGTCTGCAACGTCATTCCGGCTCAGCAGGCGGGACGTATCGCCGCTGCGGCCGCCATCACGAACAAGGGCGGCTGGGTGCCGGTGGTGCCGCACACCATGCAGAGCCGGGCGGACGAGAACATCCACGTGCTCGGCGACGCGTCGCAGCAGGGAGACATGCCCAAGTCCGGGTTCTCCGCCAACAGCCAAGCCAAGGTGTGCGCCATGGCGGTGCGCGGCGCGCTCACCAAGTCCAAGGTGTTCCCGGCGCGCTTCTCCAACACCTGCTGGTCGCTCATCGCCACCGACGACGGCGTCAAGGTCGGCGCCTCCTACAAGGCCACCGACGAGAAGATCGCCAAGACCGACGGCTTCATCTCGCAGACCGGAGAGAGCGCGGAACTTCGTAAGGCAACCTACGAGGAGTCCATCGGCTGGTACGCCGGAATTTCCAAGGACATCTTCGGGTAATCATCGCACACGGACGGCGTGGCTGGCGCGTACAGGGCGCCAGCACGGAGTCGGGTTACGCCTTCGGCTAACCCGACCTACATGCCGCGTGGACATTTCGGGGAATCATCGCCAGCGGCGAACCCGCTGCGGATCCTGGCATGGAATCGGGTTACGCTTTCGACTGATCCGACCTGCACGCTGCGGCGGCTCCCGTAGGGGCGACCGGCCGGTCGCCCCTGCCCTCGCTACGTTCCGCCGGCGCCTCGGCGGAGAGCCTTCCCCACGATCCGTGCCGACACCGCCATGGCCGTGAGGGCCAGGATCGCGGCAATGCTGACGGTGGACACGCCGGACAATCCCGCTCCCACCGTGCAACCGCCGGCCAGGACGCCGCCGGTGCCCATCAACGCGGCGCCCGCCATGTAGCGGCCGGTTTGCCGCGCCCCTTCCAGGCTGCTCCAACGAAACTCGCCGGCGCAGACCGCAGCGGCGAGACTGCCCCCGATCACGCCGGCGGCAAGGCCGGTGCCGAATCCCGCCGGAATCGCGGTGGCGGCCATGGTCCAGAACAGGGTGTCCGCCATGGGACGGGTGAAGCCCAGGGACTGCAGCGGCACCGGATCGAAGTCGTCCAGGAGGACATAGCCCGTGCCGACCCATCCCAGTGGCACCAGGAGCCCGATCCCGGCAGCCATCGCCAGGTGGCGCGGAGCCGCGCCCGAGCGGAGCGCCAGGACCGCGAAGGCGAGGGCCAGCCCCCAGGCCCACACGGCCCCGCCGGGCAGCGCCGTCAGCGCCACCCTGCCGCCGGGGTCGAGGGTCAACCCGCCCAGCGCCGTGCGGAGGGGTGCCAACACCCCCTTCATGGCGGCGTAGGCGACGATGGCGAACACCACCAGCACCAGCGCCGAGCGCAGGTTGCCGGCACCCGTGAGGACCGCCAGGCGGGAGACGCAGCCGCCGCTCAAGACCATCCCGGCACCGAACAGGGCGCCGCCCACCAACACCGAAACGACCGGAAGATCGGGGGACAAAAACCGGTGCGCGCCGAAGGAAACGACCCCCGCGGCCACCGCCGCCTGGGTCCCGGCTATGGCCAGGGCCAGCGCCATCATCCAGACGCCGAGCGCCGGCAGGCATTCGCCCCATTCCCCCACCAGACTGCGCCGCAGGCAGAACCCGCTGCGCTGAGCGAGCACGCCGTAGACGGCGCCGAGCGCAAGGCCCAGCACGACCGACGCCTGAAGCGGAGTGAGGTACTCGAATCCGTCCATGCCTTCCTCTTTTGTTTCGGTTTCCGAGCGTCTACTATGAAAAATGTACCACGGCGTCCGGCAAGCCGCATCCGGCACGCCCCGACCCGCAGAGAAGGGAGACGAACATGAGCGACAACGTGGTCTCGACCCCGACCCAGGAACGCTGTGTCACTTCTTACGCCGCACGCACCCAGTACAAGCCCGGGGTGGTCCATCCCGGCCACATCAAGGTCAAGGACGCCATCGACATCCACTGCCACGCCCACGCCGGCCAGCAGGACGCGCTGGACCTGGTGAAAATGGCCTCCCGCGCCGAGATGAAGGGAATCCTGTTCAAGTCCATCGTCGGCAACGCGGGCAAGGCGGTGCGCGAGCTGCGGGAGCAGCTCGACGAGTGGGCGGCGGCGGAAGGGATCGCGCCGGTGGCCCTGTTCGCCGGCTACGTGTGCGGCCGCAACGACGACCCGGTGTCGGCCGAACTCGCCGAAAAGGCCATCGACAACGGCGTGGTGGCCCTGTGGCTGCCGGTGTTCAACCACGCCAACACCATGCACATCGTGGGAAGCCGCCGGGAGCTCATCGAGCACGACATGAACGCCGAGGGCTGGATCGGCCCCCTGTCCTGGGAGAAGGCCATGGAGCACGGCCGCTACAACCTCGACGAGTCGGGCGAGTTGAAACCCGAGGTCAAGGACATCATCCGCCTGTGCGTGGAGCGGGACGTGGCGCTGTTCTTCGGCCACCCCACCCACAAGGAGATCTTCAAGATCGCCGCGGAGGCGCACAAGGCCGGCCTCAAGCGGCTGGTCATCGACCACCCCTACAGCCCGTTTCTCGACGTGTCGGTGGAGCAGATGAAGGAGCTCGCGCCGCTGGGCGTGCTCTTCAACTTCACCTTCGACGAGCTGTCGCCGCTCCTCGGCGTCGACCCGCAGATCATGTACAACACCATCCGCGAGGTGGGGGTGGGGCACTTCACCCTTTCCAGCGACGCCGGCGAGCCGCTGTTTCCCGACTCGGTGGAGGCCATGCGTCTCATCCGGGGCTACATGGAAGCCTTCGGCCTGACGGAGGACGAGCTCTACACGGTATGCACCGCCAACCCCGCCAGGGTGGTGGGCATGGACCTGGATTGAACCCCCTTCCCCTCCGACCCTTCTCCCTCTGGGA
This sequence comes from uncultured Binatia bacterium (SeqCode), assembly GCA_965204205.1. Classification (GTDB taxonomy): domain Bacteria; phylum Desulfobacterota; class Binatia; order UBA9968; family JAJDTQ01; genus JAJDTQ01. The sequence continues at coordinate 1,000,220 of OZ241976.1, read as the reverse complement.
CAGGCGTTCGGACGCCGCATGAAAGACCCCGGCAAGCTCTGACCATCCCGGTCTCCTCTCTCAAATGTGCGCCTCCCGCGCCTTGAACCCTAAAGTTCGGCGCCGACGGAACGATTAGTATTGCTGTAGGCACCGACCGGCCTTCGGACCGGCCCGGCGCTTGCGGACTCGCGACGGGCGCCGACGAGCGCGGCGCCCTCCAGCGCGTGACTACTTCTCGAACCCGGAGGTCGCATGAACGCTTCGCTTCAAGACAGGTCCCCTCTCGTCGGCATCGGCTTTCGCATTCCCATCGCCAAGTGGACGCTGACCAACCTGCACCGATTCGACGTCCTCGAAATCACGGTAGACCACTACATCAAGGGCGGCGAATACGCGCGCAAGGCGATCCGCGGCCTGGTGGACCGGATCCCCCTGGTGCTCCACGGGGTAGGGCTCTCCATCGGTACGGACACGCCCCTGGACGAGACCTACCTGGACGGGGTGGCGGAGGCCGTCGACGATCTCAAGGTCCCTTCCTACAGCGAGCACCTGGCCTGGACCAAGGTGCCGGGTATCGACATTGCCAACCTGCTGCCGGTGCCCAAGACCCGCGCCACGGCGGACATGCTCATCCCCAAGATCCAACGGGTACAAGCGCGTCTCCCGGTGCCGTTCTCCATCGAGAACATCTCCTACGTCTTCGATTTCCCCAACGCGGAGATGGACGACGCGGAATTCTTCAACCTTCTGTTCCGCGAGACAGGGGTGGGTATGCTGCTGGACGTCGAGAACCTGTTCGTCAACTCCAGGAACCACGGTGTCGATGCGAGGGCGTTCCTGGACCAACTGCCGACCGGCGTGGTCACCGATGTCCACGTCGCCGGGGGACCGCTGATCCGACGTTCCTACCTCGGCGTCCCGTTCCATGCCGACAACCACAGCCACCCGGTGCCGGAGCAGGCGCTGGATCTGCTGGGAAGCGCTCTTGACCGTCAGCGTCCAGGGACCGTGATCCTGGAACGCGACAACGACTTCGAGGAGGGCGAGGAACTCCTGGCGGACGTGGCGCGCATCCGCCGTCAGATCCGCAACACCCGGACAAAAGAAAGGACCGGCACCGATGGACAGGCTCATTGACACCCAGACGAACCTGCTGCGTCACTTGACCAGCCACGCCTTCATTTTCGGCACCCGGGACCTCGAGGCCGCGGCCCATGACCCGGACCTGTCGGGCATGGACATCCGGCGGCTGCGGCTGGAAGCCGAGTTTTCCTACAACAAGCGAATGAAGCGCATCCGTCAGACCTTCGAGCGCACCGCGACCCTGCTGGGTCACGGCTTCGAGGCGCTGATCCGTGACTTTGCCGCCGCGGCGCCGCCGGCGACCTACGAGCGATACCCGGACGCGAAGTGTTTCCATGACCATTTCCTGAAACGAAGTGCCCAGGAACCGCCGACGCCGGCGTGGGCCGCCGACGTGGCGGCCATCGAGCTGGCGCTGGCGGGGGCCCGGACCCTGCGCCCCACGGCCATGGAAAGCGAGGCCCTGGGGGCGCGCCCGCGACCGTCGCCCGACTTGTGGTACCGCGCGCACCCGTGCGCGGTGCTGGTGCGCTGCCGCCATGACGTGCGCTGCCTGTTCGAACCCCGCCGCTCCGGCGAGGCGATTCCCCAACGGCCGGTGTCCCTGGCCGTCCTGGCCTCGCGCGGCCGCCGCCAGCCGCTGGTGCTGGAAATCGCGCCGGAGACCTTGGCGCTGCTGGAACATTCCACGCGGTGGGCGCCGCTGGCGTCGAATGAACCGGGAGCCGAGGACAATGCCCGCGTCACCCTGGTCAAGCGGCTCGCGTCTCAGGGCCTCGTGCTGGTGGGGGGAAACGATTCCCCGGACGAGAACCGTGGCTGAGGACGGCGGCCGGGCGGGCGAGCGTTCCGTCCCCGCCGGGAACCACGGTTCCGAGCAGCCGCGCACGGCCGCGGCCGCGGACCCCTCCACGTCGGAGCAGGGTTTCTCCTTGCAGTCCGTCCTCCGGCACCTGCTCGACAACAAGATGGTCTTCGGACCTTTGGTGGCGGCGTCCTTCTTCGTCAACCTGCTGGGCTACATCTACCCCTTCGCATTCCTCATCATCATCGACAAGGTCATCTCCAACCGCGGCGCCGCCACCCTCGACGTCATCATCGTCAGCCTGGTGCTCTTCCTGGCGTTCGAGGCCGTCCTTCGGGGTGCCCGCCACAAGGCCCTGCGGCACGCGGTCCGCGACATGGATCGCACGCTGCTCTCGAGGCTCGTGCGCCATTCCCTGGAGCTTCCCGCTTCCTTCCATCTGCGCAACACCGCCGTGGAGACCCTTTCCCGCATCGAGGAACTGCAGCAACTGCGTCGGTTCCTGACCAGCGGCGTCGTGTTCGTCTTCGTGGACGTCGTCTTCGTGCTGGTGTTCCTCGCCCTGATGCTCAACTTCAGCCTCACGCTCTCGCTCATCATCCTGTGCTGCCTGCCCCTCTACATCGCCCCGGCCTACGTGGTGATGCCGACCTTGCGACGATGGACCCTGCGGACCCGGAGCGGCCGGCGAGAGAGCAACGAAGCCGTGCTCGACACCTTCAACGGCATCGAGACCGTCAAGGGGATGCACGCCGAACCGGCCCAGGAAGCATTCCTCACGGAGCGGGTGGACGAGGCGGTGTCCGCCGAAGAGGATGCCCAGAACCTGCGCGAATCCCTGACGCAGTACAACCAGTTCGTGAACCGTTTCGGCACCGCCGGACTGCTATGGTTCGGGGCCTCCATGGTGCTCGACGGACAGCTCTCCCTGGGACAGCTCGTGGCCGTCAACCTGGTAAACATGCGCTTCTCCCAGCCGATGATGCGGCTGTGCCTGTTCGCCTACGACTTCTCTCGTCTCCGGAGCCTGGTGAAGGAGCTGGGGACGGTGCTCGACGAACCCACGGAGCGCCAAAGCGGGCATCTCATCACGCTGCCGACGTTCAAGGGAGCGGTCCGGTTCGAGGCCGTAAGCTTCCGCTATCCGGACGCGGACCGGGATGCTCTGGAGCGCGTGACCCCCGAGGTCGAGCCCGGCGAGACCCTGGGCATCGTGGGCCCGTCGGGGTCCGGCAAGAGCACCGTGGGCCGTCTGATCCAGAGACTCCACCTCGCCGGCGCGGGACGTGTGTTGCTGGACGGCGTGGACGCCGCGGTCATCGACCCGACCTGGGTCCGCGGCCACATCGGCATGGTGGAGCAGGACTGTCCGATCTTCCGGCGCAGCATCGCCGACAACATCGCGCTGGCGCCGGCCCGGCACCACATGGCGCGGGTGACGGCCGCGGCCCAGGCGGCCTGCGCCCACGACTTCATCACCCGCACGTCCAAAGGCTACGCGACCCGGGTCGGCGCCCGCGGCACGCTCCTCTCGGGCGGCGAACGGCAGCGCGTGGCGCTGGCCCGTGCGTTGTTCCATTGGAGAAGCCTGTTGATCCTGGACGAAGCCACCAGCTCGCTGGACAAGGGGGACGAGGCACGGATCCAGGAGAATATTCGGGAGTTGGCCCGGGGGCGGACGGTCATCGTCATCGCCCACCGGCTGTCGGCCCTGCGTCACGCGGACCGCATCATCTGCCTGCGGGACGGAATGATCGTCGAGCACGGCACCCCCGCGGAGCTGGCCCGCGGGGACGGGTACTTTGCCGACATGGTGCTCAGGGAAAGGGAGTTGCTACGGGACCTGACCGGGAAGTGGCCGGCGGAACTCCCGGTGCAAGAGAGAATGGAGGTAAGCCATGGATAGGTCGCCGCAAACGAGTGAGGTAATCGCCGTGGCCGGACGGTGCTTGTGGCTGCTGGCCCGCTACGTCCTGCTGCTGGCGCGATACGCGCTATTGACGGTGCTGGCCGGCATCCTGCGGCTGTCGCGTCCCTGACCCGACGGTCGTGGACCTCGGCATCGAGGGCAGAAGCGCGCTGGTGTTCGGTGGTTCCCGGGGCGTCGGCCGGGCCGTTGCCGCGGTCCTTGCGGCCGAAGGCGCCAACGTGGCGGTGTGCGCCCGCAAGGAATGGGCGGCACGAAGAGTCGCGGCCGAGGCCGCGGAGGGCAGCCGCGTCCGGACCGCCGGCTACCCCCTGGACGCATGGGATGAACCATCGGCCGTCGCGCTGGTGGAGCGCATCGCCGCCGATTTCGGCGCCATCGACATCCTGTTCGGAATCGCCCGGCGCGCGCCGCGGGAATACCGGCACTCACCGTCGTGGACGTCGCAGCTCGAAACCGGCTTTCTGCGCTTCAAGGCCGCGACCGAGACGCTCCTGCCCGGTATGCGGCGCCGTCACTGGGGACGGATCCTGTGGATGGTCCCGTGGCCGGTGGCCCGCACCGGCATCGAGAGGCACGTCCATTCGGTCACCAGCGCCGCGCTGCCTGCGTGGCTCCGATCCGTCGCCACGGAGGTGGCCGGCGAGAACGTAACCCTGAACGTGTTGATGCCGGCGCCGGTCCGAGTAACCGTAGCCATCGGAGGCGCGCAACGGCCGCCGGCGGTCCCCCCTCCAGCCCTTGCGGACGACACCCTCTCGGCGACGGAGGTAGCCGCGGTGGCCGCGTTCCTGCTCAGCGAACGCGCCCGCGGCCTGTGCGGCACGACCATCGAGCTCGGCGGCGGCCGCTCCGCTCCGCCGCCCCGCCACGGCCTCGAGCCGTGACGGGCCGCGGTGTCAGAAACCCTGTTCCAGGGTCCAGTTGGCGATCTCGATCCTGCGGGCGAACCAGACGTCGGAAAAGCCTTTGGCGTACTTGATGAACTCGTCGATGATCCTGGTCCGGTACGGCACGCCCGAGACGAAAGGATGCAGGTTGAAGGCGAAGAACTTGGGCGCCCCTTGCTCGCCTTCCCAGTAGAGGTAGTCGAACTGGTCCTTCATGATCTGCAGCAGGTCCCTGGGGGTGCGTCCGCCGCCGTAGGTGGAGTAGTCGTTGCATCCCGGCACGTTGTAGGGCACCACGGCGACCTTGCGGCCCGCGGCCTCCACGGTATAGGGGACGTCCGAGTTGAGCGGGTCGGCCCACCACACGAACCCCGCCTCCGCCACTAGCTCCAGGGTGTTGTCCGTGGACGCGTGACCGGGGGACAGATAGCCGGTGGGCGGAGCGCCCAGCACCTTCTCGAACGCGGCCACCGTGTCCTGGATCGACTTGCGCTCTTCCTCCCGTGTGTACATGAAGGCGTACTCGTGCTCGTAGCACTCCGAGGAGAACTCGTGCCCCTGGGCCTGGAATTCCTTCACCTCGTCGGGGAACTGCTCCACCTTCTTGCCGTTCATCAGGAAGGTGACCTTGAGGTTGTGGCGCTCGAACATATCCATGATGCGCCAGATGCCCACCCGGTCGCCGTACTCGCGCTCGGTGACCGCGGCCATGTTCTGCTTGAAAACGGCGTTTTCGGGCGGCAGCGGATGGCTGACCCGCTGGAGCGAGCCCCGGGTGGCGTAGTTGTCGGGCCACACTTCCCACGGGATGATGAAGGTGACGCATATCTTGGCATTGTCCGGCCACTTGATGGGGCGCGGTCTGGGCATGGTGAATCTCCTCTCGTGTGATGATGCTGAAATGTCGTGCGCAGAGGTCCCGCAAAGAAACTGACGCAGCCCTCAACTATAGCCAGTGCGGTTTTGTTGGGCAAACAGGAGTGCCCGCGCAGGTAGCGCCGAAATCTGTTGATTTTCACGGGGACAGCGGTAAGAGTTACGGGCGGTATGGAGATCGGGAAAGCTCTAGTCGCAGCCCTCGTGCTCGCCGGCATGGCCGCCGGCGATCCCGCGCGCGTTTCCGCCGCTGAACCGGCCACACCCGATCAGGCGGCCTACAAGCAATTCGTCCGGGAATTCCGCGCGGTAGCGCGCCGGAACGGCATTCCCGGCGCGCTCTACGACCGCGCCTTCCGGGGCCTGACCCCCGATCCGGAAGTCATCGAGAGGAACAACCGCCAGCCCGAGTTCGTGCTGCCGCCGTCTCACTACATGGCGCTCGTGATCACCGACACCCGCATCCGGGAAGGACGCCGCAAGCTGTCCGAGCACGCCGCCGAGCTGGACCGCATTGAGCGAAGGTACGGCGTGGACCGCCACGTGCTGGTGGCCATCTGGGGCATGGAGACGCTCTACGGCACCCTGCGCGGCAAGCGCAACGTGATCCGCTCGCTCTCGACCCTCGGCTACAAGGGCCGCCGCGCCAAGTTCGGCCGCACTCAACTGCTGGCGGCCCTCAAGATCCTCGATGCGGGCGACATCACCCTCGACCGCATGACCGGTTCCTGGGCCGGCGCCATGGGCCACACGCAGTTCATCCCCACCAGCTACGCGGCCTACGCGGTGGATTTCACGGGCGACGGCAGGCGGGACATCTGGGGTACGCCGCACGACGCGCTGGCCTCCACGGCCAACTACCTGCGCCGGAACGCTTGGGTCTCCGGACGACCCTGGGGCCACCAAGTCATCCTGCCGGAGCGTGTCGATGCCCGTCTGGCGAACCACAAGGGTGAACGGACTGTCCGCGGGTGGCAGGCCACGGGCCTGCGGCGCGCCGGCGGTGGCGCGTTTCCGCACCCCGAAGACCGGGCGCGGCTCTACCTCCCGGCGGGGGCGCAGGGGCCGGTCTTCCTGCTGCGCCGGAACTTCCGGTCCATCATGCGATACAACCCCGCGGAGAAATACGCGCTGGCGATCGGGCATCTCTCCGACCGCTTGCGGGGCGAGGAAAGAGTTTTGGCTTGGCCCGATGGAATCCGGCCCATGGCGGAGCCCGACCGCAAGGAACTGCAGCGGTTGCTGGCGGCCCGTGGATACGATATCGGCGACATAGACGGAATACTCGGTCCGAGGACCCGGGCCGCGGTGCGGGACTACCAGAAGAAGAAACGGCGCCGGGTGGACGGGTTCCCGCGTCCGGAGCTGCTGGACCTCTTGCGGGCGGATGCCTCCGGGTCCTAATTGTTGAAACTCCGCTTGGCGCCCCTCGGCTTCGCGAAGCGAAGCCTGTCCTGAGCCGTGTCGAAGGGCTCAGGACAGGCTCTGCGAAGCGAAGTCGAAGGGCGCGGACGTAACCTCATCACTCGAACGGAGACTCTGACATGCCCATTGCAAAGCTGGACGGAGTGGACATCTACTACGAGCGGGAGGGCGCCGGGGATCCGGTGCTGTTCGTGCCCGCCTCTTGGTGGCCGTCGGACCCTTGGAAGCTCCAGGTGGTCCCCACCCTGAGCCAGGGCTGGGAAACCATCATCATGGACTGCCGCGGCACCGGCCGCAGCAGCCAGCCGGAAGACGGCTACACCGTGGCACAGTTCGCCGACGACTGCGCGGCACTCCTGGCACACCTCGGCATCGCGCGCTGCCACGTGGTGGGGTTCGCCATCGGGGGCCAGATCCTTCAGGCTCTGGCCATCGGCCGGCCCGACCTCGTGGCCACGCTCACCATGTCGGCCACCGGCCCGGGCTCCAGGACCCTGGTGGGCAAACCGCGGCACCTTTCTCCCGACGCGCACGAGGAGATCCGGCGAATGGGGTTCGAGGGCTATATCCGCTCTCACGTGGACAACGACGGCATGGCGTTCAACCCGTCGTTCTACCACGCCAACCGCGAAGCGGCCGCGGCCCTTTCGGACGCGCTATGGTCGGGACAGTCGACCGTCGAGATGTTCCGGCGCCACGAACAGGCGCGCCTGACCTGGGATACCCTGGCCCGTGCCCCGGAGGTCGGCGTGCCGACACTGGTGCTGTGCGGCGAGGACGACGAGGTCGAACGGCGCGGCAGCACGCCGGTGGAGACCGCGCGGCTGCTGGGAGAGGCGATACCCGGAGCGGAGCTGGCGCTGATACCCGGAGTCCGGCACATGACTTTCTGGGACGGTACCGGCGCGGTGGAGGCGCTTAAGGACTTCCTGGGGCGCCACCCGATCAGCTAGGACTGTTTCAAGCCGGGAGTCCCATGCCCGACGCCATGGCGCGGAACAGCACCACGACTCCCTGAAGCCGCGCGGAGAACCGGATGCCCTACGTCGTCGCCGTGGATATCGGAGGGACCTTCACCGACCTCGTGGCGTTCGATCACGAGACCGGCAGTGCGGTGTATACGAAGAGTCCGACGACCTACGGGAACTTCGTCGAGGGAATTCTCGACTGCTTCGACAAGGGGAACCTGGCGCCCGCCGCGGCCCATTTCCTCAATCACGGCACAACCCTGGTCATCAACTCTCTAATCCAGCGACGTGGGGCGAAGTGCGCCCTTGTCACCTCGGAGGGTTTCCGCGATGTTCTGGAGATCGCCCGCGCCAACCGCCCGGACCCGTTCGACCTGCGCTACCAGCGGGACGAGCCGCTGATCCCGCGCGAAATGCGCTTCGAGGTGCCTGAGCGGATCGACGCCGGCGGCAAGGTGGTGGTGCCGCTCGATACCGGCGCGGTCGAAGCCGTTGCAGACGACCTGAAGCGGCTTGAGATCGAGGCGGTGGCGGTGTTCTTCGTGAGTTCCTATCTCGATCCTGTGCACGAGGAGAAGGCGGCGGAAATCCTGAAACGATTGCTGCCCGGGGTCTATGTCACCCGCAGCACCGAGCTGACGCGCGAGTGGTACGAGTACGAACGGACCTCCACCGTGGCCGCCAACGCCTATGTCGGTCCGCAGGTGAATGCCTACGTGCGCCGGCTGGAGAATGACTTCCGCTCGCGCGGCTATGACGGCTCGCTGTTCATGATGGGCTCCAACGGCGGGCTGCTGTCGGTGGACCGTACCTGCCGCCAACCCATCGGGCTGGTGGAATCCGGACCCATCGGCGGCTGCATCGGCGCCGGCGCCTTTGCCGAGGCTCTCGACATCGACAACGTCGTCGCCTTCGACATGGGCGGCACCACCGCGAAATGTGCGTTGGTGGAGAACGGCCGCTTCACCGTGGAATCGGTCTATTACGTCAACGGCTACGTCCAGGGCTTCCCCATCAAGTGGCCGGTGATCGACATCGTCGAGGTCGGTTCCGGCGGCGGCTCCATCGCGTGGCTGGACGATCAGAACCGCTTGCACGTGGGACCCCGAAGCGCCGGATCGACGCCCGGGCCGGTGTGCTACCGGCGCGGCGGCGCCGAGCCCACCGTCACCGACGCGAATCTCGTGCTCGGGCGGCTCAATCCGCATCGGTTCCTCGGCGGCGAGCTGAGCCTGAGCCTGGATTCCGCGCGCCGCGCCATCACCGAGAAGACCGCCGGGCCGCTCGGCTACCGGGGCGAAGAAGGGCTGATCCGGACGGCCGACGGCATCGTCTCCATCGCCACCGTGTTGATGGCGGGCGCGGTCCGCCAGGTTTCGGTGGAGCATGGGCTCGACCCCCGTGACTTCGTGCTGTTTGCCTATGGCGGAGGCGGGCCGCTGCATGCCTCCGCGCTGGCGCGCGAACTGTCCATACCGACGGTCGTCGTCCCGCCGGAGCCCGGCAATTTCTCCGCCATCGGGATGCTGCTGGCGGACGCCCGCATCGACGCCTCGGAGACCTTCACCGGAGTCCTCGACGACGCCCTGGTGGCCGGAATGGATGCCGGCTTCCGCGGAATGGAAGCGGACGCCGCGGAAGCCCTGCGCCGGGACTTCGGCGCGGGCGACATCTACTTCGAGCGCAAGGCGGAGATGCGCTACCTCGGCCAGCGACACAACATCCATGTGCCGGTTACGGGACTGCGCAACGTGACCGAGATCAGGAAGGCATTCGAGCGCGACTACAAGCGGCGCTACGGCCACGCCGACTCGAAGGCACCGACCGAGCTTCAGGCATTGCACTTGTCGGCCTTCGCCAGGCTGCGGCGGCCGGACATCGCGAACCTGCGGCGGAGGACGCCGGGCGGCGCGGGTTGGGACGCGCAGGCGCGTCCGGTCAGTTTCGGCAGTGCCGCGGGCATGGTCGAAGCGGCCATCTACGACCGCGACGGGCTGGAGTCCGGGTTCGCGGCCGAAGGACCCGCGGTCATCGAGGAGTACGGCTCTACGACACTGGTCTGGCCGGGGGACCGCTTCGAAATAGGACAAATGGGCGAGATCCGCATCGAACGCGAATGACGATTGCGCAACGCGGCGTCCTTCGACTTCGCGACGCTTCGCGTCGCTACGCTCAGGACGAACGGAAACGGCTTCCACAACCGTTCGTCCTGAGCGTAGCGAACCGGAGGCGAGGGAAGTCGAAGGGTGCCGATCCAGGAAGGCGACCATGAGCACTGCCACCCGTATCGCGGACACGCCGCCGCGGATCGATCCCATCACCCTCGAGGTGATCCGTTGCGGCGTGGTTTCCATCACCAACCAGATCGACGCCAACATCACGCGCACGGCGTTCAGCTCCTACGTCTACGAGTACAAGGATTTCGCCGTCGGGCTGGTGGACGTGAACGGACAGCTCGTGGCCCAGTCCACCGGCGGCATGCCGCCCTTCGTCGCCGACGCGGTCGGCACCGCGGTGCGTGACGGCCTGAAGGTCTACGGCCGCGAACGGCTCTTCGACGGCGACGTCGTGGTCTGCAACCACCCCGAGGTGCAGGGGCAGCACCTCAACAACACCGTCATGTACACACCCGTCTACGGCGGCCCGCAACGCGCCACGCTGCTGGGGTTCTTCGCGCTCAACGTCCACTGGATCGACATCGGCGGCGTGATGCACAGGTCCACCGACGTCTTCATGGAGGGGCTGCAGCTCCGCACCGTCAAGCTCTGGTCGAAGGGCGAGCCCATCGAGGAAGTCTACCGCATCATCGAGAACAACACGCGCATGCCGGTGGACGTCATGGGCGACATCGCAGCCCAACTCGCCGGCTGTTTCCTGGGGCGCGACCTCACCCTTGCGCTGGCCGACAAGTACGGCGCCGACACCTACTTCGCCGCGGTCGAGACGATCATGGCCCAGGGCGAAGCATCGTCACGCGCCCGCATCCGGGACATCCCCGACGGGACCTATGAGAGCGAAGCGTTCCTGGACGACGACTCCCTGGGCACCGAACCCGTACCCATCCGCGTCAAGGTCATCGTCCACGGCGAGGAAATGACCATCGATTTCTCCGGGCTCGCCGACCAGGTGCCGGGACCGCTCAACTCGGGCTACTTCGGCGGCGGCGTCACCGCGGCGCGGGTCGCCTTCAAGTACCTGATCGCGCCCCGCGAGCCGGCCAACGAGGGCGTGTTCCGCCCGCTCAAGCTGATCCTGCCGGAAGGCAAGATCCTGAGCGCGCGGCCCGGCGCGCCCATGTTGAACTACTCCACACCCTTTCCGACCGTCATCGACGTCGTGATCCGATGTCTCGAGGACTCACTCCCGCACCTCGTCACCGGCGCCCATTTCGGCACCCATTCAGGGTTCATGATGCACGGCTACTGGGCCGACGGCAGGCGCTTTCACGGGCACGACAGCGGCCACGGGGGCTGGGGCGCTGGAGACGGGCACGACGGCGCCGGGCCGTTCCGGACCATGGCCCACGGCGACACCCGCTTGATCCCCATGGAGTTGCAGGAGTCCCTGCTGCCGTTCCGGGTTCGTTCGCTCTCGTTGCGCGAGGATTCCGGCGGGCCCGGCAGGTTCCGCGGCGGCCTCGGCTTCCGCAAGGAGTACGAGATCCTCCATCCCTGCACCCTCAACACCAACCTCGACCGCAGGAAATGTCCGCCCTGGGGCGTGCGGGGCGGCAAGGCCGCAAAACCCGGCTGTGTCACCATCATCAAGGCATCGGGCGAGACGGAAAGCATGGGCAAGGCCCAGAACTGCAAGCTCCAGCCCGGCGACCGGGTGGTCCTGGAAACCGGCGGGGGCGGCGGTTGGGGGGCGCCGGGGGAACGCGCCGTCGAGTTGATCCAGCGCGACCTCGACCGCGGTTACATTACGGCCGAGGGCGCGGAGCGCGACTACGGTGTCCGTGTGGAGGCCGGCCGGGTGATGCGAGAGTAGCGGCCCGCGAGACCTTCGCTGTTACGCCGCCCCTCTCACCGAGAGCTCCAACAGAGTACTACCCTACCTTGCATGGAATCTAGCCTGTCGTGAAGGGAGGCGCTCGCCTCGCACGAGCACGCCAACGAAGGTGTCATGCGTGCGTCCAATCGGATCCGGCCGAAGGGCAAAACGAACGGTCCATGGCAACGAAATAATCGGTATCGGCCTGATGTCCAAGATTCAGAAGGACGTTGGCCTAGGTCGAGAGCCCTTTATCGACCTGCTTGATGCCTGACTCCCGCTCGTTCGACAGCCGAGCGTGAACACCTGAACCTCTCTTCTCGATGAACTCGGACACGTGCAGGTTTGAAACCGCCGTGACGGCGTACGCAGGCTGTCGGAAACCGTGGCTACGCGTCCCCCCACACGTCCTGGGCGACTTCTACGATGCGCGCGAGCTTGGCTTCCTGGTCGGATTCGGTGAGAGGGTTGCCCTTGACGGAGCTGGCGAAGCCGCACTGGGGGGCAAGGGCGAGCCGTTCCAGGGGCGCGTAGCGGGCGGCGTCATCGATGCGGCGCTTGAGGTGGTCGGCGGATTCCAGCGTGGGGCCCTTGGTGGAGACAATGCCCAGCGCGACCACCTTGCCGGCGGGCAGGAAACGAAGGGGCTCGAAGGTGCCCGCCCGGGGAGTGTCGTATTCGAGGAAGTAACCCTGGACGTTGATCTCGTTGAACAGCACCTCGGCCACCGGGTCGTAGCCGCCGGCGGCGGCCCAGAGTCCCTCGCGGTTGCCGCGGCACTGATGCATGGTGACGGTGACGTCGCCGGGCAATCCTTCCAGAGCCTGGTTGATGCGGCGCGCATACTCGGCCAGGACAGCCTGGGAGCCTGAGCCCCAGGAACGGAACACGTCCTCGTAGGTTGGATCGCACAGGAACGGGATGGCGACGTCGTCGAGTTGGATGTAGCGCGCGCCCGCGTCCACCAATACGGTCAGCTCCTGGCGGTAGGCCGCCACCACGTCCTCCCAAAACGCATCCACATCGTCATAGGCGGAACCCAGTACCCCCGGGTCCCCGCCGGCGAAACAGTAGACCACCGGCGGCGCCGGAATCGTTACCTTGGACACGGCGTCGGTGTGCGCGTTCAGAAACTCGAAGGCGCGGACGATGGCGCTGGGGCGCCAGCGGACCCTGCCCTCGACCCACACCACGGTGAAGTCCTGTTGCCGGGCTTCCTCGTTGCGCCAACTGAAGGGCGAAGCGGCGCCTTGGCGAGTGGCGGAGAACCCGTCCCAGGTCATCATCAACTCGCTGAACCAGCTACGGCGGCGGAACTCGCCATCGGTGGCGGAGCGCAGCCCCACGCGTTTCTGCAGGGCGATGACGTCAAGGACGAAGCCGTCCTCGATGCCTGCCAGCTCCTCGTTGCCGTGCGGACCGAGATTGCTCTCGGCCGTGTCCGGCCCCAGAAGCCGCACCCTGGCTTCCTTGAGCCCGGCCGGGCGCAAGAGGCTGCCGACGTGGTCGGCGCGGAAAGGCGGCTTGTCTCTTGCCGGCATGGCGGAAGTAGCTCCGGCGCTAGTGTGGTGTCTGGTTCATTCGCAGCATCATCTGCGGATCTTTTTCGCCGTCGGCCGCGTTGCTCTTCCTCGCGTGGTACCCGCCACTGCTCGTCATCGCGCCTTGCCGACAACGAAAAATCCTCCGCATATTATGCTGCGAATGAACCAGACACCACACTAGCGCACGTCCAGGCCGTGGCGCCGGCTCAACTTGTAGAAGATGCTGGCCAGAAGGACGGTGCCGACGCTGATGCCCAGGGCGAAAGCCGACAGCGTGCCCACGTGGCCGTTTTCCCAGAGCTCCCAGATGACCACGGAGATGACTTCGGAACCCGGGCTGTAGAGCAACAGGGCCACGGACAGCTCGCGGATGGTGATGAGGAAGATGTAGATCCACCCGGCGAAAAGCGCCGGCATCATCAGCGGGACCATGATCTTCCGGGCCACCTGTCCCCAGCTCGCGCCGCTGGTGGTGGCGCTCTCCTCCAGCTCCCGGTGGATGCCGATCAAGCCGGCATGGCTGAAGCGCATGGCATAGGGGAGATAGCGGGCAGAGAAGGCGATGACCATGATCCAGATCGTGCCGTAGACAGGGATTTGCCGCACCGTCAGGTAGGTCTGCAGCACCGCCACGCCCATGACGATGCCGGGGAACACCAGCGGGATCATGGTGAGCCGGTCCAGGGACCAGCGCATCTTGATGGCGGTCCTGGTCACCAGCCAGGCCGTAATGAACGAAACGCCCACGCACGCGGTGGCGGATACGATGCTGATGGTGACGTTGTTCATGATGGAACGCACGATCTTGTCGTCGCTGAACGCCTCCGTGTAGTTGTTCAGCGTGAACAGGGAGAGCGCGTCCCACGAGGGCACGATCAGGTAGGGCATGAAGCTCGACCACACCAGCGCGGTCAGCGGCAAGAGCTGGAACGCCGGCAGGCCGAGCAGCGCCAGCCCCCCCAGCCAACGCCACCGCCCCAGGTCCTTCCGCCGCGGCTGAAACCCCTTGCCGGTGATGGTGGTGAAGCGGTGGGCGTGCTGGGTCACCCGGTAGTAGGGCACCAGGCACAGGCCCACGATGGCGATGAGGAGCACGGAGTAAGCGCTGGCGTTGCCGTACTCGGGGAGGTAGCCCTCGCTCAACTGGAGGTAGATCTGGGTCGTCATGACCTCGATGCCCGCGGGCAGCCCCACCAGCGCGGGGATTTCGAAGGCCTCCAGGCTGCGGATGAACGTCAGGATCAGAACCGACAGGACGCTGGGCATGGCCATGGGGAAGGTGACCTTCCAGAAGACCTGCCAATCCGTGCTGCCGGCCACCACGGCCGCTTCTTCCAGCGACGGGTCCATGGACCGGAACGGCGTCGCCATGAGCAGGAAGACGATGGGGGTCCAGAGGAATCCCTCCACCAGCACCATGCCGCTCATGGAAAAGAGGTTGAAGATCGGGCCGTACCCCGTCACGGACTTCACGGCCACGTTGATGAAGCCGGCCTCCGGCCCCAACAGCAGGATCCAGCCGATGACCTTGATGAGTCCGGGCACGGCGAACGACACGAACGCCGCCAGGTAGGCCACCATCCGGAACGGCGCGTTGCTGCGCTCCGCCAGCCACGCCATGACGGTGCCGAACACCAGCGCCCAGGCCGCGCTCCCGACGGAGAAGACGAGGGAATTCCAGATCAGGGTTTCGAACTCCGCCAGCGACTCGAAGATGTTGGCGAAGTTCTGAATCGTCAGGCCGACGATTTCCGAATCCTCGGAAGGTACGAAGCTCGTATAGATTATGAAAGCCAGCGGCGGGATAACCAGATACACCAGCACCAGCGCGCAGGGTATGAACAGCCACAGCGGGTAGTCACGGCCCTGCCTGCTTGGACGCATGACGTCGAAGATCGAAGACGAGCCGGTGGTCGTCGCTTCTGACGCTTCTAGAGCTGTCGGGTCTCTGCTCAACGGTTTGGATCCTCGTTGGGATTCGACGTGGTGATCCGAATCGACCGTATCTGCAACACGGGGGCAAGGCGTGCCTTGCCCCCGTGTTTCGGTTCATGTCCGAGTTGCTCGGAACGAAAAGTTCGTACGCGCGAACCCGTGCAGGAAGCCCATCACCCCTTGCGGCCGATGGAGCGCAGCAACTTGTTCCACTTCTTGAGGGACCGGTTGTACTGTTTCACGGTCATTCCCCTCTCGGGATACACGCGCTTGAACGGGTAGTCCTTCCAGGCCATCCCGTAGTGGAACTTCTGCAGAATCTTCTGGCCGTCGGTCAGGATGAAATTGATCAGCAGCAGCGCGGCATGGGGGTGCGGCGCATTGGCGAACAACGCGGACCCGCCGGCATTGGTTGGAACTTCGTCCATCGGCTCCCATCCCAGCGGCGCCCCCTCGTGGATCTTCACCAGGGCGTGGTTCCTGAAGACCGTGGGCGACGCCACGAACTCGCCGGAGATGATCAGGTCGCGGGTGGCGGTCCCGGAGATCTTCAGGAGCTTGAGTTGCTGCTTCTTGAGCTTCTCGACGTACTCGTCGCCCTTGACCTTGAGCATGGTCCCGAGGACGCGGTCGCCGGTGCTGGTGATGCTCATCATCAGCTTGCCCTTGAGGGCCGGGTTCAGGAGATCCTCGAAGCTCTTGGGGACCTGGTCCTTGGACAGCTTCTTGGTGTTGTATCCGAGCCCGATGAACGACTCGCGGTCCGTGACCCACCAGACCCCGCCGCTCTTGGCCTTGATCTGGTGCTCGTCCGGCCAGCGCTTGTGTTCCGGACTCGAGTAGGGCATGAGGAGCCCCTTCTCACGAAACAGCATCATGAGCCCCGGAGTGGTCTCGGTGGCATCCACCAGGTACTTGCCGGCCTTGTGCTCACCGAGAATCTTCGACGACAGGTCCCGGCTGCCGGCGCGATAGACGTCGATGTGCACATCCGGATACTTCTTGGCGAATTCCGCCTTGATGGTCTTGTAGGACTTGCCGCCCAGGGACGTGTACCAGACCACCTTGCCTTCCTTCTTGGCGCCCTTCAGAAGCATGTCGTGGTAGTCCGCCCCCGTGTAGTTGGCGAGCTTCTTGATGGTGTCGCTCTGACCCCACGCCGTGGACACGGTCAGGAAAAGAAGCGCCAAGGCCAAGTATAGTGCCTTCATAAGGATGTCCTCCTCTCGGGTTTGGCTCCGCCGTTGGAGCTTGTCGCACGCGCGGGGACGGGCACGTTGCCCTTCCATGCATGCAAGGCCCTAATAGGTTACAGGTCGACACGTTGTCAAACGGAAAGTTTTACGCGAAGATGAGCCGCCTCGGCGTGGTCGGCTTGCTCATCGATCCGTCGCGGGCGCGCTGTCCCCTGGAGGGCCGAAAGAGATGCGCAAGGCGTATCACATGACGCTCCCGTTGATGCTGTTCCTTCTCTTCTTGCACGCCACGGGCTTTGCCGCCTGCAAGGAAGAAAGCTTCGTCAGCCGTCTGGTCCGGCCTGCGTACGCGGCCGCGCCCGACGCCACCCTGCACTACTTCGGCCACAGCTTCTTTCAGCTCGTCACCAGCCGGGACACCCGCATCGTCATGGACCCGCTGGCGCCGGGCTGGTACCCCACCCCCGACGTCTCCGCGGACGCCGTCACCATCGGCCGGGAGCACGAAAACCACAACTGGTTTCCCATCGTGCGCGGCCGGCCGCGCCTGCTGCGGGGCCTGCGGGAAACCGCCGGCGGCTACGAGTGGAACGCGATCCGGACCACGGTGAAGGACGTGCTGGTGTACAGCGTGCCCATCTACGTCTCTCGTCCCTACGGCGGGCTGTTCAAGGGCGCGGCCTTCGTCTACGATCTCGGCAGGCTGTGCGTGGCGCACCTGGGCGACCTGAGCCACGAGCTCACCCCCAAGCAACTGAAGCAGTTCGGCAAGCTCGACGTGGCGCTGGTGCCCATCGGCGGGCGCACCACCATGGGGCCGCGCACGGCCCGGGCGGTGGTAGGCCAGCTCAAGCCCAAGATCGCCATTCCCATGCACTACCGTGACGATCTCGGGCGGGTGCGCGTCTTCACCGAAGGGTTCCCGACGCGCACCGTGCCGGACGGCTCGCTGGCCATCAGCAAGGCGGCGCTGCCCCGAAACACCGAGATCGTCGTACTGGGCTATCGAGGCGGACCGTTCTGAGCTTTTGGGTTGACTGGCAAAACGATCCATCCTATTTTACGCGGATTCATCGGGACGGCGGTTCGGTGAGCACGCCGTCGCCCATCAACCAACTCAGGAGGTATTTCATGAGAAGTCCGAGACTCAAGGGGTTGCTGGTGGCGGTCGCGGTGGCGGCCATGGCGTGGGCGTCGGGTCCGCAGCGGGCAACCGCGGCGATGCCGACGAGCATGGAGATCGGCGGCGCCAGCATCGGCGGCGCCTTCTACGTGGTGGCGGGCGGGGTGGCCAAACTGCTCGAGAAGGAGCTGAAGATTCCGGTAACCGCGGCGGTCACCGAGGGCTCGCGCGAGAACGTGCGCTTGATCGAACGCAAGCAGATCTTCATGGGCGTCATCGCCTCCAACAACTCCTATCCAGCCTACCACGGGGTGTTGACGTACAAGAGAAAGTATCCCGTGGCCCTGGCGATGGGTCTTTACCCCAACGCCTTCACGCTCCACACCCTGCCCGGCAGCCCCGTCAACTCCTTCGCCGACCTCAAGGGGAAGCGCGTGGGCGTGGGCACCGGCCGCACTTGGGACGCCTTCATGGTGCCGTTGATGAAGGCTCACGGCCTTACTTACAAGAAGGACTTCAGGCCCGTGTACGCGGGAATGAGCGACCTCTACACCCAGCTCGGCGACGGCATCATCGTGGCCATGCCGACCATGGTCTCGGGGTTGAGCCCGATCCCGGCCGCGCTGCGCCTGCATGCCGAGAAGGGCGCCCGCTACCTGCCGCCCGAGCCCCAGGCGGTGGAGAAGATGCTGAAGCAGTTCCCGTATATGACCCGCCAAACCATTCCGGCGAACACGCCCACCTTCGAGAAGGCGGTCGAGACCTTCGACATCGGCGGCCCGCTTCTCACGGTCCGCGCGGACGCGGACGAGGAGCTCGTCTACCAGGTCATCAAGCTGATTCATACGAACCTGAAGCAGCTCGCCGCCGACGTGCGCTATTTCAAGTACGCGGAGCTCAATCCGGCGGTGCTGACCACCCAGATCGGGGTCCCCTACCATCCGGGCGCCGTCCGCTACTGGAAGGAAGCCGGACTCTGGCCCAAGAAGTAGGCTCCAACGTCATGTGACCGCGGCAATCGGACCGGCGGCGCCCACTGGAGCGTCGCCGCTCCAGTGCCGCGGCTTCGGAAATGAAGACCGGTGGGAGGTAACTCATGAAACGTGCAATCTCGAGAACGCTGCTCGCGGCAGCCGTGGTCGCCGTCATGGCGTGGGCGCCATCGGCAACCGCGCAGAAAATGCCGTCGAGCATGGAGGTAGGCGGCGCCAGCATCGGCGGCGGCTTTTATGTCATGGCTGGCGGGATCGCCAAACTGCTGGAGGCCGAGCTCAAGATCCCGGTGACCGCGGCGGTGACCGAAGGCTCGCGCGAGAACATCCGCTTGATCGACCGCAAGCAGATCTTCATGGGGATCATATCGTCGAACAACGGCTATCCCGGCTACCATGGGCTCAAGGGCTTCGACAAGAAGCACCCCATCGCGCCGATCCTGGGCCTGTACCCGCACTCCTTCGCCTACATGACCCTGCCCAACAGCCCGGTGAAGAAGTTCGCCGACCTCAAGGGCAAGCGGGTGGGCGTGGGCACCGGCCGCACCTGGGACGCGTTCCTGAAGCCCCTGTACGCGGCCCACGGCCTCACCTACAAGGACATCAAGCCCGTATACGCGGGCATGAGCGACCTGTACACGCAGCTCGGCGACGGTATCATCGTGGCGACGCCGGGCATCGTGGCCGGCCTGAGCCCGATCCCCGGAGCGTTGCGGCTCCACGCCGAGAAGGGCGCGGCCTACTTCGGGCCGGACCCGGCAGCCGTCGAGAAGGTCCTGAAGGAACTGCCGTACATGGCGCGGATCCGCATTCCCAAGGGGACGCCGACCTTCGACAAGGACATCGACACCGTGGACATCGGCGGTCCGCATGTCTACGTCCGGGCCGACGCCGACGCGGAGCTGGTGTACAACGTCACCAAGCTGCTCCACAAGAACCTCGACGGCCTGGCCGCTGAAGTGCGGTACTTCAAGTACGCCCAGGCCAACGCGGCGGTGCTGACCAAGGACATCAACGTGCCCTTCCATCCGGGCGCCGTGAAATACTGGAAGGAGGCCGGGCTCTGGAAACAGTAGGCCGGACCCTTACCCGGATCCTGGCAATCGGACTGTCGGCGTACGCCGTCTGGAACGCCTTCAGTCCGTTGCCGCCGCTTCAGGAACGCAGCCTGTTCCTGCTGGTGCTGTTCGCCCTGGTGTTCCTGACCCAGGCGGTGGAACGCCAGCGCCCCGCCCAGGTGGCGGTGGACCTTTTCTGGCTGGCGCTCAGTCTCGCGACCTTCGGCTACGTGTTCATCGAGCACGAGGAGATCGCCTTCAAGTCGGGGCTCGTCACCCAGACCGACCTGGTGCTGGGGGTGATCTGCGTCATCGTCGTGCTCGAGGCCACCCGCCGCATCGTCGGCTGGGCGCTGGTGGTGACCGCCCTGGTGTTCATAGTCTACGTCTTCTACGGCCAGCACCTGCCGCGCTGGGTGGGCGGGCACGGCGGCTTCGACCTGGACCGCATCGTCACCACCGTCTACCTGTCCGGCAACGGCGTCTTCGGCGTCGCCACCTACATCACCTTCAAGTTCGTGTTCCTGTTCGTCATGTTCGGCAAGCTGCTGGAAGCCACCGGCGCGCTTGCCTTCATCATGGAGTTCACCCGCTCCCTGGTGGGAAGATACCGCGGCGGCCCGGCGATGATGGCCGTGGTTTCCAGCGGGATGATGGGATCGGTCAGCGGCAGCGCGGTGGCCAACGTCATGGTCACCGGCTCCATCACGATTCCGTTGATGAAGCGCGTGGGCTTTCAGCCTCACGTAGCGGGCGCCGTGGAGGCGGCCGCGTCCACCGGCGGACAGTTCATGCCGCCGGTCATGGGCGCGGCGGCTTTCCTGATGATGCAGTTCCTGGCGGTGGATTATCTACAGATCGTCAAGGCCGCACTCATTCCGGCTGTGCTGTACTTCATCGGCGTGCTGGCGGGCGTCTACTTCTACGCGCTGCGCTCCGGGCTCACGGGCTTGCCGCGGAGTGAGCTGACCAGCATCAGGGAGGTGGTGCGGGAGCCCCAGGGGCTGACGTTCATCGCCGGCATCGGCTTGCTCATCGTGCTTCTGCTGTTGCGGATGTCGCCGGTCCAGGCGGTGTTGCGGGCCATGGCGGTGATCGCGGTGCTGGGAGTGGGCATCGCCGCCATCTCCATGTTCCTGCGCGACCGCCGCGGCTTTGTCTCGACCGCACCGGCCGGAGCCTGGGCCGCCGTCAAGAAGGGCATCGACGTATTCGAGGGCACCGGCAGGGACTTCGTCACCTTGGGCACCGCCGTGGCCTGCGTCGGCATCATCATGGGCACCATCCTGATGACCGGCCTCGCCACGCGTTTTTCGGGTCTCGTCATCGGCATGGCGGGCGGCGACCTCACGATCATCCTGCTGCTGACCATGTTCGCCTCCATGATCCTGGGGATGGGGCTGCCCACCAGCATCGCCTACATCATCCTCGCCCTCATGGTGGCGCCGGTGCTCATCAAGGTCGGCGTGTGGCCCATGGCCGCCCACCTGTTCATCTTCTTTTCCGGCATGCTGTCGATGGTGACGCCGCCCGTGGCCCTGGCGGCGTACGCGGGGGCCACGGTGGCGGGAAGCGACTTCTGGCGCACCAGCCTGTTCGCCGGCCTGATATCGCTGCCGGTGTACATCCTGCCCTACGCCTTCGTCTTCGGCACGCCGATGCTGATGCGCGGCAACCCCGTGGAGATTATCCTGACCACGGCCACTGCGGCCGCGGGGGTGATCCTCAACGCCTACGCGTTGGTGGGCGACCTCAAGGACCGTACCGAGGCGCTTGAGCGGATCGTCGTGTTCGCGGCCGCCATCATGCTCATCGCCCCGAGCGCCATGACCGACATCATCGGCGTGGTGCTGGCCGTGGCCGGCCTGGCCCGGCCGGTGGTGCGCCGCGTCGCCATGGCGAATGCCACGAGTTGACCGGTGACCGGGCCCGCGGGTCTGGGAACCGTCCCGACATCGGCGACCCGGGCGCGGGCGGGTTCGAAAACCGCCCGTATACTTCCCGATTGTACTTAACGGGGTTTGCGCCCATGGTTGAGTGCCGTCCGAGACTGGACTTCGGGCTATACGCCAACAACCGCGCGTCGGTGTTCCTGCGGGAGTTCTCGATGGAGCGACTGCTGGATCTGGCCGTGGAAGCCGAAGAGCTGGGTTACCACTCCATCTGGGTGGGCGACAGCATGCTGGCCAAGCCCCGCTACGATCCCATCGTGACCCTGACGGCCATCGCCGCCCGCACCAGGACCATCAAGGTTGCCACCGGGATCCTGCAGCCGCACTTGAGGAATCCCGTGGTGACGGCCCTGGAATGGGCCACCCTGGACATCGTCTCCCAGGGCCGCACCATCATGGGGGTCGGACCCGGCGCCGGCCCGCCGGAGCTGCTCTCGAAGGAATGCGAGGTCGCCGGTTTCCCGCGCCGGGTGAGGGGCAAGGTTTTCGAGGAGTGCCTGGAGGTGCTGAAGGCGCTGTGGACGCGGGACTCCGTGGACTTCGAGGGGCGCCACTACCACTACCGGGAGGTATCGCTGGGCTACAAGCCGGTGCAGCAACCCCATCCGCCCATCTGGATCGCCGCCGGCCACTACAACCCCGTGAACGTCGCCAACTACCGCTACGGGCACTTCGTGGCGGCCAACGCCGGCAAACACACCGGCCCCTTCGACCGCGTGGCGCGGCTGGCGGACGGCTGGCTCACCAACCACATCAGTCCCGGCGAGTACGCCGAGCGCTATGCCGAGATCTCGTCCAGCGCCACCGAAAAGCACGGCCGCCCGGCCGGTGCGGTCCACCCCGCGATGAACTGCTGGATCAACGTCGGCCGCGACCGGCAGACCGCGCGCGACGAGGCCCGGGGGATGCTCGAGATCTACCACCGCATGCCCTTCGACGACGAGAGCGTGGACCGCTGGGTGATCTGCGGCACGGCCCGGGAGTGCATCGCCCGCCTCGAGGAATTCGTGGCCGGCGGCGTCCGCACCATGCAGATCGTGCTCGCCTCCAAGGACCAGCCGGAACAGATGCGGCGCATCGCCCGTGACGTTCTCCCCGCCTTCCGGTAGTGTGGGGTCTGGTTCATTCGCAGCATAATATGCGGAGGATTTTTCGTTGTCGGCAAGGCGCGATGACGAGCAGTGGCGGGCACCACGCGAGGAAGAGCAACGCGGCCGACGGCGAAAAAGACCCGCAGATTGTGCTGCGAATGAACCAGACACCACACTAGTGTGGTGTCCGGGAACCGGTTGCCGTCTAACTTGAGGAAGCAGTCCGTTTGAGCGGGGGAAGCGATTGAGGATGACGGAAGCGCTGCCGTATCCACTCACGCTGGAAGATGCGGAAAGGGATGTGGTGCGACGGGTGCGGGACGGCGACTCGGACGCCTACCGGCTCCTGGTGGAGCGCTACCAGGCGCGCATCCAGCGGCTCGTCGGCAGACTCCTGGGCCCGGATCACGGCGACGTGGACGACGTGGTGCAGGAAGTCTTCGTCAAGGCGTTCTTCTCGATGAGCAAGTTCCGGGAGGACGCGACCTTCGGCACCTGGATCACCCGCATCGCCATCAACCGCGCCCGGGACGAGCTCAAGAAACAAGCGGGCAAGGTGTCCCTCGACGCGGAGCCCGGGGAGGAGGCAGTGCGGGGCCTTCGCGACCTTCTCTCGACCGAAGAGCCTCGAGCCGGTGAGGAGCGCGAACCCACGGATACCGCCGTCAGCCGCTTGGTGGCCCGGACCGTGGCCTCCCTGCCCGATCGCTTGCGAGTCGTCGTGACCCTCAAGGACATGGAGGGGAACTCCTACCAGGAAGTCGCTGGGATCTTGAACTGCTCGATCGGCACGGTCAAATCGCGCCACGCCCGTGCGCGCGAACGCCTGCGGCAGATGCTCTCCCCCCATGTTGCCGAATTCGCTCGGAGGTGATTCGTGACCTGTGATGATTTCAGGCAATGGCTGGAAACGGCCGGCGCGAAATTGACGGAGGGCGTCCCGGGCGCGTACGGCGAACATGCCGACGCGTGCCCGGACTGCCGCGGAATCCTCGACGAAGAGCAGCGCTGGCTGCGTTTCTTCGCTGCCGCGCCCGAGCCTCCTCCGCAGAGGCCGGCATGGCCCGGGGTCATGGCGAGGATCCGTGAGGAAGAGAACCGGCGCGCGTCACTCAGCGATGCCTTGCTGTTCTTCAGCCGGCGGCTGGCTCCGGCGTTTGCGCTGGTGGTGCTGCTTTTGGGCGGGGTGGGCCTTTGGCGGGACATGCTGCCGGAGACCCGGGAACAGGTCCCGGCAACCGTAGCCATGCTGGAGAACGCGTCGGGGCAGGAAGCGCTGTCCCCGGACGAACCCGACGCGGTCCTGATCGCATGGGTAGGAGCTCGGAATCCATGAAACGCAAAGCCCTGATCGCAGTGGTTGGTGTGTTCCTGCTGGGGCTGCTGGGCGGCGGCCTGCTCGGAACGGTCTATCCCGTAGGGAACATATGGGGCCGGGCATGGCACCACTCCGGCGACGGGAAGGAACACAAACTCGGCAAGAAGTATGGCGTGAAGTACGGCGCGAGCGGACGGTACATCCGCATGCTGCAAAAGGAGCTCGATCTGTCCGAGCAGCAGATGACCGCGATCGGGCCGCTGTTGCGCCAGACCCGCCGGAACCTGTACGAGGCGCGGATCCGATCTCTCGAAGAGGCTGATCGGATCATCCTCGAGTTCCACGGCAAAATCAGGTCGGCCCTCGACGAGGCGCAGGCGCGCAAGCTTGAACGACGCACCGACGACTTCCGTGAGTGGCGAAGGAAGAAACGCGAGCGCATGATTTCCCGGCTCGAATCGCTGCGCGACGACAAATGACGACACCCCAGGGAACCACGGTGCGTCTAATCGTTGACATTACGATCCGGATCGAAACACTCACGAAAAAGGAGACCCGCAAATGACGAATCGTAAGCGTACCGCACTGATCCTGGTGCCTCTGTTCTTGGTGGGGCTTTCTGGGGGCGTCGCCTGGAGCCAGCAGGGCGAAGGGCAGCCGGGCGAGGGCCCCCGCTTCGCCCGCGCCGGCGGTGAGGAGAGAGAGGGACGGAAATGGCGCCGGGGCAAAGGGGACCATGCCAAGGGGAAGCGCGCCTATGCCAAGCGCAAGGGGAACGCGGTCAAGCGCATGACCGAGAAGCTCGAGCTGACCGACGAACAGGTCCAGAAGATCAAGGGCGTTCTAACCGACGCGCGCAAGAAGAGAATCGGTCTGCGTGCGGACGTCCGCGTCGCCAACATCGAGCTCCGGGAGATGGTTTCGCAGGAAACCGCGGACAAGGATAAGATCGGCGCCAAGGTCGACGAGATCGCCAAGATCCGGGGAGACCTGCTGCGGGCACGGACCGATGCCGCGCTGGCGGTGCGGGAGGTGCTGACCCCCGAACAGATCGCCAAGGCGGAGGGCGTGTTGAAACGCATGCTGAGGGGCCGTGGGGGCCGCGGCCGAAGGTAGCGGCACACTTCCGTCTCTCATCAACCGAGGGCAGCCTTTACGGCTGCCCTCGCCGTTTCCGGCGGGCGCACTCCCTTGTTCATTGCCTCTCCCGGCCCTCCGGTTCCGCCCCGTGAGCCGGTCCGCGCCGGCCTCCCGGCCCGGTTGTCAAACCCTCGTCATCCTGTCTAAAGTGGAAGCCATCGCATCCGCGTCCGACGACTGCCGCACTCCATGAGCACACCCACGACCTCGCCCGCCCAAGCCCCGCCCGCCTTCGCCGCGCTTCGGAACCGGGACTTCGCGTGGTTCTTCGTCGGCAACATGCTGTCGATGATGGCGGACAACATCGAGCACGTCATCAGCTACGGCATCGTCTACCAGCTCTTCCGGTCGGAGACCCTGCAGGGCTTCGCCGTCATCGGCCACTGGATGCCCGCCCTGGTGCTCTCGTGGTACTTCGGCGCGCTGGCGGACCGCTTCGACTGCCGCCGGGTCATGGAGTGGTCCCAGGCGCTGTTCATCTCGGTGAGCCTGGCTTGGGCCTTCCTGTTCTACACGGAACGTCTCGAGATGTGGCACTCGGTGGTCCTGCTGAGCCTCCACGGCCTGGCAGGCGCCATGTGGAACCCGCCGCGTCAGCTCATGATCTACGACGTGGTCGGGCCGGAGACGCTTCAGAGCGGCATCCGGCTGCTGGCCACGGGACGCCAGTTGGGGATCCTGTTCGGCCCCGCGGTTGGGGGCGGCATCCTGTTGCTGCTGAAGCCCACGCTGGCGCTGTGCCTCAACGCCCTCATCTACGTTCCGCTGGTGATCTGGTGCCGGCTGGTGCCCTACACCGGCCACGGTTCCGGACGGCGGAGCACGAGAGGGACCTGGGCCGATGCGCTTTCGGCGCTGTGGGGCGCTTCGCACAACCGGGTCCTGCTCGCCATGATCCTGCTGGTGGGCTCCTATGCCCTATTCGTGGGCAACGCGTTCCAGGCGCTGATGCCCGCGTACGCCCTGGCCCTGGGGGCCGATGACCTGAGCCTGGGCTACGCCGCGTTGTTCGCCGCCAACGGCGCGGGTGCCGTGGCCGGCGGCCTGTTGCTGGAGATACGCGGCCTTCTCAAGGCGCGCGCCTCCACGGCCATCGCCCTGGCCATCCTGTGGTGTTGCGCCATGACCGCCTTTGCGGTCGCCTCCCAGTACATGCTGGCGCTGCTGTTCCTGTTCGTCTCCGGGGTGCTCAACCTGGCGTTCCTCTCCATGGCGCAGACGCTGGTGCAACTCGAGGCGCCGGTGAATCTCCGGGGCCGCCTGATCGGCCTCTACAACATGGCCGCCCAGGGGCTCCGGACCTTCAGCGGCGTGACCGTGGGCTTTGCCGGCGCCTATATCGGCATCAAGTGGTCCCTGGGAATCAGCACGCTGGTGGTGTTGGCGGTTGCGGCCGTCCTGTTCGTGGTCACCGCACGGAGCGCGAAGACCATGGAACCCGCCGCCGGCTGATCGGCGGCTCTTGAATCGACAAGGGAGGATTCAGTCGATGTCCAAGAGAGTGAGTATCGAGATACCCGGTGTGCCCCACAACGCGCCCATCCCCATGGGAGCGAAGATCGGCAACATCGTCTATTCCTCGGGCATCTCCGGCCGGGACGCCACCACCGGGGAACTGCCCGCCGACCCCGACCGGCAGGCCGAGGTGCTGTTCGAGAACATCCGCAAGTTCATGGAGCTGGCCGGCGGCAGCCCCGACGACATCGTGCGGATGACGGTCTACCTGAAAGAGGAAGAATACCGCGACGCCATCAACAAGCCGTGGCTCGAGATGTTCCCCGACGAACACGACCGCCCCGCCCGCCACGCCATCAAGTCCCCCGTGCGCGGCAACATGCTGTTCCAGATCGAGGTGGTGGCGGTGCTCTAGGCCGGTGCCGGCGCGGCCGGCGGCCTGGAGAGCACGAACCACGCGGTCGCCACCACCGCGATGGCCAGCAGCGGGATGCTGCTCAGGTTCACCCATTCCCATCCGAAGTAGTGCAGCAACGCCCCGGACGACAGCGACACCACCGCCACGAAGGCGTAGTTGATGAAGCTCATGGCTCCCTGGGTCTTGGCCCGCTCCGCCGGGTTGTGGGCCGTGGTCAGGAGCGACGTGCCGCCGGTGAAGGCGAAGTTCCAGCCCACCCCGAGGAGCAGCATGGAAAGCCAGAACTCCATCACGCCCTCGCCCGAAAGCGCCACCCCGATGCACAGGAGCTGCAACGCCACGCCGGTCAGGATGATGCGCACCTCGCCGAAGCGCTTGATCAGGGAACCGGTGACGAACCCGGGCGCGAACATGCCGAAGCTGTGCCAGCTTATGACGAACGCGGTATCGGCGAACTGGAAATCGGCCTCCACCATGGCTATGGGGATCGCCGTCATCAACAGGTTCATCACGCCCTGCCCCATGGTCGCCGCCAACGTGGCGGCGATGAACACCGGCTGCAGCATGATCCGGGTCAGTGAACGCTGAGCGGCGGCGCGCTCGCTCGGGGTGAGATTGGGAATGTCGAGAAAACTCAGCACCAGGGCGATAAGCACCATGAGGCCTATGAGGAAGACATAGGAACCCATGAACGCGCCGGTCGCGAGGAGGTTCTCCCCGGTGGCGGCCAGGTAGGGCCCGACGAAAGCCGCCACCACGCCGCCGGTCAGCACCAGGGAGATGGCCTTGCTCTTGAACTCCTGGGGCGCGGTATCGGCCGCGGCGAAACGGTAGTACTGCCCGAAGGCGGCGAACACGCCGTAGGTCAGGGCCGCCAGGCACAACAGCCAGAACCGGGACTGGGCGATGGCAACCAGGACCATGGCGCCGGAGAGGGCGCCGATGCCGGCGCCGATCATGAACCCGAGCCGGCGTCCGGTGACGCGCATGAACATCGACGCCGGCATGGTAGCCAGGGCGGTGCCGACGATCACCAGCGCCGCCGGCATGGTGGCCAGGGCCTTGAAGCCCATGCCCAGGGCAATGATCGGCGTGGTGGCGATAAGGAGCGTCCGCGAAGACCCGAACAGCATCTGGCAAGTCGCCAGGACGAAGACGTTCCTGCGGATGCGGGGCTCGGTGGCCATACGCACCCTACCCTACAGCAATTCAAGGGGTGGCGCCATCATGCGTGCTGGCGCGCGCCAGCCGTCAAGTAGGCAGGGAACATCGACCACCGGGAGGCCGCCGGCACCCCTGGATTCCCGTGTCAACGGGAATGACGGAGGCGGTGGGAAGGACGGACGAGGGGTGAGGGAGGGTGTGACGAAGGCGCCGACGCGTATCAGTCAAAGACGGTTGTCGAATAAGGCTCCACGTCGATGAAGGCCTCGATGACGCTGGGGCCGGCGCGATTGAGGCCCCATTGGATGGCGACCTCGACCTCCTCGATGCTTGTGGCGCTCCGGCAGGGTACGCCGAAGTAGTGCGGCGGCGGGTTTACCCGCGCGCCCAGCTCCACGCCCGAGAGCGGAAACTCCCTGCGCTCCTGCTTCACCTTCATGAGCCCGAGCCAGCCGTCGTTGAGGACGATGATGGGCGCCGCCAGGTTGCGCCGGCGGGCCAGGGCCAGCTCTCCGGCGGTCATTTGGAAGCAGCCGTCGCCTACAACGCCGACCACCGCACGGTCCGGGTGGACCATCTTGGCGGCATACGCGGCGGGCATCCCGAAACCCATGGACGACCAGCCGTTGGTGGCCAGCAACGTGCGGGGCAGGTCGGTGCGCCACTGGGTGGCGATCTGGTGGGTGTGGGCGCCCACGTCGTAGGCCAGGATGCCGTCTGCGGGCAAGGTCGCACGCAAGACGTCGAGCACGTGATGGGCGGCGAACCGGCTCCCTCCCGGGCGGAGCTCCCGGTCCAGCAGAATGCGGTGGGTTTCCAGTTCCTTGGCCGTCCAGTCGCTGGCCGCCGGCGGCAGGTCCTGCCACCGGCGTAGCGCCTGGTCGAGGTCGCCGCCGCGGTTGAAGACGAAGCGGACGCTCGGACCCGGCTCCGCGGCGGTGGTGTCCAGGTGGAACACCGGCGTCTCCCCCACCCACTCCTCGTAGTTGACCTCGATGGGGTCGTAGCCGACGGCGATGATCAGGTCGGCCCGGTCGAGCATCCGCTGCACGTCGGTGCGGCGGGCGCGGCCGATGACCCCGGCCCAGTTGGGGTGGCGCTCCGGCAGGCAGCCCTTGGCGTGCGTAGTCGACACGAAGGGCAGGCGGTGTTTCTCGATGAAGCGCAGCAGCGAGTCCGCGGCCGCGGACCGGGTAAAGGTGAGGCCGGTGACCACCAGCGGCCGGCGGCCGCGGGACAGCGCCTCCGCCAGCGCCGTCCGGGCCTCCTCCGCCACGTCCTCCAGCGCCGGGCCGGGAGCGGGTGGCGGCGCCTCGCCCGCCGACGCCGCCACGCCCACGTCCTCCGGGAGGTCGAGATGCA
Organism: uncultured Binatia bacterium (SeqCode); assembly: GCA_965204205.1. Classification (GTDB taxonomy): domain Bacteria; phylum Desulfobacterota; class Binatia; order UBA9968; family JAJDTQ01; genus JAJDTQ01. Next base: position 970,523 of record OZ241976.1, on the reverse strand, counting down.
CGGGGCCGGGAGGCTCCGCTATGGCCTGGGCCAAGGCTGCCGCCATGCTGTCCGCCACGTCGTCGCCGCGCAGCGAGAAAGTGGCCTTGGTGAGGGGCCGGAACAACGCGTTGTGGTCGATGCGCATCTGGACCCTGCGCCCGAGCCATGGGCTGGACACGTTGCAGGTAAAGGCCAGTACCGGCGCGCAGTCCAGCCAGGCGCAGCCCACCCCGGTGGTGAGGTTGGTGGCGCCGGGCCCCACGGTGGCGGCGCAGGCGCCCGGGACGCCGGTGAGCTGCCCCACCGTGGTGGCCATGAAGCCCGCCGAGGTCTCGTTGGCGGTCAGCACGAACTCCACCGGGCTCCGGCCCAGGGCCTCGATGAGCGGCAGCACCGGGCCGCTGGGGATGCCGAAGACCCAGCGGACTCCCGCCTGCTCGAGCATGCGGACGATGGTTTCGACGTTGGTCATACCACTGACACGTTAGAGGAAACGCGGCTCGATTGAAACGGCGGCATTCGACTTCGCTTCGCTACGCCTGTCCTGAGCCCGTCGAAGGGCTCGGGACGAACGGTTGGGCGAGACTCTTGCGGCTCGTCCTGAGCATGCCGGTCAGGTGCCCACCCGCACGGGGTCGAGGGCGTCCTGAATGGAGCGGATCATGGACAGCACGGTCAGACGCCCGGTGCGCGGATTCTCGGTGGGCACGTTCTCGATGCGCATGGTCAGGCGGCCGAACTCGCCCTCCGCCTCCACCTCGTGGCAGTTCCGCTCGAGTCCCGGCACCGCCAGGATCCGGATGCTCGTGCGGTCCGGCCCGAGGCCCGCCAGACTTACCGCCGCGGAGACGTTGACGTTGGCCGGAAAGGCCCGGCAGGCCTCCCGGGCGGTGCCGGAGAAGATCTCCGTGGGCTCGGTCAAGCCTTCCAGCGAGATGTCGTTATTCACGAGATAGGGGGCGCCCTCGAGGCCGTGAGGGGGCTTCCGGGTGGTGATGGTGACGTGGGCCACCTCCCCGGCGCAGGCGGACTTGATGCCGTCTAGCCCGGCGATGGCGCCGGAGGGCAGCAGCAGCCGGCAACCGGTCTGCCGCGCCCGCTCGATCACCTCGGGGTGGTCGAGCAAGGCGCCCACGCTGATGACCATGAGGTCCTTGCCGGCATCGAACACCCGGCGCGCCAGATCCGGCACCACCGCGCCCCCGGCCGCCTCCACGACGATGTTGGAGCGGGCAATGAGATCGTCCAGGGAGAGAAATGGCACCGTCTTGCTGAGGACACCGAGGAATTCCCTGCACGAGTTCTCCGTACGGCTCGTGACGCACGCTTGGGCACTCACGGCCCCCGAATCGATGGCTTTCAACAGGCCCTTGCCGATGGCTCCACAGCCGACGATACCGATGGTCTTCATGAGTCGACTCCCAAGTGTCCCGTCCGGTTCATTCGCATCATGATCTGTTTTGCCGTCGGCCGCATGGCTCTTCCTCGCGTGGCCTGCCACGCGGGGCGACCCGCCGGTGGCCCCTACAAGTCATCGCGCCCTGCCGACGACAAAAATTCCTGCGCAACTCACCGCAGGAATTTGCCGGACACGGCGCAAGCGGCCGAACGACTGCCTGCCCTATAGCAGCCCCGCGGGCAGGGTTTCAACACGGCCATGTTGACATGCGCTCTCGTCCCGTCTCCCCTCCCGGATTCCGGGTCAATCCCGCGATGACGGGAGCTTGGCCCTGACCCCAGCCAACGACCAAGGGTGGCCGGCCCCCCGGACGGACTCGGAATCATCGGGGAAATCAACCGTACGAAAGCATTTCGAAAATGTTACAAACGCCGCGCCGAGTGTGGTATGGAGTTCGTGACTTGAGAGTGCCGTGACAAATGTCCAAGTAACGGCGCGGGGGAATCTCGCGCCAACACGACAGAGGGAGGACAGGACTATGAGACTTCTCCGGCTTTCAATCGTTGCGTTTGCCATCGCGGGCTTCGTGGCGGCAACCGCCGGCACGGCCGTGGCGGCCGGCAAGTTGACCCTGTATTGCAGCCCGCAGATCGAGTGGTGCCAGCTCATGGTCAAGGAATTCGAGAAGGCCACCGGCATCAAGGTCGCCATGACGCGCAAGAGCTCCGGCGAGACCTTCGCGCAGATCAAGGCGGAACGCCGCAATCCCAAGGGCGACGTCTGGTGGGGCGGCACCGGCGACCCGCACCTGCAGGCGGCCGAGGAGGGCCTCACCCAGGAATACAAGTCGCCCCGGCTGCCGGAGCTTCAGGACTGGGCGCGCCGCCAGGCCGAGCAGTCCGGCTACAAGACGGTGGGCATCTATGCCGGCGCCCTGGGCGTCGGCTACAACAGCGAGCTCACGGCCAAGCACAAGCTGACGGCGCCGAAATGCTGGGCGGACCTGACCAAGCCGGCCTTCAAGGGCCACGTCCAGATGGCCAACCCCAACTCCTCCGGCACCGCCTACACCACGCTGGCCACCATCGTGCAGGTCTTCGGCGAGGAGAAGGGCTTCGAGTTCATGAAGGGACTGCACAAAAACATCAACCAGTACACCAAGTCGGGCTCCGCCCCGATCAAGGCGTCGGCCCGGGGTGAGACCACCATCGGCATCGTCTTCCAGCACGATGCGGTGACCCAGGCGGTCAAGGGCTTCCCCATCAAGATCGTCTCGCCCTGCGAAGGCACCGGCTACGAGATCGGCTCGGTGAGCATCATCAAGGGCGGCCGCAATCCGGAAAGCGCCAAGAAGTGGGTGGACTTCGCCCTCGATCCCAAGATTCAGACCATGGCGGCGCAGGCCAAGGCGTACCAGGTGCCGTCGAACTCCGGCGCCACACCGCCGCCACAGGCGCCGGACCTGAGCCAGATCAAGCTGATCGACTACGACTTCAAGAAGTACGGCTCGTCGGCCGAGCGGCGGCGACTGCTGAAGAAGTGGGACGACGAGGTTTCCACGCTGCCGCGTTGAGCGTCTGACCCGTCGAGGCGATGAATCGGCCCGCCGCGCTTTGGCTTGCCGTGGGTTGGGGCGGCTTTGCGCTCCTCCCCTGGTACGGCGTGGAGGACGGGTTCTGGTCCTTCGCCTGGCTGTTCGACTACCCGGCCGGGGCCGATGCGGCCCCGGCCTTTCTCCAGATCCTCCTCCACGGCCGCTGGTGGCTGGCGCCGATCGTGCTGCCGCTGGCGGCCCCTCTGGTGGTGCTGCGGCGCCCGCGCACGGACCCGCTCTTCTCCGCGGTCCTGCTGGCGGCGGGTAGTCTCGGCACCGTCTGTTTCCTGGGCCAGGGGTTCCTGATCGGCATCGGCGGCTGGGAGTACGCTACGCTCGAGGGACTCTTCGGTCCGCTCGGCGACCGCCAGTTCGGTATGGGCTATGGCGCCCTGCTGGTGTCGGCCGCGTTTCTCTTTCTGTTCGCACAGGGACTCGCCGCGCGCGGGGCCATCAACGGCGACGGCTTCGTGGTGGGCTCCATCGCCTTGGTGATCGCGCTGGTAGCCGCCTTCATCTTCTTCCCGGTGGTCCGCATCCTGTCCAGCGCGTTCCAGGACAACGACTACAACTTCGTGCCCTACCTCTTCGTCGAGAAGCTGTTCAGCCACGACATCTGGGGGCTGGGTTGCCTGACCGCCAACGTCAACTGCGGCGTCGCCTGGAACTCCCTGCTGATGGCCATCGTGGTGGGCGTGAGCACGACGGTCCTGGGACTGGCGTTCGCCCTGCTGGCGGCGCGTACCGGCTTCCGGGCCAAGAGACTGCTGCGTATCCTCAGCGTCCTGCCGATCATTACCCCGCCCTTCGTCATCGGCCTCGCCATCATCCTGCTGTTCGGCGCCTCGGGCACGGTGACCCAGGCCATCGAGGCCATCACCGGCACGACGCCGGGACGCTACATCTATGGCCTGCCCGGCATCTGGCTGGCCCAGACGCTGGCCTTCACCCCCATCGCCTTCCTGGTCCTGATCGGCGTGGTGGAAGGGGTCAGCCCCTCGATGGAGGAAGCCTCGCAGACCCTGCGCGCCAGTAACTGGCGCACCTTCACCACCGTCTCGTTGCCGCTGATGCGCCCGGGCCTGGCCAACGCGTTCCTGGTAGGCTTCATCGAAAGCCTGGCCGACTTCGGCAACCCGCTGGTGCTGGGCGGCAACTTCGACGTGTTGTCGACGTCCATCTTCTTCGCCATCGTCGGCGCCCAGAACGACCAGGGCCGGGCCGCGGTCCTTGCCATCATTCTGCTGGCCTTCACCTTGACCGCGTTCTGGGCCCAACACCGCTGGCTGGGGCACAAGTCGTATGCCACCGTCACCGGCAAGGGCGATGCCGGACTGCACGTCGCCCTGCCCAGGCGGGTGACCTGGCTGGTTTACGGTTCGGCGCTTCCATGGGCCGGCCTGACCGCGGTGATCTACTTCATGATCATGTTCGGGGGCTTCGTGGAACTCTGGGGCCGGGACCACAGCCTCACGCTGCGACACTACATCGACGCTTTCTCCATCACCACCGGGGCCGGCGGGCTGGTGTGGTCGGGCGCCGCCTGGAACTCCTTCTGGACGACCATCTACATCTCTCTCATCTCCGCCCCCCTGACCGCGGCGGTGGGCCTGCTCACGGCTTATTTACTGATCCGTCAGAAGTTCGCGGGCCAGCAGGCATTCGAGTTCGGCACCATGTTGAGCTTCGCGATACCCGGCACCGTCATCGGCGTCGGCTACATCCTGGCGTTCAACATCCCCCCCATCGAGCTCACCGGCACGGGCATCATACTGGTCATCTGCTTCATCTTCCGGAACATGCCGGTGGGCGTGCGTGCCGGCATCGCCGCCATGACCCAGATCGACAAGAGCCTGGACGAGGCCTCGCTGACCCTGGGCGCCAGCTCCTTCGCCACCGTCCGCAAGGTCGTCCTGCCGCTGCTTCGTCCGGCGGTGATCGCCGCCCTGGTCTTCAGCTTCGTACGCGCCATGACCGCCATCAGCGCGGTGATCTTCCTGGTCAGCGCCAACTACGATATGGCCACGTCCTACATCATCGGCCGGGTGGAGAATGGCGACTACGGACTCTCCATCGCCTACAGCTCGGTCCTGATCGTGGTTATGGTGGTGGTGATCCTGCTGATACAGTTGGTGGTGGGTGAACGGCGCATCGGCCGCCGGGAAGAATCCATGAACGTCGCCTTCGGCGCGGGAGGAGCGGTGGGATGAGCATCAGGGAACAGGCCGCCGCGGTGCGATTCGACGGCGTGAGCAAGCACTATGGCCCAGTGGTCGCCGTCGACCGGATCTCCTTCGAGGTCGCGGCCGGCGACCTGGTGACCCTGCTGGGACCGAGCGGCTGCGGCAAGACGACCACGCTCAGGCTCATCGCCGGCCTGGAAATGCCCACCTCGGGCAGCGTGTTCATCGGCGGAGACGACGTGTCCCGCCTGCCGGCCAGCGCCCGGGACGTCTCCATGGTGTTCCAGTCCTATGCACTGTTTCCGCACATGACGGTATTCGAGAACGTGTCCTACGGACTTTCGGTCAGCGGTTTTACCAAGACGGAGATCCGGGACCGGGCCGAGGACGGCCTCAAGCTGGTGGGCCTTTCCGGCTACGGAGAGCGCCTGCCCAGCGAGCTGTCCGGCGGACAGCAACAGCGGGTTGCCGTCGCCCGCGCCCTGGTCCTCGAGCCGACGGTGCTGTTGTTCGACGAGCCGCTCTCGAACCTCGACGCCAAGCTGCGCCGCCAGGTCAGGGAGGAGATCAGGGAGTTGCAACAAGACCTCGCCCTGACCACGGTCTACGTCACCCACGACCAGGAGGAAGCCCTGGCGGTGTCGGACCGGATCATCGTCATGCGCAACGCGGAGATCGCGCAGGAGGGGGCGCCGACCGAGCTGTACGAGACCCCCCGCGACCTCTTCGTCGCCGACTTCATCGGCGACGCCAATGTCCTCGACGCCGAGCTGCTCGGCCGCGACGGCGAACACGCGACCGTGCGCGTGGGTGAAGGGGTCGAGCTTCGTCTCCCCCACCGGGAGCTTCCCTCGGGTCCCGTCAAGATCGCCGTGCGGCCGGAAGCCGTGATCCTGCAGGCGAGCGAGGGCGAGAGCGGACTCGCGGGAACCGTATCGAAGAGCACCTATGTCGGCAGTCACGTCGAGTACACCGTCGATACCGGGCTCGGTGAGATCTTCGTCGCCGACTACCGGTTCGACGCACCGATCCCCGCGGGCTACCGTGTCCGGATCGCGTTTCGCGAACGTGGCGTGACGTTGCTGGAGAACCCCGACTAGTGGATGACCGGGCGCAGGCCGATCGCCTCCGGGCGGCGAAGGAGGTGGCACGCGAAGCGGGCAGGACGGCGCTGGCCTATTTTCGCAATCCGGACGGGCTGGAGGTGATGGCCAAGGGACGACAGGACTTCGTCAGCGAGGCCGACCACGCCGTCGAAGCGCTGATCCGGGAACGTCTGCAGGGGCTCTTTCCGGAGGACGGATTCCTGGGCGAGGAGAGCGGCGCCGCCATCGACCCCAAGGATGCCGGCGGCATCTGGGTCGTCGACCCCATCGACGGCACGACCAACTTCATCAACCGGGTGCCGGTCTGGTGCGTCTCCATCGCCTACGTGCACCAGAGCGGAATCGAGGTCGGCGTCGTCTACGATCCCAACGCGGACGAGATGTTCGCGGCACGCCGCGGCCACGGCGCCTTCTGCGGCGAGGCGCCGATGTCCACCAGCGCCGCCGACAGCCTCACCCAGGGAACCATCGGCGTCGGCTACTCAACCCGGACCCCGGGCGCGACCGCGGTGGACAGCATCCGCAGGCTATTGGACGCGGGCGGGATCTACCAGCGCAACGGTTCCGGCGCCCTGATGCTGGCCTACGTCGGCGCCGGCCGCCTGCTCGGCTACCTGGAGGCGCACATCAACTCCTGGGACTGCCTGGCCGGGGTGCTGCTGGTTCGGGAGGCCGGCGGCTGGACCAACGACTTTCTCGCCAATGACGGGTTGCTGCAGGGCAACCCCGTCATCGCCGCGGCGCCGGGCGTGGCGGACGCCGTGCGCGCCGTCGCAGGCTTCGACCCGCGGGCCAGAACGCCTCCCCGCTCCGTGGCCGGTACGACCCCGGACACCGCCCCCCGCGAGTAACCCGGCACCGGCGGCCTGTAGCAACCCACTAGAAGTCCATCTGGTACAGCATCCAGTACACGGCGACGCCCGTCGCCGACACGTAGATCCACAGCGGCAGCGTCCAGCGTGCGATGACGCGGTGCTTGTCAAAACGTTCCCGCAGCGCACGCACGACGGTGATCACCACCAGTGGCACGATGGCCGTGGCCAGAACCGTGTGCGACACCAGCACAGCGAAGTACACCGTCCGGATCCAGCCCTGCCCCTGGAAGCGGACGGATCCCACGCTGAAGTGGTAGACCAGGTACGAGACCAGGAACAGCGCGGAACTGCCGAGGGCGGCCAGCATGCACCGTCTGTGGGCCGTGACGTTCCGCTGCCGGATGAAGCGGTAGCCGGTGAGGAGCAGAATCGCGCTGATCGAATTGAGCAACGCGTTCAGGTGGGGAAGTAATGTAACGGGAATCAATGGAAGGGTCGCCGGCGTGCGGGACCACGCCCTCAAGGGGCCCCGGACCCGCACCGCCAGCGGCGCCGCTGCGCCGTCAGGCCAGTTCCGGAACGAGCATGAATATGAGGAAGACGCAGAGGATCACCGGAATCACCGCGATCCACCAGATCACGACCCTCTCGAACTTGAGATGCATGAAGTAGATGGCCACCAGCGACGCCTTCACCGCCGCGAGAATCACGAGTGAGGCGGCGATCATCAGCTTGGGGATCGGCAGGAAGATCACCCCGACCTCCACCACCGTGAGGACGAAGAGCCAACCGAATACGGCCAGATAGTTGGGCTCCGCGTGAGCTTCGTTATGGGCTGCTGCTGTATCTGCCATGGAAGGTCTCCCGTATCCTACAAGAGGTAGACGAAGGTAAAGATCAGAATCCACACGAGGTCGACGAAGTGCCAGTAGAGGCCGGCGATTTCCACCACCGAGGCGTTGCCCTGGTGGATGCGGCCGCTCAGGCCGCCCATCAGGATAACCGCAAGGTAGACGACGCCGCCGAACACGTGCATGCCGTGGAACCCTGTCATGATGTAGAAGGTGTCGCCGAACACCGGCGAGCCGTACTTGTTCGCGGAAATCGTCACGCCTTTATGGATGAGATGGGTCCACTCGTAGGCCTGCAACGCCAGGAACAGGGTGCCTCCGAGGATCGTAAGCAGCATGAACTTTCGGAAGTCCTGCAGGTTCCCGCGCTTGATGCCGGAAAGGGCCAGCACCATGGTGACGCTGCTGCAGATCAGCAGGAACGTCATGGCGGCGGTCAGGTTGATGCCGAGCACTTCCGCCGGCACCGGCCAGTTGTCCGCGGCGATGCGCATGATGCCGAAGGTCACGATGAGGGTCCCGAAGGTCATCGCGTCGCCGCAGAGGAAGATCCACATGCCCAGCTTCCCCCAGCTTTCGGGGGTCAGCGGAGACTCCGCGGGATCTCGATGTAACGTCGCTGCCTCGCTCATCTAGCATTCTCCTTTTTGACGATATGAAGCCGGGCCTGCCTGTCCTCGCGCGCCTTGTGCGCGCGTGTGTAGCGATAGACGATCCAGCCCACGCAACACGCCAGGGTGGCGTAGGGCATGGCCATCAGGAACACGACGGTCCAGTTAAAGGCCTCCACCACCCGCTCGGTCTCCGCCGTGAACCCCGGTCGGGGCCAAGGCGCGAAACCCGTTGCGGTCGTCATCCCCGCCGTCCACGTCACGAGCCGGTTGTCCGTCGAAGCCCTGCCCATGCGCCTACTCTCAGTACAGGTAAATCAGTCCGTAGAGCACCGGCCATAGCGCCACCACGAACGTCCAGTACATCGTACAAATCTCAACGCCCACCGTGCGGCCCGCGCCATAGCGCCCCTGCCGCGCCAGCAGCCACACCACGCCGACCCATACCAGCGCTCCAATCACATGGAGGCCGTGCAATCCGATGAGCGCGTAGAAGGTGGAGCCGTACAGGCCGCTCCACATGGTCAGCCCGAACCCGATCAAGCGCACCCATTCGTATCCCTGGATGCAGAGAAAGAACGCCCCCAGAAAACCGGTCACCAGCAGCCAGCCGGAAAGCCCGACCTGGTCGCGCAGCCGGGCCGCCGACAAAGCCCGTTGCATGGTAAAGGCGCTGGATAGCAGCACCAGCGTATTGAACCCGGTGATCCATACCGGCAACCGCGGCTGCGAGGGCGGCGGCCACACCTCGCTGCTCAGCCGCAAGACCAGGAACGCGCCGATGAGGCCGGCGAAGAACATCACCTCCGCGCCGATGAACATCATCAGCCCCAGTCTCGCGTTGCTGATCGCCGGCTCCGGGCGGGTCGGCGGCGGCGGACCTCCGCCGAAGGCGGAAGCCGGCGCCAGCGTCTCCGCGCCGTCGCCGCTCAATACCCTTGCAGTCGCCTGGCTCGCCATCATCGTCATCCGTCAGTACACGACAAGAAAGATCACCGTCGCCACGATGTAGCTGACCGCCACCGCGCCGATCACCAGGCCCAGGCGGCTGTTTCTCCTTCGATTCCGGCTGTCCACCGTCGATTCCATAATCAGCTACAGGCCGCTAGATCGGTATCCGGTCCAGGGCCATGGCGACAAACAGCAGCGGCAGGTAGAACAGCGACGCGAACAGCAGGTGCCGCGCGCTGGCAACCGACCTCAGGGCCGCAAGCCGCACCGCGTAGACCAGGAATGCCGCCCCCAGCAGGATCGCCGCGAAGTAGTAGATCTCGCCCGCGAAACCGGTGAGCGTGGGCATCAGGCTCACCACCAGCAACGCCAGGCAGTGGCTCACCGCCTGCCGGCCCGTGCTTCTCCCCTCCTTGTCCAGCACCGGCAGGAAGCGGATGCCCGCGCACTGGAAATCGTCGCGATAGAGCCGGGCGATGGCCAGGTTGTGGGGGATCTGCCACAGGTAGAGTATCCCGAACAGGATCCCGGCCTCGAGGCCCAGCGTTCCCTGCGCGGCCGTCCAGCCGACCACCGGAGGCAGGGCCCCGGGGACGGCGCCGATGAGGCTGCACAGGGACGACTTCTGCTTGAACGGCGTATAGAGGAACAGGTAGGTCACGGCGATGATCGCGGTCAGGAGCGCGCTGAGGACATTCACCGCCACCACCAGCAAGACCAGCCCGGAAACCACCAGAATGCTTCCGAACAGTACGCACTCCACCGGCTGGACCCGGCCTTCGGGGATCGGCCGGTGCCGGGTGCGTTTCATGACGGCGTCGAGGTCGCGTTCGAGGGACTGATTGAGGGCCAGGGTCCCGCCCGCCGCAAGGGCGGTCCCGAGGAGCGTATGCAACAACACGAGGTAGTGCGGCACCGGCTCCGAGCCCATGTAGAAGCCCACCAGGGTGGTCAGCAGGACCATCAGCACGAGCCTCGGCTTGGTGAGCTCGACGTAGTCGAGCAGCTTCCGGCCGTGGGTCGAGCCGACCGCGTATGTCTCGGTTCGCAACGTCATGCCGCGGACCTCGCGGGAACGGTCCCGTCCACCACCGGAAGGCGGGCCGGGCCGAGCAACCGGAACGCCCATGACGTCACCACCACGCTCATCGCGAACAAGAGTGCGCCGACCACCACGTGAGCCGTGGTCACGGCAACGATCAGGGCCTGCTGCCAGTCCACTCCGAAGTAGAGGGAGCGGACCATGTAGGACCCGACGCCCAGCGCGAGCTGAAGCACCAGGAGCAGTCCCAGGTACATGGAAGGGGTCCGGAACACCGGCAGATCGTTACTGAGCTGTAGCGCCTTCAACACCAGCAGACCGGTCTGGACCGCCACCACCAGCGCGATCACCACGTGCAGCGCCAGGGCCTCGCCGGTGTGCCGGATGATCGCCCCCAGCAGGCTCTGCGCGTAGATCAGCAGCGTGGCGGTGAGACAGGCCCACCGGAACGTCGTCCAGCCGCTGGCTACGGATGTCGGCCGGAACCCCTGCCAGGACCGCGACGTGAACAGCGCCATGGCCACGATGAGGCCGAAGAACACCTGCGCCAGCGCCGCGTGAACGATGGCGAAATCCGTTTCCAACAACACCACTCGAAGCCCGCCGACGACGCCCTGAACCGTCACCAGCAGCAACGCCACGACGCCCAGCCAACGCACCCAGGCGCGAAGCTCCTTCACCAACAGGCACACCGCCAGCACCAGGGTAAGAAAGCCGACGCCGGACGCCACCAGCCGGTGGCTGTGCTCGTAGAACACGCCGCCCACCATTTCCGCCCAGGGAAACAGGAACATGTTGTGTCCGAACGTGGTGGGCCAGTCCGGCACCGCGAGGCCCACGCCCTTGCTCGTGACCAGGGCGCCCACGAACAACAGGAACAGGGTGGTCCCGGCGGTGGTCAGCGCCAACCGATGGAGCCAGGCGTTGGCCATCCCCGTTTACCCTAGTGGCCCGTGGCCGCGGCGGCCCCCAGCGGCCGGGTCTGGGGCAGCCAGTCTTCCTCAACCTCCGGAGAGCTGTACTCGTACGGGCCGCGGTAGACGTGCGGCGTGGTCGCGAAGTTCCCGTGGGGCGGCGGCGACGGAGCCATCCACTCCAGGGTATTGGCCTCCCAGGGGTTCTCCGGTGCCTTCTCGCCGGCGAAGAGGCTGTAGATGAAGTTCACGACGAAGGGTATCTGGGACGCCGCGAGACAGAACGCGCTGATGGTGATGAACACGTTCATGTCTCCGAACTGCGCCAGGTACTCGTACTGCTCGGGGTTGTAGATGCGCCGCATGTGGCCGCCCACCCCCAGGAAGTGCATGGGGAAGAAGGTCAGGTTGAAGAACACGTAGGTGCCGATGAAGTGCACCACCCCCCAGGTATGGTTGGTCATGCGCCCGAACATCTTCGGGAACCAGAAGTAGATGGCGGCGAACATGGCGAAGATGATGCCGGCCACCACGTAGTGGAAGTGCGCGACGATGAAGTAGGTGTCGTGGATGAAGATGTCCACCGGGGTCGACGCCATGAAGACGCCGCTCAGGCCGCCGATGACGAAGTTGGAGACGAAGCCGATGGCGAACAGCAGAGGCACCGTGAAGCGGATGGAGCCGCCCCACAGAGTGCCCAGCCAGTTGAATGTCTTGATGGCCGACGGCACCGCGATCACCATGGTGGTTAACATGAAGGCGGTTCCCAGCAGCGGGTTCATGCCGCTGACGAACATGTGGTGGCCCCATACGATCCACGAGAGAAAGGCGATGGCGATCATGGAGTAGGCCATGGCCCGGTACCCGAAGATCGGCTTGCGCGAGAACACCGAAAGGATGTCGGAGGTCACGCCCATGGCGGGCAGCACCAGGATGTAGACCTCGGGATGGCCGAAGAACCAGAACAGGTGCTGCCAGAGGAGCGGCATCCCGCCCGCGGGCAGGAAGAAGTTGGTGGCGAAGACGCGGTCGAAAAACAGCATGCCCAGGGCCGCGGTGAGAACCGGCAGCGCCAGCAGCAGCAGGATCGCGGTGACGAACAGGGACCAAATGGACAGCGGCAGGCGGAAATAGGTCATGCCCGGCGCCCTCATGTTGATGAGGGTCGTGATGTAGTTGATGGAACCCATGAGCGAGGAGAAGGCCAGCACGAACAGGCTCAGGACCCACAGGTTGATGCCCCAGTTGACTCCTGTATACACCGCTGCTCCGGTGAGCGGAGTGTAAGAGGTCCATCCCCCGGAGGCAGCGCCGCCGACGACGAAGAAACTCGCGACCATCAGGACACCGGCTACCGCTCCCACCCAGAAGGACAGCATGTTGAGCAGCGGGAACGCCATGTCCTTGGCGCCGATCATGATGGGGATCAGGAAGTTGCCGAAGCCGCCGACCATGATGGGCATCACCACGAAGAAGATCATGATGGTGGCGTGCATGGTGAACAGCATGTTGTAGGTGCTCGGCGGGATGATCCCTTCGTACATGGTGGGCTCCGGCACCCAGCCGAGCCCCGGCACCTCGGTTTCCGGCCACGCGAGCTGCCAGCGGATCAGCATGGCGAGAATCCCGCCGATGATCAGCATGAACAGCCCCAGGAACAGAAACTGCCGCCCGATCATCTTGTGATCGGTCGAGAAGACATAGTGTGACCAGAAGCCCGCGGGCTCGTGGGCTGCGTGATCGGCGTGTGCCGCTGCTTCGCTCATCCTTGATGTTCCTCCTCCGCTTTCGCGGACGCGCTCTCGCTGGAGGCCGTCCGCGAATCGGCGGGTTCAGCTCTGATTCTGGTTTTCCTTGAGGAATTTCTCGTAGTCTTCCGGCGTGTGGGCGAACACCCAACCGAGCATGCCCGAGTGCCCGAAGCCGCACAGCTCGGCGCAGGGAAGCTCGTATTTCCCGGGCTTGGTGACCTCGAACCACACCAGGATGTTCCGTCCGGGGACGGCGTCCTGCTTGACCCGGAACTGGGGCACGAAGAAGCTGTGGATGACGTCCGACGCCTGGAGCTGGACGTGCACGACCTTGTCCACGGGGACGTGCAGTTCGTTCTCGATCTTGATGTCGTCCTTGGTGCCGAGCTTGCCGTCGGGTCCGGGATGGAACACGTCCCAGTTGAACTGCTTGCCGACGACCCTCACTTCATACTCGGCGGGAGGGGCGTAGATCTTGATCTCCCCCCACGTCGAGATGCTCATGAAGGAGAGCATGAGGAGGATCACGGCGGGAACCACCGTCCAGGTCACCTCCAGGGCGGTGTTGCCATGCGAGTAGACCGCTTTCCGGCCTTCCCTCTGGCGATACATGATGAGGAAGGCCACCATCACGACCGTGACCAGGATCAGGGCGGCGGCGGTGATGTAGTAGATGAGATAGAACAGGTAGTCGATCTGACCACCATAGGTAGACACGTTCTCGGGCAACCAGCGCATCATGGCAAGTCAGGAGCCTCCCTCGTGGAATTCGCTCTTTGCTAACACAAGTGCCTTGGCGTATCAAGGCGGCACGGCCGGCCGGACCTCGTACCCATCGGTGCGCCGGGCAGGGCTGGAAGAAGGCGCGCATCCAGGAAGAAGCGGCCCGTGCCGGCACGGGAACCCGGTGCGACAGGATACTGGCGGCAACCGGCCCGGTCGGATATAAACCTCCGGGAATTCGGAGGTTCATGCGCATCGGAAGGAAGTACACACTTGCAGCCTCTCGTACCCTGGCTCCACATCCTGTCCTTCAGCGTTTGGCTCGGTGCCAACGTGCTTTTCTTGGGTATGCTATTGCCCGCGAGCCGCACGTTGCCGCCAACCGAGCAGGCGAGTACGCTGCGCCGGGCCGGACGGGCCTTGAACGCCGTCGTCGTCGCCGTGGCGCCGGTGGCCGTGCTGTCGGGCCTGGGTGGCATTTTCCTTCCGGGAGCCTCCGCGCAGGTCACGCCCGGATCGGGCGCCTTCCTGTTGCTCGTGGTGAAAGCCATTCTGACGGCGGTGATGGCTGTCAACCACGGGCTCCAGGCGTTCCGCTATCACGACTTTCTGGAACACCCCGGCGACCGCCGGCACCCCTGGACGTGTCTCTTGACGGCCAACGTGATCCTGGGAATCATCGTGCTGCTGCTCGGCCTGGGCATGCGCCGGGTGGCCATGTGACCGGGCGCGGGCGGTTGGGTGGGTCTGTTGAAATCGATCCACGGCTATGGCGGAATGGGCGAGATTGCCTGCCATGTGTTCGGAACGGACGGAAAAGGAGACTGAAGATGCCGATGAACGACCCCAAATGGACCAAGGTGGGCGGTGTCGACACGCGCTATTTCGAGGCCGGTGAGGGCGAGACCGTGGTGCTCTTCTATGGCGGGAATTTCGGTTCCACGGACGGTTCGAACTGCGCGATCGCCTGGGACCGCAACTTCGACGGTCTGGCGGCGAACCATCATGTGGTAGCGCCGGACAAGCTCGGACAGGGCCAAACCGGCAACCCGATCAACGACGACTACACCATAAACGCGGTCGTCCATCACGCCGCGGCCTTCATCGATACCGTCGGTCTGTCCAATGTCCATCTGGTCGGGCATTCGCGGGGAGGCTACCTGGTAACGCGGCTGACGCTCGAATTCCCGGAACTCGTTCGCTCCTGCACCATCGTCGACTCCGGCACCCTCGGCCCCGGCGTCGGGCTCAACGAGATCGTTCATGCCCAGCCGCCCCACGAGCCGCTCAGCCGCGAGTGCCAGCGCTGGACATACGAGAAATACTCCTACTCCCCCGACCACCTCACCGATGGCTGGCTCGATGCCGTGGTCGAAGTCGGCCGGCTTCCCAAGACGCGGGAAGCGGTCCGGAAGATGGAGGACGAGGGCCTCAAGGGGACCCTCTTCCTGCCCGAGTTGGCGCGTCAGAAGGCGGAGACCCTGCGCTGGATTCAGGACCGGAAGATGAAGCGGCCGACCCAGGTGGTGTGGGGCTACAACGACCCCACCGCGCCCCTGCGACAGGGCATTCCGCTTTACGAAATGATCGCCGCCGGCGAACGGCAGGCCTATTTCCACATCATCAACCGGGCCGGGCACTTTCCGTTCCGCGAGCATCCGGAACGTTTCAACGGGATCGTCCACGGGTTCATCTCCAGCCTGAACTGACGATGGCCACCGTCTCCAGGGAGACATGACCATGCCTATGACCGATGCCAAATGGGCGGATGTCGACGGAATCCGCACACGTTATTTCGAAGCGGGCTCCGGCCCTCCCCTCGTCCTGGTGTATGGCGGAAATTTCGGGTCCGACGAGGCGGCATCGAGCGCCATCGTCTGGAACAGGAACTTCGACGCGCTAGCCCGGCACTTCCACGTCGTCGCGTTCGACAAGCTCGGACAGGGCCACACCGACAACCCCGCGAACGACGATTACACGATGAACGCCGTGGTCCAGCACGCCAATGCCTTCATCCGCACACTGGGGCTCTCCGATGTCCATCTCGCGGGTCATTCGCGTGGCGGCTATCTGGTCTGCCGCGTGACGCTGGAGCAGCCCGATCTGGTCGCGTCCTGCACGATTATCGACAGCAACACCTGCGCGCCCGGGCGCGGCCTCAACGACGTCGTGCATGCCGGCGCGCCCCGGCCTCGGCTCGGCCGCGAGTGCCAGAAATGGGTCTACGAGCACTACTCCTACAGCCCGCACCACATCGACGAAGCCTTTCTCGACGCGGCGGTGGAGGTGGCGAACCTGCCCAAGTTTCAGGAATCCGTCCGGAAGATGGAAGATGAGGGACTCAGGACCAGGATGTTCCTGCCGGGGCTGGCAAAGGACAAGTCGGAGATGTTCGCCTGGATCCGCGACCGCGGCATGGGGAAGCCGACCCAGATCATCTGGGGCCGCAACGACCCGACGGCGCCGCTGGAACAGGGTTATGCGCTGTTCGACCTGATCGCCGCCACCGAACCGCGCTGCCAACTCCAGATCATCAACCGCGCGGGGCACCATTCGTTCCGCGAGCAGCCGGAGATCTTCAACGAGATGCTACGCGGCTTCATTCAGGCTCTCTAGTGTGGACCGGGACCATGCCCGACGGATCGTGGCAGTCGCCGAAGCGTTACTCCCGCGACGAACGGGTCGAGGTTTCGGACCGCGTGCTCACAGACCCCGACATCGTTCCCGCAGATCAAGGCGGTCTCGGTGGTTGCGGGGGCGGGTCATGAACCGAGAGGCAGTTTCCATGAGACAACGGATCGAGCATGCGTTGATCGTGACCATGAACGATCGAGACCAGGTGATCGAGGACGGGGCCGTGGTGGTCAACGGCAACCGCCTGGAGTACGTGGGGCCGGCCGACGGCTGCCCCCGCCAGGACGGCGACCGGGTCATCGACGGAAGCCGCTTCATCGCCATTCCGGGACTCGTCGACGCTCACAACCATTCCCCGGCCAACATCTTCCGCGGCCTGATGCCGGCGCGCCCGCTGGAGATCTGGCGCGCGTACTGGCGCGCCGCCCTGCGCGCCTGCGGCGATGAAATGTTCTACATCAGCGCCCTGTTGGGGGCCATGGAAATGCTCAAGACCGGATGCACGACCAACATGGACCACTTCTTCGGCAACCAGGACAGCCGCTATACCGGCGCCGGCGAGGCCATTCGCGCCATGCGCGACCTGGGGTTGCGCCACGTGGTGGCCCTGACCGTTACGGACCGGCCTTACGAGGCCACTATCCCCATCGAAGCGCCCAAGGGAGAGACCAGCGACGAAGTGAGCCGGATGACCAGCGCGGAAACCAAGGATACCCAAGGCTGGCTGAATGAGATCGAGGCCTTCATCGACGAACTGCACGACCCCGACCGTTTGACCACCTGCTGCCCCGGGCCCTCCGCGGTGCAACGCTGCACCGATGAGCTGCTTCAGGGCGTCGCCGCCATCTCGGAACAGCGCGGCCTCCCGCTGCACATCCATCTAGCCGAGACCAAGTCCCAGTCGCTCATGGGGCCAAGGCTCTACGGGACCACCCTGCTGAAGCACCTGGACGACCTGGGCGTGGTCAGGCCCAACCTGTCCACCGCCCATTCGTTGTGGATCGAGCCGGAGGACGTGGAGATCATCGTGGAAAGGGGCGCGACGCCGGTGCACAACCCCGCCAGCAACTTGCGGCTGGGGAGCGGCCTGGCGCCGATTCCCCATTTCCTGGCCGCGGGCGGCCGCGTGGCCCTGGGCGCCGACGGCGCCTGCTCCAACGACAGCCAGAACATGTTCGACGCCATGCGCCTGGCCGCCCTGATCCACAACACCCGCGACCACGACTTCAACCACTGGATCACCGCCCGGCAGGCCCTGTCCATGACCACCCGCTGGGGCGCGCGCGCCTTCGGCCTGGACTGCGGCGTGCTGGAACCCGGCCGCCTCGCCGACATCGTCCTGCTGAAGCGCGACACGCCCGCGTTCACGCCGTTGAACGATGTCGTGACCCAACTAGTGTTCTGCGAGAACGGCAGCTCCGTGGATACCGTGCTGGTGAACGGAGAGGTGGTGGTGGAAGGCGGCTGGCTGACGAAGATGGACGAGGCCGAGGTTCTGGCGGAAGTGAGCCGTCTCTACGAACCGCTACGCCCCGCGATCGAAAAGGAAATGCAGGACGCCGCGGTCATGGAACCTTCCCTCGCCGACATGTACTTCAGGGTCTTCGGGTGATGCACACGGCTGGGAGTCTGTCAGAGTAGTCAAACACAACCCCTCTCCCTCTGGGAGAGGGTGGCCGAAGGCCGGGTGAGGGCCGCCCGGCAGCCCTGTCTCTCTCGTGTACCGGCACTGTGTCTGCTCCGGGTACCCTCACCCCAACCCTCTCCCAGAGGGAGAGGGGGTCGGTGGGGCGCCTCACTCGTCCTCGTACTGCTCCTTCAACTGGGCCACCACCGCCGGATCGGCCAACGTCGTGGTATCCCCCAATGCCTTGCCGTCGGCGATGTCGCGCAGCAGCCGGCGCATGATCTTGCCGCTCCGGGTCTTCGGCAGCTCCGCGGCGTAGTAGAGCTCGTCCGGGCGCGCGATGGCCCCAATCTTCTTGGCCACGTGGGCGCGCAGCTCCTGCACCAGCTCGGGGGTGTTGTCGACGCCGGCGATGAGCGAGACGAAGGCGCAGATTCCCTGTCCCTTCACCTCGTGCTGCTTGCCGATGACCGCCGCCTCCGCCACCGCCTGGTGGTCCACAAGGGCGCTCTCCACCTCCATAGTGCTGATGCGGTGTCCGGAAACGTTCATGACGTCGTCCACCCGGCCCAGGAGCCAGAAGTAGCCGTCCTCGTCGCGCTTGGCGCCGTCGCCCGCGAAGTACATGCCCGGGAACCGGCTCCAGTAGGTCTCCACGTAACGGTCCGGGTCGTTGAACACCGTGCGCAGCATGGCCGGCCACGACCGCTTCAGCACCAGGTAGCCGCCGCCGCCCAGCGGCACCGAGTTGCCCTGCTCGTCGACGATGTCGGCCTCGACCCCGGGAAACGGCTTGGTGGCCGAAGCGGGCTTGAGCGTGGTCACGGCCGGGAACGGCGTGATCAGCGGGTGTCCGGTCTCGGTCTGCCACCAGGTGTCCATGATGGGGCACTTCCGGCTGCCGATGTGCTCGTGGTACCACATCCACGCCTCGGGATTGATGGGCTCTCCCACCGAGCCCAGCAGCCTCAGGCTGCTCAGGTCGTGGGCGGCCGGGAACTCCGTTCCCCAGCGCATGAAGGTGCGGATGGCCGTGGGCGCGGTGTGGAAGATGGTCACGCCGTACTTTTCCACCATGCGCCACAGGCGGTCCTTGTCCGGCCAGTCGGGGGTGCCTTCGTACATCACCTGGGTCACGCCGTTGGCCATGGGGCCGTAGACGATGTGGGTGTGGCCGGTGACCCAGCCGATGTCGGCGGCGCACCAGAAGACGTCGTCCTCCTTCATGTCGAAGACCCACTTGTTGGCGAGGTAGACGCCGAGGAGGTAGCCCGCGGTAGTGTGGACGATGCCCTTGGGCTTGCCCGTGGTGCCGCTGGTGTAGAGGCTGAATAGCATGTCCTCGCTGTCCATCTGCTCCGGCTCGCACCACAGCGGGGCGTCGGCCATGAGCTCGTGCCACCAGTGGTCCCTGCCCTCCTTCATGACCGCGCCGGACTCGCTTCCCACGCGCTCCACCACCACCACGTTCTCGATGGAGGGACAGCTCTCGACGGCCTCGTCGGCGTTCTTCTTCAAGGGGACGATGCCGCCCCGGCGGTAACCGCCGTCGCCGGTGACCAGCACCTTGGCCGAGGCGTCGTTGATGCGGTCGCTCAGGGACTCGGCGCTGAAGCCTCCGAAGACGACGCTGTGCACCGCGCCGATGCGGTTGCACGCGTGCATGGCGATCAAGAGCTCCGGCACCATACCGAGGTAGAGCGCCACGCGGTCGCCCTTCCGGACCCCGAGACCCTTGAGCACGTTGGCGAACTTGTTGACCTCGCGCCACACGTCGCGGTAGGTCAGCACCCGTTCGTCACCCGGCTCTCCCTCCCAGATGATGGCGGCCTTGTTCTTGCGCGCGGTTTTGACGTGCCGGTCGAGGCAGTTGTAGGAGACGTTGAGCTTGCCGCCGATGAACCACTTGGCCCACGGGCAGTCCCACTCCAGCACCTTGTCCCAGGTCTTGAACCAGTCGAGCTGTTGCGCCTGCTCGGCCCAGAATCCCTCCGGGTCCTTGTCGGCCTTTTCCCACACCCCGGGGTCGTTCAGGTTTCCAGACTGCCTGAACTCGTCCGGCGGCGGGAAGGTCCTTCCTTCTTCCAACAAAACTTCGATTGCGTCGTCTGCCATGATCCCTCCTTAACGGACGCCGCGTGGCATGCGCCGGCGGGTGTAGTCTTCAGTGGTTGATGCATATTATGAGACAGCCGCCGGGTTGGCAACACCGTATCAGCTCGACCGGACGGCTGGGCGCTTGTCCATTTCTCCGGTTGCCCCTGCTTTCCTAATCGGGTAGGCGGGACGGAGGAGGTCTTCGAGAATGCATTCAATAATTCGATCCTGGACGTTTCCAGGCGTCGTCCGCATGTTTCCCTGGTTCGTTGTCGCCGCGTTCATCACGACGGCTCTCCCGCCGGAACCCGTCGACAGTGCGGAGCCCGGCAGCGGACAACTGGCCACCACCCAGGGTGGATACGGGTTTGACATCTTCACGTATCGTCCCGCAGGATGCGCACCGCAAGGTGTATTACTGGTCTTTCACGGGAATTCGCGGAATGCAGACGACTACCGCAACTACGCACGCCCCTTCGCCGACGCATCCTGCCTAGCCGTCTATGCACCACACTTCGATCGTGAACGATTCCGGAGTTGGGCGTATCACCGTGGCGGCGTGGTCCGTCGAGGGACGATCCGGTGGCGAAACGAGTGGACCGTCTCCCTCGTAAAAGATCTTGCGCAATGGGCGCTCTCACGGGAAGGCGGACCCGACAAGCCGATATACTTGTTTGGCCACTCCGCAGGCGGCCAGTTCGTTTCCCGCGTGGCCGCCTACGCAGCGCCCGGTGGAGTGCGCCGATTCGTCGTCGCCAATCCCTCCACCCACGTTTGGCCGTCACTCGGCGAGGATGTCCCCTACGGCTTCGGGGCGTTCCCGGACGCCGCTGTCGCGCTCAAGAGCTATCTGAAACAACCGGTGACGATCTACCTCGGGTCAAGGGACACGGGCTCCAGGCTCCTCACCCAGACGCCAGGCGCCGTGCGGCAAGGGGCGAACCGCTTGGAACGCGGCCGTAACACGTTCAACGCCGCCCGGGAAATAGCCCGTGAGAAGGGTTGGGAGTTCAACTGGAGGATGGTAATCGCAGCCGGCGTGGGTCATTCGGCCAGACGGATGTTCCGCGCACCAGAGGCCAACAGCGCCTTCGGCCTGGACGTTCCGTAACCGCGGGAAGCGGATTGACCGGTCCGTCGTCGGTTTCCTCGCGGATCAGCAGCCTTACCTCAAGGGCTACGTGGCCTCAAGCAAGACGACGGCTATGGCGGCCATGGCCCTACCCTCGCCGATGGAGCCCAGGCCCTCCATGGTGCCGGCCTTCACGTTGACGGCCGCCTCGGACACTTTCAGAAGCTCGGCCAGGCGCGTTCCGATGGCGCCGAAATGCGGCGCCAGGCGCGGACGCTCGGCGATGACGGTGACATCGGCGTTGACGATACCGAAACCTTCCTCGCACATGAGCTCGAGCACATGAGCGAGGAGGCTCGCGCTCGAAGCTCCTCCGAAAACCGGATCGGTGTCGGGGAAATGGGTTCCGATGTCGCCCTTGCCGATGGCGCCAAGCAGGGCGTTCATCAGCGCGTGGAGCAGCACGTCGGCGTCGGAGTGGCCCGACAGGCCGGTTTCATGAGGAATCCGGACGCCGCCGAGGATGAGTTCCCGCCCGGGAACGAGGCGGTGTATATCGAAGCCTTGGCCGACCCTGTAGCTTCCGCTCAGAACCCCATCTCCTCTTGCAGCCAACGCTGACGGTGATCGAGCAGGATCGTGGGGGCGTGGCTGCCCCTGCGCAGCACCGTCTGGTCCTCGCGCGCGACGATGAGTCCCTCGGCCAACGACAACGAGCGCAATACGCCGGAGCTTTGAGTACCCGTGCTCGACGCCAGAAAACGCCCGTTGTGCTCCTCGATGCGGCAGCGCACGAATTCCTTGAGGCCGCGCGCCGTCTTGATGTCATGGGCCATCTTCGCGCGCACGACGGGCATGAAGAGTCTCTGGTGGCCCATCATCTTGAGCAAGGCCGGACGGACGTAGAGAATGAACGACACCAGCGAGGAGACCGGGTTGCCGGGCAGTCCGAACACCGGCCTCGGGCCCACACGCCCGAAGGCCATCGGATGCCCGGGCCGCTGCGCGACCTTCCAGAACAGCATGCGCATGCCGGCATCGCCGAGGGCGTCCTTGACGTAGTCGTAGTCACCCACGGACACGCCGCCGGAGGTGATCAACGCGTCGCAGCTCAACGCCTTTGTGAAGACACTTGCCAAGCGTCCGCGGTTGTCGCGGACGATGCCGAAGGATTTGGCCACGGCGCCGAGCTCCCGTACCGCCGAGGACAGGGTGTAGCCGTTGCTGTTGACGACCTTTCCCCGCACCGGCTTGTCGTCGACGCCGATGAGCTCGTCGCCGGTGGCGATGATGGCCACCACGGGACGCCGGCGCACCGCGACAGTCCCCTTGCCGATGGACGCCATGAGTCCGATGTCCGCCGCCCCCAGAAGCCTTCCGCGTTCGAGGATCCGTTGACCCTTGCGGATGTCTTCCCCCGCCGGGCGGATATGACTGCCCTTGCCATCGGTCCGGGACACGGTGACGCGGTCGCCGCGTGCCTCGGTGTATTCGACCCGGACGATGGTGTCGGCACCGGCCGGAACCGGAGCCCCGGTCATGATCCTGATGGCGGTTCCTGGCAGGACGCGTTTGCGCGACGCCCCGCCGGCGGCGACCTCGCCTCGCACTGCGAGGGACACCGGGGCGCCTGACGAGGCCCCGGCCAGGTCGCTCCAGCGCACCGCGAAA